>NZ_CP121113.1:1050000-3479920 GCF_029581395.1 Roseinatronobacter sp. S2 | reverse complement strand
ACAAAGCGGGGCTTTCGCATGTGGCCAAGCCGTGGAAGCACTGTGGAAGCACGCGGGGCAAGTTGACCTGCCACGGGGTTTTCAACCATTCGGGAACAGGTCAGTATCTTTACTCACGGGCAGTCCGAGTCGTCCACGTCTGCAAGGCCCATATGACGGACCAGCCCTTGCAGACGTGACCTCCGCCTCGCGTGTGGCCGGTTCACGGCAGGCGCAAACCGCCCGGCGAATGCCCCGGTTGGGGGATGCAGGGTTCGGCATTGAAATCGCCGGTCCAACAAGATCAGCTCCACCTTCCCACCCTGCCCCGGAAGAGTGGCCGGGCGGAGCTTATACGTGCTGTGGACAGGGAGTGGACCCGCATTGTGTCCCCGGCCAGCGCAACTGGTGGCCGGGGTTGCTTCGTTGGGCATACCCTTATTGTTGGGCGTCAATCGCCCTGATCAGGGTGTCGACCATTTCGTCGCCGATCTGTTCACGAACCATGTCCTGCAAAGGCGCTGTAGCATCACGGAACTGCAGCAACTCCTCCTCGGACAAGTCAATAATCTCCATGTTGGCCAGAATTGCTGAACGTTGCTCGTTCAGCATCTCATCCTGAAGTTCCCACTGAAAGGTTTCCGCGTCAGCCAGCGCCTGATCGACAACGGCCTGAAGGTCCCCGGGCAGGCTGTCATACCATTCCTTGTTGATCAGGTTCACATTGGCCAGAAGAATATGATTGGTCGTCGTCAGATAGTTCTGCACCTCATAGAAACGCTGCGAGATGATGTGGCCGAAGGGGTTTTCCTGTCCTTCTACCACGCCCTGCTGCAAGGCCCCGTAGAGTTCAGGGAATGCAATGGGTGTAGGTGCGGCGCCAATGGCCTCCCAGGTGGCGACCGAGAACCGGTTTTCGGGAACCCTGATGCGAAGGTTGTTGTCCCTGATATCAGCGGGTGTGCGCACCGGCACAGTCGACGTTGTCAACTGACGGAAGCCCCCATTATAGAAGCTGCCAAAATGCATGCCGCGCGCTTCCAGCGCGGCCTCAACAGCGGTCGTGAACTCGCTGTCGTTCAATATGGCGCGCAGTTGTGTGGTCTCTGTCGGAAACAGATAAGGTATTTCAAAGGCCGCGAATTCAGGCACGAACTGCACCGCGCCGGATGTTGACGTGGGCACAAACTGGATATCGCCCAGCAGCATCGACTCCAACAATTCACGATCACCGCCCAAGGCGCCGCCCGGTTGGTGCTGAACATCAATCCGGCCATCCGAGGCGGCTTCGATATCAGCTTCGATCTTCTTGAAGGCCTGGTAAAGCGGATGTGTCGTATCATTGAGCGTGTGCGCCAGGATCATTGTATATTCCTGCGCCGCGACCGGCAGTACAGGACACAATGCGAGCAGCGCCGCAGCGGAAAGGGACTTGAGTTTCATGAAATCCTCCATTTCATGGGGTGAAAGCCCGGCGGATCAACCCGCAAGGCCCGGAAGCCACAGGGTCAACCCCGGCACATAGGTAACAAGAAGCAGCCCCACCAGAAGCAGAGCAATGGGCACCAACAATCCGCGACATATCTGCAAAACCGACAGCTTGGTGATGCCAGACGCGACATAGATGTTGACGCCAACTGGCGGTGTGGCAAAGCCAATGGCAAGGTTGACCACCATGATCATTCCAAAATGAACCGGATCGACACCATAGGGGGCCAGCACCGGCAACAGAATTGGCGTAAGCACGATGATCGCCGAGAGGGTTTCCATCACCATGCCCACACCAAGCAGTATCAGGTTGATGAGCAGCAGCAGGATCAGCCTTTCATCAATCGCCCCGCCAACAAATTCCCCCAAAGTCGCAGGCACCTGCATAAGTGTCAGCACCCGGCCAAGCGCGGCCCCGGTTCCGGCAATAATAAGGATTGGCCCAATGGTCAGCGCCGTGTTGACCAGCACACTGCCCAGATCGCGGATTGTCAGTTCCCGGAACACCAACATCGAAATGACCAGACCATAGATGCAGGCGATGGCCGCGGCCTCGGTCGGGGTGAAGGCGCCGCCGTAAATGCCCCCAAGCACGAACACCGGTGCCATCAGCGCCCAGAAACTGCGGCGGAATGCAGCCATGACGGAAATCCGGCCGGTATCCGACGTGATGCGGTGGGCGTTGCGTCGCCCGTATACATGGGCATAGCCCATCAGCAGCGCACCAATTACAAGCGCGGGTATGATCCCCCCGATGAACAGGGCCGAGACACTGACCTGAGCCGCCATGCCATAGATGATCATCGGTATGGAGGGCGGCACGATAACCCCAAGCGTTCCCGCCGCAGTAACCAGAGCGGTGGAAAAACGCAGGTCATACCCGCGGGACACAAGAAGGGGTATCGCCATGGACCCGATGGCCGCCACAGTCGCGGGCGAACTGCCCGAGATTGCGCCGAAGAACATGCACGCCACGACCGAGGACATGGCAAGACCGCCCCGAAACCTTCCAAACAGCGCATCGGCAAAGGAAAACAGGCGCTTGGCGAGTCCGCCCCGCGTCATGATCTCACCTGCAAGAATAAACAGTGGCACGGCCAGCAGTGGAAAACTGTCCAGCGCCGTTACGATGGAGCGCACGACCTGGCCAGGATTCGTCGGCGCACCAATCCATCCCGGCAAAAATGCCGCAAAGCCCAGTGAAAACGCGACCGGGATACTGAAAAGCATGACCAGCAGGAAAAAGCCCAAGGCATAAAGCGGGATCATGAGCGCGACCTTTCTTCAACACTGGCTTCGGGCACGACATCCGGGATTATGCTCAGCCCCGGCACGTCACCGCCCCGCGCAATCCGCCACAAGGCTTGAATTGCCCGAAGGAGCGCCAGCCCCATACCGACCGGCACAGCCGCATAGACAATCCACATCTGCAAGTTCAGTCCAGGGGATCTTTGTCCGATCTGCGCAATCCTTTGCGTCAGAGGGACCGAATACCAGACCATCAGCGCAAAAAAGATCGCAGACCCCAGCAGCGCCACAACGCCGAAGGTCCGAAGCCACGCCTGACCTGCCAGAACTGGCAACAGATCGACAGAAATATTACGCCCCTCGCGCACAGCGAGGCTGACACCGATGAATGTGCACCAGATCAATAGATACCGTGCCAGTTCTTCGGACCAGACCAGCGGCGAGCCGACCAGATAGCGAAACACCACCTGCGCGGCCAGAATCAGAACCAGCGCAAGAAGAATCGCGGCAAGGATAAAACGCTCGAAATTGGCGTCCAGGGATCGCAGGACTTTCATCATACGTCGATCACCTTGCCAGGGTTGAGGATACCATTCGGGTCCAGTGCGGTCTTGATCCGGCGCATCAGCGCGATTTCCTGCACAGTGCGCGAATATTCAAGATACGGCTTCTTGGTTGTTCCAATGCCGTGTTCCGCTGAAACGGAACCACCAAACTCCCGCACAGTGGTATAGACGGCGGTGTCGAATGCCTTGGCGGGCTGATCATGGGCACCGGGTAGCCAAGCCAGCAGATGCAGGTTCCCGTCCGCGACATGACCATAAAAGACAGACTTGCTGCCCGGCACGGCCTTTGCGATGGCAGACGCGCATGCCTTCGCGAATTCATCCGCTTGTCTGGTCGGCAATCCGACATCATAGGCCAGATGCGGCCCTAGGGTCTGCTTGAACTCTGAACATGCATCGCGCACGCCCCAGAACGCCTTGATGTCTGCAAGGCTTTGGGACAAAACTGCGTCCTCCAGCACCTCGCCGTCGAACATTTCTTCAAGAAAGGCCGTGAAACGCGCGCCGTCGACGGCCTCATCCGTGCCCTGCGCCTCAATCAGAACACGGAAAGCATGCGGCTGCGTCAAAGGGCTGCGTACCCCCGGCACTTCGCAGGCAACCTTCCAGTAATCAGGCCACATCACTTCAAACGCGGACAATGTCGGCCCCAGTTTGCGCCGCGCCCCTTCCAGCAGACGCAGAACAGACGCATAATCCCCCATCCCGCAAAGCGCCGCATGGGTGCAGCCGGGTGCTGGCGCCAACCGCAGCACAAGCCGGGTGATGACCCCAAGCGTGCCTTCGGACCCGATGAACAGCTGGCGCAGGTCGAATCCAGTGTTGTTTTTGATCAGCTTGGTGGTGGCGTCTATTATCGTTCCATCAGGCAGCACCGCTTCAAGCCCCAGCACAAGATCGCGCATCAGGCCGTAGCGGATTACCCTGTTCCCGCCCGCGTTGGTGCTGGCATTACCGCCGATTGCGCACGATCCCCGCGCCCCAAGGTCCAGGGGGAAATACAGACCTGCCGCGGCGGCAGCGTTCTGCACCACTTCCAGCGGGGTTCCGGCCAGAACTGTCATCGTTGCAGAGGAAGGATCAATTTCCTCGACACCGACCATCTTTTCAAGTGAAAGCGCAATTCCTGATGATATAGGGCGTGCCCCGCCGCACAGACCAGTCAAACCACCTTGGGGCACAACAGAAATCCTGTGCGTGTCGGCCGCGTGAAGAAGCGCCGCAACATCTTCTGTCGTGCGTGGACAGAACAACGCGGCGGGTGTTTCAGCCGCCAGCGCAGACCAGTCATTCTGATTTCGCACTGGTACAGGGTCAACACGTGTGGACCGGACGCTTTCTGGCAAAGCCATAAGAAACGCCTGTAGTGACGGTGCCGCCTCAAGTCCGACGTTCATCCCTGCCTCCCTCCTCATGGAATAGCATCAACGTATCAGTTGAACAGTCAATGTCAATACGCTAACATGTCAGTGAATGTTCAAACAGGAATCCTGACCATGCCCTTCAGTTCAGCTGCGCCAAAGCCCAAAGTGGCGCACAGCGCCCCTCGTGCCCATCTTTTTGGTTTGTCCGCTGCAATGGTGACGCCCTTTTGCACAGATGGCACCATCGATACCGCCCGCGCGACCGCTCATGCTGCGTTTCTGATGCAGGAAGGGCTGAACGGCGTAACGCTTTTCGGCACCACTGGCGAAGGGTCATCGCTTGGAACGTCCGACCGGGCCTGTCTGTTGGATGCCGTGCTGGACGCCGGTGTGCCGGCGGCCAGGATTACGGCCGCGATTGTTGCCCCCGACATCGAAACGGCCAGCGCGCAGATCGCCGCAGCGCAGGCCAAGGGCGTGGACCGCATGCTTCTGGCGCCGCCTTTCTACTTCAAGGGCGTTTCGCAGGCGGGGCTGGGTGCATGGGTCACACAGCTGATCAGCACAACAAAACGCGACATGCAGATCATTCTCTATCATATTCCGCAGGTGACAGGCGTGGCTTTTGATGCGCCTTTGATACGCCAGTTGAAGGACAGGTTCAGTGATACGATTTTCGGGGTCAAGGACAGCGCCGGTGACTGGGAGCATACGGCAAGCTTGCTGCCAATGGACGATCTGGCCATCCTGATCGGGGATGAACGGCTGCTTGCCCGCGCGGCCCCCCTTGGCGGTGCAGGTGCGATCAGCGGCATGGGCAACCTGCTGCCCGCCCGTGTTGACAACCTGATCCGCACCGGCATGGCCGACCCTGATATGGACGCTCTTGTGGACCGCGTGGTTTCGGCCCCGGTTACGCCGTTGGTCAAGGCACTGGTCGGCGGACTGCATGACGACCCGGGCTGGGCCACCACAAGGCCGCCGCTGGAACAGGCGGATTCTGCACTGGTCGCAAGCTTACTTGCTACTGTAAGGTCCCTGAAGGGCTGAACGACAACAAACAAGGGGGGCGGACATTATGAAGCAAAGGGAACTGGCCTATGATGCCTTCACAGAAAACCTGCTCTCCCGTCAGATTTCGCCGGGCCAGTTCATTTCACAACGGGAACTTGTTGCCCTGACCGGCATGAGCCTTGGCGCCGTGCGCGAAATGATCCCCCGGCTGGAAGCGGATGGCCTGATCCGGACCGTGGCCCAACGCGGGCTGCAGGTCCTGCATGTCGATATGGAACTGATCCGCAATGCATTTCAGTTGCGCATCATCCTTGAACGCGAAGCGGTGCGCCACTTCGTAGCCGTCGTTTCAGATGAGGAGATTGCAACACTTCGTGCTGATCATGAAGCGGCGCGCGCAGCAGCCGCTTCAGGCATTACCCCGGATATTCTGGCGAACGCGCAGCGAATCGACTGGGATTTCCACGACAGGATGATCGACATGCTGGACAATGACCTGATCAGGACAATCTACCGCACCAATGCAATCAAAGTCCGGCTTATCCGGAACGAAGATACCAGAATGCTGCCTGAACTTGCCGTCTCAGTCATGGATGAACATCTGGCAATCATCACGGCCATCGAAAGCCGAAGTCCGGAAGCTGCGGAAAACGCCCTTCTGGCGCACATAACCAGCGCACGGCAACGCGCAGTCAGAATATGAATGTGCTTGTGGCATTTTGTGCTCTTTCCGGCCCGCCACTTGTCCTTTGCCCCGCCACCGCGTCTCATGCAGATTGACGCTGAGTCTGACCCTGTTTGTCTCGTGGCAGGCATAATGCCGTTTCGATCAGGGTGTTCACATTAAGGCCGTGAATACATCGTTGTATTGCTGCCGGAGCAGTGCTTTTTGTACTTTCCCCATCGCATTGCGAGGGAGGTCCGCGATCACGAATACCTGTTTGGGTCGTTTGAACTTGGCCAGTGATCGCGCCAGCCTTGCACGTTCTTTGCCCGTGTCAATCTCGCAGCCACTGACAGAAACAACCACAGCCACGACTGCCTCACAGATCACTTTATTCGGCAAAAGTTCGCACCGACATAATCTATCAACTGCGCTCATATTGTTTCAATCTGCAAACGGATCAATCAGTACCTTGCATTGTGTTGTACGCTGGCGCAGTGCCTCGAATGCCGCAGGCGCTTCGGACAGCCCTACGACATCGGATACCAGCGCTTGTGGGGCATACCGCCCCGCGTCCAGCGCATCGATGGCCGTGGCGAATTCATGCATATCAAAGAACACTGACATAACCACCGTCACCTCTTTCGAAATGGCGCGGAAACTATCCAACTTGTCGGTCCCGGTGCACAGCCCCAACACACAAACTGTTCCCTGCGGACGCACCAGATCGATGCAATGATCGATCAGCCCTACCTTGCCAACACATTCAAAGACAATATCAGGCGGCCCGCCACAGGCCTCGGCCACACGCTGCGCCATATCCGGCCCTGATGTGACAAACCCCGTGGCCCCCAGATCTGCGGCGCGATCACGCTGAAAATCATTCAGGTCCGCCGCGACAATCGTGCGCGCGCCCATCCGCCGCGCCCAGTATACGACCGCCAGCCCGATTGCCCCGGCCCCCACGACAAGCACCCGCGCGCCCGGTTTCAGCCCGGACCGCAGCACCCCATGCAATGCAACGGCCAAGGGCTCTGCCAATGCGCCATCCGCCAGTGAGATGCCATCAGGCAATTTCCGTAACTGATGGTCGGCGAGGGCTGCGTATTGTCCATACCCGCCGCCAATAAGCGTCATGCCATTCTCGCACCATGCGGGCGAGCCTGCGCGACAGGCGGCGCATATCCCGCACCCACGCAACGGGGCGGCCGCGACAAGATCGCCCACGCGCAAATTTTGGACATCTGCGCCAGTCTCGACCACTTCTCCGGCGAATTCATGCCCGATCACCGCGCCTGGTTGAAGGTCGAAAACCGGGTCTTCGGTCATGTGCAGATCGCTGCCGCAAATTCCGCAGCGGCAGATCTTCAGAACAACCTCGTCGCGTGCGGGCACTGGATCAGGGCAGACACCAGACCGTAGCGGTTTGCCAAACCCGTCAAAAATAAGCGCCTTCATTTCACCTCTCCCTCGTTGCGGACAAGATGGCGTCTGGTCGGAAACCATGGCGCGTTGAAATGGCGGCTATAGAACCCCCACAGACCACCCCTGAAATACAGCGCGCAGGCCAGTGTCATCAGACCCAGAACGATCAGATAGCTTGCGCCATATTCGCCAAACCAGCGTTCGGCAAAGAAGAAGATAACCGCACCGATCAACACCCCCTCAAGGCTGCCGATGCCCCCCACCATGACAATGAAAATCGCCAGATTGGCCCAGTTCATGCCGAAGGCTGACGGCGGTGTGATGCGCAGTTGTGCCATGAAGTAGACCGCACCCGCGAAACCCGACCCGACTGCGGCCGCAACGAACAGATAGAACCGCAACCGGTGAACATTGACGCCCTGACTGGCCGCCGCAGCGGGATTGTCACGCATCGCGGTCATCGCGATCCCGTAGCGGCTGCGCAATACCAGATAGCTGCCGCCCAATGTCACAAGCAACAAGAGCGCAGCCAAAAGGGATGATGCAATGGCGCGTTCGTGGACCGAGAACTGTGTCATGACCCGCAGACTCATGCCTGCGCCGCCGTTCAGCATGGGCATATTTGTGGCCAGAAGTCGCAAGGCTTCAGCAACAACCCAGGTGCCGATGGCGAAATATGGCCCTTCCAGCCGGTGCAGCAAAAAATAGATCGGCACGGCCAGCACTGCTGGTGCAAGCAGACTTATGAAAACCGCACTGTAGGGATTGATCCCATAGGTCTGGGCCAGCACGAACATGGCATAGGCCGCCACGCCCACAAATGCCTGCTGTCCCACAGACACCAGCCCGCCATACCCGGCCAGCATGTTCCACATCTGCGCAACGGCAATATAGCAGGCCAGCGTCACAACATCACGGATCAATCCTTGCGATGCCCACCATGGCATCGAGATGATGCAGATCAGCGCAGCCGCAAAGATAACCCACGCGATGCGCCCCGACAGGGTCATGCGGATGACTTGGTATTTTGACATGCTGAACCTCAGGATTTGCGTTTGAAAATGCCCTGCGGGCGCACCGCCAGCACCGCCAGGAACACCAGATGTCCGGCAAGAATGCCAAGGCCCGGATTGATACGGAACCCGATGGATTGGCTGATGCCAAGGATCATCGCCCCCGTGAAAGCACCCCAGATCGAGCCAAGCCCGCCGATTATCACAGCCTCAAAAGCATAAATCAGCTGGAAAGGTCCGTCAGATGGCGCAACGGTCGCGCGCATCGCCTGAAAGGCGGCGGCAAAGCCCAGAATCCCGACCGCGATGGCCGTAGCAAGGGCATAAACCCGTTTCGGGTTTACCCCCATCATCGCCGCTGCTTCGACATCAGCAGAGGCAGCGCGCAACGCGCGGCCAAAGCGCGTATAATGCATCAAAAAGGCCATGCCCGCCGTCAGAACAGTTGCGCAGATCAGCACAATCAACGGCAGCACACCGATATAAAGCGATCCTATGGGAATAGAAGCCTGCTGGATCGCGCCCCCCGAAAGCGACCGCGTATCAGCAGACCAGATCTGCAACATTGCATTCTGTAGCGCGATTGACAGCCCGAATGTTGCGATAAGCGACGGCAAAGGGTCATCCCCTACCACCCGATTGAGCAACGCACGCTGCAAAATCCAGCCAATCGCCGCACCGATGGGAACCAGTGTTGCCAGAATACTCCATGGGCCAAGACCCGTCAGGTCGGCAAGCGAAATACCGATAAGCGCAAGCAGGATCACCAGATCGCCATGCGTGACATTGACAATCTTCATCACCCCGAACATCAGCGCCATTCCAAGGGCGTATTGCGCATATAGCCCGCCAAGAAGAATGCCCTGAACGATACCGTCAATCCAATACATGAGTTGCTCCAAAATAGGCCGCCGAGATCTGCTCGCGGGTAATGTCACTGGACGCACCCTGAAGCGTAATGCGTCCTTCAAGCATGCAGTAAAGGCGTTGGGATGCGCGCTGCGCCAGCCCTACATCCTGTTCGACCAGAACCAGTGCCACACCCCCTGCGGAAATCTCCGGCAGTGCCGCATAAATCTCGCGCACGACCTTGGGGGCCAGCCCCAGGCTGATTTCATCACACAGCAGCACCCGCGGCTGCACCAGCAACGAGCGCCCGATGGACACCATCTGCTGCTGGCCCCCGGACAGGTTCTCGACCAGCGTTCTGGCCTTTTCGCGCAAGATGGGAAACAACGCGAAAACACGCTCCAATGTCCACGGCTCGCCCATGGGTTCGGCGGCATGTTCAATCGCGATGCGCAGGTTTTCTTCCACGCTCATGCCAACGAACAGCCGTCGCCCCTCGGGAACAATGGCAACGCCCGCCTTGACCATAAGGTGCGGACTTTGGCCCCCGACCGCCTTGCCATCAAGCCTGATCATCCCTTGCGCGACGGGCAAAACCCCCATGATCGCCTTAAGAAGCGTTGACTTCCCTGCTCCATTCGCACCGATCAGGGCGACTGTCTCGCCTGCGGAAACAGAAATCTCGACCCCGTGCAGGGCGCGCATATCACCATATCCGGCAATCAGATCATGCGTTGACAAAAGCGCACTCATGCCTCGACCCCCATATAGACGCGTTTGACCTCTGGGTTCTCAATCACCTGTGCAGGCAGCCCCTCGGCAATCTTTTCCCCGAAATTGAGCACCAGAAGCCTGTCGGCCACGGCAAAAAGCGCGTGCAGAACATGCTCGATCCAGATGATTGTAATACCGCTGTCACGGATGCGCCCGATCAGGGCCACAAGGTCCTTGCCCTCTTCCTCGGTCAGTCCCCCGGCAATTTCGTCCAGCAGCAGCAGCCGTGGCTTTGATGCCAGCGCCCGCGCCAGTTCAAGGCGCTTTCGGTCCAGCAAGGTCAGCATGCCCGCGTTCACATTGGCGCGCCGCATCAGATCGCAATCTTCCAGAATCATGGCGCAATGGTCGTAGCTTTCAGCCTCTGACATGCCGCCTCCGAAACTTGCGGCAACAAGCAAATTCTCAAAGGTTGTCATCGCCCCGTAGGGAAGCGGAATCTGATACGTCCTGCCAATGCCCTGTCGGCAGCGTTCAAACGGGGGGCCAGCCAATGGCTGGCCCCCGAAACGAATATCGCCCCCATAATCGCGGATATCCCCGCTGATCAGGTTGAACAGCGTCGTCTTGCCCGCACCGTTCGGACCAAGTATACCCAGCACTTCGCCAGCACGGGCTTCGAAATCCACGTTGTGCAGAACCCTGACAGCGCCGAAGGATTTGCTTAGGCCACGCGCCGACAACAGGGGCGCTTCGTCTTGTTTATGTTGCATGAACTGTGGCGCTCACGATGACCAAGGCAGGGGTTGCATTGCCTGCTCTGGTTCAAAAAGCGGATTAACCGAATTATCCACAATCTTCAGTTCGAACGGCCATTGTTCACCCCGCACCCACTGGCCCCCGAAAATCGGCGTAGCGGACACGTTCGGGTGTGGCCCTGAACCGAAATCAACCGGGCCGACCAGCGTCTGCATGGACGTTTCGCGCAGCGCATCGCGGTTGGCCGTGCGGTCCAGCGGATTGGAAGACCGGCGCAGCGCATCAATGGCCACCTCCCATATGGCATGGCTATAACCCAGCGGCTGCGTCCATTGCCGCCGCGTGGAAGCTTCCCATGCATCAGCCACGTCGCGGCTGGTCTGTCCGGTCAGCGATGACTGGAACGGGAAGGCAGGTGTCCACCAAACCTCGGACGACATGCCCACGCCCAAATCGCCCAATGCCTCGATGCCTGAAGGAAACAGCAAGGCCGCGGCAACCGTTATCGCCTTTGGACGATACCCTTGCTGTGCGCATTGGTTCACGAAGGTGGTCAGATCATCAACATAGGTGATACCGCCGATGATATCCGCATCAAATTGCCGGAAATTGGATATCATCGAAGAAAAGTCATTCGTCCGCGGCTGGAAGAAACCCGGCATGCGCGTTTCAAAACCTGCCTCTTGCGTCGGAACAGGAAGCCCGTATTCGGTGCTGCCCCAGGTTTCGCCATCGGCATTCTGCGGAAACAACATGCCGACCTTGCGGTTCGTATCAAGACTGTTCCAAAGCCCGACAAATGTTGCAAGCGCCTCGTCCAGCCCCCAGAAGAAATGATAGGTCCAGTCAAACGGCTGATCGGCCCCGCCACGCGGAAAGACGATAGCCTGCCAAGGCGCTGCCGTCGACAAACACGGCACACCGAACAGTTCTGCCTGATCCGCCGCCGGATTGATGATATCCGTTGTCGAGGCAGGCAACAGCATATGCACCTCGTCATTCAGGATCAGGTCTGCGGCCACCTGCGCTGACCGGTTCGGGTCAGACTGCCCGTCACGCACAAGGATCTGCAAATCATAGGTTCCCGCTGCCGTCTCCAGCTTCCCGCCCAGAGCCTCGCGGATACGCTCAACCGTGAAGCCGTCGGTTTCACCGAAAAGTGCAAGCGGGCCGGTCGCCGGTGTGATGAACCCGATCTTGATGGTGCCCGCACTTTGCGCGCGCAGAATGGATGGCGCGGCAAGTGCTGCAACGCCCGCGCCCATGCCTTGCAGAACCCTGCGCCGCGTCGAAGTTCCAAGTCCAGATTGAATGCTCATTTCGTATCCTCCCAGAGAAAAAAGCAACTGCCGGATAGTGCGCGCGGGTCCGGCAACAATCCCGCTTTCGTTCAGCAGGCCCGCTCAACCACGCAAGGATGACCCGCCGTCAATCGTCATTTGCGCCCCTGTCACATAACTTGACGCGGGCGACGCCAGATACAGCGCCAGCCCTTTGATTTCCTCAGGGTCAGCAATGCGCCCAAGAAGGGACTGCGCCTCGAAGGCCGCACGGTCAGCCGCATTCTTCAACCGTCCGCCTGCAATGTTTGTGATGAAAGGCCCGGGCGAAATGCAGTTGACAAGAATCCCATACGCAGCCAGTTCCATGGCGGCATTTCTGACCAGATGGTCTACCCCGGCCTTTGCGGGCATATAGGCTGTGCCCACAAAAGACTCATTTACCCGCGCCGCAACCGATGACGTCACAATGATACGGCCGCCGCCAGTCATCTTCATATGACGCGCCGCATTGCGGATTGTGCTGAATACCCCCGTAAGATTGACGTCCAGAACCCTGTCCCACTGGTCCTCGGGCATGCTGTCGATCTGTCCCAGCGGGTGGCGTTCTCCCTCCGGGGTCAGGAAACCGGGTCCGGCATCCAGCCCCGCATTTGCAAAAACCGCATCAATACGTCCCTGTTTCCGCGCAACCGCGTCGAACGCGTTCGCCAATGCGCGACGGTCGCTGACATCCACAGCTATGGACCACACCCGCCCCGGCCAGCCTTCAGCCCCGATCTGGGCAACAGTTTGGCCCAGACCATCCTGATCGCAATCCAGAATGCAGACATATGCACCGCATTCGACCATGATTTCGACATAGGCCCTGCCGATTCCGGACGCGCCCCCCGTAACAATTACGGATTTTCCTGCCACATTGAACATTGTTTCCAACGACATGTTTACCCTTCTCTTCACCCGCGCTTTCCGAACGGGGCGCTCATATGAACATGTCGTTGTTGACGGCAATTCCGTTTGCTTCGCAGTAGCTGACGTAATGGTCGATGAACCAGAAGACATCGGCGGTGAAGTCGTATTGCGCATCGTCATCGAAAAATTCGATCGCCCCGTTCAACCAGAACAGCGCCTTCATGCCATTGGGGTCATCCGAATACAGCGTGTGAGCCGTGCCGGGCAGTTCATAGACGAAATCCCCGGGACGGGCGACCCAGTCATATTCGTAATAGCCCCAGGACCCTTCCAGCGTAACGGCCGAAACCACCCCGCGATGCCTGTGCGTTCCGATGCGCCCCCCGCCCTTGACCCAAAGGATGTTGGCGGCGGAATTATTGCGGACATCAAATGCAAGATGCTTGATTGCCGCTGCTTCGCCAAAGGGCACCCAGGGGTTTCTGGCATCATCACCCGGAATGAAGGCCCCCTCTTTTCCGAAGCGGTGGATCATCGCTTCATGAGGTTCCGGCGGCAGTTTGGTGATCTGCTTGTTCATTGTCATCTGGTCCTCCCTTGACCTGTCGCGTTGGTCTATTGATCCAACAGTCCGGTCGGAAGTTCCGTCAACTGGAAAAAACTCAGCTGCGCTGCGGCAATGCCGATGCAGTGGATTAATATCCTTTGTGTTCCGGTGCTTTTGCGGCCTCAATTTAAAAAAAATATGAAGTAATGTTGTTTTATATACATATTTTGCCGCGCTGCCGCGTTATCAAATGGTAGAATAACATTTATCATTTGATAAAGTGCCATCATGCATACAGACAGAAGCCAGAATGAACTCCTTACCCGCGGCGGTCGTCCGACGCTGCGCGACCTGCTGGATCTGCTGGAGTTCAATCCCGCGCATGGCACCATCTCCCTTAAGGGGGAGCGCATGCTTCTGACCCGCGCAAGCTTTTTCGATGATCTGCGCGATCAGCTGATGCGACGCTACAGTGAACATGATGCCATGGTGTTGATGCTACGTCTGGGATTTCGCAGCGGGCGCGAGGATGCAGAGTTCATCCGGCAGTCCTGGCCAACGCTTGATCCGGGGGACGCGTTCACGGCAGGAACGCGGCTGCACATGGTAACCGGAACCGTCAAGGTCGAAACGATCTCGAATGATTTTGACTTCGAGTCTGACCGTTTTACGGGGGATTTCCTGTGGCATGAATCGGTCGAGGCAAGCAATTACCAACACCGCCACGGGCGCGCGACAAAACCTGTATGCTGGCTGCAAACAGGATATGCAGCAGGTTACGCAAGCGTGTTTTTCCGCAGGCTTGTCATCTACAAGGAATTAACCTGCTCGGCCACCGGTCACAAAAGCTGCCGCGTTGTTGGCAAAACGGTTGACGGCTGGGGACAGGACGATCCCTTCGTTCAGTTCTTCCTCAGGGAAGTCATTGGTCCTCAAGGCACACCCTGGGGCATCGGCCCATCAGCAAAACGCACAACTGAAACTCACCCACATGATGATCTGACATCTGTTGTTCTTTCTCCGGTCCATGAACGGCTGAAGAAGATTGCCGCGAACAAGTTACCGGCACTTATATGCGGCCCTGTGGGGTCCGGGCGCAGGCTTGCGGCACGCTGGCTTTATCAACAACGCTATCCGGAAAGCACGTTCCAGATAATACATGCAGAAGCGCCAGACTTGACCGATCGACTTGCCGCACTGCGCCAGCCCCCAGAACACAGCCAAGCACAGTCACAGGGGATTGTCATTGCCGCCATCGAGATGCTGCCAGTTGATCGGCAATATGCGTTGCGCGATCTGCTGACGCAGGATAGCGGGCACCCCCCATTGGTGATAGCGCTGTCGAACAAGCCACCCAATGCCCTGCTGTCAAGCGCACAATTCCTTCCTGAACTGGCCTTTGAACTGGCGGTTTTGCCTGTCTGCTTGCCCGACCTGAATGCGCGCAAGGCAGATGTGCCACGACTGGCGGAGAAATTACTGGCACTTCAGGGGTCAGCACGCCTGAGCGACGATGCCGCAGCGCTATTGGCATCGATGCATTTCCGTGCAGGGTTGACCGAGTTGCGCAGTCTGCTTTCACGCGCGGTCTTGTTGGCGGAGCAACCGGAAACCCTTATGGCTTCGGATCTGCGATTGGCCTTGAACGATGCCCCACTCAAAGAATCTGCGCCAGAAAGTGACACGCTCTGGTCAATGCTGCGACCGGCGTTTACCGAAGGTGCGGTAACATTTGACAGCCTCAGCGCAAGCATCCTGAATGGCGCCCTTCATGCATCGGGCGGCAATGTCGCCGCCGCCGCCCGCTTGCTCGGACTATCGCGCGCCCAGATGGCCTACCGGATCAAAACTTTACCTATCAGCCAGGAAGTGTGTCTGCTTTCCGATCAGGATTCTTGCGTTAACTTGCAGCGCGGTTGATTTTATGCTGTGGCCTTGATTTCAGGCGGCCAAGTTAAGTAGCTCGTGGATGAAGCTGATTTCGCCTCGGACGCCTGGCTGCCTGATTTGTATGTGCCCATTTGTGATCGTTCTGATTACCTCCATCCCCAACAGTGTTGCCTTTGCACGTTGCTAAGATCGGAATCTTTGGCGGTATCCGAGGAGCATCTTCATAGCGGCATGGTCGCTTTCCACACGGTTGTTTAGATACTTGCGGGCGGCATGGATGATATAGTCAAAGTGCGGATCGTAACGGTGGTTGATCTCCCGGATCACCTTCTGGTAGGTGGGTGCTTTATCAGTGCAGATCGAAACGGGGCGGTGCAGACGTACATGTTCAATTGCCTTGTTCAGAAAGGCTATTGCAGCTTTGGCATCGCGTCTGGCAGTGAGCCTGAAATCCACCAATTGGCCGTTGGCATCAACTGCCCGCCACAGGTAACGCCATTTTCCACCAACACGAATATAGGTTTCATCCACATGCCAATTACGGCTCGCGCGACTGAGATGACCCTCGGTCCGCCTGGACAGTTCCGGCCCAGACTTCTGCACCCATCGAAAGAACGTCGAGCGGTCGATATCCAGCCCTCGCTGCGCCAGCAGGTCAGTCACATCCTGACAGTGCAACGGTTAGCGCAAATACATACGAACCGCACACAGGATGATTACTGCGGGAAACCGGTAGCGCTTGAATGGCTGTTTGCTTGCCATGTAGAAGTCCTTTCAGCAACAACTTCACGACAATATGGCCACTAAAGCAACAGTCCCGTCTATTGTTCGATCACATGTCATCAGGGTTTTCCTTGTGTGATAATAACGGCCATCAGCGCCTGTTGCGCAGTTGATCCTTGCCTCGCCCGGAATACGGTTTGGCTGTTCACTCTGCCAAGTTGCGCACGATCGCCTTTTGCACTTCCAGATCCAGTATTTCTGAACCAAGACATTTGCCGTGGGCGTCCAGCGCCAAAGACCGGGAGATCCCGCCAAGATACGCATTTGCAGAAATCAGCTTGCTGCCAAGCGCTGACACGGGCTGTCCTGTCTCATCAATCTGGGGTGATCCCCTGCTTTGACTTCTGCCAGCACATCATCCCCGCTGATGGCCGCGACACGCATTCCGTGCAGGCCGGGATCCCGCAGGACTGTGCGCACGGCTTCCGCTGCGGCAAAAGGGTTGGCTGCACCTATGTTCGTCACAATGCGCACCCCCTCTGCGCATGGCAGGCCGGCAGAGCTGCGCGCATCCGCGCGACCAGCATGGTATCGGAACCGGCAGTAGGATCACGCAATAGTGCCTGTTGGGCAAGCGCGATTGTGCGTTCGGCCAGACCCCCGCCTTGCCCGACCATGCGCGGATATAGCAAGATCATGAAGGGCACGATATATACGACCGAAGCAAGGCGCACAGCCTCAATGGCGGCAGGCAGCCAGTTTGTGCCTGCAATGTCCGCACCCACAAAAACCGCGACGCAAAACAGGGGGCGTGATGACTGATAATGTTGCGAAATAGAACACGAACATATGCGCGGCCAATGGGTCCACACCCACCGTTGTCATGGCAGGCGCAAGAACTGCCGACACCAGCACATAGGCCGCAGTTGTTGGCAGACCCATCCCCATAATCAGGCAAAGGCCGGCCACAATCAGCGCGACAAAAAGGTGCGGTCCCCCGCAAGGCTGACAATCATCGAACTTAGCGTCACGCCTATTCCCGTCAGGTTGATCATGGACACAAGGATTTGGGCACCCGCCAGCAAGACACCGATGATAACCAACCCGCGCCCCGCATCCCCAAACCCGTCCAGAACGCGTGCCAACATATCCCGCCATGGCATTTGCCCCGGCCGAATGACAACGAAAGCAATCAGCAACCCCTAATGCCCCAGAAAGCTGCAGTGGCGATGGACCTTCCAAAGAAAATTCCAGTGAACAGAAGGCCACGCGCGGACAGCCGCCCCATCAGATCACGGCTGATATCTTTACCGAAGAGAGCTTTCAGCCCATCCCGACTGACCGGTTGATAGTAAGCGATTGTGGCCAAAACTGCGGCATCATGGTCGCTCAGGTCCAGCGCATGATCCGCGATATCGGCTACTGCACGAATGGCAGGCGCGTGGGCGGCGCGCGTGCGCAGCAGCCACCCGTCACCCGATTTGACAATCTCGTAGGGGCGGGTTTCCAGATCTGCCGAAACGTCTTCAGGCAGCATATCGACTAACATCCCTTGCCCCACCACGCGGGCCAGATCGTCGCGTGCAACGGGCCGCGCACTTGCGAGCAGCGCGGCCTCGATGCGCTTCATCCAATCGCTCCAGCGCAGCTCTGGCGGCAGGTCGGACCGGGCACGGTCAAATTCGGGGGCGCGCTTTTTTGCCATGTCACAGCCCGTAAAGCCGGAACGTGTCGCGCCCTGTCAATTCGCGCACCACGCCAAGTGTCGCGCTGCCCTTAACGATGAGACAGGACGCGTTGGCGCCCCTTTTGGACCCAACTTTTTTCCCCTAAATTTAGGATCACTGAGCTAAAGCGATGACTTTGCGATATTTTTCTGACATAAACTGCTTGAACGCTGTCGTAGAATTATAGGCAACGATATCGCCATTAGGGCGGGTCGCAACTGATCGGATTCTGGATTCCCATTGTTATACTTCTGTGATTCCCTGCCGGTGAGGCAGATGTGGGGATCACAGATGGACAAACCGCATCCGGTTGAATTGCGCGAACATGCCGTGTCACTTGTCGCGCAGGGCAACACGCACACCGAAGCGGCGCGACGGCTGTGCGTTTCGATCAAGTTCGTCAATGACATGATGCGGCTGAAGCACGAGACCGGCTCACTTGCGCCAAAGCCGCAGGGGGATCATGGTCGATGCAAGCTGACCGGGGTCAAGGGGTGGGTGGAGCGCCGGATCGCAGAGCAGCCCGGACCTATGATCAACTCTGGCAGGCGGTCGGCCATGTCCGCGAACTGTTCACAGACGAAGAGTGCTACAACTTCTTCAAAGCAGCAGGATACCGAACCGATTAAACGCGACGCGCTCTAAGCGCAAAGTATCACATTTAATGACAAAGGAGGGCCATTGATTTTATTGAATTCTTCATCTCGAAATGAACGACAACGCGACAGTTGGTCAACCTGTCGGATGCAACCCGAAACATCATAAATCCGGAAACCATTTCCTTGATGAAGCCGACATCCATTGTCGTCAATCTGTCCAGAGGCGAGGTCATTGATCAGGATGCGCTTATTGCCGCACTCAATGACGGCAGGATTGCGGGCGCAGGTCTTGGTGTCACAGTTTCTGAACCCCTGCCGGCCGGGCATCCGCTTTGGGATGCAACGAATGTCCTGATCACCCCGCATTTTTCACCGCCTGTCGCTGACCGGCGCGAACGGTCCGTAGACATCATAATTCAAAATCTGGGGCGGTATCGGTCAGGGCAACCCATGCTGAACCAGCTTATGCGGGACGGCATCTGGACGCCTGAGAAAACCTGAAATACCGATATGCGTTGGAACGGGCGCGTCCATATTCAGCCAGATGCAGTTTACATACGCGGAATCAAGTTGACGAGTTCCTGTGTATAGGGTGCCTGAGGGTTTTCGAAAAGGGCGTCTGTCTCGCGCAATTCGCAAATCTGGCCAAGGCGCATCACAGCAACGCGGTCGCACATCTGCCGCACCACTGGCAGGTCGTGGCTGATAAACAGCACCGTAAGATCCAGAATATCCCGCAGATCCTTTAGCAAATTAAGAATTTGCGCCTGAATGGATACATCCAGCGCAGACGTTGGCTCATCGCAGATCAGAAACCGGGGGCGGGTGGCCAGTGCGCGGGCAATAGAAATACGTTGCCGCTGGCCACCTGAGAATTCATGTGGAAATTTGCGCCCGGCCTGTGCACCCAAGCCCACCACCTCCAGCAGGTCATTGACGATATTCCGTGTCTCATTCGCGCTGCTTGTCAGACGATTATGATGAATAGGCTCTGCCACAATCTGTGCGACGCGCATACGCGGGTTCAGCGAAGAATACGGGTCTTGAAAGATCATCTGGACTTGACGCCGGATGGCTTGCTGTTCACGCCGTGACCGCACGGCACCGATATCCTGCCCGTCGAAATGGATTGACCCACCGCCGGGCCGGTAGATGCCCGCAAGCATTCGCGCCACTGTCGATTTGCCGCTGCCGGATTCACCAACCAGCCCCAACACCTCGCCGTGGTGAACGTCGAAGCTGACATCTTTTACCGCGTCGATATAGCGGCGGTTTCGTGGCAGGATCGCCCCGACAGTCTGGAAACGGATACTTAGGTCACGCACCGACACCAACGGCCCGGCACCACGCGCGTGAATCCCATCGGTTTTGCGCAGCCATTGCCCTGAAACCGACACTTCACCGCTGTCGCCCTGCGGATCAGTGCCATAGGCCACCCGCGGAAATCGGTCCAGCTTGATATCTGCCCGCGGCACTGCGGCGATCAGGCTTTTGGTGTAGTCATGCGACGGGTTGTCGATCACCTGCCGTGTGGGGCCGATTTCAACCAGCCGCCCCCGATACATCACCGCAACCCTGTCGGCAGTCTGTGCAATCACGCCCATATCATGGGTCACAAGGATAACACCCAGTTTGCGGCTGATGGCAAGATCGCGGATCAGATTTAGCACTTGTGCCTGAACCGATACGTCCAGCGCGGTTGTGGGTTCATCAGCGATAATCAGATCAGGGTCTGAACACAGCGCCAGCGCAATCACCACGCGCTGGCGCATACCACCCGAGAACTGATGCGGATATTGGTCGATCCGCGTTTCAGGGTCCGCGATCCCGACAGAGGCAAGCAAGGCAATCGCCTCTGTGCGGGCCTGTGATTGCGGCATCTTGCGGTGAGACCGGATTGTTTCAGTCAGTTGTTGTTCAACCGTGAACAGCGGGTTCAGGCTGGTCAGTGGATCTTGAAAAATCATCGAAATCCGGCGACCAAGCAGATGTGGAATGCGCGACGTATCTTCACCATCCAGCAATATCTGCCCGCTGGCCACACGGCCCGGCGCATCCAGCAATCCCATCAAAGCTGTGCCGATGGTTGACTTGCCCGCCCCGGATTCACCCACAAGCCCCAGAATTTCACCGGGCGCAACGTCCAGCGACACATCGTCAACTGCGGTGAATGTCCCCTTGCGGCCCGGATATTCAACAGTCAGATTCTTGATCGACAAAAGGGTCATGGCAGTGCCTCAGCGTAACTTGGGGTCAAGGACATCGCGCAACCAGTCACCAAGAAGGTTGACCGACAGCACCAGCAGCGCCAGTGCCAGCCCCGGATAAATCAACATCCAGCGTTCGCCCGAAAAGATAAAATTATTGCCTATGCGGATCAGCGTGCCCAGTGACGGCTCGCCTGCGGGCACACCCAAGCCAAGAAAACTAAGCGTTGCCTCGCCCAGGATCGCTACGCCCAGATTTATTGTTGCAATGACCAGCACTGGCCCCATGACATTGGGCAGAATGTGGCGCGCCATAATAATTGCCGGACCGCGCCCGATAACCTGTGCGGCCTGCACATATTCGCGGCTTTTTTCAACCATGGTCGACGCGCGCACTGTGCGCGCCACCTGTGGCCAGATCGACAGCGCCATGGCAAGGATGATGACGAAGACCGCCAGATGCTCATGCTGATCGCGCGGCAGGAAGATGCGCGTCACCCCGTCAATCAGCAGGGCAACCATAATCGCGGGAAAGGTCATCTGGATATCAACGATCCGCATGATCAGGGTATCCGTCAGCCCGCCCACATACCCGGCCAACAGCCCCAGCAGCAGGCCAAGGCTGACCGCCAGAACCACAGAGATTGCACCGACCATGACCGATGTGCGCGTGCCGTAAAGGATGGCCGACAGCATGTCGCGCCCCTGATCATCCGTTCCCAGCAGAAATGCCATATCACCCCCGCTTTGCCATGCGGGCGGCATAAGCGAGTTCATCAGGTCGATAGATGCGCGGTCGAACGGGTTTGTGGGGGCGATAAGCGGCGCGAAGATGGCTGCGCCAATCATCACCACAGCGCAGATCGCGGCCAGAATTGTCACAGGTGACTTGCGGAACTTATATCCCGCATCACTGTCAATAAGCCGCATTACAAGGGAGGGGTGCCTGTCAGGGTTCATGATGATCTCATGTCTTGTTCGAGACCCGCAGACGCGGATCAACGAGAAAATACAACAGATCGACGATCAGGTTGATCGTCACGAAGATCATGGCGACCAGCAGCAAGTAGGTGGACATGATCGGAATATCGACCGTGGAGATCGCCTGTATGAACAACAGTCCGACACCCGGCCATTGGAAAACGCTTTCGGTCACGATACCGAAGGCAATGATTGACCCCAGTTGCAGGCCCGCAATCGTCATAACCGGCACAAGCGTATTTTTCAGCGCATGACTGAAATGAATACGGTGCCGGGACACACCCCGTGCGCGGGCAAATTTGATGTAATCGGCGCGCAGCACTTCCAGCATTTCAGCGCGCACCAGCCGCATGATAAAAGTCATCTGAAACAGGCCCAGCGTCACTGCTGGCAGCAAGATGGAATGCCACCCCGAGAAAGTTAGCAGACCAGTGGTCCACCACCCCAGATCAACAGTTGCACCGCGTCCGAATGTCGGGAATGCGCCAAGTTCCACCCCGAACACAAGAATCAGCATAATCCCGATCAGGAATGTCGGAAGCGATATGCCTGCCAGGGATACAATCATAAATACCCGCGACAGCCAGTGATCCGGCCGTAATCCTGAATACACCCCCATCGGAATGCCAACTATCAGCGCCAGTGCAAAAGCGACCAGACTCAATTCAATGGATGCGGGAAGACGGTCTGCCAGCAACGACGCGACCGGCTGTCCCATCTGGTAGGACAGGCCAAAGTTACCCTGTAACGCGCGTCCGATGAATTGAACAAACTGCAATGCCAAAGGGTCATCCAGCCCCATCGCTGCGCGCAGGGCTGCTTGATCCTCGAAACTCGTGTCCTCGCTGATCAACTGTGCGACCGGATCACCAGCAAAGCGGAACATGACAAATGCTAATAATGCGACAACAATCAGAACGGTCGCGGCCTGCATTAGGCGCTGGATTAGGAAACGGATCATACCGACCCCATCATGATAGATGTTAAGATTTCAGCCCGTCGTTCCGGGCCTGCCGGGCAGCGGCAGCAATTCCGGCAATGGACGGCCCAAACAGCCAAACTGCCGGTTGGGTCTTATACGGCCCGCCCTGTTGGCGGGCCGTATAAGGTTGCTTTTCTATCTGTCGATAACGACATAGCGCCAGTCGAAAATATTATCCGAACGCAATTCCACGCTTATATCTTCACGCAGTCCCCATGCGCCCCAGGATTGGTGCAACGGAATATAGGCAACATCCTGCGTTGTGATCGTCCAGGCCTGATGTATCAGGGCCGCGCGCGCGTCCTCATCCGTCTCGGTCAGGATTGCGTCGGCAAGCGCGTCAATCTCGGGGTTGCAATACCCGCCGAAGTTGGATTTTCCGGCAACGATCTCGCTGCGGGTTTCCGGGTCCCAGATCGGGGCATCTGCCGACACACGCGGGCACATATGCAGCGAATAAAGCGCGATATGGCTGTCAAGGCTGGCTGGTGTTGTGCCCAGCATGGCAAGGCCGAAATCCATTGCAGGCGGCATGATCGCTTCAAGGTATTGCGCGC
Organism: Roseinatronobacter sp. S2; assembly: GCF_029581395.1. Classification (GTDB taxonomy): domain Bacteria; phylum Pseudomonadota; class Alphaproteobacteria; order Rhodobacterales; family Rhodobacteraceae; genus Roseinatronobacter. The sequence continues at coordinate 3,456,432 of NZ_CP121113.1, read as the reverse complement.
GCGCATGCACATTGGTCTGAAGATCAATACCTACGCGTGATAGCATATTGGCAATCGCAAGACAGATTGCCTCGTCATTCACATACATGTCATTCGAACACTGATAGGTCATGCCAAAACCGTCAGGATACCCGGCTTCGGCCAGCAAGGCGCGGGCGGCCTCAGGGTCGAAGGGGTAACGTTCAAAATCATCCGAATAACCGTTCACGCCCGGCGCCACCATCAACGCCGCCGGAGTGGCACGCCCGCGCATGATACGATCACGGATCGCTTCAATATCAATGGCACGATACAGGGCCTCGCGCACGCGCCGGTCCTTTAGCGGGTTTTCCCCCTCGACGTTATGTCCCGGCAACGTATCTTTCCACTGGTTCATAGTAAGATACATGGTGCGCACTTCGGGGCCGGCCTCGATCCGGGCACCAGGCGTCGCCTCGACGCGGGCGATGTCCTGTGTGGATACGGGGAAAACCAGATCCAGTTGTTCCGACAGCAACGCCGCAACACGCGTGGCTGCATTGGGAACAGGTGTATATTCAACCCGCGTCAGATTTGTCGGGTATTCATCAGCGCCCCACCAATTCTCGCTTGCTTCAAGAATTGTGCGAACACCAGGCTCGCGGGTTACCAGCCGAAAAGGCCCAGTGCCGTTGCCATGTAGTGTGGCATAACTTTCTTCCTGACTTGCGCGGTTCGGGTTGCCAACATTCTTCGCCTCGGCCCAGCTGCGCGACATTATATACCAGTTTGCCCATGTATAATGCAGGATTGGATTGGGTTCGCTGGTGATAAAGTCAACCGTGTAATCATCCACCGCGACGACTTCGGTATCTGCCGCAAGCCTGTTCTTGAAATTGGAATCCCCGGACCGCACGCGTTCGGCGCTAAACACCACGTCATCCGCTGTAAAAGGTGTGCCATCATGAAAGACGACCCCTTGCCGCAGATGAAACCGCCAATGTGTCGGGGACAGCAATTCCCAGCTTTCTGCAAGAGCAGGCTGGATCGCCAGGTCAGAGTCGCGCCGGATCAGCCCCTCGTAGACATTCCCCAGAAAACCCGACGTAAAGACTTCTTCCACGATGTAGGGGTCCATACTCAGGATGTCACCCTGAGATGCAAAACGCAGAGTTTCGGAGGAAGCAGGCAACGCCATAAATGCACAAGCCACGGCAAGAGAGGCGGACGGCAAAATTTGTCTGATCATTGTTTTTGTCTCTGACTAGGGGTTTCTGAACTTATTGCCTGATGCCTCCATCATTTTAGCTTTTCAGTCAACAAAAAATATATATTCTAATACAAATAGGAAAATTATGCGCAAAATGATTGCATACTGATCAATGCAAAGGAATGCCAAGTGCTGAAGAACCTGCTTGCCGAACATGATCTGCGCCTGACCAACAAGGAACAACGGATAAGCCGCATATTGCTTGCGAATTATCCGGCAGCCGGACTTTCAACCGTGGCCGATCTTGCTGCCAATGCGGGAGTCAGCATTCCGACGGTGCTTCGGTTTATCAATAAATTGGGATTCAGCGGATACGCCGCATTTCAGAAATCCCTGATTGACGAAATCGGGGAAACCCTGAACTCTCCTCTGTCTTTGTTCAAGGATCAGGGCCAGCAAGCGAAGCATTCACTGTATCAAGCGCATATGCAGATGCTTGCCCTGTCACTGGGTCAAGCACAGGCCAATTATGTGGAACGGGATTTTGAAGGGATCGTGGATCTGCTGGCCGATGAACGCAGCGTGATCCACTTTTTGGGCGGGCGGTTCAGCGCGGTTCTGGCGACCCGCATGGCGCAGCATCTGGCGCAGCTTCGTGCGGGGGTTCATCTGCTTGAACCGGGTTCCCCGACCCTGCCTGATACACTTGTGGACTATGACAGCCGCGTGACATTGGTTGTTTTTGATTTCCGGCGCTATCAACCCGAAACCATCCGTTTTGCACGTCTGGCGGCACAACGGCGCGTGCGGCTTGTCTTGTTCACTGATCGCTGGCGTTCGCCGATTGCCAGCTTTGCAGACAAGACATTGGTATCACCGGTAGAATCCGAAACCCTATTTGATTCATGGATTCCGGCCATTGCACAGACCGAGGCACTGGTTGCCGCCGTCGCAGCGCGCAATCCTGATCGCGCGCGTGAAAGGCTTTCTGCAATCGAAGCAATGCGCCAAGCCTATGCAGCACGGGACCAATCTGACGCAACATCAGGACAGTCAAACGATGAAGCATGACCCCGCCCCTCTTGCCAGTGCTGCGGAATATACTGAAGCTATTGAGGTTCTGAATCCACAGGGGAATTTCCCTGCACTATTGCTCTGCGACCATGCCAGCGCCACTTTGCCGGACACCTGTCGAGGGTTGGGCCTGCCGGGGTCGGTGCTTGAACGTCACATTGGCGTTGATATTGGCATCGCACCGGTTGTGCGCGCCTTGTCGCATTTGCTGGACGCGCCTGCGATTCTTACACGCCAGTCGCGGCTGCTGATTGATTGCAATCGCTGGATTGCTGATCCGACATCTATTCCCGAACATAGCGACGGCGTCACGGTTCCCGGAAATATCGGACTGACGCCAACACTGCGCGCTGATCGGCAAAGCCGGTATTTCTGGCCCTATCATCGCAGAATTCATCGGCAGTGGACAGCGATGCAAACCCGTCACAAGGCCCCGTTTTTTCTGGCATTACACAGCTTCACACGCCAGTTGGGCACTGAACGCCGCGTTATTGATGCGGGCACATTCTGGCATCACGACCGTCGCCTGTCAGACGGAATTCTGGGCTTGCTTGACCGTGATGCGATGTTGAAACTGGCCGAAAACAGCCCGTATTGTGGTTTTCGCGGCACATCCTTTACGTTGGATTATCATTGTTGGGACACTGGCCTGCCCGGCTGCGGGTTGGAAATTGTCAACGACACCTTGACCACCAGTCAGGATCGCGAAGCATGGGCATTCCGGCTGGCTGGCGCCCTTCGCAGGCTTGCCGCAGGCTACGATCACAGATCGCGCTGATAGACGCGTTTGCGATCTTTTGGCCCTCGGCAATCGATTGTGCATGTAGCTACGTTTGCCTGTCCGGCAGTGGAATCAAATACATTGGAACAGCTCCTGTCCGCCGCGCGTGGGCCAAAGGCCTGGGGCTGGTCCCCGATCACCCCGGTTTGACATAGCGACCGGGTGCCATGCACCCACCATGAAACAAACTTCGAAAACATCTGGTCGAACCCCCGTCGCGGCGGTCATGGATCATTTGATCGAATACTGCGTAAAATCGTGCAGTATTGACCACAAAATAGCATTTATATTGGAACAAACCGTGTCGCATGATCGCTGGAATTGTTCATAGTTGAAAGGAACCTGTTCAACGCCGAAAGGAACCTACACCATGACCGCAGCCGAAAACCCGCTTGATCGCTTTGCGCGTCGTTTTGATCGTCCTGATCTGGTAGGCTGGCTTCGTCGCGGCCTGATCGGGGACGGGATGCCCGTGCCTGGCCCCTTTGGCACCAACCCCCTTCTCTATGCGGATTACGTCGCATCGGGGCGCGCACTGGAACAGGTAGAACAATTCGTCATGACCGAGGTGTTGCCCTGGTACGCCAACAGCCATACCGAAGCATCGTTTTGCGGGTCCACAATGACAAGAATGCGCCGCGCCGCGCGTGGTATCATTGCACGGATGACCGGCGCTGATGACAATCATGCGGTCATTTTCGCAGGTGCAGGCGCCACGGCGGGCATCAATCGTCTGGTCCATCTGTTTGGTGTGCCCGATATATTGGCACGCAACGGGCGTGCGGTGGTGTTTGTCGGGCCTTATGAGCACCATTCCAACATCCTCCCGTGGCGAGAGTCTGGCGCAGACGTCATCGAAATTCCCGAAGCGGCCGGGGGCGGACCAGACCTTGACGCGCTGGCCCGCGCGCTGGCCGAAACCCGCGGCGCCGATCTGCGGATCGGCGCATTTTCAGCCGCGTCGAATGTCACCGGTGTCATCACCGATGTCGATGCGGTGACACGGCTGTTGAATGCACATGATGTCCTTAGCATGTGGGATTATGCGGGTGCTGGCCCCTATCTGCCGATAGACATGAAAGCCGGCACCGATTGTGCAATAGATGCGGTCGTGATTTCACCGCATAAATTTATCGGTGGTCCGGGCGCGTCGGGTGTTTTGATTGTCAGAAAGGATGCGGTGTCCCGCAGCCGCCCGGTGCACCCCGGTGGCGGCACTGTCCGGTTCGTGTCCCCGTGGGGACACGTCTATGCGCAGGGGCTGGTCGAACGCGAAGAAGCCGGAACACCAAATGTGGTCGGTGATATCCGCGCGGCGATGGTCTTCATTGTGAAAAACGCGATTGGTCAGCAAGTGATGGACACAAGGCACGCAGATTTTGCAGCCCGTGCCCAACAGGCTTGGGCCAAAAACCCCCGGCTGGAATTGCTGGGCATAGACAAGGGACCACGGCTGCCGATCTTCGCGTTTCGGGTTCGGGACGCGCGGGGTGGCCATGTCCATCACCAGCTGTTCACGCGCATGCTAAGCGATTGCTACGGGATTCAGGCGCGGGGCGGCTGCGCTTGCGCTGGCCCCTATGCCCATAGGTTGCTGAACATCGATGCCGCACAGTCCGATACCATGCGCGACGCAATTCTGTCTGGCGATGAAATGGCCAAACCGGGCTGGGTGCGCCTGAACTTCAGCGTGCTGCTGGATGATGCAAAAGCGGATCTGATCATCAGGGCGGTCGATGAACTGGCCCGCAACCCACATCCGATGGCAGATGCCTATGCCGCAGATTTTGCCACAGCGCGTTTCGCGCCCACCGACAGCACTTCAGGTGCCAGAACGGCGGTGGCATAATATGTGCAGATGGGTTGCATGGCTTGGCAAGCCGCTTTTCATGGAAGACCTGATCAGCCGTCCTGCGCATTCGCTCATTCATCAAAGTCGGGACGCGCATAGCTGCAAAACCGCCATCAATGCTGACGGCGTGGGCGTGGCGTGGTATGGCGCGCTTCCAGAACCGGGGGTATACAAAGACACGCGTCCGGCCTGGTCTGACCCGAATTTGTTGCAAATCGCGCGGCAGATTGCGGCACCGGTATTTCTTGCGCATGTCCGCGCATCGACTGGCAGTGCCACCAGCTACAATAATTGCCACCCCTTCGCGCTGCGTCGCTGGTCTTTCATGCATAACGGTATGGTGGGCGGGTTCGGGAAGCTTCGCAGACGCGTTGAGATGGGCATTGATGAGGCGCTGTATGCCCACCGCTTTGGGGCGACCGACAGTGAGGCACTATTCCTGACCGCGATGGGATTGGGCTTGGAAGACTCCCCCGTGGGGGCAATGGCCCGCGCTGTTCGACAGATAGAAGCGCTTGCACGCGATATCGACGCAACGCCAAACATGCGCTTCACCGCCTGCTGGTCAGATGGTCAGTCGCTTTATGCGGCACGATATGCGTCTGATGAACACGCCCCATCTTTATATTACCAGCAGTCTTCAGAAGGAACTTTGATCGTATCAGAACCGCTGGATAACAATGGAAACGACTGGACAGAAGTGCCAGAAAATACCGCACTTATGGTAACGCAAAACGATTTTCAGATTCTTCCGTTCATACCAGAGAATGCAGACGCAACCCAAGGCCGGAAAGCAGAACAGCCCGCCCAAAAGGCCCACGAGAGGGCGTAAACCCCTTTCCCCAAGGGGACATCACATTGGAAGCAGCCGCCCTGCCAAGGAAAGATGCACCTTGAGTCCGTGTTCCGCGCCCCCGGCCCTGAACCCCGAAGATTTGCAGTAACCGTATCCCGGAAAAATCGTGAATTTTTCCGGGATCATTTTTGAAACGCCCTTGTCCGATACAGCGTCGCTGCATTTTTATGCATCATCTTTCTTCGTCCAGGTTAATTTTGATTAAACCTTTAATTAGGCGTTGACCTGTCAAAATCTGATAGATTAATCGTTACACCAAAGGAGAAACAGATGGCGAGTCTGAAACAGATTGCAAAGGAAATGGGTGTTTCGGTCGCCACCGTTTCAAACGTGCTGACGGGCAAGGGGCGTGTATCCGAAGATATGAGTGCGCGCATCAAGGCCTATGCGCAGGCCATAGGCTACAAGCCAAGTGTATTCGCGCGGGCGTTGAAAACCGGACAAAGCGGTGTGCTTGGGCTGGTCATGCCGGACCTGACAAACCCCTTGTTTCCACGCATTGCCCAAAGCCTTTCGATTGCGGCCGAACAGCGCGGGCTGGGCATCCTTATCGGGGATTCGCGCGGCAATGCCGACCGCCAGCGAGAAGCCATTCACTGGCTTGCGGATCGGGGTGTGGATGGCGTGTTGATCGTCCCGCAAAAAGGCACATCGCCCGAAGTTCCTGCCGGTCTGCCCAATGTCATCATAAACACGGCGTCTGACCCGCGCTCGGCTGTGGCGGGCGACCATGTGGGGGGCGGCACCTTGCTGGGGCGCCATATTTCAGAACTTGGTCACACACATGTGGCCCTGCTGGGGGGCGACCCGGTGTCCGAGGTTCAGCAAGACCGCATCAAGGGCATGATTGCGGGTCTGGGGCCTGATGTTACCTGCCACACTATCTGGGGCGACGACGGACTGGCCAGATTGTGCGCGCTTGCGGCGGAAGGTGTCAGCGCGGTGATGGCAACGTCTGATCTGCTGGCGCTTGGTGCACATTCGCGCCTGTCGCAAGCCGGGGTCCGCGTGCCCGCCGACATCAGTCTGACGGGGTTCGACGACCTGCCGCTGGCATTGGCCATGCATCCCGCCCTGACCACTGTTGCGCAGGACATGGACACCATCGCGACCTATGCCCTGCGCATCCTGACCGATAGAATCGCGCAAAAGCCCGACCAGACCCAAGGCGTGGCGGTGCCGATGCAGTTGGTGCTGCGGGCGTCCACCACGCGCGCACCGACACCAACCACCACCCCCCAACCCAACACGGAGTTCCGGACATGAAACAACTGATCCCTGCAATTATACTTGGCTGCGCCAGTGCCAGTGCCGCGGCGGCAAACCAGACGCTGACAATTTCGGTCTATTCCTTCGCACAGGATGAATACCGCGAAGCGCTTTATGCCCCATTTGAGGAAATGTGCGGCTGCCGTCTGGTTGTCGAGACAGGCAACAGCGTGGAACGCATGGCCAAGATCGAGGCGAACGCCGCAAACCCCGTCATTGATATGGCTGTCATTTCAACACAAGACGCCCTGAGCCTTGCGCGCAAAGGCCTGATTGCACCGCTGGACACAACGCGCCTGAGCAATTTCGATCAGCTTTACGAATCTGCAAAAGACCCGATCGGCGAAAACATGGCCGTGGGGTATACCTATTACGCCACATCGATTGTGTATCGCTCCGATCTGGTTGAAATCAATTCCTGGGCTGATTTGTTGGGTGATGCGCTGGCCGGGCAGGTCACCTTGCCCAATATTACAACAACCCAAGGACCGCTGACGCTGATGATGCTGGGCAAGGCACTTGGGCATGAAGATGACTATGCGCCTGTGCTGTCCGCAATCGGCGCGCGGTCTGATGATATTGTCACCTTCTATTCGCGGTCATCGGAACTGGTGCAGCTTATGAACCAGCAAGAGGTGATTGCCGCCCCTGTCGGGCGCTTCGCATGGGGCAGCTTCAAGAATTCCGCACTGCCATTTTCATGGGCGGACCCCGCCGAAGGGCAGGCCGGTGGCATGAATGTGATGGTCATGACAGCAGGCAACGGGAATGAAGATCTGGCGTATCAGTTCATGGATTACTGGCTGTCCGTCGAGGTTCAGACCAAGATCGGCGAAATGCTGGTGGACAGCCCCGCCAACCGCGAGGTTGTGCTAAGTGACGAGGCCGCCGAAAACCTGACCTATGGTGCCGAGGTGATTGATGCACTGAACATTCTGAGCGCTGCCGAAATTCTGGACCAGCGCGAAGATTGGGTGAACCAGTGGAATAACGAAGTTATCCGCTAAACGCACGGGCGGGGGCGGCGGTGTCCGCCCCCGTTCGCACGCCACCGGGCCTGACCTGATCCCTCAAACAGGATTTTATCATGTTTCGTAACCCGCGAGAGGGGCTTGCGCTTGCGTTGCCCGCTGTCATTTTCGCAACCCTGCTTTTCTTGGTGCCAGTGGCCATTTTATTGTCGGAAGCTTTTCGTGCGGATGGCGGCTGGTCGGTGCAGGGGTATATCGACTTCTTTTCGGTGCCGCTGCACCGCACCGTATTTTTGCGCACGTTGAAACTGGGTGTTCTGGTGGCAGGCACGGCAGCAGTGATCGGGTATGCGGCTGCGTTTTGCATTGTCAATCTTGACCCGAAATCACGCGGCAGGGTGTTTGGACTGGTTATTTTGCCGCTGATGATTTCACCGGTTGCGCGAACTTACGCCTGGATTGTCATTCTGGGCCGCACCGGCATTGTGAACGAAACCATTATGGGGCTGGGCCTGTCGCAAACACCGCTGCGGTTGCTGTTTACGGAAACGGCGGTGTTTATCGGCTTGTTGCAGCTTTTCCTGCCGCTGATGATCATCAGCCTTGTTTCCGCAATGGAGAATATTCCGCGCGATGTCATCCCGGCCGCGCGTGTTCTGGGGGCGAACTGGTTTGCGGTGTTTTTCAAGGTGATCCTGCCTTTGACCAAAGAAGGGCTGGTGATCGGGGGAACCCTTGTCTTCACTGGTGCGCTGACGGCCTATATCACACCGGCCATTCTGGGCGGGTCCAAGGTGCTGATGCTGGAAACATTGCTGTATCAGCGCGTGAATGTGGCCAATGATTTCGTGTCAGCCAGTGTGATTGCCATGATCCTGATTGTAATGTCCTTCGCGGCCAACCTGCTGCTGAAGCGCATTGCCACCGTGCGGGGACGTTGAACAGATGCGCCATTTTGCCAACTGGACCATTCTGGGCCTGACGCTGACTTTCCTGATCGGGCCGTTCATCATCATCATTCTGGCGGGGGCTTCGGCGGGGCAGAACCTTGCTTTCCCGCCAGAGGGGCTGTCGCTGAAATGGTATCTGAAGGTGTTTACGATCGAGAGCTTCCGCGCCAGTTTTGCACTGTCCATGGGGCTTGCGGTTTTCGGGACATTGGCCGCGCTGGTTCTGGGAATTCCGGCGGCCTATGCGCTGAACCGGTATGACCTGCCGGGGGCCGAAACCGTGCGCACCATTGTGGCCGCGCCGATCATCGTGCCCGGTATCATCGTTGGGCTGGCGTTGTTGCGCTACATGGTTCTTCCCTTGAACGTGACCATCACTGCCGCGTTGTTCATGGCGCATACAGCGCTGGTTCTGCCCTATGCCGTGCGGGTTGTTTCATCGTCCATGCATAACCTGCGCGCCGATATGGAAGAAGCGGCGGTTTTGCTGGGCGCCACGCGGTTTCAGGCATTTGCCAAGGTGGTTTTGCCCAATATTCGCGGGGGTGTTCTGGCGGCGTTCATTCTGGGGTTTGTGACATCATTCAATCAGGTGCCGGTGTCGCTGTTTCTGTCCGGGCCGGGGGTGCGCACACTGCCGATAGATATGCTTGCCTATATGGAAATCACCTTTGATCCGTCGGTGGCGGCATTGTCTGCGCTGCTGGCATTCATGTCGCTTGCCATTGTTTTCATTGCTGAACGCTTGCTGGGGTTCTCTCGTTATGTCTGACACTTTCGTGCAACTTTCCGATCTGACGCTGGCCTACGGGAAAAGCGTTGCAGTGCCATCGCTGAACCTGTCCATCCGCAAGGGCGAGCTGATCGCGCTGTTGGGGCCGTCCGGTTGCGGCAAGACCACAACAATGCGCGCCATCGCGGGCCTGCTGGTGCCCGATAGCGGACGCATCAGCATTGACGGGCGTGATGTAACCCGCGTGCCCGCCAACAAACGCGGTATCGGGTTGGTGTTTCAGTCCTATGCACTGTTCCCGCACTTGAACGCGTTTGAAAACGTGGCCTTCGGGCTGCGGTTGCAAAAGCTGCCACAGGCGCAGATTGACAGCCGCACCCGTGCGGGGCTTGCGACGGTGGGGCTGGCCGCATTCGAGGGGCGCAAACCCGCTGAAATGTCAGGCGGGCAGCAGCAGCGCCTTGCGTTGGCGCGGTCCCTTGTCATGCAGCCAAAAGTATTGTTGCTGGATGAACCACTGTCCAACCTTGATGCACGCCTGCGGCTGGAAATGCGCACCGAATTGCAGCGTGTGCAAAAGGAAACCGGCGTGACGATGGTTTTTGTTACACATGATCAGGCCGAAGCGCTGGCCCTGGCCGACCGGATTGTGTTGATGAAGGACGGCAAGATCGAACAGCTTGGCACGCCCGCAGAACTTTATGCCCGCCCCAGAACGGCCTTCGCTGCCGATTTCATGGGCTTTGAGAATATCTTTCGGGTTGAAGGCGACACTCTGGTGTCTGACGCGGGGCGCGTGCGCGCCGGGTTCCGGTCTGACAGCCCACTGCTGGCATGGCGCCCGGACGGCGTGCAGGTTGGCAAGGGGCCGCATTCCGGGCGGGTTCGGGCATCCAGCTTTGCAGGCGGACACCGGGAATATGTCATTGATTGCGCGTTGGGCCAGATCAAGGCTGATGCCGCGATCGACCTGCCCGAAGTGCCATTGGGTGACATGGTGCAGTTTGATTTGCCCAAGCACACAGCGTGCGGGCTTCAGCAATGACCATCTGGGTTGATACGGACCTTGGGTTTGATGATCTTTGGGCCTTGCTGTTTCTGCAACGCGCGGGTGCAAGCCTTGCGGGCATATCCCTTGTGGCAGGCAATGCGGAACTGCCGCAGGTGGTGTCCAACGCACAAGGCGCAGTGCATGCCTACGGGCTGGATGCGCCTTTATATCGCGGGGCGGATCGCCCGCTTTTGCGTCCGCAGGAAACAGCGGCGCGTATTCTGGGCGCAGATGGCATGCAAACCCGTGGCCGCCGCCTGCCTGTGGGGGATGTGCCGCTGTCACCCCTAAGCGCCGTTGATGCACTGGCCGCTTGGTTGCATGACACCCAGCCCCCGCGACAGGTATTGGCGCTGGGACCGCTGACCAATCTGGCCCATCTGGTTCAGCGCCATCCTGACGCTGCCGCGCGGATTACCCGTCTGGTCTGGATGGGTGGCAGCAACGGGCCGGGCAACCATTCCCCCGCAGCAGAATTCAACGCCCTTGCCGACCCCGAGGCCCTTGCCTGTGTTCTGGGCGCGGGACTGCCACTGGAGGTGATTGACCTGATGCTGTGCCGCACGGTGACCTTCGGGCCACAGGATATGCCAGATACCGACCCGCTGACACATGATCTTCTGGGGGGCTATCTGGATATTGGGTTGTCGCGCGGACGTGGACACATGGCCATCTATGACCCGGTTGCGGCACTTGCGATGCTGCATCCCAGCCTGTTCGGGTTTGCGCGCACGCGCATGGACGTGTCCACCACGCCAGATGCCAGCTATGGTGCAACTGCGTTCACACCCGACCCCGCAGGGCCGGTTCAACTGGCCATAACAACATATTCGGATGATATTGCGCAGCTTTGCCTTGGTGCGCTTGAACGGAAAGACCCCGCATGACCCCCTCAACCCCAGATATGGACCTGAACGCCCCGGAGTTGCGCGCAAGGGCCGTGCGTGCCGCGCAGGGACAGGCCCCGTTTGATTTGCTGATCGAAGGGGGCATGGTGTTGGACATGGTGACAGGCCGCCAAAGGCGCGCGGATGTGGGCATTGTTGGCCCCTTGATTGCCAGTGTCCATGCCCCTGACCCCGCCTGTTGTGCCAAGGTCCGGCTGGATGCGACGGGGCAGATCATCGTTCCCGGTTTTATTGACACACATATGCATGTGGAAAGTTCGATGGTGACGCCTTCGGAATATGCGGCGGCGGTGGTTCCGCGCGGGGTGACGACTGCGCTTTGGGACCCGCATGAATTTGCCAATGTCATGGGCGAATCCGGTCTGGACTATGCCTGTCGGTCCGTCACAGGGATGGCACTGCGTCTGTTGCCGCTGGTGCCGACCTGCGTGCCCTCGGCACCGGGGTATGAATGCAGCGGTGGGGATTTTACCCCTGCGACAGTTGCAAAATGGCTTGCGCGCGGCGATATTCATGGTGCGGCGGAGCTGATGACCATGCACGCCTTGTTGCAGGGCGATGCCCGTGTATCGGGCATTGTGGGCGCGGGCCTTGCCAGTGGCAAGCGGGTCTGCGGCCATGCCCGTGGTCTGGCAGGGCCGCAATTGCAGGCATTCGCAGCCAGCGGCGTTGAAACCGACCATGAACTGACCAGCGCCGCCGATCTTCTAGCCAGGCTGGAAGCAGGCTTCACCATCGAATTGCGCGGCTCGCATGATCATTTGCTGCCGGAATTCGCGCGGGCTTTGCTGGAGCTTGGCGAACTGCCGCAAACGGTCACTCTGTGCACGGATGATGTGTTCCCTGATGCACTGACACAAAAGGGCGGGCTGGATCATGTGATCCGGCGCATGATTGCCTGTGGCCTGCCGCCGCTTTGGGCCTACAGGGCGGCGACACTGAACGCGGCCACCCGCATAGGGCGCAGGGATCTGGGGCTTGTTGCACCCGGCCGGCGTGCCGATCTGGTGGTGCTGTCGGATGTGCATGCGGTGCAGGCAAGTCAGGTTGTTGCAAATGGGCATGTGGTGGCGAAAGACGGTATTCTGACCGTTGCGCACCCTGTGCAAGCGCCCGCCTTGCACGACAGTATGCGCATAGGCCCCATCACTGCCGCAGATTTTGAAATTCCCGCCAAAGGGCCGAAAGCACGCATTGCAACCTTGTCCAAACCGCGTTTTCCTGAATGGGGCACGCGGATTGTTGATGTTGCGCAGGACCGGCTGGTGCTGCCAGCGGACATGATCCGTATGGGCATTATCAACCGGCACGGGGCTGCAACCCCTATGCGGGTGGCGTTTCTGGAAAACTGGGGAACGTGGCGCGGTGCGTTTGCAACCACAGTTTCACATGACAGCCATAATCTGACAGTGTTCGGGCAAAACGCGCAGGATATGGCCGTGGCCGCAACTGCGGTGCGCGATGCGGGCGGCGGTCTGGCTGTGGCCAGCATGGGGCAGGTGGTTGCCTGCCTGCCACTGCCAATCTGTGGGCTGGTCAGTGACCGCCCCCTGCCCGAGGTTGCGCAGGGGTTCGCAACTGTGCAAGCCGCGCTTGATACGCTGGTGGACTGGCACCCCCCTTATCTGGTGTTCAAGGCGCTGTTCGGTGCGTCACTGGTGTGCAACGCCGGACCCCGATTAAGTGATCTGGGGCTGGTGGACGTGTTTGAAGGGCGCGTTCTGAAAAGCTGCATTCTGCAAGATGGAATTTCGTGAATAGCCGTGGCTGAAAAACCGCGACCGGACTGCGTCAAGCTCCAACCAATATAGTGGCAGCCTCAGCGCGGACCACGGCCAGAAGCATCATCCCGGTGCGGGAAACCCCTCGGCAAACAGAGCAAACGGCAACGCCATTATCCCACAATAGATCTGAGATGCGAACCTCACCCCGCAGAAGCGTAATTTGGCGGGGTTACTTTTGTGAAGAAACTAACTTGATTCGAAAGACCCTGTTCCAGAAGTGGCAATCAACAGGCAGTCATCAACGAATGCCGGGTTGCTGCGGGTTTCGGCAGCCAGAAAGTTGATGTCGTCCCTGTCTGGTGCTCTGCCATCGGGCATCAGCGCGGCAGCCTTGCGGATCAGGCTTTTGCGAACGCGGTTAAGGTCGACATCGCGCAGCTTGATCCGCGAGGGATGATCAGGAATCACGACTGCCGCGCCGGGGATCTCATCTTCGGGGTCGCCGCGCCAGATCCGGATACCGCGCTCGCGGGCAAAACTAAGCTGGGCCGATGGCTGCTTGCCCGCGCCCGCGTATTCAGTTTCCTGAACCACGATCGTCTGATCTTCCTCCATCTCCTGCGCTAGAGCAATCGCTGCGGCCAGCGCCACATTGCCTGCCGGGCCACGCTCCAACCCTTCAAGGCGGGCCAGCGCTTCCGTCACGTAGAACACCTCCCCCTGCTTCACCAGCAGGTAGCGATCCATATAGCGCAACGCGCGCGCGGCATTGCGCGGCACGTCGGTTCGGTCAGGCCAGCTGGCGAATGGAATTCCGAAACCGGTGTGGCCGGTGGTGAAATGCTTGCGGTTAAAATCGGTGTCGCTGGCCATGTGCAGGCCCGACAGATCGACACTTGCGGCGACAACCTTGCACTGTGATGCTCCGGCCTTTTGCAACCCGCGCGCCGTACCGGTCAGGTTGCCGCCCCCCGCATGAGTGCAGATCACCACATCCGGGGCCGCACCGGTTGCGGCCTGCATCTGCTCGACAATCTCAACCCCCAAAGGCTCTACCCCGGCGATGGCATACGGAGTATAGAGTGAGGCATTGAAATAGCCCGTCTCCTCAAGAACGCGCAGGAACTGGTAGAACAGCTCGGGTCCAACGGACAACTGCAACACTTCTGCCCCATAAATCTCGCAAGCGCGCCCCTTTTCCAGAATCTCGGGCTGACCAATGCCCAGGCTGTCGAATACTTCCTGCACGACAATACAATCAAGGCCCCGCATCGCCGCCTGACTGGCAACCGCCGCCCCATAATTTCCACTGGTCGCTGCGACGGCGCCCTTGAAGCCTGCCTCTTTGGCGTGATGCATGCTTAGTGCCGCGCGGCGCGCCTTGTAGCTGCCTGACGGGTTAGCGGCCTCGTCCTTGATAAAGATGCGCGCGCCCTTGCCTTTTGGTGCAAGCATGCGCACCAGACGGTTGATCTGGCGCAGTTCGATCAGGGGCGTGTTCCCCACCCCGACACGCGCCTGAATCTCGCGCACCGTGTCGAGGCTGTAGGTGACCTGCGCCATCAGAGCCTCATAGTCAAAGGTGACCGGGTGTTGCAGGAAAGGCGCGTAATCAAGCCCGAGCGCCGAAAGCATCGTTTCATTGCGGCGGCCCATGACGGATTGGTAATCGACCTGTTTCATGTGACTTCCCCCTCAGCCTCGGACAGCATTGCGCGCAATTCCTCGCCTGCGCGCAGAAGTTCCGGGATCGCTGCGGCGAAATCATGTCCATATGGCGGGTTCATGGCCTCCAGTGTGCCATGATAGCGGCGGCCGAGTGTGGTCCGGATTTCCACAGTGTCGCCGATCGCGGCCACTGCCGTGATCAGCCAACCCTTCACACGCATTTCCAGTGGCACAGCACGGGTCTCCTCAGGGATGGCGCTTGCCCTCTCTTCTGGCGCGAGGATCACCGAATGGATACGAACCCAATCGCCGGTCTGGCATTTCATGAATGGTCTCCTTGTGGGATAAGGTTGGTCATCTTCGGGCTGGTAAGCGGCAGATCGGTCAAATGGACCAGCCCCACCGGGGCGCGGCGAAGATACGCCAGCGCGTTGACGGCCGCCGCCGCCGTCCCGGCGCCGCCCCCGATTTCAGGGGTGATCCGCATCTCGATCACTTGATCGCCCGTGATGCGAATCTGATCCGATGTCGCCTGTCCTTCAAGTTCAGGCCGTATCTGCTGTGGGTGTTCAAGCCGCAGAACCTCGTGCCCGCCGATATATGCATAGGCGCAATGGCGGCACCCGGCGACCTGCCCTGGCGCGATCGTCATGTGCGGCGTTTTGCGGGCGACCGAGGAAATGATTGGCTCTCGGGTTTCGACAACGCGATCAACCGTCCACCCCAAGTGTCGCGCAATCAACGCAATGGACTGCGCGAAGCCGACATGCCCGACCACACGGCCCTGGGCAACCGCGTCGGCAAAGCCCCCGGGCGTCAGGCCAACACCCTGCGTCCGCAATACCGTCGGCCCGAAATCTGACAGATCATTCGTCCGGATGGCTTGAATATGATCAACTCGTCCGCAAGGCACGCTTAGCGCAAGCACCAGAATGTCCATCGCAAAACCGGGGTTCACCCCAGTCCCAATGACCCGCGCGCCGTACTGTTTCGCAGTGGCATCCAGCCGCGCCGCAATGGCAGGGTCAGCCGAATGCGGGCAGGTCATCTCTTCGGAGATAGAGATAACATCGTGGCCGTGCTGCAAACAACTTTCGATCTCGGATGATACATCCCGCAGGAAAGAGGCGGTTGCATGCAGAACCGTTGCGGGCGTGCCCTTCAGCGCCTCTGCGATATCCGCAGTAATGGCGGGGCCGGATTTCAGGTCCTGCCAATCCGCAAGGCGGCCAAGGGGTACGCCCTGCTTGGCCGGGTCCATATCGATGGCCGCGCGGATGGTGTAGCCGCGCGCGCGGGCCAGCCGGGCAATCCGCTGGCCCATGGCACCAACGCCGAACAGAATGATCTCGGATGTCATTTCATGCTCCCCTTAAGATGTATGTCAGCCGAGACCCAGAAGACGCGGCAGGGTCAGCGAAATCGCCGGGACATAAACGATGGCGGCCAGCACCGCGATCTCGACCAGAATGAAGGGCAGAATGCGCCATGCGACATCCTCGAAGCGAACTTTGCCCACGGACGAGGCCACGAAAAGGCATGCCCCAAGCGGCGGCGTGGCCAGCGCGATATTGAGGTTCACAACCATCACGATACCGAAATGCAGCGGATCGATCCCCAGCGAGACTGCGATCGGATGCAGGATCGGGCCCAGGATGATCAGAATCGCCGTCATCTCCATGAACATGCCGATAACCAGCAGCGCAAGCGTGACGATAAACAGGAAGATCAACGGGTTATCACTGATACCAAGCAGAAAGTCGGCAAGTTGCTGCGGCACACCCTGCCGCGCAAGCACCCAGCCAAGTATCGAGGCCGCCGCAAGAATGATGAACACCGAACCCGAGGCGCGCACCATGTCGTAAAGCATGGAAACAAGATCGCGCAGACCCAGATTGCGATACAGAAACAGCCCGACGACAAGCGCATAAAAAACAGCCACGGCGGCGGCTTCGGTCGGCGTGAAGACCCCGCCCAGAATGCCACCCAGAATGATAATCGGCATCATCAGCGGGACTAGCGCGCGTCGCAGCGCGATGCGAAATTGTGGCACATCGCCGCGCAGATTGGCCACCGGCAGATCATCACGTCGGGCGCGGAATGCAATGTAGCCCATCAATGACAGCGCCATCAGAATACCGGGGATCAGACCAGCTGCAAACAGCCCGGCAATGGAAACCTGCATCAGCGAGCCATAGATGACCATAATGATCGACGGCGGAATGATCGGCCCGATCACCGAGGAAGAGGCCGTGACTGCGGCGGCAAAGGCGCGATTGTAACCCTGTGACGCCATCGCCGGAATCATCATGCGCCCGATGGCGGCAGTGTCAGCCACTGCAGCGCCGGTAAGGCCGGCAAAGAACACAGAAACCAGCACATTCACATGCGCCAGCGCCCCGCGCACCCCGCCCACAATCGAATTGGCCAGATCAACCAGCCGGTCGGTGATCTTGATGCGATTCATGATATCGCCAGCCAGAATGAAGAAAGGCATTGCCATCAGCGAGAACATATCGATGCCGGAAAACAGCCGCATAGGCACCAGCCGGATCAGGCTGGGACCATCCGATTGCACCAGCGCGAACAGCCCCGTGATGCCGATTGCAAAGGCCAGCGGCGTGCCAAGCACCACCAGAACCGCGAACAGACCTACCATAAGCCAGAGCATCAGACCGGCCCCCCGCCCATCGGGCTTTCATGTTCAGGTTCATTCTGCGCCCCCAAAAGCATCAACACCGTCTGGATCACATGCTGCACCAGCATCAGGCCCCCTGCGACAGGCACGGCCAGAAGCGGCCACATCATTGAAACACCCAGCGCGGGCGACATCTGGCGCGCGCCACGCTCGGCGGCGGCCCAGCCCTCGACCGTCATCACCCAGAGGAACCAGCCGATAGCGGCTGCCACAAAAAGATCCGTGATCATGCGCAAGGGTGCTGGAAGCAGTTTACGGATGGCGGTTATGCGGATGTGTTCGCCATGGCGCAGGGTGACCGACGCCCCGACAAGGCCGATCCAGATCATCAGATAGCGCGCCAGTTCCTCTGACCAGGTGATTGGATCATTAAGCACATAGCGAAAAAATGTGGCAGCAAGAACCACACCGACCATCACCGCACCAGCAGCAACCAGCGGCGCAGCGGTGATGATTTCCACCAGCCGGGCAATCTTGTGCAGCATTTTTGCGATGGCGCTCACGGTGTACTGCCTTTTGGGGCGGGGAAAGGAAGATGAAAGTTGAACCACGCCGACCGATTGCCCGGCGTGGTCCTATTACCGATAACGACGCGCGCTTAGTCGCTGCCGTAGATCTCGCGCTCGGACGTCGCGACAGCTTCAAGCATCGCTTCGGCAAGCGCGACTGCATCATCGCCAAGCTCGTCAGCAAGCACCGCCATCACCGCCGGTGCCGCCAGTTCGCGGAACTGCACCAATTCCTCGGGGGTGGGGGCATAAACCTGAATTCCTGCATCTTCCAGGAATGCGGTTCCGAACTGGGTGGCGCGAAGGCCCATCTTGGCACCGCGCCCGGCGGTGCGGGCCGCTTCTACCGCGTTGGTAAAGATACGCATCTGGTCTGGTGTCAGGGTGTCAAGGAACAGATCGCTGGTCATCCACCAATCAGCGCCGTACATGTGATTTGTGACAGTCGCATAGCTTTGCACCTCTTGTAGGTTGCCCACGGCGACAATCGGGATCGGGTTGTGCTGGGCATCAACCACACCGGTTTCCAACGCGCTGTACAGTTCATCCCACGGAACTGGTGTTGCGGCGGCACCAAGTGCATTCATCATCGCAATGTGGCTGGGCACGGACATGGTGCGCACCCGCAACCCCTCCATATCCGCCGGGCTACGCACCTCGCGCGTGCTGTTTGTGAAAACATAGAAATCCCCCGCCGTTACGGCCAGCAGGCGCAGATCGGTTGCTGCGTGAATGTTTTCGGCCAGCATCTTACCAAATGGCCCGTCAAAGACGTGATCGGCAATGACCTCGTCAGGGAACGCAAAGGGCAGATCAATCGCGTTTATTGCCGGATAGAACTGGGCCAGGCCACCGATTGCGGCAATATTCACCTGAATGATATCTGCTTGCGTCAGTTCCATCCGTTCGCGCTGGTTACCCATCGTGCTTGCCGCCTGAATATCGACAACCATGTCGCCGTTCGAACGGGTTTCGATGATGTCCTTGAACACCATGGCCGACATATGCGCAGCTGATGTGTTGGCGTCCGCAGGCTCTTCATGCGCCAGCACAATCGTCACAGATTGCGCCATTGCCGGGCCGACAAGAAGCGCGCCTACGGCGCAGGCCAGTGCTGTATTCCAGATATTTCTCATTTCATCCTCTCCTGTTTTCTCTTGTTTTCTCTGGCCTGCGGGCATCCTCAGGCAAGGCGATCAAGCGCAGCGCACTTGATAATGCGCGTATCGTCAGCCGGTTGTGTCCGGCTGTTCAGGTGTATCGCAGTATCTTTACCCAGCCTCCGATGCCCGGCACGACCCCTGGTCAACCCTTGGCACGAGTTTCAGGAGTTTGTGTTCGCATACAAGTATTGAATCACGACACCGGTTTGCCCAAAAAGCAACGCTAGTAAGGTGCGGCCTGCATAGAACTTTTCAGGATTGCGCAAAACCGGCGTGCGACCGGCGGCAATGTGCGATGCCTGCGCCCCATCAGCACAAGTCGGGCATCACGCAGGGGCGGGTCGCTGAGCGATCTGATGAGAAGGCGCCCAGCACGCACTTCGTCGGCGACCGAACACATGGGCAGGATCGACACTCCCTGCCCTCGCAGGGCAAATCCGGTAAGACCATATACAGAATCGCACAAAAGCGGTGGATCAAGCTCGATATCCGCGTTCTGGCGTACAACCCTGTCGATCACATCACGAATGCCGTAGCTGCTATCCGGCGGAATGGCGAGCGGCAAGGACGCCAGACCTGCCAGTGATTGCGGCCCGTCCGGCAAGGGAAACCCGGGGGCAAACACGGCATAAAGCGGCGCTGGCACTTCCGCAATTATCATGACATCGCGGTGCGTCGGTGGATCAAATGCAAGCCCCAGTTCGGCTTCGTCAGCGGCCACTGCGCGCACCACGCCGGTGCTACCTGCTCGTGTAACCGAAAGGTTGACACCCGGCGACTTGGGGCGGAATGCAGCGATAGCATCGGACATGATGCCACCGATCGCCCCCTCCACGCAAACCACCCGGATCTGACCACGCCTCAGATCCTTGATCGCTTCGATCTCGCCAATCGCCCAGGCTTCGTGGCGCAGGGTGGTGCGTGCATGATCGAAATAGATCTGTCCGGCATCAGTAAGGCGCAATCCGCGCGCATGGCGTTCGAACATCGGAACGCCAAGATCCTCCTCTATCTGGGTTATCCGACGGCTAAGCGCCGAGGCCGCGAGGTTAAGCTTTTCGGCGGCTTTCCGAATCGATCCTTCATTGGCCACTGTGAAAAAGTACTTCAACTGCAAGTCCCGCATTCCGCCTCCACCGTTGGTCCGGCCAGGATTTTCGATTGCATCACACTATCAGCCTGTTGTAATCACGAAACTACTCCGATGCACGGCCCGACCCCGCTTCAGCCCGCTCAATCTGGCTATGGGGAAGCGGAAAATGACGAAACGGGTTCTTCTCGGGCAGTTCATGCACGAGACCAATACTTTCTGTCAAAGACTTACGGATGAGACTGCTTTTCGCGGTTTCTACTGCCATCAGGACGACGCGGTGCTTTCGGCGCTTGCCGATACCGAAAACGAAGTGGCCGGTTTTGCCGATATCGCCCGGGCCGAAGGCTGGGAGTTGATCACCCCTGTGGCAACTTTTGCAACCCCCGGCGGCCCGGTGACGCAACCCGCCTGGCACGCATTCGGCGAACGCATCCTGACTGCCGCGCGCGAAGCCGGACCGTTTGATGCGGTGCTGCTTTCATTGCATGGGGCAATGGTGTTGGAAGACGGCACCGACGGCGATGCACGGCTGGTGCGGGAGCTGCGCGCCATACTCGGCCAGAAACCAATATTTGCAGTGACGCTTGATCTGCACGCCAACCTTGATCCGAAGATGGCGAATGATGCCAATATCATCCTGTCCTACAAGACATTCCCGCATGTGGACATGCGCGAAACAGGTCGCCGTGCGGCCGGTTTGCTGCGCCGCATGCTTGCACGCCCCCCTGTGCGCGCCCGGACGCTTGTTCGCAAGCCCGCGATGATCACCCTGCCCGAAGGGGGCCGCACAGACCGCGAGCCCATGCTGGGCCTGATGGCGCAGGCACAAGCACTGACCGAAATGCATCCTGCGATCCTTGATATCAGTCTGAACGCTGGTTTCAGCTTTGCTGACGTGCCCGAGATCGGACCCAGCGTTTCTGTTGTGCACCTTGGTGCCGCGCAGATCGCGGAACAGATCGCCGACACACTTTGCAAAGCAATGTGGGATGAACGTGATGCCAATCAGGAAGCCGTGCTGACACCGCAGGAGGCGGCAGCCGCCGCTGCCAGCCACTCTGCGGGGGAACATGACGGGCCGCTTGTCCTGGCTGATATCTCTGACAATCCGGGCGATGGCGCCTATGCCGACTCCACCGCGCTGCTGGCTGCCCTGTTGGAAGGCGGTGGCAGCGACATCCTTTTCGGCGCGCTGCATGACCCGGAATCAGTGCTGGCTGCGCAAGCGGCCGGAAAGGGCAACACATTGGCGCTGTCGCTTGGCGGAAAGTCAGACCCGGCATTCGGCGGTGCCCCCCTTCAGTTGCACGCTCGGGTCGAACATCTGGGTGACGGGCGGTTTGTTTGCGGCGGCCCGATGTGGAAAGGTGTATCGCAAAGCGCAGGCCCCAGCGCCCTGTTGCGCATCGACGGCATCAAGGTGTTGGTGACCAGTCACGCAACCCAAGCGCTTGATCTGGAAATTTTCCGCAGCAACGCTGTTGACCCGGCCGCAATGCGGGTTGTCGCGCTCAAATCAACCCAGCATTTCCGGGCGGCCTATGCGCCGATCGCATCAGGAATCCTCTTGGTCGATGGCGGCGGCCTCGCCAGCCCCCGCCTTGATCGTCTTGAATACTGGCGCGTTCCCCGACCGGTGCATCCACTCGATCCGCCATGAAGATCATCCGTTTCAGCGCCTGAACGGCTCCGAATAGCACGGTTGGGATAGCGGCATTTTGCTTGCGTTCCGCAGCCTTTCGCGATGTCTGTAGTATCGTCTTTTCTACACGACTGAACTATCTTTTGTGATCTTTATATAGGTATTTTTCGAATTACCTAAGGGTTCTCCACGGCTGCAATCCACCTCTTTATATTGCACGCGTGCGCAACACAGGCTAAACCGCCCCAGATCGTGCTGAATGCAGGGAAACCAACGGGTTTTGCATCAAGGCAATCACGCAGATGCCCTTGCATTTGGTTGTTTGCAAGCGGATATAAAGGCGCTGTCGGATTGGAATATAAGCCAGCAGGTTCAACGAGTGATGGGTTGGTGCGTGTCAGGCAGGTCTTGGCGGGCGCTTTCTAGCGTGTCCGTTTTGCAGTACTTTGGCGCACCACAATATCTGGATCGATAAGTGTCATTTGAGGAGAGGGCAGGGCTCCGGGTGAGGCGATCAAGTTCATCAATCGCTCCACTGCAAGGTCTGTGACCAAAGCTACATCATAATTGACGCTGGAAATGGGGGTGGTCGCATGTTCGGCATACTCAATGTTGTCAAACCCGATAATGGCCAGATCTTCGGGGACGCGCAATCCATGCACCTTTGTCCACCGCAATACGCCAAGAGCAAGCGCATCGTTTGCAGTGAAAACAGCCGTCGGTTTGTTTGTCCTCGACATCAGGGCGTCCATTGCCCAAAAGCCTCTCGCGACCGAATGTCCGCCGGGGTCGGAAACAAGTGACGGGTCAAATGCGATCCCAGCCTGATCCAGTGCCAACAGATAACCTTCGCGCTTCTCGGGGTTGCCCAGTGGATTTGCGCTGTCGATCAGTGCGATGGCACGGTGTCCGACATCGATCAGATGTGTGACCGCCTTGTAGGAGCCTTTGCGTTCATCTATGCCGACCGCATCAATTTCCGCACCACCGTTCGCCACCAGCAGCACGACAGGATAATCCGCGCCGCGCAAGGTTTGTATGTGATCGATGACGGTATGGCTGCGTGGATAAACCAGCATCCCATCGACCTGTCGGGCGCGAAACAGATCGATTGCCTTCATCTCATCCTCAATGCGGTTGTTCGAGGTTGCAAACAATGTGCTGTATCCCCGCGCGGACAGGGCGGTTTCGACTGATTGGGCCGTGGCGGTAAGAATCGGACTTGTAATGTCCGTCAGGATCAGCCCGATGGTTTTTGTCTCTCGGTTGACGAGCGATTTAGCGACCTGATTGGGAAGATAATTCAATTCCCGGGCCGCAGATCGTATGATTTCACGCGTCTCTTTCGCAAGGCGCGGGCTGTCACGCAGGGCGAGCGACACTGTGTTAACTGAAAACCCGGTGCGTGTTGCGACGTCTTTGAGTCGGATTGTGGTCATCCCCGAACGAGTCATTTTTTCTCTTTAATGGCCAAATGTGCAGAACATAATCTTGTATATAACGTTAATACCGTTACCCCGCAGGTCAGGCAAGGCGAAGTTTGGAACGCGAACCCGTAGGTCTTGAAGTTCAGAAATCAATGAACGCAGGCGCGTAGACGCGCGTCCAATGGGGATTAAGTTGCTGTAAGTAATTAAATTATATTGGCTTAGCAGGGCGAATACCATCGAGGATGTTCGCCGTCGGCCGTATCAATTGCGCCTACATTTTCACCATATGCACCCAGACCTGATGCAAATTATTGCAAGGAAGGGGTTGACGGAATCACGCGAGCGGGGCATTGTTATCGTTAATATACGGCGACAAGCAATGATCGTATTAACGATAATATAATGCGCAGAGCGCTTAAGCTCTGTTTGCCGGCGCCATCAATGCAGGCGTCAAAAACCAAACTTGCAAACAGGGAGGAGAACCTTATGCAAGGGTTTACTGGAATTATCCAAAAGCTTGCCATGTCTACTGGCGTGGCGACCCTCATTGTGGTGCCAAGCTTTGCCATGGCACAATTCAACCAAGCACCAATGCTGGACGCACTTGTGGAGGCGGGTGAGATCCCACCGATTGAAGAGCGCATTCCAGCGTCGCCCATGGTGGTCGAGCCGCTTGAGTCCATCGGTGAATACGGTGGCACATGGCGACATGGCCTTGTCGGGGGCAACGCCCAACACATGTTGGCGCGTGTCATGAAATACGACCACCTCATGCGTTGGGACCCTGACTATAATGAAGTTATTCCCGACATTGCGGAAGCTGTCGATGTCAGCGACGATGGCCGCGAATATGTGTTTCACCTGCGCGAGGGTATTCGCTGGTCTGATGGCGCGCCATTCACGGCGGATGACATCATGTTCTGGTACGAAGCCGTTTATCTGAACGATGAGCTTGCAGCGCGGCGCAATCAGAACAACCGTATAACCGTTACCAAAATCGACGACTATACAGTTAGCTTTGCGTTTGAAGAACCTTCCGGGTTCTTTCTTCAGCACGATGTCGCGGGGCGCTGGGGCTGGTACTATACGAGTTACCCCCGCCACTACTTTTCCCAGTATCATATCGACTACAATCCCGACGGTATCGAGGATCTGATGGCGGCGGAAGGGTTTACAAGCTGGGCCCAGATGTTTGAAGCGAAAGCGGGCACAGCGCTGGCCGAGCGCACGATCGAACGCTTCCAGAACCTGAATATTCCGACCCTGCACGCATGGGTGCTGACGCGGCCCTATGACGGTTCAAGCCGCGTTATCGGGGAACGCAATCCCTACTATTTCAAAGTGGACCCAGATGGGAACCAGCTTCCCTATATCGATCGGGTAGAGTTCGGCCAGTATGAGAGCAGTGAAGTGCTTATGCTTAGGGCATTGGCGGGGGAAATCGACTTTCGGGATAATACGGATGGTCAGTTCGGAACGCTTGATCAGAAGTCGGTTTTTTTCGATCACATGGAAGACGGGGATTTCCGGTTTATCGATCTGACGCCCGCTGCCAGCACCGAGCTGACGCTGTATCTTAACCACACCCATAAAGATCCGAGGTTGCGCAATATCTTCCAGAACCGGGATTTCCGTATCGGGCTTTCCCATGCAATCAATCGTCAGGAAATCATCGACACGGTCTATGTCGGGCAGGGAGAGCCGCACCAGTTGGCCCCGAGGGAGTCATCACCCTACTACGACGCCCAGATGGCAAAGCAGTTCACCGAATACGATCTTGACCTTGCCAATGAATATCTGGACCGCGCCGGATTTACCGAACGCGATAGCAGCGGTTTCCGGGTTGATGAGAACGGCGCGCGTATTTCATTTGCTGTCAATGTTGTCGCGACACGCCAGCCCAATGTCGACGGCATGGAATTGGCCAGTGCCCACCTGGCTGAAGTGGGTATCGATATGCAGCTGCGCACCCTCGAACAGTCGTTGTTCTGGAACATTCGCGACTCCAACACCCATGACGCCTTGGTCTGGAGTGGGCCAGGTGGTTTGGGTTGGGATGTGTTGATTGATCCATATGGGTGGTTTCCGGCAAATCATAATGCATTTTGGGCCGTTGCCTGGGGTGCGTGGTATCTTGATCCAAACAACCCGATTGCCGAAGAACCGCCCGAACATATCAAGGAACTCATGGATATGTATGACGCGTTGCTGGCGACACCGGATACCGAGGCACAGGCCGAACTTACGCGCGACTTGCTTGCGCGTGCCCGTGACGAGTTCTTCACCATCGGCATCAACCTGCGGGCGGTTAATTTCGGGATTGCCAAGAACAATTTCCGAAATGTGCCGCAGGTCATGCCAGAGGGGGCGATCTTTGCCAATCCGGGGCCGACCAATCCGCAAACCTACTATTTTGCGTCACAGTAGCCTCTCAACAGCATGGGTTTCGGGTGGTTGCGCGCCCGAAACCCGAACCTTCAAGGCTTCGTCAGAACCACGCGCATAACACCCCTTGTCCGCAGTTTGCATTGGGGGTGGTGCTGCAACCTTCTTCCATCTTGCGATGCCAGCAAGAAATCAGAGAGAGTCGTATGAAACAATCCGCTTTTTCCAGCCACACGCGATTCGGGGCAACCGGGCAGGTGCTGAACCGGCTTGCATTCGGGGGGTCCTATTTCAACCCCGCGCAATGGGCCGACGGTGGGCGCGAGAGTCTGCTTGATACCATGCATGCCGCCGTCGACGCAGGGATCAACCATTTCGACACCGCCGCCGGATATGGCGAAGGGAAATCCGAAGCGCTTCTTGGCGCGTTCCTGAAGTCCCGACGCGACTCGATCTTTTTGGCGTCAAAATCCTCGATTGGCGAAATGGATGCCGATCTGATGCTGAGCGAGGTAGAACACAGCCTGCGACAGCTGAATACAGAGTTCATTGACTTGTTTTATATTCACTGGCCGCGCAAGGGCCGTGATTTGCGGCCATTAATGGAAGGGTTGGTCACCGCCAAGGAGCGTGGACTGATCCGGGCGATTGGCGTTTCGAATTTCTCGGTGGCTGACATGGAACAAGTGGCCACGGTGGGGCGTATAGATGCGCACCAGCTAGGTTATAATCTACTTTGGCGCGAGGCGGAAAAACAGATCCTGCCCTATTGCATCGCGAATGATATCTGGACCGCGACCTACAGTTCCATCGCGCAAGGCAGCTTGACGGGAAAGTTTGCGCGGCAACTGATGTTTGAACCGCATGACCCGCGCAACAATATCGTGCTGTTCTGGCCCAGGGTCTGGCCGCATGTGTTTGCAGCGATTGAGCAATGCAAGGCAATAGCAAAAGAGATTGACCGCCCGCTTGTTCATCTGGCCATACGCTGGGTTCTAAATCAGCCGGGCGCCAATTGCGCCGTTGTCGGGGCGCGTTCACCAGCACAGCTTTCGACCAACGCCGCAGCCCTTGAGGGGGAAATTCCGTCCTGGGCATTCGAACGCATGACCGAAATCAGCAATGCGCTGGCATCCGAACTGCCCGCGACGGGCAACATGTATGACCACCACCCGTAACAATGCGGAGTGTCGGAAAACAAGATGTGCTGTGAAGATGGCAGTCGCCAGAAATCAGGTTGGGACGCAAGGATAGGGAGGCGTGATATGCTAACGCATGTTCAGTTCAGGCGCGGCGGCGCGTTTGCCCGGGGGGTGCATCCGGGTCGTCGCGGTGTCCGCTTTATCTGCCCCGGACTGGCAAGCATCCACGCACGAAGGGCAGGGTGACGCCATGGCATTCTATATCGTTCGTCGTATCCTTTACATGATCCCGACGCTTTTTGCGATCTCGTTCGTTGCGTTCTTCATCATCCAGCTGCCGCCCGGGGACTATCTGACAACCATGGTGGCAAGGATGGCGGAACAGGGCAGCACGGTCGATGCTGCAACCCTTGCCAATTTGCGCGAACGGTATGGGCTAGGGGAGCCATTCTATGTCCAATACTGGAAATGGATTACCAATATACTGCTTTATGGCGATTTCGGCATGTCGTTCGAATGGAACCGGCCCGTCAACACAATGATCTGGGAGCGGCTGGGGCTGACCTTGCTGCTGTCCACCGCCACACTGATGTTCATCTGGGTTGTGTCATTCCCTATCGGCATCTATTCGGCAGTTCGCAAATTTTCGATCGGGGATTACATCGCGACCTTCGTGGGGTTTCTGGGATTGGCAATTCCCAACTTCCTGATGGCGTTGTTTCTGATGTATATCGCCTTTGCCCATTTCGGCCAGAGCGTTGGCGGGCTTTTCTCCCCCGAGTATGAGAATGCACCCTGGTCCTGGGGCAAGGTCGGGGATCTTATGATGCATCTGTGGATCCCGATGATCGTATTGGGCACTGCGGGGACAGCGGGCCTGATCCGGCTGGTCCGCGCCAACCTGCTTGATGAATTAAGCAAGCCCTATGTGGTCACGGCACGGTCCAAAGGCTTGTCTGAAATCAGGCTCTTGCTCAAATATCCTGTTCGTATCGCCCTGAACTTTTTTGTCAGCGCCCAGAACAATATTCTTGTCGCTGTCGTTTCGGCGGAAGCCATCGTGGCCATCGTGCTGGGCCTGCCCACCACAGGGCCACTGTTGCTGCGGGCATTGCTTGCGCAGGATATGTATCTGGCAGGCGCATTCATCCTGATGCTCAGTGTGCTTAATGTCGTCAGCACATTGCTGTCCGATATCGCGCTTGCCTGGCTCGATCCACGCATCCGGTACCAGTGAGGTTTGCCATGTCCAACCTAACAGACGCCAAAGATAAGACAGCAGCGGCAGGCCCGGGCGGCGTGGTCGGCGCATTCCCACCCGGTGGCGCTACTGCTGTCACCAGTCCGGCGGCAACCCTACCTGCCGAAGATGAACTGGTACTTGCAAGTCAGTTCAAACTGATGTGGTGGAAGTTTCGTCGTCACAAACTGGCCCTTGTTGGTGGCGTAGTGACCATATTGATTTATCTGGTCGCCATTTTCGCCGAGTTTCTGGCCCCTTATGCCCCCAATGTCCACAGCACCCAGCATACCTATGCGCCCCCCCAAGCCCTTAACCTTTTCGTGCAAACCGACGAAGGCCGGCAGTTTCTGCCGCATGTGAATGGCTATACTGTCGAAATTGACCCCGTGGCGCTGCGTCGCACCTTCGTGATTGATGAAACCCAGATCATTCCGGTGGGATTGTTTGTGAAATCCGAACCCTATTTGCTTGCCGGGTTCATTCCGTTGCAGCGAAAACTGTTCGGTCCGGTGACTATGGGCGAACGGATCTATTTGTTTGGCGCTGACCGCCTGGGTCGCGATGTTCTTTCAAGGACCATTCACGGAACCCGTGTGTCAATGTCGATAGGGCTGGTCGGCGTTGCCTTAAGCTTGTTCCTGGGCGTTCTTCTGGGCGGGCTGGCGGGCTTTTACGGCGGCTGGATCGACACCGCTCAGCAAAGGCTGGGGGAGTTTCTTGAATCGATCCCCTCGATACCGTTGTGGATGGGGCTTGCCGCAGCCATTCCGCTAACACTGCCCCCGCTTCAGGTGTATTTCCTGATTACGGTCATACTTTCAATCATCGGCTGGACCAGCCTTGCACGGGTTGTGCGCGGTCGGTTTCTTGCGCTCAAGACCGAAGATTTCGTGCTGGCCGCCAAATTGGACGGGGTCAGCGACGTGAAGATCGTCATGCGGCATATGGTGCCAAATTTTCTTAGTCACATCATCGCAGTTGTGACGCTGGCAATCCCTTCAATGATCCTTGCGGAAACGGCTTTAAGCTTTCTGGGGATCGGGCTTCGCCCGCCGGTGGTTTCTTGGGGTGTTCTGCTTCAGGAAGCCCAAAACATCCGAACTGTTGCCTCTGCGCCATGGCTGATGTGGCCAAGCGCAGCTGTTGTGATAGCCGTGTTGGCGCTCAACTTTCTGGGCGACGGCTTGCGCGATGCCGCCGACCCCTATGCCTAGAAATCAGGAGATGAGCATGACCAAAGACGATTTTCTGATCGAGGTTAAGGGCCTTAAAGTGCATTTTGCCACCGATGAGGGCGCGATCAAGGCCGCCGACGGCGTGGACTTTCAGGTGCCGCGCGGCAAGACAGTCTGCATTGTAGGCGAGTCCGGGTCAGGAAAGTCGATGACTGCGCGCAGCTTGATGCAACTGGTATCACCGCCGGGCCGCATCGTTGATGGCAGCATCATGTTTCATGGTCGGGACGGACCAAGCGTGGATATTGCCAAGCTGGATCCCAAAGGCACAGAAATCCGCAAAATTCGTGGCAAGGATATTGCCATGATTTTTCAGGAACCGATGAGTTCGCTTTCCCCTGTCCACACCATCGGCGATCAGATCACGGAGATGATCCGGCTTCATATGCCGATGAGCGAAGCACAGGTCCGCGAACGGGCAATCGCGCTTTTGGGTAAAGTGGGTATCCCCAAGCCGCAGGAGCGTATTGATGCGTATACCTTTCAACTTTCGGGCGGTATGCGCCAGCGCGCAATGATTGCGATGGCGCTGGGATGCGAGCCTCAGCTGCTTATCGCAGATGAACCGACAACAGCGCTTGATGTGACGACGCAGGCAAATATCCTCGATCTGTTCGCCTCTCTTCAGCGCGAATTCGGAATGTCGATGATTTTCATTACCCACGATCTGGGCGTCGTTGCGGAAATCGCCGATTATGTCGTGGTGATGTATCTGGGTACGGTGGCCGAAACCGGAGAGGTGGACGCCATCTTCCACGACCCCAAGCACCCCTATACACGCGCGCTGTTGCGTTCGATTCCCAAGCTGGGGGTAGAAAGACGTCACCGGCTGGAATCGATCCGCGGCATGGTTCCCCATCCTTTCAACCGTCCCACCGGATGCCAGTTTAATCCACGATGTGACGAGCGTATGGACGGCATTTGCAACGTTATCTCCCCGCCAAGGGAACAACTGGCCCCCGGACGTTCGGTTCGCTGCCTTTTGCACAGTGCCCCCGAAACTGCGCAGACACACGCTACCACCCCAAGCGCAGGTTAGAGAGGAAAATATGGCAGACAACACTCTGACCTCGACATTGACCGAAGGCGTGCGCAAGGCAGGCAGGCGCAAGGGCGATCCCTTGCTGGAAATCAGAAACCTTCAGATGCACTTCCCAGTGACAAAGGGATTTCTGCACCGCGTGGTCGGCACTGTAAGGGCCGTTGATAACCTGAGCATCACCATTCGCGCTGGCGAAACGGTTGGGCTGGTCGGGGAATCGGGATGCGGCAAAACAACCGCCGGGCGGTGTATCGTTCGCGCTTACAAGCCCACTGGCGGACAGCTTGTCTACCATCGGCACAATGGTGAAACCATTGATTTGTCCACCCTCAGTAATCGTGAACTCAAGCCATTCCGGCGCGACATCCGAATGATCTTTCAAGACCCGCATTCGTCCCTGAACCCGCGCTGGACGGTCCGCGACATCGTCAGCGAACCGCTGGCCGAGACTGGCAAATACAAGAAGCCCGAGATCGAGGATCGGGTTATCGACCTGTTGCGCAAAGTCGGCCTGCGCCCTGAATATCTTAGCCGGCACCCGCACGCGTTCAGCGGTGGTGAAAGACAGCGCATCGGGATTGCCCGCGCGCTTGCTTTGAACCCAGAACTTGTGGTTTGCGACGAGGCGGTCTCTGCCCTCGATGTTTCGGTTCAGGCACAAACCATAAACCTTCTGCAAGATCTACAGGAAGAACTTGGCCTTACCTATCTGTTCGTTGCCCATGATCTGTCCGTGGTCGAACACATCAGCACAAGGGTTGCGGTCATGTATGTCGGCAATATCGTGGAACTGGCAACGACAGAGGACCTGTACCGAACACCGCTGCACCCGTATACCGAGGCATTGCTGGCCGCCGTCCCCAAGGCTGATCCGCGCCTGCGTGGAAAAGGGGCAACTGTGCGCCTTGCGGGGGAAGTGGCCGACCCCGCCAACAAGCCCAGCGGATGCCATTTTCATCCGCGCTGTCCCTATGCGACTGATCAATGCAAAACGGAAGTCCCAGACTTCCGGGAAACCCGCAAAAACCACTTCGTCGCCTGTCATCGTGCAGATGAGCTGAACCTGCGGGGGGCATACTAAACGACAGCGAACAACGATGAACAAGCATTTGCTGACAAGCGGTATATTAACGATAACACTAGTGAAATCAGCAACTAAACGCCAAAAGATGAACAACGAGAGAAAGGAATATTCAATGGACAGTCCACTTCTTGACCGAGACGAGGTCATGCAGATTTGCTTCGTGACTGATGATGTGATGAAATCGGCAAAATGGTTCGCCGAACTGACCGGAAAACCGTTGCCCAAAGAAGGGCGTGCTGCTGAATCGGCCGAAGCCAAAGCCACTTACATGGGCAAGCGGGTTGATGTCGGCTGCCGTATCATGATGTTCAAGTTCGGAAACATAGATGTAGAATTCTTGCAGCCCGGACCGGAAAAAAGCGCTTGGCGGGATCTGCTCGAACAAAAGGGGCCAGGGTGTCACCATATCGCTTTCCGCACCCGCAACCTGACGAAGCGTGCCGCCTATCTGGAAGCGAAAGGACATAAAGAGCTTCAGCGCGGCGAATTTGATGGCAGCCATGGTCGTTATGCCTATTTCGATACCGTTGCTGACCTGGGCATCCAACTAGAGTTGCTTGAATTCGACAATGACAAGGAACCGCAGGGCTAAACCGTGCCCTTGCAAGGCATCGGATGGTGCGCTGTCCGATGCCATATCAAAACCCGTTAGGGAGGAAAAATATGCACAAGATTGGTATCTTGGGGGCCGCAGGTATTGCGCCGCGCTCTATAATCCAGCCCGTTAACCGCCGTGAAGATGTAACAATCCACGCCGTTGCCTCGCGTCGTGCCCAGGCAGCTCAGGACTACGCGCAGACCCATCGCATCGGGAAGGCGTATGAAAGTTATGATGCCCTGCTCGGCGATCCCGAGATTGATATTGTATACAATGCCCTGCCGCCGGCGGGTCATGCCGAATGGACGATCAAGGCATTCGAAGCTGGCAAGCATGTGCTGTGCGAAAAGCCGATCGGGATGACCGCCGATGACGCGCGCGCCATGGCGGCTGCCGCGATGAAAGCTGATCGCGTTCTTATGGAAGCGTTCCACGACCGATATCATCCTGCTTTTTTGCACCTTCTCCAGATCAAGGCGTCGGGTAAACTGGGCAAGATCCTTTCGATGCGTGCTGAATTCTACGTCGATATCCCCTTCGATGAAAAGTCTATCAGACACGACCCGGCGCAGGGCGGCGGGGCCATGATGGATCTGGGCTGCTATCCGCTGCATTGGCTGCGCAGCTTTCACGGCGGGGAACCCCGTATCCTGTCGGCGCAGGCAGAGCGGACGAAGTTGGGTGTTGATCAGTCCATGCAATGTGAGATGGAATTCGACGACGGCGTTACCGCGACACTTGTGGCCGATATTGCCAACCCTCCCTTTCTGGGTCTGTTGAAGATTGTGGGCGAGACGGGGGAAGTGGAACTGGAAAATCCCTGCTTGCCGCATCAGGGACACTCCATCCGCGAACGGTTTGGCGATAGTTTTGTAATCCGCACGGTCGCAGGGGGCACGACATACGACTATCAATTGTCGGCGCTGCTTGATGCCATCGACACGGGTGCCGATCTGCCGACCGGTCCCACTGACGCAATCAACAACATGATTGCGCTTGATGCGATCTATCGCCTGGCCGGTTTTCCGCGGTGAGGGATCACAATTCCGCCTTGACCCGACGGGCAAGGCGGACACCCGTTTCAACAGACAGGGCGATTTCATGAAATATCCGATCTCTTGTCAGCTTTATTCCGCCCGCAATTTTTGGCCCATAGAACCTCAACTGGGGGCACTCAAATCCATGGGCTATGATGCTGTGGAACCTTGGCAAGCCGCTTATGAGGATGATCCTGTGACATTCGGACGCCAGATCCGCGATGCAGGTCTGGATTGTTATGGCTTTCACATGCCACTTGCGGGCCTGATCAACGAGACTGCGAAATATATCGACATCGCCCATGCCTTGGGGGCGTGGTTGATGATCCCGCCCTATCTGGCACCAAACGAACGCGGGACGACCCCTGACATGTGGCGCATACTGGGCGACAGGTTGGGGCAGGCCGCACAGCAGGTGTCCGCCCATGGACTCAAGGTCGCATGGCATAATCATGACTTTGAGTATTTTCCGTTGGCCGATGGGTCGCGACCTATTGATCATATTCTGGCAGCGGGCGGCAAAGATCTGCATTTCGAAATCGATTGCGGCTGGATTATGCGCGCGGGCACCGACCCGGCCGCCGAACTGATACGCTATGCGGACCGGATCATCGCCATTCAGGTCAAGGACACAGCACCAGACGGCACATTGAAAGATGACGGCTGGACGGCAACAGGCGACGGCATTATCGACTGGCCCCGCCTAGCCCCATTGTTTAGTGAAACAAATGCACATCACATCGTGACAGAGCATGACAATCCTTCCGACTGGAAGGTATTTGCCACGCGCTCGCTTGATTATCTGCGATCACTGCCACAATTGCGAAAGTAGTTTCTTTGCAAGCTGGAAATCTCATCGGGACAGCTTATGGTTTGACTTTCAGGGAGCCTAATAGCAGAGGTGCTCATCTTTCCTTGGTTTGGTTGAATATGTATCAAGGCCAGAACGTGTCCTTGGACTGATGTCTGTCGCGGTCATCAGCCGATGGTCAAATCCTCTGCGGTTTTGCCCGCCTCCAGCGCTTCCACAAACCACTGCGGTTTGCGCCCGCATCCGGACCAGGTGAGCGCCGGATTCTCAAGGTGGCGGTATTTCGGCGCGATGGGCGCGCGCTTGGGTTTTGCATCCCCGCCCATGAGTTCGGCCTGCGAATAGCCCAGCTCTCTGGCGAAGGCTTCCACCTTGGCGCGGGCTTCTGTCTTTTGTCGGTCCTCTGGGGGGGGGGGCGGCGTCCGTTCCGTCCACCGTGCACGCGTCACCCGACGGGGTTTTTCCGGGTCTTGTCCAACGGACGGTCCCGAAGACAGGACACAGAAGGAAGCTACCCATGCAGAACATCGTCATCCTCGCAGGCCTACTTGGCCAAAAACCCGAAGCCCGCACCACCAAAAGCGCAGGCATCAACATCACCAACTTCAGCCTCGCTACCTCGCGCCCCCGCCTCTCGGAAGGTCGGACCTCTCGCGATAAGAACGGCTAACGGGTCTTGGATACCGAATGGCACCGCATCACCTGCTTCAACGGCCTGGGCCAAACGGTCGCGGAGCATTGCGAAAAGGGCGTGAAAGTCCTTGTCCACGGGCGTATCCACTACACGAAATGGACCGACGACGCAGGCAACGACCGCTACGGCTGCGAGATCATCGCCGAGAAGGTCGATTTCCTCAGCCGCCCGAAATCGGCCGAGAGTGTGTCCCCCGAGCTGGTCTACAAAGACGACGAGATCCCGTTCTGAAAAGAACGGGCCCTCCCCCTCGGGTTTGGTGCAGCGCCGCAAGGCCGCGTGAAGCCAGAAGCCGTCATTCAGCGCTGAACTGTTCCAGCTTCCATTTGAGCCCCGCACGCACGGCTGGCCATTCCGACGGAATAATACTGTAAACACAGGTATCACGAAGGCTGCCATCCGCCATGCGCATATGCTGGCGCAGGATACCGTCAAGCTTGGCACCCAACCGTTCAATCGCACGTCGGCTTTGGTGGTTCAGGAAATGGGTGCGAAACTCCACCGCGATGCAGTTCAGGGTTTCGAACGCATGTCCAAGCAGCAAAAGCTTCGCTTCGGTATTCAGCGGGGTTCGCTGAACACGCTTTGCATACCACGTCGATCCAATTTCCAACCGTGGTCCATGCTGATTGATGTTCATATAGGTTGTCATACCGACGGCTTGGCCTGTGGGGCGGTCGATCACCGTGAATGGCAGCATCATCCCTGCCGACTGAAGGCTCAGGCGACGCTCGATTTCAGCGGCCATCGCCTCTGGCTCAGGAATGCTGGTATACCATAGCCGCCAAAGCTCGCCATCGCTGGCCGCATCGACAAGCGCATCATGGTGGTGGCGTTCCAGGGGAACAAGTTCGACATAACGCCCCATCAATGTCGGTGGGTGAAGGTTTATCATCATGAATTCCTGCAATTTCGCTGCAGTATGAGAGAGAGCCGACAGGAAAATCAACCGGATTGATACCAAAGGGACGCGACCGCAGCTGGAACAGACCCCTGCAATGCCGCGAAAAACCCTTCCCCGACTTTCAGGCAGACTACGGCAAGCTGTAGCCCTTTTCAGGTGCAGCTACCCCAAGATCCTTTCCCCATGCGCCAGAGCCGCGATTGTTATGCCTTGTTAACGTCTGCCGCGCGCAACCGGACAAGGTAGTCGCGAAGCAGGGCAACGCGCCTTGGCCGGAAGCTGTGACCTCCATCTTCGACGGCGGCAATCCTGTCGCCGCGGAACATGCGAAAGTCTTCGCGCAGGCAGCACCAGGCCAGAAGGGTCAGACAACGTTCGGTATACATCACGGCCAGCGGCAGAACCGTTCGTGTGGTCCGGGTGCCTTGCTTGTCGGCATAATCGACCCGAAGTGCGCGCTCGTCGAAACAGGCGGCGCGTATAATGTCCATATCGACCGACGACCTGATACGGGCATCGGGCCTGTAGGCCTGCGATACCGCGTGGAACAAGTGTTGGGCCCGCCCTTCGGGCAGGGTCGCGCCGATCTTGGCGAGGACGGACTCTGCCGCGCGCGCCATTGTCGCATCCCCCATAGCGCGAACTTCGGCCAACCCCAAAGCCAGCGCTTCCATCTCATCGCGATTCATCATCTGGGGGGGCAGCGCCGCGTCTTCGATAAGCTGGTAGCCGTAACCACGTTCGCCTTCGATCCGCGCGCCAGCGGCCCGCAGGCTGTCAATATCGCGGTAGAGCGAGCGGACAGAGACGCCGGTTTCCTCGGCCAGCCGCGCTGCCGTGATTGGCGGCGGCATCTGGCGCATGGCTTGCAGCAAGCGAAAGAGGCGGTCGGATCGTGCCATTTTATAACTGCCGGAAATTGTCAGTAGGGATGTCTTACAGAGTTCTCAGCAAGACATCAAAAGGACAATGACCATGCTCAACTTTTCTGACATCAGCTGGATCGGCATCATCGCGGCAAGCATCGCCTCTTTCGTGCTGGGGGGCTTTGGTTCTCCGTAA
Source organism: Roseinatronobacter sp. S2 (assembly GCF_029581395.1). Taxonomy (GTDB): domain Bacteria; phylum Pseudomonadota; class Alphaproteobacteria; order Rhodobacterales; family Rhodobacteraceae; genus Roseinatronobacter. Next base: position 3,419,655 of record NZ_CP121113.1, on the reverse strand, counting down.
TCTTTGGCCGCACTTATTCTGCGGCCCTTGGCCTTGCGCATGACCCGAATGCAAGACCCGCCCCGCTGATGATCATCGGCCCCGCCGTCTGGAGCCTGATCACCGCTTTCTCCACAGCCGTTCTGATGTCCAGCCTTGGGATCGGCTCGCTGACCGGCGCGATTGGGCTGGGCCTGTTCCTCGGCATCGGTTTTCTTGCGGCCACCACGATCAACACCGGGATCAACCCCAACATCCCGCATCCCATGCTTTATGGCGCAGTCAGCGGTTCCTATCATCTGGCGGCGGGTCTGGTCATTGCCGTCGTTCTGTCCTTCTTTTAGGCGCAGCGGATCGCGCCCGGTCCAACTGGTCGGCCCGAAATGTGGAAATAGCCAAGGAACTGATTGCCAAAGGTGCGATGCAACCCTCTTGCTCCGACAGCCCACGTTCAAAAGCATTGCGCTTGATCTTCTTGACCATACCACGATCAACGATGCGGCAATGCAGATCGGGGCACGGCACAGCCGCCTTGACATCCTTGTCAATAATGCGGGCATTTTTGATTTTGCCGATGCCACCCCCGCCAAGGCCGCGATTGCGGCTGTCCGGCAGGTGATGGAGGTCAACTTCATCGGGACACTGGCCGTCACGCAGGCAATGCTGCCGCTGCTGCACAAGGCACCCCAAGGCCGGATCGTCAACCTGTCGAGCTCCCTCGGTTCGTTGACCCTGAACTGCGATCCGGCGTCGCCCTATTATGCCAATCAGTTTATCGGCTACAACGCGTCGAAAGCCGCGACAAACATGCTGACAGTGCAGTTGCATGAGGCGTTGAAGGGAACCGCCATCAAGGTGAATTCCGTCAGCCCGGGGTTCGTCAAGACGGACCTGACAGGCTACGGCACCATGACACCCGCAGAGGGCGCACGCCTGCCGGTGCAATACGCCCTTGGTGGCGATGACAGCGGTCGCTTCGTGGAACCTGACGGCATGACACCCTGGTGAGGCGTCAGGTCATGGCGACGGTCGCAAACGCGCGCCGTTGCCTGTGCCCTATCCGCCCCATCCCGCGCTTTGGCCCGATCAGCAGGCTTTTCCAACATCCGCGTCGGGGTGCCAGTCGCGTTCGCCCGCCACGATTTTGATCAGGGCCATTACGGTCGCGTTGCGCGGTTTCGGCCCTGTGCGGATGACGAAGGCAAGGTCGGGCGGGGGTGGGAAATGGTCCGTAAGCTCCTCGAATCCCGCCTCGATATGTCTGCCATTCAGAAGGGTGACGCCCAATCCGGCGCGGATGGCCGATCTCATGCCGGCAATGCTCGCGCATTCCATGACGATACGGAACCCCGCCGCGGGTTGCTGCGCGTGGTGCAGAACCCAATCGCGGTAGTAGCAGTCGTTATCAAAAGCCAGCAGCGGAACAGGCCGCGCCAGATCAAGTATAAGATCGGGTGATTTGACCCAGTGCAGGCTGTCCTCGATCAGCGTCACGTCGTCCGGTTGGCGGTCATTGGCGAACACCTGAAAGACCCCTGCATCCAGCTCCCCACGGTTCAGACGTTGCGCGATCACCCGGCTTTGCGCGACGCTGATCTGAACCGAGATGGCAGGGTAAAGACGGGTGAAGCGCCCGAGCACGCGGGACACGCCGCCGCTTGTCATATCCTCGGTCACGCCCAGCCTTATCAGGCCGCTCAGGGGTTCCGTGCTCAGCGCATGAAGGGCCTCGTCATGAAGGGCGAGGATGCGCCGCGCATAACTCAGAAGCTTCGCGCCCTCTTGCGTGAAGCGGGGGTGGCCGGGTCGGCGGTCCAGCAGCGCACAGCCAAGCGTGTCTTCCAGCCGCTTGATCTTGTGAGAGATTGCCGATTGCGACAGCACAAGCACAGCGGCGGCGCGGGAGACGCCGCCGTGGTCATGGATCGCGCAAAGGGCCGTGAGTGCCCCGATTTCCAGCTTTGACATGCGGGCTGACATGACATATTTAGATCATTTTTGTCAAACACTGCATTTTACATCATGACACAGGCGGCACATTTTGGGCTTGAAAGCACAACACGGAGAGTGCCCCATGAACCCGCTTATCACAGACCAGATCATCGTGAACGGCCACCGCATCGCTTGTGGCACCCAAGGAAACGGCGCGCCGGTCGTCTTTCTTCATGGCACACCGTCGTCGTCGCTGATCTGGCGCAACATTGCCCCCCGCGTTGCACAGCAAGGGTACCGCGCGCATGTCTTCGACCTTCTGGGCTTTGGCCTGTCAGAGCGTCCGCATGATCCGCAGGTCGATACATCAATGTCCGCACAGGTTGAGATCCTTAAAGCGATGCTGGATCACTGGGGCCTTAAGCGGTTTCATCTGGTGGCGCATGACATCGGCGGCGGCATCGCACAGCGGTTCGGTGTTTTCCACCCGGAGCGCCTGATGTCCCTGACGATGATTGATGTTGTCAGTTATGACAGCTATCCGTCGCCGCGCACCCGAAAGCAGATGGCGCAAGGCCTTGATGCGCTGGCGAAAGCGCCCGATGACACCCACCGGCGCCATTTCCGCGACTGGCTGCTGAGTGCGGTCTATCACAAGCAGGACTTCGCCGACGGCCCGCTGGAGACCTATCTTGACTATATCTCGGGGTGGATAGGCCAGCCCAGCCTTTTTCAGCATCAGGTCCGGCATTACGATCCAATACACACCATGGAGGTTGCCGACCGGCTGCCCAAGCTTGGGCAACTGCCAGTGCAGTTGATCTGGGGCGCTGACGACGACTGGCAGGTGGTCGACTGGGCGCACAGGCTTCATAACGCCATCCCCGGATCGCGGCTGACGGTGCTGGAAGAGTGCGGGCATTTCTCGCCGGAAGACCAGCCAGAGCGGATTGCCGCACTCGTCCTTGACCATGTTAAGGTCGCGCGGCAGTGGGCTGCACCCATGTAACGGACGGGTCGTAGCCGTGGCTTAGTTGGCCGCTGTCGGTATGCGGGCAATCACCTTGATCTCGAAATCAAACCCGGCCAGCCAAGTGACCCCCACCGCCGTCCAGTTCGGATAGGGTGCTGCGGGAAAGATTTCGGCCTTCACGTCCATGATGGTCGAAAACTGCTCTTCTGGGTTGGTGTGGAATGTCGTGACATCGACAATATCATCGAAGGAGCATCCCGCAGCCTTTAGAACGGCATGCAGATTGTCAAAGGCACGTTGCACCTGACGGCGAAAATCCGGCTCTGGCGTGCCATCATCGCGGCTGCCGACCTGACCAGAGATGAACACCAGATCGCCTGCCTGAACAGCAGCCGAATAGCCGTGCTGTTCATAAAGGGCGTGGCGGTTTGCGGGGAAGATGGTTTTATTGTGCAGGGGCATTTGTCGGCTTTCCGTTGTGCTCTGGTGAAAAGGCGCTAATTTATATACGCCATGTATGTCAATTAAACGCATACGCGGCGTATGTCAAACAAGATACGCCGCGTATCGTAAAGGGAGTGCCAATGACTGCCAAAACACGCGCTGCAATGATGCAGGAAACCCGCGCCAAGCTGCTCGCAGCCGCGCGCAAAGCCTTTGCAGAGAAAGGTTTCGCTGGTGCCTATATGGACGATTTCACCGCCGAGGCCGGACTGACGCGCGGCGCGCTGTATCACAATTTCGGTGACAAGCGCGGATTGTTCGCGGCAGTGGTCGATGAGATTGATTCCGCGATGGCCGCGCAGGCACAAGAGGCCGGGAAACGTGCAGGCGGCGGCTGGGGCGGATTGCTTGCCGAAGGCGCCGCCTATATCGAAATGGCCCTCAGGCCAGAGGTTCAGCGGATTGTCCTGCTGGACGGCCCTTCGGTGCTTGGCGATCCGTCACAATGGCCCAGCCAGAACAGATGCCTTCGGGCGACCATCGCCACCCTCAACGACCTTGCCGCGCAGGGCGCGATCAAACCCGTGGATATCGAGGCTTTGGCCCGGCTTCTGAACGGTGTAGCCCTGAATGCAGCGCTTTGGGTCGCGGCGAGCGACGATCCCAAGGCCACACTGCGCAAGGCCATCGCCGCGTTCGAATGTCTTGCGTCAGGGGTCATTGCAAAAGCGGATGCGACATAGGCGTTGTTGTCGGTGTTGTTGCGTTCCACAATTTTGAGGTGTGGCCGCACTAGCTTGCATCTGCATGTCCGCTTCGATCTTGTCTCAAAGTGAAAATGCGCCTGCGGCGAATGACTGAAGACCGCCCCTTGCGCTGGGCGTCCCCCACCTCGACGTGGCCGGCCCTTTGCCGTCGGGCCGCCAGTTTGGAGGCACTTGTCGAACCGGCCATTTGAATACCACCCAGCATCCGGTAACCAAGACGCGCTGGCCATTGCCTCAGGCGTGTTGTTCGAGGAGGGCTGGACCCATGAATCGTCGGGGCGCGGGGAGGAACGCACCCCCAAATCCGGCCCGCGCTTTGGCTCCACCACGCGCCATCAGCACAGGGCGCGCGCGGCCAGCGGCAGCACGGTCAAGGTTATGCGCAAGCTCGCCAAGGCGCGTATATGAGCGGGTCGCGCTATCCGCGAAGCCGGAATGATCAATGGCGGAGATACCCCGCGCAAGGGCGGTGGGTCGGTCTGTCAGACCTGCAAATTATGGAGACGTGCCGATGTTGCAACAGGAACGATTTACAGAGGCACTGCGGCGCCTCGACCTTGCCGTTGATCAGACCGAAGACAGGCTGGCCAATGCTGCACCCGCTGAGAGGCCCACTATTGAGGCGCGCCTGAATGAAGCCGAGACATTGCTGAACAAACTGGTGCCGGAGGAGGCGCGCGATCAGGCGTTTGAGGACCCGTCCAGCGAGCTTGGCATCTATGCGATGAAAAACGCCGAAATAGCGGCGCGGTATCGGCAGATATATTTTGCCGAACGCAGTACAAATCAAGGACAGGATCGGGGGATCGATCATGGGTAAGGTTCGGATATTTGCAGGTATCGGGCTGTTCGCCCTTCTGGGCCCTTGCTACATTCTGGCCACCCGCTATCTTAGCTTCAGGCTTTATGGCATGAGTGGGGGATCGTCGGTCGATTGGGTGCTACTGCTCCGAGGTTGACCTATTGGTGTTCAATCCGGCGAAAGTTCCTGCACCGATTGTCCGGCGGGGACCGTCTTTTTGGACTGAGGGTTTTCAATTAATCCGATGCTATGTCGGACCATAGACACACACCCGAAGTCGAGGCCTGTCAGTCACCGATACCGGCCACTGTCGGCGTTAGCCGGATGTGGAGAAGGCTTGCCTTAGTGAGCCAAAGCTGGCGAAATAGCCTCGTTTGAACACATAGCCTTAGCCAAAAAACTGAGTAACACGGCTTCAATGAGCGAATTCAGATTTCATTTCAGCGCCGTCCCTTGTCACAGGGGCGGCGCTGCTTTTCAGGCTTCAGAAGAAGCCGAGCTTGTTGGGATTGTAGCTGACCAGCATGTTCTTGGTCTGCTGGTAGTGATCCAGCATCATGCGGTGGTTTTCGCGCCCGATACCCGACTGCTTGTAGCCGCCAAAGGCCGCATGCGCGGGATAGGCATGATAGTTGTTCACCCAGACGCGGCCAGCTTCAATTGCGCGCCCGAAACGGTATGCGCGCGTGCCGTCGCGGGTCCAGACACCGGCACCAAGGCCATACATGGTGTCATTAGCAATCGCGAGCGCTTCCTCCTCGGTCTTGAAGGTTGTCACTGATACGACAGGTCCGAAGATTTCTTCCTGAAAAACGCGCATCTTGTTGTGACCTTTCAGGATCGTCGGCTCGATATAGAAGCCGCCCTGCAGGTCGCCGTCCATCGTGGCCGACGCGCCGCCTGTCAGCACTTCCGCGCCTTCTTCCACGCCGATGGTGAAATAGGACATGATCTTTTCATGCTGTTGTTTGCTCGCCTGTGCGCCCAGCATTGTGGTCATGTCGCGCGGGTCGCCCTGCTTGATCGCCTTCACCCGCGCGATACAGCGCGCGATGAAGTCCTCGTAGATGTCTTCCTGAATGAGTGCGCGGCTCGGGCAGGTGCAGACCTCACCCTGGTTAAAGGCGAACAGCACGAATCCTTCGACGGCCTTATCGAGATAAGCGTCATCCTGTGCCATGATATCCGAGAAGAAAATATTTGGCGATTTGCCGCCCAGCTCCAGTGTGACCGGGATCAGGTTGACAGTGGCCGCTTCCATGATCTTGCGCCCTGTAGCGGTTGAGCCAGTAAAGGCGATCTTGGCAATCCGGTTGGAGCGTGCCAACGCATCGCCGGTTTCCGCACCCAGACCGTTGACGATGTTTAGAACACCGGAAGGCAGCAGATCCGCGATCAGCTCGGCCAGAACCAGAATAGCTGCCGGGGTCTGCTCGGCTGGTTTGAGCACAATGCAATTGCCTGCTGCCAGCGCAGGTGCCAGTTTCCATGCTGCCATCAGGATTGAGAAGTTCCAGGGGATGATCTGGCCGACCACACCCAGCGGTTCATGGAAGTGATAGGCGATCGTGTCATTGTCGATTTCCGACATCGTGCCTTCCTGCCCACGCAACACGCCTGCGAAGTATCGGAAATGGTCCACGGCCAGTGGAATGTCCGCATTGGTCGTCTCGCGGATGGGCTTGCCATTGTCCCAGGTTTCAGCCGCAGCCAACAGGTCCAGATTCTGCTCCAGACGGTCCGCGATGCGCAGGAGTGTGTTTGACCGCTCTGTGACCGAGGTCTTGCCCCATGCATCCTTGGCGGCATGAGCCGCATCCAGAGCAAGTTCAATGTCAGCAGCATCGGAACGCGCGACCTCACAAACCTTCTGGCCTGTGATCGGGGTGACATTGTCCATGTAGCGCCCGGCAACGGGTGCCACAAATGTGCCGCCGATGAAATTGTCATAGCGGTCCCTGAAGGGCGATTGGGTGCGGAAATCCGCTTGGGTCATCTGGTTCATAGAGTATCCTCCTGAAGGTGCCGCCTAATCGAGGCGGTATTATCGTTGACGCCGGGCATGGCCCTGCGCAGTGTGTCTTTTCTGTCGTGTCCGGGGTAACTGCCTGAACAAACTGGCAGGGTTGCCTAGAACTTTGATCGGGTCCGGCATGTCCGCTGAAAGGGCGTCAACTGGGTAACGGCACACAACACCGAAAGCGCATGCGGCCGCAATTGGACCAAAGGATATGGGACTTAAGGAGTAGGCATAAAGAATTCAGATATCTCAAAACATGCGGGCGTTCTTCCACGCATCTGAATCGGGTGAGGTTTCCTCAAGCTTTACACCTTTCTCACCCGGCCGACGGCTCCATTCGAGTTCATCAAAAGACCAGAGCCTTCGCAGCCGCACCAGTCTATGTGCCTCATAACTATAGAGCATCTTGCGTTTTAATCGGTGCCATTGGCCGATTAGCACAATGCATCGCAACAAAGGTGTCTGCCCAGGTGCAGGCCGGCTATACCAATCGTTTCGGCAACGCCTCCCGCTCAGCACAAAGCGTCGAATTTCTTCGAAGTGAGTGCTCCGGATACCCGAAAGTCTGACTGCCCCCACATTGTGGCACTCTCCATTCTCCATATAGGGCGATGCTACATAGCCGTGTCCCCGCCTTTGTTTGCGCCGTGCTCTTTACTTTTTGCATCATTCTTGTGCAGCAATGCGTCCGCCAGAAGTGCGTCGAGGGCCACATGTGAGGCATATCCACCCGTCAAAGCTGCATGGGTTGCATCGAGCTTGGACAGACCTGAGACCACTAGTAGCCCTTCCATCTTACGCAGTGCGTCAAGGTCGGCTCCGATCATCCGCCGATCAAGTTCTCCAGTAATTGAGACGCCATATCTGTCAATGAAGCGGCCAATGATTATACCAACCGCGCCTTTGGCGGCATAATCCGAAATGTCCTTCTCGGTGGCAAGATTGAACTGAACTACATGCGTGTCAGGTGTGCAGGGACTCAAAGAAAAAATAGCTTTGTTGCAGTTGTTTAGCAGATTGAGTTGCTCCGCTATAATGGGCTCTGCGCGCAGGCGATCCGTAAGATCGGCTGTGGTGCAGACCGCAGGAGCATTCAGATTGACGCAATGAGCGGAAAGACGTCTGGCGATCTCAGTTGTACAGCTTTCACAGGTAGGCAATATGGGGTTGGCTAGGGAGCCAATAAGCTGCCGCACAACCAGACCGTCGACGGGCCACCATGGGACGCGTTCCGATACGAATGACACAGTTTGTCCCCAACTGACCCCAAGCGTATCGCCAGGCTTCACAAAATCTGGCAGGAACTGGGCCGCTGCCTCGCAGACTTGTTGGGCTGTTTCGGCTTCGTTAGATTCTTCTGGAATAACAAAAGCACTTTTCAGCCCAAATCGAGCACAAAGCCGATCAGCCAGTTCGTTGACGCGGAAATGTGTGCCCTGAATTTTTACTCCAATGATCTGACGTTCCTTCGCGAGCCGCAGATATGTAACGACAGTCGGTCGTGACAGTTTCAGGCGGGTTGCGATTTCTGCCTGATTCAATCCTTTGATGTAGTAAAGCCAAGAAACCTCCGCGACGATCTTGTCAGAGGGGTGGTTAGAACGGACCATCGATAGCCTCATCTTTCGGTGCAACATTTGGGACCAATTAAACAGTGTCCTGCATAGCGTCAAAGCGAAGGACTTCAGTGGTAATTCGTAGATCCTCGTCCAACACGCGATCGGGATGTTTTCCCGCGCGGGCAAGGTCTGCGTGATAACCGCGGACAGCGTCTTCAGACGAGGCATTGCCATCGGCGACCTGCCGCATCCAGTTGATCAGATTACACTGATCTTCGGCTTGATTGATCTTTCGTCCGAAAAGCGCAATCCGGGCCCCGTGCCTTTCGGACTGGGCAATCAACTCAAACGTGTCCCGGTGGGTTGCCCCGGCACCTCCCAGAACGCCCACCACCATAGAGGGATCGTGCTGCGCAAGTTGCTGCATTGCCTCTGGCCCGTTGTAATTGACCTTCAGAAATTCCGGGCGCTCCGCTGCGGTAAGGCTGGCTAGCAAACGGATGATGCTGTCGGTGACAAAAGCACCTATTTCATTCCCAGGCATCGAGTCGGCAAGGTTTGGATTAAAAACTTCCAGAAAGTGTTTCACACCGGCGACGCGCGCTTCGTGGCGAAAAGCGGCATAGGCTTCCAGTGTGCGTGCGTCAGCTTCCGTGTCGTTGTTAAACGTTACCGAATACAGACACAGATCACCGGGTGCAAGTTCTAGGTTGGCGCCTCTGAATGGCCGCGATGCCGTATCGGAATAGCGCCCGCCACGGATATTGCCCCAGACACAGGTAGACTCGTTGCCACGAAAGGCTGGCTGGATTGCGCGACCGTCGAACGCATGAATTTGCCGCAGTGCGTCAAGGTTACCCGCGGAAGTCAGCATGATGTCCACAATATCCTGATCGATCACGGCGCGAATCTGCTCTAGAAATTCCGGGCGGGTGCGTGGCCCGGCCGGGCGGCCATCTTCAGTTCGCCGTGCACCTGTTGCCAGCACGCCACCGGTAACGTCTGAATCCTTGGCGTCGGCGATCATATAATCACCCTTCTGATAATCACCTGCGCGTAGACGGGCGAGTTTGTCAGCGTAACGTGTTCTGGTCATCCTGTCGGTCCTTGTACAAGCTCAGCCCTGTTTCGGGGTCGAAGACGTGAATATGGTCGGGAGCAATGGTAAAAGACACGGGATTTCCCGGTGCCAGGCTGCGAAACTCCTTGGTCACAAAAGACATTTCCTGCCCGTCGACATCTGTAATGACCTGCCCTTCAGCACCCATGTTTTCGACCAGAACCACGGTCCCACTGATGGCGTTACGGCAATTTGGTGCGCATAGGTCCATGCGTGCAGGGCGCAGGCCCAACTCCACCTTCTGGCCGGGTATCAGATCAGGGAAACTGTCTGGCGAAAGCTGCAATGTCATGCTGCCACCACTGGCTACAAGCCCATCTCCTGCCAGAATCCTGGCGCTGACAAAGTTCATTGCCGGTGTGCCGATGAAATCCGCTACAAAACGTGATGCGGGCCTCTCAAATATTTCGTCGGGCGTGCCCATCTGCTCGATCCGCCCGTCGCGCATCAGGACGATACGGTCGGCAATGGTCATGGCTTCAAGCTGGTCATGCGTAACGAAAATGGTTGTTGTCTTTAGCTGCATGTGGATTTTTCGGATCTCTGTGCGCAGCTTCTCGCGCAGTTTGGCATCGAGATTCGACAGCGGTTCGTCGAACAAGAACACTTTGGGTGTCTTGATCATGGCGCGTGCCATGGCAACACGCTGCTGCTGTCCTCCCGAAAGGTTCTTGGGGCGGCGTTGGAGAAATGGGGTCAAGCCCAGCAGGTCTGAGACCTGTTTCAAGCGTGGCTCGATTTCGGCACGGCTGGCGCCCTGGCGGCGCAGGCCGAAGGTTATATTATCGGCTACGTTCATATGCGGATAAAGCGCATAGTTCTGAAACACCATCGCCACGCCGCGTTCGCCCGGTGGCAAGTCGGTGACGTCGGTACCACCGATAGCGATACGCCCGGCGCTAACGTCTTCGAGGCCAGCGATCATGCGCAGCATGGTGGATTTCCCACAGCCCGAGGGGCCAAGAAAGACGACGAATTCCTGGTCGGGAATGTCGAGGTTCAACCCCTCGATCACTGGATGGGCACCGTAGGATTTAACGATGTCTTTGCAGATTATATTTGCCATTGAAGTGTCCTATTTCGGGCCGCTTCGGACCATGGAGTTCAAAAGGCCCATGAGCAGGCCGATGAAGACAAGCGGTGGCAGCACCAGCAGCACGGTGGCCGCGTTGATCACGCCCCAGGGCACCTCTTTGCCAAGCGAGGTGATGGACGCCGCGACCACCGGCAAGGTTGCTTTCTGGGCCGCAAGTGTTAGTGCGAGCAGAAGTTCGTTCCAGACCAGAACAAAGGTGAAAACCAGGGCACCAAAAAGTGAGGGTGCCGCAATCGGCAGCGAAAAGCGCCAGAAGATTTCGGCGGGTCCGCAACCTTCCATGGCGGCGGCCTCCTCGATCTGGCGGGGCACGCGCTCGAAAGCGGGAACAGCAAGCCAGATCACGGTCGAGATCGTTGTGATGAGATAGACAAGCACAAGACCAAAAAGCGTGTCATAGATGCCCAGATCCAGATAGATCACGATGAACGGAAGCGCGATTGCGACGGGCGGCATGAAGCGCAGCGACAGCACGAAAAATTGCACATCATCACCCCATCTGCGGGCATAGCGCGCCAGCGTATGTGCTGCCGGAATCCCGAGCATCGCGCCGACCAGCACCGCCGCAGATACGACGATCATGGAATTTACCAACCCGTCGCGGATCGTGGGATTCCGCAGAATGGTTGCAAAGTTATCCAGCGTTGGCGTGAAAAAGATCTTCGGCACCGGAGTGACAATATCGCGCAGTTCCTTGAATGCGCTCAGGACCGTCCAAAGAATTGGCCCCAGCGCCACGATGATCAGAACCGCCAGCAGCACCCGCACAGCAATGGCGGAAGTCAGTTTGCCCATTTCTTCCCCGCTTTCCAGATGATGGTGAAAGCCACCATGGTCACAATCAGCAGAAGAACCGACATGGCAGAGGCATAAGAAATACGTCCGCCCATGTTGATGCCCATCTGATACGCATAAAGATCCAGTGTTTCGGTTGCTGTTCCTGGCCCGCCACCTGTCATGACGAAGATAAGGTCAAACGACCGCAGGCTTTCCACAGCTTTTACAAGCGTCAGTGCAATCAGCGGTCCCTTGAGCATCGGGATCGTAACATAAGCGTGGATTTCCCAGGTACGGGCGTTATCCAGCATCGCCGCCTCGATTGGTTCGCGTGGCAATGTTTCCAGCAGTTTCAGCAAGATCACGGTGAAGAACAGACCCCATTGCCAGATGTCTACCACCGCGACTGAAATCAGCGCTAAGGATGGATTGGCAAGAAACTCTACCGGACCTATGCCGACCAACTCGCAAAGGTAATTGATAACACCAAGAGACGGTGAATAGAGAAAGCGCCAGATGAAGGCGGCAGCGACACGCGGCAACAAGACAGGCACAAGGAAAGCAAAACAGATCAGGTTGCGCCATAGCGGCTTCTTGACCGTCTCGAAGATCAGGACCGCGAGCAGCACCGCAAGGGTCAACGTCCCAACGACGGTGATTACTTCCCAGATTATAGAATTTTCCAGTGCATTGAAGAATCGACGGTCGCGCATAAGGCGCATAAAGTTGTGGAAACCAACAAATTCGTAGTCAGTCGAACGCAATGTGCGGTTCATGACTGCGAACCATACTGCTCCCGCAATCGAGACGAGCGCCAGCGTGGCCAGAAGGCCGATCGCCGGTGCGAGCGTCAGGGTGACGAACCGTTTCCGGGTCATGCTCTATCCTTCATGGGACGTTGTGCCCGGTGTGCAGGGAAACCCCTGCACACACGGACGGGAAAGTTGCGTTACTTCAGCCCTGCAAGGCTGTCCTCGGCAAAAAAGGCAGCTTCATCAAGCACGCCCTGAACATCGGTGCGGGTGCCGGCGAAGATTTCCTCTAGTGCAAGACCCAGCGTGTCGCCGATTTCAGGCCAGACTGGGCTGGCCATGATCAACAGATCCGTTTTGGGGCCGGTCGCAAGTAGCGCATCGATATACTCCTGCGGCACCAATGCATTGAATGCATCACCTTGCAGTGTCGATGTCCGCCCGACATCCGATGCGATTCCTGCCTCAAGTCGCTTCTGTTCCATTTCTCTGGATGTGGCCCAACCGATGAAGTCACCTGCCACAATCTTCATGCAACCCTCGGGGGCGCCGACTGTCGATACCGCCCAACCATGCGCCCAGCCCGCCGAAGGAAGTGGATCAGGTGGCGGCGCGTAGCCTACCTTGCCGACGACAGCGGACTTCGAGACATCTTCCATCCAGGGACCGAACACATCGGATTCGATCAGAAACGCCACCTGTCCGCTGCGGAACGCCTCGATCGAATCTGACCAGTTGAAGGTTGCTACACCCGGCGGGGCATAGGCCATCAGGTCTTTGTATAGTTCTGTCGCTTCGACCCCGGCCCGACTATTGAAGGCAGGCATCCCGTCTTCAAGCCATTCGCCGCCGAACGCCCGGAAAAAGGGGGTCCAGCGCCACACATTCATTCCCGAGCCGCGTTGCCCGCGCGCTGCCCAACCATACGCACCGTTATCTGCTTCGCTCAGTGCCTTGATTGCGACAACCAAGTCGTCCAGCGTGCGTGGCACGTCCAGCCCGGCGTCTTCCAGCAGGTCTTTGCGATACATCATCACATCGCCGCCACCGACAAAGGGCGCGAAATACTGCACGCCATCGATTGTGGCGACATTGCTGAGGTCTGTGCGGAAATCAGAGATGTCATAGCTTTCGGGCACAACGTCGGCTATGGGATACACCCATCCGGCCGAGACATATTCGGCCAGGTTTGCCTCGTCTATATAGATTACCTGATAAGACCCGGCCCCGGTCGACGCGTCCAGCCGCGCCCTGGCACGGCGCTCGTTCTCGCCAAGCAGTGTAATCCTGACCTGAGTATCCCATTTCTCGTTGAACTCTGACAAGCGTTTGTCGAGTTCCGTGACCGCAGGCATACCTTGCCCAATCACGTTGATCGATGGCACTTGCCCCTTGCAGGACATTTCGTCCTGCGCGTGTGCCTGCAAGGCCAGTGTGCAGAACGCCGTACTCAGTAGCAAAATCTTACGTTGCATTGATCTTCCTCCCTTGGTTTTCGATGGTATCCTCTCCGCCTTAGCAAGCGGTCTGCTTCAATTGCTCTGCCATACCTTCATCAAGCAGGCAGAACTTCCTGAACCTCTCTTCATAGAAATCGGCTAGCTTCGGGTCGGGTTCGTAGCGTTGTCCGGCACCAGTCATCTGGCGCGATGCCTCGGCAAGATTGGCATAGGCCCCGGATGCGACTGCCGCACAGATGGCGGCACCCAGCGCGCCGACCTCGGTGGTGCGGACTGCCTCGACAGGGCGCTGGCAGATATTGGCAAAGATCTGCGCCCAGACTGATGACTTCGATGCGCCACCGGCAAGGCGGATTGTCGGCGGAAAGTGGCACCCGGCAAGGGCCACTGCTTCGTCGGCGTGGCGTTTTGCCTGAAATACGACCCCTTCGTAGATGGCCCGCAACATGGTGCCAAGATTGTCACCGGCGGACATGTCCACAAATCCGCCACGGCGTGGTTCGGGGCCGAAGATATAGGGCAAAAACTGACAGCGACGCGTTATGACAGGGCTGGCCGCAACCATTTCGTTGGCTGTGCCAAGCGACAGTTTCCCACCCATGACATGATCCAGAAACCAACCCAGATTGGCTGCCGAACTGGGGCTGCCTTCGGCGATCAGCCTGCCCGCACCGCCGCGATAAAGCATATTGAGGATTGGTACATCTGCGCCTTGGCTTTGGGATGGTCCCGTTTCCAGACAGTTGATCGACCAGGTGCCTGCAATCATCGTCAGAAACGGCGCATTGAAAGCCCCTGCGCCAAGCGCGCAGGCTGCGACATCCATCATCGATCCCGCGACAGGTGTCCCTTCGGGTAGACAGGTTTCTTCGGATGCGCGGCGCGAAATATGGCCGGCGATCATGTCACTGTCCACGATAGGCGGCAGACGGTGGAGATGCGGGGTCAACCCCAACCGTTCGAAAACAGACAAGGCATAGGTGCCTGATTTCAGGTTCATCAATCCCCCGCCGCTGGCATCTGTGGGGTCAGTAGAGGCACTGCCTGTCAGACGCATGCGGATCAGGTCTTTGCAGGCCAAGGCCCAGCGGGTACGATTCATCACCTCGGGTTCCGTGCGGGCAAGGTATGCCAATTGCATGACAGTTTGCCCGCCCCATATACGGTTGCCTGTAATCTCTGCGATTTCTGTAGCTTCGTTCGTGGCGGCAAGCGCATCCACCAGCGGTTGCGCCCTGTGATCGACCGAAACGATTCCCGGCCGCGTCCCGTGACCGTCATCGTCGACAAGAAAGATTCCATTGCCGAAGCCCGTGCAGCCAACGCCTAAAATCCTGTGCTTTGCGCAGACAGCCATAATCCGGCGCAAGGCCAGCACGGTACCGGACCAGAACGCTTCAACTTCGCGCTCGACCCTGCCATCATCATGATGGATGGTTTTCACGGCGGCGGTTTCTATGGCGAAAGCTCCGCCAGTCAGGTCAAAGGCAACGACCTTGACGACGGTACCTCCAGCGTCGATGGCAATTATAAGATCGTCACTCATGCATCGACCTCCTCGGGCTGAGTGCGTCTTCCCATCAGTCTCGGATCTCGCAGCGCTGCCTCGATTTCTCTCGCCAGATCGTTCCGCGAACGCCCGGTTTGCTGATGGATCAACGTTGCCAGATCATCAAGCGTTTCACGTTGTAGCCCATGTCCGAATGTCAGGCGGGAACGACGCAATGCCAGATCCTCGATCCGCATCGCAGCTCGGGCGCGGATCGCCCAGATCATTTCGCCACGGCAGTAGTTCGCTGCCCCAGCTAACGCAGTGGCACCAGACCCCATGCATAGCGGGGCAACTTCGCGCGCCAGCGCGCCATAGCGTTGAACAAGCCGGTTAGCCATGTCCTGTGTGCAACCTGTCTGGTCAATGATGTCGCGCGCCGTGCAGGGGGCAGCGCCGGGATAATGGCGAGCCGCCGTCGAGTTGCTGCGCGTGCGACCAAGTCGTGCCAGAACCCTGTCGCCGGCACCTTCGGCAAAGGCACGAAACGTTGTCCATTTGCCACCGACCATTGACAGCACGGGCGCATTCAGATCTTCAAAGCGATCTTCTTCCAAGGCGTGGTCGCGGGCCGCGCTGGTGGCCGAACCTGAACTGCGCCGCAATGGACGAATGCCTGTGGTCATCGAGACAATCTGATCCCCGGTCACCGTAATGTCAGAAAACAGCCCGTCTATTGCGCCGAGCAGATAGCCGACCTCGTCTTGGGAGATGGTTCGATCCTCTGGCTCGCATGTGTCAACCTCGGTTGTGCCGACAAGCACATTTTCCCCAACGGGCAATGTGATTATCATGCGCCCTGACCCGTCATCGAAATAGAACGCCTTGCCGCTCATGCGTTTACTCAGTTCGGGGTTGTCGAGTACGATATGTGCCCCCTTTACCCCGCGCAGATAGTGCGTATTGCCCCCAAGTTGTGCATTCACGCGGTCGATCCAGGCACCGGTCGCATTCACGACAAGTTTCGGGCGAATTCGGAAAATGTCTTCTCCGAAAAGGTCTTGAACAACAAAATCATCACCATGCCGTTTCCAGCAAACGTGGTTCAGCGCGGCGATCTGATCGCTCTGCGACATGGATTCTGCGATCATTTCGAATATCAGCCCTTCAGGCTGATTGATTTGCCCGTCATAATAGGTCACGAGCGCACGGGTGCCGGGGTGCAGGCCCGATGGGAACCGGGTCTTGCGCAAGATCGTCTTGTGGGCAGGAAGCGGGTGTTCTTTCCGGCCATAGGCTTCATACAAGCGCAACGCGCCTTCAAGCGCGGCAAGTGACAGCGGCCCGCTTTTTTTTGACAGACCTAAGAAACGACCGACAGAACCCGAGAAGCCCGCAACCAGATTGTGTAAGGGAACAACAATTTCCAATGGCTTCACCTGATGCCCGGCGAAGACAATCAGCCGATTGCGTTCCCTCGCTGACTCAGCAACCAGCGCAAATTCGCGCCCTTCCAGGTAACGCAATCCCCCATGTGCCATACGACTGGACGCACTGCTGGCCCCGGCACAGAAATCGCCGGTGTCCAACAGCACGCAGGAAAGGCCATTCA
Source organism: Roseinatronobacter sp. S2 (assembly GCF_029581395.1). Taxonomy (GTDB): domain Bacteria; phylum Pseudomonadota; class Alphaproteobacteria; order Rhodobacterales; family Rhodobacteraceae; genus Roseinatronobacter. Next base: position 3,402,873 of record NZ_CP121113.1, on the reverse strand, counting down.
ACGCAAGGTCGCGTAGTGCCGCGACGCCATTTACACCGCCACCCAGAATAAGGACATCAATCTTGGACAGTGCTCCAAGTCGGGTTTTCGCAAGATCACGCTGGGAGGTGTCCATTGCAATGAGAGATGAGGCTTGTGTTTTCATACAGGAGAGAGAACAGCAAGAGACTACTTTTGTAAAGTGTATTTTTCTAATGTTAAACTATAGTCGTACACCACTCCCTCACAATTTAAATTAATTTCTGCTTTGTTCGTATGCTCACAAACGCTGCATGGTGCAGTTTATGCAGTTAATTTTGCTGAGGGATGCCACTGATCTCTTGGACGGGGCCAGACATGTGACTACACTTGCCCTGTGTGGGCAATTTGCAATGCCCAAGAGGTTGCTGCTGAGTTCGATTACAGGATTCCCCTCCTCGTGCAGCATAAACAGAAGGTTTCATGCTTGCGCAGCAAGTAAACCGGAACAGCACCACCGCTACTCCGTTGAACGCATCGCGGATACACTGGAGCGTGACGCGGATAGCGTTGACGCTTGAAAAAAGTTTGCACGACAAAACCGTCGCGTGTTGATTGCCACTGAGGGTTGATCAGAAATCTACAGCCCTGCGCGGGTTCGTGCGCCACCCGGGCGGATTTCTGACAGCGGATGCAGAGCTGGCCGACGCAGTGATTGCGATGCGGCGGGAGCTGTCGATGATCGGGTCGAACGTCAACCAGATTGCACGATGGCTAAATGACCCGCGTTTGCAACCCAAAGACCGCAAGCTGAGCAAACGAGATGCGGAGGTGTTGCACGAGTTGCGCGCGGCGGTCACCAGTGCGCGGGAGCATCTGGCCGTGCTTTGGGGCAAGAAGGCTCGCACGCGCGATGCGGCATTCAAGGCCATCATCGAGGGCGCCGATGGCCGGTGAGCAAGACGCTGAAAGCGCCACTGAGCTTGACGCGGGGACGACGATGATGCTTTCTACGCGCTCCGCTTCCGCTGGAATGTAGAATTCTCACTCAGCGCTATCGATAGCTCTCAGGCTATAATTCGTATTTATAGCCGCAAAGCTATATTAACAAAATATCGCCCAAGAGCTATCAATTCACCATGACCGACGCCTTCGCATTCCCCATCCGAAGCCTCAGACAGGCCGGGGCGCCCTGCGTGCCCGACGAGCCGCGTGCAAGATCAGCCAGAAACAGCTTGGGGAAATGACGGGCACCGCACAGTCCACCATTTCCGACATCGAAAACGGCGTCGTGTCAGTAAGCCTCGATGTTTATCTGCGCCTCCTTGAGGCCCTTGGCGCAGAGCTGTCGGCGACCGACCGTCTGCCCGATCGGGATTTGCTCTGAGATGGCGCGCGACACCCGTGCAGGTCGCCGCACACGCCAAAGCAAAACCGCCGTCTGGTACGAGAGGTCCAAAGTCGGCACCCTGACGCGGGCGACAGATGGCGCGATCAGCTTCACCTACGATCCAACATGGTTGGTGTCCGACACTGCTTTCCCCGTGGCCAGCGCCTTGCCTTTGTCCAAGGCCAAATGGCAGGGCGATCCCGTCGTCGCCGCTTTCGACAATCTGCTGCCTGACGCAGAGGGCGAGCTGCGCGAAAAGATCGCCGCGCGGGTCGGGGCACAGGGGAAGGATGTATTCTCGCTCCTGTCAGTGTTGGGGCGCGGTTGCGTCGGGGCGCTTCAGTTTCTGCCAGTGGATGAGCCCCCGTCCGAGCAGGACATGCAGTATCGCATCATCTCGGAAGATGAGATGGTAGGTGAACTGGACGAATGTTCCGCCGGGGCGCAACGTGCTGTACGCTACGGTGAGGATCTTCTGCTGGATCGACCTGGACATTGCCAGAAGCGGCAGGCCCGAGACGATTGCGCCAGCAGATCGCTGAAGCCGCGCCCTCGCATGGTGGTCCAGGCTTTGTGCAAGGTCGCAGACGATGTCCAGCTCCGGAAATCTTTCGCGCAGAAGCAGCGTGAAGGCCGGCGAACGCTCGATGAGCAAGAGGTTTTCGGGCGCAACCCTTCGGAACAGCAACGCCCGCGTGAAGACGCCCGTTCCGGGGCCGAGTTCGATAACCGGGCCGGTTTCAGGCCCGATCCCTGCGGTCATGATGCGCGCCAGCGTCCGTCCGGACGGTGCAACCGCTGCGATGGCCAAAGGGTCGGCCAGCCACGCCCGCAGGAAGCGCGCCCCGTCGCCTGCTTGCAGCGACTGCGCAGGGCCGCTCATGCTTCAGCCGAAGCGTTGACGGCACCATGTCGCGACCCGGTTGCGCGGGCCTGAAAGGCGGGCTGTGCCATCATGCGCAAGCCGTCTTCGGGCGACAGGACCGGCGCGTAGCCAAGTTCCTTCCGCGCCCGCGAGATGTCGACCGTGAAGTCCTTGCCCATCAGCCGCAGCATTTGCCGGGTGAGCGGCGGCTCGCCCTTCAGGCGCAGCAGGCGCCAAACTGCGCCCATGATGCCCGCCATCGTCCAGGCGATCCCGAAGGGTACGCCGCGGTCGTCTGGCCGCACGCCGCGGGTCGCCAGAAGGCGCGTCAGGAAGGACTTCAGGGTTGTGTCAACACTGTCCGACACGAAATAGGCGGCACCGTCCTTTCCCTGGTCGGCCGCCAGGACCAGCGCGTGGCACAGATTGTCGACATGACAGGTTGACATGGCCTGCCCGCCGCCAGCCACCCACCGGAACTGCCCGGCTTTCACAGTCTCCACCATATGGTCGAGCATTGGCATGTCCGGCCCCCAGATCATGGGCGGGCGGATCGCAACGGTCGAGAAGCCCTTGCGGCGACCGCTTGCCGCCCGCAGGAGTTCTTCGGCGTCAGCCTTGCTGGCGGAATAGGGAGCAAATCCCATCCGTTGCAAAGGCAGGCCCTCGGTCGCGCCGCGCTGCGGTTCGGGATGTCCCATGACGACGGCGGCGGCGCTGACATAGACGACGCGCCTGACACCCGCGCGCTCGGCAGCGGTCACCACATTGCGGGTGCCATCGACATTCATGGCACGAAAGGTCCGGAACGGACCCCAGAGCTTGAAATGGGCCGCAACGTGGAAAACCGTGTCCACCCCCTCCATCGCCCGCTCGAGCGCGTCAGGGTGGGCGAGGTCAGCGTGGTGCGGCTCGGCCCCCAGCGCAGCAACGGCGGCCCGGCTTGAGGCCGACCGGCCGATCCCGCGGACCTGCCAGCCGGTCTTGATCAGGCGCGCGATGAGATGGCCACCGACGAATCCCGACCCTCCGGTGACGAGAGCGGTGCGGCGAGTGGGACTGTCGGAAATTGGTGTCATGGCGGAGCTCCTTTGCTTGCACAAGTAACATTGCAGATTAAGGAAAGTTACACAATACAAAAAATGAAATCTGTTACATGTTGCGTTTTGCCGACCCTTGCCCTAGACCTTTGCGCATGGAAAGCAACACCACTGACCCACGCGACCGCATCCTGAAAACAGCCAGGGATTTGATCCGCCGCTTTGGCGGCGCGAAGACAAACGTGGTCGATATCGCCCAGGCCATGGGCCTTTCGCACTCGGCGATTTACCGACACTTCCGGTCCAAAGCCGAAATCTTCGACGCCCTCGCCGCCTTGACGATGGCCGAAGAAGCCGCGCTCGCCGAAACCTTCGTCAAGGCGGATGCTCCTGCTGCCGAGCGGCTGGCGGCCCTTGTCCTGACACTCCACCGCAGCAAGCGCGTCAAGCTCGCCGACGATCCCGAGATGCACGCCCTGTATCGGCGCATCGTGGAGGAACGCCCGGACCTCATTTCGGACTATGCACGCCGCATGACCGGCCTCCTCCGCCTCCTCCTCGCCGACGGCGTCGCGCGGGGGGAGTTCGGCACGATGGACCTCGACGCGGCGGCAGGCGCCGTCCGCGACGCCTTCACAGTGTTTGTTCATCCCGCGCATGTCGAGGCCGCGACAAAGGCCGGACTGGATCAGGAGGCAGGCTTGCAGACCTTGATGGGCTTGGTTGTTGCTGGTCTCGTTGCAGGAAGCACCCAGATCGGCGCTGTCCAGACGGAACACCCGGAGGAATAACCTGGCCTGGAGCAATTTCGACGATAGACCCATGCCCTCCAGAAGCTGGGTCTGCCGGGAGCACCTGCCCAAACCACATGCGCACAGCTGCGGTTGAGTATTTGCGAACGTCCGCTTCTCTAATTGGGCATTTGGGTCAAGCTCGTTTTCCTTCTTTCTCGTGGACCATTGCCACTCATCCGGGATGCGCTTCTCGTTACGCAGCAGCCATTTTCGGCTTCTTCCACGGACCTCGTCCGGTGAGGGACGATCCCGTTCGGCTTTGGAGGGTGGCGGATCAGATCATGCTGTGCCCTCCACCTCTGCCGGACGGAACTCGGTGCCATCTCCACACATTCGATACAGCAGGACGGCTAGTTTCCTGGCAGCCTTCGTGATACCTGTGTTTACAGCATCATTCCGTCGGAATGGCCAGCCGTGCGTGCGGGGCTCAAATGGAAGCTGGAACAGTTCAGCGCTGAATGACGGCGGCGCGCTGACGCAGCTGAATAGCTCGTTGTCGTCTTCAGCCCGATTTTCACACTTCGCGGTTTTTCGATGAGAGCTGATGGCTTTAAACAGCCGCGAGATCGGTTTTCTCAGCCGATCGGCGCCGATGGGACGATTATAGGCAGAGCTTGGCCAGTTTCCGGAGGTTCTGGGCGGTGGCGGCGAGTGTAAACTCGTCTTTCACCCCCAGCGGCCCCCTCAACCTTAAACGGTTGAGGCCCAGGATATGCTTCAGATGCGCGAAGAGCATCTCGACTTTCTTGCGCCGCCTCGAGGCGATTTCATTGAATGCGGAGGCCGTGCAACTGCGGGCAAAATCGCGCACCACCTCGTATTTCCCACACTGGAGGCTGCGGGTATCGCTGTTGGGGCAGCATTTTGCCTTCGCATAGCAGACCTGACAGTCTGCCTTTGTCCCGCGATATTTGCGCGGTTTCATCTCGGTCGAAACACATCCCCTATAGCAAAGATGATGGCTGCATCTTATCGATGTATTGCTACAAGTGGTATGCACCGCTGACGTTCATGCGCGGGTCATCCCGGTCGCCGGTCCCGCCGACAAGCTCCGAAACGGAAGAGACGCGCCATCTGAACATCCACGAAAAGGACAATCTGGACGAAGGCCAGATCGAGGAGTAGTTAAGACAGGCCAGCCGACTGCCGAGCGTGACGCTTCAGGAAACCGGCACCAGAAACGCAAAGCCCAAGCAACACAACACGCGCGAAGAGGACGCAACATGAGCACGGACCCGTTTCAGGGCTTTAATCTCTATTTTGCCGCTGCCGAGGGCCCGGCATTGTCGACTGAACAAGATGCACTGGATCTTTTGGGGGAAACATGGGGCACTGGGGCAGATGTTATCGTCGTGCCTGTGAACCGTTTCGCGCCATGCTTTTTCGAACTGAGCAATAAGCAGGCAGGGCATTTCTTCCAGAAAATGCAAAACTACCAGGCACGTTTGGTGATCCTCGGTGACATTTCCGTTCATGCTTCGCACAGCAAAGCGCTTGCTGGTTTTGTGGAAGAGATCAATCGTATCGGCCATCACATATTCGCCTTTGATCGGAAAGATATGGAGGTCAAATTGAGTCGGAGTAGCTGGTCAGGCTGATTCAGACCCATTCAGCTAGTTCCGCCTGTGGCGAATCCGCCTTTTTTTGTCACGCCATCGAAAGCCGATATTGGAGCCTTCGCAGCGAAAGTTCACTTTGTCCGTAAAACTGTCGGTCGGGCGGCCTTTGATGTGCTGCACCGCCACAAGGCCGCTCCCTGCCTATTCTGTTCTCTAATGGGTCAATGTCTGAGTGCGCTGTCCTGAGCGGTTGGTGCCTTTCGGGAGCCTTCGTTCTCTGCGTGCTCGGTGCCGGCACTTTATGGGGTAAGCTGGGTGCGAGAGTGGCGAGGTTGAAATCGCAGTCGGCTTTTATCGACCGCGTGCTACAGAATCGGCGCCATCATCTGCTCCCTCCCTCGGGCGTCGCTCCCGCTCGGGAGCTCGGGGCGGTCTCCTTTCTCGTTGACCGGTGTCGCGTGTCGGCTTCAGGCCGGGTGGAAGTCGGTGTCGGTCTTGAGCATCGCATGCATGATCACGGCCAGGCGGCGCGCCAATGCGATCCGGGCTTTGCGCATGTTGGACCTCTGCGCGATCGCCAACGCCCAATCCTTCAGTTTCAGCGCGCCCTTGTAGCGAGTCAGCATGACGTTCGCGGCCTCGTAGAGCAGCGTCCGGACGCGGCGATCCCCGGTTTTCGATATATGGCCGGTATAGTCGAGCTCACCGGACTGATAGCGCCGTGGGACCAGACCAAGATAGGCGCCGATATCGCGCGATTTTCGGAACCGCGCCGGGTCGTCGATGGCGGCGGTAAAGGCAAGCGCAGTGAGCGGCCCCACGCCGGGGACCGTCATCAGCCGTCTGCAGGCCCTGGACTGTCGCACGAGATGTTTGATGTCAGTGTCGATGGCGGCGATCGCGGAAAGCACTGCCTCGCGTGCGCTGACCAGGCCACGCATCGCGGCGGAGAGGCCGGCTACGCCCTCACTCATGGCCAGAACATCCCGGACGAAGGTCGGGGAGAGCCCGCGTGGCAATCTCGCACCGAACACGACCGCCAGCCCGCGGATTTGGTTCTCCAGCATGATCCGCTGCCCGACCAGCTTCTTGCGGGCCATGATCAGAGAGCGGACCGCGTGGGCCGGAAGCGATTTGACGTGGACCTGTTTGAAGAACCCGGTCCGGGCCAGATGCGCGAGCCCTCGGGCATCGTTGCGGTCGGTCTTGTGCGTGGCGAGCGTCTTGAGTGCCTGGTAGGCCTGCCGACTTTCGATACAGACGATGGGCACACCGCGCTCGGCCAGTCCGTGGTAGAGCATCGGCGCCATGCGACCGGTCTCGAAAACGACAGACCTGCAAGCAGGCGCCCCGTCCAACGCTTCGCCGATGCCTTCCGGCGTCGAAGCAGCCACAGCCTCGCCGACAATCGTACCCTCTCGGTCGAGTACGCAAATATGCGTCTTCTCGAGCGAGACATCCAAACCTGCAAAATAGTCCATCGGTCTTCTCCTCTAAATGATGACCCAGATCCTATCAGGGTCTGCGAAGAGCAGTCAGACCATTACCCCATGTTGAAAAACGCCGTCGCGTGAAAAATGCCTCTGAAGCTTGGAACTACGTTCTTGCCGCAGATCATTTGGCAGGCTTTGTTTGCAAAATTGCGCTTTCACGGGAAGAAATTCCGTCGGTCTGACGTGTGGTGGCGAAGAGGCGAGTTTTTCAACAGCATCAGCCCATATTGACCATTTTCTGCTATGCAGCGAATGGCTGCTTGCTAGGGACCCAGAAAGATTGTCGACGTCGACCATATTGCGGGACGCCGCCCGTAATAAGGTCAGCAATGGTTTCAACTCTGGAGAGAGGCAGTTCGTGCCCTATTCCATCCAAGACGATCAACTCAGATCCCGCGATACCCCCAGCGAGGGCTTCACCGTTTTCGACTGGCAGGATTGGATCATCCGCACCGTGGAGGATTAGAACCGGAACGGTTATGTCACGAAAACGGCCGGTCCAATCTCGTCGCGTGTCAAGCGTTGCATGATTGAACATACTGGCTGGACTGGAAGTGCGCGCAAGTATCTGCTTAATGCGACTGCGCATGTAGGCTTCGTTAAAATTCTGACCCGAACCGGCACTTAGTCGTTCGTTGGTCAGCAGGAATTCCGTCGCCTCCGTTTCACGCGACCAATTCAGAGAAGCCAGATTGCCAAAATGATCTAGGAATTCCTTCGAGATGTGAGGCAACGCGGGGCCATCCCATCCAAGAGGTTCGGAAGCAAGGAGCGTCAGTGAGCGGACACGATCAGGATTTGTCAGGGCAACAATCTGCGAGATATAGCCACCCAAAGACATTCCCAAAATATGGGCGCTGTCCAGACCATAGCCGTCCATGATCCCGACAACATCGGATGCCATGTTTTCCACCGTATACCGCGCCGCGCCGGGCTGCACAGTCGTCGATTGTCCCGTATCGCGATGATCAAACCGAATGACGTAGAACCCACGGTTCGCGAGTGCGGCACAAAGTGTATCCGGCCACCCCAGCATGGAAGCCGTCGCGCCCATCACCAAGATCAAACTCGGGTTGTCAGGTGAGCCGAAGGCTTGTGTGGCGATCTGGATGCCTTGTGACTCGATCATCTTCATATCTTGCTCCCCGTTCATTTGGGCCAAAGTGGCCAGCGGCAATGACACCAACGCAGCCAGCTCACCAAGAAACTATCGACGATGCATATTGAAGTTCTCGTATATAACCGACATGTAGGTTATATACTGATATAACCAAGGCTAGGTCAAGTCCTGCGCTAGGTTGTCCACCGCCCACCTAAGCCTGCGAAGGACGAATTCGGACAAATCTTCGGACCCATCAGTGACGACCCACTGCATTGTGGCTCCTGCAATGATTGCATGAAGGTGCTTCGCCGTTTCAAGCCGTTCTGCGTTGTTGGGAAGCCTGGCCGCAATGGCCTTTTGGACAAGAGCATATCTTTGGTCGGCCAGCGACCGTAAACTAGGGTCGCGCGACTCGAAAGCTGCGATTTGAACACGGGCTGAAAAACCATCTCCTTTTCCCATGCTGCTGACGATTACTTCGAGAAATTGCCAAAGCGCGTCAGCACCCTCGATTATTGGAAGATCTTCGAGCCATGAACGGGTCGCTTCAACTTCTTGCTCGGCAATCCTTCGTAGGATCGAATCTCGATCACCGAACCTCTGAATTAATGTCGCACGAGAGAGGCCCACGTGCCGTGCGATGTCCGACATCGTGAAGATCATACCGCTGCTTGCCATGACATGCAAAGCGGCCCCCAGAACTTCCTCATCAGATACGGTCTTGGGGCGGGGCATGATTTCTCCGAAAGTCCTGTTTCATGTCGATGTTGGCTGACAATTGTGGCACTGAACAGCCCCAAAGACACTATCCGAGTTTTGCAGAGGACTCTACGTTCTATCGAAGAATTCCTTTGTTCAAGCTGACCTGCCCCCCGAAAGTTCCCTCAATCTGATGTAGATTCTGCCCAACCTTTGAAGGAGCAGACGACATGAGGAAAAGCCGTTTCACCGAAGCGCAGATCATCGGAATGATCAAAGAGCAAGAAGCTGGCATGGCCACGGCGGAGGTCTGCCGCAAGCACGGTCTCAGCCCGGCCTCGTTTTACAAGCTGAAGGCCAAGTATGGCGGGATGGAGTTGTCGGATGCCAAGAGGCTGAAGCAGCTCGAGGACGAGAACGCGAAGTTGAAGCGTTTGCTGGCGGATACCATGCTCGACAACGTTGTGCTGAAGGATTTGCTGGGATCGAAGCCATGGGACGCCATTGGTCCGAGGACCATGGCTGAGGCCTGACGACGCCGATGCAACGGCGGGACGCAGTGCTGCGGGCGATGAAGGATCATTCGATCTCTCAGCGCCGGGCCTGCGTCCTGATCGGTGTCGATCCGAAGACGGTGCGGCGCGAGCGGCCGCCCGATAATCCGGATATCCGTGTGGAAATGAACAAGATCGCCGAGAAGCGTCGCCGGTTTGGGTATCGGCGCATTGGTATCATGCTGGAGCGCAAGGGCATGGTGATGAACGAAAAGAAGCTCTACCGGATTTACCGTGAAGAGGGGCTGTCGGTGCGCCGCAGGCGAGGCCGTAAGCGGGCACGCGGCAGTCGGACACCAATGCCAGTGCCGCTGCGGCCGAACCAGCACTGGTCGTTGGACTTTCTGTCCGACACCTTCGGGGCTTGCCGGAAGTTCCGCATCCTGGCGGTCAACGACGATTGCTGCCGTGAAAACCTCGGCCTGATTGCCGACACCAGCATCTCTGGCGCACGGGTTGCGCGGGAGCTGGATGCGCTGGTCCGGATCTATGGAAAACCGGCCTGCTTCGTCTCGGACAATGGCACCGAGTTCACCAGCAAGGCGATCCTGAAGTGGACGAACGAAAACGCCGTCGAGTGGCACTACATCGATCCCGGCAAGCCGCAACAGAACGGTTATATCGAGTCATTCAATGGCAGCCTGCGCGACGAGTGCTTGAATGAGGAAATCTTCGACAGCCTGGACGATGCACGGCGAAAACTGGGCCTGTGGCGCTATGATTACAACCACGTCAGGCTACATTCATCGCTGGGCAACAAAACACCCGCTGAAGCGCGGCCCAAGCGCTTGAGCTATCTGAGGGCTCCGCGCACGGCGCGCTTGCCCAAGCCCAAAACGACAACTATCAACCCCAAGGACTCTCGTTATGAACGAGGGACGACCGGGGGCAGGTCATGGACCGCCGCCGACACGGATGGTGATGGCCGGATCAGCCGCGAAGAAGCCGTTGCCCTGAATCCCGGGTTTGCCGAATGGTTTGATCTTCTGGATGCGGATGGCGATGGCTTCATCTCGCCCGAGGGGGTCTGGCCGGGCGGTCGATGCGGCATAGCGCGCGTGTGAAATGACCTCTCCTTTCCTCGGACGCGCCCGTCACGGAAGCGGTGGGATGAGTTTGTCCGGGGAAAGGGAAACCTCAGCCATCAGCTGATTTGTGCAACAGCGTCCTGTTAAACCGATTCTTGCAAAAGGTCCGCAACTCTCAGATCCGCACCACCGATGGGGGCAATGAGACACGGATCCTTGCCATTCAGGTGGTGCTGCGCATTGCAGCCGCTTCCTGTGCAATACGGTTCAGCACATCCAGAACCGCCGCAGCGTCCCCGCCGTGGTTTGCGTTCCCCCCGAAAGCCGCGTCAAGTGCCTGCGCATTCGCACTGATCCGGTCAAACATGGCATCAAGTTCGCGCGCGGGAACCGGCATGCGCTCGGTGAACTCCACGAAATCATCGGCCTGTTTGGCCAGCATGAAATAGGCCGCCGCCTCTGGTGCGCTGCGGGCCTTTTCATAGGCGGCCTCGGCCAGCGCGCGGTAGCCGTGAATGCCGCGCCCGCGATCCTGCAAGGCTTCGATCAGTGAAGTGAACATCATACAGTCCTTTCTTGGAAAAACAGCCGAGATGCCCCGCCATTGCGGGCCGACCAGTCAAGTGGATTGTCCAGAAATGACCGGATTTCGGCCAGTTCACGGCTGCTGAACGGGCTGTCTGTGCCTGCCACGGCCAGAATATCCTGCCAATTGGCCAGGGCGTGCAGCGTCAGCCCTTCGGCGGTCAGCATGTCGCGGGTCTGGGGGAAAATATCATAGTAAAAAATAACCAGACAATCCGACACCTGCGCGCCCGCACGGCGCAATGCCTTGCAAAAACGCAGCTTTGATCCGCCATCGGTGGTCAGATCCTCGATCAGGGTCACTTGCTGGCCGGGTAATACCACGCCTTCGACCTGCGCATGCGGGCCATAACCCTTGGGCCGTTTGCGCACATATTGCATGGGCAGGGCGGTGTTGGCGGCGATCAGCGCAGCAAAGGGAATGCCAGCTGTTTCGCCGCCCGCGACCGCTTCGGTGCCTGCGATATCATTTCGCAACACTTCTGTCGCGCAGGCCATAAGGCGTTCGCGTATGTCTGGATAAGAAATGATGCGGCGGCAATCGATATAGACAGGACTGACAAGCCCGGAGCTGAACATGAACGGGCGGTCCACCGACAGGCGCACTGCACCAATCTGCAACAGCGCCAGCGCTGTTTCCCGTGCGATTTCAGCGCGCCGTGCGGGCGTCAATCCGGTCATGTCTGCAGATCCCGTCATCATGGCTGTAGGGCCTCCAGATAGGCGGAAATGATCCGGGTTCCCACCATAAAATCCGCAATCTCCATCGCTTCGCGCGGATTATGCGACCCATTGCGGTTGCGTACGAAGATCATCGCGGCCGGCACGCCTGCCTGCGCAAAAACCGCAGCGTCATGCCCCGCCCCTGATGCCATGCTGAACGGTTCAATCCCGGTGCTGCGCATGGCCTCCATCAGGTCGCGCACCATGGTCTTGTCCATCAGGGCGGGGGCGGCGGGTATTTCGGGGCCTGTGTCGAAACTGACGCTGCGCACCCGCGCGATATCTGCCATTTCTTCGTGCAGATAGTCACGCATATGCGCGAGAACTTCTGTGCTTTGCGACCGGATATCCAGACTGAAACTGATGCTGTCGGCGATCCGCGTGATGGCATGGCGCGCAGGGTCGGTGCCGACCACCCCCGAGGTCAGCACCAGATCACCGCCGGTTTGCAGGATGTGCAGCCAGCTGTCATCCAGCCGCGTCAGCAGGTCGGCCATGGCCAGCACCGGATCACGGCGATAGACACGCGGCACTGCGCCCGAATGCCCCCCCTCGCCGGTGCAGGTGATTGCGCGGTAGCGTATATTCCCCCTGATGCCGGTCACCACAGCAGCGGGGATGTCGCGCTCTACCAATAGCGGTCCCTGTTCGATATGCAGTTCTACATAGCCCGCGATGCGGTCCGGCGCGATCAGCGATTGACCTGCCGCAATAGCCGCCGTGTCGATACCCAGATCGGCCATATGGTCCGCAAGCGGACGTCCATCTGCCTTGTGCGGCGCGGCCAGTTCGGTGGCTGTCATTTGTCCTGTCAAGGCCTTTGATCCCAGATAGCATGAGCCGAACCATGCGCTTTCTTCGCCACGCAGCGCCAGACATTTCACCGGAATGCGCAGCCCACGGCCTTGCGCGCGGATCAGGACCAGCAACCCCGCGACAACGCCGGCAAGGCCGTCGAAATTCCCGCCCTCGGGCACGCTGTCGATATGCGACCCTACCACCATGAAGCGGTCGGCGTCGCGGTGTTCGGGCAGACAAAACCAGCCATTGCCCGCAGCGTCATGATCCACAGCCAGCCCATGGGCGCGCGCGACGTCCGACAGATAGTCCAGCGCGCGCGTCTCGATACTGGAATAGGCGGGGCGACTGACACCTGCACCATCGGGCGACATGGCGCGCAGATCGTCGAAGATCTTTTGTGCAAGCAGCGACAGGGTATCGGGTTCGGCGGCGTTCATATTGATATCGCTGGGTTTTTGGTCTGGGGAATGGCCAGTGCGACACTGCCGCAAAGTTCGGTGATCGATGCCACGTCATGTGTTCGCAACCAGTCATCAAGCCCTGACAACAACCGCTGCATGGTGGTTGGAGACTGGAATGTGGCGGTGCCGACCTGCACCGCGGTGGCACCTGCGATCAGGAATTCGACGACATCGGCGACTGTGGTAATGCCACCGCAGCCAATCACCGGAATGCGCGTGGCATTGGCCGCCTGATAGGTCATGCGCAGCGCGACAGGCTTTATCGCAGGGCCGGATATACCGCCCATGACATTCCCCAGTCGGGGTTTGCGCGTTTCAATGTCGATGGCCATGCCCAGCAGCGTATTCGCCACCACCAGTGCTTCGGCACCGGCCGCTTCGGCCGCCTGTGCCACTTCCACCGGTTCGCCGGTATTTGGCGATAGTTTCACCCATAAGGGCAGGTTCGTCGCGCGGCGCAACTGTGCCACCACCTGCCCTGTGGTATCAGCGCGCACCGCGAATGCGCGCCCGTCAGCTTCGATATTCGGGCAAGAAATATTCGCCTCGATCGCGGCAACACCGGGAACCGAAACGGCTGCGGCCAGACGCGCAAAGGCGTCATAGCTATGCGCCGAAATCGAAACGATCAACGGCACATCGTATCGTGCCCAGAACGGCAGGGTCTGGGTCAGAAAATAGTCCAGCCCCTTTGACGGAATGCCAATGGCATTCATCATCCCGCCTGTCAGGTCGCACACGCGCGGGGTCGGATTGCCGCTGCGGGATTCCGTGGTAAAGGTTTTCAGCACATGCGCGCCCAGAATGCCAAGATCGAACACATCGGCCAGATCCTCGGTGAAGGTGCCGGATGCGGGCATAATGGGATTGGCCAGCGCCACCCGCCCCACGGCTGTTTCAAGGCGGTTCATGTTGCCCCCCCCGATACCAACCCGGCCAACGGAAACACCGGCCCCTCGCGGCACACGCGGCGATGCACGATTTCCCCATCCTCGTGGAACGGACGCACGCAAGCCTGACACATGCCAAGACCGCAGGCCATTTGCTGTTCTACCGCAATTTCGCCGGGAATATTGTGCGCAGCACCGATGGTCTGCAACAGCCGCGCAATCCTGTATGACCCGCATGTATAAAAGGCATCGACGCCCGTATCCGCGATTTTCTGCATGATCAGGGCGCGCAACGCTTCGGGTGCAGATGATCCGTCCGTGTCGGTCACCACAACCACCTCTGCGCCATAATCGCGGAACAGCTCGACCGACATCACGAATTCGGGCGCGCGCGCCGAACAGATGGCCGTCAGTTGCCGTCCCAGTGCCTGCGCCTGCCGCGCCAAGGGCGCAAGCGTTGCCAGACCCACGCCGCGCGCAACCAGCATCAGGCGCTGCCAGTCGTCTTGCATGCTGAACCCCTGTCCCAGCGGGCCAAGCACATTCAGCCTGTCACCCGGGCGCAAGGTGGCAAGTCCGCGCGTGCCCGCGCCCGCTACCTTGTACAGGAACCGCAAGGTGCCCGCCTGCGCATCGAAATCATAGATACTCATGGGGCGGCGCAGAAACGGCTGATCATCAGCGGTTGTGGGGCATAGCAGTTGAAAGAACTGACCCGGCGCGCAATCCAGCACCTCGGCAGGGGCATCCAGTGTCAGCAACCTGTAATCAGTGTTCACGGTAGTATTGCTGTGGACCACGGCCAGCGCTTCGGCGCAGCGGTAGCGGGGCTGAATCCCTACAGGGTCTTTGGACAAGGCATTCATAATTCTACCCTCAGCCGAAAATCAGTCGCGGGATGAACAGTGATATCTGCGGGATATAGGTAATCAGCATCAACACGATCAGATTCACCGCCAAAAACGGCCACACCCCGGAAATGATGGTTGCGACAGGTTTGCGCAGCGTGGACGAGGCCACGAAGATATCCAGCCCGAACGGGGGTGTAATCATCCCCAGCCCGATGTTGAGCGTCACGATAAGCCCGAAATGCACCGGATCAATGCCCATCGCCACCGCCACCGGATACAGCGGCGGCACCAGAATCAGCAGGGCCGAATTCGGGTCAATGAACATGCCCGCGATCAGGAAACAGATGTTGACGACCAACAAGAAGGTGATCCAGCTTGCATCGATTGCGCTTAGAAAGCTGATGATCTCGTTCGGAACCTGCGCCAGCGTGACGAAATAGGACACAAGGCCGCCCATCGCCAGCAACACAAAGATGATGCAAGTGTTGATCGCGCTTTGCTCTGTCACCTCGAACAGGCCGCGCAAGGTCAGGCTGCGCAGGATCACCACCTCGACCAGAATGGCATAGACAACACTGATCGCGGCAGCTTCGGTCGCGGTGAAGGTGCCCGAGTAAATCCCGCCCAGAATGATTACCGGCATACCAATGGCCCATTTCGCTTGCCAGATCATCCTTGCGCGGGTGGCCCAACTGGCGCGCGGTGCGCGGCTGATTCCGTCGCGGCGGGCGACATAGTTGACATACAGCGCGAACGCCAGGCCCAGCACCAGCCCCACGGCCAGCCCGCCCGCAAACAGTCGCGCAATAGAGGTGCCCGTCATCCAGCCATAGATAATCATGGTGATCGACGGCGGAATCAGAAGCGCGGTTTCAGCGCTGGAGACAATCAGACCCAGCGAAAACTTGTCAGAGTAGCCGCTGCGCCGCAATTCCGGATAGGCCATGCGCGACATGGCCGCCACAGTGGCCGGCGCCGACCCGGACACCGCGCCAAATGCCATTGACCCGCCGACAACCACATGCCCCATGCCACCGCGCGTATGGCCCAGCAGGGCCTTGACCACCGACACCAACTGCCGTGCAATTTGCCCGGACCCCATCAGGTTGGCGGCGAATATAAAAAACGGGATCGCAAGAAGCGTGGCATGATCCACGCCGCCGAGAATTTTCTGCACCACCACCAGATCGGGCAGATTGGGATAGAACACTGCCTTATAGGCCAGCGCGGGCACTGCCAGCACCAGAAACATCTCGAAGCCCAGCACCAGCAATGCCACGGCAAGAATAATAATCAGGCCCATGATCATTCCGCTTCCTCCGCATCCGCAAAGCGGTCGATCACCCCGAACAGGCTTAGGCCATACCGCAGCGCCAACAGCACAAAACCCGCGACGGGGGCGAGATAGATAAGCCCCATCGGCACGCCCAGCGTCGGGGACCGCTGACCGGTGCCCAGAACAAACTGCGCCAGCCCAAACCCAAGCCAGGCGATATACAGCGCGAAGGCCAGCCCTGCGACATCCGTGATTTTCAGCAGCACCCGGCGCACCCCCTCAGGCAGCTTGTCGCGCAAATTTCGAATGCCGACATGGCGTCCGCGTTCCAGCGCCAGCCCCAACCCCAGAAACACCAGAAACAGGTTCAGCATGCGCACCGCTTCTTCGATCCATGCGAAGGATGACGCAATCTGACCGCCCATTTCCCGCGCAACGACATTTGAGAAGTAAAGCGCGACCATGGTCAGAAAAATAGCGACAAGGACTGAACGCTCGATCAGCCGGAGTATGTTCAGGGCCAGCATTGCGGGTCCGTCCGTTCTAGGCACGTTGCGAAGGAAAGCGACGACCTGCTTTCGCTGGAAACATGCGACCAATCACAAAGGTGCTGCGCGGGCGTCTGAACATTGTTCACGCGCCCGGCGCTGCAAGACGTAAGAAGCGGACCGGGGTATACGCGCCCTGGTCCGCTTTGGTGCAGGCCCCTGAAAGAAGCCCGCAGATTTCAGGCCTATTGTGCCAGTTTCTCGTATTCCGCCAGATAGACATCCAGCAAAGCCTGACCCGCTGCGCCAGCTTGCGCGACATACGCGCCAGAGGTTGCTGCAAATGTGGCCTCGCGGAAGGCCGCGCGCTCATCCGCGCCGGCTTCGCGGACATTCATGCCCGCTGCGGTCACGGCGTCCAGTGCGCGGTCCACGGCGGCCTGTTTGTTGGCCACAAGGTCCGGCACCATTTCGATGAAAGCATCCTGAATGATGGTCTGGTAGTCCTCAGGCAAGGTATTCCACCAGATAGGGCTGAAAATCACGACATCTTCCATCGCGCCATGGCCGGAAATCACAAGGTTGCTCTGAACCTCGAAATATTTCATCGTTTCAATGGTATCCAGCGGGTTTTCCTGCCCATCGATCACGCCGGTCTGCAACGCGGTGTAAAGCTCGCCAAAGGGGATCGCGATGGCCGATGCGTCAAGTGCGTTGAACTGTTCGATCAGAACGCGGCTGTCCATGACGCGGAATTTCTGATTGGCGTAATCGGCCAGATCATTCACCGGCAGATTTGATGTGATGTGTTTGCGCCCGTTTGGCCACAGGGCAATCGCGTGCATGCCCTTGTCTGCAAAGCTGTTCAGCAGCGCCTCGCCGAAGGGGCCTTCGCGCAGCGCCTGCGCCGCAGCTTCATCTTCGGGCAACAGGTAGGGGATATCAAGAATCGACACAACAGGGTTGAAGCCCCCCAGAAACGCCGCCGGGGCGACCGTGGCTTCCAGTGAACCGAACTGCACGCCTTCGTTCATCTGGCGTTGGTCGCCCAGTTGCGCTTGTGGGTACAGGACGAATTCCACGTTGCCATCCGTCCGTTCGTTCACCAGCGCGGCAACCTTTTCCAGATGGAGGTGACGGTTTTGCGCCGCAGATTCCAGGTGGCCGATCTTGGCAACGAATTCCTGTGCGACAGCGGCGCTGCCTGTCAGCGCCGCGATGGCGGCGACAGTGGCTGAAAAGGTACGGATGGTTTTCATGTGTTTCCCCTGTGGATGTGTTGTTTCCAGACTTTCCCCGAAGGTAGGCGTCTGTCAAGCTGTATTCTAAATTTTGAGACGAACAGAAATGCACAAAGCAAAAATGCCTAAATTTTAATCGTGTGGGTGGTTGCTTTCCTGTTCTTTGGCCTGTGCTATCAGGTTTTCCAGATGATCTGCTGCGGCTTGTCCGCGCAGCGAACCCTCCCACAAGACACGGGCAATACTGTCGTGCAGTTCCACTGCTTCAGGGGCCGAGGTGATAAACCCTACGCCAACGCTGATATTCGGGTTATGCCCAAGCCGGAACGGGCTGACCGTCAAGGTGGACTGATCGCCTGCGCGGGTAATCTGAAAACTGGTTGACGGAAACGGTTCAGGCGACACACCAAGCTGGATGCCGATGTCCGGTGCGCGCAGAAGGCCAATGATATGGCGCACTTCATCCACTGCCGCACGCCTTCGCGCGGCGCGCACAGCGAAGGGCAGGCCATGTCGTCCTTCCAGCCCATCGCGCAGGAAGCTTTCAATATCGATGGATGAAATGACCGACGCCAATAAGGGTCTGCGCCGCGCAAATTCCTGTTTTCGTTTAGAAAGAATTTTCAATAGCCGGTTGGCGTCTGCTTGCTGGTCGGTGTGGAGCGATTCCAGAAACACATCTTGCAATATCTCATCGTAATATTGCGTCGTCACCAGATAAGAGATGGGGCTGAACAAGCCGATGATCTGGTCTGCTTGTTCCTCTACCTGTCGCATCCGTTCGAAGAATGCCAGCGCGTTGGAAATGTACTCGACGCCCACCCCAAGCAATGTTGGCAGCGATACCCGCAACTCGCGCGAGATCGAGGCCAATGTCTCGATCTTGATGATTTCGCCCTTTTCGGCGCGGTAAAGTGCTGCGCGCGATATTCCGATACGCTGTGCAAGTTCTTCGGGGCTTATGCCGCGCCCGATGCGATGCGCCCGCAGTCGCGCGCCGACATCCTCGAAATTGATCCCGCCGATATCTGCCACGCCGCCCCCTGTCTGAAGTGTTCACCTGCTGACATCTCAATTCTGATACATGGCATGGCGTGCCGCAAGCGTTTTCGCGTCTTGTCACCTCTCTAAGCTGAGATAAGTGGGTTCTATGGCTCACATCGGCATTCCGCGACAAATTCGTGGGGATTTATCTCATGGCTCCAGCGTGATAGTTGCCTAAGGGCCCAGTCGATTCTGAGCGAGAGGCTTAAGCAATAGCGGCCCTGGCGACTTTTTCTGTGGTTGTGGCCCATTGTGTAATGAATTGATACGGTTGTCTAATCGCAGGCGATGCGTCAAGCGACGGTTCTTTTGAAACGGCGCGGTCGGGTGCATGGTTGTCTTTGTGGTCTACATCGGTCGCCGTATGATGGAGCTTCGCAGTCGAGCCGTCAGTGTGGATGACGCACTTCGCCGGATCGGCGGTGCAACCGCATCAGCGGAATGGCTCGGATGTTTGGTCTGGCATACGATATGATGGGCCGCGCCGCATGAGTGACCCGGCTATCCTTGCTGACTTTTCGTTCTTTTGCTCCGGCAAGATCTCCGCTGCCCTTTCAGGGGAGGCTTCTTTTAACCGCGGATAGACCGGAAATTTCAGCGGAAGAAAAGGATGAGTCACTGACATCGCTGCCCCGCTATGGTGATCAGAAATCCCAGTCTGCATCCTCTGTCGCGACGGTCTTACCGATCACATAGGACGACCCAGAGCCAGAGAAGAAGTTGTGGTTTTCACTGTCGGGGCTGAGTGCTGCAAGGATTGCGGGATTCACTTCGCAGGCGGTAGGCGGAAACAGCGCTTCATGGCGCGGGACTTCGACCGCCAGGTCGCGGAGTTCCAGATCCGTGTCGCCGTCCTGAACGGCTTCACCGCACTCGGCATACCCGAAACTCAAGCCGTGGGATGACTCTGCCCGGGGAAGGGGAACACTGACCGTCAGTCGATTTGTGCAACAGAGCCTATCGGGGGGGTCCCATTGCGAAGGCAGTTGAAGCCGCGCTCCCTCTGTGATCAAGACATTCAGTATTGCTGCCCCATATTTTACGATGCTCTCCTGTCATGTATGAGAGAATCTCTTTGGGATAGCGTCATGAGGCGGAAGACTATGTTGACAGGATTTCATCACGTCGCGATCATTTGCAGCGACATCGCGCGCAGCCGGGCGTTTTACGTTGATCTTCTGGGTTTGCCGGTGCTGGCCGAGAGCTACCGTGCGGCGCGGCAAAGCTGGAAGGTCGATCTGGGCCTGCCCGGCGGCGGCCAGATTGAGCTGTTCTCTTTTCCCGGCGCGCCGGCGCGGCCTTCGCGACCCGAAGCGCAAGGCTTGCGGCATCTGGCCTTTTCGGTGGCTGATGTGTCTTCCGCAAAGCACTGGCTGGAGGAGCAGGGCATCGCCGTGGAGCCCGTCAGGCTGGATGAGACGACTGGCCGGAGGTTCACGTTCTTTGCCGATCCCGACGGACTGCCTCTGGAACTCTACGAGAGCTGAGTGTCCGGTTCAAAACCGAGTGAACGATTTTGCCCATTTGCAAAAAGCTGCGTCATGTGGCGGATACAGGTGATCAGGCCCCGGTGCTGTCGGGGATGCCCCCCCCCCCAGCCGCCGGGACCCTGCGCATCCTTGCTGCCGACCCCGAACATCTTGGTGCTGCACAGGACAACCATCCTGCGAGCCAGTGTCGCCTTAATACGCCATTTTCCACATATATCTGCGGGTTGTCAGGGGGTGTCCTTTTGCGTCGGCCAATCGTTCGGCATACATGCGAAGCAAAGGTGTGAACACGAGTGGGGCGAGGTAATCCGCGATTCTTGCGTTGAACCTGTTCAACCCGAATTCCTGTGCATCCAGGATTGTGGTGCGCTGGCTGAATTTACGCGCAAACGCAACCGCGCGTTCATCCATTGTCCGACTATTCCCCAAGCCCAGAAGGATCAGGAACGGTGTATCGAAATCTGTGATTTCAAACGGGCCATGGAAGTATTCGCCTGAATTGATTGCCGCAGAATGAATCCAGAGCATTTCCTGAAAAATGCAGATCGCATAGGAATAGGCAACCCCGTAGGACGTGCCTGACGCCATTGTATAGATCACAGGTTCACGTTTGTGGGCCGCGGCGAACGCAACGGCCTTTTCCCGATGCCCGGCGGTCACTTCTGCAACAATAACGCCAATCTCGGACAGCGCGCGATCAAATTCTATAGCTGTTGCATTCCCCTCTCGCGTCGCGAGAATTCCGAAGCTTAGGCGGAACACCACAGCCGCTGAATGCTGTGGTGACATGGTCATTGGATCATGATCGTAGTAGATGACGTGCTCTGACGCCACATCGAGGGGGCTGTCAGGCACATGCGTCAGTGCGATGGTCAATGCGCCCGCCGCGCGTGCGGTTTGGGCGGCCAGCACCGTTTCGGGTGTTGTCCCGGAATGTGAACACAGCACTACGACTGATGATTTCCCAAGTCTGCGCGGGGCGCGGGTCGTGAATTCTGCGGAATTCACTGCGAAACCGGCAATCGCCTTTGCTTCGCGGTCCATGAGATATTGGTTCGGCATCATCAGTGCGTATGATCCCCCGCAGGCGACGAAATACACCTCGGTGACGGAATCGCGCAGCTTGACGGCGTCGAGCACCTGCTGGATTTGATCGGGGAGTGTCTGGTCTAGCATTGCATACCTATATGATGTTATATGACGTCATATATATTTATTTGATTCCTTGTTTTGTCAACGGTTTTCTGGATCTGCGACTGAGTGCTTGTCTGGTGGGGGCTCGCAGGCTACATCGCAAGACGACGTATGATGTCACAGGCAACCCGGGGTCCCTTATGCACGATGATCACAGCCAAACTTCTGGCGCCACCGGACTGGTCAGCTTGCAGCGAAATGACTCTGTACCGCTGTTCACGCAACTGAAGCAGTCACTGCTGGTCGCAATCCGCGATGGCCAGTTCGCGCCCGGCGCGCCGCTACCTACGGAAACGCAACTATGCGACATGTATGATGTCAGCCGGATCACCGTGCGTCGTGCCGTTACCGAATTGCAGAATGAAGGCGTTCTGGAGAAGCGGCATGGCAAAGGCACATTCGTAACCGTCCAGCGGATTGAGACAAGCCTTATGACGCTGAATGGATTCTCGGAATCCTATTCTGCCAGGGGGGTCGAGCATCACAGCCAGCTATTGGAGCATTATGAAGGCATAGCGGACGCAAAACTGGCGCAGGCGCTGAATATTGTCAAAGGCGCGCCGGTTTTGCATGTGAAGCGCCTTATCTCCACTCAAACCGGGCCGCTTACAGTTGATGTATCGCAGTTCCCGGCAGAGATGTTTCCGGGGTTGGCGGATCTGTTGCAGGATGATGTGTCAATCTATGGCCTGTTACGCAGCAATTTTGACAAACAGGTAGTACATGTCCATCGTTCGATCAATGTAAAGCTGGCTGGTTTGAAAGAAACGCGCATTCTGGCCTGCAACCCCGGAGAGCCGCTGTTCGACATGGAGAAGATTGTCTATGACGCAGACCGTCGGGCGTTGCAGCGGTCCCGCCTGCTGACACCATGCAACCGAATCACATTGACGATTGATGTCTGACCGGACCTCGTTGTTTGACGGATAATCATATCTTTTGATGTCCGGCCATGTGCCTTGGTGCGTGGTGAACGGACTTCTGGGACGATATGACATGTGAAGTGTCTGCATCAATTCTTGTATTTCAACATGAAATCAATAACTTGATCTTCTCAGGCGAAGCAATGTTTCATCGCACATAAATATTTATGGTGAGTGTATATTTTTTATCACGCGCTAGTTGACGGATGAAAATCTGCTCGCTAGTCTTGCATGACGTCATATAACATTATGGCCTGTTCGAGTTGTTTGCTATGCGGTCGTTTGACGCAGGTATACAATGAACGGGACGAAAGGGGACTATAGCCGTGGTCGGGATTTCAGCTACAGGTTTGGTGGGAATTGGTGACAATGTCGTTGATGCCTATCTGGAACGCGGGGAGTATTATCCGGGCGGTAACGCGTTGAATGTCGCGGTGCTCGCGCGGCGTGCTGGTCTGGTGAATACAGGCTATATCGGACTGATCGGCAATGATGCCGAGGGCGCACATGTTCGTGCCAGCATGATCGCCGAGGGCCTGAGCGATGGCAACCTGCGCGAAGCCATCGGCCCGAATGGCAAGGCAGAGGTCACACTGGATGCACAGGGCGACCGGGTGTTCCTGCGGTCAAACAAGGGGGGCATTAGTCGCAAATTGTCCTTGCGCATGGATGCGGACGATCTGTCCCTGATTGAACGGCTTGGACATGTCCATACCAGTTGCTTCAGCTATCTGGAAGGAGAGCTGTCGCGCATTCGGCGTTTGGTTCGCGGGCTATCCTTCGACTTCTCGACCCAGCGCGCGCCGGAATACCTGGCGCAGGTCTGCCCACATGTGACGATGGCCTGTTTTTCAGCAGCGGATCTTGATGATGACGGATGCATTGCGCTGATCGAACAGGTGCGCGGCTTCGGGGTCAGCACAGTGGCGATCACGCGCGGCGTTCAGGATGCGTTGTGGATGGTGGACGGAACATTATTCCGCCAGTCCAAGAAAGCGGCCGATGTCGTTGATACCATGGGCGCGGGGGATGCGTTTATCGCCGCCTATCTTGCCTCATCGATTCAGGGTGCCGCGCCCGTTGTCGCCTTGGACGCAGCGGCAACCTTTGCGGCCAAGGCCTGTGGCTGGTTCGGGGCATTCGGACATCCGCACCCCATGGATGTGGACGAAGAAATGCTTGTCTGACCTGCCGAATAGCGGCCCGGACTGCCGGTAGCCAAAGTTTACAGCATGCCTTTTCACCTGCGTTTTTGCGGGTGGATGGTTTGCTGCCTGAGTTCAGAACACACAAAAACAACCATCAATTGAACTTCCAACAAAGGAGACGACAATGAAACACTTCACTTTTGGAAACCAGAGGGCGCGACTGTTATCTGCCACGCTTGGTGTGATGGTGGCCTGTGCAGGTCCGGCATTGGCCCAGAATGACAACACATTCGTCTATTCGTTGGCAACTGCACCAAGTCATCTGAACATGGGCATTACTACGGATGGCGCTGCGGGCTTCGTAAGTCGTGCCCTTCATGACCCGCTGGTCAATCTGAACCGCGATTTTGAGATGGTGCCTGCACTGGCCAGATCATGGAGCGTGAATGACGATTCAACAGAGTATACCTTTAATCTTGTCGAAAACGCTGTCTGGCATGATGGCGCGCCTTTCACCTCGCGCGATGTGAAGTTTTATTTCGACACCTTTATGGCGATACACCCTTTGGGTGGGCCTATCTACTCGATCTATGAAGAAACCCTGACACCCGATGATTACACGGTTATCGTACGTCTAAGCGAACCGTTCGGTCCGCTTGTCGAAGCCATGAGCGCGCATATCATGCTGCCTGCGCACTTGTATGAAGGCACGGATGTCGTTACCAACCCCGCCAATATCGACGCCGTGGGCACTGGCCCCTATCGGCTGGAGAACTTCGACAGCGGCAATTCGGTGACCCTCGTGAAAAACGAAGATTACTGGGGCGAACATGGCGATGTGGACCGGATCGTCTATCAGGTCATGCCGGACGCCAATTCCCGGAATCTTGCACTGCAAAGCGGCAACGTCGATCTGGTGCCGACGGCGGGGTTCCAGCTTGCACAGAAGGTTTTGTTTGAAAACAACCCGCAATTCTGGATCTCAATGGTGCGCACACAGCCACAATCGCATTTGCTGTTCTTCAACACGCGCAAGCCGATTCTGGAAGAAGCTGACGTGCGCCATGCCTTGTTCCACGCGATTGATCGCGAACAGATTGCGCGGGTTGTCTATATGGGAACAGCGGAACCATCGCGCGGGCCGATCCCCAATCAGGTGGCCTGGACAGCCCACCCAGACGTAGACTTTACGGAAACCTTTGCCTTCGATCCGGCGCGCGCCGAAGAAATGCTGGACGCGGCAGGATACGAGCGCGGGGCGGACGGAACGCGATTTTCACTGCGCCTGAATTACCGCAATGACAACCCCGTCTATGCGGGCACCGCAGAGGTCATTGCGTCGAACCTTGAGCAGATTGGCGTCAAAATCAATCTTCTGTCGCAAGACCCCAACATCTCTACTGAATTTGTCTATGTGAACCACGAGTTTGATATTCATATTCAAGAGCTTGCGGCATTTGCGGACCCAACATTGGGGGTGGCACGGGCGTATGTCTGCAACAGCCAGAACCGCGCTTTTGCAAACCCCACTGGTGTATGTGACCCTGACATTGATGCAGCTTTTGCGGCGGCAGCCAAGGTCGCAGACCGTGAACAGCGCATTGAGCTGTTTGCAGAAGCGTCCGCAGCTGCCGGGCATGTGCTGGGAACTGCGCCGCTGGTGTCTGCGCTGGGTGTTGAAGTCTATCGTGGCGATAAATGGGACGGTCTGGAAGAATTCACCGCTGTCCACCGCTTCGATTGGAGCAAGCTGCGCGCAAAGTAAAGGTGCCAGCCTTCTGAAGGGGCGGTGCCGGTCAACCCGGCATCGCCCGCCGCCGCCCCCTGATTTTTGTGCCAAAGGACCACGTCCATGACCATAGCCTGGGCCAGACACATCCTGAAATTGCTAATCTCGTCGTTGTTGCTGATCCTTGCGGTCGTGACCGTTATGTTCATGCTGCTGGAAATTGCACCGGGCGACCCCCTTCAAGCCTTGGTGGGCGAGGTGCCGATCCCTGATGCATTCCGCGCGCAGATGATCGAAGCTTACGGGTTGGACCGTTCCCTGCCAGAGCGTTATCTGTCTTACCTGGGGAATATCCTGACCGGCAATCTGGGTTACTCTTTCGCCAATCGTGTCCCTGTGATCGACCTTATTCTGGGACGGCTTGGCAATACCCTTATCCTGACCGTGCCAAGTTTGGTCATCTCCTCGATCGGGGGCATCATCCTTGGGGCCATGGCCGCCCGCACACGGTCGCGGTTTGCAGACGGGTCAATTTCATTTCTGGCTGTGGTCGGGTTTTCAATTCCCAGTTTCTGGCTTGCCCTGATGCTGATCCTGATGTTCTCGGTGATCCTGCCGATCTTTCCGGCCCAAGGGATGACGGATTTCGGGTCAACCGGTTTTTCCTGGCGGCATCTGGTCTTGCCTCTGACGTCGTTGCTGGTGGCCGAACTGGCATTCAAGGCGCGGATTATGCGTTCCAGTATGATCGAAGTCCTTGGGCAGGATTACATCGACACAGCGCGGTCAAAAGGACTGTCGAGCTTCCAGATACTGCGCCACCATGGGTTGCTGAACTCGATGCTGCCGATGGTGTCCGTGATCGGCTACAGCGCGGGCTTCACCCTTGCCGGGGCCGTGTTGGTCGAAAAAGTGTTTGGTTGGCCGGGAATGGGGTTGTTGCTTTATGACTCCATTCATCGCGGCGAAAACATGGTGGTGATGGGGATCTTGCTGATCCTGACAGTTACCATCGTCGTCGTGAATATTCTGACAGATGTGGTTTACGGGCTGGTCGATCCGCGGATCAGGGCACGCTACCAAATGTCGAGAGAGGCGAACTGATGGCCCTGCAAGAGAATATTTCCCCCGCTATCGCACCTGAAATACCCGTCACGCCGGATCAGGCAGATTTCAGCAGGCAAAGTCCATTGCGCGAGTTTCTGCGCAGGCCGTTGACTGTTTTCTTCCTGATCATTCTTGCGGCAATAATCGGGCTGTGTTTCGTTGGCCCTTATTTCAGCCATAGTCCGACACTGACGGCCTTCATCCCGCTACAGGCGCCGGGTGCTGAAAACCTTGCGGGCACGGATCATCTGGGGCGCGATATGCTTGCGCGGCTTATGCGTGGTGGTCAGGTTTCGATTTTTGTCGGGCTTTCTGTCGCCGCAATCTGCCTGACTGTGGCCATCGTCGTAGGCGGGCTGGCTGGGTTCTATGGCGGAATTGCTGATGTTCTGCTGATGAAGTTGTCCGAATTCTTCCAGGTTATACCGGGCATTATTCTGGCGCTGGTGTCAGTAGCCCTTCTGGGTGCCAGTCTGGAAATCATCATTCTGATCTTGTCGATTACCATGTGGCCCCAGGTCGCACGGATCTTGCGCGCGGAATGTATGCGCATCCGTGAATTGGGTTATGTCGAATCTTCGCGCGCAGCCGGTTTCCGTCCCATTAGAATTTTCTTCTTTGATGTCCTGCCAAATGCATTTCCGCCGGTCCTTGTCGCGACGACCATGACCGTAGGTCGCGCTATTCTTGCGGAATCCGGCCTTGCGTTTCTGGGGCTGGGGGATGCGAACCAACCCAGTTGGGGCGCCCTTCTTTACAGCGCGCAAGCCTATTTGCAGATCGCCTGGTGGCTGACAGTTCTGCCCGGTCTGGCAATTTTCATTGTGGTGCTGGCCGTAAACATGCTGGGCGACATTCTTAACGATTGTCTGAACCCCATGCTGAGCCGGGTGAAATGACCATGGGCAACAATGAAAGGGCTACAGATATGTCCCAGGATGAACAAGCTTTGCTGGTGGTCAAAGGGTTGCAAGTCAAACTGCCGACAGGGCGAAACCGGTTGGTTCATGCGGTGCGCAATGTTGACCTGACGGTCCGCGCCGGAGAGCGGGTGGGTATCGTCGGCGAATCCGGTTCTGGAAAATCCGTGACAGTCCGCGCCATTTCGGGGCTGCTGCCGGACTCGCCGTTGGTGCAGGTGCAGGGCTCGATCCAGTTCCGGGGGCGGGAACTGAACGGGGCGGATGCACGCATATGGCGTGACATCCGTGCAAAACGCATTGGCATGATCTTTCAGGATCCGCACAGTTTTCTGAACCCTACGATGCGGATTGGCGCGCAGATAAATGAGGCGCTGAAAATGGGACGCGGCGCGCAGACATCACGCGATGAATTGCTGCGCGTCATCGCGCTTGCGGGTCTGCCGGATCCTGAACGCATGGCACAACGTTTCCCGTTTGAACTAAGCGGCGGTATGCGCCAGCGGGTCTTGATTGCTATTGCTTTGGCGAAATCCCCTGAGATTATCATTGCTGATGAACCGACAACAGCGCTGGATGCGACAGTTCAACGTCAGGTGTTGAAATCATTGGATGACAGCGTCACGGCGCTTGGCACATCCTTGCTGTTGATCACCCATGATCTTGCCGTGGTGGCAGGGCTGTGTGATCGGATTTATGTCATGTATGGCGGCGAAGTGGTCGAAACCGGTTCAACCGAGAAGATATTCTCTGCGCCAGAACACCCCTACACCAAAGAGTTGCTGCGCTGTGTCCAGAGTTTGGCCGACGATACGCCGGACCTTTACGTCAGCGATTATTCCAACAAGCAAAACGCACAATGAAAGGGCCGGGTATGGAACTTTGTGCAAGTGGTCTGACAAAAACTTTTGGCAAACGCGGAGTCGGGCCTGCAGTGATGGCGGTCGACAATGTGTCACTGACCATTCGTCCCGGTGATTTCACAGCGGTAGTGGGCGAAAGCGGCAGTGGCAAAAGCACAGTTGCGCGCATGCTTCTGGGGCTTGTTCCCCCAAGTAGCGGGACCGTCACGTTCAACGGGCGCAATCTGGCAGATATGAACCGCGCGCAGATGATGGAGTATCGCAGCGCCGTCCAATGTGTGCTGCAAGACCCGTCAGCTGCGTTGAACCCGCGCAACACTGTGCGCACAATTTTGTCTGAAGTGATACGCTTGCACGGACTTGCAAGGCGCAAGGCTGATGTGCTGGAAAAGGTCAGGGAAGCGCTTGAGATTGTTGATCTGAAACCTGCCGAACACTTTCTGGAACGCTATCCCCATCAGCTTAGCGGCGGACAACGCCAACGTGTGTTGATTGCACGCGCCGTCATTCTGAAGCCGTCCATCATCATCGCAGATGAAGCGGTTTCTGCACTGGATGTGTCGGTCAAGGCCGGAATTATTAACCTGCTGAATACGCTGCGTTCAGAACTGAATATCGGGTATCTGTTCATCACCCATGACCTGCCCGTGGTCAAGAAAGTCGCTGATTTCGTGTATGTCATGAAATCCGGCAAAGTGGTTGAAAAGGCGCCCAAATCGCAATTGTTCAGCGCACCGGGGACCGACTACACCCGCGAGCTACTGGCCGCCGCCCCTGTGCCCGATCCGGCGCGTGCCAAGGACTGGATCAGATCTGCCTCGTAGCATGGTTTGCACCTCAATCAAGACAGCCTAAAAGGAAAGAAAAAATGACAAATACGTCCTCCCCCCGCCGTGTGGGTATCATTGGCGGTGGCATCTTCGGTGTTGCGACTGCTTGGTTTCTGGCCCGCGCAGGTGTTGAAATCATACTGCTGAATGATGGCCCGCTTGCGAATGGTGCGTCCAACCGGTCAATCGCATGGCTGAACTCTGCCAACCGGCGTTCGGCCGAATATCATGCGTTGCGCATGCTGGGTATGGACCGCTGGCGCAGTTTCCGCGCACATCGCCCGGAGAGTCATGGATTCTTGCGGTTTGACGGCGGGCTTCGCTGGAAAAGCCTGATTGATGGCGCAACACTTCATGAAACTCTGAAGTATGAACAAGGCATTGGCTATGATTCCCAATGGCTGGATTGTGATCAGATCGCGCAGAAAATATCCGGCGTTGACCCGAGTTCGATCAAAGAAGGACATGCAATATACAATCCCGGAGAGGGGTGGGTCGATCTGCCCAGTGTGATCAGCCTTATGGCAAGGGAATTGCGCGCCCGTGGTGCGACACTTGTGGAGAATGCGGGCAAGTCCGACATCGTGACAAACTCCGGCAAGGTCAGTGCAGTGCGCACCGCCGCAGGTGATCTGTTCGAGGTTGACGCCGCCTTGCTGGCCACGGGTCCTTCTGTCCCGGAGGCCGTGCGCGAGCTGGGCATGCCGATGGGCGATGACAGCCCTGTTTCATTGCTGATTTTGACCAAACCCATCGCATCGGGTCTGCGGTGTGTCCTGAATACGCCCCGCGCAGCCATTCGGCCTGCTGTAAATAACTGTCTTGCCATCGATTCCGGCTGGGTCGAACGCGCCATGATCATTCATGACGATGGCAGTTTTGAGTATAGCGATGAAACAGTGCAGACGCTGCTGCAAGAGGCTGAGAAGCTGATTATAGGCAATCCCAAACTACAGATTGATCATGTCGGGGTGGGACGCAAGCCAATACCGGGCGGGGGTGAACCTGTTGCAGGTGCGCTGGGCGGTATTGAAGGGTATTATGTGGCATTCAGTCATAGCGGCGCCACATTGGGACTGATTTTGCCCGAACTTTTGGCCCGAGAGATACTGACAGGCGAGATATCCCCGCTGTTCGCCAATTTCCGGCCAACCCGTTACGCCGATGACGTTCGTGCAGCGCAATAAAAGGAACCGCTGGCCATGCAAGCACAACCCAAAACTGTCTGGGGTGTCCTAAGCACAGCGAATATTGCTGTGAAACAAGTCATTCCCGCCATGCAGAAAAGTAATAAGCTGGTGGTTGGTGCGATTGCATCGCGCAAT
This sequence comes from Roseinatronobacter sp. S2, assembly GCF_029581395.1. GTDB lineage: Bacteria > Pseudomonadota > Alphaproteobacteria > Rhodobacterales > Rhodobacteraceae > Roseinatronobacter. The sequence continues at coordinate 3,372,502 of NZ_CP121113.1, read as the reverse complement.
GCCGACCACGCTTCAGAGGTCGCCGGAATCCTGGGTGTCGGAAAGGCTTATGGCAGTTATGACGCGCTTCTGGCCGATCCAAAGATTGATATCATCTATAACCCGTTGCCCAATCATCTTCATGTGCCATGGACCCTGAAAGCGCTGGAAGCCGGAAAGCATGTGTTATGCGAAAAGCCTATTGCCCTTAGCGCAGACGATGCTGCAAAACTGACGGAGGTCAGCCGACGGACAGGCAAGAAGGTTCGCGAAGCCTTCATGGTTCGCCATCACCCGCAATGGATTCGTGTCCGTGAGTTGGTGCGGAACGGATCGCTTGGCCGCATCGGGGCTGTTCATGCCAGCTTCTGCTATGAGAACCACGATCCACTGAATGTCCGCAACAGGCTGGATATCGGCGGCGGGGCGTTGAATGATGTCGGCTGTTATGCGGTGGCTATGGGGCGTGACATCTTCGGGTGTGAGCCTGAAAAGGTCGTTGTCCTGATGGATCGTGACCCCGAATTTGGCACAGACCGTCTGACCAGCGCAATTATTGCATTTCCAGAAGGGCGCCGGCTGGTGTTTAGCTGCGCCACGCAACTTGTTCGCAGCCAGGATGTGCAGATTATCGGAACCAGGGGGCGGGTATCGTTCGCTGTGCCGTTCAATCAAGCGCCCGATCAGACTGCGCGGCTGATGATCGACGATGGCACATTCGTCAAAGGCAGTGCGCTTCTGGTCGAGGAATTCGAACCTGTGGACCAGTATATGCTACAGGCCGAAGACTTCGCAAACCTGTGCATAGGGCTCGGGCAAGAAGGCCCCGATCTGGAAGATGCTATATGCAACATGCATGTCATGGATGCATTACGGATGTCGGAGGAGTCACAGGGATGGGTCACGGTGAAACCTGATTGAGCTGTGATGGTTTATCGACAATGCCAGTTTGAGAAACGCAGCAGGCCCTGCGTGCCAAGATGGAAGAGCAACCTCTTAAATTCGGGGGGGACTTGTGCCGCAGGTTTTTCAGTCCGCACGACTGGTGCTGACGCTGTGGGCTTATACTGCAAGTGTCATTGACTGCCTCGAGGATTGTCGTCGCTATACCTTGTCGATGCCGTCAACAGAGTCCGCAACATGTCAAATAAACGAAACATACATCGAGTGTATCATATTCAGTGACCGCTGCTGACGATCCTGGGGCAGCAGGCTGCTGCGCGCAGGACAATGACCCCTTCATGCCTCCGCCAGATTTGCTGCGTTACGCGCTGCCAGCCATTGGCCGATGATGCGTATATAACCAGTCTCAAGCCCTGCTTTCGATCGGTCACTGATCTGACGCTGCACCGCGCGATCTTTTGGCCCTGTGGCTTTTGCGGGCCAGCTCGACTTGAACTTCTCGCATCCCAGTGTGAACCCTGCCGCCCAGTCTTGCCGGCCCTTGGGCCCGCGCTGCGCCATCTGTCGCGCGAAATCTTCAGGGTCTTCCGCGACCGCAATCGCGCCATGCGCACGCATCATCACGATGTCCAGAAACCGTTGCAACTCCAACGGCCCCAATCCGCTGATCGCGTGGTCGAACAGCGGTGGCATCCAGCGGTTCGGTGTTATCATCTTCGGGGCGATGATGACTGCCATCAGGCAGCCATCGATCCAGTCTGCCGCGACCTTTGTGCCTTTCAACAGGGCTGTAAGTTCGCCTGTCTCCTCGGGTGCAGGCTCATCATCCTGTGCCAGTGCAATAAATCCCTGTGCATCGCCATCGTCGGCCAGTTCGTCACTCTCAAAAGCCCAGGCTTCAAAGCTCTGCTCAAGAATGTCTTCCATGACGGGGATCTTCTTGATGTCTCGCCTCAAGTGCAAGATCATCTTCCTGTGCCGCACAGGCCCTTGCAACAACTTGCCCGCCAAGCGCGGTCTTGTGCAGCAGCAGATGCGCAGCCCGTTCCAGCACATCCCGCCGTGCGTCAAAATCATCGCGCGTGTCTGCCAATTCGGCAAACACCTGATCAAGCTTCGTCTGTGCCACGCATGGCATCCCTTAACGCACATCACTACGGTGCCAACCTAGCCATCTTCGCCAGATTTGTCAGCCGGGTTCAGAAACTGGGGGTGCCGTTTCGTCCATAACATGTGCCCGGCAGCGCAGCGCAAGCATACGACAATATGTTCACTCGAAGGGCGGCATGAGCCGACGCCGTAGATGGTCGAAATGCGGTTTCACCAAAGTGGCCGCTCGGACTGGGCGCATGTGCGCCACCGCCGGCGACTTACACATGTGCATCAGTCTTGGATATCAGTTTATCCGGATAACCCGCAACAAGACCAGGAACGCAAGGAGTTTAAGTCTTACCTTCGCACGATCCTGTGATCAGCTAATACGAGTGCTGGTGCTTGAAATTATCGGTCGGGGGCATTTTCTGACATTGAGGTTAGATTGAACAAGGAGATTGATATGAAGCGCATGGGTTCTGCTATATGGAAGGGTGATCTCAAAACCGGGACTGGCATTACAAGCACAGAGAGCGGTGTGTTGAAAGACGCCCAATATGGGTTTGCCACTCGATTCGAGGATGGACCAGGGACCAATCCAGAGGAACTGATTGGAGCCGCCCATGCCAGTTGTTTTTCTATGGCGTTGTCACTCATCTTGTCTGAGCATGGTCTTGTTGCTGACCAGATCGCCACGACTGCAACAGTGACATTGGACAAGGTGGACGGGGGCTTTGCGGTTACGAAAATCCACCTTGATTTGGTTGCGGATATCCCCGGCGCATCTGATGATACATTCATGGCTGCCGCAGAAGCCGCGAAAGCAGGATGTCCGATCTCCAAACTGCTGAATGCGGAGATCACGCTCTCCGCGAAACTGAACAGCTAAGCTGGAGCAACTGGAACAGGCCTCCCGGAAGATTGCTCAGGTTTGGTGGCTTGTCTTCAACGGTTGATCTGAAACGGCTATCTCGGCGGCCAAGGCCGCCGGACAGCGATCATGAGACTTATGCTACCCTAGGGTTGATCTCACGCGGTCCGATACCGCGACAAACAGTGTCAAAATCCTGTCCCAGAAACCAAATGACACGTCAAATCAATACCTTATATGGCGCCCCATCGGGCGCGTTTTGCTACTCTGAAAGCGTGTCTGCGTCCCATTAAATTGGGATACTTATGACGTTTGATGCGCTCCGGGTTTGTCGGAGACCATCAACTTAAGTAAGGATGATGGTTATGACGAAAAGCAAAAAGACAAATCGCTACTCACCTGACTGAGAGGGATTAGAATACAGTCTGGTAGACTGTTTTCCCGATGAAGCGCACATGCGGTCCGGATGGTGTTCGAGCATCAAGGCTCATACGAAACGCAGGCGGGCCCGATCCCGGCCATTGCACCCAAGATTGGCTGAATTGCACAGACGTTGCGCGAATGGGTCAAGTAGGCCGAGAAAGACAGTGGCCTTCGTAATCAACGTTTTCGCGCGCAGGATAGTTGGCTGGCGGGCCTCGATCTCGATGACAACCGGCTTCGTGCTTGATGCCCTGAGCCAGACCATTTGTCAGCGCGCACCGTCCGAGGCGGACAAGCTGATCCATCACAGTGATCGGGGCAGTATTTGTCGATCCGATACACCGAACGGCTGGCTGAGGCTGGCATCGACATACCGGTGGGCAGCGTCGGTGACAGCTATGATGACGCCCTGGCCGAAAGCATCATCGGCCTCTTCAAGACCGAAGTCATCAAGTTCCTTGGCACTTGGAGGTCCGTCGGCCAAATTGAATGGGAAACCCTGAAATAGGTCGACTGGTATAACAAGACGCACCTGCACAGCGCCATCGGATACGTCACACCGAACGAAGCAGAGGAGGCATTCTATGCAAGCTTGAACGCTGACGAAAAAGCAGCGTAATCATTGAACCAGAAACTCTCCGGTAAACCCGCATCAGTTCAAATTTCTGCCGTGCTATAGGGTCTTTCGACGTTCAGTGTTTTCTTCAGCCCTGCCCATGTGACTGTTTCAAACCGCTCTGGCCAGTCAAGCCCCAGTTGGTGTGCCATTCTCCGGGCGCGGGGCAGATAAGCAGCAGCATAGGCCAGATGCGCCTCGATCATGGCCTCTCGTTCGGGTATGGCGGGTGGCAGCGCGGTCAGAACGTCCTTCTGGGGCTGTGTGATAAGCCGGTTCAGATGCAAAATGCCACCGCGATGCGGCGCGTTCGTTTCCTCGATCATCAGTTCAACCAGATAGTTGCGCAGATGAAAGATACCCAGAACGCCGTTGATATATTCCTCGCGTCCGACGGCCAGATGCAAAAGGCCCAGAATGCGAATAAAATCCTCGATCTGGCGTTTGAATTTTTCAGGGTTGGTCCTGCGTTCCGAAACCGCTTCAGGCAGGGTCGCATAGATGCCATCATGATCGATCAATGGTTTCAGCGCGTCCTGGGTCTGCGCAGACATCTGCGATGGTTTCAGAATAACGACATCTGTTCTGGTCCAATCGGCCGTAATGGCGTTTATCAGCACAGGAACCGGGGTTCGGTCCCACCATAAGACGATTTCGCCGGTCTTTGCGATGGCCCCTTGCCATATCCTTGCAATTTCGTCGGTGGCCCCTTCGTCTGAAACCAGAATGAAATCGATGTCGCTATAGGCATCGGCCAGACCGTTCCCGAAACTTCCACTTAGAAACAAGGCGCGAACGCGCGGCTCATTGGCCAACGCAGTTTTTATCATCTGAATGATGTCGTCGTGGCCCATTCCCTGGCCCCGCATGTCGCAAGAATGCGGTTATGCTAGTGTCCCTCAGCGCAGGGGTCAATGAGGGCCACCGGCACGACCCTGACTGCACAGCTGAAATCCGCCCGAATAAACCGGATTGTGCATCACGCATGCATTGAACCGGTTGCGCGGAAGGGCAGGATGCAGGAAGCTACGGCGCTACAGCCACAGGAGATTGCGACATGATGATTTACGGGTTGAACACTTGCGCAATCTGTCAAAAGGCCCGCAAGGCGCTGGCGGCGCAGGGCAATGATGTCAGTTTCCGTGATATTCGGGCTGATCCCCTGACCGAGGCTGAGCTGACTGAGTTGATTGCAGAATTCGGGGACCGGTTGGTTGACCGGACATCGAATGATTACCGTGGGCTGAATACATGGCTGAAAAATTCAGAGGCAGAGGCACAGATCGCGGCCCAACCCAAGGTGATGGCGCGTCCGGTAATCCGTGACGGGGATGTGTTCTATCTTGGTTGGGATGACGCCGTGCAGGACGCCTTGGGCCTAAGCTGATGCCGTGTCGGGCGGGGCGATGGCGACGGCCGCCGCAAGTCGGGGCGCAGACAATCGCGGCGCTACTGCGTGTCATCCCCATGCGCCAAAAGTGACGGATGCCCCGCAGGCTGCGCTGAATTATCGTTTGCCCAAGTGTAAAGCTGCCGGATAATCGACCCCAGCGCCGCCCCCTGTGGCGTCAACCCATAGGTCACTTCGCGCGGGAAACTATTATGGACCCTGCGCGCGATCAGGGCGCGGCGCGTCAATCCGTTCAGCCGCTCGCTCAGGACTTTGGGTGTGATCCCCGGCAGCATGTTTTGCAAACTGCCGTATCGCATCGGGCCGCCGGAAAGGTGCCACAGGATCAGGGCATTCCAACGATGCCCCAGAAACGCCAGCCAGTCCTCTGCCAGACAATCGGCAGGGCGGCGCGCTGTGCGGGGTATGCCTTCGGTGGTGCTTCCCGTTTGGATAGTCGTGATTCGCTGTGTTTCATGGCCCTTCATTGCGCCAGTATCGGTGCCAATCTGCGAAGGAACAAGGGATGGCGGGCATTCTTATCATTGGTGGTTATGGCCATGTCGGGCACCAGATTGCGGCGCAACTGCTGCGTGCAGGGCAGGCGGGTCTGCGTATCGCGGGGCGTGATGCAGGCCGGTCGGCGGCCATGGCCGGACGGCTTGGATGCGACTGGACGATCGTGGATATGGACAACCCCGCAAGCTGGGGCACTGCCCTTGCGGGGATTGGCACGGTGCTTGTTTGCAGTGATGTCGGAAGTGCGGATTTTCCGGCGCATGTGCTGGAACGAGGGCTTGCCTATATCGACATATCGGCCACAGATGCGGTTTTGCGCCAGATAGAAGCGTTGGACCCGCTTGCGCGTGCGCAGGGGGGCTGCGCGGTCCTTTCGGTTGGGCTGGCGCCGGGGCTAAGCAATCTTATGGCCCGCGCCGCTGTGGCGGGGATGGCGCGGATTGATGCGGTGACAATCGGGGTTCTGCTGGGACTTGGCGATGCGCATGGTCCGGCGGCGGTGAACTGGACGCTGGACAACATGTACCCCTTGCCGCCGGGCGCAGTGCAGATGCTGGGGTTTGGCCCACAGTCGCGCCCTGTTCCAACGATGCCTTTTGCCTTCGCCGATCAGCATGTGCTGGCGCGCCGTCAGGGAATGGCGAATGTGACCACACGTCTGGGGTTGGATTCGCCCCTGATCACGCGTGGCGCGCTGCGCATGCTGGCACGGATGGTGCGGCGGTCATGGGTTCGCCGCCTGCTGTGCCGGAGTATGGCCCGCTTTCGCCTTGGGTCGGATCGTGCATCGCTTGTCGTCACGGCTGCGGGCCACGGCGTTGACGGGCCGATGCATCGCCGCCTGACACTTGACGGACGGGCGGAAGCGGCAATCACCGCGCTGGTGGCTGCGCGCGTGGCACAGATGCTGCCGGGCAAGGCCCGCCCCGGCGTCTGGCATATTGACGAGATCTGGCAGTTTTCCGATTTCGCGCCCGCCCTGACACAGGCAGGCATCACATTGGGCGGGCAGGGCAGGTCATAACCTGCCCGATACTGGCGGCCCGTCTGCCAATAGCGGGGCAAGCGCATCCAGCAAGGGATCAGGGGATACAGGATCGCCATTCTGAACCCATGCATTCTGAAACTCTGCAATCTCCATGCCGATAAACTGGTGCTCTGCGATCACGTCGCAGCAGGCGCGCAGATCATCCAGCGACAGCCCGCCTTCAACCACATAATCCGTGGGAACAATGCCCGGATTCAGCACGTCGCAATCTAAATGCATATAGACAGCGCGGCCTGCGATTGCCGCGCGAAGTTTCGCGCCCAGGCCCTGTTGCGGTTGGATGTGCGGGATGTGGTGGCGGTTGATCAGGTCCTGCTCGAAAGGGTCCAGATCGCGCTGCCCTACCAGCACAATCTGATCCATCATCAAGCCTGCCCCCAAACCGGTGTCCCACATGCCAAGGGGGCCGGCCAGTGCCAGCCCGCCCAGATACCCTGTTGTCGTGGCGTCGGGGGTGTTCAGGTCGGCATGGGCATCAAACCAGACAATGCACGCAGACGGATGGTGCTTTGCAACAGCGGGCAGCGTTGCCAAAGAGGTGGCACAACGGTTTGTTGCGGCAATGGAAACCGAGCGGCGCGACAAAACCGCGTCAATCCGTGTTTGCAGGTGCCGCAGGGCGGGCAGCGCCGCATCCAGTTCTTCGCGCCATCCTGTGTTCAGGGCCGGTTCAGGGGTGCCGACAACACATGGCGCAACACCTGTCCGGCGCGCAAGGGCGTGCCCGATTGCACGGGCACCGGGCATTGCCAGATCATTGTGATCGCCCGCCCGCCCCTGAAACACCGTGTATTCCCTGCGATTTGACACTTGCTTCCCTCGTCAGATTATGTGTCGGTGCGCGGATGCAAAACGCAACCGCCGGTTGGCGCACATGCGTGGCCCATGCCCTGCGGAAACTACCATGAACCCTGCCCAAGCGCGAGGGCTGCGCAGGCGACTGTCATTGGCGGGTTGCTGACAGGTCCTTGTCAGTTATCGGCTGGCCGCGCTTCAATGCCTTGCGCAGCGCATATATGCGGTCTTCGTGCAGGGTTGCGCCGCAATCGCGGCACGCATCGCGAAGAAGCGCCATCTGGTCGCGGTGTATGCGCGCGCCGATCACACATGACACCGTCAACAGATCGAGAATACGGGTCTGGCCTGTGGTGTCCAGCGCGGCCAGATGGTCGCGCATGCTGGACCAGTCCAGTTTCAGGTTCGTGTGACGATCAAGTGCACTGCGCAAGCGGGTTATCAGATAGATATGATTGGGATGGGCGTCGCGCCCGCGGGTCAGCATCTCGCCCGCTGCATGCAGCGACACGTCTTTTTCAGTATCGTCCAGATCATCAGTATTCTGGAAATGCGCTGCAATCAGGTTATCTGCGGCAAACGGGCCAAGGGTGCGCACCCGCGCTTCTGTCATGATGCGCCAGATGATATAGGCATTCCATGCTGCGTATAACGGCCCGGCAAACAGCGGAACCATGCCGCGAATTGCCATGCGCGCGGCCACGCGGCGCAGAAACACCCGCAGAATGAAACTGCTGACACCGACCTTCAGCTTATAGGCGATATTCACCGCCATAAGTTTCCAGCTTGACACATATGCATAAGGGTCAATCCCGTAGATAAGTATCTGCGGGCTGGGAAATTCCAGCGCGGTGCGTGCAAGGCTGTGGGCGAAAAGCCGGTCTTCACGGCCCCCCGCCAGCGCAAGGCCGGAATGCTGCGTCACGCGTGCGATCCCGCCCAGCGCCAGCGCATACAGCAACGCAATTTCTATTGCGCTGATCATGCCTACGAGAACATAAAAGACAGACCAATAGGGAAGTGTCGCTTGCCATCCGGCATCGTCCAATCCGTCCAATATGCTTTGGCGCATCCAGATCTCGGCGCCGCCAATCAGCCCGCCCGAAATGATGCCCGCCAGTGCCGACAGGCTGATCACCCATTTGCTGACGCGGTTGATCGACTGAACGCATGCGCGCGATGGGGGGGCGACCCTTGCGCTGTCTGCGCCGCGCTGCGCCAGATAGGCGGCAAACCTGCGCTCCAGAATGTTGGGCTGTGGCGAATATATGTCTGCCGTCGGCACTGTTGCCTCGTGTTTGTTTCCGGCAAGATGGGGGCGGTGCATCACCTTGATGCGCCGCGTGCCGGACGGGGCAAGGCCCTGTTCTGCACCAGCGCGAATTTGGTCCAGTGCGAGTGTATCATCACAAGCAACGTTCCTGGGGCCATCCCGTTCCTTGCAATTTAGAAAGCAAAGGCAATATCAGCGGTGTTTGCAGGTCGGGCCAGTATGCATGACCCGCCAAATGGCCCTATCTGCAATGTTCACATCCCTGCGCGATGGCACGAAGAAAGCGCAGGCCTTGCGAATGAAGATGTCTTTGAGCATGTGTCGCTTGATGGCGCATATCGTTTGGTCGGGGAAAGATGCCGTTGTGTATCGGCGGGTCTGTTCAGCCAATGCCAATGCTTGCATGTGACAACGCGGCTTCTATTCCGCGAAGTTCCGCCAGTCCCTTCATGCGTCCGATCATCGGATAGCCAGGTTGCCCGCCCCGCCCGATATCATCCAGTATGTCCTGGCCGTGATCAGGGCGCATTGGTATGCGCCAGTCCTGCCGGCCTTGTACACGCCTACGGTTTTCTTCGCGCAGGATTGCGGCGACAAGGGCAACCATGTCCGATTGTCCCGCCAGATGCTCGTCTTCATAGAATGATCCGCGTATATGGCCGCTTTCGCGGCGCACATTGCGCAGATGAAGGAAATGCACACGGTCCCCCAGCCGGTCCATCATGCCGGGCAGGTCGTTGTCAGGCCGTGCCCCCAATGACCCCGAGCACAGTGTGATTCCATTGGCCCGTATATCCACTGCGGCCATAAGCGCGGAATAATCTGCCTCGGTAGACATGATCCGCGGCAACCCAAGCAGCCCGAAAGGCGGATCGTCAGGGTGACAGCACAAACGCATTCCCAAGTCTTCAGCGACGGGCGCGACGTGTTCAAGAAATGCGTGGAAATGGCGGCGCAGCACTGCATCTGTTACAGGTGCATAGCTTTCCAGCAAGTCACGGACGCCCTGCATGCTCAGACGCTCGGCACTGCCGGGCAGGCCAAAAACCACGCTTTCGGCCAGTTCTTTTTGGCGCGCTTCAGTCATTTGGGAAAACCGCTGCGCGGCGGCTTCGCGTATGTCTTCGGGGAAATCTTCGGTCGCGCCCTTGCGTTGCAGAATATGAATGTCGAAGGCGGCAAAATCGATGAAATCGAAGCGCATGCAGGTTGCCCCTGACGGTCGCCGCCATGCTAGATCTGTGCGGGTCCAGTCCAGAACCGGCATGAAATTGTAGCAGATAACGTCTATGCCCGCGTCCTTCAGGTGTCGCATTGACGTGATCCAGTTCGCGATATGGGTGCGCCAATCACCAGTCTGCGTCTTTATCGCCTCGCTGACCGGCAGGCTTTCAACCACCTCCCAGGCCAGGCCCGATTCCGTGCCATCGCGCATAATGGCCAGTTGTTGCTGGCGCTTTGCAATTTCGCTTGGTGACCAGACCGCCCCGGTGGGAATATGATGCAACGCTGTGACCACACCCTGCACAGACGCCTGTAGCATGTCATCAACCGAAACCCGATCCGCAGGCCCGAACCACCGCCATGTGTGTCGCATTGACTTGTTCCTTCTCTATTCTTGTGCGCCTCAGGCCGTGAAATGCAGATGCACCCTGGCTGATTGATGGTTATCCCCGCCATATGCGATGGCTCGCGCAGTCATCCGCGCGGGCAACACCTGTGTGACCATGGGCGACAGGTCAATGGCCATAATCAGGCTTTGCGGCAACGCGGGTCCATGGCACGTCAATTTCTGCCATGCTGCCTTGTGGGCAGCTTTGATGTTACCGGCTGCTTCGTGGCCCAGAACAAATCGGGCTCGCAAGCGTAGGGAGCCAAGTCAGTCATGTCGTATCCTTGTCCTGCGTGACGTATGCGCGAAGGGCCTTGACGCCCGCACGGGTGGTTGCTGGCACGTCGCCTGCGCGCGTCGGGTTTGGTATTTTATGGGTGGCTCCAATGCTCATATTCATGCCCGATAATTTCCGCAGTATGTCTGTAAAACAAATTGTTGACAAGTATGGTAGTGTGTTTGCAGCATTTGAAAAGCAAGTTTAACTACCGACTTATGCGCAGTAGCTTTCGGTCGGGTTTATGCTGTCTGGCCGTTCCCAGCGCTTGCCAACGCATGTGAGAGGTGCTAACTTACACCTGAGAGAAAAGTGCTTCAACACTTGCCCGAGCGAAAAGACAAAACCTGATGCCTGTTGCAACCTCCGTCAACGACCCATTGCCAGAGGTGAAGCAGAAGGCTGCCTATCACCACGGCGACCTTCGCGCGCAGCTGATTGCAACAGTGCGCAAGCTTGTCGAAGCCCATGGCCCGGACGGATTTTCTGTGGCCGAAGCGGCGCGTCGTGCAGGCGTCAGTTCCGCCGCGCCCTACAAGCATTTCAAGGACCGCCATGAGATTTTGCGCGGCGTGGTCAGTGAAGCCATGGACCGGCTGCGCACCGCCATGCAGGCCGGGGCCGCAGCACATGCGCCCGCCTCGTTGCAGGCGGTGGCGGCTGTCGGGCAGGCATATGTCAGTTTTGCAAGGGCCGAACCCGGCGTCTTCCGGCTGATGTTTGGCCTGACCGAAGGGCATGAAAATTACCCTGACCTGCTGGCAAAGGGCGAAAGATGCTTTGGCGTGATTGTTCACGCGGTCGCCGCCTGTCTGGAACTGCCGCCCGATGATCCGGACACCCAGCGCCGCGCCTATATGCTGTGGTCGTCGGTGCACGGGCATTCGTTTTTACACATCGACATGAAGACCAAGATTGCAACAGCCGAAATTGATGACTGGATGTATCTTATGGAAATCAGTCGCGCTATTCTTGTTCCGGCGGCCAAGTCACAATGATGGGGCAATGCTGGATTCTTGGCGACAGATCAAAGACCAGGGCAAGCGAAGCGCAGGAACTGCATGTGCGCCCGGTTCAGGACATTCTGAACCGTATCCGGGGTGCAATTACCGGACCATCTGTGACAATCGACACGATTGTGCGCGCCATGGACCCGGCGCTGCAACCCGTGCTGCTGCTGTTGCCCGCCCTGATCCTTGTGACGCCGCTAAGCGGCATACCCGGCCTGTCATCGCTTGGGGGGCTGACGATTGCCTTGGTTGCGTTGCAGATTCTGCTGGCGCGCCCGACAATCTGGCTGCCCGCATTCGTGCTTCGTCGGCAGTTGTCCGCGGACCGGCTGGGGAGGGCGCTTGTCGGGCTTGATCGTGCAGCCCGGTTTATCGACCGCAGGTCTGTCGCGCGGGTGAATTGGTTTTTCGCATTTCCGGGCAGGCAACTGGCGCTTGCCGTATGCGTGTCATGTGGGCTGGCAATGCCCTTTCTGGAACTGGTTCCTTTTTCCGCGACCACGCTTGCTTTGGTTGTGACGGTTCTTTCTGCGGCGCTTCTGGTGCGTGATGGCCTGCTGGCTGCGTTCGGGTTGGGTGGTTTCGCGTTGGCGATCCTGATCATCACGAAACTCGCAATATCTTGATGTCCATGCGGGTGCGGCCTTTTCATCGCCCTGCGCAGGCGCCCGAATGGACAAAGCCTGCGATCCGAAATGGTATGGGCGCTGGGCGCGCGCATGCCCCTGCCCGCAGTGTCAGCAATTGCCATCATGAATGTGATGCCGACACCAGTTGCAATGGGTCTGGTTCATCTGCGTCTGTCGCGGAATTTTTGTTTGGCTTTCCGGTCGAACCCAATCATACAGAGCCATGCTCTCAAAGTCGCTGAAATCAGTTCTGCATCATGCAAGATACTTCCCGTTGTGGTCCGCGCTTACGGTTCTGCGCTGGCGTTCCTTTGACTCGCGCTCGCGCGGGTTGGGAACAACATTCGCAATGATCATGCGCTGGTTCCCGCCCGCCAGATGGCGGTTTGACCGTGAAGCCAGACGGGTTTTCCCCGATATGAAGCGCAGCGCGCGCGCAAAGCTTGGCCAGGATATGGGCAGGCATATGGGGCGAACGCTGTTCGAGATATACCACGACGCTGAATTCCAGACCCAGCACCATAAATTCAAGGCCTCTGGCCCCGGTCTGGATGCCTTGAAAGAGGCGCAGGCCATGGGCAAAGGGGCCATCATTGTGTCTGGCCATTTCGGACAATGGGAAGCCGTGCGCGCCGTGGTAAAAATGAACGGGCTTGAAAGTGGCGCGGTCTATCGCCCCAACAAGAACCGCCATTATGAACGCCGGATCCGCACTGGAATTGAAGCAGGCGGCACACCCATTCTGGCAACCGGCCGCGTCGGGACCAGGGCGCTTGTGCGTCATCTTCGGGGTGGGGGGATTGTATCGATCCTGCTGGACGAAAAATATGTAGAAGGTATCTGGCTGCCTTTCCTTGGACATGATGCCCTTACATCGCTGTCTGCGGCCCAGCTGGCCCTGAAATACGACCTGCCCATGATCCCCGCATATGGCATTCGCATTGACGACGGAAATGCATTCAGTGTCGAATTCGAAGCCCCGATTCCGCATACTGACAGCATCACCATGACGCGTGCGTTCAATGACAGCCTGTCGGCGCGGATACTGGAAAACCCTGCCCAATGGTATTGGATGCTAAGGCGTTGGGGCAGCGTTGGCGCATCGTCACGCGCCAGCGAAAGCACCGAGCTGTAAGTGCATCGCCATGAGTGGCGGGGCAGGGCAAGCTGATGCGGCGGCAGAACCAAGCGTCAGACGGAGTTTTCCGCGCTTTCAGGGCTTGTGCTCGTATCCCAGTTGTCTGGAAATACCTTGCGCCGTGACCTGTAGCGTTGTGCCCAGCATATCGATCACGTCTGGTGTGGCTTCCTGCCGCGTCAGCGACACGGCGATGCCCGCAACGGCTGCGTTTGTATGATCACGCAGAATAGTGCCCAGACAAATCATTCCTTGTCGCACCTGTCCATTATCAATCGAAAAGCCGCGTTCGCGAACCGCCTCTAGCTCGTTCAGCAACTCTGGCACATTGCGCAGGCTGTGCTCTGTAAGGGGTTGGGGAAAGTGGCCATCGAACCGGCGGCAAATCTCTTGATCGGGTTGGGATGCAAGCTGCGCCAAACCGGTTGCAGTAAAGGGGGCGGGCAACCGCATGCCGATGCGAAACGTCACCCCAAGCGGCTGATTCGCCTGTTCGCAGGCAATATAGACCACCTCATCATGTTCAAGCACCGTCATTGTGACCGTGAACCGGGCCAGCTCACGGTTCTGTGCAAAATAGGCTTTGAAGCTTGTCACCAGATCGGTTTGCGACAAAAAACCCTGCGCCCATCGCAGCGGATGCGACCCGATACGAAAGCCCCCGCCCGGAACCCGCTGGACAAGCCCGATGTCTTCCATAGCGAGGATAAGGCCATGTGATGTGCTTTTCGGCAGCCCAAGGGCGCGCGAAATTTCGGCCATGCTTAGGGCTGTTCCGGTGTCTGCAAGATGGTCGAGGATTGCTACGGCACGACGCAATGCGGGGGCATTGGTGGCCCCTGAAGACGCGGAAACTGATGGCGGCATGGGGACTCCAGCTTGACATGACCAAATTATCCTTCTTAGTATGTACAATATACGGAATATAAGTTCAATATATTGAACTGAATTCGGGGGGAGATATGTTCAGGCTGAATGACCGTGCCATGCCGATGGTGGATGCCCTGCGGAGCGGCGCCAAGACCACATCTGTAGGGCGGCGCTGTGCATGACATTTTTGAACTGACCATCCTTACGGATATTGCGCCACCGCGAAACCGCGCCGCAGGTTCCGTGTCCGCACAATAAAGCGCATCAAGGAGAAGACATAATGACCATGACCCCCTTCAGTTTCACGACGACGCCCCAAATTCATGTTGAATGGGCCGGTTCCAGGCGGTTGGGTGAACTGCTTGCCGACCGTTTCGACGGGCGCAACGCATTGCTGGTGACCGACAAGGGGTTGATATCGGCAGGGCTGATCGACCCTGTGCAGGCATCGCTTGAAGCTGCGGGCTTTAGCGTCAGTATATTCAGCGATGTGGTCGCAGACCCGCCTGAAAAAATTGTCGCGGCCTGCGCCGAAACCGGCCGTGCCATTGGGGCCGATATTGTAATCGGGCTTGGTGGCGGGTCGTCTTTGGACATTGCAAAAATGGCCGCCGTGCTGGCGCGATCTGATCAGGCGCTGTCCGATATGTATGGTATTGGCAATGTCACCGGCGCGCGCATCCCGATGGCGCTGATCCCCACCACCGCCGGAACAGGGTCCGAGGTGACCAACATTTCCATCATCACCACGGGCGAGACGACAAAGATGGGCGTTGTCTCTAACCAGCTATATGCGGATTTTGTGCTGCTGGATGCAGAACTGACCATCGGCCTGCCGGCAGTGCACACTGCGGCGACCGGCATTGACGCTATGGTCCACGCGATCGAGGCGTATACGTCAAAGTTCAAGAAGAACCCCCTTTCTGATGCGCTGGCCAGAGAGGCGATGCGGCTGCTGTCGGCCAATCTGGTCACGGCGTGCAAAGACGGCAGTAACCAGGAAGCCCGTGAAAAGATGCTGCTGGGGGCCATGCTGGCCGGGCAGGCCTTTTCGAATTCGCCTGTGGCGGCAGTTCACGCGCTGGCCTATCCGCTTGGCGGGCACTACCACCTGCCACATGGGCTGACCAACGCGCTGATGCTGGGGCCGGTGCTGCGCTACAATGCCAAGGTTGCGGCCCCGTTATACGCGGAACTGGCAGATGTTATCGGCGCGCCCGGATCAGGTGACGCACAAGCGCGATCAGGGCAGTTCGTCACCTTCATGCAGGCGTTGATGGATGAAAGCGGTGCACCGCGGCGCCTGCGCGACGTCGGTGTAACGGATGACAGCCTTGCCATGCTTGCACGCGACGCAATGAAGCAGACACGACTTTTGGTTAACAACCCTGTCGAAGTGACGGAAGAGGACGCGCTTGAACTCTATCGCGAAGCTTACTGAGGGTTGGTGCCTTCGGGCACCGATACATTCCGGAATGGTCAAACTTGAGGAGGCACCATGACTGATATTCGCCTGTATATGCTGCAAAGCGGCTCGTTGAAATGCAAGGTTCACAACATCAAAATGAACGAAGGCGCCGGGGCCGATTATGAAATACCTGTGCCCTATTACCTGATCACCCATCCAAAGGGGCACACGATCATTGATGGCGGGAACGCGGTAGAAGTTGCCACCGATCCGCGTGGCCATTGGGGCGGGATCTGTGATGTCTATAAACCGGTGATGGACCCATCAGAGGGGTGCGTTGCGCAGTTGGAAAAGCTGGGCATCAAGCCCGAAGACGTGAAATATGTGGTTCAGTCACATCTGCACCTTGACCACACTGGCGCTGTGGGCCGTTTTCCAAATGCCACCCATATCGTGCAGCGCACGGAATACGAATACGCCTACACCCCCGACTGGTTCGCGGCGGGCGGCTATATCCGCAAGGATTTCGACAAGCCCGGTCTGAAATGGCAGTTCCTGAACGGCACCGAAGATGACTTCTATGACGTCTATGGTGATGGCACGCTGACCACGGTTTTCACCCCCGGCCATGCGCCCGGTCATCAATCCTTGCTGGTCCGGCTGCCCCAAAGTGGCCCCATCCTGCTGGCGGTTGATGCTGCCTATACGACAGACCACTGGGAAGAAAAATCCCTGCCGGGCTTTCTTGCATCGACGACGGACGCGGTGCGTTCCGTGCAAAAGATGCGTGCTTTGGCCGACAAGACCGGTGCGATGGTTGTCACGGGCCATGACCCGGATGCATGGACGCAGTTCAAGAAGGCCCCCGATTTCTATGCCTGATACCCCAAAGCCCCACGCGCCATCGTGCGGGGCTTTGGTTGCGCTATGCGGGCTTGTGACGTTCGCATAGCGCATAGCGCCATTGTGGCATGCGCTATGATTGCCTGCGCCCTTCAAGGATTGTTTTCACCACCAGTGCGACAACCGCGATAAGCGTCAGGGTAGATGCGGCAGCAAAGGCACCTACTGCATTCAGGTCGTTGAACAGCAGTTCAACATGCAAAGGCAGCGTGTTGGTCTGGCCGCGAATATTGCCCGACACGACCGAGACACCGCCAAATTCACCCACCGCGCGCGCTGTGCAAAGCACCGCGCCGTAAAGCAGCGCCCATTTGATATTTGGCAGCGTCACGCGGGTGAATATCTGCCAGCCATTCGCGCCCAGCGTGACGGCGGCCTGTTCCTGCTCGGACCCTTGCGCCTGCATCAGTGGCAAGACCTCTCGCGCGACAAAAGGGGCCGTCACGAACATGGTGACCAGCACAATGCCCGGAAGCGCGAAGACCACCTGTAGATCATTGGCCTGAAGCCATGGCCCGAGTATGCCCTGCCGCCCGTAAAGCAGCAGATAGCAGATACCCGCGATGATGGGCGAAATTGAAAACGGAATCTCGATAAGTGTCACCAGTATTCCGCGCCCCGGAAAGCGGTGCTTGGCCACGGCCCACGCGGCGGCAATGCCGAAAGCCACATTCACGGGCACGACGATGATCGCGACCAGCGTTGTCAGCCAGATCGCGTGCAATGTCGCGGGGTGCAGGATATTGGCGGCATAAACCTGCCAGCCCTGCGAGAAGGCGCGCGCGAAGATGAACACCAGCGGGGCCGCAATGAACAGCAGCGTCAACCCGACGGCCACCCCGATCAGGATGCGCTCGTCCCGGCGGGTCTGGCCGGGCAGTTGTCCAAGGGGTGCGGTTGTCATCGGCTTGCCTCGCGGTGGCGCGATGCCCATGCCTGCAAGACATTGGACACGACAAGCAACACCAGCGCGAAAGCCAGCAATACAAGGGCAATGGCGGCCGCGCCGTTATAGTCAAATTCCTCCAGCCGGATATAGGCCAGAAGGGCGGCAATTTCCGTGCGGAAAGGCAGGTTTCCTGCGATAAACACGATGGCCCCGAATTCGCCCAAACTGCGCGCGAAAGCCGTTGTGCACCCCGCCAACCACGCAGGCAGGATCGCGGGAAACACAACGCGGGTGAAGATGGCCCAGGGGGGCGCACCAAGCGTCAGCGCGGCCTGTTCCAGCGCGGGGTCCATGTCTTCCAGCACCGGCTGGACGGTGCGTACAACAAACGGGACGGATGTGAACGCCATGGCCAGCGCAATGCCCCAGATGGTGTAGACGACCTGAATGCCCATCGCATCAAGCACCGGACCAAACCAGCCATTGGCGGAAAACAGCGCTGTCAGCGACAGACCCGCCACCGCTGTGGGCAGCGCAAAAGGCACATCCATCAGCGCATCAAGGATGCGTTTCCCGCGAAATTCATAGCGCACCAGCACCCAAGCCATCAAAAGTCCGTAGATCGCGTTGAAGGCAGTTGCGATCAGTGCCGCTGTCAGCGTGATCTGGAACGCAGCCACCGCTCGCGGGCTGGAGATGATGCGCCAGAACCCCCCGGGGCCGATTTCGGCCCCTTTCAGGATCAGCGCGATCACCGGGATCAGCACGATGAACGTCATATATAACAGCGTCGTGCCAAGGCTTAGGGTGAACCCCGGCAGGACGCGTTTGGCGCGGATGGGCGCGCCGGTATTGGTGGCTGCGGTGGTCATCTGCTCACTGGTTCACGAACACATTGTCAAGGCGCGCGCCTTCGGCAAAGTGGTTTTCCTGCACGGCGTCCCAGCCGCCGAACACGTCATCCACCGTCACCAGACGCACATCGGGCAGCTGGTCGGCGAATTCTGCCGATACATCCGCATCTGCCACACGGTAGAAATGGTCAGCGACGATGCGCTGCGCGTCCGGCGTGTAAAGCCATTCAAGATAGGTTGTAGCCAGTTCTGTGGTGCCATTGCGTTCAGCGACTTCTGAAACCACCGCCACGGGGAACGCCGCAAACAGACTAATCGACGGGGTTACGCGTTCCAGCCCCTGATCGGAATAGGCTGCCGCAATGCCGCCGGTTTCGGCCTCGAATGTGACCAGCACATCCCCGATGTTACGCTCGGCGAAGGTCTGGGTTGCCCCGCGCCCGCCAGTGTCGAACACCGGCACATTGTCAAAGATCGCCTTGACGAAGGCTTCGGCGGCATCTTCATCGCCGTCATTTTGTTCCAGCCCATAGGCGAAGGCCGCCAGATAGGTGTAGCGTGCATTGCCGCTGGTGCGCGGGTTGGGGAAGATCACCTCCACATCTTCGCGTGTAAGATCACTCCAGTCGTTGATGTCCTTGGGGTTGCCGTCGCGCACAAGGAATGCAGGCAGCGAATACCAAGGGGAGGCACCATTGGGCAGCGCGTCGCGCCAGTCTTCGGGCAGCAAGCCCCCTTCGGCCAGCACATCAATATCGGTTTCCTGATTGAAGGTCACCACATCAGCGGGCAGGCCTTCAAGGATCGCACGCGCCTGCCGCGACGATCCGCCATGGCTTTGGTCAATCGCGACCGTGCGGCCTGTGCTCTCCTGCCAATACGCCTGAAAACCGGGATTCAGCGCCTCGAACAATTCGCGCGCAATGTCATAGCTGGTGTTGAGCAGGATATCTTGTGCGGTGGCGGGCGTGGTGCCAAGCGCAAGAACCACGGCAGATATACGAAGAACAGGGAAAGTCATCTTGTCTTCTCCTTTTGGGGTGTAAGCGGGAGTTGCGACGCCGATGCGGCCTGCATGCGCCGGTCGGTGGGAAATATCGTGCCCGTCTCGATCTTCAGGCGGACGGCTGCGTCTGGTGTCAGCGCCTCGGCCCGGACGGTGCGGCGGGGCACTTCGGCTTCAGCTTCGCCCAGTTCGGGGTGACGCAGCACAAGGCGTAGATGCGCGCCGGTGCTGGTTCGGCTGACGATCCGCCACGGGGCATCCGCTTCGGGCACGGGCGTAATATCTTCGGCGCGGACAAAAAGCCGCCCCGCGCCATCTGGCAACGCCCGCCGTGGCAGTGTGCTCAGGTCCAGCCCTGCGCCTTCGGCGCGTCCTGCCAGCAGGGTGACAGGCAGTTCCACAGTGGCCCCCATGAACCGTGCGACAAACGGTGTGGCCGGATGGTCATGAATCGTATCAGCATCGCCGATCTGGGCGATCTGCCCTTCACCCATCACGACCACGCGGTCGGCCAGTTCAAACGCTTCTTCCTGATCATGGGTCACAAATATCGTGGTGGACCCTGTTGCCTCATGCACACCGCGCAGCCAGCGGCGCAGGTCACGGCGTATCGCGGCATCCAGCGCGCCGAAAGGTTCATCCAGCAGCAGCACTTTCGGCTCAATCGCCAAAGCACGGCCAAGGGCCACGCGCTGGCGCTGCCCGCCTGACAGTTGCGCAGGGTAGCGGTCTGCCAGATGGTCGATTTGCAGGAAATGCAGCAACTCATCCACTTTCGCGGCGATAACGGCCTTGCCCGGACGTTCAGCCCGCGGGCGCACCGACAGCCCGAATGCCAGATTATCGCGCACCTTCATATGTGGGAACAGCGCATAATGCTGGAACACGAACCCGATGCGGCGGTCCTGCGCTGCCAGTTGCAGCCAGTCCTGACCATCCACCGTCAAGCGGCCCGTATCGGGCCATTCCAGCCCCGCGATGATTTTCAGCAGCGTCGTCTTGCCAGAGCCCGACGGGCCCAGCAGCGCGACCAGCTCGCCCTTGTCCACGCCAAGTTCCACCCCGCGCAGAACATCCGTCTTTGCAAAACGTTTGGTAAGGCCGGAAATGGTGATCGACATGGGCGCGCTCTTATCAAGGTTGGAGCGGTCAGTTAGTTGGCCTTTCTGACAGCGACAAGGGAACCGGGCCGCTGGTGGTGCGATCTGCCGCGACCGGATTTCCGGCTTTCTTGGGCCGCAAATGACATTTGCCCTGACGATCCGTGCGGGCGGTCAGTTTTGTTTATGATGCGCCCTATTGGCGGGATGATGTCCTTATTCACGCATTAATTTTCTGCCCATACGGTCAGATATTCCAATTCAGGGCGTCAAGGTCGCTGGCCTTCCGGCGTGATCTGCGCGCGGTTGTGCACAAAGGTCTTTGCGACGGCCCCCCATGTATACAGTGCACGGGCATGGGTGCTGCGTTCTGTGCCGCTGCCGGGGGCTGCAAGTGCGCGCCGGATGGCACGGCCAAGGTCATCATCCAATGCGCCCAATGCAGGACCGGTGACAATATCGCGCGGGCCGGGCACATCATGGGCGGCGATCGGCAGACCACAGGCCAGCGCTTCGATCAGGACAATACCAAAGGTATCGGTGCGCGATGGAAAGACAAACACATCGGCTGTGCGATAGGCTTGTGCAAGGGGCAGGCCAGTCAGTTTGCCGCGAAATGTGACATCAGGATAGGCGCGGCGCAGGGCCGCCAGCGCAGGACCATCGCCGACCACAACCTTGCGCGCGGGGCCGGTCTGTGCCTGTGTCAGGCGCAAGAATCCCTCAAGGTTCTTTTCCGGTGCAACGCGGCCGACATACAGCAAAACAGGCACATCGCGCCGCACAGGCCTTTGCGGCGGGTAAAACAGCCCTGCATCTACCCCGCGCGACAGCCGCAGCAAGCGCCCGCCAAAGCCCCAGTCGCGCAGTTGCCCTTCCATCGACGGGGTGGCGACGAATGTATGATGCGCCGCGCCATGAAACCGCCGAAGCACAGCCAGCGCCATCCGTTCAAGGGGCGCGCGCGCAAAGCGCGGTGCGCGTAGCGCAATATAGGCAGGGAAATTGGTGTGGAACGCCGTGGAGAAGGGCAGGCCATGCCTTTTGCAATAGCGCCGCGCCGCCCAGCCAAGCGGCCCTTCCACGGCGATGTGAATCATATCAGGGCCAAAGCCGGAAATCCGGCGCGCAAGCCTGCGATAGGGAAAGGCTGCAAGCGCAATCTCGCGATAGCCCGGCAGTGGCAGGGTCTTGAAATCCTGCGGGCTGATCACCCCGACATCATGTCCCATGGCCCGTAACTCGCAGATGATATTCTCGTAGCTACGCACAACGCCATTCACCTGCGGCGTCCACGCATCGGTTACGATCAGGATGCGGTGTCGGGCATCGGCCTGTTGCGGCAGATGCTGCGCGCAGGGTGCGCGGAGTGGAGACAGGTGTTTCGCATCGCGCGGCAGGATAGCGTTCATCGTCATAAGCCAGGTTTCGGACCAGGTTCCAGATGTCCATCTTTTGCCCCGAACAGATGACAGGTTCATGTCAGACCGTGCTGATCGTGCCCTTGGTGACACCATAAATAGTGCCCCCCTGTGGCATTTTCCCCACGATTTGGGTGCGCAATAAAACTGATACGTTGTGGTCACATAATTGTCGCGGCGCTGCGGCATGTTTTGCGCGTCTGGATAAAACGGATGGTGCAATGCCTTTTGACCGATCATTCCGCCCGCATGTGTCGCAGGGGCGTACATTGTTCCTGTCGGATTTGCATCTGGGCGCGCTGTCTTCGCGCGCGGGGCTGGTCCTGCGCTTCTTGCAAGATAACCCCGCCGAAACCTATGTGCTGGTCGGTGATATCCTTGATCTGTGGCATCCCTTGTTGCCCCATTGGTGCGCGCAGGATCAGGCGGTGATCGACCATCTGCAGGCCCGCGCGCGGGCGGGCGCGCGGCTGATCTATGTGCGTGGCAATCATGACCCTGATCCAGCCATGATCCCGCCGCATGCGCGGCTGAAGGCGCAGCATGTGACGTCCTATATACACAAGACAGCCAAGGGGAAGCGCTTCCTTGTGCTGCACGGGGACGAAGCCGACAGCCGCCTGATCCGTCTTCATTCCATGACACGGCTGGGCAGCCTGATTGACCATGGCTTGCGGCGCTGTGACCGGGTGTTGCGCAAGCTGTCGCGGCGACAACCGCAGGCGCGCGGGGTGGTGGACCGGCTGCTGGCGGCTGCAAACGGGCTTCGCTACAGTGGTCGCAGATATGAACGTCACATGGTTGATCTGGCCCGCGCCAAGGGGCTGGACGGGGTGATCTGTGGACATTTCCACATTGCCGCCCTGCACAATCATTTTGGCCTGACCTATGCCAATTGCGGCGACTGGGTGGACAGTATGACTGCGCTGGAAGATGCGGGTGACGGGGTCTTGCGCCGTTTGGGCGGGCGTGACTATGCCTTCGGTGTTGCAGCGCCCCGCCCGGCGGGCCGCGATGGTCATGCGCACAAAGCGATGACACAATGATATGCATATGGGGTCACGGCAGACCGTTTTGGTGTCAGTTCACACAATCAGGTTGATGGGCATGTTGCTGGGTTTGTGACACTGGCCCAAAGCCCCACCGTCGCTAGGTTCCCGCCTTCATGCGGGCATGCTCCACGGACCAGAATGACCCGCGATGGGTGGCGGGCACGGATCAGGTTTCGGGGGCAACAATCCGGTTGCCTGTCTTGGACTGTATGGCGAACCTGTCCGGCTGGACACCGGAATGCACATATCATGTCCCTTGCGGGGTGGATCATCACGCGGTGTTCACCGAGTGTCACCTGACAGTCATAGGCAGATTGCGTCCGGTGCGGTATACGCAGCACTTGGATAGGACTATCCCTTGATGTGACTGCCTGGGGCAGGGGGCACAAGCCAGACCCGAATTCATGTCATTTCAGAAAAGGCAGCAATGTTCATTCGCATCGGTTATGAAATCACCATTGAAAGCAAGGCAGACACAGTCCTGATCCTTGCCTTGTCGCCGCATTCCAGCTTTGCGGGGCGGGTTATCGGATCAACTGCGGTGCAGGCGGACCCCGACCTGCCGTTGGACACGTTCCTCGATACTTTCGGCAATCGGCTGACGCGGTTGAAAACGCCTGCGGGGCGGCTGAAACTCTGGTCTGATTGCATTGTGGAGGTGGGCGGGGAACCGGATGTGTTCAACTGGAATGCGCAACAACATGATGTCAACGACCTGCCACCTGAAACGCTGCAATTCCTGACAGCCAGCCGGTATTGCGAATCTGATATGCTTGCGCCGGTTGCACTGGAATTGTTTGGCACCACCCAGCCGGGTTGGGCGCGGGTTCAGGCGATCTGCAACCACGTTCACAACACCCTGACCTTTGGCTATGGGTTCGGGCGCCCCACCAAGACCGCAAGCGACGCGCTGCGCGAAAAGACAGGGGTGTGCCGCGATTTTGCGCATTCTGCGATTGCGCTGTGCCGCGCCATGAGCATACCCGCCCGCTATGCCAGCGGCTATCTGGGCGATGTCGGGGTGCCCTATTCCGGCCCCGGCGATTTCTGCGCGTGGTTCGAGGTGTATCTGGGCGGTCGGTGGTATACATTCGATGCGCGCTATAACGAACCGCGGATTGGCAGGGTATTGATGGTTCGCGGGCGCGATGCGGCAGATGGCGCGATGATCACGTCTTTTGGGGAGTATGACCTGAAATCGTTCTGGGTCTGGACAGATGAGGTGCCGTCCGCGTGCAGTCATTCCGATATGCAAGACCTGCTGGGCAGCCGCCCCGATACGCAGGCCCTGACGCTGGCACCGACAGTGTGATGTCGGAATGCATGCCATAGTTCAGGGTCATAGGACCGCCGGGTTATTGTTTCACGCGCCGGTCCATCCAAAGCAGCCCGAAGGCCAGTGCAACGCCCGTTGCCGCCAGCAACCAGCTTAGCGCAAAGCTGCCCGACAGTTCCAGCACAAGGCCAAAGGCCGGCGGCGCGATGACACCACCTATATTGGTGGCCAGCATGTTGTAGCCGATTGCGCCGCCTGCCTGCGCGGGTTGGGCGGTTTGGATGGTCAGCGCCATCTGCACCCCTGTGGCAGAACAAATGGTCACGCCCAGCACAACCGCCAGAAGCGGCGCCAGCAGAACCGCATTCGCCGGTGTCACCAGCGCAACTCCCAGCAGGCCCAGTGTTGCAATCCCCGCCACCAGCAGCAAGGTGATCCGGGAATCGCCACCCATAGCGCGATCACTAAGCCAACCCCAGAAGATACGCCCGCCAATGCTGCTGATATGCAGGATGCTTAGGCAGGCATTGGCCAGCGGCAGGCCGAACCCCGCGCCCATGCGCAGGAATTCTGTCAGGTAACTCCACAGGATGAACTGTCCGCCATTGGTCAGCCCGCTGGCCAGATTTATGCGCCCCAGCACCGGGTTGCGGAACAGCCGCCCAATGGCCGCAAATTCATCACGCAGGGTCATGCGCGCAACTGTGCGCGTGCTTTGATCGCGCGGCAGCATCAAAAACAGCACGCCGCATATTGCGGTAATGCCCCCGATGCCCCCGATAACGACCTGCCAGCCCAGCGCAGGTGCCAGCATCGCGCTGCTTGTGCCGATAGCGCCCCCTAGCGGCACGCCGGTCTGCTTTATTCCCATCAGCGTTCCACGGCGGTCGGGCGGATACCAAAGCAGAACCGCGCGCCCCGCCGCCGGATTGACCAGACTATACCCCGCCCCGCACAGCAATATGCCCCCCAGCGTCACCGCGAAACTGTCCCCGGTGGCGATGACCATTGCACCAGCGGCTGTGATCATTGCGGCCACAAACAGGGACGTGCGCACGCCGATCAGGTCGGCCAGCCGTCCCGCAGGGATCGACAATGTCCCCAGTGCCGCTGAATAGGCGCTGGCGATCAGGCCGATTTCGACTGCGGAAAGCCCCATATCCGCCGCGATCAGTGGTGAACAGGCCAGCACAGCAAGCAGGTTCATCGCCCCAAGACAATGCGCGGATACGATAAGCCCGAATCCGGGCCAGATTGGCACGAAGTCCGGCGGCGGTGCGGTCATGTCAGCGCCCTCGGGTTCTGTTTCGGCAGGCGAATGCGCACAGAACGTGCCGCCCGACCCTTGCCGAGGATGGCGCGAAGTGTCTTTATTTCCCGCCAAATCGGCTGTTCATCCGCTATTGGACTTAAATGTGATCTATAAAAGCGTATTTTTCCGGCATTTTTCACAATTTCAGTCACTTCTCCTGCGGCTGCTTTGGTAGCCTCAAATATAGGATCCGCAACCCGGAAGCCGCGCGATTAGACACTCAAAGCACACTAATACTTGACGGTGCATTACATCAATGAATAATGTATCCAAAATCCAATCTGGATAAAACCCGAGTATCCACGACCCCGGTGCGCCCTTGCGCATCAGTATTTTCACAAACAGGGAGACGTTCATGTTTCATAATATTCCTACCCGCAAACGCGCAGTCGCTACTGCGGTTGCAGCCATGGTGGCAATCGCGCCCACGCTTGGCGCGGCCAGCCCGATGGGCAGTGACCCGCTGCGTCTGGTCATCCCGTTCGGACCGGGCGGCGGCAGCGATATTACGGCACGGGTGCTGTCGGCAACGGCACCGGAATTCTGCGGCCCGCGTATTGATGTGGTCAGCATGTCGGGCGCAGCCGGGCTTGAAGCGGTAAACTTCGTGCGCAACGCCGAACCCAATGGCCACACGCTGCTTGTTACCGATTACGGCCCCATCGTGACATCGGGCTATGTCGATGACGTGGACTGGAGCCATGATGACTGGCAACCGGTCATGAACTTCACTGAATGGCTGCCTACCGTCTATACCCGTCCCGACCACCCGATCCAGACGATTGAAGACTGGGTTGCCGCAGCCGAAGCTGATCCGGGCAGCATTACGTTTGGTCATGCCTCGCCGTTGGGGATTGTACATCTGCCGCTGGTTCTGTTTGAATCGGCAACAGGGCTGGAAAACATCCATGTGCCAACCTCTGGCGGTGGTGAAACACGCAGCCTGATCATGGGCGGCCATATCGACCTTGGCATGACACTTCCCGCCAGCATCGCGTCCGAAGTGGCTGCGGGGGAACTGACCGCGCTGGGCGTGTTCGCGGCCGAACGTTCTGCTGCACTGCCCGACACCCCGACCTTCCGCGAGGCAGGTTATGACGTGGTGTTGCCAGCATGGCTGATGATCATTGCAACCAGTGATGTCCCTGCGGAAACGGTCGAGTTTCTTCAGGATTGCTTCATGGAAGCGCTGGCCTCGCCCACCGCTGTGGCCATGAGCAACCGTGTCAATGCAGGCATCGAACCGATGAATTCCGAAGATTCGACAGTGCTGTATCAGGCAACGGTCGATTCCATCGGGAACATCTTGCGCGATATCGGCGAGATCGACTGATCCACGACTGTTCCGCCTTCCCCCGCCAGCCGTCCCTTGCGGTTTGGCGGGGGAAATCGCACTGGGGCGTTGACCGTCAATTGCCGGTTGCGGCCCTGTCCCCAATATTTCAATAGCGGGCGGCCATCATGCTGGAATCCTTCATACCGGCGCTATACCTCGCGTTCAGCCCCGAAGTGATATTATACGTCGCCATCGGTGTTTTCATGGGTGTGACGCTGGGTGCCATTCCCGGACTTAGCGGTGACATGGCCATTGCCATCTTGCTGCCTATCGTCTTTTTCCTTGAACCGGCCGCCGCGCTGGGTTTGTTGACGGGCATTTACAAGGGGGGCATGTTTGGCGGGTCAATCTCTGCCATCTCCTTTGGGGTGCCGGGCACGCCCGGGTCTGCTGCGACAGCGATTGACGGGTATCAGGCCAAGCTTAAGGGCTATCCCAACAAGGCGCTGATGACGGCGCTTTATTCGTCGGTCATTGGCGATACGACCAGCGATTTCGTGCTGATCTTTCTGGCCCTGCCACTGGCCATCGTGGCGCTGACTTTCGGCCCGATCGAGTTCTTCGCGCTCTATGCCTTCTCGTTGTTGCTGATTTCTGCATTGACCAAGGGCAAGGTTGCCAAGGGCGTGGCAATGGCCGCATTGGGTATCCTGCTGGCCATGATCGGGCGCGACCCGATGGGCGGGTCACTGCGCCTGACCTTTGGTATCCCCGAACTAGCGGGGGGGCTGGCGCTGATTCCCGTTCTTGTAGGAATTTTCGCGGTGTCCGAGTTGATTATCCAGCTGTCAAAGGCGTGGATGGACCGTGTCACCCGCATAATTGATGACACACGGCAAAAGGCAGACTCCCTGTTGGGCGATTATGACGCCAGCAAGGACAAACTGACCTTTCGCGAATTTCGTGCAACGATGAAAGCTACATGGATCGGCACGACGATGGGCACGCTTATCGGCGCATTGCCCGGTGCCGGCTCGTCACTCGCGGCGTTTATCAGCTATGGGCTGGCGCAGCGTTTTTCGCGCAATGGCAAGGAATTCGGCAAAGGTTCACTGGAAGGCGTCGCCGCAGCCGAGGCAGGCAACAGCGCCACATCCGGTTCCACGCTGATCCCGCTTTTCGCTTTCGGCATTCCCGGCAGTGCGACAGCGGCCCTGTTCGGGGCAGCGTTCATTCTGATGGGCATGACACCGGGGCCAAGGCTGATCTATGATCATACCGAAGTGATCTATGCGCTGTTTCTGATCCTGATTTATGCCAACCTGATCAATCTGGGGCTGTCACAATTCCTGCTGCCCTTCTATTCCAAGATCGCGATGATAAAATCGCGCATCCTGCTGCCCATTGTCTGCGTGCTGGCCATCCTTGGCACCTTTGCTGCGGGCAATTCCGTAATCGATGTCTGGGTGCTGTTATTCGCGGGTTTGCTTGGGGTTGTTCTGCGGGTCTATAACTTCCCGCTGGCCCCGCTGATTCTGGGCTTCATCGTCGCTCCGGGGGCAGAACGCGCGCTGCGTCAGTCGCTGTTGATCGGGCGCGGGGACTGGATGCATCTGCTGTCCAGCCCTATCGCTATCGGTCTGTATACTGTTGCGGCGATCATGATCCTGACATTCACCCTTGTTCTGCGCGAGAAGAAATGAGTTTCCAGAGGGAACCAAGATGAAACCGCAATTCAACAAATTACTGACCCGGCAGGACACCTATACCGGCTTTGTGGCCATTGCCGTGGGCGCTGTGGGTTTGCTGGACATCGCCTATGGCAATTGGCGCCCCGGTGCCGGTCTGGGACCACATGCCTTTCCGCAGCTTGCCTATATCACGCTGATTTGTGCGGGGGCCGTGATCATGATCGAAGCGGTCTTTGGCAAGTCTGATGACCACCCGGAAAACCTGCGCCTTGTTCTAAGCACGGGCGTGGGGTTGGTTGCCATCGGGATGGGTATGTTCTGGCTGATTGGCAAGCTGGGTCTTGCTGTCAGCGTGGCGATCACACTGATCGGTGCCAGCTTCCTTCTGACGCGTGACCCGCTGCGGCACTGGCCCAGCACCATCGTGGTGCCGATTGTCGCCACATTGGTCATCTGGGTCTTGTTCGTCAAGCTGATCAACGTGCCACTGCCGCGCGGGCTTTTGTTCTAGCGCATATGACGTTCATTCGCATTCACGAGGCATGCTCTAACTTATTGATTTCGCATGTTCGAAAAGCTCAAAACCGGTTCCCACGTTTGAGCAACATGCTCCAGCGCAGCCCGCGTCAGGGCATCGTGGGCCATGTGTCATTGACACGGTAGCCGCGCGGCCATGGATCATCGGGGTCCAGCAACAACTGGCGCGTGTCGGTGATCCATGCGCGGCCAGAAATTTCGGGCACGATGGCGGGGTGTCCGCCAACACTTGTCTGGTCCACGATCTGCCCCTGAAACTGTGATCCGATCAGGGACCGCGCTGTCAGCATGACGCCCTGCGCGATCTGGTCGCGTTTGTGCATCAGGGCCAACTGTGCCGACACCGCCGTGCCCGTGGGCGAGCGGTCTATTTTACCCGGTTCGATCACCACCGCATGATACACTTCCGGTCCATCCGGCCCGCTTTTGGGGGGCGTGGCAAACAGGCAAAAGGATATATGCCGCCAATCGGGGTTTTCAGGATGGCTGAAGCCAAGCTGCGCATTGGCCGCAGCCGTGATGCGCGCGCCCAGTTCGGCGATATCGCGGGCTTCATGCGCGGCCATTTCAAACCCCATGGCATTGGCATCGACCACCACGAAACTGTCGCCGCCATAGGCGGTATCCACACGCAGACGACCCACCCCCCCGACATCCAGTGCCGCATCCAGCTGGCCCGCGAAGGACGGCACATTGCGCACGAATATGCGCTGTGCCTTGCCATGCGCGCATTGCGCGCGCACATCGATCACACCGCCGGGGGCTTCCAGAACCATATGCGTTTCGGGTTCCTGCATCGCGATTATGCCGGTATCCAGCAGCACGGTCGCAACACAGATCGAATTTGATCCGGACATTGGCGGGGTGTGTTCCGGCTCCATGATAATGAACCCCATCTGTGCGCGCGGGTCTTTGGGGGGCACCAGCAGGTTTATATGTCGAAACACGCCGCCGCGCGGTTCGTTCAGGACGAAATCGCGCAATGTGCGGTCCTGATCAATCCAGCGCGCCTGTTCCCATAGCGTTTCGCCGGGGGGTGGGGCGACACCACCAATGATGACATCGCCCACTTCGCCTTCGGCATGGCATCCGACGATCTGGATGGCGTGCTTCGATCGCATCACGACACCTGCATGACCGGCGCGCCCAGCACGTCGCGATCCGGCGTGATGCCAAGGCCGGGGCGGTCGGCGGCCTGCATCCGGCCATGGACACGCTGCGGCGCATCCGGGGCGAAAGTGACGGTGCCGTAGCTGTTGAAATCAGTGGCCGAGAATACGAATTCCGCAGGTGTCGATTGTGCCAGATGGGCGATGCTTGCGGTGACAATATCGCCGCCCCAGGTGTCCTCGATTGTCATTGGCACGCCCGCGCTAAGGCACAGGTCACGGATCTGGCGCGCGCGTGTCAGCCCGCCAACCTTCGATATCTTCAGGTTGATCACATCCATGGCGCCATCCTTCAGCGCGCGGGTAAACGCACCGACATCTGTGATGACCTCGTCCAGCACGAAGGGTAATGATGTGCGGCGGCGGGTGACAAGGCATTCCTCGTAGGTCGGGCAGGGCTGTTCGATATAGACATCCAGATCACGCACCGCCTGAACCACGCGCGCGGCTTCGTGCATTGTCCAGCCGGTATTGGCATCGGCGACCAGCACTTCGCCCGGTTGCATGGCTTGTGCACACAGCCGGATACGCGCGATATCGCTGTCGGCATCTGCCCCGACTTTCAACTGAAAGCGCGTGTAGCCTTCGGCGCGGTAGCTGGCGACATTGGCCGCCATGGCCTTGGGTTCGATCTGCGAAATTGCGCGGTACAGCACGACATCGTCCTGCGCCTTGCCACCCAGCAGCGTATAGACAGGCTGGCCGGTTACCTTGCCCAAGATATCCCAGCAGGCCACATCAATGGCCGATTTCACATAAGGGTGGCCGCGCAGCACCGCGTCCATATGCCGGTTCAGGACATCCAGTGCCAGCGGGTCCGCCCCGATCAGCTGCGGCGCCAGTTCCGCCAGCCCCGAACGCACGCCCAACGCGTAGGCGGGCAGATAGGCCGACCCCAGCGGGCAGCATTCCCCCCAGCCTGTTACGCCAGCATCTGTTTCCACTTCGACAACAGTGGTGTCAAATACATCAACATAGTTCCCGTTTGACCAACTATAGCGCCCCTCTTTCAGGGGCAGATCAAGCTGATAGGCGCGGATGGCTGTGATTTTCATGGCGTTATCCTTGTTAAATGGGGGTCAATGTTTGCCAAGATGGGGTTTGCCAAAGCGGGCAAATGCGAAGCGGTCGGGGCGATACGGTGCAAGCGCGATTGCCGGGCGCACGCCGGTGACCAGATCGGCCACAAGTGTGGCTGTTCCCGCAGATTGCGTAAGCCCCAGATGCCCGTGCCCGAAGGCATGGATGACGCGCGCTGCGGTGATGGACCGCCCGATCACGGGCAGGCTGTCGGGCATGGACGGGCGAAACCCCATCCATTGCGTGCCGCCTTGCGCATTCAGTCCGGGCAGGAACGCTTTTGCCTTGTCCAGCAGCACATCGGCGCGGCGGTAGTTCGGGGGCAGGTGCAGCCCGCCCAGTTCAACTGCGCCGCCCACGCGAATGCCTTGGCCCACCTTGGTGACGACAAAGCCATGATCGGCAAAGCTGAGATGGGTTTTCTGCTTAAATCGCGGGTCGGGCAGGGTGGTGTTATAGCCGCGCTCGGTTTCCAGCGGCAGCCGCTCGCCCATTGTGCGGGCCAAATGGTGTGACCATGCGCCCGCCGCCAGAACAACATTGCCCGCGCGGATGGGCGTGCCGTCGGTTTCCACATCTACATGATCCAAAGACGGGCGCAGTGCGCGTGCGTTGGCCCGTCGAAATTGCCCCCCGCGCGCCAAAAAGCAGTCGCGCAAATGTGCGTGCCATTGGCCGGGGTCTGTGACGTTGAACCAATCAGGCGTGAAGGCCGCAAAACGAAACCGTGCGTCAAGCCCGGGTTGCAGTTCGGCGATGCGGGCGGGGTTATCTTCGATCAGTTCGAACGTGATGTCATGTGCGCGGCGGTTTTCCCAACCGTTCAGGCTGGCGCGGAAGCTTGCCGCATTGTCGTAAAGCTGCAACTGGCCTTCGCGGCGCAACAACGGCCCCGCGTCCGTGGCCGTGACCAGTCGTTCCAGCGCGGTTTGGGAATGCGCCATCAGCGCGGCCTGTGCCTGCACGGCACCTGCATGCCGGTCGCGCCAGCTTGCGCGCCAGAAACGCAGCATCCACGGCGCTATGCGCAGTGCATAGGCGGGTGGAATGCTAAGTGGTCCCAGCGGATCAAGCAGCCAGCCGGGCGCGCGGCGCATGATGCCGGGGGCCGCCAGCGGTTCGACATCGCTGAACGCGAATGCCCCTGCATTGCCTATGGATGCGCTATGCCCGTCGGGATCACGTTCGATCACAGTCACAGCCAGCCCGCGGCCCTGAAGTTCCAGCGCCGTGCTCAGGCCAATGACACCCCCGCCGATGACCACTACATCCGGCACGGCTGTTTTCATGACCGGATGCAGGCCGTCTTGACGGTCGAATAAAACGCCGCCACACAGCCGCGGTGTTCACGCGGGCCATGGCTGGCACTTTTGGTTTCGCCGAAACGCATATGATACGCCCCGCCCGTTATTGGCAGGAACTGCGCTGTTTTACACCACTGACTGCCGATAAGATTGCGAGAACCCATTCTTGCCTCCTGTAGTCATGGATGAAAGGCCCCTAACGGCGCGGGTTGCGGATACCGTTGGCATAGGGGTCGGTCGGCGCGAAATGCAGGTCCGCCTCTGCTGTGACCCAGGCGCGGCCCCGTATTGTCGGAACAATCCTTCCTGCGTCGCCTGGGGCATATTGCACCTTGTAGGTGCTGCCAATGATGCTTTCTTGCAGCCATTCGGTTCGCGGGGCCAGCGTGCCATCGGCGGCCAGACAGGCCAGCAGGGCCGATGTGCCCGTCCCGCAGGGCGAACGATCATAGCTGCCGCCCGGACACAGAACAAAATTGCGGGCATCGGCATTTTGGGACGGGCCAATCAGAACAATATGGTCAATCCACGCGCTATCAGTGCCCGTCCAGCCCTGCATTTCCAGACATTTGCGTATGCGCAGACTTGCGTCGCGCAACTGGTCAACATTGGCAAAATCCAGTGCACATGGCAGGTTGCGGGTTATGAAAAACCAGTTCCCGCCCCATGCGATGTCACCCGTAAACTGTCCCAGCCCGTCCACGTCGACGGTTACATCCTTGTGCAGACGGTAGCTTTCGACATTGGTGATGCTGGCCTCATGCTCGGAATGCAATTCCAGCGTCACAACACCCACAGGGGTTTCCAGCTTGTGCACGCCCGGTCCGATCTGGCCAAGATGTGCCAGCGTGATTGCTGTCCCGATAGAGGCATGACCGCACATGCCCAGATTGCCGACCGTGTTGAAATAGATCACCCCTGCCGCGCAATCGGGCAATGACGGCGGCACCAGAAGGGCCGCCACCAATGCGGCTGTGCCGCGCGGTTCCTGCACGACTGAATCGCAAAAGGCCGCGTGGTCCTGCGCCAGTGCCATTGCGCGTTGCGCCACGCTGCCTGTGCCCAGATCCGGCCCACCCGACAGGATTACCCGTGTCGGCTCCCCCTCGGTATGGCTGTCGATTACGCGCATTTAAGGTCGCTTTCCAACTCGCGGTTCCACTCGGCATACCAGCCACGGAACAGGTCCAGCTGGGCTTTGGCAAAGCCGCGCTGGCTGGCGCTCAGTTCATCAGTGGGGTTGATGTTGCGGGCATATTCCTGCTCGCCCAGCAGAGTCAGCAGGTATTTGTAATACAGCACCAGATCAACGCCTTCATCAAACGATGACAAGACGGCCAGCGCATCATCAAGTTGGTTTGCACGCACGCGCGCCCGTGCATTTCCGGCGGCGGCCTTGCGCGACAGATCGACCAGATGCAGCACCTCGCGCGGCAAAACATTGCCAATGCCGGTGATCGCGCCGCGCGCGCCATAGTTGACGAACCCTTCTACAACCATCGTATCGACGCCCACCATCAGCGTGACCCCTTCATCCTGACTGGTGATGAATTCCGATGCATAGCGCAAGCTGTCACGGCCGCCGAATTCCTTGAAGCCTACAAGGTTGGGGTGCTCTTTGCGCAGGGCAAAGAACAAATCCGCGCCGGTGGAGTAGCCATAATAGGGGCTGTTGTAGATAACCGCAGGGATTTCGGGCGCTGCCGACAGGATTGCCTTGAAATGGTTGCGCTGCGCATCAACCGAGGTGCCGCGCGACAGGACACGCGGAATCACCATCAAGGCATGTGCACCCACTTTCGCGGCATGGGCGGCATGTTCCACCGCAATTGCTGTGTTGACTGCCCCTGTGCCCACCATCACCGGAACGCCTGCGCCAACAAGCTGCGCCACGCCTTCCATGCGGTCGGCATCGCTGATCAGCGGCCAGTCGCCCATCGATCCGCAATATACCACGCCCGACATGCCAGCGGCCATCATTTCCTGCCCCTTGCGCACCAACGCCGGATGATCCGGTGTGTGATCGGCCTTGCAAGGTGTCATAAGGGCGGGAATACATCCATCCAAGAGTGTGGTATCCATGTCAGACTCGCTTTCCTGTCGTTCGATTTGATGCAATCTTGCATGATTTTAGATTGGATACAATATGCAATATAGCACTCTTTCCCTTCCTGCCGCACCCAGTTAAAGAGTATGCAGGAGAGTACGGCAATGAAGATACAGGCATACGACATCTCAAAAACAGCGTCGGCGACGACCATCGTGTTCGACGCTTTGCGCCACGCGATCATCACGGGCGATCTGAAGCAGGGAGAGCATCTGCGGCAGGATGAAATCGCGCGCGCCTTCAATGTCAGCAGGATACCGATCCGCGAAGCGTTGCAGAAGCTTGAACAGCACGGGCTGATAACGACCCAGCGCTACAAGGGGGCGGTTGTTGCCGGGTTGTCGCTTGAAGAAGCCTCGGAGATATTCGAGTTCCGCGCCTTTGTGGAACCCGAAGTCATCCGCCGCGCGGTGCCGCGCATGTCGCAGCAGGTGTTGAATGATGCCCAAAGCTGTTGCGAAGTTTTTGCCAGTGCCGAAGATCCGATGCGCTGGGGCGATCTGAACCGCCGTTTTCATACTACCTTATACGAGTCCAGCGGCCTGCCCTATCATATGGAAATGCTAAATAAGGCCATGGACCGTATTGATCCCTATCTGCGTGCGCAGTTGCTGCTAAGCGATGGTATGGAACGCGCGAACAACGAACATTTTGCCATTGTCGAGGCCTGCAAGGCAAATGATGTCGACCGCGCGGCAGAACTTACTCGCCTGCATATTCTTGGTGCCAAGGAGTCCCTGATACGGCACTGGCAGAACTGAACGCTTCTGCGCCAACGGGTTTTGCATTCGTGACAGCCTGTTGCCCGTTCAGGGCGTGGCTGATTCTGTGATGCCTTCTGTGGTGAAGGCCTGATCGCAAAAGAATGATTTGTCAGATGAAACTTTTGTGGGCATTGCAGCGTTACTACCCTGATCGGGGCAACCTTCGCGCTGACAGGGGAATTCATTATGAAACGTCACTTTTGCGCGGACCTGATGGCGACAATGGTTTGCACGATTGCATCCGCATTCGCGCCAAATCTTAAATCACGCAAGTGAAATCAAGAGGATCACAGACATGAAAAGAGTTATCGTCGCGGCAGCCTTCGTCGCAGGTATAGGCGCACTGGCCGGCTGCACAAACGACCCGCAGATCAATGCAGCCACCGGTGGGCTTGTGGGCGCTGCGGCTGGCACGCAGGTCGGGTCAGGTTCCGGCCGGACCGCAGCCATTCTTGGCGGCGCCGCTGCCGGAACTGTGGTTGGCGGGAACGCACCGACCAGATGATCCGGCCACCACTTCTGGAATTCAGGCCGCCGTGTGTGCAAGTCATGCACGGCGGGTTAGAAGCTACAGCGGCCACACAATCAGCAGCAGCGGCATGCTGACTGCGACCACCAGCATTTCCAGTGGCAGACCCAGTTTCCAGTAATCAGAAAAACCAAATCCGCCAGGGCCAAGGATCAGGGTATTGTTCTGGTGCCCGATCGGGGTCAGGAATGCGCAGGACGCCCCGATGGCCACCGCCATCAGAAAGCTGTCGGGGTTGACCCCCAAGGCGATGGCGATACCGATTGCGATGGGGCACATCACCGCTGCGGTGGCGGCATTGTTCATGACGTCAGACAGGAACATGGTTGTGACCAGAACCACAGCAAGCGCCGCTATGGCATTGCCCTGTGCGATTATGTCTACAAGAAACCGCGCCAGTACATCCGCGGCACCTGTAACCTGCATTGCGCTTGCGACAGGGATCAGGGCAGCCAGCAGCACGATCACCGGCCAGTCAATGGCCGTATAGACCTGTCGTGGTGGCACCGTGCGCAACAGCATGGACGCGATCACCCCCAGCATGAAGGCCGCCGCCGCAGGCAACAGACCCAGTGTCGCAATGCCCACCGCCCCCAGCATGATTGCGCCTGCAAGAAGCGCCATACGCTTGTCGGGGATGCGCAGTTCACGTTCGCCCAGCGGCACGCATCCTGTTTCGTTGATGAATTCTGCCATCACCTCGGCAGGGCCTTGCATCAGCAGCAGATCGCCGGATTTCAATGCAAGGGTGCGCAGTCGCGCTTTTGGCGGATGCCCTGCGCGCGACACCGCCAGCAGGTTCAGCCCGTAACGGGTGCGCAGATGCATGTCGCGCGCCGTTCGCCCGACGATGCTGGACCCCGGCAGCACGGCCAATTCGCGCAGAACAATATCTTCGTCACGCTTCGCGATGTCTTCGTCTTCGCTGGCTTGTTTCGCTGCCGTGGCGGTGTTTTCGTCGTCGCTGTCGGATGATGACTGTTGTTCCTCCAGCTTGATGCCAAAGACCGAAAGCGCCTTGGCCAGCGTTTCGACATCTGCTTCCAGCACCAGAATGTCATCTGCGCGAATGCGCCGCCCGCCATGGGGGGCGGTCATGCGCACCTCATTGCGCACCAGTCCCACAATTTGCGATTCGCTGTCTTCTATCTCGCGCTCAAAACTGCGCAGGGTCATGCCGACGGCCTTGCTGTCTTCCGGCACGCGCACCTCTGTCAGGTAGCTTCCGGTTTCAAAGCCGTCTGTGCCGGACGCTTTGCGCGCAGGCACAAGCCGCCAGCCGACAAGCGCCACGAACGCCACGCCCGCCACCGCCACCGCCACACCCACAGGCGCGAAATCGAACATGGCGAAATGACCAAGGCCCGCTTCGGCGCGAAAACCGGATACGATCAGGTTGGGCGGTGTGCCGATCAGCGTGGTCATGCCCCCCAGAATGGTGCCAAAGGCCAGCGGCATAAGCACCTGGCCTGCCGTCAGGTTCAACCGTCCCGACAGTTGCACGGCCACCGGCATCAGCAGCGCCATGGCCCCCACATTATTCATGAACCCCGACAGCACCGCGCCCAGTCCCATCAATGCCGACATGCTGACCAGCCGACCGGCTTCGCGTGGCAGTGCCGCACGCGCCAGCCAGTCCACAGCGCCGGTATTCTGCAACCCCTGACTAAGCACCAGCACACAAGCCACTGTGATCACCGCAGGATGCCCGAAACCGGCAAACGCCTCGGCGGCGGGAACCAGCCCTGCCATGACGCAAGCCAGCAATGCGATCAGTGCCACAATGTCATGACGCAGCCGTCCCCAAAGAAACAGGCCCATCGTTGTGGCAAGAATAGCAAAAACAAGAAATTGCGGCGTTGTCATCAGGTGGGGTCCGTTCAGGAACGCGGAAATCCTGCATACAGGGTGCAGCAAACCACGCAAGGCCCTTGGTGCAGATTGCAGCGGCCAAACGCCGATCAAGCCTGACCTGTTGGCGCGGCCTAGTCAAAATCCAGCGGAACACCAACCGGTTGCAGCGCCCCGTCACAGAACGCGGGCCAGTGCCCGGACAGGGTGTCCGCACTCCAGCCGCCCGGTTGTGTGGCCACCCTGATTTCCGCCGGATGCGACCAAAGCGACAGACGGTCGCCGCCAATCCCGATGCATTGCCCCGTTATGCCCCGCGCCCCATCAGATGCCAGAAACACCACCAGCGGCGCTATGTCCTGCGCGGTGCCGATACCATGTTTTGCGCGCAACCGCTCTGGCAGGGGCTGGCCCTGTTCCATGGCGGCGACATGCGGGGCCAGCGCGGGAATGGTTGCGGTCATCCGCGTCAGCGCTGTGGGGATAATGGCGTTGACGGCCACCTTGTCGCGCGCAAGTTCCAGTGCATGGCTGCGCATCATGCCGACAATCCCTGCCTTGGCCGCCGCATAGGCGCCTTGCCCAAAATTGCCCGACTGCCCAGCGGGGGACGCCGCATAGACCAGGCTGCCGCCCCCGCCTTGCGCGCGGAACTGCCGTGCAGCAGCGCGTGCGCATTGAAACGTGCCGCGCAAATGGGTGGCTATGACCAGATCGAACGCCGCATCTTCGGTTTTCCACAAGACACTGTCGCGCAACACACCCGCATTGGCAAACAGCCCGTCCAGCCGTCCGAAATGATCTATCGCCGCACTGACACAGGTTTCGGCAGCGCCATCGGTGCCGATGGCGGCAATCACGGCGGCCGCCTGCCCCCCGCCTGCGCGAATGGTGTCGGCGACCGAGTCTGCGGCGTCTTTGTCCACATCATTGACGATAACTGCCGCACCCGCATGCGCCAAGGCCAGCGCGGTGGCTTGACCAATACCTTGCCCCGCGCCGGTGACAATAATGGTTTTGCCATCCAGCCTGCATGCCTGTGCGTCAGCGCCCATGATACACCGCCTTGCGTTTTTCGATAAAGGCGCGCGGCCCTTCGCGCGCATCATCTGTGGCCATGACAACATCCTTGGCACGGTCTTCCAGATCGAACCCGTCATTTAACGTCAGCCCGCTTGCCGCCGTGACCGTGCGCTTGATTTCACGCACCGCAATGGGCGCGTTTTCCGCAATGCGCTGGGCAATTTCCATCGCGGCGGGCATCAGGTCATCAGCGGGGACAATTCGGCTGACAAGCCCTGCTTTCAGCGCGGTTTCGGCATCGATGGCAGCCCCTGTCAGTAACATTTCCATGGCCAGCGCATAGGGTATCTGGCGCGGCAGTCGCACCAATGCGCCCGCAAAGGGAATGACCCCGCGCGCCGCTTCCGGCAGCGCAAAGCGCGCATGGGGGACAGTCAGCCGGATGTCAGTGCCCAGCAGCATTTCCATACCACCCGCCATGCACGGGCCATTGATGGCGGCAATGACGGGTTTGTTCATTTCAAACCCGCGAAAAGCGATGCGCGCATCAAGACCGTCTTCATTCAGCAAACGGTGGTCCCAGTCGGTTTGGGGTGCACGCGCCCCCGACAGAAGCGGCAGTGACAGCGCCAGATCGCCGCCCGAACAAAACGCATGCTCGCCCGCGCCGGTCAGAATAATGCAACGTATTTCCGGGTCTTCAGCCGCATCGGCCAGCGTGTCGGCCAGCCGGCAAATCAGTTCGGGGCTAAGGGCATTGCGCGCTTCGGGCCGGTTCAGTGTCAAGACCAGAACCGCGCCTTCGCGTTTTGTCAGCAGGGGGGGATTTGTCATCTGCGCACCGCCTTTATCGTGCCATCCGCAATGGCCGTCGCTGCTGCATGTCGCAGGGCGAATTTCTGGATTTTGCCGTTTGCTGTCATGGGCATCCGGTCCACAAGGGAAATGTATTTGGGCATCTTATGGCGTGCCATGCGGGTTTTGCAAAACCCTTGCAAGTCGGTTTCTGTGGCCGTGCCGCCATCTGTCAGCACGACGAAGGCAAAAATCTCCTCTCCCAGTTCGGGATCGGGCACACCCACAACCTGCGCCTGACTGACAGACGGGTGATCCAGAAGGCAGGTTTCAATTTCCACCGGATACACGTTTTCACCACCGCGAATGACCATATCCTTCAACCGCCCGACGATGCGCAAATGGCCGCTTTCTTCCAGCACCGCCAGATCACCGCTATGCAGCCAGCCGTCACTGTCAATGGTTTCCGCGGTCTTGTCGGGCATGTCGAAATAGCCCGCCATGGTCAGATAGCCCCGTATGCACAATTCGCCCGCCGTGCCAAAGGGCACGACCGCCCCTGTGTAGGGGTCTATGATGCGGATTTCCGTGTGGGGCAGGGGGGTGCCAGCCGTTTGCAGCCGCGTGTCAAGATCGTCACCCGGCCATGTCTGGGTTATGACAGGGCTGCATTCGGTCATGCCCATGATGATCAGCGGCTCGCCCCCCGTCTGGTCGCGCATGCGCCGCATCAGGCTGGGGGGAATACTTGTCCCGCCAGAGATGACACGCCGCAGCGTGCGCATATTGGTCTGCGCGGCGTCGGGGTGTTCCAGCATGCGGGTCATCATGGTTGGCACTGCATTCAGCAATGTCGGGCTGTGGCGCTGCCACAGGGCCAGCATGCGCGCGGGGTCAAAGGCATCCATCGTGACCAGACACCCGCCACAGGCCAGCATGGCCATCACATTGCACACACAGCCCGCCGTATGAAACAGCGGCATGGCCGACAGCATGACATCATCCGGGGTGTAGCCGCCGCGATCGGCCATCAGGCGGGCATTGTTCAGCGTGGAATAATGCGTCAGCATTGCGCCCTTGGGTTTGCCGGTGGTGCCGCTGGTATATTGAATTTGCGCCACATCGCGGGTCTGAACCGCGGCCTGACGGGACTGGCGTGCGCTGTCGGGCACTGTGTCGCCCAAATCCAGCATATCCGCGAAGGGGCGCGCGAAACAGCTGCCGCCCTGACCTATGCACACCAGATTGCGCAACAGCGGAAAT
Source organism: Roseinatronobacter sp. S2 (assembly GCF_029581395.1). Classification (GTDB taxonomy): domain Bacteria; phylum Pseudomonadota; class Alphaproteobacteria; order Rhodobacterales; family Rhodobacteraceae; genus Roseinatronobacter. The sequence continues at coordinate 3,331,447 of NZ_CP121113.1, read as the reverse complement.
TCCGCAGGCGCGGTGCGGTGCCCGTTTGTGATGTTGCCCAGATCGGGCATCAGCGCCAGTAAATCCGCCGCAATATCTGCACCGCGAAACTGTGGGGTAAAAATCAGCGCGCTGACGCGGCCCTGCGCCAGCACATAGGCCAGTTCATCGCGTTTCAGCGCGGGGTTGACCGTCACCAGAACCGCGCCCACCTTGGCCAGCGCGTATTCCAGCATGACCCATTCCGCGCAGTTCGGGGCCATTAGCGCCACGCGGTCGCCTGCCTGCACACCCAGCGCAATCATGCCCCGCGCTGCACGGTCAGCATGATCGCGCAGTTGCGCATATGTCCATGTGACGGATGCGCCGCGCGCCGCATCATCCACGCAAACCGCCATGCGCCCCCCGAAGGTCGCGGCCTGCCCGTCCAGCATGTCGCCAAGCGTCATATCCACAAGTGCAAGGCCATCGTGATTTGCAGGCCAGATGGCGGGGGCGGGGGTCGGGGTCATTGGTGGTGCTCCAGCTTGTGCCGAAAGAACGGCTGGACAAAAGATATATGTGATGTTATCGAATAGTTCGACATCAATCAATATGGTGCAGAACAATGCTGGCAAAATCTGTTTTGGCGAAACCTGATTTGGACGACGCGCCGCAAGGTGATCTGGCGTTGCAGCCGGAACTGGCTGGCAGCATCAACTTCCGCCTGCGCATGGCGCAAATTCTGGCCTATAAATCTTTCGAGGCCTGCACGCCCGACCATGGCGGTGCTGCGCGCTATCTGGGGCTTTTGTCCATTATCTGCGCCAATCCCGGCCAGCCGCAGCACCGTGTGGCGGAAGCTGTGGGGCTTCAGCGGTCCAGTCTGGTGCCTATTCTGGACCGGCTGGAAGCCAACGGAATTGTAGAACGCCGCGCGGTCGAAGGGGACCGCCGCAGCAATGCCGTATGGGCCACAACGCTTGGTGAACAGATTACGGCTGAGCTGACGCGCAAGGCGCAGGCCGTGGAAGAGCAAACGCTGGCAGGGTTCAGTGACGCCGAAGTTACAGACCTGCTGGCCGCGCTGGACCGGGTTATTTCCAATCTGAAGCGGCTATAGGCCCCGCGCAGCGAAACGCACATCGTTGTGTGGCCCCCAGCGTGCCACGCATCAACAAACCAATCCATGCAGACATCAGGGAGGATACAGCATGACAGCAAAGGTAATGATGACAGTGGCAACGCTGGCTATGGCCATGGGCGGCGCTGCGACCGCACAAGAAGTAAGCCTCGCACTGTCGCACTGGCTGCCGCCAGTGCACGAAGTGCATACGGATGGCATGACCGAATGGGCGGATTCAATCGCCGCCGCATCCGAGGGGCGCATTCAGGTTGATCTGTATCCGGCCCAGCAGCTTGGGTCGGCACCCGACCATTACGATCTTGCGCGTGATGGCATCGTCGATATTGCTTTCGTCAATCCGGGCTATCAGGCGGGGCGTTTCCCCATTATTGCCGCAGGCGAATTGCCGTTCCTTGTGTCGAATGGCACCACCGCCAACCGCGCCTTGCATGAATGGTATATGCAGCATGCCGCGCAGGAAATGCCCGATGTGCATGTCTGTCTGGTCAACCTGCATGATCCGGGCACATTTCATGCCACGCGTGGCCCCATCGCTGAACCCGGTGATTATGCGGGCATGAATATCCGCCCCCCGCAGGGCACGATTGCGCGCATGATCAGCCTGATGGGCGCAAGCCCTGTGCAGGTTCCTGTTCCCGAAATGCGCGCTATCCTGTCATCCGGTGGCGCGGATGCGACTGTGTCGCCGTGGCACAGCCTGTCGGTGTTCAATGTGGCTGATATTGTCACCCATCATCTGGACCTGCCGCTGTATTCGGTGACATTTGTTTACGCCATGAACCAAGGCGTTTATGACAGCCTGTCCCCCGAAAACCGCGAGGTGATTGACGCACATTGCACGCCCGAATGGTCCGAACGGATCAACGCGGCATGGGCCGAGCAGGAATCGTCGGGGCGTGCGCGCCTTGTCGATCAGGAAGGGCATGTTTTCTACACCCCCGATGAGGATCAGATGACACAATGGCAGGCCCTGTCCGACCAGTTGCGCGAAGAATGGGCGCAAGCGGCTGCGAATGCCGGACTTGACGACCCGCAAGCCGCGCTGGATGACCTGACAGCACGCCTTCAGGCTGTTGGCGCGGCCTACGAATAAGCCCGCAAACCTTCGCGCGCGCCGCGCAGTGAAATTCCGGCGCGCGCGATCTTGTTTCTTGCATAACCCGGTGGTGCCGCAATGATGCGTCTGCTTGATCTATACATGCGCGCTGTGGAACTGGTTGCGGCTGTCCTGTTGGGGGCCGTGACGCTGCTGGTCGTGGCCTCGACGCTTGGGCGATATGTTTTTGCCTGGCCGATCCCGGACAGTTTCGACTTTTCGCGCCTGCTGCTGGGGGCGTGTCTGGCATGGGGCTTTGCGGTGATCGGGTTAAGGGGCGGACATGTGCAGGTCGATCTGGTGGCGCAAACTGTCAGCCCGGGCATTCGCCGCGCGATTGACGCCATTGCGTGGACGTTCCTGCTGTTCTTTGCGGTGCTTGTTGCGTGGAAAATGCTGGGGCGTGTGGACAGCGCGCGCATATCAGGCGAAACCACCTTTGACCTGCGCATCCCGGTCTGGCCGTTTCTGGGGCTGATCTGGGCAGGGATCGCGGCCAGTGTTGTGACCATTTCCATAAAGCTGGTGCGCATCATCACTGGGCGCGAACAGGTCGACTCGTCCGAAGATCTGGATTTCAAAGAGGTCACCCGTGGCATACGCTGACATTGTCGCCATAAGCGGTTTTGCCGCATTGTTTGCCATGCTGTTGCTGCGTGTTCCGGTGGGCGTGGCGCTGGCCTTGGTCGGTGTGGGTGGTTTTGCCGCTATACGCGGCTGGAACCCCGCGCTGAACCTGCTGGCCACATCGCCCATTCGGATCTTGACGGATTTTCATCTAAGCCTTGTTGTGTTCTTCATTCTGATGGGGGCGCTGGCCACCAATTCCGGCCTGAGCCGCGAGGTGTTTCGTGCCGCCAGCGCATGGTTCGGCCCGCTGCGCGGCGGGGTTGCCATGTCCACGGTCGTGGCCTGTGGCGGGTTTGCGGCCATATCGGGCAGTTCGGTCGCCACGGCGGCCACGATGACCCGCGTGGCCCTGCCCGAAATGCGCCGCTATGGCTACCGCGAGGATATGGCCACCGGCGTTATTGCTGCGGGCGGCACGCTGGGCATCATGATCCCGCCATCTGTGGTGATGGTCATTTATGCCTTCATCACCGAAACCGATGTCAGCCAGTTGTTTATTGCGGGCATCATTCCCGGGCTGATGGCGATTGTGCTGTATATGCTGACCATCCGCATTGCCTATGGGCGCGGCTTGCCGGAGGGGCAGCCGTTCGTGCTGCGCGAAGCTGTGGCGTCACTGTCGGGTGTCTGGGCCGTGATGGTGCTGTTTGCCGCCGTGATCGGGGCCATCTATCTGGGTGTTGCCACCCCGACCGAAGCATCGGCGCTTGGCGCAATCGCGACATTGGCAATCGGGGTCGCGCGGGGGCAGTTGAATACCGACAAGATACTGGGCGCGTTGGTCGAAACGCTGCGCATCTCGGTCTCCATCTTTACTGTGCTTATCGGGGCTGTGCTGTTTGGCTATTTTCTGGCCATCACCCGATCCCCCCAGAAACTGACGGCATGGCTGGTCGGGCTGGACATGTCCGCGCATGGCACGCTGGCGCTGATCCTGATCGCCTTTATCATCGCGGGCTGCATTCTGGATACGATGGCGATGATCCTGCTTCTGGTGCCAATCGTGTTTCCGGTCATCATGCATCTGGGGTTCGACCCCATATGGTTTGGTGTCATTATCGTCATGGTGGCGGAATTGGGCATGATCACCCCGCCCATGGGCATCAATGTATTCGTTATCAATACCTTGTCTAAAGGCGTGCGGTTAACGACCATATTCCGTGGCGTGCTGCCTTTTGTCGTGACGGATGTGATCCGGTTGATCCTGCTGATCCTGTTTCCGGCGCTGGTGCTGTTCCTGCCGAATACGATGTAGCGACATTCTGCAAGGCTTGCATCGGGGGGCGCTTGTCTCTTACCTTGCCTTCACAGCCAATCCGGCCAAACCACACAGGTGATCATCAATGCGAATTTTCTTTACCGGCGGCTCCGGCAAGGCGGGCAAACATGCCGTATCCTGGTTGCTTGATCAGGGGCACAGGGTGCTGAACGCCGATCTGGTGCCGCTGGATGATCTGCGCGTGGATAACCTTAGGGTGGATCTGACAGATATCGGGCAGGTGTATTCCGCGATGTCGGGGCTGGCCGGGCTGGACGAACTGGATGATCCCGCAGGGGCCCCGCGTTTTGATGCCGTGGTGCATTTTGCAGCGATCCCGCGCATTCTGATCGGCCCGGATTCCGAAGTGTTTCGCGTAAACACCCTAAGCACCTATAATGTGATCGAAGCCGCCGTGAAGCTGGGCATCCGCAAGGTTATTTTTGCATCATCAGAAACGACCTACGGGGTTTGCTTTGCACATGGTGAACAGCGGCCAGAGTATTTGCCGGTGGATGAAGCCCACCCCACCGTCCCGCATGACAGCTACGCCATGTCGAAAGTCGCAAACGAGGTGACGGCGCGATCCTTTCAGGCGCGAACAGGGATCGACATTTACGGGCTGCGCATCAACAACGTGATTGAGCCGCATGAATATGCCGATATGTTCCCTGCCTTTGTTCAGGACGCGGCACTGCGCCGTCGCAATATTTTCGGCTATATAGACGCGCGTGATCTGGGCCATATGGTTGAGTGTTGCCTGCGCACCGACGGGCTGGGTTATCAGGTGTTCAACGTGGCAAATGCCGACACATCTGTTGATATTCCGGCGGCTGAAATCATTGCGCGCTTTTACCCCGATGTGCCCCTGCGCCGCGACATTTCTGGGCATGAGACATTTTATGCAATCGACAAGGCCCGCGAACTTGTGGGCTTTGCCCCCAAGCATGGCTGGCGCGACAAGGTTGCGAAATAGCAGGGATTGCGGGCGCGCCGCTACCCGCAACACTGCGCCCGTGTCCGGCGGCAAGGCGTCACGCGCGTCCACGACCTGCGACTGCCGCAATCTGGGCCATAAGATCGGCCTTATTCAGCGGCTTGGCGATACATGCTATGAAACCGGCGGCGCGATATCCTTCAACCTGATGGTGCATCACATTCGCGGTGAATGCGATTGCGCGCGGGCGCGGCATATTTCGGGCATCCGAAATGCGGATCATCTCGGCCAATGCTGACGGGCCATCCATAACCGGCATCGATATATCCAGCAGCACCGCATCAAATTCGCCCCCGGCCCATGCGTCGACGGCCTGCGCGCCATTGTCCACTGTGGTGATCGCCGCACCAGTGTCGCTTAGAAGTGCTTGCAATACCAACTGGTTGGTGCGCATGTCATCCGCGACAAGCAGCCGAAGTCCCGACAGATCGACGATTGGTGTCTGTTGTGCAACGGGGGCTTCGTCGGACACTGGCAGGGGAAGCTTCAGATGAACAGTGGTTCCTTCGTCCAGGACCGAGTTGACAGAAATAGTTCCGTTCATCAGGGTCATCAGGCGCTGAACGATGGACATGCCCAACCCTGTGCCCCCAAACCGGCGTGTGATTGACCCGTCAGCCTGCGTGAAATCCTCGAATATGCACTCTTGTTGTTCTGCGGTCATGCCGATGCCGGTATCACGCACTTCGATTTCAACAGGGGCATCGCGTGCATTGCGCAAGGTGATGGTGATTTCACCCTGATCGGTAAACTTGATCGCGTTGCTCAGAAGATTGTGGATAACCTGCCGCACCCTGTGCGGATCTCCCCGGCGCATCACTGTTTTCGCATCTCCCGTCTTGACCAGCACATCAAGCCCCTTCTCGATGCTGCAAGGGCTGTGCAATGCAACGACCTGATTGACCACGTCTTCCGGGTTGAAATGCGCTTCATCAAGAAGCATTTTACCGGCTTCGATCTTCGAGATATCGAGGATGTCGTTCAGAATTTGCAGCAAACCTTCGCCACTGTCACGGATGGTCTTGGCCATTTTCTGGTGCGCGGGGTCCGGCAACACCTCGCGCAGGGCCTCTGCCATGCCCAGAACGCCGTTAAGTGGCGTTCGTATTTCGTGGCTCATATTGGCAAGGAACATGGTTTTGATGCGGTTCGATTCTTCGGCGGCGGCGCGCGCAACCTGCATTTCCGTCACATCCATGCCCGCGCCCCGATAGCCCGCAAACTGGCCTTGCGCATCAAAGATCGGAGAGCCGGACACCTGAACCCACAATTCGCGGCCCTTCGCGGTGACCATGCGGTGCACGAAGCCGGAGAAGGGTTCCCACCGCGCAACGCGTGCGGCCAGCGTATCCCAATCGGCGCTTTGCAGCGCTTCGGGGTTATCGGCAAAAATTTCTGCACGGGTATGGCCCAGCACCGACTCGGCGGGCAGTTCCGTCAGCCTAAGGAACGTGTCCGACACGTGTGTAAAGCGCAGGTCTGCGTCGACTTCCCATACCCAGGAGCGGCTGATATCGGCCACATCCTGAAAGCGGTTTGTTACGTCCTGTTGCTGTTGCAGGCTGTATCGCAACTGCGCCTCTGTTTCTTGCTGGATAACGCGCGCGGCTTCGCGTTCCTGCATCTGGCGGTGCAGGATATTATTGGCGGATTTTAGTTCTCTAATGGCATGTTGGCGCGCTTCCATCAGGCGGCCCATCTGGATGCTTGGCCCCAGAATCAACACCGCGGCCAGCAACAGCAGCGCACGCGTGGTCCATATCTGTGGCGGTTGCGTTTGCCAGCCCCCATGCGGCAAGGCCGCAATTTGCCAAGACCCTGTCGGCAGTTGCACATATGTTATCACCGGCTCGTCTTCTTGTGTGACTGTGGGGCCAAAAAACGCAGGCCCTTGCGCGCCGGTTGCGTCGCGGCCTGTCAGCGTCACGGCAAATGGCAGATCGTCGTCCAGCCCGGCTTGCTGATACAGCACATCCACATCCATGACCGCGGACACCAGCCCCCAGAATTCGGACGTGCCATCCTCGCGCGGCAGAAATACCGGAAAGCGGCCAATAAACCCTTGCCCGCCCTGTAACAGATCAACCGGTCCGGCCAGCACCAGTTGGCCCAAAGCCCGCGCGCGCAACGCGGCTTCGCGTTGGTCCGGATGGCGTGTATAATCCAGACCAATCGCTTGTTCGTTGCCCGCAATCGGATACATCATCTGTATGACCATATCGGGCGCTGCACCTACGTTGCGCAGCACTTGCTGGTCTTCGATCAACCTGCTGGCCAGTTCTGCAAAGCGGGTCTGGTCCATGTCGGGTTCGGTTGCGATTGTGGCAATCAATCCGCGGACAGGCTGGATCGTGCCGTTTACAGTGCCTTCCAGATCGGCGCGCAATACCGCTGCCTGTGCCAGAACCGAATTCCGCTGGGCCTGAATATATGTGTTGCGGGACTGTGTTTCGGCAGCAATCCAACCCGCGATCACGACCACAAATGCCAGCAGGGCTGGCACGTTGGTCTTGCGTATCACCGCATGACGAGCGCGCTCCAGTCCCTGGCTCATCTTAGCGGCCGCAAGATGCTAGTAGGTGCTTCGGAACCCACCGACTTTCCTTTCCGAGTTGGAGATATGCTGCTTAAATTTCGTATTGCAGATCACCATAATTTGCGACGATATTCCTTGCCAGAAATATAATTTGTTTCAACTTAGGCGGATTCTTTCACATTTCGACATTCAAAACACGGCAAACCCAACACGTTGCCGCAGTTTTGGCCTGATGTGGTTTGGAATAAATGAACCGTCACGCGTCAGCGTGTTTCTGAACACTGTCAGGGGGGTGCTGCCCCGTCGTGGCGGCCAGCACGCTTTGCATCGCTTTTGTCAGGTCGCGCGCCGGGCCTAACTGGTCCAAAGGGCGCGCGGAAATGGCCAGGACGTCGAATGTCACTTCGGGGTGCAGATCGATCAGGCGCATGTCGTCCCCTGCCACAGCGCTGGCTGAAAAACTGTCAATCACGACTGTGCGCCGCAATTGCTGCGCCAGCGGCACCATGACCTGCAGGGAATAGGCCACGATCCGTCCTGCCGCCTGTGACGGTGCGCGCCCGCCCAGCCAGTTGTGATACAGCTTGCCTAAAGGCCGGTCATAGGGCACATCAATTCCGACACCGTACTCAACAATATCCTGCGGCGTGATACATGCCATATCCGCGCCGGGGGCTTCTGGCGGGGCCATCATCACCAGTTTGCCCTGTCCGATACGCACGGCGTGCAGATCTGCGCAATCGACCATGCCGACGCAAATTCCCAGATCTATCTGTCCTGCGCGAATGGCTGATAACTGCTCGATCGCGGTTTGCACCCATAAATTCAAACTTAAATCAGGCATTTGTTCCATGATCCGGGCCACGGCATGCGGCAGGTGGTGGCGCGTCAGCATACCCACACAGCCAACGGATAGCTGCCTTTCGGCACCGGTGCGAAACTGCTCGATGCGCTTGGACAGTTCGCGCACACCTTCGCTTAGAAACTTGCTTTGATGATACAGCCACCCCGCCTCGTTGCTGGGGGTGATGCGCCCGTGGTCCAGAATGAAAAGGGTCATCCCCAGCGCGCGTTCCAGATCGCGCAGATGCTTGCTGACCGTCGGCTGAGAGATGGACAGCGCGCGCGCCGCCGCACTGAAAGAGCCATGCTCGTACACGGCGCAGAATACCTGCATGCGTTGTAGGGTAATTGCGCGATGATCCATACGCACCGCATAGCTTATTGCTATGGAAGCTGCAAAAACTTTTCATTTTATTATGGAAAATTTACCGCAATACTACTTCAAATGTTAAGTGAATACTGGGCCTGAATATATGCAAGCAGTTTTCGTGCTGGGTTTTTTGATGGTTGCCGTGATCGCTGGCGCGGCCATCGCCTATGCGGTTGGCGCGGCTGCAATCGTGACATTCATCGTTTCCGACAACACCCGCTACATGGCTGTTTTGCCGCAACGCCTGTTCAGCCAGCTGGATGTGTTCGCCTTTCTGGCGATGCCGCTGTTCATTCTGGCGGGCGATCTGATGAACCGCGGCGGGCTGGCCAAGGCGCTGATCGATTTTTCCATGTCGCTGGTGGGCCGCCTGAAGGGGGGCTTGGGGCATGTGAACATTCTGACCAGTGTTTTCTTTGCAGGCGTGTCGGGATCTGCTGTGTCGGATGCGGCGGCTTTGGGCAATTCACTGGTGCCGGAAATGGAAAAGCGCGGCTATTCGCGCGATTATGCCGCCGCAATCACGGGCGCGTCGTCAATCATCGGGCCGATCATTCCACCCAGTTCCATCCTGATCTTCTATGGCGCGCTGATGGACACATCCATCGCGGCGCTGTTTGCTGCGGGCATTGTGCCGGGCTTGCTGCTTGCGGGCGTGCTGATGGGGATGAACGCGTTTTTCGCGTGGCGTGATGACCATCCGGGCGGGCGTGATGCGGAATTGCCTGCGGTGCTGCCATCTGCGCTGAAGGCGCTTCCGGCGCTGTTATTGCCGGTCATCATTCTTGGCGGCACACTGTTTGGCATCATGACCCCCGCCGAGGCCGCAGGCGTGGCCGTTATGGCCGCGCTGCTGATCGGCATTGGGTATGGCCAGTTGGGCTGGCGTGAAGTGGGCGAAAGCCTGCACCGCACGGGTGTGTTGCTGGGCGCGCTGTTCATCATTCTATGTGCAATTTCGACCTTCAGTTATCTGGCCGCACTTATGCAATGGCCGCAAGCGATTGCCGCCACGATTGAGGGCTGGGGCCTTGGTCCGCTGCAATATCTGATGCTGATCAACGTCATTTTCCTGCTGGCCGGTATGGTCATGGATGTGAAGGCAGCGGTTGCGCTATTCGCGCCCATCTTCGTGCCCGTCGCGCTGGCGATGGGGATTGACCCTGTGCATCTGGGCATTGTGATCTGTTTCAACATCACCATCGGTTTGCTGTCGCCGCCGCTGGGGGGCGTGCTGCTGATCCTGGCCACTGTGGTCAAGATGGATTACTGGCGCCTGATCCGCGTGACACTGCCGTTCTTTCTGGTCGAGCTGTGCGTGCTGATCGTTCTGACATTTGTTCCCGAAATTTCACTGGCGTTGCCCAAGGCACTTGGGCTGCGCTGATCCGTTTCACAACCAAGAGGACTGAGACATGACAAAGACACTTCTGGCCACCGGCCTTGGCTTCCTTCTGGCGACAACGTCGCTTTCGGCAACCGAAGTCAAGATTGCCATGAATGGCGTGAATGACCCTGTCACCAATGCCGAAGCTGCATTTGCCGCAGGCTTTGCCGAGGCGCTGGAAGGCACCGGGTTTGATGTCAATATCTTCCCGTCCGACACGCTGGGCAGCGAACGCGAGCGTTTTGACCAGGTGGCGCAAGGGCTTTTGGAAATCAATCTGGCCACCGTGTCCACCACCTATGGCATGAGTCCCATGGTGCGCGGCGTGGCCCTGCCCTTCATGTTTGAGGATGGCGACGAATTCGACGCCGTGATCGCGCAATCCGATTTGCTGGATCAGATGAATGAACCGCTGGTGCGCAATGGCGTGCGTCTGGTGGGGTTCACCTATATCGGCATGCCCAACGGCATCCATAACCGCAGCCATGCGGTCACCAAGATGGAAGACCTGTCATCGCTGCGCCTGCGCGCACTGAATGCCGAACAGTTGGCCTATATCGAAGCGCTCGGCGCATCGGGCACGATTGTGGCTTGGGCCGAAGTGGCAAATGCCATTCAGACCGGCATCGCAGACGGCTATATCAACCCGCCCAATTCGGCCATCCGCACCGGCCATACCGAATTCCTGCGCCATTTCACGCAGATCGCGGTCACGCCATCCACCCGCATCGTGCTGATGTCCGAAGACTGGTATGACATGCTGTCGGACGAGGAAAAAACCCAGATCGATGCCGCCATTGATGCAGGTGTCGCCGCAAACCGCGCCTGGATCGAGGATTGGAGCAGCATCGTTACAGAACGTCACGTTGACGCGGGTGTTACCCTGTCCGAACTGGAAGACGGCGAGCGCGAAAAGATGGTCGAGGCCACACGCCCCACATGGGATGACGTGATGGAGGCAGACCATCTGGCGGCCTATCTGGACGCGCTGGAACTGGTGCGCAACTGATGCAGATGGCCGGACGGATAGTCGTTGCGCTTAGCCGTGGCATTGACCGTCTGGCCAGTGCCTTGTCGATGATGTTCCTTGTGGTGCTGGTGGGGGCAGTCATGACGCAGGTGATTGCGCGTTATGTGCTGAACTCGCCGCCCGCATGGACAGAAGAACTGGCCCGCTACGCCATGATCTGGGCGGGGTTGATGGGGGCGACGCTGTCTTTCAAGCGCCGCTTCGATCCCGCCCTGATCGGGGCTGCCAGTGCGCAACGCTCGGCTGTTGTATCGGCGGTCACAGGGGCCATTCAGGGGCTGGCAGTGCTGATCTATCTGCTGCCAATCCTGTGGTTCAGCTTCTTTGGTCCCAATATGAACCCCGAACGCAGCTTCCTGGTGCGCCATTCGCGCATGACCGCCGAAACGCTGGGCTTTCCCACGCTTCTGGTCGCAGTGGCTGTGCCGCTGATGGTGGTATTCATCCTTATCCATCTGCTGGCCCGCCCGTTTGAACGCGCAGCCCCCGATGCGGTAAGCGTTGAACAGGATCTGGCGAAAAGCTGATTTTGCATGTTCCCACCCCCTAAAATATCAGGACTTTCCATGAAAGCGGATGTGATTTTCCGGAATGCAACGATTATTGACGGCACCGGTGGCCCGTCATGGCAGGGCGATCTGGCCATCACCGATGACCGGATCACCGCAATGGGCCAACTGGCGCAGTATAGCGCGGGGGTGGAGCATGACTGCACCGGGCTGGCGCTGGCACCGGGGTTCATTGACCCGCATGTGCATCATGATGAAATCGTCCTGACCGATCCCGACATGGCCTGCATGGTGGGGCAGGGGGTGACGACCATCATCAACGGGAATTGCGGGTTTTCCATAGCACCCCTGCGCGCCGACGTGGCCTTGCCCGCGCCGCTGGACATTATCCTGTCGCCGGATGTGCCGCGCTTTGCCAGTTTTGCCGCCTACCGCGCGCATCTGGATGCGGCCCCGCCTGCGGTCAACACAGCATGCCTGATCGGGCATGGCACGTTGCGCGTCAATGAATGTGCCGATTTGAACCGCCCCGCAGATGCGCGCGAATTGCGCGCGATGGCGGCATCGCTGGATGCGGCCCTGAGGGACGGGGGGATCGGGCTGTCCACGGGCACATTCTACCCGCCCGCGCGCGCCGCCCCCACCGAGGAACTGATTGAAATGGCCCGCATCGCGCAGGCACATGGCAAACTGTATGTCACCCATATGCGCGATGAAGGCGACCGCGTGATCGACGCGCTGAATGAGACGCTGCATATCGGGCGCGCAGCCTGTTGCGGTGTGCACGTGTCGCACCACAAATGCGCCGGTCTGGCCAATCACGGCCTGTCCGAAGTCACCTTGGCGATGATTGAAACGGCCCGCGCGCATCAGGATGTGGGGCTGGACACAACGCCTTGGACCGCATCATCCACCATGCTCAATTCCGGGCGGCACAAACAGGCGCAGCGCGTGATGGTGGCCGATTCCGTGCCATATCCCGAAATGGCAGGCCGCGATCTGGCCGATATCGCGTGCGACTGGGGCGTTGATCTGGACACCGCCATGGAACGGCTGCTGCCTGCAACCGGCATTTTCTTTCTGATGGCCGAAACCGATGTGCGGCGCATTTTGCAGTATCCCCATACGATGATCTGCTCGGACGGGATCGGGCGGGGCAAGCACCCGCACCCGCGTGTCTGGGGCACATTTCCGCGTGTTCTGGGGCATTATGCGCGGGATGAGGGGGTTTTCACGCTTGAAGAAGCCGTCAAGCGCATGACCTCCATGCCCGCCGACCGGTTCGGATTGACAGGTCGCGGGCGTCTGGCGCTTGGGCATTATGCGGATCTGGTGGTATTTGATCCCGCGCGCATTGCCGCAGGGGCCAGCTATGAAGACCCCAAGCGCCCCGCGATTGGCTTGCAGCAAACATGGGTGAATGGCCGCTGCGTCTGGCGTGATGCAACCCCCACCGGCGCAAGGCCGGGCAAAACGCTTGATCGCAATGAAGGGACTGTTGCGATTTCATAAGAACCCCAGTTTTTTGCGTGGACACACCCATCGGTGACCCTGCCCCTGCGCCCTGCTGTATTTTTGGGGCGGGATGGCAAGGTGAACGGTGGCCATACGGCCCTTGCATCCGCAAGGCGCAGCTCTTGCGTGGCAGGAAATGCGCCCAAGCCCTTGCGGGATGCGCCCCGTTTCGCGAGTATGCCTGCACAACGCCGCTTTTTTGGCGAAACACCGTGACAACAGGCATATGACATGGACTTATTCCTAACCCTGATAAGCGTGGCCGCATTGTGGATTGCGCTGTCATCCCGCACGCGGATCCAGAAACTGGAACGCGAACTGGCGACACTGCGCACGCAGGGCGTTGCACCGGACATTGATGCGACAGCTTCGCCAGATATGCCTGACGCCCCCGCAGCGGAAACATCATCCAAAAAGGGGCCTTGGGGTGAAACTTCGCCTGACGATGGGGCGAAGGCAGAAGGTGTCACAACAACAAACGTGCCTGAAGCCGGTGCGAAAGCGGCGCGGCAAGGCGCATTTGCGCGGTTGCGGCCATGGTTGCGCGATAATTGGATTTACCCTGTTGCGGGCGCGGCACTGGTGCTTTCGGGGGTGTTTTTGGTGCAATATGCGGTTGAAACCGGAAAATTGACACCATTGACGCAAATCGTGCTGGCGCTGGTTCTGGCAGCGGGGCTGGTGGCAGCAGGCGAATGGCTGCGCCCCCGCCCTATTGCCGGTCCCGTCTTGCCCGCAACGCTGACAGGGGCGGGGCTGGTGATTGCAATGGCGGCAGTTCTGGCAGCACTGCATCTGTATGCAATGATCGGTCCCGCCACTGCGCTGGCCTGTCTGGCACTACTGTCTTTTGCAGCGATCGGGTTGGGCTGGCTATATGGTCCCATGCTGTCGGCGCTTGGGTTGGTTGCGGGAACAGCCGTTCCCTTCATCCTTGGCGGCGGGGGCGCACCGCCACCGGCGTTGTTTGGGTATTTTGCCCTGCTGGCCTTTGCGGGACTTGGGATAGATGCCAGACGGCGCTGGGGCTGGGTCACATGGCTGGCGCTTGCAGGGCCGTTGGGGGCGATGGTGATATGGCGGGTGGCAGGCGCGGATGAACTGGGTTTCACGCTGGCCATAATCCTGGTTGCAGGCGCTGCGATGACGCTGCCTTTCGGCTATATCGCGCCAATGGTGGACGGGCCGCGCGCCTTGGGGCGGGTCAGGCCCGCGCAAGGGGTGCGGGCCAGTTTTGTGGCATCCGCTGTGGCGGGCTTTGGTCTGGCGCTGTTGGTGGACGGCATGGCAGGGCCGATAGGTATAGTCGCGCTGGCCATATTAATTGCCGTCTGGTGCGTGCGCGCGCCTGCGCTGTCCGACCAGATGGTGCTGCCGATCCTTGCACTGCCGCTGTGGATCGTTGTGCAGGCGTGGCTGGGTGGTGGGTCGGTCGTTTATGGCTTTCATCTGCCGCGTCCGCCGGAATCGCCCATGCCGCTACAGGCCAGCTATATTCTGGGGCTGGCCCATCTCGCCGGTCTGGCCATGATCTGGCGGGGCGAGGCGGAAGCCCCCGGCCGCTACGCGCCCTTCACACTTGCCGGGCTTATCTTGCCCGGCGGCGCATTGATTGCGCTGGAAACAATGTGGCAACCGGCAACCGTGATCGGCCCCTACGCATGGGCATTGCATGCGATGGCCGCAGCCGGTCTGGCAACCATGCTGGCCTTGCGCTACGCCGCGCGCGACAACGGCCATGGGCCACGGCTGGGCGCGGCGGCGGCGGCGGCATTCGCCTTGGTGGCGCTGGGGCTGATGCTGATGCTGGGACAGGCGGCGCTGACTGTTGCGCTGGCGGTGCTGATGGTGGCCGCCGCCGCAATGGACCGACGCTTCGATATTCCCGGCCTTGGCGCGTTTCTGGGGCTTGCATCCCTTGCGCTGGGCTGGCGGCTGGTGCTTGACCCGGGGTTAAGCTGGCACATGGAAGATGCCGGCACAGGGGCGTTTCTGGCGGCAATCACGGCCACGCTTGCAGGCCCGTTTCTGGCGCTGTGGATGATCCAGCGGTTAAGCGACGCGCCCGTGCGCCGCGAAGGGCGTTTGCTGGTTGAAACCGGCCTGATGGGCAGCATCGCGATTTGCACGGGCATCCTTATTGCCCGCCTGTTGCCTGACCAGATCGGTGCTCATGCCCAACTGGGATTGCAGGCAAGCGTTCTGATTGCACTGACATGGGTGCAGATCCGGCGCGCGGCGCTGCCATTGCTGCGGCGCGTTCGCATCGCGCTTGCGTGGGTGTTCGCGCTTCTGGCCGCAACAGCACTGGTATCGGCTGCGGTGTTTCCTGCATCACCGGTCATTGGCGTCTGGCCATTTGTGGAACCGGTTGCCGGATGGCCGGTCGTGAACGATCTGCTTCTGACCTATTTGCTGCCCGCAATCTTGCTGGTTGCGTTGTCGACGCCCCCCTATCTGCGCATTGCAGGCTGGGGGCTGGGCGCGCTTTGGGGGGCAACTGCAATCCGGCACCTGTGGCAAGGCCCTGATCTGCGCATGATCAATGGAATCGCGCAGGGTGAACTTTATGCCTATACCTTTGCGCTGCTTCTGGCGGGGGCTGTGGCATTGGCATGGGCGTTGCGCACGGGGCGCGCGGACCTGCGCAAACTTGGTGTGGGGCTGGCCGGACTTGCCGCCGCCAAGGCCTTTTTGATTGACGCATCCGAACTGGACGGGTTGCTGCGTGTGGGCGCGTTTCTGGGACTTGGCCTGACGCTTGCGGGACTGGCATGGCTGAACGGATGGGTCGTCGCACGCGAAGGGGGGCGCCAGACATCTGCGCCGTGAACTTCGGCGGGGGGCTATTCTGTGGCGTCTGTGTCGGGGCTGCGCGGGTGCCCGCCCGAAATTTCCAGCCATAGCGCCAATAGCCCAAAGACCCCGACCAACCCCCACAGGTGCCAGAAGGCCTGCGCGACCTGCGGCGGCGTTGCCCCCATCTGTGTCATGCGCACCAGCCCGTCAATCGCCGGTGTAGAGGGGACAAGCTGCGCCACGCTGTTCAGATGGGCAGGTATCGCCTCGACCGGCCAGGCGAAACCGGACAGAAAGAAAAACGGCAACCCCAATGCCAGCAGCACAACCTGCACCACCTCGGCGCGACGAAACAATGCGGCGACGCATTGTGCCAGCAGCCCCGTTGCCAGCACGAAGGGCAGTCCCAGCATCAAAACAGCGCCCGTATTGCCAAGATTGGGCAACCCGTAAAGTGCAGGCAGAACAATAAGGTAAAGTGGCAGCAACAGCGCATATATCGCCACCCACGCGCCCATGCGGCCCAGCACGCGCCACACCGGATGGCCGTTGCCTGTGCTGCGTCGGGTGGCGACAAGGGCCAGCCCCATCATCATGGATTGCTGAAGGATCAGCACAAATGCGGCGGGTAGAACATATGTGGCATACCCCGCAGCAGGGTTGAACAACGGCACTTCGACCTGTGCTGCGGGACTGACCTGCGCAAGGGCCACATCAGCGGATGTGCCAGACGCGATAAGGCGGCCCATTTCGATTTCTGCACCCAGTTGGCGCAAGGGCACGGCCGCGCCCTGCATCACACGCTGATACATCAGAAAATAACTGGCATCGGCATAAAGCGCGACAGGGCTTTGCCGCCCGCGCAGCAGCGCGCGTTCAAACCCTTCGGGGATCAACAGCACGCCATATGCGCGCCGTTCCTGCACAAGCCGTGTTGCCTGCACCATGTCCTGCGCGTCATGGGCCAGCGCAACCGCTTCGGATGCATCTACCCGCCGTGCCAGTTCTGCCGAACTTGTGGTGCGGTCCAGATCAACCAGCACGACAGGCACATCGCGCAGCAACTCGGCACGATACGGAAACGGATAGACCAGCGCGTAGATAACCAGCGCCGCCAGAATGATCAGCCGCACCTGACGGTCCACGAAAATGCCGCGTAATTCAGCAAGAAGGGCACCCAAGACAGCCTTCATGATGCGGCCTTAACAGGGCGCTGAAATAGTCCCTGAGCCGGAAGGCTGTCCCTTCATCAGGGCTGGGTCGGGGGATTGCGATGTCTGTCGGCGCGTTCGACATACGCGCCAGGTGCGGTTCTTCCGCGTCACACAGCCAGCAACCGGGGCAGTCTTGCGAGGTTGTTGGCGGCCATTGTCAGGATGAACCGCGACCGGACGCGATCGACGCCGCGATACATGGTCTGTGCCATGCCGCCGACGGTTTTCGCCCAGCCGAACGCCTCTTCAATTTTCTTTCGGTGCTTCTGGGACAGGGCGTAACCGGCATGTCGGGTGGTTCGGCCATCGATTGCTGAATATCTCGTTTTCTGGGCGATATGGGGCGTGACGCAGGCTTTGCGCAGGTCGGCAACGAACCCACCCGCGTCATACCCCTTGTCGGCCCCCAGCGTCATCTGCCGGGTCGATCCAGGGAATGGCGATGAACCATGTCCAGGGCGGCCGTACGTTCGGCATGGCCGTCAGCCTGGTCAGGTCGCCTTGCACGATCAGCCCACTCCGGTTCTCCATCAGCGCATGCCCGATGAAGCAAAGCATCGCCCCGGTGCCCGGGACTTCTTGTAAAGGCGCGCGTCCGGGTCGGTGGTCGAGGCGTGGGTGGCATTGGACCGTTTCTCGCCCTTGAAATCGACTTCGGCATTGCGGTGGGGTTTGGTGGTGCGGGGCATCGGGTCGGTCTCGGTTGGGTCTCGGAAGGCGCGGGCTCAAGCGTGGCATCTGGGCGAGTGGATCGCATGGCCCGTCATCGTCAGGCGGGGTGGTCTCTGCCTTCGGCTGGAAGCTCTTCATCGACGCCCAAGCCTTCACCAGCGTGCCATCGACCGAGAAGTGGTCGTCCGACAGAAGCGGCGCGACCTCGCGATGGGCCAGAATCGCCGCCATCACCTTGCGCGACATCTGCGTGCTCAGCAGCCGGTCGCGGTTCTTCGTGAAGACGGTCGGGACCCAGACGGGATCATCGATACCCAGCCCGACAAACCAGCGGAACATCAGGTTGTAATTCATCTGCTCCATCAACTGACGCTCGGATCGGACCGAGAACAGGAGTTGCAGCAGGCTGGCCCGGATCAGCCGTTCCGGCGGGATCGAAGGGCGGCCGAAATCGGTGTAAAGCGCCTCGAACTCGGCATCGAGACTGGCGAGCGCGTCATTCACCACCTGACGGATCTTGCGCAAAGGGTGCCGCACCGGAATGCGCTCCTCCAGATCAACATAGCTGAACAGCGACCCGCTCGTCCCGTCCGTCCCGCGCATCGTCACCCCCGCCGTTACAGTGCAAAGAGTGAATCATGTTCTCAAACCGCTGTCGAGACAGGACTATTTCAGCGGCCTGTTAATCCCGCGCTGCAAACGCAGAAGTTGCACAAGCATCAGTGCCGCCAGCACGCCCGCGATGCAGGCAAGCCATAGCAGCGGTGTCAGGGATAAATCCACGGGGGTGGCGCGCAAGGATTGGTCAATGCGCAGTTCCACATACCATGTGCCGGGGATCACGGCGCCCCATGCCTGCGCCAGCGGTGCCATTGCGTCGCGCGGAAACCCCAGCCCCATAAACCCAAAGGCGGGCGCGGTGATCACGGCAATGATACTGGCCGCGCGGCCCATGTCGCGCGTCACAACAAAGGCCAATGCGCCAATCAGTTGGGCTGCCAGAACGAACATCACCGCCCCCACCGCCATCAGCGGCAGCGACCCGCGCAAGGGCACGGCAAGCAGGCCATAAAGCAAGATATCCGACAGGCCCAGAATCAGCAAAAATACGCAGGTATAGGGCAATATTTTGCCCAGCATCGCAGGCAGCACCCCGCCTGCCATCCGCGCCAGAACCTGCGGATGCCGGCCCGGCCCGAAATCAAGTGACACCGCATAGGCCGTGCCTGCCGCAGCAATGATTTGCAGGACCGTCGGCACAAGGGCAGCCAACAGGAAGTGCACATAATCAAAGGCCGGATTGAACAGGGCGTGGGATTGCAGCGCAATGGGCTGAATGCTGACCTGCGCCTGAACGGTCGGCTCGCCCTGTCCCTGCCGGATGGACAGGCGCAGCCCGGCAAGGGCTGTGTCGATTGCATTGCGTGCGCCCCGCGCAACCAATGATCCCGCGCTCATGTGCTGGTTGTCGTAGAAGGTCACAATTTCAGGACGCTCGCCACGGGTGACATCGCGTTCCAGCCCTTGCGGCAGATATATCGCGCCGCGCACATCACCGGAAACGATCAGGGCGCGCGCTTCTGACAGGCTAAGCGCCTGATGCGTGACCTGCAATTCCGGCGCAGCATCCAGCATGCGGGTCACGCTGCGCGACAGATGCGAGCGGTCCAGATCGACCACGGCCACGGCCATGCCAGTGGGAATGCCAGCGCGGAAAATGCCGCTAAGGAGTGCTATCATCAGCAGTGGCAGCAGCACCACCAGCCCTGCCAGCGCGGGGCTGCGCAGCAACAGTCTGAATTCGCGCAGCATGACGGCGAACATGGCTTACCTGTCCAGCGAAATAAGCGCGGACATCCCCGGTCGCAGGCCGTCAACCGGCTGCATGGTCTGCGCGCGCAATTCGAAGCTGCGCAGGTCAAAATCGCCGGTTGCGCGGGTCGCGCGCCAGCTTGCGAACTGGCCCTGCACATTGATCAGGGTGATCTGCGCCCCCACCTCTGTATCCAGTGCGGGCACGCGCACGTTCAGCGTGTCGCCCACTTGCAGCCCTGCCAGCAGATCTTCGCGCAGGTTGAAGGTAAACCACGCATTATCCAGATCGACGATGGTGAAAAGCGGTGCGCCGGGGCCGATATTTTCACCCAGTTCAATCAAACGGGCGGAAATTTCACCCCCAAGCGGGGCGTAAATCGTCAATTCGTCCAGATCGGCCTGACGCTGGGCAAGGGCAGCTTCGGCCTGGGCCACCTGTGCTGCGGTGACGGCACGTTCTTCGGGGGACGCACCGGCGCGCGCCAGATCAAGCTGTGCTTGCGCCGCTTCCTGCCTGCGGGCTGCGGTTTCGACATTGCGCACGGACTGGTCGATTGCGGCTTGCGGCCGCAGGCCTTGTTGCGACAGTTCCGTGTCGCGCGTGGCCTGTTCTTCGGCAAGGCGCAGATCGGCCTGTGCGGCCGCGAATTCCGCTTCGCGGGCGCGGATCACTTCGGGGCGGGTGGCACCTGCCGCCGCTTCCGATGCGCGCGCCACATCCAGCCCTGCGGTTGCGGCGGCATGGGCGGTGACAAGCTGCGGGTTCGACAGTTCGGCCAGAACCTGCCCCTGCTCGACCTGTGCACCCAGATCGGCCATCACGTCGGTCACGCGCCCTGATGTGCGTGCGGACACATCAACGCGCGGGGCCGCCACTTCGCCCTGAATGACCAGCGGGCCGGGGCGCGTGACCCACCAGACCGACAGTGCGACCAGTGCAGCCAGAACGCCGATCACAAGGAAAGGTGTCACCGGTTTGCGTGTAAGGGGTGTTTTTTCTGACATTGGATTACCGCCAAAGGTTGTTTTGCGGACAGATTATAACTGACGGGGATAGCTATAGCATTGCATCCACACAACCCCTGATGGTGCGATGGAACGCAAGGTCATTTTCCTGTCGCCCGCGGGTTTTGTCGCGGGCGGCGCGGGGCCGGCGCACAGGGTGTGCGCGGCATCCTTGTGCAGATGCGCCCGTTTTCCGGCATGTGCCCCACAGGCGCAGCGCGTATGGCTAATAATTTCGTATATCGAAGTAAATTTTTGCACTTAATATGTATTGATGGTATAAAATAGCAATAATTATTGAAAATAAATCTATTTTTGCAGCTTGGTGTCATTCCTTTATAGTTTGTGTTATCGAACTATATCTGAAGGGTAGTTCTGGCCATACAGGCAGAACAGGCCCGATAACTAAAGGAGTACGTATGCAGACCGAGGACCCAGAAAAAGGTTATATTGCCGTCTTGGGATGGAGCTTAAGATGCATTGATGCTTTGGAAAAATTTGACCGCCGCTATGTTATCGTTGCGCCCCAATGGGCAGAAGAATACGCAAAGCAGCACAATATCCCGCATGTCAGCTGGGATTTCGAGCGTCTGAACGACCGGTCCCATGAACTGGCGACCACGCTCAAGGATATGGGCGTTGATGTTGCGATCCCGTTGTTTGAAGAAACGGTTGAATGGGCAGGGGCCATTAATTCGGTGTTGCTGGGCAACCCGCGCCTGCTAAGCCAGTCGATGCTGTTCCGCGACAAATCGCTGATGAAGCGGCGCGCGCAGCTTGGCGGTATCCGCGTGGGTATTTTTGAAGAGGCGATGGACCAGTCCGATGTGATCCGCTTTCTGAAACGCGTCAATCAGACATTGCTGAAGCTGGACGGTGACCCGAATGACCCGATCCACTTCAAGGCATTCGACAAGGCAGGCTGCCTTGGGCACCGTGTCATCCGTTCACCCGATGATGTGGCCGCGATTGCGGATGATGAATTTCCGGCACTGCTGGAATCGCATCTGGATGGCTGGGAATTCGCGGTCGAGGCGTGGATCAAGGACCGCAAAATCCAGTTTCTGAACATCTCGGAATATGTGACGCTTGGGTATTCGGTTTTTGTGCCCGCCACACCCGAGCTGGAAAAATACCGCGCCAAGATCACCGAGCAGATCGAGAAGCTGATCGAAGTGTTCGACATTGATTTCGGGTTCATCCACCCCGAATACTTCGTGACCAATGATGGCACGATGTATTTCGGCGAAGTGGCCTATCGCCCGCCGGGTTTTAATGCATTTGAGTTGATGGAACGCGCATACGGCTTTAACGCCTATCAGGGCCTTGTGCTGGCGTTCGATCCGAAAGCGACGCAAGAAGAACTAGACGCGTTCTTCCCCACACCAGTAAAGGATGCGTTGGGCCATGCAGGCTGTTTCGGGGTCTACCCCCGCCGCCGCGTTGTCAGCGAATTGAGCATCCCGCCGGAAACCGAAAATGACCCGTATTTCGAGTTTCACGAACTTGCGCCGCCGATGGAATCCAAGGTGACCAAACGGTCCGCTTTTGGCACGCATTGGGGGCTGATCTATTTCTTTGGCGAAGATCCGCATCGTTTGCGTGATTTGCTCAAGGCGCAGGAAGAACTGGATTTCTACATCTAGGGCGTAGGCGGATCAGGTTGAAACCCGCGGTTGGGAGGTTTTGGCCTTTTGCGGTCATTGGGAATGCCCCAAGGCGCGGAGCAAAGGCCGCAGGCCGCCGCGCCATCGGTGGGCCGTCCCGCGGCCTGCCGATTTGGCTGATGGCCGTCCAAGCCTATGATCTTGGGAGTATGCAGCCTGCATAAAGTGAACTTCACGAACGCCGGATCGGCAGACCCCGGCCCACCGATGGCGCGGGCTGTATCCAAGCGCGAACGTCCACAAAAGGCCAGAACCAACCAGCCTTGCGGTTCCATCCGACATGACACCGCTTCTGGATGCCCTCGCCGGAATTTCGCCAGAGGCCAGGAAAACGGGCTGATCAGGCGGTGTATCTGCCGCCCTGAACAGCCCGTTTTCCATTCAGCACGGCAGATCACCATGATCGGTCGCCACCTTTGACCGCCGCGCAGGGTTGTATTCATAGCCCATAGGCGCAAGACTCGACACCGACATAACAGGGCGCATAAGCGCAAGAAGCGGGACACGCATAAATGAACACAAGCCCTCTGGATGAGACGATCAAGCCGATTTTGCGCAGCTTCGATCATGTGCTGTCGCAGCTTGCCAGTGCATCCTCTGCGGGCAAGGCGACCTATCAGGGGCGCATGCTGGATACTGTCAAGCGCCTGTTGAAACACCCCGGCGGGCTGGCCGCACTCGAAGCCCGTGTCGAGGCGTTGGAACAAGCCGGCATTTTTGCGGGAACAGACTGGGCCGTCCCGTCCAGTCTGGTTCCGGGTATGGTGGGCAATACCCTGAAATCGACAGAACTTCGGACGGTCGCGCTGGAATGCGTCAACCTGCTGCGGTTTCTGGCCGTGGTGCGTGGCGTGCATTCACAGCCAAGATTGCCCGTTGAACATGCGCGCCATTTCCTGACGCAGGTTCTGGCCCTGAACCTTGACCGCATTCTTGGGGCACATCACGAAGCGGCGCGGGTGTCAGCGGGCGAACTGGATGCGGCGGTGGACCAGTTGCTGAAACATATTCTGGATAAGGTCGGCACCGAAGGTATCCTTGGCCAACTGGTGGACGAGGTGTGGCGCATCATGCGCCAGCGCCCCATTCAGGTGGATCATGTGAAGTCGATGATCCTGCAAATTGCGATTGCAATGAATGGCGACGGCCAGAGTTTTCGCGCAAGCGATACCCGGCTGGGCGCTGACAGGCTGATCAGCGCGCTGTTCGGCCCGACCGACCTGTGCCGCGAAGATCCGGGGCTGGCGGTATATCGCGACCGCCTGAACGCGGCAGATACCGGCAGCCTGCAAGCCGAAGCCACCGGCATGGCCCGCGCCATGCACGACACCGGGCTGGTGTCGGATTATCACGCCGATTTTCTGCGCTTTGTCATGGAAACGGGTCAGGGGCATTTGCTGGCCGATGCCCTGGGCCTTAGCAGCACGGGCCTTGATGCGTTGCGCTGCTATCAGGCGCTTGTTCAACAACTGATTGATGTTGCGGTGCGGCCGGGAACCGCGCAGGCCGTGTTGGGCATCGCGCTGATGCTGGAGCGCGGTATTTTGTATTCACCGCCGATTGCCCCGTCGTTGTGGCGGCTTCTGGGGGCAAAGCTGACACCCGATTGCGAAGCAGGTCTGATCGCGGCATTCGGGACAGACCCCACACCGCACCAGCGGCTGGTTGCAGGCGTGATGATGTTGCTGGGGCAGCCACTGGGCATAGGGCAGGGCAATAACCCGACCTGCCAGTCTGCGCGCGCCTTGTCCATGTGGGCCTTGAACGATCCTGATTATCTGCTTTGGCAACTGGCGCAGGCAACGTCCAATGATCGCATCATCATGCATTTCGAAGGGCAGCCGCTGGATTCGGGCACATTGCCTGCCGGGCTGGCCCTTCACACACCACTGGACGCCGATCCGGTCTCGGCGGTTCTGGTCCCGCATCTGGACCGCATTTATGCCGAAATGGGGCGGCGTGTGCTGGGGCGTGGCGAAGACCCGCATCGCTGGATAAACCCGGAATTGCACGGCTGGTGGGTCGGGCGCGAATTTCACATCGCGGTGGATGTGATGACTGGAAAGCTTCACGCATATGACCAGTTCATCCGTGATTTCCACATCGCCTATCACCCGTTGCATAATGGCAATGAACCCGTCATCCACCCCCAGCCTGCCGGGATCGCTGTCACCGACAGTCAGGGCACGTTCGTAGGCTGGCACGCGATTTCAATCATTCGGGTGGCCCTTGACCAGTCCGGCATGATGCGTGTGTATTTTTTCAACCCCAACAATGACAGCGGGCAGGATTGGGGTCATGGCATCGTTGTGTCCACGCATGGAAATGGCGAACGTCTGGGCGAGGCATCGTTGCCCTTCGCGCAGTTCACATCGCGGCTATACATATTTCATGATGACGGGTTGGAAACAGCCATGGCAGTGCCGGTGGAGGATGCTGAAGTGGCGGTCATTCGGGAAATGGCCCATAAAAGCTGGGCATGCGACCGCCTGTGACAAGCATTGCCTGTGATCCGGGTCACCTGCGCGAAGGTCGCCGGTGCCGACCGGCATTCTTCAGCCTGCGGTCGAAGCCATTGAATCTCATATTGTATTCCTTTGTTGTTTGTTTGTGTGGTTTTGTATGTATTGTTATTTCCGATATGTTACATCTGAAGTTTCGATTTTTAAAATATAAACAGGTTTGCTACTTCTTTTATGTGCGCTGGTTACGGCGCTATGGAGGAGGAAGCCATGTCCCGTTATTTGCCTGCATTTGCGGTTGCGTTTGCTGTGTTTTGTGGTCCTGCCGCTGCGCAGGAGCATCTGATTTTCGCCACGGCCAGCCCGTCGGAAGGGCCGATTTCGACTGAGATTTTCAACGATTGGGCCGCGCGCATCAATGAGGATGGCGCGGGTGTTGTTGAAATTGACGTCCGCCACGGCTTCACGATGGCCAGCCCGGCCAATTTCTATGACCGCGTCAAGGACGGCGTGGTGCCGATCACCTGGGGCATCATGACCACGATTGGCGGGCGTTTTCCGCTGACCGGCATGGTGGAGCTGCCATTGCTGAGCGATGATGCCGAGACGGCCTCTGTCGCGTTCTGGCGGCTGTATGCCGAGGGGCATCTGGACGCCGAATATCATGACATTGTGCCGCTGTTTCTGACGGCCTTTCCGCAATCGGGCGTGCATCTGTCGGCGCCGCTGGCATCGCTGGACGATCTGGCAGGCGCGCGGGTGATCGCGGGCTCGCAGACCAATTCGCAGGTCATTCAGGCGCTTGGCGGGTTGCCGCAATCCATCAACCCCGCCGACGCCTATGAGGCCATCCAGCGCGGCACCGCCGATGGCCGGTTCGTGCCCTGGACCGCCTTCCCCCTTCCGCATGGAGGAGGTGACCAGCTACCATATCGAGGCGCCGATCGGCACGGCCATCGGCATGGTGTTCATGAACCGCGACATCTGGGAGGAACTGCCGCCAGAGGCGCGCGAGGTCATCATGCGCCATTCCGGCGAAGATCAGACACGCATTCTGGGCCGGTTCTTTGATGCCCAGAATGACGCGATCCGCACGCGCATTTCCGGCATGGACGGGCATGTGCTGGCCGCGCCCGACCCGCAGCAGGCCGCGCAATGGGAAACGCGGCTGGCGCCGGTGACCGAAAGCTGGCTGGCGCGCACCGAAGGCGGCGCGGCCCTGCTGGAGCGCTTTACCCGATTGCTGGAAGACGCGGCCACAGACTGACCCCGCGCGCCCCCCCGATATGCGCCCCCGAGATGCGGGCGCGCCTCCGAATTCCGAAGCCACTTCCGCAGGGCCGGTCTGCCCTGCGGAGCAGCGAGGACTGCCCATGCCACATCCGCAAACAGATATCCTGCCGCGCAAGCCGGTGATTGATGTCGTGCTGCACCGCGTCACCCGCCCGCTGGCCTTCGCGGGGGTTCTGGGCATGCTTGCGGTGGCGGCCATCACTGTGATTGCGGTCGGGCTGCGCTGGTCGGGTCTGGGCGGTCTGGCGGCGATGAACGAAATAACCGGCATGCTGTTTGCCGTGGCCATTGCCGCGACGCTGCCTGCGGCCACTGCGCAACGGGTGCATCTGCGCATCGACCTGCTGGGGGGTATGATGGGGCCGCGGGTGCGGCGCATGATGGATTTTCTGGGGTCAGTGCTGCTTTTGCTGTTTGTGACGCTGCTGGCCCGCGAGGTTTACGCCTATTCGGGGCGGCTGATTTCGGGGGGGCGGACGACAACCATTCTGGGCTGGCCGGTGGGCCAGTTTGTGCGCGCGGTGGGGGTCCTGCTTTGGGCCACTGTGGCTGTGCAGGCGGTGATCTGCGCGCTGGATTTGCGCCGCATGGCGCTGCGCGCGCCTGCCGGGAACGCGGGCGATGATTCTGCCTGTGACGCTGCCTGTGATGCGGCCAGCGGCGGGCGCACGCATCCGCTGGTCTGGGGGCTGCTGCTGGGCACGGCTGTGGCGGTGGCATGGCTTGTGTGGTGGGGCTGGGGGGATTTTCGCGGCATGTCGCGCGTGGTGACCAGCGCCCCGCTTGCCTCTGTCGGGGTGGGGTTTGCGTTGCTTTGGGCGGCGCTGCTGTTGTTGTTTCCGGTCTCGGCGGTGATGGGGGTGATGGGGCTGGTGGGCACCGCGCTGTTTCTGAACTGGCGGCCGGCATGGTCGGTGCTGTCATCGGAAACGGTGGGGTTTGTGACAAATCCGCAAGTGGCCGCGCTGCCGCTGTTTTTGCTGATGGGCAGTTTTGCCATGGTCGCGGGCCTGTCGGATGATGTGTACCGTCTGGCGCGCGCGGGTCTGGGGCGCTTTCGCGGCGGGCTGGCGCTGGCCACGGTCGGGGGCTGTGCGGGCTTTGGCGCGGTCACCGGATCATCGCTGGCCACAGTTGCCACATTCGGGCGGATTTCGCTGCCGCAGATGCGCGCGGCAGGCTATTCCCCCGCGCTGGCATCAGGGACCGTTGCGGCGGGCGGCACGCTGGGCGCGCTGATCCCGCCATCCGCGCCGATCATCCTGTTTGCCCTGCTGACGGAAGCCAGCATCGGCCAGCTGTTTGTCGCCGCAGTCATTCCCGGCCTGATGGCAGCGGCGTTGTATATGGGCACAATCGCACTGGTCGTGCGCATGACCCCCGGCGCCGCGCCCTTGCCCCAACCCGGCCCGCCGGGCGAATTGCGCGCAGCATTTGCCAAGGCCGGTCCCGTCAGCGTGCTGTTCGGCACCGTCATCGGGGGGCTTTATGCAGGCGTGTTCACGGCCACGGAATCCGCAGCGGTCGGTGCCATCGGGGCGTTTGTCATGGCGCTGTGGCGCGGCAAGCTGAACCGGCGTGAAATTCTGTCGGTGATGGGCGAGACCACTGCGATCACCGCCATGATCTATATGCTGATCTTCGGCGCATTGGTGTTTTCTTTCTTCGTGGGGGCCAGCCAGCTGCCCGAGACACTGACGCGGATGGTCGGCGCACTGGATGTCACACCGCTGCTGATCATCGCAATTTTGCTGGTGATGTATCTGCTGCTTGGGTCAGTGATGGACAGTTTCGCCATCATGATCATCACGGTCCCCATCGTCACGCCGCTGATCCTTGGCATGGGCTATGACCTGATCTGGTGGGGCATCATCATGCTGGTGGTGGTGGAAACCGGCCTGATCACGCCGCCTTTCGGGGTCAATCTGTTCGTTATCCGCTCGGTCCAGCCGGATGTGCCGCTGGGCACAGTGTTCAAAGGGGCGCTGCCCTTCGTGCTGTCCGATTTCCTGCGGCTTGCGGTGCTGGTGCTGTTTCCGGCGCTGGTGCTGTGGCTGCCATCACAAATGTAGCCGCGCAAATCTAGCCGCACAAATTTAGCAAGGTGTAAAATGCCAGAATCATCGACCTGTCCGTGCCGCTGGAAACCGGCATCCCCTCTGACCCGCCGGGCCTGCTGCCCGAGATCGACTATCATGACCACGACACCGGCGCGGCCGAGTTCGAGGCCATGACAGGACTGGAGCGCGCGCAGTTTCCCGATGGCAAGGGCGCCGCCTCCGAGCGTTGCCGCATCACCACCCATAACGGCACCCATCTGGACGCGCCATGGCACTATCACCCCACCATGGATGGCGGCAAACGCGCCATCACCATTGACGAGGTGCCGCTGGACTGGTGCTCCGCCCCGGCGTGAAGCTGGATTTCCGCCATCTGCCCGATGGTCATGTGGTCACCGCCGCCGAGGTCGAGAGCGAGTTGGACCGCATCGGCCACAGCCTGCGCCCCTATGACATCGTGCTGGTCAACACATCCGCCGGTGCCGCCTATGGCCAGCCCGATTTTCTGGCGCGCGGCTGCGGCATGGGCCGCGAGGCCACGCTGTATCTGACGCGCCGCGGCGTGCGCGTCACAGGCATTGACGGCTGGTCATGGGACGCGCCTTTCGGGGCCACATTGCAACGCATCCGCGCCACCGGTGATGCCAGCCTGTTCTGGGAAGGGCACAAGGCCGGCGCCGAGATCGGCTACTGCCATATCGAGAAACTGACCAATCTGCATGAACTTCCCGCCCACGGTTTCACCGTGGCCTGTTTCCCCGTCAAGGTCGCCCGCGCCAGCGCGGGCTGGTGCCGGGCGGTGGCACTTCTCAATGACTGAAAGGACGCAAATGTTCAGATACTTTCCAACCAATTATGTCTGGGACCTGTCGGTCAATCTGGCCATCGAAATGGGCGGCCGGATGGGCGAGATCGCCGAGATGTGCGCGCCCCTGACCGAGGCCGCGAAAGCCCCCGATGCCGATGGCACGCGCGCCTTCCGCGAAAGCTGGGAGAAGATGGCCAACCGGCTGGAAGGGCTGGCACAGGATGATCTGGCGCGCGGGCGCACGCTGTCGGCCAGCACCAAGCTGATGCGCGCGGCCAATTACCTGATCATCGCCGAGCGGATGCAGGCGCATGGATCGGACGGGCGGCTGGCGCTGTATCGCCACCATCTGGCAACCTTCTATCAGGCGCTCTCGCTGGGGCGCGGCGGTGCGTATCGTGTGGAAATCCCCTATCAGGGCAAGCATCTGTCGGGGATTTTCATGCCCGCCGAAGGGGTCACTGGCCCGCAGCCGGTCTTGATACAGGTCAACGGTTTCGACAGCACCAAGGAAATGCGCTACATGGCGCAACTGCCCGGACTTCTGGCCAAACGCGGCATCGCGTCCCTGGTGCTGGACCAGCCCGGCACCGGCGAGGCGCTGCGCCTGCAAAACCTGACCGCGCGCCACGATGCCGAGCATTGGGCCACCCCCGTCTATGACTGGCTGGCCGCGCGCGCCGATGTGGACGCCGCCCGCATCGGTATCGAAGGGGTGTCGCTGGGCGGGTATTACGCCCCGCGCGCCGTCGCGTTCGAGCCGCGCTTTGCCTGCGGCATCAGCTGGGGGGCAAACCATGACTGGCGCGATGTGCAAAAACGCCGTCTGGAACGCGAAGGCGATTTCCCCCGTCCCGCATTACTGGGCGCATGCCGCCTGGGTGTTCGGCGCGAAAGACATTGATGATTTCATGGCGCGCGCCGAACATATGCATCTGGACGGCGTGCTGGACCGCATCCGTGTGCCCTATCTGGTCACGCATGGCAAACATGACACCCAGATCCCGCTGAAATGGGCGCATCGCACCTTTGATCAACTGCTCAACAGCCCGCGCCGCGAACTGGTCATCTTTGATGAACGCACCGGCGGCGTGATGCATTCCAGCGTCGATAATTCCGGCCCCGTGCTGGATTGCATCTGCGATTTCGCCGCCGAAACCCTTGGCGGCCGAACCGCCTGAACACACCGCCTGAACACAAGGAAGACACCATGCAGATCATCGGACCCGACCTTCTGGTCTTTGGCGTGGACGACGTGCCCGCCTGCCATGAATTCCTGACCGCCTACGGGCTGGAGGCGCAGGACTACGCCCCGAACGGGGCGGCTGTTTCATGTCGCTCGATGGCACCGGCCTTGAAATCCGCCGCCGCGACGACCCGTCGCTGCCGCCCGCGCTGAAGACCGGCAACATGCTGCGCCTGCAGGTGCTGGGCGTGGTGGATCAGGCCGCACTGGACGCGGTCGCGGCGGAACTGGGCCGTGACCGGCAGGTGCTGCGGCTGGCCGACGGATCGCTGCGCTGCCACGACGATCAGGGGTTCGCGCTGTCCTTCCGCATAAGCACCCGCACCACGCCGGACATGCCCGCCGAGAAGGTCAACGCACCCGGCGATTATGGCCGCAAGCCCAATGAAATTGGCGTGTCCGAAAGCATGCCCGCCAAACCCCGCACCCTGTCGCATATCGTGCTGTTCGTGCCCGATATCGACGGTGCGGTGGCGTTCTACCGCGACCGGCTGGGGTTTCGCATCACCGACACGCTGACCGGCGCAGGCCCCTTCCTGCGCCCGCAGGCCAACCCCGACCACCACACGCATTTCTTCATCCGCACACCGCCCTATATGCAGGGCTGCGAACATCTGGCCTTCCATATGGGGGGACCGACCGAATTGATGGTCGCAGGCAGCCGCATGATGGAGCAGGGGTTCGAGTCGTTCTGGGGACCGGGGCGGCACAAATTCGGGTCGAACTGGTTTTGGTATTTCAAAAGCCCGCTTGGCTGCAACGTGGAATTCGACGCCGATATGGACATTCATGACGATGACTGGGCCCCGCGCGAAGCCCCCATGGGACCAGAAGCCTCGCAGGCCTTCCTCATGCAATGGCGCAAGAAATGGGCGCCCACCGGCGGGCCGAAAGCAGACTGAACCATGGTCATGCTCACCCGTCTCAAAGACCTGCCAAATGGCACCGCCCGCGGCTTCAATGTGGCGGGACTGCCCTGCAAGGTTATCATCGTGCGCCGTTGAACGTTGACCCTGTGGAAACGTGTCAGTCGCCGGACGATAGTTCGAATGAAACCGGAGGAGATCATTTTGAAAACCACACTTCTTGCCACCACCGCGCTTGTCGCGGGGATGGTGCAGGGCGCTGCTGCACAGGACATGCAGCAGCCCGAAATTGCGACCCGCGCCAAAGCTGTGATCGAACAGGACGGCCTGCAATTCCGCGATGCCAACGGCAACGGCACGCTGGACCCTTATGAAGACTGGCGATTGCCGGTGGCCGAGCGTGTGGCGGATTTGCTGGCGCGGATGTCGCTGGAAGAGCGCGCGGGCATGCTGCTGATCGACACGCTGGCCGCAGGCTGTGAAGGCACGGCTGACGGCACGCCCGCAGATGAGTTTCTGAATGTCCATCACATGACACGGTTCATTTTGCGCAACACCGTGGCTGAAACCGCCGCACCGTGCGAAGGGCGCGCGCCGCGTGGCGGCTTCGCTGTCACGGCGGAACAACTGGCGGGTTTTGCCAATGATGTGCAGGAAATGGCCGAGGCGCGGCCACTGGGTATTCCAGTGCTGTTCAAGGATAATGCGCGCAACCATCTTGAAACCGACCCCCGTTTCGGGATTGGCGGGGGCGCAGGCGCGATGACGGCCTTTCCCAAGGAGTTGGGAATTGCGGCGGCGGTTCTGGGAACCGGCGGGCTGGAACCGGTGACTGCCCTGACCGATGTGATGTCGGCGGAATGGCGCGCCTTGGGCATTCGCGGGATGTATGGCTATATGGCCGATCTGGCGACGGAACCGCGTTGGTACCGCGTGCATGAAACCTTTGGCGAAAACAGCACCCTGACCGGTGATATCATCGAGGGGCTGATTTCGGGGTTGCAGGGCGGGCCAGTCGGGCCGCAAACTGCCGTTGCGCTGACGTTGAAACACTTTCCCGGTGGCGGGCCGCAGGAACAGGGGCTTGACCCGCATTATTCCTTCGGACAGCGACAGGTCTATCACTCCGGCGCGTTTGAGGACCATCTGGCACCATTCCGCCGCGCCATCGATGCCGGTCTGGGCGCGGTCATGCCGTATTATGGCATTCCCGTTGATGTGACCTATGACGGGGAAGGGCTGGAAGCGGTGGGATTTTCCTTCTCGTCGCAGACCGTCAACTGGCTGTTGCGCGAACAGCTGGGCTTTCAGGGCTATGTGAATTCGGACACGGGCATCATTCAGGCGCGGGCATGGGGCAAGGAAGACGCCACTGTGGCTGAACGCGTGGCGTTGGCCATCAACAGCGGAAATGACGTGCTGTCGGGCTTTTCCAATGTTGATGAAATTCTGGGTCTGGTCGCGGAGGATCTGGTAAGCGAGAACCGCATTACCGAAGCTGCGGGGCGTTTGTTGTCCGAACAGTTCGCGCTGGGATTGTTTGAAAACCCCTATGTGGATGCCGCAGCCGTTCGTCAGATCGTTGCAAACCCGGATCATCTTGCAAAGGCGGCCGAGGTGCAGCGCCAGTCGGTCGTGCTGTTACAAAATGACGGAGTGTTGCCGCTTTCCCCGGATGCCAGGATTTATGCGCTGAACACCGATGCCGCGATCATCGAAGGGCTGGGCCTGTCGGTCACCGATGGCACTGCCGGCGCAGATGCCGAACGCCCGTCCGCACAGGGGTATGACGCTGCGGTGATCAGGGTCTATGTGCGCAATACCGGCACCAGCGGTTACCGCTCCAACGATGCTGAAACCGGCGCGAACCCGGTGCATCTGAACCCTCGCACAGGTAATGTCTGGGGCGCCGAAGACCCTTGCAATGTTGTGCCTGACCTTAATCCGGTTTGCGCCGATGATGGCCAGTTGGGCGGGCCGCAGGCCCCCGCTTTGGGCCTGTTGTTCGGGGGGGCATTCCCTTGGGAAACCGATGCGCTGTCCTTCACCGCCATGGCGGCTGCGCAGTCATGGGACATTTTCCCCACGCTGGACACCCTTCAGGCGGTCATGGACGAAGTGGGTGCGGACCGCACCATTCTTGCCATCGATTTCCGCAATCCCTATGTCATTGATGCCGAAAGCGGCTTGCGCGACGCGGGTGCGCTGCTGGCAACCTTCGGTGTGAATGATGCGGCGCTGATGGATGTGCTGACAGGTGGTTTTGCGCCTGTGGGGCGCATGCCCTTCGCGCTGGCTGAAAACCTTGATGCGGTGATCAACAACCATTCCGATGCGCCCGGCTACCCCGAAGGCGACACGCTGTTTCCGTATGGTCATGGCTTGAGCTACCAATAGGAGTGACGTGCGCGGCATGATAAAAGTGCTGACCACAGGCGGGAGTTTCACATCATCCACGTCCATGATGCCCGCCTGTGTCGATCCCGTCTACCGTGGGGCGGATGGGATTGGCGGGGGGATCAGGTCAGGCTATGCGCGCTGCGTGTTCGGGGGCAAGCGCGGTGTCCAGATCGTCCAGTATGTCGGACACATCTTCCAGCCCGACCGACAGGCGTATCAACCCGTCGCTGATGCCATGGGTTGCGCGTTCTTCCGCTGTATAGGTGGAATGGGTCATCGATGCCGGATGCTGGATCAGCGTTTCCGCATCCCCCAGCGACACGGCACGCGCGATCATGCGCAGATTGTTCATCATGCGCCGCCCTGCATCCAGCCCGCCTGTCAATTCGAATGCGATCATCGCGCCGGGCTGTGCCATCTGCCGGCAGGCCAGCGCGTGTTGTCCGAAACTTTTCAGCCCCGGATAGTGGACCTTGCTGACATCAGGATGCGCGTCCAGCCAGTCAGCTACCACTTGCGCTGATGCGCAATGCCGTTCCATTCGCAAGGCCAGCGTTTTCAATCCGCGCAGCACCAGCATTGCATTAAAAGGGGCCATCACCGCGCCGGTCATATCCTTCATACCC
The DNA here is from genome assembly GCF_029581395.1 of Roseinatronobacter sp. S2. Classification (GTDB taxonomy): domain Bacteria; phylum Pseudomonadota; class Alphaproteobacteria; order Rhodobacterales; family Rhodobacteraceae; genus Roseinatronobacter. The sequence goes on along the minus strand of NZ_CP121113.1, from coordinate 3,297,238 downwards.
ACCAGCCGGATTTCGCTGACCTGCTCGGCGCGTCCGACCACGATACCGGCCACCAGATCACCATGCCCGCCCAGGTATTTCGTGGCCGAATGCACGACCAGATCGGCCCCCAATGCGATGGGGCGGGTCAGATATGGGGTGGCATAGGTGTTGTCCACGATCACCTGCGCCCCGCCCGCATGGGCGACTTCAGACACGGCGGCAATGTCTACCAGTCGCATGTTGGGGTTGGCGGGTGTTTCAAAATAGACCACGCGTGTGCGGTCCGTCATCGCAGCCGCCAGATTGGCGGGGTCTGTCATGTCCACATGCGTGATCGTGATGCCGAATTTGCGCAGCCCGTGATGCATGAACGAAAAGGTGCAGCCATAAAGCGTCTTGTCGACGATCACTTCGTCGCCGGGCGACAGCAGCGTCCACAGCACCGATGATACCGCGCCCATACCCGATGCCAGCGCCAGCCCCGCCTCTGCCCCTTCAAGGGCGGCCATGCGGCGTTCCAGCAAATCCAGCGTCGGGTTTGATATGCGCGAATAGACATGCCCTGCACGCTCACCGGCAAAGATTTCGCCCCCCGCCTGGGCGGTTTCAAAGGCGAAGGTTGATGTCAGGTGCAACGGTGGGGTCAGCGCGCCTTCGTGGTCCAGCGGGTTGTAGCCAAGATGGATGGCGCGGGTGGCAAAGCCTTTGTCATGGGTCATGTCAACTCTCCTGTTTGGGACAGGATAATGGGGATAGCTGTCTTGGAAATTGCGTATTGTGCCATTTATTGATACTGAATTGGCAGAATTTGCCAATATGGGGCGCAGAATGGACGAAAAAGACCGCCAGATTATCCGCGCTTTGCAACGTGACGGGCGCATGTCAAATCAGGATCTGGCGGTAAGCGTCAATCTGTCACCATCGCCATGCTTGCGGCGCTTGCGCAATCTGGAAAAAGCTGGTGTCATTCAGGGCTATGCCGCGCGGGTGGATGCCAAAGCCTATGGGCTGCCCGTTACCGCGTTTGTGCGCGTCCGGCTGGAACGTCATGACGGGGACGCGGTTCAGGCATTCGAGCGCGAAGTGATGCGCATGGATGAGGTTCTGGAATGTCATGTGATGACCGGCCAGACGGATTATCAGCTGCGCGTTGCGGTGGAATCGCTTGAAACCTATGAAAATTTCATCCGAAACCGGCTGCACCGCCTTGGGGGTATAGGTTCGATCGATACAAGTTTCGCCTATGGGACCGTCAAGGACAGTATGGTCTTTCCGGTGCGATAATGGGCAAGGGCCAGACGTTATGCACCAAGCCTGCCGATTTGCCCGCGCGCAGCCACTTTGTGGCGCAAAGCCCCGAAAAATGGTTCGATTTACGCGCCGCATACGCTTAATGTGGACGCGGAACGCAAGGATTGCAGTTTCATAAAATTGCCGGAAAGCGGACCAGAGTTATGCAACAGAAAAATACCCCGTTGTTCACCACACGCGTGCGCGACGCCTTGCCGATCATGCATCCCAGTGAAAAACGGCTGGCCGAACTGGTGCTGAATTTTCCGGGTGAACTGGCCAGCTATTCCGCGACAGAACTGGCGCGGCTGGCGAATGTGTCCAACGCGACTGTGACACGCTTTGTGCGCAAGGTGGGCTATACCAATTTTGAAGAGGCCCGCCAGCATGTCCGCGACAACAAGCAGGCAGGCGCATCGTTGTTTCGTGTGGCCCCGGGAACGCCCGGAAAAAAGGATTTCATCGCGGCCCATGTGCTGCGCGCGCAGTCCGATATCGAGCAAACATTTCAACTTGTTGCCGAAGCTGAAATTGATGCGCTGGCGCGTCAGATCATCGGGGCGCGGCGGGTCTGGTTGCTGGGCATGCGCCGCAGCGCGACTTTTGCGCAGTATCTGGGCTTGCAGATGTTTCAGGTGATCCCGCAGATTTCCGTGATCCCGTCCAACAGTGAAACACTGGGCGAGGCAGTCTCGGCTATTTCAGCCAAGGATTGTGTCATTGCATTCGGTCTGCGCCGGTCGGTCAGCAGCCTGCCACAAGTGATGGAGCAGGTTGTGAAAAGCGGCGCGAGTGTTGCGTATATTCACGACACAAACGCCCTGCCGGAACTGCCCTTCACATGGCGGTTCATGTGCGAAACCGCGTCCCCCGGCCCGTTGTTCAATCATGCGGCTGTGTTGACGCTGTGCCATATAATCGCGACGCGCGTGATCGAACTTTCGGGTGTCGCCGGACGCCGCAGAATGAGCACCATCGAGGCCATCCACAACGCCCTTGATGAAGTCTAATGTGCCACGTTCATTTGCGTTAACGCAACGCACACTAATCTGTTGATACGCATGCCCGGGAAGCGCAAAACCGGTTCCCCCTTTTGCGCATGACGCTTTGCGGCGGTGTCGTGTCAGATGGCACCGCAAGGCCGGTTAATTCTGATCTTTTGCTGTCGTTGGGAATGTCCAAGGCGCGGAGCAAAGGCCGCAGGCCGCCGCGCCATCGGTGGGCCGTCCCGCGGCCTGCCGATTTGGCTGATGACAGTTCAAGCCTTTGATTTTGGGAGTATGCAGCCTGCATAAACTGCATTCTTATAACGTTGGATCGGCAGACCCCGGCCCACCGATAGCGCGGGCTTGGTCCCCGCGCGAAGGGCAGCAACAGGCCACCAACACCCATAATCACGATGCATCAACCCTGAACGGATCATGCGTCAGGGAACCAGAACAGATGCGCCGGTGGTCACGCGCGCTTCCATATCGGTATGTGCTGCGGCCGCCTGTTGCAGCGGGTATTTCTGGTTAACCTCAACACGGATCGCCCCGGATTGAAGCGCTGAAAACAGATCAGCCGCCGCGATGTGGCGTTGCTCAGGCGTGGCGATGTGGTGAAACAGCGTGGGCCGCGTCGCATAAAGCGACCCTTTCGCAGCCAGTGTGGCCATTTCAACGGCTGGCGGTGCGCCGGATGCCCGCCCGAACGACACCCACAGCCCGCGTGTTTTCAGGCAATCCAGTGACCCCGAAAACGTGTCCTTGCCCACGGCGTCATAGACCACATCAACCCCTTGGCCGCCTGTCAGGTCGCGGACCCGCGCGGCGAAGTCCTGCGTGCGGTAATTAATGACATGCGTGCAGCCATGCGCCTGCGCCAGCGGGATTTTCGCGTCTGACCCGACGGTGCCGATGACGGTTGCGCCAAGCGATGCCGCCCATTGGCAAAAGATCAGCCCCAAACCACCCGCAGCCGCATGATACAGGACCACATGGCCCGGCTGGATGGCAAAAGTGTCGCGCAACAGATACCGCGCCGTCAGCCCTTTGAACATCAGCGCGGCGGCGGTCTGGAAATCCACACCATCCGGCAAGGGGATAAGCTGATCCGCCTTGATGTTGCGCATTTCAGCATAGGACCCCAGCGGCCCCGCATAGGCCACACGGTCGCCCACTTTCAACCCCGTCACAGCATGTCCCAGTGCCGTGACAACGCCGGCCCCTTCATTGCCGGGAATATAGGGCATGGCGGTTTTGTAGAAACCGGCACGGAAATTGACCTCCAGAAAATTCAGGCCGATTGCGTGGTGACGCAACTGCACCTCGTCCGGGGCGGGGTCGGGCAATATGACCCGTTCCCATTGCAACACCTCTGGTCCGCCATTTTCATGAATGCGGATTGCATGGATATTCTGCGGCATGGGGTATCCTTTCAATAATCAGGCAAGCTCGCACAAGGTTGCGGCCAGCACCTGCACGGCCTTGTCGAAATCGGACATGCGCATGGCCTCGTCCGGGTTATGACTGCCATTCTGGTTGCGGATGAACAGCATGCCGGACGACACGCCTTGCCAGGAAAATGTCGCGCAATCATGGCCCGCGCCGGAAGGCAGCGTCAGTGTGGGAATGTCCAGCCTGCGCGCGACCGCTTCAAACCGCGCAACAAGGGCAGGGTCGATGATTGCGGGGGGGGGCGTTCGTGTATGCGCCCATATCGATTGTCACCCTGCGGCGGTCGCCAATGGCCTGCGCCATGTCGCGCAAATAGGCATCGACCTGCATCAGCACGTCATTGGACAGGCTGCGCAGGTCCATGGTGAATTGCACGCAGCCCGGTACCTTGGTCATGCCGTGCATGTCGGGGTTGGTCCAGAATTCGCCCATAGTGGCCACGAAATCGTCGCCCTGTGCTGTCAGATCATCCCATTTGCGTTCCAGTACCTGCACAAATTCCGCGCCTGCCAACACGGCATCATGGCGATACTCGCGCGCCAGCGCGCCTGCATGCGCGTATTTTCCGGTGATGCGGCCATGTCTGTAGCGCAGATTGCCGCGTATGCCATTGACCACGCCGACGGGAATGTCCTGCATGTCCAGTGTTACGCCCTGTTCGATATGCACTTCGATAAAGTGGCGTATTGTGGCAGGGTCCAGTGGTCGCGCGCCCGCACGCAGCGCGTCAGGGTCGCACCCTTCGTCACGCATGTGATCGGCAAGGGACCGGCCGGTATCTGACCGCGTGACGCTGTCATATTCCGACGGGTCCAGCAGGCCAAAGGCCATCCGGCTGCCGCAATAGGGGGTGGGGAACCAGACCAGTTCTTCTGCGCGGATTGCCATGACGACAATATCGCATGCGGGTGCAAAGCCCTGCGCCTGCAAATCGGCAATGGCGGACAATCCGGCCACGACACCCGCAGCGCCATCATAGTTGCCGCCATGACGAACACTGTCCATATGCGACCCCACAATGATGCGCGGTGCGCTGCGGTCGCGCCCGGCCCATGTCATGTATTGATTGCCTGCAATATCGACAGTGACCGCCAGCCCCAGATCGCGCGCGACGCTTGCCGCCAACTGGTGCGCGAACGCTTCGCCCGGCCCGAATGATGCGCGCGTGACACCCGGGGAATCGGCGGTTTCCTGTGCAAGCTGATCGAACATGCGCACCGACAGGGAGTGCGAGGGGGACTTTGACGGGGGCGGGGTGGAAGGGGACATAAGCACCTCTTTTTTGCGCAAAGCGGCTGAAAATTCAGCTTTCAGTCAGGCTATGTCGCGGGTTTTCACACCTCAAGGCATGAAATATGTTTTTCACAGAAATTTACTGCAATAATATATTTTACATAGCCGACTGCCTAAGAAACGGGCCGAAAGGAATACTCATGGTGGAAATTATTGCACTAAGTGCGGTTGCGATCAAAGCGGGGCTTGGGCGGGGTGACTTCTGCTGTCACGACGTGGTGCAGGCGCATCTTGACCAGATCGCGGCGCGCAATCCCCGGATAAATGCCTTTGTAACGCTTTGCGCAGATCAGGCGCTGGATCAGGCGCGCAAGCTGGATCAGACGGCGCGCGATGAGTGGGGGCCGTTGGCCGGATTGCCTGTCGGCATAAAGGATGTGACCGAGACTGCGGGCATACGCACCACATTCGGGTCGAAATTGCTGGCAGACAATATTCCCCGCAAGGATGCCGCCGTGGTGCGCAGGCTGAAAGCGGCAGGCGCGATTGTGATGGGCAAAACCAACACGCCGGAATTTGCCGCAGGTGCCAATACGACGAACGCGTTGTTTGGCGCGACACGAAACCCTTGGGACATGACACGCACGGTTGGCGGGTCCACCGGTGGGGGGGCGGCGGCGCTGGCGTCGCATATGGTGCCATTGGCGGAAGGGACCGATTTTGGCGGCTCGCTGCGCATTCCAGCCAGCTTTTGCGGGCTGGTGGGGTTGCGCCCGACGGCAGGGCTGGTCGCCAGTGATCCGGTTGAACAGCCGTGGGATGTGGGGCGCGTCAACGGGCCGATGGCGCGCAGCGCGCAGGATGTGGCGCTGATGTTGGGCGCGATTGTGGGGGTGGATGATATGTCGCCCATTTCTGCCCGTCCTGACTGGCAGGTGGCACCGCTGGATCTGGCAAACTGGGTGGGCCGCTTTGATGCGCGCGGGCTGCGGTTTGGCTATGCCCCCGACATTGCCGGTATGGGAATTGACGCAGGTGTGGCGCAGACATGTGAAAAAGCGCTGTCGCAAATCGCCGGTCTGGGTGTGGCAATCCAGGGCAGCAAACTGTCGCTGGCCGACAGCAACGCTGCCTATCAGGTGCTGCGCGGGCAATGGATGGTGTGCAACTACGCCCCTTATCTGGACCGGCTGGATGTTCTGAACCCGTCCTTGCGCAAGAATATCGAAGCGGGGCTAAAGATATCGTCACTGCAAATCGCGCAAGCCCGCGCACAGCAAAAGCGCGCCTGGCTGCGCCTGCTGGCGGAATTTGACACATGCGATGTGATTGCCACCCCGACAGCCCCCGTCCCGCCGTTTCCTGTTGATGTCAGCTATCCCGACCAGATCAACGGGCGCGCGCTGACGAATTATGTGGATTGGCTGGCGCAGACATACCTGATTACGCTGACAGGGTTTCCGGCTGTTTCTGTTCCTGTGGGGCTGGATGCGAACGGGTTGCCGGTGGGGTTGCAACTGATTGGCAAACGCTATTGCGAACCGCAGCTGCTGGGATTGGCGCAGGCAATCCAGACGGCCCTGCCGCTGCCTTGCCCAGCCTGAGTCGCAGCCCGACGGCAGACTGCCAGACTCAAAACTGGCGAAAAATTATGCGTATTGCGCGCAAACTGGACACAAGCCCGCCAGAGCAGGGATTTATCACGCGCGGTCAGGAAAATGATTTTTCAAAAATGCGCAAACGGTGCAAAAATTTTATCATTACCTGAAACGCCGCCTTCATCATTGAACAAAGGATCACTGCCATGACCATTCGCCCTGTTTTGCTTGCCACTGCCTTTGCGTTGTCACTGCCCGCAACCGCATTCGCAAACCCCACTATCTTGCAGATCAACTCGTCCTTGCCGGATGGGTCATTTGCCCATGTTTTCCTGACCGAATATGCCAAACGCGTGGACGCGGCGCTGTCAGACCAGATTGATGTCCAGATTTTCATGGGCAATACGCTGGGGTCTGAAGAAGACGTGTTGCAGGGTCTGGGCTTTGGCACGCATCACGCATCGCTGTCCGCATCCGCTGTGGTGCAGATCAACCCGCGGGCCGCGATTTTCGATCTGCCCTATCTGTTTGCCGACCGCGCCGCAGTCCAGACTTTTGCCGCCAGCCCCGCAGGCGACATGCTGGCCGAAGGGTTTGCCGGTGCGGGCATGCAGTTGGCCGCACTTTGGGATAACGGGTTTCGGGTGATCACCAATTCCGTGCGCCCCATCGTGACACCGGATGATCTGGTCGGGCTGAAAATCCGCACCCCCACCAGCCGCCAGCGTGTCGAGATGTTCAATACGCTTGGCGCGAATGCAACGCCGCTGTCCTTTGGCGAAGTGTATTCCGCGCTGGATCAGGGTGTTGTCGACGGGCAGGAAAACCCCGCACAGATCACCGACTCGGCGCGCCTGTATGAAGTGCAGGGTTACATGTCGATGTCCAATCATGTCTATCTGCCCACATTCCTGCTGTTCGGTGAACCTTTCCTTGCCAGCCTTGACGACGATACACGCGATGCATTGCTGGAAATTGCCGCCGATATGGCATCTTGGACCTTCGATTGGGGTGATGAAACAGACGCAAGTGTAGTGGCCGATCTGGCCGACAAGATCGCCATAAACGAGGTCGACTTCGCAGCGTTTCAGGCCGCCGCGCAACCGCTTTATGAAAGCCCGACATTTGTTGATGTGGCAGGCGCGGACATGGTTTCCGCGACCCTTGCCGCACTTGGCATCGAATAACGGACCATGGCCATGGGGATGATTGAAAAACTTGTTCTGCGTCTGGACGCAGCGTTGCAATGGGTGCTGGACGCCTTTGTCATCTTCATGGCCGGGGCACTTCTGGTTTTGCTGAACTACGCGGTCTATTCGCGCTTCATATTGAATTCGTCCGTATCGTGGGGCGAAGAATTGCCTGCACATATGCTGGCCGCGCTGACCTTTATCGGCGCGGCCTATCTGACGCGCACCAATGAACATCTGGGATTTGACAGTGTGGTGCGCAGCCTGCCGGAACTGATGCAAAGGTTGGTCATGGGGGTGAACCTGTTGCTGATGGCGTGGCTTGGGGGCGTGCTGGCCTGGTATGGCGGCAAGGCGGCGCTCAGCTTTGGTGCCCGTCAGCTGATTTCTGTGGATATGCCCATCATGCTGTTTCGCGGCGCAATGCCGCTGGGCGGCGCGCTGATCGTGTTGATCTGTCTGGTCCGGCTTGCGGGCCTGATGACCAACCGGATCACCCCCAATGACCTTATGACGCAAAGTGAAGACTGATGTTTCTTGATCCCGGCTATATCATTCTTATCCTGCTGATCGGTTTGTTGATGATGGGCATGCCGATTGCATTCGTGCTTGGCGTGACCGCATCGATCATGATCATGCTGGACCCCGCCGTTGTGCCCCAGATCATCGGGTTGATCCCGTTTGGCGGGGCAAATAACTACCTGCTGGTTGCGGCGCTTTTGTTCATGATCGCGGGTGAGATCATGAATCAGGGCAAGATTGCAGAGAAGCTGATTGCCTTTGCATCCTCGCTGGTCGGGCATATTCGCGGCGGTCTGGCGCATGTGAACATTCTGACATCACTGTTTTTCTCGGAAATCTCTGGGACTGCGACATCCGACGCTGCCGCCATTGGGTCAGTCATGATCCCGCAGATGAAAAAGCGCGGCTATCCGGCGGCTTTTGCGGCTGCCGTCACATCCACCTCGGCGACCATGGCGATTATTGTGCCACCCAGCCTGAACCTTATCCTGTATGCCTATGTTGCCAATGCCTCGATCGCGCAGCTTTTTGCGGCGGGTATCCTGCCGGGGTTTCTGGTGTGCTTTTTGCTGATCATGACTGCCTATTTCATTTCCGTAAAACGCGGCTACCCCACCGAAGGCGCGTTTTCATGGGCGCGGGTTGCGTCCACCGGCAAGGATGCGGCACTGCCGCTGACCCTGCCAATACTCATTCTGGTGGGCATTCTGGGCGGTGTTTTCACGGCAACGGAAGCAGGGGCCGTGGCCGCGCTGTGGTCCATTGTCATGGCGGCGTTGCTTTACAGGACAGTCACACTGCGTGCATTTCTGGACACGCTGCGCATTGCGGGAAAACGCAGTGCCATGCTGATGTTCATTGTGGCGACGTCGACATTGCTGGGCTGGTATCTGACCAATCAGCGCATCCCGCAAGACATTGCCAACGCGATCCTTGGAATATCTGAAAATTACTGGGTTGTGCTGCTGGCCATCAACGTGTTTTTCCTGCTGGCCGGAACCATCGTGCACGGCACGCCCGCCATTCTGATGCTGGTGCCGATCTTTTTGCCGCTGGCCGACCAGTTGGGAATTGATCGGGTGCATTTCGGGCTGATCGTCACCATCAATCTGGGGATCGGGCAACAAACGCCGCCTGTGGCGTCTGTCGTGCTGATCACCTGTGCGATTGCGCGCATATCGCTGGCCCAGATCATCCCGTCCATGATGTGGTTTATCGGCGCGATGCTGATTGCGCTGGCGCTGGTCAATATATTCCCCGCTATTGTGCTTTGGCTGCCATCGGTGTTGTTGTAGCGCGATGCGGGTGCTTGTTGTAAATCCGAACACCTCGGTTGGTGTGACGCGGCGCATCGATTTGGCTGCACGCGCGGCGGCGCTGCCGGGGGATGTGGTCCGCACGGTGCCGGCCGCGTTCGGACCCGACCTGATTGTTACACCCGCTGACAGCGCGCATGCCATGCAAGGGGTTCTGGCGGCGGTGGACCAGCATCAGGACGGGATGGATGGCATTGTGCTGGCATCCTTCGGGGATACCGGCCTTGATCAGGTGCGCGCGCGGACCGGCAAGCCGGTGGTGGGGATTGCGCATTCGGCCCTGATGCAGGCGCTGGCGCATGGTCCGCGTTTTGCCATTGTGTCCTTCAGCCCCAGCGTGCAGGCGTCCTTGCGTGCAATCGTCGCCCATTACGGTTTGCTGGATCATCTGGCCGATGTCACGGTGCTGGAACACAGTGTCTGGTCCGACCCCGGCCATATACATCATGAACTGGCGCAACCCTTGCTGGAGCTGTGCCAGCACCGCGCCAAGGCTGGCGGGATTGACAGCATTGTTCTGGGCGGTGGCCCTTTGGCCGGTCTGGCGCAGGATTTTGCACCGCATGTGGACTTGCCGGTTGTTGATGGCACGACTGCCGCGCTTGATATTCTGCGGCGCAAACTGGCAGATAAGGGCAAAAAGACACACGCTTGATCGGTGCGAAGCGCGCGGAGGGATTATCTTGATGAACAGCCAGACTGATTTTGACGCCTATGAGGTGGGCTTCGACATTCCCGCCAAACCCGGCATGGATGCGGCCGACATCCAGACACCATGCCTTGTGCTGGATCTTGACGCGTTGGAATATAACATCTCGAAAATGGGTGATTACGCCAAGGCCCATGGCATGCGCCACCGTGTGCATGGCAAGATGCACAAATCTGTCGATATCGCCAAGTTGCAGGAAAAACTGGGGGGCGCGGTTGGCGTTTGCTGCCAGAAGGTCAGCGAGGCAGAGGTGTTCGCCCGCGGCGGGATCCGCGACATCCTGATTTCAAATCAGGTGCGTGATCTGGTCAAGATTGACCGCCTTGCCCGCCTGCCCAAGCTGGGTGCGCGCATTCTTGTGTGTATAGATGACATCGCCAATGTGGCGGATCTTTCGAAAGCCGCGCAAACCCATGGCACGACCATCGAGTGCCTGATCGAAATGGATGTGGGGGCGGGCCGCTGTGGTGTCATCGGGTGCGACACGGTTGTGGGCATTGCCAAAGCCATTGACGCGGCTGCGGGGCTGAAATTTGGCGGGCTTCAGGCCTATCAGGGCGCGATGCAACACATAAGGGACTATGACACGCGCAAGGCCAGGCTGGACACGGCCATTGCCATGGTCCGCGACGCGATTGCCGCACTGACAGCAAGCGGGCTGACGCCTGAACTTGTGTCTGGCGGCGGCACGGGTAGCTATTATTTCGAGTCGCGCTCGGATGTCTATAACGAGCTTCAATGTGGCTCCTATGCGTTTATGGATGCCGATTATGGTCGCGTCCTTGACAGAAGTGGCACGCGGATTGATCAGGGCGAATGGAAGAACGCCCTCTTCATCCTGACGCAGGTGATGAGCCACGCAAAACCCGACAAGGCAATCTGCGATGCGGGCCTGAAGGTGCAATCCACAGACAGTGGGCTGCCCGTGATTTTTGGCCGCGATGATGTGCAATATGTCAATTGCACCGATGAACATGGCGAGATTGCGGACCCGGCGGGCGTTTTGAACGTGGGCGAAAAGCTGCGTCTGGTGCCCGGCCACTGCGACCCCACTGCCAATATCCATGACTGGTATGTAGGCGTGCGCGGCGGCAAGGTCGAAGTGGTCTGGCCGGTTTCGGCGCGTGGCAAGGCATATTAGGTTTCCGGTGGCTTGCACCAGGCAACCCGTTTCTGTGTGCGGTTGCCCCTTTGGTGGGCGCGACCCGAACGCGCGCGGATTTTGCCCTCCCCGTGCGAAAGGGGATACCCTATGGTTCGCGCGACCCGCAAGCACGCGGATTTTGCATGACCAGAATGCCTGTCGCAGGGTTGACCAATCGTGAACATGCGTAATACCCTTACAACATGAATCGTTGCGTGCATGCAGCGATATAAAAAAACTAACAACAACGGGGAGAAACTTGTGACACGGAAATTCATGTTGGCCGGCACATCGATGCTGGCAATGGCCGGGTTTGCAGCGCCTGGCATCTCACAGGAACACGTCGCTTCGGTGGAGATCCTGACCACGACGGAATCCTATGACCCGATCCGCTATGAAGGGGCGTTCATCGTCGCGGAAGCATGGCGCGAACTGGGGCTGGATGTGTCCGTGCGCCCGATGGAGTTCAGCACATTGCTGGACCGGTTCTATTCCGAACAGGATTTCGACGCGACAATTCTGGGCTGGTCAGGCCGCGTGGACCGTCTGGACCCGCAATTCTTCCTTGGTACGCTGGACAGCCGACAGGCCGATCTGGGCGCCAACAACCCCGGCGGTTATGCGAACCCCGACTATGACGCGCTTTATGACGCGCAGGGTGCCGAATTCGACATCGACGCGCGCCGCGATATCGTCCATGAAATGCAGGATCTGTATATGGGCGATGTGCCGGTTGTGGTGCTGTTTCACCGCGACGAAGTGGTGGCCTATAACAACACCCAGTTCACCAATATGAACGCCATGGCGGGCGAAGGGCTGTATTCTGAATGGGTGCCGATGGAAGCTCAGCCTGTGGGCGATCGCACTACGCTGCGCATCGGTGGCCCGCAAGAGCCGGACAATGTGAACCCGCTTGCCTCGACCAGCGTTTGGGGCTGGAAGTGGATGCGCATGTATTATGACCGTCTGGTGCGCTTGTCGCCGGATGTGGAGCCTGTGCCATGGGCGGCGTCAAGCGTCGATGCGGTGGATGATGTCACCATTGATGTCACCCTGCGCGAAGGCATGACCTTCCATGATGGCGCGCCGCTGACCGCCGAGGATATTGCCTTTACCTTTAACTATTACATGGACAGCGAGTATAGCTATTTCAATTCCTATCTCGCCCCTGTTGAATCGGTCGAGGTGACAGGTGATCTGACAGTGCGTTTCAACCTGTCGGAACCGTCCGCGCCTTTTGCCACGATCACGCTTAGCCAGATCCCGATCCTGCCTGCGCATATCTGGTCGGAAATCGAAAACCCGCAAGATCTGACGCCCGAGGAAATCCCGACTGTCGGGTCCGGTCCTTTTGCTTTTGACCGCTATGATCGCGGCGAATTCATGTCGCTGACCACCAACCGCGACCATTTCCACGCCGATGAAATTGCCGTGGATGGGGTGGAGTTTGTGATCTATGCCGATGCCGAAGGCGTGTTTACCGCGCTGCAAACCGGCCAGATTGACATGACCGCCTGGCGGATGGAGCCGGGGCAGATCCCGCTTGCCGAAGGCAATGACGATCTGACGGTCGTATCTGTGCCCGACTTTGGCTATTTCCACATGACCTATAACACCCGCCGCGAGCCATTCGATGATCGCGCCGTGCGTCGCGCGCTGACCATGGCGATGGACCGCGAGCGGATGGTCAATGTGTTGCTGGACGGTCGTGGCGAGGTTGGCACAACAGTGGTCGCCCCCGTCAATGCGTTCTGGCACAACCCGTTTGTCGAACGGTTTGAATACGATATGGACGCCGCGCGCGCCGAACTTGAAGCGGCTGGCTACAGCTGGGACAGCGACGGGCGCCTGCAGCGCTAAAGTCGTAAGTAACCCCTATTCCCTGCTGCATTCCGGTGCGGCAGGGTCTGTTTCTAGGGCCGGTCAGCTTTGACCGGGTCAAGTGGGAAAGCGCCCAGAAAGTTCAGGCAATGACACGCCGCACCTATCTGATCAAACGCGTTCTACAGGCGGTTTTTTCGCTGTGGATTATCGCGACGATCCTGTTTTTCCTGTTTCGCATGGGCCTGCCAGACCCGACCTCGGTGTTGATTACCGAAGGGCTGAATGCCGAACAGCGTGCCGCCGTGCGCGCCCAGTTCGGTCTGGAAGATCCGCTATGGCGGCAATATGTGCTGTTTCTGACCAATGCTGTGCAAGGCGAATTCGGCACGTCTTTCAGCTACCGCGCGCCGGTGTCTGAAATTGTCTGGGAACGTCTGGGCAATACCATGGTGCTGATGCTGGCCGCGATTGTGCTGGCCTATGCGATTGGCGTGCCTTTGGGTGCGTGGCTGTCATGGCGGCGTGGGTCCAGCACCGACACAGTGGGCATTTTTGTGGGGTTGATGTTCCGGTCCGCCCCGATGTTCTGGACGGGTATGATCGCCATTCTGATCTTCGGGGTGGGGCTGTTGATGTTTCCGACATCAGGTATGCGCACGCTGCCCTATGATGCGGATGGTTTTCTGGACAAGATATTCACGCTGGATTTTCTGTGGCATGCGATTTTGCCGGTGCTGATTGTGGCGCTGTACTATCTTGGATCGCCTATGCTGATCATGCGCAACACCATGCTGGAGGTGTATGGCGAGGATTTCATTGAAATGGCCCGCGCCAAGGGCCTGCCAGAACGCGACATTCTGTATAAGCACGCCGCGCGCAATGCGCTGTTACCGGTTGTCACACAGCTTGCGGTAACCATCGGTCTGGCCGCAGGCGGGCAGGTGGTGGTCGAGGTGGTGTTTTCATGGCCCGGTCTGGGGCGCGAAATCCTGAACGCGGTGCGCACGTCGGACTTTCCACTGGCGCAGGCCAGCTTCCTGATCATGGCGGCTTTCGTCATCTCTTTGAATTTGCTGGTGGATATCTTGTACACCACACTTGACCCAAGGGTGAGCTTCCGATGACCCTTCCCCCGATTTTACGCGCGGCCATGGGGCCTCTGCGGTTGATGGTGCAAGACCGGCTGGCCGTGATTGGCATGTGTGTGCTGGGTGTGATCATCGCAATGGCGCTGTTTGCGCCGCTGCTGTCCCCGCATGACCCGCGCCATATCAATGAGATCGAGGATGGCTCGGTTCTGGTGCGCGGTTCTGATGTGTGGGAATTGCGCGAAAGTCTGGGGCCCTTGGCGCTGAACGACGCTGCCCATCACGCCGGACAATCCATTATTGTCGGGCGTAGCGGCACAGTCTGGACGCGCGCGACCGAGGGCGACTGGGCGCGCGTTGATGTCGAAACCGAGGCTGATCTGAACGCGGTTGACCTGAACGCAGACGGGCGCGCAATTGTGGTGGGCGGCTTGGGCACCATCCTGTTGGGCAATGACACAGGCTGGCAGGTTATTCCCGCCCCCGAAGCCGATCTGCGTTCGGTGATATGGCTGGATGCTGTCACTGCGCTGATTGTCGGCGCGAATGAAGAAATCTGGCTTCTGGATGCAACCGCAGGCAATATTGCGGAAATCGACAGCCCTGTCGGGCGCGGTTTCCCTCTGAATGCTGTGGCGCTGGATGCTGATGGCACAGCCCTGATCGTGGGCGAACGGGGGTTGGCCATCCGCTATGACCCGGACACGGGAACGGCGGCGCTGGAACGCATCGGGTCCAGCCGAGATCTGAACCACATTCATATCGCGCCGGGCGGCACCGCGCTGGTTGTGGGTGAACGCGGCACGCTGGTGCGGCGTGACACCGCAGATGGCGCGTGGACCACGGACCCTGCACCCGACACCCGCGCGCTGCGCGCCGGCTGGATCGGCGATGACGGGCGCGCGGTTGCGGCGGGGCGCAATGGCATCATCATGGAATGGGACGGTGCCGCGTGGCAGATTGCGCCCACTGAAAGCGAGCGTCATTTGCGCGCGCTTCTGGTCGTTGGCGATGACTGGCTGGCGCTTGGGTCGGACCGGTTTGTCACGCGCCTTTCGCCCCCCTCGCGCGAGCATTGGTTCGGCACCGACCATCTGGGCCGTGATCTTTTCAGTCAGAACGTGCATGGCAGCCAGATCGCGTTGTTGGTGGGCTTTCTGGGGGCCACGCTGGTCGTGCTGATCGGCACGAATGTCGGCCTGATTGCAGGCTATTACCGGGGGCGCACTGAAACCATCCTGATGCGCACGGTCGATGTGATGTATGGCATCCCGTTTGAACCCTTTGCGCTGATTTTGGTGCTGTTGTTCCAGCCCAGCCTGACGATTGTTATTCTGGCGGTCAGCTTGCTGACATGGCGCACGGTCG
Organism: Roseinatronobacter sp. S2; assembly: GCF_029581395.1. Taxonomy (GTDB): domain Bacteria; phylum Pseudomonadota; class Alphaproteobacteria; order Rhodobacterales; family Rhodobacteraceae; genus Roseinatronobacter. The sequence continues at coordinate 3,281,536 of NZ_CP121113.1, read as the reverse complement.
CACGGTTGATCCGGTCACAGGTGCTGTCATTGCGCGAACGTCCTTTCGTCAAGGCCGCGCGCGTGGCGGGCGCGTCCGATCTGCGGATCATGTATCTGCATATTTTCCCCAATGTGTTGCCGCTGGTGTTTCTGGAACTGGCCATCATCGTCGGCGTGTCGATCATTGCCGAAGCGACGCTGTCTTTCCTTGGGCTTGGCCCGCCGCAATCCATCAGCTGGGGCGGTATCTTGCATGATGCGCGCCTGTCGGGTGCGTGGCGGACTGCGTGGTGGTGGAATCTGCCGCCGGGTATTCTTATCATGACGACGGTGCTGTCGGTCTTTTTCATCTCGCGGTCGCTGGAAGTGGTCGCAAACCCAAGATTGAGAGCGCGGCAATGAAGGATATGGCACCACAAACCCTGCTGGATGTGCGCGATCTGGCCATTCATTACCGCACCGGCGCAGGGCCGGTGCAGGCCGTCGATGGTATTGATTTCACCATTGCCCCGGGCGAGGCGCTGGGACTGGTGGGCGAATCCGGTTGTGGCAAGACCACGGCTGCTAAGGCGATGCTGAAGCTGCTGCCGCCCAATGGCGAAATCCCGCGCGGCGTGATCGATTTTGCGGGCCGTGATCTGGTGCCCTTGCACGGCGAGGATATGCGCCGCGTCCGATGGAAGGAAATCGCGTGGATTTCGCAAGCGGCGATGAATGCGCTTGATCCGATCTACCGCGTGGGCGACCAGATCGTCGAGGCGATGAACGCGCATATCAAGATCGACAAGGCCGATGCGTGGGCGCAGGCCGAAGACCTGTTCCGCGCCGTGGGTCTGGACCCCTCTCGCCTGCGCGCCTATCCGCATGAAATGTCGGGCGGCATGAAACAGCGCGCGGTTATTGCCATGGCGATGGCGCTTCAGCCGCAACTGCTGATCGCGGATGAACCGACCACCGCGCTGGATGTGGTGACACAGGCGCAAATCCTGTCGCGGCTGGCGCGGCTGCGGCGTGAACGCGGCATGGCACTGATGTTCATCACGCATGATATTTCGGTCGTGGTGCAGACCTGCGACCGCGTGGCGGTCATGTATGGTGGCAAGATCATGGAAACCGGCCCTGTGCGACAGGTGTTCGGCCAACCCTTCCACCCCTATACGATGGGGCTGACCAACGCGTTCCCCACACTTGAAGGGGCGCAGCGCGAATTGATCTCCATTCCCGGCACACCGCCCAATCTGCTGGACTCGCCCAAAGGCTGCCGTTTTGCCGAACGCTGCCCTTTTGCGACGGAACGCTGCATTGCCGAAGACCCGGCACAGCATGAGGTTGGCGAGGGGCGCTATGCCGCCTGCCATTACCCTGACCGTGTGGAGGAATTCCGCCGTGTTGCGGCAACGAATGACGCATGGGCCAAGGTGGGCCAGCGCCTGAATGAAGAAGTCACCAGCGTGACCCGCCGCGAACATAAAGCCAGCGCCGAGGTCTTGCAGGTAGAAGGGCTGGTCAAGCATTTCCCCATAGCGGGCGGGTTTTTCGGCAAATCCGAAACCTTCGTTCATGCGGTGGACGGCATTGACCTGACCTTGCAGGAAGGCGAAATTCTGGGGCTGGCGGGTGAATCCGGGTCGGGCAAGACGACGACGGGCGAAATGCTGGTGCGGCTGCAAGACCCGACCGCCGGACGTATCGTGTCGGAGGGGGAAGACATTGCCCCACTTAAGGGGGCAGCCCTGAAGGCGTTTCGCCGCCGTGCGCAGATGGTGTTTCAGGACCCGTATCAAACACTGAACCCGCGCTTCACCATTCAGGACATTGTGGGCGAGCCGCTGACGATACACGGATTGGCCAAGGGCGCCAAGCGGCGCGAACTGGTGGTGCAATCGCTGGAACGCGCGGGCCTGAAACCGGCCGAGACGTATATGGAGCGCTTTCCGCACGAATTGTCCGGCGGGCAGCGTCAGCGTGTTGCCATCGCCCGCGCCATCGTGCTGGAGCCGCGCTTTATCATCGCGGATGAACCTGTGTCGATGCTGGATGTGTCCATCCGCGCGGGCGTGCTGAACCTGATGCGCCATTTCCGCGACGAGATGGGGATTTCCTTTATCTATGTCAGCCATGATCTGCCGACGATCCGCTATGTCGCGGACCGCACCGCGATCATGTATCTGGGTGAAATTGTCGAGGTTGGCCCCACGGAAAAGGTGATCGCCGAACGCCGCCACCCTTATACGCAACTGCTGCTCGATGCATCGCCGGAACCTGATCCGTCAGTCAAAAAGCCGCCGCTGGAATCGGCAGGGGAAATTCCGTCTGCCAGCGATATTCCCAATGGCTGCCGGTTCCACAACCGCTGCCCCTTGGCGACTGTCACCTGCGGCTGGGAAGGGCGCGATGTGATTGCGGCCCTTGCCGAATGGGATCTGGAAGAACGCAACCGCGATGCGCTGGGCCTGCCCGAACGCGAGGGGCTGGCAGTGCGCATTCCCGCACCCAAAGGCGTGGGCACAGCGCGTGCGCAACTGTCCGAAGTGCTTGCCGCGCGCCCCGCATCATTGGCAGAGGCCGCGAAGATTGCAGAGTCCGGCGCTGCGCTGGTGGTGACGTTTGACAGCCACCCATCACCCAAACGGCGCAAGATTTCCGACGGGCATGAAGTCGCTTGCGTGCTTTATCCTGAATAGGGTGTTAGAGCATGTCACGTTCATTCGCATTCACGAGACATGCTCTAACTTATTGATTTCGCATGTCCGAGAAGCTCAAAACCGGTCCCCACTTTTGAGCAACATGCTCTACCGTCCCACGGCATAAGCCTGCATCAGGCGCGGTGACGCGCCTGCGCGCAATATGCCATCAGCCCCTTGCGCCGCCGCCGTCAGCCGCCCGATGCTCATATGCGGGGCGGTCTGCACGTCATGCCCGCGCGCGCGCAAATCCGCGATGACCTGCGGGCCGAATGTGTCCTCGACCATGATCTGGCCGGGGCTGCGAGAACGCGGGTAGAAGCTGGCGGGAAAATGCGTGGAATGAAACAGCGGTGCATCAAGGGCCTGTTGCAGCCCCATGCCGAATTCCGCGTGATACAGGAAGAATATCAACTGCCACTGGTCCTGCTGGTCACCGCCGGGGGTGCCGAACACCATACGCGGGCGGCCATTGTGCATGGCAAATGTCGGTGACAGCGTGGTGCGCGGGCGTTTTCCGGGGGCCAGTGATCCGGGCAGCCCGTCTTCCAGCCAGAACATCTGCGCGCGGGAATTCAGGCAAAAGCCCAGCGATGGAATGGCGGGCGAGCTTTGCAGCCAGCCGCCCGATGGCGTGGCCGCGACCATGTTGCCCTCGGCGTCGATGACATCCAGATGCACGGTATCGCCACGTTTGCGGGCAAGATGTGCCATTGTCGGTTCATAGACTGCGCCATCGGTGCGGCTCAGGCGCTCCAATGCGGCCAGCATGGCGCTGCGCTGCGCCGCAAAGCCCGGCACTGTGCCGGGGTTCAGGTCCAGACTGGCCTGCCCGCCAATCAGCGCGCGGCGCGCGGCGTTATACTCTGCCGACAGCAAGCCTTGCAGGGGAACATCGGTGAAATTCGGGTCCGCCAGATAGACCTCGCGGTCGGCAAAGGCCAGTTTCATCGCCTCTGTGACCAGATGGATGAAGTCCGCCCCATGCGGGTCAAGATCGCGCAGGTCCATCCCGTCCAGAAGCGCAAGCGATTGCAGCAGCACTGGTCCCTGTGTCCACGCCCCGCATTTGGCAATATCCCAATCACCGTAGCGCCCCCAGACGGGCGTTTCAATCTGCGCGCTGTAGCCTGCCATATCCGCCGCAGTCAGAACTGCGCGCTGCATGCGCCCTTCGCTGTCGGGCAATTCCTGTTTGGCCAGCCAGGCGTCCATCTCCTCAGCGACAAAACCGCGGTAGAAGGCATTGCGCGCAGCTTCGATCTGGGCGTTGCGGGACTGATGGGATTCGGCCTGCGCCAGGATGCGGGTATAGGTGCGCGCAAGTGCTGGATTGCGCAGCAGCTGGCCCGCAACGGGCACTTGGCCGCCGGGCACCCAAGTCTCATAAGAACTGGGCCAGTTGTCGCGAAAGAACGCGGCCAGCCCCGCCAAGGTGTTGGCCACGCGCGGCAGGCAGGGATGACCGGCGCTGCAATAATGGATAGCCGGTTCAAGCACATCGCGCAGCGACAGCCGCCCGTAATCGCGCAACATCAGCATCCAGCCATCCCATGCGCCGGGGATGACAGTGGCCAGCAACCCGTCGCCGGGCACATGGCGCAGGCCCTGCGCGCGGTAATGCGCGATTGTGGCACCTGCGGGCGCAGGGCCTTGTGCGCTGATGACATCGGTGCGCTGCGCCTGCGCCGACCACAGGATTGCAGGCAATTCACCCGCCGGTCCGTTCAGGTGTGGTTCCACCACTTGCAGCACCAATCCAGCAGCCACCGCCGCATCAAAGGCATTTCCGCCACGTTCCAGCATGGCCATCCCCACGCTGGATGCAATCCAGTGGGTCGATGTGACGACGCCGAATGTGCCGGTGATCTCAGGGCGCGTTGTGAAACTGGACATGGGCTATACGCCTTCTGCATGCATGGCGGGTGGGGGCATGATCAGGCAAGATCATTCCGACAGCAAGATGCACCGCCGAAATATGCGATTTTTCTGCGTGAACGGATACCGCAGGCGCGCAGCGATGCCGTATGCCCCTTAATAGCTGATCAGGTTCATCAGATAGAACAGGCCCGCAGACAGCACCGCAGCAGATGGAACCGTCACAATCCATGCCGCAAGGATGGTCAGGAAATGCGCGCGGCGCACAACTTTTTTCCGTTTGCGCACTTCGACAGGGGTGGTGGTGTCCACGCGGCGTTCATTCAGAATGCGTTCATGATACCATTCGCGAAAGAAACCCACCCCGAAGATCGCCCCGATGGCAATATGCGTGGAACTGACCGGCAGCCCCAGCCACGATGCAAAAATAACGGTGATCGCTGCGGCGAGTGACACGCAATAGGCGCGCATGGCGTTCAGGCGCGTGATTTCACTGCCGACAAGATTGATCAGCTTCGGCCCGAACAGCAACAGCCCGATTGACAGGCCAATACCGCCAATCAGCATAACCCAAAGCGGTATGCCCACATTGTCTGACGCCCCGCCATCGCGCACCGCGTGGACAATCGCGGCAACCGGCCCGATGGCATTGGCCACGTCATTGGCCCCATGCGCAAAGGACAGCAGCGCCGCCGAGAAGATCAACGGGATATTGAACAGGATCTTCAGGGATTTCTTGCGGTTTTCCATGCCCTGACTTTGTCGGCGAATGACGGGGCGCATCGCAAAGGTCAGCACAGTGCCGAACGCGACCCCCAGCGCCACCGCGGTGCCAAACTCGATCTTTATGATCTTGTTCACACCTTTCAGGGCCAGATAGGTGGTGAAACAGCCCCCCATAATCCCGATCAGGATTGGCACCCAGTAGCGTGCGGCCTGAATCATGTCGGGGCGGTAGATGATGCGGGACTTGATGATGGCCAGAAAAATGGCTGCAAATATCCCGCCCAGAACCGGCGATATGACCCAGCTTGCGGCAATGCGTGCCATTGTAGGCCAATTGACAGCGGCAAACCCGGCTGCCGCAATGCCCGCACCCATAACCCCGCCAACGATCGAATGCGTGGTGGAGACCGGCGCGCCGATCCATGTCGCAAGGTTGATCCACAGCGCACCTGCCAGAAGTGCTGCCATCATCGCCCATATGAAAATTTGCGTTTCGGCAACAGATTCGGGCGCAATAATGCCGCGTGACACGGTGTTGACAACATCGCCGCCCGCAATAAGCGCGCCCGCAGTTTCACAGATTGCCGCAACAATAAGCGCGGTTCCGATTGTCAGCGCGCGCGCCCCGACCGTCGGCCCCATATTGTTGGCCACGTCATTGGCGCCGATATTGATGGCCATGTAGGCCCCGATGATGGCCGCCGCAATGACGATCAGACCCAGCGGTTCAAACCCGATAAAGGCCGCAACAGCCAACCCCGTCACAACCATGAAAGCCAGTGCAAGGCCCGGTGCCACCAAGGGGCGCGCGGAATAGGCCATCGCCCGTTCCATAGCCGAAAGGCGTGCCAGGTCCTTGTTAAGCGTCTTCCATGACTTTTCCGAAAGGTTGGACACAGCGAATACCTGTTTGTAACAAATTTATGACGTGAGGCGCGGTATCAGGATTCGTCGTGTGCGACAATATGGATCGCAGGTCTGCGCTACTTTGTCTGTAGACTGTCTAGCAGAAGCTGCACTTCGGCATCACGCACAATCTGCGCCGCTTGTTCCAGCGGAAACCATTTGCGAATGCGCTTGTGCGCTTCGGGGTAGGTGTCGGAAACCTTCTTGACATCCAGCCGGTATATTTGCGCGCGGCAACTGACGGGCAGCCCGCTTTTCTTGATCTTTGTATAGGTGAAAGCACCGATTGGGGTGTCTGAAACAGTGCCGCGCACACCGGCTTCTTCCCACGCTTCGATCGCGGCGGCTTGCGCCAGCGATTTTCCCTTCATGGGCCATCCTTTGGGGATTACCCATTGGTGCAGGCGCAATGTCTGGACCAGCAGAACCTCTGGTCCCGCAGGGCCGTCGCGCAGGCACAGCGCTGCCGTCTGCACAAAGGCAGGGCGCACCTGATCCGCAATCAGGTTCAACAGGATTCTGGACATGGACGCGGCGTTCACGAATGCAAGCTCCTGTTTGGGATGATGGCGGAACAGTATGACCAAATGATGAAAGGGGGCGTTATATCAGGCCGGATTAGTCGGGTTTGGGTGCGTTGCGCAGGGCCTTGATATCGGCGCGATGGGCCTTCGATTCAAGCCTGCGGCGTTTGCTGGCCAGTGTCGGGCGGGTTCCGATGCGCGGTTTGGGGCGCTTCAGGGCCTGTTGTATCAGCTCTACCAGACGCGCGCGGGCAATTTCACGGTTGCGCGCTTGCGACCGCGTATCTTCAACGCGCAAGATAAGGGCGCCATCCAGACTCCAGCGACGTCCGGCCAGCCGTTTTAGCCGCGTTTTGACAGGCGCGGGCAGGTTCGGGCTGCGTTCAGCTTCAAACCGCAATTCAACGGCGCTGGACACCTTGTTGACATTCTGTCCCCCCGGTCCTGATGAACGGGTGAACGATTCAGTCAGTTCCCAATCCTGCAAGGTTATATCGTCATTGATACGCATGGTGTGGCTGTTCGGAAATTCGGGGTGAATCGAAAGGGCCGCCTGAAACAAGGCGGCCCTAAACGAGCTTCAGGAGATGGAGCCAAATTAGAGCATTGGCCCAATCAAAAGGGTGTCCCCATCAGGGCTGCCGTCAGGTTTTGCCCCCTTTGACTGTCTTTGCACCTCTCTCCAACATCACTCTAGACACTGGACCACCTCCTTTCATTTGGTTGCTGTTAATTAGGATGGTGGCACATATTTTGTGTTTGTCAAAAGAAATTATGCGACAGGTTGCGTTTTTTTGCGGACGATCAGTCTGAATGGCACCAAAGCCAGCAAGGCCAGACTCAGCTTTACGCCCCAATCTGCGACCGCAAGGCTAACCCATAGCGGCACTTCCGGCCCGAAGCCCAGCATTGGCAGGACTTCCCCCGCCCAGGACACATCATTGGCAGGTTCGATGAACGCCAAGGTTGCCGAAAAGGCGATGCTGAAAAATAAGGCAGTGTCCAATGTGGACCCCACAAGCGTGGATGCCAGTGGCGCGCGCCACCATGGACCGCCATGTTTGTCTTCGCGCAGGCGGTCGAATATTGCGACATCGACAAGTTGCGCAGTCAGGAAGGCAATGCCCGACCCCACCGCAATACGCAACGTCACCAGCGGGCCATATTCGCCGATAATCTGTGTGCCGATCAGGGAACAGGCAACGCCCACGGCAAAGCCAACCCACACCACGCGCCGCGCGGCTTGCGGGCCATAGACGCGGTTCATGACGTCATTGACCAAAAAGGCCAGCGGGTAGGTGAATGCCCCCCATGTCAGCCAGTTTCCGAACAGGAATTGAACAAGGATATTCGATGCGACGACAATCGCCGCCATGGCAATAATGCCGGGCAGGTGGGCGCGGGTCATAATATGTATTCCGTTTTTTTCAAGGTTGCGGAGACTTGTGCCGCAAGCGGCATGGCGCCAGATAGCGATACTGGCATCGAAAGGCAAGTATGGCGCGGCCTATTGTGTGGCCAGAACCTGCTGGCACTGGGCGGGCAGGTCGGCCATCGTGAATTCGCGCGGGTGGCGGGTGCGCGGCGCCGGGGGTTCGGTGCGTTCGCGCCGTGGCGGGTTCAGGAAATCGGTCACCCACCAGTCCAGCGTTTCATCGCAGCCATTTCCGCCTTTGGACAGTTCCGCCACCGTGGGCGACTGGGTGACGCAATGGCGGTTTCCGCGCGGGCAGGACAGGCGCACATGAAAATGATAGTTATGCCCGACTGCGGGGCGGATTTTCTGCAACCATGGTGTATCGGCGCGCGTCGCGGTTTTGCACATTTCCAGTTTGACGGCTGCCGCCACAAAAATACGGTCCACGCGGGGATCAAGCGCGGCTTGTTTCAGCAATTCATGATGCGCGCGCGTCCAGTTGGAATTGATACTGCGCTGATCGTTGGTGCGCACGGAAATCGAACTCAGGCTTTCGCGCTCAGCGCGCGACAGGTTCAGGCGCGTGGGCGGCAGCATCCAGATATCTATATCCAGCCCGATCTGGTGGCTGGCATGGCCCGATGTCATCGGCCCCCCGCGCGGCTGGCTGATGTCGCCGACATATAGCCCGTTCCAGCCGATCTGCACGGCCTTGCGCGACAGGTCCTGCACATAGGCAATTGCGTCTGGGTGGCCCCAGTTGCGATTACGCGACAGGCGCATGGCCTGCCATGTCGGCCCCGTTTCCGGCAGGCGCACCAGCCCCGCCGCGCAGCCATTGGCATATGACCCGATGGCTTCGGGCGCTTGCAGGGATGGCATGGCATGTGCGCCAAACATCTGGTTGGCCAGCGATTGCGCAGCGGTCAGACCGGGGGCTATGGCCAGAAACAGGGTCAGGATGATGATGCGCATTTGAATTCCGGCTCTCCTTCGGGTTTGACCCATAGTAGCAGCACAAGCCCCAGGGCGAATAGCCCTATCAGCGGGGTGACCCCCAGCCGTTGGTCGCCTGTTACCGTGGTGGCCAGTGCAATCAGTGCAGGCGCGATGAAGGACAGCACCTTGCCCGACAGCGCATAAAGGCCAAACCCTTCGGTCATGCGTTCGGGGTTGGCCTGCCGCACCAGCATCGTGCGCGATGCCGCCTGAAGTGTGCCCCCGCCTGCGCCAATAAGCCCGCCGCAAATGTAGAATACGATGTCGGGCATCTGTGATGACGCGTCTACAGGTATGAACAGCACCATGCTGCGGTCTGTGCTGACGATGATCGCGCAGACGACGATCAGCAGCAATATACAGCCAATGATTACCGGTTTCGGGCCAAAGCGGGAATCCAGCTTACCGCCGAACCAGCAGGCCACAGCGCCCACCGCCGCCGCCAGAATGCCGAAAACACCGATCTGGATGATATTCCATTCCAGCACCCCGATCGCGTAAATCCCGCCAAAGGCATAAATGCCGTTCAGCGCGTCGCGATACAGCATGGACGATCCCAGATAGGCAAACAGACTGCGCCGTGTGGGCAGGGCGCGCAGCGTTTCTTTCAATTCGCGCAGGCCGCGTGCCACTGCGCCGGGTGCCTTGCGCGGGGTGGGTGGTTCCCTGACCCACAGGAAAAACGGGATCACAAAGATGACATACCAAAGCGCTGCAAATGGCCCGACGGCGCGCGTGCCTTCGCGCAACTCCGGGTCCAGACCGAACAGCGGCGCAATCCCCAGCATGGTAACGCCTGCATCATTTTCTGCCAGAAGCGCCAGCATGACCGCCAGCGACACAAGCCCCCCCACATAGCCCAAGGCCCAGCCCGTGCCGGAAATGCGCCCCAGTTCCGTGCGCGGGGCAAGGCTGGGCAAAACGGAGTTGGTGAACACGATCCCGTATTCCAGCCCCACCAACCCCACAGCGAACGCCACAAGCACCAGCAGGATTGTCCCTTGCTCTGCGCCCGGTGTGGCCCACCACAGTGCTGCCGCGCCCGTCACATACAGCAGCGACCACAGCAAAATCCAGATGCGTTTATAGCCTGAATTATCCGCAATCGCCCCAAGGATGGGTGCGAAAAACGCGGTCAGCAGCCCTGATATTGCCAGCATCCAGCCCCACATCGCCTGTCCTGTGACAGGGTCCGGCGCGACCGATGCGGCGAAATAGGGTGCGAAAATGAAGGTCAGAAGCAAAGTGTTGTAAGGCTGGTTCGCCCAATCAAAAGCCCACCACCCCCAAATGCGTTTGCGTTTGCTGCCCATACTACCCCTTATGTCTTGTCTGGTATGATTAACGCAGGCCTGATGCAGGCTGGCAAGTGGATTGTGCCAACATTTTTGGCGGTGGGTGTTGCATGTGCCATATCGCCCGCCCCCCGCCGGAATCTGGGGAATGCGACTTTACAACACAAGTTGCATGTGGTCTTTTTGCGACATTAGTGAACCGGATCTGTCGCTTTTTGCCAATCCCTACGGCGAAGCCACCAGATTTCCTGGAGGATGCGGTTCAGTGAAGCAAAAAAATGCGAATATAATGGGGAGATCATCATGAAATCAGGAATTATGGGCGCCGCCAGTGCGCTTGCGTTGACCGTAGGTTTGACAAATGCTGCCGTTGCGGATGATTGCGGTGCGGTGTCGATTGCCGAAATGAACTGGGCCTCGGCGGAACTGATGGCGAATGTCGATGCGATCATTCTGGAAGAAGGGTATGGCTGCGATGTCACGCTGGTTCCCGGCGCAACAGAAACAACCTTCGCGTCCATGAGCGAGCGTGGCCAGCCGGATGTCGCCCCTGAATTGTGGATCAATGCCGTGCGCGTTGCGCTGGATGCCGCAAAAGAAGAAGGCAGCCTGCACGCCCTGAATGACGCCCCCATCACCGATCTGGGCGAAGGCTGGTGGGTGACACCTGCATTTCACGCCGAATATCCCGAACTCGACACGGTCGAGAAGCTTTTGGAACGGCCCGATTTGTTCCCCCATCCCGAAGACCCGTCCAAGGGCGCTTTCATTGGCTGCCCGGCCGGTTGGGGGTGCCAGTTGATCAATGCCAACCTGTTCCGCGCGTTTGAAATGGAAGACAAGGGCTGGCGTCTGGTTGACCCCGGATCAGCCGCAGGGCTGGACGGGTCCATGGCGCGCGCGGCGGAACGTGGCGTTCCGTGGTTCGGCTATTACTGGGCACCCACATCGATGATCGGCAAATACGAGATGGTTTTGTTGCCGTTCGAGGCCGAATGGGCAGGCTCTGAAAACTGGGACGAGTGCATCGCATTGTCCGAGCAGGATTGTCTGGACCCGCAGCCGACGTCATGGACCATGTCAGAGGTGGAAACCGTTGTCACTTCCGGCTTCATGGATAAGGCGGGGCCTGCGGCATCCTATTTTGAAAACCGCGTATTCCCTGGCGATGTGATGAACGAAATGCTTGTTTTCATGAATGAAAATCAGGCACTTGGCGAAGACGCCGCGTTCGAGTTTCTTCTGACACATGAAGAAATCTGGACCGAATGGGTCAGCGAAGATGTCGCCGACCGCATCCGGGGCGCGTTGTAACGCGCTGTGACACCCAAGCACCCAAAGGCCCGCATATTTTGCGGGCCTTTCGCGCATTGGGACAGCACATCTGAATCAGAGGGCAGATAAATGGAATTTTTCAGGGAATTTCCGTCATTGTCGCGCGCGGAACTGGCGTCGTTGCGCCGGTCCATTGACGGGTCGTTTCGTGACTTCACGCGCAGTTGGGCGGAAACGCTTGAAAGCTTCTTTCATCCGTTGTTGCGGTTTCTGGTCTGGTTTGAGAACCTGTTGCTGGCCACGCCCTGGCCGGTCATCCTGCTTGTGATCGGGGGCCTGTGCTATGCGGGGGCGCGCAGCTGGAAAATTACCGCAGCGTCTGTGCTGGCCTTTGTGGTGATCGGCTATTTCGGCATGTGGGACGATACCATGTCGACACTGGCGATTATTTCAGTGGCAACATTCCTGTGTATCGCGATTGGCATTCCTGTGGGCATTCTGATGGCGCGGTCCGACAGGATGCAGGCCACCATCACGCCGGTTCTGGATGTGATGCAAACCATCCCGTCCTTTGTGTATCTGATCCCCGTTGTCATGTTGCTGGGCATTGGCAAGGTGCCGGGGCTGATTGCGGTGTGCATCTATGCCATTCCGCCGATTGTGCGCCTGACCAATCTGGGTATCCGGCTGGTGGACAAGGATATTCTGGAAGCGGCTGATGCCTTTGGTGCCTCGCCGCGTCAAAAACTGTGGGGGGTGCAGGTGCCACTGGCCTTGCCCAATATTTTTGCGGGCGTGAACCAGACTATCATGATGGCGCTGGCGATGGTGGTGATTGCATCCATGATCGGCGTGCAGGGGTTGGGCGTGCCGGTGTTGCGGGCCATTTCCAACCAGTATCTGGCGCTGGGCGTCATGAACGGGCTGGCGATTGTTGCGCTGGCCATCATTTTCGACCGTGTGTCGCAAACCTATGGCAAGCGGTTGCAGGCCCACCGCAAGGGGCATGGCCATGACTGATGCCACTGGGATTGATGCCAAGGTTCGCATCCGCAACCTGTATAAAATCTTCGGCAGGGCACCCCAAAAGGTGCTGCCGCTGGTCAAGGCTGGCTTGTCCAAGACCGATTTGCTGGATCAGCATAACCATGTTCTGGGCATTCAGGATGTGTCGCTGGATATTCCGGAAAAGCAGATACAGGTGGTTATGGGCCTGTCGGGTTCGGGCAAATCGACATTGATACGCCATATCAACCGCCTGATCGAACCGACAGCGGGTGAAATTCTGATAGACGGTGAAGATGTGCTGACCATGTCGGCCAGCCAGTTGCAGGATTTGCGGCGCTTCAAGGCATCGATGGTGTTTCAGAAATTCGGGCTGCTGCCCCATCGCAGGATCATCGAGAATGTGGCGTATGGTCTGGTCGTCCAGGGTAAAAGCGATGCAGATTCCAGCAAACGTGCCCGTCACTGGATCGACCGTGTGGGTCTAAGCGGGTATGAAGACCACTACCCCGCGCAACTGTCAGGCGGCATGCAGCAACGTGTGGGTCTGGCCCGTGCGCTGGCCACAGATGCGGAAATCCTGCTGATGGATGAAGCGTTTTCTGCGCTTGATCCCTTGATCCGCTATGACATGCAGTCAATCTTGCTGGAATTGCAAAACGAACTGCACAAGACGATCATCTTTATCACCCATGATCTTGATGAAGCCCTGCGCCTTGGCGACAATATTGCCATATTGCGGGACGGGGCGATGGTGCAACAAGGCGATGCGCAAGAGATCGTTTTGCAACCTGCCGACGACTACATCCGTGATTTCATCAAGGATATCAATCGCGGGCGGGTCATTCGTCTGGGGAGTCTGGCATCCGGACAAGCGCCAGAAGGCGGGGCCGTCCTGTCAGGGACCACGTTGCTGGAAGATGCGCTGTCCCAGCTTGTGGATGCGCCGGGCCAGCGGCTTGCGGTATCGGACAAGACTGGCAAGGTGATCGGGGCGGTTAACCTGAAAGATGCGCTGCAAGCGATGCGGTCCTGAAGGCCGGATGTGTTGTGAACATGAAAACAGGGGGCAAGAATGCCCCCTGTTTTCTTTGTGCTGCATAGTTCAGTCAGGCATAGGCCCTATGCGTCAAGGTTTTCCACGCTCAGGGCGTTGCGCTGGATAAATTCGCGGCGGGGTTCCACCACATCGCCCATCAGTTTGGTGAAAATGTCATCCGCTTCGGCCAGATCATCAACCTTGACCTGCAACAGGGTGCGCGCTTCGGGGTCCAGCGTGGTTTCCCACAACTGGTTTGGGTTCATTTCGCCAAGGCCCTTGTAGCGTTGCAGCGATAGCCCTTTTTCACCTTCGGCCAGAATTGCATCCAGCAGGTCGACGGGGCCATAGATTTTCTGCTTGCGGTCACGGCGCACCAGTTCCGCGGGCTGGCTGTAGATGTCCTGAAGCGTTTGTGTGTGCGTGGCCAGCCTGCGGGCCTCGCCCGAGCGCAGCACGCCACCATCCAGCCTGCGCACTTCTTCCACGCCGCGCAAGACGCGCGACAGGCGCAAACCGCCATCCTGCGTGGGGCGTCCCTGCCAGCCGCGCTCGTATTCGGCGGCGATCAGGTCCAGACGGCTGGCCACCGTGTCGGCCAGTTCCTGCGGGTGGCTGGCCAGCGCTTCGGCCAGCAGTGCACCGGCAATCGTGGCCTGTTCCAGAATATGCTGCGGGTAATGCGTGGGAAATGCCGCCAGCGACCGGCGCACGACACGCGCTTCGGTTACCACGCGCGCCAGATCCTGCCCGGTGATTTCCTCGCCCGTGGCCAGCCGCAATATGACGCCATCGACACCTTGTTCGATCAGGTAATCTTCCAGCGCGGGCTTGTCTTTCAGATAGACTTCAGACTTGCCGCGGGCCACTTTGAACAAGGGTGGTTCGGCAATATACAGATACCCGCCTTCGATCAGTTCGGGCATTTGCCGGAAGAAGAAGGTCAGCAACAGCGTGCGGATATGCGCGCCATCGACATCCGCATCGGTCATGATGATGATCTTGTGATAGCGCAGTTTTGCGATGTCGAATTCGTCGCGGCCGATCCCGGTGCCAAGTGCTGTAATCAGCGTGCCGATTTCCTGCGATCCGAGCATCCGGTCAAAGCGCGCGCGTTCCACGTTCAGGATTTTCCCGCGCAGTGGCAGCACCGCCTGATTCTGGCGGCTTCGGCCCTGTTTCGCGGACCCACCGGCCGAGTCCCCCTCGACCAGAAACAATTCCGATTTGGAGGGGTCGCGTTCCTGACAATCGGCCAGTTTGCCCGGCAGGCTGGCCACGTCCAGCGCGGTCTTGCGCCGTGTCAGGTCGCGCGCCTTGCGCGCCGCTTCGCGGGCAACGGCGGCTTCGATGATCTTGCCGACGATGGATCTGGCATGCGCAGGGTTTTCTTCGAACCATTCGGCCAGCTTTTCATTGACCAGCGATTCAACGGCGGGGCGCACTTCGCTGGACACCAGCTTGTCTTTGGTCTGGCTGGAGAATTTGGGGTCCGGCACTTTGACCGACAGCACACAGGTCAGCCCTTCGCGGGCATCATCACCAGTGAAGCTGATCTTTTCCTTCTTGGCGATGCCGCTGGACTGCGCATAGGCGTTGATTGTGCGTGTCAGCGCGCCACGAAACCCCGCCATATGGCTGCCGCCATCGCGTTGCGGGATGTTGTTGGTAAAGGGCAGCACTGTTTCATGGTAGCTGTCATTCCACCACATCGCCACTTCAACACCGATATCGTCGCGTTCGCCCTGAATGTAGATGGGTTCAGGCATAACAGGCGATTTGGAGCGGTCCAGATGGCGGACAAATTCGCGCACGCCGCCTTCATAAAACAGTTCCGATCGCAGCATTTCCGCGGGGCGGTGATCTTCCAGAATGATGCGCACGCCGGAATTCAGAAAGGCCAGTTCGCGCAGTCGGTTCTCAAGCGTCTTGAAGCTGTATTCAAGGTTCGAAAACGTGTCGAGCGATGCCAGAAACCGAACTTCGGTGCCGGTTTTATTGCCCGCATCGCCCACGACTTCCAGATGGCGCACTGTGTCCCCGCGTTCAAAGCGCGCGATATGTTCCTTGCCTGCGCGCCACACGCGCAGTTCCAGCCAATCCGACAGGGCGTTCACAACCGAAACCCCCACACCGTGCAAGCCACCCGACACTTTGTAGGAATTGCTGTCGAATTTGCCGCCCGCGTGCAGCTGGGTCATGATGACCTCGGCGGCGGAAACGCCTTCTTCGGTGTGAATATCGGTGGGAATGCCGCGCCCGTTATCCATGACCGACACGGAATTGTCAGCATGGATGGTAACGGTCACAAAATCTGCGTGGCCCGCCAATGCTTCATCAATGCCGTTATCGACGACCTCATAGACCATATGATGCAGGCCAGACCCGTCATCGGTGTCACCAATATACATGCCGGGGCGTTTGCGCACGGCATCCAACCCCTTGAGAACCTTGATCGAATCGGCGCCATATTCTTCGCGCTTCACGGCATCAGCAGACATGTAGGAAAATCCTTGTTAGACTGCCACAGTTATAGGCAGTTCAGGCGGGATTGTCACGCCCAAGACACAATATTTAGCGTTTGTAACGCTCATCACCCTACAGCCCCCGGAATGGGGGGGCGGGCGGCGTCAGGCCTGTTCGTTTTGCAGCACAATCCCGATCAGGGCATAAGTCAGTTGCGCCGCTGTAAAGTCCCAGACATCCGCGCCATCAATGGGGGCCAGTTCAACCACATCAAGGCCCACGCAGCGCCGCCCCTTCAGGGCAGAGCGCACCAGCGCAAGCGATTGATAATACCCCAGACCGCCGGGAACGGGCGTGCCGGTGGCGGGCATGATGGCCGCATCCAGTCCGTCCACATCGAACGTGACATAGACATCTTCGGGGAAATCAGCGGGCAGGGTGACATCGTGAATATTGCCTGTGACCAGTTCTTCCGCATCAATGAAAATAACGTTGTTGCGCGCGCGGCAGTCCACTTCTTCGGCACACAGGGCGCGCACGCCATATTGCGCAAGTGGCAGGCCTTCTTCCTCGGTCAGCAGTTGCATCACGGATGCATGGGAATGGCGAAACCCCTGATAGGCGCGGCGCAGGTCTGCATGTGCGTCGATCTGGATAATGCCGATGGGGCGGTCCAGCGCGCGTTTTACGCCCATGACGGCGGCCCATGTCAGGCTGTGTTCCCCCCCCAGCGTAACGGGAACCTGCCCCGCGCGTGCAATCCCCTCGGTGCGGGTGGCAAGGGCAGACAGTGCTGTGTCCAGTGGTCCGGTGCAGTCGATGGGCGGCGTTGTGCAAATTCCTGCCGTGCAGGGTTCAACCCCGCGCCACAGGCGTTCCAACTGGTCCGATGCAGTGATCAGCGCGGCAGGCCCATCAGCCGTGCCAGACCCGTAGGACACGGTTTTTTCCAGCGGCATTGGCACGACATGAAAGCGCGCATTGGGGCTGCGTTCAGTGACGGACAATTCGGAATTCAGGAAGATCATGACAGGCGGCCTTTGAAGTCGGTGTAATCGAACTGGCGCACAATGCGCAGCGCGTCAGTTGTGCTGTTCCAGATGGCAAGGGACGGCAGGCGCACACCGTTGAAGGTGGTGGTTTTCACCATCGAATAATGCGCCTGATCCAGAAATGCGATGCGTGCGCCGATGTCGGGCATTCTATCAAACGCATAGCGCCCGATCACATCACCCGCCAGACAGCTTGGCCCGCCAAGCCGCACATGCACGTCGCCCCCTTCGCCCAGCAGTGCGGGTCGGTAGGGGGCCTCGATCACGTCAGGCATGTGGCAGGTGGCGGAAATATCCACAATGGCGTTCGGGCCGTCATTTTCGACAATGTCCAGCACTTCGCCCACCAGAATGCCGCAATCCAGCGCCACCGCTTCGCCCGGTTCAAGATAGCAGTGCAAGCCTGTCTCATCCCTCACGCGGTGCAGGAATGCAATCAGCCCCTCGCGGTCATAATCGGCGCGGGTAATGTGGTGGCCGCCGCCGAAATTGATCCATTTCAGATGCGGGGCAAGCGCGCGGATGCGCGGTGCGATATGGTCCCAGATGGCCAGCAGCGGGTCCAGATCCTGTTCGCAAAGGGTGTGCATATGCAACCCGTCCACGCCGTCTAGCGCGCTTGCGTCGATTTGGTCCAGCGGCGTGCCAAGGCGTGATCCGGGTGCTGCGGGGTCATACTTTGCGTCGTCGCCCAGCGGCAAGCCGGGGTTGAAGCGCAGGCCGACATGCACATCTTTGCCTGCGCCCTTGATCATCGGCAAAAAGCGGTCTTTCGCGGCAGGGGTGTTGAAGATGATATGGTCCGACAGCGCAATGATTTCACCCATTTCATCGGGCTTGTAGCCCGCTGAATAGGTTTCCACGATCCCGCCGTAATGCTCGCGCCCAAGGCGTGCTTCCCACAGGCCGGACGCGCAAACGCCCGACAGGTAGCGGCTGACTAAGGGGGCCAGCGACCACATCGAAAACGCCTTTAACGCGCATAAAACCGTCGCGCCGGAGCGCGCCTGAATATCGGCCAGAACCTGAAGGTTCTGCTCCAGCCGCGCCTCGTCCACCACGAAACAGGGGGACGGAACGCGTGTCAGGTCAAACCCCCGAAACGCGCCCGGATCGCCCGCATGGGTCTGCATCGCCATCAGAAATCAACCGGCCCTGACAATTCGACAACCTGCCACGGCAAGCCGTGCTGGTTCAGCAGTTCCATGAACGGATCGGGGTCCAGCTGTTCGGTGTTGAACACGCCCGCGCCCGACCATGTGCCATTCAGCATCAATGCCGCGCCAATCATGGCGGGCACGCCGGTCGTGTAGCTGACCGCTTGCGACCCCACTTCGCGGAAGCATTCTTCATGGTCGCAGATATTGTAGATATAGACGGTCTTTTCGCCCGACCCGTCCTTGGCAGGGCCAGTGATGATGTCACCGATATTGGTCTTGCCCTTGGTGCGTTCGCCCAAGTCCCCG
The DNA here is from genome assembly GCF_029581395.1 of Roseinatronobacter sp. S2. Taxonomy (GTDB): domain Bacteria; phylum Pseudomonadota; class Alphaproteobacteria; order Rhodobacterales; family Rhodobacteraceae; genus Roseinatronobacter. Next base: position 3,262,823 of record NZ_CP121113.1, on the reverse strand, counting down.
GGGTTGGGCAGCACGGCTTTCAGGAATTGCAGCGGGATGACTTGCTGGCCGTTATACTCCACAGGGTCAATGCCCGTCATGCCCACATTCTGCAATACGGTGACATGATTGATATAGGCATCACCAAAGGTCATCCAGAAGCGCGCGCGTTCGATTTCGGGGAAATGGGTCACAAGGGATTCCAGTTCCTCGTGATACATCAGATACATGTTCTTTTCGCCGACCGCTTCAAAATCGAACGGCACTTTGGCGGACATGGGCGGGCTGGTGACCCAGCCGCCATTTTCCCAATGCTTTACTTCGGCGGTCACTTCGCGGATGTTGATTTCGGGGTTGAAATTGGTGGCAAACGGATGGCCGTGATCGCCGCCATTGCAATCCAGAATGTCGATCTGGCGAATGCCTGACAGGTGGTGCTTGCGCACATATGTGGCGAAAATGCTGGTCACACCGGGGTCAAAACCAACGCCCAGCGTGGCCATAAGCCCCGCTTGTTTAAACTGGTCATGCAGTTTCCACTGGTGCGAATATTCAAACTTCGCTTCCTCGGGTGGTTCATAATTGGCGGTGTCCAGATAATGCACGCCGGTTTTCAGGCAAGCCTCCATCAGGGCCAGATCCTGATAGGGCAGCGCCAGATTGACCAGAAGCGCGGGTTTCACGGTTTCAATCAGGGCAACTGTCTGGGCCACGTCATCGGCATCGACCTGATAGGTTTCGATCACCTGCCCCGTGCGCGCCTTGATGGATGCGGCAATCGCGTCGCATTTGGACAGCGTGCGGCTGGCCACAGCAATACGGCCCGGAAACAGGTCGCGGTTCATTGCCATTTTATGCAGGGTAACAGATGCGACGCCACCAGCGCCGATGACCAGAACGTCCTTGTTGTCAGCCATGGGTATGCTCCTCATGTTCGTAATAGGTGTAGCCGTTGATGGCATGGCGATAGGTTTCCATCAGCATGCGCCGCTGCGACGGGTTCAGCGTGCCATTGCGCACCCCCCGTTCAACGATGCGCTTGAATGCATCAAGGCATTGTTTGGGTTCATATTCGACATAGGCCATCACTTCGGCCACTGTGTCGCCTTCGACTTCGTGCTGCAATTCCAGCACGCCATCTTCATTGAAATCCACTGTCACGACATTGGTATCGCCAAACAGGTTGTGCAGATCGCCCAGCGTTTCCTGATATGCGCCAACAAGGAAAATGCCGATGAAATAGCGTTCATTGGGGCGCAGTTCATGGACGGGCAGCGCGTTTCCAATGCCGTCGCCCAGAACAAACTGGTCAATCTTGCCGTCACTGTCGCAGGTGATGTCTGACAATACGGCGCGGCGGGTCGGCACCTCGTTCAGGCGCTGCAAGGGCGCAATGGGCACCAACTGGTCAATCGCCCAGACATCTGGCAAGGACTGGAACAGGCTGAAATTCGCACGGTAAATGTCGCGATGCGCGGACAGTTCTTCAAGCACTTCCTGCGGCACATCGGGCGTTTGCGCGACCAGATCCTTGATGCGGCCCACGACATACAGGAAAATCTGTTCGGCGCGCGCGACTTCTTCAATCCCGATGACGCCGCGGCGGAACAGGGCGCGCAATTCTTCGCGGTAATATTCGGCATCGTTCAGGCATTCCTGCATGCGACGCGGTGACAGATAGCCCACAATCGCGGCCATATCCGACAGCATGTGATGATCGTCTTCTTCCGGTGTGATCGGCGCAGAGCGGTCGAAATAGCTGGCTTCCAGAATGTCGGACAGCAGCATTGACGAATAGGCCACAATCGCACGGCCGGATTCGGTGACCAGCGTGGGATGCGGCACGTCGGCTTCATCCATCTGGTATTTGACGGTTTCAACGATATTGGCGCAGTATTCTTCCAATGTGTAATTGACCGAATTGTCAGACGCGCGCGCCTCGCCGGTGTAGTCGATGCCAAGTCCGCCGCCCAGATCCAGATAGGTCAGCGGCACGCCAAGGCGGCGCAATTCTGTATAGAACCGGCAGGCTTCATCAACGGCCTGTCGAATATCCAGCATCTGTGGCACTTGTGACCCCAGATGCGAATGTTGCAACACCAGACAATCCAGCATGTCTTCGCCGCGCAATTTGTCGATCAGGTCCACCACTTCCTTGGTGGTCAGCCCGAAGGTGGACCGGTCGCCGGAACTGTCGGCCCAGTTACCGCTGACCCTGCGTGTCAGCTTGATGCGCACGCCCAATGCGGGCTTTTCGCCCAGACGCTTGGCTTCTGCGATGACAGTGTCCGCTTCGGCGGGGCTTTCGATGACCAGAACGCAGTTGATGCCCGCCTTGCGCGCCAGAATGCCAAGGCGGATGAATTCGGCGTCCTTGATGCCATTGCAGATCAGCAGCGCATCTTTCGGCAAATCCCGCGACAGGGCCAGAATCAATTCGGGCTTGGACCCCGCTTCCAGCCCGAATGTATAAGGGCGCCCGTAATCAACGATACGGTCAATCACTTCGGCCTGTTGGTTTACCTTGATGGGAAAAACGCCCCGATAGGGGGCCTGATACCCGTTTGCGGCAATGGCCTGCGCGAATGCATCGTTCAGGGATTCAAGTTGCCTGCGCAAAAAGGCACCCACACGCACCAGAACGGGTGTCTGCACGCCGCGCGCATCAAGGTTGTTCAGCAGTTCCCGCAGGCTGATCGCGGGCGCATCAGGACGTGCAGGGTTGACGATGCCCAGATCCCCATTCTCCAGAGGGGCAAACATCCCCGCCCCCCAACGGTGAATCCCGTAGGTCTGAAACACTTGATCCGGCATGAATTGTCCCACCCTTCTTGTGCAGTGACATAAGCAGCCCGCATAGGAAATCCATGTAACAAACGCAAGAAATTCCGTTGGGTTCCGGTGGATTAATGGGGGGCGTCAGCTGTGCGTCAGGGCCTGAAGCGCCGCATCCAACCTGCCCGCATCCTCAAACTGCAACCGCACCGGCAAGGTCAGAACCTTGCGCCGGAAGCTATGAGGCAGGCGCACTGCATCTTTTTCGGTGGTGACCAGTTGCGCCCCCAAGGCGGTCGCTTCCAGCTCAAGCCGTTTCATCAACCCTTCGGACAGGGGTTGGTGATCGCTCAGCGCTTCGGCGCGCAGGATTTCCGCGCCTTCGTGACGCAGTGTCACAAAGAATTTTTCCGGATGCCCGATGCCTGCGAAGGCCAGAACCCGCAGTCCCTGCCATGTCATGCCCATTTGCAGCGGGTCCAGCCGCGCGGTCATATGCGGGCATGTTATCTGCGCGCCCCAACGGGTGGCGAACTGGCGCTGCGCGGCGCTGCCCCCGATGGACATGACCAGATCTGCACGCGCCAGCCCCGCCGCCACGGGTTCGCGCAAGGGGCCTGCCGGAATAACGCGCCCGTTGCCGAAACCTGTGGCCGCGTCAACCACGACAATCGCCATATCCTTGGACAGGGAGGGGTTTTGAAACCCGTCATCCATAACCAGCACCTGCGCGCCCGCATCCACTGCGGCGCGCGCCCCTGCCGCACGGTCGCGCGCAACCCAGACAGGGGTAAAGGCCGCCAGCAGCAGCGGTTCATCGCCCACATGGGCGGCGCTGTGCTGACCTTCGCGGACCTGAACAGGCCCTTCCAGACGCCCCCCGTAGCCGCGCGAAATGACATGCGGCGTGCACCCAAGCGCTTGCAGCTTCTGGACAATGGCAATCACCGTCGGCGTCTTGCCGGTGCCGCCGATGTTCAGATTGCCGACACAGATTACTGGCACCGGCGCTTGCCATTGCGGCGCGCGGGCCACGCGGCGCGCCGTCCCCGCCGCGTAAACCGCCCCAAGGGGTGCCAGCAGGCGCGCAAGCGCGGCGGGCTTGTCCGGGGGCGCATGCCAGAATGCGGGCGGGCGCATCAGGCCGCCCCTGCGGAGTCGAGTGTTTCCAGAAGGGTGGCGATGATCATATCGGCGGTTTCTGCCCCTTCCGACACAACCTGCCATCCCTGATGGGCCATTTGTGCGGCCTGATCGGGGCGCAGGGCGGAACAAATCGCCTGACCCAGGGCCTCGGCGCGCTGAATGCGGCTTGTGGCCCTGGCACTGGTCAGGCGCTGGAACGCATCACCAAACTGTCCGGTTTCGCGCCCGTGCACGATAGCGCAACCCAAACCCGCCGCTTCCATGGGCGTGACCGTTGCGCCGGTCTTGTCAAGGCTGCCGCCGATATAGCAAGCGACAGCCAGCCGATACCAAAGCCCGCGTTCGCCTTCGGTATCGACAATATAAACTTGGGTGTCGGGTGTGATCTGGTCATCGACCGACCGCAGCGCCGTGTTGAATTTCGGGGTAAGTTCCGCCTTCAGCGTTGTGCCGCGCATCGGGTCCAGCGGGTGCAGGATCAGCGCAACACGGTGGGAATCGCGCAGGGCCGCGCGATGGGCGGCAACAATCGTCGCTTCTTCGATTTCAGGCACCCCGATGGCCAGCCAGACAGTTCGCTGACGAAAGCTTTGGGCCAGTGCATCGCGTTCCGCCTCATTACACCCAAGGGCCATGGGCGCATCATTCAGCGGGCCGGACAGAAGCATTCTGTCAGTGGCAACGCCCGCTTTTGCCCAGCCCGTGCGTTGTGCGGGCGTGGACAGAAAGACACGGTGAACACGCCCCATCAGATTTGCGGACAAGCCCGGAATATGCCCCCAGAATCCCGGAAAACGGGGGCTGTCCATATCGGCAATCAAGATCTTCGCCCCGGCGGCCGCCGCAATGCTGATTATTGCGACAGGCAGCCGTTGCACGGCGACCAGAACGGTGACTGGGGCCAGTCGGGACATGATTTCCGTGATAGTCTCCACGCGGTCCGCCGCGATCGCCAGCGCCGCGCGGCCGGGTATTTCCGCCGGTGGCTGCAACCCCGCGACATAGCTTAGCAACACCGACACATGCTTGCCCTGCTGCGCCTGCTGGTGCATCAGGGCCTCTGACAATGCATCAAGTTGTCCGACCGCATGCTGGTTGTCAGCATGCAGCCAGATAACAGGGCCGTCCAGATGTGGCACGGGTGCCGCGCCGGGGGACTTGCCCGCGCGGTGGTGCCACAGCAGATATAGCCGTTCAGACGCAGAATGCTGCATGGGTGTGCCGTCTATCAGCCTTCCAGTGTGCGTGTCGGGCTGGTTTCGTCGCTTTCTTCGATCAGGCGGTGCAGATGGGCGATGAAATAGCGTGTTTCGGCGCTGTCAACGGTGCGCTGGGCGGCGTTCTTCCATGCAGCATGTGCGGAGGCATAATCCGGAAACAGGCCAACAATATCAATTGCGTCAGTGTCAACGAATTCCGTGCCGCGCGGGTCTGTCAATTCGCCGCCGAAAACCAGATGCAGGCGTTTTTTCATGGCATTTCCTTTCAGTGTGGGACGTCGCCCACCATTCTTGTGGATTTCGCATACAGGGACAGGCGCTTTTCACCATGCGGGCTTTAAAAAAGCAATAATTTGTGCGCGCCTTTTGCTGTTTGCGCAAGTGGGACGCGTTTTGCGCATGGGTTATATGCGCAATCGCGCCATTAGCCTGCGCGTTGGGGCTTGCGCAGATCGATCAACGCGTCGTGCATGACTGCGCCGGCTGCGATTATTCCGTCCGAACGCGGGGATCGGGTGTTGAACAGCAGGTTATGTCCCGCCCCGTCGCTGACCTTGCCGCCAGCTTCTGCGATCAGCAACGCGCCTGCGACAATATCCCAATGCCATGTCGGGCGCAGGGACAGCATTGCATCGAATTGCCCTTCGGCAACCAGCGCCATGCGCCATGCCAGTGACGAACGAAAATGCGGTGCGATCAGGGGCACGCCCCCTTGCCACAGGTCGGGCGTGAATTGTGACTTGGGGGCCAGCACGCGCGCGCCTGTCACCGCGCGCCGGTCTGCGGCACTGATGGCGCGCCCGTTCAGGAATGCCCCCTGTCCGCGCGCGGCATAATAGGTCAGATTCGGCACCGGCAGATGCACGACTGCGGCGGTGGGCAGGCCATGCTCGACCACGGCAAGGGCATGTGCAAAACCCTGCTGCCCCTGTGCGAAGGCGCGGGTGCCGTCAATCGGGTCGATGATGAAAACACGGTCATGCGCCAGCCTGTCGGGCGTGTCGCGGGTTTCTTCGGACAGCCACCCGTAATCGGGGCGCGCCGCCCGCAGGACGTTGTGCAGCATCCGGTCTATTTCAAGATCGGCATCTGTCACCGGCCCTTGCCCGTCGGGCTTTTGCCAGACTGTTGGTCCCGCCTTCAGGTGGCGCAGTGCGATCTGCCCGGCATCCTGCGCGGCGCGTATCAGCAGGTTCAGATCATCATTCGCCAGCAAGCATCATCCCTTCCACCAGAAGCGAGGGCACGACGCTGGACAGGTGGTCCTGTGCGTCATTGGCCGGAATGATCCGGCGCAGCATGTCGCGTAGATTGCCCGCAATGGTGCATTCATTCACCGGATAGGCGATTTTGCCGTTTTCTACCCAGAACCCGCTGGCCCCGCGCGAATAATCGCCCGTGTTGGGGTTGATGGTGGACCCGATCAGCGATGTGACAAGAAGCCCTGTTCCCATGTCAGCGATCAATTCGGCATGTGTCTTGGTGCCCTGCGTCAAAATCACATTGGATGTTGACGGGCTGGGGGGCGCGGATGTGCCGCGCACTGCGTTTGCCGTGCTGTCCAGCCCCAGTTTGCGCGCGCTTGCCAGATCCAGAACCCATGATTGCAGGACACCATCTTGCACAAGTGCCTTTTTGCGGCTGGCCAGCCCTTCTGCGTCGAACGGGCGGCTGCCGGACCGGCGAATGCGCAGCGGGTCTTCATGCAGGGAAATGCCATCGGGCAGAACGGGTGTGCCCATCGCATCGCGCAACCAGCTTGATCCGCGTGAAATGGCGCTGCCATTGATTGCGCCCAGCAAATGCCCGATCAGGCTGGAGGCGATGCGTTCATCATACAGCACCGGATATGTGCCGGTTTTGGGCCTGCGCGCGCCTGCCCGCGCAATGGTGCGTTCTGCGGCAAGGTTGCCGACATACTCGGCGCTGGGCAGGTCCGCCTGAAAAATGCGCCCCTCGCCGCACCAGTCGCGTTCCATGCCGGTGCCTTCGCCGCTGATGGCCACGCAGGACATGTGGCGCGAACTGCGCGCATAGCCCCCTTCAAACCCGTTACTGGCCGCCATCCACACGGCCTGCTGGCCATACGCGGCGGATGCAGATTGCACCTGTGTCACGCCCTTGACGGCCAGTGCCGCCGCTTCGGCGCGGCGCGCGTCCTCTTCCAGCGCTGCGGGGTCAGGCTCGGGGCTGGGATCGAACAACTCCAGCCCGTCGGCGCTGCGCAAATCTGCCAGCTGGTCAGGGTCGGCCAGTCCGGCATAGGGGTCTTCGGGGGCTTCGCGCGCCATGGCAACGGCGCGGCTGGCCATGGCCTGCAAGGTCTCAGGCCGCGTATCCGACGATGAAATGCACGCCTGACGCTGACCGATGAACACGCGCAACCCGATATCCAGCCCTTCGGCGCGTTCTGCCTGTTCCAGCCCGCCCTTGCGCACGTCGATGGACACCGAGCGCCCCTCGATGGCGATGGCGTCGGCGGCATCAGCGCCCGCCGCCCGCGCGGCGGCAAGAAGGGCCTGTGTCACAGGCGACAGGGCATCGGTCAGGGGGGTGCTGGACATATCTGGCCTTTGGTCGGTTGATGAAACTTCGCCCAGATGTAAGCCGAACCTGCCGCGAATGAAATGCCCGCGCGCGTTTTTATGTGCCAAACTGTCCGCACAACCGGCACGCGCTGCATCTTGGCACTTTTCGCACAGGCAGGGCTGTGGCACTAAGGGGGCCAGTTGCGAAAGGATAGATGATGCCGCTTCCGATGATCCATATACTGAACGGCCCGAACCTGAACCTTCTGGGGCGCCGCCAACCCGAAATCTACGGCCACGAAACCCTTGACGATGTGGCGCGTGATTGTGCGGCGCTGGCGCAGGAAATGGGCGTCGAGGCGGCGCTGTTCCAGTCCAACCACGAAGGCGAAATCGTGGATATGATCCATACCGCCCGCGATGCGGCGCGCGCCATCATCATCAACCCGGGGGCCTATTCGCATACATCCGTGGCCATTCTGGATGCGCTGAACACCTTTGACGGGCCAGTGATGGAAGTTCATATTTCCAACATCCACAAGCGCGAGACCTTCCGCCATCATTCTTATGTCAGTGCGCGCGCTGACGGGGTTATCGCAGGCTGCGGGACGCTTGGCTATCAACTGGCGCTGCGTCGCGTGGTGGCACTGTTGGCGACCTGATATCCGTCTGATGCAGCCCCTTGCACCATAGGACTTAAGAGGGGGCACACTTTCCGGTCGAAATGCGCTATAAGTGCGGATGGGACGAAATGACGGGTAAACAATGAGAGCCAGAATGATCACCATCGGGGCAGCCGCAGGCAAAGATACCGACATGATCATGATCATCGACGATCACCCGCTGTTTTGCGAAGCCCTGCAAATGACATTGACAGAAACGCTGGCCGTTACCCGTATCCATGCCACCAGTTCGCTGGGTCAGGCGCTTGAAGACCTGCGCAGCGGAATGGAACCGGATGCCATTTTGCTGGACCTGAACCTGCCTGATGTGGCCGGTCTGGACGGGTTGATGCGGCTGCGCAACGCGGTTCCCGGTGTGCCGGTGGTGGTGGTGTCGTCCATGGCTGATGACCGGATTGTAACCGCCGTGCTGCAAGCCGGTGCTGCGGGTTTCGTGCCCAAGCACAGCCCCCGCGAAGGGTTTGTCGCGGCCATTCGTCAGGTCATGCAGGGCGGGACGTATACCCCTGAAAGTTACGCCCCGCCAACCGGCACTGATGGCAGTGGTGAACAGGCCGTGGTTGACAAGCTGGCCACCCTGACGCCGCAGCAGGGCAGGATTCTGGCGCTGGTTTGCGAAGGGTATCTGAACAAGCAAATTGCGTTCGAATTGTCGATCAGTGAAACCACGGTCAAGGCCCATGTCACGGCGATATTGCGCAAAATGGGCGCACAAAGCCGGACACAGGCCGTGCGCATCGCCAATTCTGCGTCTTTCGCGTCGATCTTGCGCGATGGTGGCATGTCCTGACACAAAGCGCAATGGGCGGCGGCGCGCGTGGACCTTGGGGGAAGGGGGGCAGCCAATGCACAGCAATGCTGCAATATTCAAACATGCGCAGTCAGGGGCCAAGGATACAGCGCAGGCCATGTCCGACATACTGGCAGCCCTGACCCCGGCTGATCTGGCGCTGGTGATTTTGTTTGTGGGCGACGGGCATGATTTGCGCAGTGTCGAGGGTGCGCTGATGGGGTTGCCGTCCAGACTGCCGGTCATCGGCTGCACGACTGCGGGCGAAATCGGCAGTGGCGGGTATCTGGACGGGCATATTGTCGCGATCGGCCTGCCGCGCGATCTGTTTCGTGTGGCCGTGGGCCATATCGAGGGGTTGCGCAGCTTCAGGCCCGAACAAGCGCGCGATCTGGCATTTGAATTGCGCGCCGAGTTGACATTCTCGACCGCCGACTGGTCCAATGAAGTGGCATTCCTGCTGACCGACGGGCTGTCGATGATGGAGGATCATCTGGTCTGGGCCTTGTCGCAAGCGCTTAGCCAGTCGCCGCTTGTCGGCGGGTCGGCAGGCGACGGTTTGCGGTTTGGCCAGACCCATGTGTTGCATCAGGGGCGGTTCATGACGGATGCTGCGGTGCTGGCCGTGCTGCGCACACCCTGCACGGTGACGGCGTTTCGTTTCGATCATCTGGAACCCACCGAACTGCGCATGGTGGTGACCGATGCCGACCCCGAACAAAGGCTGGTGCGCCAGATCAACGGTATGCCCGCAGGGCCGGAATATGCGCGGCTTCTGGGCAAGGACCCGCAACAGCTGTCGCCGTTCATATTCGCGGCCAATCCGGTGGTGTCCAAGATCGGCAAGGATCATCATGTGCTGGCCATCCAGCGTGTGGAACCCGATGGCACGCTGCGCTTTTTTTCGGCGGTGGAATCGGGGCTGGTGCTGCGCCTTGCCACAAGCGTCGATCTGGTCGCGCATCTGGACAGCCAGCTTGCGGGGTTGGCAGGTGATGGGCCGCTGCCCGCAATTCTGGCCTGTGACTGCATCCTGCGCAGACTGGAGGCAGAGAATACCCAGAATCGCGCCCGCATCAGCACTGTTCTGGACCGCTATCAGGTGGCAGGGTTCAACACCTATGGCGAGCAGTTCAATCTGATGCATGTGAACCAGACCTTCACGGGGCTTGCTTTCTACCCGCCGCAACCTGAACCCGATACAGTGTTTGCCGTGACCAGTGGGGGGAATGATGCATAAGGACTTCTTGCCACCCGGTCTGACACCGGACGAGGAAAACCTGCGCCTGCGCGCTATCGTCGCCGCCCTTATGGACCGGTCCGAACGCGGGCAATCGCCCAGCCGGCCCGTGGGCCAGTTGCAGCACGTCGTGGCGCTGGAGCAGCAGGTGCGCAGCCGCACGCGCGATCTGGCCGAAACGCTGGACAAGCTGCGCATCGCCAATTCGCGCCTGTCACAGGCGGAACGCATGGCCGTGCGCGCGCGCAATATCCTGACCGACGCGCTGGAAGCCATGCGCGAAGGGTTTGCATTATTCGATGCGCAGGACATGCTGGTCATGTGGAATTCGCGTTTTTGTGCGGGCCTGCCCGATTTGCGCAGGCGCATTGGCGCGGGGCTTAGTTTTCGCGATTATGTGCGGCTGGTGTCCGAAAGCCCCTATCTGCATTTGCCCGATGGCCAGACGCGCGCCGCCTGGGTGGCCCAGCGGCTGGAAAGCCACCGGCGCAAGAATGTGAATTTTATTGTGCCGCTGCGCGATGACCAATGGCTACAGGTCAGTGAACAGCGCATGCCGTCCGGTGGCACAGCCGTGACCCAGACCGATGTGACGGCCATGGTGCGCAATGAACGCGAAGAACGCGCCAAACTGCTGGACGAACAGGCGCAGATGGTGCGCGCGACCCTGGACCATATTGATCAGGGCGTGGCCATGTTTGACGCCAAGGCACGACTTGCGGGCTGGAACCGGCGCTTGCGTGACATGTTCCTGCCGCCGGTGGAATTGCTGGCCATCGGGACGCCCTTTGCCAGCATTCTGGATGATCTGGCGCGCCGCCGCCAACTGGGGCAGGGGCGCGTGCCCCAAATGCTGATGCAATGGGTGCAGGGACCGCCGCACCGCCCGCCCTTGTCACTGGAAATTACCCAAGATGACGGAACCATCCTGCATCTGTCGGCGCAAGCGATGCCCGACCGTGGTTTCGTGATGTCGCTGACCGACATGACCAAGGAACGCGGTGCCATCGCCGAATTACACAGGTTGAATGAAACGCTGGAAGCCCGGGTGCGCGAACGCACATTGGAACTTGAATCCGCGCGCGATCTGGCAGAACGCGCCAATACATCGAAATCGCGTTTCGTGGCATCTGCCAGCCATGATCTGTTGCAACCGCTGAATGCGGCCAAGCTGTTTCTTGGCTCCCTGTCCACGACCCCGCTGGACGCGGGGCAGGCGCGTCTGACAGAACGCATTCGCAGTGCCTTTGGCAGTGTCGAGCAGATATTGGGCGCGCTTCTGGATATTTCCAAATTTGATATCGGTGCAGCCCGTGCCAAGCCCGAACCCATTGCCCTTGGCCAGTTGCTGGACAGGCTGCGAGAGGAATTCACCCCGATTGCGCAGGCAAAAGGGCTGCGACTGGTGGTCGTGCCCAGCAGCGCGGTTGTCCACAGCGATGCGGTCTATCTGAAACGCATCTTGCAAAACCTTTTGTCCAACGCCATCCGCTACACATCAACGGGCAGGGTTGTTGTGGGGGTGCGCAATCAAGGCGCAACATTGCGGTTGCAGGTGTGGGACACAGGCCCGGGAATTCCCCCTGACAAACAATCCGAGATCTTTCAGGAATTCACCCGCCTTGCGCCAAGTGCGTGCACGGGTATGGGGTTGGGCCTTGCGATTGTGGAACAAGCCAGTGCGCTGCTGGGCCATCCGCTGGAATTGCGTTCAACCATGGGCAAGGGCACGGTGTTTTCGCTGACCGTGCCACGGTCCGACATGGCCGTGCCCACGCTGGCCGACGCGGCCACCGGGCCGGATGCGGCGCGCAGCCCGCTGGATGATCTGCTGGTGCTTGTGGTTGAAAATGACGCAGGTGTGCGGGCTGCGATGATGGAAGTTCTGGAACATTGGGGCGCAAGCCCGCTGGAGGCCGCAAACCTTGCACAAGCCGATCAGCAGGTGGCCGAACTTGGTGTTTCCCCTGATATTATTCTGGCAGATTTCTTGCTGGACAACGGCGAGGACGGGATCGAGGTTGTGGCACAGTTGCGCAGCCGGTATGGCACAATTCCTGCAATCCTGATCACCGCCAACCACAGTCAGGACCTTGCGCAGCGCGCACAGGCAGCGGGCATGATGGTGATGACCAAACCTGTTGCCCTGCGACGGCTGAAGCGAGTTCTGCAACAGGCCATGCCGTCGCGCGCATTGCCGGATTCGGGCACAGATACCGCGCCACAAACCGGCGATTACAGTTATTGGTTGCATATGTCGCCGCGCTGACGCTGCTGGTGTTTGGTCCTGTCAGTTCGGGGTTGCTGGCCTGAAGGGGACGCCCCAAGGCGCGGAGCAAAGGCCGCAGGCCGCCGCGCCATCGGCGGGCCGTCCCGCGGCCTGCCGATTTGGCTGATGGTGATTCAATCCTTTGAAGTCAGGAGTATGCCGCCTGCATAAAGTGAACTTCACTGGCGTCGGATCGGCAGACCCCGGCCCACCGCTGGCGCGGGCTATGTCCATGGCATCAACGGCAGCAAAAGGCCAAAACCCACAGGCAAAAAGAACACGGCATGAAAAGCTGGTCACTTCATACCCAAAGGACTTGCGGCGCGTATCAGCAGGCCTTTTGCGGCGTTCCCGCGATATAGGTTTGCACAACCGCGCGGTCATCGCCCATCACCTGCAAGGTGAACAATTCATCCGCCAGACCCCGCGCGCGGTCCATGCGCTGGGCCATGGCAGGGGTTGCGCGGGCGTTCAGGATAACGAAATCAGCTTCGGTGCCCGCGTCCAGCGTGCCGATGCAATGCTCCAGCCCAAGGGCCACCGCGTTGCCGCGGGTGATCCAGTGAAAGGCACGAAACGGGTGCAGGCGCTGGCGTTGCAGTTGCAGCACCTTGTAGCCTTCGGCCAGGGTTTGCAGCATGGAATAGCTTGTGCCACCGCCGATATCAGTGGCAATCGCATTCACCAGCCCCGCCGCGCGCAATTTTGCGTCGTCAAACAAACCACTGCCCAGAAACAGGTTGGATGTCGGGCAAAAGACAGGTTTTGCCCCTGCTTCCGCCAAGACACCTATTTCACGGTCAGACAAGTGAATCGCATGCCCCAGCAGGGATTTTGTTCCCAGCAACCCGTAGCGGGCGTAAATGTCGGTATAATCCACCGCATCGGGGTAAAGCTGGCATGACAGCGCGATTTCAGCGTGGTTTTCGCTAAGATGGGTCTGGATATAGCAATCGGGGTGCTCAACCGCCAATGCCTGCGCCGCAGCCAACTGGTCGGGGGTGGATGTGATGGCAAAACGCGGGGTAATTGCATAGGACAGCCGCCCCCTGCCGTGCCAGCGCGCAATCAGGGCCTTGGTGTCATCATAGCCCGATTGGGCCGTGTCGCGTAAGGACCCGGGCGCGTTGCGGTCCATCATCACCTTGCCAGTAATCAGCCGCATGTCTCGGCTCAACGCCTCGGCGAACAGCGCATCAGCAGACGCCGCGTGCACGGACGCATAGGCCACAGCCGTTGTTGTGCCGTGATCTGCCAGCCGGTCCAGAAAGGCGCTGGCCATGCGTGCGCACAGCGCAGGGTCATTGTAGCGGGTTTCTTCGGGAAAGGTGTAGTCATTCAGCCAGTCCAGCAGTTCCGCAGCCCAACAGCCGATCACTTGTGTTTGCGGAAAATGCAGATGCGTGTCGATGAAACCGGGCATGACCAGATGCGGGCGGTGGTCGATCACTGTCGCATCGGGGGTGTTGATCTGGCTGAATTCGCCCATGGCGCGGATCATGCCCCCCTCGATCAGCAAGGCGCCATCGTCGATATAGCGAAAACTGGTCGTGTCATCGGGGCTGTGGGGTTCGCGCAGGAAACTTAGCAACCGCGCGCGGATCAGGGTTAGGGTCATGGGATGGCTTTCACGAAGATACGGCACAGGCACCGGCCTGCGCCGGGGTTGCGCGCCCCAATGCCGAAATGACTTCCTGCGCCGTCATCAGCGCAATAACTTCGGGGCGCTTGTCGCCAAGGCCCGCCGCACCAATGGGGCAGATCAGCGCCGCCGTGTCGGTGCCGGTGCCGTGGTCACGCGCGAAACGGTCAAACCGCGCGCGTTTGGTGGCAGACCCGATCAGCCCGACATAGGCGGCATCCTTGCGGCGCAGCGCGGCCAGCGTCAGCAGGAAATCCAAGCCGTGGTCATGGGTCGCGACAATGAATGCGCTGGCGGGCGGGGTTGTGGCAATTTCCGCTTCGGGCAGGGGGGTCAGGCAGGTTTCCACACCGTCGGGGGCCTGCCGCAATTCGGCGGCGCGGGTGTCGATCAGAAGCGTGCGGCAGGGAAGCGTGATCATGATCCGTGCCAAAGCGCGGCCCACATGACCCGCGCCCAGTATCAGCACATGCGGGCGCACGGCCCCTTGCAGGCGCGCAAGATGGGCCGCGCGCGCGCTGTCGCCAAGGCGCACAAGCTCTATCAAAATCCGCCCGCCGCAGCATTGGCCGATTTCCGGCCCAAGGGCGATATCAAGCGTGTCGCGCAATGTGCCCTTGGCCAGCATGTCGCGCGCGCGCGCCAGTGCCTGCCATTCCGCCTGCCCGCCGCCGATCGTGCCCGCCATGCCCTGCGCGGTGATGAACATCTCGGCCCCTGTTTCGCGCGGGCTGGACCCGTGCACGCGGGAAATGCGGGCATGGATCACAGCGGCGGGGCCGCTTAGGATGTTGTGGGCGCCGTTCATAAGCCTGCCCGCAACCGTTCGACCGCCATCAACACGCGTTCGGGCGTGGCGGGCGCATCAAGGCGAGGGCATTCGCGGTAATCCGCGACCGATGCCACGGCCATGCCGATGGCTTCAAACACTGAAATCGGCAGCATGAAGGGCGGCTCGCCCACCGCTTTGGACCGTTTGATTGTGGGTTTCACGTTTTCCGACCAATCGGCCAGTCGGACATTGAAAATGCGTGGCCGGTCAGACGCCAGCGGTATTTTGTATGTGGACGGTGCATGCGTGCGCAAGCGGCCCTTGTCATCCCAGACCAGTTCTTCCGATGTAAGCCACCCCATGCCCTGCACAAACGCGCCTTCAACCTGCCCCAGATCCAGCGCGGGGTTCAGCGACCGGCCCACATCATGCAGCACATCGGCGCGGTCCACGCGGGTTTCGCCGGTTAATGTGTCAATGCTGACCTCCGCACAGGCCGCGCCATAGGCGAAATAATAGAAGGGCTGGCCCCGCCCCTTGGCGCGGTCCCAGTGAATTTCCGGCGTCTTGTAAAACCCCGCTGCCGACAACTGGATACGCGCTATATAAGCCGCCTTGATCAGATCATCAAAGGGGATTTCCTGCCCGCCCACTGCCACATGATCGGGCAGGAACTGCACGGCTTCGGCGGGCACGCCCCAGTGCGTTGCCGCAAATTCCACCAGCCGCGCCTTGATCTGTTCGCAGGCATTCAGCGCGGCCATGCCGTTCAGGTCCGACCCGCTGCTGGCGGCTGTGGCCGATGTGTTGGGCACCTTTTCGGTCGTGGTTTTGGTGATCTTGATGCGGGATATATCAACGCCAAACGCTTCGGCCACCACCTGGGCTACCTTGGTGTAAAGCCCCTGTCCCATTTCGGTGCCGCCGTGGTTCAGATGGATGGACCCGTCATTATAGACATGCACCAGCGCGCCCGCCTGATTATACCATGTCGCGGTAAAACTGATGCCGAACTTTACCGGCGTCAGCGCAATGCCCTTGCGGATGATGCCGCCCTTGGCGTTCCAGTCCAGCACCGCGCGCCGCCGCGCCTGATAGTCGGACGATTGCTCCAACTCGTCCACCAGCCGCGTCAGGATGTTGTCCTCGACCGTCTGGTGATAGGGGGTCACATCCGCGCCGTCGCGGTAGAAATTCGCGCGGCGTATCTCCAGCGTGTCACGGCCCAACGCATAGGCGATTTCTTCAATCATGCGTTCGGCTGCAATCACGCCTTGCGGGCCACCAAAGCCGCGAAAGGCCGTGTTGCTGACGGTGTTGGTCTTGATCGGGCGGGATTTCAGGCGCACATCGGGGTAGTAATAGGCATTATCGGCATGAAACAGCGCGCGGTCTGTCACGGGGCCGGACAGGTCGGACGACCAGCCACAGCGCGCCGCAAACACCCCGTCAACGGCCAGAATGCGGCCCTGATCGTCAAAGCCCACGTCATAATCAATGCGGAAGTCATGGCGCTTGCCGGTGATTTCCATATCCTGATCACGGTCAGGGCGCAGCTTCACGGCACGGCCCAGTTGTTTTGCGGCCAGCGCGGCAATGACGCAAAACAGGTTCATCTGCGTTTCCTTGCCGCCAAAGCCCCCGCCCATGCGCCGCACGTTGATCACTACGGCATTTGCGCGCACACCAAGCGCATGGGCGACCATGTGCTGCGCCTCGCTCGGGTGCTGGGTGGAGGCGAACAGCGACACCTCGTCATCTTCGCCGGGGATGGCCAGCGCGATCTGCCCTTCCAGATACATGTGATCCTGCCCGCCCACGCGCATGCGGCCCTTGATGCGGTGCGGGCTGGCATCCAGTGCAGGGCCAGCCTGCCCGCGTTCCAGTGTCAGCGGCGCTGTCACATCGGGATAGGCGGCGTGTTCTGCTGTATCAATATCGCAGGCATGGGGCAGGGGGGCATATTCAAACTTTGCCAAGCGGCACGCGCGCCGCGCAAGATCGCGGGTTGTGGCCACCACGGCAAATGCGGGCTGGCCATGGAACTGAACCAGCCCGGTGGTGAAAACCGGTTCGTCGTTCAGCCCGTTGGGCGAAATGTCGTTGCGCCCCGGTATGTCATCTGCGGTCAGCACGGCCACGACACCGGGCGCGGTGCGCACTGCGTCCAGATCAAGGGACGCAATGGTGCCATGCGCAATGCCTGCCGTGCCGATATAGGCATGCAGGCAATCTGCGGGTTCGGTGATGTCATCGGTATATTCCGCGCGACCGGTGACATGTTTGATGGCGCTGTCATGGTTCTGGTCTTGATGGGTCGCGCCGTCTGTGCGGGGGGTGTCCTTCATACTGCATCCTCCAGCGTGGCGGGGGTGCCGTTTGCGTCCAGCCAGAAACGGATGAACAGGTTTTGCGCGGCCCGCATGCGGTATTCCGCGCTTGCGCGCATGTCTGACAGGGGCGTGAAATCCTGTGGCAGGGCATCGGCGGCGCGTTGAAAACTGTCCATCGCAAACGGCTGGCCTATCAATGCTTCTTCGGCATGGGCCGCGCGTTTGGGCGTTGCGGCCATCCCGCCAAAGGCCGCGCGCGCGCCGGTGATGGTGCCATTTTCAACCGTCAGCGCAAACCCTGCCGCCACGGCGGAAATATCTTCATCCCTGCGCTTGGAAATCTTGTAGGCGGCATGCAGGGTGTTTGGCGCAGGTTTGGGCAGGATGACAGTTTCGATGAATTCACCCGCCCGCAGGTCTTGCTTGCCATAATCCAGAAAGAAATCTTCCAGCGGCATGTTGCGCCGCGCATCGCCATGGCGCAGCACCAGCCGCGCCCCCAGCGCGATGAAGGGCGGTGGCGTATCCCCGATGGGCGAGCCATTGGCAATATTGCCCCCCAGCGTGCCCATGGCGCGCACCTGCCAGCCTGCGATCCGGTCCCAATAGCGTGCCATATGCGGGAAATGTGTGCGCAGCGGCATATGCGCCTGCGTGTAACTGACCAGCGCGCCCAGATGCAGGGCATCGTCGCTTTCGTCAACACGGCGCAGTTCGTCCAGATGGCCGATGAACACGGCCAAGGGCAGATCGCGCAGGAATTTCGTCACCCAAAGCCCCACATCCGTCGCACCTGCGATAATGCGCGCGTCAGGGTGTTGTGCCAGAACGCGGGCCAGATCATCGACATTGGCGGGCAGAATGGCGCGGCTGCCATCTTTTGCGACATCCACACGCGCCCCATCATGCCAGTCGCGCAGGGTTTGCGCGACGGTTGCGCGTTCGTCCATCAGCGGGTCGGATGTGCCATAGCCGCCCATTGCCAGCCCTGCGCGGATGATCGGCGCATAGCCTGTGCAGCGGCACAGATTGCCCTGAAGCGCGCGTTCCAGATCATGCTCGGACGGGTGGGGGGTGCGCATCCATAAGGCATAAAGCGCCATCACAAAGCCCGGCGTGCAAAACCCGCATTGGCTGCCGTGATGGTCAACCATCGCCTGTTGCACCGGATGCAGCGCGCCATCATGCCCGCGCAGATGCTCGATTGTCACGACATGGCAGCCGTCACATGACGCCAGCGGGCGGATGCAGGCGTTCACCGGCTCATATTCCAGCCCATCCGCAACCAGCCGCCCCACCAGAACCGTGCAGGCCCCGCAATCGCCTTCGGCGCAGCCTTCCTTGGTGCCGCGCAGGCGCTGCTCAAGGCGCAGATGATCCAGCAACATGTCGCCCGCCCCGACACGGGACAGGATGACAGGGCGATCATTCAGCAAAAAGCGTATGTCCTGACGGTGGGGCATATCGGACCCTTTGTCCTTTGGGGAATTCATCATGTTTAGATATTCGCTTATTCCCACTTTCAACGAAACAGGGGAAAAGGTTAGACTGTTTCAACATTTTGTTGGCAACTGTGCTGCAAATCAAGGCAAATGGGGGCGCAAATGTCTTATCTGGAAGCGTTGCGCGTGTTCGTGCGGGTCAGTGAACTGGGGTCCATCACATCTGGCGGGCGCGATTTGCGACTGACCCCTGCGGTTGCCAGCAAACGGATCAAGGAACTGGAAGCGCGGCTTGGGGTGCGGCTGTTCAACCGCACGACCCGCAAACTGATGCCCACGGAAATCGGCCGTGATTTCTATGATCATGCGCGCAAGGTCATCACCGCGCTGGAAGATGCAGAAGCCGCGATTGCGGGCATATCAGGCCAGCCGCGCGGGACCATTCGCGTGACAGCACCCTTGGGAATAGGGCGGGCGTTGATTGCCCCGCTGGCACGGCGTTTTGCGCGTGACTATCCCGAAATCAGCCTGAACTTGCGCCTGTCCGACCGGCGCGTTGATATTGTCGAAGATCAGATAGATATGGCGTTTGTTCTGGGGGTCTTGCCGGATTCAAGCATGAAGCAGCGCAAGATCATGGACGCCCCGCGCATCCTTGCGGCAAGTCCGGTTTATCTGGCAGCGCGCGGCACGCCCGAGGTGCCGGAAGATTTGCGCGGCCATGATTGCCTGTTGCTGCGTTATCCGCGATCACCTGAATATTTCTGGACATTGCAAACACAAGACGGGCCATTGCGGCTGGATTTGCAGGGGCAGCTGGACTGTGATGATGCAGGCGTTCTGGTGGATTGGGCGCTGGACGGGGCAGGTATTGTCAACCGCCCGCGTCATGAACTGGCGGAATATTTGCGTGCGGGGCGGTTGATTGAAGTTCTACCCGATGCCCCGCCAGAACCCGCGATCTTTGTGTGCGTCTATCCGCACCGGCGCCAGCAAGACCCGAAAATTCGCCTGTTTGCCGATTTCATGGTCGCGGAATGCAAAGCGGCCATGCGACAACGCAAACTGACGCGGGGTTCCATTCAGGACAGGGCGTGATGCCGTGCCACACCGCCTGTATCTAGCCTGAATAACCGCCTGTCTGATACCATCGCCACGCGTCCTCGATCATCTGTTTCAGCGATGATCGCTGTGGAACCCAGCCCAACTCCTCAATCGCGCGGCGGCTGCCAGACACAAGGGCGGCTGCGTCCCCTTCGCGGCGGGGGCCAAAGCTGTGCGGAACCTTGTTGCCGGTGCCCGCGCGGCATTGGCGAATGACCTCGGCCACGGAAAACCCGACGCCCGTGCCAAGGTTGAACACCCGCGATCCCTTGCCATCGCGCAGCCATTCCAGCCCCAGAACATGCGCCTGCACCAGATCCATCACATGCACATAATCCCTGATACAGGTGCCGTCATGTGTGGGGTAGTCGTCGCCATTGATGACCAGCGCATCGCGCGCGCCTGCCGCAGCTTCGATCATGACGGGAATCAGATGGGTTTCGGGTTGGTGCCATTCGCCGATCTGCGCATCGGGGTCGGCACCTGCGACGTTGAAATACCGGAATATCACCGCATTCAGCCCATGACTGGCGCCAAAATTGCGCAAGATATCCTCGACCGCGCGTTTTGATGCGCCATAGGCGTTCAGGGGCAGTTGTGGCGTCAGCTCATCCAGAACGACACCGTCCTGATCGCCATATGTTGCGCAGGTCGATGAAAACACCATGTTGCGGCATCCGGCGGCCAGCATCGCCTCGACCAGAGTCAGCGATCCGCCGACATTGTTGCGCCAGTAAAGCCCGGGATCGCGCGATGCCTCGCCCACCTGACTAAGGGCTGCAAAATGCATCACGGCGACAGGTTCGTATTGCGCGAACGCTGCATCCAGTGCTGCGCGGTCCAGAATGTCGGCCTGCACAAACGGGCCGAATTTAACGGCGCGCGCCCAACCAGTGGACAGATTGTCCAATGCGATGGGTGTATATCCTGCCTGCGACAGTAACTTGCAGGCATGCGATCCGATATACCCCGCCCCGCCCGTCACCAGCACATTGGGGGTGTCCGCTGTAGTGCTCATAGAAAATCTCCGAATTAGACGCACACGTCGCCTCAGGTTCTGCTGGAAAACGTGCCCTATTGAAAGGGAGTTCTGCACCAAATGCATGATCGGGCGCATCAGGGGGGCGCAACATGTGATCTGGTGCTTTCCGTCGGGTTCGGAATGCTTATGTTATGTGCGGCAAGATAAAGGTGACACAATGAATACTGACCCGGCCGTTATGGCATTCTTTCAAACGCGGCGTTCCAGACCGGCCAAGCTGCTGGGGTTGCCAGTGCCCGACGATCATACGCTGATGGCCATGCTGACAGCGGCATCACGGGTGCCCGATCATGGCAAACTGGAACCGTGGCGTTTTATCGTGCTGCAACAGGCAGGATGCGCGCGCATTGCGCAGATGATTGCGGAGTATGGCAAGGCGCAAGGGATCGATGATGACAAGATTGCCAAGGCAAGCGCCACGTTTGCGCAGGCTCATATGGTCGTTGCGGTTGTGGCCAGCCCTAAGCCTTCGGACAAGGTGCCGCAGATCGAGCAGACGCTGACCGCAGGCGCTGTGTGTCTGGGGCTGGTGAATGCCGCGTTGGCCAGCGGGTTCGGTGCGAACTGGCTGACCGGCTGGGTGGCACATGACCCCGCATTCATTACGCCCGCCCTGGGGCTACAGCCGGATGAATGGATTGCGGGGTTCATTCACCTTGGAACAGCGTCCTCCGCCCCGCCGGAACGCCCGCGCCCTGATGTCGCGGCCCTGACACAGTTTATCGACTGATCACCCGCGCGGCTTTTGGATCACGGCACGCGCGCCGTGATCCGGCCGTTACGATCTGCGCGTGATCTGCTCGATCATGTCATAGGTGATGACACCTGACAGGATTATTCCAGCGATCACCACGAATGCTGTCGTTGCAATGACGGTCACAATCTTGACCTTGCGCATCATCTGGGCGTCGGATGGTGCGGAAGATGGCGTGCCCGGCACCACCTCGCCTGCTTCGCCCTGGGTTTGCATGCGAAAGGGCAGGACCAGAAACATGGTCATGAACCAGATAACCCCATAAAGTGCGATGGCAGACATGATCGACATCAGATTTGCTCCAGTTCAACCAGACAGCCGTTGAAATCCTTTGGGTGCAGGAACAGGACAGGCTTGCCATGCGCGCCGGTCTTCGGCTCTCCCGTGCCCAGAACGCGCGCGCCTTCGGCTTTTAGTTTGTCGCGTGCTGCCAGAATATCTTCGACCTCGTAACAGATATGGTGGATACCGCCTGCGGGGTTCTTGTCAAGAAATCCCTGAATCGGGCTGTTGTCACCTAGCGGGTAAAGTAGTTCAATCTTGGTATTGGGCAAGGTGATAAACACCACCGTCACACCGTGATCGGGTTCATCCTGCGGCGCGCCGACATCGGCCCCCAGCGTTGTGCGGTATTGCGCGGCGGCCGCTTCCAGATCCGGCACGGCGATGGCGACATGGTTCAAGCGTCCGATCATGGCATTTCCCCTGCGAAACAATGTTGCGCAAGCTTATGCTGGGGTTTTGCAGATGATGCAATAGGTGGCGCAGGCGGGTGTGACGGGACTTTAACGGCATATTAGACAAATTGCGGTGAACTGACCCTGTCTACAGCAGATGGAGGATGTGATGAACACCTATGGCACAGCACTGAGCAGGCACCGTGATCCGGGTGTCATGCCGATGCCGCCGCGACACCATGCGCAAGGGGGAACGTTGCTTCTGGTTGAAGACAGCCATGTGGCCAGTGACGCTGTGCGCCTGATGTTTCGCGGCGCGGGCGCACGGTTGCGGCGTGTCGACAGTGTCAGGGCCGCGCGCCGCCATCTGGACCTGTATACTCCCGATGCGGTGATCGTTGACATAGGGCTGCCGGACGGGTCGGGGCTGGATTTGATTGCCATGCTGGACCGGCGCAGGCCGCGTGTGGGGCTTATTGTCGCAACATCCGGCCAGCCGGACCTTGACGATGCGGCGCTGAATGCAGGCGCTGACCATTTCTTGCCGAAACCCATTGCCAGCGTGGCGCAGTTCAGGGGCCTTCTTGCGCCGGTTTTCTTTAACTTGCGCCAACAGGGCAGAGTATGTCCGCCGAAAGACCACGATCCGGCAGCGCTGCGTGATGATGTCTATATGGCGTGCGATTTGCTACAGGGGGCGGGGGGCGATGCGCAGCGGGCGTATGCGTTGCAGTTCATCGAAGCGTTGGGCCACAGTCTGGGTGATGCCGCGATAGTGTCCGCAGTGATGCTGGCGCGCGAAACAGGGCGCGTCACGGATCTGGCCTTGATGCTGCGCAACCGGTTGCGGGGGCTGCCGCTGATCTGACGGGGTCATGCGCCATTATGCCGCTGGCGCGGGTCCGGCAGGGTGTGGCGAAATGCGGCGTGTCGGAATGAAACAGGGTGCGCGATGATGGATCGCACACCCCGCCTGCAATCAGGATTTTGGTGCCAGTCGCAGCCCCAGATCGCGCAACTGTTCATTGGTCGGGTCTGATGGTGCGTGCAGCAACAGGTCTTCGGCGCGCTGGTTCATCGGGAACATGATGACCTGCCGGATATTCTGTTCATTCGCCAGCAGCATGACAATCCGGTCAATGCCCGCCGCGCAGCCACCATGGGGGGGCGCGCCATATTTGAACGCCTTGACCATACCGCCGAAGCGTTTGTCCACTTCGGAATTCGGATAGCCCGCAATTTCAAAGGCGCGATACATGATTTCCGGCTTGTGGTTGCGGATAGCACCCGACAGCAATTCATAACCGTTGCAGGCCAGATCATATTGATAGCCCAGAACCTGTAGCGGATCACCGTCCAGCGCGTCCATTCCGCCCTGCGGCATGGAAAACGGGTTATGGCTGAAATCAATCTTGCCGGACTCGGCATCCGCTTCATACATCGGGAAATCGACGATCCACGCGAAAGCAAAGCGGTTTTCATCCACCAGCTTCAATTCGCGGCCAATCTCGTCACGCGCTTTCGCGGCCACGCCTTCGAACTGGGCGGGTTTGCCGCCAAGGAAGAAAGCGGCGTCGCCTATGCCGAGGCCGAGCTGTCTCCGGATAGCCTCGGTCCTCTCAGGGCCGATATTCTTGGCCAGAGGGCCGACGCCTTCATGTTCGCCAAAAAATGTGTCAAGAAAAAGTTCGGCTCTTTCTCGGTCGCCGCTCTGCCAGCATGATGCAATTACGTTTTTAACTAAATCAGCGTGTCCATCAGGTAACTCATCAGCAAAAAACTTATCGAACACCTCACTGAATTCGCGGTATTTTCCTTCCTCATCGACATCGACGGACAGCCAAAACAGCGCATTCGTGTTTCGATCACCTGATTGCTTTATTTCCTCCAAGCGGTTCCTGCCGCGCTTCCGCCAGAAAATATACCCCATCCCCGGCAACCCTTGCGCCTGCGCGAAAGCGTTCATCCGGTCGCAGAACTTGCGCGACCCGCCGGTGGGCGCGGGAATGGCGCGAATTTCCGTCCCGTCATTTTCCAGAAGTTTCGCAAAAATCGCAAAACCGGAGTCGCGGAAATGGTCAGATACCACCTGCATTTCAATCGGGTTGCGCAAATCGGGCTTGTCGGTGCCGTATTTCAACAGCGATTCGGCATAGGGAATGCGCGGCCAGTCCGCAGCAGGGTCAACCTTTTTGCCGCCCGCAAATTCCTCGAACACGCCTTGCAGCACGGGGCCTACGGTGGAAAACACGTCGTCCTGCTCAATAAAGCTCATTTCTACGTCAAGCTGGTAGAAATCGGTCGGCGAGCGGTCGGCGCGCGGGTCTTCATCGCGGAAACAGGGCGCGATCTGGAAGTATTTGTCGAACCCCGACACCATGATCAGCTGCTTGAACTGCTGCGGCGCTTGGGGCAGCGCATAAAACTTGCCGGGATGCAGGCGCGACGGCACCAGAAAATCGCGCGCCCCTTCTGGGCTTGATGCCGTGATGATGGGCGTCTGGAATTCGGTAAAGCCCGTGTTCCACATGCGCTGCCGCATGGACCGCACCACGTTGGAGCGCAGCATCATATTGGCATGCAGGGTGTCGCGGCGCAGGTCCAGAAACCGGTAGGACAGGCGCGTTTCTTCGGGGTAGTCCGGTTCGCCGAACACAGGCAGCGGCAGGTCGTCAGCGGCCCCCAGAATGTCCATCTTGCGGGCATAGACTTCAATCTCGCCGGTTTTCAGCTTGGTGTTGACCAGCGATGCATCGCGCGCCTTGACCGTGCCTTCGATGCGGACACAGAATTCCGCGCGCAGCTTTTCGATATCGGCAAATGCGGGGCTGTCACTGTCGGCCAGAACCTGTGTGATGCCGAAATGGTCGCGCAGGTCGATAAACAAAACCCCGCCATGGTCGCGGAT
This sequence comes from Roseinatronobacter sp. S2, assembly GCF_029581395.1. Lineage (GTDB taxonomy): Bacteria > Pseudomonadota > Alphaproteobacteria > Rhodobacterales > Rhodobacteraceae > Roseinatronobacter. Next base: position 3,237,519 of record NZ_CP121113.1, on the reverse strand, counting down.
GCGATGCACCCAGCCGGACAGGCGCACGGTTTCACCCACATGGGCGGCGGTCAGGTCTGCGCAGGTATGGCTGCGATAGGCGTGCATGGGCTGTTCCCTTGGTTACATCGGTGCAGGCTTGTCGCGCGATACACAATCTGGCGGGGCGGAAGTCAAGTGCAAGTCGGCGAATAAGGCTTATTCGCGCGTCATGTCCAGTGCATTCCCGCAGTGCCCGCAAGAACCGCCTGCGCCTGTGCCAGCCGGTCATTTTGCAGGTTTTGCGCCGCGCAGCAGGCAATCACCGTTTCATCGCGCATCAAAATGAAATCCAGACCTGCCGCCAAAAGCCCTGCATCCGGCCCCTCGGCAGATGACAGGGCGGCGCGCAGGTCATCAACGGACGCGCCGCTGGCATTCAGGAAAACCGGCAGCAAATCTTCCTCGGCGCAAAGCCAGGCGAAGGACGTGAGGGCAATGTTTTCTGCGGCGCTTTGGTTCATGCGGGCAATCCTGTGGCAGTGCGGGGTCGCGGGCTTAAAGGGTTTGTTAACGAATGCGGCGTAGCGTGGGATTAACCATATACAAGGTGTCATCTATGTCAGGACGCATACTTATTGTCGATGATCTTTCAATTAACCGGACCATCCTGCGCGCCAAGTTGCAGGCCGCGTGCTATGATTGCCTGATGGCCAGCTGCGGGGAACAGGCGATATCGCTGGCGCAGGATGAACTTCCTGATCTGATTTTGCTGGATTGTCGCCTGCCCGATATTGATGGCGTCGAAGTGTGCCGGATACTGCGCGCCAATCCTGCCACGCGCCAAATTCCGATTTTGCTGTTTTCCGCCACCGCGGACCGCGAACAGCGCCTTCGGGCGTTGAAAACGGGTGCGGATGATTTTTTGTCCAAACCGCTGGACGAATCCTATTTGATGGGGCGTATCCGCAGTTTGTTGCGCGCGCGTGACCGACACGCCCAAGGCCGCCTGTCGACAGCCTTGCCGCCCGCCCCCGCCATGGCAGAGGGCGCGACGCGGTTTGTCCCGCAATCCAGAATGATTATCATCTGTAATTGTGGCGCGACACCTTGCGGGATGTGCGCCGATTTGCGCGCGGTCATGCCGGATATGAGTTGCACATGCCTTAGCCTGCAACACGCCCTTCGGCTGGATGCGGATGCGGCCATTCCGGACCTTTTCCTTGTCACCCCCGACGTCATTACCCAGCGCGGTTTGCAGATCATCCCTGATTTGCTGTCGCGCAACCGGACGCGGCAGGCGGAATTGTGCATCATGCTGCCCCACAAACAAGAGTTGCTGGGCGCGATGGCCCTTGATCTGGGCGCGAGGGAGGTGCTGTATCTGCCCCTTGACGTAGAAGAGGCGCAGTTGCGTCTGGCCAAGATACTGCACCAGAAACGGCAACGTGATGCGATGCAGCGGGAATTTGAAACGCAACTGGATCAGGCCGTTCGTGACCCCCTGACGGGGTTGTTCAACCGGCGCTATCTTGGTGTCCAGATGGCGAATATTGCGGCAAACCTGCAATCTGGTGCGTTGTCACATTGCGCGGTTCTGGTTATTGATCTGGACCATTTCAAGGCGGTGAACGACCGCTTTGGGCATAATGCCGGTGATGATGTCCTGACAGAAGTGGCGCGCCGTATGCGTTCAGCCCTGCGCAATACAGATATTCTGGCCCGCTATGGCGGCGAGGAATTTGTCGTTGTGATGCCCGGTGCAGATTTAAGCGCCGCGCGGCGTGTGGCCCTGCGGATTTGCAACACGGTTCATACCCGCCCCTATGCGGTTGTGGGCAGCGATGTGGCGTTGCAGTTGTCCGTGTCGATCGGCGTGGCGGTGCAACATGCGGCATTTCACGGCGGCACGTCGGATTTTGCGAAAACCATTGTCGGCAAGGCAGATGATGCGCTGCGTGCTGCAAAAGCGGGGGGGCGCAACCGTGTGGTGACAGGACATATTGCTGCGGCCTGAAGCGGCGGGAACTGTCGCGGGCGTGTCTGGCCAATGTGGCGGTGGTCCCCTGCGCAGCGAATGCTGCGCGAAGGTGACAACAGGGATGATCGCTTCAAACATGTGAATGCGCATGGCGGGGGCGCGGCGGCCAGTGAATGTGAACCCTACTGCGGGCGTTCAATCACGCGATCGCCCGCGCCACCATTCCGGCCTGCGCCTGTCTTGCAGACGCTGCTGCAATTCTGCGGCATAGGCGTGCCTTTCGTCAGGTGTCATTTCTGACACGCGTGCAACAAGGCGGCTTTGCATCAGGTTACTGATATTGATCAGATGTTGCTGCGCCTCGTTCAGGGCGGCGATGAACTGGTCTGCATCAAATTCGTCCGCTTGCAGGCTTTCAATCATCTGATGTGTCGCCAGCGGGCTGCGCGGGTGTTGCCTGCTTTCGCGCAGGGCCTGCCTGCTGTCGCGGCGCAGGTCGCGCTGGTCATCGAAGGGCAGGGCGGAAATGGCGGCGCGCAGGGGCGTCCCGTCCAAGCCTGCCCGCGCGGCCACGCCGCCGATCAAACCCGCGAAGGCGAAGTTCACAACCAGCGACAGTGTCAGAACGATCTTGCCCCAACGCGGCATTCGCGGTTTTGGGCCAGACTGTGTTTGGCCAGACTGTGTTTGATCGGACTGTGCCATGTGTCAAAACCCCCATAATAGCGGATCATCCAGCCCGACAATCGGGGTGCTGATCGCGTCGAAATAACCCAGCGCGTCTTGCAACCACAGCGGCGCATCCAGTGCCGCCACGGGCATGGGGGCAACCACCCCGAACCAGAACCCCGCAGCCGCAGCGGTCAGCCCACCCGCAAGCGAGGGCGCCGCCCAACCGCTCAGCCACATACCAACGCGCTGGCGAAGGGTCGGGTTTTGCGGGACGGGCCGCGCTGGCGACTGACATCGCGCTGTCGGCATCTGCCAGTATGCGCGCGCGCAAATCCGGCGAAAGATCAGGGGCTTGTGCGCGGGCGGCATCAAAGAACACGTCCAGCGGTTCGATGCCGGTGTTTTGGTGCTTGTCAGTGGTCATCTTCATACCCCAGGATTTCTTTTTGCCCTGACAAAAGCGCGGTCAGGTTGCGTTTGCCGCGTGCGGTCAGGCTTTCGACAGCTTCGACACCTATCATCATTATGGCCCCGATGTCCGGGTTTGACAGCCCTTCAAGATGGCGCAGAATGACCGCCTGTCTTTGCCGCTCTGGCAGGGCCGCAAGCGCGCTTTGCAGGGCTGCGGCCCGTTTGCTTTGCATCATCTGTGCGTCCACGCCCGGCGTATCATTCGGCAGGTCCGGCATTTCCGCAGGCCCGGACCGGCGGCGGCGCAACCGGTCCGTGCATAAATTTGCCGCAATCCGGAACAGCCATGCGGCAGGGGGAATACCCGTATCCTGCCACTCGGGTGCTATCCGCCACAGGCGCAGCATGGTGTCTTGTGTGACGTCCTCGGCCTCTGTCCGGTCGCCCAGCATGCGGGCGGCAAAACGCAGGATACGCGGGGCCAGACGGTCGGTCAGGGTTTGCGCGGCCAGCCGGTCGCCTTGCGCAAATTGCGCAAGCAGATCGGCGTCTTGATTGGCCGCATCCATATCGCGTGGCACCATGCGTTTCCCTGTCCGGCCGTGTTCCGCCCCCGCTGTCACAAAGACGGGTCGCGATCAATCCTGCGCGCGATCCTTCGGCCCTCTGCCCCAGCGGCCACCACCCGGCCTGCGGTCTTCATGCCGTGTCATACGCGTCTGCATCCGGTCGGTGAAGGCCTCGTATTTCTGCGCATCGATGACACCGTCGTCATTGGCGTCAATCCGCTCGAACATGCGCTGCCCGAATTCTGCGCGCTCGCCGCGCGGGCCTGCGCCTTGTGACCTGCGATGGCCGGACATGGCGGCGCGGCGGTCTTCGGCCAGTGCATCCAGACCTGCGCGCAGTGCATCTTCATCCAGCAGACCGTTCTCGTTGGCCTGTTCCATCAGTTTTTCAACAATCTGGTCGTGCCGTCCGCTGCGCATGGTCTGCAAATGGGTCTGGAAATCTTCCAGCGTGATGGTGCCGCTTTGGTCGCGATCCAGTTGTTTAAAGCCGGGCATCGCCGGGCGTTCGGTGCTGCGCGCGTCGGCAGACACGGTGCCAAGCGCGAATGCAGAGATGCCGATTATCAACATAAGGGGTGTTTTCATAGTGCAGTCCTTTCGGTTCGCATGCGGCGGTTTTTGCCGCTTGACGTCCTGAAAACGCGGCGCGGCGACAGTTCCGTCGCGGGGCGGTGCATTTTGTTGCGACATGGTGACGCAAAACCTTAATCCCTGATGCAATTTATCCGATGATCCCCTATGTGGAGGGGGAAAATGCGAAAGGCCAGAACATGCACGCGACGCACACAGTTGAAGTAGACGACAGGCCCCTGGGCCCGGCAGTGATGCGCGGCCTGCGCTGCAAATGCCCCGCATGCGGGGCCGCCCCGTTGCTGCGCGGGTTTTTGAAAGTGCGTGACACCTGCCCCGCCTGCGGCGAGGATTTGTCGCATCAACGCGCCGATGATGGCCCCGCTTATTTGACCATGCTTGTCACATTGAAGCTTGTGACCCCGGCAATGGTTGCGGTGATGTTCCGCTGGGACCCGAACCCCGTGTTGTTGTTTTCGGTGTTTTCGCTTTTGCTGATCCTGCTTTCGCTATTTCTTCTTCCCCGGTTCAAGGGCATGATTGTGGCCATCCAATGGTCGCGCCGTATGCACGGATTTGGGGGAGTGGATGAACGAAACCGTTGACAAAACCGCCATCCGGCATGCCGCAACAGTGCTTCTGGTGCGCAACGAACGTGATGGCCCGCATGTATTGATGGGCCAGCGCGGGGCAAGTGCCGCCTTTATGCCCGACAAATTCGTGTTTCCCGGCGGCGCTGTGGACGTGACAGATGCCGATGTGCCGCTTGCATGTCCCTTGGGCGGTGACTGTGCGGCGCGGTTGTCGCAAGATGCCCCCGGCGCGAATGCGCTGGCCGCTGCTGCGGTGCGCGAGTTATGGGAAGAAACCGGCCTGATGCTGGGCGGGGCGGGGCACTGGCATAACCCGCCTGCGGACTGGACGCGGTTTGCCGATCACGGCCTTTTGCCTGATGCATCCGGCCTGCGCTACATCTTCCGTGCCATTACCCCGCCGGGGCGCACACGCCGTTTTGATGCGCGCTTCTTTCTGGCCGATGTTGAAAATATCGTGGGTGACCCTGATGATTTTTCAGAAGCCTGCGAAGAACTGGCCCATTTGCACTGGGTGCCATTTACACAGGCCCGCAAGCTGAACCTGCCCTTCATAACAGAGGTGGTTCTGGCAGAAGCGCATGCCCGTATCATGGGCGAAGACATGCCCGCTTCCGTTCCCTTTTTCGACAATTCAACCGGCCTGTCCTGTTTCCGCCGGATTGCATAGAATAATTCTGCCGCGGCAGCGCTATGGACAAATCGGTTCTGGTGCTGCTTCCTTGCAGGTGAAAACGTTTCGTGTTTTGCGTTGGTTGCGGAACAGACGTCGAGGGATGGAATGACGGTTCAGCCTGATATTATGCTATCGCCAAAGCCTTCGGATGAGGTGCGCAAAACCACCTGCTACATGTGTGCGTGTCGCTGTGGCATCAATGTGCATATGAAGGCAGGCAAGGTCGCCTATATCGAGGGGAACCGGGATCATCCGGTCAATCGTGGCGTGCTGTGCGCCAAGGGCAGCGCGGGCATCATGCAGCACCTGTCGCCTGCGCGGCTGCGCGCGCCGCTGAAACGTGTTGGCCCGCGCGGATCAGGTGAATTTCAGGAAATTTCATGGGATGAGGCGTTTGCCATCGCGACCAGCTGGCTGAAACCCCTGCGCGAAAAGGCGCCTGAAAAGCTGGCCTTCTTTACTGGCCGCGACCAGTCACAATCCTTCACAGGCTGGTGGGCGCAGGCGTTCGGGACACCGAACTGGGCCGCGCATGGGGGCTTTTGTTCGGTTAACATGGCGGCGGCGGGCATCTATACGATGGGCGGGTCGTTTTGGGAATTCGGACAACCCGACTGGGACCGCACCAAGCTGTTTTTGCTGTTTGGTGTCGCCGAAGATCATGACAGCAACCCCATCAAGATGGGTCTTGGCAAGCTGAAGGCACGCGGCGCACGGGTGATAGGGGTGAACCCCATCCGGTCGGGTTATAATGCCATTGCCGATGACTGGGTCGGCATCACGCCGGGGACGGACGGCTTGTTCATCCTGTCGCTGGTGCATGAACTGCTGCGCGCGGGCAAGATCGACCTTGGCTATCTGATCCGCTATACCAACGCGCCCTATCTGATAAATGCCCATGAGGGCGCGCAAAAGGGCATGTTCCTGCGCGATGACGATGGCAAGCCCTTGGTGCGCGACCGCAAAACCGGACAGGCGCTGGCATGGGATACCCCCGGCATTGCGCCCGATCTGGCCGCAGGCGTCAGCATGGGCGGGGTGGAACATCTGCCCGTGTTCCGCCACTTGGCAGATCGCTATCTGTCGCCCGATTATGCGCCAGATGCTGTGGCCGAACGCTGCGGCATTCCCGCCGCCCGCATCCGCGCCATTGCCGCCGAGATTGCGCGCGTGGCGTTTGAAGAAGAAATCACCCTGCACCAGCCATGGACCGATTTTCGCGGCCAGCCGCATGAAACAATGGTGGGGCGTCCGGTGGCCATGCATGCCATGCGGGGCGTGTCCGCCCATTCCAACGGGTTCCAGACGGCGCGCGCGCTGCATATGCTGCAAATCCTGATCGGCAGCGTGGAAACGCCGGGCGGGTTCCGCTTCAAGCCGCCCTATCCCAAACCGCCCGAAGCGCATCCAAGGCCGCATGCCCGCCACACCCCCGGCCAGCCGCTGGATGGCCCGCATCTGGGCTATCCGCTGGGACCGGAACATCTGCTGATCAACGACGATGGCAGCGCCAGACGCATAGACAAGGCGTTCACATGGGACGCGCCGCTCTCAGTGCATGGGCTGATGCATATGGTCATCAGCAATGCGCATGCGGGCGATCCCTATGAAATTGATACGCTGTTTTTGTATATGGCGAATATGGCATGGAATTCGTCCATGAATACCAGCGCGGTCATGGACATGCTGACCGACCAGAACGCCGATGGCAGCTACCGCATTCCGCGCATCATCTATTCCGATGCGTATAGCTCCGAAATGGTGGCCTTTGCCGATCTGGTTTTGCCAGATACCACCTATCTGGAACGCCATGACTGCATCAGCCTGCTGGACCGCCCCATATGCGAGGCCGACGCGCTGGCCGATTCCATTCGCTGGCCTGTGGTTGCCCCTGACCGCGATGTGCGCCCGTTCCAGTCGGTGTTGCTGGACCTTGGCGCGCGGCTGGGGCTTGCGGGCATGATCAACGACGATGGAACGCCCCGCTTCAGGGATTACGCCGATTATATCACTAATCACGAACGCCGCCCCGGTGTGGGGCCACTTGCGGGCTGGCGCAATGATGATGGCACCGGACAGGGGCGCGGCAGTCCAAACCCCGACCAGATCGCGCGCTACATCGAGAATGGCGGATTCTGGTCGTCCCATATTCCGGCACAGGCGCAGTTCTTCAAGCCGTGGAACGCCGCCTACCAGGACTGGGCAGTGTCGCACGGGCTGTATGACAGCCCGCAGCCCTATGTGTTCAACCTGTATGTCGAACCGCTGCGCAAATTCCAATTGGCTGCCGAAGGGTATGGCCACCGCCAGCCGCCCGATCATCTGCGCGCGCGCCTGATCCAGACAATGGACCCGCTGCCTGTGTGGTATCCGACCTTCACCGATGCTGCGACCGATTCCGCCGAATACCCCCTGCATGCCCTGACGCAACGCCCTATGGCGCATTATCATTCATGGGGCAGCCAGAATGCATGGTTGCGCCAGATCCACGGCGACACGCCGCTTTATGTGTCTGGCCAGATCTGGGCGCAGCACCAGTTCAAACCGGGCGACTGGGCCACGCTGACCTCTCCGCATGGGGAAATCACCCTGCCTGTGGTGCGTATGGACGCGCTGAACCCGCATACGGTCTGGACATGGAACGCTGTTGCAAAACGGCGCGGTGCATGGGCGCTGGACCCTGCCGCACCGGAAGCCACGAAATCCAGCCTGCTGAACCACCTGATTCATGAATTGTTGCCCCCAAAAGGGGACGGGTTGCGCTGGGCCAATTCCGACCCTGTCACCGGACAGGCTGCATGGTATGATCTGCGCGTGCGTATTGAAAAAGCCCCCGCAGGACAGGCGGTCAGCGCGCCCGCCCATCCGGCGCAAACCTCGCCCGTGCCGCCTGCGCCGCGGGATATAGCGCATCAGGTGAAGACATGATCTTCATGCGGCTTCATCTTGCCAAAAATACTCAAGCAACCTTGCCATCCGGTCAGGCACCAAAGGGCCGCACCATATGACCAGCCTTCCTGCGCAAACCAGCCGCAAGCTGGGCCTTGTCATTGATCTGGACACCTGCGTGGGCTGTCATGCCTGTGTGATTTCGTGCAAGGGCTGGAACACCGAAAACTATGGCGCGCCGCTTTCGGATACGGACGCCTATGGCGAACACCCCGAAGGCACATTCCTGAACCGCGTTCATACATTTGAGGTGACACGCGACGCGGCCCCGCCGATGGTGGTGCATTTCCCAAAATCCTGCCTGCATTGCGATGATGCACCTTGTGTCACCGTCTGCCCCACAGGTGCCAGCTATAAGCGCCATGAGGACGGGATTGTGCTGGTCAATGAAACCGATTGTATCGGGTGCGGGCTGTGTGCATGGGCCTGCCCTTACGGCGCGCGCGAAATGGATGCTGCGGCAAAGGTCATGAAAAAATGCACCCTGTGTGTGGACCGTATCTATAATGAAAACCTGCCTGCTGATGACCGCGAACCCGCCTGCGTGCGCACCTGCCCCGCAGGGGCGCGTCATTTCGGCGATCTTGGTGATCCTGACAGCGATGTGTCGCGCTTGGTCGACGAACGCGGCGGGTTTGATCTGATGCCGGAGCAAGGCACAAACCCTGTGAACAAATACCTGCCGCCGCGCGGGCGCGACACATTGCAGGCCCCCGATCTAGCCAGCCTGTGCGATGCCGCACCTGACACTGCCACCGCCACGGGCTTCCTTGGCTGGCTGGACCGCACGCTGGAGAAGCTCTGACATGCATCCCGCCCCGTCGCTTATTCTGTTTACGGTGCTTTCGGGCCTTGGGTTCGGGCTGCTGGTGTGGTTGGGCCTTGGCCTGTCCGCGCCATTGGGGGCAAGGGCGTTCATCCTGTTCGGCCTTGGATATGGTCTGGCGGGTGCCGGACTGATTGCCGCTGCCTTTCATCTTGGCCACCCTGAACGCGCACTCAAGGCATTCACGCAATGGCGTTCAAGCTGGTTGTCGCGTGAAGCGGTGTTGTCTGTGGCCGCATTGCTGGTAATGGCCCCGCATGCCGCCGCATCGGTTTTTTGGGGCATGCCGCTGCCGGTTCTGGGGTGGATCGGGGCTATGCTGGCCTTGGTCACGATCTTTGCGACTGCGATGATCTATGCGCAGATCAAGGCGGTTCCGCGCTGGCACCACGCCAGCACCCCGCCGGTTTTCGTTGTCGCTGCTTTAGCGGGCGGGGCGCTGGTCGCGGGTCTGGCATCGGTGGCATTGTGGGGCATGCTGGCCCTGTCGGTTGCCATGGTTGTGCATTGGGTCGCAGGGGACCGGCAGTTTCGCGCATCGGGGTCCGACAGCGGCACAGCAACGGGTTTGGGCAGTCTTGGGCGCGTGCGACTGTTGGAGCCGCCACATTCCGGCCAGAACTATCTGCTGCGCGAAATGGTCTATGTGGTGGGGCGCAAGCACGCCCATAAACTGCGCCTGATCGCGCTGGGCTTCGGCGCGCTTTTGCCGGCCTTGCTGTTGCTGGGGCCTGTCAGCTACATATCTGTTGCCCTGGCCCTTCTGGCCCATACCGCAGGGATGTTTGTGCAACGCTGGCTGTTTTTTGCGCAGGCAGAGCATGTTGTGGGCCTGTATTATGGCAAGCGTTAGCAGGATTGGCGGTTTTCAGCGCGGCCGCTTGCGGGTAAACTGTGGCAACCAAGTGAAGCAGGACAGCACGCGTGAGCAAGACAATCCTTGACCGACTGGAAGCGCAGGGCCTGCGCATGACCGACCAGCGCCGCACCATTGCGCAGGTGATCGAGCAAGCATCGGATCACCCCGATGTCGAGGAATTGCATGCGCGCGCCAATGCGCTGGATTCCAGAATTTCGCTTGCGACGGTATACCGCACGGTCAAGCTGCTGGAAGAAGTGGGCATTCTGGACCGGCTGGAATTCGGCGATGGCCGCGCCCGTTTTGAAGACAGCCAGCGGGACCATCATGACCATCTGATTGACATGGACACCGGCGAGGTGATCGAGTTCTGCGATCCTGAAATCGAGGCATTGCAGGAAAAGATTGCCCGCCGCCTGGGCTATCATTTGCACGGGCACCGGCTGGAATTGCTGGGGCGCAAACTTAAGGGGTAGCGCATCCTTGGCGGGGCATTCGGGCATGAAAGCACGCGTTGGTTTTGCACGCCGTATGCATGGGTGATCACGCCATTTGGCACGATACGGCTGGTGGAATATGGCCTGAAGGGGATGCGCAAAGGCGCGGAGCAAAGGGCTTCAGCCCGCCGCTGGAGCGGGCTTTGTCCAAGCTGCAACGACCCAAGCTGATCCTGCCACGCCATGAACTGGCAATTTCACCCCAGATAGTCGCGCAGCGCGGGTGGCGGGTTGTCCAACAGGTCCGCAGTCGGGAACGGGCCGGTGGCGTGCCCGTCCGCCACCAGAATTGTCTGCTCTGCAATCGCACGCGCATCGCCCACATCATGGGTCACCATCAGCAGCGTGATATTGGTTTCCGCGCAAATATCGCCCACAAGTGTCAGCATTTCGGCCTTTAGGGCTGGGCCAAGTGCGGAAAACGGTTCATCCAGCAACAACAGCGGTCGGGCACGCAGCAACACGCGCGCAAGTGCCACGCGGCTTTGCTGTCCGCCCGACAGTTGTGCGGGTTTGCGCGCCCCAAAACCCAACAGCCCGACGCGCCCCATCGCCATATCTATCTGTGCGCGCTCTGTGGTGGTCACCCGCAATGACGGCTTTAAGCCCAATGCGATATTCTGGAACACATTCAGATGCGGGAACAGGTTGTTGTCCTGAAACAGTGTCGAGACGGGCCTGCCCGACGGGCCAAGCGCTGTCAGATCTTGCCCGTCCCATATGACATGCCCTGCTGACACCGGCACAAACCCCGCGATCGCGCCCAGAAATGTGGACTTCCCAGCCCCGGAAGGCCCGATCACGGCCGCGCGCGTGCCCGCCGGCACGCACAGATTGGCGGTCAGGCTGAAATCATCCTGCCGGATTGTCACGCCATCAAGCTTCAGCATGGCCGCGCCCCCATCGGTCAAAGGCCCAGAACAGCCCAAGGCTTGCGCCCAGCAAGACCAGCGCCGCACCGGCGGCGTCATCCAGTCTGTAAGCGGTCATCAAACGGTAAAGCTGCATAGGCAGTGTCGCCCCTTCGCGTTCAGCAAACAGCATGATCACCCCCAGATCGCCCATCGACAGCGCGGCGGTCAAACCTGCGGCAAACCCCAGCGGGCGGCGCAGGCGTGGCAGGGTGACAATGCGCAACCGTGCCCACCCGTGCAGGCCCAAGGCATCAGCCAGCCTGCCTTGTGTGCAGGTGATGTCGCGCAAGGCAGGCAGGATCAGGCGCAGCGCAAAAGGCATGGCCATTCCGGCATTTACCAGCATGGTCACCACAAGCGCAAAATCGCGCGGATTGGCCAAGGGCTGGATCAGCAAAAACAGCCCCGTGCCGATAACCAAGGGCGATGCGGCAAGTGCGGCCAATCCCAGCCATTCCAGAAACGCGCCGCCGCGAAATGCCAGCACAGCATGCGCGAGCGCCAGCGTCATGGCCAGTGTCACGGCCGTGGCCCCCAGCGCCACCAAAAGCGACCGTCCTGCGGCCTGCCACACTTCAACGGGCAGACCCGCGATATGGGGCAGGCCGCGCAAGGTGATCATAGCCAGCGGGACCAGCAAGAACAGCGCCCCGCTGACAATCAACGCGCTGTCCCATGACCGCAACGCTGCCCCGCCTGTGTCAAAGCGCTGCACAGGCCGGTCCATACCCCCGCCCAGTGCAGACGGTAGCGCCACCCGCCACGCGACCAGCCCCGCCACTGCGCATAGCGCGAATTGCACCAAGCCCAGAAGGGCCGCACGTCCCATGTCATAATCAAACCGAAACGCCTGATAGATGGCCAGTTCCACCGTCGTTGCCCGCGGGCCACCCCCCATCGTCAGGGCCACTGAAAAGCTGGTCAGGCAGATCAGGAAAATAACCAGAAACGCGCCGGGCAACACTGCGCGCAGCATCGGGACTTCAAGCTGGCGAAAGGTGTCTTGCGGGCGAAAGCCAAGCGACGCCGCCAGCCGGAAACGTTCCGCCGGGATGGCGGCCCAACCTTGCAGCACAATCCGCGTGGCCAGTGGCAGGTTATAAAATACATGCGCCAGCACCACACCATGCAGGCCGAAAATATTGAACCGCGCCAGTCCCAGCCCCTCCAGCCCCTGATTTATCAGGCCGGACCGGCCAAACACCGCCAGCAACCCCAGCACCGCAACCAGCGTCGGCAGGATAAACGGTGCCCCCATCAGCGTAATCAGCAGCCCGCGCCCCCTGAATTGCCGCCGCGCCAGCGCGCGCGCAACCGGTATGGCCAGTGCCACCGACAGCATCGCCGACAACACAGCCTGAACCAGTGTAAACCGCACCGCCGCCCAGTCGGACCCGCGTAGCGCGCTGAACCCTTCGGCCCGCACCGCCACAGCGCCCAATGCGCCGAAATTCAGCACCAGCAACCACAGCGCGACCAGACTGCCCGCGATCAGGGTGAACAGCCGTGCAGCACTGGCCGCGTTGCGCGTCACCGCGTCATGCCATCCAGCCAATGCGAAAGTGCCGGTGTGCGGCGGTCATCGGCCAACTCTTCGGTCAGGAATATGGCTTGATCCGGCAGGGGCAGGTCGCGGAACACCTGCGGCCAGTCCGCGTGCGGCAGGGCAGAAGGGTAAGACCAGTTTGCCGTTGCAATCATGGACTGGAATTCCTGCGACAGGATGTATTCCATAAACTGCCGCGCCAGATCGGGTTGCTGCGCGCCCGCCAGAATACCGGCAGCTTCGGCAATGAAATAATGCCCTTCTTCAAATATTGCAGCCGCCTTGGTGTCATCATCTTCTTCGGCAATGTGATAGGCAGGTGACGTGGTGTAGCTTAGCACCATATCCGCTTCACCATCGGTGAACATGCCGTAAGCTTCCGACCAGCCAGCGGTAACCGTGACCGTCTTGGCCGCAAGGTTTTGCCAGATCCTGTGCGCGTCCTCGCCATACAGGTGGTCAACCCACAGCATCAGGGCCAGCCCCGCGCCCGACGAACGGGGGTCTTGCCAGATCAGTGAAATATCATCCCGTTCAATCAGTTCTGCAAAGCTGGCAGGCGGGGTTTCCAGCCGTGTGCGGTCATAGACAAAGGCCGCATAGGACCAGTTGAAGGGGATGAAGCTGTCATCTTGCCAGTCAACCGGCACGGTCAGCGGGGCCAGATCCTGCCCATGTGGCACAAACAGGCCCGACTGGCGTGCGCGCAGCAATTCATCCGTGCCCAAGCCCATGACCAGATCGGCCTGCAAACGCTCCCCCTCCAGCATCAGGCGGGGCAGAACGTCGCCGGTGCGATACTCCAGCGTGCAATCGCAGCGGTCCTCGAACCCTTGCTTGATGGCGGGGCCGGGGCCCCAGCTTGACCCGAAATAGTCGGGGGCCAGCACGGTCAATGTGTCGGCCTGCGCCGCACCTGTGATTGCCAAGGCTGCCACTGCCGCGAAATGGAAACGTATCATCTGTTCAATCTCCTTCATTCACGACGGGCGGAGATTGCAACGGGCGCTTGCCCGCAACCTTCCCTCCGCCGGTCTGAACCGGGTCAGGTTCAACGGGTCCGCGATAGTCGCATCTCAGCCTGCAAGCAGGCACCCCGAGGTGACACACCACTTAAGTGTTTTCGCCTGTCGCGGCAAGTGCGGCGCTTGAGCCTTGCGCGCCTTGGCGCTAAGTGTTTTCCCAAAGGAGTGCCGCGCATGAGCTTTAATACATTCGGCCATATCTTTCGTGTGACCACATGGGGCGAAAGCCATGGTCCGGCCCTTGGGGCCACTGTTGACGGCTGCCCCCCCGGCGTGGCGCTGGATGCGGCCATGTTGCAGCGCTGGCTGGACAAACGCAAACCCGGACAGAACCGCCACACCACGCAGCGACGCGAACCTGACGAGGTGGAAATTCTGTCAGGCGTTTATGAGGGGCAGACCACCGGCACGCCCATTCAACTGATGATCCGCAATATTGACCAGCGGTCCAGGGATTACGGCAATATCCTTGATACATTCCGCCCCGGCCATGCCGATATTACTTATTTCCAGAAATACGGGTTGCGCGACCCGCGTGGGGGCGGGCGGTCTTCTGCACGCGAAACAGCAGCGCGCGTGGCTGCGGGTGGTGTGGCGCGCGCTGTTCTGGATGCACTGGTGCCGGGGCTGAGCATTGCGGGATATATGGTGCAGATGGGGCCGCACACCATTGACCGCGCGCGCTTTGATCTGGACGAGGTGGCGCGCAACCCGTTCTGGGTGCCCGATGCGCAAGCCGCGCAGGACTGGGCGCAGGCGCTGGACCAGATTCGCAAGGATGGCAATTCCGTGGGCGCGGTGATCGAAGTGGTGGCCGCAGGCGCACCTGCGGGGCTGGGCGCGCCAATTTATGCGAAGCTGGACACGGAACTGGCCGCCGCGATGATGTCCATCAATGCGGTCAAGGGCGTGGAAATCGGCGCTGGCATGGGGGCTGCGGCGCTGACTGGCGTGGAAAACGCCGATGAAATCGAGATGGGACCGGATGGCCCGCGCTACCGGTCCAACAAGGCAGGCGGCATTCTGGGCGGGATTTCAACGGGGCAGGATATTGTCGTGCGTTTCGCGGTGAAACCCACATCATCCATCCATACGCCGCGTGCATCTGTCACGCGGGCGGGCGATCCGACAGATGTGGTGACAAAAGGACGCCATGATCCTTGCGTGGGCATTCGTGCCGTTCCCGTGGGAGAGGCGATGATGGCCTGCGTTTTGCTGGACCATCTGCTGATGCAGCGCGCGCAGACGGGCGCGCTTGGCCCGGTGGGGCAGATTGGGCCGGCAGCGCAGTAATTCGTGTTTGGCTGCATCGGGGGGGCAGTGCTGTGGAATGTTTGCATAACTCCCCTGACGGACTGAAATTGGCCTTTTGCTGCCCTTCACACTTGAACAAAGCCCGCGCCAGCGGTGGGCCGGGGTCTGCCGGTCCGACGCCAGTGAAGTTCACTTTATGCAGGCGGCATACTCCTGTCTTCAAAGGATTGAATCACCATCAGCGGAATCGGCAGGCCGCGGGACGGCCCACCGATGGCGCGGCGGGCTGCGCCCTTGATTCCGCGCCTTGGGAATCTCCCCAATGACCGCTTCAGGCCACTACCCACCACCATCAGTGATGTTTCCACCTGCTGCAATACGGTCAGTGACCAGAGGCCCGCGCTTCCGGGGCTTGGGCCACCACATCCGCAACAAGCTGTTGCAGCCAGCGTGCCAGTGCAGGGTCCGGCGTGGGGGTGCGTCCCAGCCCCAAGGGCACATCCAGTGGGCTGCGCCCGTAGATGACCGCATAATGCGCCAAGGCCATGACATAGGCCCCCAGATCATTGACGTGAATCGCATCGCTGAACAGGGCATCCATGCTGGTCAGGCCGGGGGCCGTGCCCGCATCAATCGCGTCATAAATTGCAGTCATAATGCGCGGTCCGGGTATCATGACCATTTCGGGCATCCCATCGGGGCGGTTCTGGTTCACATGGTCGCGGATTTCCAGCCAGCGGTCCTGTTCAACCTGCAACCGTTCGCGAAACTGGATATGCGCTTCCGCAGTGTCATCGCCAGCGCCCGGCCCGGTGTCGCGCGTGATCCATGTGGCATAGAGCACCGTTTGCGCCCCGTTTTCCCATGCATGGCGCACCCATCGCAGCGCTTCATCTGCGGAGTTATGATAGCCCATCGTGTTCAGAAGTGGCACGCGTTCCGTCAGCACCAGCAGATCGTAACTGGCCATCCCGGTGCGGGCATCCACAGGTTGGGCCGTGTTGTTCCAGCGCCAGTCCATAGGGCTGCCGGGAATGGTGGAGCGGTCAATAACCGCCCCGCGCCCGCCCGTTGCGTGCACCATCGGGCGCAGCATGTCGGGGATGGGATCGGTCAGCGAATGGCCCGACATGACCACACGCGCATCCAGCGGCATATCAGCACGGGCGGGCAACTGGACAAGGCCCAGACAGAACGCGACTAATCCAACCGCCAGCTTATACACGCCCATGCCCATACATTTTGCCCTTCATTCAATCCATGATTATGGCAGATACTGGTTAACAACCTGATAACGGCGCGGTTCAGTCGGCCTTGCGGCCTTGCAAATGCTTGCGCAGCTTCGATGGCGGTGCTTTCTTGCGGCCCTTATAGGGGTTCTTGTCTGATTGTGAGCGCATGAACATCCGGATAGGCGTGCCCGGCATGTCAAAGCTGTCGCGCAGGCTGTTGACCAGATAACGGCTGTAGCTTGCGGGCAGGTCTTCGGGGTTGGAACACATGACGACAAATCCCGGCGGGCGGGTCTTGGCCTGTGTCATGTAGCGCAGTTTGATGCGCTTGCCGCCCGGTGCGGGGGGCGGGTGGGCCTCGATCATGGCGGCCAGCCATTGGTTCAGCCGGGCAGTGGGCACACGACGGTTCCACACTTCATGCGCGCGCAGCACGGCGTCATGCAGCCTGTCCAGCCCTTTGCCTGTCTTGGCCGAAATGGTGACAAGCGGCGCGCCTTTCAATTGCGGAAGCAGCTTTTCAAACCCCGTGCGCAGGGCTTTCAGCTTGTCCTGCTTCTCATCTTCCAGATCCCATTTGTTGACTGCAACCACAACGGCCCGCCCTTCGGATTCGGCAAAATCCGCGATGCGCAAATCCTGCTGTTCAAAGGGAATCGCGGCATCCAGCAACACCACCACAACTTCGGCAAAACGCACGGCGCGCAGCCCGTCGGCCACAGACAGTTTTTCGACCTTGTCGATAACACGCGCCTTTTTGCGCATGCCCGCAGTATCAAAAATGCGCGTGGGCGTGCCCAGCCAGTTCATCGACAGTGAAATCGAATCGCGGGTGATCCCGGCCTCTGGCCCGGTCAGCAGACGGTCTTCGCCCAGTATCTTGTTGATCAGTGTTGACTTGCCTGCATTGGGCCGCCCGATGACAGCAACCTGAAGGGGGCGTTTCGCGCTGGGGGTGAAATCTTCGGGCGCGTCGTTTTCGCCCTCTGATACGTCCAGATCGGTTTCGGGTGCGTCTTCTTCTGCGCGTTCTGCATATTCATCAGATAGCGGGCGCAGGATGTGATAAAGCTCGTCCAGCCCTTCGCCATGTTCGGCAGACAGGCGCACAGGTTCGCCAAGGCCAAGGCTGTAGGCATCCAGCACACCACCATCAGCGGCGCGCCCTTCGGCCTTGTTGGCGGCCAGAATGACATGATCGGCGCGTTTGCGCAGAATATCGGCGAACATTTCATCGGTGGGGGTAATGCCGGTGCGCGCGTCCACCATGAACAGGCAGATATCGGCCATGTCGACGGCGCGTTCGGTCAGGCGGCGCATGCGGCCCTGAAGGCTGTCGTCGGTGACTTCTTCCAGACCAGCGGTGTCAATGACGGTGAAGCGCAGATCACCCAGCTTGGCGGCCCCTTCGCGCAGGTCGCGCGTTACACCGGGCTGGTCATCGACCAGCGCCAGACGTTTGCCGACAAGGCGGTTGAACAGGGTCGATTTGCCGACATTCGGCCTGCCGACGATTGCGAGAGTGAAGCTCATATGCCCCTCCGGGGAAAGCGTGATGGCCCCGCACAGGGGCCATCAAGGAAACTGGGTCGCACCGCAGGGAAACACCTGCTGGCGCGCAGGATTATTGGTATCAGCGATAGGCGTTCAATCGTCCATCGCTGGACAATACATAAAGTGTGCCGCCCACAACAATCGGACTGACGGCTGCACCGCCGCGCAATTCGATTTGTCCATTCAATGCGCCGGATGCAGGGTCGAACAGCCGGATCAGGCCGTCATTCGATGCCACCACCAGACGCCCGCCTGCCAGAACAGGGCCGTAATGGGCAAAAATCTCGGCGCGGCGACGTTCGCGGGTCTGGGTGTGCAAGGGCAATGGCTGCGCCCAGATGAATTCACCATCGCGGCTGTTCAGCCGGACAAGGCGGTTGCGGTCAGACATCAGAAATACCGACCCACCGACAGGCCAGACAGGCCCATAGGCCGCTTCATCGGCGGTCCAGATGCGGCTGCCGTCGCGGGTGTTCAACGCCATGACACGGCCGGACTGGTTGCCCACAAAGACTTGATCCCCCTGAACGACGGGGTCACCGGTCACATCGGTGACCTTGGCATAGCCAACCCCGATGCGGGTGCCTGCAATCACTGTGCGCCACATGGTCTGGCCTGTGTCGCGCCGCGCGCCAATCAATTCACCGGCAGGGGTGGGGAACAGCACCAGATCACCCGCGATTGCGGGGGCCGCGCCGCCAACCATGCTGGCTGTTGACGGTGTGCCGGACAATTGCCAGTCAGTCTGGCCTGTGGCGGCATTGATCGACCAAGCCGTGCTGTCGGATGCTACGACATAAACCCTGTCACCGGTAACTGTCGGCGCGCCTGTCAGGGGCGCGTCGAAGGTTTTGGTCCAGATAACATCGCCGCTGCGCAGGTCCAGCGCGGCCAGAACACCGAAAGCGGATGTGACATACAACCTGCCATTGGCAATCGCCAGGCCCCCGCCCGATGCGGCATCGCCGCTGCGGGTGGTTGCGGGCGTCAGATCGCGGGTCCAGGCCAGTTCACCCTGCGTGGTGACCGCCGCGACCTGCGCGCGACTGTCCAGTGTGTAGATCAATCCGCCACTCGCCACAGGTTCGGCGGTGATTCTGTGGCGGCGTCCTTCGCCCTGACCAATCTGGACAGACCAAAGCGGTTGCAGGCCGCCAGAAAGTGCCGGATGGGTAATGCGCGTGCTGGGGGTGCCCAGCCTGTGTGTCCATTCGGCATTACTTGCGGTTGCAGGCAGGCTTATCGGCGCGGCCCGGTTGCTGGGGGCTTCACCTGCGCCTTCTGCAAAAGGAGCGCGCAAGGGGAAGCGTTCCCCTTCGAGGATGAATCCGCGGTCACAAGCGGCAACAAGAGTGCCGAGGGCAAGGATGCTCGCGTATGTCCAGAGTTTCACCATGCACTCCTATAAATCTGGTCCGAAAGGCCGGTTTGTGGAATTTTGCCCGCAGGGGCAAGGCCCTTATATCTGGTTGCGTGTATCAGTTTGCGGCGGGATCACCACCCAAGGCAATGATTAGTTGTGTTGCCCGACGCCTCAGCGCGTCCGACACGTCGGATTGTGACAGCAAGTCGGTCAGAATTTCAATGGTTCTTTCAGGATTGCCCTGTTCCAGTTGCAGCAGGGCAGTCTGTTCCAGTGCAAGTGGCCGGAACGGCCGGCCTGGTTGCGCAAGCCCGGCAAGAATGGAGTCGCGATCCGTCAGGGGAATATCGCTGCCCCCTGCAATAACGTATTTCAACGCGGCAAGCTGGCGGTAGGAGTCGGTCAATGCGGTGTCTTCAGATGCGGCGCGCAAGGCATCGAGTGCTGCCGCGCGGTCGCTTTCAAACAATTCGCCCGCGCTTAGCAGGCTTAGCACGCCTTGCTGCGCGCCAGTCGCGTCAATTTGCGACAATGCCTGAACGCGGTCTGCGGATGCATCGTTTTCAAGGGCGGTCAGAACCGCATCGCCAAATGCCTGCGCGGATGCGCGATCAGTGGCCTTGCGCCATTCGTTCCATGCCGCACCCCCGACAATCAGCGCCACCACCACCACGGCGATCCAGCCATAGCGCCGCAGATAGCCGACCATACGGTCGCGGCGCAGCTCTTCGGTGACTTCATTGATGAAACTGTCAGGATTGCTCACGCAGCACCTCGTTGGAAAAAACAACACACTCTTACCGCGAAGCAGGGGGAATTGCCAAGCCCTGCGCAACATTGAGGCGCAAGAGTTGAAACCTTGCAAACATTCTCTATGTTAATCGCGTAAACATCACTTGTGCTTTACGCTTGTCATGTTTAATCCGAACCCGTCAGTTCAGCGTATATCGTTTTTATTGCCTGCTCAACGATCGGAGTGATCAGCATGCGCTTCTTTCCACTTTTCACCGCGCTGTTGGTGATGGCCGTGGTCTATTTGATGGTGATGGAGCGCGAGGCCCTTTTGGGATACGCGGGCGTCGTAACTGAAGAGCCAGCACCAGAAGACGCCCCGCCGCCGGGTGCGCGCGTTCGTGTGGTGGTCCAGACGTCCCATGCGCGTGAAATCGAAAATCCCGTTGTGCTGCGCGGGCGCACCGAAGCGGCGCGTCAGGTTGATGTGAAGGCCGAAACATCTGGTCTGGTAACATCTGAACCCTTGCGGCGTGGCGCGCAGGTTGCCGCAGGTGCGCCGCTGTGCGAAGTCGCACCGGGGGTGCGCAAAGCCGCGCTGGACGAAGCCCGCGCTGGCCTGACGGAAGCTGAAATAAACTTCCGTGCTGCATCGGGCCTGTCCGAAAGCGGGTTCGGGTCTGAAACGCGGCTGGCGAATGCGCGGGCCGCGTTGCAATCCGCGCAGGCTGGCGTGGATCGCGCGGTCGAGGAAATGGCGCGGCTGGTCATGTATGCGCCCTTCGATGGTATACTGGAAAGCGACACGGCCGAATTGGGCAGCCTGCTGCAACCGGGCGCGCTATGTGCCACGCTGATTCAGCTGGACACGATTCGGCTTGTGGGGTTTGCAACCGAAACCCAGATTGACCGGCTGGTTCCGGGCGCAACGGCACAGGCGCAGCTGGCATCCGGCCGGCAGGTCACGGGCGAGGTCAGCTTCCTGTCGCGCGCGGCAGACCCGCAGACGCGCACCTTCCGTGTCGACGTGACTGTGCCCAACGATGATCTGTCCATTCGGGATGGTCAAAGCGCGGATATTGTTGTCATGTCCCGCGCAGAGCAGGGCCATCTGCTGCCAGGGTCCGCGCTGGCGTTGAATGATCAGGGTGAACTGGGCCTGCGCGTTGTGGATGATGATGGATTGGTAGGCTTCGCGCAGGCGAACGTATTGCGCGACACTGATTCCGGTGTCTGGTTGACGGGGCTGCCCGATACGATCACTGCAATCATCGTCGGGCAGGAATTTACCCGCGAAGGGGCCTATGTCGACACCGTGGCGCATGACGCGCAAGGGGTGCAGCCATGATCGGACTGGTTTCATGGGCTGCCAGCCATGCACGCATGGTCATGGCGCTTGCGCTGATGACCCTGTTTGCGGGCACAGTGACCTATTTCAACCTTCCGAAAGAAGGCGAGCCGGATATCGAGGTTCCGGCGGTCATTATCACCGTGCCCTTTCCGGGAATTTCGGCTGTCGATGGCGAAACCATGCTGGTGCGCCCCATGGAAACCGAATTGTCCGATCTGGACGGGTTGAAAACCCTAAGCGCGTTTTCCGCAGACGGATTTGCGGCGGCCGTTCTGGAATTTGAATTCGGCTGGGACAAAACCGCCACACTTGCGGATGTCCGCGATGCGATGGGCCGCGCGGAAGGCAAGTTTCCCAGCGGTGCGCAGAATTATTCGATTAGCGAAATCAATTTTTCCGAATTTCCGATGATCATTGTCGCCGTGTCGGGCGATGTGTCCGAACGTGCGCTTTTGCGGGCCACGCGCGATTTGCAGCGCCGGATCGAAGGGCTGGATTCCGTGCTGGAGGCAGAAATTGCCGGTTCGCGCGACGAAATGGTCGAGGTGCTGATCGACCCGCTCAGGCTGGAAGCGTATAACGTGACCGCTGGCGAACTGATTAATGTTGTCACGCAAAACAACCAGCTTGTTGCCGCGGGCGAAGTTGAAACATCAGCGGGCGCATTCGGGGTGACCGTCCCTGCCAGTTTTGAAGGGCCTGAAGATATCTACCGCCTGCCGGTCAAGGTGAACGGGGATTCGGTGGTCCGGCTGGGCGATCTGGCTGAAATACGCATGACATTTGCGGACCGGACCGGAACCGCGCGCTTCAATGGTGAAACCAACCTTGCCATTCAGGTGGTCAAGCGCAAGGGGTTCAACGCCATCGACACCGCCGATCAGGTGCGCGGGGCGATTGCCGCCGAACGCGCCAGCTGGCCGGAAGAATTGCAGGCCGCCATTCGCATAACGCCCGCGCTGGACACATCTGTTGAAGTGGGTGAAATGGTCAGCCAGCTGGAAGGGTCCGTGCTGACGGCGATTGCGCTTGTCATGATCGTCGTGCTGGCAGCCCTTGGCGCGCGGTCTGCCATGCTTGTGGGGTTTGCGATTCCCGCATCCTTCCTGTTGTGCTTCATCTTGCTGGGGCTGATGGGGGTTGCGGTTTCCAACATCGTGATGTTCGGGTTGATCCTTGCAGTGGGCGTGCTGGTTGATGGCGCGGTGGTGGTGACCGAATATGCCGACAAGCGCCTGCAAGAAGGCGATGGCCCGATGCAGGCCTATGTCAAGGCCGCGCAGCGTATGTTCTGGCCAATCACCGCGTCAACGGCGACCACGCTTTGCGCCTTCTTGCCGATGTTGTTCTGGCCCGGCGTGGCGGGGGAATTCATGGGTATGTTGCCTGTCACGCTGATTTTTGTGCTGACCGCATCTTTGATCGTGGCACTTATATTCCTGCCGGTTCTGGGCGGGCTTAGCGGGCGGGCCGCCCGCATTCTGGACCATGCGACACAGGCGCTGCGTCGTCTGCCATGGATTATGCGCCTGCCATTTGCCATCGTGGCCGGCGCGGCGATGTGGCTGGGGGCGATGCTGTTGTTGAACCCCGCATATCTGCAAGGGGGGACGCAAGCTGCGCAATCGGCAGTGCAGCTATTGCCCGGTGCGGTGCTGATGATGCTGGCTGCAATGGGCATTTCCGTCAGCTTCGCGGCCATCAAGCCACTGGGCAAGCCCCGTCGCATTGATGCGCAACGCAAATATTCGCCAGCGGGCCATGTCATGCGGTTTTTCGTGGGCAACCCGATCATGCCGGTCGTCCTGATCGTGCTGGTTGGGGCGTTCGTTGTGGCAACATTCCAGTATTATGGCGAGAATAACCGTGGTGTGGAATTCTTCGTCGAAACCGAGCCGGAGCGCGGCATTATCTATGTGCGCGCACGGGGGAATTTTTCGATCACCGAAAAAGACGCGCTGGTGCGTCAGGTCGAAAATATTACCATTGCCGAAGACGGTATTGATGCGGTGTTCGCGTTTGCGGGTGACGGGGGGTTGAACACCAACACTGCTGGCGCAGGGCCGCCACGCGATGCGATAGGCCAGATCCAGTTCGAAATGACCCATTGGCAGACCCGCGTTGGCGATGCCAGCATGCGCGGTGCGCGGATACTTGAACGGCTGGAGCAGAAATTCGACCAACTGCCCGGCATACAGACAGAATTTCTGGTGCAAAGCGGTGGCCCGTCCGGGCAAAAACCCGTGCATCTGCGGCTGAAGGGGCAGGATTTCGACGTGCTGGAAGGCGCGGTTGAAACTGCGCTGGCGCGTTTTCGCGACACGTCCGGCCTGTTCGATCTGGAAGACAGCCGCCCCATTCCCGGCATAGACTGGGAAATTGATGTCGACACCGCCATGGCGGGGCGCTTCGGGGCGGATGTCGCCACAATCGGTGGCATGGTGCAACTGGTAACCCGCGGGCTGTTGCTGGATACAATGCGCGTGGACAGCTCGGACGAGGAAATCGACATCCGCGTGCGTTTGCCGGACAGTGATCGTTTGCTGTCCACGCTGGAAACCCTGCGCGTGCAGACAAGTTTCGGCATGGTGCCCCTGTCGAATTTCATCACCACAAAGCCTGTCGCGCGGCGCGGGCAGATCGACCGCGTGGACCAGCAGCGCTATTTCGATGTGAAGGCGGATGTGCGGTCCGGTTTGGTGCGGCTGGTCGATGCCTCTGGCCAGACCATGCGCGTGGTGCCGCGTTCTGAAACCGTCCTGCGCGAGAATGAGCCGGGCACGGATGCCTATGCCCGCGCACAAGCGACATTGGCCGAGATTGACCAGAACCGTTGGCGGACCGTGCCGATTACGGCGACCGAACGTATTGAAGCACTGACCGAATGGCTGACTGCCGAAAGCCCCTTGCCCGATGGTGTGGATTGGGAATGGACCGGCGAACAGCAGGATCAGGAAGAAAGCACGCAGTTTCTGATGGTGGCGTTCAGCGCGGCGCTGGGACTGATGTTTGTCATTTTGCTGACGCAGTTCAACAGTTTCTATAATTCGGTGCTGGTATTGCTGGCGGTGGTGTTGTCATCAGCCGGTGTGTTGATCGGTATGCTGGTGATGGACCAGACATTTTCGATCATCATGACAGGCACCGGAATTGTGGCGCTTGCGGGCATCGTGGTGAACAACAACATTGTTTTGATTGACACTTATCAGAATTACGCAGCCATCATGCCGCGGATCGAGGCGATTATCCGCACGGTAGAAGCCCGTATTCGTCCGGTTCTGATGACGACAACGACCACGATGGCTGGTCTGACCCCGATGATGCTGGGGATCAGTATTGATTTTGCCAATGGTGGTTATGCGATTGATAACCCGACATCGCTTTGGTGGAAACAACTGGGCACGGCGGTGGTGTTCGGGCTGGGTGTGGCCACGATTCTGACATTGATGCTGACGCCCGCAATGCTGGCGCTGCGTGTCTGGATTGAAAAAGGGGCCTATCGTGGGGCGCTTGGCTTGCGTTGGTTGTTGTCCGCGCGCGATTCGCCCGCGCGCAGGGACAGCGCGCTGGAGCGTAAACTGAAGCAAATCAGCGGGACAGAGATTGTCTGGGACGTGCCGCCCGCCCCGCTGGAGGAGCAGTTGCCCCTGCAACTGGAAAACCCGTTGCCCCCGCACACATCTTTGCGCGCGGCGGAATAGCCCGCGACAGAATTAATAGGGGCGGACAGCCTGAGGTATAAAAGGGGGGCTGCCGCCCCCGACCGGCCCTGACGGGCCGGTCCCCCCCGCGAGTATTTCAGGCAAGATGAAGGGGATAGTCGCTGACCAGCAGCCGCCATGGCGGCGCATCTTCGTCAACCTTCGTGAAACGCGGCAAGGGCGGGTCGAAGATATTGTCGGTTTCGTCATCATTGACGGTGCTGACCTCGCCAATCAGGCAATCCGCACCTTCGGCCCAGAAGGCGTGCCAGTCACCGGGCCTAAGTGTGACGCTTTCGCCGGGGGCGAGTTTCAGCTTGCCACCTGCGGGCAGCGTGCGCGCAATGCCGTCACAGGTCACGGTGACCGGCAAGGACGGATCGCGGTGCCCATCAGGGGATGAGGCGAAAAGCTCCACCACCAGAATGCCGCCGCCCCGGTTTATGATGTCTTCGGATTTCACAGCATGGGTGTGCATCGGGCTAAGCTGATCCACACGAGAGATCAGCAGTTTTTCTGCATAGACCATGCCGCGCCCCTGTTGCAGTTCCGCCAGGGTGCCATTGCGCAAGGTGAATAGCGCCAGCCCCATAGTCGCAAAATCGCCGCCGCCGTAATCGGTAATGTCCCAGCCCAGCCGCCGGTCCCTGATATGGGCATGATCACTACCGCGCAGGGCATCGGGGGACAGATGGGCGAAGGGGGGCAGGGCAAACTGAAACCCTGCGATGAACGCGTCGGCGGCTTGCAGTATATCATTGATCGCAGATCGTTTCATGTCCCACTCCTGTTTGGGCTACCGGCCTTTTGTGCCACGCCCCTGTCCGCCGTGAAAGGGCGAACCCCGCCCCTACTTGCATTTCCGCGCGGCACTGCGCATGTTGCGCGTCTTGGCCCCCTTGTGAAAGGCGCGATTTCATGGTCGCCACGACAGATACCCCCGCCGCCACGACAACATGGATCGTCCTGGTCGGCATCAGCCTGTGCCATATGATCAACGATGTGATGCAATCGCTGCTTGCCGCGCTTTACCCGCTGCTGGCGCAGGAATTTTCGCTTAGTTTCTGGCAGATCGGTCTGATGACCTTCGCGTTTCAGGTGACAGCGTCGCTGATGCAACCGCTGGTCGGGCTGGTGACAGACCGCAAGCCCATGCCGCAATCACTGCCGGTGGGGATGGGGTCAACGCTGATCGGGCTGGTGCTGCTGGCCAGCGCCCAAAGCTATGGCGGGCTGCTTGCGGGGGCCATGCTGATTGGGGTGGGGTCCGCCGTGTTCCACCCCGAAGCAAGCCGCGTGGCACGGCTGGCATCGGGCGGGCGCTTTGGCACGGCGCAGTCGTTGTTTCAGGTGGGCGGGAATTTCGGATCTGCGTTGGGTCCGTTGCTGGCGGCGTTTATCGTGTTGCCAATGGGGCGGCCAAGCGTGGCATGGTTTGCGGTGCTTGCCCTTGTGGGGATGGTTTTGCTGAACCGTGTGGGGGCATGGTATGGGGCCATCAACCGCGCAAATGCGGCGCGCGGGCGCCCCAGCCGCGAGCTTGGCCTGCCACGCGGGCGGGTTGTCTGGGCGGTTGTCATTCTGGCCATTCTGACCTTCAGCAAGAATGCCTATACCGCCAGCATCAGCAGTTATTACACGTTTTTCCTGATTGACCGTTTTGATATGGGGATCGGGGCTGCGCAACAAATGCTGTTCCTGTTTCTGGCCGCCGCAGCCGCAGGCGTTATGCTGGGCGGGTTGATCGGGGACCGGTTTGGCCCGCTGGTCGTGATCTGGGTGTCCATTCTGGGGGTTCTGCCCTTCACGCTGTTGCTGCCGCATGTTGGTCCTGTGGCCACTGGTGTCTTGTCGGTGATCATTGGCGTGGTCATCGCATCAGCCTTTCCGGCCATTGTGGTTTATGCGCAGGAATTGCTGCCGGGGCGCGTGGGGCTTGTGGCGGGAATATTTTTCGGGCTGGCCTTCGGCTTTGGCGGGATTGCGGCTGCCCTGCTGGGTGTGGTGGCGGATTATCGCGGCATTGCGTGGGTTTATCAGGCCTGTGCTTGGCTGCCTGCCTTGGGGGTTATCACGGTGTTTTTGCCGCGCCGACCCATGATGCGGGCCTAGCCAGCGCTTGACCCCGCGCTGACCTTGGGCTAATTCATGGCCAGCGCGGGCATGGTGAAATGGTATCACATGAGCCTTCCAAGCTCTTGGTGCGGGTTCGATTCCCGCTGCCCGCTCCATCAAACACTTGCATCACGATTGAATAGCGCTTTTTCTGGCCTGACCAGCAAAAGGAACAAGTGATGAGTGCAATCCCGATGCCCCTAGACGGGTTGGTTACCGCGTTCTTGAACGACACTGCGCCCGAAGTTTTGCGCCAAACGGTTCTTGACGCGCGCAAGCGTGACACATTGGCAGGCAATTTCCCCTACCCGCGCTGGATGAAAAAGTCGGATTACGAAGATGATCTGAAGCCGCTGCAATTCGAACTGGTCAAGCTACAGCACTGGATTGCGGAAACCGGCCAGCGTGTGGTCGTCATTTTTGAAGGGCGCGACACTGCTGGAAAATCAGGGGCCATCAACCGGATTACCGAAGTCACGAATCACCGCACCGTTCGGGTCGAGGCCCTGCCACGCCCCACAGACCGCCAGTTGCGCGAATGGTATTTCCAGCGCTATGTCGAATGCCTGCCGGCGGGGGGCGAAATGGTGCTGTTCGACCGCAGCTGGTATAACCGTGCCGTGATCGAGCATGTGTTCGGGTTTTGCACGCCTGCGCAGCGCGAACGCTTTTTCGATCAGGTGCCGGAATTTGAACGCATGCTGGTGGGGGATGGTGTCCATCTGATCAAGATCTGGCTGAATGTGGGCCGTGCCGAGCAGTTGCGCCGCCTGCTTGCGCGAGAGTCCGATCCGATGAAACACTGGAAGCTGTCGCGCATCGACATTGACGGGCTGGGGAAATGGAACAGCTACACCCATGCCATTGCGGAAACGTTTCAGCGCAGCCATACGGATTTTGCCCCTTGGACGGTTATCCGGTCCGAAGACAAGTTTCGCGCAAGGCTGGCCGTTCTGCGCCATATTCTTGGGCAATTGCCGTATGATTTCAAGGATACGGCCACGCTGTTGTCGCCTGACCCAAAAATATGCACGCCGCCGGAAGGGTGGGAGATGGAGTTGTGGCAGGATGACCGCTGATTGCGGGGTGTGCCCGCCCGTCAGCCTGCGCTAACAATCAGCGCAGCGCGCACATGCCCACGCTGCCGGTTCCCATTTTTGCGCGACATGCTTTAGTTCAGTGCAATCTGCGCTGCGACATCTCGCAGCAATTCCAGCGCGCCGGATACGCCAATATCCGGCAAACGGCCTGTGCCGATGCGCTGGATGTAGGGGCAGGTCAGCACTGCGATTGCGTTGCCATCTGTCCCGAAAACCGGCACGGAAATATCTGTCACGCCCACCAGTTGCCTGCTTGGCCCTGTCCGGTAGCCTGTGGCGCGCAGCTTGTCCAATACGTCTTGCTGGACGTCGTCAACATCGCCGTGAATGGCCTGAACGGCCTGCAATATGCGCCCGCGTGCGGCATGGTCCTGAAATGCCAAAAGCGTTTGGCCGGACCCTGTTGTCAATATGTCCAGCTGGGCACCAACGCGCAGGCGAAATTCCCAGGTTGCCTGATGACTGGCTTGCGCAACCACTGCGGCACAAGCACCTTCTTGCATAACCAGATGCACCGACTGGAATGTCTGCCGTGAGAAATCATCCATAAGGGGTTGGGCCTGTGACACCAGCCTGCGCATTGGCGGGTGCGCGGACCCCAGCAGGAACAGTTTCATCGTCAGCGCGTATCTGTCACCTTCCGCCGACCGGCAGATATAGCCGCGCGCGACCAGCCGTTCGATCATGCGGTAGATCTCGCTGGGGCTGCGGTTCATGGCGCGGACGATTTCGCTGCGCGTCAGCCCGCTTGGTTCTGTGGCCAGAAGTTCCAGTATATCCAGCCCCTTATCCAGCGCTGGTGCGCGGTAGCGCGAGTCGCTTGCACTTGCAGGGCCAGCAGTTTTCTTGCCTGTTTCCATGTGTTTGTCCCTGTTGATGCGCGCTGCAATCCGAAACCCGACAGTCCTGTTTCATGGATAGACGGGCGCAAAATTTATGCTTGCAAGCATATCAAATATGAATAGTCTGTCCAAATATAAACTTCAGGCGGTCCCACTTGGGGCGAAGTTCTGCAAGGTTTGGGGGAAACATGCGACTGAAAGGAAAGACTGTCCTTGTGACAGCAGCCGGGCAGGGCATTGGCCGTGCCGCAGCCTTGGGCCTTGCGGCCGAGGGGGCAAATGTCATTGCCACCGACATCAATGGCGCATTGCTGGATTATGCGGGGCCGTCCGGCGCAGGCAGTGTTGACGTGCATGAACTGGACGTTTGCGACCCGCAGGCGATTGCGGCCTTGCAGGGCCGGTTGCCCGATCTGGATGGCCTGTTCAACTGCGCGGGGATTGTGCATCAGGGCAGCATTCTGGACCTGTCCGACAAGGATTGGTCCCTTAGTCTTGATGTCAATGTCACGTCCATGGTGCGCATGTGTCGTGCCTTTTTGCCCGGAATGCTGCGTCGCGCGGAAACTACCGGAACAGCGGCCATTTTGAACATGGCGTCCATGGCATCGTCGGTAAAAGGGTTTCCAAATCGTGCGGCTTATGGCGCGACCAAGGCTGCGGTGATTGGCCTGACCAAGGCGATTGCGGCTGATTTCGTGCAAAAGGGCGTTCGCTGCAATGCCCTGTGCCCCGGAACGATTGAAACACCGTCCCTGCGTGGGCGCATCGCGCAAGCCGCCGACCCCGCGCAAGCGGCACGCGATTTCATCGCGCGCCAGCCCATGGGGCGGCTGGGGACGGTGGATGATCTGGTGCCTATGATCATCTATCTGCTGTCCGATGAAAGCCGCTTCATGACTGGCCAGCCGGTTCTGGTTGATGGCGGGGTGACGATCTAGCATGTCGGGAATTGATGCACATTGCCACATCTGGGCACTGGATCGCGGGGACTACGGCTGGATTGATCGGGGTAACCCCGCCTTGACCGCGATTGCACAGGATTTCGGGACACCTGAATTGACCGCGCGGCTGGGGCAGGCCGCGATCACACGCGCCATTGTGGTGCAGGCCGCGCCCACGGAAGATGAAACCCGCTGGCTGCTGGATCAGGCGCGGAATTGCGACGCGGTGGCGGGCATTGTCGGCTGGGCGGACCTGACACAGCCGGATATTGGCGCAAGGTTGCAGGCCTTGGCGGCGAATGGTGCCCTGCGCGGCATTCGCCCGATGTTGCAGGATATTGAACAGGATGATTGGTTGCTGACAGCCCCGCAGGACGGGTGGGTGCCCGCCATGCGGGAGCATGATTTGCGGTTTGATGCGCTTGTGTTGCCGCAGCATCTGGCCATGCTGCTGAGTTTTTGTAACCGCCATCCTGATCTTCCGGTGGTCATTGACCATGCGGCCAAACCCGCCTTGTCCGCCGCACCGGATGATCCGCGCCATAATATGTGGCGCAGCGGAATGCAGCATTTGGCAAGGGACACTGCCGCGTTTTGCAAAATATCCGGCCTGCTGACCGAAATGGCCCCCGCCCAACTGCCAGATGCGCGCGATATACTATTCCCCCTGATGGATGACCTGCTGGACTGGTTTGGCGCGGAGCGTCTGATGTGGGGGTCGGACTGGCCTGTGCTGCGGCTTGCGGGCAGCTATGACGGGTGGCACGCATTGTTTCACGACTGGCTAACGCGTCTGCCTGCGGCGGATTGCGCGCAGATCAGCGGCCAGACTGCTGCGCGGTTTTACGGCCTTGAGGGGGCCGGGCGCGAAGCTTCGCCGGGGAATGCTTGACACTTTCCCAAACACTCTGCTGCGTTGCAGCGCGACAAGACAGGATGAAGTATGAAATTGCTACGTTACGGCCCTGCGGGGCAGGAAAAACCGGGTTTGCTGGATGCACAGGGGCGCGTGCGCGATCTTTCGGCCCATGTTGATGACATTGCGGGCCAGACACTGCTGCCCGAGACGATGAAGCGGCTTGCGGGGCTGGATGTTGACACCCTGCCTGTTGTCGAGGGCACGCCGCAACAGGACCTGCGCCTTGGTTCATGCGTGGGGCATATCGGGAAATTCATCTGCATCGGGTTGAACTACGCCGATCACGCCGCCGAAACCGGTGCCGCCATCCCGCCAGAGCCTGTGATCTTCAACAAATGGACCTCTGCCGTTATTGGCCCTGATGATGATATCCAGATCCCGCGCGGGTCCACCCATACCGATTGGGAGGTGGAACTGGCGGTCATTATCGGCAAGGGCGGCAGCTATATTGCGCAAGATCGCGCGCTGGATCATGTTGCGGGCTATTGTGTGGTCAATGATGTGTCCGAACGCGAATTCCAGCTGCACCGTGCGGGCACATGGGACAAGGGCAAGGGCTGCGACACATTCGGCCCGACAGGCCCATGGCTGGTGACGCCGGACGAGGTGGACGATATCGACAATCTGCACATGTGGCTGGAGGTTGACGGCAAACGCTATCAGGACGGATCATCCGCGACGATGGTCTACAAGATACCGCATCTGGTTGCGTATTGTTCGCAGTTCATGTCATTGCAGCCCGGCGATGTCATATCGACAGGCACCCCGCCGGGGGTGGGCATGGGGCAAAAGCCGCCCGTTTACCTGAAAGGCGGCGAGGTTCTGCGCGTCGGTATCGAAGGACTGGGTGTTCAAACCCAGAATGTGCGCGCGGCGGTCGCGTAATTCGCAACGCTGTGATTGAACATGCCCAGAACCAAGGGTCACCTGTCCGGTGCAGGTGGCCCGACGGTTTCGCGCAAAACAAGCTTCGGGGGCAGAACCACAATGTCCTGTCCTGTCAGCGGGGCAAGTAACCTGCGGGACGCGCGCCGCCCGATTTCGGCCTTGTCCACGGCGATGGTGGTCAGTGGCGGAAAGGTCAGATGCGCTTCTTCCATGTCGTCGCAGCCAATGATGGATATATCCCTGCCGGGCAGTTTGCCCAGTTCCTGACAGCCGGTGATCATGCCAAAGGCAATAAGATCACTGAAGCACACCACCCCTGAAGGGGGATTGTCCCGCGTCAGCAATGCACGCGCGCTTTGGTGGCCGAACTGGCGCGATGTCGGGCCGTGCAGGATTTCGGCCTGTGGCAGGCCCGCTGCCGACAGCGCCTGCTGTACACCCAAAAGCCGGTTTTGGGCGGTGGATGTCTGTTGACCGCCGCCAACCCAGACAATGTGTTTGTGTCCGTGATCAATCAGGCATTGGGCCGCCAGTCGCCCTGCAAGCTGGTCATCATTGACGAATTGGGGCAGGGCCACATCCATAAGTGCGCGCGACACAACCACTGTCGGCACCACCGGATCAATTTGCCCTTCGGGTAAAAGTGCTGACAGATCGGCACGGGTGGTGCCCCTGACAGGCAATAGGACGATGCCGCCGACCCCCTGCTCCAGCGCGGTTTGCAAAAAGTGCCGCTGCACCGCCAGATCTTCGCGTGCGATCCCAAGAAAGACCTGCATCTGATGCTCGCGCAGTTCATCTTCGATATAGACCAGAAATTCATTAAAGACCGGGTTCGACAAATCGCTGACACACACGGCCACAAGGTTGCTGCGCGTCTGGCGCAGATTGGCAGCGGCGCGATTGTAAATGTAGCCAAGCCGCGCGGCAGCTTGTTCCACACGTTGCGTTGTTTCCGGCGAGATACGCGGATGGCGACGCAAGGCCAATGACGCGGTTGCGACCGTGATACCCAGATCATCAGCAATCGTACGAAGAGTGACGCGCTTGTTCATGATCTGGGAATATAGCTGTCAAAACGTGTGATATCCACTTGTTTAATCGATTGACTAAATGATTCCTGACATGTTTACTCTTACCGAGGGAGGCGCTTGCGGATTCGCAGCGCAAAGGCTCTCGAACACGGAGGAGGAGGAATCTAATGAAATCCATGATGAAAACGGCCCTGCGCGTGGGTGTGCTTGGCGCAATCGCTGCATCGACCAGTTCTGCGGCACTGGCGCAATCGTGTGACTGGACGCCTGATCGCGCGGTCACCTATATTGTCCCATGGGGCGCAGGCGGCGGCACCGATGCCAATTCGCGCATGCTGGCCACCATGCTGGAGCAAAAATGGGGCGTGCCGTTCAATGTTGTGAACCGCACAGGCGGCAACGGCGTGACCGGCCATAGCGCTATCGCCAATGCAGATCCCGATGGCTACACCGTGGGGGCGGTGACTGTTGAAATCAACACCATGCATTGGGTTGGTCTAACCGACCTGAACTATACCAATATCACCCCGATCGGGCTGATTGATATTGTTCCCGCAAGCGTGCTTGTCTCCAAGGACAGCCCGTTTGAAACTATCGGTGATGTGCTGGATTATGCCCGCGAAAACCCCGGTGATCTGACTGCATCAGGCACGTCGCTGGGTGGTATCTGGCATCTGGCGCTGGCTGGTATGCTGAATGCCGAAGGCATGGACCCCGAAAGCATTCGCTGGATTCCCTCGCAAGGGGCGGCGCCCGCGTTGCAGGAACTGATTGCTGGCGGTGTCGATATGGCAACCCCCGCCCTGTCAGAAGGCAAGGCGCTGGTGGATTCAGGTGAAGTGCGTGCCTTGGCCTATATGCACGACACGCCCATGGCAGCCCTGCCGGATGTCCCTGTGACCGCCGACGCGCTTGATAGCGGCTGGACCCTTGCGGCCTATATCACCATTTCCGGCCCCGAAGGCATGCCGGAGGAGATTTCCTGCGCCTATCAACAAGCGGTCGAGGAAATTACCCAGACGCAGGAATGGGCAGAGTTCAAGGAATCCCGTGGCGCAGAAGTCGTCTTCACCGGCGGGGATGAGTTGATGGCCTATATGCAGGCGCAGGACGAAGCGCTGGGTGCAACGATCACGGCCGTCGGTCTGGCAGAATAATCGCGGTCGTAACAAATGACACTTAGACGGGACTTTGTGGTGGGGGCGGTCCTGATCGCCCTTGCTATTGCCATGATCTGGGGTGCGCAGGGTTTCCCGCGCATTCGGGCCATGCCCTATGGGCCTGATCTGTTTCCCAAAATCATCGCGGGCGGACTTATCGTTTCGGCCCTTGGTATCATTCTCGAAGGCATTCGGGACATCCGCTCTGACCGGATTGATGACAGTGCCGGACGTGACAGGATAACCATGCTGGCCGCACTGTCCTTTATGGGAATCGTGGCGCTGGTTGCAGGCTTTGCGCTACTGCTGCCGGTTCTGGGCTTTCATGTTGCCGCTGCGCTGGTGCTACTGTGCGCGGTGCGCATTTTCGGCGGTAACTGGGTGCTGGCAGGGATCATGGCGCTGAGTGCGCCTGTGGTTCTGCACTACATCTTCTATTCATTGATGCGCGTTGTGCTGCCTTGGGGCGTGCTCGCGCCCTATGCCTGGTAGGCGCGGTATGGACCTTCTTGCAATTCTAAGCATTGTCGTGGAACCCAGAATTCTGGGGACCATCCTGCTATGCACGCTGTATGGGGCTTTCGTGGGTGCCATGCCGGGGCTGACGGCCACGATGGCGGTGGCGCTTCTGGTGCCGTTCACATGGTTCATGGACCCCGTTCAGGCCGCAGCCGCAATCGTGGCCACGACGACCACCGCCATCTTCGCGGGCGATATTTCGGGCGCATTGCTGAAGATACCGGGCACGCCTGCATCCGCCGCCTATGTCGAGGACAGCTTTCGTCTGTCGCAGACTGGCAAGCCACGCACAACGCTGTTCACATCGCTTTTCGCATCTGTGTGCGGCGGCGTGATCGGGGTTGCCATTCTGGCCTATGCGACACCACAGCTGGCGCAACTGTCCCGCAGCTTCTCCAGTGACGAGGCATTCTGGCTTGCCACATTGGGCCTGTCCTGTGCCGTCTTCGTGGGCGGGCCATCCGTGCCGCGAAATTTTGCAAGCCTGTTCATCGGGCTGGCGGTGGCCACCATCGGCATCGATGTGGCTGTCGGGCACCCGCGCTACACATTCGGCTTGATGGAGCTTTATGACGGCATCAATTTCATCCCTGCGATGATTGGAATTTTCGCGCTGTCCGAACTGCTGCGCAATGCCGCACTGGGCCGTCAGGCGCATTTGGGAAAACTGGTTGTTGAACCGCTGTTTTCGGCCATCCGCGACGCGTGGCGTGAATTTCGCAAGCGTTGGAAAAATGTCATCCGTTCCGCAAGCGGCGGCACCGTGATCGGTGCATTGCCCGGCGCGGGGGCGGATGTGGCCGCATGGATTGCCTATGCCGTGTCGCGCCGGTTTTCCAAAACGCCCGAAGCCTATGGGCGCGGGCATGTCGAAGGGGTTGTGGACGGGGGCGCGGCCAATA
Source organism: Roseinatronobacter sp. S2 (assembly GCF_029581395.1). Lineage (GTDB taxonomy): Bacteria > Pseudomonadota > Alphaproteobacteria > Rhodobacterales > Rhodobacteraceae > Roseinatronobacter. The sequence goes on along the minus strand of NZ_CP121113.1, from coordinate 3,201,860 downwards.
ACGCCGCCGTGGCGGGCGCATGGACGCCAGCGCTGGTGTTCGGCATTCCCGGCGACAGTGTGACTGCGATTGCCATTGGCGTGCTGATGATGAAGGGCCTGACACCGGGGCCGGATATTTTCACCAATGATACTGTGCTGGTCTACACGATTTTCGGGTCGTTCTTCATGGCAAACGTAATGATGCTGTTGACCGGCGGGCTGGTGGTGGCGCTGGCCACCCAGATTTTGCGCGTGCCGCGTGCCGTCCTTATGCCGTTGATTTTGCTGCTGTCCATGATTGGCGGCTATGCCATTACCGGCAGCGTTATCGCAATCTGGATCATTCTGGCGCTGGGACTTCTGGCCAGTGGCATGATCTGGGCCGGTATGCCGCTGGCCCCTGCCATTCTGGGCATCGTCCTTGGCCGGATTGTCGAGGATAACTTCATGGTGTCGATGATGAAGTCTCGCGGTGATCTGACCGAATTCTTTGCGCGCGACACGGCTGCGGTGCTGGGCACGCTGACATTGCTGGTTTGGGCCGCGCTGCTGCTGCGCGCTGGCTGGAGCTTTTTTGGAAACCGGACTTCGTCCAAATAACAGAGATGACAAGATGACAGGAAGAAACAAACTGAAGGCGCGCATCAAGGCGGGGGAAACCGTTGCGGCGGCATGGCTGGATCTGGGGTCACCCGATGTGGCGGAATTGCTGGTGCATGCGGGCTGGGATGTGATTGTTGTCGATTGCGAGCATGGCGCAGCAGGGCTTGAAGATGGCTTCAACCTGATCCGCGCTGTCGAAGCGGCAGGGGGCGAGGCCATTCTGCGCGTGCCCGACGCCAGCGAGGCCGTGCTGAAACGCGCGCTGGACCGTGGCGCGCGGTCGTTGATGGTGCCCATGGTGCATTCGGCCCAAATGGCCCAGGGCGTGGCAGATTGCTGCCTGTATCCGCCGCGCGGCCAGCGTGGCTATGCCGCACCGATTGTGCGCGCGTCGGGGTTTGGGGCGATACCGGATTTCGCGCGCGAGCGTGCCCATGAAGAACTGCTGCTTATGGTGCAGATTGAACATGTGGATGCGGTTTCGGAAATTCCTGCAATCGCAGCAATTGACGGCATAGACATGGTGTTTGTCGGGCCGAATGATCTGGCCGCGTCCATGGGATATCTGGAACGGATGGACACCCCCGAAGTGCTGGACGTCGTGAACAAGGCCGAAGAACTGACGCTTCAGGGCGGATTGTCGCTGGGCACAGTGCTTTGGCCAAACCGCAACTACCGCGATTTGCAACAGGCCGGCTACCGGCTGATTGTCGGGCCTTGCGATGTTGCCATGCTGGCGAATGCGGCCCGCGAAGCGCGCGCCGCTTGCCTTGATATGTTGCGCTAAGGCAGGCGCAACATGGACAAGACGGGGCCGCATATCATCTGTGGGGGGCTGATTGCACTGGATCTGGAATTGTCGGTGTCCGATTTTCCGGTGGCTGGCGCAAAGCACAAGGCGTACGCATCGCGGCTTGTCGGTGGTGGGGGTGCCCTGAATGCAGCAGGCGCTATCGCGCGGCTGGGCGGGCAGGTCACGCTCTATGGCGCAATCGGTGATGATGATCTGGCGGCGGTGATGCGCGCGCGCATCACTGCGCTTGGGGTTCCGCTGGATCAGGTGCATGTCGTCGCGGGCGGCGTCACCCCGCACTCGGCGGTCCTGATCGAAGCGGATGGCGACAGAACCATCATCAACCGGCGCGATGACAGGCTGGCGGCTGATCTGCCCCCCTTGCCGCAGCCCTTCGGGTATGACGCGGCCCTTGTCGATACGCGCTTTCCACAGATCACACACGCGCTTCTGGCGGCCGCGCGTGCCGCAGGAAAACCCGCCGTGCTTGATGCCGAAGCGCCCGTGCGTCTGGTGCAGGATGCGCTGTGCCATGCATCCCATATTGCGTTTTCCGTGCAGGGGCTGACAGATTATGCAGGCGGGGCGGATGCAGACGCATTGGCCGAAGTTGCCCAAAACCTGAAGGCATGGGTCTGCGTGACACGCGGGCCGGACCCGGTTCTGTGCCATGACGGCACATCGGCGTATGAAATACCTGTCCCCGCCGTTGTCGCGCAAAACACCAATGGGGCGGGCGACACATGGCACGGCGCGTTTACGCTGGCTTTGGCGGCGGGGCAGGACGAACGCCATGCCGTGCGCGCCGCCAATGCTGCCGCAGCCCGCCATGTGGCAGGGCAATCGCAATGCCCTGCGCAGATAGGCGTGTGACGGGGTCCAGACAAACACAGGATGATGAACCGATGACCACACCCTTGAAAGTAGCAATTGCAGGCGCAGGGGCCATAAGCGAATTCCACCTGAAGGGATGGCAGGCGCAGTCCGGTATTGAACTGGTGGGTATTTGCGACCCCGATGCGCAAAAAGCCCGCGCCCGCGCGGATGAATTCGCCATTGCGCAGGTCTACACCGACACAGCCCGCATGCTGGACGAAACCCGCCCTGATGCACTGGACATCATAACACCCGTGGGCACACATGCCCCCTTGGTGCGCATGGCCGCCGCGCATGGCATACACGTTATGTGCCAGAAACCGATGACCCCCACTGTGGCCGAGGCAGAGGCCCTGATTGCCGATGTGGGCGAGAAAATTCGCTTCATGGTGCATGAAAACTACCGGTTCCGGCCCCATTACGCCGAAATCGCGCAGCGCGTGCAGGGTGGCCAGATCGGGCGGTTGCGCCATGCACGGCTGACCGTGCGGTCCGCGTCGCTGTTCAGCTATGGCGACGCGCCCGCGTTCTTGCTGAACCGCCAGCCCTATCTGGCAGCGTTTCCACGCCTTCTGGTGTTCGAGGTGCTGATTCACCATCTGGACGCGCTGCGCGCCATCCTTGGCGAAATGCATGTGCTAAATGCGCGGCTGGATAGAATAAACCCCGCGTTGAAGGGCGAGGATGTGGCGCTGGTGACCCTGCAATCGCGCGCCAGCGGGGCGATTATCACGATTGATGCCAACATCTCGGCGCTGGGCTACCCTGATCTGCCGACCGACCGGCTGGAATTGCTGGGCGATGCGGACACATTGGTTTATGACCGCGACCGCATTACCCTGCTGTCGCGCCCTGATGACGTGTCGATCCATGATCTGGCGGCGAACTATCAGGCCTGCTTTACCGGTGCCGTGACCGAATTTGTGACGGGCCTGCGCACCGGCCGGACGTTTGCCACCGACCGGCTGGACAACCTTGAAACGCTGCGCCTGATGGAAGCGATTTATGACAAGGCAGGCGGCGGGGTTTGATTTGAAGGCGGCGCGGGAGGGGGCATAGTCTATTCCGCTATGCCGTGAAGCGTGTATTGGTGATCAATAGGTGGATGCCGGTGGCAAGCCAGTGCCCGATATACGTCTTCTCGTTGGAGGTGGCCCAGCGATGCAAGGCGGGCAGGGGATATCGTGTCCGCACCGATTAACAATCTTGATCTTCCGAATCTGCCTGAGAGAATTCAAAACGGAAGAAAGTCCTCAATACTTTTATGAAGCGTTTTAATCCTTTCGTCAAAATCAGCTTCATTAATAGGAGAACGACGTAATAAATGAAATGCTATCTTCAGTAGTAATTTTAAATTCTCGTTTATCTCATTCGAGAGTGCTTTGTCGTTCTCTACTCGTATTTTCTCGATGACGCCGAGCAAATCCTCTACGAGACCTGACGGTATTGGTCGCGAAGAAAGCGTTTCTCTCGTTCTCTGACGTGATAGCAGAAGTATTTCTTCCAATAGTTCGCGGTCACTCCGCTGCGCCCCGAGTTCTTCACCCTGTGGCTCATCAAGAATAATTCTTATTTTAGCCTCAAGCTCAGGCCACCACATCTCGAAAACGCGGTCAAATGTGTCACTCGAGAGTGCGGCTTCGTCACCAGAAGAATTGATTGTTCTCATCAGTTTCTTGAAATCTGGCTTCGAGAATTCAGTCGTTTGGAAGGTTGTAAGAGGTCCAGAAATATCAGGATTTTCCATCCCAAACAGTATTGAGCAAACCTTTGACCTATCCAAATCTTTAGAAAGTGCACCGGCCTCAAACAAAATCCAAGGTTTTGTAAAGTTTTCCTTTGTAAGACATATAATTCCCACATTGGATTCTGATAATTTTTTTGAAATTTCACTACCCCACTTCGCCCCCTTTTCAATATCATTCGGCGTATAATATGGCCTCGCAAACTGTAGGACGGAAGGTATCCAAATTCGAAGTTCCTCTGCGATCCGTTTGCTTTGATTTCCGCTCCAGCTTAAAAGTATATTTGTCATTGTTCTAAACCTTTCAAATACTTACACATCCAACTCCTCCACAAACCGTGCATTCTCGCTGATATACTGGAACCGCAATTCGGGTTTCTTGCCCATCAGCCGCTCCACCAGATCAGATGTCTCGCCCGGCAGGTCGTCGTCTACGCAGACACGGATCAAGCGCCGTGATGCGGGGTCCATGGTGGTTTCCTTCAGGTCCTTGGCGTCCATTTCGCCCAGGCCCTTGAAGCGGGACACGTCGATCTTGCCCTTGCCGCCAAACCCTTCGGCGATCAGGCGTGCTTTCTCGGCCTCGTCCAGGGCATAGACCCGATTGGCTCCTTGCGTCAGGCGAAACAGCGGCGGGCAGGCCAGATACAGGTGTCCTGCATCAATCATGGGCCGCATCTGGGTGAAGAAAAATGTCATCAGCAGGGCCGCAATATGCGCGCCGTCCACATCCGCATCGGTCATGATGATGATCTTGTCATAGCGCAGGTCATCCAGCCGGAACTTGGACCCAAGCCCCACGCCCATGGCCTGACACAGATCGTTGATTTCGGCATTCGTGCCCAGTTTGTTGCTGGCAGCCCCCAGCACGTTCAGGATTTTGCCACGCAGCGGCAGCAGGGCCTGGGTTTTGCGGTCGCGGCCCATTTTTGCCGACCCGCCCGCGCTGTCACCTTCGACGATGAACAATTCTGTGCCCGCGCGGTTGGTGGCAGAACAATCCACCAGCTTGCCCGGAAGGCGCAGTTTCTTGGTGGCGGTCTTGCGGCTGGTTTCCTTTTCCTGCCGCCGTTTCAGCCGTTCTTCGGCGCGCAGCACCAGAAAATCAAGGATAGCGCCTGCCGCTTTTGGGTCTGCGGCCAGCCAGTTGTCGAAATGGTCGCGCACCGCCCCTTCGACCATGCGCGCGGCCTCAGTCGTGGCAAGGCGGTCCTTGGTCTGGCCCACGAATTCAGGTTCGCGGATGAAGCATGACACCAGCGCGCAGCCGCCCGTGATCATGTCCTCGCGGGTGATCTGGGCGGCTTTTTTGTTATTGGCCAGTTCGCCATAAGCGCGGATGCCCTTCAGCACGGCGGCCCAGAAGCCCTGCTCATGCGTGCCGCCTTCGGGTGTGGGGACAGTGTTGCAATAGCTTTGCACGAACCCGTCGCGCACCGGCGTCCAGTTGATGGCCCATTCTACCGAACCGGGCTGGTTGAATTTTTCCTGAAAGCTGACTTTGCCCGCGAAGGGCTTGTCGGAATAGGTGACATTGCCGGTCAGTTGTTCATTCAGGTAATCGGCAAGGCCACCGGGGAAATGGAAGACGGCCTCCATCGGGGTGTCGCCGTCCGGGATGGCGGATTTCCAGCGGATTTCGACGCCGGAAAACAGATACGCCTTGGAGCGCACCATTTTCAGCATGCGCGACGGGCGAAACCGCAGCGCGCCAAAAATCTCGGCATCAGGGTGGAATGTCACAGAGGTGCCGCGCCGGTTCGGGGCAGGGCCAACTTTTGCAACCGGTCCTTGCGGAATACCGCGTGAAAATTCCTGTGCGAATAATTCGCGATTGCGCGCCACTTCGACGCGCATATGATCTGACAACGCATTGACGACCGATGCGCCCACCCCGTGCAGGCCGCCTGATGTCTGATAGGCCTTGCCGGAAAACTTGCCGCCTGCATGAAGCGTGCACAAGATCACTTCAAGCGCGGATTTGCCGGGGAATTTAGGGTGGGGGTCGATGGGGATGCCGCGGCCGTTATCGCGGATGGTGACGGAATAATCCGCGTGCAGTTCCACCTCTATGCGGTTGGCATGTCCGGCCACCGCTTCGTCCATGGAATTGTCCAGCACTTCGGCCACAAGGTGATGAAGCGCGCGTTCATCGGTGCCGCCAATATACATGCCCGGACGTTTGCGGACAGGTTCCAACCCTTCCAGCACTTCAATGGACGAAGCATCATAGATTTCGGAATTTTGCAAAAGGTCAGACATGTCGCGCTGCTCGATTCTCTTGGGGGAAGCTATACCACCAATAGACCATTGCAGCGCGACATACGCAAGGATTAGGGCTGTAGCGCGGTCACAGCATCGTCCAGATGTGGAACATCAATCCGGTTGTGAATGCCCCGCCCAACGAAATTGCGATATACAGGGCGAACACACGAAACCGCACCAGCGCCCAGACCGCGATGGCCGCCGGCAGCGATGTCACGCCGCCTGCGATCAGGAAGGCCATGCCCGCACCGGCCTGCATACCCTGTTCCATCAAGGTGCCAATCAATGGCAGCGCTGCATAACCGTTGAAATACGCAGGCACGCCAACAAATGTCGCGATGGCGATGGGCGCAAGGCCGTTGCCGCCCAAGGTCTGGGTGACCAGTTCGGCAGGCACATAGGCCAGCATCAGGCTTTCAAGCAGAAACGCCAAAGACATCCATTTCAGCAAGAACAGGAAGGTCAGTGTGCCCTCTAGGCGGAATTTGGTCAGGCGTGTGGGGTCTTGCCAGAAACGCCAGACCGGGGCTGTTGGCGCGCGCACTTTCGCGCCACCACAGCCGCCATTGCCAATACCTTCGCGCAAGGGGTCAGTCAATCCGCCCGCGCGCATGACCAGATGCACGATTGTGCCGCCCATGACCCCCATGCCCACGGCAATCAGCGTTTTGGCGATGGCGAATTCCAGCCCCAAAACGCCCGCGGTCAGCACGAACATGGACGGGTCCATCAAGGGAGAGGCAAGCCAGAACGCCATAACCGGCGCCAGTGGCACGCCAATCGCAAGAAGCGCCGCAATCAGCGGGATCACCCCGCAAGAGCAGAAGGGCGACAACCCGCCCGCCAGCGCGCCCATCATGATCATCATCGCAGGCGCACCCGTAAAGGCACGCGCAATCAGGTTGTCCGCGCCCGTAGCCCCCGCCCATGCCGCGATCAGGATGGACACAGTCAGAAATGGTGCGATGGACACCAGCGCGCCCGCGACCTTGTCCACCGAGGCCCAGACCTGCGCAGGGTCAAGCAATGCCACTGCCAAAAGGACAAGGGCAAATGCCAGCCACGGGCGCTGTTTGCGCCAGACATGCACGCCGAATGCCGCGACAGGACCGGGCTGCGGAAGGGAGTGGTCGCTCATATCGATATCTCCGGCTTTGTGGTTGTATTGTGCATGAAAATTAGGGGGCGCGCGTCAAGGCGGGCACGCCCTTGCAGCATTCACTCATCAGGAAATCCAGCACGTTGCGCAGGCTTTCGGTATCTGCACGCGTTTCCACTTCGCGGCCCTTTCGGGCTTGCGTGATCAGCCCCGCCTGTTTCAGGCTGCGCAAATGATGCGCAAGGGTAGAGAGCGGCATTTCCAGATGCTCGGCTATTTCGCCCACCAACAAGCCTGCTGGTCCGGCCTGCACCAACAGGCGAAACACCATCAGGCGCGCGGGATGCCCAAGTGCGGCCAGTGCTGCCGCTGAAGATTCTGTTTCTGTGTTCATACGATAAAAATAACTACAAATCCGGTTATGTAAAGATAATTTTTCACTATCCGCCAGCAGTTGCGCAATAAATGCAAAGATTTTGCCCCTATTTGCGCAACAGCGTGGGATTTCCGCATTGACGGCACCGCTGCACCGTTTTAGGTAGCAGATGCTAAGACTTGGTGGATGGCTATGAAGAATGAACTCGTGATTGTAGTAGAGAGGATGCGCATGGGCCGGTAACGGACACCCTTCAAGGACCCCATGCGCCCCCGAAACCCAACGGGGGCTTTTTTATTGCCAAACGCCGCGCTAAAGCAAACTTGAATTGACGTTGGATGGAGCAACAAATGACACGTCAGATGACCGGAGCCAGAATGGTAGTGCAAGCCCTGAAGGATCAGGGGGTGGAAGTGGTATTCGGCTATCCCGGCGGTGCTGTGCTACCCATCTATGACGAAGTATTCCAGCAAAACGACATTCGCCACATTCTGGTGCGCCATGAACAGGGCGCGATCCATGCGGCAGAAGGGTATGCGCGCTCCACGGGCAAGCCGGGTGTCATTCTGGTGACATCCGGTCCCGGTGCAACCAATGTTGTCACCGGCATTGTTGATGCGCTGATGGATTCAATCCCGATTGTCGTTTTGTCAGGGCAGGTGCCCACGTTCATGATCGGCTCTGACGCCTTTCAGGAAGGTGACACAGTGGGGATTACGCGCCCCTGCACCAAGATGAACTGGCTGGTCAAGGAAACCGACAAGCTTGCGGAAACCATTCATCAGGCGTTTCATGTGGCAACGACCGGCCGTCCCGGTCCGGTTCTGGTGGACATCCCCAAGGATGTGCAATTTGCCACCGGCACATATGTTGAAAAGCCGAAAGCCAAGATCGACCATTACAAACCGCGTGTGAAGGGCGATGTTGACGCAATCACGCGATTGGTGGAAATGATCGAAACTGCCGAAAAGCCCGTGTTTTACACGGGCGGCGGGGTCATCAACTCCGGCCCCGCAGCCAGCCAGCTTTTGCGCGAACTGACCGAAGCCACCGGCTTTCCTGTCACCTCAACCTTGATGGGGCTGGGGGCGTATCCGGCATCGGGCAAATCATGGTTGGGCATGCTGGGCATGCATGGCACATATGAAGCCAACTGGGTGATGCATGATTGCGACCTGATGATCAACATAGGCGCGCGGTTTGACGACCGCATCACGGGGCGGCTGAACGCGTTTAGCCCCAATTCGAAAAAGGCGCATATCGACATTGACCCGTCATCCATCAACAAGGTGATCACCGTTGATGTGCCGATTGTAGGCGACGTCGGCCATGTGCTGGAAGATCTGCTGAACATCTGGAAAGCGCGGGGCCGCAAGGTCAACCGCGAGGCGCTGGGCCGCTGGTGGAAACAGATCGAGGAATGGAAATCGATTGATTGTCTGGCCTATAAGCCGTCCAGTGGCAGCATCCGGCCCCAACACGCGATTGCCCGCCTTGAAGCGCTGACCAAGGGCATGGACCGCTACATCACCACCGAAGTGGGCCAGCACCAGATGTGGGCCGCGCAATATCTGGGGTTCGAAGATCCCAATCGCTGGATGACATCGGGCGGGCTTGGCACAATGGGCTACGGTCTGCCCGCATCCGTGGGCGTGCAGATCGCGCACCCTGATGCGTTGGTCATCAATGTCGCGGGCGAGGCATCTTGGCTGATGAACATGCAGGAAATGGGCACGGCCATGCAATACCGCGCCCCCGTCAAGCAGTTCATCCTGAACAATGAACGCCTTGGCATGGTGCGCCAGTGGCAGGAATTGCTGCATGGCGAACGCTATTCCAGTTCATGGTCCGAAGCGCTGCCCGATTTCGTGAAACTGGCTGATGCATTTGGCTGCAAGGGCATCCGCTGCGATAACGAGGCCGATCTGGACGACGCCATCCGCGAAATGCTGGCCTATGACGGGCCGGTGATTTTCGATTGTCTGGTGGAAAAGCACGAAAACTGCTTCCCGATGATCCCGTCGGGCAATGCACATAATGAAATGATTCTGGGCGACGTGGATACGCAAGGCGTTATCGGCGCGTCGGGCGCGGTGTTGGTGTAAGGAGCAAGAAATGTCCCCCCTACAAATCAAAAAAGGCTCGTCCAAGCATTCCGCCTATGACCTGCGCGACCCGAATGCGGAAATGATCGAAACCCACACGCTTGCGGTCAGTGTCGACAATGAATCGGGTGTGCTGGCCCGTGTCATCGGGCTGTTTTCGGCGCGCGGCTACAATATCGACAGCCTGACCGTGGCCGAGGTGGACCATCTGGGCCACCGTTCGCGCATTACGGTCGTCACATCCGGCACGCCGCAGGTGATAACCCAGATCAAGGCGCAGCTGGAACGCATGGTCGTTGTGCATGAAGTGCATGACCTGACCGTTGAAGGCCCGTCCGTGCAGCGTGAATTGGCGTTGTTCAAGGTGCAGGGCAAGGGCGAACACCGGATCGAAGCGCTGCGGCTGGCCGAAATCTTCCGCGCCAATGTGGTCGATTCCACGCTGGAAAGTTTCATCTTTGAAATGACCGGCACACCGGAAAAGGTGGATGCCTTCGCGGTGCTGATGCAGCCCTTGGGGCTGACGGAAGTGGCGCGCACAGGTGTCGCGGCCTTGGCGCGTGGGACAAAATAGCTGGTCGGGCCGGTGCAAGGATCGGGTGTCTGACAGGCGCGCAGGCCCCCGATGTGGTAAGTCGCCCCCCGTGGCCGGTCGCGGGCAGGGGGCGGCCCCTTGATGGCGCGCAATATTGCGGTCTAGGCAGGGTGGGATGAGTGAGCAGAACAACAACGATCTGGTAGCTTCGCTGATGTCGGCCCTGCCGCAGCCGGTTCTGCTGGTGGATGACAGCGGCATTGTCACGGCGGCCAATTCTGCCGCGCTCGATCTGTTTGGCGCCCGCATTCAGGGCGCGCCGTTGCGCGCGCATTTGCGCCAGCCCGAAGTGACAGCCATGCTGGAACACGCCTTGTCCGGTGCCGATGGCGGGCAGGCCAATTTCACCGCCACCGGCGTTGCCGTCGAAACCATTTGGCAAGTCACCGCGCGGCGGATGGCAGGGCGCGGTCTGGTCATCAGCCTGCGCGATGTGTCCGACATTGAAGCGGCAAGTGCGCAAAGGCGTGATTTTGTGGCAAATGTCAGCCATGAATTGCGCTCTCCCCTGACGGTGCTTGCGGGGTTTATCGAAACGCTTCAGGGGCCTGCGGGCGATGATCCGACTGCCCGCGCAGAATTTCTGGGCATCATGTCCGATCAGGCGGCGCGCATGACGGGGCTGGTGGCGGACCTGTTGTCGCTGTCGCGGGTGGAAGCGGTGGCAAAAATACGCCCGCGCGCCCCCGTGGCTGTCGATGCGGTCCTGCATGCCACATTGGCGGCGCTGCGCCCACGCATCACCGCCGCCGGGATGGAGGTGGTCTGCGATCTGCCACCGGACTTGCCGCAGGTTCCGGGGGATCATGACCAGCTTGTGCAGGTCTTCAGCAACCTGATCGAGAATGCGGTGAAATATGGCAGCAGTGGCGGGCGGGTCGAGATTGATGCGCGTGTCTTCGCTGACATGCACGGTTTCGACGGGCCGGTATTGCAAGTGAATGTGCGTGATTTTGGCGAAGGGATTGATCCGGTTTATATTCCGCGTCTGACTGAACGCTTCTACAGGGTCGACAAGGGGCGCGCGCGCGACAGCGGTGGCACCGGACTTGGGCTTGCGATCGTCAAGCACATCATGTCGCGCCATCGCGGGCGTCTGGTCATTGAAAGCAGTGTTGGCGCTGGGGTGCGTGCCGGTGTTATTCTGCCTGTGCGGTGATGTATCGGGTATATGGTGGTCTGTGCGCGGGCCCCTGCGGGCCCCTTGTCATGCAACTGTCACATAGTGGGTTTATGCAGCGTTTGAACCAAAAGGACCCTTGCCATGAAACCGCATACGCTTTCGTCTTTTGACCGTGATCTTGACGCGATCCGTCTGAATGTCCTGACGATGGGCGGGCAGGTGGAGGATGCGATCCTGAACGCCTCGCGCGCGTTGGAGGGGCGGGACGAGGATCTGGCGGCGCAGGTTGTGCAGGGCGACAAGCTGATTGATGCGTCTGAAGAGGAGATTAACGCGCAGGTTGTGCGCCTTCTGGCGCTGCGCCAGCCGCAGGCGGATGATCTGCGCGCGGCCGTGGCGGTGATGAAAATGGCGGGCGAGCTGGAGCGTCTGGGCGATTACGCCAAGAACATGGCCAAGCGTGTGCCGGTGCTGATTTCATCGCCTGTGATTGACGGGGCCGCAGGTGCGCTGCGGCGCCAGTCGCGTCTGGTGGGCCAGATGCTGAAGGACATGCTGGATGCATTTTCGCGCATGGATGCGGGCCTTGCACGCGATGTGATTGCGCGCGATGTCGAAGTGGATGACATGACCAATGCGCTGTTTCGCGAATTCATCACGCATATGATGGAAGACCCGCGCAATATCACGCCCTGCCTGCATTATGTGTTTATTGCCAAGAACATCGAACGGATGGGCGATCTGGTGACGCATGGGGCCGAGCAGGTGATTTTCGTGGCCGAGGGCCGCCCTGCGGAAGCGCGCGAGAAGGGCCATTCGACCGCCCTGATTGATACCCCGAAAGAGTGATGTGATGTCTGACGCCGCCACGCCGCTGATCCTGATTGTCGATGACGAACCCGCGCAGCTGGCGCTGTTAAGCTATAACCTGAAGGCGGCGGGGTTTCGCATCGCGACCGCCAAGGATGGCGAGGAAGCGGTTCTTGCCGTGGCCGAGCAAGGCCCCGATGTGGTGTTGCTGGACTGGATGCTGCCGCGCCTGTCGGGGCTGGAAGCCTGCCGCCAGATCAAGGCCAGCGCGGAAGGGCGCGATGCGGCGGTGATCATGGTATCGGCCCGGTCGGAAGAAAGCGACCGCGTGCGCGGCCTGGATACCGGCGCGGATGATTACATTGTCAAACCCTATTCGGTGGCCGAACTGGTGGCACGGGTGCGCGCCAATCTGCGCCGCCTGCGGCCTGTGGCCAGCGGGCAGGCGCTGGAATATGGCGACATCCGGCTGGACCCCGACAGCTACCGCGTGACGCGCGGCGGGGTTGCGGTGCATCTGGGTCCGACGGAATTCCGGCTGCTGGGGGCGTTTATGGAACGCCCCGGCAAGGTCTGGACCCGAGAGGCGCTGCTGGACCGCGTCTGGGGGCGCGACATCTATATCGACACGCGCACGGTGGATGTGCATGTGGGCCGGCTGCGCAAAACCCTGTGCACCACAGGCCACCCCGACCCCATCCGCACCGTCCGCGGCGCAGGCTACGCTATGGGCGGATAACGCCCGACGATAAGGCTACATCGCGCGTTTGATGCCGCTGAATCTGGCGCGGGCGCGCGGATCTTTGTCAAAAAGGGCTGCCAGTTGTTCGGTCATCGCACCCGCCAGCTGTTCGACATCGGTGATGGTGACGGCGCGTTCATAATAGCGCGTCACATCATGCCCGATCCCGATTGCCAGCAGTTCCACCGCGCGACGGCGTTCGACCAGCGCAATGACATCGCGCAGATGCCGTTCCAGATAATTGGCCGCATTCACCGACAGGGTTGAATCGTCCACCGGCGCGCCATCGGAAATGACCATCAGGATTTTGCGGGCCTCGGGGCGGGCCAACATGCGCCGGTGTGCCCATTCAAGTGCCTCGCCATCAATGTTTTCCTTCAGCAGCCCTTCTTTCATCATCAGGCCCAGATTGGGGCGCACACGCCGCCACGGCGCGTCGGCCTGTTTGTAGATGATGTGGCGCAGATCATTCAGGCGGCCGGGTTGCGCGCTGCGCCCTTCGCCCAGCCAGCGTTCACGCGACTGCCCGCCTTTCCAGGCGCGGGTTGTGAAGCCCAGAATTTCGACCTTCACGTTGCACCGCTCCAGCGTGCGGGCCAGAACATCGGCGCAAATAGCCGCGATCGAGATGGGACGACCGCGCATCGACCCCGAATTGTCCAGCAGCAATGTCACCACAGTATCGCGGAATTCCGTGTCTTTTTCCTGCTTGAACGACAGGGGCGTGGTTGGGTTTGCGACAACCCGCGCCAGGCGGCCCGCATCAAGGATACCTTCTTCCAGATCAAACAGCCATGACCGGTTTTGCTGTGCCTGAAGGCGGCGCTGCAACTTGTTGGCCAGCCGTGACACAGCCCCCTTCAGGGGTTCCAGCTGTTGGTCCAGATAGGCGCGCAGGCGTTCCAGTTCTACCGGATCGGCCAGATCCTCGGCACGGATTTCTTCATCAAATGCGGTGCTGAACACCTTGTATTCGGCGCTTGCTTCCGAATGTGGGGGGGGCGGTGGCGGATCAAGCGGCGCTTCGCCTTCGGGCATGTCGGCGTCGTCCGACATCTCATCGCTGGCGTCCTGATCAAGGGCTGCATCTGCCTGTGCGCTGTCCTGCGCGGCGCTGTCTTCTTCGCTGTTCTCGTCGGATTGCTCGTCCTGTCCGGTGCTGTCGGGGGTGTCCTGTTCTTCAGGCTGGTCCTCGGCCTCGGTGTCTGTGGCGTCATCCTGATCGCCGGTATCGTCGGGATCATCGCCAAGCTGGTCGCCATAGCCCAGATCTTCGATCATCTTGCGGGCAAAACGGGCGAATGCCGTCTGGTCGCCCAAAACGCTCTCCAGCCCGTCCAGCGTGCCCCCCGCGCGTTCCTCGATGAAACCGCGCCACAGATTAAGCACCTGATCCGCCCCTTGGGGCAAGGTGCGGCCCGTGGCCAGTTCGCGGATCATGTAGCTTGCAGCCACGGGCAAGGGGGCATCCTGACGGTCGCGGATCTGGGCATAGCCCTTGCGCGTGGCGTCATGCGAAATGCGTGCATCGATATTCTTGGCCGTGCCGGGCATGTGGCGCGCACCAACCGCTTCGCAACGCGCATCTTCCATCGCCTGATACAGGTCGCGCGCCATCTGGCCTTCGGGCAGATAGCGTGTATGCGTGGCATCATCATGAAAGCGCAGCCGCAAGGCCAGCGTGTCGGCGGTGCCGCGCGCCAGCAACACTTCTTCGCGCGTCATGCGGCGTGTGACCTGTGGCAGGCGCATGGTGTCGCCACTAACGCCGGGGGGGTCCACCGAATAGGTGACCGTCATTTCGCGCTGATCGGCCATTGTGCGTGTCGCGTCTGACAGCGCTTTTTTGAACGGGTCGGCGGGGTTGTCGGTGCGGTTCATGCGCGGCGTGCTCTTGTTGCTGAGGCGGTCCCCCCAGAGATAGACCAGAGCATGCGGAAAAGAAAGCGCCGCTACGATCAGAATCTGGGGGTTGGCGCGATACAATTGGTCCCGGTGTATTCCGAACAGCCGATCATAACCCCGCTCATGCCGCCCAGTGCGTTGCCAAAGCCGAATGTGCCTGCGGCTTCTTCGGCATTTGGCCCGTAGAACGCGCCGTCCAATTCGCCCCAAGCCTGCTTCCCGCCATAGGAGAAGGTTGTGTCGGCGGTGTTGAAAAAGCGCGCATTCGGGTCCACCGCTGCGTTCTGGAAGCCTGCGTTCAGTCCGGTTGTCAGGCCGGTCGCATCATCGCGCAACGTGCCGTTGAACTGGCCGGACAACTGGCCTGCGGCAAAATCTGCATCCAAGACAACGCTTCCGGTGGCCCGTCCGGCAAAACGGTTGCCGCCACTGATCAGGCTGGCGCCCGACTGGAATTGCCCCGTGTAAGTGACAGCAGCACCAGGCAATCGCACAGGATCGGACGCGCCCGGACCGGAATGAATTGCAACAAACCCGTTCTGATCCTGAGCCACGCCATAACCGTTGACGGCGAACGCGCCTGTATAGGAATGAACGCCACTTAGTTCATTGACCAGATAGGCGCTTTGGGCATTTGTTGCGGCACATTCATGCACTGTCGCACCACCGCCCGCGCGGTCGCACTGAACGCTGACACCAACCATCGGGCCGTTGTGAAAATCCACGCGCGCCCCGCTGCCGCGCCCCGCGGCGTTATATGTCATTGTCGCTTCCACACCGGCGACGGGGGCTTGTCCGTCGCGTGCCAATACGCCCCCTGAATTTCCTTGGCCTGATTGGGTCAGGGTGTTGCTGGCACTTCCGCTGGCAACAGCGCCTGCGCGGGCGCCGGGCGCGCTGCTTGTTGGCGCGCCGCCTTCATCCCCGCAAGCTGACAGGGTGATAATTGCGAAACAGGAAACAGTGAATGCGCGCCACATGGCCAAAGCCCCTTCAGATCAAAAATGCCTGAACATCTGATGAAGGCAAAACATGTTCAAAATGGGTAACAATAAGGGTTTAGCTGGTGCAATATTGCGGCATTGGAAACAATTTATGCCGCAATCGGGTGTCCCCGTCGGTGCTGCGGGTGTGTATATTTCCGCACAGCCGATGTGCATAACTCTGCCTTTGCCAGAAAAATCGAATGGTTAAGTGTGAGTGTATCAGTTGCAACAAAAACACAAAGGCGCATCATGTCCGTAACACCTCGTATCGCTGTCATTCTGGGCAGCACCCGCGACTCCCGCTTCGGCGAAACCCCCGCAAAATGGATTTTGGAACGTGCACAAGCGCGTGACGGCTGGGATGTCGAGTATCTCGACCTGAAGGATTTCGACCTTCCCTTGTTCAACGAAGTCGCATCGAACGCATGGGCCCCGTCTGAGGACACAAAAGCCAAGGCGTGGCAGGAAAAAATCGGCCAATTTGACGCATTCATCTTCGTGACGCCGGAATACAACCGCTCCATCACCGGCGCGCTGAAAAACGCGCTGGATCAGGCCTATGTCGAGTGGAACCGCAAGGCGTTCGGGATTGTCAGCTACGGGTCTGTCGGTGGCACGCGCGCGGCGGAACACCTGCGCACCATCGGCATTGAACTGCAAATGGTGTCCACCCGTTCGGCTGTGCATATCGGCGGCAGCGACTTTTTCGCGGTCCACCCGTTGGGCGGGCAATCCAAGCCGATATCAGAAATTGAAGGGTCTATTGGCGGGTCTGCCGATGCGATGCTGGATGAATTGGACTGGTGGACGCGCGCAACGATGGCGGCACGCAGCTAAGACATGCGCAAGATTTTTCCAAGGTGCTTTTATGGCACCTTGGTTTTTGTGCCGACAAACAGGGTGTGGCGCATGCATCGTCAGTGACGTCAGGCAATATCCTGCATGACAACACCCTTCCAGCCAAGCCCTGCGTAAGTTTCAAACCCTTCGGTTGTATGGAAGCAGATTAGCTTGCTCCCTGAGATATAGTAGCCTGATTTCTGGTCCATTCCGTCAGGGATGATCACCTTCTCGGTTAGCACGCCCATCCCGTCCGAAGCAGCGATAACCCTGTGGTGACGATCGATCAAAAGGGCGCGTGTGTTCCGCTTCCGCATGGTGTCATCCATGCGCAGGGAACCGACAATCGAATTCGCTTGTGATTGCCAATCGAAGTTGGTTGCCATGACGCCCAGGATGCGCCCGCGTTTGTCGCCATTCTCGCGGATGGTGCATGCATAGGAAATGGTTTCCCTGCCCGACAGAAAGCCCGAGCGAACAACCTCAACCTCGCCCGCGGTGAATTCATCGCCGGACGCTTGCTTCAGTGTTGCGCAAAACCATGGCAGGTCGCTGACTGATTTGCCTGTGACATTGAATTCTGTGGGCCGCGCATTGGCCAGAATGCGACCATTGCGATCTGCAATCCATAAATCAATGTAGATGTTGTAAGCATCCAGAATGACGCCAAGGCGTTTTGTCGCGCGGCCCAGTGTTGGCGCTTCAGGATTGGCCAGGGCCGATACAAAAGCGGAGTCTGTGGCCCACCAACGGACATCGCAGGTTCGCTCGTACAGATTGCGGTCAATCGTGTCGACAGCGGTGAAGGCAAGGTCAATCAACCTGTCGCCTGTGCTTTCCCGCTCCATCGCCGCGACAAGTGCGTTGAGATCGGCAAGCCTGCGGGACAGTTGTGCCTGAACATCCTGTGCGATCGCATTTATTTCTGCACCGACGGCGGCAACTTCGTCGGCGACCACCGAAAAACCACGCCCGATCTGACCGGCCCTTGCGGCTTCGATCTTGGCATTGATTGCCAGCATTTTCATTTGGACGGTGATCTTACTGATATTGGCAACGCTTCGTCTGGCATGATGTGCCGCTTCGTTGCTTTGCGCGGAAATCGCGTCCAGCGTGATGCGTTGCTTGATGGGGTGATCTGTCTGTCCGCTGTCTTTCACGTTCAGCCTCTTGTGACTGGCGTCCGAAAAGCTGGCGCCAGTCACAGGAATATGCGCAAAAAGTAAAGAATTACTGCATGCCTGTCGCGATGCATGCAAGCCTTGTCCGCTGCAAACGGCTACGACTAGCCAAGCGCCATGCTGACAGCGGACTCGGGCAATTCCTCGTCAAAGCAGCGCTGGTAGAACTCCGCCACGGTCTGGCGCTCCAGCTCGTCGCATTTGTTCAGGAAAGACAGCCTGAAGGCATACCCGATGGACCGGAAAATGCGCGCATTTTCAGCCCAGTTGATAACGGTGCGCGGCGACATGACCGTCGACAGGTCACCATTCATGAATGCAGTGCGCGTCAGGTCCGCGACCGTCACCATCTGGCTGATTTCCTGACGCCCCTTGGCCGTGTTATAGGCCGGGTTCTTGGATAGAACGATGGCTGTTTCCGCGTCATGGCTTAGATAATTCAGTGTCGCGACCAGCGACCAGCGGTCCATCTGCGCCTGATTAATCTGTTGCACACCGTGATACAGACCCGTTGTGTCGCCCAGCCCCACGGTGTTTGCGGTGGCAAACAACCGGAAGGACGGGTGCGGGGTGATGATTTCATTCTGGTCCAGCAGGGTCAGCTTGCCATCATGTTCCAGCACGCGCTGGATCACGAACATCACGTCAGGGCGGCCTGCATCGTATTCGTCAAACACAATCGCAACCGGATTGCGCAATGCCCAAGGCAGGATGCCTTCCTGAAACTCGGTGACCTGCACGCCATCCTTCAGCTTGATCGCGTCCTTGCCGATCAGGTCGATCCGGCTGATATGGCTGTCTAGGTTCACCCGCACCGCAGGCCAGTTCAGCCGCGCTGCAATTTGTTCGATATGGGTTGATTTGCCCGTGCCGTGATAGCCCTGCACCATGACGCGGCGGTTATAGGCAAAGCCCGCAAGGATGGCCAATGTTGTGTCTGGGTCGAATTTATAGGTCGGGTCCAGCGCGGGCACGCGGTCTGTTGCCTCGGCAAAGCCCTTGACCGTCATGTCACTGTCAATGCCGAAAACATCCCGCACATGGATTTCTTCGGTCGGTTTCAATGGTGCCGTCATACTGTCATTTCCCGCCTGAAAGTGTCGTCGATGCGCCAGTCGCGCGTTTGCTTAGTCTGTGGAACATATCCCGCGCAGGTGCAAGGGGAAGGGGCGCGTGATGTTTGTTATTGCCCAACCTTCCCGCATCTGCGGCGGTGGGGGGCGATGGCCTGCCCCCGACCGCCGCTTGCACAAACCCGACATCGCCGCGCTTTCCGGTCGCGGGCGCTGTTGGTGCAAGATCGCGTTTCAGGTCTTTGAAACCGCATCGATAATGCGCGCCCATGATCTTATTCCACGATGAAAGCTGTCCAGATCATACTTTTCATTTGGCGAGTGTATCTGGTCATCATCCTTGGAAAAGCCGATCAGCATGGAATCCATACCCAAGATGGACTTGAAATAGCCTGCGATCGGAATCGACCCGCCCGCACCGACGAACGCGGCGGGTTTGGGCCATTCATCTGTGAGGGCCGCACGCGCGGCTTCAAATGCGGGGTGGCTGGTTTCCATCACGGATGCGGGCGATGCGCCGTGATCCAGAAATTCCACGCGGCAATCGGCTGGAATGCGGGCGCGCACGAAATCACGGAAGGCTGCACGCAGTTTATGCGGGTCTTGCTGCCCCACCAGACGGAAGCTGACCTTGGCCGAAGCCTGCGCAGGCAACACGGTTTTGAACCCCGCCCCGGTATAGCCCGCGTTCATGCCGTTGATTTCGCATGTCGGGCGCGACCAGATCATTTCCAGCGCGCTGCGTCCGGCCTCGCCCGCGGGGTGTTTCAGCCCGACGGACCCCAGAAACGCATCCGCGTCAAAGCCCAGACCATCCCATTGCGCCCGCAGATTGTCAGGCAGTTCGGGAACATCATCGTAAAAGCCCGGAACCGTAATCCGGCCCTGATCGTCGTGCAGATCGGCCAGAATGCGGGCCAGAACGCGCGCGGGGTTCATTGCCGCGCCGCCAAATGACCCCGAATGCAAGTCACGCGCGGGGCCGTGAATGATGATTTCTTCCCCCAGAAGGCCGCGCAACATGGTTGTGACGGCAGGGGTTTGTGCATCAAACAGCCCTGTGTCACATATCAGCGCCAGATCGGCGCGCAGCGCGTCGCGGTTCGCTTCCAGATAGGGCACAAGCGAAGGCGATCCGCTTTCTTCCTCCCCTTCCAGACAAAAGGTCAGTTGCACGGGAAGTGACCCGTGAACCTTCAGCCACGCACGGCAGGCTTCCACGAAGGTCATCAACTGGCCCTTGTCGTCCGATGCGCCGCGCCCGCGGATCACTTTTCCGTTGGGTGTATCCTCGATCACCGGATCGAAAGGGTCGCGGTCCCACAGGTTCAGCGGGTCAACCGGCTGCACATCATAATGGCCGTAAAACAGCAAATGCGCGGCGTCTGCTGCCCCGCCTGTTGCGATAACCATCGGATGACCTGACGTTTCATCCTTTCGGGCAGAAAAGCCAAGTGTGTTCAGGTCGTTAACCAGCCACTGCGCGGCGCGGTCTACATCGGGCGCGAAGGCGGGGTCGGTGGAAATGGACGGGATGCGCAGCAAATCTTGCAGCCGCTCAAGCGCGTTGGGCAGGTCCTGGTCAATCTGTTCCAGAACCTTGTTCAGGTCGGGTGCCATTATCTTCTCCGGGTTACAGGTTATGCGTAGCCTATCAAAGCATGTCGGGCTGTCCAGCCCCGCATGAGGGTTTATAACCCATAGTAGTGTTTTGACTGATTCGGATGAGGGACGACATGAAACCACACAATACACGCATCCTGTTGCCGCTTGTCGCAGCCATTGTTGGCGGCGCGATTGCCACGGCCCATGCCAACCCCACCATGTCAGAACGCTATGATCTGGCAAATGCGCAGGTCACACTGCATGTGCATGACTTCCTTGATGAAGATGAACTGACGACATTGCGCCTTGTCGGCCAGAATGAAGAAGCGCTTGCGCTGTTCCTGCCCGAAGGGACAGGCGGGTTCGGGGCCTTGGCCGTTGCGCCTGCCGACGGGTTCATACGTCAGGGAATGCCGGCGGAGTCTGCGGTCGCGCTGTCTGACCTGCCGGATATAGACCGTGCAAAAGCTGCCGCCATCGCGGAATGCAACAGCTTGCGCAGTGGCGGGCGCGCCTGTGAAGTTGTTCTGGAGATCGCACCGCGCTAAACCACGCGCGTTCGCGACAATCGGTCGCTGCAATTTTGATTTGTTCTAAGCGCATGTTTGATTTAGGTCAAAGGCAGCGCCAGGTTCCTGTCCTATCAGGGATTGGATCGGACTGTTGATCAATAGCAGCAGATCGATATAATTGAATATGTACCCAGCAGCCGCGAGGGAGAGGGTCTTGAACTACAACGCCGCGCTCGATACCGCCATTCAAAGGCTTCATGATGAAGGTCGCTACCGGACTTTCATCGATATCGAACGCCGTCAGGGCCAGTTTCCACACGCGATGTGGACCCGCCCGGATGGCGAACAACAGGAAATCGTTGTCTGGTGTGGCAATGATTATCTGGGTATGGGCCAAAACCCGGTTGTGTTGCAGGCAATGCGTGAAGCGCTTGATGCGACGGGCGCGGGTTCGGGTGGCACGCGGAATATCTCCGGCACGACAGTATATCACAAGCGGCTGGAAGCCTCGCTTGCCGATCTGCATGGCAAAGAAGCGGCGCTGGTGTTTACCTCGGCGTATATCGCCAATGATGCCACGCTCTCGACCTTGCCGAAGCTGTTTCCCGGCCTGATCATCTATTCTGACGCGCTGAACCACGCCTCCATGATCGAAGGGGTGCGCCGCAATGGTGGTGCCAAGCGAATTTTCCGTCACAACGATGTCGCGCATCTGCGCGAGTTGCTGGAAGCCGATGACCCTGCCGCGCCCAAGCTGATCGCGTTCGAATCGATTTATTCGATGGACGGGGATTTTGGCCCGATCAAGGAAATCTGCCATCTTGCTGATGAATTCGGTGCGCTGACCTATATCGACGAGGTGCACGCAGTGGGCATGTATGGCCCGCGCGGTGCGGGCGTGTGTGAACGTGACGGGCTGATGCACCGGATCGACATTATCAACGGCACACTTGCCAAGGCATATGGCGTGATGGGCGGCTATATCGCGGCCTCTGCCAAGATGTGCGATGCGGTGCGGTCCTATGCGCCGGGGTTCATTTTCACGACGTCGATTCCGCCCGCAGTGGCAGCGGGGGCGGTTGCCTCTGTCGAATACCTGAAGACTGCACAATATTTGCGCGACAAGCAGCAGGAAAACGCACGCATTCTGAAAATGCGCCTGCGGGGGCTGGGCCTGCCGATCATTGACCATGGCAGCCATATCGTGCCTGTGCATGTCGGGCACCCTGTGCACTGCAAGGCAATATCGGATATGTTGTTGTCACAACACGGAATTTATGTGCAGCCGATTAACTTTCCGACAGTGCCGCGCGGAACGGAACGCCTGCGCTTCACCCCGTCGCCAGTGCACAAGCCGCGCATGATCGATGACCTTGTTCGTGCAATGGACGGAATGTGGGCGCATTGTGCGCTAAATCGTGCCGAAATATCTGCCTGATAAATCTTAACGCTTCAAATCGATGTGAAAACCCGTATACTGTAACAAATCGTCAATGGATCAGAAGAAATCCGTGTCGGTTTTGTGGCATTTGAGCAACAATATCTGTGTTAAGGGGCGGGAATGAAGTGGTTTGGCAGCAAACCCGAGCTTGAGGCTGAAACACAGTCTGGCGCTGTGGGCTTTGATGATTTCGAGGTACGACTTGGCGATCTGATGCGTGGCGAACGCGCCACCATGGGCAAGTCCTTGCTGGATGTTCAACGAGAGTTGCACATCCGCGCGACGTATATTTCGGCAATCGAGGCGGGCGATCTTTCAGCGTTCGAGGCAACGAGCTTCGTCGCTGGGTATGTCCGGTCCTATTCGCGCTATCTGGGGATGGACCCGGATTGGTGCTACGCAAAATTCTGCGCCGAGACGAATTTTTCGATCAGCCCGGATTTGCAAAAGGCGCTGGCGCCCAAACGTCCGAATGTGCCGATCAATCGCGATTTCCAGCCCGGTCTGTTGTCACGCACAAGGCTGGCCGCCGAACCCGAGCCGTTCTGGCGTCGTTTGGATATGGCGGCCTTGGGGTCCATTACTGTCCTTCTGGCGCTGATTGTGGGGCTTGGATATGGCGGGTGGACCGTGCTGAAGGAAGTTCAGCGCGTTAACCTTGTTCCGGCGGATCAACCCCCAGATGTTATGGCAGATCTTGACCCCGTCATGAGTGGTGCCGCATCCCCCCGCATTGCGGATGCTGGCGAAGATGACCTGCGCATCGGGCGCGAAGAATCGATTGTAGCCAATGCACAGGGTGTTGTGCGCGCATATCGCCCCGAAGCGTTGGATGAACCGGTTATGGTGTCGCGTGATGGCCCGATTGCGGCCATAAACCCCCGCGAAGGGGAATCGGCATCCGATGGAATGGACCAGACGCGCAGCGCGATCGACCGCGCCTTGGCCGACGCATCGGGGGGGATTGTTCCGCAGACTGACGGTCTGGATACCGCCGAGGTGCGTGTCACCCGTGACGGACCACCCCAGGTCGAGGTTCTGGCCGTGCGGCCAAGCTGGATTCGCGTGCGCTCGGCCGATGGAACTGTGTTGTTCGAGCGTATTCTGGACGCTGGCGAACGCTATGTCGTGCCACAATCCGAAGAACCGCCAATCCTGCGGGCTGGCAATTCGGGTTCTGTTTATATGCTTGTGGACGGACAACCCTTCGGGCCGACAGCGCCCGGCGCACAAGTGGTCGATCAGGTCAGGCTATCACCCGATGCAGTGTCCGAACGCTTCGCTGCGGCAGACCTGAGCGGGGATAGCGAATTGTTAAATTTCATTGATTTCGCGGAAGCCGCAGACTGAATACCCGGTTTTGTGATCTGATGGCGCGCGGCAACTGCTGGTTGCCGCGCGCCATCATGTGGATTATCTATGATATGATGTTTATTGACAAAGGGCGGTCTTCGCATGGATCACAACCATATTCGCCCATGGCGTAACATTGAGCGGCGCAAGTCGCGGCAGATCATGGTTGGCAATGTGCCGGTTGGTGGCGGTGCCCCGATCAGTGTCCAGACCATGACGAACACGGATTCCGGCGATGCGCCCGCCACCATCAGGCAGGTTCTTGCCTGCGCCGAGGCGGGGGCAGACATTGTGCGGGTTTCTGTGCCCGATACCAATGCCAGCCGCGCCCTGCGCGAGGTGGTGCGCGAAAGCCCTGTGCCCATCGTGGCCGATATCCACTTTCACTATAAACGCGGGATTGAAGCTGCCGAAGCGGGCGCTGCCTGTCTGCGCATCAATCCCGGCAATATTGGCGATGCAAGCCGCGTGCGCGATGTGATCAAGGCCGCGCGCGATCATGGCTGTTCCATCCGCATCGGGGTGAATGCCGGATCACTTGAAAAACATTTGCTGGAAAAATATGGCGAGCCTTGCCCCGATGCCATGATCGAAAGCGGGCTGGAGCATATTCGTATTCTTCAGGACAATGACTTTCATGATTTCAAGATCAGCGTGAAGGCATCAGATGTGTTCATGTCAGCGGCTGCCTATATGGGGCTGGCAGAAGCAACCGATGCGCCCATCCATCTGGGTATCACCGAAGCGGGCGGTCTGGTTTCAGGCACGGTCAAATCGGCCATCGGGCTGGGCAATCTTCTTTGGATGGGTATTGGCGACACGATCCGCGTGTCCCTGTCCGCTGATCCGGTCGAAGAGGTGAAGATCGGCTATGAAATACTGAAATCCCTTGGGCTGCGTCACCGTGGGGTCAGCATTATTTCCTGCCCGTCCTGCGCGCGGCAAGGCTTTGACGTGATCAAGACCGTTTCCGCATTGGAAGACCGGCTGGCCCATATAAAAACCCCGATCAGCCTGTCGATTATCGGCTGCGTCGTCAACGGCCCGGGCGAAGCGCTGATGACCGATGTCGGCTTTACCGGCGGCGGGGCAGGGTCCGGTATGGTGTATCTGGCGGGCAAACAAAGTCACAAACTGTCAAACGCCGACATGATCGACCATATCGTCGAGCAGGTGGAACGCCGCGCAGCCGAACTGGACGACCTGAAAGCGCGCGAGCAGGCCGCAGAATAGGCGTGCGGGGGGCGGGTAGCATCCATCCACCCCGCACGCGTTAATTCGGCCTATGCGCCGACTTCCGCCAGCAGTTGCGCATTGCCCCCCGATGCTGTGGTGTCCACGCAAAGGTGACGTTCAAGCAAGACATAGCCTGCATCCGGCGCGCCCGTGATCAGCGGCACAATTGGGCCTTTGCGTTGGGCAAGGGCAAGGGCAATGCCGCGTGCCTGTTCTTCCGGTCCCCAGAAAATTACCCCTGAAAACCCGTCCAGTGTGTCCAGCCCTTCGGGGATGCCGGCAAGTGTAACGGCAGTCCCGCCAAGTGCGCGCACGGCGCCTGCTTGTGCCTGCGCCTGTTCGTCCTGCGGCCCAAGGCACAGGACAGGCAGGCGCGCGGCGTGGCGCAAGCGGTTCGTCTCGCCCGTGGGGCCGGGCAGTTCGCGTTCGGGGGGCAGGGGCGCGCTGGGTGGCATCGGCGCTGCCAGTGCCTGTTGCAGCGCAGTTTGTGGCACAGTCCGGGCGTGTTGGTCGGAATGATCCACTTGTGCGCGTGCGAAACGGTGCAGGTAATGTGGCCCGCCCGCTTTTGGCCCGGTGCCTGACAGCCCTTCACCCCCAAATGGCTGGCTGCCCACCACTGCGCCGATTTGGTTACGATTGACATAGATATTGCCGACGCACACGCGTTCGACCACATGCTGCACGCGCGCGTCAATCCGGGTATGCAGCCCGAAGGTCAAGCCGTAGCCGCTGGCGTTGATGTCATCAATCACGCGGTCCAGATCGGCCGCGCGAAAGCGTGCAATGTGCAAAACCGGCCCGAACACTTCGCGCGTCAGGTCCTGAATGCCGCGCACACGCACTGCCGCTGGCGCGATGAAATACCCGTCTGCGGGTGCCTGCGTCTGATGCAGCAAGCGCCCATCAGTGGCGGCCTGTGCCACATAGGCCGCAATCTGGTCGCGGGCGTCCGTGTCGATGACCGGTCCGATATCGGTTGTCAGGTGCCAGGGATCGCCAAGGCGCAATTCCTGCATCGCCCCGAACAGCATTTTTTCGACATCCTCGGCGATGTCTTCTTGCAGATACAGGCAGCGCAGCGCCGAGCATCGCTGGCCTGCCGATTGAAACGCAGACGCCAGAATGTCACGCACCGCCTGTTCCGGCAGGGCCGTGCTGTCCACGATCATGGCATTCAGCCCGCCGGTTTCCGCAATCAGCGGTGCATCTGGCGACAGATGTTTTGCCATTGACCGCCGGATCAGCAGCGCGGTTTCAGTAGAACCGGTGAAGGCCACACCACCCACGCGCGCATCAGATGTCAGCGCCGCGCCCACGGTGGCCCCGTCACCGGGCAGCAATTGCAACACATCGCGCGGCACGCCCGCTTCATGCAGCAGGGTTGCTGCGTAATGCGCAATGACGGGTGTTTGCTCAGCAGGTTTGGCCAACACGGAATCGCCTGCGGCCAGCGCGCCCGCGATCTGGCCTGTGAAAATGGCCAGCGGGAAATTCCAGGGGCTTATACAGGTGAACATGCCGCGCGCGGGCGTGGTCAGGTTTTGTGCCTGCAACGCATAGTAGCGCAGGAAATCCACTGCCTCGCGCAACTCGCCCACCGCATCAAGCTGGGTCTTGCCAGCTTCGCGCGCCAGAATGGCAAAGATGGTGCCGAAATGCTGTTCATATAAATCAGCGGCGCGGTTCAGCACTTGCGCACGCGTGGCAACATCCGCATTCCACGGGCGCGCGGCTGCCAGCGCGGTATCGACATCGGCTTGCGCGGCCTGTGTCACCTCGCCCAGATGATCGGCGGGATTGGCCGGATTGCGCGCGTCATAGCGCACGCCCCCGACCATTTCGCCCGCAAGCAGTGGCGCGGCACGGAAATGCTGTGTTTTATGGGGGGCGCGTGCAGTATCGATCGCCGACAGATCAGACTGGCAGGCCAGATCCCAACCGCATGAATTGCGACGGTCCGTGCCAAACAATTCCGGCCCGACCGCAAGCTTCAGGTTGCGTCCGTCGGGCAGTGCATCCAGTGCCGCAAACGGGCAGGCTGCTACGGTTTCGGGGGGCACATCCGCATCGACAATCTGGTTCACGAATGACGAATTTGCACCGTTTTCCAACAGCCGCCGGACCAGATAGGCCAACAAATCCTTATGTGCGCCGACAGGCGCATAAATGCGGCAGCGTGTGCTGTTGCGCGTCAGGACCAGATCGTGCAGCGACTCGCCCATGCCATGCAGGCGCTGGAACTCATAGTCTAGCGGGCTGATCTGCATGTCACCGGCAAGGTGCAAAACGGCAGCGACCGTGTGGGCATTATGGGTGGCAAATTGCGGATATATCCGTGACGTCATGCCCAGCAGTTTGCGTGCACAGGCAATGAAATTGACATCCGCCGCCGCTTTTTGGGTTAGCACCGGAAACCCGTCCAGCCCCATGACTTGCGCGCGCTTGATTTCGGTATCCCAATACGCCCCTTTGACCAGCCGGACCATCAATTTGCGGTCATGCTTTTGGGCCAGTTCATGCAACCAGTCTATCACATCGGCTGCGCGCGGGGCATAGGCCTGCACGACGACGCCGAACCCGTCCCAGCCTTCCAGTGCGGGATCTTGCAGCACTTCGGAGATGACATCCAGCGACAGCGCCAGACGGTCCTGTTCTTCGGCGTCGATGTTGAACCCCATGCCCAACGCCGCCGCCAGCCGCGCCAGTTCGCGCAGCCGTGGCACCAGTTCGTCCATGACGCGATCTGCCTGTGCCAACTCATAGCGCGGATGCAGTGCGGACAGCTTGACCGAAATGCCGGGATTGGTGCGGATGTCATTGCCGGTTGCGGCAGCCCCAATGCTGCGAATGGCGCTGCGATAGGCCGTGTGATAACGCTGTGCATCATCCATGGTGCGCGCCGCTTCGCCTAGCATGTCATAGGAATAGCTGTAGCCGCGGGCTTCCATCTTGGCAGCGCGTGTCATGGCGGTGTCAATGGTTTCGCCCAGCACGAACTGGCGCCCCATTTCCTTCATGGCGCGCCCGACTGCGGTGCGGATCACGGGTTCCCCCAGCCGCTTGACCGCCCCGCGCAAAACCTGTGCTGCGCTTTTGCTGCGGTCATCCAGCACGCGGCCTGTCAACATCAATGCCCATGTCGATGCATTGACCAGACTGGACGAAGACCGCCCTAGATGCTTGCCCCAATCCGAGGGCGCGATCTTGTCTTCGATCAGATCGTCGATGGTGGCGGCATCGGGGACGCGCAACAGCGCCTCGGCCAGACACATCAGCGCGATGCCTTCATCCGTTGAAAGCCCGTATTCGGCCAGAAACACCTCCATCAGGCCGGGGGCGGCCTGGGTGCGAATATCTGTGACAAGGCGCGCTGCATCGGCGGTGATTTGCGCGCGTGCATCGTCGTCCAGCGCGGCCAGATCACGCGCGGCGGCTACAGCTTGTGCTTCATTGCGCAGTATGTGTTCGGTAATCTGGGCCGGTGGCCGCAATCGCGTTGTCATCTTGCTCACCATGTTCAGGAATATGATCCAGTGTTTCACATATTGCGATTGAATTGCGCCTGAAGTTTTTATAAATGCAGTCAATAAGTCCGAAATAAACAAAAGAAGCAAAACAATGACCCGTATCAAGCTGGATAGTTTTGACCATGCCATTTTACGCATTCTTGCCGTTGATGGCCGGCTTAGCGTGACAGAACTTGCATCGCGCATTGGATTGACAAAATCGCCCACGCAGGCGCGCCTGCGCAGGCTGGAGGAACAGAACGTCATTCTGGGATACCGTGCAATGATCGACCCGCACCAGATCGACGCGGCGCATATTGCATTTGTCGAAGTGAAGATGTCGGATACGCGGGAAACCGCGCTACAGGCCTTCAATGATGCGGTGCGCAATGTTCCCGAGATTGAAGAATGCCATCTTATTGCCGGGGCGTTTGATTACCTGCTGAAGGTGCGCAGCCGTGATATTTCATCCTACAGGCGCGTTCTGGCCGAACATATTTCCGGGTTGCCTTATATTACATCCACATCGACTCATGTTGTGATGGAAGCGGTCAAGGAAACAGGCGAGCAGCCGGTTTTCTGAAAGGGTCTAGCGGCGGCGTGCCGTCAGCGTCGTGATTGGCCCGCTGCGCAGAATCAATTCGCCACTATTGCCTATGTCAAACCCATCCGCGTGTTCCAGCGCATCCAGAAACCGTAATTCCAGATTGCGCTGCGCCGTAGGGCAGGCCAGTCGTGTTGTGCCAAGTTCGGTAAATGACAGCGTGCCATCCACGATTGCGGCCTGCCCGACATACAGATTGCAGGCAAGGCGTCCGCTGATTTGTCCGTTCGCCACCTCTAGCGTCAGGTCGGGGATGTTGGTGCCATGTCTGATTCCGAAAAGCGAGTCGACATACCATGTGCGTCCTTGCAGCAGCCGCAGTGGTGCCCCGGCGCATCCGCTGCTGACAACAGATGATACATGGCGCGTCAGGACTGCCGAAACCGGATAGGGGATGGCTGCATTGTCCAGCCTGCAATATTCATCTGTCAGGCGCAGGGACATCGCATCCGAGTCGAACACAAGTGCCCCGTCACTGGTGCGGCGCGCTTTCATCTGATCAATGATATCCTGATCACCATCAGGTCGGGGCAGCGTGATCAGGGCTTGCTCCTGCCCCAGTTCGATTTGCCAGCTTTCATCCGCCGCAAATGCCGTGATTGGCAGGATCGGCTGTGAAGGTATGCGCGCGCATGTCACAGGCGGGGTGTCATCAGATGCATTCAGGGTGATATGCGGCCCGTCATCATGCAGCGTCGTTCCGTCATCGGCGATGTAGCTGTCTTCGGCGTGTTCAAGAAACACCCGCGCAGGTTGTGGCGTAAGGGCGTGCAGCCCCTTGTCCGCGGGTGCCAGTGTCAGCACCGTATCGTCGTCGCAGGCCCATAGGGACCGGAAACCAAGCGCAAGGATCGGGTGCAGGGCCAGTTCGGGGGCCGCGCTGCGTCCGTCCAGTTGCAACCGCGCGCTTTGCGCCAGAAGCTGGCCGTCCAGCACCAGCCCCGCCTGCAAGCTGCCTGCCTGCCGTGGCAGCGCCGTGAAGCTGTGTGTGGCCGTGGTGCTGTCGGGGTCGGCATCAAGGCGTTGTTGCGCCAGCAACTCTCCCGCGCTGTTCAGAACAACGGTCACTGTTTCGGCGCCCGGCGGGGTTGTCATGTCCCACTGCACAGATGCAGTGACATCGCGCGCGGCAACGGGCAAAACCGTGCCAAGCACGGCTATCACAGCAAGATAAAGGCGCATGGCATGCTCCTGCGGTATCAGCCCCATAGGATGGGCTTAACGCACACACGCCCTGCGGGACAAGAAGTATTGCAGAAGCATGCGGGCAATCCCGCCTGGATTGCCCGCAAATGCCTTACGCGCGTTCAGAATACTCGAATGTTTCGGTGTTGACCACGATATCTTCGTCCTGCCCGACAAAGGGTGGCACCAGAATACGCACGCCATTGTCCAGAACCGCAGGTTTGAAGCTGTTTGCGGCGGTCTGCCCTTTGACCACCGGTTCGGTTTCGATGATTTTGCACACCACCTTTTGCGGCAGGGAAATGTTCAGGGCTTCTTCGCCGTAATATTCCACAGTCACGGTCATGCCATCTTGCAAGAAGGGGCGGCGATCCCCCAGAATCTCCACGTCCAGTTCGACCTGCTCGAAGGATTCCATGTCCATGACAACAAGGCGGCCGTCGGTTTCATACAGGAACTGCTGGTCCTTTTGTTCCAGCCGCACCCGTTCAACCTTGTCTTCTGAACGGAAGCGTTCGTTCAGCTTGCGCCCGTCACGCAGGTTTTTCATTTCCACCTGCGCGAATGCGCCACCTTTTCCGGGCTTCACATGGTTAACCTTGACCGCAGCCCATAGCCCGCCATCATGTTCCAGAACATTTCCGGGACGAATCTCGTTTCCGTTGATTTTGGGCATGGGATTACCTTGCTTCGCCTTGAATAATTGGTTTGCGCCCCTATATCGCGCAGATGGGGCTTAAGCAAGAACTCGATCTTGTGCCACGTATTTTTGCACCCATGTAAAAAATGCATGGCTGGTATGCGTCTTCAGCGTAGCGAATCACAGCATAAACCGCGTATGCAGGCGCAAGCGGTAAATGCAAGAGCAAGAATAAGGAATGAAATATGTTCGATGCAGCGGATGGAACGGCCTTCACGCATGAGCAAGGGGCCCGTGCCCGCAAACTTTTCGCAGCCGTCGTACTGGCTGCACTGGATGATGCGATTGCGGATGACAAGAAATACGGCAATGGGCCGGAACAGATTGCACGTTGGGCGCGATCCCGTGATGGCCGCGAAGTGCTAAGCTGTGCCGGTATCGACCCGAATGAACGCGTGGTGTCTGGTCTGATGGAATTCGTGGGCAAAGGTGTGCGCACGTCCGTTGCACTGTCGCGCGAAGAAAGCGAGCGTCGCCATGCTGCTGCGGCAGCGGAAGCTGAAGCCGCCTGAGCCAACGCCACGGCCTAATTCTAAAAACCCTGTGTCAGCTGCCTGACACAGGGTTTTTCTTTGTCCACAAGGGCTGCAAGGCTGCTGTTAAAATAGCCGGTGCTCTGGTCGCGTTCTGTCGCTATCTGATAAGGGCTTTATGTCGTGATCCCAAGGTGTTGCGCCAGAAAATCTAGCCGGTCCTGCCCCCAGAACCGTTCCTGCCCGACAACGAAAAACGGCACACCGAACGCACCGTCTGCCACAGCATCTTCCAGATTGCGCGGGTAGATTTCGGCCCCTTGCAACATGCCGCTGAAGGCAAGCGCGGGGTCAAATCCCGCCGCTGACAGACTATCGCGGATGACATCATCATCTGCGATATCGCGGTCTTCGGCCCAGCAGGCGCGGGTCAGGCTGTGCAGCAATTCGGCCATGTCGCCGCTGCCTGCTTCTTGTGCTGCGATGATCGCATAGGATGCAGGCGCAGGGTTTGTCGGAAAAAATGCAGGGCGCAGTCTCAGGGGCATGTCCAGCCTGTCCGACCAGCGGCGCAATTCCTGTAGCCTGTAGTCCTTGCGGTTGTCATGGCGTTCGGCCAGCACCTGCCCGCCTGTGCGTGCAAACAGCGCTGTCGCGTCAATGGGTTTGTAGCGCAGACTGGCCCCTGCCTTGGCTGCGATCTGTGACGGGCGCTTGCCTGCCAGATATGTCCAGGGCGACAGGGGCGTAAAGTAGTAGTCAATATGTGGCATTCGTCACTGGTCCTTGCCTTGGCGGTTTGCAAGATCGTAGCGGGGTGGTAAGCGATGTCAATCTTGTCCGAATCCACTCCGGCCGCATTTCGTCAAGGATTGCCCCATGATCGACCGTACCGAACCCAAGCTGATTTCCGGCAACGCGAATATACCGCTTGCCAAAGCCATCGCGCGACGAATGTCGCTGCACCGTGGCATGAGTGTGGGGCTTGTTGATGCACGGGTAGAACGGTTCAACGATCAGGAAGTCTTTGTAGAAGTGTATGAGAATGTCCGTGGCGAGGATATGTTTATCATACAGTCCACGTCGAACCCTGCGAACGACAATCTGATGGAGTTGCTGATTATCGCGGATGCGCTGAAGCGGTCCTCGGCTTCGCGGATCACAGCGGTCATTCCCTATTTCGGCTATGCCCGTCAGGACCGGCGCACCAAGGCCCGCACACCGATTTCCGCCAAGCTGGTGGCGAATATGATCGCGCAATCGGGAATCGAACGCATTTTGACGCTGGATTTGCACGCGGCGCAGATTCAGGGGTTCTTCGATATTCCGGTGGACAACCTGTATGCCGCCCCTGTGTTTTCGCTGGATGTGTTGCATCATTTCAAGGGCCGCTTGCAGGATGTGACGGTCGTGTCCCCTGATGTTGGCGGTGTGGCGCGGGCGCGTGAACTGGCCAAACGTATTGGCTGCGCGCTGGCCATCGTGGATAAACGGCGCGAAAAACCCGGAGAGATTGCAGAAATGACAGTCATCGGGGATGTGCGCGGTAAAAGCTGCATCATCGTGGACGATATTTGTGACACTGCCGGAACCCTGTGCAAGGCCGCCGAAGTGTTGATAGAGGCGGGCGCGACAGAGGTGCACAGCTACATCACGCACGGTGTTCTGTCCGGCCCGGCGGTGGAGAGGATTACCAGCTCGGTTATGAAGTCACTTGTTATCACCGACTCCATCGCGCCCACGGAAGCCGTGAAATCCGCCCATAATATCCGCATCGTGCCAACTGCGCCCATGTTTGCCCAAGGCATTCTGAACACATGGAAAGGCACGTCCGTGTCGTCGCTGTTTGACACTGAAACGCTGACCCCGATCTATGAGGGGCTTTACGGCGAAGTCTAGGGCGCATCGTATAGGCGGGCAGGCGGGTATTGCGCCCGCCTGTTCCGGCAAGGGGCGCGTCAGTCCTGCGTAGGATCGGATGGCGGGGTTTTGCGGCGGTCCGATTTCGGCAAAGAGTCGAGTGAGTCGAAATCATTGATGTCACGGCGGCCTTTGCGCCGCGCCGTGTTCCAGCGTGACAGGCCCAGCCATACCACCAGCCCCAGCATGGCCCAGATCAGGGCCTGCACCAGCACGGGCAGTCCGGGCAGCAGCCACACAAGTGCAGCCACCGCCACCGCCGCCAATGCAAATCCAAGGGCGACATAGACTGTGGTCACCATTTCTGCGATCAGCAAGACCACGGCAATGATGCCCCATATCATCCATTCTGGCAGGCCAAGGCTTCCCATCGGCTAGATGTCTTTCAAAATGGCAGCCGCTTCCCTGAAGGCATTGGACGGCCCACCCGGCAGCATGATCAGCTTGGCATTGTTGGATTTGGCCAGCCCTTCCAGCGCTTCGATCTGCATGCGTGCCGTCTGGAATACCAACGCTTCCTGCGCATTTGCCCCTTCAAGCGAGGCCGCAATCTCGCGGTTGGCTTCCGCGTTTGCGTGCGCAATGGCGCGAATGCCATCGGCGCGGCGCTGCGCTTCATAAAGTTCGCCATCGGCGTTCAACTCGGCGGCGCGGCGCTGGCCTTCGGCACGGGTAATGGCCGCGCGACGCTCGCGCTCGGCGGATAGCACTTCTGCCATGGCTTTTTGCGTGGTTTCGTTCAGGCGGACATCGGTAATTTCTGACCGGCTGATGCGAATGCCGTAAGTTTTACCGGCGTCTTCCAGTGCTTCCAGCAGGGCAAGATTCAATGACCCGCGATCAGATTGCACAGCATCCAGTTCCACCTTGCCCAATTCGGACCGCACCAGCGACTGCACCAGCCCGACCACCAGATCGTCGATCTTGTTAACACGGAAAACCGCCGCTTCGGGGTTCTCGATCCGGTAGACAACCAGAAGTTGCGCCCCGAACACCACGTTATCAGCAGAGACGACTTCAAGTTCAATATCGTTCAGCACCTGATCATTGACCGGCACGTTCGCATGCACGCGGTCCAGAAACGGGATGATGATATTGACGCCTGCATCCAGCGTTCGGTGATAGGCACCAAGCCGTGTGATGACCAGATTGCGCGATTGGGGCACGATTTTAAGCCCCATGATCACAATCAGGACGAGTAGGACGACAAGCGCCAGAATAAGTTCCATCATTTCCGCCTTTTATTCGGTTGTATCAGGTTGTCGCGCGTATGGTCGCGCGAAACGGTCCGGTGTTCAAGCGATATCGGCAGCTTCAAACCGTCGTGAATAGACCACCAGCCCCAACGCACCCAGGGCAAAGGTCAGGTTGCCGGCAACCAGTGTCATGGGCGTGCCATCATAGGCCAGCGCAACCGGCACCGACACGGCAACCGCCCCCACCGTCGATATCGACATCACCACGGATGCACCTGTTCCCGCGATATGGCCCAGCGGCTGCAAGGCCAGCGCGTTCAGGTTCCCGAATGTCAGCCCGATGGTAAAGAATGTCGAGCACATGAAGGCAAAGAATACCCCGAAATCCCACGGTGCGGGCAGATTCATCTGCCAGACAACCAAAAACAGCGCTGAAACGCACACCTGCCATGTGAATGCAATTGTCGCCAGTTTGCGCATACCCAATTGCATGACCAGCCGGGCGTTTACCAAGCTGGCGCTGCCCGAAATCAGCGCGGTGGCGGCGAACCACAAGTGGAAACTGGACGCGCGGTCAAAAACTTCATCGAAGATCATCGGCAGGTTGGACAGCCATGTAAAGAGCGGTGCAAACGAAAAGACCAGCGCGCAAACATAGACCATAACCGCACGGTTGGTGGTGATTTCGGCAATTGCGCTGCCAATCGCTGTCGGGCTTAAGGGGCGTCGTCGTTCCGGCGGCAGGGATTCAGGCTGGCGCAAAATCAGCCAAAGCCCGCTGGCAATCCCGAATGCCACAAACGCATAGAAAATCGCGCGCCAGTCTGCCAGCAGGATGATCCCCGCCCCGATGGAGGGCGCGACCGCTGGAAACAGCACAAACAGCGTCATGATGATGGATGTCACGCGGGCCATGGCGCGGCCCTGATACAGATCACGCACCATTGCCGTGGCCACCACGCGCGGGGCCGCAGCCCCCAGCCCCTGCAACAGGCGCGCCCCCAAAAGCCCCTCGATCGAGGTGGCATTGGACGCCAGCAGCGACCCGCCGATATACAGGATTAAACCGACCAGAAGCACCGATTTGCGCCCATAGGCGTCTGATACCGGCCCGCACACCATAATACCCAGCCCCAGCCCCAGAACAAAGGCCGGGATGACCAACTGTCCCCGTGTTGGCGCGGATGGCGACAGTTCTGCGCCAATGACCGGCAGGGCGGGCAGCATGGCATCAATGGAAAATGCGACCATGGCCGTCATAAGGGCCATCAGCGCCACGAATTCCCCGAAGCGCAACGGTTTGGTCGGGGGGAAAGGTATCATTCAGACAGGTCCAGTTCATCAATGATATTGCGCCATGTCTCGACCGGTTGCGCGCCTGAAACCGCGTATTGCTGGTCAATAATGAAAAACGGCACACCGGAAATGCCGCGCGCGCGGGCGTCGCGGTCGGCCGCCGCAATGATGTCGCGGTCCGCATCACTGTCCAGCAGCCGTGCAATCAGGGCGCGGTCCAGACCGACAGTTTCCGCCAGTGCCAGCAGCGTCGCATCGTCGCCAATATCGCGCCCTTGCTGGAAATAGGCGCGGAACAATGTGCTGACCATAGCGGTCTGGCGCCCTTCAAGGCCCGCCCAATGGATCAGCCGGTGTGCGTTCAGGGTGTTGGGCGTGCGCGTAATGGCGGGCAGGTCCAGCGTCAGGCCGGTGTTTTCCGCAGCGTCAATAATCGGTTTATGCGCATCCAGTATCCCTTGGGCGTCGCCGAATTTCATGGCCATGTAATCGCTGCGCGCCATACCTTCGGCGGGCATGTCGGGGTTTAGCTGAAACGGCAGCCAACGAACATCAAACGGGTGGTCGGGGCGGCTTTCAAGGGCGCGGTCCAGTCGCGCCTTGCCTATAAAGCACCATGGGCAAACGGGGTCGGAATATATCTCTAGCACGATCATGTCGGGGCCTTGTGGATGGTGCGCAGGGCGCGGCGTGACAATTTGCCATTGGCCCCGCGCGGCAGGCTGTCACAATGGCGGTACAGGCGCGGTTGTTTGTAGCGCGCCAGCCTGCTGGCGGCGAAGGATTCCAGCTCCTGAACGGGCAGGGCGGCGGGACCGGTGTAGAACGCGGCAATGATGGTGACGCCGGGCTTCACTTCGATTTCTGTGCAGGCAATATCGGAAATTCCGGGATGGTCGGCCAGTGCGCGCTCCACCTCCAACGGCGAGACGCGAAACCCGCCTGCATTCATCATGTCATCATTGCGCCCGACATAGGTAATTGCGCCATCATCTGCCATGCGGGCATGATCGCCAGTCAGGAACCACGCGCCCGTTAACGGCAAGTCCGGGGCGTCGTTGTCCCCCAGATAGCCCAGCATCAGGCCGGGGTCGCTGCGGTGGATTGCCAGCATGCCGTCTTCACCGCGCGGGGCGGGCTGATCATCCGTGCCCAGCACAGCCAGCCGTCGCCCCTGCTGTGCATAACCCGATGCCCCCGCAGGTGCAGGGCGCGCGGGGCTGGCGGACACATAGGTGGAGCATTCTGACATTCCCAGCGCTTCATAGATTTCGGTGCCTGTCGCATCATGCCACGCCTTGCGGGTGATCTCGGGCAGTTTTTCACCCGCAGACAGCCCGTGGCGCAGGCGTGGCAGGTCCAGCTTGCGCCCGTCCTTCAGCACTTGCCGGTAGACCCCCGGCACAGCGGCAAAGATCGTCGCATCAAAGCGTTTCAGCATCAGCGGCAGTGGCGCACCAGCTTCGGGAATAAGCGCGGTCGCACCAATGGACCAAGGGTCCATCAATCCGGTGCCCAGCGTGTAGGTCCAGTTGAACGCGCCCGCATGCAGCACACGGTCATCAGATCGCAGCCCATACCAGCCGTCCCACATCATGCGGCGCGCCCGGATGGCGCGGTGGGCATGCACCACGGCGCGGGGATTTCCCCCGCTGCCGGATGTGTAGATGATATATCCCGCCCTGTCAGGCGCGCCCATATGCCAGTCGCAGGGCGGCAAGTCCTGCATCGCGCGCAATTGCATGGCGTCAACCGTGGGGGCCGGATGGTCCGGCAGGGCCACGCCCGCAGATGCCAGCACCAGCGCGGGTGCCACTTGCGCCGCAATTCGCGTCACTTCCGGCCCGGTCAGTTGTGTGGATGTGGGCACCGGCACCAGCCCCGCCGCCAGCGCCCCCAGATAGGCC
Organism: Roseinatronobacter sp. S2; assembly: GCF_029581395.1. Taxonomy (GTDB): domain Bacteria; phylum Pseudomonadota; class Alphaproteobacteria; order Rhodobacterales; family Rhodobacteraceae; genus Roseinatronobacter. The sequence continues at coordinate 3,163,826 of NZ_CP121113.1, read as the reverse complement.
ACGGGGAAATCCACGCTGTTGCCCAGTCGCAGCAACACGCGGTCACCGGGGTGCAGGCCCGCATTCAGCAACCCTTGCCCTGTGCCCCGCACCGCCGCAATCAGGCGCGCATAGGACCAACGCTCGGCCCCGGCTGCACGGACAATCTGCAAAGCCACCTTGTCAGGGGTTTGCGCCCCCGCAGCCAGCACATAGCGCGCCATGTTGAACGGCGCGGGGCAGGGCTGGGGTATATCCGTGTCGGTGATAGATAACATGTGCATGATTTATGCCCGCCGTGTGACAGTTGCAAGTCCAAGCATGCTTGCGTAAAGAGAACCGCTATGAATGATCCTGAAAACGCAAACGTCATAAAAATTGCCCGATCGGGCGGTGAGGTCGAACCCGCCCAGCCCATAGATCTGGCCGAACGGGTGCGCGCGCTGCGTCGTGCGCGGGGCTGGACGCTGGAGCAAGCCGCAAAGGCCGCCGGACTGGCGCGCTCGACCTTGTCCAAAATCGAAAACGGGCAGATGTCGCCCACTTATGATGCGTTGAAAAAACTGGCGGGCGGGTTGGAAATTTCGGTCCCACAACTGTTTACTCCCCCTGAAGTGACGCGTGCCAGCGGGCGTATGGCCCTGACCTTGCGCAACGAAGGAACCGCCCACCCGACGCCAACCTATGACCACCGCTTGCTTGCGGCGCAACTGACATCGAAGAAAATGCTGCCGTATCAGGCCCGTGTCCGCGCCCGTGACATGCAGGATTTTGACGGCTGGGTGCGCCATGGCGGCGAAGAATTCCTGTATGTGCTGACGGGTGAAATCCGTCTGATTACAGAATTTTACGCGCCTGTCGATATGAAGCGCGGTGACAGCGCCTATTATGATGCGACCATGGGCCATAATGTCATTTCCCTCTCGCGCGAGGACGCCGAGATCCTTTGGGTCACGTCACTCGATTGACAGCCTGTTTGCCCTGACGGACGCGCCAGTGTCGCACGCTTTGCGCTTGCGTCAAATCCCGCGCCTGTCGCGTGAATACCCCCTGTATCGTGCTGCGCGCGCCGTTCGGGGCTGCAAGCCCGCATCCCAATTTGTAATGACATGCGCTGCCCGGGCCTCGTTCCGGCGAGGGTTGCCGCAAAATCATCACTTGTCGCCGTCATTCATTTCCATTATTCATGAAATATGGAATCAATTCGCGCGGCACATGTCTTTGCAATCCTTGGTCACCCTGACCGCCTGTCGGTCTTCCGGTTGCTGATGCGCTTTGCGCCACGCGGGCAGCGGCCCACGGAAATTGCGCAGGCATTGGGGTTGAAGCAGAATACGTTGTCGCATCATCTGCGTGATCTGGTGCGCTCCGGGCTGCTCCAAGCTTCCCGGCAGGGGCGGTCGCTTTACTATGCGGTCGATCTGGACATGGCGGAAGCGCTGATCGGCTATCTTGCGCTGGATGTCGGTCGCGCGCGCCCTGATCTGCTGGCGCCTGTGCTGTCTGCGCGAGCGGAGCTGTCTACAGGCGGCGCACGCGCATTCAGTGTGTTGTTTGTCTGCTCGGGCAATTCGGCCCGCTCGGTCATGGCCGAAGTGTTGTTGCGTGACCTTGGTGCTGGCCGTTTCACCGCCCATTCCGCAGGCACCCGCCCCGCAGCGCACCCCAATCCCGCGGCACTTGATATACTCCGGCGGAATGGGCACGTCCCGCGCGGCTTGCGGTCCAAACATATCGCAGAATTTCAGGCACCCGACGCCCCGAAGATGGATTTTGTGTTCACCGTTTGCGACGCCTCTGCAGCACAGGACTGCCCGCGATGGTCGGGATGCCCGATCACCGGTCATTGGGGCTTGCCTGATCCGGTGCAGGCGTCCCACGCCAATGGCGACGCAACAGCCGCCTTCGCCCTGACCTATGCCGCGCTGCGCCGCAGGATTGCAGCTTTCGTTGCCTTGCCGGTGGCCGCGCTTGACCGGCTTGCCCTGCAAACCCGCATCGACGCGATTGATGCCGATGCCCTGATCATAGAGAAAGCCTGACACATGCCGTCACAAAATCCGCCCAGAATTGCGATCAATGGCCTTGGACGCATCGGAAAACTTGTTCTGCGTGACCTGATTGACAGCGGCTCGGGCGGCGAGATTGTGCTGCTCAATGACCCGCTTGGCGATGCGGAACAACATGCGCTGTTGATGGAATTTGACAGTGTTCATGGCCGGTGGCGCACATCTGTATCGCATGACTCGGATGCGCTGGTGCTGGGCGGACTGCGCATCCGCCTGACCCATGCGCGCCGGATCGAGGATTTGCCACTGGCCGATATGGGCATTGATGTCGTGGTGGATTGCACCGGCGTATTCAAGACGGTCGCAAAACTGGCACCCTATCTCCTTGCTGGCGTGCGCAAGGTGGTCGTCAGCGCCCCGGTCAAGGACGCGGGCGCGTTGAACCTGGTCTATGGCGTCAATCACCATCTCTATGATCGCGCGCAGCATGACATTGTAACCGCCGCAAGCTGCACAACCAATTGTCTGGCCCCGGTAGTCAAGGTGATTCATGAAGCGCTTGGAATTCGGCATGGGTCGATCACCACCATCCATGATGTCACCAACACCCAGACCATCGTTGACCGCCCCGCCAAGGATATGCGACGCGCGCGTTCGGCGCTGATGAACCTCATTCCGACAACAACCGGCAGCGCCACCGCGATTACGCTGATCTATCCCGAACTCAAAGGTCGGCTGAACGGGCATGCTGTGCGCGTGCCATTGCTGAATGCCTCGCTGACCGATTGCGTGTTCGAACTGGAACGCCCCACCACTGTTGAGCAGGTGAATACACTGCTCAACGATGCCGCGAACGGCCCGCTCAAGGGTATCCTGGGCTTTGAAACACGCCCGCTGGTCTCCAGTGATTTCACCAATGACCCAAGATCCGCCATCATCGACGGGCCGTCCACGATGGTGATCAACGACACCCAGCTGAAGCTATACGCCTGGTATGACAACGAATGGGGTTATGCCTGCCGATTGGGCGATATTGCCCGCATGGTCGTCAAATCCCTGTAACGCTATCTGCCCAATACGCTTTTCATTCTGGCTCAAATATCCTCGGGGGGTGTGGGGGGCAGACAGCCCCCACCCTTGTCTTCAAACAAAAGGCGCCTGTTCATGAGCACTGCCAACCCTTTGCGCGCCTATATGGCTGTGACTGCGGCATATTGGGCCTTCATGCTGTCGGACGGGGCTTTGCGGATGCTGGTGCTTTTGCATTTCAACGCGCTGGGCTTTTCCCCGGTCCAATTGGCGTGGCTGTTTGTCTTGTATGAGGTGGCGGGCATCATCACCAACCTTGCGGCGGGATGGTTGGCCGCACGTTTCGGGCTGGCCGCAACGCTTTACGCCGGGCTCGGCCTGCAAATCGCAGCACTTGTGGCGCTTGCCCAGCTTGATCCGGCATGGTCGATAACAGCTTCGGTGGTGTTTGTGATGGCTGTGCAGGGCGTGTCGGGCGTGGCCAAGGATCTGGCCAAGATGTCATCCAAATCCGCCGTGAAGCTGTTGGCCCCATCGCGTGAGGGGGCCTTGTTTCAGTGGGTTGCAGCACTGACCGGGTCGAAAAACGCAGTCAAGGGCGCGGGCTTTCTGTTGGGCGCGGCCCTGCTGGCGCTGGCGGGGTTTCAGGCGGCAGTCTGGGGGATGGCGGCGGTGCTTGCAATCATACTTGTGGCGGTGCTTGCGTTCTTGCCCGAAGGGCTGCCGGGGCGCATGAAAGGTGCGGATACATGGTCGGGGTGGCGATCATTGGATGCGCGCGTGAACCGCCTGAGCCTTGCACGCCTGTTTTTGTTCGGGGCGCGCGATGTGTGGTTCGTGGTGGGCATACCGATCTATTTTCAGGCGGTCTTCTCGGATGGCACGGCCGAAGGGCGACGAGAGGCATTTTTTCTGGTCGGCGGGTTCATGGCGTTGTGGATCATCGGATATGGTGCAGTGCAGGCCTTCGCGCCGCACCTGCTGGGGGGTAAGGCCCAATCCGAAGGCGCGATTACCCGAAAGGCAATTTTGTGGGCGGGGCTGCTGGTTCCTGTTCCGTTCCTGCTTGCCGCTGCGGCCGCGCTGGCGGGCGGTCCGGCACCATGGCTGACGGTTCTGCTGGTTGTGGGCTTGCTGGTGTTCGGGTTTGTCTTTGCATTGAATTCCGCGGTTCATTCCTACCTGATTCTTGCGTTTGGTGCGGCGGACCGGATTACCCGCGATGTGGGTTTCTACTATATGGCAAATGCGGCAGGGCGCTTGCTGGGCACGCTTCTGTCGGGGATCAGTTACCAGATCGGGGGGCTGCCATTATGCCTTGCGACTGCGGGATTGATGGCGACGACAAGCTGGCTGATCACAAGGCGATTTGTCACAGACCCATAAGGGACGCCTTGCATGTTCAAGTATCTGAAAGTGCTTTAGATCACAGCCAGTCGTTCCACTTGTGCATCATCCGGATAGGGCCGGTATAGCCCGACTTCGACCCTGTCGATCATGCCATGTATCTGGTCGTAATCGCGCGCTGCGTCATGGTCCCCTTCGGCAAGGTGGCCGAACGCAAGATCCAGTTGTGCCAGATCGGCCAGTTCCACCATCAGTATGAAATCACCATATCCCGGACCAGCAAGGCGCAGCTTGCGGCGCAGCAGGGACCATCCAGAAATTTTCCCGGCATGTTTCAGCCGCTCGAACCACTGTTCTGCCGCCCGCGCAAAGGCCAATGGATGTGCGTTCGGTTTCAGGTCGATCATGCAGATATATTGGTTCATGGGCACCTTCCTGTGATTGGGTGCAAGATGTCATGAAAATCCTAACAAAGGTTTTCACCCGACATGAACCGACCGCATCACGCACGCGGTTAGTCGGTCACAATCAATTCCTGTTCTACCTTTTCTGCCAGTTCAAGCGCCCCGGTGGACATATAGGCGATGATCGAAACACCCAACCCCACTATCGCGACCGTCAGCACAACCCAGTCCACAGTGACCGCGCCTGATTATAAAATAATAAAATTATTCATGTACTTACCATATATCGCAATACCCTCTTCATGCTTTCTGCCCTGCCTGATTGCTGGCATGATCTGACCTTAACAAGCACGCGCATCGCGTCGCCTTTGCGGCACGGACACGTCAGTGCAATGCAGGTTTCATTGTATTTTATGGAAGTTTTGTCTTCTTCAGATCTGCGTGCGGGTGCCCGCAAACAGGTCTTTTAGCTGGCGGGCGTGAAATTCCTGCGCCCGCGTCGGTGAAATGGGATATTCACACAGCCCGAGTGCCTGTGCTTTCTGAAAGAAGCCCCGTGCAGGAAGCCCGTCTGTGCCGCGCCCCACAACCAATGCGGCGCGCAGCGGTTGCAGGGTTTTTGCATCCTGTTCCATCAGGGTTTCCAGCACGCTGGTCAGTTTTGCAATGCGGCGCGGACCGTCAATTTCCAGACGCTCCGCCATTTGACCATAAGTCAGCGTGATACGCTGCCTTGCGCAATCCTTCAGGGCTTCCTCAAGCCCCGGAAGCATCCTCGTCACCTTGTATGATGTCAGCCTCGGCTTCTTCGTCGCCGGTTTCTGCCACGCGTGCCACAGACACCACCAATTCCCCGTTCGAGGTGTTGAACACCTTCACCCCACCCGCAGACCGCGACCGGAAAGAGATCCCCTGCACCGGCACGCGAATGGATTGGCCCTTGGATGTGGCCAGCATGATCTGGTCATTTGCATCGACCGGGAAGCAGGCCACAAGCGCGCCGCCCCGCATGGCGCGGTCCATTGCGGCGACACCCATGCCCCCACGACCACGCACCGGATAGTTGTGGCTGGACGACAATTTGCCCGTACCTTTTTCAGATATGGTCAGAATCAGGTCTTCGCAGGCTGACATTTCCGCATAGCGTTCAGGTGACAAGGCCCCCTCGGTGGCGTCTTCTTCATCTTCGCCCTCATCATCGGTAACGCCCGCCATGGCGCGGCGCATCTTCAGATAGGTGGCGCGTTCTTCGGGGCTGGCCTCGAAATGGCGGATCACGGCCATACTGACCACACCATCCCCGTCACCCAGCCGGACACCGCGCACGCCGGTCGAATCGCGGCCCTTGAACACGCGCACATCCGTTGTGCGGAACCGGATTGCGCGCCCGGATGCGGTGACAAGCATGACATCATCATCTTCGTCACAGATACGCGCATTCACAAGGCTGACGCCTTCGGGCAGCTTCATCGCAATCTTGCCGTTGGATTTCACATTCACAAAATCCGACAGCGCATTACGCCGCACGGACCCGTCCGATGTGGCGAACACGATTTGCAGATTTTCCCATTCATCTTCCGGGCGTTCCACCGGCATGATGGCCGCGATGCTGACACCTATGGCAATCGGCAGAATATTCACCATCGCCTTGCCGCGTGTGGTGCGCCCGCCCAACGGCAAGCGCCATGTCTTCAGTTTATAGGCCATCCCGTCAGTGGTGAAGAACAATAGCTGCGTGTGGGTGTTGGCCACAAACAGCTGTGTGACAACATCATCATCCTTGGTGGCCATGCCTGACAGCCCCTTGCCGCCGCGGCGCTGCGCGCGGAAATCAGCCAAAGGTGTGCGCTTGATATAGCCACCACTGGTGATGGTCACGACCATGTCTTCGCGTTCGATCAGGTCTTCATCATCCATATCGCCGGCCCAGTCGACGATCTCGGTACGGCGCGGCACAGCAAAAGCATCGCGCACTTCGCGCAATTCGGTCCCGATAATTTCCATCACCCGTGCGCGGGAACGCAGAATGTCCAGATAATCCTTGATCTTGGCCGCAAGACTTTCCAGCTCGTCGGTGACTTCCTTGACGCCCATGGCGGTCAGGCGTTGCAGGCGCAGTTCCAGAATGGCGCGGGCCTGAACTTCCGACAGGTTATAGGTGCCATCGTCATTCATTGTGTGGCTGGGGTCATCAATCAGCCGGATATAGGGCGCAATATCCATGGCGGGCCAGCGCCGCGTCATCAGCTTCTCGCGCGCCTCTGCGGGATCGGCCGAAGACCGGATTGTGGCCACAACCTCGTCGACATTGGACACCGCGACTGCCAGACCACACAGGACATGGCTGCGTTCACGCGCCTTGTTCAACTCATAGGCCGTGCGGCGCGTCACCACTTCTTCGCGGAACCCGATGAAGGCCGTCAGGAAATCGCGCAGCATCAACTGCTCTGGCCGCCCGCCATTCAGCGCCAGCATGTTGCAGCCGAAACTGGTTTGCATGGGCGTAAAGCGGAACAACTGGTTCAACACAACATCGGGGGTCGCATCGCGTTTCAGTTCCACGACAACCCGAACGCCGGTCCGGTCGGATTCGTCAGCGACGGAAGAAATGCCTTCGATCTTCTTTTCGCGCACGGCATCGGCGATTTTCTCGACCATGGTCGATTTGTTCACCTGATAGGGGATCTCGTCCACGATGATGGCGAAACGATCCTTGCGCACTTCCTCGATATGGGTTCTGGAGCGGATGACAACCGATCCACGCCCTTCCAGATAGGCCTTGCGCGCGCCTGTCCGACCAAGGATCAACCCGCCCGTCGGAAAGTCCGGCGCAGGGATATACTGCATCAGCGCTTCCGACGACAGGTCGGGGTCTTCGATCAGCGCCAGCGTGGCATCCACCACCTCGCCCAGATTATGGGGCGGAATATTGGTCGCCATGCCCACCGCAATACCGCCTGCGCCATTCACCAGCATATTGGGGAATCGCGCGGGCAGCACGGTCGGTTCCTTGTCGCGCCCGTCATAGTTCAACTGGAAATCGACCGTATCCTTGTCGATATCTGCCAGCAGCGCAGAAGCCGCCTTATCCATACGCACTTCGGTGTAGCGCATGGCGGCGGCATTATCGCCATCCATGGACCCGAAATTGCCTTGCCCGTCCAGCAGTGGCAGCGACATGGAAAACGGCTGCGCCATGCGCACCAATGCGTCATAAATCGCGCTGTCACCATGCGGGTGATAGGTGCCCATCACCTCGCCCACGGCACGCGCCGACTTGCGATAAGGCTTGTCATGGGTGTTGCCGGTATCATGCATCGCATAAAGAATGCGCCGGTGCACAGGTTTTAAGCCGTCGCGCAAATCGGGAATGGCACGGCTGACAATCACGCTCATCGCGTAATCAAGATAAGACGCGCGCATTTCCTGCGTGATCGAAACAGTTGACCCGCCAGGGCCAGCCGGCGGCGTTTCGTCAATATTTTCAGGGGTTTCGGGGCTATCGCTCACCTGATCCTCGCGCGGTTTGGGTATTCACTATATCTCGTCGATGCTACCTTACCAGAACCATCATATGGGGTGCAATGCCGCAAAGCGATACCCCTTGGCAGCCGCCTGTCAATAGTGACAACAGCATGTTTTCATTGATTATTATTATTCTCTTGGCATGATTTAAGTATCCACAGCAACAAGAGGTCTGAAATGGACACATCCCCTGTCGAACTTATGCTCAAGGGCTATGGTCTGACCACGGCGGAAATGACTTACCGCATGCCTGACCACATCCATGTGCTCAACACCTTTGTCTGGCAGGATTACGACCTTGCCCCTGACTATCCGCGGCTGTTTGAATTCATTGAATTCTGGCAGGGCAGTATCGACGGCCCCCTGCATTCCGTGCGCTTCACCCATCGCAAACAGTTGCGTGCAGGTGAATGGCGCCATGTCGTGGGGGAATTCAAAATCGGCGAATTTCCGGGGCGGCGCCTGCGCAAACCCTAGCGCAAACGCAGGCTTGCCAGCCACAGCGCGGCAATGCCGAAAGACAACACCGCATTCCAGCTTGCCATCGACAGGCCCAGCATCTCCCAGGGTACTTCGTCACAGCGCACCACTGGCGCGGCCATGATCTGATCCAGCAACTCCTGCGCACTCATGCCCGACAGGTTGCCGCCGGCGGAACAGCTTGACGGGCCGTCCCACCAGGCGCGCTCGACCCCGGTATGGTATACCCCGATCGCCCCCGATGTGGCCGCCCCCGCCGCGCCAATCAGCGCAAAATACGGCCCGGGCAGGACCAATGCGCCCGCCCCCAGCAGGGCAACAAGATGGGGCCAGCGTTGCCAGATACACAAGGCACAAGGCGCCATGCCGCCAATATACTGAAACGCCAGTGCTCCCAGCAGCAGCCCTAACGACCCTGCAAGTGCTACCAACTGCGCCCGCCTTCGCATCACAGATACCTCACCACCAGAAAACCGCCCAAAAGCAGCGCCACAAACAACGTGAACATAAGCCCCAGACGGCGCTCGATGAAATCACGGATTGGTGCGCCGAACTTCCACAGCAAGGCCGCAACAACGAAGAAGCGAATTGCCCGCGCAATCACCGATGCAACAATGAACACCGGCAATGATAACCCCGTCGCCCCTGACAGAATGGTGATGACCTTATAAGGGAAAGGTGTCACCCCCGCGATCAACACAGCCCAGGCCCCCCATTCGTTGTAGCGTGCCTGAAACTGCTCGAAATAGGCATCTTTGCCATAAAACTCCAGCACTGGCCGCCCCAGGGTCTCGAATGCGCCATATCCGATGAAATAGCCCGCCATCCCACCTGCAACCGACGCCACTGTCGCCACACCCGCGATAACGAATGCCCGTGACGGGCGTGCCACAATCATGGCGATCATCAACACATCGGGTGGTATCGGAAAAACCGAACTCTCAATAAAGGCCACGACGGCCAACGCCCATAGCGCATGCGGATGGCGCGCCAGTGACATGGTCCACTCATATAGTGATTTCAACACAGACCTGATCGCTCCTTCATTCTGGGGCAAATATCCCCGGGGGTATGGGGGCCGGCAGCCCCCATTCAGGCATGCGGGTTCATCACGCTGCGGGCAAACGCAAACCGATGCTGTCCAGCCCCCAACGCACCAGATCGGTAATCAACCTATCCGATACTACATTGAAGCTTTCAACGATATCCAGCGCGCTGTTGGATGCGGCAGGTGCTGTTGCCGAAAAACTGCGCCGTGCCAGAACATGTGCATCAGATTCGCGCACCATACGCGCGGTAACACGCATGCGCGTTGCCACAGAATCGCCATCGGGGCCAAGCTCGGCCTGAAAATCCGTGATTTCGCTGATCAAGGCAAAGTCGCCCGACCCGCCCAAGGGGCGGCGTCCGACATAGGACAACGCGCCAGTGTCTTCAAAAGCGCGCAGCACCAGCGTTTGCACCATTTGCGGTGCATCCTCGGACCAGCGAACTCCGGGCAGATACAGCGACTGCACGGCATTGGGCTTGATCAGAATGCGGTCTGTGTCCAGCGCGCCCGATGTGGTTGGCGGCTCCACGCTCAGGGATCGCGCCAGCATGCGCCCGGCCTGCGGCAGGTCGCGGGGGGCGCGCAGCTCAAAGGCGTCCAGTGGTGTTGTTGCCTGATTTAACGCCGATACTGCCCCGCACCCCGAAAGGGCTGTCAGCGCAAGCGTGGTGGTTATCAGATGTCTGCGAGTAAGGGTCATCTTCTGAACTCCGGTGTCTGACGGTTCAGGAAAAACCGTGTCGGGTCACGTTCGATCTGGCGCGTCAGCCGGTCCAGATTCGAGATCAGACCGCGCGTTTCCCGCGCCAGCTGGCTGATATTGGGCAAGCCGGTCGTGGTGAATTCACGCACTGGCGCGCCACTGTCGCGGATGATCGCGCTCAGCTCATCAAAGGCGCGCGCAGCACTTTCGGCGGTGCGGCGCAAATCGGCGGTCACTTCGGGAATGTCATCGGCGACGGAATCCACCGCGCTGCCCAATCTGCCCAGCACGTCGCGCAGATCTTCGGTGATCTGGCCGATATCTTCGTTGATGACGCGGTCTGCGCCGACAAACGCACGCTCCGCTGCTTGCAGGGTGCTTTCACCTGTAACCAGGGCGCGGTTTATGGCATCCAGTGTGGTGTTGGCATTGGCGAATGTGTCGGTCACCTGATCAAGTGCGCGCAGCCCCGCGCCAGACACGGCATCAATCTGGCCGGATGCGCTGGACAGGTCTTCGCCCACATTTGCGACCACCCCGCGGATTTCTTCGGTTGCGGCGCGAATATCGGCCATGATCAGGGGCAGGTCGGTTTCGGCCGCCCGCGCAATGGACGCCGTTGCATCACGCGCGTTGGCCACCATTTCACGCGCTTCTGCAACAAGTGCCGTGCCGTCACCGGTGACAAGGGTGTCGATGTTTCCTGCCATCTGCTCGACGGATTGTAGGGTTGCATCGGCGCGTGCCAGCAACGGGTCCAGCCGTGCAAGGGCAGGGTCCAGCGCCTCGATGCGTTGGGTTGCAGCGCTGCTGGTGCGGGTGAATTCGCCAAACATGACTTGCGCTTCTTCGCTGAACCCTTCCAGTTCGGCGCGGATCGATGCCGCCGCATCGCTGAGTTCGGCGACAAGCGCGGTCAGTTCACCTGCCACAAATGTATCCGCCGTGTTCAGTGTTTGGGTGCCCGCCTCGAATGTGTAGCGCGCCTCGGTTGCGACAAGGGCAATTTCGTCGATGGCGAATTCCAGACTTTCCAATGTGTTTTCTGCCTGCCGCAGGATGGGGGCCAGATTGTCGCTGAATTCTGCGAAAGTTGTTGTTGCGGCCGCCACCGTGTCGGTAAAGCCCGCAAAACTGTCCAGTGCGGCGGTTAAATCACCTGAGGATCGTTCTATGTTGTCCAGAATGCCCGCAACGCGGTTCTGGTTTTCTTCGCCCAGCAACTGGTTGACCTGTTCAACAACCGTCAGCGCTTCTTCAAGAATGCGCGGGGCGGTTTCTGTCAATGACTGGATCGTAGAGCGTCCGACTTCCAGTTCGGGCACGTCATCGCGCTCGTTTATCAATTCGGCGGCCGCGGAACCGGGCGATATGGACACAAACGCCACACCGGTAATGCCTGAACTGTCGACGATTGCCACCGAATCCGCCCGCACAGGTGTTGCGCGATCCACTTCCAGCACCACACGCACCCGCCCGTTAGGCGCAAGGCTGACATCCAGAACCTGCCCGACCGGCAGTCCTGCGAACCGCACATCGGCGGACCGTGACAACCCTGAAACGGCTTCGAAATTGGCCTCATAATAGGCGAACTGCCGATCAAACTGATATTTGCTGAACGCTAAGAAAAAAGCCAGGATTCCCAGAAAACCCGCCAGGGCGAAAGCACCGATCAGAACATAATTTGCCCGCGTTTCCATGCGTCAGGCGATCCTTTCTTTCGTGTCCAGCGCCGCGCGCGCGCGTGGACCGTGGAAATATTCATGTACCCATGGGTGGTCCACATCCAGCATATCGGACATTGTGCCCGTATACATCACCCTCTTTTCGGCCAGCACGGCAATCCTGCCGCATGTGGCGTGCAGCGTGTCCAGATCATGGGTGACCAGAAACACTGTCAGGCCCATGCTTTGCGACAGCCCGTTAATGAGCTCGTCGAAGGCCGATGCCCCGATCGGGTCCAGCCCGGCGGTGGGTTCATCCAGAAACACGATTTCAGGGTCCAGCGCCAGCGCCCGTGCCAGACCTGCGCGCTTGCGCATGCCGCCCGACAGTTCTGACGGAAACTTGTCACCCGCAACATAAGGCAGCCCCGCCATGGAGATTTTCAGATCTGCCAGCTCGCGGCGCATGGCGGCAGTCAGGCCGGGAACGGTGCGCATCGGCACTTCCACATTTTCGCGCACGGTCAGGCTGGAAAACAGGGCACCATCCTGAAACATGACGCCCATGCGCTGGTCGATGGCGCGGCGTTCAGCTTCGGTGCAGTTCAGGGCGTCGCGTCCAAAAATCTCGATACTGCCTGCCTGCGGCGGTCGCAGCCCTGCAATGCAACGCAGCAGCACCGATTTGCCGGTGCCCGAGCCGCCGACAACGCCCAAAACCTCGCCACGATAGACATCTAGGTCAAGATTGTTGTGCACCACATCTGATCCAAACTGGTTGCACAAGCCCCTTAGGCGGATGACGGCATCTTGTTTCATCAGATACCCATCATCGCAAAGAAAACGGAAAACAGCGCGTCTGCCAGGATCACGGCGAAGATTGCGCGCACCACTGCGGATGATGTCTGCTGCCCCAGACTTTCGGCATTCCCGCCCACTTGCATGCCGGCATGGCACCCGATCACCCCGATGATGATGGCAAATACCGGCGCTTTGATGAAGCCCACAAGGACATGATCAAGGCTGGTATCTTCGATAAGCCGTGTCAGGAACATGGCAGGTGAAATGCCCAGTTCAATCCACGACATCAGCGCGCCGCCAAACAGCCCCATGACATTCGCGACCATCCCCAGAATGGGCAAGGTGATCAAAAGCGCCAGAATGCGCGGCACGAACAGCACGGTGGCGGGATCAATGGCCAGCGTGTTCATGGCGTCGATTTCTTCGCGCATCTTCATGGACCCGATGGCCGCAGTGAAGCTGGATGCGGTGCGCCCCGCCACAATAATGGCGGTCAGCAAAATGCCCAATTCGCGCAAAATGGAAATCGCAATCAGGTCGACCACGAAGATTTCCGCCCCGAACTGGCGCAACTGCACCGCCCCCTGAAAGGCCAGCACAACCCCGATCAGAAACGCCATAAGCGACACAATGGGCACCGCGCGCCATCCCACCTGATCGGCGTGATAGATCAGCGCGGTTAACCGAAACTGTGACGGATGACGCGCCAGATAGGCCAGCCTTGCCAGAAATACGCCCAGCATGGCCAGAATTTCAGCCAGAAACCGGCCCACGCCAACAACACCCTGACCAATCGCGGCCAGCACATCATTGATGCTGCGGCGTTCAGTGCTGATTACCGGTGCGTCGGGAATGGCCTGTTCGACGCGGGCAATAAGCGCTTCCTGATCTGCGGTCTGGGCGTGCACTGTCACATCATGGCCCGCAGATTGTCGTTGGTCACGCAGATGCAACAACGCCCATGCCCCTGCGGTGTCAAACCGTGTCAGGCCGCGCAGATCCAGCGCAAGTGTGGTGCCATCCAGTGCCATAAGCCGGGGCAGGGCCGCACCCAGACTGCGCACCGTCAATTCGCCACTCAGAACCCATATATCGCCGTGTTGTTCCAGCCCGAAATCGGGGTCAGCGCTGTCGATCTGCGCTTTGTCACCAATCGGCTGAACTTCGGTCAAATGGACGCCCTCTAATGGAAACCTGGAACTAAGACTCTGGTCTGATTAGTCCAGCGTATATCGTCAGTATGCGGTGGCGGCCATGCTCCGAGGCCGTGGGTAATTGCTGCAACAGGGGTATTGTGACTGTTTAGGCACAACAATACAAACCATCTGGCTTCAAGCGGCTGGGCATGAAACCCGGTCACGGTATTGGGCGCTTGCGTGGCGTGCTACCTGCGCCCCTCGCGCAGCCATGCGCCCAGGGCAAACCCTGCCGCCAGCAGTAACCACAGCCAGCCCGGCAACAAGGCGGCACTGCGCAGTTCGGTTGTCAGATAGGCGTCGCGCGGGGTCAGCCCCAGCCAGTTCCGCCCTGCCGCGGTGCGCCCTTCGCGCACAAGCCGCAGATCGGGCATGCCATCTTCCAGTTCAACCACGCCGCCACGTTGTGAATCGACCAGCGTGCGCAAATGCCCCGATGTGGCGATGGTTTCTTCAAACTCGCGCGGGGCGCGGGGGCCAAGTGCAACGACCGTGTCCAGTTCCCCGTCTGACAGCCGATACAGCCCCACTTCGGGCGCGTCCCATTCCGCGCGGTATTCGCCCGGCCCGTCTTCGCGCAGTTGGGTGACGGTTTCGGTGCCGTCGGGGGCCGTGATTGTCACTTCTCCCACCTCGTCGCGCAGGGTGCGGCGCAAAATGGTGATACGGTTGCCTTCGGATGTGGCCGTCAGGGTTTCTTCTTCAAGTTCAGGTTCGCCCATCATCCAATGTGCAAGCCTGCGCAGCAATTCCAGTTGGGGCCCGCCCCCTTCAAATCCGCGATCCCAAAGCCATGTCTGGTCCGATGCCAGCAACGCAAGGCGCCCGTTTCCGACGCGGTCCAGCATCAGCAGCGGGCGGTCATTCACGCCGGTCATGACAACCTGTCCGCGCTCATGCTCCATTTCAATCTGACGGAACCAGCGTCCCCAAGCAGGGCTGCCATCCTCGGATGCGGGGGCCTGATCCTGCAAGCCGCCTGTCACGGGGTGGCGTTGGCCAAGTTCCGTGATCTGGGGGCGAAACCCCTGTTCAATAACGCGCGCTGTCGGGCGGGCTGGAAATATATCGCCCAAGGGCGACCGCCAGATCGATTCGGCCCCTGCCAGTTCCGGCCCACCCACGACCAGCAGCGCGCCGCCTTCTTCCACATATCGCGCGATATTGCTGAAATACGCATTGGGCAGGATGCCCCGACGGCGGTAGCGGTCAAAGATGATCAGATCAAATTCATCGATCTTTTCGACAAACAGCTCGCGCGTGGGAAAGGCAATCAGCGACAATTCATCCACCGGAACACCATCCTGGCGGTCAGGCGGGCGCAGAATGGTGAAATGCACCAGATCGACGGCCGGATCGGATTTCAGCAGGTTGCGCCATGTGCGTTGCCCTGCATTCGGTTCACCCGATACCAGCAGCACACTCAGCCGGTCGCGCACCCCGTTGATCTGGACAATGGCGGCGTTATTGCGGGTGGTCAGTTCCCCCGGTGCTTCGTCCAGTTCGAACTGCAAAACATTCATTCCCCCGCGATCAAGGGTGACGGTCAGTTCCATCTCTTCGCCAATCGGCACCATGGCGGATTGTTCTTCCGCACCGTCAATGGAATAGCGCAGCGTCGTAAAACGCGACGTGTCGGGTGGAACCGCGCCCTGATCTTCGACCTTCAGGGTCAGGGTCACAGGTTCGCCCAGAATGGCGAAGGCGGGTGCATTGCGAATGATCAGCCTGCGATCCCAGTCACTGGCCAGTCCGGTTTTCAGCAGATGGGTCGGCGCAGGCACGGACACCGGCAGGTCGGCATCATGCACCTGCCCGTCAGATACCACGAAAACCCCCGCAAGCCGGTCGCGCGGCAGGTCTGCCAATGCCTCGGCCAAGGCGGTGTTCAACTGTGTGCCAGCGTTACCTGCATCGTCTGCGACGGTGACGATGCGCGTATCCATTGCCAGATCCGCAAGCGAGCCTTCCAGATGGGCAAGGGCCGCTTCGGTCTGCGCGTCGCGTCCCCCGATCCGGTTTGATGCCGTGTCATCCACCAAAACCAGCGCGATGTCGGAGAGTGGTTCACGCGTTTCGTTTTGCAAGGACGGGTTGGCCAGTGCGGCCAGAACCGCCAGTGCCGCCAGCCCGCGCAACCACCAGCCGCGCAGCCCCTGCCATAGCGCCAGTGCGACCATTGCCGCCGCCAGCCCTGCCAGAACCCATAGCGCCAAGACAGGCACCAGCGGGGCGAATACGATATCTTGGGTGCCTGTCATTGTCCCAACCTTTCCAGCAGGGCGGGCACATGCACCTGATCGGATTTGTAATTACCGGTCAGCACATGGGTAATCAGGTTGATCCCGAACCGATAGGACATTTCGCGCTGCCGTTCGCCCGTGACGCCCATGCCGATGCGGAACATGGGCTGCCCGCCTTCATCCACGGCCCATGCGGACGCCCAGTCATGCCCGCCGACAATAACGGGTGTGACCCCGTCATTGAGGTTGCGAAACGGCATGCCGTCGGCCTGTTCTGCATCTGGCGGTGCGGCTTCGACCCAGACATCGCGGCCGGTGTGGCGGCCCGGAAATTCCTGCAACAGATAGAAGGTGCGCGTCAGCACATGATCTTCGGGCACAGGTTCCAACGGCGGAATGTCCAGCGGGCGTGCGATGGCTTGCAGGCGGCGCGCTTCGGGGGTGGTGCGTGTCAGCCCTGCCAGTTCAGCATCGCGCGTGTCGAACATGATCATCCCGCCCCCGCGCAGGTAGCGGTTCAGTTTCGTATAGGCCGCGTCCGACGGGATTGGCGTATCTTCGGTGATGGGCCAGTAAATGAACGGAAAGAAGGTCAGTTCATCGCGTTCCAGATCAACCCCGATGGGGGCGGCCGGTTCAACAGATGTCCGCTGGTACAGCACCCGCCCCAAACCGCGCAGGCCCGCCTGCGCCACATCATCGATGCGCGAATTGCCCGTCAGCACATGTGCCAGAACCACATCCGATGTCGCCGCCAGTGCCAGCCGGTCATCGTCGGCGCGGGCATCTTGCGGCATGCCGAACGCCATGAATGCCCCGACCAGAAATGCAGCCGTCACACCGCCGCGTCCGCGCCGCAACCGGCCCGAGAGCCAAAGTGCGGCCAGAATGTCGAGTGTTAATGCGCCAAAGCCCGCCAGCAAAAACAGTGCCTTCAGGTCACGTTCCTGTGCCACACTGTCGCGTTCCAGCGGTAGTGTGGATGGCCATTGGCTGGGAACAAGCGTCATATCGTCCTGGCCTATGTTCAGTGCAAAACTGCCAGCCGCGCTGGTATAGACACCGGGCGGCAGGTCTGGCCCGAAGGCACGGTCTGCAAGTGCGCTGCCTGCCACAACAGGCGCGGCGCTGGCATCCAGAACCTGCCCGAAGCCGTCAAGGGCGCGCTGGGGCTGCCAGTCCATGCCTGCCAGTTCCTGCGCGTCAGGTGTGGTGGGGCGGGTGGACAGGGCCAGCCGTTCCAGCATGTCCACAAACAACCCCGAGAGTGGCAGGTTGGACCAGTCCGCATTGGCAGTGGTGTGAACCAGAACGACCTGACCGCTGCCACTGAACTTGCGTGTGACCAGTGGTGTGCCATCAGCAAGCGACGCAATGGTGCGTTCACCCAGTCCGGGGTCGGGTTGGGCCAGCACCTGCGCGCTGATCGTGACATCACGCGGAATGCTTAGCCCCGCAAAGGGGGAATCCGGTGCAAACTCGCGCAGGCTGCGCGGTTCACCCCAACTCATGGCGCCGCCGACCGTGCGCCCGCCAATGCGCAGACGGACCGGCAACAAGGGGTCTTCTTCGCTGCGCGCCACATCGCTTGCGGCCAGACGTGGCCCTGCAAAACGCAACAGCAGCCCGCCATCATTGACGAAATCCAGCACCTGCGCGGATTCAACTTCGGACAATTGCGCAATATCGACAAGAACCAATGCATCAGGAGAGGTCAGCAAAAGGTCGTCGACGGATGCACTTTCGATCAGTTCCGACACCGGACCAAGCGCTTGGCGCAGATACAGAAACGGTGACAACAGATCCAGCCCCTCGCGCCCCTCGCGCCCCGTCAGCAAGGCAACCTTGCGGCGTTGAAGCGCGTCATCTGTCAGGGCCACGGCACCGGCGCTGCGTTCACCCGTTATCTGGAAACGGGTAATCCTGTTGCGCAGTTCCGGCTGCAATGTCAGCTCCAGCGCGGCAGTGGTGCTGTCGTCGCCAAAGCTGGCCGTGCCGCTGGCCAGCACCCGTTCCATCCCCGCAGGGTCGCGGCCAGTCGCCGCTATCTGGATGTCTTGCTGCGCCAGACCGGCAGGGCGATAGGCCGTAAGCTGCACCACGCCATCACGCAAAACCGGCGGTGCCAGTGTCATGACAGGGCGCGATGTTTCAAAGACAGTCACCGCGCCGCGCCGCTGCAACAGATCCAAAGCCGCGGACCGGTAAGGATGGTCCAGCCCGTCGGACAGCCAGTAACTGTCGAAACCGCCCGTCAGTTCCCCAAGCCATTCCTGCACGCGTTCCGCATCGGGCGCATAGGGGGCAGGGGCAAGTGCGGGCAGGCGTTCCAGCCAGTGATCGGCCGTGCGAAAGGTAATTTCGCCTGCTGGCAGGTCGGTCAATGCAACCACAGCGACAGGGCGGTCGGTGCGGCCTGCTTCGGTCACAATATCGCGTATTCGCGCCTGCCGCTGGGGCCAGTCGCGGGCACTTGCCCAGCTTGCATCGGTGATGACCAGCAGCGGCCCAGTGCCGTCGCGCGCGGGTTGGGGGTTCAGCACGGGGCCAGCAAAGGCGATGATCAATGCGGCCACTGCCAATGCGCGCAGCACCAGCAGCCACCACGGCGTGCGGTCTGTTTCAGACGTTTCATCCTTCAGCCCGATCAGCAGCGCCACCCCCGGAAAACGCCGGATGACCGGCGCGGGCGGCACTGCGCGTAGCAGCCACCACAGCAGGGGCAGCGCAATCAGGGCCAGCAGCAGGGCGGGGGTTGCAAATCCTATTGGTCCAACAGTGAACATCAGCGCACCCGCCTTGCATCAAGCTGTTGCCAAAGCCACATCAGCGCAAGGCCGGGGGGCTGGTCGGTATGGTGGGTCAGCATCTGCCATCCGGTTGCGCGCGCAAGATCTGCCAGCATATCCTTGCGTTCCGCCAGACGGTTGCGATAGCGCGTGCGCAAATCGGCGGCGCGCAGTGTTTCATGGCGCAAGCCCCCCCCCATCGACGTGAAGATGGACCGGCCCTGATAGGGGAATTCTTCTTCAGCGGGGTCCAGAATTTGCACCAGCGCCCCGCGCACGCCCCGATCGGCCGCGCGCCCAACCGCATCTTGCAGCGCAGTCTGATCGCCCAGAAAATCGGACAGAAACACAGTCTGGCTGTGCGCGGGCAAAACGGACATAGGCGGTGTGCCATAATCTTCCGCGCTATGGTGTTGCATCAACCGCGCGGCCAGCGGATCAAGCTGCGCGCGGCCCGCGCGCGGTGGCATATCCGGCATCAGGCCCACACGTTCGCCCCCCTTCAGCAACAACACGGATAGTGCCAGCGCAAGCACCCTTGCGCGGTCGGCTTTTGACGGGCGCGACCGGTGGCCCGAAAAGTCCATGGCCTGTGATTGATCAACCCATAGCGTCACGGCTTGTGCGGCCTGCCATTCAGTTTCGCGCACAAAATGCGCATCTGACCGCGCCGAGCGCCGCCAGTCGATACGCGCACCCCAATCTGATGCGGTTGCAGGCCGGTATTGCCAGAATTCATCGCCCGTGCCCGCGCGCCTGCGCCCGTGCGCGCCCGGCAGGACCGAGGCTGCCAGTTGCTCGGCCTGCGCCAGCAACGCGGGCAGGGGGGCGGCAAGCCCTTCTGCGCGGCTGCGAAGGGTGGCTTGCAGGTCGGCATCTGTTTGGGTCAAGCAGCGTCCTCCATCCGGGTGGCGGTGGCGGCGACACGGTCGATGATCGCGCCAAGGTTTTCGCCGCGTGCCCGTGCGGCAAAACCAAGAGCCATACGGTGCGATAGCACGGGCCGTGCCATGGCTGCGACATCTTCCAGCGATGGCGCCAGCCGCCCGTCCAGCAGCGCGCGTGCGCGCACCGTCAGCATAAGCGCCTGCGCCGCGCGCGGCCCCGGTCCCCAACTGACAGCGTCGCGCGCGGCTTCATGGGCTTCCGGCTCGTCCGGGCGGCAGGCGCGGACCAGATCCAGAATCGCATCCACCACACCTGCACCAACCGGCATGCGGCGCAACAATGCCTGTGCCTCCAGCAATTCAGCCGCAGTGAAAACCTGATGGGCTGCACTATCTTCAAGACCGGTTGTCGCCATCAGGATGTCGCGTTCTGTGTCGCGGTCGGGATAGACGACATCAATCTGCACCAAAAACCGGTCCAGCTGCGCTTCGGGCAAGGGATATGTGCCTTCTTGTTCAATCGGGTTCTGGGTGGCCAGCACATGGAACGGGCGTTCCAGCCGGTGATGTGCGCCCGCGACGGTGACTTCGCCTTCCTGCATGGCCTGCAACAGCGCAGCCTGCGTGCGCGGGCTGGCGCGGTTGATTTCATCTGCCATCAGCAACTGACAGAAAATCGGCCCGTTGATGAACCGGAACGCACGCTTGCCATCGTCAGAGATGTCCAGCACTTCCGACCCCAGAATGTCCGCAGGCATCAGGTCGGGCGTAAACTGAATACGGTTGCCCTTCAGGCCCATGACGGTTGACACAGTATCTACCAGCCGCGTTTTGCCCAGACCGGGCAGGCCAATCAAAAGGCCGTGGCCACCGCACAGCATGGCGGTCAGCGTCAGGTCAACGACGTTTTTCTGACCGATGAAGCGGCGGTTTATGCTGGCGCGGGCCTGTGCCAGTTTGTCGCCCAAAGCCTCGATCGCGGCGATCAGGTCGGTTTCAGTGCTCATCGGGGCGCTCCTTCGGGGTGATTTTTCGTGTCAAACGACTATCTATCAGATTGTGACATATCGCATAGGCGGCCAATGACAAAAACATCTGATGAACAAAATAGCGTGACCCCGTCGGCAGATACGCTGGCGCAGGCGGCACAAGCCGCCGCAAAAGGCAAAGGTTTGCCCCCTGTGCATCTGTGGAACCCGCCTTTTTGCGGGGATCTGGATATGCGCATTGCGCGGGACGGGACGTGGTTTTATCAGGGCACACCCATTGGCAGGCCCGCCTTGGTGCGGTTGTTTTCGACCATTCTGAAGCTGGAAGATGGCAAGTATTTCCTGGTCACACCTGTTGAAAAGGTGGGAATCACCGTGGATGACGCGCCCTTTGTTGCGGTGGATTTCCGTATTGACGGGACCGGACAGGGACAGGAAATAGTGTTCATAACCAATGTTGGCGATGAAGCTCCCGCAGGCGCGGACCACCCCATTCGCGTTATTCGCGACAGGGATACTGGTGAACCTGCGCCCTATGTCATGATCCGCGACGGGTTGGAGGCCTTGATTGACCGCAAAAGCTTTTACCGGCTGGTGGAATTGTGCACCCATGAGATGCATGCAGGCGCGCAGTGGTTTGGCATCTGGTCGGGCGGGGTGTTTTTCCCTGTGATTGCGTCTGACGAACTTGGGTAGCATTTCGGTTTGGCCTTTTACGGTCATTCACGTTTGCACAAAGCCCGCGCCAGCGGTGGGCCGGGGTCTGCCGATCCGACATTATAAGAATGCAGTTTATGCAGGCTGCATATCCTTACTTCAATGGCTTGGATTGCCATCAGCCAAATCGGCAGGCCGCGGGACGGCCCACCGATGGCGCGGCGGGCTGCGCCCTTTGCTCCGCGCCTTGGGGCTTTCCCGATGTCTGCACAAGGCCATCTTCAACCGGCCTTGTGTTTCGCCGACCGCGCCTGCGTGGATCGTCACACCCCGATCATCGTGCCTTGCAGCACCGCCACCACCTTGCGGGTGTACCCTGACACTGCGGTCACTTCCGCGCGCACGACAATAAGCCTGCGGCCTGCGCGGACAACCTCGCCGGTGGCTTCCAGTGTGTCGCCCATGGCGGGGGATAACAGGTTGATCTTCATCTCGGCGGTCATCACCTCCTGCCCTGCGGGCATGGTGGTCAGCGCGGCATAGCCCGCGGCAGAATCGCCCAGTGCGAAAGCAACCGCCGCATGTGCCGCGCCGTGTTGCTGGCCGTATGCTGGCAGGATCGGGGCATGAATGATGCAGCGCCCCTGCATGGCCGCTTGCAATTCGGCATTCAGGCTGGCCATCATGGATTGTCGGGCAAAACTGTCTGCAATGCGCGGATCAATCATGGCACGAACTCCGGTTTGCTGGCATGGGCGGCGCGCTGTTGCCTGCATTGGCATATGTATAAGGGGCACCGCCATGTTGTATCAGGAACTTATCCGGCGCAAGCGCGATGGCGAAGCGCTGACCCCCGCAGACCTGCGCGCGATTGTGGCGGGCATTTGCGACGGCAGCATGGGCGATGCGCAGCTTGGCGCGTTTTCAATGGCTGTGGTGTTGCGTGGCATGGACCTGAGCGAACGTGTCGCCCTGACCACAGCCATGCGCGATTCGGGGGCGGTGCTGGAATGGGATCGCGGTCCGGTGATCGACAAGCATTCTACGGGTGGTATCGGGGACACGGTGTCACTGATGCTGATGCCCGCCATGGCGGCCTGCGGGGCGGTGGTGCCAAGCATTGCGGGGCGGGGCCTTGGGCATACCGGTGGCACGCTGGACAAGCTGGAATCGATACCGGGGTATGACATCGCCCCGGATGCCGCACGCCTGCGGCGCATCGTTGCACAGACCGGCTGCGCGATTGTGGGGCAGACCGCCGCGCTTGCGCCTGCCGACAAGCGGTTCTACGCCATCCGCGATGTCACCGGCACTGTGGAATCACTGGATCTGATAACCGCGTCGATCCTGTCCAAGAAACTGGCGGCGGGGTTGGATGCGCTGGTGCTGGATGTGAAATGCGGCAACGGGGCGTTCATGGCCGATCTGGATGCCGCGCGCGGTTTGGCGCGCGCGCTGGTGGATGTGGGCAACGGGGCTGGTTGCCGGACCGTGGCATTGATTACCGACATGTCGCAACCCCTTGCTGGCGCTGCGGGCAACGCGCTGGAAGTGCGCCTGGCGCTGGATTTCCTGACCGGACATTCGGTTGATGCGCGCCTGTGGCAGATTACCTGCGCGCTGGGCGCGGAGGCGCTGACCCTTGCAGGTCTGGCGCGCGATCCCGAACAGGGCTTTTCCATGCTGGAACACGCCTTTCGGTCGGGTGCTGCGGCAGAATGCTTCGGGCGTATGGTGGCCGCACTTGGTGGTCCGGCGGATTTGCTGGAAAATGCATCTGCATATCTACCTGTCGCCCCTGTGGTGCAGGTGGTAGCGGCCCCGACATCGGGGGTGGTGGCAGGCTATGACACGCGCGCCATTGGGCTTGCGGTCATCGGTCTGGGGGGTGGCCGGCGGCAGCCTTCGGACAGCATAGACCCGCGCGTGGGGTTTGCAGACATCGCCCCTGTCGGCACAAGGCTGAACGCGGGCGACGCGCTGGCACTCGTCCATGCCGCAGATGGCGACAGTGCAGCGACGGCGGCAGTGGCATTTGTGAACGCGTGCCAGATTGGCGATGTGGCAAAACCTCCCGCGCCGCTGGTTCTGGACAGGATCAGCGCGTGATCACGCGCCCGTCCTGTGGCGCCACCGCAGCGCGGCCATTGTGCCAAGCATGGCCAGCAGGGCACCCCACAGGGGCACATCCCCGAAGCGCGCATAAATCGTGGGCGGAAGGGCGGCGGGCAAGGGCGCGTCCAGAAATCCGGTTTCGCCCAGTCCCAGTTCGGCAACCAGCCCGCCGCGCGCATCAATCACGGCAGATACACCGGTATTGGCCGAACGCAGCACCGGCAATCCCTGTTCTACCGCGCGCAGCCGTGCCTGCGCCAAGTGCTGGAACGGGCCTGTCATTTCACCAAACCAGGCGTCATTGGTGACCTGCAACACCCAGTCGGGGCGTTCCGTGCCGCGCAGATGCCGTGGAAAGATGGATTCGTAGCAGATCAGCGGCAATGCATGGCCCAATGGACCGAAATCCAGCAGGGCAGGGCCGGGACCGGGGCTGTAGCCTTGAAGCACCTGCGCGGCAAATCCCGCCAAACCGCTGCCCAGCAGAAATTCCGACAGCGGGACATATTCGCCAAACGGCACCAGATGGTGCTTGTCATAGACTTGGGTGACCCGTGCTGTGATGTCCAGAATTGCCAGACTGTTGTAATAGCGACCATCATCATAGCGTTGCACGCCGAACCCAAGCAGCGTGTCGGGGCCGTGTTCATGCGCGGCCTGCGCCATGGCGGCAAGCCCGTCGCCTGCATATTCCAAAAAGAACGGCACAGCCGTTTCCGGCCAGACAATCAGTGCGGGCGCAGGGCTGGCGGGTGCGGCGGTCTGGTCCAGAAGGCGGTTGAAAAAACGCTGCGGGTTGTCACCTTGCCACTTTTCGGCCTGCGGGGCGTTGGGCTGTGCCAGCCGGACCACATGATCCGCGGGTGCAGGAAGGTCTGTCCGGGTGCTGCCCCAGACCCATAGGGTTCCCATAAGTGCCACGCTGGCCAGAACCGCGCCCCCGCGCTGCGGCATTGAACGCCCAAGTGCGGGCAACACTGCCACCACCACCACAAGCAAGCTCAATCCGCCCGCGCCCGCAAATGCGGCAAGCTGCATCAATGGCGTACCTACCAGCACATGCCCCAGCATGGCCCATGGAAACCCCGTGAATATCCAGCCGCGCAGCAATTCCAGCGTGATCAGTGCGGCCACCAATGCAACCAGTCGACCGCGCCCATGGCCCAGTCGGGCGGCCATCCATCCGGCAACAGCCCAGAACAGCGCCATGCCGCCTGCCATCAGCACCAATGCAAACGGGGCCATCCAGCCATGGCGTTCGGGTTCAATGAAAAATGGCTCCACAATCCAGAACAGGCTGGCTGCGAAATACCCTGTTCCCGCCGCCCATAAGCGCCACCCCCAGCTTCGGGGCATGGCCTGCAATGGCAGCGCGCAAAACATTACCAGAAGCGCCGCAATGGTTGCCCACCACCACCCGACCGGTGCCTGACCCGCCGCCATAATGGCACCAAGCGCACCATAGCCAAGCAGCGCTGTCCATGCAGCGAAGCGCCGTTCCCCGTGCCTTTCGGGGTCCGGTCCGCCATTCGGGGGGCGCGGGCTGTTGCCCGTCATGGCGCGACAGGTTCACGCAAGGCTTCGGGAATGTGGATGCGCAACCGTTCTATCCGGCGCAGGCCCGCTTCGATAACTTCGAATTCAAGGCCGGAGTCATGCGCAATCAATTCCCCGCGCACCGGCACGCGCCCGACCAGCACAAAGACCAGACCGCCCAATGTGTCGATTTCCTCGTCCTCATCCTCGGCGGTCAGGGCAAAGCCAAGCCGAAGTTCCAGATCTTCCAGGGGGGTGCGGGCATCTGCCAGCCATGTGGCAGGGGTTTCTTCCTGAATATGGGCCTCTTCGGCGGTGTCGTGTTCATCCTCGATCTCGCCCACGACCTGCTCCAGCAGATCCTCGATGGTGACCAGCCCGTCCACGCCGCCATATTCGTCGATCATCAGGGCAAAATGCGTGCGCTCTGCCTGCATCTTGCGCAGCAGCACCCCCAGCGGCATGGACGGGGGCACATACAGGATGGGGCGCAGCAGCGGGGCCAGTTCAAGGCTGTGATGGCCGTTGAATCCGTAGTGCAACGCCAGATCCTTCAGCAGTAGCAGGCCTACGGGGTTATCCAGCGTTTCGGCATACACGGGAATGCGCGAATAGCCGGAATCGCGAAAGGCCTGCACAAATTCCGCAAGCTGTGCGCCTTGTTCAACGGCCACGATTTCGGCTTTGGGAACGGCGACATCCTCGACACGCATGTCGGACAGGTTGGCCAGTCCGGGAAGTGCCGGACCCAACCGGCCTGCGCCGTTGTGTTCATCATCGGTATCTTCCGGAGAGAGTGCGTCAAACAGGCGGCCAAACAGGCCGCGCGTCTCGTTGTCTTTTGGATCATCTTGCGCGCGATGCGCCGCTGTAGATCCGTCTGTCGTGTCGCCCATGGGTCCTTTCCAGTGCTAAAGCGGCATTTCTGCCCCGTCCGCATATGGGTCTGCCACCCCCAATAATGCAAGTATGCGGATTTCGATTTCTTCCATCACGGCGGCATCTTTGTCACGAATATGGTCATATCCCAGAAGATGCAGGGTTGAATGCACGACCAGATGGGTCAGGTGATTTTGGAATGCCTTGTCTTGTTCGCGCGATTCGCGTTCGCAGGTGTCATACGATATCGCAAT
The DNA here is from genome assembly GCF_029581395.1 of Roseinatronobacter sp. S2. Lineage (GTDB taxonomy): Bacteria > Pseudomonadota > Alphaproteobacteria > Rhodobacterales > Rhodobacteraceae > Roseinatronobacter. Next base: position 3,137,289 of record NZ_CP121113.1, on the reverse strand, counting down.
ATCACCCAAGGATTCGGGGTCATCAGGGTCACCCGGCGGGGCATGTTCGGGTGTGTCCCCGTCATCACTCGCGCCAAGATCCCAGCTTGGCCAGCTTAGAACGTTGGTTGGCATGGGTTTGCCGCGAAACTGGCTGTTCAACTCTGCAATGCGGGCATCATCACAGGCCAGAAGCACGATTTCATAGCCCGCCGCCTGCATGTTCAGCGCGTTCAATGTTGCGCAGGCGGCGTTTTGTGCCAATGCGTCCAGCGCAACGGCATTCCAGCGATCATCTTCCACAACCAGATCAACCAGTGGCGCAGTGTCAGCCATGCTGCTCTTCGTCGCGTTCATAGGCCTGAATGATGCGTGCGACCAACGGGTGGCGCACGACATCAGCCGATGTGAAGTAGCTGAACCCTATGCCCTTGACGCCTTCAAGGATACGTTCCGCCGCCCGCAAGCCCGAATGCATGCCGCGCGGCAGATCAACCTGACTGCGATCACCGTTAATAGCCATGCGCGACCCTTCGCCCAGACGTGTCAGAAACATTTTCATCTGCATCTCGGTTGCGTTCTGCGCCTCGTCCAGCACAACAAAGGCGTTGGACAGCGTGCGCCCCCGCATGAAGGCCAGCGGTGCAATTTCAATGCGGCGCTCCTCCATCAGTTTTTGCAACTGCTTGCCGGGCAGAAAATCATTCAGCGCATCATAAAGCGGCTGCATGTAGGGGTCGATTTTTTCCTTCATGTCGCCGGGCAGAAAACCCAGACGTTCGCCCGCCTCGACTGCGGGGCGCGACAGCAATATCTTGTCGACATGGCCATCGGTGAACATCTGCACCGCGACCGCTACGGCAATATAGGTTTTGCCGGTCCCCGCAGGACCAATGCCGAAATTCATCTCATTTCCCAAAAGCGCGCGCGCATAGGCCTGCTGCGCTTCGGTGCGGGGGATGATGGTTTTCTTGCGGGTCCGGATTTCCAGCTTGCCGGTGCGGAACATTTCCAGTTGTTCCTGCGGGCCGTCATCATTGGGCGCTGCCTGACCCATGCGGATCAGTGCTGCAATATCGCCCGACTCGATCTGGCGACCTTCTTCCAGCATCTGATACAGGGTGCCAAGGATCTGGGCCACCAACGCGATCACATCTTCAGCCCCGATGATCGTCAACTGGTTTCCGCGCCGCAGGATTTGCACGCCAAGTTGACTTTCAAGATGGGTCAGATTGCGATCATATTCACCGCATAAGTCAACCAGAAGGCGGTTGTCGGAAAATTCCATATGCGATTGCGCTGCTTCCAGCGGGGTGTGTGGCGGGGTCAAGGCGTCAATGCCCAAGTAGTTCTCCTATGATGGTCGCGAATGCACGCTGTGCCGTTTCTTCATGCTGCCAATTGCGCCGCCCGCTGGCAAGGATTGTTTGCGTCGCACTGTATGTTGGGGTTACATATCGGCGATGCCCTGCCATTTTGCGTCTAAAATGTAGCGTCAATGTGACAGCGCCGCCGGGAAATGGCCCGCGAGCTGGTGGCGGGTATCAGCCCCCCTGCGCCCGCCAAGACCCTGTTTCAGACATCTATCATGCCAGAACACCGGCAAGTGAATTCGCATTGCTTTCGATGATTCTGACACGCGCGATTTGTCCCTTTTCTACCTGCGGGTCGGTCACATGCACCGCGTGCAGATATTCAGATTTTCCGGTCATCTGTCCAGCAGTCCGTCCCGGCTTTTCGAACAGGACATGCACATCGCGCCCGACCATGCTGTTTTGTATTGTGCGTTGCTGTTCCAGCAGAAGCGCCTGCAACCGGTGCAGGCGGTCCAGTGCCACATCATCGGGCACACCCGCACGTTCGGCCGCAGGTGTTCCGGGGCGCGCCGAGTATTTGAAACTATAGGCCTGCCCGTAGCCCACCTGACGCACCAGCGCCATCGTCTCTTCGAAATCGCGATCGGTTTCGCCGGGGAACCCCACAATGAAATCACCCGACAGCAGCAAATCGGGGCGGGCAATGCGCAAGCGCTCGATCAGGCGCAAATAGCTGTCCGCCGTATGTTTGCGGTTCATCGCCTTCAGAATGCGGTCACTGCCTGATTGCACCGGCAGGTGCAGATAGGGCATCAGCTTGGGTTCATCCCCATGCGCGGCGATCAGGTCATCATCCATGTCATTGGGGTGCGACGTGGTGAAGCGGATACGCTCCAGCCCGTCCACCCGCGCCAATTCACGGATTAACCGCGCCAATGTCCATGCGTCACCGTTGCCCGCGCCATGATAGGCGTTGACGTTCTGCCCCAGCAACGTGATTTCGCGCACCCCGCGGTCCACCAGATCACGCGCTTCCGTCAGAATGCGGTCAACCGGGCGCGACACTTCCGTCCCGCGGGTGTAGGGGACAACACAGAACGCACAAAACTTGTCGCACCCTTCCTGAACCGTCAGAAATGCTGTTGGCCCGCGCCCTGTGCGGGGGGGCTTTGGCAAATGCTCGAATTTGTCTTCTTCGGGAAAATCAGTGTCCACAGCGCGCGCGCCATCGCGCACGGCTTTTTCCATCGCCGGCAGCCGGTGATAGGTTTGTGGTCCGACCACCAGATCCACCAACGGCTGGCGGCGCATGATTTCCTCGCCCTCGGCCTGGGCCACGCAGCCTGCGACACCAATTTTCAGGTCGGGGTTGGCCAGTTTCAGCGGTTTCAGGCGGCCCAGTTCCGAATAGACCTTTTCAGCGGCCTTTTCGCGGATATGGCATGTATTCAGCAAGATCATGTCGGCATCTTCGGCCTGATCGGTCAGCGAATATCCTGACGCGCCCAGCGCTTCGGCCATGCGTTCGCTGTCATAGACATTCATCTGACAGCCATAGGTCTTGATAAATAGCTTCTTGGCGTCGGCCATAGGCCCCCCCTTGCAGCATTTTAGCGGATTGACGAGGCCATAGCGGAAACTCGCCCCACCCTCAAGCCGGTCAGATAGCCGCGCTTGCGGCCTGCGGCAAGCGAAGGGCTGCGCGAATCGGCAGATGATCAGATGCTTTGCGCGCCAACACCGTATCATGCGCGCGCAAATCGCTGATAAGTGCCTGACGACAGCTGATGATGCGGTCCAGTGGCAACACAGGCATTTGCGCCGGAAAGCTGGCAATTGTCGCGGCAGATCGTTTGACCGCGCGCAATTCGCGCCGCATTGGCATAAGCGAGCAGCGCGCGCCCAGCCGCCATTCGTTGAAATCGCCCATCACCAGTGTGGGCCGCCCGTCGCCGCCATCTATTTCTTCGGACAGGCGGCGGGCTTGTAACAGGCGCGATTGATGCAACAGGCCCAGATGGGCGGTGATCAGCCGCAAGGGTTGGCCGTTCAGCCGTATATCGGCAACGATTGCGCCGCGCGCTTCCAGCCCCGGCAGGGTGATGGCGCGTGCCTGTTCGACTTCGGCCCCGCGCAGCAACAACAGGTTGCCGTGCCAGCCATGCGCATGCGTGCCCAGCCTGTCGGTCAATGTCACAGGGGTCAGCCCTGTTTCGGCACGCAACATATCAGGGTCCAGCACGCCCTTGCGGTCGCCAAATCGGCGGTCCACTTCTTGCAAGGCGACAATATCCGCCCCCAATTCGCGAATAACCTGCACGGTGCGTGCAGGATCACGTCGCATATCGGTTCCGACCGCCTTGTGAATATTGTAGGAACTGACAATCAGATCGGACATTGGCCTTTGGGGTTTGAATACAACATGCATATCATATGCGGATCATACGCGCGTTTAACAATAGCAAGATATCCTCAAGAATATGTTAAGGGGTGCAGATGACCGAGAATGAGGCGATTGACGCGCTGGTCATCGGGGCCGGACCAGCCGGATTGATGGCGGCAGAAGTGTTGGCGAAGGGCGGGCGCAAGGTCGTGATTTGTGACGCCAAGCCCTCGGCCGCGCGTAAATTCCTGATGGCCGGAAAATCAGGGCTGAACCTGATGAATGCGGCCCCGCCGGATACCCAGATCAGCCAGTATGGGGATGCGGGCGCATGGCTGGCCCCGATCCTTGGGGATTTCGGCCCTGATCAGATCCGCTGCTGGGCAAACGGGCTGGGGGCGGATTTGTTCACCGGCTCCTCCGGTCGCGTCTTTCCGCGCGTCATGAAGGCCTCTCCATTGTTGCGGGCGTGGCTGGCACGGCTGGATGATGCGGGCGTGACATTGCGACGGGGCTGGCGCTGGCAGGGCGGGGCATTCGAATTTGCAACGCCCCACGGCAAGAGGTGCCTGCGCCCCAGGGTCTGCGTGCTGGCCTTAGGCGGGGCAAGCTGGGCGCGGCTTGGGTCTGACGGGGCGTGGACCGCCGAACTGGCCGTGCATGATGTGCCTATTGCCCCGTTTCAGCCTGCAAATATGGGGTTCGTGGTGGATTGGTCCGCGCATATGCGCGCCCATTTTGGCGCACCGGTCAAGGGCGTGCAGCTTAATGCGGGCGAACACTCCGTGCGCGCGGAATTCGTTATTTCAGCGCGTGGCGTCGAAGGGGGCGGTGTCTACGCGCTGTCGCGTCCTTTGCGGGACGGGGCCGCGCTGGTGCTGGACCTTCTGCCTGACCGCACCGTGCCCGACATTGCCGCACGGCTGGCGGCGCAACCACCGAAGCTGTCCACCGCAAACCGGCTGCGCAAGGCGCTGGGTCTGTCGGGGGTGCGGCTTGCGCTGGTGCATGAAATGGCCCGCCCCTTGCCCGCAGATGCAACCGCACTTGCACAGATCCTGAAGGCGCTACCCATCCCGCTGCAAGGCCCCCGTCCGCTGGACGAGGCCATCTCGACCGCAGGCGGGATCATGCGATCCGCCCTGACCGACGGGCTTGAATTGCGCAACTGGCCCGGTGTCTATGCCGCAGGTGAAATGCTGGATTGGGAAGCGCCGACTGGCGGCTATCTGCTGACCGCCTGCCTTGCAACCGGCCATTGGGCAGGCCGCCATGCCGCACAGCAAGGCTGACTTCATCTTGCCCCAAATACTCAAATCATAGCTGGCGCAGGTTTTGCGTATGGCCCGCTATGCAGGCCGCAGGTTCAGCGCACGTTCCTGCACTGGCAAATGCACGATTGCCGAAAACAGCCCCACGCCCACGCCGACCCACCAGACCAGCGTGTAGTCGCCATGCAGGTCATACAACGCGCCCCCCAGCCAGACGCCCAGAAAACTGCCCAACTGGTGGCTGAAAAACACAATCCCATATAGTGTGCCCATATAGCGCAACCCGTAAATATGCGCGATCAGCCCCGATGTCAGCGGCACTGTGGCCAGCCATAACGCCCCCATGACAATGGAAAACACCAAAACCGACCCCGGCGTGATGGGCGACAGGATGAACGCCGCAGCGACCACCGTGCGCGCCATATAGATTGATGCCAGCAGGTATTTCTTGGAATAGCGTTTGCCCAGCCACGCCGCCGCCAGGGTGCCTGCAATATTGGCCAGCCCGATCAGGGATATGGCAACAGCCCCAAGGGCCGATGTGGTCGTGATGCCGATGGCCGCCAGCATTCCGTCGGGGTTGATGGGGCCGCACATTTCAGTGACCATCGCGGGAAAATGTGCGGTGACAAATGCAAGCTGATAGCCGCATGAAAAGAAGCCCAGAAAGATCAGCGTGAAACTGGGGTCACGAAACGCCTGTTTCAGCGCAGCCCCCATGCTTTGTTCCAGCTCGTTGCGGCTGGCGGGCGCAGGGCTGCGCATCATGGGCAGGGCAAACAGGCTTAGCAGCACCATTGCTGCGAAAATAACAAACACGCTTTGCCAGGAATAAAACGACAGCAGGATTTCGGCCAAGGGGGCGCCAAACACCTGACCCGCGCTGCCAGCAGCGGTCGCAATGCCCAATGCAAGGCTGCGGTTTTCATCTGATGCAGCGCGCCCGACCACGGCCAGAATCACGCCGAACCCGGTGCCCGCAACCCCGAACCCCACAAGGATTTCCAGCAACTGATGCGCGCCGGGCGTTACCGCGAAGGACGACAACACCAGCCCCGCCGCATAGACCAGCGCGCCAAGGATAATGGCGCGGCGGTCGCCGAAACGTTCTGCAATCGCACCGAAAATGGGCTGGCCAATGCCCCATGCAAGGTTTTGAATGGCAATAGCCAGCGAAAATTCGGCGCGAAGCCAGCCGAATTCTTCCGCAATGGGAATCTGGAACACGCCGAAGCTGGCGCGGATGGCAAAGCTGATCATGATGATGATGCAGCCACCAATCAAAACAGGTGTCATCAGGGGCGCGCGGGCGGAATGGGGCATGGCGGCAGCTTTCAGAAATACGCACTTAACATGTTTAATTCCGCAAGCGGCGTCAAGCGCTTACGCGACCAGCGCTTCGGCATGTTTCAGATCGACGCTGACCAGCTGGCTGACACCGCGTTCGCCCATGGTGACCCCGAACAAACGGTCCATGCGCGCCATCGAAAGCGCGTTATGGGTGATGATCAGATAGCGGGTTTCGGTCCGGCGGCACATTTCGTCCAGCAGGTCGCAAAACCGCGCCACATTGGCATCATCAAGCGGCGCGTCCACTTCATCCAGCACGCAGATCGGGGCAGGATTGGCCAGAAACACCGCGAAAATCAACGCCAGCGCGGTCAGTGTCTGTTCGCCGCCCGACAGAAGCGACAGGATAGACAGCTTCTTGCCCGGTGGCTGGCACATGATTTCCAGCCCCGCATCCAGCGGATCTTCGCTTTCGACCAGCACCAGTTTCGCCTCGCCACCCGTGAACAGATGCGTGAACAATGTTGAGAAATTGGCATTAACCTTGTCAAATGCGATCAGAAGGCGTTCGCGCCCCTCGCGGTTCAGCGCATTTATGCCAGAACGCAGCTTGGTAATCGCGGCTTCCAGATCGGCCTTTTCCTGAACCAGAATGTCATGTTCGCTTTGGATTTCGCGTGCATCTTCTTCGGCGCGCAGGTTCACAGCGCCCAATGCGTCGCGCGCACGGCGCAGGCGGGTCAGTTCATCCTCCAGCGCGCTGGTGTCGGGCATGGTGTCGGGGTCACTGTCGAGCTGTTCCAGCAAGTCTTGGGGGGTTGTGTCCATTTCGTCGCTGATACGGGTTTCGGCCAATGCGACACTTTCGCGCGCAGCATCGCGGCGCGCTTCAATGCGGGCGCGCCCCTCGCGGGCGTCTGATGCGGCGCGTTCTGCGGCGCGCTCGGTGTCGGCTGCGTTGCGTGCGGCAGATTCCGCACTGGCCAAGGCATCGCGCGCGGCTGCATGGCGGGCGTCGGCGCGGGTTATTTCATCGCTTAGATCGGCGCGCTTTTCGGCCAGTTCATCAGGCGTGGCGCTGGCATCTGCCAGGTCATCCTCGGTGGTTTGTTTGCGCGCTTCCAGATCCTGAATACGGGTTTCGGCGGTTTCCAGGCGGTGGCGCCAGCCGCTTAGGGTCTTGGTGATTTCCTGCCCGCGCGCCAGCCGCGCTTTGGCATCGCGGCGCAACTCGTCTGCTTGCGCGCGGTGCGACATCATGCTGATGCGCGCGGCTTCCACCGTCATGCGCAAGGTGTCGGTCGCCGTGCGGGCCTGATCAAGATCGGACAATTCGGCGCGCTGTTCTTCTGCATTCGCCAGTGTTTCGGACAGATCCTCAACATCATCGTTGAAACGAGCCATTTGCGCAGTTGCGTTTTCCAGCCGGACCTGCGCGCTGTCGCGGGCCGCCTCTGTGCGCGACAGGGCACGGCCCGCATCTGTCAGGCGCTGGTCTGCGGCGCGGCGGGCATCGCGCGCCTGTCTTTCAGCACCACTCAGCGCGTCAAGGCGGGACTTGAAGCTTGCATGCGTGTCGCGGGCGCGATCAAGGCGCGCTTCGGCCTGTTCCAGTTCAACTTTCAGCCTGTCCAGACGGTTTATTTGCTGCAAGCGCAACGCGGCGGTGCTGGGTGCGTCCTGTGCGGCAACATACAACCCGTCCCAACGCCACAAATCGCCCGCCAATGTGACCAGCCGTTGACCGGGGCGCAGCGCTGGCTGCAATCGGGGGCCGTCGGCGGCATCAATCACGCCGGTCTGCGACAGCCTGCGCGCCAAGGCATCCGGTCCCTGCACATGCGGGGCCATAGGGGCTGCGCCATGGGGCAGGGGGGCGGCATCATCATAGCCCGGCAATGCCACCCAGCCCGAACCGCCATCCGACAGGGGCGCACGCAAATCATCGGCCAATGCCGCCCCCAGGGCCAGTTCATGCCCGTCCGCCACGCGCAGCAAATCCAGAAGCTGGGTGCCGTCGCTGCCTTCGCGATCGACCAGCCGCGACAGGGCTGCCGTTTCCGCGCGCAGTGTGCCGGCCTCGCCCTCGGCCTCGGACAATGCGCCGCGGGCTTCGGCTTCTTCGGTTTGGGCGTGCTGGCGGGCATCTTCGGCTTCCAGCAGGGTGGATTCGGCCTCTTCGGTCAGGGACTGCGTTGCGTCCAGTTCTTCTTGCGCCTGTTCCAGTTCATCCTGGGCGGCTTGCAGGGCGCTTCGCGCCTGGGCCTGGGCATCTGCGGCTTGCAGGCTGGCATTTTGCGCTTTTGCAAGGGCGGCAGACAGTTCGCTGATTTGGCGGTCGGCGGATTGGTGGCGCGCGGCCAGTCGCGCGACATCTTCTGTGGCGCTTGTCAGGTCCGCTTCGTGATCGGCCAGACGCTGGGCGGCCTCGGCTGCGGCCTCGCTCGCGTCATGCAGTTTTTCGTCATGGCCGTCGGCGGCTTTGGCCAACTGGTCCTGTTCCCATTCCAGCTGTGCGATTGTTTCTGCGGCATCGCGGTTCAGGCCGGACTCACGCTCGATGTCCTGCGCAAGTTGCAGCACACGCGATTGCAGCGTGCGGATGGTTTCCTGCGCGCGTGCTTCTTCTGCGGACAGGGTGTCGCGGCTGACATGCAGGCGTTGCAGCACGGCCCCTGCGATGGCATCTTCTTCGCGCAAGGGGGGCAGGCGGTCCTCGGCGGTTTGGCGGGCACGGCTGGCGTGTTGCGCATCCGTTTCGGTCTGGGCGCTGGTGATCAGTGCGGCTTGCAGCGCGGCATCGGCATCCCGCAGGGTCTGATCGGCCTCGCGCCAGCGCCGGTATAGCAACAGCCCTTCGACCTGCCGCAGCCGTGTGCCAATCTGGCGGTAGCGTTCGGCCTGCCGTGCCTGCCGCGACAGTTGCGCCAGTTGCTGGGCAAGCTGGTCGATCACATCACTGACGCGTTCCAGATTGGTTTCTGTTGCGCGCAGGCGCAGCTCGGCTTCATGGCGGCGCTGATACAGGCCCGAAATACCCGCCGCTTCTTCCAGAATGCGGCGGCGGGCCTTGGGCTTGGCGTTGATCAGTTCTGAAATCTGGCCTTGCCGCACCAGTGCGGGACTGTGCGCGCCGGTCGATGCATCGGCAAACAGCATCTGCACATCGCGCGCGCGTGCTTCCTTGCCGTTGATCTTGTAGGCGCTGCCCGCATCGCGGGTGATCCGGCGCACAATGTCCAGCGTGTCGGCATCATTAAAGGCGGCGGGGGCCACGCGGTCACGGTTATCAAGTTGCAACGTGACTTCGGCGAAATGGCGTGCAGGGCGCTGGTCGGTTCCGGCAAAAATCACATCTTCCATGCCTGCGCCGCGCATGGCCGTCGGGCGGTTTTCACCCATCACCCAGCGCAATGCCTCCAGCAAATTGGACTTGCCGCACCCATTGGGGCCAACCACACCCGTCAGGCCCGACTGAATCACCAGATCCGTGGGGTCGACAAAGCTTTTGAATCCGTTCAGGCGCAGGCGGTTGAATTGCACGAGTGGGTGAACCTTTGGAATAGTCGCCCCCAGTCTGGCCGCATCCCCAGCCCAGAGTCAAGACAGTTGCGCTGTATGTCGCCGTTGGTTCGCAGTTATCCACAAGATGTTGAATTCTGCACGCGCCGTCTGCGACATTGCACCACAGTGTATTTTGAATTCATATTGTCATATTCATAATTGTATATATGAATGAAAGGAGACACCCATGTCCCATAATCCTGCACGCCCGGCAGACACCTATTCGCCGCTATACTTTCTGGCCTCGCTTGGGGCAGGGGGGCTGGCGGTCAGCTTTTTCATGTGGCTGATGCACTGGTTGCCACATCCCGGAAAAACTGTGCCGGTGTTCGAAGATATTACCGCCGCCTTTGCCAGCGGAACTGTTGTGACCCAAGGCATGATCGTGCTGGCGATGGCCGGTATCGCAGTCTTTGCATTTCTGAACCTGAAACTTCTGGTCTGGAATCTGCGCAGTTTTGCCGCCTGGACGAAGACCGACGCGTATGCAAAATTTGCCAAAACCAATGCCCAAAGTCAGATTATGGCGCTGCCGCTGGCGCTGGCCATGTCGGTCAATGTGATGTTCGTTCTGGGCATGGTCTTTGTGCCGGGGCTGTGGTCGGTGGTGGAATATCTGTTCCCGCTGGCAGTGATCGCGTTTCTGGCCATCGGCGCTTATGGATTCAAACTCTATGGCGGCTTTCTGGGCCGTGTCCTGACCGAAGGCGGCTTTAACTGCGCGGCCAATAACAATTTCGGCCAGATCCTGCCTGCGTTCGCGTTCGCCATGGTCGGTGTCGGCCTTGCCGCCCCCGCCGCCATGAGCACGCTTCCCGCAGTGGCCGGACTGGGCCTTGTGCTGTCCACATTTTTTCTGATGACAGCGGGCATTATCGCAGTCGTCGCCATGGTTCTGGGCCTGCGGTCCATGATGGAGCATGGCGCAAACCCCGAAACGGCACCAACACTGTCCATCATCGTACCGCTTCTGGCCGTGCTGGGCATTCTGGGCCTGCGCCAAAGCCACGGGCTAAGCGCGCATTTCGGATCGCCCGAGATGGCAGGCGAAACGCTGGCCATGCTGACAAAATTCCTGTCGGTGCAAATCCTGTTTTTGCTGTTTGCCGGTCTGGTGCTGGTGCGTCAGGGCTATGCGCAGCGCTTCATCTTCGGGGCTGAAAATTCACCAGGGGCCTATGCGCTGGTCTGCCCCGGTGTGGGTTTCGCGGTGCTTACCCATTTCTGGCTGAACAAAGGGCTGGTGGACGCTGGCCTGATGGTGAAATTCAGCGCTGGCTATTGGGCCATTACAGCCGTGGCATTGGCATCACAATTTGCCATGATCTGGCTGGTCTGGCACCTGAACCGCCGCCATTTTGGCACCCGCCAAAATGCCGAAGCCGTGCCGGCAGAATAACCCCGCGCCATGACCGATGAAAAGGGCCGCATCACGCGGCCCTTTTATTTTTGTGCGGATCGGGGCTAATGGGAAAAGCAACAAAAAGGTTTTCCCATGATCCATGCCCTTGCCCTGATCTTGCTGTGCCAACTGGCGGGCGAAGCCCTGTCGCGTTTGTTCGGACTGCCTGCCCCCGGCCCGGTGCTGGGGATGGGGCTGTTGTTCTTGCTGATGCTGACAGTGCCGCGGTTGGGCGATTTCATGCGCCCCACGGGCGAAGGGATCTTGCGCCACCTGTCGCTTTTGTTCGTGCCTGCGGGCGTGGGTGTGGTGGGGCATTTGCGCCAGTTGGGGGAAAACGGGCTGGCACTGGGGGTGGCGCTTGTTGCCTCCACAGTGCTGGCGATCGCGGCGGGTGTGCTGACCTTTGTGTTCGTGGCGCGGCTGACGGGTGCGAAAGGGGGCGAAGATGCGTGATTTCGCCGAAATCTGGTCTTATCTGGCCGAAACCCCGCTGATCTGGCTCAGTGCAACGCTGATCGCGTATCTGGCGGGGGATTATCTGGCGCAACGTGCAGCGCGCGCGCCGCTGGTCAATCCGGTTCTGGTGGCGGTTATCTTGCTGGCAGCCCTGCTTTGGGCCACCGAGACCAGCTATGCGACGTATTTTGAGGGGGCGCAATTCGTCCATTTCCTGCTTGGCCCTGCCACTGTCGCGCTGGCCGTGCCCCTGTGGCTGAACTGGCCCACAGTGCGTCGCGCGGCGCTGCCGATTGTGGCAGCGTTGCTGGCAGGGTCTGGTATGGCGGTGTTGTCCGCACTGGCAATCGGCCATGCGATGGGCCTGTCGCCCGAATTGCTGGCAACCCTTGCGCCCAAGGGCACCACGGCACCCGTGGCGCTGGGCATCAGCCAGAACCTTGGCGGGTCGCCCACATTGACGGCGGTTCTGGTCATCCTGACCGGCATGATCGGGGCCATTGTCATAACACCCATGATGAACATGATGGGCATTCGTGACTGGCGCGCGCGCGGCTTTGCCGTGGGTGTTGCGGCCCATGGTATCGGCACGGCCCGCGCGTTTCAGGTCAATCCGCAGGCGGGCGCATTTGCTGGCATCGGCATGGGGCTGAATGCCCTGCTGACCGCGCTGCTTGCCCCTTGGGCGCTGGGGTTGTTCCAATAGGCAGCGTCAGCCCAGTTCCTTCATCAGGCGGCGCTTTTGCTTGTCCCAATCGCGCTTGGCCTCGGTCGCGCGTTTGTCGGCCAGTTTTTTGCCCTTGCCGATGGCGATCTTGATCTTCACCAACCCGCGATGATTGAAATACATCACCAGCGGCACCAGCGTCATGCCTTCCTTGGCGGTCGCCGCCCAAAGCCGCGACATCTCGCGTTTGCTGACCAGCAGCTTGCGGCGGCGGCGTTCTTCATGGCCCCAGATATTTGCCTGCTTGTAGGGCGCGATGTAGGAATTCACCAACCACAATTCGCCATTGTCGACCGTGGCATAGCTTTCGGCAATATTGGCCTTGCCCTCACGCAGGGATTTTACCTCGGACCCGTGCAGCATGATCCCGCATTCAAGATCTTCTTCAATGGCGTAATCATACCGCGCGCGGCGGTTTTCAGCGATAATGCGGTAATTGGGGTCAGATTTCTTGGCCATGTCAGTGCAGATAAGGGGCGTGCGCGCCCGTGTCTAGGGGCTCTGTCTAGGGTTTCAGGCGCAACTGCATGCTGTTGCCTGAAGATTTGCGCAATTCAAACGCGCCTGATCTGGCGACCAGCTCGCTCAATTTCGCGCAGCCGTAGTTGCGCGCGTCGAAATCGGGATTGGCCGCAACAATAAACTGCCCGACCTGCCCCAGTGAAAACCAGTCTTCATCCTTGTCGATGGCCTGCATCGCAGCCTTGATCAAGGGCACGGCCTTTGACGGGTGGGATTTTCGGCTCTCGGCAGGTTCGGGGTCGGCTTCCGGCAGAATATTCTCGACAAAGATAAACCGCTTGCAGGCTTTGCGAAATGCCTCCGGCGTCTTTTGCTGCCCGATCCCGTAGACATCCAGTCCCTGCTCGCGGATACGACTTGCCAGCCGCGTGAAATCACTGTCCGAACTGATCAGCACAAACCCGTCAAACCGCCCCGTATGCAGCAGGTCCATCGCATCAATAACCAGCGCAATATCACTGGAATTCTTGCCCACAGTATTGGCGGGCTGGTGATGTGGGACCAGCGCCAGGCTCGGCAGCTTTTCCTGCCAGCCCGACATCTGCGCGCGCGAAAAATCCCCATAGATGCGCCGCACGCTGGCCTCGCCAAGCCCTGCAATCTCTTCGAATATCGCCTCCACCCATTTGGGTGATGAATTATCCGCGTCGATCAAGACTGCCAGCAGTGGAATACCTGTACGCGCCATGGTTCATTCTTTCATTCTGGATCAAATATCCCGGGGGAGGCCCCGCAGGGGACGGGGGCAGCGCCCCCTTACAACGTCCGGTACATCACATAGGCATCAATAAAGCCCTGCACAGGGTGGCGGAATGCACGGGGCAGGCGACCGACAATGTCAAACCCGTTGGCCTGCCACGTTGCAACGGCGCGGGTATTGCTGGACACGACGCAGTTGAACTGCATGGCCAGATAGCCGCGTGCGCGTGCTGTCTCCAGCGCGTGCTCCAGCATCTGTCGCGCTACCCCGCGCCCTTGCGCCGCCGCTGCTGTGACAAATCCGCAATTGGCGACATGCGCCCCGCCGCCCTGCTGGTTGGGGCAGATGTAGTAGCTGCCCATGGGCTGCCCGCCGGTTTGTGCCACAAACGCGTTATGCGTGCCCGCGCACCACCATGCCAACGCGTCCTCGCGGCTGATTGCGGGATCAATCGCATAAGTGTCGCCTGCGCGGAATACCGGCTCCAGCATCGCCCATAGCGCCGGGTGGTCCGCGCTGGTTGCGGGGCGCAGATGCACCCCGCCCGTGTCGGTTTTACTCAAAACTCGACCACCGCGCGAATGGACTTGCCTTCATGCATCAGATCAAAACCCTCATTGATCTGGTCCAGTGTCAGCTTATGCGTGATCATCGAATCGATCTCGATCTTGCCATTCATGTACCAGTCCACGAATTTCGGCACATCGCTGCGCCCCTTGGCCCCGCCAAACGCCGTGCCCTTCCACACGCGCCCTGTGACCAGCTGGAACGGCCGCGTTGATATCTCGGCTCCCGCAGGGGCCACACCAATAATCACCGACACCCCCCACCCACGGTGGCTGCATTCCAGCGCGTCACGCATCACCTTCACATTGCCGGTGGCATCAAAACTGTAATCCACGCCCCCGATCGCGTCATCCCCGCGCTGCGTCAGCCGCACAATCTCGGCCACGACATTTTCAACCTTGGACGGGTTGATAAAATGCGTCATCCCGAATTTGCGCGCCATTTCTTCCTTGCCGTCATTCAGGTCGACCCCGATGATCATGTCCGCGCCCGCCATGCGAAGGCCCTGAATTACATTCAGGCCAATGCCGCCCAGCCCGAACACCGCCGCCGTCGACCCGATTTCCACGCCTGCCGTGTTGATGACCGCGCCAATGCCCGTGGTCACACCGCAGCCGATATAGCAAATCTTATCGAACGGCGCGTCGTCGCGCACCTTGGCCAGCGCAATCTCGGGCATCACCGTGTGGTTGGCGAAGGTTGAACAGCCCATGTAATGGTAAATCGGTGTGCCATCGAGCATGGAAAACCGCGTCGTGCCATCGGGCATCAGCCCTTGGCCCTGCGTGCCACGGATTGCAGTGCACAGGTTGGTCTTGCCCGACCGGCAGGAATAGCATTCGCGGCATTCGGGCGTGTAAAGCGGGATGACATGATCGCCCGGCTTCAGGGTCGTGACCCCTTCACCCACTTCCACCACCACGCCTGCGCCCTCATGGCCCAGAATGCTCGGGAACAGCCCTTCCGGGTCCGCGCCCGAGCGCGTGAATTCATCTGTGTGGCAAATGCCTGTTGCCTTGATCTCGACCAGAACCTCGCCGGCTTTTGGCCCGTCAAGGTTTACCTCCATGATTTGAAGGGGTTTTCCCGCTTCAAGGGCGACTGCGGCACGTGTGCGCATTGTGGGGTCCTCCTGGGATTTTCGGTTTGCCCCAGTGTGAAGCAGCACAGGGGCAGGCTGCAAGCGAAAGCGGCAGTTCGGGGTGAAAAAAACAATGCCCCGCGCGAAGGCTTGATTTTCGCAGGTTTCAGTCACAAACTCTGCCCATGAACATGCAAAACCCGCCCCGCGTGACAGAACAACAGGTCAGCTTTGACCGACGAGAGCTTTCGGTGATCCTGTCGCTCTATGGCCGGATGGTGGCCGCGGGGGAGTGGCGTGATTACGGGATTTCGTGTTTGCGCAATTCCGCCGTGTTCTCGGTGTTCCGGCGCACGGCTGAAACACCGCTCTACCGTATAGAAAAGCATCCGCATCTGCGAAACAGGCAAGGCATGTATGCGGTCATCAGCATGGACGGGCAAATCCTGAAACGCGGGCATGATCTGGTTCAGGTTCTCAAAGTGCTTGAACGGCGTTTGCTGCGCGTCATCGGTGAATAGGCTTTACAGCCCCGAATGCCGGTGCTAAAGGCCTGATGATGAACACAACATATGCATATCACCTGATCTTGCGACGCCGCTGACGCGGTGTAAGTGTTCCTGCGCATGCGCTGCCACAGCGCGCGCCAAATCGATCCTTCCAAATAAAAACCGTCGTTGACTTGTCCGCAATGCTTTGGCAGGTCAATGCTTTGCCTGAACGGGATGATGCCGATGACTGCACAATTTCCAGCTGTTCTGCCGACCTATAGCCGTACATCGCTGGCGTTCCGCCGCGGTGAAGGGACATGGCTGATCGAAGAAAACGGCACGCGCTATCTTGATTTGACATCAGGGATTGCAGTCAATGCGCTGGGCCATGCCCATCCGGCACTTGTGCAGGCATTGACCGAACAGGCGCAGGCCCTTTGGCATGTCTCCAACCTTTATGACATTCCCGCGCAGGCCAGACTGGCCGAAGCCCTGGTCGAGCACACATTCGCCGACACGGCATTCTTTACCAATTCCGGTACAGAAGCCGCTGAACTGGCAATCAAGATGGTGCGCAAATACTGGTATGAATCCGGTGAAGACCGCCCCACCATCCTGACATTTGAGGGCGCGTTTCACGGCCGCTCGACCGGGGCCATCGCCGCCGCCGGGTCCGAGAAAATGACCAAAGGCTTCGGCCCGCTGATGCCTGGTTTCAAGGTGCTGCCATGGGGGGATCATGATGCGCTGCGTGCAGCCCTTGATACATCTGTCGCGGCTGTAATGATCGAACCGGTGCAAGGAGAAGGCGGCATCCGCCCCTTGCCGGATCAGTGCCTGAAAGACATGCGCGCGCTGTGCGACCAGACCGGCGCGCTTCTGGTCCTGGATGAAGTGCAATGCGGTATGGGCCGCACGGGGCGGCTTTTTGCGCATGAATGGGCAGGTATTACGCCCGACATCATGATGGTCGCCAAGGGTATCGGCGGGGGCTTTCCGCTTGGTGCGGTTCTCGCATCAGCCAGGGCGGCATCGGGCATGACCGCAGGCACGCATGGGTCCACCTATGGCGGCAACCCCTTGGCCTGTGCCGTCGGCGCCAAGGTGGTAGAGATTATAACCGCGCCGGATTTTCTGGATGATGTGCGCCGCAAGGCAGGGTTTTTTCGCCAGCGACTGGAAGCCCTTGTTGCCGCCCATCCGGGTGTTTTTGAAGATGTGCGCGGTCTGGGGCTGATGCTTGGGCTGAAGTGCCGCGTGCCAAACCTCGATCTGGTCAAGGCCGCGCAGGCCGAGCATCTTCTGACAGTGCCTGCTGCCGACAATGTCATCCGCCTGCTGCCACCGCTGACAATCACCGAAGCAGAAATCTCTGACGGTGTGACCCGGCTTGACCGTGCGGCCACTGCTTTGGCCTGATTTCATTCTGGTAAAAATATCCCGGGAGCGCGAGGGCAGCGCCCTCGCCCCTTCCCGCAGTCAAAAGGTTCGACCCATGCCTCATTTTCTGGACATTCACACAACCGATACATCCGATCTGCGCGCGATCATTGATCAGGCGCATGCCATGAAGGCCGCGCGCAAAGGCAGGCCAATGGCCGCGCCCGATGACGAACAGCCGCTCAGCAATCGCATGGTAGCCCTGATCTTTGAAAAACCCTCGACCCGCACACGCGTCAGCTTCGATGTCGGTGTGCGCCAGATGGGGGGGCAGACGATGGTTCTGTCCGGGTCTGAAATGCAGCTTGGCCATGGGGAAACCATTGCAGACACCGCGCGTGTTCTGTCGCGCTATGTCGATATGATCATGATCCGCACATTTGAAGAATCGGTGCTGCATGAACTGGCCGAATATGCCTCTGTGCCGGTCATCAACGGGCTGACCAACCGCACCCATCCCTGCCAGATCATGGCGGATATCCAGACCTTTGAAGAACATCGCGGGCCGATTGCGGGGCGCCGTGTCGTCTGGTCGGGGGACGGCAACAATGTGTGTGCCTCTTTCCTGCACGCAGCCGGGCAATTCGGCTTTAACCTGGTCTTTACTGGTCCCGAAGCGCTGGACCCCGAACCCGAATTTGTGGCCCTTGCCCGCGCGCAAGGGGTGCAGGTCGAGATTATTCGTGATCCTGTGCGCGCGGTCGCGGGCGCAGATCTTGTTGTCGCTGACACTTGGGTCAGCATGCATGACAGCCAGTCAAACCGTGAACGCCGCCACAACCTGCTGCGCCCCTATCAGGTCAATGATGCGCTGATGGCCCATGCGAAACCCGATGCGCTTTTCATGCATTGCCTGCCCGCGCACCGCGAGGAGGAGGTTACAAACTCCGTTATGGATGGTCCGCAATCCGTGGTGTTTGACGAGGCAGAGAACCGCTTGCATGCACAAAAGGCCATCATGCGCTATTGCTTCGCAGGCTGAGGTGCATGGCAACCCTCTGGCCATGACAAAAGGCGCGCGACAAAAGGCAGGTCAGGTCAGGCTTTCACCTGTCTTGCCCGCCAAAGCGTGAACAACCCCGCGCCGACCACAACCAATGTGCCAAGGGCCACATTGTTGCGCAGGGTTTCGCCGAACAGCAGCAGGCCGACCGCCGCTGCAAAGGGCAATTGCAGATAGGCGAAGGGTTGCACCGCGCTGGCTTCGGCCACTTCATAGGCGCGGATCAGCAGGAAATGGCTGAAGGCTGATGTCATGCACAAGATGCCCATCCAGACCCAATCGCCCGGTGCCATTGGTTCCCAGAACCAGACGCCGATCAGTGTCATGGTCACGGCCCCCGCAGTGCCCGTCCAGAAGAAACTGACAGCCGCACTGTCGCGCCGCGCGGCAAAGCGCGTCAACAGCCCGTAAAGCGCGAACATGAAGGCTGCCAGAAGCGGGATCAGGGCGGCGGGGTTGAACACCCCGTAACCCGGTTGCAGGATGACCAGCACCCCGATGAAGCCGATCCCGATGGCGGTCCAGCGCCGCCAGCCGACCATTTCGCCCAGAACCGGTCCTGACAGCGCCGCAACCAGCAACGGATAGACTGCAAACACCGCATGGCTTTCCACCAGCCCCAGTATCACAAATGCGGTGACCATCACGCAGACTTCCAGCGCCAGCAACACCCCGCGAAAGATTTGCAGCACAGGCTGGGTTGTGGCGGCCGCCTTGCGAATTCCGCCTGCCTGCCGCGCGGCAACCACGATCACGAAGCTGGCAAAAAACCAGTACCGGATCATGATGATCATAAAGACATTATATTCCCCTGCCAGATGCTGGGACATGGCGTCCTGCATGGCGAAGATGAAGGCCGTGACGCACATCAGCCAGATGCCAAGGGAATTGTTTTGCACCACACTCATGACAGGGTTCCTGTTGTCATATGTCGCTTATGTGCAAATCCGCGTTCGCGTGTGACATCAAAACCTGCGGCAGCAATGGCGCGGCGCACAGCACCTGCGGCCGTATAGGTTGCAAAAGTGCCCCCCTTGCGGGTGTGGCGGGCCACCTGCGCCATCAGGGTGTCGGTCCAAAGCTCTGGGTTTTTGGCCGGTGAAAACCCGTCCAGATACCATGCATCTGCCTGACCGTTCCACAATGGCACTGTGTCGCGCGCGTCCCCTATGACGATTTGCACCTGCAAGGGGCCAAGCGCGAACTGGCGCAAGCCCTGTGACCACGCGTCCAGCAGGGGGGCGGTATCCAGTGCGGTGAAGGGGGCAAGCGCGCGGGCCATGTCTGTGGCGCGCATGGGGTAGGCCTCGAAACTGGTGAAATGCACGGGGCCGGTCCGCCCTGCCAGCGCATCAGCCGTCGCAAGCAGGTTCAAGCCGGTGCCGAAACCCAGTTCTGCAATATGAAAACCCGGCCCTGCGCGCTGGTCTATGCGATTGCCTGCAAGAAACACATGCCGTGTTTCCGCCAACCCGTCCGCAAGCGAGAAATAGGGGTCATCAAACCGCGCCGCCACAGGGGTTCGGTTATCTTTCCAGGTTATATCTGCAATCTGGTCGTTCATGCCGCTCTGCTTTATGACACATGTGAACAGTCATGCAGTCGCGTAGGGGAAATGACAATGGCCGATGTGACCATCATGGGGGCGGGGGTGTTCGGGCTGGCGCTGGCCTATAGCTGCGCAAAGCGGGGCGCGCAGGTTCATCTGCGGGACGCGCGCGGCGTAGGGGCCGGATCAAGCGGGGGGATCGTTGGCGCGCTGGCCCCGCATGTGCCGGAAAACTGGAATGCCAAGAAGGCGTTTCAGTTTGATGCATTGATCCGCGCCGAGGAATTCTGGCGTGCCGTGGCATCGCGCGCAGGCATCAATCCCGGATATGCGCGTCTGGGGCGCGTGCAGCCGGTGCCAGACGGCAAGCTGGATCTTGCGCATGCGCGCGAAGCGGGCGCGGCAAGATTGTGGCAGGGGGCCGCACAGTGGCGGGTCTTGCGCAGTGACAGCGCGCCGGGGCTGGCGGTGGCCGCGCCATCGGGCTGGGTCGTCCATGATACGCTGACGGCAAGAGTGCACCCAAGGCAGGCGGGGCGCGCGCTTTTGGGGGCGTTTCAGGCGCTGGGCGGCCAGTTCCGCATCGGGGACAGCCCGCAGGCAGACGCGCCCGTGGTCTGGGCCACAGGGCACGAGGGGCTGGCCGCGTTGTCGCGCGATCTTGGCTATAAGGTTGGCAGCGGGGTCAAAGGGCAGGCAGCCCTGTTGGGCTATGCGGCCAATGATGCCCCCCAGATATTTGCCGACGGCTTGCATATTGTCCCGCATGGGGACGGAACAATAGCGGTCGGGTCCACGAGCGAGCGTGATTTTGACGCGCCCGACACGGTTGATGCGCAATGTGATGCGTTGATCATGCGTGCGCGGGATGTTTGCCCTGCGCTGGCACATGCGCCGGTTTTGGAACGTTGGGCAGGGGTGCGCCCCCGCGCCAGCAGCCGGGCGCCGTTAATGGGGGCATGGCCCGGAAAAACGGGGCAATATGTGTTCAATGGCGGCTTCAAGATCGGGTTTGCAATGGCCCCTGTGCTGGCTGAACTGATGGCTGACCTTGTGCTGAACGGTGTTGATCGCGTGCCAGATGAGTTTCGACTGAGGTAGGATGACCCGAAGTTGCGTTTTGCAGGTGTGTGGGCGTGGTTCGTTTCCCCTGCCCACAGTTATTTTCGCAAAGCGCCCGACATTGTTTCCACTGACACGCGTAATTAACCTTTTTGCAGCTTGCGGTTATTGCATATCGCAAAAATATTCGCATTCTGCCTGATTTGTGCCACAAGTCCGGTGTTAACCTTTATGAACCGGATGCAGAATGCTTCGGTCTGAAACGAAGGTTGGCAACATGACCTATGATGCAGTTATTCTACCCAAGCGTTTTCCCGCGCGTGCGGTCCCGCAGGCACTGCTTGCCGTTTATGACGGTATCACCATCGATCCTGTCCGCACACGGCTGACAAGCATGAAGCTGGATATGTTCAGTGCGCCGCCGCATATCCGCATCTTTCGACACTAGAACAGATTGCGTCATTGCCACCGAAAGGACGGGCACAGGCCCGTCCGGCAGCGTTGCAGATTGTGCCCGTCCGAGATATTGGCGTTTTGGTTCCGTCTGACGGTCAGACTTCTTTTCTTAGCGCATCAATCAGGTCGGTGCGTTCCCAGCTGAACCCGCCATCCGATTCAGGCGCGCGCCCGAAATGGCCATAGGCGGCAGTGCGTTCATAGATGGGGCGGTTCAGCCCCAGATGCTCGCGGATGCCGCGTGGCGTCAGGTCCATCACCTGTGCGATTGCACGTTCGATCGCTTCGTCGTCAACCTGCCCGGTGCCATGTGTATCGACATAAATGGACAGCGGCTTTGCCACCCCGATGGCATAGGACAGCTGCAACGTGCAGCGCTGCGCCATGCCGGCGGCCACGATATTCTTGGCCAGATAGCGCGCCGCATATGCCGCAGAGCGGTCCACCTTGGTCGGGTCTTTACCAGAAAACGCACCGCCGCCATGCGGTGCCGCACCGCCATATGTATCAACGATGATCTTGCGTCCGGTCAGGCCCGCATCCCCGTCAGGGCCGCCGATTACGAAAGTGCCGGTCGGGTTGACCCACCATTCGGTCTTGGGGGTGATCCAGTCGGACGGCAGCACTTCGCGGATATAGGGTTCGACAATCGCACGGATGTCGTCGGATGTCTGGGTTTCATCAGCATGCTGGGTGGACAGCACAATGGATGTCACCTCGACCGGTTTGCCGTTTTCATACCGGACCGAAAGCTGGCTTTTTGCATCAGGGCGCAGGGTCGGTTCCTGACCGGATTTGCGCACCTCGGACAGGCGTTTCAGAATTTTATGGGCATACTGGATGGGTGCGGGCATCAGTTCGGGCGTGTCATCCACGGCATAGCCGAACATGATCCCCTGATCGCCCGCGCCGTCACGGTCCACCCCTTGGGCAATATGTGCGGATTGTTCGTGCAGGAAGTTCAGCACATGGCAGGTGTTCCAGTGGAACTTGTCCTGTTCATACCCGATATCGCGAATGCAATCGCGCGCGATCTGCGGAATGCGGCCCATATAATCCTTCAGGCGCTCGGGGTCTGTCAGCCCGACTTCGCCGCCGATGACAACCAGTGATGAGGTGGCGAACGTTTCGCAGGCGACGCGTGCGGTTTCTTCTTCTGCTAGAAGTGCATCAAGCACCGCATCAGAAATGCGGTCACAAACCTTGTCGGGGTGTCCTTCTGAAACGGATTCCGATGTGAAAGTGAAATTGTTTCTTGCCATATGCGGGCCACCCGTTCCTGTTTTGGGGCAGCCCCTTCGGACTGCCCCGTTATACTTAGTTCAGATTTGTTCTAGCGCTTATCAACAAGTTTCAAGCTGCACAACTGTTCACAGCTGCCCGCACGTTATGGTGTCGCAGGCGCTACAGTATCGATGAACGCGGCAATTTGTGGCCCGATGCCGTCAACAATCAGCGCGACCCCGTCTGCATTGGGATGAATATGATCGTCCTGCATCAGGTCTGCGAAGCTTGCACCGGCATCTGCTTTCTCGGTCATGGGGTGCATGAAATTGGGCACCAGCGGCACGTCGTATTCCTGTGCCAGTTCGGGATACATGCTATCGAAGGCGTCGCGAAATTCGGGGCCGTAGTTCCCCGGTGCGGGCATGCCTGCCAGCATGGCGGGAATATCTTCTTGTTGCAGGCGGGCAAGGATGGCGTCCAGATTGGCGCGGCTTGCGGCAGGGTCAATGCCGCGCAACAGATCGTTCCCCCCAAGGATAACCAGCATTGCATCCACAGGTTCGGCCAAGGTCCAGTCCAGTCGGGCCAGCCCGCCCGCAGTTGTGTCCCCAGACACGCCTGCGTTTATCACGATCACGTCATGGCCCTGCGCGTGCAGCCAGTCCTGCAACTGCGGAACGAACCCGTCATCGGCAGGCAGGCCGTATCCCTGGGTCAGGGAATCCCCCAATGCCACAAGGCGCAACGGTTCTGCACCCGCCGCACCGACGGAAAGGCCCAAAGCCAGCGTTATGCCTGCACACGCTGCACCGCAGCGCTTGCCGAACGGGGTAAAAACCCCATATGGGTTCGATAGGGGCACGCAAAGGACGGATTTGATGACTGACATTATTCTCTCGCTCAAGGATACGGGGTTGACCCTGCAAGGCAATGCCGGGCCGGTCGAGATTTTGCGCGGTATCACACTGGATGTCACGCGCGGGGAAACCCTTGGTCTGGTCGGGCCTTCTGGGTCTGGCAAATCATCCCTCCTGATGCTTATGGGCGGGCTGGAACGTGCGACTGCCGGTCAGGTTTCGGCCCTTGGCCATGATCTGACCGCGCTGAACGAAGACGCCCTTGCCCGGTTTCGCAGGTCACATATGGGGGTTGTGTTCCAGTCTTTCCACCTGATCCCGACAATGACCGCGCTGGAAAATGTTGCCACGCCCTTGGAACTGGCCGGAAAGCGCGATGCGTTTGAACGCGCAGAAGAGGAATTGCGCGCCGTTGGTCTGGGCCACCGGATGGACCATTACCCCGCGCAAATGTCGGGCGGCGAGCAGCAGCGCGTCGCACTGGCGCGCGCTGCGGCCCCGCGCCCTGAAATATTGCTGGCGGATGAACCGACCGGCAATCTGGACGGGGTGAACGGGCAGGCGATTATGGAAATGCTGTTTGGCCTGCGCGACAGGCATGGGGCCACGCTGATCCTTGTGACCCATGCGCCCGAACTTGCCGCGCGCTGCGACCGTGTCATCCGTCTGGCCGATGGCCGCATTGAAGGTGAAGACCGCGCAACTGCAAGGGCCGCCGAATGATGCGCGTGGCATGGGCGATTGCGCGGCGCGAATTGCGCGGCGGCTTGCGCGGGTTTTGGGTGTTTCTGGCCTGCCTTGCATTGGGTGTGGGCGCGATTGCGGCTGTCGGGTCCGTGCGTGGCGCGATTGACGACGGGCTTGCGCGCGAAGGGGCCACGCTTCTGGGGGGCGATGCGGAATTGCGCATGACCTACCGTTTTGCAACACCGCAGGAACGCGACTGGATCGACGGGTTCGCGGGCGCGGTGTCCGAAGCGGTTGATTTCCGGTCCATGGCTGTGGCCGGACAGGGTGACAGCGCCGAACGGTCTGTCACCCAGGTCAAGGGGGTTGATGCGGCCTATCCGCTGGTAGGTGCCGTCGGGCTTGACCCTGAAATCCCGTTGGAACAGGCATTGGCCGTGCAAGATGGCCTGCCCGGTGGTGTGATGGAACGTATTCTGGCCGAACGGCTGGATCTGCAACTTGGCGATGTGTTCCGCCTTGGTGTTCAGGAATTTCGCCTGACAGCGCATCTGACCCGCGAACCCGACGGGATGGGTGCGAATTTCGGCTTTGGCCCGCGCACGATTGTCAAATCCGACGCGTTGCAGGATGCGGGATTGCTTGGCCCCGGCACGCTATACGAAGTGAACTATCGCCTGCTTCTGGACGGGCGCGATCTGGATCAGGCGCGGGCTGCCGTGAACAGCCAGTTTGATGGCGCTGGCGTGCGCTGGCGTGACAGCCGCAATGCGGCGCCACAGGTTCAGCGCGTGATTGAACGCGTGTCATCCTTCCTTGTGCTGGTCGGTCTGGCCGGTCTGGCCGTGGGCGGGGTGGGCGTATCTGCGGCGGTGCGCACCTATCTGGACGGCAAGACCAATGTGATTGCCACACTGAAAACCCTTGGTGCCGAAAGTCGCACCATCCTTGCGGTCTATCTGATGCAGATCGGGGTTCTGACTGCGCTGGGCCTTGCGCTGGGCCTTGCCTTGGGGGCGGTCGTGCCCTTTGCTGTGGCCCCTTTGGTTGCGGATCAACTGCCTGTAGACCTGCATATCGGCCTGCACCCGAAGGCACTGATCGAGGCTGCGATTTACGGCGCGCTGACGGCGTTGATATTCACGCTGTGGCCGCTGGCGCGCACTGAAAATGTGCGTGCGGCGGTTATCTTTCGCGGGGTTGATGAAAATGCGCAAGGCTGGCCGCGCTGGCCCTATATGCTGGTCACACTGGCGTTGGTGGGGGGGCTGGTGGCGATAGCGGCCGCATTCGCGGCGGTGCCGATGCTGGCTTTCGCAACCGCAGGCGGGGTGCTTGGCGCATTGGGCGTGCTTGCACTGGCCGCGTGGGCCGTGCGTGCGCTTGCGCGCCGCGCCGCGCGGTCGCGCAGCTTGCGCGGGCACACGGCGCTGCGCATGGCCATGGGCGCGATTGGCAACCCGCGCGAAGGGGCAGGGGCTGTCATTCTGTCGCTGGGGCTGGGCCTGACGGTGCTTGCCGCAGTGGGCCAGATTGACAATAATCTGCGCCGCGCGATTTCTACGGATTTGCCAGACCGCGCGCCCAGCTATTTCTTTCTGGACATCCAGAACACGCAGCTGGACGGTTTTCTGGAACGGCTGGACCGCGATGACAATGTGGACCGCGTTGAAACCGCGCCCATGCTGCGCGCCGTTGTCACAGAACTGAACGGCATTCCATCGCGCGACCATCCGGCGGCGGGGCATTGGGTGCTGCGCGGCGACCGCGGCATAACCTATTCCGCCACCCCGCCCGAAGGCACACGCCTGACCGCGGGCGCGTGGTGGGACGCGGACTATTCCGGCCCGCCGCTTGTCAGTTTCGGGGCCGAACAGGCCGCTGATCTGGGGTTGGGTGTCGGTGACACTGTGACCATCAACGTTCTTGGCCGCGACATCACCGCCGAAATCGCTAATCTGCGAGAGGTGGATTTTTCCACCGGCGGTATCGGGTTCGTCATGGTCATGACCCCCGACCCCATTCGCGCAGCCCCGCATACCCATATTGCCACGGTCTATGCGCTGGAAGCGGCTGAAGGCGCGATTTTGCGCGATCTGTCCAATATGTATCCCAATATCACCGCGATCCGCGTGCGCGAAGCGGCAGAACGCGTGACCGAAGCGCTGTCCACAATGGCCACGGCCACCAGTTTTGCGGCACTTGCCACGTTGCTGACAGGGTTTGTCGTGCTGATCGGGGCGGCAGCAGCAGGGGAACGCGCGCGTGTGTTCGAAGCGGCTGTCATGAAAACCCTTGGCGCGTCGCGTCGCGGTATTCTGGCCAGTTTCGCGCTGCGCTCTGCGCTGATGGGGGCTGCGGCGGGCAGTGTGGCGCTTGGGGCTGGTGCGCTGTCCAGTTGGGCCGTGATGCGCTTTGTGATGGAGGCCAGCTATCAGTTCGAGTGGCTGCCAGCACTTGCGGTTATCGCAGGCGGTGTTCTGGCCACATTGCTGGCGGGGCTTGCCTTTGCGCTGCGTCCGCTTGCCGTGCGTCCTGCACAGATTTTGCGCGCGCAGGACTGAACCGGATGTATTCCAACCCATGGGCAAGCAGGTTATAGCTTGCCCATGCACCCTGATTTGACCCTTTTCGTTTCGATTGCCGCAGGTGGCGGGCTGGGGGCGATGGCGCGCGCAACGCTGTCGTCCTGGATTGCACGTCGCGTGCATCTGGCTTGGGGCACGCTGGTCGTGAACCTGTCGGGAAGCGCCATGCTGGGGCTGGCATCTGGCGCGTTGCTGGCGCGGTCAGACGGCGCGCCGTTATCTGCAATTGCGGCGGGCACGCCCCCGGTGCTTGCGGTTTTCATGCTTGGCGTTCTGGGGGGCTATACCACCGTTTCGACGCTTGCGCTGCAAACTCTGACGCTATGGCAGGCAGGGGACCGGCGCGCGGCTTGTGCGAATGCGCTGGGGTCTGCGGTATCCGGTCCGGTCGTGGCGGGGCTGGGCGTGGTTCTGGGGGCATGGCTGTTGTCCCCGGCCGTCTGGGGGGGCTGAGGATGCGGGGCACACTTCTGGCGGTGGGCATTGGCGGGGCCGTGGGCACGGGTGCGCGCATAGCGTTAAGTCTGGCCGCGCTGCACCTGCTGCCGGATGCGGCCTATATTGCGACGCTGGCGGCAAATGTTCTGGGTGCCGCGCTTATCGGCTATCTGGCAACCCGCACACTGCGCCCCATTGCGACCGCATTTCTGATGACGGGGTTTTGCGGCGGGTTCACGACCTTCTCGCTATTCTCGTTTGAAGTTCTGGTTTTGCTGGAAACCGGGGCAGTTGCTGCACTGGCCTATGGCACGGTGTCGCTGGTGTTGTGGGTCGGTGCGACAGCCGCAGGGTATCGGCTGGGCATGGGGCGCAATTCAGCCACCAGATGACGGCGGTGGTGCGGAACGGCCCACGAAAAAGGGGGGCAGACTGCCCCCTTTTCCCTGAATGATATGCCATATGCGTCGTCAGATATTGTCGACCTGCGGCATGCCCATCACATGATAACCGCCATCGACATGGATGATCTCGCCCGTGGTGAAAGCCCCGTAATCGGATGCCAGATAGACCGCTGTGCCGCCCACGCTTTCCAGTGTTGCATTGCTGCGCAGGGGGGCGTTGGTTTCGGCGTGACGATAGGTTTTGCGCGCGCCCCCGATGGCCGCACCGGCAAGGGTTTTCATCGGGCCGGGGCTGATGGCATTCACGCGAATACCTTCTGGACCCAGATCATTGGCCAGATAGCGCACCGAACTTTCCAGCGCGGCCTTCGCCACGCCCATGACGTTGTAAAACGGTGTCACTGTGTTGGACCCCTGAAAGGTCAGTGTCAGCAGCGTGCCGCCATTGGGCATCAACTCGGATGCGCGCCGCCCCAGATCGATGAAGCTGTAACAGCTTATTTCCAGCGAATGCTTGAAATTGGCGCGGCTGGTGTCGCGGAACCGGCCTGTCAGTTCGGTCTTGTCGGAAAACGCGATGGCATGGACCAGAAAATCCATGCTTCCCCAGCGGGATTTCAACACATCGAAACAGGCATCAAGCGATGCTTCATTCGTGACATCGACATCCACCAGAATGTCGGACCCGAGCGAGGCCGCAAGCGGTTCGACGCGTTTGCCAAATGCCTCTCCCTGATATGAGAAGGCAAGTTCCGCGCCCTGACCGGCCATCGCCTTGGCAATGCCCCACGCGATGGAGCGTTCATTGGCAACGCCCATCACCAGACCGCGTTTGCCAGCCATCAATCCCGCCATCGAATGCCCCTCAGTCACGCATCGCACTCATGATAAGTGTCGCGTTGGTTCCGCCAAATCCGAAGCTGTTGGACAGCACGGAATCCAGTTCCACATCCTCGACCAGCTTGGTTGCAATTTCCCCGTCCTGAATGGCAGGGTCAAGCTGGGTGACATTGGCCGATGCGGCAATGAACCGGCCCTGCATCATCAGCAGCGAATAAATCGCTTCCTGCACACCTGTCGCCCCAAGGCTGTGGCCTGTCAGGGATTTGGTCGATGATATGGGGGGCACGTTTCCTTCACCGTAAATGCGGCGGATGGCTTCGACTTCGGTCACGTCGCCTGCGGGGGTCGATGTTCCGTGCGCGTTGATATAGCTGACCTTGCGCCCCTGCGGCAGGGTGGACAGTGCCAGCCGCATGGACCGCTCGCCGCCCTCGCCCGATGGGGCGACCATGTCATACCCGTCGGATGTGGCGCCGTAGCCTGTCACCTCGGCATAGATTTTTGCGCCGCGCGCCCTGGCATGTTCCAGTTCTTCCAGCACGACAACGCCGCCACCGCCGCCAATCACGAACCCGTCGCGCGTGGCATCAAATGCGCGCGCGGCCGTATCGGGGGCGTCATTGTATTTCGACGACATGGCGCCCATCGCGTCAAACAGACAAGACAGCGTCCAGTCCAATTCTTCGCCGCCACCTGCAAAAATCACGTCCTGCTTGCCCATCTGGATAAGCTCTGTCGCGTTGCCGATGCAATGCGCCGAAGTCGAGCACGCGGACGTGATGGAATAGTTCACACCCTTGATCTTGAACGGGGTGGCCAGACAGGCGGAATTCGTGGACGACATGCCGCGCGTCACCATGAATGGCCCCATACGCTTGGGGCTGCCTTTTTCGATAACAATCTTGTGCGCCTGAAACAGATTGGACGTGGATGGACCGCCCGACCCCATGATCAGGCCGGTGCGTTCATTTGACACATCGCTGTCTTCCAGACCGGAATCGGCAATGGCCTGTTCCATCGACAGGAAGTTATAAGCCGCACCCGGCCCCATAAAGCGCAGGTTGCGCTTGTCGATATGATCTTCCAGCGTGATTTGTGGCATGCCGTGAATCTGGCTGCGAAACCCGTGTTCGGCATATTCGGGCGCAAAGACAATGCCCGACCGGCCCGCGCGCAGGCTGGCCGCAACTTCATCCGTAGAATTCCCGATGGGCGAGATGATCCCCAGCCCGGTAATGACAACGCGACGCATGGGCGTCCTCCCTGTTGTTGGCCTGTTGTTGGATTGGCGCTTCAGCTTTCCGACAGCGCGACTTTCATATCCTTGACCATATAGATG
This sequence comes from Roseinatronobacter sp. S2, assembly GCF_029581395.1. Taxonomy (GTDB): domain Bacteria; phylum Pseudomonadota; class Alphaproteobacteria; order Rhodobacterales; family Rhodobacteraceae; genus Roseinatronobacter. The sequence continues at coordinate 3,107,644 of NZ_CP121113.1, read as the reverse complement.
ACATCGCCATCCGCTTCGACAATGCCATCGGCAACGCCCATGGTCAGGCGCCGCGTTTGCACGGCCTTGGTGAAATCTACCTTGTAGGTCAGCATCTTGCGGTCAGGGCGGACCATGCCTGTCAGTTTGACTTCACCCACACCCAGCGCATAGCCGCGCCCTTGCCAGCCGCGCCAGCCCAGATTGAACCCGGTCAGTTGCCACAAGCCGTCAAGCCCAAGGCAACCGGGCATGATCGGATTGCCGGGAAAGTGGCAGTCAAAAAACCACAGGTCGGGCGTGATGTCGAATTCCGCCACCACATGGCCCTTGCCATGCGCGCCCCCATCGCCAGAGATTTCGGTGATCCGGTCCATCATCAGCATTGGTGGCGCAGGCAGTTGCGCATTGCCCGGTCCGAACAATTCACCGCGTGCGCAGGCCAACAGGCCCTCTTTGTCAAAGGATGTCGGAAACTGGGACATGAAATTCTCCTGCATGGCTTTTCTTCCTCTAGCACCGTGCCGCAAAGTCATGCAAGCCCGCGCATCACGACAGATTGCGGGCCGGCCAAGTGAATTTCATTTGAAATTCATGTGCAACAAGCTCTATATACACCCTATGGATACGGATTTTGCACAACTTAATGATGACGCCCTAAGTACCGGGGCAGACTGGCTTGCCCGCGCAGGGGTTCGGCCCACGCGACAGCGGCTGTCACTGGCAGGTTTACTGGTGGGGGACGGGCACGACCGGCACGTTACCGCCGAAAGCCTGTTTCTTGCTGTAAAGGAAAGCGGGGAATCGGTTTCGCTTGCGACAGTATACAACACCCTGCGCGCGTTTTGTGATGCAGGATTGATGAACGAAATCACCGTGGATGCAACGCGGTCCTATTTCGACACCTGCGTGGAAGAGCATCCGCATTATTTCTGGGAAGACAGCCAGCAACTGACCGACGCCCCGTCCGGCGAGGTGGCCTTTTCCCGACTGCCTGCCGCCCCTGAAGGGGCAGAAATCTCTCGGGTGGATGTGGTTATCAGGCTGCGACGCAAATAGGCGCATCTGCCAGGTCTGCGGTCTTGCACAGCATCAGCGGTTGTGAACTTGTCGTTCCTTCAATCAGTGTTTTGGGAACAGTTCAGGCGCAGGTTCTTTGCCGTTTTGGGGGAATAGATGCGTTTCATAATTGCCGCGACTGTCGCGCTGGCGCTTGCGCCTTTGGGGGCTGCGGCCACGCAATGCCCCGATTTTACGCTTCCGGCCGGAAAAGACCTAAGCTACAGCGAAGATGATCTTTGGTCTGAACGCAGCCATGGTGTGACTGCGGGCGGAAACCTGAGCTTGTGGAATTGTTCGCAGTTTGACGGCGTGGGATTCGTGGCGCGCCAGCCGGATTTCCATGTATATCTAAGCAGCAATGCCAAGGACCGTAAGATCCGCTTCAAGATCACCGCTGACGATGGCTGCGATACTGTCTTGCTGATCAATACGCCCGGTGCAGCATGGTTGTTCAATGATGACGATGAGGGCCTGGACCCGGTTATTCGCTTGCGTTCTGCGCAGGCAGGCCGTTACGATATATGGGCCGGAACATTTGGCCCCGACGCCTGTATGGCAACCCTTCACCTGGAAGCCTTTCCCTGAACATGGCAGGCGGCGCGGCCTTGCGCTATGTCGCAGGCCGCCACGGGGTCGGCTGAACGCTGTATCCTATATAAAGCGGGTGTTTCGGGTGGCCTGCTTTGCTTAGGCCAAGGTGCCACAAGCCCCGTCCGGTGGCGCGCAACAACGCCTCTACCTGCGCGCCGCGGCCAAGGTGCGCGCCATGCGTGCCCCATGCGCATATTATCTTGTCGGCCCATAGTGCGCTTTGCGCGATGGCCGCATCATTTAGCGGCCCCGTAGGGTCGGGCGCGGCGCGCATGATGCGCGGATCAGTGGCACGAAACCCGAAGATGTTGCACACCCGGAAGGCCCCGAAACCCAGCGTGCGGGCACGGCGTTCGCAACGTTCTACAGTGGGGTCGTTTTGCACTTCGGTGGCGGTTGACGGGTTCAGCATGACAAACAGCACCCGCCCTGCGTCGGGTTCCCATTCGCGGGTTAACAGGTAGCGAAACGCCTCGCACGGGGAATAGACTGCCACCGACGGGGCATCGCCTTTTACATGGCTGCGGGTTATGACATCGCCCAGATCTGTCATTCCTGATTGAACACGCGACTGGGGTGTAATTCGCCTGCCTTGTATACGCCAACTGCGACCGCGCGCCCCTGATAGCTGGCCCATGCTTCATCGCCATACTCGACCGAGGCACTTAGCACCATTCCCGGGTTTCCATTACGCAACCGCGCAGCCCCTTCCGGTGTGGCGGGCAGTTCGGGCAGGTCGGCCAACCCTTCTTCCAGCGGGCGCAAATAGGTGCCGAGGTCCGGGGTGTGGGCCATGGCTTCGATCTGGTCCATAGTCAGCCCGTCCTTGGCATCAAACGGCCCCGACCATGTGCGCCGCAACCATGCGACATGCCCCAGACAGCCCAGCGCCGCGCCCAGATCGCGCGCGATGGACCGCACATAACCGCCCTTGCCGCACACCATTTCCAATTCAACATGATCGGCGTCAGGCCGCGCGACGATATCCAGCCGTTCCACCCAAAGCGGGCGTGCGGCCAGTTCCATTTCGTCGCCCGCCCGTGCAATGTCATAGGCACGTTCCCCGTCAACCTTGACGGCGGAAAACTGCGGCGGCACTTGTTCAATCTCGCCGCGAAAGGCATCAAGGGCGGCTTCTATTGCGGCATCATCGGGGCGTTGATCATTCGTGTTGATGATCGCGCCTTCGGCATCATCGGTGGTTGTGGCCTGCCCCAGCCGCACCATGAAACGGTAACATTTCAGCGCATCGGTAATATAGGGCACGGTCTTTGTGGCTTCGCCCAATGCGATGGCCAGAACGCCGGTTGCCGCAGGGTCCAGCGTGCCCGCATGGCCTGCTTTCTGGGCCTGCAAGGCCCAACGCACCTTGTTGACCACGGACGTGGACGTAATGCCTGCGGGTTTGTCGACCACGAGCCAGCCAGATATTGCCCGCCCCTTGCGCTTGCGTCCCATGGAATGCCCTTTTGCCTTTTTATGCGCCTGCTACTGGGCGGGCCTGCCCGCGTCAACAACCTTGCCGATAATCGGCCCCAGCAACACACCCCAATCTGAACGCCGCAATCCGGGTGCGTGCAGGCGCGACACGTTGCCGTCGATATACAGCGCTTGTGGCATGTCCAGATGATCGCGGAAAAAGCGTGCGAATTCAAACAGGTTCACAGGTGTGTTGGTAATGGCGAACACCGCCCGCCTGCCGTCTGATGACACCCCGATCCCGTTGCGGATTAAACGAGAGTCGCTGTCTTCAATAAAGCGCGGGTGATACTGCCCGTCGATAACCAGCATCGGGCCGGATTGGGTGGCTTGACGACATGGCAGCGGCGCTTGCGCGAATGCGCGGCTTTCGATCAGTGTGAACCGATCATCCTCGATACAGAAGACACCATTGGGCAGCATGCCGAAATTGCCCGGCCCGGCGGCGGTGACGATGCGCGCCAGCTCCGTGCCATCCTCGATATACAGCCCCACAGGGCGACGGTCGGAATGATACATTCCGCCATTCATCGCGAAGGCCAGTTTCTTGCCCTCGCGCGACAGCGCTGCATCTATGGTTGTGAAATTACCATAGACTTTGTCTTCATCCGCATACAGGAACAGGCGCAGGTCATCTTGCACATCTGCGGTGCATATCGTGAAGCTGGCCCCCAGATAATCGGTGCGCGCACACTCTGACATTGCTGCGGATGATCCTGCCGCCCATAGCGCCAGCGCGCCAAGTCCTGCTTTAATCGCGGTCCGCATCGTCTTCATGCTCGCCGGCGGCAACATCGCGCTGGACGCGCTCCTGCCCCAGCAGGCGGCGCGTGTCATCCATACGGTCAAAGGTTTCATCCAGCTTGAAGCGCAGGTCAGGGGCGTATTTCAACGTCAGTTCCCGCCCGACCAGATGGCGCAACTCTGCCTTGTTGCGCGCAAGCGCCTTCAGCGTGATCTGCTGGTCCTTGCCGCCCAATGGCATCACATAGGCCGTCGCAATCTTCAGATCCGTCGATGTGCGCACTTCGCTGACGGTGATCGGCATGCGCGACAAATCCGGGTCATGCACATCGCCGCGCGCCAGAACATCCGCCAGTGTGCGGCGGATCAACTCTGCCACGCGAAGCTGACGTTGCGAAGGGCCTGCGCCCTGTTGGTAGCGTTTTACACTCATGCTGTTCATTTAGGTCAATCCGCGCCTGCGCGCAACGAGGCTTTGCCAAATTCCGCATCAACCGTTAGGAAGGCGCGAAACTGTGATCAAGGCAGGAGTGGGGCACATGGTCCGCATTGCGATAATGGGTGTTTCCGGGCGTATGGGGCAAATGTTGCTGCGGCTGGTGGACGAAAGCGATCTTGCGGTGCTTTCGGCGGCAATCGAACGTCAGGGGCATGACTGGGTCGGTCAGGATCTGGGCGTCGTGCAGGGCGGTGCCACGCGCGGCGTGATTGTGACAGATGATCTGGCGCAGGCACTGGAATGCTCGGACGCGATTGTGGATTTCACCGCGCCTGCGGTCTCGGTCGCGCTGGCACAACAGGCAGCCGCCGCAGGTGTCGCGCATGTCATTGGCACGACCGGCTTTGATGATGATGATCTGGAAGCCATTGCAAAGGCCAGCGCCACAGGTCGCATCATGCGCGCGGGCAATATGAGCCTTGGGGTTAACCTGTTGGTTAAATTGACACAACAGATCGCACAGGCGCTGGACACAGAATACGACATCGAGATCGTTGAGGCCCATCACCGCCACAAGGTCGATGCCCCGTCCGGCACAGCGCTGATGCTGGGAGAGGCCGCGGCGCGCGGGCGCGGGGTGCTGCTGCCCGAAGTGGCCGACCGCGCGCGCGATGGCATAACCGGCCCGCGCGACGCAGGCGCAATCGGGTTTCACGCCATTCGCGGCGGTGACTATATCGGGGAACATGACGTTATTTTTGCCGGTCCGGGCGAACGGATTGTGCTGCGTCATGTCGCATCTGACAGGGCGTTGTTTGCGCGCGGTGCCATTCGCGCGGCGATCTGGTTGCAGACCCAAGAGCCGGGTGAATATTCCATGCTTGACGTGCTGGGCCTGTAGCCGGGCTGCATCCATCAGCGGGTTTCCGCCGCTGTGCCAGCAGGGTGCGTGTGTTTTGAAACTCGCATGATCCGGCCTGCGTATCTTTGCGTAACACAACTGCAAAGACACCGGAGGATCGCAATGAAAACCCTGATTGTTTTGCTGGTCGCAATGCTGGCTGTCACCCCCCTTGCCGCCAAGGCGGAGTTCGAACCTGTGCGCGATGAAACCACGTTCCGCAGCCTTGTGGAAGGGCGCGAACTGGCACGGTTCGGCGTGCGGTTGCAAGTGCTGCCACAAGGCCAGATCACCGGGCGCGGGTTCGGCATGCGCGTGGGCGGCATGTGGGAATGGCGCGACGGTTTTTTTTGCCGCACGCTTGAATTCGGCAGCTCTGGCGATCCGTATAATTGCCAGCTTGTGCTGCGCGACGGAAACACACTGCGGTTCATTTCCGATCAGGGGCAGGGGGATTACGCCGACCTGCGGTTGCGTTAGGATGGGGCCTTGGGGCTTGCCCCCTCGACAAACTCCACATTCCTGCCTAATTCAATGGCATGACACCTGACCTGATCCCCGTGCGTGGCACGTTGACCGCGCAAAAATCGCTGAACACCCTGACATGGCTGCGCGTGGGCGGGCCTGCGGACTGGTTGTTCCAGCCCGCCGATGAAGACGACCTGTGTGATTTTCTGCGCCAGCTTGATCCTGCCATTCCGGTTTTTCCCATGGGCGTGGGGTCAAACCTGATTGTGCGCGATGGCGGTATCCGTGCTGTCGTCATCCGGCTTGGGCGCGGGTTCAACAGCATTGACGCAGGCGACACCATCACTGCCGGGGCCGCCGCGCTGGATGCGCATGTTGCCCGCAAATCAGCAGATGCAGGGCGTGACCTGACCTTTTTGCGCACCATTCCGGGCAGTATCGGGGGCGCTGTGCGGATGAATGCGGGGTGTTACGGCACTTATGTTGCCGATCGCCTGATTGATGTCACTGCCATCGACCGCACGGGCCAGCGCCATGTTTTGCCCGCCGCCGCGCTGAAGCTGGACTACCGGCAGTCTGATTTGCCGGATGGCATGGTTATCACGCAGGCACGGTTTGATGCACCCGCCGCCGACCCCGACATGTTGCATGAACGCATGGCCGACCAGCTTGCCCGCCGTGACGCGACGCAGCCCACCAAGGACCGCAGCGCGGGATCTACATTCCGCAATCCCGCTGGTTTCAGCTCCACAGGGCGCGCGGATGATGTGCACGACCTGAAGGCATGGAAGGTCATCGAGGATGCAGGTTTGCGCGGCGCACGCATGGGGGGCGCGCAGATGTCACCCAAACATCCCAACTTTTTGATCAACACCAGCAGCGCAACTGCCGCCGAATTGGAAGGATTGGGTGAAGAAGTGCGAAAAAGGGTTTTGCAAGCGCGTGGTATTTCGCTACACTGGGAAATTATGAGGGTTGGCGACAGCTTGCCCGACATGGATCTGCCGCCGGTTGAACTTGTATCTGGCGCAGTGAAAACACAATAAACACCCCGAAAATGGGGCAAAAAGGGCCAAAAATGGCCCAGAGGCAGTGGGAATGGGCATGTCGAGCAGGGCAGCCCCCCGGATATGTGTTCTGAAAGGCGGACTCTCGGCTGAGCGCGAGGTGTCGCTATCGACAGGGCATGAATGCGCGCAGGCGCTGCGGGTGGCGGGATATGAAGTGGTCGAACTGGATGCGCGCGGTGATGTGGCGCAGCGTCTGGTCGATATTGCGCCTGACATCGTGTTCAACGCACTGCATGGCCGTTTTGGCGAAGATGGCAGCGTGCAGGGCGTTCTTGAATGGCTGCGTATTCCCTATACTCATTCCGGTGTGCTGGCGTCGGCACTTGCAATGGACAAGGAGCGTGCGAAAGCTGCGTTCATGTCTGCCGGTCTGCCGGTCCTGCCCAGCCTGATTGCCCCGAAAGCAGATGCAATGGCGCGGCACCTTATGGAACCGCCCTATGTGGTCAAACCCAATAATGAAGGGTCCAGCGTTGGCGTCTATCTGGTCAATGATGGTGCGAACACCCCCCCGCAGCTTGGACCAGAGATGCCCGCGCATGTCATGGTCGAGGCTTTCGCGCCGGGCCGCGAGTTGACCACCACGGTGATGGGTGACCGCGCACTGACGGTCACAGATATCGTGACCGATGGCTGGTATGATTATGATGCGAAATACCGCCCCGGTGGGTCACGCCATGTTCTGCCCGCCGATATTCCCGCCGAAATACATGCCGCCTGTCTGGATTACGCATTGCGCGCGCATCAGGTTCTTGGGTGTCGCGGGCTGACCCGCACGGATTTTCGCTGGGATGAAGGGCGCGGCCTTGACGGGTTGATCTTGCTGGAGTTGAACACACAGCCCGGCATGACGCCCACATCGCTGGTGCCTGAACAGGCCGCCCATTGCGGTATCGGGTTTCCTGATCTTTGCCGCTGGATGATCGAGGATGCGTCATGCGACCGGTAGGCCCCTTTGACCGCGAACGCGATGACGGACTGTCCAGCCATCATGTTGACGCCCATGACGGGGATGCACCGCTTTCGGCATTGTCGCCGGAAATGAGCTTCTGGGACCATTTGGGCGCAACCCGTGCGGATGAATATGCGCAAGATGACATTCTGACCGGAATCCCCCTGCCGGATGTGCCAGCCATGGCACCTGTGGCGCTTTCGGCGGTGGATATGGCGCCGCCACAGTCCATGCCCCAGCATGGGTTTACCCGCCTCGATGATACGTTGCGCGCGCGCGAAGCCGTCGCGCCCCCCCATGACAACACAGGAATGCGTGACATTCCGGCGGATCAGCGCACGGGGGCAATGGGGCACGGCGCGGCGCAGATGGACCGGCCTGTGCAGGCGCCGCCGCCACAAGTTCCGCGTGCCCATACCCGCGCCCATGGTCCGGCGCAAAGATCGCGGCGCAAATCACATCTGCCCAGCCGCTTTTCCTATCGCATTCAACGGGTCTGGCTGACGCCGATATACCGCCGCGCCATCAAGATCGGCCTGCCCATTGTCGCCTGCGTGGCCGCGCTGGCCGTGACACTGGCCAGCGAGGACCGGCGCATGGCCATGACTGCGCAGGCAGAAGCACTTTATTCGGCCTTTGTGGACCGGCCTGATTTCATGGTGACCGAATTGCGCTTGCCGGAACTGGCCCCCGAGCTGGACGAGGCAATCCGCGCCGCAATCACCCCGGAATTGCCACAGTCGTCCTGGCGGCTGGATCTGGATGAATTGCGTGACCGTGTGGAGTTGCTGGATGCCATTCTGGTCGCGGATCTGCGGCTTTTGTCCGACGGTGTCTTGTCCGTTTCGGTGACCGAACGGGTGCCTGTCATCTTGTTGCGGACTGCCGAAGGTCTGGAAGTTCTGGACATAGAGGGCATGCGCATAGGCTTTGCGCCCGATCGGAATTCGCTTCCCGACCTGCCGGTGATTTCGGGCGAAGGCGGGGGGACGCATGTCCCCGAAGCGCTGGATCTGTTTGATGCCGCGTCCCCCTTGGGTGCGCGCATGCGCGGTCTTGTGCGGGTTGGTGAACGGCGCTGGGATGTGGTTCTGGACCGCGAACAGCGCATCAAACTGCCTGAAACCGGCGCAATTGCTGCGTTGGAACATGTCATCGCGCTGGAACAGGCGCAGGATTTGCTGGCGCGCGACCTGATCGCGGCTGACATGCGCAATCCCGCGCGACCAGTTTTACAAATAAGTGAGGGCGCGATGGAAACGATCCGCGCCATACGCTCTCAAAATACGGAGGCATTGCAGTAATGATCGATCCCTACTCCTCGCAACGGGCGATGCGGCACATGCGCCGTGCAGCGATGCAACGCGGTGTTGTCGCCGTTCTGGATATAGGCACCTATAAAGTCGCCGCCCTTGTTCTGAAGGTTGACCCGATGGGGCCGGAACCCAAGGCCGCAAGCATTGGCAATCTGGGGGGGCAGGCGGGGTTTCGCGTGATCGGTGCGGGCACAACGCGCTCGCGCGGGGTGCGTCTGGGTGAAATCGCGGCAATGACCGAAACCGAAACTGCGCTGCGCACTGCATTGCAGGCTGCACAGAAAATGGCGCAGACACGCGTTGATCATGTGATCGTTTGTGTGTCCGGCGGGGCAATCCGGTCCTATGGGTTGGCGGGCGAGGTCGATGTCGAGGGCAACACCGTCGTTGAAAATGACATCTCGCGGGTGATGGCTGCGTGTGATGTGCCCGATTTCGGGGTCGGGCGGGATGTGTTGCATGCACAGCCCATCAATTTCGCGCTGGACCACCGCACTGGCCTGTCGGACCCGCGCGGCCAGATCGGCCAGCAACTGGCCTGCGATATGCATATGGTGACGGTCGATACATCGCTTGTGCAAAATATCTGCAACTGCCTGAAACGCTGTGATGTGGAACTGGCAGGCATTGCCGCCAGTGGCTACGCCAGCGGGATGGCCGCGCTGGTCGAGGATGAAAAAGAACTGGGCGCGGCCTGTATCGATCTGGGTGCGGGCACATCAGGTGTGTCCATCTTCATCAAGAAGCACATGATCTTTACCGATACTGTGCGTCTGGGCGGCGCGCATGTGACACTTGACATCGCCAAGGGCCTGCAAGTGGACATGACCACTGCGGAACGTATCAAGACTGTGCATGGCGGGGTGCAGGCCACGTCCATGGACGACCGCGAGATGATCGAGATCGGCGGCAATTCCGGCGACTGGGAAAAAGATCGCCGGACCGTCAGCCGCGCCGAGCTGATCGGCATCATGCGCCCGCGGATCGAGGAAATTCTGGAAGATGTCCGCGCGCGGCTGGATGCGGCAGGGTTTGGCTACCTGCCCAGCCAGCAGGTTGTCCTGACAGGGGGTGGCGCACAAATTCCGGGCATTGACGGACTGGCTGCACGGATCTTCGGCCAGCAGGTGCGTCTGGGGCGTCCGGTGCGCGTGCGCGGTCTGCCACAAGCCGCATCCGGCCCTGCATTTTCCGGTTCGGTGGGGCTAAGCCTGTTGGCAACCAGTCCGCAGGATGAATGGTGGGATTTCGATTTGCCGACCCAAAGCTACCCGGCACGGTCCCTGCGACGCGCTGTGAAGTGGTTCAAGGACAACTGGTAGGCGCTATATGTGTCGTGTTTGTGGAAATCCAGCGAATCAGAATGAAAAAATTGCCATATTTGGTGCGGAAATGTGACTTTTTTGATGACCTAGAGGCCGAAGCACTGTAGATTCAAGCAAAACCAGCACCCTGACGCGGGACATTGGCGGGCAGGGTTCGGAAAAAAACGAGGCGGAGTGATCATGGCATTGAATTTTGTAGAAGCTGATACACATCAGGAACTGGCCCCCAGAATTACCGTGTTCGGTGTGGGTGGCGCAGGCGGCAATGCGGTCAATAACATGATCGACAAACAGTTGGAGGGGGTCGATTTCGTCGTCGCCAATACCGACGCGCAGGCGCTTCAGCAAAGCAAGGCACCGGGCCGCATCCAGATGGGTGTAAAGATTACCGAAGGACTGGGCGCAGGCGCGCGGCCTTCGGTCGGTTGCGCCGCCGCGGAAGAAACCATCGAGGAAATCATCGACCATCTGGCAGGGTCGCATATGTGCTTTATCACCGCTGGCATGGGCGGCGGCACCGGCACAGGTGCGGCACCGATCATCGCGCAGGCCGCGCGTGAACTGGGTGTCCTGACCGTTGGCGTGGTGACCAAGCCCTTCCAGTTTGAAGGTGCCAAGCGCATGCGTCAGGCCGAAGAAGGTGTCGAGGCGCTGCAAAAGGTTGTTGATACGCTGATCATCATTCCCAACCAGAACCTGTTCCGGCTGGCGAATGAGAAAACCACCTTCACCGAAGCCTTCGCCATGGCCGATGACGTGCTGTATCAGGGCGTCAAGGGTGTGACGGACCTGATGGTGCGCCCCGGCCTGATCAACCTGGACTTTGCCGATGTTCGCGCCGTGATGGACGAAATGGGCAAGGCCATGATGGGAACGGGCGAGGCGACAGGCGAAGATCGCGCCGTTCAGGCCGCAGAAAAAGCGATTGCCAACCCGCTGCTGGACGAAATCAGCCTGCATGGCGCACGCGGTGTGTTGATCAACATCACCGGTGGCTATGACCTGACATTGTTCGAACTGGACGAAGCCGCAAACCGCATTCGCGAAAAGGTCGACCCGGAGGCGAACATCATCGTCGGCTCCACGCTGGACCCCGCAATGGAAGGCGCGCTGCGTGTGTCGGTTGTGGCAACTGGTATTGATGCGGTGCAGAACACCCAGGCAGAGGACCTGCCGCGCCGCAGCCTGTCGACGCCGGTTCCGGCCCCCGAACGCGCAGCACGCCCAAGCGAACCTGCACCACAGCCGGTCGAGCAGCAGCCTGCACCGATGAGTGCGCAGGCCCCTGCAAATCCGCAGCCGCAGCATTACCAGCCGCAGCATCAGCCTCAATATCAGCCGCAGCGCATGGAAAACCCTGCTGCCCGTTCCGAACCGGAGCAGCAGAACCTGTTTGCACGGGAAACTATGCGCCCTGCGAACCCGGAACCTGCACAAGCCCCGCGCTATGAGCAGCACAACCCCTACCCGCAGGATATGGCACCCCAGCATCCACATCATGCGGCGCATGACAGACGTGACGCGCAACCCTATAACGAACAGATGCATGACGACGGGTTTGACATCGACTCTGTCTTTGATAACGGCCAGAACAGTCATCCTTCCGCTCAGTTCACCGCACCGCGTCGCCCCACGCCGGGCACCCCCTCGCCAGAGACACTGGCGCGTTTGCAGCGTGCTGTTCAAAAGGGTCCGGAACATGGGGGGCCGCGTGCGCGCCCTGCTGCACCGGTAGCGCCCGCGCCCGCACCTTCCCCCGCGCCAGAGGCAGATCGTGGCGGATCCCGTTTCGGGATTGGGTCACTGATCAGCCGTATGGCCGGACATGGAAATGAAGGTGCAGCCACCAATGCACAGCGTCGTGTATCGCCGCCAATGCATCAGTATGATGAAGAACAAGCACCATCGGCATCTGATGAAAGAATTGAAATTCCGGCATTCCTGCGTCGTCAGGCGAACTGATCAGGTAACGTCTGAGTCAGTGTGTTTTTGAAAAGGCCGGCATTGCCGGCCTTTTTCTTATTTGAAAACAGTGTGATAAACGCGCGTATTTTAAATCTACAGGAACCCGCCGAAAGCAGCGGGGATTGTTACAAAGGGTCACAATCTGTGAATTGCACCTTTGGCACCCTAAGGGTTAGGTAGGGGCAAGCACCAGTAAGGTGCACCCAATTGCGGAAAGAGTGGCGGTATAGTATGCAACAAACGATAGCGAAACCAATCAGTATCGCTGGAACAGGGCTTCATAGCGGGGCGCCTGTGCGTTTGAATTTATGCCCCGCAGGCCCTGATCACGGCCTTCAATTTGTTCGTGTGGATATCGCGCAAGGTGATAACGTCATCGCGGTCGGGCCGGAAAACTGGGTCGAAGCCAGCCTGTGCACAGTGCTGCGCAATGATGCCGGTGCAAGTGTCAGCACAATCGAGCATTTGATGGCCGCGCTGCATGGCTGTGGCGTTCACAATCTACGCATTGAAATTGACGGCCCTGAAGTGCCTATTCTGGACGGCAGCGCTGCGCCATTCGTCGCGCGCATTCTGTCCGCAGGGCTGGCGCAGTGCGATGCGCCGGTGCGGGTTTTGCGCGTCTTGCGCCCCGTAAGCGTGGAACGGGATGGCGCGCGTGCCAGCCTGTCGCCCGCTGACGGTCTTGAACTGGCATTCGAGATTGATTTTGCCGACAAGGCAATCGGCCATCAAAGCCGTTCGCTGGAAATGTATAATGGTGCATTTCTGCGCGAACTTAGCGATTGCCGCACATTTTGCATGCGCGCCGATGTCGAAGTGATGCAGGCCAACGGTCTGGCGCTTGGCGGCACATTGGACAATGCTGTCGTTTTCGACGGCGGCGCGGTTCTGACCCCGGGCGGCTTGCGCCGCGCGGATGAACCGGTGCGCCACAAGATGCTTGACGCAATGGGTGATCTGTATGTGGCCGGCCATTCCATCATCGGTCGTTATGAAGGCGTGAAGGCCGGACATGCGCTTACAGGCCAGCTGCTTCAGGCGTTGTTTGCTGACCCGGAAAACTACGAAATTGTCCCCTGCGAGGCGCGTGATATCGCGCGCCTGCCCGGCGCAAACCTCAGCACCAAGGATATGCAGTTGTCTGCATGACCTTTCGGGGTCGCGCAGGGACAAATGGGCAAAAAGGCGTTTTGCGCCTCAGTTTTTTATGTGCTAGGACAAAGGCACTCTTTGATGGGATGGGGTAGTGCCAAAATGATTTCGCGGGCAAGCTTTCGGGGTTTTGCAATAGGTATTGCAGTTTTGGCTGCGCTAGGGGCTTGCAACCGCAATACCGGCCCTGACGAATCATTGTCCGGCTTCACCGCCGAAGAAATTTACCAGCGTGGCGAGTATGAGTTGGAAACCTCTCGCAGGGTATCAGGCTCGTTGCGTTATTTTCAGGAAATCGAACGCCTGTATCCCTACACGGAATGGGCGCGGCGTGCGTTGATCATGCAGGCTTATGGCCACCACCGCGCGCGCGAATATGAAGAAAGCCGCGCTGCCGCCCAACGTTTTCTGGATATGTATCCAAATGATGAAGAAGCGCCCTATGCCGCATATCTGCTTGCATTGTCCTTCTATGATCAGGTCGATGAGGTTGGCCGTGATCAGGGTGTCACCTTTCAGGCCCTGCAACATCTGCGCCGCGTGATCGAGGATTATCCCGATACGGATTATGCCCGTTCTGCGGTGCTGAAGTTTGAACTGGCGTTTGACCATCTGGCCGCCAAGGAAATGGAAATCGGGCGGTATTATCTGAAACGCGGAAACTATAACGCCGCGATCAACCGCTTCCGTGTCGTGGTCGAGGATTTCCAGACATCAACCCACACACCAGAAGCCCTGCATCGTCTGGCCGAGGCGTATTTGTCGCTTGGTCTGCGCGGCGAAGCGCAAACCGCGGCGGCGATCCTTGGGTATAACTTCGAAGCCAACCCATTCTATCAAGACAGCTTTGCACTGCTGACAGGGCAGGGGCTGCAACCTGCGGATAGCGGTGAAGGCTGGCTAAGCCGGATTTACCGCCAGGCGGTTCGCGGGGAATGGATCTGATACAGCCCATGTCAGTTCAGGACTAGGGGCGCGTATGCTGCTGTCGCTTGATATTCGGGACATGTTGATCATTGACCGGCTGGAACTTGCATTCCAGCCCGGTCTGAACGTGCTGACCGGCGAAACAGGCGCGGGTAAATCCATATTGCTGGACAGTCTGGGGTTTGTTCTTGGCTGGCGCGGGCGTGCTGATCTGGTGCGCCAAGGTGCCGATCAGGGCGAAGTGGTTGCCGAATTTGCGCTAGGTCCCGACCATCCCGCACAAACCATTCTGGCAGATGCCGGATTCGAGCCGTCCGATACGTTGTTGCTGCGGCGCGTCAATGCCCGCGACGGACGCAAGACCGCGTGGGTGAACGACCGCCGCGCATCCGGCGAGGTGCTGCGCGCCCTGTCCGAAACGCTGGTTGAACTGCATGGCCAGCAGGATGATCGCGGGCTATTGAACCCGCGCGGACACCGTGACTTGCTGGATGCCTATGCAGGTGTGTCCGACCAGATTGCCGCCACGCGCCGCGCATGGACCACATTGCGCAAAGCCCGCAAAGCCCGCGAAGCCGAAGCTGCACGTCTGGCAGAAGTCGCAGCCGAGGAAGATTTCCTGCGCCATGCCGTTGCGGAACTGGATGCGCTTGAACCCGAACCGGGTGAAGAAGCGACACTGGATTCCCGCCGCCGCCTGATGCAGGCCGCGCAAAAGCTGAAAGGTGACGTAGCCCGCGCCCTTGCCGCCCTGTCAGGAGAGGGCGCAGAGCGAATGCTGGTCGATGCCACGCGCTGGCTTGAAGGGGCAGCAGACGAAGTCGAAGGTCGCCTTGACGGACCGCTTGAGGCACTTGGCCGCGCCATGGATGCCTTGGGAGAGGCGCAAAACGGCATTGAAAGCTGTCTTGACGCACTGGATATAAACCCCTCGGAACTGGAAGCTGTCGAAGAACGGTTGTTTGGTCTGCGCGGTCTGGCGCGCAAGCATTCGGTTTTGCCTGACGATCTGGGGGATTTTGCAGCCACGCTGCGCCAGCGTCTGGACGTGCTGGACAATGGCGCGCGCCAGATGGCGGATCTGGCCCGCGCCGAAGAAGATGCGCGCGCCGCCTATGATGATGCAGCCCGCGTGTTAAGTGCGGCCCGCACAGCGGCTGCGGCAAGCCTTGATACGGACATGGCGCGCGAACTGGCACCGCTGAAGCTGGACCGCGCAGTGTTCACGACGGTCCTGAAAGTTGATGAACCCGGCCCCGACGGGGTTGATTCCGTAAGTTTTGAGGTGGCGACCAACCCCGGCGCACCGGCTGGCCCTTTGTCGCGAATTGCTTCTGGCGGGGAATTGTCACGCTTTTTGTTGGCATTGAAGGTCTGTCTGGTGCGCGGCGTGTCCGGCATCACCATGATCTTCGATGAAATTGATCGCGGCGTGGGCGGAGCTACTGCCGATGCAGTCGGGCGCAGGTTGCGGGCCTTGGCGCAAGGGTCGCAAGTGCTGGTTGTCACGCATTCTCCGCAGGTTGCCGCCCTTGGTGCCCATCACTGGCGGGTTGAAAAGCAGGTTTGCAACGACATCACGTTGTCGCGCGTTGTGCCGCTTTCCGCCGATGACCGCGTGCAAGAGATTGCAAGAATGCTGTCGGGTGATACGATCACCAAAGCAGCCCGCGCAGCAGCAGAAGATTTGTTGCACGCAGGCACCTGACAGAAGTTGGAGCAGTAGTATGACACAAGCACGGTTTCAACGTATGTCCCGCACCGCTGGGGGCATTGCGTTGGTTTTCGTTCTGGCCGGATGTCTGGGCGCACCCATGGCAACCGGGCCGAACAGGGTCATTCCCGCCCCCACGACGGCCCCGCAATCCGGCACCCAGCCCATGGGCACCACTGGCACATCAAGCGCAGAGCAGGCCTGCATTGCCGCAGGTCAGGAACGCGGTTTTGAAGTTCTTGGGGTCGCCGGATCGCGCAGCGCAACAGGTTCCGACGGACAGGAAGAACGTGATGTGCTACTGCGACTCAGCCGGAATGGCACACAGACCGAAGCGCGCTGCAATTATCAGACCGCCACAGGAATGGCGCAGATCATGATTATCTAGGCCAAGTAAGCAGATACCCACAAGGATACGCCCAGACGGGCCTGTCCTTGTGGGTGGTTCCATCACCGATGCGCGGTTTCGGCAGCGTTACTTTTTCTTTGACTTCGCGGCCTCAGCCATCTTGCGTGCGCCCGCGGCTGCGGTGCGCAGTTCCTGTGCGATTTCTTCGGCCTCTTCAGGGTCGAAATCCAGCGGCAGGTCGATTCCATCGCCCGCGACATAGATGCGGACCATTCCCATGGTGGTTGGCCCGATTTGAAGATTCGCGGAAATATCGCTTTCGGAATTGATTCCCATTTTGCACACCCCTTGGTTTATGCCTGATCCTGAAGCCAGACTGTCAGCACGAAAGACACCAGCGGTGCCTTGTTCCGTAGCCTGCGAACCCTATCGGATGGTCAGACAGAACGGCGTAAGGGTTGCGATACGCGCAGCGCGTGGGTTTTTCAAGCACATGCCCTATTGCATTCGCGCGCCAGCGGCGCTAAATCGCCCACAGTGCCGCCTTAGCTCAGTTGGTTAGAGCGCTGGATTGTGGATCCAGAGGTCCCCCGTTCAAGCCGGGGAGGCGGTACCATACCCCCTATCCGTATCCGCACTGCATATTGTGTTCGGGCAGTGCCGTGCAGCTTGTGTTTATGCGGCGTGGCGCGTATGTCGCAAAGTTGTTGTTTCTGAACAATAAGGTTTGCGCCTTGAATGCTACTGCCCGCCATGTCCTGCCCCATGCGCCCAAAGGGTCTGCCATCGGCCTGTTCGGGGGGTCGTTCGATCCTGCACATGACGGGCATGCCCATGTCACGCGGCATGCCCTGCGCGCCTTCGGTCTGGACCGGATGTGGTGGCTGGTATCGCCCGGCAACCCGCTAAAGGCCAATGGCCCCGCGCCAATGGCACAACGGGTGGAGCGTGCGAAGGCGCTGATCTCGCATCCGCGCGTCGTGGTCACCACCGCCGAGGCGCAACTGGGAACCCGCTACACCGCCGATACGATACGCCGCTTGATGCAGCTGTATCCGGACCGCAGATTTGTGTGGATTATGGGCGCGGATAATCTGGCAGGGTTTCACCATTGGGAAAACTGGCGCTGGATCATGGAAACGGTGCCTGTGGCCGTGATTGCGCGCCCCGGCCAGCAACGCCGCGCCCTGTCATCGGTTGCGGCGCGCGCTTATGCGAAGAATCGTATCCTGCCCGCCCGCGCAATGACGCTGGCATCCATACCCGCCCCTGCATGGTGCTACATTACAATTCCCATGCGCGATATTTCGTCGACGCAGTTGCGTGCTGCGGGATTTTGGGCCTAGTCGATTGTTGCCAATTACAAAACACTTTGTTTTGTGGGCGATAGCGCAGGTAATTTCTTTATTTTGCGTGTAAATATTGGTTAAGCTGCATCATTGCGTGCAGAACATGGATGTCTGCGCAGGGTGGAATTGTTTGTGCTGTGTAACAGGGAAAAGTATGATGACTTGGGGGCCAGAGGGGGACCGGCGCAGAGTGTTGCGCCTGCTGGTCGGTGGGGGCGCACTTTGCGCGGTTCCGGCATGCGCACAAGCGCCTGACCGGTCATTACGACCGCAACAAAGACCGGCACAACCCGCCGACAGAATCGTATCGCGTGCGGGTCTTGGCGGCGACCTGTCATATGCGGTCATGGATATGGGTAGTGGAAATCTGCTGGAAGGGCGGGGCGGGAACACACCCTTGCCACCGGCAAGTGTGGCAAAAACCCTGACCGGTCTGTATGCGCTGGAAATACTGGGCGGGGCCTATCAGTTCCGCACACGGCTGATGACAACCGGAACCATTGCCGATGGGGTGCTGCGCGGTGATCTGGTGTTGGCGGGCGGGGGCGATCCACTGCTGGACACGGATGATCTGGCGCGCATGGCTGCTGATTTGCGCGGCGCGGGTGTTCAGCGCATTGACGGGCGCTTTCTGGTCTGGGGTGGTGCGCTGCCATTTGTCGAGCAGATCGCCAATGATCAGGCGCCGCAGGCAGGGTATAATGCCACCGTTTCGGGACTGAACCTTAATTTCAACCGCGTTCATTTCGGCTGGACGCGCGCGGGAAATGATTACACCGTGTCCATGGACGGGCGGTCTGACAGGCACCGTCCCGCCGTGCAGATGGCACGCATGCAGGTCGTCAACCGTGGCAGCCCGCTTTATACTTACAGCCGCGCACAGGCGCAGGATTCGTGGACCGTTGCGCGCAGTGCGTTGGGCAATAGCGGGTCGCGCTGGCTGCCCGTCCGCCATCCCGAACTTTACGCAGGCGAAGTGCTGCGCGCCCTTGGCAGTGGCCAGGGGGTGACACTGCCCGCGCCACAGGTGACACAATCACCCCCCAGCGGGCAGGTGCTGGTTGAACACCGCTCCAAGGTGCTGACCGAAGTGCTGCGCGACACGTTGCGGTTTTCGACGAACATCACAGCCGAAGCGCTGGGGCTGATGGCAAGCACGGTTCAGGCGGGCGCGGTGCCACGCAATCTGGCCGCATCTGCCGCGCAGATGTCGGATTGGGCGCGCGCGCGCTATGGCATGTCCAGCGCCCGCCTTGTGGACCATTCCGGCCTTGGGGCAGCATCGCGTGTGTCCATGGTTGATCTGTGCAACATGTTCCGGCGTGCAGGGCAGGAAGGCGTGCTGCGCGGGTTACTGCGCGAGCACCCGTTGCGCGATGGCAATGGCAACATCATGTCGAACCCCGGAATTGATGTGCGCGCCAAGACTGGAACACTTTATTTCGTGTCGGCGCTGGGGGGGTATGTCGCACAGCCGGGCGGGCGCGATCTGGCATTCGCGATGTGCTCGGCGGACCTGTCGCGGCGCGCGCAGGTGGCAGGCGGGGATCTGGACCGCCCCGATGGAACGGCGGCTTGGGCGCGCACAGCGCGAAATATGCAGCAGGATATGTTATTTCGCTGGGCGCAGGCACATTCCTGAACGGAATCGCCTGCGAACCTGACATTTTTGACTATTTCGGGTCCAGCGCCTGCGCCAGAAACTTTTCCAGCCAGTGGATGTTGTAGTTCCCTGTCTGAACATCATCTTGTTCCAGCAGCGCGCGGAAAAGCGGCACCGAACTGTCCACACCGTCGATGATCAACTCACCCAAGGCACGGTTCAGCCGCGCCAGTGCTTCTGGCCGGTCACGGCCATGCACGATCAGTTTTGCAATCAGGCTGTCATAATAGGGCGGGATGGAATAACCTGAATACAGTGCAGAATCCATCCGCACGCCCAAGCCACCGGGCGCGTGATAAGTGTTCACCCGGCCGGGGCAGGGTGTGAAATTCGGCAGTTTTTCGGCATTGATGCGCACTTCAATCGCATGACCCAGAACCTGAAGTTCATCTTGCGAAAACGACAAATCAGCCCCTGCCGCCACGCGAATCTGTTCGCGCACCAGATCGACACCAAAAATCGCTTCAGTCACAGGGTGTTCAACCTGTAGGCGGGTGTTCATTTCGATGAAGTAGAATTCATCATTTTCATACAGAAACTCAATCGTTCCCGCACCACGATAGCCAATGCGGGCCACAGCCTCGGCGCAGGTCTGGCCGATGCGCGCGCGGGTGGCTGTGTCAATGGCGGGGCTGGGGGCTTCTTCCAGAACCTTCTGGTGGCGGCGTTGCAGCGAGCAGTCGCGTTCGCCCAGATGCACGGCATTTCCCTTGCCATCGCCGAAAACCTGCACCTCGATATGGCGCGGCGTGCTTAGGTATTTTTCGATATACACTTCATCATTGCCGAACGCGGCCTTGGCTTCGGACCGCGCCGTGCGGAAGGCAGATTCCAGTTCAGATGCGTTCATGGCCTGTTTCATGCCGCGCCCGCCACCGCCCGCCGTCGCCTTGATGATGACAGGGTATCCGATTTCGGCGGCCACCGTCTGCGCGGTTTCAAAATCCACGACCCCGCCATCCGATCCGGGGACACAGGGCACGCCAAGGGCCTTCATGGTTTCCTTGGCGGTGATCTTGTCGCCCATCATGCGGATATGTTCCGCCGACGGCCCGATAAATGTGATGTCGTGATCTTCGACCACCTGCACGAAAGCTGCGTTTTCCGACAGGAACCCGTAGCCGGGGTGAATAGCATCCGCCCCCGAAATTTCGCATGCAGATATGATCGCGGGCACAGACAGATAGCTTTGGCCCGACGGGGGCGGGCCGATGCAGATTGCTTCATCTGCCATGCGCACATGCATTGCATCAGAATCGGCGGTAGAATGGACCGCGACGGACACTATGCCCATTTCACGGCATGCACGAATAACGCGCAGTGCGATTTCCCCGCGATTGGCAATAAGGATCTTCTGAAACATCACATGCGCCTTATTCAATGATCATCAGCGGCGCGCTATATTCGACCGGGCTGCCATCTGCGACCAGAATGCGCTTGACCACACCGGCGCGCGGCGCGGGAATGTGGTTCATGGTTTTCATGGCTTCAATAATCAGCAGTGTGTCACCTTCGCTGACCTGATCGCCGACACTGACAAAATTCGCGCTGCCCGGTTCCGGGGCCATATACACAGTGCCGACCATCGGGCTTGTTACTGCGCCAGGGTGCTGGGCTGGATCGGCTGCCGCGCTTGCATCCGCAGCGGCGGACGCGGCAGCTTGTGGTGCATACGCCGGCGCGGGCGCGCTTTGGGGCGCGGGGGCTGCGGTGACAAATTGTTGCGCAACCATTTTTGACACACGCACATTCAGGCTGTCGTTGTCGCCGTATTCGCGCTTTACGCTAAGTTCGGACAAATCATTGTCGTTCAGAAGCTCCGCAAGGGCTTTGATAAAGGCTACATCGGCGTCATTGCGGGTCTGATCCATATGGTCCTCGATATGCTGACATAACTGATAAGGGCGCAGTGAACACCCCGTTTCCGGCCAGCTTATACGGTAGTGTAGCCCCAGTGTGAAGCGTGGTTTTCCCGAATGCTTCCGGAAAGCCCGCATGTGGCAAGCTGGTAGGGCAGAAATTACCTTCTCATTCTTGTAAAGTTTTGTAAAGTGTCCCATCAGGGGGTGTAAATTGTCAAAATCCAGTCTGACGGGAACGCGCATTCGCGCCAGACGCAACCTGCGCGGTTTGCGCCAGTCCGATCTGGCGCAGATGGTCGGTGTGTCACCTTCCTACATGAACCTGATTGAACATAACCGCCGCAAGGTCAGCCCGCCTTTGCTGCATGCTGTGGCCCAAGCCCTTGGCGTGTCCGAGGATGCGCTGGTTCAGGACAGTGACATCCGGTTTGTGGAAGGTGCGCGCGCGGCGGCCCTGCGCACAGATACGAATATTGTCGATCTGGAACGGGTTGACGAATTTACCGGGCGGTTTCCCGGTTGGGCCAAGGTTCTTGCAGAAACGCAGGCCCGTGTCGAAACGCTGGAACGTGTTGTCGAACAGCTTAGCGACCGGATGACGCATGATCCCTATCTGGGGGCGGCGCTGCATGAAATCATTTCTGCGGTCACATCGGTTCAGTCCACCGCAGCAATTCTGAACGATGGTGGTGACATCGCGCCGGAATGGCAGACACGGTTTCATGAAAACATCCTGAATGATTCCAAACGTCTGGCCGAAGGGGCTGTGGCGTTGGTCAATTACCTTGACGCGGCAGATGATACCGAAAGCGGGCTGGCCGCACCACAAGAAGAAGTCGAAGCATGGCTTGCGCGTTTGGGCTTTCATCTGCCCGCGCTGGAGGCCGGACATCCGGCAAAACTGCCAGACATGGTGGACGGGCAGGTCGAGCTGTCATCTGATGCGTCGCGCGTGTTGGCGTTGCAGTGGCTGACGCGGCTGCAAGATGACGCGCGCGCCCTGCCGCTTGATCCCTTTCTTGATGCGTTGGCCGAACTTGGCATTGCGCCTGATGTGTTGGCCGCGCGGTTTAACGTTCCCTTGCAGCAGGTTCTGCGGCGTCTGGCCATGCTGCCTGCCGATGATGCACGCACCCGCGATGTGCCCGCAACCGGACTGGTGGTCTGCGACGGGTCCGGCACATTGGTTTTGCGCCGCGCCGTTGACGGGTTTCCCATGCCGCGGTTTGGGGGCGGGTGTCCGCTATGGCCCTTGTATCAGGCGCAGCACAGCCCCGGCAGGCCCCTTCGTGTGTCGCTGGTCACAGATGGGCGTCTGGGACGGCGTTTCACAACCTATGCCATCTGTGCGCCTGACGCGCCGCCCAGTTTCGCCTATCCGCCGGTCATGCAATCCACCATGCTGATTGTGCCGGAAACCGCGTCGTCTGCGCCGGACCTCCAGCCTTCTGTCGTTGTCGGGGGAAGTTGCCGGACATGCGCACAGACGGATTGTCCGGCACGGCGCGAACCATCGATACTGGTCGCTTTCGCCTAGCGCAGTGATATCGGACTTTGACAGACTGCATGGAATGCAGGATAAAACTTTCAGTCGGTGCCACTGGGGAGGGTGGCCTGAACACTATGCGACGCGCAATGTGGAATGGCCGGACCGGCCTGATGCGTGACGGGGATCAAGGTGCCACATCCGCAACAGTGTCGCCGATGACGGAGGGGAACCGGAATGGACAAGCGCGTACTCGTGGTCGAAGACGAACCTAACATATCCGAAGCGATACGGTTCATCCTGACGCGAAACGGCTGGCATGTAGATGTCACCGCTGACGGTGTTGCGGCCATTGGTGATCTACAGGCAAATCCACCTGATTTGCTGATTCTGGACCTTATGCTGCCCGGTGTCAGCGGGTTTGACATACTTAAAGCCTTGCGCGCGGACCCTGCCACGCAGGCGATGTCGGTTCTTATGCTGACCGCCAAGGGCCAGACCGCCGACCGCGAAGAAGCCGAGCGTCTGGGGGTGACCCGTTTCATGACCAAACCTTTTGCCAATTCCGACGTTGTGGCGGCAGTGCGTGAAATGGCGGGTTCATGAAACTGCCGTCCCGCACAACACAGTTTCTGGCCCGTGACACCTACCGGATGCGGCGGCTGATGGACGCGGCGCGCATGCTTCCCGTCATTGGGTTGGTTTTGCTGTTGCTGCCGTTGATGCGGCTAGATTCCGGGGCTGATAGTCCGCCCACTGCGGCCGAGGCCGTGTATCTGTTTCTGGTCTGGATCAGCTTGATCGTGATTGCGTTCGTCATGTCGCTATGGCTGCGGCGCACATTGGGACCACCGCGCCCCCCTGTCGCACCTTTGGCCCCGCCGCATGAACCCGACCCTGATGCGCCTGCCACACCAGAGGGCAGGTAGCGATGTCGTTCAACCTGCTTGTCCTGACATGTATCGCGTATGTGATTTTTCTTTTCATTGTGGCGTCGGCTGCTGAACGCAGCGCACAGCAGGGGCGGGCAAAATGGTTGCGTTCGCCGCTGGTCTATACATTGTCGCTATCGGTCTATTGCACGGCCTGGACGTTTTATGGCGCGGTCGGGTATGCCGCGCGGTCGGGGCTGGAATTCATGACCATCTATCTGGGGCCAACACTGGTTTTCGTGGGCTGGTGGGTGCTGTTGCGAAAACTGGTTCGCATTGGCCGTGAAAACCGTGTCACGTCAATCGCGGATCTGATTTCTGCGCGGTATGGCAAATCCAATCTGCTGGGGGTGATTGTGACACTTTTGTGTGTTGCGGCGGGAACCCCCTATATCGCGCTTCAGCTGCAATCTATTGCGCTGTCGTTCACTGTGTTCGTCTCGGATCAGGGGCGCGCGCCGCTGGCTGCGGACCGCAATCTTATCGCGTTCTGGGTGGCGGCGGGGCTTACATTTTTCACCATCGCATTCGGCACCCGTAACCTTGATGCAAACGAACAGCATCACGGCGTGGTCACGGCCATTGCCGTGGAAGCGGTGGTCAAGCTGTTGGCGCTGATTGCGGTGGGCATATTCGTGGTCTGGTTCGTGGCCACAGGCCCAAGTGATATTCTGGCGCGGATTGATGCGCAGGCGCTGCCCGAATGGACCATACAGCCGGGCCGCTGGACGGGCCTTATATTGCTGTCGGCCATCGCGATCATCTGTTTGCCGCGCATGTTTCAGGTGACAGTTGTTGAAAATATTGACGACAAGCATCTGGCGACCGCAAGCTGGGCCTTTCCGCTGTATCTGTTCCTGATTTCGCTGTTTGTGCTGCCCATTGCCGTGGTCGGCATGGAACTGATGCCCGAAGGTGCCAACCCGGACATGTTCGTTCTGACACTGCCCTTGCATCTGGGGCAGGACGGGCTGGCGTTGCTGTCGTTTCTTGGCGGCTTTTCGGCGGCAACATCCATGGTGATTGTGGCGTCACTGGCACTGGCGACGATGGTTTCCAACCATATTGTTGTCCCATTGTGGCTGAAGCTGCGGGCGGCACGCAATCTGGACACCGGAAACATGCGCTTGCTGGTGCTTAGTGTGCGCCGTTTGTCCATCGGGCTGGTTCTGGCGCTTGGCTATATCTATTACATTATTTCCGGCGGGTCCGAGGCGCTGGCAGCCATCGGCCTTGTGGCATTCGTGGGCGTTGCACAGGCGCTTCCCGCACTTTTGGGCGCGCTGTTCTGGCGCGGGGCCAGCCGCAACGGGGCCGCATTGGGGCTGAGTATCGGGACGTTCTTGTGGTTCTATGCCCTGTTCCTGCCCAGCTTCGGGCCGGATGTGTTGCTGCCTGCCCGGTTGATGGAGGACGGCTTGTTCGGGCAATCGTGGTTGCGCCCCTACAGCCTGTTCGGCCTGACCACGCTGGACCCGTTATTGCATGCGCTGTTTTGGTCGTTGTCTTTGAACACGCTGGCGTTTTGCATTGGCTCGTTGCTAAGTTTCCCCAGCCCGATAGAACGTGTTCAGGGCGCGCTTTTCGTGAATATTTTTGACCGTCCCGGCCCGGCGCGCAGCTGGACAACCCCGGTCGCCCAGGCAGAAGATCTGCTGCCCATGGCGCAACGCATTCTTGGGGCCAGCGCGGGGCAGGCTTTTTTCCGGGCGCAGGCGCAGGCGCAGGGCAAAAACGGCTTCTTGCCGGATATTACGCCGGATTTTCTGCAAGGGTTGGAATTGAAGATGTCCGGCTCTGTCGGGGCGGCAACGGCGCATGCGATGATTTCGCAAACTGTGGGGACCACCGTTGTTTCGGTGGAAGATCTGATGGCGGTTGCATCAGAAACTGCGCAGATCATCGAATATTCCAGCCAGCTGGAAGCCAAATCAGAAGAACTGTCACGAACCGCGCGCAAATTGCGCGATGCCAATGAAAAACTGCGAACCCTGTCGGACCAGAAGGACGCATTTCTAAGCCAGATCAGCCATGAATTGCGCACGCCCATGACATCTATCCGTGCGTTTTCCGAAATCATGATGGATGCCGATGGATTAAGCCCCGAGGAACAGACGCATTTTGCGCGCATTATTCACGACGAATCCATTCGTTTGACGCGCTTGCTGGATGATTTGCTTGACCTGAGCGTGCTGGAACACGGGCAGGTGTCGCTTGATATCCGGCCTGCCAATTTGCGCGACCTGATCGACAAATCCATAACGGCGTCCAAATCGGTCCAAGCCCAGCGTGATTTCCGCATCCTGCGCAGCCGCGACCCCGAGGATGTGGAAATTGTCACCGATCCCGGCCGCCTGACACAGGTGTTCATCAATATATTGTCGAATGCGCGCAAATACTGCGATGCCAGCGACCCACAGATGAAAATCATCGTGCGGCAGAAAGATACCATGCTGGAGGTCGATTTCATTGACAACGGGTCCGGCATTCCACGCGACAAACAGGCCCTGATTTTTGAAAAATTCTCTCGGTTGACGGATTCGCTACAGGCGGGCGGGGCCGGGCTTGGATTGGCAATCTGCCGCGAGATCATGAACAATCTTGGCGGCGATATCGACTATGTGCCGGGGCAGGGCGGCGCGGCGTTCCGGGTCAGTTTGCCAGTGTTTCTGGAACGCCCGCCCGCATCTGTCATTGCATCATCTTCACCCATCGACGCGGCCGGTGCGGACTGATCGCGCGGCGCGCGCGTTTATTCCCCCAGCATCCGCGCGACCATTTCCGTCATGTCACGGCTTAGCGTCGGGTGGCTGGCCATGCGCTGCAATTCGGACCGAAGCAGCGTCTGACGGTCGGAATCATAGCGCCGCCATGTTTCAAACACGGTTGAATTGCGCGCCGCCGCCTGCGGGTTCACCCCGTCCAGCCGCAGCAGCCAGTCTGCGACCAAGCGATAGCCCGCGCCCCCCTGGCAATGGAACCCTGCCGGATTTGCACCCAGCGCGCCGATGACCGCGCGGAACCTGTTGGGGTTCTTCCAGTCAAAGCTGGCATGGCGGGTCAATGTTTCGGTCAGCGCAACAGCCGTATCAGGTGCCGCGAACATGATCTGTGCCATGAACCACTTGTCCATCACCAGTCTGTCATGCCTCCAGCGCGCGTAAAATTCCGCGCCTTCTTGCGCGCCCGCCCCGATGCCCAGAAGCGCGCTCCACGCCCCCAATTGTTCCGTCATATTGTTGGCGTGGGCAAAGGCGTTCTTGGCCGCATCGCCATGGTCTGCATAGGCCAGCGCCGCCACGGCCTGAATGCGCAGCGCGCGGCGTCCGGCATCGCGCGCAGCCGGGTTGAACGGACCGGGCGTTTCCATATCCTGCGCGATTTTTTCCAGTTCTGCTTTCAGCGCGGTTGCGATGGCGTGCATTGCCTTTTGGCGTATCTGAAAAATCACGGTCGGGTCGGGGGTATGCCCCGCTTCCGACAGCGATGCTGCAAGGTCTTCCTGCCCGGGCAGCCGCAAGGCCAGTGCGCGAAACGCGGGGTCAAGCGTGTCATCGCATATCATGATGCGCAGCGCGTCGATGAATTGCGGATCCGGTTGCGCCGCCGTTTGCATGATCATCGCATGCAGAGTGTCGCGCGCAAGGCTGCGCCCCGCCTCGAACCGGTTGAAAGGGTCCGTGTCATGGGCCAGCAACAGCGCAAGGTCTGCGGGGGGCTGGGTGTGATCTAGCACAACGGGCGCCGAGAACCCCCGCAGCAGCGACGCGACCGGTCGTGCAGGCAGGTTGTCATATGTGACACTTAGGGTCGGCCCGTCCAGTTCCAGCACCTGCGTGGGCAGAAACTCGGTTCCGTCAGGGCCGATCAACCCCATTGCCACCGGAATAAGCAGGGGTTCCTTCAGCGGCTGCCCGGGGGTAGGGGCGGTGTGCTGGCGCAGTGTCAGTGTATATTGCCCGTCCTGCCAGTCTTCGGTCGCGTCGATGCGCGGCGTGCCCGCTTGCCCATACCAGCGCTTGAACTGCGACAAGTCCCGCCCGCCCGCTTCTTCGAACACGGCAATCCAGTCTTCGATTGTGCAGGCTTGTCCGTCATGGCGGTTGAAGTACAGATCCAGCGCTGCGGCATACCGGTCTTCGCCAACCAACAGGCGCAGCATGCGGATCAGTTCAGCGCCTTTTTCATAGACAGTGGCCGTGTAGAAATTGTTAATTTCGACATAGCTTTCGGGGCGCACGGGATGGGCGAGCGGCCCCGCATCTTCGCGGAACTGGCGCGCGCGCAGTGTCAGCACATCTTCGATCCGTTTGACCGCGTGGCTGCGCATATCGCCCATGAATTGCTGATCGCGGAAAACGGTCAGCCCTTCTTTCAGCGACAGCTGGAACCAGTCGCGGCAGGTGATGCGGTTTCCTGTCCAGTTGTGGAAATATTCATGCGCGATGATGCGTTCGATACTGGCAAAATCGGCGTCGGTCGCTGTTTCCGGGGTGGCCAGAACATATCTGGAATTGAAAATGTTCAGCCCCTTGTTTTCCATGGCACCCATGTTGAAATCGTCAACCGCGACAATGTTGAAAATGTCCAGATCGTAGGCGCGCCCATAAACCTGTTCATCCCACAGCATGGAGCGCTTGAGTGCATCCATCGCGTAAGCCGTGCTGTGCTCATCACCTTTTCGCACCCAAATGTTCAGTGTGACGTGTCGTCCGTCCATTGTTGTGAAACTGTCAGGCGTTGACACCAGATCCCCGCCCACCAGTGCAAACAGGTAGGATGGTTTCGGGTGCGGGTCGTCCCATTCGGCCCAGCCTGCCCCCGATGCCACAGGGTTGCCATTCGACAGCAGCACCGGCAGGTCACTTTCAATGCGCACGCGGAAGGGGGCCATCACATCGGGGCGGTCGGGGTAGTAGGTGATCTTGCGAAAGCCTTCAGCCTCGCATTGGGTGCAATACATGCCGCCTGACATATATAGCCCTTCCAGCGCGGTGTTGCCTTCGGGCGCAATCTCGACCTCTGCCTGCCAGACGAACGCACCTTCCGGCAGCAGGGCTGCGGGAATGGTCAGGCCGGTTGTGTCCGGCCGTGCATCCAACGGCATTGCGTCAATGCTGGCATGCAGCAGGTTCAGCCCTTCGCCATCCAGCCGCAGATCATGGCCCGGTGTTGCATCCGGGTTCGGACGAAAGCGGATTTCGGACGAAACCCGCGTGGCCGTCGGGTGCAGCCGGAATGTCAGCGCGACCGATTCTACCAAAAACGGGGGCGGCTGGTAATCGGCGAGGAAGACGGGCTGCGGTGTCGTGTCGGGCATGGAGTTCCTCCGGCAAGGTGACGGACAGGGTGTAGCCCAGACCGTAGCTGACAGCAAACACCCGTTTGGCCCGCGCGGCTTCGTGGCCCGCATATGTTCAGCATTGTGCCGCAAATAATTGCACCCAATATGCGCCCTGTGCGCGCCCGACCCCTACCAATGTCAGGCGCGGGTCAAGAATATTGCGCCGGTGTCCACTTGATCGCAGCCAGACACGCATGACATGGGGCACATCGCGCTGACCTTTGGCAATGTTTTCAGCGGCGCGACAAATCCCCTTGACCTGCGCGTTTGCCAGCCGGTCCATCATGCCCGCGCCGTCCGGACTGTCATGGCTGAAATACCCGCGTCTGGACATGTCGCAGGCGTGATCTTGTGCAATCCGTGTCAGTTCTGACGACAGGACAAATCTGGCCAAGCCTGCACGGTCGCGTTCGCGGTTCAGGGCATCCAGATGAATGCCGAGTTCTTCATCGACAGGCACCGGGCATGCGGTCGCAGATATGCTCAGGCATCCCAGCCAGAAAATGACGAGCAGCTTCAGTTTTACCAAGTGATTACCCTGCCTTTTCATTGCAGACATTCCCGAGGGACAAGATAAATCAACACCGTGAACATTGTGTGAACAAAACAGCTTGACCCGCCATTATTCTGGGATATGTCCTACCTTCCATGTGTAGCCCTGTCCTTGTCTGGTTCAAACGCGATCTGCGTCTTCATGATCATCCCGCGCTGGTGGCTGCGGATTCATATGTGCTGCCTGTTTACATCATCGAACCCGAATATTGGGCATTATCTGACACATCCGGGCGGCAATGGGCGTTCACCGCCCAATGCCTGCACAGTCTTCGAGAGGAACTGGCGCGCCTTGGTCAGCCGCTTGTCATTCGCATGGGGGACGCGGCGCAGGAACTGGCGCGGCTGTGCCAACGCCATAGTGTAACGCGGATAATCAGCCATGAAGAAACCGGCAATGGCTGGACATATGCGCGCGACCGGCGTGTGGGGGCATGGGCGCGCGGCGCGGGCGTCGAGTGGCTGGAATTGCCGCAATCGGGTGTGGTGCGCCCGCTGAAATCGCGTGATGGCTGGCAAAGGCTGCGCGCGCAATTCATGTCCCTGCCCGTCGTGGACCCGCCGCAAGCCCTGGCCCCCGTGCAGCCCGAAATTGCCACGCTACAGCATTTGCCGGATGCAAAGGCCTTGCGCCTGAAACCCGACCCCTGCCCAAGCCGCCAGCGTGGCGGGCATCAGGCCGCAACCCATACCTTGCAGACATTTCTGGAAACGCGCGGG
Source organism: Roseinatronobacter sp. S2 (assembly GCF_029581395.1). GTDB lineage: Bacteria > Pseudomonadota > Alphaproteobacteria > Rhodobacterales > Rhodobacteraceae > Roseinatronobacter. The sequence goes on along the minus strand of NZ_CP121113.1, from coordinate 3,077,300 downwards.
CAGGGGTATCGGGCGCAAATGTCGTCACCGCTGACGGCGGAACGTGCCTGTTCGCGATTGTCACCCTATCTGGCGTTGGGGGTTTTGTCTGTCCGCGAGGTCGAGCATGCCCGCCAGCAGGCGCGTGCAGATCATGCAGGGCAGGGCGGCTGGGCGGCCGCGTTCACCAGCTTCGGCAAGCGTTTGGCATGGCGGGACCATTTCATCCAGAAACTGGAAGATGAACCGCAGCTGGAAAACCTGTGTCTGCATCCGGCGCATGAGAAATTGCGCCCGCGCGGGCAAAATCAGGACCTTTTGCAGGCATGGGCGCAAGGAGAAACCGGCATTCCCTTTGTCGATGCCTGCATGCGCTATCTGAATGCCACCGGCTGGCTGAATTTCCGCATGCGCGCAATGCTGATGTCATTTGCCAGCTATCATCTTTGGCTGGACTGGCGTGATACCGGCCCGCATCTGGCGCGGATGTTCACGGATTATGAACCGGGGATTCACTGGTCGCAATGCCAGATGCAATCGGGCACCACAGGGATAAACACGATACGGATTTACAATCCCGTCAAACAGGGGCTGGACCACGACCCTGACGGGCGTTTCATAAAGGCTTGGGTGCCTGAATTGGCCAATGTGCCCCAGTCGCATATTCACACACCCTGGACCTGGCCGGACGGGCGGCGCGCATTGGGGCAGCGATATCCCGCGCCGGTTGTCGATCTGGCGCAGGCAGGAAAATTCGCGCGTGACACACTTTGGGGGCTGCGCAAACAGGCAGGCTTTCAGGACGTGGCGCAGGCGGTTGCCTATAAACACGCATCGCGTGCGCGCGGAAGTGACCGCAGCAGCGCGGCGTCCCTGCGTCAGGCGGCTACGCGTCGCCGCAAGGAAGACCCCGCACAGTTGCGGCTGGATTTGTGACATGGCCCGTATGCGCCGTAAACCGGACTTGCCGCAAAAGATTTGCGCCACATGCGGGCGACCATTTGCGTGGCGCAAGAAATGGGCGCGCGTCTGGCAGGATGTGCGGTATTGTTCGGACAGATGCCGCGCGAGCAAGCCGCAGCCGCGCCCCCCGGATCAGTGACGCATGATACTGGCATGCGCCTTGCGCCATGCCGTGGGTGGCTGGCCGGTTTGCTGCGCGAAAGCGCGGGCAAAATATCCGGCCGTGGAAAACCCAAGCCCGCGCGCAATATCTTGGACGGGCACTGTCGTTTCGGACAGCATGCGGCGCGCTTCATACAGGCGGCGGTCCTGTAGAAGCGCAAGTGCGGTGCGCCCGCAACTGGCGCGGCAGGCGCGGGTCAGATGTGTGGGTGTGACGCCCAGTGCGGTCGCATAATCCGAAATATTCAGTGAAGATCCGAATTCGCGTTCCAGAAGTGCCGTGTAGCGCGCGGTTAGCCGTTCATTGGCATTGCGTGGTCCGGCCTGGGCGGTATCTTTCACTTGTTCCGCACGGTGTCGGTCCAGCCAGACGGACAGCAAACCCACCTGACATAGTGCCGCGCGTTCGGCCAGCGGGCGCCCGCCGTCCAGTTCGCGGTGAATGGCATCGATGATCTGCCCTACTTCGGACTGGTGGCCCCCTTCGCGCAAGCGCAGATGCAAGGGAATATCCGGTAGGCTAAGGCCATGGCCATGACCGAAGTAAATTGCCATGCCCTGCACGCGCGTCATCACCTGAAAGTTGAACATGACGCCCGCAGGTATGAAAATCGCGTTATGCGGGTGAAACCCGCGCGCACTGCCCGCGATGGAGATGCGCCCTTGCCCATGGGTGAACCAAAGAAACAGCGGCTCGTTCAGGGCGCGCAGTGTTTCCAGCTGCCATTTCGGGCTGTTGGCCAGTTTTGCCAGCGATTTCATCCGCAGGCGTGACGGTTGTTCAGGTATTTGCATCATGCGTCATCTGTCCCCCAAGACCTTGGCGACAGTAAGACCGAAGCGGCGCAGGAAAAGGAAAATCGGTCACGCATATGTGTCAGATCGGCCAGTTTTCTGACCGGCGTGGCAATTCAGTGACTCTGACTTTCGGGTGAAATTGCGTTTATGGCAGGGAAATCCAGCCTTGCATCCGGTTGCGAAACCATGTGCGCTGCCGCTTGGCATACTGGCGCGTGGCAAGTTTAGCGGCATCAATGGCATCTGACAACGAAATCTGGTCTTGCAGATGGGCAATCAGCTCTGGCGCGCCGATCGCTTTGGTCCAGGGAGCGCCCGGCGTCCAGTGCGGCAGCACCGCGCGCGCTTCATCCAGCGCGCCTGCTGCAATCATCTGCTCGAACCGCGAATCGATTCGGGCGTTCAGCCAGTCTTTGGGGGGGCGCAGCACATAGGGTGTCGTGTTGTGAAGGAACAGCAGGGGGGGCGGGGTGTCGTCTTGCCAGTCGGCCAGCCCGCGTCCGGTGGTGCGCAACACTTCCCATGCGCGCTGAATGCGGGCGGGGTTGGCCGTGTCGATCCGTGCAGCCGTTGCCGGATCGAGTTCGGCCAACAAGGCATCGGCCCCATTTTCTGCCAGGTGCCGGTCTGCTTGCGCGCGAATTTCGGCAGGCGTTGGCGGAATTTCGACCAGCCCTTCGGTCAGCGCCCGAAAATACAGCCCCGTCCCCCCCACGATGACGGGGTTGGGGTGGCGCGCCAGCAGCGGTTGCACAGCGCGCAGCCAATGTCCCACCGACCAGTCCTGCCCGCGCGAAACGCATCCATACAGGAAATGTGGCGCTTGTGCGATTTCATGCGCGTCAGGGCGCGCACTAAGGGTGTGCCACATATCATAGACCTGCAACGCATCGGCATTAATGACAACACGCCCCTGCGTGCATGCCAGCCAAAGTGCCAGCGCCGATTTTCCGCTTGCTGTTGGGCCTGCCAGTAACACGGGCCGCGTCACATCCGGCGGTTGCGCCTGCAACTTTAACAGCGCATCGCGCGAAGGGTCGGTCATTTCCTGCATCTCTGCCCGCTTTCACATTGAACCTGCGCCCGTTTTCCGACATTTTGCTGCGTGATGAAAGCGCCCTGCCGTAAGTTGCTGCCGCACCCGCCAAAAAAAGGATTGCCCCATGAGTGATGTCCCAGAAACCCGCACCACCTATAAACGCGTGATGCTGAAAATTTCGGGCGAGGCGCTGATGGGGGATCAGGGCTATGGCCTGCACCCGCCAACCGTCGCGCGCATCGCGCATGAAGTCAAATCGGTGCATGAAATGGGCGTCGAAATCTGCATGGTCATCGGCGGCGGCAATATCTTTCGCGGGTTGCAGGGGTCCGCACAGGGGATGGAACGCACCACCGCCGATTATATGGGCATGCTGGCCACGGTGATGAATGCGCTGGCCATGCAGGCCGCGCTGGAAGATCTGGGCGTCTTCACCCGTGTTATCAGCGCCATTCCGATGGATCAGGTCTGCGAGCCGTATATCCGCCGCCGCGCGGTGCGACATCTGGAAAAAAAGCGCGTGTGCATTTTTGCGGCGGGCACCGGCAACCCCTATTTTACCACTGACACCGCCGCCACATTGCGCGCCAATGAAATGGCCTGCGAAGCTATATTCAAGGGCACCAAGGTTGACGGGGTTTATGACAAAGACCCCAAGAAACACGCCGATGCACGCCGTTTTGACACCATCAGTTTTGATGATGTTTTGGTAAAGCATTTGCAGGTGATGGATGCATCCGCCATTGCGCTGGCGCGCGACAATCACCTGCCGATTATTGTGTTTTCGCTGGATGAACCCGGCGGATTTAGCGGCATTCTGCGCGGGGAAGGGACATATACCCGCGTTTCGGACTAACGGGATTGTCAACACGGGCTTACAAAGCTGCGGTGTTGGCGATAGAAGACGGGTAGCTTGCTGCATCATGCGATGCTGGCCCAGTGACAGGGAAAACGAAGATGTCAGAAGAGATTGAGATTGATCTGGATGATCTGAAGCGCCGCATGGATGGTGCGATGGGCGCATTGAAGACCGAATTTGCGTCATTGCGGACAGGGCGGGGGTCGGCATCGATGCTGGAACCCATCATGGTTGAAGCCTATGGCCAGATGACGCCCATCAATCAGGTCGGCAGTGTCAACGTGCCCGAACCGCGTATGGTGACGATCAATGTCTGGGACAAGGGCCTTGTCGGCAAGGTTGAACGCGCAATCCGCGAATCCGGTCTTGGCATAAACCCGCAGTTGAACGGCACTATCATCATGCTGCCAATTCCCGAGCTGAACGAAGAACGCCGCCGCGAGCTGACACGCGTTGCCGCGCAATATGCCGAGCACGCGCGCGTGGCCATCCGCAATGTGCGCCGCGACGGTATGGACCAGATCAAGAAGGCAAAAGCCGCCGGCATGTCCGAGGATGAGCAGAAACTCTGGTCTGAAGAAATACAGGACCTGACCGACAGCTATATCGTTCATGTTGATAAGGCCCTGGATGGCAAGCAGGAAGAAATTATGCAGGTGTAGTCCGGTCATACGCACTGGAGGGTTCCAGTTGTGAAGGGTTTTGATGAATGATGTTCGACAAGTCAGCCCAGTCAGGCCGTGAATGTCCCGCGCCGTTGCGGGATCTGCATGTTGCAGTGATCATGGACGGGAACGGGCGCTGGGCGCAAAACCGCGGTTGGCCGCGTCTTGTCGGGCACCGCAAAGGGGCCGAACAGGTGCGCAAACTGGTCGAGGTATGCCCCGAACTGGGCATCCGCTATCTGACGCTTTACGCCTTTTCGACAGAAAACTGGAAGCGGTCCACCGAAGAAGTGCTTGGGCTGATGTCCCTTTTCGCCCGCTACATCCGTCGCGAAGCGGGCCGCATGAAGCGCGAAGGCGTGCGCTTGCGCTTTATCGGCGACAGGTCGCGGCTAGATGATGACTTGCAGGCGCTTATTCAGTGGATCGAAACCGAAACCGCAGGCAATGACAGGGTGCATTTGTCGGTTGCGCTGAATTACGGTGGCCGTGATGAAATCGCGCGCGCGTCACGCGCAATGGCGCGCGATGTGGCGGCAGGCAAGCTGGACGCTGATGAAATAAACGACAACGTCCTGTCGCGCTATCTGGATACGCGCGATCTGCCGGACCCTGATCTTGTTGTGCGCACATCGGGGGAATTCCGTGTGTCGAACTTTCTTCTGTGGCAGGCGGCTTATGCCGAATATGTTTTCACGCCAACACTTTGGCCTGATTTCAGCCCCAAGACGATGGAAAACATCCTGAAAGATTTTTCCTTGCGCGAGCGGCGCTTTGGCGGGGTTAAAGTATGAGTGCTGCAAGTTTCAGCGACCTGCGGGCGCGTGCCCTGTCGGGGCTTGCCATGGCGGTGGTTGGTGTTGCTGCCGTCTGGGCGGGCGGGTTTGCGTTTGAACTTCTGGTCTACGTCCTGACCGGGCTGATGATCTGGGAACTGACCCGGATGCTGGACCCTGCCGCCCCCTTCGGCAAGGCCGAAGGCGCAGGGTTTACGGCTGCGGTCGCGCTGTGGGTGTTTTCCGCGAAACTGACAGGGGAACTGGTTCTGGGGGCACTGGTGCTGGCTGTGGTGTTGCTGGCATGGCGATTCCCGAAGGACAGGGGTATTGCGGCGGCCTATCTGGCACTGATCCTGTTTGCGGGGCTTGGCCTTATCGTGCTGCGCAATGTCTATGGCTGGGAATGGGTGCTGTGGTTGGTACTGCTGGTCATCGGGTCCGATGTGGCGGGGTATTTTGCAGGCCGCATCCTTGGCGGGCCGAAGCTGTGGCCGCGTGTCAGCCCGAAAAAAACATGGTCGGGCACGATTGCGGGCTGGGCTGTCGCGGTCGTGATCGGTTGGGCGTTCATCGGGGTGCTGGGTGGCGGTGCCGGTTTGGTGGTTGTGTCGGTTCTGGTCGCGATGGCGGGGCAGGCGGGCGATATTGCCGAAAGCGCGATCAAACGCCATGCGGGCGTGAAGGACAGCTCGAACCTTATTCCCGGTCATGGGGGCGTGATGGACCGCTTTGATGCCATGATTGCAGCGGCGTTGATGGTGCTGTTCCTGACTGAAACCGGCCTGATGGCGTTGGCGTTTTCGCAAACGGCAGGGGTCTGATGTGAGACGGGTTTCTGTGTTCGGGGCCACTGGGTCCATCGGTGAGAGCACGTTTGATTTGCTATCGCGCCGTTCCGATATTCAGGTTGTAGCGCTGACGGGTGGACGCAATGTCACACGTCTTGCACAACAGGCGCGGGCTTTGCAGGCCGATATTGCGGTGACCGCCTATGACGATTGCTATCAGGGATTGCAGGACGCGCTGGCCGGAAGCGGGATTGCCGTTGCGGCAGGAACACAAGCCCTGATCGATGCCGCCGACAGGCCCACGGACTGGGTCATGTCCGCAATCGTGGGCGCTGCGGGACTGGTGCCGGGATTTCGCGCCTTGTCCCAAGGGGCCACGCTGGCGCTGGCCAACAAGGAATCGCTGGTGACAGCCGGGCCGTTGATGCTGGCTTGTGCCGCGCAGCATGGCGGGCGTATCCTGCCTGTAGACAGCGAACATTCCGCCGTTTTTCAGGCGCTGGCCGGCGAAGACATCAGTGCTGTCGAACGTGTTATCATCACCGCATCGGGTGGTCCGTTCCGATGCTGGACCAAGGGGCAGCTGGAAGCGGCCACACTGGCGCAGGCGCAGGTTCATCCAAGCTGGTCCATGGGTCAGCGCATCACCATCGATTCGGCCAGCATGTTCAACAAGGCGCTGGAATTGATCGAAACGCGCGAATTCTTTGGCCTTGATCCGGCGCAGATCGAAACCGTCCTGCATCCGCAATCCATTGTGCACGCCATGGTGGGCTTTCGGGACGGGGCGATGATGGCGCATATGGGCATGCCCGACATGCGCCATGCCATCGGATATGCGCTGAACTGGCCTGAACGTGCGGCATTGCCGGTGCCACGGCTGGATTTCGCAACCCTGCGCCAGCTGGAATTTGAAGCGCCGGACCCCGACCGTTTTCCTGCCTTGCGCATTGCGCGCCATGTCATGGAATTGCGCGGCCATGCGGGCACGGCATTCAACGCCGCCAAAGAAGTGGCACTGGATGAATTTATCGCAGGGCGTATCGGTTTCATGGATATGGCGCGGCTGGTGGATCGCACGTTGGACAAGCTTATATCTGACAGCGGGTTGACAGCGCCGGTGCGCGCGCTTGAAACCGTGCAGGCAATGGACCAAATGGCAAGAGCGACAGCGCGCGAACTGGTTTCACGCATGTCCAAAGGAAACTAAGCGCCGCCCTGCTCGGCGCGACAAAGGGGAAAGCACTTGGATCTGATCGGGTTTCTGCCCAGTTTTGGCAATTTTTTCTATACGATCGCTGCGTTTGTGGTGGTGCTTTCGGTTATCGTGGCTGTGCATGAATACGGGCATTATATCGTCGGGCGCTGGTCGGGTATTCATGCGGATGTGTTTTCCATAGGCTTTGGTCCGGTTCTGGCCAGCCGCAAGGACCGGCGCGGCACTGTCTGGCAGGTTGCTGCAATTCCGCTTGGGGGCTATGTCAAATTCGCAGGCGATGCAGATGCCGCATCCGGCAAGGATGCGGATGCAATGTCGGCCATGAACGAACGCGCGCGCCGCCGCACCATGCATGGTGCCCCCCTTTGGGCGCGGTCGGCAACTGTGGCAGCGGGTCCGATTTTCAATTTTATCTTTTCGTTCTTTGTATTTGGCGCATTGATTATGGTGCAGGGCGTTGCCGTCGATGAACCTATCGTGGGTGAAATCACGGCCCTGCCAGCGCAACCCTTCGAGTTGGAACAGGGTGATCGCATTCTGGCCGTCGAAGGGGTCGAGACTGCGACATTGGGCGACTTTCTGTCCGCGGCCGAAACCTTGCCTGCGCAGGCCGTGCTGGATTACCGCGTGGACCGCGACGGGCGTGTGCTGCAAGTGACCGGCCCGCACCCGCAACCGCCGCTTGCCGGATCGGTGGCGCTGCAATCCGCAGCACGCGAGGCGCGCATGCAAACCGGCGATGTGATTACCGCCATCAACGGCACGCCCATCGCTACCTTTCGCGAATTGCGCGAACTGGTTGCCGAATCCGGCGGGGCCGCGCTGGATCTGACTGTCTGGCGCGATGGCGATTTGCTGGATCTTACACTGGTGCCGCGCAGCACGGACCTGCCCTTGCCCGATGGCGGGTTTGAAACCCGGTATCTGATTGGCCTGACATCAGGGGGCGTGTTTGAATATGCAACACAAACCCCAGGCGTGACCGATGCCGCAACCATGGCGGCAACCCAGATCTGGCGCGTGCTGCGCACCTCGGTCGAGGGGTTGTATTACATGGTTCTGGGGCAGATCAGCACATGCAACCTGTCCAGCCCGATCGGGATTGCCGAAGCCTCGGCTGCGATGGCCAGTGACGGGGTGTTCGAGTTGATCTGGTTCATTGCGGTTTTGTCCGTGGCGATCGGGTTTTTGAACCTGTTTCCAATTCCGCCGCTGGATGGCGGGCATCTGGTGTTCTATGCCTATGAAGCCATCATGCGGCGCCCCGCGGATGACAGGGCAGTGCGCGTGCTTATGGCGATAGGGTTAACGCTGGTTCTGACACTGTTTGCCTTTGCATTGTTTACGGATTTGACATGCTGAGTTGACATGCCGTGCAAATGGGGTGGGGTCGCTCGGCGCAGCCATTGTGCCGACACGGCAATGCCCCATTCGCGCCCAATTCTTCTGAAATACGATATGAAATCAGGAGGCTCGGATGGCATATATCGACAGTGAACTGGAAAACGTCCGTATCGTTTGGCAAACCATTGCTGACCGGGTGCTTGTCATCGGGTTAATTGTGGCAGGTATGGCGTTGGCGGGCGGGGTGTCCATCTATCTGGGGTATACACCCCAGGAAATTGTCCCACCGCGCTAAGCGTTGCAAATTTTCCCCGATTTCCGAAAGCGTGCGCCTGTCGCACGCTTTTTCGCGTTTCGCACTGCTCTACAAGCAACACCATTACACCAAGATGAATTCGGGCTGCGATTGCTTTGACTCTTTTGTCTTTAGTCGCTAGGCAGTGAACTAACAATAATGCGGAAATACGGGGCCGGATATGCGCGGAATTCATGGGATGCTGCCGTCGCAAACAAGGGATGGGGGCGCGAATGCGCACTTCTTTGCTGCGGTGGTTTTTTGTCTTTTTTCATTGGTAAATTTTGCGTTTGTTGCGCCTGCACAGGCGCAGAATTTCCAATTTTCTAGTGTTGCGATTGACGGGAATGTGCGGGTGGATGATTCCACCATCATCGGACTTGCGGGAATCAGGCCCGGTCAAAGTGTGAGTGCGGCACAGATAAACGCAGCCGTATCGCAATTGTCGGGGTCCGGCCTGTTTGAAGACGTATCGGTCGAACCGCGTGGAAACACGCTGGCCATTACTGTGCAGGAATATCCGATCATTGGTGTCGTGAACTTCGAAGGCAACCGTCGTCTGGATGATGATGTGATTGCCGAAGTGGTGCAAACAACCGCTGGCCGCGTATTGTCCCCGTCGACGGTAGAAGCCGATGCGCGTGCCATCGCCGAATTATATAACCGCCGTGGCCGCACTGCTGTTGAAGTGACGCCCGAAGTTCTGCCGCGTGGCAACAACCGTGTCGATCTGGCTTTTGTCATCCGCGAAGGCAACGTCGTCGAGATTGAGCGTATTTCGTTTGTCGGCAACAGGGCGTTTTCAAACTACCGCCTGCGTCAGGTTCTCAGCACCAAACAGGCAGGCATACTGCGCCTTATTATCCAAAGTGATACATTCATTGCCGAACGTATTGCGCTGGATCGCCAGCTTCTGACAGATTTCTACCTGTCGCGCGGCTATGTTGATTTTGAAATCCTGTCGGTCACGCCAGAAATTGCACGCGAACGCGACAGGTTCTTCCTGACCTTCAACATGCGCGAGGGTCAGCAATACCGCTTCGGCAATGTTACCGTCGTCAGCGAGGTCGAGGGGATCAATGCCGCCGATTACGAAGGCGATGTGCAAATTCCGGCAGGGGCGCTTTTTACCCCCAACACGCTGGATCTGAATATTGCACGACTTGAACAGCGCGCCGAACGGCAGGGGCTGCGATTCATCCGTGCAGAACCGCGCTTCACCCGCAACAACCGCACGCAGACGATTGATGTCGAATTCGCCCTTGTGCGCGGTGAACGGATATTGGTTGAACGGATCGACATTCAGGGCAACACGACCACGCAAGACCGCGTCATTCGCCGTCAGTTCCGGTCCGCCGAAGGTGACCCGCTGAACCCGCGCGAAATTCGCGAAGCGGCAGAACGTATTCGTGCGCTTGACTACTTCTCGGACGTGTCGGTCGAACCGCGCGCTGGCAGCGCCCCCGACCAGGCCATTCTGGATGTCGAGGTTGAAGAAACCACGACAGGCTCGCTTGGCTTCTCGGTCAGCTATGCTGCAAGTGAAGGCATTGGTTTCGGGATCAGCTTTTCGGAGCTGAACTTCCTTGGCCGTGGGCAGGAAGTGGCCGTTGCGTTTAACGTGATCAAGGGATCGCGCGACATTTCGCTGTTCTTTACCGAACCGGCACTGTTTGACCGTGACCTGTCCTACACGCTGGGCATCGGGTATCAGGAAACGTCGTCGTTGAATTCCAATTTCGACACGCGCGAGGCGTTCCTGCGAAACTCTCTTACCTTCCCGGTCAGCGAATTCGGCCGTCTGCAAGTGCGTCAGGGTCTGGTGATGGACCGTCTGCGCGGGCTTTCTAGCGATTCTTCTGAGCGTATCCGTCTGGACGAAGATGCGGGCACAGCCGTGACCGGATCGCTTGGCTATACCTACAGCTTCGATACGCGCAAGGTTGGCATCGACCCGACACGCGGGATGGTTTTCAGCTTCTCGCAGGATTTCGGTGTTGGCAACCAAAGCCGTCGCTTCGTGAAAACCGAAGCCCGCGCTGGCTATGAAATGGCTGTGTTTAATGAAGATGTGACCCTGACAGGTGATGTGCGTGCCGGGATGCTGCATATGGTCAACGGCAATTCGCGCTTCCGCGAACGGTTCCAACTGGCCAACGTGATGCGCGGTTTCCGCCCCGGTGAATCTGGTCCGCGCGATTTTGGCGCGAAAAACGAAGACGTGCTGGGTGGCAACCGCTATTTCGTGGCGTCTGCCGAAGCGCGCTTTCCGCTGGGAACACCTGAAGAATACGGCCTGTCCGGCGGTGTCTTCGCGGATGTCGGTTCTGTCTGGGGTGTGGATGGCACGACGGGCCTTGCAGGTGTCGACATGTTCGATTCAACCGGCGAGAATTCCAACAGGATGCACCTGCGCGCCACTTTGGGTGTGTCGCTGTTCTGGGACAGTCCCTTGGGTCTGTTGCGGTTCGACTTCTCGCGGCCACTTCGCAAGCGTTCCTATGATCGCGCGCAGAATTTCGACTTCACGATCGTTTCGAGTTTCTGATGATGCGGCCCGATTGGGTCTTGGCATGGATCGGGGCGGCAGGCATTCAGCTTGCCGCCCCCGCCTTTGCGCAGGGCATGCAAGGATTTTCCCTTGGGCAAACCTTTGACGAGGCCGCGCCGACACTTCAACTGCGCACATTGAATGAAGAACGCCTGTTTCGCGATTCCGATTTCGGGCAGCGGGTCGAGGCTGAAATCGATGCGGCATCGCGTGCACTGGAAGCTGAAAACGAAGAGTTGATGGAGCAACTGACCACGCGCGAGCTGGAACTGACCGAAGCGCGCCCCGATATGGCCCCGGCAGACTTTCGGGCCGAAGCCGAAGACTTTGACCGCGAAGCCGAAGCGATCCGCCGGTCTCAGGCCGAAAAGCGCCAGCGTCTGAGCATGTATGAAGACGCCGAACAGCGACGCTTCTTTCAACTGGCCGCCCCGGTTTTGCAACAGGTATTGGTCACCGAAGGCGCGCAGGTGCTGATTGATTCGCGCGCCGTCATTATTGGTGTGTCGGGCATGGACATGACCGAACCGGCCATCACAGCGCTGAATGAAGAGATAGGTGATGGCACCCCCTCTCCGAATCCGCTGCGCGTGCCCTGAAAATGGGCGTGCCGGGCCGCTTGTCACGCGGGCTCCAGCTTGGTAAATCAGCGCAAATTTGGCTGCATCCCGCAGTGGTGGGGCGTTCAGGCCGCGAGCAAAAGTGAAGGAAGCCTTATATGACCGACCACGCGCACCCGCAGGACCACATTGTCCCGACAGAGGCCGACCTTGCCACGATCATGAAGATCATTCCGCATCGGTATCCTTTTTTGCTGGTCGACAAGGTGCGCGATGTGGTGGCGCGGCAATCTGCGGTTGGCATCAAGAATGTCACCTTTAACGAGCCGCATTTTCAGGGCCATTTCCCGGGTGCGCCCATCATGCCCGGCGTTACAATCGTCGAGGCAATGGCGCAAACCGCGGCCGTTCTTGTGGGCCTGTCCGTGGGCTTTGGCGACAAGGCCCCGCTGGTTTATTTCATGTCCATCGACAAGGCCAAGTTCCGGCGCAAGGTGGTGCCCGGTGATGTGCTGGAATTGCATGTGCAGGTCAAGCGCGGGTCCACCAAGATCTGGAAGTTCGAAGGCGTGGCCAAGGTGAACGGACAGGTCGCGGCGGAAGCCGAATTCGCCGCGATGATCGATGCCAGTGCAAAGTCCGCTGAATGAGTGCGGGCATGATAGACCCCAGCGCAGATATTCATCCCATGGCGGTTGTGGACGATGGTGCCACCATAGGGCCTGATTGCAAAATCGGCCCCTTCGCCATTATCGGCCCAGAGGTGACATTGGGGCGGGGCGTGACGGTCAAACCGCATGCACTGGTCACCGGCTGGACCGATATCGGCGATGGCTGCACAATCTTTTCCTTCGCATCTGTGGGTGAAATTCCGCAGGACCTGAAATACGCGGGCGAGCGCACGCGGCTGATTGTGGGCAAGAAATGTCGTATCCGTGAAAATGCCACACTGCATATCGGCACCGATGGTGGCGGGGGCGTGACGCGTATCGGGGATAACTGCCTTATCATGGCGGGCGCGCATGTGGGCCATGATGCGCAAATCGGTGACAATGTGATCCTTGCCAATTATGTGGGCGTTGCAGGCCATGCGATCATCGAAACCAATGTCATCATTGGTGCGCTGGCTGGCGTGCACCAGTTTGTGCGTGTTGGCGAAGGTGCGATGATCGGCGGCCTGACGCGCGTGACCCATGATGTCATGCCGTTCGGGCTGGTTTCCGGCCCTGATGGCACGCTGGAAGGGTTGAACCTGATTGGCCTGAAGCGGCGCGGCATGGCCCGCGAGGATATTTCGGCACTGCGCGCGGCCTATAAGCGGCTGGCCACTGGTGATGGTTCATTGGCGGATATGGCGCAGGCCCTGCTGCAAGACAGCGATTCAGATGCCGTGCAACAGATCGCCAGTTTCTTCACCGATAACAGCCACCGCAGCTTTTTGCGTCCGAAATGACCCGCACTGCGCTGATAACCGGCAAGGGCCGTTTGCCGCATTTGCTGGCCGAACGCCTGCGCTCCGCAGGTGAAACCCCGCTATTGGCCGAGATGGAGGGCTTTGAAAGCCTTACGCCCGCGCATGGAGCGGTGGAACGTTTCCGGCTGGAACAACTGGTGCCTTTTCTGGACCGCCTGCAAGATCAGGGCGTGACCCGTGCGGTATTTGCAGGCGCTGTGCATCGCCCGCGACTGGACCCATCGCTGATTGATCCTGCCACCGTGCAGCTTTTGCCGCGGATCATGGCGGCAATGCAACAGGGCGATGATGGCACGCTGCGCGAAGTGATCACCCTGATGGGCGAATGGGGCATTGATGTTGTTGGTGCGCAGGATATCTGCCCCGAATTGCTGGCGGATGCGGGTGTTCTGACTGACGCGCAGCCATCGTCGCAGGACAAAAAGGATGCGATGCGCGGTTTTCGCGTGTTGCAGGTGATGGGCGCCGCTGATGTGGGGCAGGGCTGCGTGACCGCGCGCGGCCAGTGCCTGGCGGTCGAGGCCTTGCCGGGCACCGATGTCATGCTGGCGCATCTGGCTGAATTGCGCGCGCGCGGTGTTGAATTGCCTGCGGGTGGGGTGTTCTGCAAGGCCCCGAAACCTGATCAGGACCGCCGGATCGATCTGCCCGCATTGGGACCGGACACGGTGTCCGCCATACACAAGGCCGGGCTGCGCGGTATTGCCTTTGATGCGGGGGGCGTGTTGCTGATTGACCGTGACCAGATGCTGACGCAGGCCAATATGCTTGGGGTTTTCCTGTGGGCCATGGACGCGCCTTGAAGGTCTTTATCATCGCGGGCGAGCCGTCAGGCGACAAACTGGGCGGCGCGCTGATGGCAGGGCTACGCGAACTGGCCCCGCATGTGGAATTCACGGGTGTCGGTGGCGATGCCATGGCCGAACAGGGATTGGTGTCCTTGTTCCCGATGTCGGATCTATCCGTGATGGGGCTGGCAGAGGTGCTGCCGCGTATCCGCATGTTGCGCGCGCGCATCCGTGAAACCGCTGCTGCAATTGCCCGCGCTGCGCCCGATGTGGTTATCACAATCGACAGCCCCGATTTTTGCCTGCGCGTGCTGAAGCTGGCCCGCGCGGCACGACCCGCGCTTCGTGTTGTGCATTATGTGGCACCGTCTGTCTGGGCGTGGCGACCAAAGCGCGCGGCGCGAATGGCCCCGTTGGTGGATCATGTGCTTGCACTGTTGCCGTTTGAACCGCCCTTTATGCAAGCGGCGGGCATGAGTTGCGATTTTGTGGGTCATCCCGTCGTGTCCGAACCGCGCGCGCAGGCGTCTGACATCGAACAGCTGCGCGCGGGGGCGCATGATGGCCCGTTGGTGCTGGCCTTGCCGGGATCACGCAGGGGGGAAATCGCGCGCCTTGCGCCGCGTTTCGGTCTGGCGCTGGCACAGGCCCTGCCGCAAAATGCCCGCATTCTGGTGCCCACGGTGCGCGCGCAGGCAGATTTCATGCGCGCGCAAGTGGCGCAATGGCCGGTGCGTGCCGAAGTGCTGGTCGACAGCGCCGCCAAGCGCGCAGCGTTTGGCGCGGCAGATCTGGCGTTGGCGGCATCAGGCACCGTGTCGCTGGAACTGGCCGCGAATGGCACGCCCATGGTCATTGCCTATGATGTCGCCCCGCTGACCCGTTTTCTGGCGCAACGCCTGATCAAGCTGGACACGGTCACCCTGGTCAATCTGGTGTCGGAAACACGCGCAATCCCGGAATTTCTGGGGCGCGACTGCCAGCCTGACCGGATTGCGGCCGCGTTGAAAACGCTGCTGAATGATGCAGGTGCCCGAAGCGCGCAGTTTGACGCCATGGGCCTGACAATGGCGCGGCTGGGGCAGGGGGGCACCCCGCCGGGGTTGCGCGCGGCGCAATCCGTGCTGGATTTCATGGCTTTGCGAGCGGGTGATGGTCCAGCACCAGCGTCTTAAGCCGTTCTTCCAGAACATGGGTGTAGATTTCTGTTGTGGACACGTCGGCATGTCCCAGAAGTGTCTGGATCGCGCGCAAATCCGCCCCGCCCGCCAGCAGATGCGTGGCAAAGGCATGGCGCAGCACATGCGGGCTGATGCGTGCAGGGTCAAGACCGGCCTTCAGCGCGATTTCCTTAAGCACAAGGAAAAAACCGACGCGGCTGAAATGCCCGTCACGCCCGCTGGACGGGAACAAAAAGCGTGGCTCCGGCAGGCGTTTTGCACGCAATTCCGCTGCCTGCCGGTCCCAATGTTGCAGCCAGTCTGTCAGGGCAGTGCGCGCGGGTTTTGACAGCGGCACCATGCGTTCACGCCCGCCCTTGCCGCGCACAAGGATCATGCGCGGATCACCGCGCACCGCCGCAACCGGCAGGCCGACAAGTTCCGTGACGCGCAGGCCGGTGGCATACAGCAATTCCATCAGGCAGGTGTTGCGCAGCCTGTCGGCATCGGTCCGGCCGGTTGCGCGTGCCGCGTCCAGCAAGGCTGATATGTCGTCATGCGACAGGGTATCTGGCAGTTTCCTTGACTTGCCGGGGCCGCTGATGCGGCTGGCAGGGTCATCGCTGCGCCAGCCTTCGGCATAGGCAAAGCGATACATCGCACGGATGGAGGACAAGCGCCGCGCGCGCGTGGTGCGCGCCAGCCCTTGCGCGTCGCAATACACCAGATAAGCTTCGATATCCGCACGCGTCAGGCTTTCAAAACCCAGCGATTTTGATTGTGCCCAATCGGCAAGATCACGCAAATCACGGCCGTAAGCCAGCTGGGTATTGCGGGCCGCGCCTGCCTCGGCGGCGGTGGCATCAAGGAAAGTGGAAATCCATCGGTAATCCTGATGCAGCGTCATGTCCTATCCACGTCGTTCAAGCAGCAGCAATTCGACGGCAATCTGGCGCGCTGCGCTGTCCAGTCCCAACGACAACAAGGCCTGTAGCCCCAGCCGTGCTGCACGCGGATCGCCTATGGCGGCATGCGCAATATTGTTCAACCCGTCCAGCAGCACAATGCCGCCCGACGTGGCAGGGCGCTGGGGGGCATTGTCCGGTGTGTAGTCACCCGGGGAAAACGCCTGTGCAATGGCTGCGGCCATGGACGAGTTATCGACAGCAGGCAGGTCGGTTTCGTGCAACGCCAAAGCGGTTGCCAGCCGTGCCGTGCTTGTGTTGGGGGCAAGTTGCGCAGCCAGATCCAGCCGGGTTTGCGCCAGAAGCAGTATATGCCAGACGATGCCGCGCGCGGTGGTGTCCAGCGACGTGGGATCTACCCTGCCTTCGGTCAGGGCTTCGGCAAACATCTGTGCAAAGGCCACTTCCAGTTCCACACTGACGAACTGGGGCCACGCGGTTGTCAGCGCCTGTGACAGGGCCGTGCTGTCACCGGTTGCAAGGGCCTGATCCAGCGATTGCACGGCGCGCACGCGTTCCCACACCCCGCCTGATGCGGCGGGGCGGCGCTGCGCATAAAGGCCCAGCAGGCGGTTGGGCTGCATGACACCCGCGCGCGTCAGGCGTTCTGCGGCATCAAGCTGCGCGCGCCAGCCGCTTGTGCCACGCAGATCGGCATAGGCATAGGCCACAGTCAGGCTGGCGGTGGGCACCGGATCGCCCAGTGCTTCAAGGATGCGCCAGCCCAATGGCGACAATTCGGCAGGCGGGGGCGGGGTGAATGTGGCGTCTTCTTCTTCCAGAAACCGCAGCAGAAGTGCCGCTTCACTTTGCTCCAGCAGCCCCAAAGATTTGGTGACGTTCAATGTCATATAGGCTGCTTGCCAGTCGCCACGGCGCGCCAGACAGAAAATCTGTGCGCCATGGCCGAAATCGGTGGTGATCTGGCCGCTCATATCGGCGCAGGCGCGGTCTTCTTCGCCCAATAGCAGCGCAATGTCGAATGCGCGGGCATTCAGCGCTGCGGTGCGCACGGGGGCTGCATCAATCAGTTGGGTGGCTTGTTCCAGCGCGCCCATGGCCATCAGCTTGTCCACGCGGGCGTTCAGCACCGTGCCTTGGGTTTCCGGTTGCAATTGCGCGGGCGGCGCGAATTCTGCAAGCAACACTCTGTATTCCAGTTGCAGTGCGCTTGGCACCGTATCCACCGGCAGGGCCGAAATACCGGCCAGCACCTCGGATATGGGGGCTTGTCCCCACAGGTCGCGCGGCAGGCCCGCGCGTTCGGGGACAAACAGCCCCACCTGATCCAGCGCAGGCGGCGACAGCGGGGTAACCGCAATGTCATCCGCATCGCCCCGCGGGGCAATCGGGGGCAATGCCCCGTTGGTGTGGTCATGTTCAGTCATGTCGGGGGGGATGGGGTGGGACATGGCGTCTTCCAGCCACTCTATCGCATTCAACGGACGCCCCGCCTGTAGCGATTGCGCGCCAAGCGGCATCGACAGGGTCATTGCAAAGGCAAGGACCAGTCCGGCCAGCCCCGTGTGACGGGCCAAGGATATATGCGTAAAGCGATGATTCAATTCACGTCCAGTGTGACCGGTGTTTCGAAACTGCGCTGTTCGGCGGACATGTCCCCGAAATATGCATAGGCCACGACGGCCAGACTGGCCAACACCGCCAGAACCAGAATAAGCCGTACCAGATGTCGCATTCTGCCTGCCTTTCATTAAGCTGCCCCTCTTTTCACGAAGAACGCTGCGGGGGGTTTCCCTTTTGACAGTGCCGCAATATCACGACAAGGACAATGCAGGCCACGAAAACTTGTTGAGGGGCGGGCGAAGGGGCGGAGCTTGGGCATGAAATTGCATAAAACCGTGGTGCTTGTGGGAATGATGGGGGCAGGCAAGACAGCAGTTGGCCGGGAATTGGCACAGTGCTTGAATGTGTCCTTCCGCGATTCGGATGAGGAAATCGTTGAAGCCGCGCAAATGAGCATCGCCGAGATATTCGAGCGCGACGGTGAATCGTTTTTTCGCGCCCGAGAGGCCGAGGTTATTGCACGCCTGATGCGCGGTCACCCCGGCATCCTGTCCGTGGGCGGCGGCGCGTTTCTGAATGCCGGAACGCGTGCCTTGATATCCGACCTTGGCGTGTCTGTCTGGATCAAGGCGGATCTTGAATTGTTGTGGGCGCGCGTGCGTCAGAAATCGACACGCCCGCTGTTGCGCACCGCCAACCCGCGCGAAACCCTGGCCGGACTTCTGACAGCGCGGGAGCCTTACTATTCCAAGGCGGATCTGGCAGTGCACACAAAGCCGGGCTATGCCATAGCCGACACGGCGCGCGCTGTGTTGAAAGAATTGTCTACGCGCCCTGATGTGCTGGAAGGATATGCCGGATGACTATCGACCGTGTTCATGTGCCGCTGGGCACGCGCGCCTATGATGTGGTGATTGGCCAGGGCCTGCTTGCGCAGGCAGGCCCGTTGCTTGCGCCGCTTCTGCACCGCAAGCGCGTTCCCGTTCTGACAGAAACCCGCGTTGCCGCGTCCCATCTGGACGGGTTGCAAGCGGGGCTGGCCCGTGCAGGCATCGACAGCACAGCCCTTGCCCTGACGCCGGGTGAAGGAACCAAGGGTTGGGATGGTTTGCAGCAGGCCGTGGAATGGCTGCTGGATGAAAAGGTGGAACGCCGCGATGTGGTTGTGGCGCTTGGGGGCGGTGTTATCGGCGATCTGGGGGGCTTTGCCTCGGCTGTGCTGCGCCGGGGGGTGCGGTTCGTGCAGATACCCACATCGCTGCTGGCGCAGGTGGACAGTTCCGTGGGCGGCAAGACCGGCATCAACACGCGCCACGGCAAGAATCTGGTCGGTGCGTTTCACCAGCCAACACTGGTTCTGGCGGATATTGACCTGCTGGACACCCTGCCGCGGCGCGATTTTCTGGCCGGATATGGCGAAGTTGTGAAATACGGCCTGCTGGGGGATGGCGCGTTTTTCGACTGGCTGGAACGCAATGCCCCCGCCATGGCGGACGGGGATAAGGCGCTGCGCCAGTATGCGGTGCATCGGTCTGTGCAGATGAAAGCCGATATCGTGGCGCGCGATGAAACCGAACAAGGCGACCGTGCGCTTTTGAACCTTGGGCATACATTTTGCCATGCGCTGGAAGCGGCCACAGGCTATGGCGAGCGGTTGTTGCATGGCGAGGGCGTTGCAATCGGCTGTGCGCTGGCGTTCGATCTGTCGGCACGCATGGGGCTTTGCGCGCAGGAAACCCCCGGCCGCGTGCGCGCGCATCTGCGTCAGATGGGTATGGCCACTGATCTGGCCGATATTGCGGGCGATCTGCCATCTGCGGACGCGCTGATCGGGCTGATGGGGCAGGACAAAAAAGTGCAGGACGGGCGTTTGCGTTTCATTCTGGCACGCGACATTGGTGCGGCCTTCGTCTGTGATGAAGTGCCGGCGGATATGCTGCATGCCGTGCTGGCGGATGCGCTGGCGGCGCGCGGTTAGCTATCACGTCAGGGGGGACTGTGCGGGTGGGTGGTTTGGCCTGAAGGGGACATTCGTTCTTGGATAAAGCCCGCGCCATCGGCGGGCCGCGCCCTTGATTCCGCGCCTTGGGGTATCCCCTAAAGGCTATGAGCTACCTTTAAACGGGGTGATCCGGCCTGATCTTGCCGCAGTGCGGCGGGGTGATTGGCCTTGGCGTATTCAGTCCTGCCACGGCGCGATGGTTGCGATGTCCCCGTCGGACCAGCCAAAATGATGCGCCAGCTCATGGATGAACACATGCGCAATCAGCGCACCCAGCTCAATATCCCCGCGCGCAACCCATTCGTCCAGAATCGGGCGACGAAACAGCCAGATGGTGTCTGGCTCCATAGGTTGGTCCATCACGGATTTTTCAGTCAGGGGTGTGCCGGTATAAAGGCCGGTCAGTTCAAACGGGTCATCAAGGCTCATCTCGGCCAGAAATGTGTCCGGCGCAAAATCTGTGATTTGCAGCGCAACTGCGCCCGCCGCCTGCCGGAAATCTTCGGGCAGGGTTTCAAGTGTCTGTGCCACGATTTCCGCGAACATGGTCTGGTCCGGGGGCAGGGCTGATACCCATAGCGGTGCTGTGTTGGTCATGTTGGTTGCTTTCGTCCAATCCTGTCTCAAAGCACGGGGCTTGCACTGGCGCAAGGCTTGTGAAAAAGCATGGACCCAATCAGGAGGTCGTCCCCATGTCCAAGATTGTCACCCGCTTCGCGCCATCGCCGACAGGTTACCTGCATATCGGCAATTTGCGCACCGCATTGTTCAACTATCTGATCGCCCGTAAATCGGGGGGTGAATTCATCCTGCGGCTGGATGACACTGATCAGGAGCGATCAAAGCAGGACTATATCGACGCCATCCAGCACGATCTGGAGTGGCTGGGCATTGGCTGGGATAGGATTGAACAGCAATCAAAGCGGCTGGACCGCTACAAAGACGCAGCCGACCGGTTGCGTGCTGATGGCCGGTTTTATGAATGTTTTGAGACGCCGGGCGAGCTGGACCTGAAGCGCAAGAAGCAACTGAATATGGGCCGCCCGCCGGTCTATGACCGTGCCGCGCTGGACATGGATGATGCCACGCGCCTGCGCATGCAGGCCGAACGCGACGGGTATTGGCGTTTTCTGCTGGATCAGACGCGGATCGAATGGGATGATGGCATTCTGGGGCCGCTGTCAATTGATGCAGCGTCGGTGTCCGACCCTGTGCTGATCCGCGCGGACGGGCAGGTTCTGTATACGCTGGCATCGGTCGTGGATGATATGGACATGGGGGTTACGCATATTGTGCGCGGGTCCGACCATGTGACCAACACCGCAACGCAAATCCAGATCATTCAGGCGCTGGGCGGTGCTGCCCCGTCCTTTGCCCATCATTCCCTGTTGACCGGCCCGCAGGGCGAAGCGCTGTCCAAACGCCTTGGAACGCTGTCTTTACGCGATCTGCGCGCGCAGGGCGTAACGCCGATGGCGTTGCTGTCGCTGATGGCGCGGCTTGGGTCCAGCCAGCCGGTGGATTTGCGCGCCACTATGGACGAGATCGCCGACGGGTTCGATTTGCAGCAATTCGGATCGGCCCCAACCAAATTCGACCCCGAGGATTTGTGGCCACTGACCCGCGCTGATATTCAGTCACGCCCGTATGAGGCCGTTGCCGACCATCTGGCGGCCCTTGGCGTGCCCGCAGATATCGCCCCGCAATTCTGGCAGGTGGCGCGTGAAAACATTACCCGTCTGGATGATGCAGGCCCATGGTGGTCGCTGTGCCAGCACGGCGCGGACCCTGTGATTGACGCTGAGGATGCGGAGTTCGTGGCCGAAGCGCTGGGTTTACTGCCGCCCCCGCCTTATGGGCCGACGGCATGGAAAGACTGGACCGATGCAGTCAAGGCGCAGACCGGCCGCAAGGGGCGCGGGTTGTTCATGCCCTTGCGCAAGGCCCTGACTGGGCAGGCGCATGGCCCCGACATGGCAGCGCTGATGCCACTTTTGCAACATGTCCGCGCAAAAAACTGAGTAGGGCTGCTGTCTGCCAGACAGCTTTCCCACAAATCGCTTTTTTGAAAAGACTTCGTGGCAGCTTGGCGTTAGTGTTTCGATAATGTGTTGAACCATTTGTGCCAACCGGGGGTGTCATGCGTGTGTTGAAGGCTGTTGTCGCGGTTATTTCAGGGCTGGTCGTGTTGGTCGCGGCAGCCCTGTTTCTGTTGCCTTCTGAACGCATTGCACAGATTGCCGCGCAGCAGTTCCAGACCGCGACAGGGCGCAGCCTGACGATCGATGGTGCGGTGCGGCCCAGTTTCTACCCCGTTATTGGGGCCACGGCCAATGGCATCTCCATTGGCAATGCCGACTGGGCGGATGATGTGCCGCTTTTGCGTGCTGAACAAATGGAAATTGGACTTGATCTGACGGCCCTGATGCGCAGGGATATCCAGATTGACAGGATTGTCCTGCAATCCCCTGTCATTGATCTGCGGCGCAACAGCGAGGGGCGCGGAAACTGGGAAGTTGCCATGCGGGCCAGCGCGCCCCCCCCGCAGGACGACAGAACTGGCAGCACTGACACCAGCGACAGCGTTGCAAGCCCCGATATCCGCCCGCGCGCCTTTTCCCTTGGTCTGGCCAGGATACAGGACGGGCAGGTGCGCTACAGGGATGCCGCATCTGGCACAGATATTCGGCTGGACGCGCTGGATGCCAGTTTCGGATTGCCCGCGCTGGACGGTCCGGCGGAAATAACCCTTGCGGCGCAGGTGAACAGCCAGCCTTTGGAGATAACACTTGCGACTGACAATGTCGCGCGCCTGATGAGTGGGGCCGTTGTCGGATTAAGCCTTGATCTGGGCCTTGCGGGGGCACGCGCGCAATTTTCTGGCCGCGCAGGGCTGGCCGACATGATTGCCGAGGGGCGGTTGGATGCCGACATTCCCGCGTTGCGTCCGGTCGTGCAGGCGCTTGGACAAAGCGGTGGGGATGTCCCGCCTGAATATTTGCCGCTTGGGTTTTCGGGGCAGATTACGCGCACCGCTGATGGCACGCTTTATGCCCGCAATGCGCGTCTGGGTGCAGGCAGGTTGCGGCTTGAAGGGGGCGCGGATCTGACCCTTTCGGGCGCGCGCCCGAAGCTGACGGGTGAATTGTCGGGGGATGTGCTGGATCTGCGCAGCGCCAGTGGCGCGGCAGCCCGCTCAGGGACCGGCGGCAGCGGTGCCGGTGGTGGTGGCGGCGCGCAAGGGTGGTCGCGCGACGCAATTGATGCAGCCGCACTCGGTCTGATGGATGCAGAACTGTCGCTTGCATTCAACAGTGTGCAGACCGATATGGCAACCTTGGGGCGTTCGCGGTTCGATGTCAGCATCGACAATGCGCGCGCCGTTCTGGACCTGCGCGAAACAGCAATCTTTGGCGGCAGGATTTCGGGCCAGTTGGTTGCCAACAACCGCTCTGGCCTGTCCGTGCGTGCGGATATGAATGCGCGGGACATATCATTGCTGCCCATGTTGACCGAAGTTGCGGATTACCGGCGGCTTCAGGGCCGCGCTGATATGGACGTTAACGTGCTTGGGGTCGGCAATTCGATCCATGCCATCATGAACAGTCTGCGCGGGGATGGGGCGATCCGGTTCGATCAGGGGGAAATCATCGGCTTCGATCTGGGGGGCATGCTGCGCAATCTGGATATGAGCTATATGGGCGAAGGCAACCGCACCGTCTACGACAGCATTACTGGCACATTCACAGTTTCAGACGGGGTTTTGCGCAATGATGACCTTAGGCTTGCAGCGCAACGGTTTTCTGTGACCGGACGCGGAAGTGTTTCGCTGGGCGCGCGCACGCTGGATTACCGTGTTACGCCTGCGGCCCTGCGCAGCGAAGGCGACGAACGGTTGCGCGTGCCGCTGATGATCACCGGCCCATGGGACGCGCCGCGTTTCCGGCTGGATCTGGAAGCGCTGGCGCGCGAACAGCTTCGCGTGGAACAGGAACGCGTTGAAGAACTGGCCCGCGAAGAAGCCCGTCGTCTGGAAGATCGCGCCCGCGAACAGGCCGCGCAGCGTCTGGAACGTGAACTGGGTGTGCAACGCGAAGAAGGCGAGCGGATGGAAGACACCCTGCGCCGCGGGCTTGAACAGGAGTTGGGCAACCGGCTGCGCGGGCTGCTTGGCGGAAACTGACAGGGTGCATGCGGGCGCGCTCACCCCCCGCCCAGTTCCTTCAGGCCATAAGCCACCCAAGCCCCTGCAATGGCCATCAGCGCAAACAGCGTTAAGGATACATGCGGACCGGCGAATGCGGCAATGGCCCCGAAAATGCCACTGGCAAGCAGCACAATGCCGATAACGGTGTTGGATATTGCCGTATACACTGCGCGCCTGTCCTGCCCCACCATATCCACCAGATAGGTGGACCGCCCCAGCCGCACCCCCTGATGTGCCAGCGCCAGTGTGAACAATGCCAATGGCAGCGCCCAGATGGTCTGCGCCAGCCCCGCTGCATTGAAACCCAGCGCCATGATCAATGCGCTGCCGCCTGTCACACCGGTCAGGATAAGAACCTTGCGCGCGGATATATCGGCCAGCCTGCCCCAGAAATAGCTGGAAACCAGCCCCGCCAGCGCAGATGCCGCGACCAGCGCACCAAGCCCTTCCAGTGCAGCCCCCGCAGCCCCTGATGCCATCACAACCAGATAGGGGGGCGCAAGTGCCGTCGATGTCAGCAATCCGCGCGCCAGAATAAAACGGGTCAGTTGTGGATCCTCGCGCAGATAGCGCAAATTCTCAATCGCCGCGCGCCAGCCGTTGCCGCCGCCATCGGTGGCCCCGCGTTCTTCTGCCAGCCCTGCAAAAATGCCAGCCGCCACCGTCCATGACAGCGCCGCCAGCGCCAGTGCCACCAGAACAATGCCTGCGCGCGCGTCGGAAAACACCATAAGCACGGCGGCGAAACACAATGTCACGGCCGCAGCCCCGCTGCCTGCAAGCCCCGTGACGGTTCCGCGACGTGTCTTGGCAATGGTTTTGCCCAGCACATCCTTATAGGCAACAGATGCCACCGACCGCGACAGCGCCACCAGTGCCAACCCTGCCAACAAGACCACCCCGCCCAAGGTGCCGGACAAGGTTAATGCGGCCAGCAGGATGATCGCGGCCCCGACACCTTGCCCTATGCCCGCGCCCACCCACGCCCATTTCCGCCGCGTCATGGCGCGAATGCGCGCGGCAGTGAACAGTTGCGGCAGTAACGCGCCCGCTTCGCGCACCGGCACCAGCAGCCCCACCAACCCGGCGGGGGCGCCAAGATGTGTCATCAACCATGCCAGAACCAGCTTAGGGTCGGCCAGCCCGTCTGCCGCCTTGCTTAGTCCAAGTGCCGCGGCATGGCGCAAAAAATTGGCCGGTTGTTCTTTGCACGCCGCATCAGAGATGTCCTTGCACACCCGCCCGTCATCATCCGATGTCAGGGCATCAAAAGCGTTCTGCACGGCTGGCCGCATCAAACCTCTCCGTTTTTTTGTCACATCGCGATCCGAATAAACGATGCCAGCTTGACTTTCGTTCCCTTGAAAGCGAAATCAACCCCCGACATAACCCGCAACCGGGCGTTCCGTGGGCGCCAAAACGACGAGGAGCATGGCCAATGGCCCAGATTTCCCTGACATTCCCTGATGGCAACGCGCGTGAATTCGCCGCAGGCGTCACCCCTGCCGAAGTCGCTGCATCCATTTCCACATCGCTGGCGAAAAAGGCCATTTCGGCCACGGTCGATGGTGCGCATTTCGATCTGCAATGGCCGATCATGCAAGATGCCAGCATTGCCATTCACACCATGCAAGATGATGCACAGGCGCTGGAACTTATCCGCCACGATCTGGCGCATATCATGGCGCGCGCCGTGCAGGAAATCTGGCCGGATGTGAAGGTCACCATCGGCCCCGTGCGCGACAAGGGCTGGTTTTACGATTTCGACCGCGCTGAACCGTTTGTCCCCGAAGACCTTGCGCAGATCGAGGCGAAGATGCGCGACATCATCAACGCCCGCGAACCTGTGCGCACAGAAGTGTGGGACCGCGCGCGCGCAATTCAGCACTACAAGGACGCAGGCGAGCCGTTCAAGATTGAACTGATCGACCGCATCCCCGAGGGCGAGCCGCTGCGCATGTATTGGCACGGGGCTTGGCAGGATTTGTGCCGTGGCCCGCATTTGCAACACACCGGGCAGGTGCCCGCAGATGCGTTCAAGCTGATGAATATCGCAGGCGCCTACTGGCTGGGCGACAGCACCCGCCCCATGCTGCAACGTATCTACGGTGTGGCCTTCAAGAACCGCAATGACCTGAAGGCCCATCTGACTATGCTGGAGGAAGCCGCCAAGCGCGATCACCGCAAGCTGGGCCGCGAAATGGACCTGTTCCATATGCAGGAAGAAGCGCCCGGTCAGGTGTTCTGGCACCCCAATGGCTGGTCGATCTATACCAGCTTGCAAGATTACATGCGCCGCCAGCAGCGCAAGGACGGCTATGTCGAGGTGAACACCCCGCAGGTCGTCAACCGCAAGCTGTGGGAGGATTCGGGCCATTGGGACAATTATCAGGAGAATATGTTCATCGTAGAGGTTGACGAGGATCACGCCCGCGAAAAGACCGTCAACGCGCTGAAACCGATGAACTGTCCCTGCCATGTGCAGATATATAACCACGGGCTGAAATCATATCGGGATCTGCCCTTGCGTATGGCTGAATTCGGGTCATGTGCGCGCTATGAACCCTCGGGTGCGCTGCATGGTATCATGCGGGTGCGCGGCTTCACGCAAGATGACGGGCATATCTTCTGCACCGAGGACCAGATCGAGGCGGAATCGAAGAAATTCATTGAATTCCTGTCGGGGGTCTATGCCGATCTGGGCTTCGATCAGTGGCGCATCAAATTGTCCACCCGCCCCGAAAAGCGCATCGGCAACGATGAAAGCTGGGACCGGGTCGAGGCCGCTTTGGGCAATGCCTGCCGCGCGGCGGGGCATGACTATGAACTGTTCCCGGGCGAGGGGGCGTTTTACGGCCCGAAACTGGAATTCGTGCTGACCGATGCCATCGGGCGCGACTGGCAATGCGGCACACTTCAGGTGGACCCCAACCTGCCGGAACGGCTGGGCGCGGCCTATATCGGTGCAGATGGCGGCAAACACCGCCCCGTTATGCTGCACCGCGCGGTGCTTGGCAGTTTTGAACGCTTCATCGGCATGCTGATCGAAAACTTTTCGGGCAAACTGCCCTTCTGGCTGGCCCCGCGTCAGGTTGTTGTGGCTTCCATTATTTCGGACGCGGACAGCTACTGCACCGAAGTGCTAGGGGCCTTGCAGGCGGCCGGTATCCGTGCCGAACTGGATTTGCGCAACGAAAAGATCAACTACAAGGTGCGCGAACATTCCGTGGGCAAGGTGCCCGTCATTCTGGCCATTGGCGCGCGCGAAGTGGCTGAAGGCACGGTTTCTGTGCGCAGGCTTGGTGCAAACCGCACATCGACCGAAACGCTGGGCACACTGATTGACGCGCTGCGCGTGGAAGCCACCCCTCCGGACCTGCGCTAGGCGCGCATTTTCATCTTGCCAAAAATACTCAAAACAAGGGGCCGTCATGGCCCCTTGTCTGTTTTTATCGCATAAAATTCATTTGACGCACACGCCCCGCCTGCGTATGAATTGAACAAGCGTTCAGTTG
Source organism: Roseinatronobacter sp. S2 (assembly GCF_029581395.1). Lineage (GTDB taxonomy): Bacteria > Pseudomonadota > Alphaproteobacteria > Rhodobacterales > Rhodobacteraceae > Roseinatronobacter. The sequence continues at coordinate 3,049,664 of NZ_CP121113.1, read as the reverse complement.
TGGGAGGGGTGGCGCATGTTCACAGCATCAATGAATTTCGACCTTGGCGATGAGGTTAACGCCCTGCGCGACATGGTCCACCGCTGGGCACAAGATCGCGTCAAGCCAATGGCGACAGAGATCGACCGCACCAACACGTTCCCCGCCGAACTATGGCGCGAAATGGGGGAATTGGGCTTGCTGGGCATCACCGTGCCCGAACACTTCGGGGGCGCGGATATGGGCTATCTGGCCCATGTTATTGCGGTGGAAGAAATCGCGCGGGCCTCGGCTTCGGTATCGCTGTCTTATGGCGCGCATTCCAACCTGTGTGTCAACCAGATCAAGCTGAACGGAACGGCCGCGCAGCGCGAACGTTACCTGCCCAAACTGGTCAGTGGCGAGCATGTCGGCGCGCTTGCCATGTCCGAAGCGGGTGCAGGGTCCGATGTGGTGGGCATGAAACTACGCGCCGAGAAAAAGAATGACCGCTATATTCTAAACGGCACCAAATACTGGATCACCAATGGCCCCGATGCGGATGTTCTGGTGGTCTATGCCAAAACCGACGCGTCGGCGGGCAGCAAGGGAATCACGGCGTTCCTGATCGAAAAATCCATGACCGGGTTTTCCACCAGCGCACATTTCGACAAGCTGGGTATGCGCGGCTCGAACACGGCTGAACTGGTGTTTGAAGATGTGGAAGTGCCGTTTGACAATGTGCTTGGGGATGAAGGGCGTGGCGTGCGCGTGCTTATGTCGGGGCTTGATTATGAACGCGTTGTTCTGTCGGGCATTGGCACGGGCATCATGGCGGCGTGTCTGGATGAAATCATGCCATACCTGCGCGACCGGCACCAGTTCGGCCAGCCCATTGGCAGCTTTCAACTGATGCAGGGCAAGATTGCCGATATGTATACCGCCATGAATTCCGCCCGCGCCTATGTCTATGAAGTGGCCAAGGCCTGTGACCGTGGCGCGGTTACGCGGGCGGATGCGGCCGCCTGCGTGCTCTATGCCTCTGAACAGGCGATGGTGCAGGCCCATCAGGCGGTGCAGGCTATGGGCGGTGCAGGGTTCATGAATGACAGCCCCGTCAGCCGTTTGTTCCGCGACGCGAAACTGATGGAAATCGGTGCGGGCACGTCGGAAATTCGCCGCATGCTTGTAGGGCGTGAATTGATGGGGGCAATGGGGTAGGAGTCGGCTGTGCTTGTCAAAAAGGAAAACCCCATGCGCCTGACCGTCCTTTTCGCCGCTCTTGGTGCTGCGCCCGCGGCTGCCACAGACCTGCGCTTTGATGCTGCCCCGACAGAGATGTGCCTAGCCGCAGTGTCAGATGACGCGCAGGCGTATGGCTGTGTTGGTCGCGCCGCGACTGCGTGCATGGAACAGCCCGGCGGGGAAACGACGGTTGGAATGGGCTTTTGTCTGGATGCGGAGCTGGACCTTTGGGATGGCAAGCTGAATGGCGCCTATCAAGCCCTGCGTGCAGATCTGACCGCGCAAGATGCGGGCCGCACGAATGCGGCAATTTCCCTGTCTGACAGTGCGCGCGACATGCAGCGTGCATGGATCGGGTTTCGGGATGCGCGTTGCAGTTTTGAAGCAGCGCAATGGCAGGGCGGCACAGGGTGCAGCCCGGCCTTTCTGGGCTGCACCATGCAGATGACTGCCGAACAGACGCTGTATCTGTGGTCCGTCCTGCACGGCGCGCGATAGCCATGGCAGGGGCCGCGACCAATCCCATAGGAAAAGGGCGCCCCGATCCGGCGCGCCCCAAGCTGCGGTTGGTGCCCCGCTCAGAATCGGTAAACGTAAGATACCGACGCAACCCAAGGGTCGATCTTGGCCTTCCCGATATTTACACCGTCAAGCAATACATCCGACTGAATGTTGATATACCGCAGGTTCGCGCGGATCGCGCTGCGTTCGCTTACGGCAAAATCAACACCTGCATTCAGCGCCAGACCCCAGGAATCCTTGATCTTCAGACTGCCAAGCGGCGATCTGGTGCTGAAGAAACTGGTGTAATTGACACCGGCCCCCAGAAACGGCGTAATCGCGCTGTCATTGGTAAAATGATAGTTCAGCGAAACGGTTGGTGGCAGTTGTTTGGTGGTGCCGACCTGCACGCCGCTCAGGCTGATAGAATGGCGGAACGGCACCGCCGCCAGCAGTTCAATCCCCAGATTGTCCTGAATGAAATATTCCGCAGTCAGGATCGGGCGTGTGCTGCTGCCAATGCTGGCGGGAAGGGTCGCGAGCGTCCCGTTGTTGGATTTCGGGTTCACATGGCCAATGCCCACACCCAGCGTCCAGTCGCCAGCCTGTTGTGCCATGGCAGCCCCGCCCGACAGTGCCAGTGCAGAAATTGCACATGCAAGAATATTATTTATTTTCATGGTCTTTCCCCATTTATGCGAAGTGCGCGGATGTTGCGTGCCTCTGGGGCGGGCCGCTTTGACCTGCATCAAACTTCGGCAAGCCCTGGCTGTGGCGCAGTGTCGCAACGCGGCACGCCGTGTCGTGGCAGGCTGATCGGAGATAACATTTACATCGGGGGTAGGGCATGAAGCTTCAGTCATCTGTGCTTGCAGGGTCGGACATGTTTCGGGCCAATCATGACGGGCACACAGCCGCCTTGGCAGAAATACGTGCGGCGACAAATTTGGCACAACTGGGCGGCGGCGAAAAGGCCCGCGCGCGCCATCTGGCGCGTGGCAAGATGCTGCCACGCGACCGCGTTGCCAACCTGCTGGATGCAGGCAGCCCGTTTCTGGAAGTGGGCGCGACGGCGGCGCATGGCCTGTATGGCGGGGCTGCGCCCTGTGCCGGGGTGATCGCGGGGATCGGTCAGGTGTCGGGGCAGGACTGCATGATCATCTGCAATGATGCCACCGTAAAGGGCGGCACCTATTACCCGATGACGGTCAAGAAGCATCTGCGCGCGCAGGAAATCGCCGAACAAAACCATCTGCCTTGTGTCTATCTGGTCGATAGTGGCGGTGCGAATCTGCCCAATCAGGACGAGGTGTTTCCCGACCGCGACCATTTCGGGCGCATTTTCTACAATCAGGCGCAGATGTCAGCCAAGGGGATTGCGCAGATTGCCGTTGTGATGGGATCATGCACAGCGGGCGGGGCCTATGTGCCCGCCATGTCGGATGTCACCATCATTGTGCGCGATCAGGGCACCATCTTTCTGGCAGGTCCGCCGCTGGTCAGGGCCGCCACCGGCGAAGTGGTCAGCGCCGAAGATCTGGGTGGCGGCGATGTACACACGCGCCTGTCGGGCGTGGCTGATTATCTGGCTGAAGATGACGCCCATGCGCTGGCGCTTGCCCGCCGTGCTGTCAGTCACCTGAACCGCGCAAAGCCCGCGACGGTTCAGTGGCAGACGCCCGAAGATCCCGCCTATGACCCGGATGAAATATTCGGCGTCGTGCCCGCTGATCTGCGCACACCTTATGACATTCGCGAAGTGATTGCCCGCGTGGTCGATGGCTCGCGCTTTGATGAATTCAAACCCCGCTTCGGGGAAACGCTGGTCACTGGTTTTGCACATGTCATGGGCTGCCCCGTGGGGATTGTGGCCAATAACGGGGTGCTGTTTTCCGAGGCTGCGGTGAAGGGCGCGCATTTTATCGAACTGTGCAGCCAGCGCCGCATTCCGCTGGTGTTCCTGCAAAACATCACGGGCTTCATGGTCGGGCGCAAGTATGAAAACGAAGGCATCGCGCGCCACGGGGCCAAAATGGTCACGGCGGTCGCCACCACATCCGTGCCAAAGATTACAATGCTGGTGGGCGGCAGTTTTGGCGCGGGAAATTACGGCATGGCTGGCCGCGCCTACAGCCCGCGTTTCCTGTGGACATGGCCCAACAGCCGCATTTCCGTTATGGGCGGTGCGCAGGCTGCAGGCGTGCTGGCCACTGTGAAACGCGACGCGCTGGAACGCGCGGGCGAAAGCTGGGGTGCGCAAGACGAAGCCGAATTCAAGCGCCCCACGGTCGAGATGTTCGAGCGCCAGTCCCACCCGCTTTATGCCAGTGCGCGGCTTTGGGATGATGGCATCATCGACCCCCGCCAGTCCCGGCAGGTGTTGGCGCTGTCACTGTCGGCCGCATTGAATGCCCCGATTGAGGACACGCGCTTCGGTGTGTTCAGGATGTAAAAAAGATCGCCTCCGGCGGGAGTATTTTGCGCAAGATGAAACTGCGGGGGCTTCATCTTGCATTCAAATACTCCGGGGGGATCGCCGTCAGGCGATGGGGGCAGCGCCCCCTTGCCACCGTAAAGGGATGCTGAGAGATGTTTGACAAAATCCTGATTGCCAATCGCGGTGAAATCGCCTGCCGCATTATCCGCACAGCCCGCTCCATGGGGGTGCGCACGGTTGCGGTTTATTCCGATGCGGATGCGCAGGCGCTGCATGTGGAACTGGCGGATCAGGCCATCCATATCGGCGGGCCTGCACCGCGCGACAGTTATTTGCGTGGTGATGTCATCATTCGCGCAGCACTGGAAACTGGCGCGCAGGCCATTCATCCGGGCTATGGGTTCCTGTCCGAAAACCCCGATTTCGTCGATGCGGTCACCGCAGCAGGGCTGGTGTTCATCGGCCCCTCGGCCAGTGCGATCCGCGCGATGGGGTTGAAAGATGCGGCCAAGGCGCTGATGCATAAGGCGGGTGTGCCGGTCGTGCCGGGCTATCACGGCGCAGATCAAGGCCCCGCGCATCTGGCGGGCGCGGCGGAGGCCATAGGTTATCCGGTGCTGATCAAGGCTGTGGCGGGTGGCGGTGGCAAGGGCATGCGGCTGGTGAATGCGCCCGCTGATTTCATGGATGCCCTTGAAAGCGCGAAAGGAGAGGCCGCGACCGCCTTTGGAAATGATGCGGTTCTGGTCGAGAAATACATCACGAAGCCGCGTCATATCGAAGTGCAGGTTTTTGGTGACGGTGTGGATGCGGTGCATCTGTTCGAACGCGACTGCTCGCTTCAGCGGCGGCATCAGAAAGTCATCGAAGAAGCCCCGGCCCCCGGCATGACCGCCGAAATGCGCGCGGCCATGGGGCAGGCGGCGGTGCGCGCGGCCCGTGCGATTGGCTATGCGGGCGCGGGCACGGTGGAATTCATTGTTGACGGCAGCGATGGCCTGCGCCCTGACGGGTTCTGGTTCATGGAGATGAACACGCGCTTGCAGGTTGAACACCCTGTCACCGAAGCGATCACCGGCGTTGATCTGGTGGAATGGCAATTGCGCGTTGCCGCGGGCGAGGGGTTGCCGTTGCGCCAGCAGGATCTGTCGATCACCGGTCACGCGTTCGAGGCGCGGCTTTATGCAGAAGATGTGCCTGCGGGGTTCTTGCCCGCAACAGGGCGGCTGTCGCATCTGCATTTCCCTGATACTGCGCGCAGTGATTCCGGTGTGCGCGCGGGCGATGAGATCAGCCCGTGGTATGATCCGATGATTGCCAAGCTTGTTACCCATGGCGCAAGCCGCGCGATTGCGCTGAAGCGTCTGGAACGCGCATTGGCTGCCACCGAAGTGGCGGGCGCGGTTACCAATCTGGCCTTTCTGGGGGCATTGACGCGCGATGCAGCCTTTCGCAGCGGCGATATGGATACCGGCCTGATTGAACGCAACATCACCAGCCTGACCCGTGAGCCGGACCTGACAGGTCAGGAACTGGCCGTTGCTGCGGCTTGTGTGATCGGGCTGGACGGGCTGTCGGACCCGCTTGCGGGGTTCAGTTTGACAGGGCCGATCTGGCAGGATGTGTCCTTGATGGATGGCACGGATGCCCATGACCTGCGTATTGCGGTGACCGGGCCGCTGCGGGCTATTGTGACTGTCGGTGGGGATGAATTCGCCGTCAATGCGGGTGCGCAGGGCTTTCATGTAGCGGGTGCTTGGGTTCGTGCACGCGCCATTGCGGGGCATGTCCATTTATTTGGTGCAACGCCGCGTATCCTTGGACTGGTTGATCCGCTGTCGCGGCAAGAAGCGCTTGGCGCAGGGGCCGATGTGGTGCTTGCGCCCATGCCGGGGCTGGTCAAGGCGGTGTTTGTTGCGGCAGGCTACACTGTGGACAAGGCTGCGCGGCTGGTGGTGCTGGAGGCCATGAAGATGGAACACACGCTGGTTGCCGCGCGCGCTGGCGTTATTGCGGAAGTTCTGGTGCAACCGGGTGCGCAGGTTGCCGCAGGCACCCCGTTGGTCCAGCTACAAGAGCAGCAGGAGGAGGGCTGAGGTCAATGAATGGGAACGATGCCATCATCCGGCTGTGGCATGTCGCGCAGTCGCGGTCTTTTCGCGTGCTTTGGGTGCTGGAAGAAATTGGCGCGGCGTATGATCTGATTCCGTGCAGTTTCTTTGACCGGTCCTTGCGGGATGCTGATCATCTGCGGCGCTCGCCTGCCGGACGGGTGCCCGCGATCGAAGTGGACGGGCAATCCTTGTGCGAAAGCGGCGCGATTTTGCTATATCTGGCGGAAAGCCGCGCGCCGCATCTGCGTGTGCCCGAAGGGGCGGCGGGTCGCGCTGCATTCTTGCAAGGCCTGCATTATGCCGAAACCCTTGGCGCGCTTCTGGCCAATCTGACCCAACATCATATCGTCTTGCGCGAAGACTGGATGCGGTCGCCCACGGTCATGCGGCTGGAGGCGGCACGGCTGGAAAATGCCCTGCGCGCCATCGGGCCTGATTGGGTGAACGGGGACTTCACCGTGGCTGATATTGCTATCGGATATGCGGTATGGATGGCGCGCCGGTTTGTAACGCTGCCGGATGGTGCGGCGCAATATGCGGACCTGATTGCGGCGCGCCCAGCCTTTCAGCGCGCCCTTGCCAAGGATGGGGCCGCGCAGATTTATACGCAAGACTTCTATGCGCCGCCAGAGGGGTAGAAAATGGCGAATGTTGAAATATTCGAAGTTGGTCCGCGCGACGGGTTGCAAAACGAGAAGCACCTGATCCCGACGCCGGACAAGGTTGCGCTGGTGAATTGCCTAAGCCGTGCAGGGTTCCGGCGCATAGAGGTTGCCAGTTTTGTAAGCCCGAAATGGGTGCCACAAATGGCTGATTCCGCAGATGTTCTTGCGCAGATTGCCCGTGCGGATGGTGTGCGCTATGCGGCGCTTGTCCCCAATATGCGCGGGTTTGAAGCCGCAAGAAACGCCCGTGCGGATGAAGTGGCAATTTTTGGGTCAGCGTCCGATGGATTCAGCCGTGCAAACCTGAATTGTTCGGTTGCTGAAAGTCTGGAACGCTTCGCGCCAGTCGCAAAAGCCGCGCTGGGGGCGGGAATTCCCGTTCGGGGCTATGTGTCTTGTGTGACCGATTGTCCCTTTGATGGCCCTGTTCCGCCTGACGATGTGGTGCGCGTGGTGGCGGCACTGCGCGACATGGGGTGCTATGAAATCAGTCTTGGCGACACCCTTGGCCGCGCCACGCCAGACCGGATCGCGGCCATGCTGGACGCGGTGTTGTGTGACATGCCTGCCGACCGGTTGGCGGGGCATTTCCATGATACCGCCGGGCGGGCGCTGGAAAATATCGACGTATCGCTTGAAGCTGGCCTGCGCGTGTTTGATGCGGCTGTGGGCGGTCTTGGCGGGTGCCCCTATGCGCCCGGGGCGTCGGGCAATGTCGCGACAGAAGCGGTGCATGACTGGCTGGTAGCGCGGGGCTGGGACACCGGACTGGACCGCGATATGTTGCAAGATGCGGCGCAGATGGCACACAGCATGCGAAAAGGACCGGTCTGATGTTTGAAACCATCACCATTGAAACAGATGCGCGCGGGGTTGCAACGCTGACACTGGCCCGCCCTGACAAGCACAATGCCTTGTCTGCGCAGATGATTGCTGACCTGACCAAGGCCGCCGCGCAACTATCTGCGGATGACCGCGTGCGCGTTGTGGTCCTGACCGGCGCTGGCAAAAGCTTTTGCGCAGGCGGCGATCTGGGCTGGATGCAGGACCAGATGCGCGCCGATAACGCAACCCGCGCCGCCGAGGCCCGCAAACTGGCCGATATGCTGGGGGCGCTGAACGGCATGCCCAAACCCCTGATCGGGCGGGTGCAGGGGCAGGCTTTTGGCGGTGGTGTCGGGCTGATGGCCGTGTGTGATGTGGCCATCGGGGTTCAGGGTGCCAAATTCGGGCTGACAGAAACCCGTCTGGGGCTGATTCCGGCGACCATTGGCCCTTATGTTCTGGCGCGTATGGGGCAGGCTATGGCGCGGCGTGTGTTCATGTCGGCGCGCATTTTCGGGGCCGGCGAAGCGGTGACGCTGGGGCTGCTGGCGCATGCGGTGGCACCGCAGGATCTGGATGCCGCGACGGACGCAGAAGTGACCCCCTATCTGGCCTGTGCGCCGGGGGCGGTGGCGCGGGCCAAGGCGCTTGCGCAGCGACTCGGGGGCAATGTGGCCCCTGATGCGGTAGATCATTCCATCAAGGAACTGGTATCTGCGTGGCAATCGCCCGAAGCACATGAAGGGATTGATGCATTTTTTGACCGCCGCAAACCGGATTGGCAGGGGTGATCCACGCCTTTAGCACCGCTTTGGCATGACTTGGTATGACGGGGGCAGGGTCAGGTCCCCAAGGCTTTTTCATGCATTGAACCGCGTGGTTTGCCGGAATCCTGTGACCGCCTGCATAGGCGGTATGCAATAGTATTCAATGCAAGGTTTTTTCCGGTAATGGCGGTGCGCCTTTGGTTGACCCCATCGCTCTACAGGAGTAGAGGAAGGGCAGCCAAGTTGCGGTTCAGGAGGCCAGCGGCCCTGAGGGTGCCTCTCTTCCCGCGCGAAAAAGGAGCCAAAGGTGGAAGATCTACTTGCATCCTACCTGCCCATTCTGATTTTTCTTGGAATCGCTGTTGTGCTTGGATTGGTGCTGCTTTTGTCAGCTATAATCATCGCAGTGCGCAACCCCGACCCCGAAAAAGTGTCCATCTATGAATGCGGGTTCAACGCATTCGATGATGCGCGCATGAAGTTCGATGTCCGATTCTATCTGGTGGCAATTCTGTTCATTATCTTCGATCTGGAGATAGCGTTTCTGTTCCCGTGGGGCGTGGCGTTTTCCGAAATGTCGATGACGGCGTTCTGGTCAATGATGATGTTTCTGGGCGTGCTGACAGTCGGCTTTGCCTATGAATGGAAGAAGGGGGCGCTGGAATGGGAGTGATGACAGGGGCGAACACCGCAGGCGCGGATCGCGAAGTTGCCACACAGTCGCTGAACCGCGAATTGCAGGATAAGGGGTTTTTGCTGACCTCGACCGAAGATGTCATCAACTGGGCGCGCAACGGCTCCTTGCACTGGATGACATTCGGTCTGGCCTGCTGCGCTGTGGAAATGATTCATGTCGCCATGCCGCGCTATGACGTGGAACGCTTTGGCACGGCCCCGCGTGCAACCCCGCGCCAGTCCGACCTTATGATTGTGGCTGGCACGCTGACCAACAAGATGGCGCCCGCGCTGCGCAAGGTCTATGACCAGATGCCAGAGCCGCGTTATGTTATCTCGATGGGGTCTTGCGCCAATGGTGGCGGATACTACCATTACAGCTATTCGGTTGTGCGTGGGTGTGACCGCATTGTTCCGGTGGATATTTATGTGCCCGGCTGCCCACCCACGGCAGAAGCGCTGTTGTATGGAATCATGCAATTGCAGCGCAAGATCCGCCGAACGGGCACATTGGTCAGGTAAGGGGTCGGCATATGTCGGATGCATTGAAAGAACTGGCCGGTCAACTTGAACTGCGCATGGCCGATGCGGTTGTCAGCCATGAAACCGCTTTTGGCGAATTGACGGTTATCACCACGCTGCCGCAGCTGCCCCAGCTGGTGCGTTTCCTGCAAAGTGATGAGAATATGCGTTTTTCAACGCTGGTGGACATCACGGCAATAGACTGGCCCGGTCGGCGCAAGCGCTTCGATGTGGTGTATCATTTCTTGTCGATGTATCGCAATCACCGCATCCGCCTGAAGGTCGAGGTGGGCGAGCAGGAAATTGTCCCCTCCATCATCGACATTCACCCAAGTGCCAACTGGTTCGAACGTGAAGTGTTCGATATGTTCGGCATCCTGTTTTCCGGCCACCCGGATTTGCGCCGTATCCTGACAGATTACGGGTTTCGCGGGCATCCGCTGCGCAAGGATTTTCCGACCACCGGCTACACTGAAGTGCGCTATGACGAGGCGCTGAAGCGCGTGGTCTATGAACCCGTGCAACTGGTGCAGGAATATCGGCAGTTTGATTTCATGTCCCCCTGGGAGGGGGCTGATTACATTCTTCCCGGTGACGAGAAGAAGGAGGCTGCGACATGATGGACGGCTCCAAAGGTTTTGACGACGCCCAGACGGGCGAGCAGAAGATCCGTAATTTCAACATCAACTTCGGCCCGCAGCACCCTGCTGCGCATGGTGTGCTGCGTCTGGTTCTGGAACTGGACGGCGAAATTGTGGAACGCTGCGACCCCCATATCGGGCTTTTGCACCGTGGCACCGAAAAGCTGATGGAAAGCCGCACATATTTGCAGAATCTGCCGTATTTCGACCGGCTGGATTATGTGGCCCCGATGAATCAGGAACACGCATGGTGTCTGGCCATTGAACGGCTGACGGGCGTGCAGGTGCCACGCCGCGCGTCCTTGATCCGCGTGCTTTACAGCGAAATCGGGCGTATCCTTAGCCACCTGCTGAACGTCACCACAGGTGCCTTGGATGTCGGCGCGCTGACGCCGCCCCTGTGGGGGTTTGAAGAGCGCGAGAAACTGATGATTTTCTATGAACGCGCCTGCGGGGCACGGCTGCACGCGGCTTATTTCCGCCCCGGTGGTGTGCATCAGGATTTACCGCCCGCGCTTCTGGACGACATCGAATCCTGGGCGCATGTGTTTCCCAAGGTGCTGGACGATATCGACGGGTTGCTGACCGAAAGCCGTATTTTCAAGCAGCGCACCTGCGATATTGGTGTCGTGTCCGAACAAGAAGCGCTGGATTGGGGCTTTTCGGGCGTGATGGTGCGTGGCTCGGGCCTTGCATGGGATTTGCGCCGCGCGCAGCCCTATGAATGCTATGATGAATTCGATTTCAAGGTTGCCGTGGGCAAGAATGGCGACTGCTATGACCGCTATCTGGTGCGCATGGCAGAAATGCGCGAAAGCACGAAGATCATCTTGCAGGCCATCGAAAAACTGCGCGCCCCTGAAGGGCAGGGTGACATTCTGGCACGCGGCAAGATTACCCCGCCACCGCGCGCGGAAATGAAGACATCGATGGAATCATTGATTCATCATTTCAAGCTGTACACCGAAGGGTTCCACGTTCCCGCAGGCGAAGTTTATGCTGCGGTCGAAGCGCCCAAGGGCGAATTCGGGGTCTATCTGGTCGCGGATGGCACCAATAAACCTTATCGTGCAAAACTGCGCGCGCCGGGCTATCTGCATCTGCAAGCCATGGACCATATCGCCAAAGGGCACCAACTGGCCGATGTGGCCGCCATTATCGCCACCATGGATGTGGTGTTCGGAGAGATTGACCGCTAATGCTGCGCCGCCTGCACCCAGAACAACCCGCCTCCTTCGCTTTCACGCCCGCCAATCAGGCCTGGGCGGAAGCACAGATCACCAAATACCCCGAAGGCCGTCAGGCTTCGGCTATCATCCTGCTATTATGGCGCGCGCAGGAACAAGAAGGCTGGCTGACGCGCCCTGCGATTGAACATATCGCCGATATGCTGGGCATGGCCTATATCCGCGCGCTGGAAGTGGCGACATTCTATTTCATGTTCCAGTTGCAGCCTGTCGGGTCTGTTGCGCATTTTCAGGTCTGCGGCACGCTGTCTTGCATGATTTGTGGCGCTGAAAAGCTGATAGAAGTGTGCAAAGCGAAAATTGCACCCCGCGCGCATATGTTGTCGGCAGATGGCAAGTTCAGCTGGGAAGAAGTTGAATGCCTTGGGGCCTGCGCGAATGCACCTATGGTTCAGATCGGCAAGGACTATTACGAGGATCTGACGGCGGAAAACTTCGCGCAACTGATTGATGATCTGGCCGCTGGCAAGGTGCCGACCGCCGGGCCGCAAAACGGGCGCTTTGCATCCGAACCGCTGGGTGGGGCAACCACGTTGACCGATTACACCGGGGAGGCGCAGAACGGGTCGGTCGCACTGGCCACGCGCCATGGCGATACGATCAAGCGCATCGACGGGACCGAAGTGCCGTTGCTGACGCCGTGGCAGGATAAACCCGCCAAGGCAAGCAAACGCAAGGTCACGGCCAAGACCATCAAGGACCATGAGCCGAAACCCGCATTGTCCACACCTGTGGATGAAACCGGCGTGTCCAAACAAGAAGCGCAGGCCACCAAAAAGGGCAACCCGAAGCCCGCAGCAAAAGGGGCCAAAGCGGCAGACGCGCAGCCCGAAATGCTGAAGGCGCCCAAGGGCAAGGCAGATGACCTGAAGAAGCTGAAAGGCGTTGGCCCCAAACTTGAAGGCGTGCTGAATGATCTGGGCGTATTCCATTTCTGGCAGGTCGCCGCATGGACCGATGATGATGTGGTATGGGTGGATGAGCGGCTGAAATTCAAGGGCCGGATTGAACGCGATGGCTGGATAGAACAGGCCAAGATTCTTGCCGAAGGCGGCGAGACTGAATTTTCCAAACGCGCCAAGTAGTGCAGCAGGATGAAAGTGAATGGCAAAACCTTCCCCTCGCGACATGGCTCTGGCCCGGCAAGCACGGCTTGCGGGCGCAGTCATGGCTGCGGCGATCGTGGCTTGGGTCGTTTTGGGATGGATGGGGCGCGAATTCGGCTGGGATCCACGCTACGCATTCTTGATAGATTTCGCAGCGCTGGCAGGGTTTGCCTGGGCGTTGATCGTAACATTCCGCATCTGGCGGCAAGGCAAGCGCGACAAGTGACGCGCAGACAAGGGTAAAGATCATGCTTGACGATCAGGATCGCATCTTCACCAATCTTTACGGCATGCATGACCGCTCGCTCAAGGGGGCGATTGCGCGCGGCCATTGGGATGGGACCAAGACCATTCTGCAAAAGGGCCGCGACTGGATTGTTGACGAGATGAAACAATCGGGCCTGCGCGGGCGTGGTGGTGCGGGTTTTCCGACTGGCCTGAAATGGTCTTTCATGCCCAAGGAAAGTGACGGACGGCCAGCGTATCTGGTGGTCAATGCTGACGAATCCGAACCCGGCACCTGCAAGGACCGCGAGATCATGCGTCATGATCCGCATACTTTGATCGAAGGATGTCTGATCGCCAGTTTCGCGATGAACGCGCATACCTGCTATATCTATATCCGTGGCGAATATATCCGCGAACGCGAAGCGCTGCAAAATGCCATTGATGAGGCCTATGACGCCGGATTGATTGGCAAAAACGCCTGCGGGTCCGGTTGGGATTTCGACCTGTTTTTGCATCACGGCGCGGGGGCCTATATCTGCGGCGAAGAAACCGCCCTTCTGGAAAGCCTTGAAGGCAAGAAGGGTATGCCACGGATGAAGCCGCCCTTTCCTGCGGGTGCTGGCTTGTATGGCTGCCCGACAACCGTGAACAACGTTGAATCGATTGCCGTCGTGCCGACGATTTTGCGTCGCGGCGGTGCGTGGTTTTCCAGTTTCGGGCGCCCGAACAATGCGGGCACGAAGATTTTCGCAATATCGGGCCACGTCAATAAACCCTGTGTCGTAGAAGAATCCATGTCGATCTCGTTCGAGGAATTGATCGAAAAGCACTGCGGCGGCATTCGCGGTGGCTGGGACAATTTGCAAGCGGTCATTCCGGGTGGTTCATCCGTGCCTTGTGTCCGTGGGGAAAACATGCGCAGCGCGATCATGGATTATGACTATTTGCAAAAAGACCTGCGCTCTGGTCTGGGCACGGCTGCGGTTATTGTCATGGACAAGCAGACCGACATCATCAAGGCCATCTGGCGGCTGTCGGCATTCTACAAGCACGAAAGCTGCGGCCAGTGCACGCCCTGCCGCGAAGGCACGGGCTGGATGATGCGCGTCATGGACCGGCTTGTCCGCGGCGAGGCAGAGGTCGAGGAAATTGACATGCTGTGGGATGTCACCAAGCAGGTCGAAGGGCATACCATCTGCGCACTGGGCGATGCGGCGGCGTGGCCGATTCAGGGCCTGATCCGCAATTTCCGCGATGAAATCGTGGACCGGATCAAGGCGCAGAAACGTGGTGCGACAGTCCAAGTGGCGGCGGAGTAGACGCATGACCCCCTTTGTTTCAATCGCAAGCATGGCAAAACCGGCATTGGCCGCTTTGGGCATTGCCGTGGTTCTGGCCAGTCCGGTTCGTGCCGATGCCATGCCGCAGGCCGATATAAACGCCGCATTGCGCGGCAATGCCGATGTCTATAACGGGCTGTTTACGGCCGCACTGATCAAGCACATTGTCGATTCCTGTCCCGACTTGCAGGGGCCAAACCGTCTGCAACGGGTGACATTCTTTATGGGGCTGTACAATCGGGCGCGTGGCATGGGGTTTACGCGTGCCCAGATCGAAGCCTTCGTGGACGATGAAACCGAACAGGAACGCCTGCAAGGCGTTGTCGATGGCTTTCTTATCCAGGCGGGTGTCGACCCGTCGAACACGCAGGCGGTCTGCACCTATGCGCGTGCCGAAATGGCCGACCGTTCCGCACTTGGCCGCAGATTGCGGGAGAGATAACACATGTCAGACCTTCGCAAGATCATCATCGACGGGCGTGAAGTCGAAGTGCCCATTTCCATGACGCTGATTCAGGCCTGTGAACTGGCCGGTGTTGAAGTGCCACGTTTTTGCTATCATGAACGCCTGTCGATTGCGGGCAACTGCCGCATGTGTCTGGTCGAAGTGGTGGGCGGTCCGCCCAAACCTGCGGCAAGCTGCGCCATGCAGGTGCGTGACCTGCGCCCCGGCCCCGAAGGCCAGCCGCCGGTGATCAAGACTAACAGTCCCATGGTCAAAAAAGCCCGCGAAGGGGTGATGGAATTCCTGCTGATCAACCACCCGCTGGATTGCCCGATCTGTGATCAGGGTGGCGAGTGTGACCTGCAAGATCAGGCCATGGCTTATGGCGTCGATTTCTCGCGCTACCGCGAACCCAAACGCGCCAGCGAAGACATGCAGCTGGGGCCACTGGTTGAAACCCATATGACACGCTGCATTTCATGCACGCGGTGTGTGCGCTTCACCACCGAAGTGGCGGGGCAAACCGTGATGGGCCAGACCGGTCGCGGCGAAGATGCCGAAATCACTACCTATCTGGGGGCGCTGGTTGAATCGGAACTGCTGGGCAATATCGTGGACCTGTGCCCCGTTGGTGCGCTGGTATCCAAACCCTACAGCTTCACGGCGCGCCCGTGGGAATTGACCAAGACCGAAACCATCGACGTGATGGATGCGCTGGGGTCCAGCATTCGTGTGGACACCAAGGGCCGCGAAGTCATGCGTATTCTGCCGCGCAACCACGATGGCGTGAATGAAGAATGGCTGTCGGACAAGTCGCGCTATGTCTGGGACGGGCTGAAACGCCAGCGCCTTGACCGCCCCTATATCCGCGAGAATGGCAAGCTGCGCCCTGCCACCTGGCCCGAAGCCCTTGAAGCCGCCGCAAACGCGATCAAAGGCAAGAAGGTTGCGGGCCTGATTGGTGATCTGGCGTCGGTCGAAGCTGCCTATGCGCTGAAACTGCTGGTCGAAGGGCAGGGGGGCACGCTGGAATGCCGCACCGACGGCGCGAAACTGCCTGCGGGCAACCGGTCTGCCTATGTCGGGTCCGCGACAATCGAAGATATTGACCACGCAAAACGTATCTACCTGATTGGCACGAACCCCCGCGCCGAGGCGCCGGTTTTGAACGCACGCATCCGCAAGGCATGGCTGGCCGGTGCAGATATTACCCGCGTGGGCCCTGCCATCGATCTGACCTATGACGTGATCGAAGGTGGCACAGACCGTGCCGCAGTGGAAAAACTGGTCAAATCCGCGAAATCCGATGACACGGAAGCCTTGGTTATCATAGGCCAAGGTGCCCTGCGCGAAGCTGATGGCGAAGCGGTGTTGGCCCAGGCCATGGCATTGGCCGAAAAGGCCGGTGGCAGGTTGCTGGTTCTGCACACGGGCGCAAGCCGCGTGGGGGCCATGGATATTGGCTGCGTGACCGAAGGCGGGCTGGACGCCGCCACCAAAGATGCCGATGTGATCTATAACCTTGGTGCCGATGAAATCGACATCGCCGCAGGGGCCTTTGTTATCTATCAGGGCAGCCATGGCGACCGCGGCGCGCACCGCGCTGATCTTATTCTGCCCGCTGCCGCCTATACCGAAGAACCGGGAATTTTTGTCAACACCGAAGGGCGTCCGCAATTGGCGCTGCGCGCGGGGTTCGCACCGGGCGAGGCCAAGGAAAACTGGGCGATCATCCGTGCCCTGTCGGCAGAACTGGGCGCAACCTTGCCGTTTGACACCATTGGCGCGCTGCGCAAGCAGTTGTCGGGGGCCATGCCGCATCTTGGTGATATCGACATCGTGCCCGAAAACGACTGGCAACCGATTGCGGCCAAATCGCTGGGCAAGGCCGATTTCCGCTATGCTGTTGATGATTTCTACCTGACCAACCCGATTGCGCGCGCATCCAGCCTTATGGCCGAATTGTCGGCCATGGCCAAAGCGCGCGGCCAGTCCCGGTTAGCTGCGGAGTGACATGAGTGTTGCGCATCCTTCATATGCCGGTTGTCACCCTTGCCCTGTCGGGCGGGTTGATGGCGTGTGGCAACGAAGAACGGGTGCGCGCGCCAATGTCGCCGCCACCGGATGCGCAATATCTGGGCGTGCAGACCCGCTTGCTGGATGGCGATCTGGTCAGTTTTGTGGTGCGCATGGACGGCGCGCGCGGGCGCGAGGACGTCATCGCCTATACCCGCTGCGCCGCTGCACAATACACGCTGATCCGCGGATACAGTTTTGCGCGCCATGTCAGGACAAATGCAACGCAATCCGCTGGCATATGGCAGGCGGATGGGGTTTACACCATCTCGCCGGATCTGCCGCTTGGTCTGCGCAACATGGACGCAGAGGTGATCGTCGAGGATTGCCACGAACAGGGCATTCCCACAGTCTGAGGAATAGAGGGACGAATGGCTGAATTTCTGGAAACCGGACTAGGGATCACCGTGCTGATCATGGCACAATCACTGTTGGTGATTGGCTTCGTGATGATTAGTCTTATCTTTCTGGTCTATGCCGACCGCAAAATCTGGGCCGCAGTGCAGTTGCGGCGCGGTCCCAATGTTGTCGGCCCCTGGGGGCTGATGCAGACCTTTGCGGATGCGCTTAAATTCGTAGTCAAGGAAGTGGTTATTCCGGCGGGCGTTGACCGGCCGGTGTATTTTCTGGCGCCCCTGCTAAGTTTTGTTCTGGCGGTTCTGGCATGGGCTGTCATTCCCTTCAACGATGGCTGGGTGCTGGCGGATATCAACGTGGCCATCCTGTTTGTGTTCGCGATTGCCAGTCTGGAAGTTTACGGCGTGATCATGGGCGGCTGGGCGTCGAACTCCAAATACGCGTTCCTTGGGTCATTGCGGTCTGCGGCACAGATGATTTCTTATGAAGTGTCGCTGGGTCTGATCATCATCGGGATCATCATTTCCACCGGCAGCATGAATTTCGGCAATATCGTTGCCGCACAGGACACAGGCTGGGGCGCGCTGGGGTGGTATTGGTTGCCGCATTTGCCGATGGTTGTGTTGTTCTTCATCTCCTGCCTTGCGGAAACCAACCGCCCGCCTTTTGATTTGCCCGAAGCGGAATCCGAACTGGTGGCGGGTTTCATGGTGGAATACGGATCGACCCCATACCTGCTGTTCATGGCGGGCGAATATATTGCCATCTTCCTGATGTGCGCGCTGCTGTCGCTGCTGTTTTTTGGCGGCTGGCTGTCGCCCATTCCGGGCCTGCCGGACGGGTTCCACTGGATGTTCCTGAAGATGGCGTTCTTCTTCTTCATGTTCGCCATGGTAAAGGCCATCGTGCCGCGCTACCGCTATGACCAGCTGATGCGCATTGGCTGGAAGGTGTTTTTGCCATTGTCGCTGGCATGGGTGGTCCTTGTGTCGTTCCTTGCGAAATTCGAAGTCATGGGCGCGTTCTGGGCCCGTTGGACGATTGGAGGCTGATCATGGGTATGGATTGGGGGCGTGCAATAAAATACACGCTGATGACCGATTTCATCAAAGGCTTCGGGCTGGGCATGCGATATTTTGTGGCGCCCAAGCCGACGATCAACTATCCGCATGAAAAGGGCCCGCTTAGCCCGCGTTTTCGCGGCGAACACGCCCTGCGCCGTTACCCGAATGGCGAGGAACGCTGCATTGCATGCAAGCTGTGCGAAGCGATCTGCCCGGCGCAGGCCATCACCATTGATGCCGAACCCCGCGATGACGGATCACGCCGCACAACGCGCTACGACATTGATATGACCAAATGCATCTATTGCGGGTTCTGTCAGGAAGCGTGCCCCGTAGATGCCATTGTCGAGGGGCCGAATTTCGAATTCGCAACCGAGACGCGCGAAGAGTTGTTTTACGACAAGGACAAACTGCTGGCGAATGGCGAGCGCTGGGAAGCGCAGATTGCGCGCAATCTGGAAATCGACGCGCCATACCGTTAAGGGGTGGCGGTGCCGGACCGTTTCCGGCATTGCGCTGTGCAAAAGGCGATGGGCGCGACACGCCGCCCGCGACAAGGAAAAGGGAACCCGAGGGACATGGGTATTGCCGATATCACATTCTACGCATTCGCGGTGACCTTGCTGGGTGCCGGGTTTCTGGTCACCATTGCGCGCAATCCCGTGCATTCGGTGCTGTGGCTTATTCTGACATTCCTGTCTGCTGCGGGCATGTTCGTGCTGCTTGGCGCGGAATTTCTGGCCATGTTGCTGATCATTGTTTATGTCGGCGCGGTTGCGGTGTTGTTTTTGTTCGTCGTCATGATGCTGGACGTTGATTTCGCAGCGCTAAAAGGGGAAATGGCACGGTATTTCCCGATTGCCAGCATCGTGGGCATTGTGCTGTTGATGCAAATGGCGTTGCTGTTCGGCTCATGGCAGGAAGCCGCAGGCGCAAGCGATCTGCGTCAGGCACCCACGCCTGACCTGGCGGAAATGCACAACACCAAGGCATTGGGGATGATCATTTATGATCAGTATTTCCTGCTGTTTCAGGTGGCAGCGCTGATTTTGCTGGTTGCCATGATCGGGGCGATTGTTCTGACACTGCGCCACCGCAAGGATGTGAAACGCCAGAATGTCATTGCACAGATGCACCGCGATCCTGCCAAGGCGCTGGAGTTGAAAGACGTGAAACCCGGCCAGGGGCTGGGTTAAGGCCCGCAAGGGACAACCGATAACGAGGGCCAGCAAGCGGCCCCGCACATACGGAACGAGGGAACCGAATGGTTGGACTGGAACATTACCTGACCGTGGCCGCGGCGCTGTTCGTCATCGGCATTTTCGGGATATTTCTGAACCGCAAGAATATCATCATCATTCTGATGTCGATTGAATTGATGCTGTTGTCGGTGAATATCAATCTGGTCGCCTTTTCCAGCTTCCTGAATGATCTGGTGGGTCAGGTGTTCACCTTGTTCGTGCTGACTGTCGCCGCCGCCGAGGCCGCGATCGGGCTTGCCATTCTGGTGTGCTTCTTCCGCACCCGTGGCACGATCGACGTCGAAGACGTCAATGTGATGAAAGGCTGATCCCATGGCAGTAACGGTTCTTTTTGCGCCACTTCTGGGGGCCATCATCGCGGGGCTGTTCTGGCGCGTGATCGGGGAACGCCCTGCGCAGATCATCTCGACGGCGCTTTTGTTTCTGTCGGCGTTTTTGTCATGGGTTATCTTTCTGGGCCATGATGGCGGTGTTCAGCAAATCACGCTGATGCGCTGGATCGACAGCGGGTCGCTGGTGGGCGACTGGGCCATCCGGCTGGACCGGCTGACGGCTGTGATGTTGATTGTTATCACCACCGTGTCCGCGCTCGTGCATCTGTACAGCTTCGGCTACATGGCGCATGACGACAATTTCAAGGATAACGAAAGCTACCGCCCGCGCTTTTTCGCGTATCTGTCGCTGTTCACCTTTGCCATGCTGATGCTGGTGACAGCCGACAATCTTGTGCAGTTGTTCTTTGGCTGGGAAGGGGTTGGTCTGGCGTCATATCTGCTGATCGGTTTCTATTTCCGCAAGCAAAGCGCGGGCGCTGCCGCGATGAAGGCGTTTATCGTCAACCGCGTGGGCGATATGGGGCTGATCCTTGCGCTGATGGCGATCTATCTGCTGGTCGATTCCATTCAATATGACGATCTGTTCGCCGCAGCGCCCATGCTGGCGGAAACCACCGTCAGCTTCTTGTGGACAGACTGGAACGCGGCCAATCTGATTGCATTCCTGCTGTTTGTGGGCGCGATGGGCAAATCGGCGCAGCTGTTCCTGCACACATGGTTGCCCGACGCGATGGAAGGGCCGACGCCCGTATCCGCACTGATCCACGCGGCAACCATGGTCACCGCCGGTGTGTTCCTTGTCGCGCGCATGTCGCCGCTGATGGAATATGCCCCGCAGGTCATGGCGTTTATCGTGCTGATCGGGGCCATGACGGCGCTGTTTGCGGCAACTGTCGGTCTGGTGCAGAACGACATCAAGCGCGTCATCGCCTATTCCACATGCTCGCAACTGGGCTTCATGTTTGTGGCCGCCGGTGTGGGCGTCTATTCGGTGGCCATGTTCCACCTGCTGACGCATGCGTTTTTCAAGGCAATGCTGTTTCTTGGCGCAGGGTCGGTTATTCACGGCATGCACCACGAACAGGACATGCGCAATTATGGCGGGCTGAAAGACAAGCTGCCGATGACGTTCTGGGCCATGCTGATCGGGACGCTGGCGATAACCGGTGTGGGCATTCCGCTGACAACCATCGGCTTTGCGGGTTTCGTGTCCAAGGATGCCATTATTGAATCCGTATTCGCGTCGGGCACCACCTATGCGTTCTGGATACTGGTGTTTGCGGCCTTCATGACCAGTTTCTACAGCTGGCGGCTTATGTTCCTGACCTTCTGGGGCACCCCGCGCGGGGACAAGCACACGCATGAACATGCGCATGAAAGCCCGTTGGTGATGTTGGTGCCGCTTGCGGTTCTGGCCATAGGGTCGGTGCTGGCCGGGATGGTGTTCTATGGACCCTTCTTTGGGTCCACCGATCAGGTGCGCGACTATTTCGGCGCGGCCATCTTCATGGCCGAAGGCAATGATCTGGTCACACAGGCGCATTATGTGCCGGCCTGGGTGAAGGTATCGCCCTTCATCGCTATGGCGCTGGGGCTGGGGCTGGCGTGGATGTTCTATATCCGTGACACGTCCCTGCCGAAACGCCTGGCCGAGACCTTCCCGGGGGCCTATCAGTTTTTGCTGAACAAATGGTACTTCGACGAAATCTATGACTTTCTGTTCGTGCGTCCGGCCAAGGCTGTGGGGACGTTCCTGTGGAAAAAAGGCGATGGCAAGGTCATTGACGGTGGCATCAACGGTCTGGCCATGGGCATCATTCCGTTCATCACGCGCATCGCTGGCCGCGCGCAGTCGGGCTATGTCTATCATTATGCATTCGCAATGGTTCTGGGGATTGTCGTGATCGTTACCTATGTCACACTGGCGGGGGGGGCGCAGTAATGCTGAACCTGCTGTCGATTATCACCTTCACCCCTGCCATCGCAGCCGCCATTCTGGCGATTTTCCTGCGCGGCGAAGATGAAGCGGCGCAAAACAATGCAAAATGGGTGGCGTTGATTGCCACATTGGCCACGTTCGCGGCCTCGCTTATCCTGCTGGTGGGGTTTGACCCGCAAGACACCGGCTTCCAGTTTGTGGAAGAACACGACTGGATCATGGGCTTCACCTACAAGATGGGGGTGGATGGCATCTCGATCCTGTTCGTGATGCTGACAACCTTCCTGATGCCCATCACGATTGGCGCATGCTGGAATGTGTCGCACCGCGTCAAGGAATACATGATCGCGTTCCTGTTGCTGGAAACGCTGATGATCGGCGTATTCACGGCGCTGGATCTGGTGCTGTTCTACCTGTTCTTCGAGGCGGGCCTTATCCCGATGTTCCTGATCATTGGCATCTGGGGCGGCAAGGAACGCATTTACGCGGCGTTCAAGTTCTTCCTGTATACCTTCCTTGGGTCGGTTCTGATGCTGGTTGCCATGATCGCGATGTATGTCGATGCGGGCACCACGGACATTCCCGCGCTGCTGGAACATCAGTTCAGCACCGAAACCTTCAGCCTGATGGGCTGGCAGGTGATCGGCGGTATGCAAACGCTGCTGTGGCTTGCCTTCTTCGCGTCCTTTGCTGTCAAAATGCCGATGTGGCCAGTGCATACATGGCTGCCTGACGCGCATGTTCAGGCACCCACCGCGGGGTCGGTTGTGCTGGCGGCGGTGCTGCTGAAGATGGGGGGCTACGGGTTCTTGCGGTTCTCGCTGCCCATGTTCCCTGTCGCCAGTGATATATTCGCGCCACTGGTGCTGTGGCTGTCTGCGATTGCGATTGTCTATACCAGCCTTGTCGCGCTGATGCAGACCGATATGAAGAAGCTGATCGCCTATTCGTCGGTTGCGCATATGGGGTTTGTGACGATGGGTATTTTCGCAGCCAACCAACAGGGCGTTGATGGCGCGATTTTCCAGATGATCAGCCACGGGTTTATTTCGGGCGCCTTGTTCCTGTCGGTGGGGGTCATTTATGACCGGATGCATACACGCGAAATCGCGGCCTATGGCGGGCTTATCAACCGCATGCCGGTCTATGCGGCAGTGTTCTTGCTGTTCACCATGGCGAATGTCGGCCTGCCGGGCACATCGGGTTTCGTGGGTGAATTCCTGACATTCATGGCGGTGTTTCAGGTTAACACCTGGGTGGCGCTGTTTGCGGCAACCGGGGTCATCCTGTCTGCGGGCTATGCGCTGTGGTTGTTCCGCCGCGTGGTCATGGGCGAGCTGATCAAGGAATCCCTGAAAGGCATCAAGGATATGGACCGCCGCGAGAAAGCGCTGATTGTGCCGCTGATTGCGATGACGCTGATCCTTGGCATCTATCCCGCGCTTATCACTGATATTATTGGCCCTTCGGTTTCGGCATTGGTCGAAGGGCATTCGCTGGCGTTGCAGGCATATGAAGCTGCATCCCAGCTGGCACAGAACTGAAAGGTCCCGCAATGATCGGAGCTGATCTTTACACAGCCCTGCCAGAGATCGTCCTTGCACTTTATGCAATGGCCGCGCTGATGGTGGGTGTCTATGGCGGCAAGGACAAGCTGGCCGAACCCATCTTGTGGGCAACGGCAGCGCTTATGGTTCTGTTGGCACTGTATTCCGGCGCGCAGGGCCTGGAGGTTCAGACGGCCTTTAACGGAATGTATATTTCCGACCCGTTTGCGCAATTCTCCAAGATGATCGTGCTGCTGTCGGCGGCAGTTGTCATGGTGATGGGGCAATCCTACATGCTGGCGCGCGGTTTGTTGCGGTTTGAATACCCCATCCTGATTGCGCTGTCGGTTGTCGGCATGATGCTGATGGTGTCGGCGGGCGACCTGATCGCGCTGTATATGGGGCTGGAATTGCAATCGCTGGCGCTTTACGTCGTGGCGACCATGAACCGCGATTCCGCGCGGTCCACCGAAGCGGGCCTGAAATACTTTATCCTTGGGTCGCTGGCATCGGGGCTGTTGCTGTATGGTGCGTCGCTGACCTATGGCTATGCAGGCACTACGTTGTTCGCAGGTATCATCAGCACCATTTCAACCGACGGCATGTCTGTCGGGCTGTTGATGGGGATGGCGTTCATGCTGGCGGGGCTGGCGTTCAAGGTGTCGGCGGTTCCCTTCCACATGTGGACGCCCGATGTCTATGAAGGTGCGCCCACGCCTGTGACCGCGTTCTTTGCCACCGCACCGAAAGTGGCGGCCATGGCACTGGTTGCGCGTGTCGTGCACGAAGCCTTCGGGGTGGTGCCCGGTGACTGGTCGCAGATTGTCGCGTTTTTGGCGGTTGCGTCCATGTTCGTGGGGTCCATCGCGGCTATTGGCCAGCGCGACATCAAACGCCTTATGGCCTATTCGTCCATCACGCATATGGGCTTTGCGCTGGTCGGTCTGGCCGCGGGCACGGCGCAGGGCGTGCAGGGGATGCTGGTCTATATGGCGATTTATGTCACCATGAATATTGGTGTCTTCGCGTTCATTCTGACCATGTCGCGCGATGGCAAGCCTGTCACCGATATTGACAGTCTGCGCCAGTATTCCAAGGCAGAGCCATTGCGCGCGTTGGCACTGCTGGTGCTGATGTTCAGCCTTGCAGGTGTGCCGCCGCTGGTTGGCTTCTTCGGCAAGTTCTATGTGTTGTGGGCGGCTGTTCAGGCGGGGATGACATGGCTGGCGGTTGCGGGCGTTGTCGCCTCGGTTATCGGGGCGTTCTACTATCTGCGCATCGTCTATTTCATGTATTTCGGCGAAACCACGGAACCGCTGGACAGTGTGCGTGCGCCTGTTCAGGCAACGTTGCTGGTTGCGTCGGCGGCATTGATGGTTCTGGGCGTCATCAACCTGTTCGGGATTGAGGGTATGGCGGCACTTGCGGCAGAAGCCCTTGTCAAATAACTGGCCCGAGGGGGTAGGGCGCCGCGTTCTGCCAGAAACCGACAGCACCAACGCCGAGGCCGCGCGCATGGCGTCCGGCCTTTCCGGTCCCTGCTGGATATTGGGATTGCGCCAGACACAGGGGCGCGGACGGCGCGGGCGTGACTGGCACGACCAGACAGGCAATTTCGCGGCCACCTATGTCACCCGCCCCGGCGGCCCGCCTGATCAGGTGGCATTGCGGTCTTTCGTTGCCGCGTTGGCCTTGCATGATGCGTTGGTAACGGTCACGGCGCGGCCTGAAAGTTTTGCGTTGAAATGGCCAAATGATGTGCTGCTGAACGGGGGCAAACTGGCAGGGATCTTGCTGGAAAGTGTCGGGCAGGGTGCGCAGGTCAGCCATCTGGCAATCGGGATTGGCGTCAACCTGCTGCACGCGCCGGATGCGGAAGATGGCGCACTACGGCCCGTCAGCCTGATGTCGGAAACCGGCATTGCCACGTCCCCCGAAGAATTCCTTGATGTTCTGGCGCCAGCCTATGCAAAATGGGAACATCAGCTTGTCACCTACGGGTTCGCTGCAATCCGTCAGGCGTGGATGAACAGCGCCGCACGGCTTGGGGAACGCATTGTCGCGCGAACTGTTACAGACAGCTATGAGGGCACATTTGAAGGCATTGATGCAACAGGGGCGTTGATGCTGCGCACAGCACAAGGGCGGCGCGCGATCCCTGCTGCGGATGTGTTTTTTTGAACGCGAAAGGGCCGTGCCATGCTTCTGACCATTGATTGTGGAAACACAAATACAGTCTTCGCTGTCTGGGATGGCACGCAGTTTCTGGCGACATGGCGCACATCGACCGAAGCCACGCGCACCGCCGATCAATACTATGTCTGGCTGTCGACCTTGATGAATATCAAGGGTGTGAAGCTGGACATCAAGGGTGTCATCATATCATCGACCGTGCCGCGCGTGGTGTTCAACCTGCGCGTGCTGTGCGACCGCTATTTCGGGTGTCGCCCGCTGGTGGTCGGCAAACCCGATTGCCTGCTGCCCGTGCCCCCGCGTGTGGACGAAGGGGTGCGCCCCGGCCCGGACCGGCTGGCCAATGCCGCAGGCGCGTTTGACCGGCATGGTGGCGATGTGGTGGTGGTGGATTTTGGCACCGCCACGAATTTCGATGTGGTGGCACATGACGGGGCCTATGTGGGGGGGGTCATCTCTCCGGGGGTGAACCTGTCGCTGGAAGCGCTGCATCAGGGCGCGGCGGCCCTGCCGCATGTCGACATTTCGCGTCCCGACAAGGTGATTGGCACCGATACCGTCACCTGCATGCAGTCGGGCGTGTTCTGGGGTTATATCGGCCTGATCGAAGGGATAACGGCGCGCATTCGCGCGGAATATGGCCGACCGATGAAAATAATCGGCACCGGCGGGCTTGCGCCGCTGTTCGCACAGGCGCAAACGCTGTTTGACACGGTCGAGGATGATCTGACATTACATGGCCTTTGCGTCATATACGACTATAACAAGGCCAACAGCAGTATACAGGAGCGGGCATGAGCAAGGACAGGCTGATCTATCTTCCCCTTGGTGGCGCAGGCGAGGTGGGCATGAATGCCTATGTCTTCGGCTATGGGCCAAAAGGGCGCGAACGCCTGATCCTTGTGGATCTGGGTGTGACCTTCGCTGATATGGGGACCAGCCCCGGCGTGGACCTTATCATGCCCGACCTGCGCTGGCTGGAAGACCGCCGCGACCGTCTGGAAGGGATAATCATCACCCACGCGCATGAAGACCATGTCGGTGCCGTCGGCCAGTTGTGGCACAAGCTGAAGGTTCCGGTCTATGCGCGTGATTTCACCGCGCGGATTGCACGTCTGAAAATGCAGGATGCCGGTCAGGACCCCGAACAGGTGATCACAGTGGGCAAGGCCCCCGAAGCGCTGGAACTTGGTCCGTTTCGGGTGCAGTTCTTTCCGGTGGCGCATTCGCTGCCCGAAGCGTCCGGCGTGGTCATCGACACCCCCGCGGGCCGTGTTGTGCATTCGGGGGATTTCAAGGCCGACCGCACCCCCGGCGTGGGCGAGGCGCATGACCCCGAATTGCTGGCACAGATCGGGCGCAGCGGCGTCAAGGCGCTGCTATGTGACAGCACCAATGTAATGAACAAACACGCAGGCCGGTCCGAGGCCACATTGACCGACCCGATTGGCCAGTTGATGCGTGATGCGCGTGGCATGGTTGTTGCCACGACATTTGCATCGAACGTGGCGCGGCTGAAAACGCTGGCGGTGGCAGCGCATGAAGCGGGGCGGTCTGTCTGCCTTATGGGGCGGGCCATGCTGCGCATGACGCAGGTGGCAACTGAAGCGGGCATCCTGAAGGATTTCCCGCCCACCATCAGCCCCGAGGCGGCAAAGGACGTTCCACGCGAAAACCTGTTGCTGATTGTGACAGGCAGTCAGGGGGAACGCCGTGCTGCATCGGCGCAACTGGCGCGCGGCACCTATATGGGGCTGAACATGAAGGAAGGTGATACCTTCTTGTTTTCATCCATGACGATTCCGGGAAATGAACGCGAAGTCGGGCGCGTGGTGAATGCGTTTTCGCAAATGGGTGTTGACGTTCTGGATAATTCAGAACGCCTGTATCATGTGTCGGGCCACGCCAACCGCCCCGATCTGGAAGCGATGCATGATCTGATTCAGCCGCAAATTCTGATCCCGGTGCATGGTGAGCACCGCATGTTGCACGAACATGCGAAACTGGCCATTTCGCGCGGGATGCAATCCATGGTGGTGCCGAACGGTTCTGTGGTCGATCTGACAGGTGCCGCACCCGTTCTGGTGGACGAGGTTGACACCGGCCGTGTCTATCTGGACGGCAGCCGCATGATTGGCGCGATGGACGGCGTTGTGCGCGACCGCATTCGCATGGCCATTGGCGGGCATGTGTTCGTGACGCTTATCCTTGACGAAGATGATGATGTGCTGGGTGATCCATGGGCCGAAATCGTGGGATTGCGCCCGACAGGCAAAGGCGGACAGCCCCTGAACGAGATTATCGAGGAAGAACTGGCGCAATACCTGCAACGCGCCGGTGCCAAGACGCTGGCCGATGATGACAAGCTGAATGACGGCCTGCGCCGGTTGGTGCGTCAGGTCACCATGGAAGAGATCGGCAAGAAGCCGGAAGTCACCATCGTTGTCAGCCGCCTTATGAACGACTGACACGGGGGCAAATACCCGCAACCTTGGTGTTTGGATATTTGAACCAGAATGAAAGCCAGGCCCAGGGGCAGGGCGCGCCGGGATAGGGCGGCTATTTCACGAAGATCTCTCGTGGGGTGGCGCACAGCAATTCCGGCCCGTTTTCTGTGATCAGGACAGGTTCGGTAATTTCCAGTCCACCATCTTCAAGCCAAAGCGCGGGCATGAAATGCAGCACCATGCCCGGCTTCAGTTCGGTCATGGCACCGCTGCGCAACGACAATGTGCGCTCGCCCCAGTCGGGCGGATAGCTTAGGCCTACGGAATAGCCGCAGCGATTGTCCTTTTCAAACCCCTTCTTGTTCAGGGTGACATTGAACGCAATCGCCACATCTTCGGCGCGCGCGCCGGGGCGGCAATAGGCCAGCCCTGCTTCGGTGGCTTCCAGCACCGCTTCTTCGGCACGGCGATAAAGGTCCGGCACGGTCCCGAAAAACAGCGTGCGCGATTGCGGGCAGTGATAGCGCCGGTGCACGCCTGCGATTTCGAAAAAGGTGGCTTCGCCCGCGCGCATGGGGCGGTCATCCCAAGTCAGATGTGCAGCCGTCGCGTCGAGGCCCGAGGGCGCCATGGGCACAATGGCGGGATAGTCGCCCCATTGTCCGTCCGCGCCCTGAATGCCCGCGCGGGTGATTTCCGCCACCAGCATGTTTTTGGGCATTCCCGGTTCGGCCACATCCAGAATAACCTGATGCATGCGTTCCACAATACGCGCGGCGCGGCGCATATACAGCAATTCGGAGTCTGATTTGACAAGCCGTTGCCAATTCACCAACCCTGTTGCATCGACAAAACGTGCATCCCCCAGATGGTTCAGCAATGTTTGATGGGCGGCGGCAGAATAGTAGTAATTGTCCATCTCGACCCCGATCCAGCCGGTATTCCAGCCACGATCGATGATCAGCGCAGACAGGGCCTCCATCGTGTGTTTTTGCGGGTTCTGTACATAGCTGTCATCATAGGGCACGATATTCGCGCCATCTTTCATGAAGACAGTGCGCCTTGCGCCCGGTTCGTCAATGCCGCGCCCCCACCAGACAGGTTCCCCGTCCATCGGCAGCAGAACCGCCTGATGCACATAGAAGGACCAGCCGTCATAGCCGGAAATCCAGTTCATGTTGGACGGGTCCGAGATGACAAGCAGGTCTATGCCGCGCTTGGCCATATCCGCGCGGGTCAGGGCGACACGGGCTTCATATTCGGCATCAGTGAAATTCGGGTTGGTGGTGGTCATGGGCGCACAAACCTTGGACAGGGCGAAAAATGCCCCTTACCCCCGGATGATCCCAAGGGAAAGGGGCGTGCAGAACGTATTACAGCCCGCCGGTGACAGCGTTCAGCGCGTCGACGGTTACATCTACCACCAGATCGATTTCCGCAGGCGTAATGCATAGCGGTGGCGCGAAGCCTATGATCTCGCCCTGTGGCATGGCGCGGGCGATGACATTGCGCTTGGCCATTTCGCCCACCACGCGCGCGGTGACCTTGTCGGCGGCGTCAAAATCGGCCCCTGTGGCGGGGTCGTGCTGCAATTCAACGGCCGCCATCAACCCTTCGCCGCGCACATCGCCCACAAAGCGGTGCGCGCCAAGTGCGGTTTTCAGCGCTTGCTGGAAATAGGCGCCGGTGTCGCGCGAATTCTGCACCAGACCCAGATCGTCAACCAGTTTCAGGTTGGCAACGCCCGCCGCCGCCCCGATGGGGTGTGCCGAATAGGTCCAGCCATGTCCGAACGGCCCGAATTTGTCGGTGCCTTCTTCCAGCACCTTGAACAGATCGTCACTGACAATGGAGCCGGACAACGGCGCATAGGCGGATGTCAGCCCCTTGGCGATGGTGATGATATCGGGCGTGATCCCGTAATGGGTGGATCCCATCATGGTGCCCAAACGGCCAAAGCCGGTTACCACCTCATCTGCGATCAGCAGGATGTCGTGTTTTTTCAAAATGGCCTGAATGGCGTCCCAGTATCCGGCGGGCGGCGGAACGATGCCGCCAGTGCCAAGGATCGGCTCGCCGATAAAGGCCCCGATTGTGTCCGCACCTTCGCGTTCGATCAGCGCTTCCAGTTCTGCGGCGCAATGGGCGGTAAACTCTGCCTCTGACATGTCCTTGCGCGGACGGCGGAAATAATAAGGCGCTTCGGTATGGACCACTTCGGCCAAGGGCAGGCCGAATTTGTTGTGAAACGGCGTCAACCCTGTCAGTGACCCGGTAATCAGGCCCGACCCGTGATAGCCGCGCCAGCGCGAGATGATCTTGCGCTTTTCGGGGCGGCCCAGCACATTCTGGATATACCAGACAAGTTTGACATTGGTTTCATTGGCATCCGACCCGCCAAGGCCGAAATAGACCTTGTTCATATGCGCGGGCGCGCGGTCTGCCACCATTTTGGCCAGCGTAATCGACGCTTCGGTGCCGTGGCCGACATAGGCGTGATAATAGGCCAGCTCATGTGCCTGTTTGGAAATGGCTTCGGCGATTTCGGTGCGCCCGTAGCCCACATTGACACAATATAGCCCTGCGAAAGCATCCAGCAGGCGGTTGCCGTCGCGGTCTTCGATATAAACGCCGCTGCCGGTTTTCACGATGCGGTTTGCACTTTCCCCGCGTGCATGCTGGCCAAAAGCGGTCGACGGGTGCAGAAAATTCTCTCGGTCCCACTGGCTGAGTTGATCATTGGTAAGCATGGCACTTCCTTTCTCTGCCCCGGACGGGGCGCATTCCTATGTCACTGTCGGGGGTGCGGGGAGGCTGATTCGTCCCCCGTCTTGGCCCCAACCTGCCGGAGGGGACATAGCTTTGTCAAACGATGTCGACGCTGCAACGCAGAACTGCGGCAACAGGCGCGCATAGCGCGATAAATTGCACAATTCACGGCTAACGCGTTCGGCCCTTCGGTGTCAGCCTGTAGCTGCCTTCGGGCAGGTCAAGCGCGGCACCCAGATCGCGCAACTGGACCAGTGACAGGGTGATCACCACATCATCATCGCGTTGCGGGTCGAACTGGCGCAGGGTGATGCAATCTTCAAAGGCGGTGATGACGATGTCTTCGCGCAATTCTTCCTCGCGCGGGGCACCTTCATCTACAAGGGTAACGATTGTGGCGTCGAAATCATGCTCGATTGTAAACATGTGCCAAGCCTATTGCAGGCGTTGGCACATGAAAAGGTCAAATCATCCCTTGGAGCATGTCGCGCAAAAGTGGGAACCGGTTTTGCGCGTCCCGAACATGCGGTATCAAAGGTTAGAGTGTCGTGACTGAACGGGCCACACTTTAGCGTTGGCCGGAAAACTGCGTTTCCCAATCTGTGCGGTTCTCATCGGTGATCTTGGTAAACAGCACATCAGGGGTGGTGAACGCATGTCCGGCATCCAGATGCGTCAACGCATCAGACGCGGTGTCGGGCCAGGACCAGTCGTCGCAATTTATGGCCGCCATCATGCTGGCTGTGGCATCGGGGATGAACGGGCGCGAGATGATGGCGTAAAATCGGATCAGGTTCAGCGCCAGACGGATTTGTGCGGCCGCCTGTTCAGGGTCGGACTTGAAGACAGACCAAGGGGCCGCATCTTGCAGGTATTCATTGCCCAGCACCCAAAGTGCGCGCAGTTCCGCCGCTGATTTGCGAATTTCCATCGCTTCCATATGCGTTTCATAGGCGCGCAGGCGGGTTGTCAGTGCGTCCATCAGCTTGGTTTCGCGCGCATCATAGCTGCCGCCTTCGGGCACAACCTCACCGAATTTGGACCGGCAGAATTTTGTCACACGGCTGACCAGATTGCCCAGAACATCGGCCAGATCCTTGTTCACGCTGGCCTGAAAGTTTTCCCATGTGAATTCAGAATCCGAACTTTCGGGCGCATGGGACAGCAACCACCAGCGCCAGTAATCTGCGGGCAAAATTGCCAGCGCCTGATCCATGAAAACGCCACGACCCTGCGAGGTTGAGAACTGCCCACCATCATAATTCAGATAATTGAATGACTTGATGTAGTTTACAAGTTTCCACGGCTCCCCCGAACCCATCAGCGTTGCAGGGAAGCCAAGCGTGTGGAAGGGCACGTTGTCCTTGCCCATGAATTGCACATATCGAACATCATCCGCGCCCAGGTCGGTGCGCCACCAGCGCTGCCATGCACTGTCATCCAGCCCCTGTGCATCGGCCCATTCTGCCGTCGCCGCGATATATTCGATGGGGGCGTCGAACCAGACATAGAACACCTTGCCTTCCATGCCGGGCCAGTCCTTGTCCCCGCGCTTGACGGGAATGCCCCAATCCAGATCGCGGGTAATGCCGCGGTCTTGCAACCCGTCGCCGTCATGCAGCCATTTCTTGGCGATCGATGTGGTCAGCACCGGCCAGTTGCGCTGGCTGTCGATCCATTTGTCCAACTGCTCGCGCATATCTGACTGGCGCAGGAACAGATGCTTGGTTTCGCGCACTTCCAGATCGGTGGACCCCGAAATCGCGGAGCGCGGGTTAATCAGGTCTGTCGGGTCCAGTTGCTTGGTGCAATTCTCGCACTGGTCACCCCGCGCGCGGTCATAGCCGCAATTGGGGCAGGTGCCTTCGATATAGCGGTCCGGCAGAAAACGCCCGTCGGCATTGGAATAGACCTGCTTTTCAGACACTTCCGAAATGCGCCCTGCATCCGCCAGCTTGCCCGCCAGATGTTGGGTCAGAACATGGTTGCGCTGGCTGGAGGACCGGCCGAAATGGTCAAATGACAACAGGAAACCCCGCGCCAGTTCGGCCTGCACGTCGTGCATTTCCGCGCAATATTCTGCGACAGGTTTGCCCGCTTTGGCCGCCGCCAGTTCGGCTGGCGTGCCATGTTCATCGGTTGCGCAGATAAACATCACCTCATGTCCGCGCGCGCGGCAATACCGCGCATAAAGATCTGCCGGAAGCTGGCTGCCGACAAGGTTGCCCAGATGCTTGATGCCGTTGATATATGGCAAGGCCGAGGTGATCAGAATTCGCGCCATGATGGTCCCCGTTTATGCAGAATTGCCCCCCGTTTAGTGCAATTCCGCGCCAAGAGGAAACCTGTTTTATTTTTTTACCTTGGTGGCGCCGGGATTAAGTTGCGCAGGCGGGTCCAGGCAGATCGCCAGTCTGGCAAAGGCCTGACGTATCCCGCCCGGTGCAGCTTCGCCCACAAATGCGTCCAGCGCGGGCCAGACCTTGATCGCGCGGTCCACAAGCGGGTCGGTGCCGGTTTCATAAAGCCCGGCCTGCACCATCATTTCCGCGCGGTCATAGGCCCCCAGCATGCGGCGCGCTTCTGATATTCGCGCGTTTTCTTCCGGCGTTGCCGCTTTGGGCAGGGCGCGACTGACAGAGCGCAGTACATCTATCGCGGGAAAACGCCCGCGCTCGGCAATGGCGCGGTCCATCACCACATGTCCGTCCAGCACGCCGCGCAGAATGTCGGCTACGGGTTCTTCCATATCGGACCCCGCCACCAGAACCGTGAATATCCCCGTGATCGCGCCCACCCCGTCCAGTCCGGGGCCAGCGCGTTCGGCCAGTGCCATGATCTGATGCGCGGTTGATGGTGGAAATCCGCGCAGGCTGGCCTCTTCGCCGGCTGACAAGGCGACTTCGCGATGGGCCTCGGCCAGCCGTGTAATGCTGTCGGCCAGATACAGCACCTGCTTGCCCTGATCGCGAAAATGCTCGGCCACGCACATGGCAGCGGCCGCACAGCGCCTGCGCGTCAGCGGTGGCTGGTCCGAAGTGGCCGTCACCACAACCGACCGCGCCATCCCTTCGGGGCCAAGCACATCTTCGATGAAGTCGCGCAGTTCGCGCCCCCGCTCGCCAATCAAGGCAATCACCACCACATCTGCCTGCATGTTGCGGGCAAAATTGCCCAGCAACATGGATTTCCCCACACCAGACCCTGCAAACAGGCCAATGCGCTGCCCCTCGACCAGTGGCAGCAGCGTGTTGAAAACGGCCATTCCGGTGTTCAGCCGCGCCCCAAGCCGCCCGCGCCGTGCAGGCTCGGGCGGGGGCTGGCGCAGGGTGCGCGCGACAGGCCCTTGCAGTAACGGGCGGCCATCCAAAGGCAGGCCATAGGGGTCAATCACGCGACCGATCCAGCTGTCATCGGGCGCAAGCCCGCGCGGGCCGATCAATTCTGCGCGGTCCCCGATTGTCAGCCCGTCGCAGGGCCCGTCGGGCAGCGCGATGACATCGGTTTCGGTCATGCGCAGAATTTCGGCATAAACATGCGTTCCATCCTGTGCGGTGACTTTCAGCCAATCACCGATTCGCGCGTCACTGACCAACCCGGCAATCCCAAGTGACTGCCCGTCGATGCGTGTGATGCGCCCTGAAATGCGCACAACCCGCATATTCATGACCTCTGCGCGCAGCAAATCCAGATGGTTCATCCCGTTCCTTTCGCTGTTTCGGCCGATTTCTCGATGTCTGGTTACCGATCTTTAAGCGAATCAGTCTTAAGGATGGGTGTATTCAAATGACGGGAGAAACCCTCATGTTCGAACTACCCGATGTTATGCGCATGGCGCAGCAGATGGCCCGCCACGCTGCGGCGCGGCAGGTTGTGATTTCTGAAAACGTCGCCCATGCCGACACGCCCGGCTATCAGGCGCGTGATCTGCCCAGTTTTGGGGCCACCTATGGCGACGGGCTGTCGATGCGGGCCACGCGGGCGGGCCATCTGGGCTTTGACGCGGGCAGCAATGTGCCCTCGGCGCGGATTGATCCGACGACGACCACCCGCGCCCCGAATGGCAACACTGTCTCATTGGAACACCAGATGATGCGGGCCGCCGAAACCCGCCAAAGCCATGACATGGCACTGTCGGTCTATTCCTCGGCGCGCAGCATTCTACGCACGGCACTTGGGAATTAGGGGGGCAGAACATGGCTGATCTGTTCGGCGTCTTTTCCGTGGCGGCTTCGGGAATGGAAGCGCAATCGCGGCGTTTGCGGCATGTATCGGAGAATATCGCGAATGCCGATACGCCCGGCTACCGTCGCAAAACCATTGATTTTCAAACAGCGATCGACCGGGTCACCGGATTGACCCGTGTGAATGTAGGCCCCGTCACGCTGGATCGCGCGGAGTTGCCGCGCATCTATGATCCGGGCCACGCGCTGGCAGATGAGCAGGGGTATTATGACGGATCGTCCGTCGACCGGATGATCGAAATCGCAGACGCGCGCGAAGCAGGGCGCAGTTATGAGGCCAATTTACGCATGTTCGATCAGGCGCGGCAAATGTCGCAGGGCCTGCTTGACCTGCTGCGCCGTTGAAAAAAGGACCTAGAAGATGAATATCCCTACAAGTATTGCTGTTCAAAGCTATGATCTGGCGCGCAACGCCGCCGCCCCCGCCCCGAAAGCGGGCGCAACCCCGCGTGCCGAAGCGGCTTTTGGCGCACAGATGGCCAGTTTCACTGAAACCTTGCGACAGGCGGACACGGCTGCGACCAGTTCCATGGTTTCTGGCGCGAACCCGCATGCGCTGGTTGAAGCGGTGGCCGCCACCGAACTGGCTGTCGAAACCGCCATTGCCGTGCGCAACAAGGTGGTCGAGGCGTATCTCGAAATCCTTCGGATGCCGGTCTGAGCCATGAATGAAGCGGTTTTCTTTGACACATTGCGGCAGGGCCTTTGGGTCGCGACGCTGATTTCCATTCCCATCCTGACCGCTGCGCTGGTTGCGGGCGTGACTGTCGGGTTGTTTCAGGCGCTGACCTCCATTCAGGAAATGACCCTGACATTTGTTCCGAAACTGGCGGCCATTGTGGTCGTGTTCTGGGTGTCGATGAGTTTCATGACCGCAACCCTTGTTTCTTTCTTTCACGACCAGATCATCCCCCTGATCGCGGGGCGTATGTGATGGATAATCCCTCATATGTCACATTGACACGCCTTTCGGGTTTGGCACGCGAAATGCAGGTCATCGCGCATAACATCGCCAATACATCTACGACGGGGTATCGTCGCGAAGGTCTGGTGTTTTCCGAATTCGTGGTGGGCGGGCAGGGGCAGGACACATCCCTGTCCATGGCGCTGGGAAATACGCGCCACACATTTCAGACCCAAGGTGAACTGACGCAGACGAATGGCGATTTCGATCTTGCCATCGAAGGGGACGGGTTTTTCCAGCTGGAAACCCCGCAAGGCATGCGGCTTACGCGCGCGGGCATGTTCACCCCGAATGAAGCGGGCGAATTGGTCAATATGGACGGGCATTTCCTGCTGGATGCAGGTGGTGCCCCGATTTTTGTGCCCCCCGATGCCCGCTCGATTGTCATGGCAGGGGACGGGACGTTTTCCGCCGATGGCCAGCCCTTCGCGCAGGTCGGTCTGGTTCAGCCGGTGGACCCGGTCACCGTGACCCGCGCGGCAGGCACCTTGTTTGCCGTCGATGGCGATGTGGAGCCGGTTTTGCAACCGCGCCTGCGTCAGGGCTTTGTCGAAGGATCAAACGTGGACCCCATGACCGAGATGGCGCGGATGATCGATGTGCAGCGTGCCTATGAACAAGGCCAACGCCTGCTGGAACGCGAAGATGACCGGATCAAGAATGTGATCCAGACGCTGGGCCGATAGTGATGAAAAGGATTGATCAATGAAAGCGCTTCATATCGCCGCCACGGGAATGAGCGCGCAGCAGATGCGCGTTGACACCATTTCCAACAACCTCGCCAATATGAGCACCTCTGGCTATAATGCCCGCCGTGCTGAATTCGCGGATTTGCATTACCAGCAATTTGCACGCGCGGGATCAATAAACGCGGCCGACGGAACCGTGCTGCCCACAGGTATCCAGCTTGGGCTGGGGGTGCGGCCTGCGGCGGTCAGCATGCTTATTCAACAAGGTGCACTGGCCCAGACCAACGGTGATCTGGACATCGCGATCGAAGGGAAGGGGTTCTTGTCGGTCACCCTGCCGGACGGACAGGCCGCATTTACCCGTGACGGTGCGATGAAACGCACAGGTGACGGGCTGATTGTCAATTCCGAAGGGTTCGAGGTGACACCCGGCATCGTCATCCCCAATGATGCGCGCGCAATTTCCATCAATGCCGAGGGCGAGATATACGCCTATTTCACTGGACAGGTGCAGCCCCAGTTGCTGGGCCAGCTTACCCTGACGGGTTTTGCCAATGAAAAGGGTCTGGAAGCCATCGGCTCGAACCTGTTTTTGGAAACCGAAGCGTCGGGGCCGGGGTTTGATGCCGCACCCGGCACAGACGGGCTGGGCACAGTGCGCCAGGGCTATCTGGAGGAAAGCTCGGTCGATCCGGTGCGCGAAATGACGGAACTCATCAAGGCGCAGCGCGGGTATGAACTGAATTCCAAGGTGATTACTGCGGTCGACCAGATGATGGGCGCAACGACGCAGGTGCGCTGATGCGGATTATCTTGATACTGCTGCTTGTTTTACCAGACATCGCGCTGGGCCAGTCACTGGTTGCGACCCGACTGATCCGCGCGGCAGAAGTCATTGATGTGGGCGATGTCATTTTGCAGGACGGCACAATTATCGGCGCGGCCACCACCGCAGATCAGGCAATCGGGCTGGAAACACGCGTTGCCATCTATCCGGGGCGTCCGGTGCGTCTGTCAGAACTTGGCCCCGCGGCTGTGGTGGAACGCAATGACATGGTTCAGGTGATGTATCGCCGCGGGCCGCTGACCATCGTGACAGAAGGGCGCGCACTGGGGCGCGGTGCCATCGGGGATCAGATCAGTGTCATGAACCTGGCATCGCGCCAGTCGGTGCAAGGCAAGGTTCTGCATTCCGGCGTTGTGGAAGTCGGCGCTCAGCGCCAGTCACTAAGATAATATATACATATCCATGAGGGTATCATGAACAAGACATCTTCCCTGCGCCGGATCGCAATCATGCTTGGCGGGGTTATGCTGACAGCGTGCCAACCGCTTAGCGAAGTGGGCCGCGCCCCCGCCTTCAGCGCACCTGATCAAAGCGTGGAGCATGCGGCCCTGTACCGTGTGCCGCTGCCCGAGACCAGCGAACCGCGTTCGCCCGCCGCGCCCTCATCGCTGTGGTCGGTAAGCCAGCGGTCCCTTCTGGGTGATCGCAGGGCCGGACGGCAAGGCGATATCATGACCGTTGTGATCGAAATAAATGACAGCGCCGAGATATCGAACAACACGTCGCGCGGGCGCACGGGGTCCAGCAGCATGGCGGTTCCGCAATTCTTTGGCATACCACAGGCGATCGACCGCAAGAATGAAGGCGGCTTCAGTATCGGTGCCGGCATTGAAACCAACAGTGGCAGCAGCTTTGCGGGAAATGGTTCGGTCCGGCGCAATGAAAAGCTGACCTTGCGTGTGGCCTCAACTGTTGTGGAGGTCCTGCCAAATGGCGTGTTGCGGATCGAAGGGCGTCAGGAAGTCCGCGTCAATCATGAATTGCGCGAATTGCTGGTGACGGGCTTTGTGCGACCAACCGACATCTCGCGCCAGAATGAGATCACCTATGACAAGATCGCCGGCGCGCGAATTTCCTATGGGGGGCGCGGGGTGATTTCGACCATGCAACAGCCGCGCTATGGCGAGCAGATCATAGATATTCTGGCACCGTTCTGACGATGCTGGCGCAAAAGGGGGCACCATGGCAAAGCTGATACCAATCCTACTTATCGTGCTGGGCATGGCCGGTGGCATCGGTGCCGGTCTGTGGCTGCGCCCGCTGCCGGACCCGGTCGACGTGACCGCCCAGGACATACCGCTTCCGGACATAAGCCAGCTTGACGTTACGCTATATGACATGAAAAATCAGTTCATGGTCCCGTTGCTGGACGGGGACAGGATCGTTTCTGTCATCGTCATGTCACTGACACTGGAGGTGGCTGGCGCACAACAAGATGCGGTTCTGCACAACGAGCCAAGGCTGCGCGACCGCTTTTTGCAGGTCATGTTCGACCATGCCAATAGCGGCGGTTTTGACGGTATGTTCACCTCGAACAATAACATGACGCTTCTTCGTCAGGCCTTGTTGGAAACCGGGCAAAATTTGCTGGGGCGCGAGGCGGTGGTAGGGGTGTTGATTACGGATATTCTGCGCAGTGGTGCCTGAACGCGTCTTGTGCCCTTGACCTTCGCGGGGGGCTGGACCAGCTTCATGGGGAATCGCCATAATCTGAAGGCCCATGCGCATGACCGATGATACCGCACCATCCCACCCGCCGCTTGCCACAGAACACGGGCTTGACCCGTCCTTGTTGACGGGCCTTGCCCGATTGGCGGTGCATGTGGGGCTAAATCTGCAACCGGGGCAGGATCTTGTGATGACCACCCCGACTTCGGCGCTTCCGCTGGCGCGTGCCATCACCGCAGAGGCCTATCGCGCGGGCGCAGGGTTGGTCAGCGCGCTTGTGGCCGACCGGGATATGACGCTGGCGCGGTTTCAACACGCCCATGACGCCAGTTTCGACAAGGCCCCCGACTGGCTGTATGAGGCGATGGCAAAAGCCTATGAGAACGGCGCCGCGCGCCTGGCACTTGTGGGCGAAGACCCCTTTTTGCTGGCGCAGCAGGATGCATCAAAGGTCGGGCGTGCAAATCGCGCCAATGCTGCGGCATACCGCCCTGCACTGGCCCCGATTGCTGGATTTCATATCAACTGGTCGATCATCCCGTGCCCGACGCCGGATTGGGCGCAGCGCATGTTTCCCGACCATGCACCCGATGATGCCCTGACGCTGCTGGCGCAGGCAATCCGCCAGACAGCGCGGCTTGACCAGCCTGACCCCGTTGCGGCCTGGGCCAGGCATAACGAAAATCTGGCGCGGCGCTGCCAGATGTTGAATGCCGCCCGTTTTGACAGCCTGCATTTTCAAGCCCCCGGCACCGACCTGCGGGTGGGTCTGGCAGAGGGGCATTTCTGGCAGGGCGGGGCATCGGTGGCGCGCAACGGGGTGCGGTGCAACCCGAACATCCCCACCGAGGAGGTCTTTACCACCCCGCATGCGGCGCGCGTGGACGGCTATGTGCGCGCGACAAAACCCCTGTCGCATCACGGCACGTTGATCGAGGAGATTGAAATGCGTTTTGAAGCGGGGCGCGCTGTGGATGCGCGCGCCACCTGCGGGGGCGATGTGCTGCGCGATATGCTGGCGACCGATGAAGGGGCCGCAAGGCTGGGCGAGGTGGCGCTTGTGCCGCACAGCTCGCCTGTTTCGCAAAGCGGGCATTTGTTTTTCAACACATTGTTTGATGAAAACGCGGCATCGCATATCGCAATGGGGCAATGCTATGCGTCCTGCCTTGAAGGGGGCGATACGCTGACAAAAGAGGAAATTCTGGCGCGGGGCGGCAATGAAAGCCTGATCCATGTGGACTGGATGATCGGATCTGGCCAAATGAACGTTGATGGGGTGCAGGCGGACGGCGAAGTGGTCGCACTGATGCACGCGGGTGAATGGGTCACCGCTTAACGGGGTTTTTGGCGGCACAAGCGCGCAAGCACGTCTGCGCGTCCATGGCTGCGGGCAGTCTTGTCGCGCTGTTCAATCATGCGCGCGGTTTGCAGCGCCAGCGTGCGGTTCAGGCGTATGCGTTGCTCCTGCGCCCATTTGGCATGCAATTGACGGGCGGCAAAAAGCGTCGGGTCCTGCGCAAGCGGAACAGTCTGCAAAAGGCGCTGGGCGCGATCACGGGTGTCCGTTCGCGCCTGTGCCAGTTTTTGCAGACGTGCCATATCCCTGTCGCGGATCATCTGCGCAAGAACCTGAAGCCGCTGAAGGCGATCGTGCTGTGTCATGACCAGCGCCCTTTGCGTGCTTTCGCGCGCATTGTGTCGGCAAACCGGATTGCGGCTGCGACTGCGGCGTAATGTTCTGCCTGCACTTCCTGTTCCAGCTCTATGCTGGCGAAAAGCGCGCGTGCCGTCACGGGGTCGGAATGGATGGGCACACCTGCATCTTTTGCGCGCTCGCGAATGCGTAGCGCGATTTCGTCCACGCCTTTTGCGACACAAACCGGCGCCCCTGCCTCATGCGGTGACCATTTCAGTGCAACGGCGTAATGCGTCGGGTTGACGATCACGACGCTGGCGTCGGGAACGGCATCCAGCATGCGGTTGCTTGCGATTTCGCGCCCGCGCCTGCGCCGTTCACCCTTGGCGTGCGGGTCACCTTCGGATTGTTTCATTTCATCGCGCATGTCCTTATGCGACATGCGGTTTTTGCGCAGGTGTTCCGCGCGTTGCCAGAAAAAATCGATCCCGCCGATGACAAGTTTGACGACAAACACAAGCATCAGAAACCGGATGACAAGCCCCAGAAGTTCTGTCGTGGCCAATGCCGGTGTCAGATACAGGCTGCCCAGAATAAGCGGCAGATTGTGCATAAGAAACACCCAAAGCACTGTCGAAATGATGATCAGCTTTACGGTGCTTTTGGCGAATTCGAACAGCCCGCTACGCCCGAACTTGTTCTTGGCATTGGCAAGGACGGACACGCGCGATGCCTTGGGTTTCAGCTTCTCAGGGGCAAAAATAACAACGCGTTGGGCAAACAGCATGGCCCAGACAACCAGAAACGGGACCGCCAGCAGCGGCAATGCGGCAAGCGCCACATTGCCCATCAGCCCGCCCAGCAGGGTTCGTGCATGTTGTGTCAGCATTGTCGAAATCTGGTCTGACTGGTCCAGAATGACAGTGCCAATTTCGCCGATCCGTATAAGCGAGATCTGGCCAAGCGCCATTGCGGCCAGCAGCAGGCCGAAAAACGCTGCCGCCGTGTTCAGGTCGGTGGAACGCGGCACCTCGCCTTTGCGGCGCTGTTCGGCCAGCTTTTGTTCGGTGGCTTCGAATTCCTTTTCGCCACTCTGGTCTTCTTCGCTCATCGGGGGGTGCCCGTAGGGTCTGCGATGAAGCCTTCAAATGCCGAATGCCACAGCGGCAGGATCAGGGGCGCGGATAAAAACAGCAATGCAAGGCCCGCGAAGGTGATTGCTGGTGCACCAACGAATGCGACCATCAATTGCGGCATCGCCTTGTTGATCGCCCCAAGGGCCACATAGTAAAGCACCGACATGATGACAAACGGCATGGCGAGTGTGAACGCCAGCGTGAAGGCTCGCGACACTTGCGTCGTGCCCCAGTCGCCCATATTGCCCCCGCCCGGAAATTGCCCCGGAGGAAAGAAGCTGTAGGACAGGATCAGAAATTCCGCCAACCGGACATGCAGCCCGTTCATGACCGCAAGTGCCAGCCCCGCCATGACAAGGATCTGCGACATGGCAGGTTGCGGGTCCACGCCCGCGCCGCCGAAGAATTGCGAAAGCGAAGTCGCCTGTGCAGCGATTGTGCCCGCAGTCTGCAAGGCAATTACAAACAGCCGCAACCCCACACCCAGTGTCAGACCGGCAAGCCCTTCGGCCGCAATAACAGTAACCAGCGGGACCGGGCCGCCGCGAAGTTGTGGCAGGTCGGTGCCGATGGCGGGGGTGATGATCAGTGTGAACGCAATGGCAAGTGCAAGCCGCACCCGCACCGGAATGACAGTTTCGCCAAACGCGGGCATCAGCGCCATCATTGCGCCCACCCGCAGAAAGACGCCAAAACCGTTGAC
This sequence comes from Roseinatronobacter sp. S2, assembly GCF_029581395.1. Taxonomy (GTDB): domain Bacteria; phylum Pseudomonadota; class Alphaproteobacteria; order Rhodobacterales; family Rhodobacteraceae; genus Roseinatronobacter. Next base: position 3,007,069 of record NZ_CP121113.1, on the reverse strand, counting down.
CAGTTCCGGCATCAGGCTGTCGATATGGGCCAGAAGCGCATCAAACATGTCGGGGGTCATGTGGCGATTGTTCCCAAAAGGGCAGGGCGCGCTTCCAGTCCGATTTCTTCATAGGACAGAACTGGCGTGACCAGCCCCTTTGCTGTCAGCACCGTGCGCAGAAAGCGCCGCCTGTGGGCGGATGTGACAAGTGCTGGGCTTTCACCGTTTTGCGCCAAATTACCCAGTTTTTCGGCCACACGGTCGGTCAGGCGGGCGAAATCCTCGGGGGGGAGGGCAACATCAGCGGCACCGTGATCGCCTGACAGTTGATAGGTTGTGAATATGTCTTCCCAGTCAGGGGCAAGCTGGATGAGCGGCAGCGTGCCGTCGCTGCGCTTCAGGGGGGCGACCAGCTGGAAGCCCAACCGCTGGCGCACATGTTCGCACACCGATTCCGGCCCGTGCAATGCGCCACGAATTTCTGCGATAGCTTCCAGAATAAGGGGCAGGTTGCGAATGGAAACCCGTTCTTCCAGCAACAGGCGCAACACGGCCAGCAGCAATTCCACAGGCACCTTGTCGGGGATCAGCTCGTTCAGCAAACGCTTGTTGGCATCGGCGCGCGACGAATCCGACAGCCGTGTCATTTCATCCAGAATGCGGTTCAGGCTTTTGTAGTTCAGCAAACGCCCAAAATTCGCTTTCAGCACTTCCAGCAGATGGGTGGCCAGAACCTCTGTCGGGTTGACGACCGTGGTTCCGCCAAGGGCCGCTTCTTCCTGATCGCGGGCATCGATCCAGCGCGCGGGGGCCTTGTAGACAGGCTCGCGCACATCTTCGCCCTGCAAATCGAAGCCGGACGCGTCCTGAACCAGCGCCAGCACCTTGCCGGGGCGAAGTTGGTCGCGGGCCTGCTCGACGCCCTGAATAAGAATTGCATAGCTGCCGGCAGGCAGGCTGGCATCATCTGTCAGCCGGATTTCCGGCAGGATCAAACCGAAATTCCGCGCAATATGCGACCGTATAGAGGAAATGCGCGCATCCAGACCAATGCCGGGGTCCAGCACCATGGGCACCAGATCGGGGGCGAACTGAACATGTATTTCATCAACATCCAGATCATCGCCCAGCATGCGTTCGGGCGCGAGGTCCGCCAGCGTGGCGGGCATGGCCGCTTCGGCGCGCAGGCGGGCCTGCGCTTGCTGGGCCATCCATGCCAGCCCCAGAAGAACCGTGGCCCCGATGACAAACGGCACGAAGGGCAGGCCGGGAACAAACGCAAACAGGGCCATCAGCATGCCCACGGTTGCCAATGCCGACGGGTGGCGGCCCAATTGTTCGAAAAGTGCACTATCAGTGGCGCCATTTGCCCCGCCGCGCGCCAAAAGCAGGGCCGCCCCGATTGAAATAATGACAGCCGGAATTTGTGACACCAACCCGTCACCGACGGTCAGAATGGCATAGGTTTCAAAGGCGGACCCCAGACTCATCCCGTGCATCATCGTGCCATTGATCAGCCCCATGACAATGTTCAGCAGCGTGATCAGCAGGCCCGCGACCGCATCGCCCTTGACGAATTTCGACGCACCGTCCAGCGACCCGTAGAAATTTGTTTCAGCCTGTTCGGTTTCGCGCCGCCGCTTGGCTTCCTGATGGTCGATTGCGCCTGCGGACATATCGCTGTCGATGGCCAGTTGTTTGCCCGGCATCCCGTCAAGGGCGAATCGCGCGCCAACTTCGGCCATACGGCCCGCACCTTTGGTTATGACGATGAAATTGACGATCAGCAGCACAAGAAAGATCACGACGCCCAGAAAAACCGACCCGCCCATCACGAAGCTGGCAAAGCCCTGAATGACCCCGCCCGCAGCGCCGGTGCCTGTATGCCCTTCGCCGATAATCAGTTTGGTGGAGGACACATTCAACGACAGCCGCAACATGAGCGAGGCCAGAAGGACTGTCGGGAAGATCGAAAAATCAAGCGGGCGCTGTATGAACAACGTGACCGTGAACATCAAAATCGCCAGTGCGAAAGATGTCGCCAGACCAAGGTCCAGCAGCCATGCCGGCACCGGCAGGATCATCATGACGATGATGGCCATCAATGCCAATGCCAGCAAAACAGTCGGGCTGAACAGGGCTTTTGCGCTTAGCTGGGTCATGGGCGTTGCAGTCCTGTATCCACAAAGGGGCGCGTGGTCTGCGTCTGCGTCAGCGACTGCGACACAAGTGACCCCAACGCCCCGCCCGCGCCGGATTGCAGCAGTGCATAGGTTGTTTGTGTGCCTTGCGGGGGTGGTGTCGGGCTGGCCGTGCTGCGCGAATTCGTCGCAATGGCATTGAAGCGCGCGATATAGCGCTGCGCCAGTTCGGGTGTTGCGGAATGATACGCGCCGACCGCCGCTGTCCACGACCCCAGCCGTTGATAATGGCCGTGCAACAGGTGCGCGGCGTAATCGGCGTTCTGTGCGGGGTCCAGCATCGCATCCAGTGACGCGAAGTTTTCGCTATGCCAGTGGTAGTTGATCTGGAAGCAACCGATGTCGATATTGCTATGTCCGGCATTCAATGCCGACCGGATGATGGCAAGCGCCCCTTCGCGTGTTGCGGGCCAGTGGCCTTGCGCGGTGGCATGCACGGCCCATGGCCAAGGGGTCACGCCTGCCGCGCTCTGGCGGCCGGTTTCCACGAGCGAGACTTTATGCATCACATCGAAGGGCACATTATGCTGGCGTGCGGCGTGGTGTGCCGCCGTCAGGCACAACTGCGACGGGTCAGCGGGCGCCGTGCCACGGGATTGGGCCGCCGATACGGAAATGACACTGACCAATACGGTGGCGATGGCGGGATAAAGCCATTGCAGCGCTATGGCCGCCGTTGTGTCGCTGGGTTTGGGCATTCCGCTGCTCCGAATCGACCGCTTCTTGCTGGTCTGTGGGGCAACTAAGCATGATGAAAGTTTATAATCCGTAACCTGCGCGGCAATCCCGAGCAGCGCAGGCCGTTACCTAAGCGCAGTCAGGATGTCGCCGTTTATCAGCAATGCCAGCGCGATAATGCACAGCGCCGCCAGAAAAAACACCAGATCATGGGTTTTGTCCCAAACGCCCGTATGCCGCGCCAGCCGCACCACTGCCGGATACACCAGCACTGCCGCCAGCGCCTGTCCGGCCAGTGCGCCGGGCAGGCCCATCAGCAAAAACCCCGTCAGAAACAGCGCGCTTTGGGTCAGTGCGCGAAACGCGGTCAGCCGAAAGAACAGCCGCGATTCGCCGCGGGCAAGGGCCGCATGCTGATAGGTTTCGCCGATCAGCGGCAGCAGTTGCGCGCAGCTTATCAGCACAATCATAGGGCCAGCCAGCGCATAGCGGTCATCATACAGCAGGCTTATGAGCCATGGTCCCATGAGCGCCATCACTGCCAGCATTGCCATCACGCCCGCCGTCAGCATGTAGCGTATGCGTCGCAGTTTCGCTGGGCCCTCGCCATTTTCGGCGTCAAAGGATTCGCGATAGGCCGGAATCAGCATTTTCTCGATCATGGCCTGCATCAGCATCACCGGAAATGCGGCCAGAAACCAGGCGATGTTGTAAATGCCCAGTTGGGCCAGCGAATAGAAATAGCCCAGAATTGCACGGTCGCCTTGCGCCAGCAGAAACCCGAAGCCTGATGACATCATGATCCAGCCGCCAAAGCGCAACAACTCGCGTGCAGCACTGCGTTCCCAGCGCAGGCGGTTGGTCTGGCCGGGAATGATGGACCATTCCAGCCCCAGTTTCACAATTGCCGCACTGACCATGCCCCAGACCATGGCCCAGTAGCTGCCTGTGCCCCATGCAAACGCAATCATGACCACAATGCCCACGACCTGTGACGTAAGCTGGACAACCATAATGCGGCCCAGTCTGATATGCCGCTCGGCGGTGAAGACCCGCGTGGGCGCAAGGCCGGACAGCAGCAGCGATACCGCGCAGACAGGCAGAACAAGGAAAAGTTCAGGCGCATCATAAAATGCGGCCGCAGGCCATGCCAGCGCGCAGGCCAACAGCCACAGCACCACCCCGCGCGCCGCGTTCAGCGTAAACGCGGTATTCAGAAAATCGCGGTCATCCCCCCGCGCGTTTTGCATGATGGATTGCTGCACACCTGCATCTGACAGCATGGTCAGGCCAAACAGGATCATGGTGACCAGCGCCATCAACCCGAACGCATCGGGAAACAGCAATCGCGCAAGAATAAGGTTCGAGCCGAAGCGCATGACCTGTGCCAGCACGAAGCTGCCGCCTGTCAATGCCGCGCCGCGCATCAGTCTTGAAACCAGGGAAGGGTGCGCCTGCAATCTGCTGTCCATCTGCCAAAAATGCTGTTTTGCCTTGCCGCTTCGGGCAAAATGCACCCTAGCCGCAAAATATGGCAGCACAATGGGAATACACGCCTGATTCGGGGGTCAGGTAACTTTTGAACGTGTCTTGAATTCCGGCTGGTCCCAGCGGCGGTGCTGAATAATGGCGCAAAGTGTGTCAGCGGCCTTGGTCACATCTTGCGGTGTCAGATACAGCGGTGTGAACCCAAAGCGCAGAATGTCAGGGGCGCGAAAATCCCCGATAACGCCTTCGGCAATCAGGGCCTGAATGATGGCATAGCCGTCTTCATGGTGAAAACTGACCTGAGAGCCGCGCGCATGTCCATCAACGGGCGAGGCAAGCCGCAGTTCGGGCGCACCCGCTGCAACACGGTCGATGAATATCTGCTGCAACTCCAGCGAGCGCGCGCGCAGATCGTTCATATCAACCCCGTCCCAGACATCCAGCGCGGCATCAAGGGCCACCAGTTGCAAAATGGGCGGCGTGCCCACACGCATCCGTTCAATTCCGGGGCCGGGGCGATACTCCAGATCGAAGGCAAAGGGCGCTTCATGGCCCAGCCAGCCCGAAAGCGCGGGCTGCACCTTGCCCACCAGACGCGGCGCGACATAGATGAAGGCAGGGCCACCGGGGCCGGAATTCAGATATTTGTAGCTGCACCCGACCGCAAAATCCGTATCCGCACCCGCCACATCAACGGGAATCGCCCCTGCCGAATGGGCCAGATCCCAGACCACCAGCGCGCCGTGTTCATGCGCCTTGGCGATCAGGCGCGCCATGTCGTGTTTGCGCCCTGTGCGGTAATCCACTTCGGTGATCATCAGCACGGCAATCGTGTCGTCGATGGCGCTTTCCACCACTTCTGGGGGCACGGTTTTCAGCCGGTAATCGGGGCCAAGCGTGCGGCACAGCCCGTCGGCCATATACAGATCTGATGGAAAGTTCCCAGTATCAGACAGGATAACACGGCGATCAGCGCGCAACTCCAGCGCCGAGGCAAGCGCCTGATAGACCTTGATCGACAGTGTGTCGCCCATGATCACACTGCCCGCAGGCGCACCGATAAGCCGCCCCACACGGTCGCCCACGCGCGCAGGCAGGTCCATCCAGCCCGCGCGGTTCCAGCCGGTAATGACCATCTGGCCCCATTCGTCTGTGATGGCGCGCCCAACGCGCGTGGCAACGGCGCGGGGCAGGGGGCCAAGCGAATTGCCGTCAAGATAAATCACCCCTTCGGGCAGATCGAACATGGCACGGGTGGCGGCGAAATCGGTCATATGTCCCTCCGGTATGTGGATTATGGGTGCCGCTTGTGCCGTGCAAGGTCAAGTTTGTTTTGATCTGACGGTGGAAAAGCGCGGGCGATTCACCGCGCACGGTGGGCATGCAGCCGGTGTGGGTTCGGGATGCCGGTTTTTTGGCAGGAATTAGCAATTATCGCGCAAAAAAATCGCATTCTGTCGCGGTTGCACATGTTGTTGTGGCATTCCGGGCTTGTTCGAGTGGGGGAATGCAAGTAGCTGATATTCTAGAATAGCTGAAAGCCGCGTTCGTGCCGGTGATGTGGGCCTTCGGGTATGTCCTTGCATGTATCCGGCAAATCTTATTGCCTGCTTGTGAAACAATCTTGCGCAGGGTATGCAAGCGCGATGCCAAAAAGAACGCATTTTGCGGTCGCAAAATTCGGTTAACCTGAAGAAAGGGGGACGGCGCGTGAAAGTCGGGGCCTTAAAGGAAATCAAATCGGGTGAGGCGCGTGTCGCGCTGACACCAGACAGCGCAACGCAGATCCAGAAACTGGGGCATGAATGTTTCGTGCAATCCGGTGCGGGTGTGGCTGCGGGCTTTAATGATGAAACATATGAAAAGGCCGGTGTGACCGTCGTGAAGGACGCCACAGCCCTGATCGACGCGGTTGATGTCGTCATCAAGGTGCGCGAACCATCCCTGGACGAGGTCAAAAGCCTGAAAAAAGGCCAGACACTGATTTCCTTCTTCTGGCCCGCACAAAGCGAAGACCTGCTGGCCGCCGCCAAGGATCAGGGCGCGACCGCCATTGCCATGGACATGGTGCCACGGATTTCGCGTGCGCAGAAAATGGATGCGTTGTCGTCCATGGCCAATATCGCAGGCTACCGCGCGGTCATCGAGGCTGGCAATAACTTTGGCCGCTTCTTCACCGGACAGGTGACTGCGGCAGGCAAGGTGCCGCCCGCGCGCGTGCTGATTGTGGGCGCCGGTGTTGCTGGCCTTGCAGCCATTGGCACATCCACCAGCCTTGGGGCCATTACAATGGCCTTCGATGTGCGCCCCGAAGTGGCCGAGCAGATCGAATCCATGGGTGCGGAATTTGTGTTCCTTGATTTCGAGGAGTCTCAGGACGGTGCGGCCACGGGCGGTTATGCAGCCCCGTCCAGCCCCGAGTTCCGCGAAAAGCAGTTGGAAAAGTTCCGCGAACTGGCCCCCGATGTGGACATTGTTATCACCACAGCGCTGATTCCGGGCCGCCCCGCGCCGAAACTATGGACCGAAGACATGGTCCAGATGATGAAGCCAGGCTCCGTTATCATTGACCTTGCGGCCGAAAAGGGGGGCAATTGCGATCTGACCGTGCCGGATGAACGCCTTGTGACGGAAAACGGTGTCATCATCATTGGCTACACTGATTTCCCCTCACGCATGGCCACGCAGTCGTCCACGCTGTATGCGACGAACATCCGTCACATGCTGCATGATCTGACACCGGCCAAGGACGGCGTCATTAACCACAATATGGAAGATGACGTCATCCGCGGGGCGACTGTCACGCATGAAGGTGAAATCACCTTCCCGCCGCCGCCACCCAAGGTAAAGGCGATTGCCGCCAAGCCCAAGGAAAAGGTCAAGGAACTGACGCCAGAGGAAAAGCGCGCGAATGAAATCGCGGCCTTCAAGGCGCAGACCAAAACCCAAGTGGCGCTTTTGGCAGGTGGCGCGGCATTTGTGCTGGCCGTCGGGCTGGTTGCGCCTGAATCCTTCATGCGCAATTTCATCATTTTCGTTCTGGCGGTCTTTGTGGGCTTCCAGGTGATCTGGAAAGTGTCGCATTCGCTGCACACGCCCCTGATGGCTGTGACCAACGCAATTTCCTCGATCATCATCGTGGGTGCGTTGTTGCAGATCGGGTCAACCTCGGGGTTGATCACGGTTCTGGCGGCGCTGGCGCTTCTGATGGCGGCAGTGAATATCTTTGGTGGTTTCATGGTGACACGGCGCATGCTCGCCATGTTCCAGAAATCCTGACGGCAGGAGGAATAAGAGATGGATTTCGGATTTACAGTTGCGGCCTATGCGGTTGCGACAGTTCTCTTTGTCCTGTCGCTTGGCGGTCTGTCAGGGCAGGAAAGCGCGAAACGCGCAATCTGGTATGGCATTGCGGGCATGACTGTGGCCGTGCTGGCCATGCTGGTCGGCCCCGGTTCGGGCATGTGGGGGCTGACTGTCGTGCTGATCGCAATCGGCGGCATTGTCGGCTGGCAGCTTGCGACCCGCGTGCAGATGACACAAATGCCGGAACTTGTGGCCTTCATGCACTCGCTGGTGGGTCTGGCCGCCGTGCTGGTGGGGTTGAACGCGCATCTGGAAATTGATCGCGTGGCGCAGGTGTTCGCCGAAAACGCCTTGCCCTTCCCGCAGCCAGAGGGGCTGATGTCAGTCCCCGCCTATGAACTGTGGCTAAGCCTGAGCAATTTTGCAGCCATCATCGGCAAGAAAACCGCTGTCGAGGTGACAATTCTGCGGGTTGAGTTGATGATCGGCATCTGGATCGGGGCGGTCACCTTCACCGGGTCGATCATTGCCTATGGCAAACTGGCGGGCCGCGTGGACACAGCCGCCAAACAACTGCCCGGCGGGCATATGCTGAACGCGGGTGCGGCGATCCTGTCGGTTGTTTTCGCGGGGCTGTATCTGGCCTTTGCCGAAAGTGCGGGCGCGTCGATCTTCATGCTGATCGTGCTGACAGCGCTGGCGTTGTTCATCGGCTATCATCTGATCATGGGCATTGGCGGGGCCGATATGCCGGTGGTGGTGTCCATGCTCAACAGCTATTCCGGCTGGGCGGCAGCGGCCATCGGCTTCAGCCTTGGCAATGAATTGCTGATTGTTGTGGGCGCGCTTGTGGGCAGTTCGGGCGCAATCCTGAGCTATATCATGTGCAAGGCCATGAACCGCAGCTTCATCAGCGTCATTCTTGGCGGCTTTGGCGGCACATCCGGCCCGCAGATGGCGGTCGAGGGCGAGCAGATCGCCATTGACGCAGGCGGCGTGGCCGCGGCCCTGAATGACGCAGACAGCGTGGTCATCGTGCCAGGTTACGGCATGGCGGTCGCGCAAGCGCAGCAAACCGTGTCGGAACTGACCCGCAAGCTGCGTGCCAAAGGCAAGAATGTGCGTTTCGCCATTCACCCCGTTGCGGGGCGTTTGCCGGGGCATATGAACGTCCTGCTGGCCGAGGCCAAGGTGCCCTACGACATCGTGCTGGAAATGGACGAGATCAATGACGACTTCCCGTCCACGGATGTGGTGATCGTCATCGGGTCCAATGACATCGTGAACCCTGCCGCACAAGACGACCCCAACAGCCCCATTGCCGGTATGCCGGTTCTGGAAGTCTGGAAGGCCAAACAGGTCTTCGTGTCCAAACGCGGGCAGGGGACAGGGTATTCGGGCATTGAAAACCCGCTGTTTTACAAGGACAACACGCGGATGTTCTATGGCGACGCGAAAGCATCTGTCGACAGCCTGCTGCCGATGATCGACTGATTTATGGTTTGATGCGACATAGAAAACCCCGGCTGCAAGGCCGGGGTTTTTTCATGAATGGGGGGGCGTAAACGAGTCCGCAGCGGTTACTCATACGTCCTGTAGCGACGCTAATCTGCTTTCAGACGCAGGATATACCTGCCCCTTGACTGATGGCCTGCGTCCTTTGCATGCTGCGATGCCGCTTCGCCCAAACAGCCGATTGTTCATCGCGCGGCGCAAGTTTCGCGCGGTTGACCTATGGCTTTACCAAGATCAGGGCAATGCAAACGCATTATCGCAACGGCACAAAAACAGACCGACTATTTCACCGTAACGGTAATGCAGCCAGACAGCGACTGACCTGCAAAAGCTGGTGTTGTGTTGCGCGTGCAGAACCTGTCGTTCCCCTTGAAGCCGGCGTTAGGGGTGTAGACCAGCCCCTGTCCCGCTGCGATCCCAACCGTGCCGTTTCTGGGTGCGGTGGTCAACGCGACTTCGGTTGCCGGGGTGCGTCTTTCACCCACGATGAAGTTTGGAAAAGGGATGCTGCACGCCCTGTCAGAGGCCAGCATTTCGAATTTTCCATCACCAGATCCGCTGGCCCAACCCCGCCCATTGCTTCCTGTGCAGGCCGCCTGAACCGATGTCGCAAGCATGATGGTGCCTGCCGTGATCACGATGATTTTGAAATTTACACTTTTCATATTAAATTCCTTTAAAGCGGAATGTTAAAAATGGTGCGCCATTGGACATTAATGTCACCTGATCATCCGCGCCGATCAAGCATTTTGTGTTTGTTGGGGCGCGCGCCATAGGGCCGGTGACCGCTATTTGAGCAGCCGATCGCTTGTGTGACCTGGGCTACCTTCGTTATCGGTGATGCGGCAACAGCTACCGATTTCAGCGCAGGTGCAGTGAATGGCAGAAATGCCGCGCGAATCGGCCTTCCCTGCCTCTGACAGAATCCTCAGCCCCACAGCGCCATTTATCCAGCGCAGCAACAAAATTTTCCCCCGCGTTTGTGGCGAAAATACAAGTGTGCAATGGTGTGCTGAATTGGGGCGTTTTCATTTTGTGCCAATGGCTTATCCTGATCTCTCAATCCACCCCAACGCGCGCGCGCTCCCCGAGGCCCCTATGCCCCCCATTGCCGACCATCTGCACCGCTATGCGCTTGTCAATGAACTGCACGCGCGCCCTGCAACCAAGGTCGTCCCGCCCGGCGTGGCGGTGTTTCTGGCGGTGAAGCCCGAAAGCGGTGCGGCCAAGCGTGACCGCGACAAGGATCGCGCGCATTTGCTGGCACTGCTGGACCGCCACGGTGCGGGCCATCCCGCACCGGAAGCCACGCATCATTCCGCCGATATTGGCCGCCATCATCTGAAATGGGAAAGCCATACGGAATTCGTGACCTACACGGCCTTTGAACAAGGGGTGCCCAAACGCCCGTTCGACCCCGACAGTTTTGATGTTTTCGCCGATGACTGGCTGGAACAGGCGCCCGGGTCGCGCCTGACATCAATCCTGTTCCAGATAGAAACCATGCCCGAAGACCCCGCCGAAATTACCGCAAAACTGCAAGACTGGTTCGTTCCAGAAAGCCTTGCTGCGGCCTGTGTTCTGGATGGAACGGCGGTGATTGCCAGTGATTTCCGCATTGACCGTGCGGGTCATATCCGCATGGCGGTGTTCGTCAAACCCGGCACGGGCGGGCGGCGCGTGGGGCGCATTTTGCAACGCCTGTGCGAGATTGAAACCTATAAGACCATATCGATGCTGGGGTTGCTGCGGGCGCGGTCGCTGTCGTCACAGATGGGGGTGCTGGATGACCAGTTGACGCAGTTGTCCCGTGCCATGAACACACCCGGAACAGGGTCGGATGAAACGCTGGAGGCGTTGCTGCGCATCTCCAGCGAGTTGGAAAACATGATGGTGGAAAGCGCGTTTCGCTTTGCCGCGACAGGGGCTTACGAAGCTTTGGTGCACCAGCGTATCGAAGTTCTGCGCGAAGACCGGTTCGAGGGGCGCCAGTCCTTGCGCGAATTCATGACCCGCCGCTATGACCCTGCCATGCGTACTGTCAAATCGACTGAGGCGCGGCTGACGCGGCTGGCCGAACGGGCCATGCGCGCGGGGCAGTTGCTGCGCTCGCGCGTGGATGTGGAACGATCAGCCCAGAACCAGCGCCTGCTGGAAAGCATGGACCGGCGCGCGGATATGCAATTGCGCCTGCAACACACGGTTGAAGGGTTGTCGGTGGTGGCGATCAGCTATTACGCGATCAATCTGGTGGCCTATCTGGTGCTGCCGGTGACAGAGCCTTTGGGCCTGTCAAAACCTGTGACAATGGCAGTTCTGGTGCCTGTGGTGGTGCTGGGCGTTTGGGCCATGGTGCGCGGGATCAGGCGGAAGTTTGAGTAAGCCGCGCGCGCCAGCCTGAGCGGGTGATTTTTTGGATATTTGGACCAGAATGAAAGGGCAAAGGGGCAGCTTCAGCCCCTAAGCTTCAGAATGTTCAGGCGGCGCGTTCGGACGTGAACTGCAAGCGTGCCAGTCGCGCATAAAGCCCGCCCTGTGCCACCAGTTCATCATGTGTGCCGGTGGCAGTGATGCGCCCTTCGTCAAAGACGATGATGCGGTCGGCCTGTTTGACGGTGGCCAACCGGTGGGCGATGACGATTGTGGTGCGGTCGCGTGACAGGTGATCCACAGCGCGTTGCACGGCGGCTTCAGATTCGGCGTCAAGCGCGCTGGTGGCTTCATCGAGCAGCAGGATGGGGGCGTCGCGCAGGATGGCGCGCGCGATGGCGACGCGCTGTTTCTGGCCGCCCGACAGCATGACACCGCGTTCGCCCAGTTCGGTCATGTATCCGTCGGGCAGACGGTTCAGAAACATATCGGCATTGGCAGCCTTGGCCGCGGCAATCACTTCGCTGTCGGAGGCACCGGGACGCCCGAAGCGGATATTGTCCATGGCCGAGGTCGCAAAGATGACCGGATCTTGTGGCACCAGTGCGAGGGCGCGCCGGAAGTCCGTGCGGGCCATATCGCGCAAGTCCTGACCATCAATGCGGATATGCCCGCCGAGCGGGTCGTAAAACCGCATCAACAGTTGCAGGATCGTGGTTTTGCCCGCGCCAGAGGGGCCGACAAGTGCCACGGTTTCACCGGCTGCAATTGTCAGCGATACATCATCCAGGGCCTGTTGGCCGGGGCGTGTGGGGTAGTGGAAGCGCACATTTTCAAAGCGCACCTCGCCACGGGTCGGGCGGGGCAGGGGCAGGGGGGCGGCAGGGTCCTGGATGCTGTCAATCGCGGTCATCAATTCAACAAGGCGTTCGGTCGCACCGGCCGCGCGCTGCAATTCGGACCAGATTTCCGACAAGGCCCCGACGGACCCTGCGACAATTACTGCGTAGATCACGAATTGCGCCAGCTCGCCCGGTGTCATGACGCCGGCCGAGACGTCGCGCGCCCCGACCCAAAGCGTGCCCAGAATGCCGGCAAAGACCAGAAAGATGACAATGACAGTCAGCACCGCGCGGGTCAGGATGCGTTTGCGCGCCACGTCGAAGCTGATTTCACTGACACGGTCGAAGGCGGCGCGGCTGGCGGCTTCATGGGTGTTGGCCTGAACGGTCTGCACCGACAGAAGCGCTTCGGATGCATTGCCCGAACTGGCGGCAATCCAGTCCTGATTCTCGCGGCTGAGCTTGCGCAGCTTGCGGCCCATGATGACGATGGGGATGATGATGGCAGGCACCATCAGCAGCACAAAACCCGTCAGCTTGGCCGATGTCAGCCCCAGCAGCACCAACCCGCCCAGCAGCATCAGTGCATTGCGCAGGGCAATGGACACCGAAGACCCGATGACCGATTGAATGAGCGTGGTGTCGGTGGTCAGGCGCGACAGCACCTCGCCAGTCATGATGCGTTCGTAAAATGCGGGACTGCGGTCGATGACGCGGGCAAACAGCGTTTTGCGGATGTCCACAACGATGCGTTCCCCCAGTCGTGTGACCAGATAATACCGCAGCCCCGTTCCTATGGCCAGAAGCACCGCCAGCCCCAATGCGCCGCCGAAATACTGGTTCAGCAATTCCATTTCGCGCGCTTCGAACCCGTCCACGACCCGCCGCACTGCCAGCGGCAATATCAACATGATGGTCGCGGTCGCCACCAGCGCCAGAATAGCGGCCGCAAGCAACCCGCGATAGGGGCGCATGAACGGCCACAACCCATGCAACGCCCCCAGATTTCTGGATTTGGCGCGCGTATCGCTAGAAATTGATGTGTCGCTCATGCTGTTCCGGCCCTTTGTGTTGGGCATGGGTTTAGGTCAGAACAGGGGGGTGGGGCAAGCCCGCAAGCTGCCTGTGCGATCATTGACGCGCCCCGCATGCGGATGGCGCGGCGCGGGCGAATGGCTGGCGAATGCTGACATCGGCCAACGTGTCGGCGCTCAGGCGGTTTTCTCCATGCGCAGAAAGGTGAAGACTCCCAGCTTTGTCAGGGGGGTTTCTTCAACCAGCCGAAGGGCTTTTTCCCCCAGCACCCGATCCTTCGGGAAATTGGAATGCCAGCCCATATAATCGGCAAAAGGGGCAAATTTGCGTTCCAGCCATGCCAGCCAGCCTTCATCGCGGGCGAAATGGTTGACCAGCAGGATTTGCCCGCCCGGTTTGCACACTCGTGCCATTTCGGCCATGACCTGTTCGGGGTCGGGGACCACCGAAATCAGGTGCATGGCGACGATTGTGTCGAAGCTGGCATCCGGGAAATCCAGCTTTCGTGCGTCCATCTGACGCAGCTCGCGCACATGGCCCAGCTTTTCATCTGCGACCTTGGTGCGGGCGCGGGTCAGCATGTCTTCGGAGAAATCGATACCCGTGACATCCAGTGACGGATCGTAGAACGGCAGGGCAAGTCCGGTGCCGACCCCCACTTCCAACACCTTGCCGCCTGTGCTGTTGGCAACCTTGGTGGCATGTCGGCGACCGGTATTGGTGATGCGCCCGAAAGTCATGTCGTAAATCGGTGCCCAGCGGCGGTAGCTGGCAGTAATGGCTTCAGGTTTCAAAAATGCCTCCCACGCATAACTTGTTTGACGAAGCTTTGGGGCAGTGAGGGCGTATGGTCAACCGTTGGTCGTCATCGGTGGTGTTAAACTTCGTGTTATGCCGAAGGGGTGGGCAAATATGAAACGCCTTTTCAGGGTGCCACTACATCGAAAAACTGATACCGCAGCCGCAGCTGGAGGATGCGTTGGGATTGTCGACGATAAACCGCGCCCCGATCAGTTCTTCGGAGAAATCAATGACCGCGTTTTCCAGAAACGGCAGCGACACAGGGTCGATCAGCACTTTCTGCCCGTTTTTTTCCAGTTCCAGATCGCCCTCGGCGGGGTCATCAAAGCGGATGTCATACTGAAACCCTGAACAGCCGCCCCCGTCAACGGCAACACGCAGGGCCTTGACCTCGCCTGTGTCTTCGGCGATTTCGGCCAGACGGGCAAAGGCACGGTCGCTTACGCGGGGGGGCAGGGTCAGGGTCATGGGCTTCCTTTGGGCGATGTCATATTTCCGATGACTTTACTTTGATATAGACACTGACAGCAAGCCCGACAAGGTGATGGGAGTAACAGATGCTGAAACCATATGCGACACAACCGGACCAGTCGCGGGGGCGCCGCTTCACAGAAGCGATGAGCACCTTCCGATCGCCCTTTCAGCGCGACCGTGACCGGATTATCCATTCCAGCGCCTTCCGGCGGCTGAAGCACAAGACACAGGTGTTCATCGAGCATGAGGGCGATTATTACCGCACCCGCCTGACCCATTCCATCGAGGTGGCGCAAGTCGCGCGCACGTTGGCGGGGGCCTTGGGGCTGAACACCGAACTGGCCGAAGCGATTGCGCTGGCCCATGATCTGGGCCACCCGCCCTTTGGCCACACTGGCGAAGATGCGCTATGCGATCTGATGGCCCCCTATGGCGGGTTTGACCACAACGCCCAGGCCTTGCGCATTGTCACGCGGCTGGAACGCCATTACGCAGATTTCGACGGGCTGAACCTGACCTGGGAAACGCTGGAAGGGATTGCCAAGCATAACGGCCCTGTGGCCGATGCGCAGGGCGCGCCCTTGAAGGGGGATGCGCTGCCCTACGCGCTGGTCGAATGCAATGCGGGGTTTGATCTGGAACTGCGCGGCTTTGCCAGTGCCGAGGCGCAGGTGGCCGCGATTGCGGATGACATTGCCTATAACCACCATGATTTGCATGACGGGTTGCGATCGGGGCTGTTTTCGGAAAGCGACCTGATGGACCTGCCGATCACCGGCCCTGCATTCGCCGAAGTGGACAGGCTGTATCCCGGGCTGGAGGGGATGCGCCGCAGGCATGAGGCGCTGCGCCGTGTGTTTGGTATCATGGTCGAAGATGTGCTGCTGGTGGCGGGCACGCGGCTGGGTCCGGCAGATTTGAATTCGGCGCAGGATATTCGTGATCTGAACCTGACGATCATTCGCTTTTCGGACCGGCTGTTTCGGGAACTGAAGGTGATCCGGCAATTCCTGTTCACGCGGATGTATCGCGCGCCGTCGGTGGTGGAAATGCGCGCGCAGGTCACAGGAATTGTGCGTGACCTGTTTCCGTTGTTCATGGAGCAGCCCCGGCACCTGCCTACTGAGTGGCGCCGCGATGTGGATGCAGCAGACTCAGAGACCGAGCTTGCACGGATTGTGGCTGATTATGTGTCTGGCATGACCGACCGGTTTGCAATTCAGGAACACGCGCGGCTGGTGCGCGGCGAAGACGTCAGCCCGATGCGGTATCTTTGAGGGGGGGGACGCCATTCGGCCCCCATCGAGGGGGCACTCATGGCGGGGCAGACCTGCCGGTTGCCCGGTCCCTGCCGTATAGGCGGGCTATGGTCGCGACTGTGGTCGCGCGCGCTTTTGCTGCACTGCATTGATCTGGCGACTTGACAGATGGCCCTGCAATGTCGGACCCTTCCCCCAGAGGGCCGGGTGTGATGCGGCAACTCTGCTTCAGCCAAGAGGAGGGCGTGCGCATGCTGGTGAGCCAAATTCTGAGAAACAAGGAAACCCAGTCGGTCGTGACTGTCGCGCCGGGCACCCCCCTGTCCGAAGTCGTGAAGGTCCTGAGCGAGAACCGTATCGGTGCGCTTGTCGTCTCATCCGACGGTAAAAAAGTGGCGGGCATCCTGTCAGAACGCGATATCGTGCGTGAACTTGGCAAGCGCGGTGCCGGCTGTTTGTCCGATACGGTTGATGATGTGATGACCCGCAATGTCTATGGCTGCAAACCCGATGACAGTGCCGATCTGGTGTTGCAAACGATGACCATGAAGCGGTTTCGCCATATTCCGGTTATGGAGGGGGACCAGATGCTTGGCCTGATTTCCATTGGTGACGTGGTCGCAGCGCGTATGTCGGAGCTGGAACTGGAAAAAGACGCCCTGACCGGCATGATCATGGGCTACTAGGGTGTTTTCGCGCCCTGAAGGGTTGCATATCCCTGCGCAATATTGTTGCGTGCCCGTGAAGATGTGAAGGGGGCGCGCAATGCGGATCGGTCTTTATCCAGGAACTTTTGACCCTTTGACCAAGGGGCATATCGATATTATCACCCGCGCGACGCAGCTTGTGGACCGCCTGGTGATCGGCGTTGCGATAAACCGCGACAAAGGCCCGCTATTCACGCTGGAAGAACGTGTCGCCATGATCGAGGCCGAGGTGCAGACGCTGAGTGTGCACACCGGGGTCGAGATTATCGCCCACCCGTTCGAGAACCTGCTGATTGATTGCGCGCGCGACGTGGGCGCGCAGATCATCATACGCGGCCTGCGCGCGGTCACCGATTTCGAATATGAATTCCAGATGGTCGGCATGAACCGCGCCATGGATGCCAGTATCGAAACGGTATTTCTTATGGCAGAAGCCCGCCATCAGGCGATCGCATCCAAACTGGTCAAGGAAATCGCGCGGCTGGGTGGCGATGTGTCGAATTTTGTGTCCCCGGCCATTACCGAAGCGCTGGGTGCGAAATACCCGCGCTAGAGGGTGGGTCAGATCAGGTGAAAACGTCCGGTTGGGTGGTGCTGGCGTGACGGAGACGTTTGTGTTTGGACATAGCCCGCGCCAGCGGTGGGCCGGGGACTGCCGATCCGACATTATAAGAATGCAGTTTATGCAGGCTGCATACTCCCAAGATCAAAGGCTTGGACTGTCATCAGAGTAATCGGCAGGCCGCGGGACGGCCAGACCTATGGCGCGGCGGGCTGCGCCCTTTGCTCCGCGCCTTGGGGTGTCAGCTTCAGGCCAGCATTAACCAGCCTTGCGGTTCCAACTGCCATGACCCCGCCATAAGGCAACTTCAGGAAGAAGCTGTTAGATTTTTTCGGTTTGAAATTGCGGAAAACCCATACGCTACAGCGTTTTTCCGACACAACGAAAGATCGAAACGCTGGAGATTGCGCGCGGGCAGGGGGGCTTATTGTCCGTAGACGGCCTGCGCGGCAATCTTGCGCGCATCAGGCTTGTAGATATCCAGATCGATGGCGACATCCAGCGGCATGTTGCGGATTTCGTTCACGGTGCGGGCATAGGCTGCGCGTTGGCGCAGGCGGGTCTGGATGCGGGTTAGAAGCGTGCTCATGATATGCTCCTGTTCTTCGGGTCATGAATGTTCTTGACTCGAAGATGGGGCATGCTGCGGTGCAGAACAACCCGTCCTGGTTGCAAGCCCGGCTTGCGCTTGGTGCATATGTGGCGACGCGATACGGGGGCTTTTGTCCAAATGTAAAAAGCCGCATCCGAAGATGCGGCTTTCCCCGGCTTTTCAAGCCTGTGTTCAGCCCGCGCGCGCCATGGCGGCGGCCGTGTCGAGCATCCGGTTTGAAAAGCCCCATTCGTTGTCATACCAGCTAAGGACGCGCACCATGCGCCCTTCCAGAACCTTGGTCTGGTCCAGATGGAAAATCGATGAACGCGGGTCATGGTTGAAATCCATGCTTACATTCGGCTGGTCGGTGACGCCCAGAATGCCCTTCAGCGGGCCATCACTGGCGGCGGCGATCATGGCGGCGTTGATCTCATCGGCAGTGACATCGCGCAATGCTTCAAATGTCAGGTCAACGACTGATACATTGGGCGTGGGCACGCGAATGGCCACACCGTCAAGCTTGCCGTTCAGTTCGGGCAGCACCAGACCCACAGCGCGTGCGGCGCCTGTTGATGTGGGGATCATGCTCATGGCGGCGGCGCGGGCGCGATACATGTCCTTGTGCATCGTATCCAGCGTGGGCTGGTCGCCCGTATAGCTGTGGATGGTGGTCATGAAGCCGCGTGAAATGCCCACTGTGTCATTCAACACCTTGACCACAGGGCTAAGGCAGTTGGTGGTGCACGACCCGTTGGACACAATGCGGTCCGCAGCGGTCAGTTGGTCATGGTTCACGCCAAACACAATCGTCTTGTCCGCGCCCCCTGACGGGGCCGATACCAGAACCTTGCCTGCGCGGCCCAGATGCACCTTGGCCTTGTCGGCATCGGTGAAAATGCCGGTGCATTCCAGCACGATATCAATATCGTCCCATGGCAGGTTCGCGGGATCGCGTTCGGCGGTCACCTTGATCGGGCCGCGCCCGACATTGATGCTGTCGCCGTCAACCGTAACTTCTGCCGGGAACCGGCCATGCACGGAATCGAAACGTAGCAGATGCGCGCTGTTTTCAACCGGGCCAAGGTCGTTGATGGCAACGATTTCCAGATCATCGCGGTTCTGCTCGACCAAGGCGCGCAGCACCAGCCGCCCGATACGGCCAAACCCGTTAATGGCAAGACGTGTGGTCATCAGCCTTATTCCCCATGTTTGAAGCGTGGTTTGAAATTCTGTGATTGCGCTAACATGATCGGCACACGAAAATCAAGCGGCAAGCGGTAAAACATGGCGCGGTATAGGGGCTTTACCCCGGTTGGTTCTTCAGCAGATGGTGCAGCCCTGCGCGCGTGTCGGGCGTTCTGGCGCATAGCCTGCATCCATCAGCGCGAACATGCCACCCTGCACATCGATGACAGGCACATCCAGCCGTTGTGCCAGAATGCGCGCAGCGCGGCTTGTGCGGTTGCCGGTCCGGCATATCAGCGCAACAGGCTGGCCGGGTTGCAAATGCGGGCGCAACGCGGCCACAAAGGCATCGGGGCTGTCAAATGGCAGCAAAACCGCGTTGGGCAGAACCCCGGTTTCAATCCATTCATGCGGCTGGCGAATATCAACCAGCAGAACCGGCGCGTCCTGCAACTGCTGCGCGGATGGCTGGGCCGTGAAGACCTGACCAGCAACTGCGGGCGCGGCAAGGCATGTCAGGGCAAACAGGATCGGGGCTAGAACGCGCATTCAAGGACACCTTTATGGTTTTTGAATATGTATCAGGGGGGTGTCATGCCCAAAAGGGGACAGAGCGTCGCATGACAAAGGCCCGCCTTTCGGGGGCGGGCCTTGGGCAGGTTTTCACAAAGGCATTGGTCACAAAGGCATGGGTCAGTGAATCAGACGGCCCATTGCGGCTGCAACATCGGCCATGCGGCAGGAAAAGCCCCATTCATTGTCATACCAAGCAAGCACACGCACCATGCGGCCGCCCACAACCTTGGTCTGGTCCGGCGCGAAGATGGACGAATGCGGCGTGTGATTGAAATCGATCGACACTTTGGGTTCGGGATCATAGGCCAGCACGGCCCCCATGGGGCCATTTGCGGCGGCGCGCATAATGGCATTCACTTCGTCCACGGTGACATCCCGGCTGGCATAGAAGGTCAGATCGACCGCGCTGACATTCGGGGTGGGCACGCGCAGGGCGGTGCCGTCCAGTTTGCCCGCCAGCTCGGGCAGCACTTCGCCCAAAGCCTTGGCCGCGCCTGTTGATGTGGGGATCATGGCCATGGCGGCAGCACGCGCGCGATACAGGTCCTTGTGGCGGCGGTCCAGTGTGGGCTGGTCACCGGTATAGCTGTGCACAGTTGTCATGACACCGGATTCAATGCCGATCGCGTCATTCAGAACCTTGGCCAGCGGGGCCAGACAATTCGTCGTGCACGACCCGTTGGACACCACCAGCTGGTCTGCGCGCAGGCTGCGATGGTTGACGCCGTAAACAATGGTTGCATCCGCATTTTTGGCAGGTGCCGATACCAGCACGCGCGACGCACCGCGCCCCAGATGCACCGCAGCCTTGTCGCGTTCGTTGAATTTGCCGGTGCATTCCAGCACGACATCGACACCGTCCCAATCCAGTTCTTCGGGGTTGTAGGTGGACATCACCTTGATCGGACCGCGCCCCAGATCCAGTGTGTCGCCTTCAATCCTGACAGTGCCGGGGAAGCGGCCATGGACGGAATCGTATTTCAGCAAATGGGCGTTGGTTTCAATGGGGCCGGTGGCGTTGATTTTGACCACTTCAACATCGTTGCGGGCACTTTCGGCGATATGCGCCAGCGTGCAGCGCCCGATGCGCCCGAATCCGTTGATCCCGATGGTGATTGTCATGTCCCATTCTCCGCGCTGTGCTACCTGCGCTGGGTATAGACAGCGGATCAGGGCGAAAAAAGGGTCAAATCCTGTTCAGATCGAATACGTTAGCGCAATCTTGGGATGATAGGGCTAACGCTGCTGCGCAAATAGGCGCTGCGTTCATTCGCGCGCCCCTTGCGCCGCGTGCCGTGCCGTTGCAAGAAGTAGGGCGGGCGCGCCCGCGAAACATTCCCCGACCATGCAGGAGCAGACCGGTTTGGCCCTTTTCGAAAATATCCTAAGCCTGATCGATATGCGGTCCTTTTCCTCTGTCTGGTTCTGGATTGTCGTGGCCCTGTTCTGGTCTGCGGTGACACATAATGTGCTGGGTGTGTCCTATGACATGATTGTGCAGGCGCGCAAGAAGGGCGGACAGCCGTTGGCGGATGTGCAGACGCTGGTGGAAATCCATGTGCGGCGCATGCTGGCGATGGTGCGCAATATCGGGCATTGGATTTTGGGGTTTGTCACCACGGTGATGTCGCTGATCTTCGTGCTGGCGTTTCTCTACGGGCTGGAATTGGCGCAGGCCGTGTTTTTGTTGCTGCTGCCGCTGACGATTACACGGATGATGGCGTTGCGGCTTGCCTTTCGTGTCGAACGCGAAGGGTTGACCGATGACCGGTTGTTGCGGGCCCTGTTGCGCCACCGGCTGTGGATGCAGCTTCTGGGGGTTGTCATCATATTTCTTACAGCCATCTGGGGTATGTTGCGGGTCATGACGGCATCGGTCCTGTCGTTCTAGCGGCAGCGGACGGATTTCAGGCATTGACACGGGATCACTGCGGGGTAGGTCAGGCGCGATGACACATTCTAATTCTCAGATCGGGCTGGCCCATTCTCTGATCACGCTGGGCGGTGCGCCCGAAGGTTTTGATGCAGCGCTGCTGGCGCGAGAGCTGGACAAATCCGGCGCGCCCCTGCTGCATGTCGCGCGCGACGACAAACGCGCCGAGGCGATGGCCCGCGCGCTGGCATTCTTTGCGCCCGAAATCACGGTTCTGCGCTTTCCCGCATGGGATTGTCTGCCCTTTGACCGTGTGTCCCCTAATGCCGATGTGTCCAGCGCGCGCATGGCCACGCTGGCCGCCCTGGCGCATGGCGTGCCGGGGCCGTTTGTGGTGTTGACCACGCTATCTGCGGCCATGCAGGCCGTGCCCGCGCGCGATGTTGTGGCGGGCGCATCCTTTGTCGCGCAGGTCGGGCGGCGCATTGATGAGGGGGCGTTGCGTGGCTGGCTGGTGCGCATGGGCTTCACGCAGGCCCCCACGGTTACCGAACCGGGCGATTACGCCATTCGTGGCGGCATTATCGACATTTTCCCCCCCGGTGATCTGGGACCAGTGCGGCTGGATATGTTTGGTGATGTGCTGGACGCCGCGCGCCGTTTTGATCCGGCCACCCAGCGCAGTCTGGAAAAGCTGGATGTGGTGGAATTCGCCCCCGTGTCCGAGATCATTCTGGATGACGCCGCGATCACGCGGTTCCGGCAGAATTACCGCATCGAATTTGGCGCAGCAGGCAGTGACGACCCGCTTTATGAAGCCGTCAGCGCAGGGCGCAAACATCAGGGGATGGAGCATTGGCTGCCCTTCTTTCACGCCCGCATGGAAACGCTGTTTGACTACCTGCCAGATGCGTCCGTCATGCTGGACGACCAGATCGTGGCCGCGCGCATTTCGCGCTGGGACGGGATCGCCGACCAGTATGATGCCCGGCGCGAGGCAATGGCAGACCGCAAGCGTTTGGACACAATCTATAAGCCTTGCCCCCCTGAACAGCTGTATCTGAATGAAGCGGCATGGATGCAGGCCCTGTCCGGCAGGCGGGTTATCCAGTTGCAGCCGTCGAAAACCGCACCGGGGCCGGGGGTTCTGGATGCAGGCGGGCGCATGGGGCGCAGCTTTGCCCCCGAACGGCAGGCCGAAGCCAATGTGTTCGATGCGCTGGCAGCCCACGTCAATGACCGGCGCGCGCATGGTGATGTGGTGATTGCCAGTCATTCGGACGGGGCGCGCGAACGGCTGTCGGGCTTGCTGGACGATCACGGTGCAAAGGGCGCGCAGAATATCACCACGGCGCGCGATATGGGCACAGGCCCAAAGGGGCGTTTGTTCCTGACTGTCTGGCCGTTGGATCAGGGCTTTCAGACGCCGGACCTGACCGTGATTTCCGAACAGGATGTGTTGGGCGAACGGCTGGTCGGGCGGGCCAAACGGCGCAAGCGGGCAGAAAACTTTCTGACCGAAGCGCAAAGCCTGTCGCCGGGCGATCTGATCGTGCATGTCGATCATGGGGTGGGCCGCTATACGGGGTTAGAGACGATCACGGCAATGGGCGCGCCGCATGAATGCATTGCGCTGGAATATGCAGGCGGGGACCGGTTGTTCCTGCCGGTGGAAAATATCGAACTTCTGTCGCGCTATGGCCATGAAGAAGGGTTGCTGGACAAGCTGGGCGGCGGCGCATGGCAGGCCAAGAAAGCGCGGCTGAAACAGCGCATCCGCGAGATTGCAGACAAGCTGATCCGCATTGCGGCCGAACGCCAGTTGCGCAGCGCGCCACAGTTCAGCCCGCCCGAAGGGATGTGGGACGAATTTCTGGCCCGCTTCCCCTATGCCGAAACCGATGACCAGTTGCGCGCCATCGAAGATGTGCTGGATGATTTTGAGTCCGGACGCCCCATGGACCGGCTGGTGGTGGGCGATGTGGGGTTCGGCAAAACCGAAGTCGCCATGCGCGCGGCCTTCATTGCGGCCATGTCAGGGGTGCAGGTGGCTGTCATCGCACCGACCACGCTGCTGGCGCGCCAGCATTTCAAGACATTTTCGGAACGCTTCCGTGGTCTGCCGGTCGTAGTCCGGCCGCTGTCGCGTTTCGTGTCCGCCAAGGATGCCAGCGCCACCCGCGACGGGCTGACCAAGGGCACAGTCGATATTTGCATCGGCACTCATGCGCTGCTGGCCAAGGGTGTGAAGTTCGCCAATCTGGGCCTGCTGGTCATTGACGAAGAACAGCATTTCGGGGTGACCCACAAGGAACGCCTGAAGGAATTGCGCAGCGATATTCATGTGCTGACACTGACCGCAACGCCCATCCCGCGCACCTTGCAGCTGTCACTGACAGGGGTGCGCGATCTGTCCATCATCCAGACCCCGCCTGTGGACCGGCTGGCCATCCGCACCTATGTCAGCGAATTCGACACTGTGACCCTGCGCGAGGCGCTGTTGCGCGAACATTATCGCGGCGGGCAGTCGTTCTTTGTGGTGCCGCGCATCTCTGACCTGCCCGAGGTTGAGGATTTCCTGCGCAATCAGGTGCCTGAAATCACCTATGTCACCGCCAACGGCCAGATGCCTGCGGGCGATCTGGATGAACGGATGAACGCCTTTTATGATGGCAAATATGATGTTCTGGTCGCGACCAGCATTGTTGAATCCGGCCTTGATATTCCGCGCGCCAATACGATGATCGTGCACCGCGCCGATATGTTCGGGTTGTCGCAGCTGTATCAGATACGCGGGCGCGTCGGGCGGGCCAAAACGCGGGCCTATTGCTTCCTGACCACGAAACCCCGCGCGCCCCTGACCCCGCAGGCCCAGAAACGTTTGCGCCTGCTGGCCAGTCTGGATAGCCTTGGGGCGGGGTTCAACCTTGCCAGCCATGACATGGACCTGCGCGGCGCGGGCAATATTCTGGGCGAAGAACAATCCGGCCATATCAACGAAGTGGGCTACGAGTTGTATCAGCAGATGCTGGAAGACACGATTGCCAAGATACGCTCGGGCGAGATTGCGGATGTGTCTGATCTGGACGGGCAATGGGCACCGCAAATCAATCTGGGCGTGCCGGTGCTGATACCGGATGACTATGTGCCCGATCTGGATGTGCGGCTGGGGCTGTATCGGCGCTTGTCGGGGCTGACCAACAAGGTCGATCTGGAAGGGTTCGCTGCCGAACTGATTGACCGGTTTGGCAAGTTGCCGCGCGAAGTGAACACGCTTCTGGTGGTCATGCGCATCAAGGCCGAATGCAAACGCGCGGGCATCGCCAAACTGGACGCAGGGCCAAAGGGCGCGACGATCCAGTTCCACAATGACAAATTCGCCAATCCGGCGGGGTTGGTGGAATTCGTGAACGACCAGCAGGGACTGGCAAAGGTGCGCGACAACAAGATTGTCGTGCGCCGCGACTGGAGCACTGAAAAAGAGCGCGTGCGCGGGGCCTTTGCCATTGCGCGCGATCTGGCGGTGAAGGCGGATGCGAAGGGCTAGAATGTGGCAGGCGCATCCGGTTGGGTGGTGCTGGCCTGTCGGGGATGTGCGCGCTTGGATAAAGCCCGCGCCATCGGCAGGCCGCGGGACGGCCCGCCGATGGCGCGGCGGGCTGCGCCCTTGATTCCGCGCCTTGGGCGACTGCTTCAGGCCGGAATTAACCCGCCCTACGATCCCATCTGGCATGACACCACCATAAGGAAAAGTGTGGTGTGGCAATCAGAACACTTGGCAATCTTTGGGCGTTTTTGATAAGACTGCCTTATGAAAGTTACCCTAAAACAGCTTGCCTATTTCCGTGCCCTTGCGCAGGCGCATAATTTCGGGCGCGCGGCGGAACTTGTGAATGTCACGCAGCCCGCCCTGTCGATGCAGATCAAGGAACTGGAAGGTATTCTTGGCGTGGCGTTGGTGGAACGGTTGCCGCGTGATGTGCGCCTGACGCGTGCGGGGCGCGATGTTCTGGCGCGTGCAGAACGGATCCTGTCCGAAACGATGGAACTGGAAACCTCGGCACGGCGGCAGGGGTTGCAGGCTGCGCTGACGCTGGGCATGATCCCCACGATCGCACCATATCTGTTGCCCGGAACCCTTGCGCGGCTGCGTGCGGGCGACATTACGCGCGATCTGCGCCTGCGCGAGGCGCAGACCAGTGACCTGCTGTCGGGGCTGCGCGCGGGGCGGCTGGATGCGGTCGTGCTGGCCGATCCTGTGCCTGCGCCCGATCTGGTCATAGCGCCCCTGTTTCAGGACCGGTTCGTGCTGGCGGGGTCCGAAGGGCGCCTTGGCGCGCTGGATCAGGGGCACCATGCGCTGGACCCGACCGCGCTGAACCCCGATCATCTGTTGCTGTTGGATGATGGCCATTGTCTGGCCGATCAGGCGCTTGCCTTTTGCGCAATTGACCGGCGGCAGACGCGGCTTGATCTGGGCGCATCCACGCTGTCCACGCTTTGCGGGCTGGTGGCGCAGGGGTTCGGGCTGACATTGCTGCCCGAACTTGCGGTGCGCGCCGAGGCGACGGGCGGGCAGGGCATTGTGCTGCAACGCTTTGGCCAGCCCGAACCGTTCCGCCAAATCGCGCTGTTGCGCCGTGCATCATCGGATGGGGGGACATGGTTTGACGATCTGGCCGCGCATCTGTGCGTTGCAGGGCAGGATTTGATTGCAGCCGCCCGTGTCCGTTGCGCGCCAATGTGAAACGGCCATGCAGCCAGCGCATGGCAGGCTTGAACTGTTGCCGTTGTTTTTCCCATGAATTAGGGCTAGATGAAAGCTGGCAGCGTCCAGAGGAGGGGAAGCCTTGCGCGACTTGAAATTGCCTGACCAGCGCCACCCGGAAAAAGCCCGCCGCGCGGTGCAGGCCCAACCCAAGAAGCCCGACTGGATTCGCGTCAAGGCCCCCGGCGGCAAGGGCTATGCCGAAACGCATAAGATCATGCGCGAACACAAGCTGACCACCGTGTGTGAAGAAGCCGGTTGCCCGAATGTGGGCGAATGCTGGTCGCAGGGTCATGCAACCATGATGATCATGGGTGAAATCTGCACCCGCGGGTGCACGTTTTGCAACGTGGCCACGGGTCGCCCCGATACGCTGGATGCGTTCGAACCGGGGCGCGTGGCCCATGCGGTCGAAAAACTGGGCCTGAAACATGTGGTCATCACCTCGGTGGACCGCGATGATCTGGATGATGGCGGGGCGGAACATTTCGCCCAGACCATCCGCGCCGTGCGCCACCGCAGCCCCGGCACCACGATTGAAATTCTGACCCCTGATTTCCTGAAATGCGCACCATCGGTGCTGGAAACCGTGGTGGCGGCGCGCCCTGATGTGTTTAACCACAATCTGGAAACCGTGCCCGGCCTTTATCCCGAAGTGCGCCCCGGCGCGCGCTATTTTCACAGCCTGCGCCTGTTGCAGCGGGTCAAGGAACTGGACCCGTCGATGTTCACCAAATCGGGCATCATGGTGGGGCTGGGCGAAGAGCGGCAGGGCGTGTTGCAGGTCATGGATGACATGCGCGCGGCAGATGTCGATTTCATCACGATTGGCCAATATCTGCAACCCACCCCGCGCCATCACCGTGTCGACCGTTTCGTGACGCCGGATGAATTCAAATCCTATGAAAAAGCCGCATTCGGCAAGGGGTTCCTGATGGTGTCGGCCACGCCGCTGACGCGCTCCAGCTATCACGCGGGCGATGATTTCGCGCGTCTGCGCGATGCACGGCTGGCAAAGCTGGCCGGCGCGTAGCTGCGGTGGCGCAGGACCGTTATGTTCTATGCCTTCGGCAGAGAGTATTTGTGGCAAGATGAAACCCCGATAGGCGCGGCTTTATGACCTGATGTGAAGGCGTGCATTTGTCCGGATCGGGCGCTATGAACAGGCCAACAAGCCGACTCAGGAGTGCTGCATCATGAGCTTTTCCCGCGCCATCAAGATTGCGCCATCCATTCTGGCCGCTGATTTCGCCAATTTCGGGGCCGAATGCCGCGCGGTCGAAGATCAGGGCGCGGATTGGGTGCATGTCGATGTGATGGACGGACATTTCGTTCCCAATATCACCTTTGGCCCTGCCACCTGCGCGGCCATCCGCCCCCATATTCGCGGCATCATGGATGTGCACCTGATGATTGCGCCGGTGGACCCGTATATTGACGGCTTCGCCAAGGCGGGCGCGGATTTCATCACCGCCCATATGGAAGCAGGGCCGCATATTCACCGCACCTTGCAAGCCATCCGTGCCAGTGGCGCAAAAGCGGGGCTGGCCCTGAACCCCGGCACAGGGTTGGACGGGGTTGAAAACCTGCTGGATATGATTGATCTGGTCTGCGTGATGACGGTGAACCCCGGTTTTGGCGGGCAGAAATTCATCGATATGACCGACAAGGTGCAGCGCCTGCGCGCCATGATCGGGGCGCGCCCCATCCATATTGAGATCGACGGAGGTATCGCAACCGACACGGCGCCCGTAATGGCGCGCGCGGGCGCGGATGTTCTGGTTGCGGGATCTGCGGTGTTCAAGGGCGGATCGGTCGATAACCCCGCGCCTTACGGCGACAATATCCGTGCCATCCGCGCTGCTGCTGAAAATGCCATCGGGGTCGCGGTGTGAGGCGCGCTGTTATATTTGATCTGGACGGCACGCTGATTGACAGCGCCCCGGATATTCATGCCGCAGCAAATATGGTGCTGCAAGGCGAGGGGTTGCCACGCATCAGCCCCGATCAGGCGCGCGGTTTTGTCGGGCGCGGCGCGCGTGTGTTTGTGGAACGCATGGAACATGCGGTCATGGGCGGCAATGAACCAGCCCGCACGGCGCACCTGCATGCGCGGTTTCTGTATTTCTATGAACGCGCGCATGAACACACGAAAATCTATCCGCATGTTCCCGAATTGCTGGCGGAATTGCGCGGCAAGGGGCTGGCGCTTGGCCTGTGCACCAACAAACCCATGCGGCCCACGCTGGCTGTTCTGGCGCATCTGGGCTGGGACGGGGTGTTTGATGTGGTCATCGGGGGCGACAGTCTGGATGTCGCCAAACCCGACCCCGCGCCACTGCTGGCTGTGGTGACAGGGTTGGGGCTGACGCTGCCCGATATTGTCTATATCGGTGACAGTGAAACTGATGCGGAAACCGCCGAACGGGCGGGCGCAAGGTTTGGCCTTTATACGCAGGGCTATCGCAAGACCCCGGTTGAGCAGATGTACCACCATTTCCGGTTTGATGATTACCGGCAGATGTCCGGTCAGTTATTCCAGCCAGGATGAAGGCCCGCACATGACCCAACCCCGCCGCCCGATGCCGCCCCCCTTGTATGTGCCCAAACCCGGTTTCGGGCGGCGCACCCCGCCTGCGGTATTTGCGCCCATCATGGGGCTGTTCGGGCTGGGGCTGGGCTGGCGCGAAGGGGCGGCGGTATTTGGCATGTCGCCCGCCATCGGCGATATGATCCTTGGGGCGGTGTCGGTGGTGTTTGTGTTCGCGCTGGTGGCGTATGTGGCAAAACCGGTGCGCCGTATTGCCGTGTTGATCGAGGATATGCGCGTGTTGCCAGGGCGGGCGGGGCTTGCCGCTGCCAGCCTGTCACTGATGTTGCTGGCCGCCAGCCTTGCGCCACTGGCACCGCGTGTTGCAACCGTGCTGGCGCTATGCGCATTTGTCGTTCATCTGGGGCTGGTTGCGTTGCTGGTTTATGTGCTGCGCACAAGCCCCCTAGAGGGGCGCGTGGTAACCCCTGTCTTTCATCTGAGTTTCGTGGGCTTTATCATCGGGGGTGTCGCGGCCAATGCGCTGGGCCATCATGATGTCGCGCGCTGGATCGTCTGGGCCATGCTTGTCCCCGCGGGGACAATCTGGGGGATCAGCCTGCGCCAGATCATCACGCGCGTCCCGCCCGCACCGCTGCGCCCGTTGCTGGCCATACATCTTGCCCCTGCCAGCCTGTTCACGATTGTCTCCCATGGGGCGGGCATGCCGATGGCGGCCCAGGGGTTTGCCGTGCTTGCGGGGGTAATTTTTACAGCCCTTCTGGTGTCGCTGCGGTGGTTGACCGAATCCGGGTTTTCACCCCTTTGGGGGGCGTTTACCTTTCCTTTGGCGGCCTTTGCGAGTGCGCTGATGCTGGCGTCGGGCGGAACGGGTGTTTTGGGGCTGGGGGCGGGCGTGGTTCTGGCGCTGGCCACATGTGTTGTGCCTGTCATCGCCTACAAGGTTCTGAAAATGTGGCCGGGTGGCACTCTGGCGGCCAAAACCAACGCCGCCGAAGCCTGAGACGAAGCCTGACTCAGGGGTTTTCATTTCCGCCAAGACGTGAAAAAGGAAACTGCCAAGCGATCCACCCATAAGGAGGCCGGTCATGGAGATTCGCGAGGCGCTTACCTTCGACGATGTGCTTCTGGTGCCAGCGGCATCAAGCGTTCTGCCAAATCAGGCGGACACAACCACTTTTGTCACCAGATCCATCAGGTTGAACATTCCGTTGCTGTCATCGGCAATGGATACCGTGACCGAAGCGCGCATGGCGATTGCCATGGCACAGGCTGGCGGCATGGGGGTGATTCACCGCAATCTGGACACCGACACGCAGGCCGACGCTGTGCGCCGTGTCAAACGATTCGAATCCGGTATTGTCTATAGCCCTGTGACACTGACGCCGAACCAGACGCTGGCAGATGCCAAGGAATTGCAGGCGCGCTACAATGTCACCGGCTTTCCGGTGGTGGACGCATCAGGGCGCGTGCTGGGCATTGTGACCAACCGTGACATGCGCTTTGCCAGTGATGACAAGACGCCGGTGCGGGTGATGATGACAGCGGACAATCTGGCCGTGCTGCGCGAACCTGCCGACCGCGAAGAAGCGCGCAGCCTGATGCAGGCGCGCCGGATCGAGAAACTTCTGGTCACGGATGAAAAGGGCCGCCTGACCGGCCTGCTGACGCTGCGCGACCTTGACCGCGCAGTGCTGAACCCCACCGCCTGCAAGGATGATTTGGGGCGCTTGCGGGTGGCGGCTGCGTCAACGGTAGGCGATGCGGGCTTTGAACGTTCGATGGCGCTGATTGATGCAGGCGTTGATCTGGTGGTGATTGACACCGCACATGGCCATTCCGAAGGCGTGGCGCGCGCGGTGGAACGCATCAAGGCGCAAGCGCCCGCCGCGCAGGTTGTGGCGGGCAATGTGGCCACCGGTGACGCCACGCGCGCGCTGATTGATGCGGGTGCCGACGCCGTGAAGGTTGGCATTGGTCCGGGGTCCATTTGCACCACGCGGGTCGTGGCTGGCGTAGGCGTGCCGCAACTGACTGCGATCATGGATTGCGCGGCGGCGGCTGGTGATGTGCCGGTTATTGCGGATGGCGGCATCAAGATGTCGGGCGATTTCGCCAAGGCGATTGCGGCAGGTGCAAGCTGCGCGATGGTGGGCAGTGCGATTGCAGGCACGGATGAAGCGCCGGGCGAAGTGATCCTGTATCAGGGCCGCAGTTTCAAAAGTTACCGTGGCATGGGCAGCCTTGGCGCGATGGCGCGCGGGTCTGCCGACCGGTATTTCCAGAAGGATGCCGCCAGCGACAAACTGGTGCCCGAAGGGATCGAAGGCCAGGTGCCGTATAAAGGGTCTGTGGGCGCGGTGTTGCATCAGATGGTGGGCGGTTTGCGCGCGGCCATGGGCTATACCGGCAATGGCACGGTTGCAGATATGCGCAGCCAATGCCAGTTTGTGCGCATCACCAATGCAGGGCTGAAGGAAAGCCATGTGCATGATGTGCAGATCACCCGCGAAAGCCCGAATTACAGGGTTGGCTAAGCGCGCATGACCCTTCTGGAACAGACCACCCTGTTCGGGGACTGGCCTACATTGGCGGCGGCGCTTGTCGCCGTCTTTCTTGTGGGGCTGTCCAAAGGCGGGCTTGGGGGCGCATTTGCGTTGCTGGGGGTGCCGATTCTGGCGCTTGTCATGTCGCCGGTTCAGGCGGCAGCGCTGTTGTTGCCCATCCTGCTGATGATGGACGGAATCAGCCTGTGGGCGTGGCGCGGCTGGTTCGACCGGGCCACGCTGGTACACCTGCTTCCAGGGGCCTTGCTGGGCATTGCCATTGGCGGGCTGGCGGCGGCCTTCACATCCGAAGCGCTGGTGCGGTTGATCGTGGGGGTGGTCGCACTGGGCTTTGTGGCGCGCATGGCGCTGGCGCGGTCCGGTGGCGCGGCCCAAGGGCAAGGGCATGTGCGTGGCGGGTTCTGGGGGACGGTTGCGGGGTTTACCAGTTTCGTGGCCCATGCGGGCGGCCCGCCATTTCAGGTTTATGTGCTGCCCCTGCGGCTGGACCCGAAAGTGTTTACCGGCACAAGCGTGATTTTCTTCGCCGTGGTCAATGCAATCAAGGTGGTCCCCTATGCAGCATTGGGCCAGTTTGACCGTGTGACACTTGTTTCGGCGGCCGTGATGCTGCCCCTTGCCGCTATTGCGACGTTGATGGGCGCTGCGGTTGTCAAACGCCTGCGTGCCGAAGTGTTCTACCCGCTGATGTATGTGATGATAACGCTGGTGGGCCTGAAACTTGTCTGGGACGGGGTGTCCGCGCTGCTTATCGGATAAGGCCGGCGCGCTGCGCGGTGCGCAATATGGCATCTGCAACGGCATCGGGGTGGGCGTGGTGGGGCATATGGCCGACCCCGTCCAGCCGCGTCAGGGTTACCGAACTGACCTCGCGCTCCAGCCGTTCGGAATGTATGGACAGGCCCACAGTTTCATCTGCTGTGCCATGCACCACCTCAATCGGAATATTCAGCGCGGGATAGCCCGGTGCGATCGCCTCGACATGGTGTTTCAGGCTGTTCACCTGCCGTGCATTCAGTGACAGTTGTTCGGCGCGCAGGGTCAGATCGCGTCCCAGATGGTCCAGATACCCGTCTGGCACCGGATTGGGCGCAAATACACCGGCCAGTGTCGAATCTACCGCCGATGCAGGCGCAAACCGCGCCACCAGTGGCAGCACGACATTCCGGCCCAAGGCAGATGCGCTGATGCGATACCACAACCCCAGATCACCGGGCCAGGGATGGGATGCAGGTGCCAGCAATGTCAGCCCCGCCACATCATCGCCGCCGCGCAACGCCCATGCCAGCGCAACAGCGCCCCCGTAGGAATGGCCCAGCACAACGGGGCGGGTCACATCCAGTTCGGCGGCGGCGGCGCGCAGTATATCGGCCTGTTCCACCGGACCGTCCGGCCCGCCAAAATCATCGGAAAACCCGAAACCGGGCCGGTCCAGTGCAATGACACGAAAATCAGCCGCCATCCGGTCGATCAGATCAAAACTGAAATCGCGTGCATTGCCGTTTGCGCCATGGATCATCACCAGATCCGGCCCTTGCCCACGGATCACCGCATGAATGCGCCCGTCGGGCAGGGCGACAAACGCCCCTTCAGGCTGGGTCTGGGCATGGGCCATCCGGTCCTCCACCACGCCCACGCATGCGGTCACAATGCCCGCGCCAAGGGCAAGTGCTGCAAGTCTACTGGCCGATATTTTCAAGGTCATAGGGTGTTGTCTGGTAAATCTGGTTTATCCAGTTGCCATATAGAAGATGCGCGTGGCTTCGCCAGCGATTGAGGGGCATTTTCGCGGGATTGTCATCAGGATAGTAGTTTTGGGGCACATTTATGGGCTTTCCGGCGGCGATGTCGCGGTCATATTCATCCTTCAGCGTGGTGCTGTCATATTCGAAATGGTTAAAGATCATCAGCGCGCGGTGCTTAGGGTCCTCGACCAGACAAGGGCCTGCCTGATCAGACGCGATAAGCGTGCTTAATCCCGTGACCGCGTCAATATCGGTCTGGCGCAATTCGGTCCAGCGGCTGACGGGAATCAGCAGATCATCCGAAAACCCCCGCAAATAGGGCGAAGCCGGTGCCAGATTGCGGTGCCGGAAACAGCCGAACGCCTTGGTGTCCAGCATGTGCTTGTTGATCCCGTGGAAATGCCACAGCATGGCCATGCCCCCCCAGCACACGCCGAACGTGTTGTGCACATGGGTTTGCGTCCAGTCCATAATCTGGGTCAGTTCATCCCAATAGGTCACATCTTCATAGGGCAAATGCTCGATCGGGGCGCCGGTGATGATCAGCCCGTCAAAGCGTTCATCCTTGACGTCCTGAAACGGGCGGTAGAATTCGGCCATATGTTCGGCGGCGGTGTTCTTGGTTTCATGTTCCGACATGCGGATCAGCGACAGTTCGATTTGTAGGGGGGTGGACCCGATCAGCCGCGCGAACTGGGTTTCAGTCTGGATTTTCTTGGGCATCAGGTTCAACAGCCCGATGCGCAGGGGCCGGATGTCCTGCCGCGCGGCGTCCGTGTCGGACATGACCATGACCCCTTCGCGTGACAACACGTCAAAGGCAGGCAGCATGGCAGGCAGCTTGATGGGCATGGGCGGCGTTTCCTTGGTCAGTCAGTCGTCAGTCGGGCAGTTTTCCGGCAATCAGGTCCGTGAAATCAGAGGCGGTGCGTATATTTGCAACCTCCTCTGCGGTGACGGTAAGTCCCCAGTTTTCGGCCATGGCAGCGTAACGGGGCGCGCGATGGGCCAACGCGCGTGCATAGGTCCAGCGCACAAAGGCGTCCGGGTTGATACGCGCGGCGGGCAGGTTGGTTTCACGCTGATAGGCGGCCCATGCATCTTGCAGGAAATCAGGCTGATAATACATGGGCTTGGGGGCGCGGTCAAAACGGCGGATCAGTTCGGATGTATGCGCATCGGACCCCTTTATCCAGACCGGCAGCACATGTTTTGTCAAACGCGTCATCAGCGGGTCTTGCGGGTCGTTGGGGTTGATCACCTCGCAGATTGATCCGCCAGTGTCGCAGATGAAATTTGCGTATCCATACAGATCGCCCGCGCGGGCAATGAAATGGGCGGTGTCTGACAGGGCCGCGATTTCAGCGGCGCGGTGTTGTTCCTGACGGGTCATATATTCATGAAACGGCAACCCGCCTTGATCGGGGTTGCCCGGTTTGCCCAGATAGGTGGATAGCGGCGCCAGATTGTCAAAGGTGATGTTGGAGCTGATATAGACCGAATCCGACAACAGCAATTCACGCAGCAGCGGCACTTTCATCGCTTCGCGCTTGAAATTATCGGCAATGAATTCGCCCATATAGCGCGTGCCGATCCGGTAATCGACGGAATAGTGGAACCAGTCGCCCGCGTCGCGCAGCAGTTTTGACAGATGCGTTTTGCCAAGGCCGGACATGCCAAACAGCATGACACGCTTTGCGGTAGCATCTCGCCAGGTATCGGCATTGGGGTACAACATGGGCGTGCAGTCCTTGGTGGCAAGGTGGTGACACTGCCTAGCCACAGGCGCGCGCGGGGTCAATGCCACATGAAAAGGCCCCGCCGCGGGGGCAGGGCCTTGGTATGGTCATACAGGGGGGCGCTTGATCAGAAGCTGAAGCCCACGCGGATCCCTGCACCAATGGCGGAGTTGCTGCCGAACTGGCCACCGGTATTGGTGGTGGCACTGCCAATCCTGGTGTATTGGACCCCGCCGCTGATGGTCATGTTGTCCTTGGTGTAGGACGCGCCCAGCCCGATGGCATTGCGTTTGCCGGTCGGCCCAAGGTTGCTGGTCGGGCTGCCATTTCCGGTGTCATGCGACAATGAAACCGAACCGGACCAGTTTTCATTGAAACGCCGGCCCACACCCAATGTGTAGGTGACGGAGTTTTTCTGGTATTCGACCAGAGGCGGCAGTGATGCGAGTGGAAATGCCATGTATTGGCTGGGCGCGATGACAAAATCTTTCCAGTTCACCCAGCGCACGGACCCGAACACAAGCGTGTCTTCGGCGATACCAGTCTGGAATTCAAGGTTTACGGATTCCGGTATTTTGGTTGAGAACGTTGTCTGGTTCGTGCCAGGATCAGTGAAAGGTATAAAAGTCGGTCCCGTCTCCCTTGCATTGAATGTATGCTTGATCGAGGAATTATAGGTCAGGGCCACACGCAGGGCAATTTCAGGCTGCTCATACGCCACGCCGACCAGATAGCCCCATGCCTGATCGCGGTCGATCGACATTGTGTACCCCAAGGAGGTAAGGTCGACAGAGCCGCTGGTCCATGATGACCGCAACCCCGCATGTGCGCTGAAACCGTTGCCGAATTTGTAGCGCAGGACCCCTGTCAGGGTTGTGTTATCGATTTTGGCGGTCGAGCCTGCAAGATCCGCGCCTGTTCCGGTCGGAAACCGGATACCTGCACCAAAAGGCTGATCGAGGATGATGGCATAGGACAGTTGGTCGTTGATATCGCCCTTGAAGGCAATCGATCCGGTGAAAAAGTTGCGCGCGATATTGCCTGTCGCACCCGGTGCGTTGCCGCTGACACGCGGCGCACCATAGGTTGCGCCAACTTCCAGATAGTTGCCTTCCTGAAACAGAATGTTCATGGATTGCGGGCTGCGTTCAATGCCGCCTGCCAATGCGGGGCTTGCACCCAGGGCCATAAGGCCAAATGTGATGTAACTGCGCACGGAAATCTCCTCCTTCTTTCCGGACAGGGCACCAGTTTTGCCCATGCTATTTTTAGCAGGGCATTCGCAAATCTGTCGCATCTGACTTAGCGTCACTGTCGCACTTGACTTGGCGTCAACTAACTTCCGCCACCGGATATTGTTCCCGTGTTACAGCGAATCATTTACTATATGGTTAATTCGGGCGCAGCCGCGTCAGCCCCACTGCGCCGCCGCGGGCCAGATCAGGGTCCAGTGTCATGGGAATATACTCGCCCCGGCGCCACAATTCCCCAAGATCGTCATAATGGCGCGACAGCGGGTGCCCGGACTGGCCGGTGGACAGGATAAACACCGAACTTTCAGGATCGGCGAAATCATACACGGCGCGGTAAACCGCCGCATGAACATTGGCAAACGGGTCGGGATCGCGCCCTGATGTGCGGGCGCGCATCAGGGTGTGGTCGCCGCCCGATGTGGATTGCCGGATATTGACGAAGGCGCGCAGGCCCGGCGCATTGCCCAATGCGGCATGCCGGTGCGTGGCCGTATGCGCGTCCCCCCAACGCCAGCTTTCAACCGATGTGCCATAGCGTTCGGTCAGGCGCAGCAGCGCTTCGTCCAGCGCCAGAAGGGCCATGTCGGTGCAGCTTTCGCGCACGGATGACTGGACCACATTGCACCATTCCGCCGCCCCGTCCGTGTCGCGGAACACCCGTTCAATGAAATCGGGGTTAACGTGAATGAAGGCATCTTCCAGCGGGCCAAGCTCATCGCGGATCAGGCGGGTCTGAAGGGCGCGCATCCATGCCGAATAGATCAGGGGTTCGGGCAGATGTTCGTTCATTTCACCGTTCCAGTCGGCCAGCAGGCTGAGGGCGCGCTGGCGCAGATGGGCGCGGGTGCCTTCTGGTGCGGCCTCGCCCGAGAACCACAGATCGGCGGCCACCAACGGCAACAGCAGGCGCGCGGCGGGGCTGACCGTGTCCAGCTGCGCCTCGATGAAACTGTCGCGGGTGTGAACGCTGCGCGCGCGCATCAGGTGCAAAAACCGCGTGATGCGCTGCGTGTCGCCCCAGTCATGACTGACGTGCAGCGGAAAGGGGCGATCAAGGATCTTGTTGTTGGTATTGCCCAGAAGCCCGCTTTCGGGGTCCAGAAACCGCGGATTGGCCGAATAGGGCAAGGTGCCCAGCCAGCGGTTTTCAGCACGCCATCCCGGTGCGGGCATGCGGCCCTGGGTCTGGTGGTCTGCATTGCGGCGGGGCAGGTGGCCCACGGTCTGCATGGCCACGCGGTCGCGGGTGGCCAGCATCAGGTTCTGTGCGGGAGCCACGAATAATTCGCCTGCATCAATCGCGTCTTCAATCGTTTGCGACTGCATCAGGCGGATGGCGGCACTCATGGTGGTGTCATCACTGGTCAGGGCGGTCCAGCCGATGGTTGCAACATGCCCCGGTGGTGTGACGGTGCCCAGATCATACAACGCCCCCGACAGCACCGGCCCGTTCTGGGACCAGCGCAAGGTTAGGGTCAGGGGATCTTCGTCCTTGACGCGGATGATGGAGCCGCGGGTTTCAAATTCGGCCCAGCCGTCGGGGGTGCGGTATTGTCCCGAATTCGCAGGGTTCAGTTCTTCGATGAAGACATCGGCATCATCTACATAGGCCGATGTAATGCCCCAGCCCAATGCGTTTGAGCGGCCCGACAGGATTGCCGGAATGCCCGGAATTGTGGCCCCGATCACCCCACCCGAGGACAATTCCAAACGGGCCAGATACATGATTGCCGGTGCGGTCAGTTCCAGATGGGGATCATTTGCCAGCAGCGCCCCGTCACCCGCAGCCCGCGCGGGGGCGGCCGCGAAACTGTTGGACGCACCCGCCAGCGAATAGGGCCGCACAGGCGACAGCGGGTCGTCAAAGGTCGCAACCTGCGTCGAGGCGGGCAGATCGGGAAACAGGCTGGAATATTCCGGCACTTCGGCCATGCCCGCGCCGGGCGCATCTGGCATCAGATCACGCAGGCGGTCATTGTCCAGCATTGCAGAGGCCCGGGCGCGCAGCACCTCTGTTGAAATCTGTGAATTAAGCTGCACTGACAGCAGTTTCAGGATGGCCAGTGAATCTGCCGGTTGCCACAGGGGCGTTTCGGCCCTGAACATGAACAGTTCCGGCGCACCTCGACCGCGCGCGCGATCCGATGTCAGCCGCAGCCACGCATTCACGCCGTTGGCATAGGCGCGCAATGCGTCTTGCGTGGCGGCATCCTGCACATCGAAGGACGCGCGCGCCAGACCGTAAATATCCAGCCTGCGCATCAGTTCATCGGTGCGCAGGGTGCGGCGGCCGAACATCTCGGACAAGCGCCCTTGTGCGGTGCGGCGCAGGACCTGCATTTGCCACAACCTGTCCTGCGCATGCGCAAACCCAAGGCCGAAAAACACATCTTCGTCGGACTCGCCAAAAATATGCGGCACGTTATGGGTGTTGCGCAGGATCTCGACCGGGGCGTTCAGCCCGTCCAGCGTGAAATCTTCATTATAGTCGGGCAAAGACCGTGACAGGAAGAAATAGAAGGCCAGCGCCGTCAGTGCTGTCAGGGCCAGCAGACCGGACAGAATATATACGAGCCAGCGAAACAGGGTAAACATGGGCGCAAAACGGCTTTCGGTTGACGGTCAGTATAGCCATGATACCTATTATCTGGGCAGATCAAGCGCAATCACAAGTATTGGAGAGGGCAGGGCTATGGCGAAAATCGCGTTTCTTGGGCTGGGGGTCATGGGCGGGCCAATGGCGGGGCATCTGGCCCGTGCAGGCCATGATGTGACAGTCTATAACCGCACAACCGCCAAGGCGAAAGCCTGGGGTGCCGCACATGGCGGTGATTGGGCGAAAACCCCGCGCGCGGCGGCCCATGGCGCGGAATTTGTCATGGCTTGTGTGGGCAATGATGATGATCTGCGCAGCGTCTGCCTGGGCGAGGACGGTGCCTTCGCCGGCATGGCAACAGGGTCCGTTTTTGTAGATCACACCACAGTGTCGGCGCAGGTGACGCGCGAATTGCATAGTATTGCCGGCGCGGAAGGTGTGGGGTTTGTGGATGCGCCGGTTTCCGGCGGGCAGGCGGGCGCGGAAAATGGCGTGCTGTCGATCATGTGCGGTGGCGACGGTGCGGCGTTTGAACGCGCGGAACCGGTCATGGCCACCTATGCACGCGTGTGCAAACGCATGGGCGACAGCGGCGCGGGACAGATTGCCAAGATGATGAACCAGATCTGCATCGCGGGGCTGGTGCAGGGCTTGTCCGAGGCGCTGCATTTCGGGGAAAAAGCAGGCATGGATGGCCGCGCCGTGGTCGAGGTGATCAGTCAGGGTGCGGCGGGGTCGTGGCAAATGGCCAACCGGCATGCGCCCATGCTGGATGGTGAATTCAACCACGGCTTTGCGGTGGACTGGATGCGCAAGGATCTGGCCATCTGTCTGGCGGCGGCAGAGGATGTGGGCGCGTCCCTGCCGGTGACGGCGCTGGTTGACCAGTTTTACAAGGATATCCAGCGCATGGGGGGCGGGCGCTGGGACACATCAAGCCTGATCGAGCGGTTGCGCGCGCCATCCTACGGGGGGAAATGATGCTGTATGAACTGGACGGGCAGCGGCCAGACGTGCCCGAGGACGGCGATTTCTGGGTGGCACCGGGGGCGCATGTCATTGGCAATGTCGTTTTGGGGCAGGGCGTATCCATTTGGTTCGGATGCACCTTGCGCGGCGATAATGAACCGATTGTTCTGGGCGCGGGGACGAATGTTCAGGAAAACTGCATCCTGCATACGGATATGGGCTATCCGCTGAGCATCGGGGCGCAGTGCACGATCGGACATAAGGCGATCTTGCATGGCTGCACCATCGGGGACGGGTCCTTGATTGGTATGGGTGCAACAGTCCTGAATGGTGCGGTGATTGGCAAAGGCTGCCTGATCGGGGCAGGCGCGCTGGTGACCGAAGGCAAGGAAATCCCGGACGGGTCGCTGGTGATGGGCGCACCGGGGCGCGTCGTGCGGCAGCTGGATGAGGCCGCGCGCGCGCGGTTGGTGCAATCCGCGGCGGGGTACCGCGCGAATATGGCGCGGTTCCGGGCGGGGTTGCGCGCGATCTGAGTGTGCCTTGTGTGTCATCGGGGTGGCTTGGGGGCGGCTGCCCCCCAAACCCCCTGCCTCAAGGGGGGCGTGCCCCCCTTGAGAAACCCGTGTCGGGGGATATTTTTGCCAGAATGAAAGCCGCAGGATGTGAGCGCGCGTGCGGGTTGGCGGAGATAGGCAAAAAAGGCCATCGTCAAGATGGCCTTTTTCTAGAGCATATCACGTTCATTCGCATTCACGAGACATGCTCTAACTTATTGATTGCGCATGTTCGAGAAGCTCAAAACCGGTTCCCACTTTTGAGCAACATGCTCTATACATCTGATGCATGCGTTTTCTGAGTGGGGTTCAGGCGCTGGCCTTGGCCTGACGTTTGCGTTCATGCGGATCAAGGAAGCGCTTGCGCAACCGGATCGCATTTGGCGTGACCTCGACCAGTTCATCATCATCGATATAGGCAATCGCCTGCTCCAGCGACATGATCGTGGCAGGCGTCAGTTTTACAGCGTCATCGGTGCCTGATGCGCGCACATTGGTCAGTTTCTTGCCTTTGAGCGGGTTCACTTCCAGATCATTGTCGCGCGAATGCTCGCCTATGATCATGCCCTGATAGACCGGTTCCTGGGGGTTGATGAACATGCGCCCGCGATCTTCGAGATTCCACAATGCGAAGGCCACGGCGGTGCCATCTTCCATCGAGATCAGCACACCCTGACGGCGGCCGGGAATGGCACCTTTATAGGGTGCCCAATCGTGGAATACGCGGTTGAGAACCCCCGTGCCGCGTGTGTCGGTCAGGAATTCGCCATGATAGCCGATAAGCCCGCGCGAGGGCACATGCGCGATGATGCGCGTTTTGCCTGCGCCCGCAGGTTTCATTTCGGCCAGATCGCCGCGGCGGGGACCGGTCAGTTTTTCGATGACGGTGCCGGTATATTCATCATCCACATCGATGGTGACTTCTTCAATCGGTTCCAGACGCTGGCCGTCTTCATTGCGCATCAGCACGCGGGGGCGCGAGATTGACAATTCGAACCCTTCGCGGCGCATGTTTTCGATCAGCACACCCATTTGCAATTCGCCGCGCCCGGCCACTTCAAATGCCTCGCCGCCCGGGGTGTCGCTGACTTTGATGGCGACGTTGAGTTCTGCCTCGCGCATCAGGCGCTCGCGGATAACGCGGCTTTGCACCTTTGCGCCATCACGACCGGCCAGCGGCGAATCATTGATGCCGAAGGTCACGGAGATGGTCGGCGGGTCGATGGGCTGGGCATCAAGTGCTGTTTCAACCTCGACCGCGCACAGCGTGTCCGCCACTGTGGCCTTGGACATGCCTGCAAGGGTGACGATGTCGCCTGCTTCGGCAGCATCGATGGCCTGCTGGCCAAGGCCGCGAAACGCCAGAACCTTGGTGACGCGGAATTGTTCAAGTTTCTTGCCATCGCGCGAGAGCGCCTTGATGGTTTCGCCCGCCTTGAGTGTGCCGGATTCAACGCGGCCCGTCAGAATGCGGCCCAGATAGGGATCTGCGGAAAGCGTGGTGGCCAGCATGCGGAACGGGTCATTGCGCGCCGCGATCTGTGCAGGTGCGGGCACATGGGCCACAACCAGATCAAAGAGCGCGGACATGTCCTGGCGCGGGCCATCGAGTTCCACATCCGCCCAGCCATTGATGCCAGAGGCATAAAGCACCGGAAAATCAAGCTGTTCATCACTGGGGCCCAGATTGGCGAACAGGTCAAACACTTCGTCCAGCGCGCGGTCGGGTTCGGCTGCGGGTTTGTCCACCTTGTTGAGAAGGACAATCGGGCGCAGCCCCAGCGCCAGCGCTTTGGAGGTGACGAATTTTGTTTGCGGCATCGGGCCT
Source organism: Roseinatronobacter sp. S2 (assembly GCF_029581395.1). Lineage (GTDB taxonomy): Bacteria > Pseudomonadota > Alphaproteobacteria > Rhodobacterales > Rhodobacteraceae > Roseinatronobacter. The sequence goes on along the minus strand of NZ_CP121113.1, from coordinate 2,965,047 downwards.
TCGGCGGCATCGACCAGCAAGACAACGCCATCGACCATGGACAGGATGCGTTCCACCTCGCCGCCGAAATCGGCGTGGCCGGGGGTGTCCACGATATTGATGCGTGTGTCTTTCCATTCAACCGAAGTTGCCTTGGCCAGAATCGTGATCCCGCGTTCGCGTTCCAGATCATTGCTGTCCATTGCGCGTTCGGTGGTGGCTTGGTTTTCGCGATAGGTGCCCGACTGTTTCAGAAGTTCGTCGACAAGTGTTGTCTTGCCGTGGTCAACGTGGGCGATAATCGCGATATTGCGAAGGTCCATAACAAAAGTGCCTTTTCATGCTGCGCCGCCGCATTAGCCGAAGATCGCCAGAATTGCCAGCCCTGATCGCATTACGTTGCGATATAATGGTCACGGCGGTGATTGATGGCCAGAATTGCGTTCAGCACCACGGCCCCCAACAGCGACCACAAAACCAGATTGGGCGGCAATATCAGAAAGGCCACGGCAAACAGAACCAGATCGAAGGCCAGTTGCACCAGTCCCGCGCGCCAGCCGAAGCGTTCCTGCAAATCATAGGCCACAATTCCCACCCCGCCCAGACTGGCACGGTGGCGGAAAATGGCCAGAAGGCCGGCGCCCGTGATCATGCCAAACAGCACAGCCGCAATGGCGGGGTTTTGCGGGATTACCGTGACCAGATCGCCCATGAACCCCGACATGACCGAAATAAGCGTGACCGAGATGAGCGTCTTGATGGTGAATTCCGGACCAAGCCGCACCCAGGCCAGAATGTAGAACGGGATATTGATGACAAAGAATACCGGCCCGAAGGCCCAGCCCGTCGCATAGGATATCAACACGGCCAAACCGGCGGTCTGGCCCGTGACCAGCCCCGCGCCGGTCAACACCAACAGCCCGAAGGCGCACATGGCGGCCCCGAAAACCAGCCCTTGGGCGTCTTCCATGCGGGTATGGCGGGGGGTATCAGCCATTATATCAGACCCTTGCGCTGAACAGGTTGATGACCACAATACCAGCGATGATCAGTGAAATTCCGATGATGGCGGGCATATCCAGTTTCTGCCCGAAAATGATCCAGCCCAGAAGCGCAATCAGACAAATGCCAAGCCCCGCCCAGATGGCATAGGCCACACCCACGGGGATCACGCGCAACACCAGCGCCAGCAACCAGAAGGACAGCGCATAGGCCAGAACTGCGGCCGTTGCGGGCAGCAGGCGTGTCATGCCGTCGCTGGCCTTCAGCGCTGTTGTGCCCAGCGTTTCAAAGACGATGGCGATTGCCAGAAAGAGCCAGTGCATCGCGTGTCCTTCAGATCGGGCGGCCTGCGGCCATGTCGGCCACTGCGCGTTCGATTTCACGCAAGCGTTCCGAATTTGGCGGGTGGGTGCCCAGAAACTGGTTGCCGGGGTCTGGAATGCGGCGGAACAATGCCGCGCCCGCCAGCGGGTCATAGCCGCCGCGTGCTGCAATAAACGCGCCGATGCGGTCGGCCTCCAACTCGAACGCCTTGGAATAGCGGCGGGCGCCGACTGTTGCGCTTGCATTGACGATGCGTTGTGCCGTGGTCTGGTCCGCGCCCGACAATGTGGCCACCAAACCGCCCAGCAACGCGCCGGTCATGGCCTGATTTTGCATGCGGGGCAGGTGGTCGGCAATATGGTGGGCGGCTTCATGTCCGAAAATCAGCGCGACCTCATCGGCGCTGCGCAATTCGTCCAGCAGTGCGAGTGTGAAGGCGATGATGGGGCGGCCCTGTTCGTCGCGTGTGTGAAACGCATTTGGCGGCTGGCCGGGGCGGTCGTCCAGAATGACGTTGAAATTGCAATCCAGCTGCGGGCTGCGGTCGCGGCAAACCTGCGTTGCGACCGGGCGCATGCGGGCCACAACAGCGCCAAATTCGGCGCGCGTGACAGATGCGCCCTGTGCGGGTGCGGCCTGCTGTGGCGGGGCCATGACGACGGGTGCCATCTGGCACGCAGACAGCAGCAAAGCCACACCAATGGCAGCGCCTTTGCGAAGGAGGTGGGAGATCTGCATCGGATTTTTCCTGTGTGCAAGTGTCCCATCATCTAGCGGGCAACTGCGCCCAGGGCAACCAAGCAAAGTTCACAGCTTTGCGCAGGGCATAGAAAAAGGGGGCATTTGCCCCCTTTTTCATGTGTCGGACGTGCGGAACCTTCAGGCCAGCGCCTTGTTCAGGTATTCGTCGACTTTTTCCAGATAGCCCATGGTTGTCAGCCATTTCTGGTCGGGACCGACCAGAAGCGCCAGATCCTTGGTCATGAAGCCGTCCTCAACAGTCTGGACCGTCACTTTTTCCAGCGTTTCAGCGAATTTCAGCAGTTCTGCGTTGTCATCCAGCTTGGCGCGGTGCTTCAGCCCGCCGGTCCATGCAAAGATCGACGCGATGGAGTTGGTCGAGGTTTCCTTGCCTGCCTGATGCTGGCGGTAATGGCGGGTGACGGTGCCATGTGCGGCCTCTGCCTCGACGATCTGGCCGTCCGGGGTCATCAACTGGCTGGTCATCAGGCCAAGGCTGCCGAAGCCCTGCGCAACTGTGTCGGACTGCACGTCACCATCATAGTTCTTGCAGGCCCAGACATAGCCGCCGGACCATTTCATCGCGCAGGCCACCATGTCATCGATCAGGCGGTGTTCATAGGTGATGCCGGCTGCCTTGAACTTGTCGGCAAATTCGGCCTCGAACACTTCGGCGAACAGATCCTTGAAGCGCCCGTCATAGGCTTTCAGAATGGTGTTCTTGGTGGACAGATAAACCGGCCAGCCGCGCGACAGACCATAATTCATGGATGCGCGTGCGAAATCGCGGATCGAATCGTCAAGGTTATACATCGCCATGGTGACGCCCGATGAAGGCGCATCAAAAACTTCCTTTTCGATAACCTGACCATCTTCGCCTACGAATTTGATCGTCAGCTTGCCTGCGCCCGGAAAGCGGAAATCTGTGGCGCGATACTGGTCACCGAATGCATGGCGGCCCACGACGATGGGCTGCGTCCAGCCCGGAACAAGGCGCGGCACGTTGCGGCAGATGATCGGTTCGCGGAAGATGACGCCGCCCAGAATGTTGCGGATCGTGCCATTGGGCGAGCGATACATGCGCTTCAGGCCAAATTCTTCAACGCGGTCTTCATCGGGGGTGATGGTCGCACATTTGACGCCCACGCCATATTGTTTGATGGCATTTGCTGCATCAACAGTGATCTGGTCATCGGTGCGGTCGCGTTCTTCGATCCCCAGATCGTAATATTTCAGATCGATGTCCAGATAGGGAAGGATCAGCTTTTTCTTGATGAAATCCCAGATGATCCGGGTCATTTCATCGCCGTCAAGTTCCACGACCGGGTTTGCTACCTTGATCTTGCTCATGTGATCCTCCGCCTTTTGGATGAGTCGATTTGCGCCCTCATACCCCATTCAGTGCAGGATGCAAAGCACAGTATGCCGTTGTATACGAAAAATCTGCATTCCTGCATGGCGCGCCCGGCACCGCGCCTGCGGGGGCGGTTTAGCGCGTGGTTTCCGTCAGGCGGTTGGCGACGTAATCTGAAACCGTGTTCAGCATGGGTTGCATATGGGTTTCTTCATCTTTGAAGAAGTGATCCGCACCGTCGATTTCCGTATGCGTGATGGTGATTCCGCGCTGTTCCTGCAATTTCGACACCAGCGAACGGGTATCGCGCGGCGGGGCGACACGGTCCGCGCTGCCATTGATGATCAGGCCGGATGCGGGGCAGGGCGCAAGGAAGCTGAAATCATACAGATTGGCAGGCGGCGCGACCGATACAAAACCGGTAATATCGGGGCGACGCATCAGCAGTTGCATGCCGATCCATGCGCCGAAGCTGAAGCCCGCAACCCAGCAATGACGCACATTATGCGACATGGCCTGCATGTAATCCAGCGCCGCTGCGGCGTCGGACAATTCACCCACGCCCTGATCATATTCGCCTTGCGACCGACCCACGCCCCGGAAGTTGAAACGCATCACTGAAAAGCCCATCTTGTGGAAGGCATAATGCAGGTTGTAGACGACCTTGTTATTCATGGTGCCACCGAACTGCGGGTGCGGATGCAGCAAAATTGCAATCGGAGCATCGCGATTGGGCTGCGCATGGTAGCGGCCTTCAAGGCGACCTTCGGGGCCGGGGAAAATGATCTCGGGCATAGGGGCTTACCTGTTGGGATTATGTGGTGTCGGCGCGGTAACGAAAAACGGCTGATCAGGGATGTGCAGCGACTGCATGTATTGTTGACTCTTTTCTTTTGGTATGATTAGAAAGATTCTAAACCACCCGTGGTCACCGTGATTTCGTCAGATATGAGGCCGCATAGACTTAGGCGTGTGCCCTGCCCGCGTCAACCTTTAAGCTGGCGCAGTAGCGCGACGACAGGCTATGAAATCTGACGGGCGGCGCAAGCGCGGGCCATATGCATGCTGTAACATGGAACCGGCGCTTGATGAAAGAGATCGGGGAACACACGGAATGAAACTTTCTACCAAAGGGCGATATGCAATGGTTGCGCTGGTTGATCTGGCGATGGCCCCGGGGGGCGGGCTGGTCTCGTTGAATGAGATTTCGGCAAGGCAACAGGTGTCGCTGGCCTATCTGGAACAGCTTTTCGTCAAGTTGCGGCGTGCGGGCCTTGTTGAATCGGTCCGCGGTCCGGGCGGCGGGTATCGTCTGGCGCGGGGCGCAGACAGCATTCGTGTGTCCGAGGTGCTGGAAGCAGTTGACGAAACAGTCAGCGCCATGCATTCGGGCGCCGGTGCGTCCGGCGGTGTGTCGGGGTCGCGGGCGCAATCGATGACAAACCGCCTGTGGGAAGGGTTGTCGGCGCATGTCTATGTCTTTTTGCACCAGACACGGTTGTCCGATGTCGCGGGCAACAGCCTGACGCCCTGTCCCGCAGTGCCGACCTTGTTCGAGGTTGTGGATGAATAGGGGCGCTGCCCCGTCACCTTCGGTGACCCCCCGGGATATTTGGGCCAGAATGAAATACAAGGGCGAGTGATGCGCCGCGTCTATCTTGATTATAATGCCACAGCGCCTTTGCGCGATGAGGCCCGCGCGGCGATGGTGGCCGCGATGGATGTCGTGGGCAACCCGTCTTCGGTGCATGCCGAAGGGCGGCAGGCGCGCGCGCTGGTCGAGAAGGCGCGCGCACAGGTGGCGGGGGCGCTGGGGGCTGACGGGGCGGAGATTGTCTTTACCTCGGGGGCGACGGAAGCGGCGTCACTGGCGCTTGGCGGGCGCGGCCTGTCTTGTGCGCGGGTCGAGCATGACGCGGTGCGGGCCTGGTGTGCGGATTCATTGGCGGTTGATGCGCAAGGGCGGGTGCACCCCCCCGTGCCGGAGCAGGCCACGTTGCAACTGGCGAATTCGGAAACCGGACTCGTTCAGGATTTGCCTGCGGGTCTGGCGGTCAGTGATCTGACGCAGGGGTTTGGCAAGCTGCCCTTTGCGTTCAACTGGTTGAATGTCCAGATGGGGCTGATATCGGCGCATAAGCTGGGGGGGCCGAAAGGTATTGGCGCTGTGGTCATGACGCGCGGCACGGAACTGGCCGCGCAGATCAGGGGGGGCGGGCAGGAAATGGGCCGCCGCGCCGGCACCGAGAATATTGTCGCCATTGCGGGATTCGGGGCTGCGGCAGAAGCTGCCGCGCGTGATCTTGCCAACGGGGTCTGGGAAGGTGTATCTGTAATTAGAAATATTCTAGAAGAGGCACTGGACGCAGAGGCAAGCAAGACTATTTTAGTCGGGAAAGACGTGCAACGGTTGCCCAACACGCTGTGCCTTGCAACACCGGGTTGGAGGGGCGAGTTGCAGGTGATGCAGATGGATCTTGCAGGCTTTGCGATTTCGGCCGGGTCTGCCTGTTCTTCGGGCAAGCTGCGGGCCTCGGGAGTGTTGCAGGCGATGGGGTTCGATGATGCAACGGCTGCGGGTGCGGTGCGTGTGTCACTGGGACCGGATGTAACGAGGGAAGATGTGCTGCGCTTTGCACAAGCCTGGCTGAAGGAATACCGCCGCGTTGTTGCTAAGGGCGCGGTCTGATTTGAGAGAGCGTGCGGCCCTGTGGCTGCCGTGAAGAAGGGAAAAGACATGGCTGCATTGGATGAAACCCAACTGCGCGAAGGTGTGGACCGCGAGACTGTCGAAACCGTGCAGTCCATGGCGGGCACCTATAAGCATGGCTGGGAAACCGATATCGAGATGGAATTCGCCCCCAAAGGGTTGAATGAGGATATCGTGCGTCTGATTTCGGAAAAGAACAAGGAACCGCAATGGTTGCTGGACTGGCGGCTGGAGGCGTATCGCCGCTGGCTGACCATGGAATCCCCCGATTGGGCCATGCTGAAAATTCCTGAGATCGACTATCAGGAGCAGTATTACTACGCCAAACCCAAATCCATGGTTGAAAAGCCCAAATCGCTGGATGAGGTGGACCCGAAGCTGCTGGAAACCTACGCGAAACTGGGCATTCCGCTGAAGGAACAGATGATCCTGGCGGGTGTTGAGGGGGCGGATGAAGGGCGCAAGGTGGCCGTGGATGCGGTGTTTGATTCCGTGTCACTGGGCACCACCTTCAAGGATGAGCTGAAGAAGGCGGGCGTTATTTTCTGTTCCATCTCGGAGGCGGTGCAGGATCATCCTGATCTGGTGAAAAAATACCTTGGGTCCGTCGTGCCGCAGAATGACAATTACTTTGCGGCGCTGAATTCGGCGGTGTTCTCAGACGGCAGTTTTGTGTTCATCCCTGCCGGTGTGAAATGCCCGATGGAGTTGTCCACGTATTTCCGCATCAATGCCGAAAATACCGGCCAGTTCGAGCGCACGCTGATTGTGGCGGAAAAGGGCGCATCTGTCAGCTATCTGGAAGGGTGCACCGCGCCCAAGCGCGACACGACGCAGTTGCATGCGGCAGTGGTCGAGATTGTCATTCTGGAAGATGCCGATGTCAAATATTCGACCGTCCAGAACTGGTTTCCGGGCGATGAAAACGGCAAGGGCGGGATTTACAATTTCGTGACCAAACGCGCCGATTGCCGCGAGGACCGCGCGAAAGTGATGTGGACGCAGGTGGAAACCGGCAGCGCCATTACATGGAAATACCCGTCCTGCATTTTGCGCGGCGATGACACGCAGGGTGAATTCTATTCGATCGCCATTGCCAATAACTGGCAGCAGGCCGATACCGGCACAAAGATGGTGCATCTGGGCAAGAACACGCGTTCGCGCATTGTGTCCAAGGGCATTTCGGCAGGGCATGCGCAAAACACCTATCGCGGGCTGGTGTCGATGCACCCCAAGGCCACGAATTCGCGCAATTACACGCAATGCGACAGCCTGCTGATTGGCGATAAATGCGGCGCGCATACTGTGCCCTATATTGAAGTGCGCAATGCATCGAGCCGCGTGGAGCATGAGGCGACGACCAGCAAGGTTGATGACGACCAGCTGTTCTATTGCCGTCAACGCGGCATGGATGAAGAAGAAGCGGTGGCCCTGGTGGTCAACGGATTCTGCAAGGAAGTGTTGCAGGAATTGCCGATGGAATTCGCCATGGAAGCGCAGGCGCTGGTCGCGATTTCGCTGGAAGGCTCTGTAGGGTGATGGCTAAGTCAGGTGACTAGGATCATGCACAATTTCAGGCGCGGTTTTCAGATATCTGTTCTGGGGCTGTTGACAAGTGCGCTGGTGGCACTGCCGTTCAGTGGGGGCTTTGCTATTGCTGTGGCGTATCTGTGGAACCCCGAGTCATGGATTCTGGTCCTGCTGGCCGGTCTGATACAATATTTCGCCACGTTTTGGATTGCGGGATGGTGGTTGCGCCGGTGCCCACCCGCCGAGTGAATGAAAGAGGAAGAAGATGCTGAAAATCGAAAATCTGCACGCTGAACTTGAAGAAGACTCCGAGGTAAAAATCCTCAAAGGGTTGTCGCTGACCATCAACCCCGGCGAAGTGCATGCGATCATGGGCCCCAATGGCTCGGGCAAATCGACGCTGTCTTATGTGCTGTCGGGCCGCGACGGCTATGCGGTGACCGAAGGCAGCGCCACGCTGGAAGGCGAAGACCTGCTGGATATGGAGCCGGAAGAACGCGCGGCGGCGGGCCTGTTTCTGGCGTTTCAATACCCCGTGGAAATTCCGGGCGTGGGCAACATGACATTCCTGCGCACCGCCGTGAACGCGCAGCGCAAGGCGCGCGGGCAGGACGAGTTGTCGGCGGGCGAGTTTCTGAAGATCATCCGCGCGAAAGCCAAGGATTTGCAGATTGACGCCGATATGCTGAAGCGCCCTGTCAATGTGGGCTTTTCGGGCGGCGAGAAGAAGCGCAACGAAATCCTGCAAATGGCGATGCTGGAACCGAAAATGTGCATTCTGGATGAAACCGATTCCGGTCTGGATGTGGATGCCATGAAACTGGTATCGGACGGTGTGAACGCGCTGCGCGATGCGGGGCGGTCGTTTCTGGTGATCACCCATTACCAGCGCTTGCTGAATCATATCAAACCCGATGTCGTCCATATCATGAGCGAGGGGCGCATCATCAAGACAGGTGGGCCGGAACTGGCGCTTGAAGTTGAAGAGAACGGCTATGCCGACCTGATGGCGGAGGCACGCTGATGATGCCAAGGGCGAAGCTGAAAGCGCAAAAACGCGATGCGGCGCAGGCCCGTCTGGCCGCGCTGTCGCTGCCCCAAGGCGGCGGATGGGCCACACGCGCACGCGATGCGGCGAAAGCGCGGCTGCTGGATATGGGCATGCCCGTCAAGCGCGATGAATACTGGCGCTATACCGATCCGCGCGATCTGTCGTCAGATCAGGTCGCTGCGGCCAAGGTGCTGAATGTCACGGATGAAGACCCAGTCTTTTCCGCGTTCGACCGTGTGAAACTGGTTTTTGTGGATGGTGTGTTTGACCCCGCATCGTCGGATGATCCCGCGCTGGCCGGTGTGGAAATCAGCCTGTTGCATGATGTGGCGATGACGGATCTGCATTGGGTGCAGGATATCTATGGCAAGCTGGAAGCGCGCGGGCAATCGCCTGTCGACCGTCCGCTGGCCGCGTTCAATACCGCATTTGCGCAACAAGGTGTCCTGATCCGCGCAACAGGCAAAGCTGCAAAACCTGTGGCGCTGGTCTATCTGCGCAGCAGCGAGGATGCGGATGCCATCATGCACCACGTTATCCGCGTGGAGCAGGAGGCAGAGCTGACATTGCTGGAAAACGGGCCGGTTGCGGCGCGGTTCAATCAGGTGATCGAGGTGGATGTCGCCGCAGGCGGCACGCTGCATCATGTGCGCACCCAAGGGCGCGACCATGACCGCGCAGGAAGTGCGCATGTGTTTGCGCAGCTGGGGCAGGGGGCGCAACTGAAATCCTTTACCCTGACCGCGAATGGCAGGCTTGTGCGCAACGAATCGATGATCTGGCTGGACGGGCAGGGCGGTTCTGCGCATCTGGCAGGGGCTACTGTTGGGGATGGCGCGTTTCATCATGATGACACTGTGTTTGTCACCCATGGGGCGCAGGGCTGCGAAAGCCGTCAGGTGTTCAAGAAAGTGTTGCGCAACGGGGCCGTTGGTGTGTTTCAGGGCAAGATTCTGGTGGAACAGGCGGCCCAGCAGACGGATGGCTACCAGATCAGTCAGGCGCTGTTGCTGGATGAAAATGCGCAGTTTCTGGCCAAGCCCGAGTTGGAAATCTACGCGGATGATGTGAAATGCAGCCATGGGTCCACATCGGGCGAGATTGACCCGGAGCAATTGTTCTATCTGCGCGCGCGGGGACTGCCCGAGGCTTCGGCAAAAATGTTGCTGGTGCTGGCATTCCTGGCCGAAGCGCTGGAAGAAATTGCCGATCCCGATCTGGCCGAGGATTTGCGCGGACGTATGGAAACCTGGCTTCAGCGCCATTCATGAGCGACCTCAGCGCGCGCGTGTTATAAGATGCGTGGATTGGGGGCGCTGCCCCCCGGACCACGGCCCCCCAAGGGGCCGCGCCCCGTCCCCCGGGATATTTGGACCAGAATGAATAGAGGCCGGAGAGGCGTTGGCGATATGTCCCTGATGCACAATATTGCACGAAGTTACCGGGCGCCCGCAGATGTGGTGCGGGCTATGATTGTGCAGGGTATCCGAGAGCCGCAGGTGCTGTTTTTCAATCTTCTGGCGTGCGGCCTGATATTTGTGTCGCAATGGCCGCGATTGTCGCGCGACGCCACGCTTGATCCGTCGGTGACGTTCGAGCAACGCATGGGGGGGGCATTATTTGCCGTCATGTTCGTGTTGCCGTTGATTCTGTATGGGGTGGCATGGCTGTTGCAGGGGGGGGTGCGACTGGCGCGTGTGCCTGTGCCCGGGCTTTGGGTGCGGCTGGTGCTGTTTTGGTCGTTGCTGGCCGTGACACCGTTGATGTTGCTGCATGGGGGGCTTTCGGCGATGCTGGGGCCTGTTGGCGCAGTGCAGGCTTTCGGGTTTGTCGTGGCGGGCGCTTTCATTTACATAACGGGTTTGGGGGTGCGCGAAATCATCCGGCTGGTGCGTGATGGCTTTGAGACCCCTTGACGATAGCAAGCACGAAGGAACACCCATCATGCAGTTGAATGTTGCCGCGGTCAGCGCATTGGTTCGCCTGACACTGACCCGCCCGCGCGAGGCGGCTGCACGCCTGATTGCGCTGGGTGTGCCTGATGATGCGCGCTGGCTGGGGTTTGTCATTGTCGTCGTGCTGAGCGTGCTTTTGGGCCAGGCTTCTGTTTTGCTGATGGAAGATGGCGAAGCCATGGGCGGGGGGCTGTTGTTCATGGCGATGTTCCAGACCTCTGTTCTGTTGGGAATGGTGGTTGCGGTTCAGGGGGTGGGCCGTGCGCTGGGGGGCAAGGGCAATTTTCCCGACACTTTGTTGCTGTTGGCCTGGCTGCAATTCGTCATGCTTGTGGTGCAGTTTGTGCAGATTGTGGCGCTGGTCGTCATTCCGCCGATGTTTGGCGTGATCACGCTGCTGGCGCTGGCGGTGTTCATGTGGTTGTTGACGAATTTTGTTCTGGTGCTGCATGGGTTCACATCGGCGATGAAGGTTTTTGTGGGCATCATCTTTTCATTCTTTGGCGTGGTGATGGTTCTTGCATTTTTGCTGACATTGCTGGGCTTTGGTCCCGGGGGGGCTGTGTGATGCTGGATATTGCCGCAATTCGCGCGGATTTCCCGATTCTGGCGCGTCAGGTGAATGGCAAGCCGCTGGTGTATCTGGACAGTGGGGCGTCAGCCCAGAAACCGCAGGTGGTGATTGATGCCGTGACCCGTGCCTATGCGGAAGAGTATTCGAATGTGCATCGGGGGCTGCACTACCTGTCCAATCTTGCCACCGACAAATATGAGGCCGTGCGGGGCAAGTTGCAGCGTTTTCTGGGGGCCGCCCATGAGGATGAGATAATTTACACCACAGGCACCACCGAGGGCATCAATCTTGTGGCCTATGGCTGGGCGATGCCGCGGTTTGAACCCGGTGACGAGATTGTCCTGTCTATCATGGAGCATCATGCCAATATCGTGCCGTGGCATTTCTTGCGCGAACGTCACGGTGCGGTAATCAGATGGGTGGACACGGCACCTGATGGCAGTCTTGATCCGCAGGCGGTGATGGATGCCATTGGCCCGCGCACGAAACTGGTGGGCATCACGCATATGTCCAATGTGTTGGGCACAGTTGTGGATGTGCGCGCAATTTGCGCAAATGCGCAGGCGCGCGGTGTTGCAGTTCTGGTCGATGGATCGCAGGCAGCCGTGCATATGCCGGTCGATGTGCAGTCCATTGGCTGCGATTTCTATGCGGTGACGGGGCATAAGCTGTACGGCCCATCGGCATCGGGGGCGATTTATATTCGCCGTGACCGGCAGGCCCAGATGCGCCCCTTCATGGGCGGGGGCGATATGATCCGCGATGTGACACGCGACAGCGTGACCTATAACGACCCGCCCCATAAATTCGAGGCGGGCACGCCCGGCATTGTCCAGCAGATCGGGCTGGGCGTTGCGATCGATTATATGACCGGGATCGGCATGGATGCGATTGCCGCCCATGAGGCTGATTTGCGTGACTATGCGACCCGCCGGTTTGCGGGGCTGAACTGGTTGAATGTTCAAGGTTGCGCACCGGACAAGGGGGCGATTTTCAGCTTCACGCTGGAAGGGGCTGCGCATGCACATGATATTTCGACCGTGCTGGACAAGAAAGGCATTGCCGTGCGCGCAGGCCAGCATTGTGCCGCGCCCCTGATGGAGCATCTGGGGGTTACTGCGACGTGCCGCGCGTCATTTGCGATGTATAATACCCGTGACGATGTGGATAAACTGGTCGAGGCATTGGAGTTGTGCCACGATCTGTTCGCGTAACTGGTGTTCCAGGGCGGGCGTCTTCCTGTTGACGACGAAGATTGTCATACATTGCCACACCGGATTGAGGGACAGGATAAAGACCGGCGGTGTTGTCAGTCTGCTCTTTCATTTCCAGAGAATCTGGCGTAAGAGACGCGCAAGCAGACTGCACCCATAGCTCAGCTGGATAGAGTGTCGCCCTCCGAAGGCGAAGGTCGTAGGTTCGAATCCTACTGGGTGCGCCACCTTCCTTTTTGGCCATGAATATTGTGCACAAAATAGCCTGACAGACGGCGCGGTGAAGCGTGGTTTGTTTGCAAGGCTGGGGGGGCGAGAAGCTGACTTCCCCCGTGAGCCGCCGCAATTGATGTGTTTTGGTGATGTATGCCACTTTCAAACGCCAAAACAGATCAGGCCGCCTGTTACCGGCGGCCTGAGATATCTGCGTTTAGACATGTGCGTTTTTTTGCATCATGGCGTCCAATTCGGCCATATGCTTGGCAAGCATTGCGTTTGCTTCAACCGTCTGCCCGACGGATTGCGCGTTTTCATATGCTTCCAGAACATGTTTTTCGCCTTGAATAATGCGGTCCATGATATTTTCGGAAACATCCTCAAACCAGGATCGCATTTCAACCACAGCCTTGTTCACAGTGCCAAAAAACGACCCGTCATTTTCAGGCGCATATCCGCATTTCTGCAAATACGCGGTTAGTTCGCTTTCGTGCTTTCTGTGCATATACAAAAAGGTTTCTGCAACAGGTTTGAATTCAGGTTCGGCTCTTTCGACGACTTTTTCAAAGCCTGCGATTGTATCCAGAACGCGCGTGTGAACTTCGCCGATCAGCTGTATGCGGTCGTCGTCGGGGTTTGGCGATGCACTTGCGGGCGGCGTGGGCGCGTCTGCGGCGCCTGCGGCAACCTTTGGGTGCAAGTGTTTGATGTCAGTGGCTTTCATGATGATTCTCCCATGTGGGGTTAATCGTGCATTACAACGGAGGGCGTCCACGAACAGCACGAGCGATCATGGCAACGACGAAAAGGATCAGGAAAATTACGAAAAGGATCTGTGCAATCGACGATGCCGCACCTGCGATGCCGGTGAAACCAAGTGCTGCTGCAATCAGCGCGACGATAAGAAAAGTAAGTGCCCAGCCTAGCATAGTGTTTCCTTTCATTTTTCAGGGCCGATATGTCGGCATATGAAAATGAAACGGATGACGGGGCTGTTGGTTCCAATTCGTGTCTGACACGAAATGTTTACATAGTGAATATCTGAATTAAAATGGATGAGTTATTTTTCAGGAATATTCAGCTGAAAAGAAGTGTTTTCTTTGGTTGATTGAACTGACGCTTTAATTGCATTTTCAGTTTGGTGAAACTGTCGGCAAACCGTTGCAATTCGGGCTTGCCGACGATCTGGTTCAGGCGTTTAGCGTTTTTGTGGATGCAAAGAACATCGCCTGTGACACTGCGGAGCGAACCTGCTCTTCCTCGAACGGTTTGGTGATCAGGAAGGCAGGCTCCGGCTTTTCGCCGGTCAGCAGGCGTTCGGGATAGGCGGTGATGAAAATCACCGGAATGTCTGCGTTGTCGCGCAGCAGTTCGGCGACCGCTTCCACCCCTGAGGAATCGTCTGCAAGGTGAATGTCGGCAAGAATAAGATCAGGGCGTGTCTTCTGGCCCAGTGCGACTGCTTCTTTATGGGTGCGCGCAATCCCTGTGACGTCATGGCCCATCTCGGTGACAATGCTTTTGATATCCAGCGCAATCAGCGGCTCGTCTTCGATAATCTGGATGCGTCCCTGCACCGAACGCGACATTTCGGTATAGGCAATCGACACCAGTTCGCGGGCCTCATCCTCGGTGACCTGAATGACCTGCGCGATGTCAGCGTAGTTGAACTCCTCAAGCGAGCGGAGCAACAGCGCCTCTCGGGTGTTGGTGGTCAGGTTGGCAAGCAGGGATTGTGCGCGGGCCTCGGTTCCGGTGCCGACCTCTTCGCTGACCGGCGCGCCGGTTGTCTGCCACACGGTATGAAATGCCCGGAACAGCGCCAGCCTGGGTGCGATTTCGTTATCAAGCAGGGATCTGTCTTCAAGTATGGCTTCCAATGTGGCGGCGGCATATCTGTCGCCGGTTTGCTGGCTGCCCGTCAGTGCCCGCGCATACCGGCGCAAATAGGGCAGTTCCTTCGCAATACGCATCGACATAGACATGGTCTCTCCTTGAACTTCCGGCATTCTTTGAACTTCCCTACTTTCGGCCCGCTTCAGGCACACATGAAAAACAAACATTCTTTGGAACCGAACGCAGTGCAAGGCGTTTGGTTCCAAAGGTTGTCACGATTGCTGCGATGGTTGCGCAGCAGATCGGAAGCTGCCAGAGTGAAATTTGTGGAGCAAAAGGCTGTATGTCGATTATGAGTGGGAAACGAAATGGAAACAGAAAGGACATCGCACCGGCTGTTTCCAAGCAGATTGATGAAAACCTCAAGCGGCTTTACAGCGACGCGGCTTCTGAGGAATTGCCAAAATCCCTGACTGATCTTCTGGAAGCGCTTCGACAACAGGATGCGCAAAAGAAGGCGGGGGAAAAATGAACGATACCCCAGAACAACAAGAATTTATTGATCCGCGCGATGAAATTGTCACCCATTTGCCAGCCCTGCGCGCCTTCGCGCGTGGCCTGACAGGGGATGTGTCGGGCGCGGATGATCTGGTGCAGGAAACTGTGCTGAAAGCATGGAGCAAGTTTTCGCAATATAACGAGGGCACGAACCTGCGTGCCTGGCTGTTCACGATTTTGCGCAACACCTATTTGTCAAAACGCCGCAAGCAATCGCGTGAAGTGTCCGATGGGGAAGGGGTGTTCGCCGCGCGTATGGCGTCCAAGCCCGACCATGACGGCCGCCTTGCCCTGCAAGAGTTGAACGCAGCGATGAAACTTCTGCCGGTCGAGCAGCGAGAGGCGCTTATTCTTGTCGGTGCCATGGGGTTTTCCATCGAGGAAGCCGCGCAAACCTGTGGTTGCGCCCCCGGCACGATAAAAAGCCGCGCCAACCGTGCGCGCAAGGCATTGGTGGAAATTCTGCATCTTGAAAAAGGTGAACTTCCTGATTCAACAGATAAATCTGTTGCGATGGTGATGGCTGGCGCACCCAACGGATTTTGATAACTCAACAAGGTTGAAACAAGCATTGGCAGTGTTCGAGTTCAATGACAAGCTGGCGACCCGTCTGGCGATTCTGATGACGCTGGCGCTTGCACCTTTGGGGGCGATTTCCATCTATTCCGAATACCAGTCGCTGCGCGACCAGGCGCGGTCGGATGATGCGATGCTTGTTTCGCGCACTGCCGATGCGGTTGCGGGACAACGGGGTTTGCTGGAAAGTGCAATGTTGTCGGCGCACCGGTTGACGCCGCTGTTGCTGGACCGTCTGGATGATACTGCGGCATGTTCAGGGTTTTTGCGGGAATTTGTCGATGCGACCGGTCTGTATGCTTTCGCAGGTTTCATTGCGCATGATGGTGTGATGCGCTGTGTGTCGCAGGGTGACGAGGTGGATTTCAGCGATTCCGAGACCTTGCAGGCGGATATGGAAAACCCGCGCAGCTTTTTCAGTTTTCAGCCATCAGGGGCGATCACGGGGCGGCCCGTCGTGCTGGCCAACAGGCCGGTTTATGATGATGGCGATTTTCTGGGATATGTCAGCATCTCGATTTCGCGGCATACATTCACCTTGATTGCCACAGAACCGGACCAGCAGACCGGGCTGCGCATGACATATCTGGTCAACCGGTCCGGCGACACGCTGACCAGTGCGGATAATGCCGAATCCGTGGATATGCTGCCTGATGGCGCTACGCTGAATTCCTTGCTGGATGCGCGCAACGGTGTCTTGCGGGGCATCAGCGAGAACGGCGAAAGCCGCACATTCACCATAGCAGAGGTTATTCCCGGCCAGCTTTATGCCTTGGGAAGCTGGTCCAGCGACCAGTTGCCGTTTGCGGCTGCGATGAACCTGTGGCGGTTAAGCTTTCCTGTCCTGATGTGGTTTGCATCATTGGCCGTGGTTATGTTCGCGGTTGATTACATGGTTGTGCGCCATCTGAAGCGGCTGAATTCGCAGTTGCGGCGTTTTGCTTTGGGCAACCGTGCGGAATTTCAGCGCCTGCCCGATGAGGCGCCGACCGAATTGCGCGAGATTGATTCCACCTTTTCCAAGATGGCGTTGCTGATCCGTCGTGACGAACGCGAACGCGAAGAAGCGCTTGCAGAAAAGACCATTCTGCTGAAGGAAATTCACCACCGTGTGAAAAACAACCTACAGCTTATCGGGTCTATTCTGAATTTGCAGATGCGCCGCTTGCAAGACCCCGATGCGCGCCAGATCCTGAAAGGTGTTCAGGCGCGTGTGCGGTCGCTGGCGACTATTCACCGCACGCTTTACGAACAAGACCGCATTGCCGAACGCTATGCGGCCAGTTTCTTTGACAGCATTTTACAAGAGACGCTGTCGCTGGCAAAAGCGGACGCGGCTGATCTGACCGTGACGAAACAGTTTGAGTCAGTGGATCTGGCCCATGACAAGATCATTCCGGCATCATTGTTATTTGCCGAAGCACTGACCAACGCGCTGAAATATGCGTCCGGCGCGCAGGGTGGAACCAGCCAGCTGGATATCAGCCTGCGCAGCAAGGGCGGGTTTGCCGAACTTAGCGTGTGGAATTCCGTGTCGGAACCGCTGGAGCAGTTGCCGGGCGATGGGTTGGGACGGGAGTTGATGACCGCATTTGCGCTTCAGATTCACGGCGATATCGAGATCGGCCCCAGCGCGCGGGACGGGTGCCACGGTTGGCAGGTTTGTCTGCGTGTCGCCGAACAACAGGTATCGCAGACCGCAACTTTGCCCTGAAGCGGCGCTTTCGCGCAAGTGCTGCGGAACTTTGCGGGCTGCACAATATGGCCCGGATATTCGAAAAGGAACCCCGATCCAGGAAAGCGAACCTATGGCCCCCAAGAATTCCCGCTTCACCGATCCGGTCGAAGAACACCGCGCCCTGTTGGCAACGGAATCGCGCATTGCGATTGCTGGCCACCCTTTGCATGCAATGCTGGTTGCGTTTCCCATCGCCCTTACAATGTCGGTGCTGGGGGCAGACCTGCTGTATTGGTGGACCGCCGATGCGTTCTGGACACGGGTTGCGGGCTGGGCGGCATTCGGCGCGTTTGTAATGGGTGTCATTGCCGGAATTACCGGCACGGTGGAATTGCTTGTCGTGCGCGGTATCCGCAACCGTTCGGCCAGCTGGACGCATTTTGTTCTGGCGGTCATGCTGCTGTCGCTGATCGGGGCGAATTGGGGCTTTCGCATTGGTCAGCCTGAAGACGCGGTCCTGCCACTGGGGTTGTGCCTGTCGGCCGTGGCGGCGGGGTTGACCGCGATCACAGGCTGGCATGGGGGCAAGCTGGTGTTTGATTATCAGATCGGCACAAAAATGCCCGAAGACCCATCCTGATTTCGCAGCACAGGGAACCGGCACCGCTGGTGCCACGTTGGATAAGGATGAACAGAATTTTCCCCCGAACTGGCAGCGCAAACGCCACAGTTGCGCGCCGGTATCAGCCGCGTCATGATCGGCGCTTGGTTGTGATGGCACATGCCTGTGCGGTGCTGGCACTGGGCCTTCTGGCGCTGTGCCTGCCGTTTGCAGTGATCGTATTCGTGGGCGAGGCCGTGCCATCCGGCGGCCTGACATGGGATTTCAGCATGGGGCTGGGGTTTGGCGCACTGGCGATGATTGCCTTGCAGTTCGCGCTGACGGGGCGGCTGCGCTGGATTACGCATCCGTTCGGGGCCGATATTGTCTATCTGACACACCGTTACCTTAGCTGGGGCGCGCTGGCATTGATGGGGGCGCATTTTGCGGTGCTCTATGTCTTTCATCAACCCGCACTTGGCGAGTTGAACCCGCTTCAGGCGCGGTGGGAGTTGACCGCAGGCCGCGTGTCGCTGCTGTGTTTTGCTGGCCTTGTCATCACATCGCAATGGCGCAAGCTGCTGGGGCTGTCCTATGAATGGTGGCGCAAGCTGCATCTGGCGCTGGCGATCACGGGGTTTGTGGCCGCGATTGCGCATGTTCTGGGCGTGGGTAACCTGACGGACACAGCCGAAAAGCGTGCATTGTGGCTTGGGGCAACGCTGGGCTGGGTCGGGCTGTTGGTGTTTGCGCGGCTGATCCGTCCATGGATGCAGTCGCGCAACCCGTGGCGCGTTGTGGCCAATCACGATGAAGGCGGCGGCGTGCGCCGGTTGGAACTTGCCCCCGAAGGCCGCGCCCTGACACGCTGGAAACCGGGACAATTCGCCTGGCTGAAAATCGACCGGTCCCCTTATGGACTGATTGAACACCCGTTCACCATTTCCACCGCGCCGGAAAAGGGCCCAAACCTGTCTTTTGCGATCAAGGCGCTGGGGGATCACAGCACCGAACTGGCGCAAACTGAAATCGGCGCGCGTGCCTATGTGGATGGACCATATGGCGCGTTTTCCGTGGACCGGATGGCGGGGGCGCAGGGGTTTGTCATGATTGCCGGCGGGGTGGGCATTACCCCCATCCTGTCAAACCTGCATGCGCTGGATGCGCGCAATGACCTGCGCCCGATCATCTTGATCTATGGGAACCCCACATGGGACAATATGGCGTTTCGCGATGAACTGGACGCTTTGCGCAAGCGGCTGAACCTGACGCTGGTGCATGTTCTGGATGACCCGCCCGAAGATTGGGACGGCGAGCATGGCCAGATTGATTTCGACATTCTGACACGCCATCTTGCGGCTGACACGCGCGACTGGCCGCATCTTTTATGTGGTCCTGCCCCGATGATTGCGTCCTTGCGCGGCGATCTGCACCGGCTTGGGGTTCACGACCGCCATATCGATTATGAAATTTTTGAACTGGTCTGAGATCATGCGCCCGAAACTTGCCCTTATCTTTGCACTTTCAATGACCACGCTTGCTGTTGTTCTTGCGGGCTGGTTGGCACAGGCTGGCATGGGGTAAACTGTAACCTGATGTTTTTGCGGAACCGAATGCACATGAAGGCGTTTGGTGTCAGATAGTTTAACTGAAAAGGCATGAATTCAATGAATGCGAATTTCACAGGTTTTCTGGGTATTATCCATCTGGCGCTGGTCATCTGGGCGGCTGTGTCAATCTTGGGGTCAGGGTCCAGTCAGGGGCAAAAGGTCTTGTGGATATTGCTTGTTCTGCTGTTTCCCGTTGTCGGCCTGATCATCTGGTTCATTGCCGGTCCCAAGAAAGGCTGAAACTTTCCCTCGTGTCGAATGGTGACGCCCAATCGGCATACCTTGCGCTGGCCTTCTGGCCAGCGTTTTTTTTGCTGCGGGCGCAATGTCGCCGATATGTGCGCAGTGGCAGGAACCGTTTCATGCTGGCAGGCGTTTTTACATGAATGCCACGCAATACGACCTTGAAAGGGCGGATGATGAGCACCCCTGAAAATACCCCGAACAAGACCCAGCAAGACTATACCAAGAAAGCGCACAAGCTGAAGGCCGAAGGGGCAGATAAAACCCAGGCATACCCTACGGATCAGACTGCGGATCTGGGTATGCACCCGATTGAGCATCTTGATCAGGCACCGTCAGGCGCGTTGGACGATGTGGGTGACAAACCCGCGCGGGAACGGTCGCGCGAACGGCGCTGACACAACCCAAGCGCCCGGTATCCATAATTATTCAGCAAATCGCATCAGGCCATAGCTGGTCTGGTGTCGTTTTGCGTCTTCATTGTTAAGATATTGTTATAATTATTCTTTTTTAAAAAGATTGGAACTTTGCTGCCAACGGACTGTTGTATGTGCAGAGCCTTTGAGAAGGTCATCGACAAACTAGGAGAGAATAATATGAACAAGCTTATGCTTACCACCGCCATTGTAGCTGTAACCTCGATGGGGGCAGTTGCACAGACAAGCGACACCACAATGAATGGTGATGATGCCGCCATGACAGAGTCCAGCCAGTTCATTCCGGCATTCCTGTCATCTGATTTCACCGGCAAGAACCTGTATACGCTGGACACGGAACAAACCCGCACCCTGACACAGGACCGCGCTGCCGAAGACGCCAGCGCATGGGATCGTACCAGCATGCGCTGGGAAAGCAGTGATGCCTTTGCGTCCGAACGCGATGCGTGGGAAAATGTCGGCGATATTCAGGACATTGTCATGACCAAGGACGGCGAAGTTCGCGGCGTCTTGATTGATGTCGGCGGTTTCCTGGGTCTGGGCGCACGCACTGTGATGGTTGATATCAGCGATCTGTATTTCGTGGCCGATGACACCGCGCCGGAAGAGCTGTCCGATTTCTTTGTCGTGGCCGCCATGAGCCAGGACCAGCTTGAAGCCCTGCCGGAATGGGACGAAGAGCAACTGACAATCGGCTATGAGGCGCAGGCCTATGATGATGCGTCTGCCGGTGCAGATATGGGCATGCAGGATCAAGGCGATGCCATGACCGAACAGACAGCGACACCTGATGCAGCCCCCGCAACGGACGGTTACAGCGAAATGACCGAGCAAGACCGCACCGCTGAAAACCTGCTGGGCGCCGATGTTTATGGTGGCGAAGGCGACAATATCGGCACGGTCGATGATGTTGTTATGGCCGACGATGGCACCATGACCCATCTTGTCATGGATGTGGGCGGGTTTCTTGGACTTGCGAGCCACACCATCGCCCTTGAAGTCGATGACGTCGAAATCATGTGGAACGATGAAGACGGCGACGTGCGTGTTGACGTTTCGATGACGCAAGAACAACTGGAAAGCCTGCCTGAATACGAAGGGTAATCCGGTAGAGGGCAGGGGAAGTTCCCTGTGAATATACCAAGTGGCCCCGCCGGAAACCGGCGGGGCTTTTTGTTATTTATCAATACTTTGTGAAATTATTTCGGAACCTTGGGTTGCCTTGCCCGTTATGTACAAGACGCAGATGAAACCTGTTTTGACAGCGAAAGGAAGATAAGATGCGTGGAATATTATTGTGGGCGATCGGCGTTCCGATTCCGTTGATTATTCTGTTGTTTCTGTTCGGTGTGTTCTGATCGCACCCATTAATCTGGTGACCAAGGGCGCGTGCATTTGCCGCGCCCTTGTCATTTCCTGCGTGGCCAAAGCGTTCCGGCTTTTTGTTGAATCGCCAGAAACGCATAAAGCTTTCGGTTTTGTCGCTATTTCGAACCGAGAAAGTCTGTCAACTTTTTATGAAATCGCTTTAGGCGGAACCGCGACGCCCCGCGCTGCGTTGGATCACAAGACATGATCAACACTGGAGTGTGATGAAACCCGACTTGCCCTATTGCGGACCGGCGCCTGACCCGCATGCATGGATCACGGCGTGGAACCTTGACCCTGTGCTGATCGGCTGCCTTGGCGCTTTGGCCACAGGCGGCTTTTGGCTGTTGCGCGACGGGGGCATTATGCGCAAGCGCGCCTTCGGCGTTGCCGTAATTGCCGCGATGCTGGCGTTCGTGTCGCCGCTATGTGCGATGACGGTTGCACTGTTTTCCGCAAGCACGCTGCATCATCTGGTGGTGATTGTGCTGTTGGCACCGGCGCTTGCGCTGGCGTTCCCGTTGCGGCGCAGCCCGCAGGCTTTGGCGTTTCTTATACTGTCGGGCGCATTATGGCTGTGGCACTTGCCGGTTGTCTATAGTGCCGCATGGGACAGTGCATCGGTCTATTGGGGGTTGCAGCTGGCATTGATTATACCGGGTTGGGTGTTCTGGTCGTCCCTTCTGGGGTCGCGGCGTGACAATGTTGCGGGTCTGGTCTGGCTGGTGTCGCTGGTGGGCCAGATGGGGGTGCTTGGCGCGTTGCTGACCTTTGCCCCCCGCGCGTTTTACATGGAACATCTGGCCCATGCGCCGCGGTTCGGGTTCAGCGCGCTGGAAGATCAGCAACTGGCGGGCCTGATCATGTGGGTGCCGGGGATGGTGCCTTTGGGCATTCTGGCCGCGATTATGATATGGCAGGCCCTGTGGCAGGGGGCGCGCGCATGATTGCCCTGCTCAAGGCGCTGCATATCGCCGCCTTGTCGGTCTGGTGCGCCGGGCTGATCTTGCTGCCGATCGTCATCCAGACGCACAGGCGTGATTACGCGTCGCGCAATCAGGCTGGGTTCACCGAATTCCGCTGGCTGACGCATCACGCCTACAGGCTGGTGCTGACGCCCGCTGCGGTTATTGCCATTTCTGCGGGAACGGTGCTGATTTTTGCCCTTGAAGTGCTGGATATCTGGATGCTGGCCAAGCTGGTTGCCGTGTCCGGTATGGTGGTGGTGCATGCGTGGCTGGGGCATGTGATCGTGCTGGCGGGAGAGCGGCGCAATGCCTACCGCCTGCCACCTGCCGCGCTGGCGCTGGTGATACTGGTGCCCCTGATGGGGCTGGTGCTGTGGCTGGTGCTGGCCAAGCCCGCGCTGGATGATCTGATCGCGCTGTTTCCCGAATTCCTGCGCGAGCCGCGCGGGCATACCATTCCAGCGCGGCTTAATCCCTTATGATGGCGCGGTATGCGATATGGGCCACGCCCGTGGCGTTGGCCGGGTGTTCGGGGCCGCTGTCCACACTGGACCCCGGCGGGCATATCGCGCGCGATATTGCATGGCTGTGGTGGGGCATGTTCGCAGGCGCGGGGCTGATCACTGTCTTTGTGCTGGTGCTGCTTGCGGTCGCATTCGGGCGGCCCCGCGAAACCACGCAAAGACGCTGGGTATATGGTATGGGCCTGTGGTTCTCGCTGGCGGTTCTAAGCACGGTTCTGGCCGCAGGGCTATGGGTGGGCGAACGCATTCTGCCGCGTGATGATGGCGCAGTCACTGTGCGTGCGCACGCGTTTCAATGGGGCTGGGAATTCGCCCATGATGGCGTCGACGGCCAGTTGGTCGAAGGTGAAGGCACGCTGCATATTCCCGCAGGTCAGCCGGTGGATATTCTGATTACGTCACAAGATGTGATCCATTCGTTCTGGGTGCCGCGCCTTGGCGGCAAGATGGATGCCATTCCCGGCCGTGTGAACCGCCTGCGCGTGCAGGCCGACAATGCGGGCCGGTTTGACGGACTGTGTGCAGAATTTTGCGGGCTGGGGCATGCGGGCATGCGCTTTGAGGTGATCGCGCATGATGACTGGCCCCCCGCCGACCCCGAAACGACGCAGGACAGGCCATGACCGACACCCCGAACCCAAACCTGCCCCCGCTGTCTGACGGCACCGCACTGGCAGATATTCCCGCCAATGCACCGCAACGCGCCTTGCGGTTGCACCGCGAATTGGCGCGCGTCTGGGCCAATGATCGCGGGTTATGGGGGCAGGTGACGGCGGTTAGTCACACAACGCTGGGCCTGCGTTTTATGGCGACGGCGTTTGTGTTCTTTGCCATCGGCGGTATCTTGTCGATGCTGATCCGCGCGCAGCTTGCCACCCCGCAGGGCGCGTTTCTGGATACGGAACTGTATAACCAGATATTCACCATGCATGGCAGCATCATGATGTTCCTGTTCGCCATTCCCATGCTGGAAGGGCTGGGCATCTGGCTGTTGCCGAAACTTCTGGGCACGCGCGATATGGCATTCCCGCGCCTGACCGCGCTGGGGTATTGGTGCTATCTGTTTGGCGGGCTGATCATGCTGACGGCGCTTTTGTTCGGTGTGGCCCCGCGCGACGGCTGGTTCATGTATACGCCGCTGTCCGATGCCACGCACAGCCCCGGCATAAATGCCGATGTGTGGCTGCTGGGGGTGACCTTCGTGGAAATTTCGGCCATCGCGGCGGCGGTGGAAATTACCGTCACCATCCTGCGCCAGCGCGCGCCGGGGATGAAGCTGACCGAAATGCCGCTGTTTGCGTGGTATATGCTGGGCACCAGTGCCATGATGCTGGTGGGCTTCCCGCCGCTGATTGCGGGGTCGGTGCTGTTGGAGGTGGAACGCGCCTTTGACTGGCCGTTTTTCGATGTGGCCCGCGGGGGGGACCCGCTGTTGTGGCAACACCTGTTCTGGCTGTTTGGCCATCCGGAAGTGTATATCATCTTTCTGCCCGCAGCGGGGGCCATGTCCACGATTATCCCGGTCATGTGCCGCACGCCCATACTGGGCTATGGCGCGATTGCGGCCGCCATTCTGGGGCTGGTGTTCCTGTCCTTTGGGTTATGGGTGCACCACATGTTCACGGTGGGCATTCCGCATATGGCGCTGGCGTTCTTTTCCGCCGCATCGGTGCTGGTGGCGGTGCCCACAGCGGTGCAGGTTTTTGCGTGGATCGGCACCATGTGGAAGGGGCGGCCGGAACTGCATTTGCCCATGCTGCATATTCTGGGGTTTTTCCTGACCTTCGTGATGGGGGGGCTGACAGGTGTGATGCTGGCCATCGTGCCCTTCAACTGGCAGGCGCATGACACGGCATTTGTGACGGCGCATCTGCATTATGTGCTGATCGGCGGGTTTGTGTTTCCCATGATGGCGGCGGCCACATACTGGATGCCGCTGATTACCGGCAAGGCACGCGTCAACGGGCTGGGAGAGGCCGCGTTCTGGGTCATTCTTCTGGGGTTCCATGGCACGTTTTTCATCATGCACCTGACTGGTCTGCTGGGCATGCCGCGCCGGATTGATGTGTATCCCGAGAATCCCGAATGGATGGCGCTGAACCTGACATCGTCGATCTTCGGGTTCGTGCTGACCATCGGTTTTGCCATGTTTGCACTGGATCTGATCTTGCAGGCCAGCCTTGGCAAACGCGCGCGCCGCGACCCGTGGCGCGCGCCGACGCTGGACTGGGCGATGCCGGTGCCGTCACCCAATTACAACTTTGCCTCGCTTCCGTTGGTGCGCCATCAGGGCGGGCCTGCGCGCGATGTCATTCAGGCGCTGGCGCGCGGGATCGGTGCGCTGGCCGGTGCGCCGCGCGGGCGGCGTGAAGTGCTTGTCACCAGCGCGGGCACTGCGCGGCCCTGTCATGTGGCAGTGCTACCGGGCAACACGGCGCTGCCTTTGGTGCTGGCGGGGTCGATCGCGGTGTTTGTGCTGTTGATGCTGGCCAGCCTGTATGCGCTGGCGGCTGTTGCGTTGCTGCCGGTTGCAGTGCTGGTCTGGCTATGGGTGCGCGGCATGGCGCCCTTGGGGGATTTGCGCGCGGTCACGATTGCACCGGGGACAACGGTGCCGGTGCATCACCGCGCAACGCGCCCGACACTGGCGCAAAGCGGGGTGCATGCGCTTCTGGTGGCGGATGGCGCGTTGTTTGCATCCCTGCTGTTCGGGGTGGGGTTCTTGTCGGTCGTCACCCAAGGGCCGCCGCCACCGCCCGCACTGGCGCAAAACAGTTCAGTGGCCCTTGGTCTGGCGGGCATTGCCGGTGCACTTGCGTTGGGGGCAGGTGCCGCGCGGTTGTTGACCATGGGGCGGGCAGGGCGCTGGGCGTCATGGGCAGGGTTGGTGTGCAACCTTGTGGCGCTTGTCGTGCTGGCATGGCTGGTCACGCAACTGGACGACCCGCGCGCCCATGCGCGTGATGCGCTGCGTGCGGCCATGGCGGGCTATGTCGGGTTGCATGTGGTGGTGGCGGGTGCGATGGCCGCGTTCACCGCCGACCAGTTCCGGCGTGGCGAAATTTCGCCGCACACGGGTGTTGGTGCGATCCCTGCATGGGCGAGCTGGCAGGCCTTTACCGCGATCACGGCCATAATCACTGCCGCAGTTTTTGTGGTGCAGGCAGGTGTCGCATGAAGTGGGTTGCGCTGTCACTGGCCGGCCCGACGCTATGGGCCGTCGTATTCGTCGCAGTTTATGCGCTGCACGGGGTCGCCTGCGCGGGTCAGCCACCTGCGGAAAGTCTGGCCCCCGAAACGCTGGGCACGGGCGCGCGCATGGGGTTGATTGCGGTGTGGGTGCTGGGGCTGCTGGGTCATGTGGTGCTGTTGCGCGCGCTGCCTGCCGGGCCTGCGCTGTCGCAATATATGCCGCGCGCGGGTGCATGGATCGGGCTGGGGGCTACGGCATTTACCCTGTTTCCGGTGCTGATGATCACCAGTTGTTAGGGGGGTATGGTGCAGCAGGCGGGTCCGGTGCCAAAGAAAAAGCCCATCCTGCACGCCAATCGGCCACAGGATGGGCAAGTCGGGACTGGAAGACATCAGGCAGGACAAAAGCCTAATGCCCCAACAGGGACAATACTAAAACGCGCCCAATTCCGATTGGTTCCAGAAAAATACGGCAAATGTCGGGGCTGGAACAGCGCCGCGCCCAAGACGCCACGAACACGAAGGAATGACCGATGACGGCCCATGACCCGCAGCGCGATGCGCCCGAAAACACGATGCAGCCCTATCGCAAATTCTTCGCATGGGTGGGCATCGCCCTTGTTGCAGGGGGGCTTTTATGGCTGCTGTCGTCGATGCTGTTGCCTTTTGTGATTGCGCTGATCCTTGCGTATTTCCTTGATCCCGCAGTGCGTGCGCTGACACGGCGCGGCCTGTCGCGGGTGATCGCGGCATTGCTTGTGGCCCTGGCCACCTTTGGCACATTGCTGGCGCTGGTGGGCGGCATGGTGCCGCTGGTGTTTGCACAAGGGGCCGAATTGATGGGCATGTTGCCAGACAGCTGGGCCGAGGCCGAAGAACAACTGGAAGACACCATCCCCGACGCAGTCGAGGCGCGCTTCACCGGGGTCGGGGATCTGGTGGGGCAGGCGCTGGAGACACTGCGCGGCACCTTGCCGGATGTAACCGAGCAGATGGCGGGAAGCGTGTCCGGGTTGCTGTCGGTGCTGATGTTCTGGGTCGTGATGCCGGTTGTCACGGTGTATCTGTTGATTGACTGGCCGCGCCTGATTGCATCGGTCGACAGTTTGTTGCCGCGCCCGCAGGCGCCCACCCTGCGCGGGCTGGCCCATGACATCGACGCGGCGCTGGCGGGCTATATTCGCGGGCAGGTGATGGTCTGCTCGATCCTGATTGTGTATTACAGCACTGCACTGTCATTGGTGGGGTTGCCGTTTGCCATTGCCGTGGGTGCGGTGACGGGGGCTGTGTCGTTCATTCCTTATGTGGGTATGTTCATCGGCACATCACTGGGCGTGGGGATTGCGATGTGGCAGTTCTGGGGCGATCCGGTCTGGATTGCTGCCGTGCTGGGCATTTATGCCATAGGTCTGTTTGCCGAAAGCGAAATTCTGGTGCCGCGTCTGGTCGGTGATGCGGTCAATCTGCACCCGGTCTGGCTGATTTTCGCGGTGATTGCCTTTGGCACAGTATTCGGGTTTGTGGGCGCATTGATGGCGGTTCCGCTGGCGGCGGCGACAGGCGTGATTGTCAGATTTGGTGCACAGCGCTACCGGCAAAGCAGCTTGTATCAAGGCAGTGGCCGATCCGGTAATGCGCCTTGATACAAAAAGGCCCCTGTCATCACAGGGGCCTTGAACTGGTGGCAGCAGGGTGCGGGTGTGTTGTGCAACCTTCGGGCAGGGCGCAAACGGATCAATCAGCGGGCACGGTCGGTTCATCAATAATCTGGGGCGCGTCCTCAGGCTCGTTCGCCGGGCCGGTTACAGTGCCTTCGGCCGGAATGCCAGTGTCACTTTCCGTTTGCTCAGCCGGTGCTTGTGTTGGCTGTTCGGGTTCGACCACCAGCATTCTGACCAGCAGCCACCCCAGAAACGCGACTGCCAGAATGACTGCCAGCGCCATGCCGACAAGTGGCCCGCGGTGGCGCCATGTCTGCTTTTTCAGATTTGTGTCAGGAGCACTCATTTCTGTTCCTTTCCTTTTCAGGGCCGGTGCGGCCTATGGTCGGGCAATCGTTTCGCCCCCATGCCGTCCGGTGTTTGGTGCGCCACGCCCGTTGTTGCGCGCATGCGTGGCGACCTGTCATATAATCAACGCATGTCCGGTCCTTGGGTTCCGTGTCGGGGTGGGGGGTGCGCTGATTTCCGCCGCTTCCTGCATATTTCGGGAACCGCGCGCCGTGGCCCGCGTTTACCCTGCGACCCTGAATTTACCCTGCCTTCCCAAAACCCAAGAGGATCATTATGCCCCTGTCACACAGCCGGTCGGGCAAAGCCCCTGTTCCGGCCCTTGCCAAGGTGGAAGGCAGCCCGCGCGCATCTATGGTGCTGACGGGCATTTTCATTATTCTGGTTCTGGGCGCGGTCCATTATGCGCGCGATTTTCTGTTGCCGGTTGTCACGGCGGTATTGCTGTTTTTCGTGTTCATGCCCTTGCAGCGTCGTCTGCTGGGGGTTGGCTTGCCCGGCACGCCGGTTGCCGCAGGGTTGGTTCTGGGGCTGATGGCCGGTATTGCCGCCGTGTTCGTGCTGCTAAGTGGCCCTGTGATGCAGCTTGCCGACAATATGCCCGATATTGTCCGTGATATCACCCGGCGCTTGACGGCCATACAGGGCGCAATGCTAAACCTGATGAACACGCTGGGCGAAAGCGAACAGGGCTTTGTCCCCGATCTGCGTGCGACCGAAGCCCTGCAAGATGCGGATGATGGCGGCGGTGCGGATTTCTTGCTGACCACGGCCAGCGGTGCATTGACCTATCTGGCAGAAGCCCCTGCAAAAGTGGCGCAGGTGCTGTTCATGTTGATCTTGCTGTTTTTCCTGCTGTCCTCAAGCGAGCTGATCTATCTGAAAATTGTCCAGAGTTTTGGCGCGTTTTCCGATAAGCGCATCGCAATCAACACCTTGCACAAGATTGAACACGATCTTGGCGGGTATCTTGGAACCGTTGCCTTTATTAATGCGGGGCTTGGGGTTTGTGTGGGCTTGGCCATGTGGGCGCTGGGAATGCCGGTGCCGCTGCTGTTTGCGGTGCTGGCATTCACGCTGAATTTCATTCCCTATCTGGGCGCTGTGACGGGTGTTGTGCTGACAAGCATGGTTGCGATTCTGTGGTTTGATGATTTGCGAAGCGTGCTGATGGTGACATTGGCCTATTTCACGCTGACCTCATTGGAAGGGCAGTTGATAACCCCGCATATGCTGGCGCGGCGTTTGCGCATGAACAGGGTGCTGGTGTTTTTGTCGGTGGCATTCTGGGCATGGATGTGGTCGTTTCTGGGGATGCTTATCGCGGTACCCCTGCTGGTGATGGTGCGCGTGATACTGGAGCAGTTCCCCGGTGCAGCAAAGGTTGCGAACCTGCTGTCTGATGACACACAGCCCCGCGTGCCAGCCCCGCCGCAATAGACCCCCTTTATGGCATGTGCATGATTATCCAGCGTCTGGCGGCGTAGGCTCGCGCGCGGGGGGGGAGCCGCAATTCTTGCCGCTCTCGTCCTTCATGATTGATGGGGTCACCGTTACTTCCATATGTCCGGCACAAATAAAGCCGCCGCGCCAGTGAATGGCGCGGCGGCTTTTGTCGGGCTGTATGTGTGGTTGCTTGAAGCGTTTCGGCTTTTGGTGAATCGCCAGAAACGCATTAAGCTTTCGGTTTTGTCGCAATTTTGAACCGAAAAAGTCTGCCAACTTTTCCTGAAATTGCCCTAGCGGCGGCGGTTGCGCACCTGAACATAGGTGTTCACGCCAAACAGGAACGCTTCAAGCAGGGCCGGAAATTCGCCCCTTGGCTGATAGGCCCGCCCCTGCGCCGCATTCGCCCGCAGCTGTGCATCAAGGCTGGGGATTGGCGGCGCACGTCGCAGGCGTTTTACAAGCAGCAATATG
The DNA here is from genome assembly GCF_029581395.1 of Roseinatronobacter sp. S2. Classification (GTDB taxonomy): domain Bacteria; phylum Pseudomonadota; class Alphaproteobacteria; order Rhodobacterales; family Rhodobacteraceae; genus Roseinatronobacter. The sequence continues at coordinate 2,934,877 of NZ_CP121113.1, read as the reverse complement.
CCTGACAGCCCCAGAAACACCAACCCGATTGCATAAGTTGCAATCAAGGCCGAGAACTGTTGCGCAAGCATCATCCAGATGGCGGCCACCATAAACCCGATGCCCACGGCAAACATCGCGCCCGCAACAAGTGCCAGCGCGACATTGCCGCCATGCCATTGGGCTTGGCGTTTCATATGGTGAACGGTTTGCAACATCAGCGGCGCGACAGGGCCAGTGCCAGCAGGAACCCTGCGCCCGCAGCTATGCCCATCGCCATTGCAGGGCGTTCTTTGGTGAAGGTTTCAGCACTTTCCAGCGCTTCATCAATCTGGTCGGTGGCATAGTCATAGCCATCCTCGGCCATGCTGACCGCGCGGCGGCCGGTGCGGCGCGCCCTTGCCTTGGCCTGTCGGGCTTTCGCGTATCCGGCCTGTTTGGTGGCCTCGGTCAACTCTGCAAGGTCGGATTTGACAAGGGCGAGTTGCTCTTTCAACTCCTCATAGGTCAGATCGGCCAGATCAGATATTTCATCTGCCGCCGCATCTGCGTGTCTTTTCACATTCGCGGCGGTTTCCTTGCTTTCCTGTTTCAGCTTCGCTTCGGGTTGTCTGGACATTTCAAGCCTCCTGCCGGCGCGTGCGTGTTTGCTGCGTCGCCGGTTTAAATTTCATTGAAAAAAGTGTGATTTGGCTTCGACTAGTCAAATCCCGCGATAGCGCGGGATTGCGCCAATCACAGCTTGGATGACCAAGCATCGACCTGCTTTTCGGCCTCATCTTTGGCGACGCCGTATTTTTCCTGAATCTTGCCGACCAACTGGTCTCGCTTGCCCGCAGCCTGATTCAGATCATCATCGGTCAGCTTGCCCCAGTTTTCCTTGGCGGACCCTGTAAACTGCTTCCATTTACCTTCTACAATATCCCAGTTCATTTCAAACTCCTGTGCGTGTTGCAATTGGGTCATGCGAATAGAACGCGAAACTTCCCTTAGGGTTCCCCGGATTCGATGTGTCGCGCTGCCGCGCAGCTTGCCGGATACAGTTGGCGTTTTTGCAGTGCCCATTTTGCAGGCGAAGTCCGGGTGGGTTGTTCTAATTTTATGCGTGTTGTCAGACTTCGCGGTATGTGGGTGCCCCTGTACAAAAAAACTTGACTGAATATAGGGAACGATCTCAGTCTTTAAATTGTCGACAATATTGTAGGCAACCTGACATCAATTCATTCGACATACAAAACGGCCCAACAGGAGATCACATAATGGCGCACGCCAAATTCACCCTTACCGCTGTCCTGCTTGCAACCACAGTCCTGTCCGTTCCGGTTGTGGCACATGCGCAGGACAAAATTTTACGCATTGGTATGACCGCAGCAGATATTCCGCGCACCCTTGGCCAGCCTGATCAGGGGTTCGAAGGGAACCGTTTCACCGGCATGACCATCTATGACAGTCTGACAGCCTGGGATCTGAGCAAGGAAGACGAAGCCTCGGTGGTTATTCCATCATTGGCCACAGAATGGGCGGTGGACCCGGACGACACCACCAAATGGACCTTCACCCTGCGCGATGATGTCACATTCCATGATGGCAGCCCCTTCAATGCCGAAGCAGTGGTGTGGAATGTCCAGAAAGTGCTGGACGAAGACGCGCCCCATTTTGATGCAAGTCAGGTGGGTGTGACCGCATCGCGCATGCCGACCTTGCGTTCGGCGCAAGTGATCGACGAATTCACTGTCGAGTTGACGACATCGGAACCCGACAGCTTTCTGCCCATCAACCTGACCAACCTGTTCATGGCGTCGCCCAGCCATTGGCAGGCGAAATTCGATGAAACCGGCGATGCGGAATCCGCATGGGCGGCTTTTGCGGCCGATCCGTCCGGGTCCGGCCCGTTCCGCGTGACAGGGTTTGTGCCGCGCGAACGGCTGGAACTGGCAGGCAATACTGACTACTGGAACCCCGATCGCACGCCCAAACTGGATGGTGTGGTTCTGGTGCCGCTGCCCGAAGCCAATGCGCGCACGGCGGCGTTGTTGTCGGGACAGGTGGACTGGATCGAAGCGCCCGCGCCTGATGCCATTCCCCAGATTGAATCGCGTGGCTTCACCATCTATGCCAACCCGCAGCCCCATGTCTGGCCATGGCAACTGTCCTTTGCAGAAGGGTCGCCATGGCTGGACAGACGCGTGCGCCACGCCGCCAACCTGTGTTTTGACCGCGAAGACCTGCAAATCCTGCTGGGCGGCTATATGGGCATTCCCAAGGGCACTGTTGACCCGACGCACCCATGGTGGGGCAATCCTGATTTCGACATCCGCTATGATCTGGATGAAGCGCAGCGCCTGATGACGGAAGCAGGCTTTTCGGCAGAAAATCCGCTTACCGTGAAGGTGCAGACATCAGCTTCGGGGTCGGGGCAGATGCAACCCATCCCCATGAACGAATATCTGCAACAGGCGCTGCGGGATTGTTATTTCGATGTCGAACTGGATGTCATCGAATGGAACACGCTGTTCACCAACTGGCGGCGCGGGGCGACCGATGAAAGCGCGAATGGCGCACATGCCATCAACGTGACCTTTGCCACCATGGACCCGTTCTTTGCAATGGTGCGCTTCAGTTCAACAGGGACATTCCCGCCTGTGTCCAACAACTGGGGCTATTTCGGCAATGACGAATTCGACGCGCTTATTGCCGATGCGCGCACCACGTTTGAAGATGACGCCCGCGACGAAGCTTTGGGGCGGCTGCACAAACGGCTGGTGGAAGAAGCGCCCTTTGTCTGGGTGGCCCATGACGCGGGGCCGCGCGCCATGTCCACGCGTGTGACAGGGGTTGTCCAGCCCAGAAGCTGGTTCATCGACATTGCGCCGATGGATATCGAATAAGCACCACACAGGCCCCGGATCTGATCCGGGGCCTGTTCCCTGACCCCAGCTTGCCATCCGAAAGGACAGCCCATGTTTGGCTACACCTTGCGACGCATAATCTATACGGCGCCCGTTTTGTTGGGGGTCGCAGTGGTTTGTTTCGCGCTTGTGCATATTTCCCCCGGTGATCCGCTGATCTCGATCCTGCCTGCCGATGCCTCGGTCGACCTGCAAAACCGCCTTCGTGTGCTTTACGGGTTTGACCGCAGCTATCCCGAACAGTTCATCTTATGGCTGGGGCGCGCGCTGCAAGGCGATCTTGGCACATCCATCGCCACCGGACGCCCTGTGACCACCGAAGTCATGCGGGCTGTTGCCAATACACTGATGCTGGCGGCGGTGGCGACATTCATTGGCTTCGTGCTGGGGTGTTTTTTCGGGTTTGTGGCAGGCTATTTCAGCAACTCGCCACTGGACAAGGCCGCGTCTGCGGCCGCCGTGTTCGGCGTGTCGGTGCCGCATTACTGGCTGGGTATGGTGCTGGTGATCATCTTCTCGGCGCAGTTGGGCTGGTTGCCGGCTGCGGGCGCAGGCCCCGGTGGGTCCAGCCAGTGGAAATTCGACATGGTGCATCTCAGCTACATGGTGCTGCCCGCCCTGACGATGAGTGTCATTCCCATGGGCATTATCGCGCGCACAGTGCGTGCGCTGGTGGCGGAAATTCTGGCGCAGGAATTTGTCATCGGGCTGCGCGCGCGCGGGCTGTCGGAATTTGGCGTGTTCTTGCATGTCGTCAAGAACGCGGCCCCCACGGCGCTGGCCGTGATGGGGGTGCAGCTTGGCTATCTGCTGGGCGGGTCCATCCTGATTGAAACCGTGTTCAGCTGGCCCGGAACGGGGATGTTGCTGAACTCGGCCATTTTCCAGCGTGACCTGCCGCTGTTGCAGGGCACAATTCTGGTTCTGGCGCTGTTCTTCGTGGTGCTGAATCTGGCCGTGGACGTGCTGCAAAGCGCACTTGACCCCCGCATCAAAAGGTAACGCACAACATGGCTGATATTTCCTTGACGCAATTGCAGCCGCTGGATGCCGTGCGCAGCGCAGGCTACTGGCAGAATGTGGGCGCGCGGCTGGTGCGCGACAAAACCGCGATGGCGGCGGCTGCGGTGCTGCTGCTGTTGGTTCTGGCAGCAATCTTTGCGCCGCTTGTCGCCCCGCTGGACCCGCTGGACGGGCGTTTGACCAACCGCCTGAAACCCATCGGAACTGAAGGGCATTTGCTGGGCACGGACGAGTTGGGCCGCGATATGCTGTCGCGGCTGATCTGGGGCGGGCGCCTGTCGCTGCTGATGGGGGTCACGCCGGTGGGTGCTGGCGTTCATCATCGGATCGGCCGTTGGTATCATCGCAGGCTATGCGGGGGGCTGGACCAACACCATCATCATGCGCACCATTGATGTGTTCTATGCGTTTCCGTCCGTGTTGCTGGCGGTGGCATTGTCGGGCGCATTGGGGGCGGGTTTGGGCAACGCGCTGTTGTCGTTGACGGTGGTGTTCATCCCGCCGATTGCGCGGGTGGCGGAATCGGTCACCACCCGGCTGCGCAGTTCGGATTTCATTGAAGCGGCGCGCGCATCGGGGGCAGATGCCCTGACCATTGTGCGGGTCCATGTGCTGGGCAATGTTCTGGGGCCGATCTTTGTCTATGCCACATCGCTGATTGCGGTCAGCATGATCCTTGCATCCGGTCTGTCATTTCTGGGTCTTGGGGTGCGTCCGCCAAGCCCCGAATGGGGGCTGATGCTGAACACCCTGCGCACGGCCATCTATGTGCAACCATGGGTCGCGGCGCTGCCCGGTGCGATGATTTTCATGGTGTCGATTTCGTTCAACATGTTGTCTGACGGGCTGCGGTCCGCGATGGAGGTGCGCCAATGACCACGCAAGGGGCCATTATGACTGTGCGCGGATTGCGCAAATACTTCCCCATCAAGGGCGGCATCCTTGGCCGGACCGTCAAGAATGTGCATGCCGTCGATGGTGTCGATCTGGAGGTGTTTGCCGGTGAAACGCTGGGCGTCGTGGGCGAGTCGGGTTGCGGCAAATCCACCACGGCGCGGCTGTTGATGCATCTGATCAACCCCGATCAGGGCGCGCTGTATTTCGAAGGCAAGCTGGTGGGCAGCCCCGAGCTGCCGCTGAAGGCGTATCGCCGTCAGGTGCAGATGGTGTTTCAGGACAGCTATTCATCGCTGAACCCGCGCCTGACGATCGAAGACAACATCGCCTTTGGCGCGCGTGTTCACGGAACCCCCGCACAGGAAGCACTGTCGCGCACACATGACCTGCTGGACCGTGTCGGGCTGGACCCTGCGCGCTTTGCGGGCCGCTATCCACATGAATTGTCGGGCGGCCAGCGCCAGCGCGTCAATATCGCGCGGGCGCTGGCGCTGCGCCCCAAGGTCATTATTCTGGATGAAGCGGTGTCGGCGCTGGACAAATCGGTGGAAGCACAGGTTCTGAACCTGCTTGCCGACCTGAAGGCCGAATTTGGCCTGACCTATGTGTTCATCAGTCATGATCTGCATGTGGTGCGGTTTGTCTCCGACCGGGTGATGGTGATGTATCTGGGGCAGGTGGCAGAAATCGGCACGGCAGAATCGCTCTATGACACGCCGCTGCACCCCTATTCGCGTGCGCTGTTGTCGTCCATGCCGTCGATGGACCCTGACAACCGGACACAGGAACCCGCGCTGACGGGCGACCCGCCCAACCCGATTGACCCGCCTTCGGGCTGCCGTTTTCACACGCGCTGCCCTGTCGCCGCCGATGTCTGCGCGCAGCAGGTTCCCGCATTGACGCAGCGCGCGGCGCGCCATCTGGTGGCGTGCCATGCGCATGACCCCGCATCCGGCTATGTCGCCCCATCCCGACAGGAGGCCGCAGAATGAACGCCCCTTTCCTTTCTATCCGCAATCTTGGCGTTGCCTTCACCGGCGGCACGCGGCCTGTGCGTGCAGTCAATGATGTGTCGCTGGACGTCGCGCAGGGCGAAGCTGTCGCATTGATCGGTGAATCGGGGTCCGGCAAATCGGTAACCATGCGCGCGATCATGCGGCTGAACCCTGAAAAGCGCACGAAACTGCAAGGCAGTATCGAACTGGGTGGCCGCGATATTCTGAAAATGACCCCGCGCGAAATGTCGTCGCTGCGCGGTGCGCAGGCCGCGATGATCTTTCAGGAACCGCTGCTGGCGCTGGATCCTGTCTATTCGCTGGGGGACCAGATTGTCGAAACCATCCGCCGGCATGAACCCATAAGCCGCGATGCAGCCCGCGCCCGCGCGCTGGAGTTGTTTGAACGCGTGCGCATTCCGTCGGCCAAATCGCGGCTGGACAATTACCCGCATGAAATGTCGGGCGGCATGCGCCAGCGCGCGATGATTGCGCTGGCGCTGTCATGCAGGCCCAAACTGCTGCTGGCCGATGAACCGACCACCGCACTTGATGCCACCGTGCAAATTCAGGTTCTGTTGCTGCTGCGCGAATTGCAGCGCGATCTGGGCCTGTCGATCATTTTTGTGACCCATGACATTGGCGCGGCGGTCGAAGTGGCCGACCGCATTGCCGTGATGTATGCAGGCCAGATTGTGGAACAGGCCACGGCGCGCGAGTTGATCCGCACCCCCCGTCACCCGTATACGCTGGGCCTGCTGAAAAGCCGCGCCGACGGGGCCATGGTCAAAGGCGAAAGGCTGGAGGCAATACCCGGCGCGCCCCCCGATCTGGCAAACCTGCCACAAGGCTGCCCGTTTGCGCCAAGGTGCTTTCTGGCCGATGCGGACTGCACCACCGGTGCGGTTCAGATGCAGCAGATTGGCGCAACCCATCAGGCGCGCTGCCTTAGGCTGGCGCAAACACTTGAACCGCAAACCGCCATATAGGCATCAGCGCGGGCCGGGTCTTATGTGCCCGACAGGTGCCGGTCCGCGTTGCCTCGTCAGGTGTGAAAGGGGGGCGGGCGCGCTATTGTGCAGGTTTGAGCAGCGGGCTGACCTGATGCTGATCGCCCGATTTGTCGCGTGGCCAGCCATACGCCCCTGTTTTGGCCGTCTTGTAGCCGCCCCCCGCCAATGCGCCCGCCAGACGCACCGCCGCATGCACCCCGTCTATCACCGCAATGCCGGTTTCATCACTCAGCGTCTGGCACATGTCGGACATGCCGGCGCAGCCCAGAATAACCGCCTCGGCCCTGTCATGGTCGCGCGCGTGTATGATTTCGCGGCGCAACAGGGCGCGCGCATGGTCTGGGTCTGCGTCCAGCGACAACACGGGCAGGTCAACCGCGCGCACAGCTTGCAGGGCGTGGCACATGCCGTAATGCAGGGCCAGATCCTCGATTATGGGCACCGAACGCGGCAGGGTGGTGACAATGCTGAAGCGGCTGGCCAGAAGGCTGGCGATCTGCATCGCAGCCTGTGCAATTCCGATGACCGGCCCTTGCACCACTTCGCGCGCCGCTGCGATGCCGGGGTCGTCAAAGCAGGCGATCACATGCGCATCCGCCCCCGCAGCTTCGGCACGGCGCAGCGCGTCCAGCATGGGGGGAACGGCCATGGCCGCATCATGATGTCCTTCAATGCTGGGTGGAACCGGCGCAGATGCCCCGCCTGCCAGAATTGTCACGCCCGCGCCCGCAGCAGCCCTGGCCTGTCGCGCAATAAGCGCCGTCATGGCGGCACTGGAATTGGGGTTGTATACGAATAACTGCAAGGTCCATCTTTCTGGTCGGGCGCGTGGTGGCACAGATGAATTGTGTTGGTTTCTGACTATATTGTCAACTTTATTGTCGACAATTCAGCCGCTTCTGTCGCAGTTGCCTGAACCGGCTTTGCATTCGCGCGTTATGGCAGTAAGCATATGCAACGACATGGGTAATCGGATGCCTTGGCTGACAGACGTAACGAATAATGACGCCGTCCTTCTGATCTGTGATCGGGTCTGGATGGCTGTGGTGCAGCGCAGTCTGCGACCGGGTGCGCGCCTGAAGGAAGAAGATCTGGCCGAAGTCTTTGGCGTCTCTCGGGCACGGGTGCGGCAGGCGCTGGCGTTGCTGGAAAAGGACGGGCTGGTGTCACTGGTTCCCAACCGTGGGGCCTGCATTGCCGAACCCGGTGTCAGTGAAGCGCGCGATGCCTTCTATACGCGCGGTTTCATTGAAAAACGTCTGGTCGAACGGCTGTGCGAGTCCGCAACCGATGCAGATATTGCCGCGCTGCGCGATCATATCGCGAAAGAACGCGCCGCGCATGCAGGGCAGGACAGCGAAGCGATCATCCGGCTGTCGGGGGAATTTCATCTGTTGATTGCGCGGCTGACCGATGCGCGCTTTCTTGGCGAAATCCTGCGCACCCTGACCACCAGAACATCATTGATCACAGCGATGTATCAAAGTGAAACCACCCAGACCTGTGGTCCAGACGAACATGAAGCCATCGTCAATGCCATTGAGGCGCGTGACACGGCCCGTGCAGCAGACCTGATGGAGCATCATTTGCATCATCTTGAATCGGCGCTGCAACTGAATGACGCAAAATCCCCTGCCGCCGATCTGCGCGCGGCGCTGGGTGTGCGTGGTGCCGCCGCGCAATAACCCGCGCCTGCCAGTCCCTTTGGGTGATTGACAAGCGCTGCGTCACCGCCTACCTGACTGCCATTCTCAGGGCGGGGTGAAATTCCCCACCGGCGGTTACAGCCCGCGAGCGCCTTTCTTATTTGAAAGGGTCAGCAGATCCGGTGAAATTCCGGGGCCGACGGTCATAGTCCGGATGGGAGAGAATGGGGACGGTCGGGCGCAGGTCCGCCCGGCCCTGACGCTCTGGGATTCTGTCATGTTGAAAGGATCTGGAGCTATGACAAAATCCCCAAAATTTGCCTTTATCAAGGCGCGCTGGCATGCGGATATTGTGGATCAGGCGCTTGCGGGTTTCCGCGCGCGGCTGGCCGAACTTGGTGTCGATGCCGAAATCGACTGTTTTGATGTGCCCGGTGCGTTTGAAATGCCGCTTCTGGCGCAACGACTGGCGGCAACGGGCGGGTATGACGCGATTGCCGCCGCAGCACTGGTGGTGGATGGCGGCATTTACCGCCATGATTTCGTGGCGCAGGCGGTTGTGTCCGGCCTGATGGACGCGGGGTTGAAAACCGGTGTGCCGGTGCTGTCGGTGTCGCTGACGCCGCATCATTTCCAGCCATCTGCGGAACATGAAGCGTTCTTTCATGAGCATTTCGTGAAAAAAGGCCGCGAAGCCGCCGATGCCGCGCTTCAGGTGACGCAACTGCATAACGCGCTGCCGCAGGTGGCGGCAAGTGCCGCTGCCTGATCGCGCAAGTGGCGGGGACGTTGTGTTCAGTCCTTGCCTGAAGGGGGTGCCCCAAGGCGCGGAGCAAAGGCCGCAGGCCGCCGCGCTATCGGCGGGCCGTCCCGCGGCCTGCCGATTTGGCTGATGACAGTCCAAGCCTTGAGAGTCAGGAGTATGCAGCCTGCATAAGGTGAACTTCACCAACGCCGGACCGGCAGACCCCGGCCCACCGGTAGCGCGGGCTTTATCCATGACCTCAACGTTCCCTTCAGGCCAAAAAACCGGCCCTGTCCTTCCATCTGACGCGCTGGATGTCGCGTGTTCAGGAAGCACAAGGCCGGTTCGCGCCGACGCGCAGGATAGGTCAGTAATTGCTGAACCCGATATTTGTGTTGCATTGCCCCGATGATGACCGCCCGACCCAGACATGAATGTCACCGCTGGGGACGTGACCCATATTCAGGCGTGCGTTCCTGTTCCTCAAACCCAGCAAACTCACGCTGTCGCTGAAATGCCATTGGCCAACGGAATCGCGTGCCAGCAATGCGGAATTGCAGCTATAGCCTGAATTACCGTCATCCGTCTCGACCCGCAGGCGGCTGCCACTCCAGTTCGTGCCTTGTTTGTCGTAATTGATGACAAAGCTGGGATTTGCGTCAAAATAGCCGCTATAGGGGCTTAGCCAGCCGCCAAAACCCGAGCAACTGGTCAGGCGCTGGCCACCGCCCGCACGGGCCAGGTGGATAAGTTCCGGCGACCACAAATCATCCACGCTGAAGCTATGCGTCTTGGCGGACAGGCGTGTATCGGGGCAGCCGGCATAGCGGGGGAATTTGTTTGTGGCGTTCAATCCGAAATTTGCGGGCGGAATGAAATGGCTGCCATGCCGCCCACGTTCCGCTGTCAGCCGGAAATTCAGCAGACCAAAGGATTCGTTGTCAATGGCTTCATCCAGATTGGCGGCGAAACCCAGCGTGAAGGTATTGGACGGGTTTTCCACATCAATCACCACGCGCCAGATCTGGTCGGTCCAGCCGTTGCCCCAATGGTTTTGGTTGCTTTCGGTCAGGGTCATTGTGGTGGTGAAGCGCCCTTCAGCGCGCGATGCCACAGTGCTGCGCGTGGCTGTCATGTTGCCCCATGGGCCTGCCAGAAACGCTTCGGACGAAATGGACTGGCCATTCACTGTGATCGCAAGCATTTCACCTTCGGGCCGCGCCCATGACGGGCTATATCCGTCCCAGCTGTCAATGATGAACAGGTCGAATTCAAACCGTGCGGATCGGGACTGCTCGCCCAGATTGACCGCATAGGTCACTGGGGTGGCCCATGTTTCGCCACCAAACGGGCCAAGGAAATTTCCGATCGCAGGGTTGGCGGTTTGCGTCACCGCGTTGGTGGACCAGCCTGCCAGATTTCCGCCAGTGAAATCCGTATCAATGATTGTGACATTGGTTTCCGGTTCTGCGGGCGGCTCTTCTTCTTCCTCTTCTTCAATCGGGGCTTCGGGAACGCCCACTTCGGGGTTGATTTCGGGCAATCCTTCGGGGAAATTCTCGGTGTTGCCTTCGTAATTGATGAACGGCGAAAAACGCGGGCGAGTTATGGCAATCGGTGTCAACCGCGTTGACGGAAGAATCTGTGTAAATAGCGGCTGCCACATGCTGAAGCTTTCGACCAACAGCAATGCTTCACCCGGCAGAATGGGCGGAATGCGCCCGTTCAGATCGTCAACAGGGGCGTGCAGGTCGGCGCTGTTGAACCGGCCATGTGCGTTGGGGTCATAGTCGGGCGCGCCTGAATCAACACTGCCAAGGCGCGCGTTTATCCGCGCCTGCGCCACAGCAAGGCCAACCCCGCCACCGTTGACCTGCGCTTGTGCCAGATTGCCAAGCCCGATGTTCAAGCCACGGCTTGCGGCAAAATCCTCGGCCCTGTCATCATCGGCAGTGATCGCGGCATAATCTTCAAGCGACAGAAACCCGCGCGTGCCATAGGACCACATGACTTGGGGTTCATTGGCAACATGATCCCACATGACAGATGACATGCGCAGCCGCGTTTCCTGATTGCCTGATGTCAGGAAATCATACACTTCGTTCAGGCCATCCATATAGGCTGTGCTGACCGCTTCGGTGTTGCGCGACAACAGATCGGCCACGGTCAGCGCCGCGGCCTGTGCATCCTTGCGCGCGCGAAAGGCGTCGAAAAACACCAGACTCGCGACATAGGCGAAAATCAGGATTGGCAAAACCACAACAAGTTCCACACTGACAGACCCGCGAATATCGGCGCGAAACTGCGTGACCGGGCGCATCAGGCGCGTGACAAGGGGGCGGAAATTCATATGAAAATTCATGGCGTTTTACCTTGGTTCGTTGACAAAAGCACTTCGGCTGGTCAGCACAAGTTGTCCGTCAGGGTTAATATCCAGACCGGAAAAAAGGCCGGTCACGCGCAAGAAGGGTTCGGCGACAACGCAAATGCGCAACAGCATCAATTCCTGCGCCCCGCCGCCAGCGCCGGGGTCGAAGGTCACAGCGGGGGTTATTTGCTGCTGGTCGTCAATGCAGGGAAACGGCCCGTCAAGACCCGAAAAATCCGATGTATTCACCGGCATCATTTCTACGGTAATATTGCTTGCACAGTTTGGCAGCATCATGCTGTTGGCGCAAATCAGGTCCGACATACGGTCTGCACTGTTCGTTCCGATCTTGCCAAGGCGCACATCGCGCACGGTAATATCCACAGCGCGGTCAAGCATGACCTGACGCACCATGGTGATCCCCAGATCGATGGCACCCAGCATCATGGCCAGAATCAGCGGGAACAGGATGACAAATTCGACTGTGGCCGCGCCATCGTCATTGTGGCGAAAGCGGTATAGCCAGTTTTTCGGGCGGAGTATCTGTGTCATTGTGTCAACCGCAGCGAATAGGTTTGCACATGCGTGGCGATGGATTGAAAGGCCGCGATCAGTTCTTCACCACTGCTGTTAAAGAAATGGTTGGGCGATGATGCGCAGGCTTCCATCAGCGCGACACCGGCAGGCGGGGCCTCGAATGCCACACCATAGATTTGCACATTCTGGGCCTTCAGCGCATTGCACACGGACAATGTGTCAGCGTCCTGCGTTTCCAGATTGGGTTTGCGCGTGGCCGGGTGGCCCGGGTGAAAGCAGCAATTCTCGCCATCTGTCATAAGGACCACGGCACGCGCGGTGGCGGGGCGGTTCCAGTCATGCGGGCGGTTGGCGAAAATAGGGTCAACGTCGCCATTGTCGATCAGATGGTCGATGATCGGGCGCATGGTCGGGTCAAAGAACATTGCGCCCGCGCGCAGGCCCAGATCAATGGATGTGCCCCAGTTTGGCCCAAGCGAATTGATGTAATTCACGGCGGTGTTGACGTCGTTGATATAGGGCCGGATGGGCATATCCGTGATCAGGTATTCGGTGTTCGAACCCAGGTCACAGTTGCGGCGGAACATGGGCGTGTTGATGGTGTCCGTCACGCTGTCCCATGTTGAGAAATCAATGCAGAACGCATTATGCATCGACCCTGAATGCGGATCGGCCAGATTGTTGAAATACCCCAGCGTGCCCGCAGGCATGATGACCTCGGTGCTGTAGGGCACGAATGTAATGGCGACATTGCCGTTATGGCTGTTGCCCAGCAGATCCTCGACAAAATCGATAGAGGCGGTTCGCAGGTTTTCCATGCGGTTGAAGTCCATCATCGACCCCGACACATCGAGAACCATGACGATTTCAATATCCACCGCCGCCAGACCTTCGCTTGCGGTGGCCGGAGTTCTCATGTTCAGGGTGTCGACCCCGCTCCACCGCATGAAAAAGGTGTTCATGCGCCCTTCAGGTGAAGCTGTGACTGTGCGCCCCTGCGTTGCGGATTGCTGAACATCAATGCGTCCGCGCACATGATCACCCAGTCCTTCGGCATCGAAATAGGCCTGTACAACATCTTCCGGGCGGGGGTTGGCGGGGTTCTCTCGCAGCATGGCGGCGGCCAGAACCGCACGGTCGGCAGTTCCCTGCATGTGGACGCGATCGGCTTCATAGCGCATAAGGTCAACGGCAATGCCGCCAACCATCAGCATGATCACGAAGGCAAACAGCCCGAAAACCAGAATTGCCCCATCTTCGGCGCGCTGAAACAGCGCCAGACGATGGCGGAATGAAAACGGAAAACGGCGGGTTCGTTCAAGCATTAAATCGCACCTGTTACCAACAAGGCAGCTACAAAAACAGCGGCCGGCGCACCCCATTGCGGGCGGCGCGCTAAACATCTAATTATTGGTAAAATTAGTTGTTTATTGTGGCGGGATTTGGGCGTCATTGCGCCCAAATCGGTGCATTACCTGTCAGCCGTCAGCGTGCAAGATCGCCGTCAGTCGTGCCGCTTCATCGGCACACGGCGTCAGTTGCGCGCGGTCCTCGCCGGGGAAAAAGCGTGCGCGGGTGGCGGTGGGCATGGGGCCGCAGGGTTCAATGACTACGCGCGGGCCGGTCTTGGTGCTTTCGTCCTGCCACGCGCGCGCCAATGTCATTTGCGCCGCTTTGGATGCGCCATATGCCCCCATGAACCGCCCATAGGCGGCGGGGTCATCGACAAACAGCGCAGTGCCACGCCCGGCACTGGCCGCCAGCAGGGGCGCGATCATGGGAATCAAAAAGCCCGTGGCCCGCATGTTCACGCCCACGCATTTTTCCCAGTCCTTCAGCGGCACATGGTCGGCGGGGGTCATGGGCGGAGCGTAAATGGCCGTATGCGCCCACAGGTCCAGCGCGCCCCAGCGGTCATGTATGTCGCGGCATAAATGGCGCATGGCGTCATCATTGGTGATGTCCAGCGCCGCCAGTGTCGCGGTGCCGCCCGATGCCTGAATGCGGTCATCCAGTTCTTCCAGCGCGCCCAGGGTGCGCCCGACGGCAACAATATGCCAGCTCGCCCCCGCAAGGGTTTGTGCCAATGCAGCGCCAAGGCCGCGCGATGCGCCCGTGATCAGGGCAAGCTTTTTGTGGTGTTCGTGTGTCATGGGCGTTCATTGCCACTGGTTCGCGGCCAAGACAAGGGCCAGCTTGCCGCACAGGGCAGCGCTGTCGCATTGAAAATACCCGACCCTGACACAGTGCCCGCGCGGCAGGGCTGATGCGCCGCCCCGCCCGCGCCCCGCCATGTGCCGCCTGAGTCCGGCATGCAACAACATAGCCGCCGTATCTGGTGGCAGGCATTTCACGCTACCCAAGCCGTCGGGGTTTGCCTATAGTTCTTGCGTCAGACACCCGAACAAACCCGAGGGAGAGGTCATGCGCTGTCCGTTCTGTGGCAATACCGACACGCAAGTGAAGGATTCACGCCCCGCCGAGGATCATGGCGCCATCCGGCGGCGACGCTTCTGTCCGGCCTGCGGGGGGCGCTTTACAACATATGAACGCGTGCAACTGCGCGATCTGGTTGTCGTCAAGACCAATGGCCGCCGCGAAGCGTTTGACCGCGAGAAGCTGGAACGCTCCATCCGGATTGCCATGCAAAAACGCCCGATCGAGCATGAGCGCATTGACCAGATGATTTCAGGCATGGTCCGGCGGCTGGAATCGCTGGGCGATACCGACATCCCGTCCAAGATGATCGGCGAGATTGTCATGGAAACGCTGGCGCGGATCGACACGGTTGCCTATGTGCGCTTTGCTAGCGTTTACAAGAATTTTCAGGAAGCGGATGATTTTGACAAATTCGTTTCCGAATTGCGCCCCGAACCCAAAGAGGCCGAATAGACCTTGCCTGACAGGATTGATCCCGCCTTTATGCGTCTGGCCATCGCGCTGGGCCGGCGCGTTCTGGGGCGCGTCTGGCCCAATCCTGCCGTTGGTTGCGTGATCGTCAGGGACGGGCGCATTCTGGCGCGTGGCTGGACACAGCCGGGCGGGCGCCCCCATGCCGAAGCAATGGCGCTGGCAGCATGTGATGCGCGCGGGGCCACGGCCTATGTCAGTCTGGAACCCTGCGCCCATCATGGCAAGACGCCGCCCTGTTCCAACGCGCTGATAAATGCAGGGGTGGTGCGTGTTGTCACCGCGCTGACGGACCCCGATCCGCGTGTAGCGGGGCGCGGGCATGCCATGCTGCGCGCCGCCGGTCTGGACGTGGTCGAAGGGGTCGAAGCCGCCGCCGCCTATGCGGCAAATGCCGGTTTTTTGCTGCGCCTGACGCAAAATCGCCCCTTTGTGACCCTGAAACTGGCCATGACACTGGACGGGCGGATTGCCACTGCCACGGGCGAAAGCCGCTGGATCACGGGACCGGATGCGCGCCGCGTAGTCCACGCCATGCGCGCGCGCCACGACGCGGTGCTGGTGGGGGCGGGCACAGCGCGCGCCGATGATCCCGATCTGCGGGTGCGGGGGCTTGGCACCGGACATCAGCCCGTGCGGGTTGTTGCCATGCCACGGCTTGATCTGGATATTTACAGCCGTCTGGGCCGGACCGCAGAAGATGCGCCTGTCTGGGTGCTGCATGGGCCGCAAGCGCCCGCTGAACGCGTGGCGGCATGGCAGGGCACAGGGGCAAAAACGCTGGCCTGTCAGCTTGCAGATGGCGCTCATGGGCTGGACCCGGCTGCCATGATGCAGACCCTTGCCGCACAGGGGCTGACGCGGGTGTTTTGCGAAGGCGGCGGCGCACTTGCCGCCAGTCTGCTGCGCGCAGTGCTGGTGGATCAGATGGTGGTGTTCAGCGCAGGCAAGCTGATCGGGTCCGAGGGGCGTGCCGGACTTGGCGCGTTGGGGCTGTCGCAGCTTGACGATGCGCCGCGTTTCCGGCTGGCGCAGGTGCACCCTGTGGGCGGCGATGTCATGCAGGTCTGGGCGCGCGGCGCGGGGTGATGTGGCGTAAGGTTTGAGTATTTGGGGCAAGATGAAATCTGGAATTCATTTTGCTTGTATCGCGCGCGCTTGCAGGCCATCTGATAGGGCATGAGTCCCTTTCGCAGTCATATGCAACTGGCGCTGACCGAGGCGCGGGCCGCAGCACAGCGCGGCGAAGTGCCTGTGGGCGCGGTGATTGCCCATCCGGGCGGGCGGGTGATTGCGGCGGCGGGCAATCGCACACGAGAGTTGCATGATCCGACCGCACATGCCGAGATGCTGGCAATTCGCGCGGCCTGCACGGCGTTGGGGCAGGAACGGCTGACAGGTTATGATCTTTATGTCACGCTGGAGCCATGCGCCATGTGTGCCATGGCCATGGCGCATGCACGGATATCGCGGCTGTATTACGGCGCGTCTGACCCGAAATCCGGCGGTGTTGCGCAAGGCGCGCGCGTGTTTGCGCATGCGCAATGTCATCATGTTCCCGAAATATACGAAGGCTTGTGTGCCAGTGACGCTGAATCCTTGCTGAAATCGTTTTTTGACAAGTTGCGGTAGGTTCCAATGTGGCAAGAGCAAGTCATAGCCTATTGTGAAAGAACGGATTTTTCCTATTGGGCTGAACCCGTCAATGCCGTGACAAATGTTGCGTTTGTGATAGCCGCTGCCGTGGTCTGGCCGAATGCCCGTGGCCATGTGCTTGCCCGGATGATGGCTGTTGTGCTGGTCGCAATCGGGGTCGGATCGTTTTTGTGGCACACCCATGCAACCGCTTGGGCGGGCCTTCTGGATGTGCTGCCAATCTTGGTGTTTATCCTGTTATATCTGTTCGCCGCGACGCGCGACTACTTGCGGGCGCCGGTGTGGCTGGCGCTGATTGTGGGCGCGCTGTTCATCCCTTATGCGGCTGGGGTGTCATGGGCGGTCGGGCTGGTCTGGCCTGCTGCGGGGGCAAATGCAGCCTATTTCAGCGTTGCCATACTGATCGCGGGCTACGGGGCATGGCTGCGACAGACACCCGTCGGAAAAGGCTTGCTGGGCGGCGCGGCGCTTTTGTGCGTGTCACTTGGCTTCCGCATGGCCGATGCCAGTGTCTGTGACGGGTTCCCGCTGGGCACGCATTTCATGTGGCATATCCTGAACGCGGTCATGCTGGGCTGGATGATATACATTTACGCCCGGCATGTAGCGGTGCCGCAAAAGATACAGGGTTAAGGAAGTCCGTCGGATAGCAACAAAACGAAGCCAGGACAGGAATCTTGAAACGGCTTTTGACACGCAAAATTTGCGTGGAGGCAGAATCTGGCCAAGTGTTTGAATGCTAATGGAGGCGAGTACCGGAATCGAACCGGTGTTCACGGATTTGCAATCCGCTGCGTAACCACTCCGCCAACTCGCCTCTGGGCCAAGCGGATACGCAGTCTGGCCGTCCGCGTCAAGGCCGTTTCTTAGTCGCGGGCCATCACCATCGGGCCGATATTGCGGCCTGCGAGTATATGCACATGCAGATGCGGGACTTCTTGCACACCATCATTGCCGGCGTTGGAAATCAGCCTGTATCCGGCCCCATCCGCGCCGGGGGTGACGCCCAGTTGCGCACAGATCCGGCCGATTGTGCGGGTGAAATCCACAATTTCGGTATCCGTGGCATCGAGCGCGAAATGATCATGGCAGACATATGGGCCTTTGGGGATGACCAGCACATGATGGGGGGCTTTGGGGGCGATATCGCTGAAGGCCAGCGCATGTTCGGTTTCCAGAACCTTGTTGCAGGGGATTTCGCCGCGCAGGATTTTGGCGAAGATATTCTGATCGTCATAGATGTAGGGCATCGCGTCCTCTTGCAATGAATGGGTCTGGCGCGCAAGGTAAGCGCAACGGGGCAGGGCGTCACCCCTGAAAACGGACAGGCAGGCACTTGATGGAGCATTCGAGCGGGATGGATCTGGCACCGCAGCAGTATGATGGCTGCTGGCTGGCCCGTGACGGGCGCTTTGTCTACCGCGAAGTGCCAAAAGCGGCCTGCTCGAGCTTGGCGCAACTGGTCTATCACACCGATCACGGCAGGTTTTTCGACGGCGACATTCATGATGCTGCGCAAGGTGTTGTCAAATGGCCGTTCGCGCCCGATCTGATGGGGCCTGCGCGGGCGGGACAGGCCTTCGTGTTTTCGGCGGTGCGCAACCCGTTTGCGCGGATATTATCCACCTTTCAGGAGAAGATCTGCACGCTGCAACGCGATGGCCAGCCTTATCGCGGGACATTGCCCCAGATGCTGTGGG
Source organism: Roseinatronobacter sp. S2 (assembly GCF_029581395.1). GTDB lineage: Bacteria > Pseudomonadota > Alphaproteobacteria > Rhodobacterales > Rhodobacteraceae > Roseinatronobacter. The sequence continues at coordinate 2,916,499 of NZ_CP121113.1, read as the reverse complement.
AACGCTACGGGGCTGATCTGCGCGAAGGTGCCGACCCTGTGCCCGCGTTCCGGCGGTTTTTGCTGTTTGTGCGCGATGCGCATGTGTTTCGCCAGCGATTCTGGTTCGACCGGCACTGGACCCCGCAGGCGCAGCATTTGCGCGCGGTCACGTTGAATGGCGTGGCCTTCAGCCATCTGTTCCGCATAGAGGATTGGGACAGCGGGATTGTGCCGGTGCTGGAGCACATACCGCAGGCGCACAGGCCCGATATGGTCCCACGGTTCAACAGCGGGCCAAAACCTGCCGCGCCGCTGGCGGAATATTTCGATGATCTGAGCCTGCATCTGATGCAGGAGTTGTATCGCTGGGATTTCGAGTTGTTCGGATATGACCGGTTTGACCCGGACGCGCGCGCACCGGGGGCGCTTGATCTGGCGGTGATAAACCAGCGACTGGCGGACCCGCATGCGCCGCATTGGGCGGGGCTGGGAAGCTGAAGTTCCCCTATGCGAAAGGGGGTGTGGGCAGGCAAGGGGCGGACGAGCCGCCCCTTGCCTGCCCCACCGGATCACCCGCGTTGCGGGTGCCTGCCCCTGCACGGAATGTGCAGGGGCAGCGCGCATTACCCGGCAGCGCTGTCCCAGCCGGAGACGGCTTTGACTTCCAGAAAATCCTCAATGCCCCAGATGCCGCCTTCGCGCCCGTTGCCCGATTGTTTCATGCCACCAAAAGGCGCGCCTGCGCCGCGGGATTTGCCGTTCATTTCGACCATGCCGGCGCGCAAATGCCGTGCCATGCGGTTGCGGCGCGCGCCATCGCTGCTTTGGACGTAGTTGGTCAGCCCGTAGACTGTGTCATTTGCGATGCGCAGCGCGTCATCTTCAGAATCGAAGGGGATGATGGACAGGACCGGCCCGAAGATTTCTTCGCGCGCGATGGTCATCTCATTGGTGACATCGGCAAAGACTGTGGGGCGCACGAAATAACCGCGATTCATGCCTTCGGGGCGTCCCAGCCCGCCTGAGACCAGTCGCGCGCCATCCGATATGCCCTTGGCGATCAGGTCCTGCACCTTGTCGAACTGCGCCTGACTGACCACAGGCCCGATATGGCGGCCCGTCTGATGGGCAGGGCCAACGGCGGTGGCTTCGGCCAGTTCGCGGGCGGTTTCCACGGCGCTGTCGTAGATGTCGCGCTGCACCAGCATGCGCGTGGGCGCATTACAGGACTGGCCGGAGTTGTTGAAGCAATGTGCCGCACCGCGTTGCACGGCCTTTTCATCAGCATCGGCGAAGATGATATTTGCGCCTTTGCCACCCAGTTCCAGATGCACGCGCTTCAGGGTTTCGGCGGCATTTTTGGAAATCGCAATGCCCGCGCGGGTCGATCCGGTGAAGCTGACCATATCGACATCCGCGTGGGTGGACAGCTGCGTGCCCACACCCGGACCATCACCATTCACCATGTTATAGACGCCCGGCGGGGTTCCGGCGTCGTGCAGGATTTCAGACCAGATGATGGACGACAGCGGTGCAATCTCGGACGGTTTCAGAACCATGGTGCAGCCTGACAGAAGCGCGGGGATCACCTTCAGCGTGACCTGATTCATCGGCCAGTTCCATGGTGTGATCAGCGCGCAGACCCCCACGGCCTCGCGGATGATGCGGTCATCGGGGGCATGATCGCCCAAGGGTTCGATAAAGCGGATTTTGTCAAACGCGGTGATGAAATTGCGGATATGCGCCGCCCCCGCACCGACCTGAGAGCCGCTGGCCATGTCGATGGGCGCGCCCATTTCAAGGCTGATGGCCTGTGCCATATCCGCCGAACGCGCGGCATAAACTTCGGCTATGCGTTTGACCAGCGCCAGCCGGTCGGCGGGGTCGGTATGCATCCAGCGAGGCAGGGCGGCTTGCGCGGCGGCGACCGCTGCATCCGTATCGGCCTGTCCACCAAGCGAGATGACGGCGCAGGCGTCTTCGGTCGAGGGGTCAATGACCGGTAGATCACGCCCTTCGCGTGGCGCGACCCATTCCCCGTTGATATAGAATTGCCGTTTGTCCAGCATCATACCCTCCTGCTATGCACATGTTCACTATCTTGCATTCGGGGGGCAGGGTTTCAAGGGACAGCGCGCTAACGCAGGGAAATGACCTTGCGGTCAATGGCCAGCATATAGCCCTGCCGCGCAATATTGCGGATCAGAACTTCGCTGATCAACTGGTTGCCCAGTGTATCGCGCAGGCGCTTGATGCGGGTGGCACCTGCGGCTTCATCGCAATCGGACTCCTTGCGGCCGGAAATCACGGCCTCGATTGCGGCGCCGGACAGCACTTCGTCGTCAATGCAGGCTTCGGCCAGCACGGCCAGCGTTTCGACCGCGGCAGGGGTCAGCCGGAATTCCATATCATTCAGGGTGACCGCATTTGTCGCGCGGTCAATAACCAGTTGCGACACCTGCAACCCCTGCTTTTCAACCTGCACCATGCGCCGGTTCAGCGTGATCAACATGACAATCATCACGAAAGACGTAATCAAAAGCCCGGTGGCAAAAACCAGCAACACGAAAATCACCACCCTGTAGGATACCAGCGTTTCGGAAAATGCCGTTCCTGACTGGGCCAGAATTTCCAGCAGCTTGATCTCGGCGTGGCTGGTCAGGTCTGCATTTTCAACGAACACACGTTCGACGCGGGCATTGAACGCGCCTGCATCAGGCAGATGCAGAAACAGCGCCACAGCACTTAGCGCCAGCACACCCACAATCGCGGCAATGCCCCAGACAACCGCACGGTTACCTATACGCGCCAGATCACTGGCGGAGATGGATTGCCCCTGCATTGACGCTCCTGCGTTGAAATTCGTCTTCCCCGAAGATGGATTCGATTTGTAGAAGCGTCCAGCCGCTTCGTGAAATGACAGGTTCGGCATAATTGCGTGCGGCCTGCGCGGATGTGCAAGCCGGTTGCGGCAATTCAATGATGCCATATTGCAGGCGCAACGGGTTGTCCTGCTTGGCTTTGTAATCTGCGTAGCACTGGCCCGAGGCTTGTCCCGCAAGCGCCAGAACCAGAAATGCAGCAGTAAGGAATGCGGTTTTCATGCCGGAACCATCGCACCAGCGCCCGGGTTATTCAATATCAGCCGCCCTCAGACAGGGGTGTTATCGGATAACGGCCAAGCGTTATTGCGCGACAAGGCGCGGCGGCGGCAGGGTCATGCCATGGCCCGTTTACGAAAGGAACCTAAGGCATGACCACTTTTTTCAGCAACCTGAGAATCCGAACCACCGGTGCCCTGATGGCAGCCGGTGTTGCCATGGGCGCGATGACCTTGCCCGCCACACCTGCGCAGGCATCAGATGATGCGCTTGTTAAATTCCTGCTGGGGGCGGCCGCCGTTGCAATTGTCGTGCACGCCGCGCGATCGGACAACAGCAGCAACCGTGGCCGTCCCCCGCAAAACAGCCGCGAATTGCCAAGCCATTGCCAGGAAACATGGTCGGTGCGCAATCGCAACATCTCGCTTTATAATGCGCAATGTCTGCGCGATGCGGGGTTACGCAACCTGCCGCGCCAATGTCTGGAAAACACCCGCACCAATCGCGGCCAGCGCAGCGTGTATCGTGCGGCCTGTTTGCATGATGCGGGCTATTACCCTGAACGCAGCGCGCCCAATCGCGGGCGCGACCGTCACCAGCCCACCCCGCCGCGCGGTGGGGGATGGCAAAGTGGCACACAACTGCCGCAGCAATGCCTGATTTCCTACCGCTATGGCGGGCAGACACTGGCGGGGTATCGCGGGTCTTGTCTACAGCAAAGCGGCGTTCGCAATCTGCCCGCCACCTGTGAAGTGCGCAGCACCAGCGGGACAATCTATTCCGCACAATGCCTGACCGAACGCGGCTATCGCACCCATCGCCGTTGATGGTTGCACAGATGGGGGGCGTTCGGGCATTACTGGCCCATGACCTCGAACGCCGCCCCCGATTATGAGCATGAGCGCCTTGCAGCCCTGCAAGGCGCTTGTCGCATCGCAGGCGTTGATGAAGTGGGGCGCGGCCCGCTGTGCGGCCCTGTGACGGCGGCGGCAGTCTGGCTGGACCCCGCCGCCCTGCCTGCGGGGCTGGCGGATTCCAAACGATTAAGCGCGCAGGCACGCGAACGGATATTCGCCGCCATCATGGCCAGTGCCGATGTGGGCATTGGCCATGCGACAGCGGCCGAGATTGACCAGATCAATATCCTGCAAGCCACCTATCTGGCGATGCAGCGCGCCATTGCCGCGCTGCGCGTTCCGCCCGACCATCTGCTGATCGACGGCAACCGCCTGCCGCCCGCATTGCCCGCGCCCGCGCAGGCTGTGGTCAAGGGGGACGGGCGGGTTTTGTCCATCGCGGCCGCGTCCATCATAGCCAAGGTCACGCGTGATCGGATCATGGCAGACCTTGCGCGGGACTACCCGGGTTACGGTTGGGAGGTGAACGCCGGATATCCGACAAAGCGTCACAAAAATGCCATAGCAGATTTGGGGCTAACCCCAGAGCATAGACGTTCATTCGCCCCCATACGCAAAATCTTGTGTCCATAGCTTACATGAAGAAAGTTTTTCAAACATCTGATTCAAAAAGAAATTGACGCCGAATCACCTTTGACTCATGGTAGGCGCACAACAAGCGTAAAAAGCGCAAGAGCAGAGGCAAAGATGGCAGTTTCAACATTGGCGCAGGGGGCGTCTGTGCTACCCTTGGATGAAATTCTTGGCGGAGACTGCATCAAGGTGATGAATTCGTTGCCAGAAGGCAGCATTGACCTCATCTTTGCCGACCCCCCTTATAACCTGCAACTGAAGGGCGATCTGCACCGCCCCGACAACAGCCGCGTCGATGCCGTGGATGACGCCTGGGACCAGTTTGACAGTTTCAAGATTTATGACCAGTTCACCCGTGCATGGCTAAAGGCCGCGCGCCGGTTGCTGAAACCCAATGGCGCAATCTGGGTTATCGGGTCCTATCATAACATTTTCCGCGTCGGCACCGCGCTTCAGGATGCGGGCTTCTGGATTTTGAACGATGTGATCTGGCGCAAATCGAACCCGATGCCCAATTTTCGCGGCAAACGGCTGACCAACGCGCATGAAACCATGATCTGGGCGTCAAAATCCGAAGGCGGCAAATATACCTTCAATTATGAAGCGCTGAAGGAACTGAACGAAGGCGTGCAGATGCGCAGCGACTGGGTGCTGCCGATCTGTTCAGGGCATGAACGCCTGAAAGATGACAAGGGCGACAAGGCCCACCCGACGCAAAAACCCGAATCCCTGTTGCACCGCGTGCTGGTGGGCTCCACCAACCCCGGCGATGTCGTGCTGGACCCGTTTTTCGGCACCGGCACCACCGGCGCTGTGGCCAAATTGCTGGGCCGTCATTACATCGGCATCGAGCGCGAGGAAAGCTACCGCAAGGTTGCGGCCAAACGGCTGGGGCAGGTGCGTCCGCTGGATGCCAGCGCGCTGGAAACCACAATTTCAAAACGTGCACAGCCGCGCGTGGCCTTTGGGCAACTGGTGGAACGTGGCCTGCTGCGCCCGGGCGAAGTGCTGGTGAACCCGCGTGGTCAGGCCGCCAAGGTGCGCGTTGACGGATCGCTTGTCAGTGCGGAACATCGCGGCTCCATTCATCAGGTGGGGGCTGCGTTGGAAAACGCGCCATCGTGCAACGGGTGGACCTATTGGCAGTTCAAGCGCGATGGCAAGTTGATCCCGATTGATTTGTTGCGCCAGCAAATCCGGTCGGAAATGCACGACTGACCTTTCGTATTACAGTTACCGCCGGTGTCCTTGGTTCCCGCCGGGACACCCACTGACCCCGCCTGAATTGGCGGGGTTTTTTTATGCGCTGGACCCGCATGGCGCGTGGCCTATACTGAACGCGTGAAATGATTCAAAGCGGGGGCCAGATGCGCGATTTTCAATATCCGGGCCGGTCGGCGGTCTATGCGAGCAACGGCATATGTGCCACCTCGCACCCGCTGGCGGCGAAAACGGCGGTCGATATCTTGCAAGCAGGCGGCAACGCCGCCGATGCCGCCATTGCCGCTGCGGTCCTGCTGGGCATATGCGAACCGCAGATGACAGGGATCGGGGGCGATTGTTTCGTGCTGCTGAAACCCGCAGGCGAAGATCGCATTGTCGCGCTGAACGGGTCGGGGCGCGCGCCTGCGGCACAAAATGCCGCCGCCCTGCGCGCGCGCGGGCATGACACCGTGTCATTATTCGGCGTGGATGCCGTGACCCTGCCGGGCGCTGTGGATGCCTTCTGCCGTCTGAATGCCGATTGGGGGCGCATGGCGCTGGCCGATATTCTGGCGCCTGCGATCACCTATGCCGATGCGGGCGTGCCGGTCGCCCCGCGCACGGCATTCGACTGGGCGCGTGCGCAAAACCTGCAAGGGCGCGCGCGCGATTATTTCCTGACCGGCGGCCAGCCTTTGCGCGCAGGCCAGATATTCCGCGCCCCCGCGCAGGCCCGCGCCTTGCGCCAGATCGCAGAGCAGGGCCGCGCCGGCTTTTACGAAGGTGCGGTGGCGCAGGACATCATTGACAGCCTGCGCGCGCTGGGCGGCACACATACGCTGGATGATCTGGCCGCGACGCGTTGCGATTATGCAGACCCCATTTCCGGCACATATCAGGGTGTCGAGTTGGTGGAACATGCCCCCAACGGGCAGGGGGCCACGGCAAACCTGATCCTCAATATCCTGTCGCATTTCGATATTGCGGGCCTTGACCCCTTGGGCGCACCGCGCGCCCATCTGGAAGCAGAGGCCACGAAACTGGCCTATGACGCGCGCAACCGCATTATTGCAGATCCCGACCATACATCCAGACTGGCCCATATGCTGGCCCCTGAAACAGCCGCCGCCCTTGCTGCCCTGATTGCGCCCGACCGCATTATCGCCGATCCCGCCCCCCTGACCGAAGCCATCCACCGCGACACTGTCTATCTGACCGTCGTGGACCGCGACCGTATGGCCGTGTCGCTGATCTATTCGATCTTCCATCCCTTCGGGTCGGGGCTGGCCTCGGAAAAATACGGAATTCTGTTCCAGAACCGTGGTGCAGGCTTCACGCTGCAAGCGGGGCACCCGAATGAATTGCAGGGTGGCAAACGGCCCATGCACACCATCATTCCCGGCATGCTGCGCGAAAACGGGCGCGTCACCCTGCCGTTCGGGGTGATGGGCGGCGCATACCAGCCGGTTGGTCACGCGCGGCTGGTGTCAAACCTGACCGATTTCGGGATGGCGCTGCAAAGCGCCATCGACGCGCCGCGCGCTTTTGCCGAAAACGGCACCCTGACACTGGAACGCCCCTATCCTGACGCGACATTGCGTGCGCTTGCCGGTATTGGCCATAAGGTCGTGTGCTCGGACAGTCCCATCGGGGGCGCACAGGCCATCCACCTGAACAGTGACGGCGTTCTGACTGGCGCATCCGATCCGCGCAAGGATGGCTGCGCAATCGGGTATTGATCCCTGTCAGAAATTCCGGGCTGTATCAGGCTCCCGCACCAACTTCATTTTGCTCCAAATACTCAAACACGGATCCCCCTGCCCGACGGGCAGGGGGTGACATATGCGCTTGCGGCGCAGCCGCACAATCAGGTCACGCAACTCAGACAAACTCAGCCCGCCAGCTGGTCCCAGCATTCCATGGCTTTGCCCGCATACATCACGGCGGGGCCACCGCCCATCTGGATGCACATACCCAGCACATCGGCCAGTTCTTCGCGGCTGGCCCCGGCTTTCATCAGCGCTTCCACATGAAAGGCGATGCACGGCTCGCAGCGCACGGCAACGGCAATGCCCAAAGCCACGAATTCCTTTTCCTTCACGCCCAGAACGCCACTTGTCTTGGCCGCCATCGACAGCGCGCCAAACCCCTTCATCGTGTCGGGGATCGCCTTGGCCAATGTGCGGGATTTGTCGCGTGTTTCAGCAATAAACGCAGGGTAATCCATATCAAACCTCATATGTCATGTTGCGCATATGAAGTGCCCCAAGCGTGCAGGGCCTGCGTTGATACAGATCAAGCCCCGATAGAGATTAAGCGCCGTTACAGATCAAGCACCGCGCGCGGCGTATCATATTCTGAAAAACGGCTGCGCCAAACGCGGCAGAAGCGCGCGGAATTTCAACGGCGCATCCGTGGCCGCCAGGCAGATGCAATCTGCACCCGCTTCGGCAACGGGCGTGTGTTCCATGTCTTCATCCGCGATTTCAACATCACCGCGTGCGAAGCGGTCGGTTTCGTCCACAAATGCACCTTGCAGCACCAGCGTCAGTTCCAACCCGCGATGCCCATGATCAGGCACTGCCGTTCCGGCCGGAATATGCAGCAATCTTGCACTGGCATTGCGCGAGGTTGGCAAAATCGCCTGCCTGACCCCGCCGCCGATACTGCGCCATTGAACCTGTTCCAGACCGCCGCCGACATAGCTGCGCAACGGACCTGGAAGCACAGTGTCGCCGTGCGCGGCAGTCACGGGCGCGTCCGGTGCTGTGCCGCCGCCGTCGCCGCGCTTGATCTTTTCCAGCGTCGCAGACAGCGCCCCCGATGACAGCGCGGCAGGGGCTATGCGTTGGTCCAGAACCGCGCCGCCTACGCAATCAAACCCCGCCAGACGGGCACGGCATTCGTCGCAAAGCGAAATATGCGTGGCGACAACCAGATTGAACGCCTCTGGCAGGGTGCCTGCCGAATAGGCCATCAACAACTTGTCGCTTATGTGGTGTTTAATCATCGTCGTGCCGTTTCTTTGTCAAGTCATGGAATGGCGCAGCCGTTCCAGTGCCAATCTGATGCGGGATTTGATCGTGCCAAGGGGTAGTCCTGTTTCATCTGCAATTTCGTTATGCGACAGGTCCCCGAAATAGGCGCTTTCGATCATCTTCCTTTGCTTGTCGGGCAGGGCATTCATCGCCTGCGCCAGTTTTTCTGTTTCCTGTTGCAAGGCCAGCGTATCAAACTGGTCCGGTTCGGCGTCTGGTCCCCATGTCAGCTCTTCGGGTTCGGGTCGGCGGTCGCGTCTTAGCATGTCGATGCGCCGGTTTCGCGCGATCGTGAATATCCATGTTGCCGCGCTGGCGCGCGACGGGTCGAATTGTGCGGCCTTGTGCCATACAGTCGCCATAACGTCCTGTGCACATTCCTCCGCGGTTGTCGGATCTGCACCCGACTTCATCAAAAACGCCTTCACACGCGGCGCGAAATGTTCGAACAAAACTGTAAACGCCTGCGCATCCTGCCCATTGGCCACGCGCATAACCAGTTCTGCCCAAACGATTTTATCGGTCTTGTCCAATAGTGCCTGTCCCGCCATCCTGCCCAACATTACACAATTCGCGTCCTTTTGGGCCGACGCGCCTTGCGAATGTTGCGTGATTGTATCGCCACAGGTGTGATCAAACATGACTGAGTTACGGCTGCAAGGGGGCGGCGGATCAAAAAGACCTGTAACGGCGTAAGATGTTTTTAGCAGTGATCTGCCGCCGCAGTCATGACGTAGAATATAAAACCGAAAAGATTTACCGGAGCGATGCTGTATGCCATTCGAGATGTTGGACACCCCTGCCCGCCGCGTCGCCGTCATTGGGGGGGGCGTCTCCGGGCTGGCTGCTGCCTATATGCTGGCACAGCGCCACCGCGTGACCCTGTTCGAGGCTGAACCGCGTCTGGGGGGGCATGCACGCACGGTTCTGGCTGGCAAGCATGGCGACCAGCCTGTCGATACCGGCTTTATCGTGTTCAACTACACCAATTACCCCAACATGACCCAGATGTTCGAGCGGCTGGATGTGCCTGTCGCCTCGTCGAATATGAGTTTTGGGGTGTCCTTTGATGCGGGCAGGTTTGAATACAGCCTGTCAGGTCTGGATGAAGTATTCGCAACGCGGCGCAATATTGCAGACCCGCGTTACTGGCGCATGATCCGCGACATCTTCTATTTCAACAAGCATGCCGCAGATGTGGCGCAGTCCGACCCAACCCTAAGCATAGGCGGGTTGCTGGCGCGGCTGCGCATGGGGGACTGGTTCAGGGACAGGTATCTGCTGCCGTTTTCGGGCGCGATCTGGTCCACACCCACGCGCAAAATTCTGGATTTTCCCGCGCAGGCCATGATGTCGTTTTTCCGAAATCATGCCCTGCTGGGCTATGAGGGGCAGCACCAATGGTATACCGTCAAGGGCGGGTCTGTTGAATATGTGCGCAGGCTAAGTGGCCATCTGGAACGTGTGGGCGTCCGGCTGCGGCCCGCAACGGCTGTGCAATCAGTGTCGCGCGGCCCGCTTGGCGTGCATGTCAAGGCGCATGGCATGGACGCGGAGGAGTTTGACGAGATTGTCTTTGCCACGCATTCGGATGTAACCCTGCGCTTGTTGTCCGACCCGTCGCCGCGTGAAGCCGCCGCCCTTGGTGCCGTGCGCTACCAGACCAATGACGCGGTCCTGCATTGTGACACCGATGTTATGCCCAAGCGCCGGAAATGCTGGTCCAGTTGGGTCTATACCGAACGCGGCCCCGCCGATCTTGACCGCATTTCGCTAAGTTACTGGATGAATTCCCTGCAACCCATACCGCAAGAGGACCCGATGTTTGTAACACTGAATGCAAACCATCCCGTACGCGAGGACTGCATTTATGACACCTACAGCTTTGATCATCCGGTCTATGATGCGGGCGCATTGCAGGCACAAAGTGATATTCGCGGCTTCAACGGCACAAACCGCACATGGTTTTGCGGTGCCTGGATGCGCAACGGTTTTCATGAAGACGGCTTTGCCAGCGCAGTTGATGTGGCCCGCGCCATGAACGGGACCGCGCAGAAAGTGGCCGCTGAATGAACGGGATTGACCATATCGCGGGCCGGACCTTTCACGGGCGGCGCGGGGCAGTGGGCAACCGCTTTACCTATGGTGTGGATTATGTGCTGTTTGATGCGGAAAAACCGCTGCGCCTGCCGCGTCCTTTGGTGCGAAACCGCGCGGGCATTGTGTCCCTGCGCGACCGTGATCATGGCGGTGCGCCGGGGCAGGGCACAGGCGCTGCATGGGTGCGGCAGGTTCTACACACGCAGGGGCTTGCGGATGTCACCCGTAATGGTGCCGTGCTGCTGCTGACGCAGCCGCGCATTCTGGGCCATCTGTTCAACCCCGTCAGCTTCTGGCTGTGCCATGACAGCGCGGGCGGGCTGCGCGCCGTCATTGCCGAAGTCAACAACACCTATGGCGACCGCCATTCCTATCTGTGTGCCAAGCCCGACCATTCGGTGATCAGCGCACGCGATGAACTGGGCACGCAGAAAATCTTTCATGTCTCGCCGTTTCAGCCGGTGGCGGGGCATTATTCCTTTCGCTTCGATATTGCGCCTGACAAGGTCAATATCCGCATTTCCTATATCCAGAATGACGAAGCGCAGGGCGGCGGGCTTGTCGCCACGCTGGCAGGGCCGCGCACCACGCTGACCACCCGCCGCTTGCTGGTGGCCATGCTGCGCCGCCCGTTCGGGTCGCGCAGGGTGCTGGCGCTGATTCATTGGCAGGCGGTGAAACTGTGGTGGCGCGGTGCGCCGTTTCGCGCCCGTCCAGAACCGCCCACGCAAGAGGTCAGCCAATGACACTGACCGCCACCACCCTACCGTCGGCCCAGCCCGCCCTTTGGGGCTATGCGGTGTTTGGCGGGTTGCTGGCCATGGCGGGGCTGCCGATCTATATTCACGCGCCCAAGTTCTATGTTGATGAATATGCCGTGTCGCTGGCAGCTTTGGGGACAGTTCTGTTTGTGCTGCGGGGCCTTGATTTCGTGCAAGACCCCGCATTGGGCTGGCTGGCGGCACGGTTGCGCGGCGCCCGCGCACAGGCCGTGGCCATCGCCGGTGTGCTGATGGCGGTGGCCATGCTGGCGCTGTTTGCCATCCCGCCGGTCTTTGCGCCGCTGTTGTGGTTCGCGCTGTCCCTGACGGTGCTGTTTTCAGCGTATTCGTTTCTGACAATCTGCTTTTATGCCACAGGCACCGCGCGCGGTGTGGAACTTGGGGCCGGGGGGCATGTCCGGCTTGCAGGATGGCGCGAAACCGGCGCGTTGTTGGGGGTGTGTCTGGCCGCCGCAGCACCTGTCGCACTTGCAGGCGCATTGGCGCACCCTTTCGCGGGGTTCGCGCTTGGATTTGCCATGGTGGCGGTATTGGCATTATGGGCCATGCGCGCGGAATGGGCGCGCCTTGCAGTGCCGCACGCCCCCGATATGCCGGCGCTGCGCCTGCGCGAGATTGCAGCGGATTCTACTGCGCGGCGGCTGTTGCTGATTGCGCTGGTCAATGCCTTGCCTGTGGCGATCACATCCACCTTGTTTCTGTTTTATGCCGAAACAGTGTTGCAGGCGGACGGATGGGAAGGGCCGCTTCTGATCTTGCTGTTTTTGTCGGCAGCCGCGTCTGCGCCGCTTTGGGCGCGGCTGGCGCGGCGGGTGGGCGCGAAGGCCGCGCTGATTGCGGGCATGGCACTGGCGGCAACCAGCTTTGTGTTCGTGCTGGCGCTTGGCCCCGGTGACATTGTGCTATTCGCGCTGATCTGTGTGGTGTCGGGCGCCGGTATCGGGGCCGATCTTACCCTGCTGCCTGCGATTTTCGCGCGCCGTATGGCCGAACTTTCGCCCGAGGCCGCGCAGGGGTTCGGGGTGTGGGCTTTTGTCACCAAGGCCACATTGGCGATTGCCGCCGTCGTTGTCTTTCCCGTTCTGGACATGAGCGGCTTTGTCGCCGGTCCCGAAAATCCCGACAGCGCGATCCTTGCGCTGGTCTTGCTATATGCCGCGCTTCCATCGGTTTTGAAACTTCTGGCGCTTGTGCTTCTGGCGCTGACCCCCCTGACGGAGAAATGACCATGACCACCTTGCTAAGTGTTCTGACAGGCATGGTCCTGATGCTGGCATTATTTGCGTTGATGCAGCGGGTGCGCGGCTTTGCGGCGCAAAAGCCGTCGGATTATGCGGCGTTGGAACCGCGCATTGACATCCGCCAGCACCTGTCCGGCCCGATCCGTTGCGAAGGCGTCATCTATGGCCCGCTGGGGCGCGTGACATCACGTTTCACGGCACATATGAACGGGCGCTGGGACGGAAATCGTGGCGTTCTGTCCGAACATTTCACCTATGACAGCGGCACCAAACAGGACCGCGAATGGCGGCTGACACTGGGCAATGACGGTGCGATCAGGGCAGAAGCAGATGATCTGACATGCGCGGGCAATGGCCAGCAGGAAGGGTCGGCCGTGTGCCTGAACTACACCATACGCCTGCCCGAAAGCGCAGGCGGACATGCCCTGCAAGTTACAGACTGGATGTATCTGGTGGACGAAAAAACCATCATAAACCGCAGCCAGTTTCGCAAATTCGGCTTCAAGGTTGCCGAACTGGTCGCCACCATGCGCAGGCTTGACGCATGAGGGGGCTTTCGGGAAAGACCTATTGGCTGGTCGGCGCATCCGAAGGGTTGGGGCGCGCACTGGCGCAGCAAATGTCGCTGGCGGGGTGTTCACTGGTTCTGTCCGCGCGTTCTGCCGACAAGTTGCAAACCCTTGCCGCAGAACTGCCAAATCCGGCGCGGATTGTCACATGCGACGTGTCCGACAGGGTGTCGGTTCTGGCCGCTGCGCGCGATGCTGGGCCGGTGGACGGGCTGATCTGGCTGGCGGGGGTGTATTGGCCGTTTGCAGCGCAAAAATGGGACGCCGAAAAGACCGAGGCGATGTTTGATGTGAACCTGACAGGGGCCGCGCGGGTGCTGGGGCAGGTGGTGCCGCAGATGGTGGCGCGCGGGCAGGGGCATATCGTGCTTGTGGGGTCGCTGTCGGGGTATCGCGGGCTGCCCGGTTCCATTGGCTACAGTTCCAGCAAGGCGGGGTTGATGCATCTGGCCGAATCGATGCATGCCGATCTGCGCGGGTCCGGCGTGGATGTGCAGCTTGCCAATCCCGGTTTCATCCGCACCAGACTTACCGACAAGAATGACTTCAAAATGCCATTCTTGATGCAGCCTGAACAAGCGGCGGCGGAAATCATGACATTGATGCGCGGCCATAGGTTCCAGCGCGCTTTTCCGCGCCTGTTTTCGCGGCTGTTTCGGGGTGCGAATTTTCTGCCCGATTGGGCCTATTACCGGCTGTTCGGGGGCAAGCCCGGATAGCGTGAACTGATCAGGATAGTAGGCGTTTCCTGCCTGTTGGGGTCATCGGGAATGCCCCAAGGCACGGAGCAAAGGGCGAAGCCCGCCGCGCCATAGGTCTGGCCGTCCCGCGGCCAGCCGATGACCCGATTTTAGTTCAGTCCCTTGATGCAGGAGTATGCAGCCCGCATAAACTGCATTCCTATAACGTCGGATCGGCAGACCCCGGCCCACTGCTGGCGCGGGCTTTATCGAAAGTCCAACGTCCCGTTCAGGCCGGAATCGCCCGGCCTCGTGGCTGATCCGCGATGACACCACAAGCGATAGCTGTTGCAACATGGCGCCCTTTGCGCGACACTTGTGACCTGACCTACAGGAGGCCGCCATGCTTGCTATCAGCCCGCGCAAGGTTGTTCACATCATCTATCTGGCCCGCGAAGGCGCTGTGGGCGAAGCACAGGTGCATGCGTTCATCGACGCCCTGAATGATGATGAAAAGGCCAGCCTGACGGCTGTTGCATGGGTGGGGCGCGGCGCGTTCGAGCCGGAAGATTACGCAGAAGCCGTGGCAACGGCCACGACCGAAGCCACCACGCCAACCGCTGATTACCTGATGGGCATGCCGCATCTTGCGGAAAACCTTGAAAACGGGTTGGAAGAACTTGGCATTGACGTGACCGGCGAGGAAGAGGATTTCCTGAAACAGGGATCGTAGCCCGCCGCGCTGCATCTCAGGTGCCGGATTTTTGCCATTCTGCCAGCGCGGGGTTGTCTGCGCTGTCATGGTTTTGCGGCGCAATCTCGGTTGACTGGCGCGGTGTGACGGTGGCGGCTGGGGCTGTTGGTCGGGTGCAGCGCAGATGATGCGCTTCGCGTGCGCCGAAATAGAACGCCACAACCGCCCCCAGCAACCACCACAGCGGTTCAGGCACAGCAGACAAGGCCAGCATGCGCCGCGCGAAGCCGTCAGGGTCCGCCATGGCATAGACAAACAGCGCCAATGTGCCAAGCGCCAGCAGCGGGCGGGGCAGGCGGTTCAGCCCGTTTACCGCCGAATCGAACCAGCCCCCGCGCCCGAACTGGAATTCCGCCGTGTGGCTGGCATGGGCGGCCTTATAGGCATCATGGCCCAGCTCCATGGCGCGGGTTGCATTGGGGCGGAACACTTCTGCGACCGATGTGACGGTTTGACCCAGCGCGCGCGCTTCGCGGGCGCCGCCAAACAACAGGCCGAACAGGGAACGGATCATGGGATTGGTCCTTTACAGTGGGGTCGGGTTCAAAAGATGGTCGGGTGGAGATGGGGGATAAGGCGAAGGGATTGACCTGAATCGGTCATTCGCGCGGGGACTAAGCCCGCGCTATCGGTGGGCCGGGGTCTGCCGATCCGGCGTTGGTGAAGTTCACTTTATGCCGGCTGCATCTTCCCAAGATCATAGGCTTGGCATGACATCAGCCAAATCGGCAGGCCGCGGGACGGCCCACCGATGGCGCGGCGGCCTGCGGCCTTTG
Source organism: Roseinatronobacter sp. S2 (assembly GCF_029581395.1). Lineage (GTDB taxonomy): Bacteria > Pseudomonadota > Alphaproteobacteria > Rhodobacterales > Rhodobacteraceae > Roseinatronobacter. The sequence goes on along the minus strand of NZ_CP121113.1, from coordinate 2,900,784 downwards.
CTCCGCGCCTTGGGGTGTCAGCCTCAGGCCATCCCTGACCCTACCCCCACCCCCGCACACGGTCACGGTGTTGCGCGTCCGACAGATGAAAGCGCGCGCTGATGAATTCTTCGGCGCGGGTGATCCAGCCGCCCTTGCCGCCATCACGCCTGCGGGCAAATTTGCGGCTGGCGGGGCGCTGGTCGGCAAGGCGGTAGTAATAATCGCGCCGCGCAATCCCGTAGGCATCGACCAGATGCGACGGGGCCATGTCATAGGCGCGATGCGCCGCCGCAATGGTTTGCGGGCCGATCACGCCGTCCGTGGCGACATCCAGCCCCATTTGCACCAACAACCGCTGCAATATGCGCACCGCATTCGCGCCTGCATTAACATACATATCAAACACCGTTGGCCAAAGGGGGTCGGGCAACGCGGCAATGCGGGGGCGGGTGAAATAATGCTCCACATATATCTCGATCGCCTGTTCGCGGGTCAGGGCGCGCACGTCCTGCACGCCCACGCGGGCACCGGGGCGCAGGCGGCGCAGTGTGTGGATGGTGACCCCGAAATTTGTGGCCCCGCCGGGATCATCGGGGTCGTTGACGAAGCCGCCTTCGCGGGCGACAATTTCCGCAGCAAGGGTCTGGACGGTTTTCATGGGGGCGCACCTGTTGCAAATCCGTGGGATGTGCAAATCTGCCAGCAGGGGGCAAATATCCGGCTACCACGGCGCGCGTTGCGTGGCATACCCGTGACCCTTTGCCCCTTTTCCCGCCGCCTGCTTTGGTCTATCTGGCCAGATGTAGAATGAAGGATAGCCCGCCATGACCTATGAAACCCCCGGCGAGGTCGAGCAGAACTGGCGCGACGCCATCTCGACCATCGAAGAGATCATTGATGAGGCCCGCAATGGCCGCATGTTCATCCTTGTGGACCACGAGGACCGCGAGAATGAAGGGGATCTGGTGATCCCCGCGCAGATGGCCACACCAGAGGTGATCAATTTCATGGCGACCCATGGGAAGGGGCTGATCTGCCTAACATTGCCGGGCGAACGCATTGACCAGCTGGGCCTGCCGCTGATGGCATCCAGCAATTCATCGCGGCATGAAACGGCTTTTACCGTATCGATTGAAGCGCGCGAAGGTGTATCCACCGGCATTTCCGCCCATGACCGTGCGCGCACAGTTGCCGTGGCGATTGATCCCGCCAAGGGCGCAGCCGATATTGCCACCCCCGGCCATGTGTTTCCACTGCGCGCGCGCGATGGCGGCGTGCTGGTGCGTGCGGGCCATACCGAAGCCGCCGTTGATATTTCGCGCCTTGCCGGGCTGAACCCGTCAGGTGTGATCTGCGAGGTGATGAAGGAAGATGGCGACATGGCCCGCCTGCCGGACCTTGTGGGGTTTGCGCAAAAACATGGCCTGAAAATTGGCACGATATCTGATCTGATTGCCTATCGTCGCAGGCATGACAACCTTGTGCGGGTCATGCAAGAAGACACCGTTACGTCGGAATTCGGCGGCGAATGGGTTATGCGGGTCTATTCCGACACAACCCAAGGGGCCGAACATGTCGTGTTGATCAAGGGCGACATCACAACGCCCGATCCGGTTCTGGTGCGGATGCATGCGTTTGATCCGCTGCTGGACATGGTGGGGACGGGCGGCGCAGGCCGTGCAGATGAATTTTCCGAAGCCATGCGCCTGATTGCGCAAGAAGGGCGGGGCGTTGTCGTGCTGCTGCGTGATACGCATATGAAAATGTCCAGCGCCGACAGTTCGCCCCATACGCTGCGCCAATATGGGCTTGGCGCGCAGATCCTGTCGTCGCTTGGGTTGCATGATCTGATTTTGCTGACAAATTCGGCAACGCCGCGCGTGGTGGGGCTGGATGGCTATGGCCTGTCCATTGCAGGCACCCGCAAGATTTCCACCGCGAAAGGTGCCTGACATGGCCGGACATGAAACCCATTACACCCCGCCGCGCCCCGAGTTCGCGCATGCGCCGAAACTGCTGATTGTCGTGGCGCCCTATTACAAGGACATCACCGACCAGTTGCTGGCCGGTGCCCGCGCCGAGATTGAGGCCGCAGGCGGCAGCCATGACACCATCGAGGTGCCGGGCGCGCTGGAAGTGCCCACGGCCATCGGGCAGGCGTTTCGCATGTCGAATTTCGACGGCTTTGTCGCGTTGGGCTGTGTCATTCGCGGGGAAACCACGCATTATGACACTGTGTGCAACGACAGCTCGCGCGCGATTACGCTGCTGGGGTTGCAGGGGGCGTGCATTGGCAATGGCATCCTGACCGTGGAAAACCGCGCGCAAGCGGTGGTCCGCGCTGATGCGTCCGGCCAGAACAAGGGCGGCGGTGCTGCTGCGGCGGCGCTGCACCTGATCGCGCTTGCACGGCGCTGGGGTGGGGCGAAACGGTCCGTGGGGTTCCTGCCCGAACGCACGGAATTCGACATTGCGGGCGGTAACGGTAATCCGGTGGCGTGATCATGGCAGATAACAAGAAATCCCCGACAGTCGAAGAAAAGCGCGCCCTGCGCGGTGCGGCGCGGTTTTATGCGGTGCAGGCCCTGTTCCAGATGGAGGCATCGGATCGCGGCGTCGAAGAAACCCTGCGCGAGTTCGAGGCCCACCGCATCGGTGCCGAAACCGAAGATGAAACCTGGGCCGAGGCTGACATCAACTTCTTTCGCCGTCTGGTCGATGCGGCTGTGGACCGGCAGGGCGCGATTGACCAGATGACCGACCGCGCGCTTGTGGCCAAATGGCCCATCGCCCGTATTGATCCCACATTGCGTGCAGTCTTTCGCGCCGCAGGTGCTGAATTCCTGACTGCGCAAACGCCGGTGCGGGTGGTGATCAGCGAATTCGTGGCCTTGGCAGGCGCATTCTTTCCCGAAAGCCGCGAGCAGAAATTCGTGAATGCCGTTCTTGACCATATGGCCCACGAGGCCCGCGCAGCCGAATTCTGATACGCCCATGCACCCGCGACTGACAGCAGAAATGTTGCTTCAGGCCTACCGGCAGGGTGTCTTTCCCATGGCCGAGGACCGCAATGATGACCGGCTGTACTGGTTCGACCCCGTGTTGCGCGGGGTCTTGCCACTGGACGGGTTCTACCTGTCGCGGTCACTGGCGCGGCGTATACGGACAATGCCGTTTCAGGTAACGGTTGATCATGATTTTGCAGGCGTCATGTCCGGCTGTGCCGCGCGTGAAACCACATGGATAAATTCTGAAATCACGCGCCTGTTCAATGATTTGCACGCAACGGGCCATGCCCATTCATTGGAAATATGGGACGGGCGCGATCTGGTCGGCGGTGTGTATGGCGTGGCAATCGGGGGGGCGTTTTGCGGCGAAAGCATGTTTTCGCGCCGCAAGGATGCCTCAAAAATTGCGCTGGCCTATCTGGTCACGCATCTGCGCAATTGCGGCTTTGTGCTGTTTGACACGCAATATCTGACAGACCATCTTGCCAGTCTGGGCGGGCATGAGATTCCGCGCGCGGCCTATCGTCGGCGCCTGGCTGATGCGTTGGGCAAAGATGCCGATATCGCGCGCGTGCCGTTGCCTGATGCTTATGATGTCTTGCAGCTAAGAACCCATAGATCATAGCGCGCATGATCCAGCGCATTCAGCGCGGGGCTTGACGCAACCATCCAGCCGGAAAACAGCATTTCATCGGCGCGGGAGTCATACACATCTATCCATGCATAGGCCTCGCCTGCGGGGTTGTCGGCGGGATAGCGGCATTCCTTCAGCATGGCGACCAGATGCCCGATCTGTGCATCCTGATTCTGGTCAACGTCGAAATCGACACTGGTTCCGGCCACACGGTCCAGCCCCCGAATGACCGCGCCATCCGAACGCATGAAATGCTCGCTTGCGCCGGGCAAGGCAATGCCTTGTGCCAAGGCTGCGGGAAGGGTAGGAACGGAGGCCAGAAAAACGGCCATTGCACGAAGCATCATGAAGCGCCCTGTCCAAAACTAACTGTTGACGCCGACTTATGAACGAAGCTGCCCCCAAAGGCCAGCACTGCGCCATCATCTTTGCTTGATCGGGGCGCAGGGCCGTCAGCGGGGCGGGCGGCGGCGCGTGCGCTGTCGTTGCACGCGCTGCGCCATGCGCAGGATGCGAAACACCAGTGCGATGACCCGCGTCCCGTTCATTCGGGCGTCCAGGCCTCGTAATCCGTGCGGGTTTTCGGGTTTTGCCGCCGGATCGACCCTTTGGGGGCGTAGGCAAGCGCTGTGCCGGTCAGGTTTTCCTGATGCGGTTTTTCCCATTCCTTGCGCAGCAGCGGGCGCTCGCTGGGCAATTCGTCCCATGTGTGATGCAGCCATCCGTGCCAGTCAGGGGACACGCGGCTGGCTTCAGATTCGCCATTATAGATAACCCAGCGTTTCTTGCTGTCATGGGACCGGTAAAAGATGTTCCCCTGATCATCCTCGCCAACCTTTTCCCCGTTGCGCCAGGTGAAAAAGGCCGTGTTCAGGGTTGAGTAGTTCCACCAGGTCACGAAGCGAAGCAGGAATTTCATTGTGCACCCTAATCAGTTGCCGCATGGCGTTGCGCCCTTATGCACCAGTGATGCAGGGAAATCCAGAGCCAAGCGTCGTATGTTGCGCGATCGCCCGGCCTGCGCGCGCAGCATGGAAACCGCGCCACCGGTGCCTATATCATGCGTAGAATTCCGCAACAGGAGGTGCAGATGCCCCGCTATGAACGCCGCCCCGAAATCATCGATGCCCTGACGCCCGAGCAATACCATGTGACCCAGCAAAACGGCACCGAACGGCCATGGTCGGGCATCTATAATGATAACAAACGCGCGGGTATATATGTTGATATCGTATCCGGAGAACCGCTGTTTGCATCCAGCGACAAGTTCGAATCAGGCTGCGGATGGCCCAGTTTCACCAAGCCCCTTGTTCCCGCCCATGTGGCCGAACTGCACGATACCAGTCATGGTATGACCCGTATCGAAGTGCGGTCCAGCCATGGGGACAGCCATCTTGGGCATGTGTTCCCTGATGGGCCTGCCGATCGTGGTGGCTTGCGCTACTGCATCAATTCCGCATCACTGCGCTTCATCCCCAAAGAGGAGATGGACGCCGAAGGATATGGCGAATTCCTTGATCAGGTCGAGGGTTGAAGCCGGCGGTTTGCGGGTGGTCTGGCCTTTTGCTGCCCTTCGCGCTTGGACAACGCCCGCGCTATCGGTGGGCCGGGGCCTGCCGATCCGACGCAAGTGAAGTTCACTTTATGCCGGCTGCATACTCCCAAGATCATTAGCTTGGCGTGTCATCAGCCAAATCGGCAGGCCGCGGGACGGCCAGACCTATGGCGCGGCGGGCTTCGCCCTTTGCTCCGCGCCTTGCGTTTCCCCTTCAGGCCAAATCCAGCCCCGCCCGAAGCGCGCCTGACGCACCCCAACCCCAAAGGGACTGGATTGCCCCCGCCCAAGGGCTTAGGTCACACCATAGATACGCAATGAAACACGGATGCCGCCATGCCCCTGACCCTTGATCACAGCTATGCCCGCGACCTGAAGGGCCTTTATGTCCCGTGGCAGGGGCAGGACTGGCCCGACCCGCAAATCGTGCTGCGCAATGATGCCTTGGCGCGTCGTCTGGGGCTGGACGTGGCCGCGCTGGATGCAGGGCTGCTGACCGGCCATGCCTTGCCCGCCACCGCGCGCCCGCTGGCCATGGCCTATGCGGGCCACCAGTTCGGCGGGTTTTCCCCGCAACTGGGCGACGGGCGCGCGATCTTGCTGGGCGAGGTTGTGGACAGTGACGGCGCGCGCTGGGATATCCACCTGAAAGGGTCGGGGCGCACGCCATTCGCGCGCGGCGGCGACGGGCGCGCGGTGCTGGGTCCGGTGCTGCGCGAATACCTGATATCGGAAGCCATGGCCGCGCTGGGTGTGCCCACCACCCGCGCACTGGCCGCCTGCACCACCGGCGACCGCGTGCTGCGCCAGAACGGGCTTGAACCGGGCGCAGTGCTGGCGCGTGTCGCGGCCAGCCATTTACGCGTCGGCACATTCCAGTTTTTCGCCACCCGTGGCGAGGGGGACAAACTGCGCCAACTGGCCGATTACGCCATTGCCCGCCATGATCCCGACCTGAGTGACACCCCCGACCGCTACATCCAGTTTCTGCACCGCGTGGCCGCGCGTCAGGCGCAGACCGTGGCGCAATGGATGGGGCTTGGGTTTGTGCATGGGGTGATGAACACCGACAACACCACGATTTCGGGCGAAACCATTGATTATGGCCCCTGCGCCTTCATGGACCGCTATGACCCAGCCACTGTGTTCAGTTCCATCGACCATCAGGGGCGCTATGCCTATGGCAACCAGCCCGCAATCATTTTCTGGAACCTTGCGCGGCTGTGCGAATCGCTTTTGCCCCTGATTGATGCGGATGAGGACCGCGCCATCGCCCGCGCCTCCGACGTGATCGCACAGGCGCAAGAGGAGTATCGCGCCGCATGGCTGGGCGTATTCGCGCGCAAGCTGGGGCTTGCCGCCCCTGACGCGGCGTTGATTGACGATATGCATCAGCTTTGGACAGGGCAGGGTGTGGATTTCACCAGCTTCTTCCGCGCCCTGCCTGATGCGTTGCGCGGCAATGCGGGCAGCTTGCGCGCCCTGTTTGATGATGATCGCGGGCTGGATGCATGGCTTGCATCCTATCAGGCGCTGTCGGACGCGGACACGCCAGACCGCGTGGCGGCGGCCAATCCGGTCTATATTCCGCGCAACCATCTGGTCGACGCGTCGCTGAACGCAGCCAATGCGGGCGACATGGCCCCGTTTCTGGCGCTTCTGGCGCGTGTGCAGGCCCCCTTTACGCCCGTTGCCGGGGCAGATGACTATGCGCAGCCCGCCCCGCGCGGCACCCCCGAACTGGTGACATATTGCGGGACATAGGGGATTTCATCTTGCCAAAAATACTCAATCCTGCGGGTCTGTCCCGCCCATCTCGCAGATGATCTGCCATTCTTGCGGGCTGACCGGCTGCACCGACAGGCGTGATGTCTTCACCAATGCCATTTCCTGCAATCGGGGGTCATCCTTGACCATGGCCAGCGTGACCGGGTGTTTCAACGGCTTGACTGCGCGCACATCCACACATTCCCAGCGCGGATCGTCGGTGGTGCTGTCGGGATGGGCGGCGGCGATCACTTCGCATATCCCCACCACCGCCTTGTCGGATTGCGAGTGATAGAAAAACGCCAGATCGCCAAGCTCCATCGCGCGCATGTTGTTGCGCGCCTGATAGTTGCGCACACCGTCCCATTCCTCGCCCGCCGCACCTTTGGCCACCAGATCATCCCAGCCAAAGGCGTCGGGTTCGGATTTCATCAACCAATAGCGCATCAGCCGATAACCTTTTTCCATTCCTGCACGCGCACGTTGTCAAACAGCCCGGCTTTCGCATAAGGGTCTTGCGCGCCCCAACTGGTGGCGGCGGCCATGTCGGGCAGGTCCAGCACAATCAGCGACCCTGCCATTTCGCCCGCATCATCCAGCAACGGGCCTGCCATCTGCACGCAGCCGGTTTGTGCGATGTAATCCAGATGCGCTTTCCGGTTGGCCTTGCGAATGTCCAGTGCGCCCGCTTTGTCGGTGCAGACCATCATGTATAGCGGCATATTTTCCTCCTCCTTCGTTTGGGTTTATTCTTCAATCAGGGGGCGGGCCAGCAGGGCGTCGCGGGCCTCTGTCACGGTCAGGTAACCTTCGATCATGGCGGCAACCATGCGGGTGATGGGCATATCCATGCCGCGCGATTGCGCAAGGCGCGCGACGGCGCGCGCGGTCGCGGCCCCTTCGACAGTGGTTGTGGTGTCGAATTCCGCCCCTGACCCCAATGCAAACCCGTAGCGGAAATTGCGCGATTTGTCCGACCCGCAGGTCAGAATAAGATCACCCAAGCCAGACAGCCCTGCCAATGTGTCGGGCTGCGCCCCAAGCGACAGGGCAAGGCGCTGCATTTCCGCATATCCCCGCGCCATCAATGCCGCGCGCGCGGATTCGCCCATTTCCGCACCGATCACCATGCCTGCGGCAATGGCGATCACATTTTTCAGCGCGCCGCCCAGTTCCGCGCCCGTCACATCGGTGTTGCGATACAGCCGCAAGGCGTTTGTGGACAATTCCAGTTGCAGCGCCTTGCCCAATCCCGCGTCTTCGCAGGCCAGTGTCAGCGCGGTCGGCAGGCCGCGCGCAATGTCATGGGCAAAACTTGGGCCTGTCAGCAGGGCGGCGCGCGCATCGGGCAGGGTTTGGGTAATGACGCCGACAGGTCCCAGCAACAGATCCAGATCAATTCCTTTGGAACAGGCCACCAGAACGCGGTCCTTCAGGAATGTTTCATGGTCTTGCAAGAACCCGCGCATGGCCTGCATGGGCATGGCCAGCAACAGGGTTTGTGCGTCGATACTGGCCAGATCATGGGTGATCTGCACGCCGTCAGGTAGGGGAATGCCGGGCAGGCGGCGGGTGTTTTCGCGCAGGCGCGCCATGTCGCGCGCGTGGTTGGCATCGCGGGTCCATAGCGTGGCCCGACCCGCTGCATCCTGTCCCAGTGCACAGGCCAGTGCGGTGCCGAATGCACCCGCGCCCAAGATTGCAACGCTCATGCCTTTGCCCCTTTCTTGCCGGACCCCAGCATGGGGGCGGCGGTTTGGTCCAGCGGCCAGCGCGGGCGCGCGGCCAGCGTCATGTCGTCGCGTGCGCCCATGCGCAGCCGCTCCAGCCCCGCCCAAGCGATCATCGCGGCGTTATCGGTGCACAGCGCCAGTGGCGGCGCGATGAACTGCACCCTCATGTCCCGCGCCAGCCCTTCCAGCCCTGCGCGCAGCAGTGTATTGGCTGCAACCCCGCCTGCAACCGCAAAAACCGGCATCGCGGGGCGCAGCGTCATATATTCCGCCAGTGCACGGCGGGACTTGGACACCAGCACATCGGCCACCGCCTGCTGAAAGCCCGCGCACAGGTCGGCGCGGTCAGTGGCGCGCAAGCCCCCATGTTCGGCAATCAAAGTGTCACGGGTGCGCAGCACAGCGGTCTTCAGGCCCGAAAACGACATGTTGCAATCATCGCGGTCCATCAGCGGGCGGGGCAGGGCAAATCGTGCCGGATTGCCGCGTGCGGCATGCGCCTGCACGGACGGCCCGCCCGGTTGGGGCAGGGCCAGCAATTTGGCGGTTTTGTCAAATGCCTCTCCCGGGGCGTCGTCGATGGTGCCGCCAAGGCGGGTGAAGCGGTCGGGGGCATGTGCGATCAGGAACTGGCAATGCCCGCCAGATACCAGCAGCATAAGATAGGGAAATTCCACCCCGTCGGTCAGGCGCGGGGTCAGCGCGTGGCCTGCAAGGTGGTTCACGCCGATCATCGGCAGGCCGGTGGCGGCTGCCAGCCCCTTGGCCAGCATCACGCCCGACAGCACCCCGCCAATCAGCCCCGGCCCTGCGGTGACCGCGATGGCATCCACGCCCTCCAGTGTGACCGCCGCCTGTTCCAGCGCGGCCTCTACGGCCAGATCCAGTTTTTCGGCATGCGCGCGCGCGGCCAGTTCCGGCACCACACCGCCAAAGGCCGCATGCAGGTCTGTCTGGTCCAGAACGACATTGGACAGGATTTCTGCGCGCGCAGGCGGTGCATGGCGAATTACCGCTGCGGCGGTGTCGTCGCAACTGCTTTCAAGTCCCAGAACCGTCAAGGGCATGTCAGGGGTCATTGTCGCTCCGGTTGCCATGGGGCATGCTTTCCCGCTACCACTTGGTGCAGATGCGCACAATCCCGCAGCCAGTTTCAAGGACATATGTCGCGATGACTGCCACGCTTTTACTCACCCGGCCTGAACTGGCGGCGCAGGAATTTGCGCAAGCCGCAACCGGGGCGGGCTGGTGGGGGCCTGTGGTTGTCGCCCCGTTAATGCAGATCGGCCATTGCACGCCCGATATGTCGGCCGTGGCAGGGGCGGGCACGCTGGTGTTTACGTCCCGTCACGGGGTTGGGGCATGGCGGGCGCTGGGGGGCAGGTGTGACTTGCCGGTCTGGTGCGTGGGTCCACGCACGGCGCAGGCCGCAAAGGATGCGGGGTTTGCGCAAATCCGGCAGGCACCGGGGGGCGATGCCGTGTCGTTGCGCGCCGCAATTCTGGCGGCAGGGCCGGTGCCGCCGGTCTTGCATCTGCGCGGCGCGCATGCCGCAATGGCGCTGGCTGCGGGGCTGAACAAGGCGGGCGTGCCCGCACAAGAATTGGTGATCTATCATCAGCAGGCGTGCGCATTGTCAGCGCCCGCGCGCGCGCTTTTGTTGCGCCCTGTGACGGTGGTTGTCCCGCTGTTTTCGCCGCGGTCGGCGCATTTGTTTTCTGTGGAACTCGAGAAAATGCCCTATATTGTTGCCAAGCTGCGTGTAATCGCCATCTCGCGGGCCTGCGCGGCGGCTGTGGATGCCAGTAAATGCAGCAGTGTGTTGACCGTGACCCGCCCCGACGGCGATGCAATGCTGAATGCCGTGTTGCAGGTGCAGGCCGAACTTGAGGATAGTGAAAAGCCGCGATAAGGTGAGAATGGTAATTGCAGTTGCAGCATTGGCTGCGTGACAGGTGGGGGTTGGATTTTGGCGCGTAACACGACCAGCAAGGGAACGTCATCCCGGACACGGAAACCCAAGCCAGCCAGCGATGACCTAACGCCCCAAGCCACTGATGCCACCGCCGCCCCTGACCCGAAAGCCAAGGCCACGCCAGATGCTGGCGCGCAATCAAAGCCCGCGTCAGGTCGTGCCAAGCCGGACGGCGCCGCGCCTGCGAAACCCGATGACAGCGCCGCCCCCGCACAATCCAAACCCGTCGAGGGGGCATTGGCCGATGCCCCACCGCCCACCGATGGAGCCCCAGACGCGACCACGGACACATCGGAAACACAAGCGCTGCCGGAAAACGCCGCCGCGCCGGTGACAGATGACGCCGACACCAAAGTTCAGCCGGGGGGCACAGACGTGCAGCCCGATGATGCTGCGCCACCGCCCGCAGGACATGAAGCGCCCGTCGCTGCGACTGCGACGACACCCGATGCCGCCCCGGTCAGGCAGGCAGGTGCTGGCATCGGTTTCTTTCCGTTCCTTCTGGGGGGGATCGTTGCTGGCGCCATAGGGTATACCATGCATTTTTTTACGGCGGATCAAGGTGTTGATCAGGCCGAATTTGCCGCCCTTCAGGCCGATCTTGCCGCACTGCGTCAGGATATGCCAACCGCGCCGGACCTTGCGCCGCTGGAGGCGGAACTGGCGGATTTGCGCGAAGACATTGCCGCGCTGGACCGCCCCGATGTGGCAGCCGGTGATTTTTCGTCACTGGAAGGGCGCGTTGATGCGCTGACTGATACCCTGCGCGACGCGCAGAACCAGATGGAAGCGGATCTGGCACAAATGCAGGCCGAACTCGCCGATCTGCGCGATCTGGCGGAAAACCGTGTCGCCACTGCCGAAGACGCGGTCGATGCGGCGCTGGCGCGTTCGGGGCTGGACAGCCTGCGCGCGGCATTGCAAACAGGCCAGCCTTTTGCGGATGCGACAGACCGCATTGCACAGGCAGGTTTTGACGTCCCCGATGTGTTGCGGGATAACGCAGCAACCGGCATTGCAACACTGGAGCAGTTGCAAGACCGCTTCCCCGACGTTGCGCGCGCGGCCATCCGCGAAAGCCTTGGCGCAGCCCCCGTCGACAGCGCGGGGGAACGGGTGGTCAATTTCCTGCGCGCACAAACCGGCGCACGGTCTACAGTGGCGCGGCAGGGCGACGACCCTGATGCCATCATGTCGCGCGCCGCCGTTGCGGTGGACGCCGGTGATCTGGACGCGGCATTGTCGCTGCTGGACGAATTGCCCGATGCAGGCCGCGCGGCGGTGTCAGACTGGCACTCCGCCGCGACCGCGCGGGTGCAGGCTGTTGAGCAAACCGATGTATTGTCCCAGATGATTACGAAGGAATAAGGACGTAAAGATGTTTTGGACGCTTTTTAAAATCCTTGCCTTCGTGGCCGTGGTCATCGGCCTTGCTTTTGGGGCAGGGCAGTTGATGGACAGCGGACAGACCGTTGGCCTGCGTATTGTAGATATGGAATTTGAACTTGGTCCGGTTCAGGCCGTGATTGCCCTTGCCCTTCTTGTGCTGGCGGTGTGGCTGGGGCTGAAACTCGTGGGCCTTCTGGTGTCGGTGCTGCGCTTTATGAATGGCGATGAAACCGCCGTGCGCCGTTTCCTTGCCCATAACCGCGAAAAACGCGGGCTGGATGCGCTGCTGGCGGCCCTTCTGGCGCAGGCGTCGGGTGATGGCAAAACCGCCGTTGCGAAAGCGGAAAAAGCGCATGCGCTGCTGAACCGTCCCGTCATTACAAGCCTGCTTATTGCACAATCCGCAGAGCTGAAGGGAAACCGCGCCCTTGCCGAAGATCATTACAAACGCCTTCTGGGGGATACGCGCAGCCGGTTTGTCGGGGTTCAGGGGTTGATCCGCGCGAAACTGGACGAAGGCGACACCGAAAAGGCGCGCATGCTGGCACAAAAGGCGCTGGACATGCAGCCCGCCCATGAAGCCACCCAGAACACGCTGCTGAAGCTGCAAACCGATGCCGAAGACTGGCAAGGCGCGCGCAAGACGCTGCAAATCAAGAAATCCAGTGGCCACCTGCCGCGCGATGTTTACCGCAGGCGTGATGCCATTCTGGCCTTGCAAAATGCCGATGCACTGGCCGCGAGCGACAACATGGCGCGCGCCCGCGAAGCCGCGATCGAGGCCAACCGCCTGTCGCCCGACCTTATTCCCGCCGCTGTCGCGGGCGCCCGCGCCCTTGTGGCGCAGGGCAAGGGCAGCTATGCGGCCAAGGTCATCAAGAAAGCGTGGAAAGTGCAGCCGCATCCTGAACTCGCGTCGGCATTTGCCGCGATTGAAAAGGATGAAACACCGCTTCAGCGTGTGCAGCGCTTCCGCAAATTGCTGGCCCTGCATCCCGACCATGCGGAAACCCGCATGCTGAAAGCCGAATTGCTGATTGCCGCCGAAGATTTCCCCGCCGCGCGCCGCGCGCTGGGCGATCTGGTGACCACCGCGCCGACATTGCGCGCCCTGACCATCATGGCCGCGGTCGAACGTGGCGAAGGGGCGGATGATGCGGTGGTGCGCGGCTGGCTGGCGCGTGCGCTGACCGCCAATCGCGGGCCGCAATGGGTGTGCACCAAATGCCAGCATGTGCATGCAAGCTGGCAGGCCATTTGCGACAATTGCGGTGCATTCGATACGCTGGAATGGCGCGATGCGCCCGACAGCGCTGGCCCATCCGCCACCCAGACCGAACTGTTGCCGCTGATCGTGGGCAGCCTGCCGCGCCCGCCAGAAGACGGCGATTCTGTGGTCGCCGGCGAAGTTGTCATTGATGACGAAGGCGACGCGCCTGTTGATCATAAATCTGCCTGATACCGGACGAATACAGAACCTGCCATCGCCCGGGGTGCAATTGGGAAAATACCAGTCGGGTGGTTGTCGAACATGTTTTCAGCCGTATTTTTTGCCATGAATGCACAAATTTGGGGCTGGTCTGCATGAATATCCGGTGCTAAAGACTGCGCCACGGTGCCGCTGTAGCTCAGCTGGTAGAGCACGTCATTCGTAATGCGAGAATCCCGCCAACACTCGGGCGGGTTTCACCAAAAAACCCAAACAAAATCAGGCGCTTGCACAATTCTCGGTTGGGTTTAACCGGTGTTGGATCGTATCGTCAGTCTTGCAACAGCACGCTCATTGCAAGGACTGACAGATGCCCCAGATCAAGTTCACCGACACGGCAATTGCCAAGCTCAAGGCCGACAAGACGACCTGGTTTTCAGACCCTTCGGTCAAAGGCCTGCGCCTCTGCGTCACCCCTGGAGGGGTCAAGACCTGGTATGTGGTCAGGTGGGACGCGACGGCCCAAAAGACGCGCCAGGTCAAACTCGGCCCCTGGGCCGCGAAGGGCACCCACACCGTCTGGGCGAAGAACCAGATCGGCAAGATCGTCCTGGACATCACCGACGGACGCGCGCGCACGCGGTCAGAGCGCGCGGAGGAACGTGCAGGGGTGCCCACGTTGCGCGAGGCGTTCGAGCGCGATCTTACGACACGCACGACGCGCGGCGCGGCATACGGCGGGCCGATCCACAACAAGACGACCCAAGGCTACCGCGCGACGTTCGACAAGTACCTCAGCACCTGGGCTGACCTCAAGGTGGACGCGCTCGATCATGCGGCGGTGCAGAGGCTGCTCGACGACTTGGCCGACCGCGCACCGTTCGCTGCGCACAAGCTCAACCTGGTCGTCGGCTTCTCGCTGCGGCGCGCGGAGCGCATGATCAACGGGCGCCTCCCCTACCTGGTCCCCAAGCTTGACCGCAACCCGAAGATGCAGAAGCGCGCGATGGCCGAGGACGTCACCTGGAAAGAGCGCTGGGCGTGCATCGAGCAGGTCGAGAACGAGCACATCCGCCTCTGCTGGATGCTTCGCTGGCATACCGGGATGCGCGGCGCGATGCTGCGCGGCCTGACATGGTCAGACGTTGATCTCGATGCAGGCACGGTTGTCGTGAGGCATGGCCTCAAACACGCGGGAACGGATAAGCGAGTTATAGCGCTGTCTGACCGTGCATGGGCGATGGTCAGGCGGCTGTCAGAAATCAGGTTCGACGATAGCGACTGGGTTTTTCCGTCGCGTCGCATCGTGGGGCGCGAGCGCGGGCCGCTCGACGCCTTGGACCGGCTGATGATCCGAGAAGGCGTCCATCTGAACGAGGGCGACCTGCGCCACCTGTGGTCGGAGGCAACCCAGGACGTTGATACGCGCGAAATGGTGCTGCGCTGGCTCTGCGGGCAGCGGCTGACCGACGGGGACACACAGGCACTCGGGCACTACGGGAAGGTGCCTGTCGAACGTCAGCGCCGCGTTGCGAACGCGATTTCTCGGGTGATCGACATCCGGTGCGAAGCATCACCTAGTAATGTTGTTGAAATGGGATCGAAACGCGCCTAACTTTTGATCACAGCCTCCGCGCCTGGGGATAGTGACCCGACCAGGCGCGAGGCCGTAGACGCGAGAGCGGCGCGCATTGCGCGCGCCCATGGATCGGGATGCGTCACGGTCATCTGGCTTCACACCCTAGTGGAGCAATGACCAATGACTCTTGAGAAACTTGGCCAGGAAATGGCCGATCTGCGTTCCGTCGTGTTGCGCGCGAACGCCCCCGAAGTGATGACCCCAGGAGAGGCCGCCGAGTTCCTCGGCGTCACGACGGAAACCCTTTATCGCTGGCGCAAAGACGCCTGGGGCCCGAAGTACTCGCAGGTCAATGCGCGCATCGTGCGCTATCTGCGCGACGACCTGGTCGCGTTCCTGCGGGAGAAGCAGGGATGAACAACCTTCCGAAAACCGCAAGTGAGGCAAAGGCGCTCGGCATCGCGTCGTATTACACGGGGCGGATCAACTCCTGCGGACACGACGCGCCTCGCTGGGCCATCTCGAAGCGCTGCACCGTCTGTCAGCCCATGGATCGGTCGCCTGAGTACACGCGACGGATGCGCGCGGCGTTCGAGGCGGCTTATACCAAGACGCTGCACTCAGGCTACTTGCACGTCCCCTGGCAAGACCTCGAGGGCGACTGGTGGCTGATGCCTGTCCGCGATGGTCAGGGAGATGGGCTCGACGACGACCCGACGATTGAGCCGATATGTCTGGAGGGTGGGCGTGGCAACTCCTGAGCAGCGTCGCGCCTGGAACGAGCAGGCAGAGAAAGAAAGGCGTGCGGCCCGCATGGCCGCAGCCAAGAAGTGCGGGCACGAGGAATGGGCGAAGCTTCCTGAGACACGGCGCATGGCGCGCATGATGAAGCGGGACCAGTACTTCACGGGGCGCAAGTGCCCGCAGTGTTCCAGGTACTCACCGCGTGAGACGGTGACGGACAGGTGCCTGTCATGCAAGGACGGCTTTGTGCGGAGGCACAAGCCCGAGACACTGACCGTCGCGCATCGCTTCGCGCGCATGGCCGATCTGATCGAGAGCACGGGGCGTCTGCATCGCATGGGTCTCAACAAGGTCATCCGCAAGACGGATGTTGTCGTCGATCCTGCGGGGGCGCGGGCGGCTTGCGAGGAAGCGGGGCGGCGATCAGAGAGGACGGGTCGTCTGCATGTCGTCGTCCATCAGCGGGGGCGCTGGGTTGTTCGGGAGCGGCGTGAGAACGCTACCTAAGTTTCTTCTTGCGAGGGTCGTGGTCGGTTGCTAATGTCGCGGTATTCCCAGACATCGGTAGATCGACCACGCCCTCAGGAGGAGACCCTGGGGCCCCTTGGGTTGGTGCTGCATAGCGCGCGAGAGATGAAGAATTTGGACGGCTTCATTCGGCAGCGAACCCACATCATTTGCAGCACTGGTCCTGGTTCTTGTTTCTTTTCATCGGGTTACAGGAAGTCGGTCAGATGGCCCAGATGGCTGGTGTTCTGACAGGGTGCGCGCAACCCTATGATCTAATAGGCATTTTATAGAGCTCTACGCGCGTGCGCGCGATAGACGGATTCTGGGTCCTGCGTCGTCGTGATCCTGGGCGACCCTGCCGCCCCCGCTGTCTCTGCAAGATACGTCAACATTGCTGACATACTTTCCCGGCGCATCATGCGCAATGATCGGGGGAAGCTGGTCAACCACTTGCGAACAAAGCACAATCCTGGTCGGAATCCTTGCAAACCGCGTCGGATTGCAAGCGAGACAGGGGTCACACGAGGTCCTGCGACTCATTCGCAACTACCCCTCGCGCCCGAGGTCCTGCGCCGCGCTCCTGACAACGCGCCCTCGCTGTCCCACGCAATCGCGCAAGCGCCGCAGAGAGCTAGGCGCTCGCTGGGCAAGTCTCATCGCTGGGACTCGACATACCCGCCAGCCCGCTACGCGCCTCTCTGACGCGCTTTCACGCCACCCGATGTTCCGGTTGTCGTCCCCGCGTCGCCGCGTGCATGATCGAGCAAGCACACGAAGCGAGCAACTTGAACATGAGCACCAACTACGTCCGGCGCGTCGTGCGCCCTGTTCCGAAGTTTCGCATAGGAACACCCATTTCAGCAAAGGAAGCCGTCGCACGCGGTCAAACCACATGCGTGTCAAACTTCCCCTGTAGTCGAGGACACTGGGTCCCGCGCGGTATCGCCGCTAGTGGACCCAAAAATTGCCCCGCGTGCACTCTCGAGTTAAGTCGCGAGAAAGCAGACGCTAGCTTCAGTAGGACGCACACCGGCAACGGCTTCAGAGCCGCCACGCATCTGGCGTTTCCTTCAATGGGCTGGGCCGAGAGGGCCATAGAAAGCGCACAGAATCGAACGCAGGGCAAGGTCACGATTACTCCCGAGTGGGTGGTCAGCGCGTATGAAGCAACTGGGCACTCCTGTCCGTGTTGCTACTCGACAATGAAGATTGGCGGAGATCGTCCGCCCAACCTCGATCATCTTTTCGGTCTCAACTGCGACCTGACGCCGGACACCGCGCGGGTCATCTGCAAACGCTGCAACACGTTGAAAAGCAACTGCACAGATCCTGAGGTCTTCGGGAAGATAGCCGACTTCTATGCGCGGCCCCTTCGCGCAATCTTGGAAGACGCTCGCGCGAACGAGAAGCGCCACCCAATGCCTAATTGGATCGACGGGCTAGGAGAAGGCTATTACGGCTGCGACCCCCGCCGCTTTCTCATGCACAGACGGTTCGGAGCCGCAAAAGCTGCAAAGGTCCACGAAGTAGACACCTTCGTTCCTGCGGATATCGCGTGGCCGGATCGCTGCCCGATCTTGGGCTTGAAGTTCGACTACTCATTCAAAGAAAACCATGACGCAACTCCTTCCCCTGACCGGATCGACTCCCGCCGAGGTTACGTTCGCGACAACGTGCTAGTTGTCTCATGGTTAGCAAACCGCCTCAAACGGAACGCGACGCCGTGGGAACTCGAACTCGTCGCTGAGTGGATGGCGGCGGAATACGCTACCTCACTTTCCGACCGCCACCTGATTATGCCGGTCGGAAGCCCTCCCGTGCCCTGATACGCATATCATGCGCGCTGGGCACCGACGGCCTCGGGGGCGCGCCTTCCTCCTCAAGACCCCGAGGCCGTCAACACCCAGGAGGCAAACCTTGACTCGAATCCACCACCGCACCTACCAGCGCCGCCGCGCTCAGTACGACCGCATCCGGCACGCCCTCGACGGCCAGGACGCGATGCGCGCGAACGCGTCGCTCTACCTGCGCCGACCGAAGGGCCTGACCACCGACGAGTGGCTCCAGTACCTGAAAGGCGCGCACTTCTTCCCCGTCGCCGACACGACACTCCGCACCATGCTCGGCCTCGCCTTCCGCAAGGACCCGAAGTTCAAGGTCCCGCCCCGGCTCGAACCGATGCTCCAGAATGCCTCGTTCGACGGGCGCTCGATGGAAGTTCTGTCTACGGACATCCTGCGCGAGATTCTGTCCGTTGGGCGCTGCGCCGCCGTCCTCGACTTCCCCGTGACAGGCACGACGCCCACGAGCACGCCGCACCTGTCCTACTTCAACGCGGAGTCGATCCTGGATTGGAGCATGGGGCTCGTCAACGGGGTTCGCCGACTGACCTACCTGCGCTTGCATGAAGACAACGAGGACCTGGAAGACACCGGCTACGAACAACACCTGGTCATGACACTGGAACCGGCCCTGACCATCCGTCGGTACCACGTCGCAATCGGGCGCGACGGGGACGCGCAAGAATCCCAGGTGGACGAGGAGATCATCCCGACCGTCCGTGGCGGGCCCCTGTTCTACATCCCGGCTGTGATCTTCGGGCCCTACAACCTGGAGCCTGACACAGAGAAACCGCCCATGCTCGACCTCGTGGACGTCAACGTCGCGCATTGGGAGAACAGCGCGAACCTCGAGCACGCCCTCTGGCTGTCCGCGATGCCGACTCCCGTGATCACGGGTTCCCTCAACGAGGACCAGAGGCCGCAAGCCATCGGGCCCGCGTCGCTCTGGATGCTGCCCGAAGGTACGACGGCGTTCTTCCTGTCCGCCCCGTCGGACGCCCACGAGAGCCTGCGTCGTGCGATGCAGGACAAAGAGTCGCGCATGAACTCCCTGGGCGCGACCATGATCCTGTCTGGCGTCCGTCGCAGCGAGGCGGCGGAAACCGCCTCGCTGCGCATGGCAAACGACACGGCCACCCTGCAATCGTCGATCAACACGATGGAGGCCGGTGTCCGGACGCTTCTGACCTGGGCCGCGGATTGGGTCCAGCCTGGCGAGGTCATCGTCGAGTTCAACAAGGACCTGGTTTCCACGACCATCACGCCCCAGCTTGTCACGGCACTCCTGGCCGCTGTCAACGCGGGCGCAATGTCGCGGGAGTCCTTCATCGAGAAGCTGCGCAAGGGCGAGGTGATCGACCGCCCAGTCGAGGAAGAAATGGCCCTGATCGAGGAGGAAGGCGGCGAGATGGGCGTCGTCCAGCAGTTGTTCCAAAACGCGACGAGGTAGACGATGGCAAGACCCGGAACAGACCCGACCTGTTTCCGACCCGAGATCACGAGCAAAGAAGTGGGCCTCCTCGTCGCCGTGTTGCAGCGCGCAATCGACGATCTGGGCGACCCAGACGACGTGGTCGCGTTCGAGGCGCACGAGTTCTTCTTGCAGCCTCGGGGGCCGTGGGCGCAGTCCCGCCGTGATCTCCTGGACGCTCTGGGGCTCGACGAGGAAGCCGTACTCACCCGACTGAGGCCGCGGTTCCGCAATCCTGCCCCGGAGCGCCCGTTTAAACGCGACGAGGCGAGCGGGTCCTCTTGGCTCGCTATCCTGGACGCGATGCCCCATGACGACGTGACAACGTCCATGCAACTCGCGCGCCACCTCAAGCTGTCGTCTTGCGTGGTCAACGCCCGACTGCACCACCTGAAAGACAAGGGCCTCGTCCGTCGCGTGCGACGGGGCGAGTGGTGTCGCGCAGGTGTCGATCTTCTCGGGCCGCCACCCGCCCCAAAGCCAAAGAAACCGCCCGCCCCACCGTCCGCAGAAAAGCGGCTCCTGGACGCGTTGCATGCCGACGCGCTCACCGTCCGGGAGCTCGTCTTCGCCCTAGATGGGGACGTCGGCCAGGACCGAATCCTGAACCTCCTGCGGTCGCTCGAAGCGCGGCGTATGATCGAACGCGACGACACGAGGTGGAGGCTTAAAGTACCTCAATCCAGCGTTGCGGCGTGACGCGGCAGGCGTCCATGATCACGTCGCGGGGTTAGGCCTTTGCTCCTTTGTGTGATGGAAAACGCAACCAAGGGCGGGCCTGAAAGGGCCCGCTCTTTTCTGTCACGATGGAGACACGCATGACCACCGAGAACGACAACGACAAGCAAGCAGCCGCCCTGATCGCTGCCCTGGGCCCGAAAGTGGCCGAGGCCATCCTGCCTGCCCTTCAAAAACAGGTCGAAGAGCAGATTGGCGGCGTCCTCAAGAAGAACGACGAGTTGCTGGACAAGCTGGCGAAGACCCGCGAACTCGACGCCCTCGACCGCCTGGTCGCGGCAGCAGACAGCCAGCAGCGCGCCCGGCTCGACAAGGACGGGACCTTCCAGCCCAAGTCGGGCGGGCCGACGTCTGTCCGCTTGAAGAAATCCGACGCGCGCGACGTGCAGTCGTATCGGGCGGCGAAAGCTGAGGCCGAGCGCCTGGGCATCCCCCTCGAAATCATCGCTGACTGATGGCCCCGAACACCCCAGCCGGGAAGACGGTCATCGACCAGCTTCCGAAGGCCCGCCGCGACAAGTTGGTCGCGGCGGTCGTCCTCGGCCGGATGACAATGACCGGGGTCGCGCGGGAGTTGAAGATTTCCGAGACAACGGTCGGTCGCTACATGTCGCGGGTCACGGAAGAAGAACGCCTGGAAATCCTGGCGAAGCACTACCACGAGGCCAAAGTCAAAGCCGCGATCCAGAACGCCGAGGTCGTCAACGAACTCGGTGACGACGTGCAGCAGGACGTGAAATGGCTGCTGCGCGAACTCAAGACCCTACTGTCCGACGCGAAGGGCGACGAAGACCGGGTCTTGCAACTCGGGACCCTCAAGGAACTGCGGCAATCGCTCCTGGCGCTGGCTGACCTCCAAGGCAAGCTGTCGCGCAAGGTGGAGGTGCACTTCGCCTTGCACGAGAGCCCCGCCTTCCTGGAACTGCGTCGCGTCATGATCGAGGTGCTCGACCGCCACCCCGAGGCGAAAGCCGACTTCCTGGAGCGCATGGGGCACCTCAAGGTGATCGAACCGAGGAGCCTTGCGCGGTGAGCTTCTCCCCCGACGTTCGCGACTTTCTGAGCGGCATCACGGTCGCACTGGACCCTGTCCAGCGGTTTCGGTCGGTCATCGGGGAACCTGACCCGTGGCAAGAGCGCCTGCTGCGCACAGACCCTATCCAGAACGAGACGGACAAGCTCGTCCTGACCCTCGTCGGGCGGCAGTCGGGAAAGAGCACGACCTGCGGCTGCCTAGCCTATGATGATTTCTCAAAGGGCAAGACGGTCGTTCTGACCGCGCCGTCACTGCGCCAATCGACGGAGCTTTTCCGTCGCATCCTTGCCTTCAAGCACGCGGACCCGTTCTGTCCGCCCATCGTGCGCCAGACACAGACCGAACTGGAAGCACACCCGCGACATGGGGGCAGAATCGTCGTGGTCCCGGCTACGGATCAGGCGCGGGGTATGACGGCGGACACGATCCTCGGGGACGAGGCATGTTTCATCACCCCTGACGAGGCCCTGCTTGCATTCTTTCCGATGCGCAAGAGCACGGGGCGCATCCTGCTCCTGTCCACCCCGAACGGGACGCGAACAGGCTACTTCTATGAGACCTGGGAATCCCAGGCCGACGTGCGACGGATCAAGGCCGTCTCGATGGAAACGAACAGGCCCGAACGGCTGGAACAGATCGAGTTCGACCGCCGCACCATGCCTGACATGAAATTCCGCCGCGAGCACCTGTGCGAGTGGGTCGGTTCGGGCGAGTCGCTTCTGTCCTGGAAAGTCCTGGAGCAGAGCATGAACAACACGGAGGAAGCGCTGTGTCTGTGATTCCAGGCGAACTTGTTGAACTCGACGGCGGGCGACTCGTCCTGCCTACCAACGCAGACCCCGCAGGCGCTGGGCACCAGAAGATCGGGTTCAGGCGGCTCGCCGTCGGCCTCGACGTTGGGGGCCGTGGGGATGACCCGTCGGCGCTCGTGATCATCCGGGCGGAGTCGAGGCCCTACATGACGGGTCGCGGGTGGCAGCAGGCCCTGACGCCGCCTGACTACGTCGTCGTCTACAGCGAGACGGCGCGGCTGGACGAGGCCACCGACGTGGTCGAATGGGTCGGCCAGAAGCTGCAAAAGCTCAAGAACTGGCACCTTACCTTTGACGCGACGGGCCTCGGCGCGCCCCTGACCTCCATGTTCCATGCGGCCAAGATACCGGCCCTGTCCGTGTCGATCACTGCGGGCGCGACGTTCAGCAGGAAGGGGAACCTCGCGCGCGTCAGCAAGCAGGTCCTGTTCGAGAACGCAGCCGTCTGCCTCCAGAACGGAACACTGCGCATCGCAGGCGGTCTGCCCGAACGTGAAAAGCAGGCCCTTATGTCGGAAATCCAGTCGGTCGAGTACGCAGAAACGTCGGCGGGCAACCTGACCCTCAAGGCTGGGGGGCGTGGGCATCACGCAGACAGGTTCTCGGCGCTCACCCTGGCCCTGATCGGCGAGACGCACTTCCAGCCCGCGCGGTTCGAGACCGCCCAGCTTGCGGGATATTGGGGGTAAGAACCGCAGATCGCTGGTAAGCGTTCAGCGGTTCCACGCATGACAACACGAGCCGACGCCAAGAGCCCCAAGAGAGCTGCGCGAGCGCTGGGGGAGCACCTGGTCGCGCCTTCCATGATGGGGCAGCGCACGACACCCCAGCGAGCGACGCGCTGCTGCGATGCGGACCTCGTGCGTTTAAACGCTGAGCGGTAACAGATACTTAGCCCTTGACTCGCGGTGATTCCCTGGGGTAGAAGGTGCTCATGAAACAGCACCCGGCCATCCTTTCTCTCCTCCTAGCCGCCGCGCAATGGCGCGCGGTCGGCAACAAAGGAGAACTACCATGGGAAGACTGGTCATCGAACAGGACGCGGTCGACGTTCTGACTGACATCTGCAACGGCGCCACCTATTACCTCGACGAGACCCCGGAAGGCAACTGGGAGTTCTGTAACGGCTCGGATGTGACGGACGCGACTGGGTGGGGCTGGGCGGAGCTGAACAAACCTGAGGACCTGCGAATGGTCAACAGCGTCCTTTCCGCTCTTATCGACTTCTACCGCAAAGCGCAGATCAGGTCCTGAAACGACATGAGGCGGCCCCGAGGGCCGCCTCGCTACGTTGTCCAAATTCTCGGTCGCGTCAGGACCTGACCCGCTGCCACGGCATGAGCAGCAGAGGCCGGGGCCGCTTCTGACCGACCCCGACACGCAACACGCGCACGAAGCCATAGACGCCTGCGTCACGCGCGGCAGCGATGATCTGCGCATGATCGGGGTGGGTGTCGAACGTCAAGGGCGCGTCGAGGCCCTGGACAGTCACGGCCCAGTGTAACCGAGGGCTCGCGTCGATTGCGTCGATCCTGCTTTGCGCAATGCGCGCGGCGAAGTGGAAGTCGGATTTCAGGAAAAGGTTGTCTGAGTCGTCAAGCATCGCGTGGTTCTCCGTTGATGGGGTCTGGAATCGAAAGGGCCCGGCAAGTGCCGGGCCCTGTCTTCGGGTCGTCGTGGGTGGCTACATCACCAGCCGAGCGCGTCTTTCGCCGCGCCTGGCAGGTAGCCAATTTGCCCACCCTCACCGAGGTAGACGAAGAGGCGAGGCTCGCCGTAGGTCGTCGTGGGGTGCGGGGGTTCATGGTCGTCCGCGTCAAGGTCAACGAGGACCGCCTCAGAAAGACGGTACTCGAACGGCCAGGACGGTTGCTGCGCGATGCGCACCTCGGGGTCGTGTCCGTCGCAGTCGTTCGCGAGGTCCTGGAGGGTGGCGATCAATTCGGAAAGGGTCATGGTAGGTACTCCGTTGGTGGGGGTTCAGCGACAAGCCGCGACAAGCGCATCCGTGCGCGACACGTCGGGAGTCGCGACCGGGATGGTTTTCAGGTTCTTGGGGAAGATGAGGTAGTAGAGGCCGTCCGCGCGACGCTCGACGCCGAACCCGGTCATCTTCACGTCGTACTGGAAGGCTGACTGCACGACGCCTTTCTGCCAGCCCGTCGCAGTCATCAGGTCGTCCAAGCTCGCGCCCTTCTCGAGTGCGGCGAGCAGGATGTGCTTCTTGGAACCTGCGCGGACGGCTTTCGGGTCGCCCGACGGCTTGCAGAAGACGTGCGGGCCCAGGGCGCGCGGCTTGCGGGCGGCTTTCGGCTTGCGGGCGGCGTCGAGTTGGGCTTGGAGGTCCGCGAGCGACGCCTTCTTGATCTGCGATGCGGTGAGGACGATCCCGAGGGTGGCGAGTTCGGCAGCGATCTGGGTCTTCGTCATGGTCGTTTCTCCTGTTCGGGGTGCGCTCAGAGGTTGATGGCTTCGCGACGTTCGCGCGCGGCCTGATCAAACTGGCGGTAGTCGGCGTGCAGCAGGTCAAAGGCGCCTTGCGGCTTGACGAGGAAAGCAGCGCAGACGCCCGAGCCGTTGTGGACGTAGAACCGACGCCCGTGGTTCTCGGCATCCTCGGCCAGCGCTTGGGCGCGCGATTGCAAGGTGACGCCCGAAGCGGTTGCAGCGACGCCGTGGTCGTAGGCGCGGTGAATGGTGTAGGTGGTCGTCATGTCGTGTCACTCCGTTGCTAGGTGGCAACGATGTGTTGCCATGTCGCAACACTTGCATCCGTTCCTGATCTGCTCAACCGGGGATGCGTGGGAAGGTCGAAAAAACTTTCTGATCCCAGTGTCTTAGCTGGAGCGAGACCTTGGCGGGCGCTTGATTCAAGGCAGATGGTCGCCCATGTTGCGCAGGCGTGAGAAGTGGATTTCCTGCGCCTATAGCCACCGGGGGATTCAGCCCATCCCAGGGTCCTCCGGTGGCGCTCCTCCTCAATCATGAGTTGATCCCAAGCAGCCCCGTCGCGCATTATGCGAGCAGTAGAAACCTACTGTCTCGCCTCCATGAGGGCAGTACGTTCTCGAACGCGCAGCGCGGCCCAGGGCGGGCACTCTCGGGAAACCGAGGCCCTGGGCCGCGTATCAATCCGACAACGCAAGCCAGAGGACCCAGACCGTCAAGCCGGTCAGGATGAGGTCGTCCAAGATCATGCAACATCATCGAGCAGTTGCGACTCGCTCGCAACTCGGCTTCGGGCGCGTCGTGTCAGGTCTTGCGCTTCGCGCGGTCGTTGTTTAAACGACGTTGCGGGCCCCAATAGCTCAGTTGGTAGAGCACCTGTTTCGTAAATAGGTGGTCGGCGGTTCGAGTCCGTCTTGGGGCACCACCAAAATCACCCATTGCCAAATCACCTTGGGATGAGGCATTGTGACGAACAAAAGCGGAACGCGAAGGCGGCAGGCATGAGGCGATGAGTGCGTATGATCCAAGGGCAATCGCGAACCTGATGCTTGATGAGGCTGAGCGGCACGGCATCAGGATATCGAACCTTGCCCTGCAAAAGCTGCTCTACTTCGCTCATGGCATCTATTTGACTCAGAACAAGCGCCCGCTTGTATCAGGCTACTTTGAGGCTTGGCAGTATGGTCCTGTCCACCCGGCTGTCTATCGAGCCTTCAAGGGGGCGGGATCAGATTCCATTGCAATGCGCGCCGTCGCGAAGGACCCGTTGACGGGAAAGGCGCGCGACCTGCCATTGCCGACAGACAAAGATGTAAGGGGCCTGATTGCCGAGGTGGTCTTGCGCTACGG
Source organism: Roseinatronobacter sp. S2 (assembly GCF_029581395.1). Lineage (GTDB taxonomy): Bacteria > Pseudomonadota > Alphaproteobacteria > Rhodobacterales > Rhodobacteraceae > Roseinatronobacter. Next base: position 2,874,783 of record NZ_CP121113.1, on the reverse strand, counting down.
CAGGTTGTCACCTGGACGCCTTGTTGACCTGTCCCACGCGAAAGGCTCTCCGTGGGATGCGGTGGTAAACAAAGCAAGAACAGAGGTTGCTTTTGGGATGCGAATACCGGATACTGTGATCTCGGAGCGATTCCGACACCACAAGGTGTCCGTGGACGCTACCCCTCGTGCCGGAGAACCGCCTAGTGACGATACGCCCTTTGCCTGACATTGACCTGGCGCGGATCGCCCCGCAGCCAAAAGACATGAAGCGCAGAAGCCTAGAGCAAATGCGCGGTGGTCGCCCGCCATTCTCCTACAAGCCGCTCCGATCCTGTTTTGATGACATATTCAACATTCAACCCGATCTCGACTTCGGCTCAGCCGAGCCGACGCCGTGGGCGACGATTGAGGCGTTGATTGACAAGCGAGGTAGCAGCGAGGTTGAGCGCTTCCACAACAAGCGCGTTGCTCGCGGCCTACATGACTTCGCGACCTCTGGGCGAGTGATCGGACGCAAACATGAGTTCTTCCCGCTTGCGATGGGCGCAGGCCGTAAGGTGACGTTCTGGCAGTCGATGGTTATTGCAATCGACGATGAACCTCATGCGATCTTCATTGAACCGCGCCGGAGCAAAGGCTTGGGCGCGGAGGGTCGGCGTTTCGCTTTTTCGATGATGCACGAGCGCATCCGGGCGGCCGACGAAGACTTTGCCGAAGTTGGCCTCGCAATCGTTCGGTTCGATGAACCGAACGCAGACCGGCGCGCGGCGCGACTCTACACCGACAATGGCGTGACCCTCTACACACTCGACGAATTGGAACAGATGGTCGCTGAAACCTATGAGATGTGGCGGGACGTCTGTGAAGAACGCGAGCGGGATGCGCGCCGCCGCCCGACGGGCACCGACGGCCCCCTTTTCGATCACCCGTAAACTTGAAGGCTGGCGGTTTTGATGAAGTGGATGTTGGTGATCTTGGTTATGGGTGGCGCACCCGTAAAGACAGGGCTCACCTTCGACACGTTGCAAGACTGTCTTGACGCCGAGGATGCGGCAAGGGGCGAGATCGCGGAAGCGTTCAACCGCTGGCGTGACTGGGCAGCGGCAAATTCAGAGCAATCCGGCTACCCAGAGAGCGAACCGTTCATGACGCGCCGGATCGGTATGCAGAACGTCGCAACCTGTATCCCTCACGCACCAGTCCAAGAGTGATGGCGCGCCGTTCGGCCTTGCAACATTCTTGCAACGCACAGTCGAGCCGACAGAAAATCGTTATTTTACAATGGGTTTAGCTGCCAGTCCTGATCATTCGTAATGATGGGGTCGGGGGTTCGAGTCCCTTCAGCGGCACCAGTATTTTATTCTAATAAATTGAAAAGAATAAGATAAACACGTTTTGAGATTAAACGCATCTCTGTGAATATACACTCTTTGACGCTCACCAGGTGGAGCTGGTGAAGAGAGACTCAGTTCGAATACAGCCTCTCTTGCATGGCTCTGAACGCGTTCTTGATCTGAGGCAGATCGCCCAGCTGCGCCTTGGCTTCTCCAACACTCCCAAATCGCGCCGTCAGGAATTGGCCCAGCTTGTCGCTTGCCAGCTCTTTCTCGCCATGGGCCTCATATGCGTTGAGGATGGTGATAAGCAGCGCCTTGATATCCTCGCGTGCATCCGCCTGTGTGTCTTGCTGGCGAACTGCGTCAGCACGGTCATGACGGGTTTTCGGCTCAAGGGTAAAAAGCACATAGGCGAGAACATCAAATAAATCACTGTCGGCCGCGTCTACCAGGCACCGGATATCTTCAAAGCGGTCATCATCATAGCCGCGATCTGCAAGCTGTTGCAGGAACTTTGCGCGACTGTCAGGGTCGCTCCAGACCTGACGCAACTGGTCCTCATCTGCAATCAACCCGGAAAGATCACCCAGCAGCCGTTCCAAGAACTCTTTTGCTGAAATCGGTTTCCCTTCCGGACTCCAATAAGTGGTCGTCGCAAGGTACCGGATGGATCTGATCTTGCCATCACCAAGCTTGATTCGGATTTTCTGTTTGGGCACATCATCGCCATCACCACCCTGCGGATCATCATCAGTCGGTTCGGGTGTGTCTGGCGGCGCGTTCGGCGCTGGACATGGGGGCACCGGATCGATGGGATCGCCATCCCATTCGGGATCGCTGAAGTTTTCATGCGCCTTCACGAAATCCCAGATCGTGAAGAAATCCTTGCCTTCATAGACCCGCGTGCCCCGCCCGATAATCTGCTTGAATTCGATCATTGACCGGATCGGGCGCATCAGGACGATGTTGCGCGCATTGCGCGCATCAACACCGGTAGATAGCTTTTGCGAGGTGGTAAGAACCGTCGGAATGGTCTTGTCGTTATCCTGAAAGTCACGCAGGTGCTGCTCACCTATGGTTCCGTCATCTGAGGTTACACGCACGCAATAGGCGGGATGGGCGCTGTCCTTAACCTGATTGATCAGATCACGCACCAGGGCGGCATGATCCTGCGTCGCGCAGAAGACCAGCGTTTTGTGCCGCTGGTCAATCTGTCCCATGAACTCGCGCACGCGGCTTAGTTCACGTTCATCAATAATGATGCGGGTGTTGAAATCGGATTCGGTGAAGCTTTCGCCGTCTTCGACTTCGCCCTCGATCAGCGTGTCGCTGCCATCAAAAACATAGTCATCAATCGTGCTGGCCATCTGGCGCACCTTGAAGGGTGTCAGGAAGCCATCCTCGATTCCGTCGCGCAGGGCGTAGGTATAAACCGGTTCGCCGAAATAGGCATAGGTATCGGCGTTGTGTTTGCGCCTTGGCGTGGCGGTCAGGCCAAGCTGGCAGGCCGGTTCGAAATATTCCAGCAGCCTGCGCCATTCACTTTCATCCCTGGCACCGCCGCGATGGCATTCGTCGATGATGATGAAATCGAAAAAATCCGGGTCATATTGCTGAAAGACCGGTTCGCCTTCACCCGTCATGAACGTCTGGAAGATGGTGAAGAACAGGCTGGCATTCTTGGGCACCTTGCCGTCATTCTTGCGGATCGTGGCCGGATCAATGCGGGTGATGGCATCGGACGGGAAGGCGCTGAACGAATTATATGCCTGATTGGCCAGAATGTTGCGATCTGCCAGAAACAGGATGCGCGGGCGGCGCACAGGCTTGCCCGTCAGGTTCCACTTGGCCTGAAACAGCTTCCATGCCGTCTGGAATGCAATCGAGGTCTTGCCGGTGCCCGTGGCCAGTGTCAGCAGAATGCGGCGGTTGCCCCTGGCCACGGCATCCAGCGCGGCGGTGATGGCGTTGTGCTGGTAATAGCGCGGCTCCCATTTGCCGCTGTCAATTTCGAAAGGCACAGCGCCGAACCGCGCGCGCCAGTCGTTCCGGTCGGCGAAGGTGCGGTCCCACAGCGCCTGGGGGGTGGGAAAGGGCAAGGCCATCTCGCCTTCGGCACCTGTCACCATGTCGATCTGATACCATGCCAGCCCGTTTGTTGCATAGGCGAAGCGCGCGCCAAGGCGTTGGGCATAATCCTTGGCCTGCGCGACGCCTTCGCGGTGGGACAGGCCCGCGCGCTTGGCTTCGACCACGCCAAGCTTCTGGCCTTTGTGGACCAGCACATAATCCGCCGTCAGCCCGCGCCCGCGTGTGCCAGAGGACTGGATGCGGCCGGGGCAGATCACCTCTCGCCGGACAGTCCCTGCGCCCCAGCCCGCCTGCGCCAGCACAGGATCGATGCGGGTGGCGCGGGTGTCGGCTTCGGTTTCTGTGCTCAGGGTCATGGTTTTCTGTGCTTACTCACATAATTTCGCCACGTTCCCGGGCGTTGCAAGGCATGATCAATCTCATCTGCACTATGGTTGCACATTGAGATTAGCTTGTCGAAAATAAAGCAAAATTTTTCATATGCCGCTGCGCTATTGGCGTCAGAAACACCAAACACGTAACGAGATGGATTTCCTTGCTTTCCGGGTGTCATCAAAACATTGAGGTGAATGATCGGTTTGCCGGTCAACAGGTTTATTGAACTAGCCGTCCACTGGTCGACGATATAACCTTGTAGATGGTCGGCAGACCCATTCTCCCGGCCCAGAAAATATATCAACTTCGTAAAGAACGCAGGGCCAACACCCGGCATATGCCCATTTTCACGGAGTTTTCGAAAACCTTCGTAAGCTTTGTCTCTGCTCAACTCGCCGTCACGAATGCCCTGTGCAATAGTTTTCCAGCCACAATCCGCTGCTTCGAAAAAGCCTTTATGATAGCGCATGTGCATACCGCCCCAGCAGAGGGCAGCAGCGGCGACATCCAAAGTGCCTACATTCTGCTCTTGCGCGATCTGAAAGATTTCATCCCGACCAATACGCCTATTTGGTGGATCGAACCGGGGAACTGTATCCCCTAGACCACTCAGTCCATTGGTAAACGTGCTCCAAGGCTTTCCGCCGGGATCATTGGGGCGCAGTTCATACTTCAGGCTTTCTTTGAAAAAGATGAAATGCTTGGAGTTCTCATCAATCATGTCAATTCCCCCGCAAAGGCTTTCTGCAAGAGCGATTGGCGCAGGTCGTCGAGGTCCTGGAGTTTTGCAGTATATGCTTGCGCAAGCTCGCGGGATTTACCCTCGGCTTTGCGCAAGGTGTCAACAGCCTGGATCTGTTGAGAGATATCAGCAGGGAAGGAAACTTCCAGATCAAGGATCAGTGCTTTTGTCAGTGCCTGCCGCGTGGACCCGTTATCTGCGCCCGTTTTCAGAAGGCCATCCTTGTAGGGTTGGGATGTAAGCATGAAAGCCAAGAACTCTGGCAAAAGCACGGATTGATCTGGTCTGATGATCGAAACGTGCTGATTGACACGCGCCGGCAGGTAGTCGCTAGGGGCGACACAGCACCGCGCCACCGAAGCCCCAGTAATGTTCAGAAGGACATCGCGTTCTTCGACCACCACATTGGACAGCTTTGCAGCTTGGTCATCATCAATAAATGCGAGGTCCTTTGGCCTGAACCACCTGTCATGCACATTCAAACTGCGGATTAACGAAATCCCGTCTGCCTTATACGCTCCTGCGCCGCCTTTTGGGGTGGCGCCGCTACCAACTTTGCTTGTGATCTTGCCAAGCTTGCGCCTGATCCAGTCGCGCGGCGGATCGCCAAAATAATGGGCAAGCTGACGCTCAAACAACTCCCGCGCGTTCTTAAGGTTGGCTTCGGTGTGGGCGCGGGCGCGGGCCAGACCTTCGAACGCCTCATCCAGAACCGCAACAATCCGCCGTTGTTCTTCGAGCGGCGGGAGGGGGACAGAGAATTTTTGAATATCGCCCTTTGAGATGAAAGGTTGTCCAGCGCCGCGCTGGGGTAATTCTACGAAGGTCAGCAGATAGTAAAGAAACACCGGATCACTCACGCCGTCTATGGGCGTTAAAGTAATCGTATTCTTAATTGCGGTGAAGTCTTCCTGTGGGAGAAACATCCGGCCACATTGCGCACCAATTGCGGAAAGGACAGGAGTGTCTTTTTTGTGCTCTGCATGCTCCATCCGTCCATCGCATCCAGCGGCAGAAACTCCCAAAAAAGGGCCGCTAGAGACGTATGCTTTTTTTGTCAGACTGGTGTTCCCCCAATCTACAACAGCGATATCTTTGATCGTGACCCGCTGCCAAGAGTCCCTCACAGCCTCCCCCGAATGTTCTGCAAGATCGCCGCTGTCTCCGCATCGCGGGCCAGCATGTCATCTATAATTGCCTCTGGCGCGCGCAGGGCTGCGGCTTCGGGCGCGTTGGGGTTTTTCACCGACAGATCGCAGGTGGCATCTTCCAGATCGGCCCTGTTCACGATCCAGCTTTTCGGCCCCTGCGCGTGGCTGCGTTGCAGGTCCACAAATTCCGCCAGATCGTCATCATTCAGCGGGTTGGTCTTGCCAAGCGAGCGCCCCGGATCAAGCTGGTAGAACCAGATATTGCGCGTCGCCGCCCCCTTGGTGAAAAACAGCACCACGGTTTTCACCCCCGCCCCCTGAAACGTGCCCTGCGGGCAATCAAGGATCGTGTGCAATTCCGCCGCGTCCAGCAATTCGCGCCGCAGGGCAACGCTGGCATTGTCGGTGTTGGATAAAAACGTGTTCTTGATCACCACCGCCGCGCGCCCGCCCGCGCGCAGCTTGCGGATGAAATGCTGCAAGAACAGGTAAGCCGTTTCGCCCGTGCGGATGGGGAAGTTCTGCTGCACCTCGCGCCGCTCTCCGCCGCCGAAGGGGGGATTGGCAAGGATGATGTCAAAGCGGTCCTTTTCCTGAATGTCCATCACGTTTTCATTCAGCGTGTTGGAATGGATCAGGTTCGGTGTCTCGATCCCGTGCAGGATCATGTTCATGATCCCGATGATATAGGCCAGCCCCTTTTTTTCCTGCCCGAAAAAGGTGCTTGTTTGCAGGGTCTGCCATTCACTGGCGCTGCTGGCGCGGGGGCGCATGTAGTCATAAGCCTCGCACAGAAAGCCCGCAGACCCTACGGCGCCGTCATAGATGCTCTCGCCGATCCGGGGGGCGATCACGCGGATCATGGCGCGGATCAGGGGGCGCGGGGTGTAGTATTCACCCCCATTGCGGCCCGCATTGCCCATGCGCCGGATGCGGGATTCGTAAAGCTGGGACAGCTCATGACGCTGGGCTTGCGTGTTGAAGGCCAGTTCATCAATGGTTTCCAGCACATCGCGCAGGATATAGCCCGAACGGAACTTGTTGCGCAGTTCGGTAAACACCTCGCCGATCTTGTATTCGATGGTGCGCGGGCCGGTTGCACTTTCGCGGAAGCTGGCAAGGTAGGGGAAAAGGTGGTCATTGACGAAGCGGATCAGATCATCGCCGATCAGCGCGCGGTTGTGGTCGAACTTGCCATCGGTCTTGGGCGCGGCCCATTGGTCCCATGTGTAGCGGCCGGTGATGATGGGGGCGTAGTCCTTGCTGTCCAGTTCAGCGCGGTCGCGGCGTTCGGCTTCCAGATCATGCAGGTATTTCAGGAACAAAACCCATGATGTCTGTTCAACATAGTCAAGCTCATTGGCCACGCCTTCTTCATTGCGAAGCTCACGCTCGATTCTGTTGAATGCGCCGTCATACATGCTGCTGCCCCGGAAATTTGCTTTGCAGGTAAATGATCAGCTTGCGGCGCGGGGTGCAAGGTGGAAAGGGTGGGCGCTGCGATCAGGGCGGTGTCCGTGCATGGCAACAAAAGCGGCATTTGGTCTTGAGTCGTCCTTGCGTGGGGCGCCTATGGTTTTGCCTTGCCGCTGTCAAGTTTCAGCAGGTAATCCAGCGACAGCCGCCCCGGTCCCTGTGCCACCGTGACCAACAGGGCCGCCGCCCAAAGCCCGTGTGTCACCCATGCGTCCGGAAAGACAAAAATCTGGATGACGGCAGTCATGATCAGCAACCCCAGCGCCGAAAACCGCGCAAACACCCCCAATATCAGCAGGATCGGCAAGATGTGTTCTGCGAGCGTGGCAAGCACTGCGGCAGGCGCATGCGGGATCAAGGGCAGCGCATAGACATGCTCGAACAGGAAATAGGTCGAGTCCTTGATCGAAAACCCATCAACCTTGGTGCGCGCGGATTGCCAGAATACCATTGCGGGAAAGACCCGCGCGGCGAAGGCGACCAGATCGTGCGGCATATAGCCCCCCAGCGCGTTTATCCGGCGGACCAGATCACGGCTGTGGGCGGTGATGGTCTGGTGGGGCGTCGTCCGTGCAGAATGGGTCATCTTTGCGCTCCTGTATCTGTATCTGTGTCTATGATCAGCCCGTGACGCAGCAACAGGGTCAGGGCGGGGGTCGGGTCGGCGTTGCCAGCGGCCAGGCCGAGTGTTTCGCCGTCAAACAGCGCCGAGAGCACTGCAAATGTGTCCGGCTCAATGCGTTCAACGATCACGGTGAAATCCGGCGTCCGCGCGATCAGCGCGTGATCCGGGCCGGGCACCAGCGGCGCGCGCGCAGCGCCGGTCTGATGGGATTGCCATATTTGCACGGCCGGCAAAGACGAGGTGAACAACAGGGCGGACGGGTGCAGGGCCAGTCGCAGCGATTCCAGATGCGCAACATCCAGTGCGTCCGGTGCGACCGGATCAGCATCCGCCGCATGACAGGCGCGGCCACGGGCATATTCAAGCCGCGCCACATCGCCCAGAAAGGGCAGGTGCGCGACCGGCGGGAACCCATCCAGAAAACCCGCAAAGCTTGCCCCCCAGCGCAACATGACAGGGTCTTTGGGCGGGAATTGCGCGATATAGACGCGCGCCATCGCGGTGAAGAACGCGGCCCCGACAAGCTGTTCGATCACCGGAAACCGCGCGGCAAGGGCGCGGGTCAGGCTGTGCTGGACATTGTTGCGATAGACCTTGAAGCGCTGCGCAATCTCGTTTGGGTCAGGCGCAGTGATCCCGGCAGGCGGCGCTGGCCCCCAAAGGGCCGCGTTAAAAGCGGCCTCTGTCTTGGAATGGGACGGATCACGCAGCACGGGACTGCCTGCCCTTGGCCCGCGCAAGCGCCGCTTTGGCGCGGGCGGCTTCGGTCAACAGCGTTGCGAAATCCGGCACATCGGTATCCCATTCGATCAGCGTGGGCAGTGGGCCGGTCTGTTCCAGAACAAGCGCGTAAAGTGCCCAGACGGGGTCTGCGACCGGCGCGCCGTGGCTGTCGATCAACAGCGGGCCTGACGGCAAATCTTCGGTATCATGCCCGGCCAGATGAATTTCGCCCACGGCGGTCAACGGGAACGCCGCCAGATAGGCCCGCGCGTCGAAGCGGTGGTTGGTGGCCGAGACAAAGACATTGTTAATGTCCAGCAGCAGCCCGCAGCCGGTGCGCCGAGTAATTTCAGTCAGAAAATCCGTCTCGGACCATGTGGACTGCTCGAATGTGACATATGTGGCCGGATTTTCCAACAACATCCGGCAGCCAAGGCGGTCCTGCACCTGATCAATATGGGTGCAGATCGTGGTCAGTGTTTCCTGCGTGTAGGGCAAGGGCAGCAGGTCATTAAGCCACGCAGCCCCGTGGCTGGACCATGCAAGATGCTCGGAAAAACTCTCTGGCTGATAGCGGTCTATCAGCTGCCGCAAACGGTCAAGATGGGCAGGGTTCAGCCCCTGCGCACCACCAATCGACAGCCCGACGCCGTGAAGTGACAGCGCATGATCCGCGCGCAGGGCGGTCAGCATTGCATGGGGTGCCCCACCATCGCCCATGTAATTCTCGGCATGGACTTCAAAGAAGCCGACTGCGCCCGGCTGGGCCATAATCGCGTGAAAATGTTCCGGCTTGAAGCCAAGCCCGGTTGTGTGGGGAAGCTGTGACATGCGGCACTCCTGAAAGAAGACAGGGGGGCGGGATCAGGCCCCGCACCCCGAACACGGGTCACGCGGGCGGCAGGTCGCGATCCAGTTCTTCCAGCGATCCCATGCGGGCTGTCCCGTCGGCCATTGCTGGCAATTCGATCTCGGTGCAGGTGCCTGCTGCAACCAGTGTCCAGGCGTTGCCCTGATAATCCACAGTTGATGTGCCCGAGCAGGTGGTGCCGGGGCCTGCGGCGCAGTCATTCGCACCTGCAAGCGAGATGCCAAAGCATTTTTCCATGGTGGCGGATTGTGCAGTCGCGTGCCCGCCTGCAAGTGTCAGTGCGGTGGCCAGAGACGCCGCGAGCGGAAGGGCCAGTGATTTGGTTGTCATGAATTCAAACTCCTGTTGGTGGGTGCACCAGTGCAGTCCCAAACGGCGTTACGCGGCAGGATGTGCGCCCGTTACGCCAATCACGCGGTCGTGATCCCGTGGGCTGGAAATAAGCGTTTCTGAAAATCCGAAGGCCGTTCTATGTAACAAGCCTGATGCGCAAACCGAAAAGAGGACTGAACAGCGTGGCTGATCTTGATGCCCTGGAGGACCTTATGCGCGCGGCAAATCGCGGCGATTCCGCCGCATATCTCCGCTTGTTTACCGCGATCACACCGGTTTTGCGCAAGGTCGTGCGCGCCCGTGGCGCGGCACTGGGGCACGCGGGATGCGAGGATGTGTTGCAAGATGCGCTGCTGGCGATCCACAGCAAGCGTCATACATGGCGCGAGGACGCCCCCTTGCGACCGTGGCTGTATGCGATTGCGCGGCACAAGGTGATCGATGCGTTTCGGGCGCGTGGCAGACATATCGAATTGTCGATTGATGAATTTGCCGAAGGGCTGCCTGCGGCGGCCGGGCCTGACCCGACGGATGGGCGCGACATGGACAAGGTGCTTGGACAGTTGGATCCGCGCGCCGCCGAGATCGTGCGCGCTTTCGGCCTGAACGGAGAGACGACCGCAGAGACGGCGGCGCGGCTGGACATGTCCGAAGGCGCTGTCCGCGTGGCCCTGCACCGGGCGCTAAAAGCCATCGCGCGGCTGCGTGAAAGGATGATCGAATGAAAACCGAAGATCTTATTCTGGCGCTATCGGCGGACACCTTGCCACAGAAATCCGTGGCACAGCAACTTGCCCGTGCAATGCCGGTCGCGACCCTGATATCCATCGCCGCGTTTCTTGTATTCTGGGGGCCAAGGCCCGATATCTGGGACGCATTAGGGTCGGCGGCAGTGCTGAAAACACTCCTGCCGCTGGGCTTTGTGGTCATGGCCGCAGCCTTGGCGCTTGCGCTGACGCATCCGGGCGCGCGGCAGGACATTCGCGCCGCAGCGCTTGGCCTGTTCGCCATTCTGGTGATTGGTGCCTTTGCAACGGCCCTGCTGAACGCGGGCTTCGCAGGGCTGATTGCGGCGCTTTCCACGCCCAGCCTTCTGACATGTCTGATATCGATCCCGGTTCTGGCGTTGCCTGTTCTTGTCGCGGTGTTCTGGGCGTTGTCATCAGGCGCAGCGTTGCGCCCCAGGCTGACGGGTGCCGTGGCCGGGTCGATTGCGGGCGGATTGGCGGCATCAGTCTATTCGATCTACTGCGACAAGGACATGATCCTGTTTGTGGTCCCTGCCTATTGTGCCGCCATTGCATCCGTCGCGGTCATAGGTGCGCTTCTTGGTCCGCGCCTGCTAAGATGGTAAGGATGACGTCCATTCTTGTTGACATAAATGTGAACTTGAAACTACATTTGCTGATATTCGCAAACCGAAAGGTCAAGCAATGCGCCGTGCAGTATTGGCTTTAACCGCATTTTTGGCGCTGTCTGCATGCATGGAGGGAACACCGGGCGATGTTGCGTCCAGAAGTTCGGCGGCCCCGCCCAAGTTCTTCATCGCACAGACACTTGGACCATCCTGCGCAGTTGATGAGCGCGGCAATGGGCGCAGCCAGTCGGCGGCAGCGGCAGCACTTGCCCGTCTCAACACGAACAGCGCGCGCTATGTCGCGGATCTTCGGCGCTCTACGTCGCTGACGGTAAATCACGAAGCATATAGCGCAAACTGGCAGCCCGTGCTTTTCAACAGTTATGCCGCGGCAGCCACCGCAGATGCACCCCTTGCCCGCACAATCATTGATGGCCTGAAGCAACTGGCACGCAACCAGCGCTATCTGAACGAGCCGGGGTTGCTGACGCGCGCCCAGGCAATGCAGGGACCGCCGTGCTATTCGCAAGGGGCGAATACACCTTGTCCGGCCCATACCCCACGGTTTGTCGCACGGATGTATGCCAATCTTCTGATATCTGCTGCGGTTCTAGAGTCGTTTATGTCAGATGATGACCGTCAGGTATTGATCCCATGGTTTGATCAGGGCTATCGAAAATTTGTCGCACCGGAACTGGCGGCAGATCCGGGCGGTGTTTATGATTTCGCAAATATGGGTCTGACGCGGCTTGCTTATGCAGCCCTGAAGAAAGACATGGGCCTTGCACAACGGGAATTGTCTGCCCGCCGCAATGATTTTCTGAAACATATAGAGGCTTCGGGGTATATCAGCGAAAACTCCTACAGGGGGGTGCGCGGTTTCTGGTATCACACCTATGGGCTTGATCCGGCACTGTCTTATGCGCTTGTTGCCCGCGAATGGGGCGTCAATTACTTCACCGATCCCAGACTCGGCCCGCGCCTTGCGGCTGCTGTTCAGAAAACAGAGCTGGGAATTCGCGACCATGCGGCCTTTCGGGCAGTTGGAAACCGTGGCTCCAGTTTCAGCACTGACCCTGCGGACAGACTTGATTTTGTGCATCAATATGCCCTTAACCTTTATGCGATCGCCGCGCGGGAATTTGGCGTTCGCCTGCCGCCAAGCCCGATGCATCAACGACTGTCCAGGTTGGAACGTTATTCGACAATATCGGGGCTGTCAGCGCGCTGCTATTACAGCAATCGCTAAAATGTCCGGAATTGTGAATGGGGCGGGGCCGGTTTTAGCATGATCACGGCTGCATAGATGGCCCCGCCCCATATCCGGGCCAAAGCTTGGAACGCGAACGCATGGCCGCCGGTCGAACCTGACCTGATGCGCAAATGCGGCGATCTGCGAAGTATTCCAGTGACCGGCACAGCAGGACATTTCCGGTCAATCGTCCCCATTCGCCCGGGTTCCACGGTCTTTCAGACAAATCCGCAGGATTTGCCGGTTCGCTTTGTGTCAGCTTGACAGGGTAATGCTGCCGATGAAAGTGACCCCATGCCGAAATATACCACCCGCCAAAGCTACCTGGAGCGTTTGAACCGCGTCGATGACTATATTCACGCCCATCTTGACGCTGATCTTTCGATTGAGCGATTGGCCGAGGTCGCGTGTCTGTCACCATATCACTGGAGCAGAATTTACGCCGCGATGCGTGGGGAAACTGTTGCGGTGCGCATCCGTCGGCTAAGGTTACAACGCGCGGCGGACCGTCTGGCCAACACCGACATTGCATTGGACAGAATTTCGGAACTGGCCGGATACAGCTCCACAGATACGTTCGGGCGCGCCTTTCGTGATGCGTTTGGCGAACCCCCCGCACAGTATCGGGCGTTGGGGAAACACGCCGCCTTCAAGCAGGCTATCAGCACATGTGATGCAAGGTGCTTTCCGGTTTCAGTCGTGACATTGCCTGACCAACGCTGCGCTGGCGTTGATCATATCGGCTCATATATGCGGATAGACCATGCCATGGGCCGACTGTTTACCGCGCTTTCGAAGCAAGGCACCCTGCCGGAAGTTCCGTCAATGATCGGTGTGTTCTTCGACGACCCCGATCTGGGCGAGGAAGCGGCGCTGCGCTCGCGGGCTTGCATGCCCGTTGGCAATGATGTTGCAATTAACACGCCGCTGGCCGCGACAATGCTGAAGGGCGGGCTTTATGCGAAGCTGAACTATACCGGCCCCTACGCCGCCATGCGCGATGCCTATCGCTGGCTGCTTGGCACATGGCTGCCCGCTTCGGGATATGAGCCTGGCGATGCGCCGGTTTTCGAGGTGTATCTCAATGACCCCGGCCAGGTTCCCCAAAGCGAATTGCGCACTGACATCCATTTGCCGCTGAAAGCCCCGCAATGACCCCGCCCCGGATGCCGCACAATGTTGCTGATGCGTTTGCGCGCCTTCCCGTGCCGGTAAAGGCACGCCTCCTCGATATTCGATGTTTGATTTTCCAACTCTCTGACAGGATGGAAACGATTGGCCCGCTGACCGAAACACTCCGATGGGGCGAGCCCGCCTATCTGACGCAAACCAGCAAAAGTGGCACGACAATTCGTCTGGGTCGCACAAGATCAGCGCCGCAGGATGCCGCCATCTTTTTCAACTGCCAGACATCGCTGGTCGGGGAGTTTCGGATGCAGTTTGCAGATGAATTTCGCTTTGACAAGAACCGTGCTGTCATCATCCCCCATGAACGGCCATTGCCGGAAAACGCTGTAAGGTTTTGCCTTTGCAGGGCGCTGCGCTATCACTTGCGTTGCGGTCCTTCTTTTGGCTGAGGCGGCGTGAAACACCCAATTATGATATGTTTCCCGCGATAGGAGTGTGCATTTAAGTAGGGATTCATTGACGGGGTGGATGACGACCAGACCATGCCGTTTTCGCGACAAGCCTGAGGGGTGAAATGCCAAGGATCATCTGGTTCGGGTGGTGGATCTGTTTGTCGGTCAACCTGATCTGGCGGACCTTGGCTTCGCGCGCGGGACATGCCCGGATCGGGCGGCGCGCATACGATCCGTCAATTCTGCCGAAGCGGTTATCTAAACGCTATTGCCTTCAGCCGCAGGCCGGGGCGCGTAGCGATATTTGTCTGCTTGGCCGGGTGTATGAACCCAGACATGCCAGAACACCGCTTCCTGAACCGTCACAGCACCAACCGATTCTGGGCGCGAAAGGTTAGACATATCGGCCCATGCCGGGCGTGACTCCATCAAGACCGGACGATCCGTGTGGCCCGCTTCGGCGTGGCCCGCTGCGCCGAGGTCAAAGCCCTCTTCACTTCCGGCTTCAGATAGTTGATCTTAAACGGCAGCAATCGGTTGGCGGGAAAAGCGCGCATGGCATTTTACGCATTCTATGTTGCGCTTTATGCACAGATTGCTGTCGGGATCACCTTCATGCCCCTCTGGCTGAAGGCCCAGGGGCTTAGCGAGGCGACCGTCGGAATGTGCATGGCAGCGGCAGCAATCATTGCCGTTGTCATCAACCCGTTGGTCGGCACGTTCGCTGACCGCACGCGCCTGAACAAGGCGATCCTTGTCGCGCTTGTCATCGGCGCGACATTTGCGACGCTTGCTTTGACTGCAAGCAGCGGCGCGCTCGCGGTTGTCATGGTATTCCTGATGTATCGGGCGCTTATTTCACCGCTCGTGCCATTGGCTGAATCGATCCTGATTGCGAATCTGTCCGCTTACAGGCTGGATTTCGGTCAGGTGCGGGCCTGGGGTTCCGCATCCGTTGTCGCCACGACCCTGCTTTGCGGGGTCCTTGTTGACTGGTTCGACACAAGGGTGATCCTTTATCTGCTCCTTGTGATCCTGCTGGCGAAGATTGTTACATCAAACACCCTCCCGGCCCGGGCGCGCGGTGCCCAGCCTGCAATCACGACCACCGTAATCCTGCGTGCCCTGCGCAATCGTGGCTTCCTATTGCTGCTTGGAAGTGCTGCGATTTCCCAGGCATGCCATGGCGTCTTTTATGCATTCAGCACTTTCCGCTGGCTGGAGGCAGGACATTCAACTTCAGTCATCGGCATTTTCTGGGGCCTGGGCGTCGGGGTCGAGATTGTTGCCTTCGCATTCGGCAAACGCATCACCGCGCGCCTTGCACCGGGGAAGATCATTCTTATCGCCTGTATTGCGGGCATTCTGCGCTGGGGCATTTTCGGCCTGTCGGCAGAACTTGCGCCGACGCTTGTTGTTCAGGTCCTGCAAGGTGCCACGCTTGGCCTCGGGCAAGTCGGCGTCGCGTCCTATATGCGGCACAACATTGCGCCACAGTTTCTTTCAAGTGCAACGGGCGTCTATTATGCCGCCGCAGGACTGATTACAGCGCTGGCCATTCTGGCGGGCGCGCAGCTTTATCCGATCGGCAGCGGCTATGTTTTCATCTTCACTGCGTCGCTTTGCGCATTTGGCGCAGTTGTTGCCACCTTGATGGTGGACAGGACACGCCGCAGTGACGAAGGCGATGTCTAACGCGCATCGCGGGGTTCGGAAAGAACAAGGGGCGGAAGCGGGCATCAAACAGACCATTCCCGCGACAGAACGCACCCTGCAGTGCGGGCGCGCTTACAGGGCCGATCCAGACCGTCATCATTTCGCCCCATGCACGCCGGCCTGTAGGGCCAACCCGCAAGACCAGCCCGCAAGACCAGCCCGCAAGACCAGCCCGCAAGAAATGACAAACAGTCGCAGCTTGATTTCGGTTTTCGCCCGAATAATGACGCTTCTGGATCACCAAGGTAATCTGCGTTAGGTCACAAGGCAGGTCAGCGCACCGACCACCCTCAGGAGCATCCGCGCATGAAACGCTACTCCGCCTTCGCCATCGCCAGAGAGGCGCTTCGCCAGCACAAGGGCTGGTCCCACGCCTGGGCCAGTCCCGAACCGGGCAGTTCCTATGATGTGGTCATTGTGGGCGCGGGTGGGCATGGTCTGGCTACGGCCTATTATCTGGGCCGCAATTTCGGCATCACCAATGTGGCCGTCATTGACAAAGGCTGGCTTGGCGGTGGCAATACCGGACGCAATACCACCATCATCCGCTCGAATTACCTGCAAGACCCGTCAGCGGCATTGTATGAGAAATCACGCGCGCTGTTTGAAACCCTGTCGCAGAATCTGAACTATAACGTCATGTTCAGCCCGCGCGGGGTGATGATGCTGGCCCAGACCGAACATGAAAAACGCGGCTATCTGCGCACCGAACGCGCGAATGCCTTGCAAGGGGTGCAAACGCGCTTCATCCAGCCCGCCGAGGTCAAGAAACTGGTGCCGATCATCAATCTGGACGGGCCGCGCTATCCTGTGCTGGGTGCGCTGTGGCAGGCGCGCGGCGGCACGGCGCGTCATGATGCGGTGGCGTGGGGGTTTGCGCGGGCGTGTTCCGACATGGGCATGCATATTATCGAGCAATGCGCGGTCACCGGTGTCGAGGCCGCGGGCGGGCAGGTCACCGCCGTCAACACCACCAAGGGCACGATCAGTTGCAAGAAGCTGGGCATCGTGGTTGCGGGGCATTCGGGCGCGCTGGCAGATATGGCGGGCTTTCGCCTGCCGGTCGAATCCGTGGCGCTTCAGGCGCTGGTGTCCGAACCGGTCAAGCCCTGCATGGATGTGGTGGTCATGGCCAACACGGTGCATGGCTACATGTCGCAATCCGACAAGGGCGAAATGGTCATCGGCGGCGGCGCGGACGGGTTCAACAACTACACACAACGCGGATCATGGCACCATATTGAAGAAACCGTGCGCGCGCTGGTGGAAACATTCCCCATGATCTCACGCCTGAAAATGCTGCGCCAATGGGGCGGCATTGTCGATATGACAGGCGACCGCTCGCCCATCATTTCCAAAACGCCGCTTGGGAACTGCTTCATCAATTGCGGCTGGGGCACAGGGGGCTTCAAGGCCACGCCGGGGTCGGGCTGGGCCATGGCCGAACTGATCGCCAAGGGAGAGCCGGGACCACTGGCCGCCGAATTTTCCATGACCCGCTTCCGCGAGGGGCGCTTTATTGATGAAAGCGTGGCAGCGGGGGTGGCGCATTGATGCCGGAGCACCCCTCACGCCTCATTCATTCTGGTGGAAATATCCCGGGGTCCGGGGCAGCGCCCGGCCTTCCCCGAAGGAGGAACAATGCTCATCCTGACCTGCCCCTGCTGCGGCGTCACCGCCGAGGAAACCGAATTCAGCCCCGGCGGAGAGGCGCATCTGAAGCGCTATGGTCCGGGATCGCCGGATCGCGATTACGAATCCTACATGTTCAACCGCAAGAACCCGCGCGGGGTGCATTTTGAACGCTGGCGTCATGCCTATGGCTGCGGCAAGTGGTTTCTGGCGGCGCGCTGCACGATGACACTGGAAGTGTTCGGGACCTATCCCGCGCAGACCACCGAACCCCCTGCCGATATCATAGCCGCGATCAAGGCCAGACGCCCCGAATGGGAGGGTTTTGCATGAGCCATCGTTTGCCCAAGGGCGGGCGGTTGATCGACCGCAGCAAGTCGCAGAACTTCACCTTCAACGGCAAATCTATGGCCGGGTTTCAGGGCGACACGGTCGCGGCCAGCCTGCTGGCCAATGACCAGATGTTGCTGGGCCGGTCGTTCAAATACCACCGCCCGCGCGGGGTTGTGGCAGCGGGCGCGGAAGAACCCAATGCCCTGCTGGGCCTTGGGCAGGGCAACCGGTATGAACCGAACCAAAGTGCCACGACCACCGAATTGTTCGACGGGCTGGAAGCTGTCAGCCAGAACCACTGGCCCTCTCTGGAATTTGACCTGCTCTCGGTCAATAATCTGGTGCCGCAATTTCTGACGGCGGGGTTTTATTACAAGACATTCCTGCGCCCGCGCGCGTTCTGGAAACATGTCTATGAACCCCTCATCCGCCGTTCTGCCGGTCTGGGCAAGGCGCCTGCGCCTGATGCGCGCGATCCTGATCGTTATGAACAGATTTATGCATTCACTGATATTCTGGTTCTTGGCGGTGGCATTGCGGGGCTACAGGCCGCACTGGCTGCGGGGCAAAGCGGGGCCAAGGTCACGTTGTGGGAACAGACGGCCCATTGGGGCGGGCGCGCGCCTGTGGATGGCGCACAGATCGACGGCCAGCCCGCGCAGGACTGGATCAATGCCACTGTTGCGCGGCTGCACGCCATGGACAATGTGCAGCTGCGCACCCGTTGCATGGGGGCGGGGGTGCATGATCATGGCTATGTGCTGGGCTATGAACGTGTGGCCGACCATATGCCGGGCGCTGATACGCCCCGCCACCGTCTGTGGCGCATGCGCGCGCGCCAGATCATCACTGCCACAGGGGCGATTGAACGCCCGCTGTCATTCGCGGGCAATGATGTGCCGGGTGTGATGCTGGCCAGCGCGCTGCGTGACTATATTGTGAATTATGCTGTCGCACCGGGTGCGCGTATTGTTGTTGTCACCAATAATGATGATGCCTATCGCAGTGCCATTGCCGCGCATGACGCAGGGCTTGATGTGGCCGCAATCATAGACCCCCGCGCCGTTGCGTCGGGCGATCTGCCCGCGTGTGCGCGCGCTTTGGGGATAGAGGTTCTGGAAGGCCGCGCCATCCGCAAGGTCAAGGGGGGCAAGCGCGTGACAGGCGTGGAAATCTGCCGTCAGGACAGCAGCGGCGGCGCGGTTGAACGCAGCATAGACTGCGACGCGGTCGCCATGTCGGGCGGCTGGTCGCCTGTGGTGCATCTGTGGTCGCATTGCGGCGGCAAGCTGATCTGGGACGAGGCAGGCAGCTATTTCCGCCCCGACCCTGCGCGCCCGCCACTGGGCGCGGATGGGGCGGGGTTTGTGCGCGCCTGCGGGGCGGCCAATGGCGAATTGCTTGATGTCCTGAGCGATGCCCATCGCTGCGCGCGCATGGCCGCGCAGGCAGTGGGGGCAAACGGCCAGCCCGATGCGGCCCCGCAGGCCATCGCACCGGCTGAGGCCCCGATGCAACCTGTCTGGATGATGCCCGCGCAGGCCAGCTATGATTTGCGCATGAAAATGTGGCTGGATTACCAGAATGATGTGAAAGTGTCCGACGTGCAGCTTTCTGCGCGCGAAGGGTATCAATCGGTCGAACATACCAAGCGCTACACCACCCTTGGCATGGCAACAGATCAGGGGAAGCTTAGTAATATCAATGGTCTGGCCATCCTGTCCGACGCGCTGGGCCAGCCCATTCCGGCAACCGGCACAACCACTTTCCGCCCGCCCTATACGCCCATTTCCATTGCTGCCATCGCGGGAGAGGCGCGCGGCGCGATTTTCCAGCCCCTGCGGCGCAGTCCTGTGCATGACTGGCACACTGTCAATGGCGCGGATTGGGAACCTGTGGGCCAATGGCGGCGGCCATTCGCCTATGTGCGCGGGGGGGAGACGCGTCATGATGCCGTCAACCGCGAGGTGAAGAACACCCGCGAAAATGTGGGCCTTCTGGATGCGTCCACCCTTGGCAAGATACTTGTGCGCGGGCCGGATGCAGGCCGTTTTCTGGACATGCTTTATACCAACATGATCAGCACGCTGAAGCCCGGCAAATGCCGCTACGGGCTGATGTGCAATGAAAACGGGTTCCTGATGGATGATGGCGTTGTCGCGCGGCTTGACGCGGACAGTTTCCTTGTGCACACCACCAGCGGCGGGGCGGATCATATTCATGCATGGATGGAAGACTGGCTGCAATGCGAATGGTGGGACTGGCGGGTTCACACCGTCAACCTGACCGAGCAATTCGCCCAATTCGCGGTCGTCGGCCCCAAAGCGCGCGTGTTGCTGGACCGCCTTGGCGGGATGGATGTCAGCCGCGATGCGCTGCCCTTCATGGAATGGCGCGACGGCACGCTGGCTGGGTTTGACGCGCGCGTGTTCCGCATCAGTTTTTCAGGCGAGCTGTCGTTTGAAATTGCCGTGCCCGCAGGGCAGGGGCGCGCCTTCTGGGACCGCCTTGTGGACGAAGGGGCCGATCTGGGCCTTATGCCTTACGGGACCGAAGCGCTGCATATTCTGCGCGCGGAAAAAGGCTTTATCATGATCGGGGATGAAACAGATGGCACGGTCATCCCGCAGGATCTGGGGCTTGATTGGGCCATCAGCAAGAAAAAGGCCGATTTTCTGGGCAAGCGGGGTATGGAACGCGAAGCCATGGTAAACCCGGATCGCTGGAAACTGGTGGGCGTTGAAACGCTGGACGGGCAGGTTTTGCCGCATGCCGCGCTGGCCGTGACGGGTGGCAAGAACGCCAATGGACAGGCGCAAACCGAAGGGCGCGTCACATCGACCTATTATTCCGCCAATCTGGGGCGTGGCATTGCCATGGCGCTGGTCAGGAACGGGCCGGACCGCATGGGCGATGTGCTGACATTTGCAGGTGACGGCGGCAAGGACATCAAGGCGCGGATCATTGATCCCGTGCTGATCGACAAGGAAGGCGCGAAGCAAAATGTCTGACAGGGAAACCAGCGCGCTGCCGGGCGCGCATTTCGCAGGCTTCGTCACTGTGTCCGAGGCGGGCTTGCGCGGCATGATCACCTTGCGCGGGGATTTATCATCAGGCGCGATTGCGGGCGCGGTGAAGGATGTGATGGATCTGGACATGCCCGCACAGCGCTGTGTGAACAGTGCCGGTGACATGGCGGCGGCATGGATGTCACCTGATGAGCTGTTACTGATGCTGCCCTATGATCAGGCGGGGGCCGTGGCGGACACGCTGGCACAGGCGCTGGCAGGTGAATTTGCGACCGTGGCAAATGTGTCGGATGCAAGGGCAGTATTCACGCTGCAAGGGGCGGGCGCCCTTGATGCGCTGGCCAAAATCTGCCCCGTGGATTTCAGCGAATTTGACCAAGGTGAGATACGCCGCACCCGCGCGGCACAGGTGGCGGCTGCGGTCTGGATGTCGGGCGCAGATCAGGTGACGGTGGTGTGCTTCCGGTCGGTCGCACAATATATGTTTGATCTGTTGTCTGCGGCGGCTGCACCCGGTTCTGAACCCGCGCTTTATACCTGACAAATCAGGGCGGTCGGCAGGAATCCGCGCTGTGCCCCTTGACGTTCATGCCCTCAAGGCTCTTATTCAGGGCAGTCGCGAACCAATAACCGAAAAGAGGTAGACCATGGCTTTCGAACTTCCTGACCTTCCGTATTCGCATGATGCGCTGGCCGATCTGGGCATGAGCCGCGAAACACTGGAATTCCACCATGACATTCACCACAAGGCCTATGTCGACAATGGCAACAAGCTGATTGCCGGCACCGAATGGGAAGGCAAATCGGTGGAAGACATCATCACCGGCACCTATCAGTCCGGTGCCGTGGCACAAACCGGTATTTTCAACAATGCCAGCCAGCACTGGAACCATGTGCAGTTCTGGGAAATGATGGGTCCGGGCACTGGTGGCATGCCGGGCGAGCTGGCGAGTGCGCTGACCGAAAGCTTCGGGTCCGTGGACAAGTTCAAGGAAGAATTTTCCGCAGCAGGGGCCGGTCAGTTCGGGTCGGGCTGGGCTTGGCTGGTCAAGGACAAGGACGGGTCGCTGAAGGTCACCAAGACCGAAAACGGCGTGAACCCGCTATGCTTTGGTCAAACCGCACTGCTGGGCTGCGATGTGTGGGAGCACAGCTATTACATTGACTTCCGCAACAAGCGCCCTGCTTATCTGAGCAACTTTCTTGAAAAGCTGGTCAACTGGGAAAATGTGGCGTCACGCATGTGATTTCTGCGCCAGTGCAATGCCAAAGGGGTGCCCGTTCGGGCGCCCCTTTTTTGTTGGGTGCATGGGGTATATGTGATGGCCCTGCAAGGCTGTCTTGTATGGCGCGAAGATGCCCAAAGGCGCGGAATCAAGGCCGCAGGCCGCCGCGCCATCGGCGGGCCGTCCCGCGGCCTGCCGATTACTCTGATGGCAGTCCAAGCTATTGATCATGGGAGTATGCAGCCCGCATAAAGTGAACTTCACTGGCGGCGGACCGGCAGACCCCGGCCCACCGATGGCGCGGGCTTTATCCAAGCACCAACGTCCCCTTCAGTCAAAAACCAACCACACGCCCTGCACTCAGGGCAGTATCTGCAACCAGACCCAGCCCGTGACAATCACGCCCGCCGTCCCGATCAGCACCGAGGACGCCGCCACACGTTTTGCGCGGCCATAAAGATTGGCAAAGACATAGGCGTTCACCCCCGGTGCCATCGCGGCCGTGACCACGGCGGACCGCATGCCTTGCGTGCCAACCCCCAGCAGATGCGCCAGCCCGAAGGTGATGGCCGGATGCACGATCAGCGACAAGCCAACAACAAACCCGATGGTGCGCAAATCGCCTTCGGGGCGGTAGCGATACAGCACCCCGCCAAGCCCGAACAGCGCCGCAGGCAGGGCCGCGCGCACCATCATGTCCAGCGCCTGATCCATGACACCGGGAATGGGCAGCCCCGACAGGTTGACGATAAACCCCAAGGCGATTCCAATCACCAGCGCGTTGCGGAACATCGCCTTCAGCACCCGCGCGCCGGTATCGCGCAGCCGCCCGCCACGGTTGCGCACCAGTTCCATGGCGGTAATGCCAATTCCGTAGCAGATGGGCGAATGCACCGCGATGATGGCAAAGTTCGCGGCCAGTGCATCGAACCCGTAGGCGCGTTCGGTGATCGGCAGCCCCAGCAGCAGCGAATTTGAAAACAACGCGACAAAGCCGATGGCCACGCAATCTTCCCAATCGCGGCGGAAAAGCCAGCGCGCCCCCGCAAACCCAAGCGCGAAGCAGATGATTGCCCCCGCATAGAAGCTGGCCAGCAGCCGCAGATCAAACTCCTGCCCCAGATCCAGCCGCGCGATGGCCACGAACAGCAAGCAGGGAATGGCGAAATTCTGGGTAAACAGCACCACGCCATCAACATGGGCATCCGTGATCAGCTTGCGCCAGCGCGCGACATAGCCAAAGCCGATAATCAGGAAAACCGGCAAAATGACATTCGCCAGCGCCTGCATCAGATATCCAGCCGCAGCACCATACCGTCATAGGCAGGGGTCACATTTTCAGGCGTTTCCGTGTCTACGCTGGCATAGTCCAGATCGATATGCATGTTCGTCAGCACCGCTTGTTTCGGGGTGGCGCGCGTAATCCAGCCCAGCGTCATGTCCAGATGTGCATGAGTCGGGTGTGGTTTGCGGCGCAAGGCATCTACAATCCAGATATCCAGCCCCTGTAGCAGGGTCCAGCTTTCAGCGTAGATTTCCACCACATCAGGGGTATAGGCCAGCCCGCCTGCCCGAAAACCAAGCGCATCGATGGACCCGTGGTTTAGGCGCATCGGGTGCAGCACCAACGCGCCGCCTGCGCCATCAATGGTGATGGCCCCGTCAATCGTGTGCATGTCCAGAATCGGCGGGTAGGGTGACCCCACCGGCTGGGTGAACGCATAGCCAAAGCGCGAATAAAGCGCATCCTGCGTCGCGCCATCGGCCCAGACGGCCAGACGCTGGCCTGTGTTGAACACCAATTGGCGCAAATCATCTATGCCATGCACATGATCGGCATGCGCATGGGTGAACACCACCGCATCCAGCCGCCCGATACCCGCATCCAGCAGTTGCGCGCGCATGTCGGGGGATGTGTCGATCAAAACCTGCGTACGCCCCCCCGCATCGTTGATACGTTCCAGCAGCAGTGAACAGCGGCGGCGCGTGTTGCGGGGGTTTACAGGGTCGCAATCCCCCCAATGCCCACCCAGACGCGGCACACCGCCCGACGATCCGCAGCCCAGAATGGTGGCGCGTAATTCCGCCATTATGCGGCCTTCCAGAACAGGCGGTCAAAATTTGCCGACGTGGCTGCGGCAAAATCGGCATACTCCATGCCGAACGCCTGCGCTGCGATTTGCGCAGTATGCACCGTGTATGCCGGTTCATTGCGCCTGCCGCGAAAGGGGGGCGGGGCCAGATAGGGGGCGTCGGTTTCCACCAGAATACGGTCCAGCGGGGCGGCCGTGAAAATATCGCGCAAGGCGGCGCTTTTGGGAAAGGC
This sequence comes from Roseinatronobacter sp. S2, assembly GCF_029581395.1. Lineage (GTDB taxonomy): Bacteria > Pseudomonadota > Alphaproteobacteria > Rhodobacterales > Rhodobacteraceae > Roseinatronobacter. Next base: position 2,850,626 of record NZ_CP121113.1, on the reverse strand, counting down.
CGCAATGCCCGACATGGACAGATAAAACCCCAGATCCAGCGCCGCGCGCGCCAGTTCCGCACTGGATGAAAAGCAATGCATCACGCAATCATAGGGGTCTGCGCGGTATTCATCACGCAGAATGCGGGCCATATCGTCATCAGCGTCGCGGGCGTGAATGATCAGCGGCAGGCGCGTCTGGCGCGCGGCTTCGATATGGATACGCAGGCTTTCTTGCTGCACGTCCTTGCTGTCGGCAGTGTAGTGATAATCCAGCCCTGTTTCGCCAATGCCCACCATTTTCGGATGCGCTGCCAGTTTCACCAGTTCGGCAACGCTTGCCATGGGTTCATCTGCCACACTCATCGGGTGGGTGCCTGCGGCAAAGAACACGCTGTCATAGGTTTCGGCAATGGCCTGAACCTGCGGCAGGTTACGCAGTTTGGTGCAGATGGTGACCATACGCGTGACACCGGCCGCATGTGCGCGGTCAATCACAGCGTCCAGTTCTACCGAGAGTTCGGGGAAATCAAGATGGCAATGGCTGTCAACGATCTGGGGTTGGGGCATGAACACTCCGCGCGTGTGATCAAAGGAACTTGCGTGCCTCTGCTTCGGTCTGCAAGACCATATCAAGCACCAGCGCGGCAGGGTCAAGGTTGACTGCGCGCCCGTGCCGTGCGCGCGCCCCCAGCCGCTGGGCCAGACCGGCATAGGCGCGCGCGGCCCCATCATGGGGGGCGAGGCGGGCCAGAAGGGCCGCTTCGCCCGGCACCGCTTCCGGCCCAGGTCCCAGAATGCCTGCGCGCGCCAGCCGCGTCAGAAACAACTCATAGAGGGTCAGCAGCAGATCGAACCGTGCGTCATTGCCCTTGCCTGCGGTCATTTCGGCCAGTGCGATGGCCGCTTGCCGGTCCAGCCGTGGCAGTCCTGCAAACAGCGTGACCAGCCGTTGATATATCTCCGCACCACCGCCCTGCGCCAATGACATTGCAGCCCCCACCGACCCGCCGGACAGTTCCGCAAGCGCGGGGGGCGCGTCGGAAATGCCAGCTTGTTCCAGCGCTGAATGCAAGTCCTGCCCCTGCAACGGGTGCAGCCGCAATTCGCGGCAGCGCGACCGGATCGTGGGCAGCAGGCGCGAGGGTTGATGCGCGACCAGCAGCAGGGTGGCATTCGCGGGCGGTTCTTCCAGCGCCTTCAGCAGCGCATTGGCCGCGTTGGCGTTCATGTCGTCGGCGGCATCCACAATCACCACGCGCCGCCCGCCGTCGGTGGCCGACAGCCCGAAAAAGCCGTGCAGTTTGCGCATAACATCCACGGTAATGTCGCGGCGCAGATTGCCCTTGTCATCGCGCCCACGCCGGATGACCAGAAGACCGCCATCCGCGCCCGCGCGCACCCGCCTGACGGTGGGGTGATCTTCGGGCATGTCCAGCGTGTGCGCGGCAGACATACTGTCCCCGTCCAGTGAACTGGCCAGCAGAAACCGCGCGATTTTCCACGCCAGCGTCGCCTTGCCCACCCCGCGCGGGCCACATATCAGCCAGCCATGATGCAACCTGCCGGAATTGCAAGCCTGCAAAAAAGCGCTTTCTGCCCCCTGTTGGCCAAACAGAACGGGCGTCTGGCGCGGGTGCGGCGCACCTTCCAGCTGGTCGGGAAGCGGCAGGTCGGTGGCATCGCTCATGCGCGCGCGTCCATGAAGGCCCGCGTGGCGGCCAGCACATCGGCGCTGATGGCGGCCATGTCGCGGGCACCGTCAACCACCTGCACACGTTCGGGGGACATGCGGGCCAGTTCCAGAAAACCTGCGCGCAGTGTTTGCTGAAATGTTGCGCCCATATCTTCAAACCTGTCCTCGCCGGAATTGCGTGCAAGCCCGCGTGACAATGCGATCTTGGCATCCATGTCGATCACGAAGGTCAGGTCCGGCTCCATGCCTATGACCAGATCATGCAACTGGTCCACCAAAGGGCGCAGACTGGCGCGCGCCGCGCCTTGATACACGCGGGTTGAATCGGCAAACCGGTCCGAAATGACAACGGCCCCGCGCGCCAGTGCAGGCAGAACGGTTTTTTCCAGATGATCGCGGCGCGCGGCATTGAACAGCAGGATTTCGGTTTCGGGCGACCAGCGGTCTGCGGCCCCTTCGACCAGCAGGGCGCGGATGGCCTCGGCCCCGGTTGACCCGCCCGGTTCGCGGGTCAGCACCGTGTCGCGCCCGCCCGCCTGCAAGGCCGCAGCCAAAGCGCGGGCCTGCGTGGATTTGCCCGACCCGTCAATACCTTCGAAGGTCAGGAAAATGCCGGTATCGGGGCGCTTTAGCATGCCTAGTTCATGGCCTCTTGTCCGGCGCCGCGAATTTTGGTGAACAGCCGTGATGCGGCAGCCTGCGCGCGCACGGTGAACCCGCCTTCGGCCACATCTGCGCCTGCGACCAGCGGAATACGCATCTGTGCCATGTCGGGAATGTCTACAAGCAACTCGCCAAGCTGCGTTCCTGCCACAACAGGTGCAGGGATCGGCCCGTCATAGACAACGCGCGCATCCAGATCACGCGCGCCGATGGCAGGCACCAGAATATTCGCTTCCTTGGCGACGACAAGCGGAACGGTGGCTTCCGCACCTAGCCAGACGGGGGCCTGTGCCATGACTTCGTTTTCGCGTGCGATGGTCACTTGTGCGAACTGGCGAAAGGCCCAGTTGATGATCGCTTCGGCTTCCTGCACGCGTGCGCGTTCGCTGTCCAGGCCGCCAAAGGCAAAGATGATGCGACGATCCCCTTGCTGCACTGATCCGGTCAGCGAATAGCCCGCCGCCGAGGTGAAGCCGGTCTTAAGCCCGTCCAGCCCGATCCCCGCATTCAGAAGCGGCACACGGTTGGGTTGGGTTATCCCGCTCCAGGTGAATTCCCGCTCCGACAGGTAAGGGTAATATTGCGGATAGGTCATGATAAGATGTTCGGCCAGAATGCCAAGATCGCGCTTGGACATCAGGTGGTTGGGGTCTGGCCAGCCCGATGCGTTGGCGATGGTGGTGTTGCGCATGCCCAATTCCCGCGCGCGGCGCGTGGCCATTTGCGCAAAGGCATCTTCGGTGCCTGCCAGCCCTTCGGCCACGACGACAGTTGCATCATTGCCCGACAGAACCGCGATCCCGCGGATCAGATCTTCGGCTGTGGGGCGGTCGGTGGGTTCCAGAAACATACGCGACCCGCCCATCTGATAGGCGCGTTGCGATACGGTAAACGTGGTGTCCAGCGACAGGCGTTCATCTTCCAGTGCTTCGAACAGCATCAGCAATGTCATCAGTTTTGACATGGATGCGGGCGGCAGGGGCACATCTGCGGCCTTGTCCAGCAACACGGTTCCCGTGGTCATGTCGCGCACATAGGCTGATGTGGCGTTGGTTTCGAACCCCGCCACAGTTTGGGCCAGCGCCTGCATGCCGGTGCCAGTGCCGGTCAGGCCCAGCCCCGCGCAGGCAAGGCCAAGAAGATGGGTGCGAAGTAAGTTGCGCATCAGGTTGTTCCCGCTTGCTGTCAATCTGTCTTGTCCATGTCTGCACAGGTGCAAGGCAGGCTTTGTGGTGGTGTCGCCGCGTGCCGGTCAGCGGCGCACGGCATAGGCGTCATTGAACCCCAAGGCCTTGACTTGTTCAAGTAGCTGTTGGCGTTCCTGTGATGTTGCCGCAGGCCCTGCCGTAACCCGCCAGAAGGCGTTGCCTTGCGTGCTGCCTGCATGAACGCGGGCGGACAGTCCGGCATTGCCGGCCATTTCCTGCGCGCGGCGCGCGTTTGCTTCGACACTGAAAATGCCAAGCTGGATAAAGGGGCGGTCCAGCGTTGAAGGGGGCGGTGCCGGCTGGGGCGGTGCGGCCGCATCGCGGGTCATAGCCGGGGCAACACTGGCTTGGGCGGGCGGTTGCGCGCCGTCATCCAGCGTGGTGGTTTCAACACCGCCTGCGGGCGTGTCCGGTTGTGTGTCGCGCGAGAAGATGCGCGAGAACAGCCCGCGACGCGGCTGCGCGGACTCTTCTTCAGCGGGCAGGGCGATGGGGGTGTCGTCGCTTTGCTGTGCTGCACTTGCTGTGTCCGCCATGCGTGCGGGGTCTTGTGTCGGCGCCGCAGTGGCGGCTGTGGCCGTTTGTTCGTCATCGGCTTGCGGGGGCGGCGCATCGGGGCCGTCTGCGCCCACGCGGACATCTTCTGTGCGCAGCGCGATCACTTCGATCTGCGTGGGCGCACCGGCCAGCATGGTGACTGCTGCGGCAGCATCGGCGGATACCTGAAACACCGGTCCCGGATTCATGCGTTCGCGCCGGAACAGCGCGCCGATGGTTTCCTGCCCGTTTTCCGTGTTGCGGATGATCACGCGTTCGGGGTCGCGCACATCTGGATGGGCGACCCAGACACCGCCAAGGGACGGACGACCGTCCCACAGACCTGCATCGCGTTTTGAAAAGACATTGGGCGCTTCGATATCGCGTTCGACGGTTTGTGACGTCCCGCGTGGCGCGCTGCTGCTGCCTGATTGACTGCCATTTGTGCCATCCAGGCAGGCCGCAAGACCTATGGTCAGAACCAGACCCACACCAAACCGAAATAAACGACTGCTTTGCATTCCTGCCCTCTTTGCCTTTGATCCGGCCTGATCTTGTGTCAGGTTATCGCATTTGCCGCGCGTCACAGCATGGCTGGGTCTATACACCATGGCGCGTAGTTTCCACAGTCTAAAACCTGCACCCTGATGCCATTTCGACAAGTTTTATCGCCTGCCCACGGGAAGGGAAAGCTACAGTTGCGTGAACGACACAGGGTAGGTCCAGCGCCGTGACGGCGGCAGGCTTTGTGTTATCAAGTGCCTAGCTGTCATCGCGCCAGCGATTGACCAGCGGATACCGCCTGTCCAGCCACAACGCGCGGTTGCTGAGCCGTGGTCCGGGCGCGGACTGATACCGTTTCCATTCCGAGATATAGATCAGATGCTCCACGCGCTTGACAGTGTCGCGGTCAAACCCCTGCGCCACCAGTTCGGCCACGGGCAGATCATTGTCGATCAACCCTTCCAGAATGGCGTCCAGTTCGTCATAGGGCGGCAGGCTGTCGTCATCGCGCTGGTCCTCGCGCAGTTCCGCCGACGGGGGTTTGTCGATAATGCGCGGCGGGATGGCCTGACCTTCGGGGCCTTGCATCCAGTCACGGAAATTGGCATTGCGCCAGCGGCATATCTCGAACACGCGCGATTTATACATATCCTTGATGGGGTTATAGCCGCCATTCATGTCGCCATAGATCGTGGCATATCCCACAGCCAGTTCGGATTTGTTGCCGGTGGTCAACAACAGCGCGCCGGTTTTGTTGGACACTGCCATCAGAATTGTGCCGCGCAAGCGCGATTGCAGGTTTTCTTCGGTCACATCAGGGCTGCGGCCCGCAAACAGCGGCGCAAGCGCGTCCGTCAGTGCGGCGCGTGGCCCTTCTATGCCGACTTCATCCAGCGGCGCCCCAAGGCTGCGCGCCAATGCAGCCGCATCTTCCAGCGAATGCGCGGATGTGTATTCCGACGGCAGCATGATGCAATGCACATTCGCAGCGCCTATCGCATCTGCGGCAATGGTGGCCACAAGCGCCGAATCAACCCCGCCCGACAGGCCCAGCACCACCTTGGAGAAGCCCGATTTGCCCAGATAATCACGCAGCCCCACCATCATCGCGCGGTAATCCTGCTCCAGCGTGTCGGGCAAATGCGCCCGCAGGCCAGCCTCTGCGCGCCACCCGTCGGCCGTGCGGGTGAAGTCCAGCGTGGCAATGGCTTCTTCATGCGCGGGCAGTTGCAGCGCCAGCTTCCCGCCCGGATTCAGCACAAAACTGGCCCCGTCAAAAACCTGATCATCCTGCCCGCCCACAAGGTTCAGATAGACAAGCGGCAGGCCGGTTTCGGTGACGCGCGCCACCATATGGGCCAGCCGTGTGTCGTAACGCCCCCGCGCATAGGGCGACCCGTTGGGCACCAGCAACAACTCTGCGCCCGATTCCGCCAATGCCTCGGCCACGTCATCAAACCATGCATCTTCGCAAATGGGGGTGCCAATGCGCAGCGGACCCGCGACATAGGGGCCGGAAATGTCGCCTGATGCGAACAGGCGTTTTTCGTCGAATACGCTGGTATTGGGCAAATGATGCTTGCGGAGCGTGGCGCGGATTGCACCCCCGCCAAGCACGACCCAGCAGTTATGCAGTGCCCCGTCCTGCATCAGCGGCACACCAATTCCCAGCAGCGGGCCATCAGCGCAATCTTGCGCCAGCTTGTCCAGCGCGGCGCGCAGATCGGCCTGAAAGGCCGGACGCCACACCAGATCCTGTGTCTGGTAGCCCGACAGGAACATTTCCGGCAGCGCCAGCATATCGGCACCCGCATCGCGCGCCTGTTCCCACGCGTCCTGCGCGCGCGCGGCATTTCCGGCTATGTCCCCAAGCACCGGGTTCAGTTGCCCAAGGGTCAGGCGAAAGCGGTCTGTCATGAAATCGTCCCGGCAGCTGATATTTTGGCATCACATATCATGTTGTTCGCCCAAGGAAAGGGGCGCAAGGATAAAGGAAAGCTCTTGCCAGCCTGAATGCCCCTGACTAGGCTCGCGCACAATGAACAGACAGGGAGAATGCGTCATGGCCTTCAGAATGGTCACTGTGCCCGCTTTGGCAGTTGCCTGTGTATTGGCCGTTGCACTTCCCGCCATTGCCCAGGTCGATGGGGTCATGACCCGCCAGTATGAAGATGGCGGCATCTATGAAGGCGAATTCCGCGACGGGTTGCAGCATGGGCAAGGCACTTACCGGCTGCCCAACGGGTTTGAATATAGCGGCAACTGGGTTGATGGTGAAATCAGCGGTCAGGGTGTCGCGCGCTACCCGTCAGGGGCTGTCTATGACGGGGAATTCAGCGCAGGCCGCCCGCATGGCACGGGCCGCATGACATTCGCGGACGGGTCCACCTATGAAGGGGACTGGCTGGATGGTGCGATTGACGGGCAGGGCAGCCGCGTGTTTGCAAATGCCTCTGTCTATGAAGGGACATTTGTTGCGGGCCAGCCGCATGGCACCGGCGTTCTGAACCGCCCCGATGGCTACCGCTATGAAGGGGACTGGGCAGACGGTCAGCGTCAGGGGCAGGGGCGCATCACCTATCCTGATGGCGCGGTGTATGAGGGCGGCATGCAGGCGGATTTGCGCCACGGCACCGGCACACTGACGCGCCCTGACGGATTGGTTTATGACGGAAGCTGGGCCGACGGGCAGTTGTCAGGCGAAGGTGTGCTGACCCAGCCCAACGGCGATGTGCATACCGGCGAATTTCGTGACGGCCAGCGCCACGGCCCCGCGCGGGTTGAGCAGGCCGACGGGCTGGTGTTTGAAGGGCAGTTCGTCAATGACCAGCGCGACGGCGAGGGGCGGCTGACGGGGCCTGACGGCTACCTGTATGAAGGCACATGGATTGCGGGCCGCATTGAAGGGACTGGTCGCCTGACCCAGCCGGACGGGTCGGTCTATGAAGGGCAGTTCCGAAATGGTCTGCCGGACGGGCAGGGCCAGATCACCTATGCGGACGGGTCCAGCTATGAGGGCGAATGGTCCGACGGGCAGTTCCACGGCCAAGGGCGCGCGGTTTATGCGGACGGGTCAGAATATGAAGGCCAGTTTGTGCGGGGGCTGTCTGACGGCGAAGGGGAAATAACCTTTGCAGACGGGCGTGTTTATCGCGGCAGTTTCGCAGGCGGCGAATTGCACGGTCAGGGAGAGATGAGCTATCCTGACGGGTCTGTGTATGTCGGCGGTTTTTCCGAAGGGGCGCGCGACGGGCAGGGCCGGATTGAACTGGCAGACGGTTTCAGCTATGAGGGGGAATGGTCCGCCGGCCGGATCGAGGGGCAGGGTATTGCCACCTATGATACCGGCGACATATACGAGGGAGAGTTCCGTGATGGCCAGCGTCATGGTCAGGGAACCTTGCGCTATGCCACAGGCGAAATATTGTCCGGTGACTGGGAGGACGGTCGTATGACCGTGCGCGACGGCGAGTGATCGGTTCGCGCGCACACCGGACAAGTCAGGCCGCCTTCGGGCGGTCTGATGCATTTTTGGGGTGCGGCAAATTTCGCGGGCCGGGCGGGCGTGCGGCACCACCATAGGCAGGGCGTGCCAGCATTCAGAACCCTGCGGCGCGTTACCAGCACCATATGCGGTGGGAATGCAGTGTTATCGTAGGGTTGGCACTTGATGCATAGCATTAAAAAAACCGCTCAAGGCGTTGGCCTGAAGCGGTTTTTTAAGTTTCGCATGGTGCCCAGGAGAGGACTCGAACCTCCACGCCCTTACGGGCACTAGCACCTGAAGCTAGCGCGTCTACCAGTTCCGCCACCTGGGCAGGTTGCGTGAGGAGGTGTTTATGGCGCGGCGCTTGCACTGTCAACGGGGGAAATGAAGGAAAAATGCCGCGCATGAAAAAAACCGTTCGGGCTTGTCGTGCGCCCGGTGCAGGGCTATTGATGCAGGCATGAAATCCACAGGTATTGAACCTCAGGCGGAGGGCGCACCATGACGCAGCTTGTTACCATTTTTGGCGGGTCCGGCTTTGTCGGCCGATATATTGCGCGGCGTATGGCAAAGGCGGGCTGGCGTGTGCGCGTGGCTGTGCGCAGGCCCAATCAGGCGCTGCATGTCAAACCTTATGGCGCGGTCGGGCAGGTGGAACCGGTATTTTGCAATATTCGCGATGATGCGTCAGTTCAGGCCGTCATGCAGGGTGCGGATGCGGTTGTGAATTGCGTGGGCATTCTGGGCGAAGTCGGGCGCAACCGCTTCGATGCGGTTCAGGCCGAAGGTGCGGGACGGATTGCGCGCATTGCCGCGCAATTGCAGGTCGCACGGCTGGTGCATGTGTCGGCAATCGGGGCTGATGCGCAATCCGACAGCCTGTATCAGCGCAGCAAGGCCGAAGGCGAAGCGCAGGTTATCCAGCATTTTCCGGGTGCCGTGATTCTGCGCCCGTCGATCATTTTCGGGGTCGAGGATCAGTTTTTCAACCGCTTTGCCGCGATGACCCGTTTTTCACCATTCCTGCCTGTTGTCGGCGCGGACACACGCTTTCAGCCGGTCTATGTCGATGATGTCGCCAAGGCGGCGGAAGCGGCCCTAAGCCGCGACATTGCCGCCGGTGTGTATGAACTGGGCGGGCCGGACCGTGCGCCATTCCGCGACCTGATGCAAACAATGCTGGCGGAAATCCGGCGCAACCGCATCATCGTGAACGTGCCGTTTTTCGTGGCGGGCATCATGGGGCGCGCGCTGGATATTGCGCAAATGGTGTCGTTGGGGCTGTTTACGAACACGATTCTGACGCGCGATCAGGTTCGCAACCTGCGGCGCGACAATCTGGTCAGTGATGATGCGCTTGGGTTGTCCGATCTGGGCATCGTCCCAACGCCCATGAGTGCTGTATTGCCATCATATCTGTGGATTCACCGGCAGGGCGGCCAATACAAGGCCATTCATGAATCCGCCGAACAGTTGCGCAATAGCGGGCATTGACAGCAGGGCGGAAGGGCAGCCCATGGAGGCAGGCCACCCTTCCTCTTCGGGGTCAGCGCGGCAGCAGGACTTTGTCCACAACGTGAATCACGCCGTTGGACTGGTTCATATTGGAAGTGGTTACCCGTCCTGCATTCCCGGACTGGCCATAAACCCGAAGGGTTCTGCCCCGAACCTGTGCGCTAGAGCATGTTGCTCAAAAGTGGGAACCGGTTTTGAGCTTCTCGAACATGCGAAATCAATAAGTTAGAGCATGTCTCGTGAATGCGAATGAACGTGACATGCTCTAGGGGCGCGCCCGATATCGTTTGCATATTTGCGTGTCCCATGTTCGATGAACGGTCGCTCGGACATGAAAGTTTCAGAAATATGCCGTGAAATGCGCGGCCCTCAGCTTTCGCTGAGTTCCGCAACCGCCAGCACGTCACCGGTCGGCAGCCCCGTGGGTGACCCGCCTGCGGGTTCCAGACTGATTGCCAGCACCTGCCCTTGCGCAAGCTGGGCAGGCAGGGACAGTTCTGCGGCACGCACCACCCCAAGCGAGCGCGGAACCTCGGTTTCGTCAATCACCCATAATTCATAGTCAAGATCCGCGCCTGCATCCTGCCCGCGCAGGGTGACGCGCAGTTCCGTGGCCGCGACATCAAAGCGCGCCTGCAACACCAGTTCACGGTCGGTGGCGACCAGTTCCGCCTGAAGCACCGGCCCGGTAGGCGGCGCGGCGGGCACAAATACCAGAATGGCCACGCCAATCGCTGCCGCAACCGCAGTCCCCGACAGCAAGCCCCAGAACCATGATTTGCGGCTGCGTTGTTGCGGGGCGGGGAATAGCTGCGCTTCGATCTGCGGCATCAGGTCGGGGGCGTCTGCATTTTCATATAGCTCGTTCAGGGGCGCAAGGCGGGCTTCCCATGCCTGCACAAGCTGTGCAAAATTTCCGTCAACCGCGCAGCGGCCCTTGGCTGCCTGCCAGTCGTCACCATCCAGCAGGCCAAGCACATATTCTGCGGCCAGCACGTCATCATCGGGGATCGGGGTTTGTGGTGTCTGTTCGCTCATTTTTCCAGACACTCCTTCAGGCTGATCAAGGCCCGTCTCAACCAGGTGCGCATCGTATTCAGCGGCACATCGAACCGGCTTGCGAGTTCCTGATAGCTTAACCCTTGCAGATAGGCCCCCTGAACGGCGGTTGCGCGATCTTCCGGCAGCTCCTTGATGCAGGCGACCACCCGCAGCATTTCCATGCGCGCAAGCGATTGTTCTTCGGCGCCGGGGGTCGGGTCTGGCAGGCGCGCGATCGGGTCATCGTGGTCATCACCGGAATACCCGCCCGAGGGGGTGGTTCGCAGCCTTGCAGGACGCGACGCCCGCAAGCAATCGAGTGCATGATTTCGCGTTACAGCGCAGATCCAGCCCATTCCGGTCCCTTTTTCGGGGTCAAAGGCCGCTGCACGATTCCAGATCTTTATCATGACATCTTGCAATGCATCTTCTGCATCGGGCCTGTTACCCAACATACGCATCAGAATGCCCATCAGTTTCGGGGCGGCCTGACTATACAGCGCCCGAAGCGCGTTTTTGTCCTGCCGCGTGATGCGGTTCAGCAGATGCGCTATGTCGTCAGCCACAATAGTAAGACCCTTTTGCCCGATCATCGCAAGCCTGCGCCCGACGATATTGTATTGCTGCCCGTTCCAGGATCATGATTCAAGTCGCAATCGCAATTCGCGCAGCACTGGAACCGTCTGGCGAACGCGGTCTTCGCCCAGCGTTTTTGCAATATCATCAATCAGCGGGCTTATCGCGGCAAGGGCGGCATCGCGTGCCGCGCGCCCCGCAGGGCTGATGGCGACCATTTTACGCCGCGCATCGTCCCAGTCGGGGCGGATATGGACGTAACCTGCCCATTCCAGCTTGTTCAATGTGTTGGTCATTGCGCCGCGTGTCACATGAAAGGCGCGCGCCAGTTCTGCGGGGCTGCGTTCCGCCTGCTGGCGCGCAAGCAGGTTCAGCACACCGAAATGTGACAGCTCCATCCCCTTTGGCAACACTTTGGACAGGCGGTTGCGGGCCAGTTGATCTGCCATCAGCAATTCACTGAAAAGGGCGTTCGCCAGATCTGAACGCGGTGCAGATGTCATGGGTGTGCCGGTCCTTCGATGGGTCTGTCGTGGAACAATGCGGGAATGCGTCCGCGCGCGCCCACAATCTGGTCGAGATCGAGTGTCACAAACCCTACACCCGGTTGCGTGCCCATATCCAGCAACACCTCGCCCCACGGGCTTACGGCAAGGGAATGGCCATAGGTCTGGCGCGGTTTGCCTTCATGTGCCGCATGCTGGCCGGTTTGCGCAGGCGCCAGCACAAAACACCCCGTTTCAATGGCCCGTGCACGCAGCAACACATGCCAATGCGCGGCCCCCGTCACCGGACTGAATGCGGCGGGCACGGTCAGAATTTCTGCACCCGCCTGCGCAAGTGCGCGGTAAAGATAGGCAAAGCGCAGGTCATAACAAACGCTTAGTCCAATACAGGCCAGGTCGGTATCGGCCAGAACCGCGTGTGTGCCCGGCCTGAAGCCGGACGATTCGCGGTAGGATTCGGCCTCTGACACCTGCACGTCGAACATATGAACCTTGTCATAGCGCGCAGCGATTGTGCCATCCGGGGCGATCAGGAAAGACCGGTTGGCAAAGCGCCCGTCCGCATCATGTGTTTTCAGCGCCAATGATCCGATCAGCACCCAGATTTGCAACTCGCGCGCGGCATCGCGCAGTGTGGCAAGGGTTATGTCGCTGTCTTCGTGTTGCAAGACATTGTTTTGATGCGCGCGCGAGGAGGATACACAATTGGTCACTTCCGGTGTCAGGGCGATATGCGCCCCGCCTGCGGCGGCTTCATGCAGATAATCCAGTGTGACCGGCAGGTTTGCGGCAGGGTCGTCGCCGGAATTCAGTTGCAGAAGTGCCGCGCGCAACCCCATCGCATTATCCCTTCAGCAAGGGATCAAGTTTTCCCGCACGTTCCAGCGCATACAGCTCGTCACAGCCGCCGACATGGGTTTGCCCGATGAAGATTTGCGGCACAGTATGCCGTCCGGCTGCGCGTTTCATCATCTCGGCGCGACGGTCCGGGGTGCGGCTTAGGTCGATTTCCGTGAAGCTGGCCCCTTTGGACGTCAGCAGGCGTTTCGCTGAATGGCAAAAGCCGCATAGCGGCGAGGTATAAATTTCAATCGGTTGCATCGCGGGCGTCCTGTCGTTTCGGGCTGCGCCGCACTATAGCCGATCATGGCGTATGTGCAACGCGCGCCAGTGCGATGACACGAACCGACGCCGCCCCGCGTGCCAGCAGCGTATCACTTGCCGCCGCAAATGTCGCCCCTGCGGTCATGACATCATCCACCAGCAGGATGTGACGGCCTGTGATGCGATGCGCCTGTCGCGGGTTCGCGCGGAACGCCCCTTCGACATTTGCAAACCGGCCCATACGCCCGCGCCCGTCCTGTGTGCCGGTATAGCGGTGGCGAATCAGCAAATCAGGACAATGCGCAAGGTGCAGGTTGCGGGCCAATGCGCAGGACAGAACCGCCGCCTGATTATAGCGTCGTTTCAGCAGGCGCAGCCAATGCAGCGGGACGGGTGCAACCAGCATGTCCGGCTGCACCATTGGTCGCGCAACCCGTGCCAGCCATTTCCCCGCGACAGGGGCGTGGTCCAGCCGGTCATGATATTTCAGCCCCAGCAGGATCTGGCGCGCCTTGTCGCCATAGACCATCACTGCGCGCCCCTGTTCCCATGGCCGCGCAAGGGTCAGGCAGTCATCGCAGATCACATCCCAGTCCGCTGCGCTGTCGCCGGGCAGGGGGGTGCCGCACAGGTTGCAGCATTGTCCGAAAATAAAGCCGGTGTCGCGCCAGCACGCGGGACACAGCGCACCTTGTTCTTCGACCAGCGTGTCGCAGGTCATGCATTGCGGCGGATAGACCGCGTGCAGCAGGCGCGTGGCAAATGTTCTGCCGGTGACGTGCAGCCGCTGCATGGTCTTTTGCCTTTCCAAGCGAACTCTCCTACATAAAGGGTCGTTGATACGACCACAGGCCCATTCATGACCCGCACCACCCCGCCAGAATTGACAGACCGGCCCGCCTTGCTGCGCAACCGCGCGCGGGCATCCGCGACGCGCCAAGTCCCCTTCCTGCACCAGCTTGCACAAGAGGAACTTCAGTTTCGTCTGGATATGGTTAACAGACCGTTTAATGCGCCCGCCATAATCACGGGTTTGCCGCAGGTCTGGGCGGATTTCTTGCCAGATGCGCGCGTCGTTGCCGATGATCCCGTGCTGGATCTGCAAGAGGGCGCGCATGATCTGGTGCTGCATGTGATGGCGCTGCACTGGGCATCGGACCCTGTGGGCCAGTTGGTGCAGGCGCGGCGTGCCCTGCGCCCTGACGGGCTGTTCCTTGGGGTGATGTTTGGCGGCCAGACCTTGTCGGAATTGCGCAGCGCGCTTGCACAAGCCGAATCGGACCTGACGGGCGGATTGTCCCCAAGAGTGGTGCCAATGGCCGAAATCCGCGACCTGGGTGCGTTGTTGCAGCGTTCCGGAATGGCCTTGCCGGTCGCAGATTCGCTAACCCAGTCGGTTGCGTATAGCAGCCTGCAACGCTTGTTCGATGATCTGCGCGAGATGGGCGAACGCAACGCATTGGCCGCGCGTCGTCGCAGTCTTAGCCCCCCTGCGCTGTTTCGACGCACAGAGCAAAATTACGCCGCGCATTACGCCGATGACAGCGGGCGCCTACGGGCCACATATGAGCTTATCTTCCTGATAGGATGGGCGCCAGACGACAGCCAGCCGCGCCCGCTGCGGCCCGGTTCTGCCAAAATGTCACTGGCAGATGCACTGGGAAGTGTGGAAACGCCGCTGCCAGATCAGGTGAAAATCCCCGGCAATGATTGATTCCGCAAGAAAAACAGTTATGTCAGCTTCAAATATCTGAACATACCGGAATGAAAGACCCTGCCATGCTTGATGCAAAGCTACAGTCTACGGCGCACGGCTGCCCTGCCCATATGGATCATCCGGGAGAGGGGCGTCTGGCCCATGCGGGAGCAGATCATCCCCCCGTGCCACAGGCCAAGATCGGGGTGTTGCTGGCCAATCTGGGGACGCCGGATAATTACGATTACTGGTCCATGCGGCGCTACCTGAATGAATTTCTGTCAGACAAGCGCGTGATAGATTACCCCGCATGGAAATGGCAGCCGCTTTTGCAACTGATCATCCTGACCAAACGACCCTTCACATCGGGGGCGAATTACAAATCCATCTGGAACCATGACAAGGGCGAAAGCCCGCTGATGACCATTACAAAAGACCAGACCGCCAGCATCGCAAAGGCGATTGCCACGCAGTTTGGCGATAACGTCATGGTGGATTTCTGCATGCGCTATGGCAACCCGTCCACGCAATCCAAGGTGGATGAAATGGTCAAGGCAGGGTGCGAAAAGATTCTGTTCTTTCCGCTATATCCGCATTACGCGGGCGCGACATCTGCGACCGCCTGTGACCAGTTCTTTCGCGCCCTGATGGACCAAAAATGGCAGCCCGCGGCCCGCACGGTCGCACCCTATTTCGACCACCCTGCCTATATTTCCGCTTTGGCCAAATCGGTGCAGGACACCTATGACCAGATGAACGAGAAACCAGAGGTCCTGGTGGCATCCTACCATGGCATGCCGAAACGCTATCTGCTTCAGGGGGACCCCTATCATTGCCAATGCCAGAAAACCACGCGGTTGCTACGCGAGGCACTGGGCTGGGAAAAGGACAAGGTTCAGACTACATTCCAGTCGGTTTTTGGAACAGAAGAATGGTTGCGCCCCTATACTGTGGAACATGTTGCCGATCTGGCGCGGCAGGGCGTGAAGCGGCTTGCGATTGTGGCACCGGCATTTTCTGCGGATTGCATCGAGACGCTGGAAGAAATCAACGAAGAAATCCGCGAAAGTTTCGAGCACGCGGGCGGGGAACAGTTTACATATATCCCCTGCCTGAATGATGATCCTGCGCATGTGGATGCGCTTGTTCAGGTGATCGCGTCCAACCTGTCGGGCTGGACCTGACAATTCTGCGGTGCCAGTGGTTGACCGCATTTCAGAAAATTCGGGGAAATCGGGCTGATAGATGCGACTTGATCGGGCGTGATACTACAATGGTCCGGTCATCGCGCCCGCGATTTGCCGAAGTCGGATAGCGTGGCAGTGATTTTCTTGCAAAAATGAAAAATGGCGGGCACAAGGCCCGCCATTTCTACGAAACCAAGGTTTCGTAACTTATTTTGCGGCAACAGCTGCAGCCACAACCAAAAGCAGCATCAGCGGAACGATGATGCCAGCCGAGGAAGAGCTTGTGTCTTCAACGATAACTGCTGGTTCAACAACGGGTTCTGCATACTTGCTACCCATACCACCAGCGAAAGCCGAAGTGGCAGCCATGGACAGTGCTGCTGCGAGTGCGATCTTTTTCATAGTAACCTCCAGTATTTACCTGCAACCCAATCATTGGGCACAGGCACCCAAGACGAAATGTCGTGATCTCGGTAAAACCACTTTCGATCGCGAAACGCAACGGCCAGTTGTCAAGCCTTGTGCAGGATTTTGCGGAAATCGTCAAATTCGCAACACTTTCGCGCCGTATTTGAACTGTTGACGACGAGTCATCGCGTAAGCATCCTGCTTCAGTAGTTGCATAACTGTCAAAACACAGCTGATCACGGCTAGTTGTGTTTGAAAACCCCGCGCGTAAGGGCTATGCAGCACCCTGTCGCGAAAAGGATGAATCTGGATATGTTGCGGACTATTGTTATATCTTTGCTTGGTGCGCTGTTTCTGGCTGCATGTGATGTGTCACCTGTTGCCATGCGCATGGGGCCGGACGGCAAGCCGGTTCCGGCTGTATATCGAATCAGTCAAAGTGATGCGCCGCGCGTGCGCCAGCGTATGCAGGACGGCCTGAACACGATGCGTTCGCAGCACGGTCAGCCGCCACTTCAGGGCAATGCCGAACTGGCCAGCGCTGCGGCAACGCACGCGCAGGACATGTCATTCCAAAGCCGCCCGTGGCATTGGGGGTCGGACGGGTCCAGCCCGATGCAACGTGCGCAACGTGCGGGCTATCAGGGGACGTTCGTGGGCGAGATGGTTTCGGAAACCTTCGAGACAGAAATTGAAACTGTAACAGCATGGATGCAGGAACCGGAAACCCGCGCAGTCATTCTGGACAGCAGCGCGCGTGATGTGGGCGTGGGCTGGCATCAGGATGGCAACGGAAAACTGTGGTGGGTGGTTGTGCTGGGTGAACCCGGTGCGGGTTTCCAGATGGCCGGGCGTTAAGACCTGAGTTGCACCTGCAAGATACCACAGAAACGAAGCCGCGCCCGAAGGGACGCGGCTTTTTCTATGGTTGGGGCGTTTAGGAATTTGGCGCAAACGCAGGCACCGTTCTTATGGGATATGAATACGCTTTGGCCGGTCGCAGGACCATTGTGAAGATACCGCCCCCCCGAGAAGCAATCATCTGCGAAGCAGGTTTTGGTCTTTTACGGTCATTCGCGCTTGGATAAAGCCCGCGCCAGCGGTGGGCCGGGGTCTGCCGGTCGGACGCCAGTGAAGTTCACTTTATGCAGGCTGCATATTCCTGCGTTCAAAGGCTTGGCGTATCACTGGCCAAATCGGCAGGCCGCGGGACGGCCAGACCTATGGCGCGGCGGCCTGCGGCCTTTGCTCCGCGCCTTCCGCCTATCCGCGATGCGCCCCATCAGCCAGGGCGCGCACATAATCCAGCACATCCGCGACAGGTTTGCCGGACGCGATCTCCTTGACGATCGCGGACCCCACGACACAGCCATCGGCCACGCTGGCGATATCTTGCGCTGTTTGCGGCGTTGATATGCCAAATCCCACGATCACGGGCAGGTCTGTCTGTGCCTTGATGCGCGCGACCTCTGGTCCGACCTGTGTGGCCTGCGCGGCCGCAGCACCGGTGATTCCGGTGATGGACACATAATAGACGAAACCGGATGTGTTTTGCAAAACCTTGGGCAGGCGCTTGTCATCCGTGGTGGGCGTGGCCAGCCGGATGAAATTCAGCCCTGCCGCCTGTGCGGGCAGGCATAGTTCACTGTCTTCTTCGGGGGGCAGGTCAACGACAATCAACCCGTCAATGCCCGCATCTGTCGCCTTGTCCAGAAAACGCGCAACGCCCATGCTGTAGATCGGGTTGTAATAGCCCATCAGGACAATCGGGGTGGTGTCGTTATCCGCCCTGAAGCGGCGCACCATATCCAGCGTCTTGTCCAGTGTCTGCCCGCCATCAAGGGCGCGCTGACCGGCAAGCTGGATGGTGGGACCATCCGCCATGGGGTCGGTGAAAGGCACACCCAGTTCAATGACATCGACCCCTGCGTCGGGCAGTCCCTGCATGATGGCAAGCGAGGTTTCAAGGTCGGGGTCGCCCGCCATGATATAGGCAACGAAGGCCTTGCGGCGCTCGGATTTCAGGGCGGCGAATGTTGTATCGATTCTGGTCATCTGATCCTGTCCCGAGGCTTTTGCAACGGTTTGGGGGAAATCGGCGCGGGAATCAACTGCTCCCGCGCCGGTCATGGCCTTTTGCACCACGCCTGTGCGGTCGGTCAGTCCTCGAACTCGACCAGCAGATCCTTGGCTTCGATCTGGGTGCCTGCCTGAACATGCACGGATTTCACCACGGCGTCGCGGTCGGCATGCAGGCCGGTTTCCATTTTCATGGCCTCGATCGTCAAAAGCAGGTCGCCCGCCTTCACCTTTTGCCCCGCACTGACGGCTACAGAGGCAACCGCGCCCGGCATTGGTGCGCCGATATGGGCGGGGTTGGCTATATCTGCCTTGGCGCGTTGCGCGGTCTTGGCTTTCACTTCGCGGTTGGGCACGCGAATCGTGCGCGGCTGGCCGTTCAGTTCGAAAAATACCTTCACATCACCATCATCGCCGGTTTCGCTTACGGCAACAACGCGGATTTCCAGTGTTTTGCCCGGTGCAATCTCGGCCGAGATTTCCTCGCCCGGTTCCATCCCGTAAAAGAAGGTCTGCGTGGGCAGGGCGCGCACGGGGCCGTAAACGCGGTGGCGACCCATATAATCCAGAAACACCTTTGGATACATCAGATAGCCGTTCAGGTCCTCATCATCGACAGTGAATCCTTCCAACTCCGCGCTGAGTTCTGCGCGCGTGGCGTCCAGATCGACGGGGGGCAGGCGTGCGCCGGGGCGTTCGGTCAGCGGGGCTTCATCTTTCAGGATCTTGCGCAAAATCCCGTCCGGCCAGCCGCCCGGGGGTTGGCCCAGATTGCCGCGCATCATGTCGATCACCGAATCGGGGAAACTGACATCGCGATCGGGGTTTTCAACATCCGCGCGCGTCAGCCCTTGCGACACCATCATCAGCGCCATGTCGCCCACCACCTTGGACGATGGCGTGACCTTGACGATGTCGCCGAACATCATGTTCACATCTGCATAGGTGCGCGCAACTTCCGGCCAGCGGTCTTCCAGCCCCATCGACCGTGCCTGCGCTTTCAGGTTGGTGAACTGTCCGCCGGGCATTTCATGCAGATACACTTCGGAACTGGGGGCCTGCTGCGCGGATTCGAACGCGGCATAATGCGCGCGCACATCTTCCCAGTAATCGGAAATCTTGCGAATCGCGCCCATGTCCAGCCCCGTGTCGCGGTCGGTGAAGCGCAGCGCTTCCACAATCGACCCCAGCGTGGGCTGGCTGGTATTGCCCGAAAACGCATCCATCGCGGCGTCGGCGGCATCTACGCCCGCTTCGGCTGCGGCCAGAATGGTGGCGCCCGCTATGCCGCCCGTGTCATGGGTGTGGAAATGGATGGGCAGGCCGACATCTTCCTTCAGCGCCTTGATCAGCATCCGCGCCGATGCAGGCTTCAGCAAGCCCGCCATATCCTTCAGGCCCAGCACATGCGCGCCTGCCGCTTTCAGGTCCTGGCCCATGCGGACATAGTATTTCAGGTCATATTTCGCGCGCTCAGGGTTCAGAATGTCGCCGGTATAGCAGATCGTGCCTTCGCACACCTTGTTCGCATCCAGCACGGCATCCATGGCGACGCGCATGTTTTCAACCCAGTTCAGGCTGTCAAAGACGCGGAACACATCCACACCCGTTTCGGCGGCCTGACGCACAAAGAACTGCACCACATTGTCGGGGTAATTCGTATACCCCACCCCGTTTGACGCCCGCAGCAGCATTTGCGTCATCAGGTTGGGCATGCGCGCGCGCAGATCGCGCAGGCGTTGCCACGGGCATTCCTGCAAGAAGCGGTAGGCCACATCGAACGTGGCACCGCCCCAGCATTCCATGCTGAACAATTGCGGCAGCATATGCGCATAGGCAGGGGCCACGCGGATCATGTCGATGGACCGCATGCGCGTGGCCAGAAGGGACTGGTGCGCATCGCGCATGGTCGTGTCGGTCAAAAGCAGGCGCTTTTCGGCGGCCATCCAGTCAGCCACGGCCTGCGGTCCCTGTTCGTCCAGAATTTGTTTCGCGCCGCGCGGGGGCTGGCCTGTGACTGTGGGGGCCGCGGGGGTTTTGATCCCTGCTGCCGGGCGCACCCGTCCGGCGGTTTCGGGATGCCCGTTCACTGTAATGTCGGCAATATAGGTCAGAATCTTGGTGGCGCGGTCGCGACGCTTGCGGAAATGAAACAGAGCATCCGTCGTGTCGATGAATTTCGTTGTGTAGCTGTAATCCAGAAAGGTCGGGTGTTTCAGCAGGTTGATGACAAAATCAATATTGGTGCTGACACCGCGAATGCGGAATTCGCGCAGCGCGCGGTCCATCCGCGCAATGGATTCTTCGGGCGTGGCGGCCCATGCCGTTACCTTGACCAGAAGTGAATCATAGTAGCGCGTGATCACGCCGCCCGCATAGGCGGTGCCCCCGTCCAGACGAATGCCCATGCCGGTGGCACTGCGATAGGCGGTCAGGCGGCCGTAATCGGGGATGAAATTGTTCAGCGGGTCTTCGGTTGTGATGCGGCATTGCAGGGCGTGGCCCGACAAGGTGACATCGCCCTGACTGGGGGTGCCGGTGGCTTCGGACAGGGTTGCCCCTTCGGCCACGCGGATTTGCGCTTTGACAATGTCGATGCCGGTGACTTCTTCGGTGACGGTATGTTCCACCTGCACGCGCGGGTTCACTTCGATGAAGTAGAACTTGCCCTCGTCCATATCCATCAGGAATTCGACAGTGCCCGCGTTCTGATAGCCTACTGCGCGCCCGATTTTCAGACCCAACTCGCAAATCTCGGCGCGTTGCTCGGCGCTTAGATAGGGGGCGGGGGCGCGTTCAACGACCTTCTGGTTGCGGCGCTGCACGGTGCAATCGCGTTCATACAGATGATACAGGTTGCCATGCGTGTCGCCCAGCAACTGCACCTCGACATGGCGGGCGCGCTGGATCATCTTTTCCAGATACCCTTCGCCATTGCCAAAAGCGGCCTCTGCCTCGCGCCTGCCTTCGCGGACCATGGCTTCCAGTTCTTCGGGGCCGTTGACCGCACGCATGCCGCGCCCGCCACCGCCATGGCTGGCCTTGAGCATCAGCGGATAGCCCACCTCGTCCGCCATCGCGCGGATTTTGTCCATGTCATCGTCCAGAACCTCGGTCGCGGGAATGACCGGCACGCCTGCTTCAATGGCCACGCGCCGCGCGCTGGCCTTGTCCCCAAGCGCGCGCATGGTTTCTGCCTTGGGGCCGATAAAGGTGATGCCGTTTTCCACACAGGCATCAATCAGGTCGGGGTTTTCCGACAGCAGGCCATAGCCCGGATGAATGGCATCTGCGCCCGCCTGCTTGGCCACGCGGATAATCTCGTCAATCGAAAGATAGGCGGCAACCGGCCCCATCCCTTCGCCAATGCGGTAGGCTTCATCTGCCTTGAACCGGTGCAGGCCCAGCTTGTCCTCTTCTGCGTAAACCGCGACGGTGCGTTTGCCCAATTCATTTGCGGCGCGCATGATGCGGATAGCAATTTCACCACGGTTGGCGATAAGGATCTTCTGAAATTCGGCCATGACGGTCCTTTCTGCGGGTGCAAACCAGTCTTGTTCAACTGGATAGACCAGTTTTTACAGCTTCGTAAAGGGATTGTAAGGTTTCGTTAGGATTCGGGCGCGCCCGCAAGCTGCGTTGCGGCATCGTCCACGCGGGCTATTCCCATCTGCACCATACAGCTTTTCATGTCTTGGGTCAGAATGTGGTGCAGATGCGCGGGACCGCGCGCGCCCAATGCCCCCAAAGCGAAATGCCAGCCCCGCCCCAGCATTGCGAAATCAGCCCCAAGGGCCAGCACGCGCAGGATATCCAGCCCCGACTCCAGCCCCGAATCGCAGATCAATGGAAACTCCGGCCCGACAGCAGCGCGAATGGCGGGCAGGCAATGTATCGCAGCCGGTGCCCCGTCAAACTGGCGCCCTGCATGGTTGGATACCCAGATCGCCTGAACCCCTTCGTCGCGCAGGCGCGTTGCATCATCCGCATCCAGCACCCCCTTGATGACAAGCGGGCCGTCCCATTCGTCGCGCAAGGCGCGCAGATAGTCCCAATCAGGTGCCGCGCGCAGCAAATAGCCTGCATGGGCCGTGGATGGCGCATTACCGTCAAGTTTCAGATATTCCTCCATCAGGCGCAGGCGGGGGGTGCCGTGCCGCAACGTGCCAAGCGCCCAGGTTGGTCGCAGCGCAATCTGTGCCAGTATCGATGGCGTCACTTTTGGCGGGATCGCAAGTTGTGCGCGCAACTGCCGTTCGCGGCGCGAAGGGCCGGGCACATCAATTGTCAGCACCAGTGTTTCAAAACCGGATTTGCGCGCGCGGGCCAGCAGGTCGCGGCGGATTTCGGGGTCTTTTGGGGGGTATAACTGGAACCACCCCATATCGCCTGCAATCGGCCCGATCTCTTCGGGCAGGCGTGTGGCCACTGTGCTTAGCGCGTAGGGAATGCGGCTGGCCTGTGCCATTGCGGCCAGTGTCGCCTCTGCCCCCGGCCAGATCAGGCCGGACATGCCCACCGGCGCAATGCCGATCGGGCAGGAATAGTCGCGCCCCAGAAATCGGGTGCCCAGATCCGGCGTGACAGGGCCACGCAGGACTGCGGGGTTAAACAAAATCTGGTCCAGCGCGGCGCGGTTGCGCCCCTTGACTGATTCTGTGCCTGTTGCGCTGTCGACATATTCCCACACGAAATGCGGCACCCGTTTGCGGCAGGCCGATTTCAGGTCTGAAAGGGCGGGATAGCGCTGATCAGGGTGCATCACATCATTCTTCCAAGGCAGGAATAGTCCTAGCTGAGCACGCGCATGACGGATTGGCAAGCACGCCATTCTGACATCTGTGGGCAGAAGCGTTCAACCGATATACCAGATTTTAAGAATGTGGTTATACCTTGGCACCTGTCAGCTACGGAACAGGTGCAATGCGCAGAATCGTATATCTCAGCTCGTCAAGAAAAGCGCTTGATAAAGAACAGGTTGAAGACATTTTGCGCGTGTCCCGGCGAAACAACGAACAATCTGGCATAACGGGCTTTCTGGCGTATCATGACAGGTGCTTCTTTCAGGTTCTCGAAGGACCGGATGCGGCGGTTGAACGCGTGCTGACGCGCATTCGGGTTGATGCACGGCATTCCGGCCTTTTGGTTTTGTCGGACACCGATGTGGAACAGCGTGCATTTCCGCATTGGCAAATGGCGTTTGTTCCCAGATCGGAACTTGCGGGCATTCTGGACAAGGCCGCCATTCCATTGACTGACATCGCGCCACTGGCCAGCAGCCTTAGCGGTGACATCCGTGTGAACAAATTGTTCAAAAGCTTCCTTGGCAGCTTTCGGGATTTAACCGCCAGCTGACAGGGGCGACCATCGCACCCGATCTTGCGATATGGCAGGAACGTTGGGCGAACACGGCTTTCCCTTCGGGGCAGTTTTGGTTATTGTCGCGGTATGAGTGATTTCAACACCGATCTGCCCCTGTCCGCCCGCGCCATGGCTGCGCGTCCTGCCCCTTATCTGGACGGGTTGAACCCCGCCCAACGTCAGGCGGTAGAGGCGCTGGACGGTCCTGTGCTGATGCTGGCTGGCGCTGGCACTGGCAAAACCAAGGCGCTGACGGCGCGCATTGCGCATTTGTTAAATTCCGGCCGCGCCTTTCCGTCGCAAATTCTGGCGGTGACCTTCACCAACAAGGCCGCGCGTGAAATGAAGCTGCGGGTGGGCGGTTACTTGGGCGAAGCGGTGGAAGGCATGCCATGGCTGGGCACATTCCATTCCATCAGCGCGAAACTGCTGCGGCGTCATGCCGAACTTGTGGGCCTGAAATCCAGTTTCACGATTCTGGACAGCGACGACCAGCTGCGCCTGCTGAAACAGCTTATTGCAGCGGCAAATATTGACGAAAAGCGCTGGCCTGCGCGTCTGCTTGCCGGAATCATCGACCAGTGGAAGAACCGCGCGTGGACGCCCGAACAGGTGCCCGCCAGCGAAGCCAATGCCTTTGACCATCGCGGGACAGAATTTTACGCGGCCTATCAGGACCGGCTGAAAACCCTGAACGCCTGTGATTTCGGGGATCTGCTGCTGCATTGCATCCGCATTTTTCAGGCCCATCCGGATGTGTTGCAAGGCTATCAGGCGCGGTTTCGCTATATTCTGGTGGATGAATACCAAGACACCAATGTGGCGCAATACCTGTGGTTGCGGTTGTTGGCGGGCGGGCACAAGAATATCTGTTGTGTGGGCGATGATGACCAGTCGATCTATGGCTGGCGCGGGGCCGAAGTGGGCAATATCTTGCGGTTTGAACGGGATTTTCCGGGCGCAACAGTGGTGCGGCTGGAACAGAATTACCGGTCGACCCCGCATATTCTGGCCGCCGCCGGCAAGGTGATCGCGGGCAATGAAGACCGCCTTGGCAAAACCCTGTGGACCGAAGCGCAATCAGGCGAAAAGGTCCGGCTGATCGGGCATTGGGATGGGGAGGAAGAGGCACGCTGGATCGGCGAGCAAGTAGAGGATTTGCAACGTGGCACCCGTGGGCTGGACCCGTTTGCGCTGAACCAGATGGCGATTCTGGTGCGTGCAAGCCATCAGATGCGCGCGTTTGAAGACCGGTTTCTGACCATTGGCCTGCCGTATCGCGTGATCGGTGGCCCGCGATTTTACGAGCGTATGGAAATCCGCGATGCGATGGCCTATTTCCGGCTGGCGGTCAGTCCGGGGGATGATCTGGCCTTTGAACGCGTGGTCAATACCCCCAAACGCGGGCTTGGCGACAAGGCGCAACAGACCATTCAGCGGATTGCGCGCGATGCAGGTGTGCCCTTGGTGCAAGGGGCTGCGATGGCGCTGGATCAGGGCGCGCTGGGCGGGCGCGGGGCCAAGGCCTTGGGTGCCCTGCTGGATGGAATCGCGCGTTGGCATGCGGCGGTTGGCGGCACAGTTACGGGTGCGGCGGATGATGACCTGATTGACACGCTGGATACTGCACCCCCACAAACGCAGGTCAGTCATATCGAACTGGCCGAACAGATACTGGAAGACTCCGGCTACACGGAAATGTGGCTGAACGACAAAACCCCCGAAGCACCGGGGCGGCTGGACAACCTGAAGGAACTGGTCAAAGCGCTGGAATCATTTGAAAATCTGCAAGGGTTTTTGGAACATATCGCGCTGGTGATGGACAATGACACCGATGGTGCCGATGACAAGGTCAGCATCATGACGCTGCATGGCTCCAAAGGGTTGGAATTTCCGGTGGTGTTTCTGCCGGGCTGGGAAGACGGGTTGTTTCCATCGCAACGGTCCATGGATGAAACTGGACTGAAGGGGCTGGAGGAAGAACGCCGCCTTGCTTATGTCGGCATCACCCGCGCCGAGCAGCTTTGCACCATCAGTTTTGCCGCGAATCGCAGGGTCTACGGACAATGGCAGGCGCAGATGCCATCGCGCTTTGTAGATGAATTGCCCGCAGACCATGTGGATGTTCTGACGCCGCCGGGCCTGTATGGCGGTGCTGGCATGGCCGCTGGTGTCGCGCCAAGCAATGTTGAAGATCGCGCCATGCGCGCCGATGTCTACAATTCGCCCGGTTGGCGGCGGTTTCAGGCCGCGCAATCGCGCCCCGCCGCGCAGCCACGTCAGGCTTCGGGCGTGATCATAGATGCGGCTGCCTTGCCGGTCTTTGAAGAAGGCGACCGCGTTTTCCATACCAAATTTGGCTATGGGCGCGTAGCATCCGTGGACGGGGACAAGCTGTTTGTCGAATTCGAAAAGTCCGGCGCACGCCATATAGTGGCAAGGTTTGTCGTGCCCGCAGAACAGGCAGATGACCTTCCGTTCTGAGTGAACGGAAGCTGACAGGTAATTTCTGATCTGAAAAATAAAAAGGCGGCAGTCCCAAGGAGGAGGAGGGGGACTGCCGCCAATTTGCCATGACCCCAGGGAGGAGGAGGGGGCCGTTGCAATGTCCGGGTCAAGAGACCCGATATTCGAGGGATAGAGCGGCCAGGGAGGAGGAGGGCCACTTTATCCCAACGATCACCCCTAGGGAGGAGGACGGGGCGGTCGTTTGCGTACCGGTTTCTGGCTTTCTGCCATGGCCGGAATAGGGTGACGGTGATTGGGGAGGAGGATCAATCACCGTCGCTCTCGGGTCCCAGGGAGGAGGAGGGGACCCAAAACCATTAATTCTCGTATGCGGCCTCGTATGCCAGACGCGTGATCATGGAGCGGCTGATGCCAAGATCATCCAGTTCACGGCTGCTGAGCCGGCTAAGTTCGTCATGGGTCCGTTTGTAGACCCGGTAGCGTGCGAACGTGTCGGCTACGCTTTCAACCCAGCCCATCAGGTAGGCTACAGGCCGTACGGAGCTGACATTTGCTGTGATATGTGCCATGTTGCACCTTCCGTTCAGTTGTGCGGCGTTCAGTGCCGCGTCTTCTTGAACCCAAGATAGCAATTTGCTGCGTCTGCACAACACACGATGCTGCAATGCGGCTATGCAATAGCGTCATGTTTACGCTAGGTAAATTTCAAAACTGCCCGAAAAACAAACCATCCGGTCCAGAAAATCTCTGGATATGACGGCTTAACCAGTATCTGAAATTCAGATTAATCGATCATGTGATTGGAAAAAATGGTAGCGATATCAGAAAGTTCCTGCGCGTCTGCTTGTGGGGGCGTGCTGAACGCTTCTATGCCGTCATGCAAGTAGGCCGCAGATGTCACGTCGTGCACATGATGCATGGGAACGACATGCGCATGCGCATGTGGAACGTGAATTCCTGTAAAAAACATTGAAACCCGCGGGACCTGATAGATTATTTTTTGGGCGCGCGCGATTTTCTGGGCGCAGGTCGTGATGCGTGTTGCCAGTTTTTCGGGCAAATCTTCGAACCAGACATAGTGCGCTTTGGGAATCACCAGACTGTGGCCCGCACGGATGGGATGCAGATCCAGAAACGCAAGGATATGGTCATCTTCATATATTTTATGCGCGGGCAGGGCACCGGATGCGATTTTGCAAAACAGGCAGTCATGTTGCATCTGGCCCCTCCCGGGTTGTTGAATATGGCATTTTTGCATGGAACAAGGCGCAAGACAATTTGTTAGCCGACCCGTGGGCCTTGCCGATGCCAGTTGAAAAGCCCATCTGTCCGCATGAAACCGGAGGGAATTTATCATGAGTGTGACGCGCGAAACGGTCCTTGAGGCCCTGAAACAGATTACCCTGCCGGAAGGTGGCGATCTGGTGTCGCGCGATCTGGTGCGCGCCCTGGTGGTCGAGGGGGGGGCAGTCCGTTTCGTATTGGAAGCCGAAAGCGCAGATGTTGCCCAACGCCTTGCCCCTGTCCGGCAGGCCGCCGAAGCTGCCATCAAGGCACTGGACGGGGTAACACGGGTTTCAGCGGCGCTGACCGCGCATGGCCCTGCGCCCAAACCGAAAGGGGATGCACCTTCATTGAAGATCGGCGGGCACGCGCGTCCCCAGGGGGACAAACAAAGCGTGCCGGGTGTGCGCCATATTGTGGCTGTTGGGTCCGGCAAGGGCGGCGTCGGCAAATCCACAGTGGCGTCTAATCTGGCCGTGGCGCTGGCGCGGCAGGGGCTGCGTGTCGGCCTGCTGGACGCCGATATATATGGGCCCAGCCAACCCAAGATGATGGGCGTGGACCGCAGGCCCGCATCGCCCGATGGCAAGAAGATCATCCCGCTTCAGGCGCATGGTGTTACGATGATTTCTATCGGG
The DNA here is from genome assembly GCF_029581395.1 of Roseinatronobacter sp. S2. Taxonomy (GTDB): domain Bacteria; phylum Pseudomonadota; class Alphaproteobacteria; order Rhodobacterales; family Rhodobacteraceae; genus Roseinatronobacter. The sequence goes on along the minus strand of NZ_CP121113.1, from coordinate 2,822,688 downwards.
CTGATGCTGAAGGCCGATGATGCCGTGATCTGGCGCGGCCCGATGCTGATGGGCGCGTTGCAGCAACTTCTGACGCAGGTGGAATGGGGCGAGCTGGATGTGCTGATCGTCGACATGCCGCCGGGCACAGGCGACATTCATTTGACACTATGCCAGAAATTCGATGTGCGTGGCGCAATCGTCGTATCGACGCCGCAAGATGTGGCACTGCTGGACGCGCGCAAGGCGCTGCGCGCTTTCCAGACCCTCAAGACCCCTATTCTGGGTCTGGTTGAGAACATGTCGACCTATATCTGCCCGAATTGTGGTCATGAAGACCATATTTTTGGCGAAGGCGGTGTCCGTGTCGAGGCCGAGAAGCAGGGTCTGGCGTTCCTTGGGGAATTGCCGCTGAGTGTCGAGGTGCGCTTGGCGGGCGACGGCGGAATTCCGGTTGCCGCAACCGACAGTCCCGTTGCGCGCGCCTATGAACGCATGGCCAAGCGCCTGATCGAGGTGATCTAGCCGCTTGGGGGCATAAGGCGCGTGCGTGCTGCGCATCCGGCTGGAAACGCTGTTCAAAACCTGTATATTGCATCCTTCTGGCCCTGCCGTTCGATACTGGCGCGGGCATGCTGCGCGTGTTTTTTCCGGCATGTGGGTTGCCAGCCCGACGATTCCTGTGCAACAGTTTGTCTATAAGCGACAAATATAGTCGTAAGTGACAGGGAAGAATTATATGCCGAGATCAGATTTCTGGTCCGGGCTCGCCGTGGCCGGGTTCGGGCTGCTGGCTTTGCTTTGGATGATACCTAATTACGCCGGGTCTAACCCTTTCGCGCAAATGCCGCCCGAACTTGTGCCGGGCATCGGGGCGTGGCTGATGCTGGTTTGTGGCGGCATCGTTGCCGTCAAGGGGCTGGTTCAGATACTGCGCGAGCGCATCACATTCGTCACAACGGAATTCAACTGGGCGGCCGTGGGATGGGCTGCATGGCCGTTTGCATATGTCGCGGTTGCCATCTGGTTCATGTCTTTCATCAAGATCACATGGTTTGGCGCGTTCCTGATTGCGGGCATGCTTATATTGCTGGGCGAGCGGCGCTGGTACATGATCCTTGGCTGTTCTGTGGTTCCTGTCGCGCTGCTGTATGTTCTGTCGGTGTATATGATGCGTGTCGGGGTGGTATAGCACATGGATTTTTCAGCAGTAGGTGCCGCCGCCGCCGAAGCGTTAACGCTTGCATCCTTCATCGGCATCGGGGGCGGTGTGCTTCTGGGCTATGTGGTGGGTGTGATTCCCGGCCTGTCGCGGTCTGTGGCAATATCCATCGCCATTCCCATGACATTCTACATGTCGCCCTATATCGCGATTTCCTTTCTGATCGGGCTGTCCAAGGGCACGGCTGCGGGCAGCGCGGTTTCGGCCATCTTGCTGAACGCCCCGGGCGAGGCATCTTCTGCCGCCACTGCGCTGGACGGCTACCCGATGGCGAAACAAGGCAAGCCCAAAACGGCGCTGCAAATTGGTCTGATTGCGTCGGTCATGGGCGATATTCTGGCCACAATTATCCTGATCTTTGTGGCAATTCCCTTCGCGCGCGTGGCCCTTATGTTCGGCCCCTATGAAATGGCTGCAATTCTGGCCTTCGCGCTGGTCTTTATCGCGGGGCTGTCGGGGGGCAATATTTTCAAGGGGCTTGCCGCGGGGGGCTTGGGTATTTTGCTTGGCACTGTCGGGCTGGATAACCAGACCGGCCTGCCGCGCCTGACCTTTGGCTACACAGAACTGATGGATGGCATGCCGTTGATTGCCGTGGCCATTGGCACGCTGGCCTTGTCGGAAATGTTCGTGCAATCCGAAAAGCTGCGCTATGAGCGGGGCACAATGTCGGTCGCGCTGAAAAAGGATGACAGCGACCGTATGACATGGCCGATATTCCGGCGCATTCTGCCAACCATCCTGCGCGGGACGGGCGTGGGCACCTTTGTCGGTGCCCTGCCGGGTTTGGGGCCATCGGTGGGGTCATTCATGTCCTACGGGATGGCGCAAAAAGCCGCAAAAGAACCCGAGCGGTTTGGCAAGGGTGAACCCAAGGGCATTGCCGCTGCGGAATCGGCAGATAATGCCGTTATTCCCGCCGCGCTGATCCCGCTATTTGGTTTGGGTATTCCCGGCAATGTTTCTGCGGCGCTGCTGATCGGGGCATTCGCGATACATGGCATCACCGTCGGTCCGCTGCTGCTGCGCGATAACCCTGAACTGCTGTATTCCATTTTTGCAGGCATGATCCTTGCATCGGTCATTATGCTGGCACTGGGCTGGTTCGGGTTGATGTTCTTTGCGCAGATAACCCGCGTGCCCCCGCATGTTGTTATTCCGGTCGTCATCTTCTTCTGTCTGGCCGGTATGATGTTGCAAGGCTATGGCACATTCGGGTTGATCATCCTGATGGGGTTTGCGCTTCTGGGGTATCTGATGAAGAAATATGACTACAGTTTCGTGACTTTCCTTGTGGCCTTTATCATCACGCCCATGCTGGAGCTGAACCTGCGCCAAAGCATCATTCTGTCGCGCGGAAACTGGGAAATCCTGCTGGGCCGCCCGATTGCGATGTTCTTTATCGCCTGCACGGTGCTGGCCCTTGTCACGCTGATCATCCGCACCTTTCGCACAGACAAGGCCGCAGCCGGCGCCCCGACCTCTGAATAACAGGGCGCACAAGATGCGAATGGTTCCCGAAATTTGTTGCACAAACCTGTCTTCGTGATCGCAACAAATCAATCGCCGAGTTCTGAATTCAATAGGGCCGGCACCCAGAAGACGCATGACCAACAGGAGTAGACCAAGATGAAAAAGACATTTGCAGCCATTCTGGGCGCAACCATGATGACCGCGCCGATGGCAATGGCCGATGACTGGCCGACCCGCCCGCTGACCATGGTGATCGGCTTCGCGCCCGGTGGCTCGACCGACATTCAGGGCCGTGTTCTGGCGAACGTCATGGAAGAATACCTTGGCCAGCCTGTCAATGTGGTCAACCAGCCCGGTGGCGGTTCCGCCGTGGCCTTTACCCGCCTGAAAAACACCGAGGCCGATGGCAATACCTTCCTGTTTGGCGGCACCACTGCGCTGACCTTCACCCCGATCATCACGCCGGTGGAGTACGAGATTGACGATTTCGAGTATCTGGCCGCTGTGGCACTTGGCCAAAATGCCATTGTGACGTCGGCTGAACAACCGTTCAGCACGTTTGACGAGATTATTGCCCATGGCAAGGAAAACCAGATGACCTATGCCCAGCAAACGCCGCTGGACGAGGCCATCATTCGCGCGATTGCCGAAGAAGAAGGGCTTGATCTGGCCATCGTGCCCACAGGCGGCGGTGGCGGCATGGCCCCGCTGGTGCTGGGCCGTGAGGTTGATTTCGCCTATTCAGGCGGCACGCATGCGCAATATACCCCCACCGGTGAAATGGTTGTGGCGGCCTTCATGTCGGCCGAGCGCAGCCCGTTCTACCCCGACACGCCAACGCTGATGGAACTGGGCTATGATTACTCGATCGAGGATTACCGCACCATCATCGTGCCTCAGGGTGTTCCGGAAAATGTGAAGGCGCGCCTGTTGGAAGCCGCAGAGTATGCCAGCGAAAGCCAGTCTTTCAAGGATATCACCGAAGGCAACACCTTCTTTCCGGTTGTGTTCATCGGACAAGAGGAAATGGAAGCCAATGTCCGCCGCATTCGTGCAGCAACAGAAGAAGTGATGGCTGACTGACAAGGGTAGTTCACCCATTTCTGCCGACAGTAAAGAGATACTGTCGGCAGTGACCGCGCGCCGTGTTTGAGCACGCCATAGGCGCGGGTCGTGTATGCCGCACATTTCGAACCGCCACGTCACCCGAGCTGTGCCCCACCCGGTTTGCGGATTATGATTTCCCTAGACGACTTTGAAACGCCAAATTTAATTCGCAAACTGGCCTTGAATGCGCGCTAAAGAAATCAAGGGGTTGCAGGGGTTTTGCAAGCCGTTTTGGCCCTGAATTTCACCAACGATTTGTGCGATGACAACCGTTGGTTCAGGTTGGCAAGCGGGGGCACTTAGGGACGTCCCTTAGGGCGAAAAATGTCCCTCTGCGCCTCCGCCGATCCGAGCCTTAAGCCTGCATTCAGAGACTTTCGTAGAACTGATCGATGGTCATTCCGAAAGTTTCGCTGAACGCCGCGCGCCAGTCCTGTGTCGCACCGATGGCCGAATAGAATGCGACGAGGCGTTCAACGCCCGCCCGTCCGACCAGCAGGTCGATTGCGATTGCGCCACTGTCATATCCCATACGGGCCTGATTTATGCCACGGCGTCCTTCTATACTGCGCAACAGTTGACTGCTGGGCGCTGCTGCATTCTGGCGCGCCCACGACAGGTATCCGCTCAATTGGCCTGAAATATGCTGTTGCGCGTAATTTGCGCCGCCTTCAAGCATCCACACAGGTCCGACGCGCGGCGTGGCGCTTTCTGGGCAGCAATTCCGACCAACACTGCCTGAAAGCTGATACTGAAGGACGTGGAACAGTTCATGCAACAGCATTGCTTCGCGGTGGAAATTCACCCCCGGGCTGCTGGGGGTGTGAAACGCCTGATGCGATGTGTTGACATATACTCTGCTGAATGTCGCTTCAGCATAGATCCATTCCTGGAATGCGCGCCTTTTGCTTGCCAGACTTCCTCCCAGGTGTTGTGTGTAATCGCGTGCAAGAAAGTCGGCGCTCGCTGACACCACGATTTCAAGCCCATGTGGGAAATCAAACCCGAACGTTCGCTGATACTGTGTAATTGCGCGTTCGCTAAGTTCTTGCATTGTCTGCTGGATTTCAGCAGGCAGTTCCGGATCAAGCGTGATCCTAATATTCTGGGCAGAAATTGGTGCGGTCAACAATAGCGAGAATAGAGCAAAAAGAAACAATCGCATGTGATTTTCTCCATATACTAGCGGACTTGGTCGGCACTACCCCTAGAGATCGAACCGGTTGGCTGAGTCGTCTGGATTTTCCATCAGATCAAGCGATCTGCCGAAACTGTCCGTCGCCACCTGCTGTTTGGAACTTCCTGCGTGTGCCGAGCTCAACCGACATATCGTAAGTGGCGTGGACCTAGTTTTTACGTTCGCCTGACTAGACACACAGATCAAGGTTTTTTCGATCTGGCTGGCGCCTGCGCGTGGGGCAGCGCCCGAGAGTGGAGCGTATCGTATCTGTGGTGATCTGCACGCTTCGAGTTTGCTTCCCCTTTCTGAAAGCAAAGCGTCATTGCAGAACGGACCTTGAGAACCGTGAGGGCGTGCAATTTGAGGGAAACGTCTGTAAGCAATGTTTTGGAATAGGCTCGGGTGTTGGTCCGACCGTGATGTGGCGCAACAGGATGTATCCGATGAACGACAAGCTAGTTGTGTATACTGTCCTTGTTGGTGACGGCTTCGCGCTGCCTGATACAGTTCCAGCCGCTGGCGTCGATTACATCTGCTTCACTGACAATCCGAATCTGGAAAGCAATGGCTGGACATTGAAGGCGATATCACCGCTGTTCCCCTCAGACCTTATTCGAAGTTCCCGAGAGCACAAGATCCGGCCGCACCGCTACCTGCGAGATTATGACCGGTCGCTGTATATCGACACGAGAGTGCAGTTGACTGATGACCCGAATCTGATTTGGGACCAGTTGATGCGCGATGAGAGGGTGGTATTCGGCGGATTTCATCATTCATTTCGCGACAGTGTTGCCGCGGAGTTCCGATCTGTCCTTGATCTCAATCTGGATGATCCGGGGCGCGTGAAAGAACTGCAGAAAATGTATGAATCCCATTTCCCGAATGTCCTGCAACAGCGACCTGTCTGGGGCGGGATACTGGCGCGTCGGCACAATGCGGTCGAGTGTATTGACGCGATGGAAATATGGTTCGCGCATGTCCTGCGGTATTCCAGACGCGACCAGCTGTCATTGGTTCTGGCGCTTGCGTCCATGCCGCGTGAGAATCTGAACATCCTGACTGGTGACAACCATAAGGGGGATCATTTCTACTGGCCAACAAGCACCCAGAAGCCGGAGCGGTATTTTGAATACGGATCGTCAGCCAGCATAGGGCAGAAGCTCAAGCACGCGCTTAAGAGTGTTGAGAAACGATACGTCCGACCGATGCTGAAAGGCGGCAGGTCCAAGACCGGCAAATGATGCGGGTGGCTTTGGTGGGTTGCCTCAGTTGCCCGTGACTTTCACATCAGGTGAGAAATCGTCGGCCATAGCCTTAACTTCACTCGCAACGGATGGCTCAAAACGGTCGCAGAGGCCGTCATCTGCAGAAATCTTGCGCTGCATCTGATAATTGTAACTCTTGCTCTTTTTCATGGCGGCGAACTGGATGCCGCGAAACAGCATGCCGGGTTCACTGCCAATCACGTTCCGGCTTAGCTTGCCGGAGTCCAACCCTGCGATCAGTGTCTTCCTGAGTGTGGCGACGTCCTCAGCAGGCATATCCTTGAACAGCGCCGCACTGTGGTGCCCGATGGCATTAAGGTAGGTTACCGCTGCGACAACATCCTGATCCGCGCAGCTTTGATAATATGCCTTCATATCATCGGCCGAGAAGAGCCAGCCAATCGTGAAATTCCTGCTTTCAAAATAACGGGTCATCTTCATTTCGCTGCTGCGGATGGTCATGTAGCGGCTGTTCGACACTTTCATATTGGACCAGTAGCATTGAAATTCAGCGGATTTCAGGAAGTCGCCGCCCTTGAACATGAAGAAGTAGCTTTGCACATGCGCATTCTGGCGCTTGGGGTGGGACTTCGCGAAGGAATATCCCACCAACTCGCCCTTAATGTTCAGCATTCGGGGGAGGTGGTCACACTCCGGAAACACCGGAAACCAGATGCTGTCATTGATGCAGGTGATGCTGTTCAGTGCATAGGGCTGCGCCGTCAGGTGCTGGATCGCATCCCGATAGCCCCCAAAATCATACCCGAAGTTCGGTCGCTTCATGATCAGGGCGCTATTCGCCTTCAGCCGCTCATAATCAGCATCGCTGACGGGAGAGTTCAGCACCACAAAGGCCGAGAACCCCTCGGATTTAAGGTGCATCAGCGTATGAAAGGTGGAAGCCGAAAGCCCCTTGGGTTGGTAGACGAGCAACACGACGACGTTGTTACCCAGTGGAAGCTCGCCGTTCTGCACCGCAATGCGCGCGTGCCGCTGCCGGTCAAAACTGCGCTGCTGCTGCCAGTAGATCGGCTTCATCAGGAATGCTTTGAACTGCTCCCGAACGCGCTGTGCTTCGCGTATGATCTTCCACTTCGGTATCATCTGACTACCAATTCCTGCCACGCTCTTTGCGTGTATTATCGCGCCAAGACAGCGCCGTCACGCTATCCCTTGCAGAATCGTCGCACAGTCTATGAACTTCGCGGCAAGTGTGCCCGCCGTGCTTGACCCTACCATTAAATCAGGTGATTTTGACGGCGGTTGGCATACCGCTCGGGTAATGTCGTACTCAGGAGTGCTCCTCACATGCGTCGTCACCCGGACCGGAAAAAAGAGATTTTCTTCCCGATTGAAATAAAGCCGCGGGAATTCGTGTCGCGCGCCCTTCTGGGGGCGTTCTTCGCGGACAAAGGATACCGTGTCTACTTGGGTGCCAAAGGCCCGGTGAATAAAGCTGTCTTGTCCAAGCCGGAAAGGGGGGGAGTCTACTTTTACAAGGGAATACGCCAGAAGGCCGATACACCTAGTTTGTTGGAGAAGGTTGATACCTTTTGCGTACTAGATGAGGAAATAGGGGTGGCTGCAAGGTACCTCAACGAGCGTCTTGAGCAGCGCGTCAAAGGCATGGATCGGGTGGACAAGTTCTTCACGATTTCGCGCTATGTGGCCGATGCCGTCGTCCGGGCATGTCCGGAAGCTGCATCTAAGGTCAGTGTGACCGGGTGGCCCAAAGTCGATACGTGGCGGCCCGAGATGAGGCACATGTTTCGTCGTCAGGCAGAGAGCTACAATCAAAGGTTTGGAGAATTTGTGCTCTTCACATCAGATTTTGGGGTATTATCTAGAGCTCGCGCAAATCATGAGATCGCCCACATCAAAAAGATTGGGTTTCCCGACGCGTATGTATCCTCTTATATTTCCGGCGTAGACAGCACATTGGCTGATTTCGATCGGTTTTGTGACGAGCTGCGCAGCTATGATGCTTTGCCCGATGCGCCTCCGTTGATTGTAAGGCCCCACCCCGCTGAGGACAGAGAAGTTTGGGATCAGCGCTTGAACGGTATGCGGCGGGTATCAGTTGTTTACGAAAATGAAGTATCTGGCTGGTTACAGGCCTGTCGTATGCTTGTGCATCGTGGGTGCACTACGGCCGTTCAGGCGCGCGTTGGTGGAAAACCTGCTTTTTTCTGGGCACCAGAGAATACATCACCGGAGACTGGTATTCTGCCCTATGAGGTTTCTGCTAAGTTGGGTGCTTTGTCAGAAATTTTGACACATTGGGCAGACCCATCTGCGTCAATGCGTGACATCGCAATCCCGGCCTATAAACTCGAAATGGGTGAAAAGTTGTCGTCTGAGCGAATATTTGACGAAGTCGATTCACTGGGAATAGTTCCAACGCTGCCGGTTCAAATTCGTTTGAGGAAAAGGTTTTCTGCTAAACTGAAAGCCATTAGGCGACGGATTATTAACTCGAATACCTTTCGGACGCGTCAGGTTGTTGATCCCCTGCGCGCGCGTAAATTGCAGGATGGTTTCCATGCCGCCGAATTGGAATCCTATTTGGTGGATGCATTTCCAATGGGGTCTTACAAGGTCACCCAATTGGCACCTGACTTGATATTGCTAGAGGGAGGAAGCTCATGAGGAGTTTGCTCGCATAGAGAAGAAACCAGAAGCTCGTCTATATTTCTTTCGGCCTTGTTGACGGAAGGGGTGCCCATAGCGGCAAGGCTCCTAAGATGTGAAGCCTATAAGTTGATAAGCTGTACAGGGTGGGTTACTGACACGTTCACATGTATTTGCTGCATTCGCGAAGGGGCATTGAAATGGCAACTGCAATTTATATTGCCCATGGCTTGCCATATTTGGCAATGCTTCTTAGTTCTCTGCGGGGCTTGCGCACACACAATCCCGATATTGACGTGGTCGTAGCTGCCCGTATCCCAAAGCCAGTTTTGCCTGACCATATATGGGGGCCGCGCGATCGCTGGATATGTGTTCCAGATGATCATGACATGCCCGACCACCAGATTGCCAAACGCATGAAAATGGATCTGCCCGACCTGACTTTGTCAGAACGCAGTTTCTTTTTGGATTGCGACACATTGGTGCATCGCCCACTTGCGCCATTTTTGCGGCAACTCGATCATTTCGACGTATTGCTGCGACCGCATATAGATCCTGAATTGCGTTCGAATGCGACTGCACCGACTGGCACTTCGTACAAAGTAGGTGAATTACCACATTGGAACTCCGGCGTGATCTTCTTTCGAAAATCCGAAGCCTCTGCTGAGCTGTTCAAGCTGTGGGGGGAGTATTTTGATGCGCTAGGCTTGGGGCTGGACCAGCCATCCCTAGCCGGAGCCGTTGCCAAGAGCGCGGCGCGAGTCGGTCCTTTGCCCCGGGTTGCAAATGCATTTACCGGCGATCTGAAGCTCCGCGACGTTCGTGAATCCTGCTATGTGCATCATTACACATCGAATATTGATGCTGACCTTTGCAAAGCCTTAGAGGCAGAGATGAACAGCCTCGCATCTATGAACGGCTGGTCCGTCGATGACACGTCGCGTAGTTTTTTTCAGAATCGGATCGCGGGCCGGCTCGCGCGCGGCAAGTCACTTTCTGGCCACGGGTTTTGGCGACGGCTTGCTGCTCGTATGGTGAAACAGCCCAAATGAAGAAACTGCGCCTATGGATTGCTTATTCTAGGTTAGCTTCAAGATAAGATTTGCCTGTTGCGTCCACTAACGGAGTTTTTACGCATGCCCCTCGGACGGTTCCTTTCACGCACCGCGCGCAAGCTGCGCAGCCGTTCTGATGTGCAACAAAGCGTCGATTTTGCCGGGCTTCAGGACATTCGGCCGATCGGGAATATGCGTGGCAGTTTGATTACCAACAAGGCTGGGCGTGCCGTGTTGCGCGCGCGCTATCAGGGGCAGGATGTAAAGCTATATGAGGCCTATTCGGCGGATCATGCGCGGTTCATTGCAGCTGTCAGTTCAGCCTTGCCGGATATGTTTCCGCCAGTTTTGGAACTGCGCGGCGCCTGGGTGATGGCGGAATGGGTCGAAGGTTCGCCCCTGACACGCGATATTGAAGCGCAGCAGGCGCAGACATTAAGGCGCATTCACGCGCTGAAATTGGACGATCTGCCACCAGCGGGGTTTTGCTATCTGCGTGACTTCATTGTGCCGCGCCATTTGCGTGCCGCGGCGCTTGCGGGCGAGCAGTGCAGCCTTGATGATTGTCTTGCCGCTGCGGAAAGCGCGACAGGCGCGCAGGTTGTCATGCACCCGGATGTATCACCAGATAACCTTCTGCACACGCCTGATGGGAAGGTGATGTGCATTGACAATGAACTGCTTTGCATGGGTCGGATGCCATTGCTTGACCTTTGCAACGCGCTGCGACCCCACGCCGCTGACGGACGCAACACACTCGCGCGGGTCTGGTTTGACGGCACGTCGCCAACACCACAAGCTGTAGAGCATCTCGCCCAGGCATGGATGATGCGCGAGGCAGGGGCCGCGTTCATTGGTGGCGACATGCAGCGCTGCCAGTCACTACTGGCGTCCAGGGCATCCGGTGCCGCGCAGCATCTCCCTTTTGAGTATTCAGGAAGTTGCCGGTCACATGAATAACCTGTTTTACATTTCGCATTCGCAGCTGCCATCTGTGACCGCGAATTCTGTGCATGTGATGAAAATGGCGCAGGCTTTCGCGCGGACAGGTATGGACGTGACTCTCATGGCTATGCCAGCTGATCCACCTTTGGATCAGGATTCGATCTATGCGCATTACGCAGTTTCGCCAGTCTTTGATCTGCGATTGATCAAATGGCCCACAGGACGTGCAAGGATGATACGCTACATCCTGTCAGCGCTTTGGAATGCGCGCCGAAAGGGCGCTGATGTGATATACACGCGCCTTCCAAGGGCTGCCAATTTTGCGGAATTTTTTGGCTTCCGCACGGTGGTCGAACTGCACCAGCCCGAATCGCTGCGTACCATGCGTGCCTATTTGCGGATCGCGCGCCGCCCCCTGATTGTCGTTATCACCGAAGCCTTGCGCCAGCAGGTCATCGCTGATCTGGACTGCGATCCGAATTCCGTGATTGTGGCGCCGGATGGTGCCGATCCTATCCCGAACAACACTCTACCGGCTTTGCCGCCCGTTGCAGCGGGTCGTATTCGCGCAGGCTTTCTGGGGCATTTATATCAGGGCAAAGGGATGGAAGTGATCTCTGCCATCGCGCCCCTTTGCCCTTGGGCGGATTTTGAAATCGTTGGTGGCACCGAAGCTGACATCGCCTACTGGACAGCGCAGATTGGTAACCTTCCGAATCTTCGCTTTCGGGGGCACGTTCCGCATTCACAGACCGCGGCTTATTTGAAAAGCTTTGATGTTGCGCTACTCCCAAATCAGGATTTCGTAGGCACGGCTGAGAGCAAAACCCACAATATCAGCCAGTGGACATCACCGCTCAAAGCCTTTGAATACATGGCCGCGGGCTTGCCGATCGTTGCCTCTGATCAGCCAAACCTGAGAGAGGTTCTGCATCACGACGTGAACGCGCTTCTGTGCAAGCCGGACGATATAGATGGCTGGTGCAAGGCTTTGATGCGCTTGCGGGATGATCGTGACCTTCGTGAAAGGCTGGGCCAAAAGGGAGGTCAGCTTTTCGCAGATCATTACTCGTGGGAGGCCCGCGCCCGTCGGCTGAAGGGGGTGATCAATGCCTTGTGGCAATAACCTGTGAGGTGACCTTTACGAGATCTGCCTCAGGTTCCGAATTACGACTGCCTTCGCAGGCAAAGGACTTGTCGCGTTGTTGGGCAAAAGAACTTGAAAAAAAATGACAATTAGTTGACAATTTGGCTTTGGCGGTGGGTGGAGAAGGGTGGAATGTTGAGAAAGACAGTACATACCGTAAGTGATATATTCGTGAATTTGAACTGGCAGCGTCTTATTTTTAGGAGAAATTCGCTTCACCCATCGATGGCGATGCGGGGTAAAAAGTACTCCTTAGACGATGCAATGGAAATCCTTTCGTCAACTGACAGCATGTTAGTAAACGAATTTGCAAGTAGTTTCCTTTACTCCAGAGGCCGACGCCCAGTCGATCCCAAAATCCAGCACAAAATACTTAAAAAAATATCTCAGCATCCGAAAGTTTCAGATAACAAAAAGATATTCTCCATAATAGCATCTGCTCACAAAGCGATTGAAGCGCAGAGTGTCGAGCTAATGCTTAAAGCAAGGGATGAACTTAAAGATTTGAAAGATAGCATATCGAATATGGCATTTTCAGATAGCATTCGAGATGATCGCATTCACGCGACCTCATCTATGTTATTAGTTGAGGCAAGTTTGAATTTCTTTCTCGAAGATCGAAAGAATTTTCACGCTACTTTATCTTGCTCTTTCGAAGAATTCGAGAATTTAGATGTCAAATATTTGAGGTCAGGTTTTTTTAATAGCTGTGAGAATTTCGCACAACTTCTTGGATTGTGTTATTTGGCGTCAGTATCATTAAAGTTAGATCCAAGCATAGTTTGCAAGGCCATACTGAATGATTTCAAGGCCGGACTTTTGATGCTTGATTCAAGTGAGGAACTTTCAAAGAACTTAATGGATCTTGAAATAAAGGATCATGCCTCCTGTTCAAGTTTTGTTAAATCGACGCGGATATACTATCTTGCATCCAAGATTGAATCTGATGTTGATGGGGAGGATATGCAAGTATTTCGCCTTGAGCTTCTGCTTTCATGTCTTCGCCATTCAGTAATTCTTAGTGCAGCTGATCGAGAGCGGAAGTTAAGTATTCTGTTTTGATATCGTTTGTATGTCCATATCCTGTATCTCCGAATGCATTATAAAGCTCTTCACAATGCCTGTTTGAAGTTATCTTGTTAGGTCATCAAGCGATTCTATGAACTTATTAAGTCCAACCGACGCCACCTCATCATGGTGTGACTTGTCTATATAGCAGAAGACAACCGGAAAGCTTTCCAGTTGTAGAGCTCTTGCCACATAAAATCGTGTCTCACCTTTATCTACTTTAAAAATCTCTTTTTGTGGCCCTATACCGAAAAGCGAATGCTCACCAAATCCAAACCTATGTGTCTTGTAACTATATCCGGGCATTTCATTTGCGGGTAATACGCCATTTTTCTTAATTGACGCGATTAGCTCTGGTGTTTTTAAACCTCCACCTTTGCAGTCTGCCAAAGCATCTCCAGAAGAAAATCTTGAAACAATTTCTTGAGTTTTTATATATCGAGGGTAATCAGAAACTTTAGTCTTGGGGAGGTTTTCAAAATCAATGTATCCGTTCGAATAGCTCTTACCTAAGCTAATGATCTTCCGTGAAATCTTGTTGAATCGAGCGGCGGCTCCAGCCCTCTTGATTTTCTTTTCTATCTGTCGCGCTGCTAATTCATGCGTAGGCACGAAGTATATAATATTCTGTGGATTGACCCTGATTTTGAGTTCCATCGATGCTTCTATTAGTTTTTTTGTAGCCAAATATCGCATTTCAACCTTTCTCCGGGAGTTTGTCTGGCTGTAGAGGCCAAAGTACTCGAATAATCCGACATTCCCAGAGTGGACTGTCGCTTGAGCGCAGGTTCGCCTGAAACTGCGCATAATTCAAGTGATTGTCGCCTTGGGCAGCATCCGCGGTTGCGAGAACGCCCGGAGTCGGGCAGATCAAGTCGCGAAGCTCTAACAAGCTCTGACTGCCAAGCGCTTCATCCAATTCGCGCAACACCAAGAGGCCGTTTCCTGAGCTGAGTCGCGTCAACAAGATCACGAGTTCACTTGAGGAATGCGGGTTCACTTTGCTGCCGGAAGCGAGGGGCCGAGCGCGACTTACCCGACATCTGATAGCCGAACCGGAGAATTGCAGCCTATGTCATGCTTCACAGGCTTCCCCAAAATCTCATCCAGAAATTTCGGGGCCAACCCATACCCTGGCCGCACGCTTCGCACGCAATCTGCCGTAATGACGTCACCTGCCTTCATGTCCTTGACAAAGTACAGAGACCGCCGAAATTTCACATTGGCCACTTCGCTGGATTTGCGTCCGTAATCGACTGTACCCATCGCTTCCCAAGCTGTGCGCGCGCCTTTGCACAGCGCTGCAAATTCATCTGGCTCCAGCGAAAAACTGTCATCCGGTCCACCGCCTGCCCGGTCGAGCGTCATATGCTTCTCAATGATCGTCGCGCCGAGCGCCACGCTCGCGATGGCAGTGGTATTGTCGATCGTATGGTCTGAAAGGCCCACGGGCACGTCGAAACGCGCAGCCATATCAGACAGCGTGGCGAGGTTGTAATCGGATGCGGGTGCAGGATAGCCAGAAACACAGTGCAGCAGGGCCAGTTCCGCGCAGCCCCCCGCGCGTGCGGCGTCAACGGCCTCGGTTATTTCTTCGAGATCGGCCATTCCGGTCGAGATGATCATCGGCTTGCCCTTCGAGGCCACATACCGGATCAACGGAATATCCACTGCCTCAAAGGATGCAATTTTGTATGCCGGAGCGCCAAGCTCTACTAGAAGGTCGACTGCGGTGGGATCGAAGGGCGACGAGAACATCGTGATGCCGCGCGCCTTCGCGTGAGCGAACAGGGCTTCATGCCATTCCCATGGCGTATGCGCCCATTCGTAAAGCTCGTAAAGCGTCCGTCCAGCCCAGAGTCCATCCGTGATTTGAAAGTCTGGGGTATGAGTGTTCAACGTTATTGTGTCTGGGCGGTATGTCTGTATCTTGACGGCATCCGCGCCCGCCTTTTGTGCCGCATCGATGATCCTGAGTGCCTGATCAAGGTTTCCGTTATGATTGGCTGATAGTTCGGCAATGATGTAAGGTGGATGTCCCCGGCCGATCTGCCGACCTTCTATTTTCACACTACTCATCACTTTGTACCTTTTTCAAGTGGACAGTATAGACGTGTCCCTGAATACGAAAATACGCAGGGTATCGGTCTGGATCACAAACCCTGATTTTATCAAACTGCTCGGCAATAGAAACGTTTGGATCGAGTTCGCTGTCTGCAGGTGTTCTGCGTGGATAATAGCTTACCTCTTCACTAGACTGAGGTTGAGGAGATTCCCCGCGCTCTACCATGTCTATAACATGGTCCAAAAGTGATATTTCGGTTTTGAAAAGAGATATGTTTATTTCATCGTAAAGTTCATGCCGGGCGACTTCAAAATTCTTTTTTTTCCACACAGCGCCACTATCGATTTGATCCTCAGCATTGATTGCTGAGACCGTTATTGTAGTCGCACCTTCTACTATCGACCAGATGTGAGGGCTCCAGCCGCGGCCTCTTGGCAAGTCACTTGCGTGAAGCACAACACATTGCCCATATAGATCTCGCGCATCTTTAGGAATTATCTCAGTACAGGACACCATGAAGAGTATATCGCCAGATGTCAGTTGATCTTTCCTACGCAGAAGCGTCAACTCATGTTCGCTTTCTCGCTCGCGGGCCCACGCCATTAACCAAGTGTTTACTGGGTGATCTTCCGATGAACAGATTATGTCAATTTTCATGGGTCACTCCAACGCCTATTTGGGCAAGCACCCGCTCCGTGCCTATACCATCGCAGGTTGCGGCGGCGTTCTCCGACAGCATGGAGAGGATCGCGGGGTTGCAGGCTTGGACAAGAGCCGCATGCATGTTGCGCTCGAAATTTGAATTCTTCACTGGCCCTAGATCGACCCCAGCACCAACCGCCGCGATTGATTGCGCGATCCCTGCCTGATTGTCAGCTATCTGCACGATGATCGAGGGCAGACCGAGGCAGCAGCGCTCCCAAGTCGTCGCCCCGCCAGCACCAATGGCCAGATCAGCGTTAGCCATACGCGACGCCATATCGGACACATCGACCAGTACTTCAGTTGGCCAAGGCAATTCCTGCGCTTTTCCGCGCACCTTCTCAAGTGCCGGGGCCTGCGCGCCCATTATGACGCATATGCGCAAATCATCTGGAAGGTCAGCGCCGGCAATCGCATCAAGGATCTGCGAGGTTGCATCCTGTGCATCGACGCCGCCCATTGTAATGAGAATATGACACAGCCCGCGTCCCGCCCGCTCGGCAGTAGACCGCAAGCGCATCGCTGCAAATTCGGGGCGCAGCAGCGCATATTGAGGGCCAATCAGACGCATGCAGTGATCTGGCACCAATCCATCATAGGCAGCTACGTTTCGCCCCAGGTTCTGATCCAGCATCAGATCGCAGGCATGAGGGCGATCGGCCAGATCATCAATTACCATAAGGCGCGTGCCTTCTGGTAATACGGCCCGTTGCCAGCGCGCATCAAACGCATAATGGTCCATGACAAGCCAGTCCGGCGCGTCACCAAGGACGGCACGCATCTCTGCGGCGTCCTGTTTCCAGTCTACGCCTGCCCAGTAAGCATGCACTGGCGGCCCCGGCGGCAACGGACCTTCGGGCGCAGGAAGTAACGACACCTCAAATCCGTCAGCCTTGATCCGGTCGGCCATATTTCCGGGATGCGCCCGTGTAATGAATCGGCAGACTGCTCCAGCCTCGCGCAGGGCACGCGCCAAGGTCAGACAGCGCATGACGTGGCCGGTGCCAATCTGGAGTGAGGCGTCAGTGCGGAAGGTGATCTTCATTCTGGAGTTTCTGACTTTAGTGCCCGCATCATCCATTCTGCGTGGACCCAGTCTTCGTTGGTGTCAATATCTTGAACACGATGGCGCGGCAGTTTCAGACCATATGCGCCGCATTCGAATATGCCCTTGTTGCCCTTCCATGTTGCGGCAGTCGCCCAGTAGAATTGTCCCGCATCATGCCACGCTTCTTCCAGGTCTTGCGAGCGCACGTTCATGTTTTCAGGATGGAACATCTCGACGACACCAGACTCCTTGCGCCGTAATGCGCGCTGGATTGGGAACGCAAAAGTGGTCACGCTCATCACAAAACGTGCCTGCGTTTCCTCAAGAAGTCTGCACCCGTCGCTAAGATATTCCGGCAGCACGAAAGGAGAGGTCGCATATAGACAACACACGGATGTTTGCGCATCCAGTTTCAGTTGGCGAATAGCGTCTGCAATTACAGGAATTGTCGGTGTATGGTCGTCGGCCAGTTCAGAGGTGCGACGGAAAGGGGCTTGAGCGCCATGATCTTCCGCCACCTGAGCAATGTCATCATCATCGGTTGATACAATAATTTGGTCAAAGCACCCGCTATCCTGCGCGGCCTGAATGGACCATGCGATCATCGGTTTGCCGCAGAAATTCCGGATATTCTTGCGCGGGATTCGCTTTGAGCCACCCCTTGCGGGAATGATGCAAACCCTCATCCGACTAATGCCTTCTTCAATGCAGCAACAACTTGCGCCTGTTCCTGATCTGTCAATCCAGCATGCAAGGGTATTGAGATAGCGCGGGAGTAATACTCCTCCGACGTTGGGAAATCGCCAAGTGTGAACCCTTGATCCCTGTAATAGGGCTGCAAATGCACAGGGATGTAATGCAGGTTCACGCCGATCCCGTCAGCACGCAGGGCTTCAAAGGTCGACCGGTGGCGGACAAAATCGTGTAGGCGTATGATGTAGAGATGCCAGGATGATGCGGCCCCTGCCTGTCGCTCCGGTCGAAACAGAGGCAACCCCTCCAGTGCTGTATCGTAAGCGTCAGCAAGGCTCCGGCGGCGGGCGATGAATGTGTCCAGCTGGTCCATCTGGCTAAGCCCCAGCGCCGCCTGCATTTCCGTCATACGATAATTCCAGCCTAATTCCAGCTGCTGGTAATACCATGGCCCATCTGGAGCATGTGTCATCAGCGCCGGGTCGCGGGTGATACCGTGGCTGCGCAGCCGGTCCATGCGCGCGGCCAGCCCTGCATCATTTGTCAGCGCCATGCCGCCCTCGGCCGTGGTGATGATCTTGACCGGGTGGAAGCTGAACACCGTGATGTCCGAATGCGCGCAATTGCCGACAGGTGCCCCCATATATTCGGCGCCAATGGCATGGCTGGCGTCCTCGATAATCCGTATGCTGTGGGCGCGGGCGAGTTCGGAAATTTTCACCATATCGGGGGACTGCCCGCACATATGCACCGCGACAATGACCTTGGGCAGTTTGCCAGTGCGGGCGGCTTCGTCCAGCTTCGCCTCCAGTGCATCAGGGCAGATGTTGAACGTATCGGGATTAATATCGACGAAGTCTACATCTGCGCCACAATAGCGACCGCAATTGGCGGATGCGACAAAAGTAATGGGCGAAGTCCAGAGCAGATCGCCAGGTCCGAGATCAAGAGCGAGGCAGGCGATGTGGAGGGCCGAGGTGGCGGAATTGACGGCAATTGCATGAGCAGCATCCACGCGGCTGGCAACCGCTTTTTCAAAGGCGGGCACTGCTGGACCTTGGGTCAGATAGTCTGATCGAAGCACAGCCTCCACTGCGCGAATGTCCTCGTCACTGATGATTTGTCGTCCGTACGGAATCATTCTGCGCTCCAGCCCTATCTTTTTCACGCGATACACAACAGGCATTTAGCATTTGCAATGCAATCGAAGTGGCATCGTTCTATCTATTCTCTACTGGTATTTCTTCAACACCTCGAAGAAGTTGCGCTTCTCGTCGTAGCATTTTCAGTGCAGGTATGCCCGTGATATGTGTCATGCCGAGCATGGCAGGGAAGGGTAAATTCAGAATATGGGCGATAGAAAAACGATGCTGTGCGCCTTGCCCCCAGAACACTTCTCCCTGCGGACCGATGTGCACATATATGCACCCCCTCCCGCGAAAAGCATTCTCACCAAGCTCCTGTTTTGTTTTGAACCTGCCGTCGCGCTGGATCGTTTCAAAGACGGCGTCTAGCTTATCATACCGTGCAATGAGGTCTGCTTTGGTTTGGCATCCACCGTCGACTGGCTTTCCCCGATAAGAAATGAGATAGAGAAGGAAGTCATAAATGCCAGTGTCCTGCCATGACATGCCCTTAACCCAATGGTCGTGGCATGCCCTGAATTTAAGCATTGAAATATAGCCTGCAGATAGATCAGCTGGATAATCAGTAACGGTAAATTTTTCTGACAGAGCAGTATGGATGGGAATTGCATGCGATACAGGCCAAGGCTCGGAGGATACGCAACCGGTGTTCCCGCGAGGGTTTTCACTACATTTTAACAGGCCGACACTCAGAAGAACACTTGACGGAATGAAGCTTGAGCATTGTTCTGGTTTTATCCATAGTTGCTCTGCATATCTGGGCGCGGCAGGTCCGTATTGCAGAGTGTTGGCCAGATCACGCCGAAAAGCACGGAGCTTGTGAATTCGCCTTCGGCTGAATGAAAAGAACTTTGCAATTTCGCGATGGGCTGGCATCGTTTTACTGTCTTCCTCAAAAGGCGAGTACCCTACACGAAGCACTCGATCGAGAAGGACGTCGGCGCCTACAGTCGCATGTGAGGTTTATGAATGAACTTAGCAGCGGTGGCAATATTCCTTTGTTGGCTATAACGACAGTAGCTCAAACTGCCCGATCTTAGTTCAGATGATCTAAACCCAGCACGCCTTCACCAGCACGAATGTTGGACTCGCTGTTGGTCTGGCGACCGTAGCGGAGTAGCTACACCTATTGTCTAATTTTCGCCAGCCTGTCCCGAGACGTCGCATAATAGTTGTTGCGCAAGGAGCGGCTGTGCCAACTCGTGTAGCCTAGCAAATGGAACTGAAAGTAACTCGGCAATCTCGAACAGGCTGCGGGTTCCGTCGCAGAAAGAAATCATGTCCATCATATCTTTCACTCTGCTCGTAGAACCCTTTTGTGATATATCGGGATAAAGTCCACGCTTCCCAAGTTGCGGCTCTCCTACCGTTGTACTCAAAGGCACGAAATCTTGTTCAAGGATAGTGATGGCCTGCTGAAGCGCTGCGAATCCACCCGCCAAACCCGATGCGGTCACGACGCCGCCTAGTGTATCGAGTGAGGTATGATATTCTGGATACATTCCGTACTTCGTCCGCATGATGCTTGCCACAGGTAGATCGGCCCCAGGAGAGCAATATTGACGTTCGTCGCTCCCGCGATCTAGCCAAGTATAAGACTTGTAATGGGGGTCGATGCCACGCAACACATGGCGTGCCACCCTATCTGCGATAGTATCGCCATTGCGGGAAGGAAGAAACGAATAGCTACGGTCATCCCCGATACACGAAACATTGAAACCGGCCACGATGGCCTGCTTCATTTGTTCCAGATTCCTGCTTAGATAGAGGATTGAACCAATTGTTTCGGGTACAAACACGATCCTGTAGCTGTAGCGACGGTTCTCAAGACCCATGATCCAATTCGCCAACGCTGTTGTCACGACCGGTCCTGACAACTCATTATTGGCCATAGAGGGGTGGCAAATGTATGTGGACAGGAAAATTTCTTTGGATGATTTTCCTTGAACGAGTAATTCGCCGTAGTTCATTTGTCCTGGTTCCAGATCCGCATCAATTACAGCCCGATACAAGCCGGAAGAAAGCTGACTTTTCTGTATTTCCGACATACAAAATCCCCAACGGCGTTTATAATAGGATGTCACGTAGGGGATAGAATCTGGCTGATTATTTTGAGTGTAGATATGCTCCAATAACTCTTCAAGAGGCAGCCGAGTATCGACCGGCTCTGAGTAGCCTACTACATGGAGGTTATTGTGTGCTGAATCGATTATCCGATCACCATTTTCTGCCTCAATGTAGGCGTGTCGGAATACCCATTCATCCGGGACGGTCCAGTCGAAAGCCTTATCTCCGGATTCTGCTGAATGTGTTTGCAAGTTGGGCAATTCACGCTCTAGAATTTTCAGCGTCTCTCGGACCCCGGGCCCAGTCAGAGAGCGGGTGATAGGCCAAAGTTCCTTTGCTAGCTCGAAGCAATACGCCCCAACATCCAGTGTTTCTTTTTCTAGCTTGGAACTGCTAATAGTTATTGGAGAGCCTTGTTCCATTTAGTTAACATTAGCTTGAAAGCTGTCATGATAAAAATACTTGCAGTTGTACCAATCGTAAAATCTAGAATATGCATTCAGCTTTTCTTGTTCGTTAAATTCAAGTCGATAACCCCATTCGTGCATAGCATCGCGCATCCAAAATTCAATTACTTTTGCGTCTTCGTCTGCAATGCGCTCGCGCCATCGGCCAACATTTCCAGAATACACTCCATCCATCTTCTTGTCTTCGTGGCTATTCCCCAAAAACTCCTCGCCAAGAAACGTGGGTGACAGAAGGCTTGCGCACCAATCTATTCCTAGGAATGCGACCAAATCTCGCATTTGTTTTTCAAGTTCCAATGCGAGGTCTTCAAATTTTACTGCACGAAATTCATCTGGATTTACATGCGATAGCTGACTTGCGGTCAAAAGATCTAGCCGTGCTCGGTTTATAAAGCTAGCAAGGGTTTCCTTGGGACCTTCCCCCATTTTGGAATAATAACCTTTCACGCCTGCGGCGATTGCTGCAAAATTGTCGCGAGGATCTCGGATGATTTGAATCATCTTCATTTTCTCATCAGCTCTCTTGATATCATGCCAATGTATCGATTGGGTGGTCTCCTTTAAAAGAAATGGCAGAGAGGTGTCGAGATCATTGAATTCACACCATGCGCTAGCAATTACTGATAGCAATTCAGAACGCGAAGTCAGTGCGCCAGGCGTCATGCGGTTAATCACAAAATTCAAAAAAGAGTCTAATTTGAAAACGTTGTTCGCTCCTGGAACAACATTTCCATCTATTTTGGATAAGCTTTTACCTAATACTAGCCTAATGCGATCTAGAGATTCGGTATTGTCAATAGACGGAACAAAGCAGGGAAAGTAGGCGTACAAGAGGCTTATATCAGTAGGGTAGACATTGAGTGAAGGATGGCCATCGAACAGCTTATGAAGTAAAGTAGTTCCCGATTTTCGATGCCCCGTGATAAAGATGAAATTCATTTTCAAACCTCCAGAAGAGATTCTGATTTTTTTGGAGTGTACTCATGTCTTTTAAGGCACCCCATCAGAAGATTCCGATTTTTTTGTTATTGTTTGATATCCACTGTATCAATGCATGCTCGTCCATCCAATCAGAGTTATTTGCACTTGTATAACTGAAACCCTCCTCAACCTTGCAGCCGTCCTTGATGCGTGCCGGATCGTCGGCCCATTTGTTGATCGCGGGCAGGATCTTGAAATGTGCGTCGTATTCATAGGTGTATGGTGCATCCTCGGTGCCGATCATCTGCTCATGCAGTTTCTCGCCCGGACGTATCCCGACAAACTTGTGGCTGGCCTCGGGGGCGACAACGCGTGCAATGTCGGTTACTTTCATCGAAGGAATTTTCTTCACATAGATTTCGCCGCCGATCATGTCTCCAAACGCGTGCCAGACCAGTTCGACGCCCTGCTCCAGGCTGATCATGAAGCGCGTCATGCGTGCATCCGTGATTGGCAACTCGCCCTGATCCGCGATCGACATGAAGAATGGAATCACGGAGCCGCGGGATCCCATCACATTGCCATAGCGCACCACCGAAAATCGCGTGCCATGCTCGCCTGCGTATGCGTTCCCAGCGACAAACAGCTTGTCCGATGCAAGTTTCGACGCACCATAGAGGTTAATTGGCGATGACGCCTTATCGGTTGAGAGCGCGACGACGCCCTTCACCCCTTTGTCGATGGCCGCATCAATGACGTTCATCGCCCCATTTACGTTGGTTTTGATGCACTCAAATGGGTTGTATTCAGCTGTCGGGACGATTTTGGTTGCCGCGGCATGAACGACATAGTCCACACCATCAAAGGCACGATAAAGCCGGTCACGGTCACGCACATCGCCGATGAAGAAGCGCACGCGCGGGTCATCGCCATAGAGCTTCGCCATTTCCCATTGCTTCATTTCATCACGCGAAAAGATGATCAATTTCTTGGGATTGTACTGCTTGAGTGTCAGGGGCACGAAGGTATGCCCGAATGACCCGGTACCGCCGGTGATCAGGATCGTTGAGTTGGAAAGCATCTGGAATCCGTTCATTTTCATTTCTTCTCGCAAGGAAGTTGCCGAAGATCAAGCGCTCTATAATGTTTACGCTAAGCACGGGAATGCTGCATTTCGTGATTTTGGTTCAACAAGGAACTGCGCGCGTTCTGCGTTAAGTTCCGGCAATTGCAGAAAGCTTACGGGAATGCGTTACTCGTGTTCATCGCGTCCCAGCTTGCTTTTGCACCTGCGCGTGTCCTATCTTAGCGCCTGGCTCTAGACAAAAACGAACAAGAGCCGTCATGGATTTGGTGGCAAACAGTGTCATGGGCAGTTTCGCTGTAAACCTGCGCTGCCGGACACCGCAAATTCGAAGTGATGAAATGAAAATACGAAATAGAGATACAACCACACTTGATGTCAGAGGGGCTGGCAACGTGATCATGCTTGCCGTCGTACTTCTGATACCGCTTGGGTTCGCTGGTTTGGGGGGATGGTTTGTTCTGGATGAGATGCGGTTCTCGGCATCGGCGGAAAAGGTAGAGGCGACAGTCATCGATTCCGGCCGGATCGCGCGTGACGATGGTGATTTGTATCGTCCCTTGTTCCGTTTTGAGACTGCGCAGGGGGAAATACATGAGGTGCCTGCGCATGCCGCAGCGTCAGACTACGGGTTCACTCTGCATTCCACTGTGACAGTGCTTTTCAACCCGGATCGTCCTGATCAGGTGCGCCCGCACGGGTTCTGGATGCAGTACGGGATGTGGTCAGTTTTTCTTGGGTTGGGTCTGTTTGTGTTTGCGGTTTTCGCGTGGGGCATTGGTCGCGTGATACTTCTTGATCGACGCCCTCAGAACATGAATCGCCCCGGGTTTACCGGAGAGTAAAATACGCATCGCATGAGCCCTATGACAAGGAATCGCTCCGCCCGCCTATCCCGTCGAACTGCGTGAACTTGGTGTTCGGCTGTTTTGAGAGAACCGCGCCGACGACGCCAGCGACACGGCAGCCTACAAGGCGATCGCGCCGAAGCCTGGCTGCGCCCCCTCCAGACAGCTTGCGCGTCTGGGTCAGAAGCCCGAATATTCTCCCGCGCCCTAGCGATGCGGAGCCGGGTTTCGCAGCCCTGAAGAGTTTCGGGGTTGGTGAAGGGGATAAGTTCTTCGGGACCAACGATGTCTGATCACTGGCATTGCAGCGGTCATTGATCCGCCGGAACCCCGATACATCGCCATCAGAACACCAAACGCCGCCCTTCGAGGCGGCGTTCTGCATTTTCTTTGGTTTCAAAGGCTTACCTGTCATTAAATCACAAAACGGCAACCACAAAGGGTGTTAGCCGCATTTGCTGTGCCCGCAGGCGCGGCATGTCATGCAGCCTTCGATCATGATCATCTCGAACGAGCCACAAGACGGGCACACGCGGCTTGATGGTGGTGCCCCTGCGGAATGGGCTGCCATTTCGGGATCGTATTTCAGGCCAAGGCCTTCGCCCGCGATAAACCCGATCCTGATCAGATGTTGTTCGATAACCCCGCCGATGGCGGCCAGAATCGACGGGATATATTTGCCCTGCACCCATGCGCCGCCGCGCGGGTCGAACACGGCTTTCAACTCCTCGACCACGAAAGACACATCGCCGCCGCGCCGGAACACCGCCGAAATCATTCGCGTCAGTGCCACGGTCCATGCAAAATGTTCCATGTTCTTGGAATTGATGAAAATTTCAAACGGTCGGCGGTGGCCATTGATCACAGTGTCATTGATGGTGACATAGATGGCATGTTCCGAGCCGGGCCATTTCAGCTTGTAGGTGTGCCCTTCCAAGGCGTCGGGGCGGTCGAAGGGCGCGGACAGATAGACAACATCGGCGCCCTGATCAACCTCTGGTGTGGTGTCGGTGTCTTCGGCGACCGACAGCACAGAGCCTGTCACGTCATTGGGGCGGTAGGTTGTGCAGCCCTTGCAGCCCATATCCCACGCGGCCATATAGACATCCTTGAACGCGTCAAAGCTGATGTCTTTGGGGCAGTTGATGGTTTTTGAAATCGAACTGTCCACCCATTTCTGTGCCGCCGCCTGCATGCGCACATGGTCCATGGGGGCCAGCACCTGTGCATCGACAAAATAGTCTGGCAGCGGCGCGTCGCCATGCATCTGTCGCCACATCTGCACGGCGTAATCTTCGACCTTTTCATCGGTTTTGGACCCGTCCTTTTGCAGCACCTTGCGGGTATAGCTGCGCGAAAACACAGGTTCTATCCCCGAACTGACATTGCCGGCATAAAGGCTGATTGTCCCTGTGGGTGCAATGGACGTCAGCAGCGCATTGCGAATGCCATGGGTGCGCACCGCGTCGCGCACATCATCATCCATCATCTGCATATTGCCGGACGCCAGATAGGCATCTGCATCAAACAGCGGGAATGCCCCCTTTTCAGCCGCCAGATCGACACTGGCCAGATAGGCCGCCCGCGCGATGGCGTGCATCCATGCATCAGTTTGCGCCACCGCAGCATCGGACCCGTAGCGCAACCCCGTCAGGATCAGCGCATCTGCTAGCCCTGTGACACCCAGTCCGATGCGGCGCTTGGCGCGTGCTTCCTGCGCCTGCGCCTCCAGCGGAAAGCGGCTGGCATCGACGACATTATCCATCATCCGCACGGCCATACGCACCAGATCATCAAGTTGCGCGTCATCCAGACGGGCCTGCGGGGTGAACGGGTCCACGACCAGCCGCGCCAGATTGACCGACCCCAGCAGACAGGCGCCATAGGGCGGCAGGGGTTGTTCGCCACAAGGGTTGGTGGCCGCAATGGTTTCGCAATAGGACAGGTTGTTGGCCGCGTTGATGCGGTCGATGAAGATGACACCGGGTTCGGCATAGTCATAGGTCGCGTGCATGATCCGGTTCCACAGATCGCGCGCCTGCACAGTGTGATAAATGCGCCCGTCAAACTGCAAATCCCATGCCGCATCGGCCTTGACGGCATCCATGAACGCATCGGTCACCAGAACCGACAGGTTGAACATGCGCAACCGTGCGGAATCTTGCTTGGCGGTGATGAAATCCTCGATATCAGGGTGATCGCAGCGCATGGTCGCCATCATCGCGCCGCGGCGTGATCCCGCCGACATGATGGTGCGGCACATCGCGTCCCACACATCCATGAAGGACAGCGGGCCGGACGCATCGGCGGCCACGCCTGTGACCGGCGCGCCCTTGGGGCGGATGGTGCTGAAATCATAGCCGATCCCGCCACCTTGCTGCATGGTCAGTGCCGCTTCGCGCAGCATGTCGAATATGCCGCCCATACTGTCGGGGATGGTGCCCATCACAAAGCAGTTGAACAGCGTGACACTGCGCGCGGTGCCTGCCCCTGCGGTGATGCGCCCGGCGGGCAGGAATTTGAAATCTTCCAGCGCGCTGAAAAACCGCTCTTCCCATAGCGCGGGGTCGTGCTCCACAGCGGCCAGTGCGCGGGCAATGCGGCGCCATGTATCTTCCGCGCTTTGGTCAATGGGGGTGCCATCTGCCTGTTTCAGCCGGTATTTCATGTCCCAGATCTGTTCGGCAATCGGGGCGGCAAAGCGGCTCATGGCGGGGCATCCTTTGATGATGTGCAGCGGGGAGGGGACAAGATAGGCGCAGCACTGGTGCCGGTCAACGCAGAACGCCGCAAATTGGCCAATTGATTTCGCGGTAACGGGGCTGTCGTCTGTTCGGCCTGTCATGAAACCTGCAAGAATTCCGGTGTATCACGCAGGTGGGCTGTGATGTGCAGTTGCACATGCCGCAGCAGATTGGCATCGTGGCGCATAGGCGCTGCATGAAAGGCGGTTTTTTCAACATGGCGATACAGAACCCGATGGCCGGTTGGGGGCCGTTTGTGCTGGCATTGGGTGGCACGCAGACCATCGGCTACGGGGCGGTATTTTATGCCTATCCTATCCTTGTGCCTGCCATTGCGGCGGAATTCGGCGTGTCGGGGCCTATGCTGTTCGGGGTGTTTTCTGTGGGGTTGCTGGTGGGCGGGCTGGCCTCACCGCGATTGGGGCGGTTGCTGGACCAGATCGGCGCGCCGCAGGTCATGGCGATTGGCAGTTTTCTGGCCGCGATCCTGACAGCATCAATGGCATTTGCGCCGAATTTCGCCAGTTTCGCGGTGCTGGTCATCTTGTTGCAGTCAATCAGTTTTACCGTCCTTTATGATGCGGCTTTTGTGACATTGGCGCTGAAGGAGCCCGATGACACCCGCAGCGCCATCACTCGGCTGACCCTGATCGGGGGATTTGCATCGACTGTGTTCTGGCCGCTGACCGGGTTTGCGGTGGAAACCTTTGGCTGGCGCGGCACATATATGGCGTTTGCAATGCTACATCTGGGGATTGCGCTGCCGTTGCATCTGTGGATTGCGCGCAAGGTGCCGGTGCCGCGCGCGGGGCAGGATACGCCCGTGCGTGCCCCGCGCCCTGAATTTCCCACGATTGCGCCTGATCACCTGCGCGCCGCCTTTGTGCTGCTGGCGCTGGGGTTTGCGGTCACGGGCATGGTGATTGCGGCCATCGGCGTGCATATGGTGCCGGTGTTGCTGGAACGGGGGCTGGGGCAGACGGCGTTTCTGGTGGCTATGCTGATGGGGCCTGCACAGGTGATGATCCGGCTGGTCGAGGCCGGTTTCTGGCGCAATTTCCACCCGCTAAGTGTTGCGATCATTTCCGGCGCTGCCGTGCCGCTGTCATTTTGCGCGTTGTTGCTGGCGGGGCAGGGGCAGGGTGTGGGGCTGGCGATTGTGTTTGCGCTGCTGTTCGGGGCGGGGCAGGGGCTGACCAGCATTGTGCGCGGATCGGTGCCGCTGGTGCTGTTCGGGCCTGCGGGAATCGGGGCAAGGCTGGGGCGGCTGGCGGGGTTGCGCAGCGTTATGTCGGCGGCGGCCCCGTTCCTGTTTGCCGTATCGCTGGCGCATCTGGGGCCACAGATCACGCTGTGGGTCTGCATTCTGTTGGGCGTTGTTGGGCTGGGCGCGCTGGTGGCGTTGCGCGCCAATCTGCGGGTGCAGGGGCGCTGGCACGCGGTTTAGGCCGGGCGCGGTCAAGGCCGCGTCACAAGTTTGAGATCGGCACTGGAAATTCCGCGACGGCCCCATATTTATATCATATGACGTTGGACCGGAACTCCGCGTCTGTATATCTGTTACTGTCCCTCGTTCCGCACTTGGCCCGGCCTGCTGGTCGGGCCTTTTTCTGCTTGCATATGGGCGGTATGCAGCACAATCTTGCACCATGACACCGCCAGATCATGCCCAGTTGAAACGCATTTTGCAACGCGCGCGGGTTATTGCCGTGGTGGGCGTGTCGGCCAATCCGGTGCGGCCCAGCTATTTCGTTGCGCGCTATCTGAAGCTGAAGGGCTATCGCATCATTCCGGTCAATCCCGGACTGGCGGGCCAGTCGCTGTTTGGCGAAACCGTTCGTGGCAGTCTTGCGGAGTGCCCGCCGCAGGTGGATATGGTGGATATTTTCCGCAGGTCCGAACATGTGCCCCCGCTTGTGAATGAGGCGCTGGCGAGTTTGCCACAACTGCGCACGGTCTGGATGCAGATCGGTGTGCAAAATGCGCAAGCCGCCGAGACGGCCCGCGCGCGCGGCGTTGATGTCGTGGAAAACCTGTGCCCGAAAATGGAATACCAGCGCCTGTTTGGCGAATTGCGCATGGGCGGGATCAATACAGGCGTGATTTCATCGCGGCTGGATTAGGCTTGCGGGCGTGTCAGACCGGCAGGCAGGGGCGGTTGATTCTGGCATGAAGGGGACGTTGGAATTTCCTAAGGCGCAGAACCAAGGCCGCAGGTGGCCCACGCCATCGGTGGGCCGTCCCGCGGCCTGCCGATTTGGTTGATGTCATGCCAAGCCTTTGAACGCAGGAGTATGCAGCCCGCATAAAGTGAACTTCACCAACGCCGGATCGGCAGCCCCCGGCCCACCGATGGTGCGGGCTTTGTCCAGGCACGAACGTCCCCTTCAGGCCAGTCCCCCCAAACAGGAACACTTCAGCGCCCGAATTCCACGATCACCGCGCCAATCGCAATCATCACCATCAGCGCCAGTTTGCGCGGCCCGACCCGTTCGCGCAGGATGAACCAGCCGATCAGCGCTGCAAACACGGTCGAGGTTTCGCGCAGAATTGCCGCTTCGCCCACCTTGCCCACCAACGTCGCAATCATCACGCCGCCGAAGCTGATATAGGCAATCAATGCGCCCGCCAGCCCGCGCAACAACAAAGGCGCAGGGCGCGGCGGGTGTGTCATGCGCCGGTATCGCGCCCATGCAAGAAACGGAAAATCCAGCGCTGTCAGAAAGAAAAACCACGCCAGAAAGCTGAACGGATCGCCCGACAACCGGATGGCCCATGCATCATAGGTGGTATAGACCGCCACCATCACGCCGCCCGCCAGCGCCCAGCCCAGCCCGATTTTCAGCGCGCGCATGTCAATCTGTTCTTCGGACAGGTTGCGCAGCGCCAAAAGCAGAATGCCCCCCGACAGGCAGGCCACACCCAGCCATTGCATAAGTGTGTAGCTTTCGCCGAAGATCGCCATGGCCGCAATGACGGTAATGACCGGACCGGTGCCCCGAACAACCGGATAAACCACCGTATAGGCGGCCTTTTCATAGGCCAGCGCCATGGCCAGCTTATAGATGAAATGAATGACAATAACGCCCAGCAACACCGGCCACATGGCCGCACTGGGCCAGTTGACGAAAAACAGTGCCACAGGGGCCGACAGCACTGCCAGCCACAGATCGATGGACCCGCGTGTCATCCACGGGTCATGCGCGCCTTTTTGCAATGCGCCGAAAATGGCATGCGCAAGTGCGGATGTCAGCGCAAGGATCGTGGCCAGCCGCGCGCCTTCCGGCGTGCCAACAAGCGAAAGAAGCCAGTCACCCATCTGAGTCTGCCTAAAATGTTAACCTGTTCAGGATATACTGTTGCCTGTGCCCCGACAAGAGGCCACACCGCAGGGGTCAGACATCGCGCGCGGCTTTCTCGGCCAGACCGGAGGTGCCTTCGCGGCGCGTCAGTTCTGCGTTGATCTGCGCAAGGGTTACCCCGCGCGCGGCACACATGACCAGCAGGTGATACAGCACATCCGCCGCTTCCGATGTCAGGCGGTCCGCATCCCCCTTGACCGCTTCGATCACGGCCTCGATCGCTTCCTCGCCGAATTTTTCGGCGCATTTTTCGGGGCCTTTGGCCAACAGCTTGGCCGTCCAGCTGCTGTCGGGGTCTGCGCCCGCGCGGTCTGCGATTGTGGCGGCCAGCCGTTCCAGCGCGCTCATGCCAATCTCGCTCATGCCAGCCTCACTGGCAGGCCCGCTGCGGCCATATGCGCCTTTGCCTGCCCAATCGTGTATTCGCCAAAGTGGAAAATGGATGCCGCCAGCACCGCCGAGGCGCCGCCCTGCGTCACCCCTTCGACCAGATGGTCCAGCGTGCCAACCCCGCCCGATGCGATGACAGGCACAGGCACCGCATCTACAATGGCGCGCGTCAGGGGCAGGTTAAACCCCGCGCGCGTGCCGTCACGGTCCATGCTGGTCAACAGGATTTCGCCCGCGCCTTTTGCTGCCATAGTGCGGGCAAATTCCACCGCATCAATCCCTGTGGGTTTGCGCCCGCCATGGGTGAATATTTGCCATTCGCCGGGGGCGACGGTCTTGGCATCGATGGCCACAACGATGCACTGGCTGCCGAAACGGTCCGCAGCGCGTGCCACCACATCAGGGTCGGCGACGGCGGCGGAATTGAAACTGACCTTGTCGGCACCCGCCAGCAACAGCGCGCGCACGTCATCAACACTGCGCACCCCGCCGCCCACGGTCAGCGGCATAAAACACTGCTCGGCGGTGCGGGTGACCAGATCGAACATGGTGCCGCGGTTTTCATGGGTTGCGTGAATGTCCAGAAAGCACAATTCATCCGCACCCGCCGCATCATAGGCGCGTGCGGCTTCGACCGGATCACCGGCATCGACAAGATCCACGAAATTGACGCCTTTGACCACGCGGCCATCAGCGACATCAAGGCAGGGTATGATGCGTGTTTTCAACATGCCGCCCTTCTAACGCCCTGCGCGCGCCGCGAAAAGGGGCATTTGACAAGGATCAAGGACGCGGGCTGTCATTTCCATCATCATGGGGCGTAACCAGAAGGAACGACACCCCATGACCGACACAAATTCGCTTGAAGACCGCAACGCGCAACTGACGGAACGGCGGCTTGAACTGCTGGCGCGCATGAATTTTGTCGATCAGGAATTGTCCAACCCCGGCAGCCCCGACTGGGAAGAAAACGCCACAGAGCATGAAGAAGACGAAACCCTGAGCGCGCTGGGCCAGTCCGCACAGGCCGAATTGCGCATGATTGATGCGGCATTCACGCGGCTGGAACTGGGGGAATACGGGTTTTGCACGACATGTGGCACAGCGATAAGTGCCGTGCGGCTGGATCTGCTGCCTGCAACGCCGTTTTGCAAGCGCTGTGCGCAGTAACAGCACCTTGCATGGGCGCGCGCCAGCGCATATACGCGCGCCATGTTGGATCATGCCCCGAACCGCCCCGCATTGCCGCCCGAAATTGCGCGGCGCAGAACATTTGCCATCATCTCGCATCCAGATGCGGGCAAGACAACGCTGACCGAAAAATTCCTGCTATTCGGCGGCGCGATCCAGATGGCGGGGCAGGTGCGCGCCAAGGGCGAGGCGCGGCGCACGCGGTCGGATTTCATGCAGATGGAAAAAGATCGCGGCATTTCGGTCTCTGCGTCGGCCATGTCATTTGACTATGACACCTACCGCTTCAACCTGGTGGACACGCCCGGTCACTCTGACTTCTCGGAAGATACGTATCGCACCCTGACGGCTGTGGATGCGGCGGTCATGGTGATTGACGGGGCCAAAGGGGTCGAGTCCCAGACCCGCAAACTGTTCGAGGTATGCCGCCTGCGCGACCTGCCAATCTTGACATTTTGCAACAAAATGGACCGTGAAAGCCGCGATACTTTCGATATTATTGACGAAATTCAACAAAACCTTGCGATTGATGTGACCCCCGCCAGCTGGCCCATAGGGCAGGGCGCGGATTTTCTGGGCTGCTATGATTTGCTGCGCAACCGGCTGGAACTGATGGACCGCGCCGACCGCAACAAGGTCGCCGAAAGCATTGTTCTTGAAGGGTTGAATGATCCCCGAATGGCCGATCATGTGCCGGCCGGATTGCTGGCGCAGTTGCGCGAAGAAGTGGAAATGGCACGCGAATTGCTGCCGCCCCTTGACGCCAAATCCGTGATGGAGGGGCATTTGTCCCCGATCTGGTTCGGGTCTGCGATCAATTCCTTCGGGGTGAAGGAACTGATGCGCGGCATTGCCGATTATGCGCCTGAACCCCAGCCCCAGACCGCGCAATCGCGCCAGATCGCGCCGGAAGAAGGCAAGGTCACGGGGTTCGTGTTCAAGGTGCAGGCGAATATGGACCCCAAGCACCGCGACCGTGTGGCCTTTGTCCGGCTGGCGTCAGGGCATTTTGAACGGGGTATGAAGCTGCTGCATGTGCGGTCCAAAAAACAGATGACAGTTGCAAGCCCTGTGTTGTTTCTGGCCGCCGACCGTGAACTGGCGGAAGAGGCGTGGGCGGGCGACATTATCGGCATTCCCAATCACGGGCAGTTGCGCATCGGGGACGCCCTGACCGAGGGCGAGGCGCTGCGCTTCAGCGGTATCCCGTCCTTTGCGCCGGAACTGCTGCAAGCGTGCCGCGCAGGTGATCCGATGAAGGCCAAACATCTGGACAAGGCGCTGATGCAATTTGCCGAAGAAGGCGCGGCAAAGGTGTTCAAGCCGGTCTTCGGGTCGGGTTTCATTGTCGGGGTGGTCGGCCAGTTGCAGTTTGAAGTGCTGGCCAGCCGGATTGAACTGGAATACGGGCTGCCCGTCCGGTTTGAACCCACGCAGTTCACATCGGCGCGTTGGGTGGCGGGCGAAAAGCAAGCGGTCGAGGATTTTGCCGCTGCCAACAAACAGCATATGGCGACAGACAGTGACGGCGATCCGGTCTTTATGACCCGCCTGCAATGGGATATTGACCGCGTTGGGCGCGATTACCCCGATATTCGCCTGACGGCGACCAAGGACATGATGGTGTAAATCCGCCCCTTATTTGGGCAGGTATGCGTTAAACCGGCTTGCGGTGCGGGTGCCGGTCAGTAGCTGCGGATCAGCCCGACCAGCCTGCCCTGAACCTGAACCTGATCATCGCGCAACAGGCGGGTTTCATAGGCCGGATTGGCCGCTTCCAGTGCGATCATGCCATTATGGCGGCGAAAGCGTTTCAGCGTCGCTTCATGACCTTCGACAAGGGCCACGACAATATCGCCGTTATTTGCTGTGTCCTGTTCGCGGATGACAACGATATCCCCGTCATTGATGCCCAGATCGATCATTGAATCGCCCTGCACTTCAAGCGCGTAATGCTGTTTGCGCGTGTCCAGCATGGACCCCGGCACGGCCACATTGCGCACCACTTCGCTGATCGCTTCAATGGGGGTGCCTGCGGCGATCTTGCCCATGATGGGCAGGGTCATTGCACTTGCTTCCACAGCCATGGATCTGGCGGGCGGGGCGGGTTTGTCCGTCACGCCCCCGTCAAGAACCTGCGGCACGAACCCTTCGCGCGACAAGGCGTCGGGCAGTTTCAACACTTCGATTGCGCGGGCGCGGTGGGGCAGGCGGCGAATGAAACCGCGTTCTTCCAATGCTGTAATCAACCTGTGGATGCCAGATTTGGACCGCAGGTCCAGCGCGTCCTTCATTTCGTCAAAGGATGGCGCGACCCCGTCCTTTTCCATGCGCGTATGGATCAGTTTCAATAGGTCAATCTGTTTTCGCGTCAGCATTTTGTCCCCCCGACAGGTCATGGATTACAAATATTCACCTTATGTTCTATGCGCGTTCACAGATTGTGTCAAGCCGCCTTACAGCGCGATATACCGCATTTGTTCGCCCGCCTGGCGTGGCCCGTCGCCCGCGGGATGCACCAGCAGCGCATCGGCGCCCGCCAGCACCGACAGCAGGGAACTGTCCTGATTGCCCACAGGGGTAATCGTCGGCCCTGGCCCCAGTGTGGCGCGCATGTAATGTGTGCGCGGCCCGTTCGCGGGCAGATCAGCGCCAAGGGCGGCGGTTGCGGTGGGCATAGGCCATTGCCCAAGCCCCTGCATGGCGCGCAGCGCAGGGCGCATGAACAAATGGGCGCAAACGATTGATGACACGGGGTTTCCGGGTAAACCCAGCAGCAGCGCGCCTTGCAGCGTTCCGGCCATCAGGGGTTTTCCGGGGCGCAGGGCGATTTTGTAGAAACTGCGCTTGGCACCCAGCATATCTGCCACAGGGCCAACCAGATCATGATCGCCCACGGACGCGCCGCCGATGGTGACAATCATATCCGCGCCCGATGCCAGTTCAAACACCGCCCGCAAGGAGCGTTCGGTATCGGATGCGATGGGCAGAATGCGGGCGCGCGCCCCTTCGGCTTCGGCCAGTGCCTTGATTGCGAATGCGTTGGACGCAATGATCTGGTCGGCGGCGGGCGTGGCCCCCGGCATGACAAGTTCATCGCCGGTGGCAATGATGGCCACATCGGGGCGGCGGCTGACCGTCACATTCGGGCAGTTCATCGACGCCAGAAGCGCCAGCGCCACAGGGGCCAGCCTGCGCGGTGCGCTGATGGTGTCGCCTGCCGTGAAATCGGCGGCGCGGGGCCGGATATGGGTGGAGCGGTCCAGCGTGTCCGGCAGGGTGATCCGGCCATCATGGCAGGTGGTGTCTTCTTGCAGGACCACGCGCCCCACACCTGCGGGCACGGGCGCGCCGGTGAAAATGCGCACTGCGTCGCCAAGGCCTACCGTGCCGTTGAACGCATGTCCGGCGGCGGCTTCGCCTATAAGGCGCAAGTTTGCGCCCGCGGTTGCGTCAGCGCCCACGCCGTAGCCATCCATTGCCGAGGCCGCGAAGGGCGGCTGGTCGCGTTGCGCGCAGACCGCTTCGCGCAGCACCCGACCGGCGGCATCTTCCAGCGGCACCTGTTCGGACTCAAGTGGCCGGATCAGGGCGAATACACGGGCAAGCGCATCTTCCGGTGTGATCATGAACCGGCCTCATACCGGCCGGATTTTCCGCCATCTTTCAGCACGACGCGCGTGGCGGTGATGGTCATGGATTTTTCGGCGGCCTTGAGCATGTCATAGACTGTCAGCGCCGCGACAGATGCTGCGGTCAGGGCTTCCATTTCAACGCCGGTCTGGCCTGTGGTGCGCACTTCGGCGCGGATGCGCACACCGGGCAGGCTGTCATCCGGGGTCAGGTCCACACTGACCTTGGTAATCGGCAGCGGATGACATAGCGGGATCAGATCTGCGCAGCGTTTGGCCCCCATAATGCCCGCCAGCCGCGCAACGCCCAGCACATCGCCCTTCTTGGCGCGGCCTTCGGTGATCAGCGCCAGTGTTTCAGGCAGCATCTGCACTGCACTTTCGGCAACGGCCACCCGCGCGGTGTGGGACTTTTGCGACACATCGACCATGTGTGCGTGACCATCAGCGTCAAAATGTGTCAGTTTTTCCACATTACACCTTTTCGGACAGGGGCGGTGTCAGAAGCGCGCGGGTGGCGGCTGCGACATCGGGCTGCCGCATCAGGCTTTCGCCAATCAGGAAGCTGCGCGCGCCATGCGTGGCCAGATCGGCCAGATCTGCGGGGGTATAAATGCCGCTTTCGGCCACCAGCAACTTGCCTTCCGGCACCAGTTTTGACAGGCGGCGCGTGGTGTCCAGTGTCACCTCGAATGTATTGAGGTTGCGGTTGTTGATGCCCAGCAGGGGCGATTTCAGCGCCAGCGCGCGCTCCAGCTCAGCCTCGTCATGGGTTTCGACCAGAACATCCATGCCCCAGCCGAATGCCGCATCTTCCAATTCCTGCGCCTGCGTATCACTGACCGATGCCATGATGATCAGGATACAATCGGCGTTCAGTGCGCGCGATTCCGCGACCTGCCATGTGTCATACAGGAAATCCTTGCGCAGCGCGGGCAGGCCGACAGCGCTGCGCGCGGCGACCAGAAAGTCGTCGGCACCCTGAAAGCTGGGGGTGTCGGTCAGCACGCTTAAACAGGTGGCCCCGCCATCGGCATAGGCGCGCGCCAGTTCGGGCGGGTTGAAATCCGCGCGGATCAGGCCCTTGGACGGGCTGGCCTTCTTGATCTCGGCGATCAGCCCGTAGCCGCCCTGTTGTGCCGTGGCCAGCGCCTTGGCAAAACCGCGCGGCGGGCTGGCGTTGCGCGCGGCATCTTCAACCTGCGCGCGCGGGCGCGCGGCCTTGCGGGTGGCGACATCTTCCAGCTTATAGGCTTTGATCTTGTCCAGAATGGTGGCCATTGGCAGTCCTTTGTCTTAATCTTTCACAGGGCTGATCTTGGCCAGCGCGTTCACGGCCCGCATGGCCGCGCCTGATGCGATACTGTCGCGCGCGCGTTCCACGCCTTCGGGCAAAGATGCAGCTTTGTCGGCGACAACCAGCGCGGCTGCGGAATTCAGCAACACCGCATCACGGAATGCCGCGCGCCCTGCACCTTGCAGCATGGCCAGCAATTCCACGGCGTTTTCCTGCGGGCTGCCGCCCAGAAGCTCCTCAAACGCGTGCAGGGGCAGGCCCGCGTCTTCGGGGTGCAGGGTGAAGTCGCGCAAGCCCCCACCCTCCAGCGCGACCACCTGACTTTCGGCCGCGATCGACAATTCGTCAGTGCCGTCCCCGCCATGGACCAGCCACGCCTTGTCCGACCCAAGCGCGCGCAGGGTTTCGGCCATGGGGCGCAGCAGATCGGGGGAAAACGCGCCGGTCAGCTGGCGTTTGACGCCAGCAGGGTTTGTCAGCGGCCCAAGTATGTTGAAGATCGTGCGCGTGCCAAGTTCCGCGCGCACGGGGCCGACATGGCGCATGGCAGGGTGGTGCATAGGGGCCATCATGAAGCCGATGCCCACCTCGCGCAGGGCGCGTTCCACCACCGGCGCGCCAACCATCACCTCAATCCCCAGTGCCCCCAGCGCATCGGCGGCCCCGGATTTTGACGACAGATTGCGATTGCCGTGTTTTGCAACCGGCACGCCCGCACCTGCCACCACAAAGGCCGTTGCGGTAGAAATGTTCAGTGTGCCCTTGCCGTCACCGCCGGTGCCGACAATGTCCATCGCGCCATCAGGGGCGCTGACCTTCACGCATTTTGCCCGCATCACGCTGGCGGCGGCGGCGTATTCGTCAACGGTTTCGCCGCGCGTGCGCATGGCCATCAGGAACCCGCCGGTTTGCGCGGGCGTGGCTTGCCCCTCAAACAGCAGGTTGAAGGCAGTCTCGGCCTCTGAGCGTGTCAGGGGGCGGGCGGCTGCGATGGCGATCAGGGGTTTAAGGTCTTCCATCACGCGGAAACCTTTGCCATGTCCAGAAAGTTGCGCAGCATGGCGTGGCCATGCTCGGACCTGATGCTTTCGGGGTGAAACTGCACCCCCTCAATGGGCAATTCGCGGTGACGCAGGCCCATGACCAGCCCGTCTTCCAGCCATGATGTGACTTCCAGACAGTCGGGCAGGGTCGCGCGGTCCACAACCAGCGAATGATAGCGTGTCGCATTCAGGGGTGTTGGCAGGCCCGCAAACACACCCTTGCCTGCATGATGCATCGCGCCCAGTTTGCCATGCACGATCTGGGGCGCGCGCACCACAGTGCCGCCGAATGCCTGCCCGATGGTCTGGTGGCCCAGACACACCCCCAACAGCGGCACCCGTGCATCGGCGGCCGCCAGCGTCAGCGGCAGGCATATTCCGGCCTGATCAGGGTCGCAGGGGCCGGGCGACAGCACAATGGCCGAAGGGTTCAGCGCCATGGCCTGCTGCACATCCAGCGCATCATTGCGGTGCACCACGACATCTGCGCCAAGTTCGCCGAAATAATGCACAAGGTTATAGGTGAAGCTGTCGTAATTATCGATCAATAGCAGCATTGGCAGGGCCTTGACGGTTGGGGTGGATGCCCTGAATTCGGGACACTTGCCCTACATGCCCGCGCGCAGGCCGCAAGGTCAAGCCTACAGGCCGCAATCTGTTTGATCACAGGGCGCTTTTGTGGAATGGATGGCAAGTGCGGCGCGGCAGTCATACTGCTGGTGGCCGCATGACAGCGTGCTTGCGTTTGTTCATCAGTATGTCGGCCGTCCAGAGTGGAGAATTCGCGTGAACAGCATGGGTGTTGCAGGTTTCGGGCTTGGTCTGGCCATTGCCGCAGTTGGTGTGGTGGGGCTTGCAGTGGTGTTCCCGCCGTCGGTGCCCGAGCAGCCCGCGACGATTGCCGCCCCGGAAATTGCCGGCCCAGAAGGCGACACCCCGCCACAGGTTGCCGCGCCCGCCGATGACCCCGCAGCGCCTGAAGGACCGCCGCCAGATCTGGTGTTGTCAGATGACGCGGACCAACCGGAAAACGGCACAGATGCGGCCCGCGACGCGGACACAATGCCCGATGTGGCCCAGCCCCCCGATGTGCCGCGCCCAGTCGTGACATCGGATATGGCGCAATTGCCGCGCGATCCGGCGGATGATCATTTGTCGCCCATGCCTGAAACGTCCGGCGGGGCATCGCGCGCGGGCGAGTTGCCGGTGATGGGCCTGCCGCTGGCGCCGTCCGACGCTGATATGTCCGCCCCCGATATGCCCGCCCCCGCAGCGCCTGTGTCTGACATGGCCGAAGGGGCACAGGTGCCTGCGGATATGCCCGAAGATGCTGCGCCATCTACGCCGCAACAGGATAGTCCCCTTGCGATGTTGGCCCCCGCGCAAGGCACAGGCGCTGCACCGCGCGCGCCAGACGGCGTGCCGCAGGTCGATGCGCCACCACTGCCTGCGCCCGAACGCGCGGATTCGGAAGATGCGTCCGGGCTTGATGACGACCTGCCGCAGGCCCCAACGCCCGGTGATGACAGCGACAGCCAGACGGCACAGGACGCCCCGCCCGAAGATGGCACCGCAGACAGTGATGCGCCTGCCGATGGTGGCGTGGCAATGCCCGGAACCCGTATATCCGGCATGCCGGGATTGCCGCTTTCGCCACGCGATGCCGTGCCCTCGCTCGCAGCGGCAGGTGTGGTTTCAGGCGCGGATGCCACGGATCTGGCCGATGATGCAATCGCGCCAAGCGCGCTGGAACGCAATGCCATTGCCGTGGGTGCGCCGGATGGGGCGCTGATGGCGATTGTGCTGAATGATCCCGGCCTGCCCATGCCCCTGCGCCGCGCGCTTGCCGCGCGTGATACAGTGTTTACCGTCGCGCTGAACCCCATGGACCCCAGCGCCACAGAGGCCGCAGAACTGTATCATCAGGCCGGCAAGGAAGTGCTGATATTGGCAAACGGCATTCCCGCCGGGGCCACGGCGTCTGATATAGATGTCACCTTCGGGGCCTATTTTGACAATCTGCCCCTTGCGGCGGGGGTGATTGACCTGCCCCAGAACGGGTTTGTGCGCAACTCGCGGCTGTTGGCCGATGTTATGGACGTGATCGTGCGCGATGGGTACGGGCTGGTGACCTTCGCAGGAGGATTGGGGCAGGCGGCGCGCAGTGCAGATGCGATGGGCGTGCCCCATGCCGAAGTGTTCCGCATTCTGGATACTGAAGATGAAAGCGCCATCACCATCCGGCGTTTTCTGGACCGTGCCGTGTTTCAGGCAAGTCAGGTAGGGCATGTGATCGTATTCGGCGAGGCCAGCAATGAGGCCACGCTTGATGCGCTGGATTTGTGGCAATCCGAAGGGCGCGTTGACCAGATCAGTCTGGTTCCCGTGTCGGCCATTTTGCTGGGCCGCTAGGGGCGGGGCGGCTGTTTTCGTTCAAGGAAACAGCTTGCGCCGCGCCGCGCAGGGCGCTAGTGGAAAACCACGGCCGCTTGCTGGAACTGGTAGACAGACCAGACTTAAAATCTGAGGCCCGAATGGGCGTGCGGGTTCGAGTCCCGCAGCGGCTACCATTATTCACCGGAAGTTTTTTATAGCGTAACGCGCGATGTATATCGCGCGGCATGCGTCGGGTGTGCGATCCCGCGCCCGCCTTATTCCCCTGCCTTATTCCAATGTGCGCAGCGTTCGGGGCAGGGTGTCCGGCAGGTCTTCTGCAATCAGGCCGGGGCCGAACTGGCGCGCTGTTTCGGCATGCAGCCATGCGGCGGCACACGCCGCGTCAAAGGCAGGCAGGCCGCGGGCCAGCAAACCCGCAATCATGCCCGCCAGCACATCGCCCGCCCCTGCTGTGGCCAGCCATGGCGCTGCGTGGTCGTAACAGGCAGAGTTGATGGCGCAGCGCCCGTCAGGGGCGGCAATCGTGGTGTCGCGCCCTTTCAGCAGCACCACGCATCCTGCGCGCGCGGCGGCATCGCGGGTCGCATCGCGTTTGGAATATGCCGGTCCGCGTGTTGGCGCATCTTGCAACCTGGCTGCAAGATCGGGGAACAGGCGCGCGAATTCGCCTGCGTGCGGGGTCAGAACCACATCAGGGCCAAGCGCGTCAAACCCCGCCGCACCTTGCGCCAATAGTGTCAGCGCATCGGCATCAAGCACAGTGGGCCTGTCTGCGTGCAATGCGGCGCGCAGCAGGCCGCCTTCGCGCGTGCCCAGCCCGCCGCCCGGACCAAGGCAAAGCGCGTTCAGGCGGGTATCCGAAAGCGCGCGCGCCAGATCATCGCCATCGCGCAGCGGGTGCAGCATTACGGCGTCCAGCCGACAGGCGTTTTCTTGCAGTGCCGCAGGCGGGCAGCCCAATGTCACAACCCCTGCGCCGATGCGCAATGCCGCGCGCGCAGCAAGGCGGCCCGCGCCGCCCTTGCCCGGCCCGCCCGACAGCACAAGCGCGTGCCCATGTGTATATTTATGCCCGTTGACGGTTTTTTGTGCCCCCTGTGCGGCGGTCCGGTCCAGCAGTGCTGTGTGCGCAAAGGGCGCGAAATTGCTGTGCAGGCCAATATCCGCAACTTTCAGCGCGCCACAGGCATCCGGCCCGTCAGTCAGATAATGCCCGATCTTGGCGCGGTGGAATGTCACTGTCAGATCAGCGGACAGCACATAGCCCAGTGCCCGCCCGCTATCCATGCAAAGGCCGCTTGGGGCGTCAATGGCAATGCGCCCGCGCGCAGCTTTGCGCGCCAGTTCTTGCAGTATTTCGGCAAGCTTCGGATCAAGCGCGCGGGTCAGTCCGGTGCCAAACAGCGCGTCGATGATAAAGGTGTCGGGGGCAAGTGCATCCGCGATTGTGCGCGTCAGGGGATGCACCGCAGCGCTGCGCGCCCATCTGTCATGATTGCGCCGTGCATCCGGTGGCAGCTTGTCATGATCGCCATACAGGCACGCCGTCACCTGCCAGCCACGTTCGGCCAGCAGCCGCGCCATGACGAAGCCATCGCCGCCGTTATTTCCCGGACCGCACAAAATTAGGGCACTGCATGGTGATTCTTGATCAATACCCCAGTGACGCAAGGTTTCATCGATCACCTTCTGCCCTGCGCATTCCATCAATTCCAGTCCGGTGGCCGTGCCAGAATCGATAGCAGCGCGTTCAACGGCGCGCATTTGGGCGGATGTCAGTATTTCAACCATTTTTCCAAACCCGCTTTTTCCAAAATGCACAAAAATTAGTCACATTGATTATTTTTAGGGCCGCGTTGCTGATTGGGTGTTTTGTCATACCCAAGTTCCAGTCTATCAGATTGTGAGGAAGGTCTGAACATGATCTGAACAGGGCAAGCCGGACGAGGGCTTGAGGAAACGAAAAGGCGAGGGCATGAAAAAGATCGAAGCGATCATCAAACCGTTCAAGCTTGATGAGGTCAAAGAAGCGCTGCAAGATATCGGCGTGCAGGGGCTTTCTGTTCTGGAGGTCAAGGGTTTCGGCCGCCAGAAGGGCCATACCGAACTGTATCGCGGTGCTGAATATGTCGTCGATTTCCTGCCCAAGGTGAAAGTCGAGATTGTCCTGCCAGACGATCAGGTCGATGAGGCCATCGAGGCCATTGTCGCCGCCGCCCGCACCGAGAAAATCGGCGATGGCAAAATTTTCGTATCCCCGGTCGAGCAAGCGATCCGCATTCGCACTGGCGAAAGCGGTGATGACGCGCTTTGACCTGATGCAATTTATTGGGGGAAACCCCTGAACTAATTCCCAAAGAGAAGGAAAAAGACATGAGTTCAGCTGACGTTCTGAAACTTATACAAGACGAAGATATCGCATATCTTGATATCCGTTTCACCGACCCGCGCGGCCGTATGCTGCATGTGACCATCGTGGGCGATCTGGTTGATGAGGATTTCCTTGAAGAAGGGTTCATGTTTGACGGCTCGTCCGTGCCGGGCTGGAAGGGTATCGAAGCGTCGGATATGAAACTGGTGTTCGATCTGGACAGCGTTTATGTCGACCCGTTCTATGCCGAGAAAACGCTTGCGATCCATGCGTCCATCGTGGAACCCGACACCAACGAGCCTTATGAGCGTGACCCGCGCGGCACCGCCGAAAAGGCCGAATCCTACCTGAAATCATCAGGCATTGGCGACGCCGCCTATTTTGGCCCCGAAGCCGAATTCTTCGTGTTCGACAGCGTGAAATTCAGCGATTCGATCAACAAGGTCAGCTTCGAGGTTGATGCCGAAGAAGCCGCATGGAATTCTGACACCGAATATGACACCGGCAATACCGGCCACCGTCCGGGCGTCAAGGGCCACTACTTTGCCATGAATCCGATGGATGCCAATCAGGACATGCGTTCTGAAATGTTGACCACCATGAAAGACATGGGCATGAAGGTCGACAAGCATCATACGGAAGTGGCATCCGCGCAGCATGAACTTGGCCTGATCTTCGGATCGCTGACCAAGCAGGCTGACGAAATCATGAAATACAAGTATGTCGTGCGCAATGTCGCAGACGCCTATGGCAAGACGGCAACCTTCATGCCCAAGCCTGTCAAGGGCGACAACGGCACCGGCATGCATGTAAACATGTCGATCTGGAAAGATGGCAAGCCGCTGTTTGCAGGCGACAAATACGCCGATCTTAGCCAGGAAGCGCTGTGGTTCATTGGTGGCATTCTGAAACATGCCAAGACGCTGAACGCGTTTACCAACCCCACAACCAACAGCTACAAACGCCTGATCCCCGGTTTTGAAGCACCCGTTCTGCGCGCATTCTCGGCACGCAACCGGTCGGGTTGTATCCGTATCCCATGGACCGAAAGCCCCAAGGCGAAACGCGTCGAAGCCCGTTTCCCCGACCCGTCTGCAAACCCCTATCTGGCATTTGCTGCATTGCTGATGGCGGGCCTTGACGGGATCAAGAACAAGATCGATCCGGGCCCTGCGTCTGACAAGGACCTGTATGATCTGCCGCCAGAAGAGCTGGAAGGCATCCCCACGGTTTGCGCATCCTTGCGCGAAGCGCTGGACAGCCTTGCTGCCGATCACGACTTCCTGCTGGCCGGTGATGTGTTCACCAAGGATCAGATCATGGCCTATATCGATCTGAAATGGGAAGAAGTGTATGCCTATGAGCACACACCCCACCCGATCGAATATGCGATGTATTACAGCTGCTGATCAGCCGGTATTCGGAACAAAAGCCCCCGCATTTGCGGGGGCTTTTTTTGGTGCTGGAACTGATTTGAATTGCGGTATTTGTCTTTCGACGGTCATTCGGGCATGAATAAAGCCCGCGCCATCGGTGGGCCGGGGTCTGCCGATCCGACATTTGAGATGTGCAGTTTATGCAGGCTGCATACTTCTGTGCTCAAAGGCTTGGCATACCATCAGCCAAATCGGAAGGCCGCGGGACGGCCAGACCTATGGCGCGGCGGGCTGCGCCCTTGATTCCGCGCCTTTGGGCTTTCCCGATGTCTTCAAAAGGCCATTCTCAACCAGCCTGACGGTCACCCAGCTTCAGGAATTGTTGCGCGTGATCTGCCCGCCCAGACCGGCCATCAACCCTTCAAACGCGGGAAATGATGTCGCGATGGGCGTGGCGTCATCAATCGTTACCGGCTTTTGCGATGCAAGGCCAAGGCACAAAAAGCTCATGGCGATGCGGTGGTCCAGATGGGTCTGCACCGTGGCTCCGCCCGGAACGCCGCCTGTGCCCATGCCATAAACAGTCAGGCTGTCTTCGGTCTCGCTCACGCGGACACCGCAAGCTTCCAGCCCGCGCGCCATCGCATCCAGACGATCCGATTCCTTGACGCGCAATTCCTTGACGCCGCGCATGGTGGTGACCCCTTCGGCGGTGGCGGCAAGCGCCGACAGGATCGGGTATTCGTCAATCATGCTGGCGGCGCGTTCGGGGGGGACATCGACCCCTTTGAGGGTGGAAAACCGCACCCGCAAATCTGCCACCGGCTCGCCGCCTTCAATGCGGGGGTTTTCCATCACAAGATCAGCGCCCATTTCCTGCAATGTTGTAAAAATGCCATTTCTTGTGGGGTTCTGGCTGACGCCGGGCACCAGAATGTCGGAATCCTGCACCATCAATGCGGCACATACAGGAAATGCGGCGGAACTGGGATCGCGCGGAACGGCCACGGACTGGCCGCGCAATTCCGGCTGGCCGGTCAGG
Source organism: Roseinatronobacter sp. S2 (assembly GCF_029581395.1). Classification (GTDB taxonomy): domain Bacteria; phylum Pseudomonadota; class Alphaproteobacteria; order Rhodobacterales; family Rhodobacteraceae; genus Roseinatronobacter. The sequence continues at coordinate 2,777,731 of NZ_CP121113.1, read as the reverse complement.
GTGATGACGCGGCCTTCGTCCGTATCCTCAACCGTGATGTCCGCGCCAAAGCCGCGCAGCATGCGTTCGGAATGGTCGCGGGTGGGTTCAGATTCAACAACGACCGTCTGCCCCGGTGCGTTCAGCCCCGCCAGCAACACGGCTGATTTTACCTGCGCGGATGGCATCGGCACCTGGTAGCGCACGGGCACTGGGTCTTGCGCGCCGATGACTGTCATTGGCAAACGCCCGCCGCGCCGCCCGACCGCCTGCGCACCAAACAGCGCCAGCGGGTCGGTGACGCGGCCCATGGGGCGTTTGTTCAGGCTGGCATCACCGGTGAATGTGGCGGTGATGTCGGTGGTGGCCATGGCGCCCATGATCAGCCGCACACCGGTGCCGGAATTGCCGCAATCAATCACGCCATCAGGTTCGCGGAAACCGCCCACACCCACGCCATGCACGCTCCAGTCGCCCGGCGCGTTCTGGACAACCTCGGCCCCGAAGGCACGCATGGCGCGGGCGGTGTCCAGCACATCCTGCCCTTCCAGCAGCCCTGTCACATGGGTTTCGCCCACGGACAGTGCGCCAAGGATCAGGGCGCGGTGGGAAATGGATTTGTCACCGGGAATCTGCGCTGTGCCGCGCAGGGGCGCGGATTTGCGGGCGGTCATTGGAATTGCGGGGCCGTGGCCGGACATACGCGCACCTTTCTTGACGGAATGCGCGTTGCTGATAGCGCAAGCGCCGTGCCCCGTCCATGGGCAAGCGGCGCTCAGTGCGTGCCTGCGTTCATTTGCAGTCACGCGCCCCGCTTCAAGCTTTTGATAACGCATGTTCAGAAAGCGCAAAACCGGTTCCCGCTTTTGCGCGAGATGCTGTCAGTCCTGTTGTTGCAGCCGGTCCAGAATTTCGGCCAGCAGCGCGTCCTGTTCAGCGCGGATGGCGGGGGTGCGCGCGCCTTCATGTCCGGCCATCCCCTGACCCAGCGTTTCGGCATAGGCCACGCGGTTGGCGATCTGGGTCTGGGCAAGGGCTGCGTCCAGTGCGCCGGCCGCTTCGGCAATTTCCACGCCCAGCCGTGTGCCCGCACGCGCGCGGTTCAGCACCACCAGAACGTCGCGCCCTTCGCGGCGGGCCAGATCCAGAACCCCTTCGGTGGCCCACAGGTCCACATGGCTGGAGGCCACAGGCACGACCACCAGATCAGCTTCGCGCAGGGCAGGGCGCAGGTCGGCATCGGCCTTGGGGGGCGTGTCGATGATGACGAATTCGGCCATATCGCGCAGCTTGCCCACCTCATAGCCCACACCCCATGCAGAGGCGGTGGAAAATTCAAGCCCGTCGCTGCGGCCTGCCTGATGGCGGGTCATGAACCAGCGGCCCAATGATCCTTGCGGGTCGGTGTCCAGAAACGCCACCTTGTGGCCTGCGCGTTGCAGCATGGCCCCCAGATTGACCGCAAGCGTGGTCTTGCCGGACCCGCCTTTTTGCTGCGCGACTGTGATCACTTTCCCTTTTGGCATGGTGCACCCCTTTTGCTGCGGTGCAGCATAGCGGGTTTTACGGTCAGATGCACGCGCAAAAGATCAGGCGCGGTCGTCCTTGGGGGACCCCATGACAACCATGGTCGTCAATGTGTCCAGATAGGGGAATGCGCCCATGTAATCGGTGTGGAAATGTTTGTAAGCCGCCAGATCGCGCACTTCCACGCGCAGCAGGTATTCGACCGTGCCGGTAATGTTGTGGCATTCGCGCACTTGCGGGGCTGCGCGCATCAGGCGTTCAAATTCTTCCTGTGCAGCCTTGGTGTGGCGCGACAGGCCTACAGTGACGTAGGCAATGAAGCCGATGCCGGTTTGCAAAGGGTCCAGCACGGCCTTGTAGCCGGTGATGACGCGCCTGCGTTCCAGTTCCTGCACGCGGCGCAAACATGCTGACGGCGACAGCCCCACGCGTTCGGCCAGATCAAGGTTGGAAATGCGCCCCTCTTGCGTCAGGATGCGCAATATATGTTCGGATATTTTGTCTAGTCCCGTCATAAGTTGCAAATTATGCGTCTGACTTGCAGTATTTGCAATTCAATTTCCTGAAATCTGCATTAAGTTTTGCGCAAGTATGGGATTGAGATGATGACACCAGAAGTTTTTCTTGCACTGCTTGCCTTCGCCTTTGTGACCTCTGCCACGCCGGGGCCGAATAATGTTATGTTGCTGGCATCGGGGGTGAATTTCGGGTTTCGCCGGTCGCTGCCGCATATGGCGGGCATCGCCATAGGTCATGCGGGAATGGTGTTTCTGGTGGGCGTGGGGTTGATGGGTGTTTTCATCAGCTACCCGCCCGCACAAATGGCGCTGAAGGTGGTGTCGGTCGTCTATATGCTGTGGCTGGCGTGGAAAATTGCCAATGCCGCGCCGCCGGACGGAACCAGCACCAAGACCCGCCCGCTGACATTCCTGCAAGCGGCGGCGTTTCAATGGGTCAACCCCAAGGCATGGGTCATGTCGCTGGGGGCGGTGTCAATTTATGCGCCGACGCAGGAATGGGTGGCGGTTGCATGGGTGGCTGCGGGGTTCTTAAGCGTGGGCTGGACCTCGACCGTTATATGGACGGGGCTGGGCATGGGGGTGCGGCGGCTGTTGCAGCGCCCTGACTGGTTGCGGGTGTTCAACTATTCAATGGCGGCATTGCTGGTGGCATCCCTGTTGCCGGTGGTTTTCGCAGGGTAAGCTCCCGCAAAAACCGGCCCACAATGCTTGCGCAGCGGGCAAAGCACGGCTAGTCTTTCCATAGATCGCGTGACGATCAGAAAAAACAATAACAGTGATCCTTGGGAGGATACCAATGACTTATAGATTTGCAGCCATTGCCGCTGCAACGGCCCTTTTGACGGTGCCGGTGCAGGCGCAGGAATTGTCCATTGCCACAGGCGGCACCGGCGGGGTTTACTTTCCCTATGGCGGTGGTCTGGCCGAAGTGATCAACCGCCATGTCGATGGCGCAACCGCAAGTGCGGAAGTCACCGGCGCATCGGTGGAAAACGTGGCACTGGTGTCGCGCTTCGATTCCGATCTGGCGCTGGCACTGGCCGACACCGTGTATCAGGCCTTCCATGGCGAGGGCGCGTTTGAAGGGCGTCAGGTGGATGAATTGCGCGCCATCGCGTCGATCTATCCCAACGCGGTGCAGATTGTGACACTGGCCGACAGCGGCATTACCGGCCTTGATGACCTGCGCGGCAAGCGTGTGTCTGTTGGCGCGCCGGGGTCCGGCACCGAAGTCAGTGCGCAAACCCTGCTGGCGGCCAATGGCATCACCTATGATGACATCAGCGAACAGCGCCTGAACTTCAATGAAACCGCCGATGCACTGCGCGACGGCGATATTGACGCGGGCTTCTGGAGTGTTGGCCCGCCCACCAGTTCCATCATGAACCTTGCCACAACGCGGTCCATCACGCTTGTGCCCCTGACCACCGAAGAAATCGCCGCCGCGATCGCGGCAGAGCCGACATTTGCCCCCTATACCCTGCGCGAAGGGCTGTATGACGGGATGGCAGAGCCGGTGTTGACCATTTCAACGCCGAATGTGCTGATTGTGCATGCCGATATGGATGAGGAACTGGCCTATAACATCACCAAGGCGATGTATGAGAATGTCGACGAGTTGATCGCCATTCATCCGGCCGCGAATGATACGACGGTTGAATTCAGTGTTGATTCCACGCCCATCCCCTTCCATCCCGGCGCGCTGCGCTATCTGGAAGAAGCGGGTGCAACAGCGCAGGACCACCAACGCCCGTGACGCGCAGGGCTGCGGGGCGGCATCTGGTTGCCGCCCTATGTCTGTTGCCTGTCATGGTCCTGCCGGACGCCGCTGCCGCCGACCCGGCCTTGCAACTGCATGACGATGGCGGCGCGGTGCTGGCGCAACTGCCCATGCGGGACGGCGCGGAAATCTGCCTGCGCTGGTCGCATTCCGTAACAGGGGGCGCTGTGGCCGATTGCTTTGAAAACAATGCGGGCCAACTGACCCTGACGCGCAGTTTCCTGCATGATTTCGCCGCAGGTCTGGGCGAGGTGGCGGGCCGTGGCAGATTGGTGTCCGCGCAGGACGGCGGATACTGGATTGTCGACATTAATGAGGCCATGCCTGCAAACAGCGTGACCCTGCGCAACGGGTCTGACCATGTCGGGCACACACTGGCAGCGGCAGGGCAGGAATTGCCCTTGTCGGACTATGTGGCCCGCGGCGCGCGCGTCAGGCTGCATTTGAATTTGCACCCCTAAACGATGATGCGTTCATTGCATACGCACGCGCCATCCTTTTTACTTCAGATTGCGCATGTTCAGGACACAACCGGTTCCCATTGCCTGAGCAACATGCACCAATGACAGGGCAGCCCCGAATGGCATCAAAGACAAGCATCACCGACACCATGTCCCCCGATCAGGTTGAAGGCGGGGTTATCCCTGAAAACCTGCGATCTGCCGATGCGATGCAGCCGCGCCCTGTGCTGTGGCTGATCACGGCAGTGGCGATCATGCTGTCGCTGTTCCAGCTGTATACGGCCGGGATTCAGCCGCTGGGCCTGTTTTATCAGCGCACCGCGCATCTGGGCTTTGTGCTGTTTCTGGCGTTTCTGATTTTCCCCATCTTCGGTCAGACGCGCCCGCGCGGGGCGTTGGGCTGGGTTATCGATGCGGGGTTTCTGACAGCGGCGTTCCTGAGCGGGTTTTATATCATCTGGTATCTGGATGACATCATCGCGCGGGCAGGGTGGTGGACCGCCACGGATATTACCGTGGGCATAATCTGCATCATTGCCGTGCTGGAAGCCAGCCGCCGTGCGGTGGGGCTGGGGCTGACCATCATTGGCGCGCTGGCCATCATCTATGCGCTGGCGGGGCCGCGCGGGGCCTTGCCGCAGGTGGGCGAATGGATGCCGGGCATTCTGTCGCATCGCGGCGCCAGCGTGGACCGGCTGGTGGGGCAGCTGTATCTGGGGCAAGAAGGCATATTTGGCCTGCCTTTGGGCGTTGCCGCGACATTCGTGTTTATGTTCGTGCTGTTCGGGGCCTTTCTGGAAAAAACCGGCGCGGGCAAGTTCTTCATCGATCTGGCCTTTGCGGCAACAGGGCGCAAGCCGGGCGGCCCTGCGAAGGCTGCCGTGATTGCCAGCGCGGGGATGGGGTCGATCTCGGGATCGGCGATTGCCAATGTGGTGACAACGGGGGCATTCACCATCCCGCTGATGAAGCGCCTTGGCTACAAGCCCAAACAGGCGGGCGGTATTGAAGCGGCGGCATCCACAGGCGGGCAGATCACGCCACCCCTGATGGGCGCTGGCGCGTTCCTGATTTCGGAATATACCCAAGTGCCCTATATCGACATTGTTCTGGTGTCGATTTTTCCGGCGATCCTGTATCTGGGCACAGTCTATCTGTTCGTGCATATCGTGGCGATGAAACAGGGCATGAAGGGGCTGTCTGCGGCAGAATTGCCCATTGTGCGCCATGTGTTGGCGGCGGGGTGGCAGTTCATCGTGCCGCTGGTGTTGCTGGTTGTGCTGCTGGTCAACAACATCTCGCCCATGCGGGTGGGGTTCTGGGCCATTTTGTCGGTCGTGGGCGTGGCGGGGCTGCGCGGCGCATGGGCGGTTGTGGCAGATGGTCCGGTCACGCGCGAAGCGGTGCAGGCGTCCGTCATGCGCGGGCTTCGCATGATATACGAGTCGCTGGAACTGGGCGCGCGCAATGCCGTTGCCGTATCCATTGCCTGTGCGGTTGCGGGTATCATCGTGGGGGTTGTGGGCCTGACCGGGCTGGGGCTGAAATTCAGCTCCATGATGGTGGCGCTGTCGGGGGGCAATATCGTGCTGGCGCTGGGGCTGGTGCTGATCGCATCGCTGGTGCTGGGTCTGGGGCTGCCGGTGACGGCCAGTTATATTGTCCTGATCGTGCTGGTCGGTCCCGCGCTACATAATGAGTTCGGCATCCCGCTTCTGATCGCGCATCTGGTGGTGTTCTGGTATTCTCAGGACAGCAATGTGACGCCCCCCGTGGCGCTTGCGGGGTTTGCAGGCGCGGCTGTGGCGGGCGCGAAACCCATGGAAACCAGCATGCAGGCGTGGAAATTCGCCAAGGGCCTGTATCTGATCCCGCTGTTCATGGTGTTCAACCCCGAAATCATCTATGGTGGCCCGCTGCCGCATGTGCTGTGGACAGGGTTTACCGCGATATTGGGGCTTGTGGCCTTTGCCAGCGCGATCGAGGGGTATTTGTTCGGGCGGATGGATATTGCATCGCGGCTGGTGGCTGTTCCCGCTGTTATTGCGCTGTTCTGGCCGTCGTTTACGGTCGAGTTGGTGGGCGCGGGCGTGCTGCTGGTGGTGCTGGCAATAAACTGGCTGAACGCCCGTCAGGCGCGCGCGCATCCGACGTGAATGGGCCGTGCTGAATAATTCATCGCTTGCGCGCCCATAATTCAGGCGCAAGGTTCTGTTTACCTTTACATTCCGAACAGACCTGCTTTGATGACCCAATATAACGGAGTTTCTGCGCAATGGTGACCAGCTTTTTCAACGAAATGTATGCATCTGACGGGTTACGGGCACCCTATCAAATGTTGGAAGGCTGGTATCAGAATATGCCCGCCGAATTCCGCGCCCTGAAACAGGCCGAGGCCGAGGATCTGTTTCGCCGCTATGGCATTACCTTTGCGGTGTACGGCGAAGGGGGCGATCCTGACAGGCTGATTCCGTTCGACATGTTCCCGCGTGTGTTCACCGCACATGAATGGCGCAGGCTGGAGCGTGGCATCAAACAGCGTGCCCGCGCGCTGAATGCGTTTTTGTCCGATGTCTATGACCGGGGCGAGATTATTCGCGCAGGGATTATTCCTGCCGATCTGGTGTATCGCAATGACGCGTATGAAATTGCCGTGGCGGGGTTCCGCCCGCCCTTGGGGGTTTTCAGCCATATCGTGGGCATTGATCTGGTGCGCACCGGGGCCGAGCAATTCTATGTGCTGGAAGATAACTGCCGCACCCCGTCCGGCGTGTCCTACATGCTGGAAAACCGCGAAGTCATGATGCGCATGTTCCCGCATCTGTTTCAGGAAAACCGCGTGGCGCCGGTGGATGGCTATGCGCGGCTGCTGAAACGCACATTGGCATCTGTCGCGCCCGCGAAATGCGACCGCGACCCCTGCGTGGTGCTGCTGACGCCGGGGCATTTCAATTCGGCCTATTATGAGCATTCCTTTCTGGCCGATCTGATGGGGATTGAACTGGTCGAAGGGCAGGATCTGTTTGTTGACGGTGATTTTTGCTGGATGCGCACCACCGAGGGGCCGCGCAAGGTGGATGTCATTTATCGCCGCATTGATGATGCATATCTGGACCCGCTGTGTTTCCGCCCTGATTCCGCGCTGGGCGTTCCGGGGCTGATGAATGTCTATCGCTCGGGGGGGGTGACAATCTGTTCTGCGCCGGGTGCAGGTGTGGCCGATGACAAGGCCATCTATACCTATGTGCCCGAAATGGTGCGCTTCTATCTGGGGGAAACCCCGATACTGGACAACGTGCCGACATGGCAATGCGCCAAATCCGATGATCTGAAATATGTGCTGGAAAATATCGGCGAACTGGTCGTCAAGGAAGTGCACGGGTCGGGCGGGTATGGCATGCTTGTCGGGCCTGCATCGGACCGCGCCACGATTGACACATTCGCGGCAAAAGTGGCGGCAAACCCGTCAAATTACATCGCCCAGCCCACATTGGCGCTGTCAACCTGCCCCACTTTCGTAGAGGAAGGCATAGCGCCGCGTCATGTGGATTTGCGCCCCTATTGCCTTGTCGGCCGTGATGTCGAACTGGTGCCCGGTGCGTTGACGCGTGTTGCCCTGACCGACGGGTCGCTGGTCGTCAATTCCAGTCAGGGTGGCGGCGTCAAGGACACCTGGGTCATCGCGGAGGAATGATATGCTAAGCCGTACAGCCGCGAATCTGTTCTGGATGACACGCTTTCTGGAACGCTCGGAAACCACTGCCCGCCTGCTGGACATGGGGTTTCGCAATGCGCTTTTGCCCAATACCGGCGGGGGGTATCGCAACGAATGGGGGGCCATCTTGCAAAGCAAGGGGGTGTTGCAGCCCTTCACCGACAAATACGGCGAGATTGTTCAGCGCAATGTCGAAAGTTTCCTGTTTTTCGACATGGAAAACCCGTCATCTGTCGCCAGTTGCATCCGGTCCGCGCGTGAAAACGCACGCATTGTGCGCACGGCGCTGACATCGCAGGTGTGGGATGCCATCAATACCAGCTATCAGGAACTGATGGCCATGCAGCGGCTGGAGCGGTCTAAACTGTCGACGCCCGACCTGACTGACTGGACCATCCGCACCAGTTCGCTGATCCGGGGCGCGATTGAATCCACGCAATTGCGCATCGATGGCTACAGCTTCATGAATCTGGGCTATGCGGTGGAACGCGCGGACAATACGGCGCGGCTGCTGGATGTGAAATATTATGTGCTGCTGCCATCGGTGGCCTATGTGGGGTCGGGGCTGGACAATTACCAATGGACAACGCTGTTGCGCGCATTGTCGGCGCACAGGGCCTATAACTGGGCCTATGGCGGGGAATTAAGTTCGGTGCAGATAGCGCACTTCCTGTTGCTGAACCCCAAATTCCCGCGATCCCTGTTGTCATGTTATGCCGAAGCGAATGAACATCTGGACCAGCTGGCGCGCATCTATGGGCGGTCCACGCCTGCGCAGGAATCCGCCCGCGCCCTTCTGGGCGAGTTGGCAGAGGCCCGCATAGATGATGTGTTTGACGAAGGGTTGCATGAATTCCTGACGCGCATGATCAATGAAAACGGCGGGCTGGCGCAATCCATCCATGACCAGTATCTGACGGGGGAAGCGCGATGATTCTGACGGTTTTTCACAAGACGCGCTATGAATTCGAAAGCCCCGTTGCCGGTATTATCCAAAGCCTGCGCCTGATGCCTGCCAAATGTGACAGCCAGAAGGTGATCGACTGGAAGGTCGACGTGCCCGATGCCCTGATTGGCGAGGCGTTTCGCGACGGGGCAGGGGACTACATCCAGACAGTGTCTTTGCGCAAGCGGGTGGAGCATATTGAAGTCACAGTGCAGGGCACGGTCGAAACCATCGACACGGCCGGCGTTTTGCGCGGCCACCGTGAACGTGTGCCGCCGCGCGCCTATATGCGCAACACTGTGCGGACGCAGCCCAACCGCGCGATTGTGGATCTGGTGAATGATGCGTTGCGCGACGCCGGATCGGCCACCGCGCTGGAGCGCGCGCATCTGCTGTCCGAGGCCGTGTCGGATGCATTGCCCTACCGCCCCGGGGCCACCCACGCCCATACCACCGCCGCCGAGGCGATGAATGAAGGCGCGGGCGTGTGTCAGGACCATACGCAGGTGCTGATTTCGTGCGCCCATCTGGCCGATCTGCCCGCGCGCTATGTCAGCGGCTATCTGAATGCGACTGAGGATGGCAGCGCCCATGAAGCCAGCCACGCCTGGGCAGAAATCTATATAGACCGGCTGGGCTGGGTCGGGTTCGATGCATCGAATAAATGCTGTCCCAATGACCAGTATATCCGGCTTGGGTCTGGGCTGGACGCGCAGGATGCAGCCCCCCTTCGCGGGCTTGTGCTTGGCGGCGCTGCCGAGGCGCTGGATGTCACCGTAGTTGTCGAGGCGCAGCAACAATGACGCTTGCAGCGCCATGGCCGCAGCGCTAACACTTGCGGGCTGACATATTGTCAAGGAAAGGCGCGATGACATATTGCGTGGGGATGCTGCTGAAGGAAGGTCTGGTCTTGTTGTCGGACACGCGCACCAACGCGGGTCTGGACAATATTTCCGTATACCGGAAAATGTTCACGTTCGAGGAGCCAGGTGAGCGGGTGATCGTCATGCTGACCGCCGGCAACCTGTCGGTCACGCAAACGACTCTCGCGCGTTTGAACGAGGCGATTGAGGATCCTGAAGCAACGACGGACACATCTATCATGCAGGCCGAAAGCATGCTGGATGTGGCCACGATTACCGGCGAAATGCTGTCACGGGTGACCGCAGAAACACAGGCGCGGATGGACCGGATGAATCAGGCCGCCACCGCATCGATGATTGTTGCAGGGCAACGCAAGGGCGGGCGCATGCGGCTGTTCCTGATCTATCCCGAAGGCAATTTCATCGAAGCCACCGAGGACACGCCCTATTTGCAGATTGGCGAGCATAAATACGGCAAGCCCATTCTGGACCGCGTGATTACTGCCAACACCCCCTTGGACGAGGCACGCAAGGCTGTGCTGTTGTCGATGGATTCGACCTTGCGCTCGAATCTGAGTGTGGGGATGCCGCTGGATATGGCGATCATTGAAACCGATGCCCTGCGCGTCAGCGAATACCGCCGGATCGAGGCCAATGACGAAGAATTCGCAGCCATGTCGGCGGCGTGGTCACAAGCGCTGCGCGATGCGTTTGCGCAGATTGCGTAAGATCGTGCAACACGGCGGACTAATGCTGCTTGGGGTGGGATTGGCCTGAAGCGGTCATTGGGGAGCTTCCCAAGGCGCGGAGCAAAGGCCGCAGGCCGCCGCGCCATCGGTGGGCCGTCCCGCGGCCTGCCGATTATTCTGATGGTGTCTCAAGCCTTTGATCTCAGGAGTATGCCGCCTGCATAAAGTGAACTTCACTGGCGTCGGACCGGCAGACCCCGGCCCACCGATGGCGCGGGCTTAATCCAAGCGGACAACGACAGCTTCAGGCCATTGGTCCATCAGCTTTGCGGCACCTATGCATCCGGCAGCGGGGTTTGCAGTTCCTGTTCCAGAAACCGCTCGAACGCATCCAGATTGACGGCTTCGAACTGTCCGAAGGCCTGCATCCAGATGCTGGCGGCGCGCAGGGCGTCGGGTTCCAGCTGGCACCATTTGACCCGCCCGCGCTTTTCCTGACTTATCAGCCCCGCTGCGGCCAATATGCCCAGATGCTTGGAAATCGCGGCCAGCGACATGTCGAACGGGTGGGCCACATCGGTCACGGCCATGTCGTCTTCCAGCAGCATTGCCAGTATGGCCCGCCGTGTCGGATCGGCCAAGGCCATGAAAACCTGATCCAGTGATGGGGCGGGGGTATGGGTCATGCCATCCTTGTTGCGCGCTAACGCCAAAAGGTCAACTGAATGGTTGAATATGGGGTTTGCCGCAAATTCCGCCTATCAATGATCGGGGCGCAGCAGGTCAATATTTTTATATAATTATATCAGTGTGTTGGGTTTAGGTCTGGGGCGTTTTACATGCTTGACTCTGGGCGCGTGGCTGCCTAGTTTCCGCGCAACTTGCAGCCGGAGGTGGCAGGCATGGCACAGCGTGACGAATTGGAGCGGCTGAAAGCCCTTGAAGATCGGATCGCCAAGGCCAAGGCCGCGATAAATCCGCCAAGGGCAGGGCAGGACCATCATTCAATGGCCCAGGTGGGCTGGCGGATGGTGATCGAACTGGTGTCAGGGCTTGGCATCGGTGCGGGCATTGGCTACGGGCTGGATGTTCTTTTGGACACACAACCGTTCTTGCTGGTGTTGTTTACATTGTTGGGCTTTGCGGCCGGGGTGAAAACCATGATGCGTTCGGCCCGCGTGTTGCAGGAACAAGCTGAAGATGCTGCCCTGCGTGATACGGGTGCGGAAAAAGGGGACAAGACCAGTGGCGGATGAAAGTGGTGGCCTCTCGATCAGGCCAATGGACCAGTTCGAGGTTAAGGCGCTGTTTGGTGGTGATATCGCATGGTACACACCAACCAATGTCACACTGTGGATGGCATTGACCGTTCTTGCAGCGACAGCCCTGATGGTTCTGGGTGCGCGCAGGCGTGCGATCATTCCATCGCGCGGACAATCGGCGGCAGAAATGGCTTACGGCTTCATCTACAAGATGGTCGAGGATGTCGCCGGACATGATGCCGTGCGTTTCTTCCCGCATGTATTCACGCTGTTCATGTTCGTGTTGTTTGCAAACCTGCTGGGGCTGATCCCGTTTGCCTTCACCACCACATCGCATATCGCGGTGACTGCGGTTCTGGCGCTGACAGTGTTCCTGTCGGTGACGGCGCTGGGTTTCATCCTGAACGGCACCAAGTTTCTGGGCCTGTTCTGGGTCAGTTCCGCACCGCTGGCGCTGCGCCCCGTTCTGGCGCTGATCGAGTTGATCTCGTATTTTGCACGTCCCATCAGCCATTCCATTCGTCTGGCCGGTGCGATGATGGCGGGCCATGCCGTGGCCAAGGTTTTCGCGGGCTTTGCCAGCGCATTGGGGGCGATCTTCTTCGTGCCGGTGCTGGCGGTAACCGCCCTTTACGCGCTGGAACTGCTTGTCGCAGTCATCCAGGCCTATGTTTTCACCATTCTGACCTGCGTTTACTTGCGTGACGCATTGCACCCGTCGCACTGATACGCGGGCCAAAGGGTCGAATACCAATCCAGCCAATTCCAAAACTCAAGGAGATACGACATGGAAGGCGATATCGCAGAAATGGGCAAGTACATCGGTGTTGGTCTGACCGCCATCGGTATGGGCGGCGCCGCGATCGGTGTGGGCAACATTGCAGGCAACTTCCTGTCGGGCGCGCTGCGCAACCCGTCGGCGGCTGCTGGCCAGACCGCCATGCTGTTCATCGGCATCGCGTTTGCAGAAGCGCTGGGGATCTTCTCGTTCCTCGTTGCTCTGCTGCTGATGTTCGCTGTCTGATCTGACCCCGACAATGTATCCTCCGGGGGGGCCGTGTGGCCCCTTCGGTCAATTCAGGGCTTAGGGGGACGACATGGCAGATGATGCCACTTCGGGGCCGGGAATGCCCCAACTGGATCTGACCACCTTCTCGAACCAGATTTTCTGGCTCGTGGTGACTATGGTGGTTCTGTATTTTATCATGTCGCGCGTGGCCCTGCCGCGTATCGCCGCCGTTCTGGCGGACCGTCGCGGCACGATCACCAGTGACATTGCCGCCGCAGAAGATTTCAAGCTGAAGGCCCAAGAGGCCGAGGCCGCGTATAATCAGGCACTTGCCGATGCGCGCACGGAAGCAAACCGTATTGTCGAGGCTGCCAAAGCAGAAATGCAGGCCGAACTTGATGTGCAGCTTGCGAAAGCAAACGCGGAAATCGCCGCACGTTCGGCTGAGTCTGAGCGGCACATTGCGGAAATCCGGGACAATGCCATGGCCATGGTGACGGAAGTTTCCGGGGATGTGACCAAGGAAATTCTGACGGCATTCGACGTGAAGGCGGATGCGCGCAGCGTAACTGCTGCTGTTTCCGCACGATTGAAAGGGGGGGCTGCATGATGCTGCGACTTACAGTAGCCGCCACTGTGCTGGCAAGCCCCGCATTCGCGGCAGGCGAAGGGTATCCGTTCTTTTCGTTGTATAACACCGATCTGATCGTGCTGATGGCGTTCATCATTTTCGTGGGCATCCTGATCTATTTCAAGGTGCCTGCAAAGATTACGGACATGCTGGACCAGCGTTCAGAAACCATCAGATCAGAGTTGGAAGACGCCCGCCGCCTGCGTGAAGAAGCGCTGGAGCTGCATGCGTCATTCGAGAAGAAGCGCACCGAGGTCAAGGAACAGGCCGCGCGGATCGTCGAGAAGGCCAAGGCAGATGTACAGATTGCTGCGGACACCGCCAAAGCCGAAATCGCTGCATCCATTACGCGCCGACTGAAAGCTGCCGAAGATCAGATTGCATCTGCGGAAGCGGCTGCCATTCGTGATGTGCGTGACCGTGCAACTGCCGTGTCTATTGCGGCTGCGGGTGACCTGATTGCAAAGAAGATGGATGCGGCGCGCAGCGATGCGTTGATCCAGAACGCGATTCAGTCTGTCAACGAACGGTTGCACTGAAGCGTGTTGCGAAAAATCCCTTAAAGAACCCGGCCATGTTGCCGGGTTTTTTTATGCGGTGACACAGGCGGTGGGCCGGGGGCCAGACGGGGGGCGCATTCGGTTATCGTGCTTGCGCGTGTTCAAACCGCAATCTGGCGATTTCTTCGTTTTTCTGGCTGCGTTTCATATCACTCAGAACTTGTTCGATGAAATCCAGATGGCTTTCGGCTGCATGTCTGGCGCGGGGGGCATCGCGGGCCTGTAGGGCGTCATTGATGGCCTTGTGCTGGGCCAGCAGGTCGTTGCGGATTGCCGGTTTGCGAAAGATGACCTGACGGTTATAGAACACCCCTTCATGCAGCAGGTTGAACATCGCGCGCATCATGTGCAGCATGATGATGTTATGCGATGCCTCGACAATGGACAGGTGAAATTCGGCGTCAAGCTGCGCTTCTTCTGTCGGGTTTCGTTTCTGATGCGCAGCTTCCATCTTCTTGAACACTGTATCCACGATTTGCAGGTCGGTATCCGACCCATGGCGCGCGGCGCGTTCGGCAGACATCCCCTCCAGATCGCGGCGAAAGCTGATATAGTCAAACAGCGCTTCGTCATGTCCTGCAAAAAGCTGCACCAATGTGTCGGAAAACGCGGAATCCAGCAATTCCTCGACATAGACACCGGCGCCTGCGCGTGTGGTCAGCAGCCCGCGATCTTGCAAGGTGGCAAGCGCCTCGCGCAGGGACGGGCGCGACACACCAAGCTTGTCGGCCAGCTCGCGTTCGGATGGCAGGCGTTCACCCGGCCGCAGAATGCCGCGCAACAGCAGCAATTCGATCTGCCGCTCGACGCTGTGTGACAGCTTTTCGGGTTGAATACGTTGAAAGGGCATTGCGCCTCCTGCCGCGAATGGCCGGTTCTGTTCGGGCGTGTCCCGCCAGCGTGAAGTCGGACAATGAATAGGACCGTCAGAATGTGGGCGCAATAAAAAAGGGCCAGTCTGGCTGGCCCTTTCGTGAAGTGATGGTCCGCTTATGCCGGTTGGTGCGGGCGGATAAAGATTTCGACGCGCCGGTTTTGCTGGCGTCCGGCAGCGGTGGAATTGTTCGCCACAGGCTGTGTCAGGCCGCGACCCATGGTCTGGATACGGTTGGAGCCAACGCCCGCGCTGCGCAGAACTTGTGCCACGGATGCGGCACGGCGTTCGGACAGCCCCTGATTATAGGATGCGGCACCGACGTTATCGGTATGGCCTACGACAACCACATCGCTGCGCGGATGGCTGACCAGGTTCTGTGCGATGATGCGCAGATCCTGTTGCAGGTCCGGGCGCAAGGTTGCGCTGTCGGTGGCAAACAGCAAATCCTGCGGCAGGGTCAGGATCAGTTCCTGTCCGGTGTTGCGGATGTCGACATTGTTGCCAAGCTGGCGGCGCAGTTCAGCGGCCTGCCGGTCAAGTTGCTGGCCGACCAATGCGCCGGCGGTGCCGCCGATCAGCGCACCCGCAGCCGCACGTCGCCCGCCACCATCGCCGGTTGCGGCCCCGATGACACCGCCCACGGCAGCGCCGGTCAGCGCACCCGTCATGGTGCGGTTTTGCGGGTTGTTGGGATCAGGGGCGCAGGCAGCCAGTGCGAAGGCGGCTATGGCCAAGGGTAATGCAGATGCAGACAGTCTCATGATACACCTTTCAGACGTCGGACAATATTTGTGCCTTATACCCCTGTTAACGCATAACGTCAGATTTAGTTCCAAGGCCCACGGAAATGTGTTCCTTTGACGCGATGGCGGGCGCGGCTGCATCCAGTTGCGCAGACTCGCGCCCCAGCATCGCACGCTTGCGCGCAAGCCCCCAGTGATAGCCCCCCAGCGCCCCGTTCCCTTGCAGGCAGCGGTGGCAGGGAATGACAAACCCGATGGGGTTGCGCCCCACCGCACTGCCCACCGCGCGCGCCGCCTTGTTTGAGCACACACGGCGCGCAATCTCGCCATAGCTGCTGACATGACCGGGCGGGATATGCAGCAGGGCCTCCCACACCTTTATCTGGAATGGTGTGCCCATCAGGTGCAGCCGCCCTTCGCCGCGATGCCCGAATGCGGCGGCCACATGCGGGGCAGGGGCGTCGGGGTCATGGATGTATTCGGCCAGCGGCCAGCGCCGCACCATGTCGTCAAGGGTCTGGTCCTGCCCGTCGGGGCCTGCGAAGGCCAGACCGCAAAGCCCCTTTGGTGTGGCCATGGCCAATGCCTGCCCGAACGGGCTGTCGAACCAGCCATAGCGGATGACCAGCCCAGCCCCCTTGCGGGCATATTCGCCCGGCGACATGGCTTCCCAGCGCACAAACAGGTCATGCAACCGCGCGGACCCCGACAGGCCCAGTTCCTGCGCTGCATGCAGCGTGGTGAAACGTTCCGCCATCAGCGCGCGGGCATGTCCCAGTGTCAGATATTGCTGATAGCGTTTTGGCGACACGCCGACCCACTGGCTGAACAGGCGCTGGAAATGCGCGGCACTCATGCCCATGTCGCGCGCCAGATCATCCAGCGTGCGCGCCCGTCCCCCCGGGGCATCAATCAGTGCAATCGCGCGTTCCATTACGCGGTAGTGATAGCTGGGCGATTGTTCGTCGTGATCATCCATTCTGCGCCCTTTCGGCATTGGTCGGACACAGCCTATTGCGCAGGCGGTGTCGTTTCGACCCGAAAGCTGCGCATTCAGCGGTAGACGTTATCTTCACCGGGGAAGCTGCGGGATTTGACTTCTTCTGCGTAGTCGGACACGGCCTGTTCAATTGCGGGGCCAAGATCGCCGTATTTCTTGACGAATTTGGGCACCCACGGGTTCAGGCCAAGCATGTCTTCCAGCACCAGTATCTGCCCGTCACATTGCGCCGATGCGCCAATGCCGATTGTGGGAATACCCACGGCGGCGGTAATCTTGCGGGCCAGCGGTTCAACCACGCCTTCGACCACCGTGGCGAATGCGCCTGCCTCGGCCACCGCGACCGCGTCATTGATATGGGCGGCCCATGTATCTTCATCGCGGCCCTGGGTCTTGAACCCGCCCATGACATGGCTGGATTGGGGCGTCAGGCCGATATGCGCCATCACAGGAATGCCACGTTCGCTCAGGAAATGGATGGTTTCCGCCATGCGCGCGCCCCCTTCCAGTTTGACCGCACCGCAGCCGGTTTCCTTCATGATCTGGGCGGCATTGCGAAAGGCCATGTTGGGGCTTTCTTCATAGGTGCCAAAGGGCATATCCACCACGATCAGCGCGCGTTTGGTGCCGCGCACCACCGCGCGTCCATGCATGATCATCAGATCCAGCGGCACGCCAATGGTGCTGTCCATGCCGTGCATCACCATGCCAAGGCTGTCACCCACCAGAATGAAATCGGCGTATTTGTCGACAATCGCGGCGGTATGCGCATGATAGGATGTAAGCGACACAATCGGATCGCCGCCCTTTCTTGCGCGAAGTTGTGGCACGGTTATGCGGCGGACAGGTGCGGTGATGCTCATGTTGTCTCCTTCGTGGGGTGAACGACACGGTTGTCTATCAAGAAAACAGTGCCGAATTTGACGGCCAACAGTATCACGGCAGGCCGCGTCAGGGGGCCGGAAATGCTGTCCAGCGACGCCGCGTCACGAATATCGACAGACTGGACCTGCGCGCGCGGTTCGCGTTCCAGCGTCGCGCGCACATGCGACCGCAGCCGCGATGCGGTTATGCCCGTGGGGGCCATGGTTTCCGCTTCGTTCAGGGCGCGGGCAAGAATTGGGGCGGCAGCGCGGTCTTCCGCACCCAGCCGGACATTGCGCGACGACATGGCCAGCCCGTCGTGTTCGCGCAAGATGGGGGCGCCAATGATGTCGATATCCATGTCCAGATCGCGCACCATGGTGCGGATAACGGCCAGTTGCTGGAAATCCTTTTCGCCAAAAACGGCCGCATCGGGGCGGATGATGTTGAACAATTTGGTGACAATCGTGGCCACACCGCGGAAATGGCCGGGCCGCAGCTTGCCGATCAACATACGCGCCAGTTCGGTTGTTTCCACAATGGTTTGCGCTTGCGGGTCGTATACGTCGTGCGCGTCAGGGGCGAATACTGCATCCACGCCCGCGCCGCGCAGCAGGTCGAAATCGCGCGCTTCATCGCGGGGGTAGCTGTCCAGATCCTCGCCGGGGCCGAATTGCGTGGGGTTGACGAAAATCGTGGCGACCACCCGCCCGTCATTGCCCGCGCGTTCGCGGGCAATGCGCATCAGCGACAGATGCCCGTCATGCAAAAAGCCCATCGTGGGCACCAGAACGACCGGCGCGCCGGTTATGCGCCAGTCGCGAACTGTGGCGCGGATTGCAGCTTTGGTGCGGCAAATGTGCATGCGGGGCCTTTCGCAGAAATGATGCCTATTTCTTAGGCGGTTGCAGGCAGGCGCGCAAGGTGCCGCAGCATTCGCACAAGGCGTCGTTTTTACACCTTGTCATGTCGTCAAGGCTTGCCCAAGGGCGCGCAGGATTTGCAATCTAGGCGCAGATAACCTTTGCCGGAGAGTGCCAATGAAAACTCATGTCAAATCGCTTGTGGTGGGCGGCGGTGCGGTGGGCGCGTCAATCGCGTATCATCTGGCCAAGGCAGGTTGGGACACGATGCTGCTGGAACGCGATGAATTGACATCAGGGTCCACATGGCATGCGGCGGGGCTGCTGCCCTTGTTCAACATGGGCTATGCGACCAGCCATATCCACGACTACAGCGTAAAATTCTATAAACAGCTGGAGGCAGAGACCGGCCTGAATGCAGGATTCTACGTCGTGGGTAACCTGCGCATGGCACAGACACAGGCGCGCATGGATGAATATATGGTCTATGCCAGCACGGCGGAATCCGTGGGCATTCCGTATGAATGGATGACCCCTGCGCAGATCAGGGAACGCTGGCCGCTGGTGCGCACCGAAGACCTGCAAGGTGCGATCTTTCACCCGACGGACGGCTATATCAACCCCGCCGATGTGACACAGGCCATGGCCAAGGGCGCGCGCCAGTTCGGGGCGGAAATTGTCCGCCGTGTGCAGGTGGATGGCTACCGCTGGACGGGATCGGAATGGGTGGTGTCATGCACCCGCATGATCGAAAAGGGCGGCAATCTTGTCCCGTCTGATGAGCAGTTTGAAATTACCGCCGAACATGTCGTCACCGCGACCGGCAACCATGCACAGCGCACCGCGCGCCTGCTGGGCATTAAAATTCCCGCGATTCCGGTGGAGCACCAGTATATCGTTACCGAACCCGACCCGATGCTGGTGGAATACCGCAAAAACCACCCCGAACACCCCGTTCTGCGCGACGCCGATGCAAAATGGTATGTCCGCGAAGAACGCGGCGGCTGGATTCTTGGCCCTTATGAACGCGGTGCGCCCGCGTGTTTCGAATATGACGTGCCGCAATCTTTCCGCGCGGATCTGTTCCCGCTGGATCTGGACCGGATTGAAGAAGAATACATGTCCATGATCCACCGGATTCCAAGTTCGGAAACCGTGGGGCTGAAGGACGACTATAACGGCCCCATCTGCTACACCCCCGATGGCAACCCGCTGGTCGGCCCCGCGCCTGGCCTGCGCAATATGTGGCTGGCCGAAGGGTTCAGCTTTGGCATTACCGCCGCAGGTGGCACCGGCCATTACCTTGCCCAGATGATGGTGCAGGGCGAGGCTGAAATTGACATGGCCGCCCTTGACCCCAAGCGCTACGGGTCATGGGTGACCACCGAATATGCCGCGCGCAAGAATGAAGAATGCTATGAGCATGTTTTCGTCCTGCACCACCCCGATGAAGAACGCGAAGCCTGCCGCCCGCTGCGCACGGCACCCTGCTACGGGCGCGTAAAGGCGCAAGGCGCGCAATTTGGCTGCGTGAATGGTTGGGAGCGCCCGAATTACTACGCGCCGCAAGGGTTTGACGACCACGCCGCCCGCAGCTTCCGTCGTGGCGGCTGGTGGCAATATGCGGTCGATGAAGCGCGCGCCATCCGCGAAGGGGTGGGCATGATCGACGCCACCGCGTTTACCAAACACCTTGTGCGCGGCCCCGGTGCGACCGCGTTTCTGGACTGGTTTACCTGCAACAAATTGCCAAAGGTGGGCCGCATCAACCTGACTTATGCGCTGACGGGCAATGGCACGGTGCGCACGGAATATACCATCGTGCGGCTGACTGAACATGAATATTACCTGATTTCAACTGGCGCGCTGACCGCCTATGACGGGGATTTCCTGCGTAAGGCGGCGGACGACAAGCTGGCCGAATTTGGTTGGATCGACATTCACGATGTCACGACGCAATGGGGCGTCTTTGCCGTGGCTGGCCCGAAATCGCGCGACCTGCTGGGCAAACTGGTGAAGGATGCCGACCCGGCAACTGTGCTGTCCAACAAGCGATTCCCGTGGTTGTCGATGCGCAATATCGAATTGGGCATGTGCCCGGTGCGCGCGGTGCGCGTGGCCTATACTGGCGAATTGGGCTGGGAATTGCACCACCCCGTCGAGATGCAGAATTACCTGTTCGACCAGATCATGGCGGCGGGCGAGGACGTGGGCGTGACGCTGGTGGGCGCGCGGGCGCAAAACTGGCTGCGGCAGGAGAAAAGCTATCGCGCCTTCGGCAACGAGTTGGGCCGCGATGCCACACCGTTGGAGGCTGATCTGCCGCGCTTTGTTGATATGACCAAGGAGTTCCATGGCAAATCCGCAATGGCGCAAACCGGCATTCGCGCCAAATGCTGCACCCTGCTGATTGACGGGCCGACAGACGCCGACCCATGGGGCCGCGAGGCACTGTATGAAGGCGACACCAAGGTGGGCCGCCTGACATCGGGGGGGTATTCGGTGGCGTTCGGAAAATCCATCGGCATGGGATATGTGCGCCCCGATCTGGCGGTCGAGGGGCAAAAGCTGAAACTACGCATGTTTGACCAGCTTTGGGATGCGGTGGTCACCTGCGACAGCCCCTATGACCCTGACAACGCGTCAATTCGCAAGGATGGCTAGGCGGCGTTGAAGCCGCGCGCCTTGCAATCGGGGTGCGCAAACCCCGTGGACCGGCTTGCAGCGTGGGCGCGTGGCGGTTATCATTTCCGCCATGTCGCACCATATGCCCGCCCCCGTCACGCGCCCGATTCCTGCCGTTCTGGCCGTCGTGATCCGTGATGATCAGGTGTTGTTGATCCAGCGCGCCAACCCGCCGGATGCGGGGCTGTGGGGGTTTCCCGGTGGCAAGCTGGAATTCGGGGAAACGCTTCTGGCCGCAGCCGAGCGGGAGTTATTTGAAGAAACGGGTGTCAGGGCTGTCGCCCGACGGGTGTTCACCGCGCTGGACGCCTATGACCGCACCGAGGGCGGGGAAATCCGGCAGCATTTTGCCCTGATCGCGGTGCAGTGTGACTGGCGCGAGGGGGAACCCGTTGCCGCAGATGACGCGCTGGATGCGACTTGGATACCGATCAAGGACATGGATTTCGCCCTTCCGCTTAGCCTTGATGTGGCCGCTGTTGCACGGCAGGCCGCCTTGGCGGGCCGGAACGTCGCAGGATCGGGTTGAAACATCCGGTGGGGTGAGGCTGGCCTGAAGCGGTCATTGGGAATGCCCAAGGCGCGGAGCAAAGGGCGCAGCCCGCCGCGCCATCGGTGGGCCGTCCCGCGGCCTGCCGATTTGGCTGGCAGCACACCAAGCCTTTGATGTCGGAGTATGCCGCCTGCATAAATTGCATTCTTATACTGTCGGATCGGCAGACCCCGGCCCACCGCTGGCGCGGGCTTAGTCCATGCCCCCTTCAAGTCCGAGCAGCCCGCGACGGGGCGCATCAGCCATAGTGTTGCCAACGCGGCCCAACCGCGCGCACCATTCAGGTAATCACATCCGGCGCATCGCGACCGGTCAGCCGCCGGATGCCGGCAATCTGGTCGGCGGCGGCAATTACATCCGCCAGCGCGTCCTGCGCATCTTGCGCCAGCGCATCGGGCGCGGTTTCCAGCCGTTCCAGATAGACACGCAGCGTGGCCCCTGCTGTGCCGGTGCCGGACAGGCGCAACACAATCCGCGCGCCATTGGTCAGGAATATGCGGATACCCTGTTGCGTGGACGTGCTGCCATCAACAGGGTCATCATAGGAAAATTCATCAGCGTGATCGACGCGCAAGCCTGCGAAATCCTGCCCCGCCAGCGTTGGCAGTGCGGCGCGCAACTGGTCAATCAGCGCATTCGCGGCATGTGCGTCTACTTCTTCATAGTCATGGCGGGAATAATAATTGCGCCCGTAGCGTGCCCAGTGATCGGCCATCAGGGTGGCGACAGATTTGCCGGTCTGTGCCAGAATGTTCAGCCATAGCAGCACGGCCCAAAGCCCGTCTTTTTCGCGCACATGGCTTGATCCGGTGCCCGCCGATTCCTCGCCACACAGGGTGACCTGGCCTGCATCCAGCAGGTTGCCAAAAAATTTCCAGCCTGTGGGGGTTTCAAAACACGCAATGCCCTTGGCACCGGCCACGCGGTCCACTGCGCCGGATGTGGGCATGGACCGCGCAACACCTGCCAGCCCGCCCGCATAGCCCGGTGCCAGATGGGCCAGATCGGCCAGCACAGCAAGCGAGTCGGACGGGCTGACATAGCAGCCCCGCCCGACAATCATGTTGCGGTCCCCGTCCCCGTCCGATGCCGCGCCGAAATCGGGGGCGTCCCCGCCATACATGGCCGTCATCAGGTCTTTGGCCCAGATCGGGTTCGGGTCGGGATGGCCGCCGCCAAAATCCGGCGACGGCGTGCCATTCACCACACTGCCCGCGTCTGCGCCCAGCCGGTTTTCAAGAATTTCATGGGCATAGGGGCCGGTGACCGCATGCATCGCATCAAAGCGGATGCGAAACCCGCCGCTGAACAGATTGCGAATGGCGTCAAAGTCGAACAGGGTTTCCATCAGGTCGGCATAATCGCTGATCGGGTCGATAACCTCGACTCGCATGCCTGCCAGATCATAGGTCCCCTGAACGTCGATGGGCACGCCGCCCGCGTCAAGGATGCTGTATTGCGTGATGGTCCGGGTGCAGTTGAATATCTTTTCGGTGACAGATTCGGTCGCGGGGCCGCCATTGGGACCATTGTATTTCAGGCCAAAATCCGCATCAGGGCCGCCGGGGTTGTGGCTGGCCGACAGGATCAGCCCGCCATCTGCCTTGCGTTTGCGGATAAGGTGCGACGCGGCAGGCGTGGACAACAGCCCGCCCTGACCCACGATGCAGGCGCGCGCGCCATTCGCGGCCGCCATGCGCACGATCACGTCAATCGCGCGGTCATTGAAATACCGCCCGTCACCGCCCACAACCAGCGTCTGGCCCGCGACACCGCCGATCCCGTCAAAGATGGCCTGCACATAGTTTTCCAGATAGGGGCTGGCCATGAACACAGATGTTTTCTTGCGCAAACCCGATGTGCCGGGTTTCTGGCCGTCGATGGGCGTGGTCGAAATGGTCTTTATCGTCATGCTGCGCGGTCCCTTATGTCATTCTTTGGCCGTTGTTCTTGAAATGTGGTCTGGCCCTGAACTGGTAGGCTTCGGGATCATCCAAGGTCAAGGGCAGTGCGTTGGTGTGGTCGTTTCCTGATGTTGAACTGGGCTAATTCGGTGTCATTTGCATGTAGGCGGGCCAAAAACATGGCATGAAGCCGGTATTTGCAGGGCGTTATGTGCGGTGCGCGTGTTAATCTCATGTGCCAAAAAAAACACGCGGCGGGGTATGGCCCTGCCGCGTGATTATGCCATGATTGGGGGGGGCGAAATCAGGCGCGCACCAGTGCCTCATAGGTTTCGGCCACTTTGCGCGTCATTTGGCCCACCTGAAAGTTATGCGGCCCGATCTGGCCCACAGGCGTTACCTCGGCGGCGGTGCCGGTCAGCCAGCATTCGGAAAAATCCGCCAGTTCTTCGGGCATGATATGGCGTTCATGCACGGTGATGCCCATGTCGCGCAGCATGGCAATAACGGTCTGGCGGGTGATCCCGTTCAGGATGGCATCGGGGATTGGGGTGTGCACTTCGCCATCTTTCACGAAGAACACGTTTGCCCCCGTGGCTTCGGCCACATACCCGCGATAGTCATAAAACAGCGCATCCGAGCAGCCTTTTTCCTCGGCTGCGTGTTTTGACATGGTGCAGATCATGTATAGCCCTGCTGCCTTGGCCGCAGTCGGGATGGTCTCGGGCGAGGGGCGGCGCCATTTGGCAATGTCCAGCTTCGCGCCCTGCATCTTGGCGTCACCGTAATAGGCCCCCCATTCCCACGCCGCAATCGCCACGCGCACAGGGTTGCGCCGCGCCGCGACACCCATATCTTCGCCCACACCGCGCCATGCAAGGGCGCGCACATAGGCGTCTGTCAGGTTGTTGGCGCGCAGGACTTCGGCCTTGGCTTCTTCCAGCTGGTCCACGCTGTAGGGGATTTTCATATCCAGCAGACGGCCTGATTCCAGCAGGCGTTCGGAATGCTCGCGGCTTTTGAAAATCTTGCCGCTATAGCAGCGCTCGCCTTCAAACACGGAGGAGGCATAGTGCATCGCATGGGTCAGAACATGCACATTGGCATCCCGCCACGGCACCATAGTGCCATCCATCCAGATCAAGCCGTCTTTGTCGTCATACGCCCCGGCCATACATGCCTCCTCATTTGGCAGATTTTCAAAAGTTACGCAACTTAGGACCACATCGGACATAATGTTGCGCGAAAACTGACGAATCGCTAGCAATTCGACCTTGGAATGTCAACAAGGCTGACATAAAATGGCTTAAAGATTGATCAGATTTATAATCGGGGGCGCGCAGCACATGGGACAAGGTGGATCAGGAACGCTTGGTGGCGAAAATCTGCTGTTCCTGACAGATGAGCAGTTGCGCAAAGGCATCGAGGCGATGTTTTTCGCCTATCGTGGTTTCACCGCAGACCCCGACCGCATACTGGCCGATCATGCCTATGGCCGCGCGCACCATCGCGCGCTGCATTTCATCAACCGCACCCATGGCACCACGGTTAACAACCTGCTGACGGTGCTGGGGGTTACCAAACAATCGCTGAACCGCGTCTTGCGCACCCTTATCGCCGACGGGCTGGTTGAAAGCCGCGTGGGGCGCACCGACCGGCGCGAACGCAATCTATACCTGACAGAAGCGGGCCGGGAGTTGGAGCGCATGCTGTCGGAAGCGCAACGCAACCGGATGCGCGCAGCATATCGTGCGGCTGGCCCGCAGGCCGTGGCGGGGTTCCGACAGGTGCTGGAAGCCATGATGGATGACGAGATTTTCCGCCAGTATATTGCCCTGAAGGAGCGTCGCACATGACCACAGACCAGGCCGCACATCTGTTGATCGTGGATGATGACGCCCGCATCCGGACACTTTTGCAGAAATATCTTATCCGGAACGGGTTCATGGTCACGGCCGCGCGCGATGCAGCACATGCGCGCAGAATACTGGCCGGGCTTAGCTTCGATCTGGTGGTGCTGGATGTGATGATGCCGGGCGAAGATGGCATCAGCCTGACGCGCCATATCTGCAACGACACCGCCATTCCGGTGTTACTTCTGACCGCCAAGGGCGAGGCAGAGGACAGGATTTGTGGTTTTGAAGCGGGCGCCGATGATTACCTGCCCAAACCGTTTGAACCGCGCGAATTGTTGTTGCGCATTAACGCCATTCTGCGCCGCCGCCCGCAGCCTGCCGCAACCGAAGTGTTGCCGCAGGTGCTGATCATGGGACCGTTGCGCTATGATCTGGAACGCGGCGAGTTGAAGCGCGGTGACACTGTCATCCGGCTTACCCAGACCGAAGCCACCATCATGCGGTTCTTCTGCGAACGCCCCGGCGAGGTTATTCGCCGCGAAGCGCTTGTTGACCGTCTGGGGCGGGACAGGGCGGGTCACGGTGCGGTTGTCGGACAGGACCGTGCGGTTGATGTCCAGATCACCCGCCTGCGCCGCAAGATCGAACATGACCCCAAAACCCCGCGCCATCTTCAAACTGTGCGCGGTGCAGGCTATATGCTGGTCGCGGATTGATCCGCGAAATCTTCAGCACTACCTGACAAGGGGCGCAGCGGGCCAGCGCAAATCCGGGGTTTCTAAGCGTGGCGAAAGCAGATATTGCTGGCGCCCGAAACAGCCGGAAGTCGACATATCGTGGCCAAGCAACAAAAAACCAGTAAACGTCAATTCCAACGCCGCAATGACTATGAAATTGCAGCCTGGCTGTGGCGCACATTCGTGCACCCCAGATTGTGGTTCATTGGACTGGCGGTTTTATTCATGGTTGTCGAAGCGCTGATGCTGGGGGCATTCAGCTATCTTATCCGACCGATGTTCGATGATGTGATGATCGCAGGGGACCGCAGCAGCCTGTATCTGGTGGCAATGGGAATGGCCGCTGTGTTTTTCGGGCGCGGCATGTCGCGCTTTATCCATAAGGTCATCATGATCAAGCAGTCAGAATGGGCGGTGGCCGAAGTGCAGACCATCCTTATGTCCCATTTGCTGCGGCTGGATATGAGCTTTTACAAGCGCAATCCCCCGGGTATTCTGATTGAACGGGTCCGCGGCGATTCAGGCCCTGTTGGTAACCTGTTCAAGGGAATGATCACAGGGGTCGGGCGCGATGGGGCCGCGGTGATTGTGCTGTTTGGTGTTGCGCTGTGGACCGATTGGCTCTGGACGCTGGTCGCATTGGGCGCAATTCCCGTTCTGGTGCTGCCGCTGCTGTGGCTTCAGCGCCTTATCCGGCGTCGCAGCTCGGAATCGCGCAAGGCAGCCGCCGAAACCTCGAATCGCCTGAATGAAGCGTTTCACGGGGTTTCAACCGTTCAATTATCCGGCACGGAAGACCGCGAACTGTCACGGTTCAGCATCGTGATGCGCGATTACCGGCGCAAGGCATCGCGCGCTGCAATCGGGCATGCGGCGGTGCCCACCCTTATGGATTTCGGCGCGGCCATCGGGTTTGCGCTGGTGCTGATCTATGGCGGGATGCAGATCATCGAAGGCACGCGCACGGTCGGGCAGTTTATGTCCTTCTTCACGGCGCTGGGCTTGTTGTTCGACCCGATGCGCCGTTTTTCAGCCCTAAGTGCTGCGTGGCAATCCATGCTTGCGTCGCTGGAACGGACTTATGAGTTGTTGCAGGTCCGGCCCAAAGTGACCAACCCGCCTGCGCCGCGCACACCCTTGCCCCCGCGCGAACAGGCGTCCGTCACCTTACAGAATGTGGAGTTTGCGTATGATGACGAACCCGTATTGCGCGGGCTGTCATTCACTGCCGAGGCAGGCAAGACTACCGCGATTGTCGGGCCGTCAGGGGCAGGGAAATCCACCGTTTTCGTTATGCTGGCCCGCCTTGCAGATGTCGCGTCTGGGCAGGTCCTGCTGGGTGGTCAGGACATTCGGAAAATGGATCTGGTTGAATTGCGGGCGTATTTTGCCGTGGTCAGTCAGGATACGGCCCTGTTCAACGACACGATCCGCGACAATGTGACCATGGGCGCCGAAGGCGTCAGCGAAGAAGCGCTTGGTAAAGCGCTGAATGCGGCCCATGTGGACGACTTCTTGCCGCTGTTGCCCAATGGGGCGGAATCGCTGGCAGGGCCGCGCGGTTCGTCCTTGTCGGGCGGGCAACGTCAGCGGGTTGCGATTGCCCGCGCATTGCTGCGCGACGCGCCGGTCTTGCTGCTGGACGAAGCCACCAGCGCACTGGACGCGAAATCCGAAGCCTTCATTCAGGACGCCCTGACAAAGCTGGCGGCCGGGCGGACAACGATTGTTATTGCGCACCGTCTGTCCACGATTCGCAATGCAGACAAGATTGTGGTCATGGACAGCGGGCGCGTGATCGAACAGGGCAGTCATGAAGAATTACTGGCCCTTGGCGAGGCCTACGCGCGGCTATATGCACTTCAGTTCGGGGAACAGGAAGAGGACTGACAGGCCGTTCGCGGGCATGCGGAATCCCGAGCTTCCAGATTGCAAATCGTGTCCTGCTGACGCATAACCCCCCAAACTGCGAGTGGAATGGTTGATGAATTATCTGGAATTCGAAAAACCGCTGGCCGAGATTGAAGGCAAAGCAACGGAATTGCGGTCCATGGCTGCGGCCAACCCCGAAACCGATGTCGCCAAGGAAGCTGCGGCGCTGGACCAGAAGGCACGAAAGCTGCTGGTTGATCTGTATAAAAACCTGTCGCCATGGCGCAAATGTCAGGTTGCGCGCCATCCTGACAGGCCCCATTGCAAGGAATATGTCGACACGCTGTTTGACGAATTCACGTCGCTGGCAGGGGATCGCGGATTTGCCGAAGATGAAGCCGTCATTGGGGGGCTGGCACGCCTGAAGGGGCGTGCGGTCGTGGTGATCGGACAGGAAAAGGGCCATGACACCCAAAGCAGGCTGCGTCGAAATTTCGGCATGGCCCGCCCCGAAGGGTATCGCAAGGCCATGCGCCTGATGGATATTGCCGACCGCTTTGGCCTGCCCGTTGTCACCTTGGTGGACACGCCCGGTGCCTATCCGGGCAAAGGGGCCGAAGAACGCGGTCAGGCCGAAGCGATTGCGCGCTGCACGCAAAAATGCCTGAATCTTGGGGTGCCGCTGGTGTCCGTGATCATTGGTGAAGGCGGGTCTGGCGGGGCCGTGGCGTTTGCAACTGCAAACCGCATCGCCATGCTGGAGCATTCCGTCTATTCGGTGATCAGCCCCGAGGGCTGCGCATCCATCTTGTGGAAAGATGCCGAGAAAATGCGCGAGGCCGCCGAGGCGTTGCGCCTGACCGCGCAGGATCTGAAAAAGCTGGACGTGATTGATCGCATCATCCCCGAACCTTTGGGGGGCGCACAGCGCGACCGTGATGCCATGATCAAGGGCGTTGGTTCAGCCCTGAATGCCATGCTGGACGAGCTTGCAAGCAAGGATGCCGCCACCCTGAAGCAAGAACGCCGCCAGAAGTTCCTGAATATGGGCGCGAAGGGGTTGTCGGCCTAGGCGATGATCATAGCAGACTGAACGGGCAAGGCCGGTCGGTTTTTGGCTTTTTGCTGCCCTTCACACTTGGACAAAGCCCGCGCCAGCGGTGGGCCGGGGTCTGCCGGTCCGGCGTTGGTGAAGTTCACTTTATGCAGGCGGCATACTCCTGTCTTCAAAGGATTGAATCACCATCAGCGAAATCGGCAGGCCCCGGGATGGCCCACCGATGGCGCGGCGGCCTGCGGCCTTGTTCCGCGCCTTGTGCATCACCAATGACAGCAAAAGGCCAGCACATTCCCCAAACGGACCATTTCCCCACGACCTGATCGCGCAACTGGACGGCGTGCCGGATGACGATTGGAAACATTATTGCGCCATGCTGGTGAACGTGATTTGTCGTGCTTGCGAATGCATGAAATACTGCGCCTTGCAACTTGGCAGATGGGGCGGAAATGGTGTCGGTTCCGACAATGGCGGCAATCCGGTTCGGGGCAGGGTTGTCACCGAACATCCCCGCGCCCGTTGACGCCGACGCGTTGTATGCCAGCCTGAGTGCGGAAGCGCGACCCAGCTTCCCGCCCCAACCATGGGCCGCACGCCTGAACCTGCTGCAAAAGCGCGCCACCCTGCTGCGCGCCAGCCGCGAGGCAACCGCCGCGCCCGCAGACCGCGCTGCGTTCGAGGGTGCGCATCAGGCCCTGCGCGATGCCAGTTTTTCCGATCTGCGCCATGCCATTGCCGAACTCGCCTATGCGGGAACCGGGTTTCATGAACGCCTTACGCGGTTCTGGGCCAATCATTTCGCCACGAAGGGTATGGGCGGGACGTTGCTGCGCACGCGCAGCGCCTATATCCATGACGCCATCAGGCCCCATGTCACGGGCCGTTTTTCCGAAATGTTGCGCGCGGCGGTGCTGCATCCGGTCATGCTGGTCTATCTGGACCAGTTCCGCTCGGTCGGGCCAAACAGCGCAGTGGGCAGGCGGCAGGGGCGCGGGGTGAATGAAAACCTTGCCCGCGAACTTCTGGAACTGCACACGCTGGGCACGTCATCGACCTACACACAGGCAGATGTCAGCAAGTTTGCTCTGTTGCTGACGGGGGTGACCATAAACCCGCAAAACGAATTCCTGTTCGACAGCCGCATCGCAGAGCCGGGCATTATCGAGGTTCTGGGCCAGCGCTACGGGGCACGCCTGACGCGGCTGGACCATATCACGCAAGCCCTTGACGATCTGGCCCGCCACCCCGACACGGCCACCCATATTGCGCGCAAACTGGCGCGGCATTTCGTGGCCGATACCCCCGACCCCCGGCTTGTTGCACATGTCGCGGCTGCGTTTTCCCAAAGCGGGGGGGATCTGATGGTGACCTGTCGCGCGCTTCTGGAACACCCTGCTGCATGGGAAAACCCGATGGCCAAAACCCGCGCGCCGGTGGAACTGATGGCGGCGGCGATACGCGCGCTGAATATCCCGCGCGACGGGTTTCTGGCACTGCCATCACGGCGCACACGGCTGGAACTGGCGGAACCGTTGCAGCAGATGGGCGAGGAATTTGAATCCGTGCCAAGCCCCGCAGGGCATGATGATGGCGCGGCCTACTGGGTCACCCCTCAGGCGCTTGCGGCGCGCATTGGCTGGGTCACAGCGCTGGTGCAGCGCTGGCCGGACGGGCCGGACCCGCGTGCATTCGTGGATGTGGCGCTTGGCGATGCGGCGTCAGATGCACTGCGCCGCGCGGCGCGGGGGGCCGAAACGCGCGCACAGGGGATCGGGCTTATTCTGGCCTCGCCCGGGTTCAACCGCAGATGACGCAAAGGGGCACATCATGGCCGACCGGATGAATCGCCGCCAGCTTCTGACCCGTGCGCTGGCACTGGGGTGCACGGCGGCGGCCAGCCCGATGCTGACGCCTGTGTCCTTTGCCGCCATCCCCGGCGAGCGCCGTCTGGTTGTCATTGTGCTGCGCGGGGCCATGGACGGGCTGGATGTGTTCCGACCCTTGGGCGATCCGCATCTGGCCGCATTGCGCCCCCATCTGGCGCGGGAAAACACGCCCCTGCCGCTGGATAATTTCTTTGCGCTGCATCCGGCCCTGTCGGGATTGATGCCATTGTGGCACGCGGGCGAGATGGGGTTTGTGCCCGCAACGTCAACCTTGTATCGCGACCAGCGCAGCCATTTCGACGGGCAGGACCATCTGGAAGCGGGCACGGCTGGTGTTCTTCCGTCCGCCTTGCGGCGCGATGGCTGGCTGAACCGGCTGGTTGCGCAACTGCCCGGTGCGCAGGCGCGCACCGCCTTCGCGGTGGGGCGCGAACGCATGCTGATCCTCGAAGGGCAGGCCGCGATCACCCAATGGTCGCCGGGCACCGATCTGGACCTAAGCCCGCAGAACCGCCTGTTGCTGTCCTATCTGTTCGACAATGACCCGCTATTTGCACAGGCGGGCCAGATCGCGCTGGAAATGACGACCCCCGGCGCTGATGATGATGAAGACGATATGCCCGCAGGGGGCGATGCCGCAGGGCTTGGCCGCTATATCGCGCAGCAATTGCTGGCAGAATCGCGCATTGCCAGTTTTTCACTGACCGGCTGGGACACCCATCGCGACCAGCACCGCGCGCTGTTGCCCGCATTGGGGCGGTTGCAGGATGCCATTCTGGCCCTGCGTGACGGGCTGGGCGATGCATGGGGCGAAACCACGGTGATGGCCATGACGGAATTCGGGCGCACGGCGCGCGAAAACGGCGCGCGCGGCACGGACCATGGCACAGGCGGGGCGCTGTTGCTGGCAGGCGGTGCGTTGCGCGGGCAGCGTGCAATCGGCGGCTGGCCGGGGCTGGGGGATCAAGACCTGTATGCCGGGCGCGACCTGATGCCGCTAAGCGATATTCGCGCCTATCCGGCATGGGCGATGCATGAACTGTTCGGCCTGCCGGTATCGGCCATTGAACGGCATGTCTTTGCAGGGCTGGATATGGGCGACAACCCGCGCCTGTTTCTTTGATGTGTTCAGTTCACTTGAGCGGTCTGGCTGGTCAGGACTGGCCTCAAGGGGACGTTCGGTGTGTAGATATAGCCGCGCCATAGGTCGGGCCGCAGGACGGCCCGCCGATGGCGCGGCGGGCTGCGTCCTTTGCTCCGCGCCTTTCAATCACCCCCAATGTCCCCCCCCTCATCCCAAAAGATTGCGCATGTCGTGTATTTGCGCGTCAGGACAGGCGCGCTTCGCAATGTCGCACAGATGCGCGTGGTGGGTCAGGTAGATCACCTGTCCCTTATGCGCCATATCGCCCAGCAGCCGGAAGGTTGCGGCCGATCGCTCGTCGTCAAAACTTTCCATAATATCATCGGCAATGAAGGGCACCATGGGGCGGCTGCCGGCAAGTTCCAGATAGCCCGCAATCCGCAGCGCCAGATATAGCTGGAAACTGGTGCCCTTGGACAAGGTGTCCACAGGTTTTGCCGCCCCGCGCGCATCGCGTGCAATCAGCAATTCCCGCGCCCCGTCAGGGCGGGTCGACAAGCCCTTGTAGCGCCCGCAGGTCAGGGCCGAAAACGCATGGCCCGCGCGGTCCATCATGGTTGAGCGGTGCGTGTCGCGGTAGCGCCGCAGCGCCTGTTCCACGGCCAGAATACCGGCCTGCCGCGCCAGATAGTCACGCGCCTCGTCCGTGATCTGCAAAATCAGGGTCTGGCGTTCTTCGTCCAGACGGGCGGCGGCATCATCCAGCCCGACACTGTCGAGTTCCGTCTGGGCGGCGGCCAGTTGCGCATAGGCTTCGCGCTGCGCCTGATCCTGCGCCTTCAGGGTTGCGGCAAGCGTGTCGCGTTCCACCGTCATGGCTTGGGGATCAAGTCCCTGCAAACGCGTGATTTCAGCGGACAGGTCATCGCTGTGCAGGTGGCGTTGCAGTTCGTGGCGCGTGTCTGCCACGCGGGCGGCTGCGTCATTGGCCTGCCTGATGGCGGCCATCTGTTCGGCAATCAAGTCCAGTGACGCGGTGTCAAATTGCGCGCGCAACGCCTGTGTCGCATCATCCAGCGCGCGCGCACGGCGCATCAGCGCATCAAGATCCGCGCGTGCCGTATCGCGGGCCTGACGCAGGCGTTGGCGGTGTTCCGCCATGTCTTGCGCGCGGCGCAGCCTGTCGCGCAGCTGCGGCCAAAGCACGCGCGGGTCGGGATGGGGCGGCATGTCCATGTCCTGCGCCAGCGTCGCCAGTTGGTCGCAAAAGGCGCGTTCATCCTTGCGGATGGCGTCAATGCGGTGCGTCAGATCGCGCAATTCACTGCGCAAGGGCGCCAGTGTGTCCAGCGCCTTTAGGATGGCGCGCACCTGCGGCACGGGCGCGGTCTGCGCGATCCATGTCTGCGCCAGTTGTGCCGTCCAGCGTGTCTGCCAGTCTGCACGGTCGGCCTGCACCTGATCCAGTGCGTTTTGCCTGCGCTTCAACTCGGCCTGCGCGCGGCTTAGGGCTGCCCGGCGCGCACTCAGGCGGGCGGCATTGGCGTTCAGCCCCTCGGCCTGTGCAAGCAGCATGGTGAAATCGGTTTCACTGGCAGGGCTCTCTCCCATGGCGTGAATGGCGTGGCTCAGGCTGTCATGGGCCTGCGCCAGCCGCGCTGTGCAATCATCCAGATGCAGGCGCGCCTGCGCTTGGGCTTGCGCGTCTTGCAGCGCTTTGCTGCGCTGGTCCTGCCATGCAAGAAGGTCGGTGACAGAACGCGCGGTGCTGTCTTGTGCAAGCACCCGTGCCCAAAGGGCTGCGACCTGTTCCAGCAGCCCCGCAAGTGCCGCGTCAGCCTGTGCCTTATGGTCCAGCGCCTGCGCCAGTTCGGCTTGATGGGTGCGCAACTGCTCCAGCCGTTCGGCCATGCGGGCGGCATCGATCATCTGTCTGGTTTGCGCATCATGGGCGGCCATGGCGGTGGCAAATTCGCGGGCTGTGGCCTCAGTCATTTTGTGCAGATGGGCCGCCCAAAGCCGGTCGCGCAAATCGCGTGCGGCGTCCAGCATGTCTTGTGTTGGCGAGGTGCACTCCCCCAGCGCCCCTTGCGCGCGGGCCACAAGGGTTTGCAGGCGGCGGATCTCGCCCTCTGCCGCACGCACGTTGCCTTCGGCGTCCGCGATCCGTGCGCCAAGCGCGCGCAGGGCATCGGGCGCGGGCAGGTCGATATTGCGCAGCGCGTCCGGCGTGCCCTGCCATGGCCACAGCGCGGCAAAGGCATGCGCGCAGGTCACACGCGCGCTGTCCCAAGCCGCTTTGGCATCTGCATGGGCGCGCAAAGGGTCTTTGGCACGCAATTCGGGCAGCAGCGTTTGCAGGTGCTGTTGCGCCTGAAGCTGGTCATCATCGGGCAGGGCGACCGCATCATTGCCCGACAATTCCTGAAGGGCTTCCTTGGCCTGCGCCAGTTCCTGACTGGCAGTCTGGGCACGACGCGACAGGTCGCTGTCCTGCTCGATCAGCGCGGACAGGGCGTCGCGCACAGGTGCTGCAAGGGGCGCTGCGTCCTGTTCCCCGTCCAGCCCAAGATCGGCGATGACCTGCGCAATCCGGGCTTGCAGGTTGTCGCGTTGGGACAGGCGCTTGGGCAAGTCATCCTGCTGCTGGTCAATGACGCCGAAGCGCGCTTGCAGCCTGTCCAGATCTGGCGCATGGCGCAGCGCGGCGGTGTCGGGATCAAGCCCGTCCAGCGCGTGTTCGGCATCGGCAAGGGCGGCTTGCGCCTGCGGTATCAGGGCCGCCAGGCTGGTGTGTTCGCGCTGCCATCCGGGCAGGTTGGTCAGCCACTCGGCAGGCAGCGGCGCAGGGTCTGGCAGGGTGGACAGCGCCGCGTCCTCGCGCTGTAGTCGTGCCAGAATAGGCAGGGCCGCCAGATCGCGGGCCAGCGCATCATGCAAGGTTTGCGTCTGCGCGCGCGCGCTCAATGCGCGCTGATAGGATTGATCAGCGGTTTGCGCGTCTTCACACAGTTTGCGCCACGCGCTGACCTGAAGATCCACGGCCTTGCGGTCCTCGATAAGCTGTTTCAGGCGGTCGCGATGCGCGTGAAGCTGGGTTTTGCGCGCGCGGGGGCGAAACCATTCATCCGATTGCGTGCGCAATTCGCGCAAACGCTCGCCCAATTCGGCCAGCCCTGCGGTTGCCTGAAACAGAAGCTGGCCCAGATCCCCCTCGCTGGCCAGAATGCTGTCGCCGCCCTTGACCAATGTGGCGTCGTCCAGCGAAAACATGGTGGTGTAGCTGGCGCGGTCCAGCCCGCCCAACAGGCTTGCCAGCACGGATTCGGCCACCGGCTGGTCGGTTGCCGCATCCAGCAATGTGTTCACATTCCCCTTGATCCGCGCCAGCGCATAGGCGTTGCCCGATACGTCGCGCAATTGTGCCTGCACGCGCAGCGCGCGTTTTTCATGCAGGAAATCATATTGCGTCTGGTTGGGGAAGCCGAACAGCAGGTCCAGCCAAGCCGCCAGAAGGGTGGATTTGCCAGCCTCGTTCGGGCCGAAAACGATATGCAGATCAGGCGCGCCGCTGGCCGGTTCCGGCAGGGACAGTTTCGCATCGGTGAAATGGCCGTATGCGGTCAGGCCCAGTTCTTCAAGACGCATCAGCGTGCGCCCGCCAGACGGGCCAGAACCTGCGCCAAACCGTCATCAATCAGGGCGGGGTCCAACTGGTCGAACGCTGCGCGCAAGGCGGGGTCAGGGGGCAGTGCGGCTTGCAGCGTGGCGCGCATATCTTCCAGCGCAGTGGTGAAACTGTCTGAATAGCGAAATTCATCATCGATCAGGGCGGCAAGCTGTGCCAGCTCGCCCGACACGGATGTGGTGTGCCCCAGATCAAGGACCAGCTTTTCAACCCAAGTCTGGCCTATGGCGCGGGCCTGTTCCTGTGCCTCGGCCAGTGCGATGTCGCGGTCGCGCAGCAGGCGCTGTGCAAGGGCGCTGGTCCCTGTCAGGCGCAGGCGGGCCACCAGATGGGGGGCGGCGGCGCTGTGTTGTGCGTTTTGCAATGTGGTGCGCATGGCCCCCAACAGATCGTTCCAGTGATCAATGCCTGTCACATCCACACGCAGCGGGCAGAAGGCCGCCAGTGCAACGCCGCGTTCTTCCAGATGCAGGGCACCGCCATCATCCACAGTGACCAATGTGACCGACCCGCCATCCACCTCGCCAATATCGCGGCCCTGGGGAATGCCCGGCATGACAACACAGGCGTCCCCGCGATAGACAGCGCGTTTGTGGATATGCCCCAAGGCCCAGTAATCAAACCCGCTTGCGTGCAGGTCGGACAGGGCACAGGGCGCATAAGGGTCATGCCCTTCGGCACCGTTCAGGGATGTGTGCATCAGGCCGATATTGATGGCATCGCCAATAGGGGGGCGGTATTTGGGCAGCAGGCTTTCAGGCGCTTTGGGTTCACGAAAACTAAGCCCGTGCACGGCAATGCGCAGCGGCCCCTTGTCAATCTGCACAACACCCGCGCGCCCGTCGAACAGATGCACACAAGGCGGCAGGGTCAGTTCACGGGTGATGCGGCTTTCGGCGTCATGATTGCCCCGGATGATGAAGGCGCGGATGCCCGCATCATTCAGCCGCGCCAGTTCGGCGGCCAGAAACCGCGCGGTTTTCATGCTGGTTTGTGACCCGTCATACAGATCGCCCGAAATCAGCAGCGCATCGACCTGTTCGGACAGGCACAGATCAATGATATTGCGCAGGGCCGTGCGCGTGGCACCGGCAATCAAACCGGCCAGATCCGGGTCGCGCAGCGCAAGCGAGCGCATTGGGCTGTCCAGATGCAGATCAGCGGTATGAATGAAACGAAAGGCCATGGCGTGACACTGCCTTGCTTCGCGCGGGCGCGCAAGGGCGGGAACCTTGTGTATAGGGGCAGAAGGATAGCAGGGGCGGCTTGTGGCCTGTTGCAGTCGTTCGTTCTTGGATGAAGCCCGCGCCATTGGTGGGCCGGGGTCTGCCGATCCCACGTCGGAGAAGTTCACTTTATTCAGGCGGCATACTCCGGCAACAAAGGCTTGGTGTGTCGCTGGCGAAATCGGCAGGCCGCGGGACGGCCCACCGATGGCGCGGCGGGCTGCGCCCTTTGCTCCGCGCCTTGGGGCATTCCCAATGTCTGCAAAAGGCCAACATCTTGCAGGGATCACCTGTCCTGGCAGCCATCATTGCCCGCCAGCACCTCATCCACCCAGGCGGGCACAATCCGGCTTGCGGGGCCAAGGCGCGTGCCCTCAAACAGCCCCGCCGTGGTTGAAGGGTCAAGGTTCAGCTCCAGCGTGGCGGCCCCCGCAGCAGCCGCTTGCTGCACAAACCCCGCCGCCGGATAGACATTGCCCGATGTGCCAATCGCCACAAACAGATCCGCGCGCATCAGGGTGCGGTCGATCCGGTCCATATGATAGGGGTATTCCCCGAACCACACGACATCAGGGCGCGTTGCGGGACGGGCGCAGGCGGGGCAGGGGTCTGTCGGGGCCATGACCTGCGGCGCGTCCCATCCGTGGCCGCAACCGGCACAGAGTGCGCGCGTCAACTGCCCGTGCATATGCACCACATCGCGCGCGCCCGCGCGTTCCAGCAGATCATCGACATTTTGTGTCACCAGACAAATGCGGTCGGGCGCGGCGCGTTGCAGGCGCGCAAGCGCGTCATGCGCGGCGTTGGGGCTGGCCGACAGGCAATTTGCACGCCGCGCATTGTAGAATTCATGCACAAGGGCGGGATTGCGCGCAAACCCTTCGGGGGTGGCCACATCATTCAGGTCATATTTTGTCCACAGCCCGTCCTTGTCGCGGAATGTGCCCAGCCCGCTTTCGGCAGACAGGCCCGCGCCGGTCAGAATGACAATATTCTGCATACCCGTTCACCTTGCGTTCAGATGGTCATGAATGACCTGCGCCAGTGTTTCCGAAATGCCGCCCACCGCCTGCAAGTCTGACAGGCCCGCGCGCGCCACCGCCTTGGCCGATCCGAAATGCGCCAGCAGCGCGCGCTTGCGCCCCGCCCCCACGCCCGGAATATCATCCAGCGGGGATGCGTTGACCGCTTTTGCGCGTTTCGCGCGGTGCGTGCCAATGGCGAAACGGTGCGCTTCATCGCGCAGGCGCTGGACGAAATACAAGATGGGGTCGTTGTGGCGCAACGCGAAGGGGCGCTGGCCGGGGCGGTGGAATTCTTCCTTGCCTGCGTCGCGGTCAATGCCCTTGGCCACGCCCACAACCGGAATGTCATCGACCCCCAGATCGGCCATGATTTCGGCCACCACGCTGACCTGACCCGCGCCGCCGTCAATCAGCAGCAGGTCGGGCCATGTGTCGCCCTGACGGTCCGGGTCTTCTTTCAGCAGGCGTTGAAAGCGGCGGGTCAGAACTTCCTTCATCATGCCGAAATCATCGCCGGGCGTCAGACTGTCGCCGCGAATGTTGAACTTGCGATACTGGCTTTTGATGAACCCGTCGCGCCCTGCCACAATCATGGCACCCACGGCATCTGTGCCTTGAATATGGCTATTGTCATACACTTCGACACGGTCGGGCGGGCCATCCAGCCCGAAGGCCGCCGCAAGCCCGTCCAGCAAACGCCCCTGCGCGGCGGTGGACGCCATGCGCATGGCCAGACTTTCGCGCGCATTGCGCAGCGCGTTTTCCACCAGTTCCGCCTTCTCGCCACGCTGGGGCACGGCCAGTTCCACCTTGCGGCCCGCGCGTTCACCAAGGGCTGCCGCGACCAGATCGGCGTTTTCCAACTCATGCGACAAAAGCAGCAATCGCGGGGGTTCCTTGCCGTCGTAAAACTGCGTCAGGAACGCTTCCAGAATTTCGGGTTCTTCCGCACCGGCACCCGTCGCGGGGTAAAAGTCGCGGTTGCCCCAGCTTTGATTGGCGCGGATGAAAAACACCTGCACGCAGGCTTGCCCCTTTTCCAGATGCAGGGCGATCACATCGGCTTCGGTCACGCCGCGCGGGTTCACGCCCTGGGATTGCTGCACATTGGTCAGCGCACGAATACGGTCGCGCAAGGCTGCGGCGCGTTCAAATTCCATCCCGTCGGATGCGGCCTGCATATCCTTGGCCAGTTGCGCCTGAATGCGCGTGCTTTTGCCTGACAGGAAGCGTTCTGCATCGGCCACCAGCCCTGCATAGTCGTCCTCACTCACATAGCCCACGCAGGGCGCGCTACAGCGTTTGATCTGATACAGCAAACAGGGCCGCGTGCGGCTGTGAAACACGGAATCGGTGCAGTTGCGCAGCAAGAACACGCGCTGCAACTGGTTGAGGGTGCGGTTGACCGCGCCCGCGCTGGCAAAGGGGCCGAAATAGCTGCCCTTCACCGACCGCCGCCCGCGATGCTTGCGCAATTGCGGAAATGCGTGGTCTTTGGGCAGCAGGATATAGGGAAAGCTTTTGTCGTCGCGCAGCAGCACATTGTAGCGCGGCTTTAGCTGCTTGATCAGGTTCTGCTCCAGCAGCAGGGCTTCGGTTTCGGTGCGCGTGGTCAGAAACATCATGCTGGTGGTTTCCGAGATCATCCGCGCAATGCGTGCCGAATGCCCGGACGGGCGCGCGTAATTGGACACCCGCATGCGCAGGCTGCGCGCCTTGCCCACATACAGAACTTCGGATTTTTCGTTCAGCATGCGATACACGCCAGGCGAGTTATCAAGCGATTTCAGATAGGACTGAATGCAGGCATGACCGCGCTGGGAAGCGTCTGGTGTATCGATAGGCGGGCTAGTGTCCGACATTGCGGGTGATCCTTGCTGATTCTGCCTTTGTCTGCAATGTCCGGGCTGGTCCTGCAACCTGAATCCTGTCCACTGAATCTGTGGATAAGTCTGTGGGCGAAAACTGAAACTGAATGATTTTCCCTTGAATCCCTGTTGCTTTCAAGGTCTGCCTAAAATTTAGGCAAAAACGCAACCATTTGTTTTATATGTATAATTTAATTCACACCAGTCAAGCCACTGAATTTTATTAATAATTAGTTACGGATTTGTGACTGTTCCTTGAACGGTGCACAACTTAGTAAAGGCCGCGTTACACTGGGGCTAAAGTCCCGCCGTATCAGGGGTTTTCCTGCCCAGATGCTGCCCCCCGTCTATACATAAAAGCTGGCCTGTAACCGACGGTGAATCCAAGAAAAAACCAAGCGCGGCAGTAATGTCGGACGGGTTTGCCCCGCGGGCAAGAACGGTGGTGCGGCGGCTGTGCTGATACTCGCCTTGTGATTGATCTGCTGCTTGCAATGTCGGGCCGGGGCCGATGGCGTTTACCCTGATCTGTGGTCCCAGGTCCTGTGCGGCCAGACGCGTGAATGCCCAAAGCCCCATCTTGGCTATGGAATAGGTCATGTGCTGGGGCGTCAGGTTGCGCACCTTCTGGTCGATCATGTTGACCACCAGCCCGGCCGCGACGCGCTCGCCCGCGTCATCTGTCAGCGCAGGGGGGCATTGCGCTGCAAATGCCTGCGTCAGCACGAAGGGCGCGCGCAGGTTGGTCATCATATGCCTGTCCCAGCTTTCGCGCGTGGCATTGGCAATGCTGTCATCCTCAAAGATGGATGCATTGTTGACCAGCACCGACAGCGGGCCGCCGCCAAGCCCGCCTGCGGCTTCGGCAACAACAGGGTGCAACGCCCCCTCATCCAGCAGATCGGCCTGCACACACACGGCCTTGCGGCCCAATGCGGCTATGTCATCTTGCAGCCTGTGCGCCGCATCGCGCGAACGCGCGTAGTGGATGGCCACATCATAGCCGCGCTGCGCAAGATACAGGGCCATTTCCCGCCCCAGTCGGTGGGCCGCGCCAGTCACAAGGGCATTGGGCATGTTTCACACTCCGATTTGGATCAATGCCCAGATGTAGCCCCCATATCCCAGAAGCAATACCCCCCCCCATATCCGAGAGATGGGTTTTTGAAACCATATGAACGGGGCCAGAGCCAGCGATGCCGCCAGCATGACCCAAAGATCCAGTTGCATCATCTGCGCAGGTATCGGCATTGCCCCGAACAGGCCCGCCACACCAAGGATCAGCGCCAGATTGAACAGGTTCGACCCGATGATATTGCCCAGCGCCACCCCCCCTTCGCGCCGGATGGCGGCCATCAGGGTTGTGGCCAGTTCCGGCAGCGACGTGCCCACGGCAACCACGGTAAGCCCGATCATCAGGTCTGACACGCCCAGCGTTTCGGCAATATCCACCGCGCCGCTGACCAGCAGGTTCGCCCCCAGCGGCAGGCCAACGATGCCAAGCGCTGTGAACAGCGCGATTTTGCGCCCCGGCATGGACGGGTCTGCGCCTTCCAGATCAGTAGGCTTGCTGCGGGCCTTGCGGCCCCGCCGGATACTGTCGGCCATGAACACGGCAAACGCCCCCAGCAGCACCAAGGCCTGCCACCGCCCGATCACCCCTGTCAGCGCAAGCGCCATGAACAGCACCGACACTGCCAGCATCATCAGATAATCGCGCAACACCTCGCGGTTGACGGCCAGCGCCGATACCAGCGCAGGCACGCCCAGCACCAGAAGGATATTGGCGATATTGGACCCTACGACATTGCCCAGCGCCAGCCCGCCTGCATCTTGCAACACCGCCTTGACCGACACCAGCAGTTCAGGCGCCGATGTGCCGAATGCCACAATCGTCATGCCCACCATAAGTGCAGGAATGCCCAGCCGCAGCGCCAAATTGACCGCGCCGCGCACCAGCGCGTCGCCTGCCAGCAACAAGATAAAAAGGCCCGCTGCAATTTGCGCAAGGTCGATCAGCATTCACAAACCTTTCGCAACCGGATCAGCCCTTGCAACGACACGCATCGCCGTTCAGCAGGAATTTGCCACAGGTCTTGCATTTGCGCGGGCGTGGCAGTTTTGTCTGACGCAGCCGGTCCAGTGGTGTTCTATGCGACGGGTTCATGAATTTCTTGATCGCGCCCATCACGATCATAAACACCAGAAATGCGGCGACGATTTTGATGATCATGCGCCTACATTCCGTATTGTGCGTACAGGGCGCGTTCTTGCGACAATTCCAGCGCATCGGACATGATGCCCAGACCCAGCCGCGACAGGAAGGGGCGGCGAATGCCATATGGCCGGAAGCGCACCTTGTCACCGTAGCGCGCCTTCATCATCGGCACCAGATGGCCCAGCCCGTCGGCCAGTCCCAACTCGACCGCGCGGCTGCCTACCCAGAATTCGCCAGTGAACAGGTTGTCGTCATCTGCCAGCTTCACGGCACGTCGTTGCTTGACCTGCGCGATGAAGTTCTGATGCACCTGATCTTGCAGTGCGCGCAGGCGGGCCACATCTTCGGGGTTTTCGGGGCGGAACGGGTCCAGCTGGGATTTGGACGTGCCCGATGTATAGACCCGCCGTTCAATGCCATAGCGCGCAATCAGGTCATGCAGCCCGAACCCTGCCGAAATAACCCCGATGGAGCCGACGATAGAATTTGCATCCACATGAATATCATCGCCCGCCGTGGCCAGCCAATAGCCCCCCGACGCGGCCAGATCTTCGACAAAGGCGTGAACGGGTATTTTCACCTCCTCTGCCAGCCGGCGGATGCGTGCCGCAATCAACGCGCTTTGCACGGGGCTGCCGCCCGGTGAATTGATCACCAGTGCCACAGCCGCAGGTTTGCCGCGCCTGAATGCAGTCTCGATAAGTGGCGCAAGGCTGGCATCATTCAGCCGCCCCGGACTGGCGCTTGCGGCAATCATGCCCTGTAGCCGGATGACGGCCACGGACGGCTTTTTCGGAAGGAAGGGTAAATTCATGAACATAAGCCTGCATGTAGGGTGCGCCGGGGTGGGCAACAAGACTGCATGGGCGAAGTTTGCGTCATTGCCTGCGATTTCCTGTGCCCATGGCGTATGTTCTGTGGTTCAGGGCGTTTCGCGCGCCCCTCACAACAGCGGGCTTGCCAGGGCCAGCGTGTTGTTGCGCAACCTGCGAATGATGGACCAGTCGGCCACATCGGCACGGTCGATCCGTGTGGCACGGTCGATATAGCTGCGCTGGCGCTGGTCCAGACATTCGGTAAAACCGGCACATTTGAACAATAACGAGTTTTCATAGTTCAGATCAAAACTGCGATGGTCCAGATTGGCTGTGCCGATCATCCCGAACTGGCCGTCAACCGTGACAATCTTGGAATGAATCAGCCCCGGTCTGAACAGATGAATGCGCACGCCTGCGCGCAGCAGATCGGGATACAGGCTTTCACTGGCGGCGCCGACTATGGCGCTGTCATTGCGGGCGGGTAAAATCAGGTCGGTCTGCACACCGCGTTCCGCCGCTGAACAGATGGCCGTATGCAATGCGGGGTCGGGCACATAGTAGGGCGTGGTCAGCATCAGCCGGTCGGTCGCGGCATAGATCATGGCGCGCAACGCATCTGACGGTGTGGTGTAAATGTCATCCGGCCCCGACGCGATGACCTGCGCGGTCACGCCGCCGTCCTGGCCGTTGGGCGCGGGCGGGGCGGGCGCGCGCAGCATATGGCTAAGGTCTTCGGCGTGATGTGTCATCCAGTCATGCAGGAACACGGCCTGTTGTTGCTGCACAACCGGCCCTTCCACCCGCACCAGAATATCCACCCATGGCGCAAACCGTGGCTTAATGGCGAAGGCACCATCGGCGCAGTTGCGGCTGCCCACCCAACTCAGGCGGTTGTCCACGACGATGATCTTGCGGTGATTGCGCAGGTCGATGCGCTGGAACAGCAAGCTGACAAACGGATTGCCGACAGGGGCCGCGCGTTCCAGCGCGACACCCGCAGCACCCATCAGTTGCCACAGGTTTGACCGGATCAGGCGGCGCGCGCCATGATCATCGACCAGCACCCTGCAACTGACCCCGCGCCGCGCGGCATCCATCAGCACCTGTGCCATGCGCGTGCCGGTATCGTCGGGCAACCAGATATAGAACAGCACATGCACATGATCTTGCGCCTGCGCTATGGCGTCAAAGACATCATGCATCATGTCATCGCCTTCGGACAGCAGGGTCAGGCGATTGCCCCGTAGCGGCGGGAACTGGCTTGTGGCAAGACCTGCTGCAAATGCGGGATGCGCAGCCCCCGTATGTGCGATCACATCTGTGGACATGGTGCGCTGTGCGGCCCGTAGTTTAATGCGCACCTCGCGCATTCTTTCGCGCCCCGCGCGCGCCAGCCGGATTTCCCCGAACAGGAAATATGCAGCGATTCCCACACCCGGCAGCGCCGAGATTATGGTCACCCATGCCAGTCGCGCAGACGGCGACAGCCCCGCGCGCAGCAACGCACGGATGATGAAACCCACCTGCAATATGACAACCAGAACAACTGTTGCGGCGGCCATGACCTGTTCCTTAACACGATAAGGTGTCACATTGTCATGTCATCGCGCCATTGTCACCCTGCGCATGATCTGCTTGAAGCAGGGCGCACCAGTGCCAATTTGTTCGGAAATACGCTTTTATCTTCGGGGATCTGACCTGTCATGTTGCAGCCATTGATTTTTGACCGTTTCGTAGCCCCCGCCCGCTTGCGTCCGCAACTGTGGCGGCTGTTTCTGGGCATGATCATTCTGCTGGCTATCTATCTGGGCTGGATGGCGCTGATGGGGGCGGGGTTCTGGGGGCTGACGGGGTGGCATGGCCTTGACGCCAGCCTTGATGCTGTAGGGCTTGGCGGAACACCTGCGTCGCTGGTGGCGTTGCTGTTTACCTTTACCGGCATGGCGCTGGGCGCATTCGTTGCGGTGCGGCTGATCCATCATCGAAGCATTGCGTCGCTCTTTGGTCCCTGGGCAGTGGTCTGGCGCGATTTTCTGGCCGGGCTGGGAATATTTCTGGCGATCTCGGTTCCGGGGGTGCTGTATGTGCTGCTGTTCGTCGATCTGGGC
Source organism: Roseinatronobacter sp. S2 (assembly GCF_029581395.1). GTDB lineage: Bacteria > Pseudomonadota > Alphaproteobacteria > Rhodobacterales > Rhodobacteraceae > Roseinatronobacter. The sequence goes on along the minus strand of NZ_CP121113.1, from coordinate 2,732,856 downwards.
GGCGGGGTGGCTTGGGGCGTCTGGCTGGCATGGCTGCCGGTTGCGCTGGTGGGCCTGCTGATCCAGACCGGCGCGGAAGAAGTGGTGTTTCGCGGGTATCTGCAACAACAGCTTGCGGCGCGGTTTGTGTCGCGATGGGTGTGGATGGTTCTGCCGTCTGTGCTGTTCGGGCTGGTGCATTATGCGCCCGATGAGATGGGAAATGCGGTTTGGATGGTGGTGTTTGTGACGGGGTTTTTCGGGCTGCTGCTGGCTGATCTGACGGCGCGCAGCGGCAGCCTTGGCATGGCGTGGGGGTTGCATTTTGCCAATAACCTGCTGGCCATGTTCCTGTTCACCACCGGAGAGGCGCTGGACGGACTGGCGCTGTACCGGCTGCCCTTCGGCCCCAAGGATACCGAGATCATGACCTATATGCTGGGGCTGGATATGGCGGGCATGGTGCTGGTATGGGCGATATGCAGGTGGTGGCTGCGCGCTCGCTGATTGCATTTCGTGCGCGCGGCGATTATCTCAGGCCAGACGCCCTTCAGGATACTTCGATGAACTGGATTACAAATTACGTTCGCCCGACGATCAACTCGCTTTTCTCACGGCGGGAGATGCCCGAGAATTTATGGGTCAAATGCCCCGAATGCGGCACAATGCTGTTTCATCGGGAACTGACCCAGAACCAGCAGGTCTGCACATCGTGCAACCACCATATGCCGATTTCGCCGCGGGAACGATTCGCGAATTTCTTTGATGGTGGCATGTTCACCGAAATCGCAGTGCCGCAGCCCATCGCGGACCCGCTGCATTTCCGCGACCAGAAAAAATATCCCGACCGGATGAAAACCGCGCAAAAAACCACGGGCGAGAAGGAAGCCATGCTTGTGGCCGAAGGTCAGGTGCTGCGCACCCGCGTTGTTGCGGTCGCGCAGGATTTCGGCTTCATGGGCGGGTCCATGGGCATGTATGTCGGCAATTCCATCATTGCCGGTGCCGAACATGCGATTGCGCGCAAACTGCCGCTGGTGCTGTTTTCCGCAGCCGGTGGCGCGCGCATGCAAGAAGGTATCCTGTCGCTGATGCAGATGCCGCGCACGACTGTCGCGGTGGATATGCTGCGTGAAGCGGGCCTGCCCTATATCGTGGTGCTGACCCACCCGACCACAGGCGGCGTGACTGCCAGCTACGCAATGCTGGGGGATGTGCAGTTTGCCGAACCCAATGCGCTGATCTGCTTTGCCGGTCCGCGTGTGATTGAACAAACCATCCGCGAAACACTGCCCCCCGGTTTCCAGCGCGCCGAATATCTGCTGGAACACGGCATGCTGGACCGCGTGACCCCGCGCAAGGACCTGCGATCCGAGATTGCGACTGTGCTGCGGATGCTGACAGCACAAGGGCCGGTTGTGTATGGCGACCTGCCCGCGCCGGAACCGGCTGCGGACCCACAGCCGGAACCGCAGCCCGCACCGCAGGCTGCCGCGCAGACGGAACGACCGGCGAAATCTGACCCGAAACAGGGGCGCTAACCCGTGGCAGATACAGGGTCTGATGCGCTGCTGGCGCGCATGATGACGTTCCACCCCAAAATCATGGATCTGACGCTGGACCGTGTCTGGCGTCTGCTGGCGGCGCTGGATCATCCTGAACGCCGCTTGCCGCCGGTCATTCATATTGCGGGCACGAATGGCAAGGGCAGCACGCAGGCCATGATCCGTGCCGGTCTGGAAGGGGCGGGGTGCCGCGTGCATGCCTATACCAGCCCGCATCTGGCGCGGTTTCATGAACGCATACGGCTGGCGGGCGCGTTGATTTCGGAACCCGACCTGTCGGATTTGCTGGATGAATGCCTGCGCGCCAATGGTCCGGATACGATCACCTATTTTGAAATCACTACCTGCGCGGCACTTCTGGCATTTGCCCGCAGCCCCGCAGATTACACGCTGCTGGAAGTGGGCTTGGGCGGGCGGCTGGATGCCACAAATGTGGTCGAACAACCGGCGCTGAGCATCATCACCCCTGTCAGTCTGGACCATCAGCAATACTTAGGCGACACGCTGGCCGAAATTGCGGGCGAAAAGGCGGGAATCATCAAGCGTGGTGTGCCCTGTGTGGTGGCCGCGCAGGATGATGCAGCACTTGACGTGATTGAAGCGCGCGCCGCGCGCCTTGGCGCGCCGTTGCTGGTGCAAGGCCAGCATTGGCATGTCGGGGTCGAAGACGGGCGGCTGGTCTATCAGGATGAAACCGGCCTGCTGGATCTGCCCTTGCCCAATCTGGCGGGGCCGCATCAGGTGCAAAATGCGGGCGTGGCGCTGGCTGCACTGCGCGCGCTGGGGCACGGGGCAGGGGCAGACGCGGCAGTCACCCGCGCCCAATGGCCCGCGCGCATGCAGCGCCTTCGCACAGGGCCGCTGGTCGATGCGCTGCCGCAGGGGCGGCTGTGGCTGGATGGCGGGCATAATCCGGCGGCAGGGCAGGCGATTGCCGCGACACTGGCAGAAATGAAGCTGGACAGGCTGTGGCTGATTTGCGGTATGCTGAACACCAAGGATGTGGGCGGTTTCATGCGGCCACTGGCCGATGTGGCACAGCGCCTATATGCCGTCTCCATCCCCGGCGAGGCCGCGACCCTAAGTGCGCAAGAAACGGCAAATGCCGCACGTTCGGCGGGTATTGATGCGCAACAGGCCGAGAGTGTTGCCAGCGCGCTGGCCGATATTGCCGCGCAGGACCCGCAGGCGCAGGTGCTGATCTGCGGGTCGCTGTATCTGGCGGGACATATCCTGCGCGAGAACGGCTGACCCGCGCAGTCGACAAAAAAGGGGGCCATGACTGGCCCCCGATCGAATCCATTTCGTCAGGATTACTCTTCAGCGCTGAACTGTGCCAGATACGCATAGATATCTTCGGCGGAACCGCGCAGACGGTGGTTCATGTTGCCGCGTGCGCGTGCATCATCTGTGACTTCGCGCAAGTAGCCGATGGGGTCGTTTACATAGGCGACGAAGCTTTCTTCATCCCAGACCACGCCATGTTCGGACCCAGCTGCCTGCATGGCGTTGGAAAAGCGCTCATACCCTTCATAAGAGCCTGCTTCGCGGCCTGCGACGCCCCACAGGTTCGGGCCTGTCGGGGCCAGCCGCTGGATAACTTCGCCATCAGGGGACACAATACCGTGACAGCTGGCGCATTGGCGGAAGTTCTGCTCGCCTGCGTCGGCGTCGCCGGTGGGTTCCGCATGTGCGGCGAAGGGTAGGGCGAACAGCGCAGCCAGCGCTGCGGTCTTGACCTTAATCATTAGTCTCTCCTCTCGGTGCGGGGGAACCCGCTGCCTAACAGCAAAAATGACACCCGGCAGACTCGCGGGTATAATGACACTGTAGCGGGACAACACGTCAACGCAAGGTGACATAAGGACAGCTTCCTTGCCCTTTTAGCCCCCTGCGACGATTTTACCTACCCCCGACGGGCGCGGAAGCGCAGGTTCTATATCGACACCCGTTCAAGGATTTCCGTTTTTGTGACCTGATTTGCAGGGCGTGACAGCACCACCTCGCCGCGATTCAACACGCAAAATTCATCTGCCAGACCATAGGCAAAATCAAAATACTGCTCGACCAGAACAATCGCGATCTTGCCTTCGCTGCGCAGCAATTCGATCACCTTGCCGATCTGCTTGATGATATTGGGCTGGATGCCTTCGGTGGGTTCATCCAGCAACAGGACTTTGGGTTGCGCAATCAGCGCGCGGGCAATGGCAAGCTGTTGTTGCTGGCCGCCTGACAGATCTCCGCCGCGACGGTCTTTCATCTGCTTCAGCACTGGAAACAGGTCATAAATCCGGTCTGGAATGTGATGCTCGGATTTCGGCAGACAGGCAAAGCCGGTTTGCAGGTTTTCAGTCACACTCATCAGCGGGAAAATTTCGCGCCCCTGCGGCACATAGGCAATGCCTGCGCGCGCGGCCTGCGCCGCGTTCGGGTGGTGCAGGTCTTGCCCGTCCAGCGTGATGGTGCCACCGGAATAGGGGTGGCGGCCTGCAATCGCGCGCAACAAGCTGGTTTTGCCCACGCCATTGGTGCCCATCACAGCGGTCACCGCGCCCACGCGCGCTGCCAGCGACACCCCCCACAGGATTTGTGATGCCCCGTAATGCAGGGTCAGATTGTCCACGTTCAACATGCGTTATCGCCCCAGATAAACATCAATGACCTGTTGGTTTTTTGTGACATGGTCCAGACTGCCCTCGGCCAGAACCGACCCTTCGTGCAGCACCGTCACGCGGCAGTCCAGCCTGCGGATGAATTCCATGTCATGTTCAATGACCATGACCGCGCGAGTTTTTGCCGCGCGTTTCAGCAGGTCGGTCGTGTGTTCGCGTTCCCCGGGCGTCATGCCGGCGGCGGGTTCATCGACCAGCAACAGGCGCGGGTCCTGTGCCAGCAACATGCCGATTTCCAGCCATTGCTTTTGCCCATGGCTAAGATCACCGGCGCGGTGCTCAAGGCGGTCTTGCAGGCCAATCTCGGTGGCCAGTTCCAGAATGCGCGCGCTGTCACTGGTGGTCATATGCCACACCAGAACCGAAAGCGGGCCGCGCTTGTTGCGCAGTGCCATGGCCAGATTATCACGCACGGTTTGTTCTTCAAACACGGTGGGTTTCTGGAACTTGCGCCCGACCCCTGCTTTCGCGATCTGGCTTTCGGACAGTTTCAGCAAATCGACCTGCCGTTCGCCCCAACGCACCGACCCGCTATCTGGGCGGGTCTTGCCGGTGACGATATCCATGAACGTCGTCTTGCCCGCCCCGTTGGGGCCGATGACGGCGCGCAATTCCGGCTCGCTTATGGCGATGGACAGGTTGTTGATGGCGCGGAACCCGTCAAATGTGACCGACACGCCAGACACTTCCAGAAGTGTTGTCATGGCTTTTTCCTTACCAGATAGTCAAACAACCCGCCGATGCCTTTGGGAAAGAACAGCGTGACGGCCACAAACCCAAGGCCCAGAACCACAAGCCACCAGTCTGTCCACAGGAACCTGTAACTGCCGAAATTGATATTGGGCGCGCCGCCCCCCGTCAGCCAGCTTGACATCAGCGACACGGTCGCCGCCCCGATCACCGCGCCATAAAGCCGCCCCCGCCCGCCAATCGCCACCCAGACCGCCAGATAGATGGACGCGATGGGGGCAATTTCAGCGGGGTTGATGATGCCCGCCTGCGGGTAATACAGCGCGCCCGCAATGCCCGACACCACGGCAGTCAGGGTAAAGACAAACAGCTTATACCCTTCGACATTATAGCCAAGAAAGCGCACGCGGGTTTCATTGTCGCGGATGGCCTTGATCACAGACCCGAATTTGCCCGACACCACCCATGCAAACAGCAGATACCCCGCCCCAAGTGCAAATGCGGACGCCCAGAAAAACCACACCGACAGCACTGATTGCGGCACATGCAGCGCACCGGGAATGTTTTGCAGCCCCGACAGCCCGTTATTGCCGCGCAGGCCCGTATCGTTCTGGAACAGATACAGCGACAGCGCCAATGTCATGGCTTGGGTCAGGATGGACAGGTAAACCCCTGTCACACGGCTGCGAAACGCCAGCCAGCCAAAGACCAGCGCCAGCAACCCCGGCACCAGCACCACCATAGCCAGCTGAACGGGCAGCGATCCTGCAAAACTCCAGATCAGGGGCAGTTCGGAACTGCCGACCACGCCGAAAATCTGGGCGGCGACGGCGTCTGTCACTTCAAGTTCCGTGGGCGGGATGGTGCCACTGGCCAAACTGTCGCGAATGACGATTTCGGTGCGCGCATACATCAGCCACATGCCGATCGCATAGCCCCCAAGCCCGAAAAAGGCGAAATGCCCAAGGCTTAGAATACCGCAATAGCCCCAGACCACATCCATGCAGATGGCAATCAGGCACAGGCACAGCGTCATGCCAAGGATCTTGACCATGGATGTGGACAGCACGCCAATTCCCATGCCTTCGGACAGGATGCTGACCCCAAGTGTAAACAGCCCCAGAAGCCCCATGAACCACAGCACCGACGGGTTGGTGTGCAGCAGGCTGCGGCGGGCAGGGCGGGCGGTGTCGGGTTGATTGGTGGAAACCATGGGCTTAATCCCCTGCAGCGCGGCCCTTCAGGGCAACAATGCCCTTTGGCCGGAACTGAATGAACAAAATGATGAACAGCACCATATAGGTCTGTGCGGCCAGCGTGTTGGTGGGGTTGAACCATTCAATCCCCTTTTGCAGCGCGCCAATAAGCCCCGCGCCCGCCAATGTGCCGAACACCGACCCGACACCGCCCACAACCACGGTCATGAAACTTTGCACGATGTAATTCGCGCCCATTTCCGATGTGACCTGCGCATACATGCCAATCGCCACGCCCGCGACACCGGCAATCCCCGACCCAAGGCCGAAGGTCAGCATGTTGATGCGGTCGGGGTTGATGCCCATGCTTGCCGCCATGCCGGGGTTTTGCGTCACGGCGCGCACTTCCAGACCCAGCCTTGTGCGGTTCAGGATGAACAGCAACAGCAGCAGGAAGGCCAGCGCCATGAAGAATATACCCACGCGCAATGTGCTGATGCTGACAATATCATTCAGCGCCAGCGACCCCGCCAGCCAGTCAGGCGCGGTCAGGGGGCGGGCCTGCGTGCCAAAGATATTCTTGGCCAGTTGTTGCAGTGCAATCGAAATGCCGAATGTGGCCAGCAATGTTTCCAGCGGGCGGGTATACAGGTGCCGGATAACCAGACGTTCCATCGCAACACCTGCGGCGAATGTCACGCCAAATGCCAGCGGCAAGGCCACCACCAGCGACACGGTGTAATCGGGGATCAGGGTTTGCACCACATAGCCGGTATAGGCCCCCATCATGATAAACTCGCCATGCGCCATGTTGATCACGCGCATCACCCCGAAGGTGATGGCCAGCCCGATGGCCGCCAGAAAGAAGATTGACGCCAGCGACAGCGCATCGAGTGACAGGCTGAGGGCCTGAAACGCGCCGATCCGGGTGCGCGTGCTGTCAAGGGCGGTGCTTGCGGCGTCGGTCACCGCAGCGTCCGCTTCCAGATAGGCATCGAAAAAGACATATTGCGCAACTGCCGCTTCCATATCGGCCTGTGTCACCAGTGGCGGCACAGTGCCCGCATCCTGCAAGGCGCGGTATGCGGTGCGGCGGGCCTCATCCGTGTCAAGCTGATGAACCGGAATGCCGCCCACGGCCCCGTCCACAACATTGGCGCGCAGCACATCGCGGATGGCATTGCGCCCCGGCCGTGGCGGGAACAGCCCCGCTTCAGACAAAACCGCATAGGCGGCATGCAGGTCCATATCCTGCCCGGGGGTGCGGATACGCGCGATGTTGGCGTCCTCGGGCAGGGTTGGGGCGAAATCGCTGCGGGTTTGCAAAAGCTGGTTCAACACGCGCCGCGCTTCGGTGGAAATATCGCCGCGCAGCCCGTCGATGGCATCGACACGGGTTGCGGTGTCGGTGGTGAAACGGGCGTTCAGCAGGTCCAGCAAGCGTTCCATGCGCGCGGCAATGCGCGCGTCTGATTCCGCGTCCAGCGCCAGTTCCAGCGCCGGTATCTGTTCGGGATCGGGGCTTCTGGTGGCGGATTCCAGTGCCGCGATACGCCGCGCGGGGTCGGGGTTCATCAATTCAAACTGCACAAGCGCTGCGTTGATTTCACGCCGCACACCTGCATTGGGGCGTATCTGGTTCACATCACGGGTGCTGACCTGATCCACAACCGCGCCGCTGTCAATGTCGATCAATTCAACCATGCCGCCGGTTTCATGTGCCACGAAAAACAACCCGTCTTCGGGGCGTTCGACAACGCCGCGATCCTGCCATGCGCGCAAAAATTCCACTGTGCCGGGCGCATCGCGCGCCAGCAGGGCCGACAGAACATCGGGCACCGTTCCGCGTGACGGGCTTGCGACCTGCGCCTGCACGGTTTGCAGCACATCCTGCAAGGGCGTGTCGCTGGTGCTTTGGGCATGCGCGGCTGTGGGCGCGGCTATGAGGGCCACGAAAATACCAAGGAATATCAGACACGCGCACAAGGGCACGCGGCGAAGACGTCGCAACATGGCAGGGGCTTTCATATCTTCAGGCAGGACGCAACTCAGATAAGGGGGATGCAAACCCTTGGGCCTGCATCCCGTCTTGCTTAGTAGTTGGATGTCAGCTGGACACAGGTTTCAGTGGCTGTGTCGAACATGCCGCAACCCAGTTCCTGCCAGTCGCTGACCAGCGTGGCACTTTCGTCCAGATAGGGGGTCCATGCGGCGCCTTCGACTTCGCCGGTCTGGCTGATGATGTCGAACTGCCCGTCGGCACGGATTTCGCCAATCAGAACCGGCTTGGCCAGATGGTGGTTTGGCAACATGACAGCGGTGCCGCCGGTCAGGTTGGGAACTTCCTGACCCCACATTGCTTCGCGCACGGCATCCACATCAGTGGTGCCGGCAGCTTCGACCGCGTTGACCCACATGTTGAAGCCGATGTAATGGGCCTCCATCGGGTCATTCGTCACGCGGCTGTCATCGCCGATGAAGTCATGCCAGGCGGCGATAAAGGTTTCATTTTCGGGCGTGTCTGCCGACATGAAGTAGTTCCATGCCGCCAGATGACCGACAAGGCGCGATGTGTCGAGGCCCGAAAGCTCTTCCTCGCCCACAGAAAACGCAACTACGGGAATATCATCCGCGCTGACGCCCTGGGCGGCCAGTTCGGTGTAAAAGCCGATATTGGCGTCACCGTTGATGGTGGAAATCACGCCGACCTGTTTGCCGCCTGCGCCAAGGGCCACGACATCGGACACGATGGTGGACCAGTCTGAATGACCAAACGGGGTGTAATTTACAAAAATATCTTCAGCCGCAATGCCTTTGGACAACAAATAAGCCTCAAGAATGGCATTGGTGGTGCGGGGATACACATAATCCGTGCCCAGCAATGCGAAGCTTTCAACACCCAGTTCTTCAAGGAAATAATCCACGGCAGGGATGGCTTGCTGGTTGGGGGCAGCACCAGTGTAGAACACATTGCGCGAGCTTTCCTGCCCTTCATACTGGACCGGATAGAACATCAGCCCGTTCAGTTCTTCCAGAACCGGCAGCACAGCCTTGCGACTGACCGAGGTCCAGGCCCCGAAAATGACGTCCACGTCATTGACAGTCAGCAATTCGCGGGCACGTTCGGCAAAGAGTGGCCAGTCCGATGCGGGGTCCACAACGACGGCTTCGATTTCGCAGCCCAGCAGGCCGCCTGCGGTGTTTTGCTGGTCAACCAGCATCAACATGACATCGCGCAGCGTGGTTTCGGAAATGGCCATACTGCCAGACAGAGAGTGCAGCACACCGACCTTGATCGGGCAATCGGCAAATGCAGGGCCGGACGTGATCAGTAACGCCGAGGCCGCAGCAGAAGCAAGCAGGGTTTTGGTTGTCATAAGACGCATTCTCCTTTGATGATCTTATGCGACTGACGGTCCGGGTTGAATCACGCGTTCAAGGCCCCATATCCGTCAGAGCAGCATTCTTGTTGCCATGTCCAACGGTCGGCATCTGCCAGGATCAGGCCGTTGGGCATGTTTGATGCTGATCTTTCAACCAGCAAATATGTTGTGGAACGCAGGCGTGCGTGATGCAATTTTGGGGTGCTTTGATTTGCTGGCAACAGGGTTGGGTTCGGGGTTATGCCAAAAAATTAGGCAAAATCACGCGTTTGTGTCTAATATTATTGCTGCATTGCGGCGTTGTGTCTGGAAAAATGGGGCGGAAATCTTATGCAGTGTCGCCCGCAAAATAGGCAACATGTTCAGGATTCGGCACCTTGGCGGGGTGCGGCCATACCTGATGGGTGGGTTTTGAGTATTTTTGGCAAGATGAAGGCCGATGCCGCGCATAGATGCAGCCCGTTGCATAGCATGTCAGATGACGCCTGTGTCCGTTTCTGAAGACCGGATCAGGCGCTTTGCCGTTGAATGGTCTGCGCGGGGTCGGGGCGCAGGACGAGGCCGCCTTCACGTTCAAGGAATGCCACCACCACGTCCAGCCCGTGCCCCTGTTTCAGGCTGGCCATGACATAGGGCAAGCGCCCGCGTGCGCGCTGCGTGTCGTGTTCCAGCAACACCGGATCAACGCCCACATGCGGGGCCATATCAATCTTGTTGACCACCAGCATGCCGGATTTGGTGACGCCCGGTCCGCGTTTGCGCGGGATGTCCTGCCCTGCGGCGGTGTCGATGACATAGATGGTGATATCCGCCAGTTCCGGCGAGAAGGTTGCGGCCAGATTGTCGCCGCCCGATTCAATCAGTATCAGGTCCAGATCGGGGAAGGCGTGGTTCAGATCTGCAATGGCGGCAAGGTTGATGCTGGCATCTTCGCGGATGGCCGTATGCGGGCAACCGCCGGTTTCTACCCCGCGAATGCGGTCGGCAGACAGCACCTGCGCGCGCACCAGTGCGTCCGCATCTTCGCGGGTGTAGATGTCATTGGTGATGACCGCCATGGAACAGCGCTGCGCAAGCGCGCGCGCCAGATGTTCGGTCAGCGTTGTTTTGCCTGCACCGACGGGGCCGCCGATACCCACGCGCAACGGGCCGTGCATGTTGGAAGGCGTTGTGTTCATGTCCGGTAAAGCCTTGTTTCCTTGGTTTCATGGTGCATTGCGGCCAGATCGGCGGCAAGGCAGGAATTCGCGAATGCATCGGGTTCTGCGGCTTCAGCATGCGTGGCGACATCTATGATGACGGGCAGCAGACCGGCCAGCACTTTCTGGCCCGCACTTTGGCCCAGCGGGATATGTTTGACGCCCATGGTGACCAGATTGCTGGCAAAGCCCTGAAGATACAGCGCAATCACGTCCCTTGCGGGCAGGTCAAGGGGCCGCGCGGCGCAGGCCACAGTCAGGGGCAGGGTGCGCGGCGGGAGTGTCTGGCCCGTCATGATGCCAAGGGTGCGCGCGAAGGCCGCCCCTTGTTCGCGCGCTTCGCACAGGCGTTCGGCGCAGGGTTGCAATGCCACACTAAGCGCGTCCAGCGCATCCGGATCCGCACCATCCTTCAGCGCCTGCGCCATCAGCACGGCATCCTGCCAGCCGGTGCCGAACTGCACCACATCGGCCAGCCAGTCGCGCAGGCTGCCGGCATCATGCACGCAGCCATCGGCAATGACCTGTTCCAGCCCGTGACTATAGGCGAAGGCGCCGGTCGGGAATGCCGGGGACAGCCATTGGACAAGGGTCAGTGCGGCGGGTGACAGCATGGATCAGGCGTGCGTATGGTGGGGATGATCATGGCCATGTGCATGCCCATGATCATGGCTATGGCCGGTGTCCGGCCCATGCGAATGGCCCATCGTGCGGCCATGACCATAGGCGCCCCCTTCGGGTGTGAAGGGGCCACTGATATGGCGCAGGCTGGCCCCCAATTGGCGCAACATGGCTTCAATCACATGATCGTGGCGCACCAGCATGCGGTTTGCGTCAATCTGGCAGGGCGTGTGGCGGTTGCCGATATGCCATGCAAGGCGGGGCAGATCGCCGGTGACTTCGATCAGGGGTTCGTCAGCGGCGACGATTTCCAGTGTGGTGCCGTCTGCCAGCTCAAGGCCCCAATAGGCATCAAGGTTTGTGACTTCAGGCAAATTTACCATGAAGCCGCGCCCTTCGGCGGTGGTCAGGCGTTTGCGCCGGATCATGCGTCCGTCATAATCCAGAATGACAGCGCCGTCACAGCGGTCGGGTCGGGTTTTCAAAAGCCGGTTCAGGGGAGGAAGGTCGGTCATTTTGCACCTATGTGGAAAAGATCACGATAAACATGCGCCGCCAATCCGCGCCGGTTCAGGCCCATGGACGCAAGCGCGCCATCTGGCAGGCGGTCAAGGCGCGCAAATTCAGCTTCGCGCGCCGTGCGGGATTGGGACGGGTTGCAGCCAAATCCGGTAGAGGCCAGAAAACAATCAAGCCGCTGGGATTGCTGCGGACTAAGGTTGGAATTTGCTGGTCGTTGTCGCATTTCACCCTCCGTCAGGTAGAAACACTCCTCCCACGGATATGCAGTATCACAGCAGGGGGTAAATTTCTTCTCAACAGCGCGTGCGCAATGCTGCGCTGCGGCATTTTTTGCGCGACTGTTGCATCCTTGCGCCAGACTTGGGTGAAACATGGGCATCAGAACAGGAAATAACGCTGCGCAAGCGGCAGCTCGGACGCCGGTTCGCAGGTCAGAAGCACACCATCGGCGCGCACTTCATAGGTTTCGGGGTCGACTTCGATCTGGGGGGTGGCGCTGTTCAGGCGCATGTCGGATTTGCCGATTTCGCGGCAGTTCTCCACCGCAAGTGTGGATTTTGCCAGCCCCAGTTCCGCGCCGATGCCCGCAGATTGCCCTGCCTGCGACACGAATATCACGGCAGACTGTTCGACTGCCCGCCCAAAAGCCCCGAACATGGGGCGCGAATGCATGGGCTGCACGGGGATGGACGCGTTGGGATCGCCCATCTGCGCCACGACGATGGACCCGCCCATCAGCACCATTTCAGGCTTCGCGCCGAAAAACGCGGGCGACCACAGGACCAGATCGGCGCGCTTGCCTTCTTCCACGCTGCCGATATGGCGCGACATGCCATGCACGATTGCGGGGTTGATGGTGTATTTCGCAATATAGCGGCGCACGCGGAAATTGTCGTTGTCGCCGGACTCCTCGGCCAGCCGCCCGCGCTGGAGCTTCATCTTATGGGCGGTCTGCCATGTGCGGGTGATTACTTCGCCCACGCGGCCCATGGCCTGACTGTCCGATGAAATCACCGAAAACGCGCCCATGTCATGCAATATATCTTCGGCCGCGATGGTTTCACGCCGGATGCGCGATTCCGCAAAGGCCACATCTTCGGGCACCTTGCGGTCCAGATGGTGGCACACCATCAGCATGTCCAGATGTTCCTCGATGGTGTTGACAGTGTAGGGCATGGTCGGGTTGGTGGAGCTGGGCAGGATATTCTGGCTGCTGACCACCTTGATGATATCGGGCGCATGGCCGCCACCCGCCCCTTCGGTATGAAAGGCGTGGATGGTGCGGCCCTTGATGGCTGCAATGGTGTTTTCCACAAACCCCGATTCATTCAGCGTATCTGTGTGGATCATGACCTGCACATCGGTTTCATCCGCGACACTCAGGCAGTTATCAATCGCGGCAGGTGTGGTGCCCCAGTCTTCGTGCAGTTTCAGCGCGGCCGCGCCTGCGCGCACCTGTTCGTGCAGCGCGTCAGGCAGGCTGGCATTGCCCTTGCCCGCGAATGCCAGATTCATGGGAAACGCATCCGCCGCCTGCATCATCCGGCCCAGATGCCACGGGCCGGGGGTGCAGGTGGTGGCCAGCGTGCCATGCGCAGGGCCAGTGCCGCCCCCCAGCATGGTGGTCAGGCCCGAATGCAGCGCATCATCAATCTGTTGGGGGCAGATGAAATGGATATGCGCATCAAACCCGCCTGCGGTCAGGATTTTGCCTTCGCCCGCGATGATTTCGGTGCCCGGCCCGATGATGACATCAACACCGGGTTGGGTGTCGGGGTTTCCGGCCTTGCCGATCTTGGCAATACGCCCGCCGCGCAGGCCCACATCGGCCTTGATGATGCCGGTGTAATCCACGATCAGCGCATTGGTGATGACCGTATCCATGGCGCCCTGTGCGCGGGTCAGTTGGGACTGGCCCATCCCGTCGCGGATGACCTTGCCGCCGCCGAACTTGACCTCCTCGCCGTAGCGCGCGCTGTTTGGCCCTGTGCCGCCGCCTGCGCGTTCGGTGATCAGGTCGCGTTCCACCTCGATTATCAAATCGGTATCGCCCAGCCGCACCTTGTCGCCCACGGTCGGGCCATACATGTCGGCATAGGCTTCGCGTGTGATCTTGTATGACATTTACAGCACCCCCATCACACTTTTGTGATCGTCCGGTGAGTTAACAGAAGTTAACAGAAGCCTAACGGATCTAACTTGTTGTTTAAGGCCTAAGAGCAGTTGACTGTTAATCAATTGGTGCAAGGAGCGTCTTGAAAAAAATGCCGCACAACACAAAAAAATGCGCTTATTAGAGGGGTTGCCGATCAAGCGAATCGATCTTTTCCAAACAAAGGAGCGAGGCAACCAATGCAAAGCAAGGATATTCTTCGAAAGATCATAATCACTTTTTTTCAAACGCTTATTGAAATCCTGTTGGATCATATTTGGCCGAAATGACATCAGAGCGCCCCCATAACCTTGCCATTGAACCCGTAAACCATACGCCCCCCGCCATAGGGCACCAGCGACACGTCGCGCCGCTGGCCCGGCTCAAAGCGCACGGCGGTTCCGGCAGCAATGTCCAGCCGCAGCCCGTGGGCGGCAGCGCGGTCAAATTCAAGCCCGGCATTGGCTTCGGCAAAATGGAAATGGCTGCCCACCTGAATGGGCCGGTCGCCGGTATTGGCAACCATCAGCGTGGTGACCGGCTGGCCTGCATTCACTTCGATCTCGCCATCAAGGGTGAATATCTGTCCGGGGATCATGTCGGTGCCCTTTCGCGGATGGGGTGGTGAACGGTGACCAGTTTTGTGCCATCGGGAAAGGTGGCTTCGACCTGCACCGAATGGATCATGGATGGAATGCCGTCCATGCATTGATCAGCCGTGATGACATGCGCGCCAGCCTGCATCAGGTCGGCCACGCTGCGCCCGTCACGCGCCCCTTCGACCACATAATCGGTGATCAGGGCGATGGCTTCGGGGTGGTTCAGCTTGACGCCGCGCGCCAGCCGGTTGCGCGCCACCATGGCGGCCAGTGCCACCAGAAGCTTGTCTTTTTCACGAGGGTTCAGGTTCATGAAGATCTACTCACATTTGCCAGACACGGGGAAGGGGGGAAGGGCGCAGCGCATGCAGCAGCCGCACCATCTGTTTGCGCAAGGGCCAGTTGTCGCGCGCCATCAGGCGCACCACCAGCCGCCCCGGCATCGCGGATGCGGCGGCGTTCACGTCTGGGTCGGGGTGCAGGGCGGCGCGCGCCAGCGCCAGTTTGTCCTGCGCACCATCTGCGACCAGAACCAGCGTTGCAAACGCGCGCATGCCCGCCAGCCCTGCGGCACGGCTGTTCAGGCGCGGGGCGTCCAGCGCCAAGGCCTCGGCATGGCAGGGCGTGTCGCCGTGCCGGATCAGCCGCCAGTCGTGGAAATCCAGCGCTGTGACATGCTCGCCCATGGCGGCGCGTCCCAGAACCACGGTTTCGGCCATCAGGCAGCTTGCGCCCACCCCAAGGGTGATGATGGTGCGCCGGCGCAATTGCGCGGCGTCAAACAAAATGGTTTCCTGCGGCAGCCAGTCCAGATGCGCGCCATCCCCCACAGTCATGGCAATATCGACATGTGCTGCGCCCGATGTGCTGCGATAGGCGCGTTCGGCCGTCTGGGTGGTGGCGGTCAGGCGGCACTGCGCGCCCAAGGTAATGTTCAGGCCCAGCCTGTCGCCCCCCGTTAACCCGCCAGATGTGTTCAGAAACACCAGTTCCGGCCCCGGCAGAACAATCAGTTTGGCGGACCCTTGTTGATACAGATCGCCCAGAACGGCCCGCCCGCCTTGCGCAAAGAACTCTGCACGGGCAAGGCCCTTGCTGCGCTGGTGGGGGTCTGACAGTTTCAGCGGGATCATGCGCACCTCTATATATGATGTGTCGCTATCAAGGGCTTGGGTGGCCAATCCAGCCCCGCCGCATCGGGGCGCGCCGGAATGCGAGGGCGAGGCCGTGCGCAGATGCAAGACGGTTAAATTTTGTGCACTTTGGCTAAATTATATGCAAAATGAAATCATACGCGTGGCGCGTGACGGCCTTAGGCGCGGGGCGGTGAAAAAGCGTGGCACAAATCCTTGAAGAACGCGCCCCTTCACCTTTCGCCACGGATGCGGTATGTGCCCAATCACTTGTTTCAAGGAGGCCAATATGGGCTATAGAGTCGTCGTTGTCGGTGCCACAGGGAATGTGGGCCGCGAAATGCTGAATATCCTCGCCGAGCGCGAGTTTCCGGTTGACGAGATTGCTGCGCTGGCATCGCGCCGCTCTCAGGGAACCGAAGTCAGCTTTGGCGACCGAACTTTGAAATGTCAGGATCTGGAGCAGTTCGATTTCACGGGCTGGGACATGGCCTTGTTTGCCATCGGGTCCGAAGCCACCCAGAAATACGCCCCCATCGCGGCCAAGGCGGGCTGTGTGGTGATCGACAATTCGTCGCTGTATCGTTACGACCCCGATGTGCCGCTGGTGGTGCCGGAAGTGAACGCCGAAGCGGTGGATGGCTACACCAAGAAAAACATCATCGCCAACCCGAACTGTTCCACCGCGCAGATGGTGGTGGCGCTGAAGCCGTTGCATGACCGTGCCCGCATCAAGCGCGTGGTGGTCAGCACCTATCAATCGGTGTCGGGGTCGGGCAAGGAAGCCATTGACGAGCTGTGGAACCAGACCAAGGGCGTGTATGTCCCCGGTCAGGAAGTGGCGCCAAGCGTCTATCCAAAGCAGATCGCGTTCAATGTCATCCCGCATATCGATGTTTTCATGGATGACGGTTCGACAAAAGAAGAATGGAAAATGGTCGCCGAAACCAAGAAGATTATCGACACCAAAATCAAGGTCACGGCGACCTGCGTGCGCGTGCCGGTTTTCGTGGGGCATTCCGAATCCATCAACATCGAATTCGAGGATTTTCTGGACGAGGATGAAGCCCGCGAAATTCTGCGCGAAGCGCCCGGTATTCTGGTGATCGACAAGCGCGAAGCCGGTGGCTACATCACCCCGATCGAATGCGTGGGCGAATACGCAACCTTTATCAGCCGCATCCGTCAGGACTCGACCATCGATAACGGCCTGAACATATGGTGCGTCAGCGATAACCTGCGCAAGGGTGCTGCGTTGAATGCGGTGCAGATTGCCGAAGTGCTGGGAAGCCGCTGCCTGAAAAAAGGCTGATCACGGCGATCATTGAAACTATAAATCACACTAAGGCACGGGGGGCATATCCCCCCGTGCCTTTTTACTGTTTCAGGGCGCAGGTTTCCCGCTGCACCCCTTTGGTTTCCAATCGGAAATGCGAAAGGCGTTTCCGGTGCCGAAAATGTCGGAATCGCGGCTGTGTGTCCGGCCCCGCACCGCTATAGCTGTGGCAGCAGCGACACCTTACCGCAGGGACGAGAACACATGACCTTCAAGACCGACATCGAAATAGCCCGCGAGGCCAAGAAGAAGCCCATTCAGGAAATCGGCGCGAAGCTGGGCATCCCGTCTGAGCATCTGTTACCCTTCGGGCATGACAAGGCCAAGGTCAGTCAGGAATTCGTGGCCGATGCGCGCGGGCGAACGCGCGGCAAGCTGATTCTGGTGACCGCGATCAACCCCACCCCTGCGGGCGAAGGCAAGACCACCACCACCGTGGGTTTGGGCGATGGTCTGAATGCAATCGGCAAAAACGCTGCGATCTGCATTCGTGAAGCCAGCCTTGGGCCGAATTTCGGCATGAAGGGCGGGGCCGCTGGCGGCGGCTATTCGCAGGTCGTGCCGATGGAAGACATGAACCTGCATTTCACAGGTGATTTTCACGCCATCACATCGGCGCATAACCTGCTGTCGGCGATGATTGACAACCATATCTATTGGGGCAACGAGCTGGAGATTGACGAACGCCGCATCACATGGCGGCGTGTCATGGACATGAACGACCGCGCGCTGCGTGATATTGTTGTCAGCCTTGGCGGTGTGTCGAACGGGTTTGCGCGCCAGACCGGATTTGACATCACAGTTGCGTCCGAAGTGATGGCAATCCTGTGCCTTGCGGCTGATCTGGAAGATCTGCAAAACCGTCTGGGTGACATTGTGATTGCGTATCGCCGTGACAAGACCGCGATTTACTGCCGCGATATTGGCGCAGAGGGCGCGATGACGGTGCTGTTGAAAGATGCGATGCAGCCCAATCTGGTGCAGACGCTGGAAAACAACCCGGCTTTCGTCCATGGCGGCCCGTTTGCCAATATCGCACATGGCTGTAATTCGGTTGTGGCCACGCAAACCGCGCTGGGCCTGGCGGATTATGTCGTCACCGAAGCGGGGTTTGGCGCTGATCTGGGGGCCGAGAAGTTTTTCAACATCAAATGCCGCAAGGCAGGGCTGACACCGTCGGTCGCGGTGATCGTGGCCACTGTGCGCGCGATGAAAATGAATGGCGGGGTGGCCAAGGCCGATCTTGGGGCCGAGAATGTGGACGCCGTCAAGAAAGGGTGTCCGAACCTTGGACGCCATGTCGAGAATGTCAAATCCTTTGGCGTTCCGGTGGTCGTGGCGATCAACCATTTCCATTCCGACACAGATGCCGAAGTTGCGGCGGTTCAGGACTATGTCGCCTCCCTTGGGGCAGAGGCGATCTTGTGTCGCCACTGGGCGCAAGGGTCGGCGGGGATTGCTGAACTGGCAACGCGTGTTGCGGAAATCGCCGACGGGGACCGCGCACAGTTCGCGCCCCTTTATGGCGATGACATGCCGCTGTTCGAGAAGATCGAAACTGTAGCGCGGCGCATATACCGCGCCGACGAGGTGCTGGCCGATGCCAAGATCCGCAACCAGTTGAAGGAATGGGAAGCGGCGGGATATGGCCATTTGCCGATATGTATGGCCAAGACGCAGTATTCCTTTACCACCGACCCGAACCGCCGGGGCGCACCTGTCAACCATTCGGTGCCGGTGCGCGAAGTGCGCCTTGCGGCAGGGGCCGGTTTCATTGTGGTCATCTGCGGCGAGATCATGACCATGCCCGGCTTGCCACGCAAACCGGCAGCGCAATCGATCAGGTTCAACGACGAAGGGCTGATTGAGGGCTTGTTCTGACCGCAGCGGGGGTGATGGACGGACGCTCGCGCGCATATGCGCGCATCGCCCCGCCCACCATCCCCTATGGGCACATTGCACAGCACCGGCCCGCAGGGTAGGAGGCAGCAGGTTCATGAAGAATGGAGTGTCCCCTATGCCCAGTGCAGCACAATGTCAGAACATGACCGAATTGCGCGCCGAGATTGACCGGATTGATTGCGCCCTGATTGCCCTGCTGGCAGAACGCGTAGGCTATATCGACCGCGCCGCGCAGTTGAAGCCCGCCGCAGGGTTGCCCGCGCGCATCGACGAGCGCGTGGCGCAGGTGCTGGACAATATTAACCAAAACGCCACGCGTGCCGGTCTGGACGCCGAGTTGACGCACGGATTGTGGCAACAGATCATTGACTGGTCGATTGCACGCGAGGAACGCGTGTTGGGGCCAAGCTGAACAAAGGCCAAGCTGAACAAAGGCCAAGCTGAACAAAGGATCGACGCATGAGCGCAGCTATTATCGACGGTAAGGAATTTGCAGCGCGGGTTCGGGCCAAGGTTGCAACGCATGTAGGCAGGCTGAAGGCGGATCACAGCCTGACACCCGGTCTGGCCGTGGTGCTGCTGGGGGATGATCCTGCAAGTCAGGTCTATGTGCGCTCCAAGGGCAAACAGACGCTTGAAGCCGGGATGAACTCGTTTGAACACAAGCTGGCCGATGACACCTCGGAAGCCCATCTGCTTGACCTGATCGACAGGTTGAACCGTGACCCCGAAGTGCATGGTATTCTTGTGCAATTGCCCCTTCCCGCGCATCTGGATTCCGATCTGGTGATCAATGCGATTGATCCCGCCAAGGATGTTGACGGCTTTCACATCTCGAATGTCGGTCTGTTGGGGACCGGACAGAAAAGCATGGTGCCCTGCACCCCGCTTGGGTGCCTGATGATGCTGCGTGATTATCACGGGGACCTGTCGGGGATGCATGCGGTCGTCGTGGGCCGGTCCAATATTGTGGGCAAGCCCATGGCGCAGCTGTTGCTGGGTGACAGTTGCACCGTGACAATCGCGCATTCGCGCACCAGGGACCTGCCTGCCATGTGCCGCAGTGCCGATATTCTGGTGGCGGCGGTGGGGCGCGCTGAAATGATTTCCGGTGATTGGGTGAAGCCGGGTGCGACCGTTATTGATGTGGGCATCAACCGTGTGGAACGCGAGGGCCGTAACAAGCTGGTGGGCGATGTCCATTTTGAAAGCGCGGCAGCGGTTGCGGGCGCGATTACGCCGGTTCCGGGGGGCGTTGGCCCGATGACCATTGCCTGCTTGCTGGCCAATACCGTGACAGCGGCCTGCCGCGCCAATGGTCTGCCCGAACCCGAAGGGCTGACAGTCTAGCCCCCGATCAGAACCGCGTGCATGATGCGTCCGGGGGCCAGGGTGAATGCGCCCGCAATCACCAACCCGCCCCAGACCATGCCCAGCATCATGCCGCGGTGGCGCGCGATCTGCCCGCGCCTGATCTGGATAAGTGCATAGCCAATGCCCGCGATCACCCAGAGTGACAGCAGGTGTATCCAGCCATAGCCCCAAAGAGGGCCGCCATGCCGGATGCCGAAACTGGTCAGGGCGACGGTCAGCATTGCACCGACCCATACCCAGCCCAGACGCCTGTGCGCGCGCGACCCCCTTGGGCGTGTGAAAATCAGCAGCGTTACGACAATTGCGATCATCGCGGCGGCGGTGTGGATTTGTATTGCCAGTGTCGTGTTTACAAGCGGGGCCAGAGTCAGTGCCATGTTGCGTCCCATGTCCATAGGTTGAATAGTGGTTGCAGGGTTTGCATTCGGCAGCACCGCACGGCAATAAAGGGTGCGTCGACTGTCAGGGGATTTCGCGAATGACCATGCGTTTCAGGGCGCTGCAACTCACGCTTCGTGAATGGCGCGAGACTGGCGCGCTGTGGCTTGGCCTGACGGTTCTGGCGACACTGGCTGGCCCTTTTGGCACAATGGATGCGCTATCCCTGCGGCCGCGTGCGCTGTATTGGGGCGGTGTGATTGCGGGCGCGATTGTGTTGCATTTTGCCCTGCGCCGCCTGCAACAGCATTTGCCTGCGCGTCCCGTCATGCGTGCCGCCGTCAGCGTGGCCTATGCGGTCATCCTTGGCGGGCTGGTCTTTGGCCTGAATGTGGTGCTGTTTCCCGGCTGGCATGCGGGCAATATGGCAGGCTTTTTGTGGCTGGTCATGATTGTGCTGGTTATTGCAGGGGCCATTCATGCGCTGATGATCTGGCTGCGCCCTGCAAATGCGACGGAAGGTGACACGACCGCTGCGGATATTTTCGTTGCGCGCCTGCCGCTGCAAAAACGCGGGCCGCTGATCCGGCTGGAAGCGCAGGATCATTACCTGCTGGTTGTCACGCGCAACGGGTCCGAACTGATCCTGATGCGCATGGCCGATGCCGAGGCCGCCTTGCACGGGGCGGGCATCCGTGTTCACCGGTCGCATTGGGTTGTGCCCGAAGAAATCTTGCGCGTGGAGCGGCGGCAGGGCAGGGTCGTTTTGGGCATGGCTGATGGGGCGGAGGTTCCGGTAAGCCGTTCTAACTTGCCCGCGCTGCGCGCAGCCGGACTGTTGCCCGCCTAGCAGTGACACGCGATACCGCAGCGTTGGTGTCCCAAGGCCGGTTGTGTCGGCGATGCCCGCACCGTTGGATATTTGCAGGCGCGGCGCAAAGGGCGCAGCCCGCCGCGCCATCGGTGGGCCGTCCCGCGGTCTGCCGCTTTGGCTGGCGTCAGTGTAGTCCTTAACCGTCGGAGTATGCCGCTTGGATAAAGTGCTTTCCCTATAGTGTCGGACCGGCAGTCCCCGGCCCACCGCTGGTGCGGACTTTATCTATGCTCCGCCGTCTAAAATGGCCAGCACCACTTACAAACCTGCCAGAACTGTGCGCAGCCGGACTGTTGCCCGCCTGGCCGTTATACACGATACCGCAGCGTTGGTGTCACAAGGGCCGCAAACAGCACACCCGCAACAAAACCGCCAAGATGCGCTTCCCATGCCAGCAGGCCGGACAACAGCACCCACAGCACAATATTCAAGACAGTCAGTCCCAAAAGGGACATCCACAGCGGGCGCATGGGGCTTCCGAAATGCTGGCGGGCTTGCCATTCCCAGAATTTCCACGCCCCGATCAGGCCGAAAACGGCGCCCGATGCCCCGACCATGGGCGATTCCGACCCTGACAGAAGCGCAAAGCCCGCAGCGCCGCCCAATGTGCTTATCGCGTAAAGCAGCAAGAACCCCTTCTGGCCGATGCGCGCAACGACAATTCCCCCAAGCGCGAGCACCGCAACCATATTGCCCAGCAGATGCATAAGCCCGCCATGCAAAAATGCGTAGCTGATGAACATCACCTCGCGCTGAAGTGGATAGAGCGGCTCCCATCCCTGCAAAAGGCCGTTCCAGAACGCCCCGTATGCAATGGTCGTCATGCGCCATTCGGGGGCCGAACTGAAGGTCGCGCCAAACAGGGTCAGCAGGATTTCCGGCAAGCACGTTATTGCAACCAGTGCCAGCACGACCGGACTGTTGGCTTTGGTTGGAAATGTCACGTTTCTGGGGGCCATGAGTGCGGCTTTGACATTGTCTTCCACTGGTTGCAAGCGACCCGGTTCATTTTGACGATATCCCGTGTCTTTGGCTATCAGGCGCATGTCAGGTCAAATACCGGTGCTGCGTATAACGACCTTGATGGTTTTCCACACCAACCGCAGATCATTGGCAAGACTTAGCGTTTCTGCATAGTCGGCATCAATCATGGCGCGTTGTTCAAAATCGGCGTCATTGCGTTCGGTCACCTGCCACAGGCCCGAAATACCGGGGCGCAACGCCAGATATGCCGGCAGGGATGGACCATAGAGTTTGACCTGATCCAGCATCATCGGGCGTGGGCCAAGCAGACTCATATCGCCGCGAAGCACATTGAAAAGCTGGGGCAACTCGTCAATCGAGGTTTGCCGCAGGACATGCCCGACGCGTGTGATGCGCGGGTCATCACGCAGTTTCTGTTTGGCGTCCCATTCGGTGCGAAGTTCGCTGTTTTCGGCCAGAAGGGCCTGAAGGCGCTGGTCCGCATCTGCATGCATTGTCCGCAATTTCCAGATACGGAACACCCGGCCATGCTGGCCAATCCGCAGTTGCCCGTAAAACGGGGTGTGTCCGTTGACAAGCAACATGACCGCACACAGCGCGATGACGGGAATGGCGATCGGAAGCAGCAGTGCAACCAAGACAAGATCGAGCAGGCGCTTGCCGATGCTGGCATATGCCCCGTTTGGCACATCGCGGGGCCGTGGTGCACCTGATGCCTGCGCGCGAAAATGCACAAGGCTGTTACTAGACAACATACTGCTCATTCTACTTGTCCTGATCGAGGTGCTTCGGGCAGATGTCTTGTTCAAACCCATCGCTTACCAAACTCTTAACGACTAAAAATTGATACAACACTTCCGAAGTTAAGGGATGTAAAGTTCTATGTATCCCAAAGGATTTATAAGAATTCTTTGGCAAATCCAGCCGGATTGTTCATGGCCTGTGCCTGGTCTTGGCGTATTTGATGGATTGTTTACGAATTGTCGTGCTGTGGTTCTTGATGCACGCCTACTGCGCCGCGATTTTGTCCAGATCAAGCCAGAATCGGGACAGTTCTTTGCAGCCCTGGCCGAATCGAAACCGGGTGCGGATCCGGCCGGATAGGTCGGGTGTGTTTGCCACTACCTTGACTTGTTTCAGCTTGAATTTTGTCACATCCGGCTTGTAGATCAGGGTCAGTAGACTACTGTTCAGCGTTTTGTACCGGCTTCAAGGACCCATGGCACATAATTTTAGTTCATATCTGGAACACTTTGGCCTGCATCAGCGGCCATTTTCCCTGACGCCCGATCCGGAGTTTCTGTTCTGGTCCGATGCCGCGCGCGGGGCCTATGCCATGCTTCAATACGGGTTGGCGACACGGTCCCCGATTACAATGCTGACAGGCGAAATCGGCGCGGGCAAGACTGTGCTTTTGCAGCATTTCATTGAAGAAGCCGAAGATGACGATACGTTGTCCATTGCACTGGTCACCAACACACGGCCAAATACGCGCGATATCTTGCAATGGCTGTTGCCTGAACTGACCAAATCGGACCTGAGCGAGGAAGGCAAGTTCCTGAAAGTGCAGGAATTTCTGATACAGGAATATAACGAGGGGTGCCGTGTCCTGCTGGTCATTGACGAGGCGCAGAACCTGTCGCCCGAAGCGCTGGAAGAATTGCGCATGCTGACCAATATCAATCTGGGCAAGGAAGAAGTGTTGCAGCTTTTCCTGATTGGCCAGCCGGAATTGCGCGATCATGTGCGCCGCCCCGATCTGGTGCAGTTCGCGCAGCGTGTGGCGGCAAATTATCATCTGCCCTATATGAAAGCTGAAACCGTTGCGCATTATATTGCGCACCGCCTGAAGATTGCGGGCGGACGGTCCAGCATATTCAGCAAACAAGCCGCCATGCTGATTTTTGAAGTCACCGGCGGTGTGCCACGGCTGATCAACCAGCTTTGCGATATGTCACTGACCTACGCCTTTGCGCAGGATGATCCGGTGGTGAAACGCGCCACCGTCCAGTCGGTTCTGGACGATGGCATTTTCTTTGCGCCGGTGCAGCGCGCCTAGGGGCAAGCCCCTACCAATGGCCGGTATTGCCCATGCTGGCCCAGGGTTCCTGCGGGGGCAGCGCATCACCCGCTTGCAGCAATTCAATGGAAATATTGTCGGGCGAGCGGACGAACGCCATGTTGCCATCGCGGGGGGGGCGGTTGATGGTTACGCCTGCCGCCTGCAATTCGGCGCATTTGGCGTAAATGTCTGCCACTTCATAGGCCAGATGGCCAAAATGGCGACTGTCCGACGGCAGCCCGTCATCGCCGTCCCAGTTATAGGTTAGTTCAACCGGGCAGTCGGGCTGTCCCGGTGGTGCTAGGAACACCAGCGTAAAGCGGCCCTGTTCGCTGTCGTGACGCCGTGTTTCCTCCAGCCCCAGCAATTTGAAAAACGCAATCGAGGCATCAAGGTCTTTGACCCTGACCATGGTGTGTAGATACTTCATAATTCACGCTCCTTTTGATGAACATGGTAACGGAAATTCCCGCCGGTTCAATGCCCTTGGGGGTTCCAGAATCAGCGCGTTCGGGCCATTGTGCGACGAAACCACAACATCTTGCGGGGCGGGGGCATTGTGAAACAGTATCTGGATGCGTTGCAGCATATTCTGGACCATGGCGTGCCATCGGATGATCGCACCGGCACCGGCACTTTGTCGGTGTTCGGCATGCAGATGCGCTATGATCTGGAAGACGGGTTTCCTTTGGTGACAACCAAGAAAGTGCATCTGAAATCCATCATCCATGAATTGCTGTGGTTCTTGTCGGGCGACACGAATATCGGCTACCTGAAGGAACACGGCGTCAAAATATGGGATGAATGGGCCGATGCGTCGGGCGATCTGGGGCCGGTTTACGGGCGGCAATGGCGTGACTTTGGCGGTGTTGACCAGATCGCCGAAATGGAACGCATGATCCGCGACACCCCCGACAGCCGCCGCATGATTGTGTCGGCATGGAACCCGCCCGATGTGCCGCATATGGCGCTGCCGCCCTGCCATACATTGTGGCAGGTGCGGGTTCTGGCGGGCAAGCTGCATTTGCAACTGTATCAGCGCTCTGCCGATATGTTTCTGGGGGTGCCGTTCAACATTGCGTCCTATGCGCTTTTGCAAATGATGCTGGCGCGTGTCGCGGGGCTGGGGCTGGGCAGTTTTGTGCACACGCTGGGGGATGCGCATATCTATTCCAACCATATGGATCAGGTGCGCACACAGCTTGCGCGCGAACCGTGCCCGTTGCCGCAGATGAACATTCTGCGCAGTCCTGACAGCGTGTTTGACTTCCGCTATGATGATTTCCAGATTGAAGGCTATGATCCCCATCCGGCGATCAAGGCCCCGGTGGCGGTGTAACCCATGATCAGCCTGATTGTTGCACGCGCCCGCAACGGGGCCATCGGGCGGGACAATACGATCCCGTGGCAGGCCCCCGAAGATCTGAAATTCTTTCAGCGCGAAACGCTGGGCGGGGCCGTTGTGATGGGCCGCAACACCTGGGACAGCCTGCCAAAGCGCCCCTTGCCGCGGCGCCTGAATATTGTTGTCACCTCTCGGCCAGCGGATGACAGCGCGGATGCGCTGTTCGTGCCGCTGGACCGCGCCATCACTGCTGCACGGCAGGCGGGCTATTTCCGGATTTATGCCATCGGGGGGGCGGGCATCTATCGCGCGTTCCTGCCTTTGGCCGACCGCTTGCTGATCACAGATGTGGATATTGATGTCATCGATGCGGATACATTTTTCCCCAAGATTGATGACACTCAATGGACTGTGACATCCGAACTGGTCCTGCGCAGTGACACCCCCGCCTGCACCGTGCGCGAATTTCGCCGAAATCAAAACGCCCAATCTTGAAGCTGCACGCGATGATGCATACCCTTGAAGTGTAATAACAAGCCGAGAAAGGCAATGCGATGCATATTCAGGTAAACACCGACAACACGATCGAAGGGCGCGAGGATGTGACAGGGTTTGTCACCCAGGTGATCGAGTCCAAACTGGGCGCGGTTTCCGGCCCCATCACACGGGTCGAAGTGTATTTGCGCGACCAGAACGCCACGAAAAACGGCCCTGATGACAAGCATTGCAAAGTGGAAGTGCGCCTTGAAGGGCGCCAGCCTGTCACCGCCGAACATGCCGCCGACAACATTCGTTCCGCCGTGACCGGCGCGACCGACAAGATGCGCAATGTTCTGGACCGCGAGTTGGGCAAACAACGCGAGCGCCGCTAAGCACTGCACAGGCACCAGCCCTGTAATTGTGGCGCTTGCGCAACAATTACAGGGCTGGAATGCAAGCCACGACATCTTGTGACACACAGGGCGCAGAAATCTATCTGCGCCCTTTTTTGTCGTGCTCGGGTATGAAAACGATACTTCCCCCCCGCCGGATTGCCGGTTTTCAGATGGCAGAGATGTGCATTTGGGACAACATGATCGCGAAAGGTTTATCATTTGTTGCAAAGGGGCATGCTGTGCGGTAGACTTTGGTATGAAAAAATAAGTTAACCGGCAACAAATGTCGGAAATTATCGATAAAAGCACCCGCAAGAGGCGCTTGATCGGTTGGTCATGGGCAAGTAATGGGCAGGTCAATTGACCAAATCCGTGAATGTGACGGCAGGGTGAAGTGCATCCTGACGCCATTTTTGTGGATTATGCCGTGGCAGGCAGGGCAATGTTTAAGGTTTACAAGTTTCGCGCGCTGAATGGTTTGTGGTCTGCAATTCCCGCATCCGTGCGGATATGGGCACTGCCCGCGATTGCCGCTTTTGGGGTGTCTGCGTGTGACGGGGGCTTTTTGTCCAGTCTGGACGGATCAAGCCCCACGGAACTGGCCGAGGCTGTAACCGAATTTCGTGTCGTGCCTGCGTCGCGGGCGCTGATCAATGTGCCCAATGCGCTGATCGTGCTTGAACGCGAATTGGATGGCGCGCTGGAGCAGCGCATCACCTTGCCGAATTCAACCAGTTTGCAGGGTGAAAATACCATCATTTTACGCGCACAAACCGCCATGACGGCCAGCCGGTCGCGCTTGGTGCTGGACGATGTGTTACGCCAGTTCGGCGGCGCGCCCACGCCGTTTGGGTCCGTGACCGACAGTGCGCTGACATCGGTTTCGGACCAATATGGCGATATCACCTATATGACCCGTTCACCGGGGGGCGATGTCACCTGCGCGCTGGCGTTCCGGCGCACGCAGATGGGGGCGCGCGCCTTGCCGCGTGGCGCATCTGCGCTTGATATTATGCTAAGAAATTGTGTTTCCGGCCCGGTTGATCGCGCGCTTGCCCCGATAGGGCAGGGGGCGTTTGGTCTGGCTACTCCTGTGTTTCAATAAATTTAGCAGAGGGTCTTTGGTATTATGAGTTTGTTGATAGCCAACAGGCGTCTGCGACCGGGCGAGGTGTTTCTGGCCTTGCTGTGGCTTGCGGTTGTCATTCCGCTGGCATTTCTCGCCAGCATTCCGACATCGACAACAGTGCAGGGCGCTTTGGGGCTGTTTGCCGTTTTGATTGTCGCAGCACTTAAACCCTTTACGATGAAAACCATTGTCGCGCGCTTCGCGCTTCTGGCAATCGCCAGTGCGATTGTCATGCGCTACTGGTCATGGCGGTTGACGGAAACGCTGCCTTCGGCGTCCAATCCGCTGGAATTCGGGATTGCCGTGTCGCTGTTTGTCGTCGAAACCTATGCGATCTGGGTGTTCTTCGTCAGCTCGTTTGTGACGGCTGATCCGATCAACCGCACACTGCCCCCGAAGGTGGCCGTTCAAAGCCTGCCGACCGTCGACATTCTGGTGCCAAGCTATAATGAACCCATAGACATGCTGGCGGTGACACTGTCTGCGGCCAAGAACATGCATTATCCGGCGGCCAAACGCACTGTGGTCTTGTGCGATGATGGGGGCACGGATGAACGCTGCAACCATGAAAATCCCGAAATTGCCACCAAAGCCCGCGCGCGCCGTAAGGAATTACAGGCGCTTTGTGCAGAACTGGGGATCGTCTATTCCACCCGCGCGCGCAACGAACATGCGAAAGCGGGCAATATGTCCGCCGCGCTGGAACGGCTGGACGGGGAACTGGTTGTGGTGTTCGACGCCGACCATGTGCCCAGCCGCGATTTTCTGGCGCGCACTGTCGGGTATTTTGTGGTCGATCCGAAATTGTTTCTGGTCCAGACTCCGCACTTCTTTCTGAACCCCGACCCTATTGATCGCAATATCGGGCTGCGCAGTGATTGCCCGCCCGAAAATGAGATGTTCTATCATCAGGGGCACCGTGGCCTTGACCGTTGGGGCGGGGCGTTCTTTTGCGGGTCGGCATCTGTTCTGCGCCGCGCCGCGCTGGATGATGTGGGCGGGTTTGCAGGCGAAACCATTACCGAAGATGCTGAAACCGCACTGGAAATTCACAGCCGTGGCTGGAAAAGCCTGTATGTCGATCACGCAATGATTGCGGGGCTGCAACCCGAAACCTTTGTCACGTTCATTGAACAGCGGGGGCGATGGGCTGCGGGGATGATGCAGCTTTTGATGCTGAAAAACCCCCTGCGCCGCAAGGGTATGAGCCTGACGCAGCGTCTGTGCTACCTGAATTCGATGACATTCTGGCTGTTTCCGCTGGTGCGCATGGTCTTCATTCTGGCGCCGCTGGCCTACCTGTTCTTTGGCCTTCACATCTTTGTGGCCACGATTGAAGAAGTGCTGGTCTATATGGGCGCCTATATGGCGATCAGTTTCATGGTGCAGAATGCCCTTTATGCAAGGGTGCGCTGGCCGCTGATTTCGGAACTCTATGAAACCGCGCAAGCGCCCTATTTGTCCGGCGTTGTCATCAAGACAATACTGAAGCCGCGCGGCGCGAAATTCAACGTGACTGCCAAGGATGAAGTCCTGATCGAGGATTACATCTCGCCGCTGTACAAGCCGCTTTTGTTCGTGTGGATACTTGCGCTTATGGGGGTTATGGCTGCGGGCATCCGGTGGGTCATGTTCCCCGGTGACCAGACCATTTTGTCAATTGTTGGCGGCTGGGCCATCTTCAACTTTCTGATTGTCAGCGCGTCACTGCGCGCGATTGGCGAACGTCAGCAGCGTCGCGGTGTGCCACGTGTGGACATGAAAGTGCCCGCAGTTGCCGCCATCGGGCGCAACGACACATTCAGTTTTACGGGTGCCACCGTTCTTGATTCCTCGACCAGTGGCGCACGGCTTTTGCTGCGCCCCGGCCCCGATACGGACATGGTTGAATTCGCGGCAATCGAGAAAGGCTATATCTTTTACTTCACACCAGAATTCCCAAAATCGCCGCATCTGGAAAACGCGGTCCGTGTTCAGGTCCAGAATGTGCAGCGCGACAATAGCGGCGTGATTGTGGGTGTTCACTATGATCCCGAACAGCCGATGGTGGTGCGCGAAACGATTGCACATCTGATCTTCGGGGATTCCGCAGTCTGGGAAGCTGTCCGCGAAAGCAGGAACAAGCCCAAGGGTTTGTTGGTCGGTTTCGGGTATGTGGTCTATCTGGCGTTCAGTGGTGTCTATCACACGATGCTTGCGCTTGCCGCTGAACCGGCCCGGCGCAAGCGCGCGGAAGAACGCGACCGCGCCGAAGTTGGTGTGACGCAAGCGCCCGCCCATATTCTGGCGTTTGGCGAAGCGTTTGATCCTGTCGTGATCAACCCCGACATGCCGCGCCCCTATTCGCCTGCCGCACACCGCCAGATGCACCACCAGACTGCATCAGACGTCCCTCCCTATAGCCATTCAAATCCCGATCGGGAGATTCCAAGATGATGGCGCGCAGGTATCCCACAGTGACAAGAACGCGTGTTCTGTCCGCCTTGGGCGCAACAGCATTTTGCCTGATGCTGCTGGGCGGCGGGATGGCGCAGGCGCAGTCCAGTGGCGGGGGGCTTATTCAGTTGCCCGATAATGACGGGCTGGCCGCCACGGCTGACCAGAACGGGTTGTCGCCCACACTGGACGACGCGCGGGTTGATCCGGCGCGGCGCGGGTTGGACGGGCAGGCGCAATCGCGCACGCAGGGCTGGGTTTCCCCCCTTCGGCTGGTTGATCTGCGCGTTCCGGTTGAGGGGTCCTATGCGCGTATCAGTGGCGAGCGGCAGGTGATCCGCTTTGATCTTTATGCCAGTTCGGCCTCTGCGCAGCGTCAGTTGCAACTGGTCACACAATCCAGCATCGACCTGCTGCCAGAGCGGTCATCGATGCGGGTTCATGTGAACGGGCAGGACATCGGCGTTGCGGGTCTGGGCAATTTTGACGGGTTCGAGGGGGCGCTTCTGGACATGCCCGATGGTGTTCTGGTTACAGGGCGCAATGCGGTGCAGATTGAATTCCTGCAAGGCCACCGGATTTTTTGCGGGCCAGAGGCATCATTCGGTCTATGGACAGATATTGATCTGGCCAGATCCGGTTTGCCTGTGGCCCAGTCGGATTTCGGGGTTGATGCCGACAGTTTCATGATGGCATTTGCGGCGCAAACCGCCAGCGGTGATCCTGTTGAAATACGCGGACTGGACAGGTTGGGTCCACAGGCTGCGGAATGGCGCCAACACCTGATGCGCAGTTTCAATCAGGCGCTTCTGGGCAGCCCCGTGGCCTTTCGCTTCAATGATTACTGGACGGTCGCGCAAGCAGACCGCGCGCTGGCGCGCATAACGATCCTGCCTGCATCCAGTGCGCGGGTCAGCTACAGTATCGGCGGGGACGGGGCCTATGTGATGGTGCTTGAAATCGGTCCCGACACGCGCCCGCAGAATGTGCTGAGCGCCCTTGCACAACTTGCACCGCAGCCAGCCGCCAGCCGTGCGCCCCTTATCACGCCTGAACATGATGTGCCGCTTTCGGCATTCGGGGTGCAAACCGAAAGTTTTTCACAGCGCTACGCGCGCCGCGACCACCCCTTCCGCTTGCCGGATGACTGGCTTGTTCTGACCGCAGCCAAGGCACGTCTGAATTTTGACTATATCTACGCAACCGGCCTGCCACGGGAATCGATGTTGCTGATCAGTGTGAACGGCAAGGCCATTCGCCTGTTACCGCTGCGCGATGAAGGCGGGCAGATGATTTCGCAATATCCGATCGACTTCGAGGCGCGCATTCTTCAGCCCGGCACCAACCGGCTGACATTTGAACTGATGGTGCCCGGAAACTCGCCGGACCTGCCTTGCCCCACTGTTGACCGTGCGTTTTTGCAAATCAGCGACACATCCACGCTGAATGTGCCCTACAGCCCTTCAATGGCGATACCGGATATGGACCTTGCCTTCGGGGCGTTGACGCCTGAAAGCATTCGCCAGAACGATATGACAGCGCGTGCCTATAGCGAAACCGATATCCTGACCCTGTCCGCAGCGCTTGCGCGCTCGCAGGCGGATCTGCGTCCGGCCACGCTGCATCTGATTTCGCTGGATGATCTTGGCTCGGTTCCGGCGGCGCATCACAGGGCGGATCGCCGGTTGCTGGAAGACACGGTCCTGACCGTCCCGCAGGCGGACCCGACAGACCCCGATCCGGCACTTGCATTCAATGACGACCCTTTTGAACGCCGCCGCCAACAGGACAGCGGATTCAGCATGGGGTTCGGGCGCGCCATCAGCAATGGCTGGGCCGCGATAAACGACAGTGTGAAATGGGCGACAGACCGGATTTTCCCCAGTTCCGACGAGCAGTTGAACCAATGGCTGCAACACCGGCGCGGCAAGGCGGTGTTGTTCCATCTGGACCCTGCTCGCCCGGACGAGATATGGATGCTGCGCAGCCCTGACAGCGACATGACCGAAATCGCCCATGCGATTGCCGCCGCACGCGCAAACGGGGCCGGGCCGCGCGGGCAGGTGTCGATCCTTAGCCACCAGGGCACATGGCAGAACTGGATTGCGCCTGATCGCCGTCCGGTGTTGCTGGAGCCGTGGTCGTTCACAAATTTCCGCTATGCGATGGGCAACCTTGTGTCGGCCCGCCCGATTTTCTTCACCATTATGATACTTTTCCTAGCGCTGCTCTCGGCTGTGATTGCGCTGCGTCTGGTCATTTCAACAAGAGACACCAAGACATGAAAAGAAGAACATTGATTTCAGCACTGGGCGCGGTTGCGGCCATGGGGGTCGCGCGGCGCCCCGCCATGGCCTTTGGTACCGTTGATCTTGCGGTGCAGGCGCGGCCCGTCTGGGACAGCTGGAAATCGGCGTTTCTGGGCAGCGACGGGCGTGTGATTGATGGCCTGCAACACGATGCCAGCCATTCCGAGGGGCAGGGCTATGGCATGTTGCTGGCCAGCGTGTTTGATGACGCGGCCAGTTTCCAGTCGATGTTCCAGTGGACAGAACGCAACCTGGCCATTCGCCCGGACCCGTTGCTGGCGTGGCGGTGGTTGCCGGGGCAGGGCAACCCCGTGCCCGACCGCAACAACGCATCAGACGGGGATCTGTTCTATGCATGGGCCTTGGTGCGCGCCGCGCAGCGCTTTGAAAACCGCGCCTATCTGACCCGCGCGCAGGAAATCGCACAGGCCCTTGCCGACAGTTGTATTGTCGCCATGCCGGGCACGTCAGACCAGACAGTCCTGCTGCCTGCAACCTACGGATTCGTGCATGACAGTCATGTCAGCGTAAACCCGTCCTATTACATGCCGATTGCAATGCGCGAACTGGCCGCAGCCACGGGCGTAAGCCGCCTTGCCATTTGTGCCCAGCAAGGAGAGGCATTGCTAAGCCAGATCGCCTCGGAAGGGCTGGTGCCGGATTGGGTGGATATTTCTGCAAGCGGGGTGCGCGGGTCGCAGGAATTGTCCGCGAATGCCGGATATGAAGCGTTGCGCGTGCCATTATTCATGATCTGGTCGCGTGTGCCGCAGCATGCGGCGGTTCAGCGGATGCTTGCGGTCTATGAACGCACCGTGCAGCCCGGTGTCGGTGTGCCTACCGTGATTGAACCCCTGTCGGGTGTGGTTCTCGAAACCAGTGGCGACATGGGCTATCAGGCGCTGGCAGGTCTGACGATGTGTTCAGGCAGCAGGGCGCTTGGGGCTGCGATCCCGCCCTTTACGCCCGACCAGCCTTATTACCCCGCCACCCTGCAATTATTCGCGATGATTGCCGCGAATGAAACCCTTCCCGAATGTGTGCCGATATGACCTACACCCTGTTTCAGTTTCGCCCCGCAGCCCTTGCGGCATTGATATTCATGGTGTCGGGCGCCGCGATCACGGCACAAACCGCCAGCAATGATGACCTGCGCGCATTGCGCTATTATCTGACCCAGAATGATGCGCTGGCCGCACAGGCCGAATTGCGTCGCCTGCGCGGGGCGTTTCCCGACTGGCGGCCGCCGACGGACCTGAATGAACTGCTGGCGGCCCCGCAGTCACAGGCGGGCGTGGATGAAGCGGCAATCTGGCAGCGCATCGAACGCAAGGATTTCGCAGCCGCCCGCCGCTTGATAGATGACGGGCGCAGCCGTGTTTCGGGCTGGACGCCACCACCTGACATGCTGCGGGTTCTGGAAACAAACGAGGCGCAGGCCAGTTTTGATGCTGCGGTGTCCGGTCGTGATGCTGGTCAGGCCATTGCCGTGGCGCGCCAGTCGCCGCAGATCATGACCTGCGAACGTATCAACAACGCGTGGTTGCTGGCCGATATGTATGTCCTTGCCGGACAGACACAGGCGGCGCTGACAACCTATCGCAATGCCCTTCAGTCCTGCACGGGGTTTGCCCAGATGAAACCCACGCTGCAAAAGGCCAGCGCCGTGGCGTCTGGTGCGGAACTGCGTGAATTGTTCAGTGTTGCGCGTGCGGCCAATAGCGGGGCATCGACGCAGTTGGACGTGCTGTTTGCAGAACTGACCGACGGTGCTGCCCCGCAGGTGGCAGCCGCCCAACAACCCCAACAGGCCGCCCCCGCTGCGACCCCCGCCGCCGCGCCTGCGCCGCAACCTGTGGCGCAAGCCCCTGCACCCGCGCCCGCAGTCCTTGACCAAACCGGCACCGTGTCGCGCAATTTGCCCGTGCAAGGTGATCCGCGGCTGGCGGAAGTGCGTCGCCTGAAGGAACAGGAACAATTCGCGCGCTGTCTTGCGGCGTCATCTTCGCCACGTTCGCTGGATGTGCTGTATGAACGCTCATGGTGTGCCTACAGCCATGACAGACCGACCGAGGCGCTTTTCGGCTTTCAGCAGGCCGCGCGTGTGGGGGACAGGCTGGGTCCGAATGTCGGGCGGGATGCGGTCTTCGGCATGGCATTGTCCTATTTGTCGATGAACATGACCGAACAGGGCGCGCAGGTCGCATCGCAAGTAAACCTGAACGCAACCCAACGCCGAGAGATTGAAACCATCGTGCTGGACCAGCGCGGTGTGCGTGCCTACCGTCTGGGCGATTTTCACCACGCGGTCAGCAATTTCAACGCATTGGAACAGGTGCAGGGCAGCTTGCGGCGGGATCTGGCGATTCTGCGTGCCTATGCCTATCTGAATTCGGGAAACCGGACAGTTGCGCGCGAACAATTCGAGCGGCTTCATTCCCAACTGGCAACCACCGAAACGCGGCAGGGGTTGAATGCGGCGCGCGGGCCGTGATCCTGACGCGTGAAATGGGCCGGTTCAACATCGCGATTTTGGCCTTTTGCCGCCTGTCGCGCGGGTATTAGAGCATATCACGTTCATTCGCATTCACGAGACATGCTCTAACTTATTGATTTCGCATGTTCGAGAAGCTCAAAACCGGTTCCCACTTTTGAGCAACACGCTCTAAGCCCGCGCCAACGGTGGGCCGGGGTCTGCCGATCCGACATTTTGGGAATGCACTTTATACTGGCGGCATACTCCGAACTTCAAAGGCTTGGCGCATCACTGGCGAAATCGGCAGGCCGCGGGACGGCCCACCGATGGCGCGGCGGCCTTCGGCCTTTGCTCCGCGCCTTGGGGCTTTCCCGATGACCGAAAAAAGGCCAATACCGACCGTCATCTTACATGATCATGATCCCGCTGCGGCGCCGCCAACAAGCGCGCCCCGCAACACAGCGGGGCTTGCGTGTAACTGCAACGAATTCAGCAACGCCGTGCCAGTCAGATCATCCGTTTGCAGCAACGGCCTTCAGCTTTGACTTGCCTTTGCTTGGACCGGGATGAGAGTCCATGAATTCCATGACCAATGGCCGGATATTGTTGCGCCAGGATTTGCCCGCGAAAATACCATAATGCCCCGCACCCGGTTCAAGATGGCTGGCTTTCTGGCTGTCATCCAGCCCCGTCAGCAGATCAAGCGCTGCAAGGCATTGGCCGGGCGCGCTGATGTCATCTTTTTCGCCCTCGACAACCTTGACAGCAACATTGGTTATCTTGCCGATATCAATCTTGTGCCCGTCGACGACGAATTCATTGCGCGCAATTTCACGATCCTTGAAAATCCGTTCAACCGTGGACAGGTAAAATTCCGCCGTCATATCCATGACCGCAAGATATTCATCATAGAAACGGTTATGCCTGTCACTTTCGCCGTCTTCACCGCGCGCCGCGGCCGAGATTTTTTCCGAAAATGCATTGGCGTGGCGTTCCAGATTCATCGAAATGAACCCGCCCAGCTGCAACAGCCCCGGATAGACCAGACGCCCGACACCGCTGTATTTGAACCCCACACGCTGGATCGCCAGATGTTCCAGCTGGCCCATGGTAACGCTGCGCCCGAAATCGGTCACTTCGGTCGGGGCGGCGTCCGGGTCGACCGGCCCGCCGGTCAGCGTCAGGGTGCGGGGCTGGGCGTCCGGGTCCAGTTCGGCCAGATATGCCGTCGCGGCCAAGGCAAGCGGAACCGGCTGGCAGACGGCCAGAACATGCGTATCAGGCCCCATATGGCGCATGAAATCCACCAGATACAGGGTGTAATCTTCAATGTCGAATTTGCCTTCGGACACCGGAATGTCGCGTGCATTGTGCCAGTCGGTAATCCAGATTTCGCAATCAGGCAGCAGGCTGGCCACGGTGGAGCGCAACAATGTCGCGTAATGGCCCGACATGGGGGCAACCAACAGCACGCGGCGCGGCTTGTCGGGGCGGTCATGAACCTTGAAGCGCAGCAGATCCCCGAACGGGCGCGCCACTTCAACGACTTCTTCAACAACGTGGTCGCGGCCATCTTCGCCCACAACCGACCGGATGCCCCAGTCGGGTTTGATGACCATGCGTGCAAAACTGCGTTCCGTCACGCGGCCCCAGGCCGAGAGTGCCTTGAACATGGGGTTTGGAACCATGCCCCAGATCGGGTATGATGCGAAAGCGCGCGCAGACGCGCCCATCCACTCATTTGTGTTTCGGATGGTTTCCATCATATCATAGGTTGCCATGCCCTTCATATCAGTCCCTTTCACGGTGCCCGACGTACCCCAAGCGATACGAGTATACGCATATTTACTTAACGCCCAGCCAGTTTATGCTGCACATGCGAAAGATAGGGGGGAAATCTTTCTATGACAACTTCTGAATATGATGACGACCAAAAAGCCGAACGTATGAAGGCAAATATGGCACGCATAGAGGAGTTGACCGCGCGCCTTACACACGCCCTGGCAGAGCGGGAGCCGCCACGCGGTAGCCTTCAGGCCCCTGATTCGGATATATTTGTGCAGGCGACAGCCGCATTCTGGACGGAAATGGTAAAAAACCCGTCCAAGGTTCTGGAAAAGCAGCTGGATTATTGGGGTAAATCCCTGAAACATGTGGTCGAGGTGCAGGAAGCGTTGCGCAGCGGCAAATTGCAGGCCCCTGAAGACCACACACCTGACGACCGCCGTTTTGCGAACCCGCTTTGGAAATCGCACCCCTATTTCAATTACATCAAACAGCAGTATCTGATTGCCAGCGAAGCGGTAAATGATGCGGTGTTGGCGCTGGACACAATGACCCCGCGCGAAAAGCACCGGTTGCAGTATTTCACACGACAGATCGTTGACCTGATGGCGCCGACAAATTTTCTTGCAACCAATCCTGACGCCCTGATGAAAGCGGTCGAGACTGAAGGCGAAAGCCTGATCAAGGGGCTGGAGAACCTTGTGAATGACATAGAGGCGGGCGGCGGCGAATTGCTGGTGACGCTTGCCGACAAGGAAGCCTTCAAGATAGGCGACAACCTGGCAACTTCCCCCGGCAAGGTTGTGTTTCGCAACCGCATGTTCGAGCTGATCCAGTATACGCCCAGCACGGAAAAGGTATTCCGCACGCCGGTCGTGATCTTTCCACCATGGATCAACAAATTCTACATCATGGATCTGAAGCCCCAGAACAGCCTGATCAAGTGGATTGTCGGGCAGGGCTATACGTTGTTTGTTGTCTCATGGGTGAACCCCGACGCCAGCTACGCTGATGTCGGAATGGATACCTATGTCGAGGAAGGCTATCTGGAAGCCATTCGTGTGGCCAAGGAAATCACGGGAGAGGCGCAGGTCAACGCAGTCGGCTATTGCATTGCGGGCACCACGCTTGCGCTGACGCTTGCGCTGATGAACAAACGCAAGGACAAATCCGTGCGGTCGGCCACGTTCTTCACCACCCTGACCGATTTTTCGGATCAGGGCGAGGTGGGCGTGTTTCTGGAAGATGATTTTGTCGACGGGATCGAGGCGGAATGCACCGAGAACGGCTATCTTGACAGTTTCTTCATGTCGCGCACCTTTTCCTTCCTGCGTTCAAATGACCTGATCTATGCGCCCGCGATCCGCAGCTACATGATGGGCGAGGCCCCGCCAGCGTTTGATCTGCTGTATTGGAATGGCGACGGAACCAACCTGCCGGGCAAGATGTGTGTGGAATACCTGCGCGGCCTGTGTCAGGGCGACCGGTTTTCCGGCGCGACGTTCCGCATCTGCGGCGAGGATGTCAGCATCAAGGATGTAAAGCACCCGCTATGTGCCATCGCGTGCGAGACCGACCATATCGCGGCGTGGCGGTCCAGTTTTCGCGGCATGTCGCGGATGGGCAGCAGGGACAAGACATTCATCCTGTCACAATCGGGGCATATTGCGGGGATTATCAACCCGCCCTCGAAAAAGAAATACGGGCATTACACCGGCACGGCCCCCGATGGCAGCGCTGATGACTGGCGGGCTGCTGCGGAATTCAACGAAGGGTCATGGTGGCCGCGGTGGGATGAATGGCTTTCCCGACGGTCCGGCGCCAAGGTCGATGCCCGCATTCCGGGTGATTCGTCCTATCCCGCGCTGTGCGATGCGCCGGGGCTGTATGTGACCAGTTCCAAAAGCGATGATATATCATAAGGTTATGTCTGTTTTTAAGAAAAATGCTGCGGTGCAGCAAAAATAACTTGAAATGCCGCACCGCAGCATGCATATTGTCTTCAGAAGCAGTGAACGGATGATCCTGAAACTGCAAGCCAGTTAAAACCTAGGAGAATACCATGACCAAGACCGTTGATTACACCAAGATGATGAAAGACATGATGGGTTCGTTCCCGATGGACACATCCGCAATGCAGGACGCATTCAAATCGCAAGCTGCCCTGGCCGAAAAAATGAGCAAGGTTGCGCTGGAAGCTGCTGAAAAGTCGACCGAAGTTTCGACCAAGTGGACCAAAACAACGCTGGCCAAAGTCGGCGACGTTTCCACCGTCAAGGAAGACCCCGCAGATTACACCAAAGCCATGACCGATTTCGCATCGGCACAGGCTGAAATGACTGCCGAGCATGTTGCCGCTTTCGCTGAAATCGCGAAAAAAGTTCAGATGGACACAGTTGAACTGCTGATGGCCGCTGGCAAAGACATGCAGGAAGAAACCGCTGCTGCCGTCAAAAAAGCGACCGACACAGCAACCAAAGCTGCAAAGACCGCTGGCGCGAAATAAGCGTCTGGCAGGAATGCGAAGTGCATCGATGTCCTCCCCGTCTGATGCCTTCAATAAGGGCGAGCGTCATGCTCGCCCTTTTCTTTTGCAATTTGCTCGCCTAATGTTGCTGCAGTGCAAAACCCCAGGGAGGGACGCTCGTGGCCCAAGACGACAAACCGCTACTGATCAAGCGTTACGCCAGCCGCCGGTTATACAACACCGAAACCAGTGATTATGTGACCCTTGAAGATATTGCAGGTTTCATCCGTGCAGGGCGTGAAGTGCAGATTGTCGATCTGAAATCAGGGGACGACCTGACACGCCAGTATTTCCTTCAGATCATTGCAGAACACGAAAGCCGTGGCGAGAATGTGTTGCCGCTGGACGTGCTGACCGATCTGGTGCGCAGCTACACGACACAGGCGCAAAGCGTCGTGCCGCAGTTTCTGGCCATGTCGTTTGAAATGCTGCGCGACGGACAATCGCATATTGTCGAGAATATGACCCGCGCCAACCCGATGGCGGCAATGCCCGGCTTTGAAGAAATGCAACGCCAGCAACAAGCCTTCATGAAAACGATGATGACAGGCTGGCCACCGGTTGCGGGCGCAACGGAAACCGAAGATGACGATAAATCCGCATCCGAGGAACTGTCGGATATAAAGCGGCAACTGGCAGAACTGCAAAGCAAGCTGTCGGATATGGACAAGTAGTCACCAGCCCAGACGGTCGCGCAGGGCATACCATGTCATGGCCAGTGCCAGCAGCGGGCTGCGCAGGGCCGGACCGCCGGGAAACCGGGGCAGGTTCAGCGCGGCCATCAGATCGAAACGTTCCGATTGCCCCGCAACGGTGTCGGCCATGATGCGGCCTGCCAGTGTCGCCATGCCGACACCTGCGCCCGAATAGCCTGACGCTGACAGGATGTTCGGGGCCAACCGCGCGAAATGCGGCATGCGGTTGACCGTGATGGCCAGCGTGCCCCCCCAAGCATATGCGATATCGGTGTCCTTTAGCTGCGGAAAGACCTCCAGCATGGGTTTGCGCACGGTTTTCAGGATGTCGGGAAAGCGGTAGCCGTAGCTTTCGCCGCCGCCGAACAGCAGCCGCCTGTCGCGTGACATACGGAAGTAGTTGATCACGAACTTGCTGTCGGCCACGGCGACATCGCGTGTCAGAACCATGCCTTGGGGCAGGGGGGCGGTGGCGACAATGAAGTTGTTGATCGGCATGACCCGTGCTGCAACCTGCGGGGCCAGCCCGCCAAGATACCCGTTCGCCGCCAGCAAAACATGTCCCGCATCAATATGGCCGCTGGCCGTCCTGACGCGGACATGCGCACCTTGCTGAATATCCGTCACCAAGCTGTTTTCATAAATCTGTGCGCCCGCAGCCTGTGCGGCGCGGGCAAGCCCCAGCGCATAGGCCAGCGGGTGAACATGGCCCGCACCCATGTCGATGACGCCGCCCTGATACGCGTCCGTGCGGATAATGTCGCTGATCCGGGCGCGGTCCAGGGGGTGCACCTGATCATAGCCATACTCGCGCGCCAGCTTTTCGGCATAGGCATGCGAATGGCCCACATCGCGCGCCTTCCAGTCGGCATGAATGACACCGGGGCGAAAGCCGGTCGCCATGTCATGGGTGGCAATCAGGTGTTTGACCAGTTCTTTCGCATCTTCGCCGATCTGCCACAGTTTGCGGGCGTCATCGCGGCCGAACATGCGTTCAATCTGATCCTGCTCGACGCGCTGGCCGGAACTGACCTGCCCGCCATTGCGCCCCGATGCACCGAACCCCACACGATGGGCGTCCAGCACGACCACGCTGTAGCCCCGCTGCGCCAGATGCAAGGCCGCCGACAGGCCGGTATAGCCTGCGCCGACAATGCAGACATCCGCGCGCGCCGCACCGTGCAACGCGGGCAGGGGCGGCGGCAGTTCGGTTGATGCCGCGTAATAGCTGGGCGGATATTCCCCCGCGCGATCATTGGCAAATAACAGGTTCATACGTTCAGCAGCAGGTGTTCGCGTTCCCATGGGCTGATGACTTGCAGGAATTCGTTATATTCGTCACGTTTGACCGCGCTGTAGATCCGGCAGAATTCCGGCCCAAGGATGGAATGCAGTTTTTCCGCCTGACCGAACATGTCCAGCGCGGCCCCCAGCGTCATGGGCAGTTCATTGGCATCCATATAGGCATTCGTGGTGCATTGTTCGCGTGGCATCTGCTTTTCCTTCAGGCCCAGATACCCACAGACGAGAGAGGCCGCGATACCCAGATAAGGGTTGCAATCCATGCCTGCCAGCCGGTTTTCCACCCGCCGCGATGCAGGTGACGAAATGGGAATGCGCAGGCCGGTGGTGCGGTTGTCATAGCCCCATTCCAGATTGATGGGCGCTGCAAAATCAGGAACATACCGGCGATAGCTGTTCACATAGGGCGCAATCAGCGCCACGGCAGATGGAAGGTGCCGCTGCAATCCGCCGATGAAATGCATGAACATTTCGGTGCTGTCCCCGGTTTCGGTGGAAAACAGGTTCTGCCCTGTCGCAATATCGATCACCGAATGGTGCAGGTGCATCGCACTGCCCGGCTCGCCTTCGATGGGTTTGGCCATGAAGGTGGCGAACATGTCGTGGCGCAATGCCGCCTCGCGGATCATGCGTTTGAAAAAGAACACCTGATCTGCCAGCATGATCGGGTCGCCATGGGCCAGATTGATTTCAACCTGTCCCGCACCGCCTTCTTGCAAGATGCCGTCAATTTCCAGCCCCATGGCTTCGGCGAAATCATAGATATCGTCGATCACTTTGCCGTATTCGTCCACCGCCGACATGGAATAGGCCTGCCGCGCCGCCGCGCGCCGCCCCGTGCGGCCCATGGGCGGAATGATCGGCATGTTGGGGTCGGTGTTGCGCGCGACGAAGAAAAATTCCAGTTCCGGCGCGATAACAGGCTGCCAGCCTTCGGCGCGATACAGCTCCAGCACATGTTTCAGCACATTGCGCGGCGCGGTGGGGATGGGGGTGCCGTTGGCATCTTCTGCGTCATGGATGATCTGCAATGTCCAGTCCGCAGTCCATGGTGCCGCGGTCGCGGTCGAAAAATCGGGGCGCATGATCATGTCGGGTTCCAGATCCGCGCCATCACGGAATTCTGCCCAACCGCCTGTGATGGTCTGCAAGAAGATTGATGTGGGCAGATAGTATTTCGTGTCCCCGTCGAATTTGAATGCGGGCATGGCCTTGCCGCGCGCCACACCGGCCATATCGGCAATGATGCATTCAATTTCATCCAGCCTGCGCCCGCTAAGATAGTCGCGCGCGGATTGGGGGATGTGCTCTCTCCATTCGGCCATAGGGCCTCCTACAGGGGTTCAGGCGCGGTTTGCGCTGCTGTGGTTTTTGCGGTGATTGTGAAAAAGTGCCACAATACGTTCGGCAATGATATGGGAATCGCGCGGCCCGCCCTGTGCGGATGCGGCCTGTTGCAGCAATGGTTCAGGCACCACGCCGCGACCGCGCGTGTCGATAAGTCCTTGAATGAAAGCGTCCGAAAATTCCGGGTGTGCCTGCACCGAATAGCCCTGAGTGCCATAGGCCAGCGCCGCATAGCGGCAAAATGCATTACTGGCTATGGTGCGTGCCGTGGCGGGCGGGGCCAGAACCTGATCCTGATGCCATGCATTCAGTGTCAGCGTGTCCCCGTCAAAATCGTAGTCCTGCGCGCCAACGGCCCAGCCCCCTTCATATTTCCCGACCTGCCCGCCAAGCGCCTGCGCCATCACTTGATGACCAAAGCAAATACCCGCGACAGGCAGGCCCGCCGCGAACGCATCGCGGATGAATTGCTCCAGCGGCGGGATGAAGGCGTGGTCTTCATAGACACCGTGGCGCGATCCGGTGATCAGCCAGCCGTCAGCGTCATGCACCGATGCGGGAAAGTCCATTCCTTCGACATGCCATGTCTGAAAGGTGAAACCGCCCTTGGACAGCAGCTTCTCGAACATGGCGGGGTAATCCCCCTGTTCGCTGCGCAATACTTCCGGGGACTGGCCCGTTTGCAGAATACCGATTTTCATTGTCGCGGACTTTCGGAATTTGATCAAACTTAGCAGTGTTGTGCGGGGCGGGCAAGGATGGGGTCAGACTGTTTCCAGATACAGATCCAGCACTTGCTGCGGTTCCAGCCCCTGCAACGCGGCCATTTCCTGACGCTTGGTGCGGATCATGTTGTCAATCAGCATCGGGTCAAAAATGCGCCGCATATGCGCTGAATGCCCGAACGCCGCCAGCGCGTCTGTCCATGTCGCGGGAATTTGCGGCAAGTCCTGCGCATAGGCATCGCCGGTGATTGGGGCAGGGGGGGCAAGCCCGTCTTCCAGCCCCAGCGCCATGCCCCCCAGAACCGCCGCCATCAGCAGATAGGGGTTTACATCGCCGCCCGCAACACGGTGTTCCAGACGGCGCGCGCGGGGCGCACCCAGTGGCACACGCACCGATGCGGTGCGGTTTTCATAGCCCCATGCAATCGCGGTGGGCGCATGCGCACCGGGCACAAGGCGGGCATAGCTGTTGGCATGCGGCGCGAAGATCAGCGCGGCATCGGCCATGCTGGACAACGTGCCTGCAATGGCGTGCTGTAGTGCTTCGCTGCCTTCCGGCCCGCCATTGTCGAATATATTTGCGCCGTCACTGTCCAGAAGCGACGCGTGCATATGCAGCCCGCTGCCGGACGCGCCCGCATAAGGTTTGGCCATGAAGCTGGCGGCCATGCCGTGCTGACGGGCAAGCCTGCGCACCAGCAGTTTGAAAAGCCATGTGTCATCGGCCATCTTCATGGGGTCGGACCCGTGGTTCAGGTTAATCTCGAACTGGCCCGGTCCTGCCTCGGATGTGGCGGTATCGGCATCGATGCCCATCGCATCGCAGCCGTCATAAAGCGCA
Source organism: Roseinatronobacter sp. S2 (assembly GCF_029581395.1). Taxonomy (GTDB): domain Bacteria; phylum Pseudomonadota; class Alphaproteobacteria; order Rhodobacterales; family Rhodobacteraceae; genus Roseinatronobacter. The sequence continues at coordinate 2,688,443 of NZ_CP121113.1, read as the reverse complement.
TCAAAAAAGGCGTTGAATTCGTCCAGCATGCGTAGCGACAGCGTGGCCGCACCCGTCGCGCGCCGCCCCGAAATCGGGCTGGCAGGTGGCTGGTATTCCGGCCCGCTGTCATCGATCAGATAGAATTCCAGTTCCGTGGCTGTGACAGCCGTAAGCCCGCGCGCATGCAGCCGTGCCACAACCTGTGCCAGTGCATGGCGGGCATCGCCCGCAAAAGGGCGGCCATCATCATAATACATGCTCATGGGCAGCAGCGCCGCATCCGGTCCGATCCATGGCATGGGCACCAACCCGCGTTCGGTCGGGCGTAGAAAGCCGTCGGCATCGCCTGTCTGGAACACCAGCGGGCTGTCCGCAATATCATTGCCCCATATGTCAAGGTTCAGCGCAGAAAGCGGCATTTTCGCCTCTCCGCGCATCAGTTTGTCATATTGGATGGCGGGCACCCGTTTGGCGCGGGCCTGGCCGTTCAGGTCGGGAATGGCAATACGAATATTCTGCAAATTTTGTGCGTCCATCACTTAGCGTCATCATCTAGCGGATGTATTGAGGGCGAAACCGCAGGCGTTGGCGGCGTTCGCGCGGAAGATGCCGGTTCAAACGCAGATTTGCCAGCGCAAAAATGCCGATAATGGCCAGTGTCAGCGCCACGAAATAGGCCGCGACAATCGGATAGGCCACAAAGGGGTTAAAAGTCTGGTCCACGAAATAGCGCGCGTAATAGAATGCCTCGCCCGATTGCTGGCGCGCGGGGAATGCCGACAGAAAGACCAGCGTGGTGGAATGCGTCAGAAAGATCGCCTCATTCGTGTAGCTGGGCCATGCCAGCCGCAGCATGGATGGAAAGACAACGCGCCGGAATTTGGTAAACCCCGACAGGCCATAAGCGTCCGCCGCTTCCAGATCGCCCTTTGGGATGGACCGCAACGCGCCGTAGAACAATTCCGCCGAATAGGCAGTTGTGTTCAGCACCAGAACCACCAGCCCGCCCACCTGCGCCGTGGTCAGCGCGCTGGTATTGACTGTCAGGGTCGTAAAGCCCAGCGGAATTTCCAGCCCCGTCCGCGGCAGCAGGATGAACAGCGCATAGAAAAAGAAAAACTGGATGAACAATGGCGATCCGCGAAAGATAAACACAAAGGCGGATGCGGGACGGTTGATCCAGCGGTTCTGGCTGAATTTGGCCAGTGCCACGCCCGTGGCCAGACCGAACCCGATCCCGATGGCGATGGCCGCAAAATAGATGTTCCAGATCAACCCGCTGCCGATCAGGAAAATCTGGTCGCATAGCGTAATATCAAGGCCGCGCGGCAACAGGTTTTCGCCATATTGCCGCCCCAGCGCGCGCAACCCGTAGCCTTGCAGGCTTTCCAGACATGTCCTCATGATCCGGCCTTTCGCTGGCGTTCACCCGCAGCGGTGGCCTGTCCGCGCGACAACTTGTCATTCAGCCGCGCGAATGCGCGTTCGCTGGCCCATGTCAGTGTTAGGTAGAAACACAGCAGAACAAGGAAATACCACACCCGCCAGTCAGGATGCGGGTAGGTGAACAGCGATGTTTTCTGCCCGCCCAACTCGCGCGCCCAATAGACAATGTCCTGAATGCCCAGCAGGAACAAAAGCGGCGTGGCCTTGGTCAGGATCTGCCAGATATTCGACAGGCCCGGCAGCGCGTAAACCCACATCTGCGGCAAGATGATGCGCCGGAATGCCTGCCGCTGCGTCATGCCATAGGCCTCGGCGGTCTCAACCTGCGCCTGCGGGACTGCGCGCATGGCCCCGTAAAGTGTGTTGGCCACAAAGGCGCCGAACACCAGCGCGAAGGCGATAACGGCCATGAAAAACCCATAGACATCATACACCCAGCGCGGCGAATTTACCGGCGGCATCTTGGCGTCACGGCATACGATGAAATCATTGCCCTGCCGGATGGGCTGGTCCCAGTCGGGGCAGTTGATCTGGTGCAGAACCCATTCAATCCCTTGCCCCAGCGCGATGGGCACGAACAGGAAAAACACAATATCGGGCACACCGCGCACGATATTGACATAGCCTTTGCCCAACCAGTTCAGCGGCGGTATGCGCGAACGCAACGCCAAAGCGCCTGCCATCCCCATGGCAAGCGCTGCTGGCGCGGTGATGGCCAGCAAAAGCAACACCACCCCGAAGGCGTGATAAAAATTAAGATGGGTTGCGCTTGTCAGATAACAGGCAAACCACTGCCATTGCGGCAGGCTGGACGGGTCGGTGCAAAAACTGAACATGCGTGCGCACGGGGCTACAGGCGGGGCATACTGGCCCCGCCTGATGCAGGGTCAGTCAAATTTCGGGTGTTCGTCGCCAAACCACTTGGCGATCATTTCGTTCAGCGTGCCGTCTTCCTTCATGCTGGCAATCGCGGCATCAAATGTTTCGCGCAGGCTGTCATCGCTTTGGCGCACGCCAATGCCGATCCCGCCGCCCAGCAGGACATCATCGCCCAAAAAGACCAGCTCGCCGCCGGAATCGCCCACATAGGGGGCAAGAAACGCCTTGTCGGCCAGCACGGCATCGGCTTCGCCATTGCGCAGGGCGGAAATGGTTTCATCCGGTGTGGGGAATTCCAGCAGGTCTGCGTCGCCTTCGGCGACATGGCCTGCCTGAATGGTGTTGGACTGCACCGCGATCACGCCGCCGTCGCGCACGGCGGCGTCTGTGCCTGCCAGCCCGATATAGGCCGAAGGTTCGGGCAGCAGATAGTTCTGCGTGAACGAAATCACTTCCATGCGGGCGTCGGTGATGCTCATACCGGCCATGATGGTGTCATAGTTGCCCGATACCAGATTGGGGATAATCGTGTCCCAGTCATTGATGACCCATTCGCAGTTCAATCCCGCACGCAGGCAAAGTTCATCGCCAAGCTCGCGCTCATAGCCGTCAAGCTCGCCCGTGGCGTCATTGATGAAGTTATAGGGGGGGTAGGCCCCTTCGGACCCCATGCGCACCACGTCCTGCGCCATGGCGCCCGATGTTGCCAAGGCGAGTGCTGCCAGAGTCAGGCTTGTCGTTTTCATTATGTCGTCTCCCCGTTTTGTTGGTGAATCGTCGTTGGTTATGGTTGTCTCAGGCCGCTTGCGCGTGGCTGAGGAATTGTTTCAGTCGCGCAGATTGCGGCGTCTTGAATAGCGACTCTGGCGGGCCTTGTTCTTCGATCCGGCCATCATGCAGGAATACGACATGATCGGACACATCTGCCGCCAGACGCATATCATGGGTGACAATCAGCATGGTGCGCCCTTCGTGCGCCAGCGCCTTGATCACGCGCACGACTTCCTGTTCCAGTTCGGGGTCCAGTGCGGATGTGGGTTCATCAAACAGCAGCGCCGCCGGTTCCATGCACAGCGCGCGCGCAATCGCGGCGCGCTGTTGCTGCCCGCCCGACATTTGCGCCGGAAACACATCGGCCTTGTCGCCAATGCCCACCTTGTCCAGAAGCGCACGCGCGCGGGCCTCAACCTGTGCGCGGTCTTGCTTCAGCACATGCAGCGGCGCTTCCATGACATTTTGCAGCACGGTCATATGCGCCCACAGATTGAAGCTTTGGAACACCATCGACAGGTTCGTGCGAATGCGCGTCACCTGCGCGCGGTCTGCGGGCTGGCGGCTGTGTCCCGCCCCGCGCCAGCGCACGGGTTCGCCCTGAAACAGGATTTCGCCCTGCTGGCTGTCTTCCAGCAGGTTGCAGCACCGCAAAAGCGTGGACTTGCCCGACCCCGATGACCCGATCAGCGACACCACATCGCCCTTTTGTGCGTTGATGCTGACACCCTTCAGCACATCCAGCGTGCCATAGGATTTGTGCAGATCGCGAATTTCTATCACTGGCGTTGCTGGCATGGTCCCTGTCACGGATTTGCTGTGACGCGATACTAACACGCAAAACCCCGATAAACGCAAGCCTGCGTGACAGGATAGATGAATTGCCCCTGCGTCAGCATCAAAGATGCCTTGGGAATGGACAAAGCAGCGCGGGCCAGAAAAAAACCCCCGCAGGACGGGCCTGTGGGGGTTCGTATTTCAGGCACGGGTTACCCCGCGCCATGGTTCTGCCGTATTACAGCATACCTTCGCGTTGCGCCTTCTTGCGCGCAAGTTTGCGCGCACGGCGGATCGCTTCAGCTTTCTCACGGGCTTTCTTCTCGGAGGGTTTCTCGAAATGCTCTTTAAGCTTCATTTCACGAAACACACCTTCACGCTGAAGTTTTTTCTTCAGTGCACGAAGCGCCTGATCGACATTGTTATCACGAACCGATACCTGCATGTGGTTTTCACCACCTTTCCAAGTTAGTGTTGCATTAGTGCAGGAAGCGCTCGCATAGCAAAAACGATGTGCTATGTCTAGTCACAAGAACCATAGCAACCCACACACGGGAGGTGCCGCAACATGGCCGAACAATCCGACATCTTGCTGGATGCAGCGTTGAACCATGTGCCCTTCGATGGCTGGAGCGACGAAAGCCTGCGCGCCGCGGCCCGCGATGTGGGGCTGGATGGCGCGCATGCGAAAGCGCTGTTTCCGCGTGGGGGCGTGGATATGGCGCTGGCCTATCACCGGCGCGGCGATGCGCAGATGCTGGCACGGCTGGCAGAGACCGATTTGCAGGAACTGCGCTTTCGCGACCGTATCGCAACAGCGGTGCGCTACCGGATAGAGGCGTGCGAGGATCGCGAACTGGTCCGGCGCGGCACCACGCTGTTTGCGCTGCCCCCCTATGCTGCCGACGGCGCGCGTGCCATCTGGGGCACGGTCGATATGATCTGGACCGCCCTTGGCGACACATCGCGCGATGTGAACTGGTATACCAAACGCGCCACATTGTCGGGGGTGTATTCCGCCACAGTGCTGTTCTGGCTGGGCGATGACAGCGCGGGTGCACAGGCGACATGGTCGTTTCTGGACCGCCGCATTGATGATGTGATGCAGTTTGAACGGGTCAAGGCGGCGGCGAACCGCAACCCGCTGTTGCGCACGGTTCTTGCAGGCCCGCGTGCCGTGTTGTCATGCATCAAGGCCCCGTCGCCCGATCTGCGCAATGACCTGCCCGGGCATTTGCGCCCGACCCCGCCCGGACAGGGTTGACGCCCGCGCATTTGCGCCGCAGGTTGCGCCGGTTACGGGATGATGCGGAGAGTTGATCTATGGCTGTCGGAAAACAGATTGTCACATGGTATGAAGGCCAGTGGCACAAGGGCAATGCCCCCATCATAGGGGCCGCCGATCATGCCGCATGGCTGGGATCGCAAGTGTTTGACGGGGCGCGCCAGTTTGACGGCGCCCGCCCCGATCTGGACCTGCATTCCGCCCGCATCATCCGGTCAGCGCAGGCCATTGCGATGGTGCCGCCGGTGGATGCGGATACCGTTCAGGGGCTGCTGGAAGAAGGGTGCAAACACTTTGCGCCGGATGCAGCGCTGTATCTGCGCCCGATGATGTGGTCGCGCGAGTCCGCGCCCGGAATTATTGACGCTGTGCCCGAAAGCACGGGATTTGCGATATGTATCGAAGCGCTGGACATGCCTGATCCGGGCAGCTTTTCGCTGACAGTGTCGCCCTTCTGCCGCCCGCGCCCCGACATGGCCCTGACCGAGGCCAAGGCCGGATCGCTTTATGCCAATAATGCGCGCATCATGGCAGACGCGCGCGCGCGCGGATTTTCAAACGCATTGTCGCTGGATGTGGACGGGCATGTGGCCGAAACCGCATCGACGAATGTGTTTATGGTGCGCGACGGCACGGTGTTCACGCCCGTGCCCAATGGCATGTTTCTGAACGGAATTACCCGCCAGCGCGTAATCACCCTGTTGCGCGCGGACGGGGTAGAGGTGGTGGAAACCAGCCTGACGCTGGACGATTTTGATGCGGCAGAAGAAATTTTCGTCACCGGCAATATTGCCAAGGTGATGCCGGTGTCGCGCTACCTTAATCGCGACATGGGCGCGCCACGCATGGGGTTGCGCGCAAGGCAGCTTTATTGGGATTATGCCCTGAGCGGCGTGGCTTGACGCTGGCGGGGTTTGGGGGCGCTGCCCCCTTGCCCCCCGGAGTATTTGACGCAAGATGAAGCGGGTAGAAACAGGATGACCATGTCACATATGATGCGCGCGATCGAAATATCGGCCCCCGGCGGGCCGGATGTGCTGCGCGAAGTTGTCTGTCCGGTGCCGGTGCCGGGCGCGGGGCAGGTGGTGATCCGGCTGGCCTATGCGGGCGTCAACCGCCCCGATGCCTTGCAGCGCGCAGGCGCCTATGACCCGCCCGCAGGCGCGTCCCCCTTGCCCGGTCTGGAAGGGGCGGGGCATGTTGTGGCCGTGGGGCCGGGTGTCACGCGGTGGCAAACGGGGGACGCGGTTTGCGCGCTGTTTCCCGGCGGGGCCTATGCGGAATACGCCGTGACGGATGCGGGGCAGGTGTTGCCTGTCCCGGATGGCATGACATTGCAAGCCGCCGCCTGCCTGCCCGAGACATTTTTTACCGTGTGGTCCAATGTGTTCATGCGCGGGCGCTTGCAGGCGGGCGAGCGGTTTTTGGTGCATGGCGGGTCTTCCGGTATTGGCACCACGGCCATACAGCTGGCCCATGCGTTTGGCGCACGCGTGTTTGCGACTGCGGGCAGTGATGACAAATGCGCGGCCTGTATCCGCCTTGGGGCGGAACGCGCGATCAACTACCGCGCAGAAGATTTCGTGCCGGTGTTACAAGCCGAAGGCGGCGCAAACCTGATCCTGGATATGGTGGGCGGCGATTATATTCCGCGCAACCTGAAAGCCCTGGCCGATGACGGGCGGCTGATGCAGATCGCGTTTTTGCAAGGCCCGAAAATTGCCGTGAATTTTGCACCCCTGATGATGCGCCGCCTGACGGTGACCGGATCGACCCTGCGCCCGCAATCCGACGCGGCCAAGGCCGCGATTGCGGCGGATCTGGAAGCAAAAGTCTGGCCCCGCCTGTCTGCGGGCAGCCTTGCACCTGTTATCGACAGTGAATTCGCGCTTGCCGATGCGGGTGCGGCTCATGCGCGTATGGAAAGCTCTGCTCATATCGGCAAGATCGTTCTGAAGGTAGAGGGGTGACGCGGTGCGAATATGGGCGCGCGCGCCGGATTTCGGCAGGGTTTGATCAATACTTTCCCCAGGCGCCGAAATGGGCTTGCCAAGGCCTGCCCTTTTCTTGTGGAATGATCAGGCAACACTGGGCGAAAGCGCAAGATGATAAAACAGCGCTTGCCCGTAGCAGGGAGACGCAATCCATGACAAACCGTTTTATTCTTGCAGTCAGCGCTGCAATGGCCCTTCAGGCCGGAAGCGCAACTGCAAACAGCATTAACGTCTTCAACTGGTCCGATTACATCGCACCTGATACGATCGAAAAGTTCACCGCAGAAACCGGCATTTCCGTCAATTACGATGTGTTTGATTCCAATGAAACACTGGAAGCGCGGATGCTGGCAGGGTCTTCAGGGTTTGACGTGGTGGTGCCGACATCCGATTACATGCAGCGCCAGATCATGGCGGGTGTCTATCAGCCGCTGGACCGCGATCTGTTGCCCAATCTGGACAATATGGACGCTGACCTGATGGAACTGGCGGCGGCCTTTGATCCGGGAAATGAACATTCGGTCATTTATCTGTGGGGCACAACGGGCATCGGCTATAACGCGCAAGCTGTGGCAGACCGTCTGGGCGACGATTATGTCGTCGACAGCTGGTCCATTCTGTTTGACCCAGAAAAGGCGGCGCTGTTTCAGGATTGCGGCATTGCTTGGCTGGACACCGAAAAGGAACTGATCCCGCCCGCGATGCGCTATCTGGGGCTGGACCCGACCTCGACCTCGGAGGAGGATTTCAACACCGCAGCCGATATGCTGATGCAGGTCCGGCCCACGGTGCGCTATTTCCATTCCTCGCAGTATATTTCCGATCTGGCCAATGGCGAAATCTGCCTTGCGGTCGGGTGGTCGGGCGATGTGCTGCAAGCGGCGGAGCGCGCGTCTGAAACCGGCCAGAGTTTCGAGGTGGGCTATGCCATTCCCGATGAAGGGGCGCATTTGTGGTTTGACATGCTGACCATTCCGGTTGATGCCCCCAACCCTGAAGGGGCGCATGCCTTCATCGATTTCATCATGGATGCGCAGATTGCAGCGGATATTACCAATTATGTGATGTTCCCCAATGCGAATGCGGCATCGACCCTGTTTATTGACGAAGATGTGCTGAACGATCCGACCGTCTATCCGTCGGACGCCGCGCGCGCCGGGTTCTGGACATTGCAGCCCTATGACAACCGGACCGAACGGATAAGCACGCGCCTGTGGACGCGCTTGCGCACGGGCCAGTAAATCCGGTCGCCGCGTCTGCACAGGCTGTGTGGTCGCGGCGCATTTCCCTTTGGTGCTTGTTCGGGAAGACTGCATGCAAAAACCAGCAATCGCTGCCGATACAAGACCCTGGCTTAGCGCAGGGGCACAGCCATTCATTTCCGTGCAGGGGCTGGTCAAGCAGTTTGCCGATTTCACCGCCGTGTCTGATGTCGATCTGGATATCTATAAGGGTGAATTGTTCTGCCTTCTGGGTGAATCCGGCTGCGGGAAATCCACGCTTTTGCGCATGCTTGCGGGGTTTGAAATCCCGACCCAAGGGCGCATCATGATTGACGGTGAAGATATGGCGCGCGTGCCGCCGGACCGCCGCCCCACAAATATGATGTTCCAGTCCTATGCGTTGTTCCCGCATATGAGTGTGGAAAAAAACGTGGCCTACGGGTTGTTGCGCGAAGGGCTGGGCAAGCGCGAAGCCTATGCCCGCGCGGGCGAGATGTTGAAAATGGTCAAGCTGGAAAAACTGGCGCGGCGCAAACCCGACCAGTTGTCGGGCGGGCAGCGCCAGCGTGTCGCGCTGGCGCGCGCGCTGGTCAAACGCCCGAAGGTGTTGTTGCTGGATGAACCGCTGGGCGCATTGGACAAGAAACTGCGTGAGGAAACCCAGTTTGAACTGATCAAGATACAGGAAAGCCTTGGGGTGACCTTTATCGTGGTGACCCATGATCAGGACGAAGCGATGACCCTTGCAACCCGTATCGGGGTGATGAAGGACGGGATGATCGCGCAAATCGGTGAACCGCACGAGATATACGAGCGGCCCAATTCCCGCTTTGTTGCCGACTTTATTGGCACGGTGAACCTGTTTGACGGCAAGGTAGATGCTGTTGCCCCTGATCTGATGCGTATTGAAACCGCGGAACTGGGACCAGTGCTGTTGCCGCCGCAAACCGGGTTGACGCGCGGCCAGCAGGTCTGGGGGGCGGTGCGCCCCGAACGCTTTGCCCTGTCGCGCCAGAAACCCGATGGCGCGCATAATGCGTGGCACGGCGTGGTCGAGGATCTGGGCTATATCGGCCATATGACGCAATACCGCATCCGGCTTGAAAATGGCCGCCTGATCCGCGCCAGCCAGTCCAACCGCTTGCGCGACGAAGACCCGATTTCTTGGGATGAACCCGTCTGGATCAGTGTGCAGCCCGCAGCCTTCAGGGTGCTGACCGAATGAGTGCGGGAAAAATGATCACCGGCTCTGCCCCGTGGCGCGGCACGGCCTGGGCTGTGGGCAAGCTGGGCCTGTCTGGGCGCACGCTGGTGATTGCCATTCCCATGCTGTGGCTGCTGGTGTTCTTTCTGGCCCCGTTTTTCGTGCTGGGGCGTATTTCGCTGGCCGAAGCCATCATTGCCCGCCCGCCCTATACGCCCATGTTTGAACGTGGTCCCGACGGGTCGCTGGAGATTATTGCCAGTCTGGAAAATTACCGGTTTTTGCTGACGGATGCGCTGTATCGCAACGCCTATCTGTCCTCGATCAGGATCGCGGCAATCTCGACGGTATTTGCGCTGCTGATCGGTTATCCGATGGCCTATTTCATTGCCCGCGCGCCAGAACCGCGCCGGTCTTTGTTGCTGCTGCTGGTGATCCTGCCATTCTGGACCAGTTTCCTGCTGCGTGTGTACGCGTGGATGGGGTTTTTGCGCACCAATGGCGTGATCAACAACATGTTGATAGGGATGGGCGTGATTGATCAGCCGCTGGTCATGATGCAGACCGATTTCGCGGTCTATATCGGCATTGTCTATACCTATCTGCCCTTCATGATCCTGCCGCTATACGCCAATCTGACCAAGCTGGACGGCGCGCTGCTGGAAGCGGCAAGTGATCTTGGGGCCTCGCCCGTGGTGACGTTTTTCACGGTCACCCTGCCGCTGTCCCTGCCCGGTATTGTGGCGGGGTCCATGCTGGTCTTCATTCCTGCCATCGGGGAATATGTGATCCCTGCGTTGCTGGGCGGGCCGGATACGCTGATGATTGGCCGTGTGTTGTGGGACGAGTTCTTTGGCAGCCGCGACTGGCCTGTGGCATCGGCGGTGGCGATTGTCATGCTGGTGCTGGTGGTAGCACCCATCATGTGGCTGCAATCGGTGCAAAACCGGCGGGGGGCAGACTGATGCGGGGATGGTTCCTGCCTGTGGCGGTGCTGCTGGGGTTCATTTTTCTATATGCGCCGATCATTTCGCTGGTGGTGTTTTCCTTCAACGATTCGCGCCTTGTGACGGTATGGGGCGGGTTTTCGACGCGGTGGTATGGCGAATTGCTGAATGACCGCCAGATCATGGGCGCAGCGTGGGTCAGCCTGAAGGTGGCGTTTTTCAGCGCCACACTGGCCACAGTTATCGGCACGCTGGGCGCGTTTGTTCTGACACGATTCAGCCGCTTTACGGGCCGCTTGCTGTTGACCGGCATGATCACGGCACCGTTGGTCATGCCCGAAGTCATTACCGGCCTGTCGCTGTTGTTGTTGTTCATCTCCATGGAACTTACCCTTGGCTGGCCCGCCGGGCGCGGCATGGTCACGGTGATCATTGCCCATACGACGTTTTGTGCGGCGTTCGTGGCCGTGATTGCGCAATCGCGGCTGCGCAGCATGGACGAATCGCTGGAAGAAGCCGCGCGCGATCTGGGGGCGGGGCCGGTGCGGGTGTTTTTCGATGTGACCTTGCCGGTGATCGCGCCTGCGCTGGTGTCGGGCTGGTTGCTGGCCTTCACGCTGTCGCTGGATGATCTGGTGATCGCCAGTTTCGTGACAGGGCCGGGGGCATCGACCTTGCCGATGGTCATTTTTTCCAAGGTGCGGCTGGGGGTCAGTCCGGATGTGAACGCGCTGGCGACAATCATCATCGGGTTCGTTTTCGTGGCGGTTCTGGCCGCAGGCTGGCTGATGCGCAAGCAGATGTCGAAAGGGCTGTAGGGGCGTGGGCGTACAGGGCTGGTTGAAACTGGCCTTTTGCGGTTATTCGCGCTTGGATAAAGCCCGCGCCAGCGGTGGGCCGGGGTCTGCCGATCCGGCGTTGGTGAAGTTCACTTTATACGGGCTGCATATTCCCAAGATCATAGGCTTGGCGTGTCACTTGCCAAATCGGCAGGCCGCGGGACGGCCCACCGATGGCGCGGCGGCCTGCGGCCTTTGCTCCGCGCCTCTGGAAACTTCAACGCCCCCTTCAGGCCAATAGCCGCCCGCGCGCTGAACCTTAACGGTTCCAGAACCGCAATCTGGCAGGGGCCATGCCGCGCCCCGGTTTTGTAGATGCCGCCAGCATGGGCGCGGGGCCGGGGCTGATATGGATGGGGGTGCCATCGCGCACCATGGCATAGATGTCTTCCATCTCGTGGTCGCTGACGGCTATGCAGCCATCTGTCCAGTCCCCGCGCGCATTCTGGAATTGCGGGCCGCGCCCGTGAATGAAGATATCGCCGCCCGGACGCCAGCCATTCTCAAGCGCATGTTCCTTATCCGCTTCATTGGGGTAATCCAGCCCGATGGACAGATGGAAGCGGCTGTTGGGGTTGCGCCGGTCGATGATGTAATTGCCTTCGGGTGTGCGGCGGTCGCCTTCGCGTTCCTTGTGCCCGTAAGGATTGCCGCCCAGATCCACCTCGAACACGCGCAGCAAGCGGTCATAATGCCACAATTCCATGCGGCGGCTGGCCTTGTAGACCATCACCTTCGTCACTTCCGGGCCATTATAGGTGCGGAACTTGCTGGGCTTTGTGGAACATGCCGCAAGCGCGACCAGCACCGTCAAAGCTGCGATCAAACGAAAAAACTGCATTACTGCCTCTGGCTTTTCTTGCAGCATTGCCTGAAAAGCGCGATTCTGCCAAGCTGTTTTGCAGTTTTGATCACGCAACCGTGTCAGTCCGGCCTCAGGGTTTGTCCTGCTCGTTCAGGCGGTTTTCGATGGCCGCAAGGCGCCGCAGAACCTCGTCGCGGTAATCTTCGGTCGCCTGATTGCTTTCGGCGGCATGCGCATCCTGCATGGAATTGACGATCAGACCGACCAGCAGGTTGACCACGGCAAAGGTCGTCACCATGATAAACGGCACAAAGAACGCCCATGCATAGGGGTAGGTTTCCATCACAGGGCGGACAATGCCCATCGACCATGATTCCAGCGTCATGATCTGGAACAGCGTATATCCCGAATTGCCCAGATCGCCGAACCAGTCGGGAAAGCTGTCCTTGAACAGTTTGGTGGCCATGACCGCGCCGATGTAAAACAGCATCCCCATCAGCAAAAACACCGACCCCATACCGGGCAGGGCCTTGATAAACCCTTCGACCACGCGGCGCAGATTGGGGCTGACCGACACCACGCGCAGCAGGCGCAGAATACGCAAGGCGCGCAGCACGCTGAAGGTTTGTGCACCGGGCACCAGCGCAATACCGACAATCAGAAAATCAAAGACATTCCAGCCCGACCGGAAGAATGACAACCTGTGCGCGTAAAACTTCAGCGCGATTTCCAGCACAAAGATCGTCAGACACAATTTGTCCAGCGTCAGGATCAACGGGCCAGCAGCCCCCATCAGGGTGTCTGATGTTTCCATGCCCAACAAAACGGCATTGAACACGATGACCCCGATAATCCCGTTGCGCACCCATGCCTGTTCCAAAAAAGCGGCGGTCTTTTCGCGGCTGAACATTGTCTTTCCCCAAGTCACTGTCGTTGCAAGGCCCTGTCTGCTGGCTGCGATATGCTATCTCACGAACTGGGCTGCAAGCTCCACATGGGGGCTGAAACGAAATTGATCGACAACCTGCACCCAATTCAGGCGATACCCGCCCTGTATCAGCACTTTCGCATCGCGCGCGAATGTCACGGGGTTGCACGACACGGCTGCAATTACGGGCACGCGGCTGTTCGCCAGTGCCTTTGCCTGCGCTTCTGCACCCGCGCGGGGCGGATCGATGACCACAGCATCAAAGCGCGCCAGATCTTCCGGCAGGACAGGGTTGCGGAACAGATCGCGGGTTTGCGTGGTGATCCGTTTCAGACCAACAGCCTGCCGCCAGCCCGCATCAAGGGCATGCAGCATGGCCCCGTCACTTTCAATCGCGTGGATTTCGGCGCGTTCGGCCAGTGTCAGGGCAAATGTGCCGCAGCCCGCAAACAAATCCGCCACCTGACTGGCTGGCCCGACCGCATCCGCGACTGCGGCTTGTAGCGCGGCTTCGGCGGGTTTGGTGGCTTGCAGGAATGCGCCGGGTGGCGGCGTGACACGCGCCCGCCCGATGGTGTGAAAGGGGGGCTGTTCCTGCGCAATCACCTCGCCCTCCCATGCAAGGCGCGCAAGGCCTGCTTGCCCCGCCCATTGCCCCAGCGTCGCGCGCACAGGCCCGTCCGGTGCCTTGCCGCCTGTCACGGCCAGATCAAGCCCCGCTTCGGATATCGTCAGCGACAGCGTCAACTCGCCCTTGCGCGACCCTTCGCGCGCGGTCAGATCTTCCAGCATTGGCAAGGCGGCAATCAGGGCAGGGTGCAGGATCATGCAATCGGGCACAGCCGTCAGCACGTCCGACGCGCGGGCATGAAAGCCCACCAAGGCCCCGTTTCGCAGCCGTCTGCCTGCGAAACTTGCGCGGCGGCGGCTGTGCAAGGGCGAGATATGGGGCGCGCGAAACGGGGCCTCGATCCCTTGTGCAGACAACGCGTGCCGCAAGATGTCCTGCTTCCAGTCGGTGACGAACTCTTCGCGCGCATGTTGCACGGCGCAGCCGCCGCAATTGCGGTAATGCGGGCAGGGGGCCTTTATGCGCTGGTCTGACGGTGTGATAATGCGCGGCGCGGCCATGCGCCCGCCTGCAACATCCCCTTCAACCACCTCTCCGGGCAGGGTGCGGGGCACGAAAACCGGGCCTTCGGCAATGCCATCGCCTTGATGGCCCAGTCGGGTGATGGTCAGTGTGGCCATGGCAGGGGGGTATCCGCTATTGCTGAAGTCCTGTGCCAGATACGGTGCGCTTAGGCTGCTGGCAAGTCATCATCGCAGCCCAGAAAGCCCCCCGACTGCCGTTCCCAGAAACGGGCATAGGTGCCGCCCCTGGCAAGCAACTCGTCATGGGTGCCCTGCTCGACAATACGCCCGTCATCCAGCACGATAATGCGGTCCAGTTGCGCGATGGTCGACAGCCGGTGCGCGATGGCCAGAACGGTCTTGCCTTCCATCAGCGGCTCCAGTGCGGATTGAACGGCTGCTTCCACTTCTGAATCAAGCGCGGATGTTGCTTCATCCAGCACCAGAACGGGGGCATCTTTCAAAAATGCGCGCGCAAGGGCAATTCGCTGGCGCTGCCCGCCCGACAGGCGCACGCCGCGTTCGCCCAGATGCGCATCATACCCCTTGCGGCCTTCATGGTCCTGCAAGTCTTGTATGAAGTCATGTGCTTCTGCGGCGCGGGCGGCCGCTTCGACCTGCGCGCGCGTGGCCTCTGGCTTGCCATAGCGGATATTTTCAAAGGCAGAGCGGTTGAACATGGCCGTTTCCTGCGTGACCATGGCGATATTACGCCGCAGGCTTTCCTGCGTCAGCGCGCGAATGTCGTGCCCGTCCAGCGTGATGCGCCCCCCTTCGACATCATAAAGCCGCAGCAGCAGGGCAACCAGCGTGGATTTGCCCGCACCCGATGCGCCCACAATTCCGATTTTTTCGCCTGCGGGGATATGCAGCGACATTTCCGTGACGCCACCAGTGCGCCGCCCATATGCGAAATCCACACTGTCCAGCCGTATATCGCCCGTGGCACGGCCAAGATCGACCGCATCAGGCGCATCGGTCAGATCGGGGGCGGGGGTCAGGGTTTTCATGCCGTCCTCAATCTCGCCCAGATTGCCGTAGATGGCCATCAGCACGAAACTGACCCAACCTGTCATCTGCGCGATGCGAATGGCCACGGCACCGGCAGCGGCAATCCCGCCCGGTGTTGCCGCGCCAATCGTCCAAAGCCAGATCGTGCCGCCGATCAGCAGCACCGGCAACAGCCCTGCCACCGCCATCAGCCAGAACCGGAACAACGCCTGCACTTCGCCGAATTCTATGGCGCGGTTGCGGAAAATGCCCATCGCGTTCAGCGCGGCGCGATCCTCAAATTCGGCATGGGCGAACAGTTTGACGGTTTTGATATTGGTGATGGTATCGACCACTTGCCCGCTGACCTGCGCGCGCGCGCCTGCCCGTGCGCCTGCGGATTTGCGGACCTTCGGCAGGAAATACCGGATCAGCGCCAGATACCCCACCATCCATAACGCCAGCGCAAACGCGATGCGCAGATCAATCGTCAGCAGCAGCACCACAGACCCGATGATCGATGCCAGCGCGAAGGCCATCGTGTTGATCGTTTCATTGGCAACATCGGTCAACGCGCGCGCGGTCTGCACCTGCTTTTGCGCGATACGGCCTGCGAAATCATTGTCAAAAAAGGTGACGGGCTGGCCCAATGTCCAACGGTTCAGGCGCGATTGCACCAGCACATAGACATTGGGCTGCACCACAATCGCATTCGCTGCCGATGACAACCCGAAGGCCATCGGGCGCAGGATGATGAAGAACACCACAAACCCTGCAATCAGCGCCAGATGCTGGCCAAAAAAGCCCGCAGGCCCGGTGTCCACGACCGCATCAATAATCCAGCCCATCAACAAGGCCGACACAACTTCCGTCGTGCCAACAAGGGCGGAAATTGCAGCGGCCAGCAGCAAAACCGGCCATGCCCCGCGCACCGACCACAGGATAAACCGCCACAGGCTATGGGGTGGGGCCGTGTCGGCAGGGGCGAATGCGTCAATCAGCCCCGCCAGCCACTGTGTGCCATTGGCCCCGTGCAGGGCGGTCTTCGGCGGTTCTATGTCGGTTCGTTGCAGCACATGGCCCCTCATTCGCTTTTGCAAACATATAGGGGCAGGCGGGGGCGTTGGCCAGTCAGCCCAGCAATTCCTTGCGCGTCAGCGCCAGATCAGACGCAAGCCAGCGGTCTTCCAGCGCTTTCAGGCACGCGCCCAACGCGCGGCCTTGCAGATGCGGCAGATCGCACGCGCGCACGGGAAAACGGGCAGCCCCCCCACGGCGCAATTCGGCCTGCCAGTCGGGCGGCAGCGGGCTTTCCATCAGCGCCGCGCGCGCCACAATAACATCCGCGCCCAGATCAGTGCCCAGCCGGTAGCCAAGCTGCGCGGCAGTTTGCAGCGTAGCAATGGCCGCGCGCATCTGGCCCAGATGGCGCGACTCCGCGCGCGTCAGGCGCAGCCGGTCGCTGTCACCGCCAAGGACCAGCAGGCGGCGCAACCACCGCGGCGGCATGTCCCCTTCCAGATGGATCAGGCGGGGCAGCGCCTGCGTATCCGCGCCCGCGACCACCTGCGCCAGAACCCCGCAATGCGCCATGGCAGCTATGGCGGGTGCAGGGTCGGGTGCGCCCAGCAGTTTGCGCATTTCCGCCCCGATGCGTTCCGCCGACAACTGGCCCATGCCTTGTGCGCCGCGCGCGCAGGCGTCCAGCGCGTCGGCGTCCAGTCCTTGTGCAGGGTCGCCATATTGGGCGTGAAAACGGAAGAACCGCAAAATGCGCAGGTAATCTTCATGAATGCGGGCGCGTGCATTGCCCACAAACCGCACACGCCGCGCGCGCAGGTCGGCCATGCCCCCCAGCGGGTCGGTGACATGGCCGCGCGCATCGGCATAAAGCGCGTTCATGGTGAAATCACGCCGCGCCGCATCCTGTGCCACATCACTGGCAAAGGCCACGGTCGCATGACGGCCATGGGTGTGCACATCGCGGCGAAAGGTTGTCACCTCGAACCCTTGGCCATCCACAACAAGGGTGATGGTGCCATGCGCAAGCCCTGTCGGCACCGCGCGAACCCCCACCGCCTGCGCCAGGTCCGTTACCCGTTCGGGCCGTGCATCGGTGGCGATATCCACATCGGTGACATCCACGCCCAGCAGCGCGTTGCGCACGCAGCCGCCCACCACAAATGCCTGATGCCCCGCATCCGACAACAGCGCCAGCACAGTTTGCGTGCGCGCATCCGCCAACCATGTGCCGCCTATGGTTTGCATTGGTCCATCCTGTCTGCCAGCCCGCGCAGAATACGCGCAGTCGCCCCCCAGATGTAATAGGGTCCCCATGGCACAATATAGAAATTCCGCCATGTGCCGCGCCAGATGCGCCGCTCTATGCGGAAACGCGCGGGGTCGGTCAGGTGCGACAGCGGCGCGCAGAATATTTCGGCCACTTCGCCGGGTTCGGGGCAGGGCGTGAAATCGCGTGTGAGTTGCGCCACAATGGGGGTGACCTGAAAACCGGTGACGGTTTCATGCGGCGGCAGACGGCCCAGAACCTCTACAGCACCGTCTGGCAGGCCAATTTCTTCGCGCGCTTCGCGCAGCGCCGTGTCCACGGCATCACGATCATCCGCGTCCTGCCGCCCGCCGGGAAAGGCAATCTGCCCCGGATGATGGCGCAGATGCGACGCGCGCTTGGTCAGAATGACCTGCGGGCCAGCCGGTCCATGCTGAATGGCCACCAGCACAGATGCAGGCCGCAACACGCGGTTTTCGGGCAGGACAACCGCAGGGTTCAGGTCAAAATCGCTTGACGCCCCCACATCGCGCGCGGCCAGCGCCGCGCGCAGATGCAAGCTCACCTCAGCCGCCATTGCCTTCAAACCCAAGGCTGGCGGGGTCCAGCGTGTAATGCGCCCCGCAGAACTGGCAATCTGCGGTCACGGTCCCTTCCGGTGTGGTCATGGTGGCAATATCCTTGGCAGAATAGATCGACAGCGAATTGCGCACCTTTTCTTCGGAACATGAACAGCCGAAATGCACGACCTGCGGGTCAAAGACGCGCGGCAGTTCTTCATGAAACAGGCGCAGCAGCAAGTCCGGCGGCTGCACTGTCGGGCCAATCAGTTCCAGTTCCTCGACCGTGTCCAGCAACAAATTGGCGCGGCCCCAATCCTCGGCCAGGGCGTCGCGTTCGCGCGGGGCGGCCCCCGATGCCTGTGGCATATGCTGCAACATCACACCGCCTGCGCGCCATTTTTCATCCTGCCCCGGCAGAACCGACCGCCCGAAGGACAGCGCAAAACGCGTCGGCAGCTGTTCGGACTGCTCGAAATAGGCTTCGGCGCAATCGGTCAGCGATGTGCCTGACAGCGGTGTGATGCCCTGATAGGGCGTCATGCCCTTGCCCTGATCAATGACAATCGCGAAATAGCCCCGCCCGATCTGGACAAACGGGTCAAGGTCGTCGCGCAGCCGGTCGCGGTCGAAACTGGCATAGGCGCGGATGTGCGCAGGCGCACCATCCGCTGTGGGGGCAATGTAATCGGTGGCAATCAGGCGCACCGGCCCGTCGCCGCGAATTTGCAGCGACAGCCGCCAGCGCAGCTTGATGGTCTGGCCGATCATCGCGGTCAGCAAGCAGGCTTCTGCGACCAGCGTTTCCACAAGTTCGGGGTAATCATGGCGCGCCAGAACGCGTTCCAGCGCGGTGTCCAGTCGCGCCACCCGCCCGCGAATGTCGCTTAAATCCAGTTGAAACGGCAAAACCGTGTCGTCCCAGGCGATCTGGCCCCCGATACTCATAGCAGTGTTCCTTGCATGTCCTTCGCCATACGCGTGCCCGTATGGCATTTAGCCCCGTCATATAGGAACCTTTGGCAAATGGCCAAGGGGGGTCAACGCACCCAGTCACCCGTCTCGCGGATCATGCTTTGCAATTTGCCATAGGTTTGCGGCAGATGTGCGCGGTCAATGCATGCGCGCAACTCCCGCCCCTGATGCTTGAATACCATGCGCCGGAACGACACATACTGATTGAAAATATCCCATAGATGCGGGGCACCCGTGACCTGTTCCAGCACCTCGATCGCAGCATCACGACCTGTGGCATACAGAACCGGCAGCGCGCGGTAATGAACTGACAGCGCCCCGTCCAGCCCTGTGTGCGTATCCGGCCGCCCGCCGGCAAGCTTTGCCACGACCAGCGGCAGCGCAATCTGGTCCAGCCACGGATAAAGCGCCTGTGTGGCCATGGTGTCAGGGGGGCTGGCGGCAATGTCGGTGGCATAATGCTGGAACAGCGTGCCAAATTCATGCGGGCAGGGGCCAGTGAACCAGCCTGCGTTGAAATACATATAGCGCCGCCAGTCATCTGCGCCAAAGCGCGTGTCCAGCGTGGGCGTTATATCCAGCCCGAACCGGTCATAGAGCGCGCCCCAGATTTCGGCAAACCCCGCCCCGTATAGCGATATGCGCGGCCATGTGGGTTCGACCTGTAGTGACGCCGTTGCGCGCGTGCCATCCAGCCTGTCCAACGGGCCGGTAATCAGCGTGTCCGTGTCGAAAAACACGAACGGCGCGCCCTTCGGCAGCAGGTGCAGGGCTTCGATCTTGTTGCCATTGGGATAGGCCGCGCCCCAGATGCGGTTGTGCAGCGGCACAATTTCGGCACCAAGCGCGCGCAATTCCCGCCGGATCGCGGGGCGGCTGATGCGGGGGTCATCTTCCCATAGCGGGCCGGGCTGCGGTTCGGCCACGATCAGGCGCAAATCGTTGTTTTGCGGAAAATGCCGCAGCGATGCGGCAAACAGCAGGGCTTCATATTGCAGCCGCCCGTGCTGGGCGATGATCAGAATGTTGCGAATGGCTGTCACGGGCAGGGGGCCTTGCTGTAATCAGATGACCCTAACGCGTGCCGTGCCATCGCGAAAGCCCTTTCATCTTGCCAAAAATACTCCGGGGGTGCAGGGGGCAGCGCCCCCCTGCGTCAGCAGTCTGGAATCGCGTCAGCAATTCGGGATATTGACGGCCAACCCCCCAAGCGCGGTTTCCTTGTATTTTTCCGACATATCGGCCCCTGTCTGGCGCATGGCCTCGATACAGTTGTCCAGTGGCATGAAATGCGTGCCATCGCCGCGCAGCGCCAGACTGGCCGCTGACACCGCCTTGATCGCGCCCAATCCGTTGCGTTCGATACACGGCACCTGCACCAGCCCCTTGACGGGGTCACAGGTCATGCCAAGATGATGCTCCAGCGCGATTTCGGCTGCGTTTTCAATCTGCGCGGGGCTGCCGCCCAGAACTGCGGCCAGCCCCGCTGCCGCCATGGCCGCCGCCGACCCGACTTCTGCCTGACAGCCGCATTCTGCCCCTGAAATGGACGCGTTATGCTTGATCAGCCCGCCGATTGCCGCTGCGGTCAGCAGGAATTCATCCAGCCGTGCCGCGCTGGCACCGGGCACATGGTCCAGCCAGTAGCGGATTGTCGCGGGCACCACGCCTGCCGCGCCATTGGTGGGCGCGGTCACAACCTGCCCGCCAGCGGCGTTTTCTTCGTTCACGGCCATGGCATACACGCCGATCCAGTCATTGATCGTATGCGGCGCAGTCAGGTTCAGGCCCTGTTCGGCAAGCAGTGCTGTCATGATTCCCTTGGCGCGTCTGCGCACGCTCAGCCCGCCGGGCAACGTGCCTTCGCCACTCAGCCCAAGGGTGATGCAGTCATTCATAACCTGCCAGATGCGGCGCAGCCCGTGGTCCAGCTCGGACGGGGTGCGCAGTTTCAGCTCATTGGCGCGTTTCATGGCCGCGATGCTTTTGCCCGATGCGCGCGCCATTTCAAGCATTTGCGCGGCAGTCTCGAACGGATAGGGGAATTCGGCCGCAGGCGCGGGCGGCGGGGCGCCCAATTCATCCCTGGTCACAACAAACCCGCCCCCGATAGAGAAGTAGGTTTCTTGCGCAATCACATCGCCCTGCGCATCTGTGGCCATCAGAACCAGCCCGTTTACATGGCCGGGCAGGGGTGGCCCGTAGTCAAAGACAAGGTCGGTGTCGGGTGCAAAGCGCAACTGCCCCAGACCGGGCGCATCAACTGTGCCGGTGCGCGCGATCTGCGTCAGTGTGCCCTCGGCGCGCGCGGCATCATAGGCGTCGGGGGTGAAGCCCGCAAACCCCAGAATAACCGCGCGATCGGTTGCGTGGCCAACGCCGGTGAATGCAAGCGAGCCGTGCAGACGGGCACGCAACCCCACCACGCCAAATGGCAGACCGCGCAAATGGTCCAGAAAGCGCGCGGCGGCGAGCATCGGCCCCATTGTATGTGACGATGACGGGCCGATGCCTATCTTGAACATGTCAAACACGGACAAAAACATGTCGGGGGCCTTTGTGTTGGTTGCGCTGTCCAATATGACAGCTATGCGATGCGCTGGCCATGGGGCGGGTGTGAAGCGACATGTTGCGTGCGCTTTTTGACATCGTGGCAGGTGCCGTGGCATGGGATTGACCTGAATCATTGCCCTGCCTGCGATTTCTGCCAAGATGCAGGCATGATGATGCATTTCAAAAGATCTATAGCTGTGCTTGCCGTGCTTTTTGCGGCAGGCTGTAGCCCGTTTGCAACCCCGCAGGCAGGGCGTGCGCTGTATAATCAGAACTGTGTCGCCTGTCATGGCGCGGACGCGCGCGGCGGCGCGCAGGTTCCTGACCTGACCACACTGGCGCGGCGGCAGGACGGGGCGTATCCGCAAACCTTGGTTCTGGACAAGCTGGACGGGTATGCGCGCGGCCAAACCGCTTATGCAGGGGCGGAAATGCCTGAATTCGGCCATTTGCTGACAGGGCGGCTGACACGGGTTCAGACAGAACGCGGCCTGTCGCGCCCGCTGCCTGAACCTATTGTCGCGCTGGACGCCTATTTACAGTCGATTCAGCAATAGGATTCTTGCGGGCGATTTGCCCTTAAAACTCGGTCACAAACCGCCTATAAGGCCGGAAATGATGTGATGAGGGCTTGCCATGACCGACCAGCTTACCCCTGTTGACCGCGCCAAATTCGCGGCCGCCCATTGTGCCGCCGATTTTGTGCAGGACGGCATGCGCGTGGGGCTTGGCACCGGATCGACAGCCGCGTGGCTGGTGCGGCGTCTGGGGCAGCGCGTGCGCCAAGAAGGGCTGCGCATCATTGCGGTGCCCACATCCACGCGGACATCGCAACTGGCGCGTGAAGTGGGTATAAATGTTGTCTCGCTGGATGAAGCGCGCTGGCTGGATCTGACGATTGACGGGGCGGATGAATTCGACGCCGAACTGACGCTGATCAAGGGCGGCGGCGGGGCGCTGTTGCAAGAAAAGATTGTGGCCACCGCGTCAGACCAGATGATTGTGATCACGGATGCCGCCAAGGAAGTGGCCGCACTGGGTGCGTTTCCCCTGCCGGTCGAGGTGATTCCCTTCGGCTGGCAGGCGTCCAAGGCACTGGTCGAGGAAATTCTGGCATCCATGGATGTGATGGGGCGGCAATCCAGTCTGCGCATGAACGGGGACCGGCCTTACATGACAGATGAAGGGAATTATATTCTGGATCTGGCGCTGGGGCGCATCGGCAACCCGCGTCAGCTGGCGATGGTGCTGAATCAGGTTCCGGGGGTTGTGGAAAACGGATTGTTCGTGGATATCGCAGATCAGGTTATTATTGGCCACGCGGATGGCAAATGTGAAACCCGCGATTTGTCCAGCGGGGTTGCCGAAGTGACAATGTCGCAGGCCGATCTGGCCGACACGCGTAATATATTCAGCGATCTGTAAGGGACGGCCATGAGCTTTGACTATGATCTTTTTGTAATCGGTGGCGGGTCGGGCGGCGTGCGTGCCGCGCGTATTTCCGCATCCGAATACGGGGCCAAAGTCGCACTTGCCGAAGAATACCGCATGGGCGGCACCTGTGTCATTCGGGGCTGCGTGCCCAAGAAACTGATGGTCTTTGCCTCCGGCTTTCCGGGGGCGGTTGCGGATGCGCAGGCTTACGGGTGGGATGCGACCATTGGTGCGTTCGACTGGCAGGCCTTCCGCGCCCGCTTGGATGCGGAACTGTCGCGGCTGGAAGGGATTTACCGCGCCGGGCTGGACCGCGCGGGCGTGACGGTATTCGACAGCCGCGCCACACTGGCCG
The DNA here is from genome assembly GCF_029581395.1 of Roseinatronobacter sp. S2. Classification (GTDB taxonomy): domain Bacteria; phylum Pseudomonadota; class Alphaproteobacteria; order Rhodobacterales; family Rhodobacteraceae; genus Roseinatronobacter. The sequence continues at coordinate 2,665,072 of NZ_CP121113.1, read as the reverse complement.
ACGCGCATACCGTGCAACTGGCCGACGGGCGCACCGTGACTGCGCGCCATATCCTGATCGCAACAGGCGGCACGCCGGTTGTGCCGAAAAAATGGCGCGATATGGGGGCGATGACATCGAACGACGTGTTCCTGATGGACCGTATGCCCAAATCCATCCTGATTGTGGGCGGGGGCTATATTGCCAGCGAATTTGCCTGTATCTTCAACGGACTGGGCGTGAAAACGACGCAATTTTACCGCGGCGCGCAAATCCTGCGCGGCTTTGACGAAGAAGCGCGCGGCCATATCTCGGATGAGATGTGCGCCAATGGCGTTGATCTGCGTCTGGGAACCGACATTCTGGAAATGGAACCCCGCGATGATGGCACCACTTGGGTCAAATCCACGACAGGACATGACGGAACCTATGATGCCGTGATGTTCGCCACGGGGCGCAAACCCAATTCTGAGGGGCTTGGGTTGCAGGCGCTGGGCCTTGATCTGGCACAGGGCGGGGCAATACCTGTCGACAAGTTCAGTCAGACCGCTGTGCCGTCGATCTATGCTGTGGGCGATGTCACCGACCGTGCCAATCTGACACCGGTTGCCATTCGCGAAGGGCATGCGTTTGCCGATACCGTGTTCGGGGCCAAGCCCACATATTTCGACCACGGGCTTATTCCGACCGCGGTGTTCACACAGCCGGAATTCGGGACAGTGGGCCTGTCGGAAGAAGATGCGCGCGACAAAGGGCCTGTAAATGTGTATGCTGCGGCTTTCCGCCCCATGCACAGCCTGTTCGCGGGGCGACAGGCACGCGCGTTGATGAAACTGATCGTTTGCGCGCGCAGCGACAAGGTTCTGGGGTGTCACATTGTCGCGGATCATTCAGGTGAAATGATCCAGCTTGCCGGTGTTGCCATTGCTATGGGGGCAACCAAGGCTGACTTCGACCGCACCTTGGCTGTGCATCCGACCATGGCGGAAGAGCTGGTAACGATGCGCACGGTCACGCGATCTTGGGGTGACTAAGCGGTAACAAAGGGTTGAATTCGCGGTGGCTGATGCCACCTTGTAAGATAAATAATCGCAATCAAACAAAATGGAGTCCAGATGTCTGGAAACAACGGTGGACCTTGGGGAGGCGGCGGCAATCGCGGCAGCGGTAACCGCGGCAATAACGGGAATGGCGGGCGTGGCTCAGGTGATCAGCCACAAATGCCTGAAATCGATGAAATCGTCAAAAAAGGCCAGGAACAGCTGCGCGTCCTGATGGGCGGCGGTCGTGGCGGAAATGGTGGCGGTCGCGGAACCGGCGGTCCGGGCTTTTCAAAGCGCGGTGTGCTGCTGGGGCTGGTCGCGCTTGTGGTGATGTGGGCGGTTGCGTCCTTCTACACAGTGCGCCCGGAAGAGCGTTCTGTCGAATTGCTGTTTGGCCAGTATTACAAGACCGGTGGCCCCGGTCTGAACTTTGCGCCATGGCCGGTGGTGTCGCATGAAGTTGTGCAGGTCACGACCGAACGTGTGACCGAAGTGGGCACAGGGCGCAGTGCGTTGGACACGGGCCTGATGCTGACCCGCGACGAAGCGGTGGTTGATATCGAATTTCAGGTGGTCTGGAACGTGACCGATCCGGCGCGCTTCCTGTTCAATCTGGCCGACCCGCGTGAAACCGTGCGTGCCGCATCGGAATCCGCGATGCGCGATATTATCGCACGTTCGGAACTGTCGCCAATTCTGAACCGCGACCGTGGTTCGATTGCGGCCGATCTGCGTTCGGCTGTGCAGGGCTTGCTGGACAGCTACGAATCCGGGATTTCCGTCATTCGTGTCAACTTCGACAAGGCCGACCCGCCAGAACAGGTGATCAGCGCCTTCCGCGACGTGCAGACAGCACGTCAGGAACGCGACCGTCTGGAACGCGAAGCTGATGCCTACGCAAACCGCGTTCTGGCGCAGGCACGCGGTCAGGCAGCACAGGTTCAGGAAGAAGCCGAAGGGTATCGCGCCGAAGTGGTCAACAACGCCCAGGGTGAAGCCGCGCGCTTTGTCTCGGTCTATTCCGAGTATGTGAACGCGCCGGAAGTCACCCGCAAACGCATGTATCTGGAAACCATGGAACGCGTTCTTGGCGACATGAACCTGACCATTCTGGACAATGTGACGGGCAGCGAAGCGGGTGGTAGCGGCGTCTTGCCATACCTTCCCCTGAATGAACTGTCCCGCCAGAGGAGCACCAACTGATGAAAAAAGCAGGTATTATACTGCCGATCGTGGTCGTGGCGATTGTCACCGCCTTTTCGGCATTGTTCATCGTTGACGAGCGCGAGAATGTTCTGGTGCTGCAATTCGGTCAGGTCCGGCAGGAAATCAGCGAACCCGGTCTTGGGTTCAAGATTCCCTTCATTCAGGAAGTCGTGCGCTATGATGCGCGGATCCTGGGTCTGCAAACCCAGCCGCTGGAAGTCACGCCGCTGGATGACCGCCGACTTGTGGTCGATGCGTTCCTGCGCTGGCGTCTGGAAGATGTCAGCCGCTTCCGCGAAGCTGTCGGTGTTGACGGTGTGCGCGCTGCACAAGGCCGCATGGACCGGATCATGAACGCCGCCATCCGCGAGGTTCTGGGGTCTGTGCCATCCAACACTGTGTTGTCCGAAGACCGGACATCGCTGATGAACCGCATCCGTGATCTGGCGCGCCGCGAAGCGCTGTCGCTGGGCATTGACGTGATCGACGTGCGCCTGACCCGCACCGACCTGCCGCAAGAGAACCTTGAAGCGACATTTGCGCGGATGCGTGCGGAACGTGAACGCGAAGCCGCAGATGAGCGTGCACGCGGGAACGAAGCTGCGCAGCGCGTGCGTGCGCTGGCCGACCGGACCGTGGTGGAGCTTGTCTCCTCTGCGCGGCGCGAGGCAGAGATTGTGCGCGGTGAAGCAGACGCCGAGCGTAACCGCGTCTATGCCGATGCGTTCAGTCTGGACCCGGAATTCTTTTCATTCACCCGCTCCATGCAAAGCTATGAGCGTGCGTTGCGTGGGGATAATTCCACCATGGTCCTGCGTCCTGACAGCGAATTCTTCAACTTCCTTCGTGGTGACGGGATGACACAGGCTATTCTGGACACCGCAGATGCGGCAGCAGATGAAATCGCCCGCGACCCCGATATGGTGCGCCAACGCGCCCCTGAACCGGATGCGGAAGAACCGGATGCCGTGCGCGAACTGGAAGCCATCATTGGCAACTAAGGGGCGCATCTGGTGACCATATGGACACTGGTTCTGGCCCTTGGGCTGGTGCTGATCTTCGAGGGGCTGGTATTCGTACTGGCCCCTCGGCGCATTGAAGAATTGTTGCGTATGTTTGCGGATCTGCCCGTTGAAACCCGCCGCCTGATCGGGCTGGTCGCATTGGCGTTCGGGGGGGTGCTGGTCACTTTGGCGCGGATGATGGCCGGCTAGTTCAACTGGCACACTGGTTGAAGTGGCGCCGATCATTTGCCGGACCGTTTTGCGCAAGACCCAGTGGCAGGGAACGGGTGGTATTCCACCGCACACCCAAGCTGACATAATTTCACATATGATTGAAAAGCTGACACATAATTTGCGTTTGTACACTTCGACTTTATCTATTCCTGTATGATAGTCAAAATCGACATGCCGTCCGCAATCCGTATCCGAGAGGGAGCGAAAGAAATGATCTCACGCGCCGCGCAATCTGCCTTGCCCCGGCCAGCAGGGCTGTATGGCCTGAAGCTGCTTACGTTGGCATTTATCCTGTTGATGTCCCAGCTTGCCGTGCTGGCCGCGCAGGAACGCCCTGAAAGTTTTGCAGATCTGGCCGAACGTGTCAGCCCCGCTGTCGTGAATATCACCACGACAACGACGGTGGCCGCACGACTGGACGAAGGTCTGCCGCGCCTGCCCGAAGGCTCCCCGTTCGAAGATTTCTTCCGCGATTTCTTTGACGCCCCGGAAGGGCAGAACCGCAACCGGTCGCGCCAAAGTCAGGCCCTGGGTTCGGGGTTTGTCATTTCGGCCGACGGGTATCTGGTGACAAACAACCACGTTATCGACAGTGCAGATGAAATCCGGGTGGAGTTTTTCTCGGGGCTGGAATTGCAGGCCGAACTGATCGGCACCGACCCCGCAACTGACATTGCACTTCTGAAGGTCGAACATGACGAGGATCTGCCATTCGTGCCATGGGGCGATGCGGAAACCGCGCGCGTGGGCGATTGGGTGATCGCTGTCGGCAACCCGTTGGGGCAGGGGTTTTCGGTCAGTGCGGGGATTATTTCCGCGCGTGGTCGTGCGCTGCAAGGCAATTATGACGACTACATCCAGACGGATGCCGCTATCAACCGCGGCAATTCCGGCGGCCCGCTTTTCGATATGAATGGGGAAGTGATCGGCGTGAACACGGCCATCCTGTCGCCTACGGGCGGTTCCATCGGCATCGGGTTTGCGATGTCGTCCAATGTTGTGGTCAATGTGGTCGAGCAATTGCGCGAATTTGGCAGCACCCGTCGCGGGTGGCTTGGTGTCCGCATTCAGGACCTGAATGATGATATGGCAGAGGCTATCGGCCTTGAGCGTGCCGAAGGTGCAATGGTGACCGAAGTCATGGATGGCCCGTCACTGGAAGCTGGCATGCAGGCGGGTGATGTGATCTTGCGCTTTGACGGTGGTCGCGTGGCAGATACACGGATGCTGGTTCGCCGTGTGGGCGAAGCACCTGTTGGCAGCGACGTTGAAGTGGTCGTCTTTCGCGCGGGCGAGGAAGTGACGCTAAGCGTCGTCCTTGGGCAACGCGAACTTGCCGAAGGCACTGCGGCCCCAGATACGGATTCCCAACCGCAGGATCTGGAACCATCCAGCGTTCTGGGCATGGAATTGCAGGGCCTGACGGACAGCTTGCGCACCGAACTGGACCTGCCCGCAACGGCGCAGGGGCTGATCGTGCGTTCGGTCGATTCCGACAGCGATGCCGCGGCAAAAGGGGTGCAACCCGGTGATCTGATTACAGAGGCCAACCAGCACGCTGTCTCGACCCCCGAAGAGCTGCACCAGCGCGCAGAAGAAGCGCGCGAGGCCGGGCGCCGGTCCTTGCTGGTGTTGCTGCGCCGTGGCGGTGACCCGCGCTTTCTGGCGCTGTCACTGGACGATTAAGGCACGGGTATGCGGGCTTGGCTGGCCGCGTTCTTTCGCGGTCATGCCGCCCGAAATTTGGTAAGGCGCGCGCAAAACTTGCGCGCGTTTTTCATTTTGGGACTGCTAAGATGTGAAGCTTGTGCATTTTGCAATCCGCACCTGCCGAACCGAACCCGGCCTGAACCGCCCTTTGCGCATGGTGCAGAAGGGCTGGAACTGGACGCGCACCTGCTGAACATGTGACATCTAGGGCGCAGTCAAAGCGCGGTCGGGTGGTGCGTGAAAACGTGCAGGCCCGGTGTGCTAGTTCCGGCCCAACTCAATCGGCAAAAGCCCAAGATGCTGCGCTGTGTCCAGCGTCAGAATTGGGCTGTCAAAACCTTGTGCGCGCTGAAATTTCTGCACCGCTGCGCGCGTCTGCCCGTCAGCGCGTCCGGTGATCGGCCCGTCATAATGCCCGCGTGCGTTCAGTGCGCGCTGCAATGTCGCAATGAAATCCGTTGTCATATGTTCAGGGCAAGGCACCCGGAAGGCAACTTCTTCAATGACATCGTTATTCTGGGAACCTCTGGTCGCGTAGCGCGCCCAGCACAATCTGCTGTTGGTTTGTGGCAGGGCCAGATGCGACTGCTCTATGCGGGCGCGACTTGTTTCAACCGGATTTGCCAGCGCGGGTGTGGTGATTGCCAGCATTGCCGCCACCAACACGCCCCATGTCACCGCCGCGCGCGGCGACAGTAAAGTGGATCGTATGCGTTGGTGCGAATGTGTCATGTTTCTCATTCTGCAACAATACCAACCGATTCGGGCAAAAAATTGTCCCAAGCGCGACAAAACTTGAAAAGTCTGATGCAGATTTCATATCTGGTCAAAGGGGCAGCGCTATTTTATGTCCGTAAAATAACGCGTTTATCAGAGGGTATCATGGCAAGAATCACTTATGTCGAATTTAACGGAACCGAACATGTTGTGGATGTGGCCCCCGGCCTGACCGTCATGGAAGGTGCGCGCGACAACGGCATTCCCGGAATCGAGGCGGATTGCGGCGGGGCCTGCGCCTGTTCGACATGTCATGTCTATGTAGCGCCTGAATGGGTTGAACAATTGCCCGCCAAAGACCCGATGGAAGAAGACATGCTTGATTTTGCCTTTCAGCCCGACCCGCAGCGTTCGCGCCTGACCTGCCAGTTGAAGGTGACGGACGGTCTGGATGGCCTGAAAGTGTTCATGCCTGAAAAACAGATCTGACACCTGCCCAGGCGCAGCGTGGGCCGCGTTTATCCGTATTTGCGCGCCTCACTTTGGCCCCTTGGCAATGCGTGATCTGGCTGTTGAAAACCGGTTCGCACCGCTGCGCGACATCCATTAATACTGATTTAACCAATATCTGGCAGCCTGTCTGGAACGCATAGTGTTTTTCCAGAAGGATCATGCCAATGGCGGACGCGCTGTTTCTTGGGTTGACGGTTTCTGTCGGGTCCGCCTTGGCTGTCCTGGGGGCACTCATGATTATGGCGGGGATCGCGCACCGCAGAACGCCGCCCCTGTTTTCGCCTGATACCGAAGATCATGACGCCGTTCTGATTTTCCGCGACAGCACGCTGGTCGATTGCTCTGATCGTGGTCGGCAGCTTCTTGCCGCGATCCGTGATCAGGGCGTGCAGACGGATACAGGCGCATCTGACAGCACTGCACTGGATCGCCTGCTGGCCTATCTTGCGCCGCATTTTCCCGATTTGCGCGCGCAGCTTGCAAAACTTGCTGAATCGGGCAGCTTGCAGCTTGAGTCCACTGACGACAGTGGCCTGACATTGAAAGCGCAATGGCGGTGCGGTCTGGCCCATTTGCGCATCTCTGACACCAGTGCAGATGGTGTTCTGGTGGCCATGGACCGGCTTAGCTACAAGGCGCTTCATCAGGAATTGCACAACCTGCGCGATGTCACGCGTGCAGCGCCAATCCTGATCTGGCAAAGTGATGAACAGGGCCAGATACTCTGGGCGAATGGCGCGTATATTGCCGCATTGCACGACAGCGGGCGCACGAACCAGCAGGCGCTGACATGGCCGTTGCCCGAACTTTTCGCGGATCATGATGCGTCCGGTCGGCTGGGCGTGCAGTTCAGCGACGGGCAACGGTGGTATTCCTATCAGACGGCAGATGCCGGCCAGATGACCTTGCATTTCGCGACGCCGATTGATGCTGCGGTGCAATCCGAATTTGCACGACGCGAAATGATGCAGATGCTGACGCGGACCTTCGCGACCCTGCCCATCGGGCTGGCGTTGTTTGACGCGGATCGCCGCTTGCAGGTGTTCAACCCCGCCTTGGTGGATCTGACGGGCCTGGACCCGTTTTTTCTGGCGGCGCGGCCTGATCTGGGGCAGATGCTGTATACGCTGCGCGAATTGCGCATGTTGCCGGAACCCAGGGATTTTGGCACATGGCGTGACGAAATCATGAAGATGGAGCAAGCCGCCGCATCGGGCAGCTTCAGTGAAGAATGGCATCTGGACACGGGGCGCATCTATCACATTACGGCCACGCCGCAGGGGGATGGCACGCTTGCCTTCTTCATTCAGGACATCACGTCGGAGGCGGGCCTGATGCGCGGCTACAAGGCCGAGATAGAAACCGCACAGAATATTCTTGATCTGTTGCCCGATGGGGTGGCCGCGTTCAATCTGGCAGGGCAGGCGGTTTTTGCGAATGCAGGCTATGTGCAGCTATGGGGCAGCGACCCTTGCACCGACCTGTCAGACAGCGGCATTGAACAAGCAATCCGGAACTGGGCCTTGCGGTGCGACGCGACAGTATTTTGGGACCAGCTTGCTATCTTTGCGGCCAATTCCGATGCAGACGGGGAACTGACCGGCACAGGAACACTGAAATCCGGCGCGGCGATAGCGCTGCGCGCGCAGCGGCTGGTCGGTGGCGGGGTCGTCGTGACCTTTCGTCATCTGGCCCAGCAGCGCGGCATCCCTGTTGCCGGACTGGCGCATCATCAAGACCGGATCAGCCGCATTGATCATGCCGCCCCAAATGACATGCGGCCAGATTACATGTCTGCGCCACAGGATGCGCGCACGAAATTCCGCTCGGTCAAACACAAGGGCAGCCGCATTCGCGCCTGACGGGTCTGGCGCAGGCGCGGTCGGCATGGCAATGTTGCCCGCATGTGCAACACCCCGAACCAGATTCAGCCCCAGACGCAGACGCAATGCCGGACAGTCACGGCCCCCGACCCCGACACGACAGCGCGGCTTGCTGCCAGACTGGGGCGCGTGCTTGTCGGCGGGGATGTCATCTTGCTGCATGGCCCTGTCGGTGCAGGCAAAAGCCATTTTGCCCGCGCCCTTATTCAGGCGCGGCTTGCAGATCTGGGCCGGTATGAAGATGTGCCATCCCCGACATTCACGCTGGTCCAGATCTATGATCTGGGGGGGATCGATCTTTGGCATGCGGACCTCTACAGGCTGACGGACCCGCATGAATGCCTTGAACTTGGGCTGGATCATGCGTTTGAATCGGCAATTTGCCTGATCGAATGGCCCGACAGGCTGGGTGAGTATGCCCCGAAGACCGCAGTGTCGCTGCATATCCGGCCCGGCGATCAGGCAGACACCCGCCATCTGGAGTTTTGCACCAGTACCGAACACGGGCGCAATATCCTGACCGCGCTGTGCGATGGTGATGTGACATGACAGGGCCGACTGCGATTTTTGCCAATAGTGACCATCCGCGCGCCTTTGCCCTGCCGCCCGATGCGGATTTCCCCCATCTTCTGGCGCAGGGGCTGATGGAACGGCTGGCCCCGCTTGCGCCTGATGCGCGGGCAAGGGTCAGCGTTCTGGTCAATTCCGGTCGCATGCAAAGGCGGCTGCGCGCCAGCCTTGTCGGTCATGGACCCGCAGTTATGCCGCGAATCCGGCTGGTAAGCGATCCGCTGACATTGGTTGGCGCGGCGGGGTTGCCGCCGCCTGTTCCGCCCCTGCGCCGCCGGTTGGAAATTGCGCAGTTGATTGACCGGCTGCTGACGGCCGACCCCGACCTTGCGCCGCGTTCCGCAATGTATGATCTGGCCGACAGTCTGGCGCGGTTGTTTTCCGAAATGCAGGCCGAGGGCGTGTCGTTCGATACGCTGAGCACGCTGGATGTCAGCGGTCATTCGGGCCATTGGCAGCGCGCGCTGAATTTCATCCGGCTGGTGCAAACCGTCATCACCGCCGACACCCCCGATGCCGAGGGGCGGCTGCGCGCACAGACAGCGGCCCTGATTGCGCAATGGCAGCTTGCCCCGCCTGCGGACCCCGTCATCATTGCCGGTTCCACCGGATCGCGTGGGACAACGGCGCTGCTGATGCAGGCCGTGGCCCGCCTGCCGCAAGGTGCAGTTGTGCTGCCCGGTTTTGATTTCGACATGCCGCGCGGGGTCTGGGAGGGGTTGGGCGACAGTCTGAGCAGCGAAGATCACCCGCAGTTCCGGTTTCAGCGGCTTATGGCGCAGCTGGACCTGTCGCCTGACCAAATCCTGCCATGGGCGTCTGTGCCCGCGCCCGCACCTGCGCGCAACCGGCTGGTTTCACTGGCGTTGCGTCCGGCGCCGGTCACCGACCAATGGATGACCGAAGGTCGCGCGCTGCATGATCTGGAAGATGCATGCGCAGGCATCGCATTGCTGGAAGCGCCGTCCCCGCGAATGGAGGCACAGGCCATTGCCGCGTGTTTGCGCAGCGCGCTTGCGCAGGGCAAAACCGCCGCCCTTGTCACGCCGGACCGGAATCTGACACGCATGGTCACCGTGGCGCTGGACCGCTGGCGCATTATCCCTGACGACAGCGCGGGCCGTCCGCTGGCCTTGTCTGCTCCGGGGCGGTTTTTGCGCCAATGCGCGGCGCTGCTGGCGCAGCGGCTGGACGCGCAGGCGCTGCTGAGTTTGCTGAAACACCCGCTATGCCACAGCGCAGGCGACCGCGGCCCGCATTTGCTGAATACCCGCAATCTGGAATTGCATGTGCGCAGGCGCGCGGTGGCCTTTCCCGACCGCGAATTCCTGCATGCGTGGGGAAGGGCGGCGGAATGCGCGGGCTGGACAGGCTGGCTGGCGCAGGTGTTGCCACCGCTGGCCGATGCCACCCCGCGCCCGCTGGCCGATCTGGTCGCAGAGCATATGGCGCTGGCCGAAGGGCTGGCGCGCGGCCCGCATGCGGGCACCGGCGAATTGTGGTTGCAGGCGGCTGGCAAACAAGCGCTGTCCGCAATGTCGGAACTGGCCCGCGAAGCTGCGCATGGCGGGGACATGACCCCATCGGATTATGACGCGTTCCTGACCGCATATCTGCAACAGCAGGAAGTGCGCGAACCTGTCAATGCCGACCCGCGCATCATGATATGGGGCACGTTGGAAGCGCGGGTGCAAGGGGCCGAACTGGTTATACTTGCGGGGTTGAACGAAGGGGTCTGGCCAAAGGCCCCCGACCCCGACCCGTGGCTGAACCGGCGCATGCGCGCTGATGCGGGCCTGTTGCTGCCCGAACGCCAGATCGGGTTGTCCGCCCATGATTTCCAGCAGGCCATCGCCGCCCCACAAGTGGTGTTAAGCCGCGCCATCCGCGATGCAGAGGCCAAGACCGTGCCATCGCGCTGGCTGAACCGGCTGACAAACCTGCTGGGCGGGCTGCCAGATCAGGGCGGCGATACTGCGTTGCGCGACATGCGCGCGCGCGGGGCGCATTGGCTGGATATGGCCACGGCGTTTGACCGCGATTTCCGCAATATCCCTGCGGACCCGCCGGCCGCGCGCCCCGCGCCCGCGCCCCCCGTGGCCGCGCGTCCGCGCGAATTGCCGGTCACGGCCATCAGCAGGCTTATTCGTGACCCGTTCGAGGTGTATGCGAAATATGTGCTGCGGTTGCGCAAGCTGAACCCGCTGCACCCGTCCGCAGATGCGTTGTTGCGGGGCACGGTTTTGCACAGGGTTCTGGAAAGTTTTACCAAAGCGCCCCCGGAACCCGACCCGTTTGCCCAGCTTTTGCGCATCGCAGATGAGGTGCTGGCGCGCGATGTGCCATGGCCTGCGGCGCGCGCGCTTTGGCGGGCAAGGATGGGGCGTGCGGCGCGCGCATTTCTTGACTTTCACCTGTCGCAACCCGGCCAGATCCTGTTGCAAGAAGCCCGTGGCGCGATGGCGCTGCCGGATATCGGGTTTACCCTGACCGCCAGGCCCGACAGGATTGATCTGTGGCCTGACGGGCAGGCGCATGTCATCGACTACAAGACCGGAACCCCGCCCACGCAGACGCAACAGGCGCTGTTTGACAAGCAGCTATTGCTTCAGGCCGTCATGGTCGAGGCGGGGGCGTTTTCTGAAACCGGCCCCTTGCCCGTGGCGCGCATCACCTATCTGGGCCTTGGCGCAACACCCAAGCGCGAGGAAATGGACGTGACCGGGGATTTGAACGCCACCACCCGCGATGAATTTGAAACGCTGATGACGGCCTATCTGTCACCCGATCAGGGGTTTGCCGCGCGCCGGATGCTGTTCATGGAACGCGAGCAATCCGATTATGACCACCTGTCGCGCTATGGCGAATGGAGCATGCAGGACACGCCCGTTGTGCAGCCTGTGGGCCGGACTGACAAGGACAGCACAGCATGAGTTTTGATGATGCCACCTTGTCGCAAAACCGCGCGTCGGACCCCGCCGCGTCCACATGGCTGTCGGCAAATGCGGGGTCGGGCAAGACCAAGGTTCTGACCGACCGTGTAGCGCGGTTGCTGCTGCGCGGTGTATCGCCGCAGCGCATTTTGTGCCTGACCTATACCAAGGCCGCCGCAAGCGAGATGCAGAACCGCCTGTTCAACCTGTTGGGCAAATGGGCCATGTTGCCCGATCACTCCCTGTCGGCAGAGTTGCACAAGATCGGCGAAGTGGCCGCCAGCCCCGACAGTCTGGCGCAGGCCCGCCGCCTGTTTGCCCGCGCAATCGAGGCACCGGGCGGGCTGAAAATCCAGACCATCCATTCGTTTTGCGCGTCCCTGTTGCGCCGCTTCCCGCTGGAGGCGGGCCTGTCGCCTGCATTCTCGGAAATGGATGACCGCTCGGCACATGCCTTGCGCGCAGATGTGTTGGACCGGCTGGCAGATACGGCCCGCCACCGCGATGTGTTTGCAGATCTGGCGGCGGCATTTACGGGCGCGGAAATTGACACATTGCTGATGGAGATCTGCGCCAATGCGCCCGCATTCACGGGCGATGTGCCGGAGTCTGCATTGCGCGACGCGTTTGAATTGCCCGCCGGATACGACACCGCCGCGCTGTGCCGTGATGTGTTTCTGGGGGCAGAGGGCGATTTGATGGCGCGCCTTTTGCCTGCGCTTGATGCAGGCACCGTGACCGACCAGAAAGCCGCGGACAAATTGCGTTCGCTGGATTTCGGCGCAGATGATGTTGCCCTTCTGCCTGTGCTGGAAAGCGTGATGCTGACCGGCAGCGGGGCCAAGGAACCCTTTACCGCCAAGATCGGCAGTTTTCCAACCAAGGGCACGCGCGCGACCCTTGGGGCGCTTGTGGACCCGTTAAATGACCTGATGGCGCGTGTTGAGGCGGCGCGCGTGCGCCGGATCGCGCTGGCCTGCACCAGCCGCTCTCTGGCCCTGCACCGTTTCGCACGCGCGTTCCTGCCATCCTATGCGCAGGCCAAGGCGGCGCGCGGCTGGCTGGATTTCGATGATCTGATCACCCGCACCGGCCAGTTGCTGACCGACCCGTCCGTTGCGCAATGGGTCTTGTTCAAACTTGATGGCGGTGTTGATCATATTCTGGTGGATGAAGCGCAAGATACCAGCCCCGGCCAATGGCGCGTGATCGAACAGCTGGCGCAGGAATTTACCGCAGGACTTGGCGCGCGTGATGGCTCGCGGACCCTGTTTGTCGTGGGCGACAAGAAACAGTCGATCTATTCCTTTCAGGGGGCGGATTTGCAGGTGTTCGACCGCATGCAGGCGCAGTTCCGCGACCGGCTGGCCGCAGTCGATGTGCGCCTGAATGAAGCGCTGCTGGCGCATAGTTTCCGGTCGTCGGATGCGGTGCTGCGCAGTGTCGACCAGACCTTTCGCCCGCCGCATGATCAGGGCTTGGGCGGGGTGCCGGACCACATTGCGTTTTTTGACCGCATGCCGGGGCGGGTAGATCTGTGGCCAGTGGTCGAAAAACCCGACAAGCCCAAAGACCCGGAATGGTTCCAGCCGGTCGACATCATGGCGGAAGAACACCATACCCGCCAGCTTGCGCGCACAATCGCGGCGGAGTTGCGGCGCATGATCGACATGCGAACACCGATCCCCGTCAGGGGTGGTGCGCGGCCCATGACCGAAGGGGATGTGTTGATTCTGGTGCGCCGTCGCGGGCCGCTGTTTCATGAAATCATCAGCGCGTGCAAGGCGGCTGGGTTGGAAATGGCGGGGGCGGACCGGCTGCGCCTTGGCGGCGAAATGGCTGTGCGTGACCTGACAGCGTTGTTATCATTTCTGGCCACGCCCGAAGATGACCTGTCGCTTGCCGCCTGTCTGCGCTCGCCCTTGTTCGGGTGGTCCGAAGATGCCCTGTTCCGGCTGGCGCATGGCCGCGAGGGGGCATTTTTATGGACCTGCCTGCGCGAACATGGCGATGCGGCCACATTGGCGGTGGTGGATGATCTGCGCGCGCAGACGGATTTCCTGCGCCCCTTCGATCTGGTTGAACGCATGCTGACGCGCCATGACGGCCGCAGGCGGTTGCTGGCGCGTCTGGGACCGGAAGCAGAAGACGGCATTGACGCATTTCTGTCGCAGGCGCTGGCCTATGAACAACTGGAAACACCCAGCCTGACAGGGTTCCTGTGCTGGCTGGAACATGGTGATGTGCAGATCAAACGCGAATTGGACAGCGCAGGTGCGCGGCTGCGGGTGATGACGGTGCACGGCGCAAAGGGGCTGGAAGCGCCTGTGGTCATCCTGCCCGACACTGCCGACGCTGCCGCGACCGAACGCAGGCAGATATTTCCTGTGGCCGATACCGTCGCTTGGCGCGGCGGGGCCAAGGGCGAGACACCGCCACTGTTGCAATCGGCGGTTGACAGGCTGGCCGATGCCCGCGCGCAAGAGGATGCGCGCCTGCTATATGTCGCCATGACGCGCGCAGAAAGCTGGCTGATCGTGGCAGGCGCGGGCACCACCAAGCGCGACACATGCTGGCACAATCTGGTCGCGCAGGGGCTGGCGCATACGGGCGCTGTGCGCTGCGAAATGCCCACTGGGCAGGGCTTGCGCCACCAGCATCAGGACTGGCCGGAACTTGCAGGCGACTCTGGCGCCCACGCCCGCGCGCCTGATTTGGCCTCGGTGCCGGATTACATGTGGCAGCCGGTGGCCATGCAGGCCGATACCCCCAAACCCCTGTCGCCATCGCGACTGGGCGGGGCCAAAGCCCTGCCGGGTGATGCCGGTCTGGATGAAGAGGCGGCCATGTTGCGCGGGCAGCAGTTGCATTTATTGCTGGAACATCTGCCGCTGTGGGACGAAGCAGACTGGCCCTTGCGCGCCGCTGACCTGCTGGCCAGCAGCGATGCGGGCACGCCCGCCGACCTGCACGCGCTGTTGGCCGAAGTGCGCGGCGTCTTGTCCGCGCCCGCGCTTGCACCCATCTTCGGGCCGGACAGTCTGGCCGAAGTGGAAATAACGGCCACAGTGTTCAACAGGCCGCTTGCGGGCATCATCGACCGGTTGATTGTCACCGAACACGACGTGCAGGCCATTGACTATAAATCGAACGCGGTTGTCCCGCCTAGCGCAGCAGATGTGCCCGAGGGGTTGTTGCGCCAGATGGGGGCCTATGCCAACGCCCTGCAACAGATTTTTCCGGGCCGGACCATACGCACAGGGCTGTTGTGGACAGCGTCTGCGCAGTTGATGTGGTTGCCCGCTGACATGGTTGCCGCCGCACTGGACAGGGCAGCGCTTGAAACCCCGCGCGCGGAGGCATAACTAGGGCACAACCGAAACCAAACTCTGGAGGGGCCGATGCCCACAGTTGCCGTAACCGATGCCACATTTGACGCCGAAGTGCGCCAGTCCGATATTCCCGTTGTTGTCGATTTCTGGGCCGAATGGTGCGGCCCGTGCAAGCAGATCGGCCCGGCACTGGAAGAACTGTCGGTCGCATATGCGGGCCGCGTGAAGATTGCCAAGGTCAATGTTGACGAAAACCCCGGCACCGCCGCACAAATGGGTATTCGCGGCATTCCTGCGCTGTTCCTGTTCAAGGATGGTCAGGTTGTGTCCAACAAGGTTGGCGCAGCACCGAAATCGGCACTGGAAAGCTGGATCAGCGGCGAAGTCTGATCGTATCGCTGCAAGGGGCGCGGGGTGCGTGCCCCTTGCGCAGCGCGTGCCTGGTCCGATGGCAGGGCTTTGGGCTGAGTATTTTTAGCAAGATGAAGAGGGCGCGATGAGCGATTTTCCCGGATGGCACGGGACCACCATCATTGCGGTGCGCCGCGGCGGTGACGTGGTCGTTGCAGGTGATGGTCAGGTGTCGCTGGGCCAGACTGTCATCAAGGGCAGTGCGCGCAAGGTGCGGCGGCTGTCGCCCGGCGGCTATCCGGTGGTTGCGGGGTTTGCCGGTTCCACGGCTGATGCCTTTACCCTTCTGGACCGGCTGGAAGCGAAACTGGAAGCCACGCCCGGACAACTGGCGCGCGCGTCCGTGGAACTGGCCAAGGACTGGCGCACCGACAAGTATTTGCAAAAGCTGGAAGCGATGCTGATTGTCACGGACGGGCGCGACCTGTTCGTGATTACCGGCGCGGGCGATGTGCTGGAGCCGGAACATGACGTGGCCGCCATCGGGTCCGGCGGGAATTTCGCATTGGCAGCGGCGCGCGGGCTGATGGAAACCGACCTGCCCGCCGAAGATGTGGCACGCCGCGCCATGGCGATTGCCGCCGATATCTGCGTCTATACCAATGGTAACCTGACGGTGGAGAAGATCAGCGCTTGATCTGCGCGTCCATCCATGCGCGAAGCACCGCGTTCATGCGGGTCTGATAGCCTGATCCTTGCGATTTGAAGAAATCCAGCACATCGGGATCGACACGCAGGGAAATCATCTTCTTGGGTTCGGGCGTGACCAGTTCGGCGCGGGTCCAGTCGAGTTCGAATTCGTCGTCATTCGTTTCGGGTTCCAGACCAAGCGCGTCTTCGCGGCGCAGGCGTTCCCAGTCAGTGCCGCCCTTGCGCTGACGGGCTTCTTTCAGAGAAATGCGCGTGATAGATGTTTCGCTCATTTGTTCGTGCCCTCCGGGCAGTGATGATGCGGGTGGTTTGCCCGCGTAGTGTGAAAAACACTGCCACCATGACCCCGTCCCAGTCCGCGATTGCAGCGAAACGGGTTTCGCTGTCGCTGCGCGCGGGGATGACCAGATGCGGCCCCTCAAATATTTCTATGACTTCAAGAAAGTCGATGCCGTGTTTTTCGAGTGTTTTCAGTCGTTTGGTTTCGTCCCATTCGTAGGGGAGATTCATGACGAATCCTTATACTGTGCGCCACTCGCGCATTAAAGATTGTGTTCATGACTCTTCCCGTTGTGTGTGTTTTGTATATACAATACGCCATTACAAAACGCAACCCCTTCAATTCTGCCGCCCAAGCCTCTATCTCTGCATCAACACAAGAAGGGATGCCCCATGACCGACCTGACCCCGCGCGAGATTGTCAGCGAACTTGATCGTTTCATCATTGGCCAGAAGGACGCCAAGCGCGCCGTTTCGGTGGCGTTGCGCAACCGCTGGCGGCGCAAGCAACTGGCAGCCGACCTGCGCGATGAGGTCTATCCCAAAAACATCCTGATGATCGGCCCCACAGGGGTGGGCAAAACCGAAATCAGCCGCCGTCTGGCGAAGCTGGCGCGCGCGCCCTTCATCAAGGTCGAAGCCACGAAGTTTACCGAAGTGGGTTATGTCGGCCGCGATGTTGAACAGATTATCCGCGATCTGGTGGATGCGGCCATTGCCATGACGCGCGAGCATATGCGCGAAGCGGTCAAGGCCCGCGCCCACAAGGCCGCCGAGGACCGCGTGATCGAGGCGATTGCCGGCAAGGACGCGCGCGAGGGCACGCGCGAGATGTTCCGCCGCAAACTGCTGTCGGGCGAGTTGGACGACACTGAAATTGAGGTGGAACTGTCCGACACGTCAAACCCGATGGGGGCGATGTTCGACATTCCCGGCCAGCCGGGTGGCCAGATGATGAATCTGGGTGATCTGTTCGGCAAGGCGATGGGCGGGCGGAAAACCCGCAAAAAGATGACGGTGTCTGAAAGCCATGATCTGCTGATTGCGGAAGAAGCCGACAAGCTGTTGGATGACGAAGCCGTGACGCGCACTGCGCTGGACGCGGTCGAGCAGAACGGCATTGTCTTTCTGGATGAAATTGACAAGGTCTGCGCCCGCGCCGATATGCGGGGCGGGGATGTCAGCCGCGAAGGCGTGCAGCGCGATTTGCTGCCGCTGATCGAAGGGACGACGGTGTCCACCAAGCACGGGCCGGTCAAGACCGATCACATCCTGTTCATTGCCTCTGGGGCATTTCATATTGCCAAACCGTCGGACCTGCTGCCGGAATTGCAGGGGCGCTTGCCCATTCGGGTGGAATTGCGCGCGCTGACCGAACAGGATTTCGTGCGCATTCTGACCGAAACCGACAATGCCCTGACGCGCCAATACACCGCCCTGATGGCCACCGAAGCGGTCGAGGTGACATTTACCGAAGACGGGATTGCAGCCCTTGCAAAGATCGCCGCCGATGTGAACCATTCGATTGAAAATATAGGGGCGCGGCGGCTATACACCGTGATGGAACGCGTGTTCGAGGAATTGTCCTTTCATGCGCCCGACAGGGCAGGGCAGCGCGTAACGGTTGATGCCGCCTTTGTTGAAACCAATATCGGTGATCTGGCCCGTTCCGCCGACCTGAGCCGCTATGTTTTATGACAGTTGCGCATCGCCACTGGACGGAACGGCAAGTTATCTTATATATATGCTCAGGTATTGCGGTTCATCACCGCCAGTCAGGAAGGCGAGGGGCGCATGAGCACGGAACAAAATCAAGGCGATCTGCTGATCAAACCCTCCAGCACGGAACACGCGCTGTATGATGCCGCCGTGGAAGCCTGCAAAACGGTCTATGACCCGGAAATTCCGGTCAATATTTTTGACCTTGGGCTGATCTATACCATCACCATTTCCGATGCGGGCGAAGTTGATGTCATTATGACACTGACGGCGCCGGGCTGTCCGGTCGCGGGTGAAATGCCGGGCTGGGTTCAGGATGCCATCAGTGCCGTGCCGGGGGTGCAATCGGTCAATGTGGAAATGACGTTTGATCCTCAATGGGGCATGGACATGATGTCGGACGAAGCGCGTCTGGAGCTGGGGTTCATGTAATGGATGCGGCCTTGTCGGAACGTGACAAGATGCTGTCGGGTGCCCCCTATGACCCCGGCTGCCCCGAACTGAAGGCCCTGCGCCAGCGCGCGCAATCCCTGATGCGCGATTACAACCAGACCATTGTGGGCGATGCGGCGCGCGCGGGTTTGTTGACGGATCTTTTGGGCGCGTGGAACAAGGCTGTCATCCGGCCACCCTTTCACGTCGATTACGGTGTGAATATTCATTTTGCGCCGGGGTGTTTTGTCAATTTCAATTGCGTCATTCTGGATGTTTGTGCAGTGCAAATCGGCGCACGCACCCAGATTGGCCCGAACGTGCAAATCCTGACCGCGGATCACCCGCGCGATGTCCGCGCCCGCGCCGACGGCGAAGAATGGGGTCGGCCCATCACCATAGGCGCCGATGTCTGGATCGGCGGTGGCGCAATCATTTTGCCCGGCGTTTGCGTGGGTGACGGCGCGATCATAGGCGCGGGCGCGGTGGTCACACGCGATGTCGCTGCGGGCGTGACGGTTGCGGGCAATCCGGCCCGTGCCCTGACTCGCCCACAAACCCAAGGATAAGTACTGATGTTTGCAATGCCCGGAAAACCCCCTGTCACCCTGACGCCAGCGGCGGTGCGCCAGATCCTTCGTCTGATGGACCGCGAAGGTGCCAAAGGGCTGCGCGTGGGTGTCAAAAAAGGCGGCTGCGCGGGGATGGAATACACCATGGAAGCCGCACAGGACGTGCAAGACAATGAAGAGTTGATCGAACAGGATGGCGCCTGCGTGATCATTGCACCTATGGCCCAGATGTTCCTGTTCGGGACCGAAATTGATTATGAGACCAGCCTGATCGAAAGCACATTCCGCTTTCGCAACCCCAATGTGACCGATGCCTGCGGGTGCGGTGAATCGATCAAGTTTGATGATGTCGATACATTGACCGAACGGATGAATTCGGCACGCAGCGGCTGATTGCATCATGCGCGGATAGCCGCTATCCCTGATGAAAACACGGAAGGGATGTGCATGACTGCTCCGCGTAAACTGGCTGTCGGCAACTGGAAAATGAACGGGCTGCGTGCTGATCTGCATGAAGCCCGCAAACTGGCGGCAGAATTCCCGTCCCCTTCGGCAGATATTGTCTTATGCCCCCCGGCCACGCTGATCGGGGCCATGGCGGCGGCCTTGGTGGGTAGTTCTGTGCGTGTGGGCGGGCAGGATTGCCATTTCAATTCCAGCGGCGCGCATACGGGGGATATTTCCGCGGGCATGCTTGCGGATGCGGGCGCGTATCATGTGATCCTTGGCCATTCGGAGCGGCGCGCGGACCATGGCGAGGCATCTGTGATGGTTGCGCAAAAGGCGCGTGCCGCACATGCAGCAGGGTTGACGGCGATTATCTGCATTGGCGAAACAGAGGCAGAGCGCGATTCCGGCCAGACCCTTGATGTGGTGCTTGATCAGATGAAACACTCCATGCCGGACAGCGCATCGGCTGCGAATACTGTGATTGCCTATGAACCGGTCTGGGCCATTGGTACGGGCCGCACGCCCACGCTTGATCAGGTTGCGCAGGTTCATGACGCGCTGCGCGCGAACCTGCCGGATGCGGGGATTTCCCTGCTATATGGCGGGTCGGTCAAGCCCGCGAATGCCGCAGAAATTTTCGCGATCAAGAATGTAGATGGTGCTTTGGTCGGTGGCGCATCGCTAAAGGCAGATGATTTTGGCGCGATTGTTGCGGCTTTGGATCGGGCGTGATGGTTTGGTGCCAGGCGGCGTAAATTCAAGCACAGGTCGCCATCGCCTTTTATGTTTCCCGCCTTTATGTAGCCCGGCGGCACGCCCGGCATTCATGCGGCATGCGCAAGCGTTGAGCTTTCGCAATTCAGTGACATGCAAAGGCGGTTCCGGCGTTTGCACAGTGCCAAAGCGCGCGCGCATTTATTCACGCCGCACCCAAACCCATCAAGAACGCTTGTTGTGATAAGCAAGGAAGCGGTTCCCACATTCTGCACCCGGCTAGACACTGGCCAGTGCATGAATCCCGTTCGCCTGAATGACTGTGGGCGTGTCGAAGCAAACTGCGCATAGCTGCATATCGGACACCGCGACCTTGCGGATATGGACGCCATCCACAAGTGTATCCGCACTGCTCAGCACAGGTTTTCCAAAAAGGACATGGCTGCGCCAATCCTGTATAGCAAGCTTCTGGCCCCGCGCCACGATCAGCTCGTGGCTTAGTTGATCTGGGGGCATGCCAAGCCCCAGCGCTGACGGTTCCACCTTGACCACGTCATCCTTGTGCAATGTGAACTTTCGAATGGACCGGATTTCAACAATCTGATCATCAACGTCGAGTAGCAAATCCCCGGCGAAAAGTGTTTCGATGCGGCGCGGACCGGTAATCGTTCGAATATAGGTTCCCGCAGCGAATCCCGATGGCACAATCTTGTTGCGTTGATATGTATTTTGGGGCTTGCGGCGCAGTGCCGGTGGCAATGTAACTGTGTTTTCAAACATTTTCTGATCTCCTGCGATTATGATGCCGGAAATATGTAACGACAAGGTTAACACCTGCACATCTGAAAAATGTTTCCATATTGGAGACAATCCGCGGGAACTATGGCAAGAATTTGTTCAAAGCGGGGAAAGGATATGACCTGAACCGAACACATACTGTGCTGTGGCGCATCGGATACTATCCATAACACAAAATACTATTGTTGACGCGGTCGTCATCGCGCGAAAGCGTCTTTCAACTTACCCGAACGACATTCCGGCTGCAGCTACCCGGTCCAAAGCTCACTTGAGTAATGCGCTTTCACTGCACCGTCCGGCGGCCTGTTGTTTTGAAGTCGGCCTGATTGTTCCTTCATCATAACCTTCGTGGCAGCTTGCGCCGGGCAACATGTTCCCTGCTCATCAACAGTTGTGGCCAAGGCGCTCAGGAACAGTGCCAACCCTTCCAGCCCTTGCCGTATCAGATCTGCATTTTGTAGCCCGTTGGAATCTGCCGGACTAGATTGTCCAAGCGCCGCCGCTATGCTGGCATCCAGGTGTTCTGCTTCCCTTGACAGAAATCTTGCCTCGTCCGCTGCGCGCGAGAGGCCTTCTGCAATAGGAACGCGTGTCGTTTCAGGTGACATCTGCGCCCCTGACGGCGCCGAACGAGTTTGCGGGTGTGTCATTGCAATTTGCCTGTCACGGATTCAATGCAGCGCAACAGCGCCTCCTTGGTGAAGGGCTTTGTCAGGAAATTGTTCATTCCCGCGCGCTGGCCGCGTTCCAGAAGGGGGCGGTCAGCTTTGCCCGTGATCAGAATGAAACCCATCCGGTGGGTTTGTTTATTGGACCTTAGTGCCTCTAGCAGGCTGATTCCGTCCATTCCCGGCATGTTGTAGTCGGAGATGACAAGGTGAACGGGCGCGGCCACCAATCGTCTGAGGGCGCTTTCGCCATTTGCTTCGTATTGCACATTCGATATTCCGGCCCAGTCAAGCGCTTGTTCAATAAGGCCACGACTGACAGACATATCATCTACAACCATGACATGAAGCTGAGATTTGAGCAGCATAGAGGTATCCTTCGTGAAAGAGGTTATCGGCCCGTCTCGCGCGCGATTGAGATATAGTGTGTTGGTCCGGCCAAACGGAACGCAGCGCTTGCCGGCCCGTCAAGGCGTTCGGAATGGCCAATGAACAGATGGCCGTCGGCCTGAAGCTGGTCTGCGAACCGCAGCCAGAGCCGCCTGCGCGCATTTTCATCGAAATAGATAACGACATTCCTGCAAAAAATGACATCGAACCCGGCAGAAAACGGCCATTCCTGATGCAGGTTCAATTCTGCAAAGCGCATCATGTTGCGCAACGGCGCGCGCACCTCGAAGGAACTTCCGGTGCGGGTGAAATGCGTCCTTAGCCTGGCCGGATCAAGGCCTTGTATCGAAGTTTCGGAAAACACGCCAGCTTGCGCTTTTTCAACCATCAGGGGATCAATGTCGGTGGCAAGTATCAGCAGATCATACCGCGCCACCTCCGGAAAGGCTTCAAGCACAGATATGGCCATGGAGTACGGCTCTTCACCAGAAGAGCATGCAGCGGACCAAAGCCTGACGCGCCCCCCTTTGCGCGCGATATCGATCAGCGGGGGTAATACCTGTTGCGTGAGAGTGTTGAAATGATGTGCTTCCCTGAAAAATGCCGTAACATTGGTTGTCACCGCCGAAAGCATATTTCGACGCTCAACCCGCCCGTCCGGGCCATCCAGTAGGGTGCAATATGCCCCATATCCGGAAAGCCCCAGAACGCGCAGGCGCCGGTTCAGGCGGGCCATCAACATGCCCCGCTTTGCTTCTGTCAGTATGATTCCTGAATCCTCACGGACGATGTCGGCGATCCGGCCAAACTGTTCCGCAGTCAGAGCGGGGGGTGTTTCAACCAGCATGATAGTCAAGCGTTGGCAAGCTGTGGTGCCGGCAGCAGTTGCGCAAGATCTATCTTGCGCAAGATGCGCCCGTCGTCGAAGGTAATCATCCCGGTGATGAATTCTCTGGACGGGTCGGACGCGATGTCCGGGACGGCTTGAATATTCTGGTCATCAATCGTCACGATATCTGACACCAGATCTGCCAACAGGCCAACAATCCTGCCTTCATGGAATGCGATGATGACAACGTGGCGCTGGGAGGGGTCTGATGGGCCAAACCCAAGCCGTTGTGACAGATCCACCACCGTGACAACCGAGCCGCGCAGGTTTATCACCCCTTTTACATAGCTGGGTGCATGTGGAAGGACAGTCGTGGGTGCCCAGCCGCGTATTTCACGCACCAGGTTGATATCTATGCAGAAATCCTGCTCTGCAAGCTTGAATGCGACAACTTCTTGTTTGCCGACTGAGTTATGGGACATGGTTTCTAGCATCGCGTCACCCGTTTGCTGCGAAGGCCATTGCAGAGCGACCATGCTCGGACAATGAGGAAAGGACGATTTCTTCAGGGTCTATAATCAGGGCAATTTTTCCGTCTCCCAGGATGGTTGCTGCGGAAACACCAGGCACGCGCCCATAGTTTTCTTCCAAGCTTTTAATGACGACCTGACGCTGGTCAAATATACCGTCGACATGCAGGGCTGCACGCTTGTGGGTGTCCGTCTCGACGACAATAAGGACGCCACCATCAAGTGCTGCAGGTGTATCGCGAAGCCCGAAGGCGCATGCAAGATCTATGATCGGGATCAACTCGCCCCTGTTGGACAGTACCCTGCCATGCTTTCCGATGCCGTGAAGCGTTGCAGATGTCGGCCGCAAGGTTTCCTGAACTGCGGTGATGGGCAGAACCATGGTCTGGTCCCGCAACTGGATGAGCATTCCTTCCAGCACTGCCAGTGTCAGTGGCAAGGCAATGGAAAATGTTGTTCCGTGCCCTTCTTTGGACTGGATCATGACGCGGCCGCCCAGCGACATTATTTCACGACGCACCACATCAAGGCCGACACCGCGCCCCGATAGCGCAGATACTTCTTCCTTGGAGGAAAACCCAGGCAGGAAAAGAAGCGAATCGACTTCGTTCGGGGAAAGGGTGGCACCGTGGGGGATTAGCCCGCGTTCCTCTGCTATCTGGCGGACGCGTTCACGGTTGATACCACCCCCATCATCAGAGACTTCGATCTGAACGCGGCCAGACCGGTGCGCTGCGCTGAGCGTGATTGTCCCTTCATGAGGCTTTCCACGGCGTTGACGCGTGAGCGCATCTTCCAGACCATGATCAATTGAATTCCTGATCATATGGGTCAAGGGGTCGATCAGCCGTTCGATCATTGTCTTGTCGACTTCGGTGTTTTCGCCGATCGATTCGAGGCGAACTTTCTTTCCGGTCGCTTCCGCCGCTTCGCGCAATATGCGATGCATCCGTTGGAACACCAGTTTCAATGGTTGTGCCCGAATAGACATGACGCTTTCCTGAATGTCGCCCGCAAGTTGGCGTATGCCTTCCAAGGCTGTCACGACATCGGGTTCTTCGGTGAACCCTGCGGTCTCTATTACCTGATAGAGCATGGCTTCCTTGATGACCAATTCGCCAATCATGTTCATCAACTTGTCAACCCGGTCCAGACTGACCCTGATCGTCGCGGTCTGCCCGGTGGATTGTGCGATATGCCCGGCGGTGCCACCGGAGGGGGATACCGCGTTGCGGCCGTCCCCGACCTTATGCGAAATCGCTTCCGCGTCCGGCGTGGGTTGCGTTGTCTTTTCCGGTTGTTCAGTGACGTCGGGCGCGGCTTCCTTCGGCGTGTCATCCACCTGTTGGGTGATTTCCAGTTGGCAGCAGTCCACAACGAATTCAAAGACTTGATGGATGTCAGCGACTGACGCTGCGGTGCTCAGGTCGATCTCCCATTTCAATCGCGCCTCATCTTGCGACCAGATGGATAGTTTCGGAACATTGCTTGCGTTCAATGTGACCGACGCGTCGCCAAGCTGCGCGAGCGCGGTGATAAGGGCTGCCGGATCATTGCCTGTGCGGTACAATTCGGGGTCGGGCGCCATGATGATCTTGTAGGTCGTAGTGGCCGGGTTGGCGCCCAGCGGCGCGAAATCCAGTGTCAGCGGGACGAATTCCATCGCAAGATCACTGCCATTCCCATCGTCGCCGTCATCGCCGATCAAGCGGTCGAGTTCTTCAAGAAGCTCTGAAATACGCGCCTGATCCGCGCCGCGTGACTGGCGCGCGGCGGAGACAAGATCTGCCAGCAGGTCGGACGCGCGATGTAGCACGGTCATCACGTCTTCGTCTGCAATCAACCTGTCAGACCGCAGCAAGTCGAGGACCGTCTCGAACCGATGGGCAAATGTAACCAGATCGTTCAGACCGAATGCAGCCGCCGCGCCTTTCATCGAGTGCACAGCTCTGAATACCGAATGAACGGTTTCTTTCTCGTGCTCCGGCGCTTCCATCGCCCGCAAGCCGGTTGCCAGACTTTCGAGCAATTCGTCGCATTCGACAAAAAACATTTCCAGGAACTGATCCATATCGGGCATGCGGGTTACCTCCCCAATACGCGGTCGATAACCGCAAGCAAGCGCTCGTCATCGAAGGGTTTGACAATCCAGCCGGTTGCCCCTGCATTGCGTGCGCGTGTCTTCAGTTCGGCGCTGCTTTCTGTCGTCAGGACCAATATCGGGATGCTTGAATAGCTGCCGGTGGCACGCACCGTTTCAATCAGGCCGAACCCGTCCATCTTTGGCATGTTGATGTCGGTTATTATAAGGTCCGGATCGGCGTCGGGCAGGGTTCCCACGCCTTCTACCCCGTCTGACGCAAGAAAAACCTCGAATCCTGCCTTGCGCAGAACATCTGCGACAAGGCCGCGTATTGTGGGGGAATCGTCAACAGCCAGAATACGCGCGGTCATTTTTGGACCTCCACTCTTAATGATTGTGGGTCAAGACCCAGAACTTCCAGAACCTTTAATATTGCAGGTGACCAGTTTCTTATTTCAAATTGCTTGCAGTCTTCTTGCCATTGGCGCTGCGCGGAAATCAGCATTTCCAGACCGGCCCCGCCAAGGCGCCTGACATCTGTTGCATCAAGCACAACGTCCTGTTCCAGCCTGTCCAGAAGTTGCGTGGCCATGATCTGCGCGCCGCGCTGATCGAGGACTTCCGGCAGTTTCAATTCTGGCATGGCACCCCCTTTTCGTGGCCCATCAACGCTTTCTGGCGCATCTGTCCGGTTTCAACATGCGACGTCATGTTCGCATCTGACCTAGGGGTAGCACCGGTCCCTTAAGATTTGGTTTCGGGCCAGTCGCTTCTTTTGTAAAATCATCAGGCGGATGCACAGAGTTTCTTAAGCAGTGTGGGTTAGTTTCGACTCAATTGCTGAAGGAGCCTCATGTGACTGACCCGGTTATCCTTATCGCGGACCCGAATCGCACCCGACGAAAATTGCTGATGTCGCTATGTGCTGATGTCGGTATGGTTGCTGTTGCCGAAGCTGGCACCTTGGGCGAGACGTATCAGCTTGCCGAACAGCACATGCCCAAACGCGTCGCGATCGCAGCGGATTTCACGCGCACGTCGGAGTTTTCCGCGCTGCTTGATATGCTGAAAATGATATCTGCCGACCTGGTGGTCTATGGAGAAGGAGCGGCTGCAACGTCAAGTACGCTGTTCAGGCTTGATGATCACGCAGCGGCAGTGCGGCTGGTTGCAGTATTGTCTGCGGGCCTTGGCGCGGCAAGACAGCCGCCGCCACGGATACAGGCGGCCCCCACGCCACCTGCACTGGGCGGGCCGCCACAAAACAGGTTGCTCCTGATCGGTGCCTCGACCGGCGGCATCACCGCATTGGAGACGATTCTATCTGCATTTCCCGAAGATTGTCCCCCGACATTGGTGGTTCAGCATATTCGCCCCGGTTTTGCGGAGGGGCTGATTCGTCGCCTGAACGAAACGGTGCGCCCCAACGTGGTTGCGGCCGGACATGGCGTGCCGCTGCGCAAGGGCTGTGTGCATATCGCGGCGGGAAATGACCGCCATCTTGGTGTCGTTCAGCGTGGCGGGTTCATGACACGGCTTATTGATGGGAACGCTGTTTCCGGGCACTGCCCGTCGGTGGATGTCCTGTTTGAACATGGCGCAATGCTGGCAGGTGACGTGGCAATCAGCGCCGCAATTCTAACCGGAATGGGGGCTGATGGCGCAGCAGGCATGCGCAGTTTGCGCGCGGCCGGGGCTTATACGGTGGCTCAGGACAAAGGCAGCTCCGTGGTCTGGGGCATGCCGCGCGTTGCTGTTGAACTGGGAGGGGTGGTAGATGTGCTTCCCCTCGCGTTTATCGGCAAGGCCCTGTTGCGTGATCATTCGCGGGCGGCTTACCGGCAAGGAAGGGCGTTGTCATGACCACCTCCCGGCCCAAGGTTATTCATATTGTCCAGGGGGAGCATCGGATATCCGAGCAACCGGACGTTGTTATCACGACAGTTCTTGGTTCATGCGTGTCCGCATGCATCTTTGATCCCGAGCGTGGGATCGGTGGGATGAATCATTTCCTGTTGCCTGATCCGGTGTCGGGATCGGGTGACATCCGTTTTGCCGCCGCAGCAATGGAAACGCTGATCAACGGATTGCTGCGGCAAGGCGCGCTGCGCAATCGTATGCAGGCCAAGCTGTTCGGTGGTGCAAGAATGATGCCTTCACTGCCCGACATAGGCCGGCGCAATGCGGATGCGGCGCACAGGATACTTCAAAATGACGGTATTCGCGTGGTGAGTGGTGATCTGTGTGGTCATGAAGCCCGGCGGGTGCGTTTCTGGCCAACTTCGGGGCGTGTGCAGGTTCAGCTTCTTGGAAATGATGCGCCGCCCCCTGTTGAAAAGCTTTCGCGCCCGCTGTCCGGCGACGTCGAGCTGTTCTGAACAGATCGCGACTGGCAAGATTCCTGTGGATCATCTGCACAGATTTTTGGGCGCGATAAGCACTCATTAACATGCGGCGGGTATGATGATCAAAAGCCTTGGGGGCCATGTTGGGGGCCATGACAGAATGACACTGCAAATCCAGTCTGAAAGGATCGTTCCATTGGTGGTTTCTGTATCAGGGATCGCGGCACTGATCATCCTTCATGCCTTGCCCGGGGCGCAGGATAATGTGACCGCACTTTTATTCTCACCGACGGTGCCACGGGCGGCAATACTTCGAGAAGCAGCGCAACTGGGGTTACCGATACGGGATCTGCGATGGAACGGCTATCTGGTCGAATTCGATGTTACCGACCAGCCTGATCAGTTGAAAACCAGTCTGGCGCGCCGTGTTTCCGAACCTGCAGTTCAGCTTGCGATCAGATCGGGCAGTTTTTGCACTGTCCCGTCCATCATAAAGGAAAACTAGGAATGGCGACACTCAACCCGGCGCCCGAAATGCTCGTCGCGATCCGCAAGCATGGCGCATTTGGAATCTGCCTGTTGCTATGGGGGATGGTTGCACAGGCCGTGTTCATCGCATGGGCACTTGCCGTTCCGTCAACATATATCCTGTTGTGCATGACGGCATTGGCGGGTGTCGTGACATTTGAATACAAACGAAACCCCGCTGGCGAAAGCGTGCAACTGACATCCGCCGCAGCACTTGCGATCGGCGTTGCGCTATTGGTGGCGCAGTTTTCCGAACACCCGTGGCAGCCAGACATGCATATGCAGTTCTTTGCCGCATTGGCCGTGCTTGGGATTTACTGCAACTGGCGCGCTATCGTCCTTTATACGGGGCTGGTTGCCGTGCATCACCTGACGTTGACGCTCGTGCTGCCCGCCGCCGTTTTGCCCGGGGGGACTGACATTGGGCGCGTGTTGCTGCACGCTGCCATCTTGCTTGTCGAAGCTGTCGCGCTGGTGATCATCGCGGAATTAATTCGCCGTGCCTTGTCGCGGGCAACATGCGAGGCCCGGAAAGCCCGGGCCGCCAGCGATGAAGCAGAAGCATTGCGTCTTCATCAAGCAGAGCTGGCAGAACAGGTCGCAGCAGAAAAAGCCGCAGAGGCAGCCCGTCAAAAGCGTGTCGTTCAAGAGTTGGAGGCTGGATTGTTGCGTTTGTCAGAAGGAAATCTGAAGGCCACCATCGACAGCCCGGATAATGATCCATTCCCGGCCGAATATGAAAGTATTCGTCAAGCTTATAACCAGACTTTGCTGTTGCAGGATGATCTTATGGTTCGTGTGGACCTTGTCGCAGGCTCTGTCAGGTCCGAAGCAGTTGAAATTGAACGCGCGGCGCAGCAACTGTTCGAGCGGGCACAAGCCCAGACTGCCAGTCTGCGCGATGGCCGTATCGCCTTGCAGCGTGTGATTGAACTTGTGGATTCCAGCCAGGCTGACTCCCGCGCGGCAACGGATGAAAGCCGCGAAAGCGAAAGTCAGGCCACAGCGGGACGCAGCATCATGCAAGATGCTGTAGAAGCCATGCGCGCGATTGAAGAAAGTTCCGAACAAATATCACGAATCATCGGCGTGATTGAAGATATTGCCTTCCAGACCAATCTTCTTGCGCTGAATGCGGGCGTCGAGGCGGCCCGCGCGGGTGATGCCGGACGCGGTTTTGCCGTTGTTGCAGCCGAAGTGCGCGGCCTGGCCGAACGTGCTTCCGGGTCTGCCCGGGAAATTCGCGCGCTCATTGCGCAAGGGTCCGGCCATGTCAGCAACGGTGCAGGACTTGTCCGCCGCACGACTGACGCCTTGTCCGGTATCGTCGAGCGTGCCTCTGAAGTTCGCAGGCTTATGGATGGCATCAGTGCCGCATCTACCGATCAACTGGCAGGATTGCACCGGACAGATACTGTAATGGATCAGGCGGAATCCATCAATGCGCAGACACAAGACGCCGCGCAGGATGCGCGCGCTGTGGCCGTCAGTATCGGCAAGCAGGCAGATGAACTGGTGGCCACTTTGCAATCCTACCTGACAACGCCGGATCGGATGGATTGGTCCGGTATCGAACATCCTGCAGCATCTACCAAAGTTGATTCCGAAATACGTTTCTCCAGAAGTGGGTGATGACCAGATGCCCTGCTTTCAGACAAATGAGCCGCCAGTGTTCAGGTTCCAGCCGACTCCACTACTTTCCACGCAATTCAGCTAAGTCCTGAGGGAAACCATGTTGAAAAATACCAAAACAGCTACACAAATCGCCAGCGGCTTTTCTATTGTCCTGGTCCTGATCGTCGCACTTGGGCTATTTAGCTGGCAAAGGCTGGCATCAATGACAGATGCGGTCAGTGATATTGAATCCGCGATGGGCATTACAATATCTGCGGTCGGTCTGGGGCGAGAAGTCACAGAGGCAGGTCTGGCGCTGCAAGAATACAGGCGTACTGCGGACCCGGCCGATGCCGAACGAACCGTCATTGAAATGCAGCAGGTCCGCGACGTGGCCTTGTTGCTTGCAGATGCCGGCTTCGACACAGCCTTGGATATGGCTGTTATGAAAGACCGCCATCTTGCAGAGCTTTCGGCCTTTGTGGAGACCTACAACCAGCGCGAGGTGCTGAAATCCGGGTTGCAATCCCTGGGGATTGAACACCGCCGTAATCTGGGGCGCCTCGTGACTTTACTGGAAGAACGTGAGGCGGACACTGCGGCCTATCTCGCGCTGCGTGCCTCTGAGAGTTTTCTTGTAACACGGGTCCGTGTCGACAGATTCATCGATGGAATGCCGCTATCGGAACTGGACACGGCCACCGCACCATATGAGGCGACGCTCGGTTTCCTGTCTCGCCTGACAGCAAGTGGCTTGAGCGCTGATGAACGTGCGCTTCTGGGTGTTACCCAGCGGGGTCTTTCAGAATTCTGGGCGCTGGCAGATCAAATTCGTGATGTCGAAATGTCCAGCAGGGAAACTCTGGACGCTGTGCTTTCAACAACGACACAGGTCATGTCGCAGTTGACCCGCGTGCTGGAAGAAATCCGCACGGCGCGCGAAGCGCTGAATGCTTCCGCACACGATCTGATTGATCAGACCGTATTTTCAATTCTGGCAGGCGTGGCCTTCGCAGCTGTGTTTGGGTCAATAATCGCAGGGTCCTTGTCTTTCTCGTTGTCGCGCAGGCTGTCCAGACTTGTCCAGCAGACGACGCGACTTGCGAACGGGGAGCTGTCCGTGGAAATCACAGATGCCCAGGGTAGCGGTGATATCGCGCAAATGGGTCAAGCCCTCGCTGTGTTCAAGGAAAATGCCGCCGCCCGGCTTCAGGCAGAAGAAGAAGCGCGTCGGATCGAAGCCGCGGCAACTGAAAAACAGGAACATGAGCGGCGCCGCCAGACGCGTGTTGTTCGCGATGTGGAAGACGCATTGACGCGGTTGGCACAAGGCGAATTGACACATACCATTTCCAGCCCCGCCAATGACCCGTTTCCTGCAGAGTACGAAGAACTGCGCACCGCGTTCAATACTGTCGCCTCAAATCTGGCAGATACAATGTCGCGTATTGTGTCCGTCGCAGAGCAAGTTCGTGGTGGATCTGATGAGATCACGTCTGCCGCGCAGGATTTGTCGGGGCGTGCCGAAACGCAGGCTGCAACTCTCGAACAATCGGCTGCGGCGCTGAACGAGCTTACGGAAAGTGTTCGCTCGACCGCCGAGCTTGCAAAGACCGCTGAAAACGTGACGCGTGACAACCGGATGATCGCTGAAGAAGGGACAGCCATTGTTCGGGACGCGATTGCAGCCATGCAGAAGATCGAAAAATCCTCTGATCAAATTACCCGAATTATCGGGGTGATTGATGACATCGCGTTCCAGACAAATCTGTTGGCCCTGAACGCCGGCGTCGAAGCCGCACGCGCGGGAGAGGCTGGTCGTGGCTTTGCTGTGGTCGCCTCAGAAGTCCGCGGCCTTGCACAGCGTGCATCCGATTCCGCCAGGGAAATCAAAGGATTGATTTCTGAAAGCGCGCAACAAGTGGAAGCCGGTTCTTCGCTTGTCACAAGAACAGGGGGAAGTTTGGAGCAAATTCTACACAAGGCAAAGGATGTATCAGATCAGGCGTCTTCTATCGCAATTGCCGCTGCAGATCAGTCAAGTGCACTGGGAGAGATCAATTCAGGCGTGAACCAACTGGACCAGGTAACACAGCACAATGCCGCCGTGGCGGAAGAAACCAATGCCGCTGCCAGTTCGTTACAGCAGCAAGCGGATATTTTGTTGGGCGAGTTGTCCAACTTCAAATTCAACAGAACTTCGGGTTCGTCGGCCAAGGTGTTGAAAATGCCATCAAGTGACACCCTGCTGCCTGCTGGTGGTTTCCAGTCCAAACGGGGCTTGGGTCGACAGTCTGACGGATCGCAAGCCAGACTTCTTGAGTTTTGACGGATGATCTCTGGCTGGTGTTTGATGGAAAGGACGTGTTTGGCCATGCCCGTTCCCAAAGCTGACATGATTTTTGGCGATGGGTTATTCGAGAGAAGGGCTGTTGGATCCGACTATACTGCAAATCCTGAGCTTTCTGTCGCTCCACGTTGCTATGCTGCCCTTCCGTCAGCGACCTTGGCCGAGGTTGCCGACGGGGGGGATGGTGTCTGAGCCTTGTGACATGACTGCGCTGCTTTGCGCGCCAGCACCAGAGTGCGCAAATCCGTCGCGCCAGGTGGAGTTCTGCAGCTACCTGAAGGAGGGACGACAATGGCCATGCCTTTTCCGAGACACACTCAGCGCGCGATTCATCACAGACTGGGGGCGCAACCTGTCCCACCACGAGACGCAGTCTTGAATCACAGCAGAAGCGGGATTCGTGAATGCGATTTTCATGTCGCGGTTGAAATTTTGCGCCGTCATGCATCATCTGTTCTAGCGCTGGCGCAACGGGTCCGCTTGTCCCTGGGGCGGCGGTCACAACCTACGGCCGCGGCATTGCACCACATGCGCGCCACGCCGGGTGCGCCCAAGCCAACGCTCGCCAGGCTCTATGTAAATGCGCGGGCGCAGCCCCCTGACACCGGACAACCAAAAACCGCAACCGGCAACCCGTCGGATCCGTTCGGCTGTTCCGTGAAGAAGATATCACTGGCCCTGAAGTCAGAGACGTCGCATGAAGCCGCGGACAATTCCGTTGACAAAAACCGCTATATATTTGCCGATACTCATTGCCTGATGAAAGCTTGTTAAAGCGGTCAGGCGCGAGGTGACGTTTGACGAACGGGCCTGCCAACACTGAACGCAATCGCCGATCCTATTTTCTTTCACTTGCTTGTTAAGTGCTGTGCGGTTGGTCAGGCGCGTGGAGTTGCTGCGTTTCATGCGCGGGTGAAATACTGGTACATGAAGCTGTAAGCCCTGTTTCATGATGTCAGTTCTCGTGCAGGCCCCAAATTTCAGTCCGTATCAGGGACGTAACTGGGTCAGGGCAGTTGGCAAATTTGTGCAAGTAATTGATATCATTGGTCGGAGTGAGAGGATTCGAACCTCCGGCCCCTGCCTCCCGAAGACAGTGCTCTACCAGGCTGAGCTACACTCCGACCGATGGCCCGCGTATACGGTCGGCCAGGCGTTTTGACAAGGGGCGCGGCAGGGGAAAATGCATGGCCGGCTGGCGCGTGTCCAAGGGCTTTCCAAGGCACAGCTTTTTGCCTATGAATGATGTAGAAAAACCAGATGTGGCAGGCATATGCAGCTTATTACAACGACGACGGCGCTTGCCGAATTCTGCGCGGCGGCGCGCGCAGCACCATATGTGACGGTCGATACCGAATTCCTGCGTGAACGCACCTATTATGCGCAGCTGTGCCTGCTGCAAATGGCCCTGCCGGGGCCGGACGGCCCGGCATCCGGCCCTGCGGTTTTGATCGACCCGCTTTCAGACGGGCTGTCGCTGGAGCCGTTTTACGAGCTATTGCGCGATGAAAGCACGGTCAAGGTGCTGCATGCCGCCCGTCAGGATCTGGAGATCTTTTATATTGATGGGGGCGTGCTGCCCACACCGTTGTTTGACACGCAGGTTGCGGCGATGGTGTGCGGGTTTGGCGATCAGGTGGGCTATGAAACACTGGTGCGCAAACTGGCCAAAGGGCAGGTCGACAAGACATCGCGTTTCACAGACTGGTCGCGCCGCCCGCTTTCGGACGCGCAGTTAAAATATGCGCTGGCAGATGTGACGCATCTTCGTGTGGTGTATGAAAAACTGGCGGAGAAGTTGCAGGCCACGGGGCGTGGCCCATGGGTGGCGGAAGAATTGCAGACACTTTCTGACCCCGAAACCTATATCCAGCGCCCGCATGAAGCGTGGCAGCGTGTGCGCACCCGAAATGATTCGGGGCGTTTTCTGGCAATCGTGCGGGAATTGGCAAGCTTTCGTGAAGCATATGCGCAGGGGCGCAATGTGCCGCGTTCGCGGGTGTTCAAGGATGATGCGCTGCTGGAGTTGGCCTCTGTCAAGCCGACGGTCCCTGATGATCTGGGGCGCACGCGATTGCTGATGCGAGAGGCGCGCAAAGGCGACATTGCAAAGGGCATTCTGGAGGCGGTCGCGCGCGGTATGGCCTGCAACCCCGAGGATTTGCCACAAGCGCTGGCCGTGCGCGAAAACATGCAGGTTAATCCGGCACTGGCCGATTTGCTGCGGGTGCTGCTGAAGGCGAAAGCCGACAGCACCGATGTTGCCGCCAAACTGATTGCATCCGCGTCTGATCTGGATGCGCTGGCGGCGGGGTTTCGCGACATTCCGGCGCTGGTCGGGTGGCGGGCGGAAGTGTTTGGAACCGATGCGCTGCGGCTTTGCAGTGGCGAGGTGGGACTTGCTGTCAAGGGGGACAAGGTCGACGTGTTCGAGTTGTGACACCCAAGCGCGCCCACCGCGCTACAGCGTTTCGGAATTTAATCTGATCACAGGAAATGCTGTAGCTTGTTGATTTCACATCAATTTCGAAGCGAAAAAGCCTGTCAACTGTTTCTGAAATTACCTTAGCGCCGGACTTCGCGCTGGTTTTGCGCGCCGCGCACCACGATCCGCCGCACACCTTCAAGGCGCCTGTTCGACAGCTTGACGCCCGCTGTCACTGTCCGAGAGGCTTCTGACCCGGTCCCGCTGGCGGACATGGGGCTTGCCAAAACGAATTCATAAATCAGCGCGCCGTCTATGGGGCGTTCGTCATTGACCGCGCGCAATTCGACATCCCACCAGCCTTGGATTCCGGTTATGCCGGTTGCGTGCACAACGGCCCCTTCGGGCGTGCGCAGCACTTCGACATCGCTGACCACAGGCACCAGCGCGCGCCGGTCCACTGTCGTGCCCCAGCCGCTGGCAGGTGCAAGGGTTTCGGTTGATTGGCTTCCAAACCAGTTGCGCGGGTTCAATCGCGACTCGCGCATCGTCCCGCAGGCCGACAGGACCAGTACCAAAACAAGCGACGCAAGAAGGGGCTTTTGCATGACTGGTCCTTTTGACAATTACTGTGCTTTGCAGGGCTTTCCTACGGGTTAGCCTAATTCATACGCTTTGAAAAGTGCTCCTGAACCAAAGCGCGCAAGGCAAAGGGGGCATGAGGGAAATTATATGCCCGATCAGGCTGGACCTTGGCGGTCTTGCACCTTAGGTCTGAGGCCAGTTCCAGCCAAGAGGCCATCCATGGCAAGCCCCGCATTCGAAGATATCGCCGAGACATTTGATTTTCTGGACGATTGGGAAGATCGCTATCGCCATGTGATCGACCTTGGCCGCGCCATGCCCGCCCTTGATGATGCGTTGAAAACGCCCGGAACCCGCGTCGAAGGGTGCGCCAGTCAGGTCTGGATTCAACCCATGCTGGAGGGCGAGGGGCCACAGGCAAAATTCGATTTTCTGGGTGACAGCGACGCGATGATCGTGCGCGGTCTGATCGCGGTGCTGCACGCGCTTTATGCGGGCCAAACCGTGTCGGATGTTCTGAAGATAGATGCACAGGCGGAACTGGCGCGGCTGGGGCTGGATGAGCATTTGTCGTCGCAGCGATCTAACGGGGTGCGCGCCATGGTGGGGCGCATTCGCGCGGTCGCCACCGAGGTGGCAGGATGATTGCCGACCCTGTGCTGCTGGCACAGTTGACGGCGCTGCTGGTTGTGATTGGCGCGCTTGCGGGGGTTGTCGCGGGGCTGCTGGGGGTTGGCGGCGGTATCGTTCTGGTGCCCGCGTTTTTCTATCTGTTCACCGCGCTGGGCTATGGTGGTGCGCAGGTGATGCAGGTGTGTCTGGCGACATCGCTTGCCACGATCATTGTCACATCTGCGCGGTCGGTCCAAAGCCACCATAAGCGCGGCGCTGTGGAATGGCCCATTTTGCGGGGGTGGGCGCTGGGCATCGCGATTGGTGCCATTTTCGGCGTGCTGACGGCTGCGATGCTGCGTTCGGTGGTGTTGCAGGGCATATTCGGTGTGCTGGGTGTGCTGATCGGGCTGTGGTTTGCGTTTGGTCGCGCCGATTTCCGGCTGGCCGACCGCATGCCGACCGGCCCCCTGAAGGGCGCCATTTCCAGCACCATCGGGT
This sequence comes from Roseinatronobacter sp. S2, assembly GCF_029581395.1. Classification (GTDB taxonomy): domain Bacteria; phylum Pseudomonadota; class Alphaproteobacteria; order Rhodobacterales; family Rhodobacteraceae; genus Roseinatronobacter. Next base: position 2,628,462 of record NZ_CP121113.1, on the reverse strand, counting down.
TTTTATCGGTGCTTATGGGCATTGGCGGCGGGTCGTTCGGGGTGCCGCTGATGACGCTGTATGGTGTGCCCATTCATCGCGCGGTTGCGACGGCTGCCGGTTTCGGCATCTTGATTGCGGTGCCATCGGTGCTGTCGTTCCTGTTTGTGCCGATTGCGGATGCACCGCCGCTGACCATAGGCGCGGTCAACGTGCCCGCCTTCGCGATTGTCGTGATCATGACGACGATGACGGCCCCTTTGGGCGCCAGACTGGCCCATGCCATGGACCCCAAACCGTTGAAACTGGTTTTCGCAGTGTTCATCATTCTGATGGCGCTGAACATGCTGCGCAAGGCGCTGGGCTTTTAGTCGCGCGCAGCAATGGGGGGCCGTCTGCCCCCCCGCGGCCCTGCGCGGGCCGCGCCCCCCCGAGAGTATTTTTGCCAAGATGAAACTGGCCATGCTTGCGCAACGGATGGGATTGCGGCATGTCTGGCGCAGTTTGTGATCGAGGAGAGCCATATGAGCCGCGCATTCGTTTTTCCGGGGCAGGGTGCCCAGACCATTGGTATGGGGCAGGCATTGGCTGCGGCCTATCCGGCGGCGATGGCCGTGTTTCAGGAAGTGGATGAGGCGCTGGGCGAAAAGCTGTCCAGCCTGATCTGGGACGGCGATATTGCCGATCTGACACTGACGGCAAATGCCCAGCCCGCCCTGATGGCCACATCCCTTGCGGCCCTGCGCGCGATGGAAGCTGAGGGGGTTGCCATTACCGATGCGTCCTTCGTTGCGGGGCATTCGCTGGGCGAATATTCCGCGCTGGCGGCCAGCGGGGCCTTGACGATAGCCGATGCAGCGCGGCTGTTGCGCATTCGCGGGCAGGCCATGCAGGCGGCGGTTCCGGTGGGTCAGGGTGCTATGGCCGCGCTTCTGGGGCTGGATTTTGCAACTGTCACCGACGTGGCCGCCGAAGCGGCGCAAGGCCAGGTCTGTCAGGCAGCAAATGACAATGACCCCGCGCAGGTTGTGGTGTCAGGCCATAAGGACGCGGTCGAACGTGCGGTTGACATTGCGAAAGCGCGCGGCGCACGTCGTGCCATGTTGTTGCCAGTCTCTGCCCCGTTTCACTGTACGCTGATGCAGCCTGCCGCAGATCGTATGGCGGACGCGCTGGCCGATGTCGCACTGCAAGCGCCCAAGGTGGCGCTGGTTGCGAATGTTCGTGCCCAAGCGGTCAGTGACCCCGAAGACATCCGCAAACTGTTGATTGCGCAGGTCACAGGGTCTGTCCGCTGGCGCGAGTCGGTCGCCTGGATGGCGGATCAAGGTGTGGCCGAGTTCTGGGAAATCGGTGCAGGAAAAGCGCTGTCGGGCATGATCAAGCGTATCGCCAAGGGCGCGGAGACCCGCAATTTCGGCACGCCCGAAGATATGGCATCGCTGCGCACGCCGTGACCGGGCCAAACCCGGTTTCAGGCAAAAGCCCATACACGCAGGGCGCGGCCGCTTTGTCTGAACATCTGGTCTGAATGAACAGCGGCGCGTGGGACGCGCCTATGCCCGAACGGGCATATGCGAAGGCCCCAGCGCAGCATCAGCGCCAAGGCCCGCTTTGTGCTGCGATCAGGGAATGATGCGCGAATAGCGCACACCCGACAGTGACGCGCCTGCCAACATGCCGGATTGGCCAAACACCACGGCAATGACCGGCGCGAACTGGGTTGTGGTTTCTGCGCCCATCGACCCGCCCTGAGTGGGGGTTGCATAGCGCAAATCGGCGCTTGCGGCCCAGCCTTCGGACATGCGGAAATCTTGCAGGGCCTGTTCAGTCATGAAAAACAACGCATGTGCATATTGTTGCGCACCCGCTTGCAGCCCGAAACTGGCGCGCGTGGCCGAATAATAATCAACCGTCATGTCGTCAATGCGCAATGCACCGCGACCATAGGCCCCGCCAACGAACAGGCCCGCTTCGGTGACAACCGGAATATACAGAATGCCGCGCGCATTCGTGAATAGTTCATTCAGCGACGGGTAGGTGTCGCGCAGGAAATCGCGCGCTGTGTCAACGCGGGCATCCAATACGTCTGCGCCTTGCCCACCAATGGGGTTGCCGCATGCAGCCAGCAAGGCTGTCGCACCTGTCCCAAGAAGTATGTTTCGACGGGTTATTTGTTCCATTGCTCTGTTTGCCTTTTGTTCTTGCCCTTCAGGGCAGCCTGTGACCGCGCGGTTGATCCGCGCCCTTTTGTGAGCGACATGATAAGGGGAATGTCGCGCTTTGTCATCCATTTGAAGGCAAAATCAAACGCATGCGCGCAGTCCTGCCTGTCGTTGCACGCGTTTTTGCGGTTCATTCCGCCAATGCTTGCGCCACGCGCGGGGCAAAATAGGTCAGAACACCATCGCAGCCCGCGCGCTTGAACGACATCAGGCTCTCTAACATCACCTTGTCGCGGTCCAGCCAGCCATTCTGGGCCGCCGCCATCAGCATCGCGTATTCGCCCGAGACCTGATAGGCGAATGTGGGCTGGCCGAACTGGTCCTTGACCGCGCGGCAAATGTCCAGATAGGGCATGCCGGGCTTGACCATCACCATATCCGCGCCTTCCGCCAGATCGCGGGCAACGCAGCGCAGCGCCTCTTCGCGGTTGGCAGGGTTGATCTGATAGGTCGCCTTGTCGCCCACCAGTCGCCCTGACGCGCCCACGGCATCCCGGAACGGGCCGTAGAACGCGCTGGCGAATTTTGCCGCATAGGACAGGATCGCAACATCCTTGTGACCCTGCGCTTCCAGTGCGTCGCGCAACGCGCCGATGCGCCCGTCCATCATGTCAGAGGGGCCAAGGATATCGGCACCCGCATCTGCCTGCGCCAGCCCCATCTTGACCAGCGCTTCAACGGTTTCATCATTGACGATTTCGCCATTCACGACAAACCCGTCATGGCCGTTTGCATTATAGGGGTCCAGCGCGATGTCCGTCATGACCATCAATTCGGGAAATTCCGCCTTCAGCATGCGGATCGCGCGGTTGGTCAGGTTTTCGGGGTTCCAGGCTTCTTCGCAGGTTTCAGTGCGCAGCGACTGATCTGTATAGGGAAACAGGCAGATCGCGGGAATGCCAAGTTTGTGGGCTTTCTCGGCCGCGGGCAGCAGCTTGTCAAGCGACAGCCGCTCCACCTCGGGGAGGGAGGCAATGGGTTCGGCGATTGCGTGGCCGTCGCGGATGAAGACCGGCCAGATCAGGTCGCGTGGGGACAGCCCGTTTTCCTGCACCATGTCGCGCAAGGCACGGGTCCGGCGCAAGCGGCGCATGCGGGCGACAGGAAAATAAGCAGATGTCATAGTGCAGGCCCTTGTAAAGTTTTGCCGATGTCGTGCCATGTCAGGCCGCGAAATGGAAGCCCAACTTGCCGGCATTTGTGCTGATTGGCGCACAGACCCCGGCACATTGGCCGGGGTCCGCTACGCCATGCGAACTGGCGGCACAGGAATTACAGCAGCCGGTCGGGCAGCCACAGCACAAGTTGCGGGAAGATGAACACCATCAGCACCGCAAGCATCTGCAACAGCACAAACGGGATGACGCCTTTGTAGATGTCAATAATCGTCACGCTGGGCGGTGCAACGCCGCGCAGATAGAACAATGAAAACCCCACTGGCGGCGTCAGAAACGATGTCTGTAGCACCACGGCAAACAGCACGATGAACCAGATCTGGTCAAACCCCAGCAACACAACCACGGGTGACACCAGCGGCAGCATGATCAGCGAAATTTCCAGCCAGTCCAGAAAGAACCCCGCAAGAAAGGCGATGAAAAGGATCGTCAGGACAATCCCCGATGGCCCGAAGGGCAGGGAGTTCAGCGATTGTGTGATAAACTCATCCCCGCCCAGCTGGCGCATGACCACGGCAAACATGGTGGCCCCAAGGAAAATGCCAAAGATGAAGGCCGTGGTCAGCGTGGTTTTCATGCCGACTTCGCGCAGCACGGTCAGCGTCAGGCGCCCGTTGGCCGCCGCCAGCAGCGTTGCCCCGAAGGCCCCGACGCCGGATGCTTCGGTCGGTGTGGCGATGCCAAAGAAGATGGACCCAAGCACCGCAAAGATCAGCAGCAAGGGGGGCAGCACCGCAAGCAATGTGCTTAGAACCAGCTTCGCGGTCACCGGCGGCAAGTCGGTGGGTGCGGGGGCCAGCGTCTTGAAGAATGTCGCGGCACCCATGATGTAGATGATATAGAACACACCCAGCATCAGCCCCGGTATCAGGGCGCCCATGAACAGGTTACCCACGGATACAGACATCTGGTCGGCCATGATGATCAGCATGATCGAGGGCGGAATCAAAATCCCAAGTGTCCCCGCAGAACACACCACGCCTGACGCAAAGCCCTTGTTATAGCCCTGTCGCAGCATGATCGGCATGGACAACAGCGCCAGCAACACAACAGATGCACCCACGATCCCCGTTGATGCCGCCAGAAGGATGCCGATCAGCACCACCCCCAGCGCCAGCCCGCCGCGGAAACGCCCGAAAAGCTGGACAAAATTCGACATCAGCTTTTCTGTGACGCCCGAACGTTCCAGCATCAGGCCCATATAGATGAACATCGGCAATGCGACCAGAATCCAGTTGGACATCTGGCCCCAGATGCGTTGCACAAAGATACTGAAGATGCGGAAATCGGTCAGAAAATAGGTGTCCCAGTTGAACCATTCAAAGCCGAAAATCGCGATGAAGCTGAACCCGATCGAGACACCGGCAAGCGCCCATGCGACGGGAATTCCTGTGAAAATCAGTGCGATGAAGGACACCAACATCGCCACGACAAGAATTTCGTTCACTTCCATCCCATATTCCCTGTGATGTAACGCGGCGATGCGTGCTGAACACTCAACGGCGCGGTCATTATTGCGCGGCCTTGGGACGCGGAAAGTTGAAAAGCAGTGCTGTCACCCGCAGCATTCGTGAAAAAGCTGCAAGGCCGATATAGGCGAAGGCCAGCACGATGACGCTTTTGATCATCCAGCGATTGGCCAGCCCCCCCGGTGCCGATGAACGTTCACCCCGGTTATAGGACGCTTCGACAAAGGGGATTCCATAACTGATGATGATCCAGCACATGGGCAGGATGATCGCGACAATCGAGATCAACTCGATCCACGCGCGCGTTCTGATGCGGAAACCGGCCGCAAGCGCGTCAACGCGGACATGCGCATCATGCATCAGCGCATAGCCGATCCCGAACATGAAGCCCACGGCATACATGTGCCACTGCACTTCTTCGATCCAGATGTAATTGACGTTCAGCGCATAGCGCATGATCACATTGGACACGATGATCACGATCAGCACGATCCAGATGGAATTCAGCACATATGACAGCAGTTCAAGCGCTTTCTCGATCAGGTCGGAAAGCCATGTGTGCGGAAAATCCAGCCCGTGGCTGCGTGCGCCCGCATCTTCGACCTGTTCAAGGTCCAGATTGATCTCGGGGTGTTGTTGCTGGCTCATGTTGTTGTGTCCTGTCTGCAAGCGGACAAGGGCCGCGTCAGTGCCCTGTTCAGTCATGACCGCGCCCCTGTGACAGGGCGCGGCCTTGGTGCGTTCAGATAAGGTTTATTCGCCGATGCGGGTCTGCCAGTCGCGCGGCAGGTAGCCTTGTTCTTTCCACGGACGGTTCAGCGCCTGGAAGTCCATCATCGAGTTATAGACGCGCGCAAACATTTCATCATCTGCCGAGCGGCGCGCGATCACAGTGTTATGCGCCTCGCGGAATGCTGCGATGAATTCATCAGGATAGGTGTTGATGATCGCGCCTTTTTCCTCAAGCTCTATCAGCGCAGGCCCTTGCATGGCTTCGGCTTTTGCAATCGCATAGGCGTTTGCGGCCATGCAGCTTGTCTCGAACATGGCCTGGGTCTGCGGGTTCAGCGCGTTCCAGCTGTCCATATTCACATATAGCGCCTGATTGGTGGATGGCTGATGCCAGCCGGGAAGATACAGGTAACTGGCCACCTGATAGAAACCAAGCTGAAGGTCTGCCGATGGCAACGAGAATTCGGTTGCATCCAGCACGCCGGTTTCAAGGGCCTGATACAGTTCGCCGCCGGGCAACATGGTGACAGATTTGCCAAGCTCCATCATGATTTCGCCGCCAATGCCCGCGGCACGGAAGCGCATACCTTCGAAATCTGCGACGCTTTCCAGTTCGCTGCGGAACCAGCCAGCGGTTTCAGGGCTGATTGTGCCGCAGGGAATGATATGGATGTTGAACGGCTCATACGCTTCGGTCATCAATTCGCGCCCGCCATGGAAATACAACCATGCCAGATATTCGATCGATTCAAGGCCAAACGGCGTTGCCCCGAACAATGACGCGGAAGGCAGCGATCCCAGTTCATACCCCATCCATGAATAGGCCGCGTCAATCGATCCGTCGCTGACCGCGTCGAACGCCGCCAGTGCCGGCACAACAGTTCCCGGTTCTGCAACGCGCAGGTCAATCGCCCCGTCGGTCATTGCACGCATCTGGTCGGCCATCCATGGCATGGCGTCCGCCAAGCCCGCAAGCGTGGACGGAAATGCCATGGGCACCTGCCAGCGAACGCGTTCCTGCGCTTGAACGGCACCTGCCACAAGGCTGGCGCTCAGGGCTGTTGTGATAAGTAGTTTTTTCATTTTTGTTTTCTCCTCCGGTTGTTGGACGTCCGTTCCGATATCCACCCGTTTCGGGGGTAATTCGTTAAGAGAAAAGCGCCACAGCCGCGCAATAAAATTACTCATACCTTGCTGAATTAGACAGGATATCACTTTAAGGGGGTGTTCGGTAAAATTAACTTACCAATTCAGGTGCTAAGGATGTGCCGATTAACTGCACCCGGTCCCATCGCGCAGCCCCGCAAGGCAGCCGGCAGCACCCCTTCGCCAAAGCTGCGCAATACCGCGCGTTCACGCGTAGTTGACATTACCTGACTGTTTCAATAGTGAATCGCTTCACATCTCATTGGCCTGTGACCCACGCTACAAGAGATGAACTTCCGGGCGACGTTTCGCGCGGTTTCACAGCCAGCATCTGCCAGCTTGTAATCCTATCGCCCTCAGGGCGTTCTGGCAGGAGTTGTCTTAATGAGTGTTCGCTCAACCGCGCGCGCAGCGCTGCTATTGTCGTCGGCCGTGCTTTGGGTTCCGCAAGGTGGTGTCATTGCCCAGACATTGGCGGATGACACCGCATCACCCGGCGTGCTGGGCACGATCACGTTGTATCTGACGCGCGCGGCGCAAACAGTTCTGGATGCGCCGGCAAGCGTAACCGTTGTGGATGGGTCTGTCATCGAAACGCACGCGATCAGTGACATGCAGCAGCTTAGCCGCTACGTCCCCGCCCTGACAGTGGACAGGCAGATCAATGCGACACAGCCCTTCAATGATTTTTCTGGCTTCAATATGCGTGGTGTGGGCGGCAATCGGGTTTTGACCCTGATCGACGGATCACGCGTGGCAGAAAGCATCACTGATGTGGGCCGTGACTATATGGATTTTAATTTCGTTGAGCGGGTCGAGGCCATTGGCGGGCCGGCATCCGTGATCTGGGGCGCGGATGCGCTGGGGGGCGTTGTGGCCATGCGCACCACCGACCCGGAAGATATTTTGCAAGGTCAGGACAGGGCAGGGACCGCGCGCATCGGGTATGACAGCTTGACCCGACAGAATTCCGCAGCGATCAGTTTTGCGCAATGGCTGTCAGAGTCCGTTTCCGTTATGGCCGGTCTTGCCCGGACAAAGGCCCGTGAGCCGCGGGTGTCGAATGCGCGGCCAAATGGCGGGCTGTATTCGGATGTTCATGGCGGGACGTGTCCGCGCAATATCGCGTTCGGGGCCACACCGTGCAACGAATTCGACCCGACGCATGTTCTGACCTATCGCGGACTTGCAAAACTGGAATGGCGCCCCACGACCGAGCACCGGTTCATGTTTTCAATTGACGTGATGGACCGGACAACAGATGTCGCGTTTAATCAGTCACTTGGGCCTGTGTATAACACGCTGGGCGTCGCAACGGGAGAGGTGAACCATGCCTATGACCGTCGCCTGAAAACAAAGCGGCGGCGCTACGCCGTGGATTACACATGGACCCCCGAAAACCGCCTTGTTGATGAACTTTCGGCGACACTTGCCTTCACCCCCCACCGCTACAATCGGTCCGGCACACGTTTCAGCACTTCAGCCACGGGCGATGCGCTTCGCACCGAAGACAGCCTGTCCTATTCTGAAGAATTCCTTGAATTCGATTTGCGGGCAGAGCGCGCGTTTGTGACCGGTGCTGTGCGCCACAACCTGACTATCGGACTGGATGCCGACCTGACACGCACCGATTACGAACGTATCGACAGGGTTTATAACCTGACCACGGGGGCGACGACCGAACGCAGGGCAGGCGGGTTCAATTTTGCCAATGCCACCACGCGCAGGGCCGACATTTACCTTCAGAACCGTATGGAATTCGGTGACCGGTTTGAGCTGACACCCGGGCTTCGCTACGCGACCTATTCCATCAAGCCGCGCGCGAACGCCGACTATGTGCTTGTTCCCGGTTTCGAGCCGCGCAAGCGTTCTGACGCGCGGTTGCTGGCAAGCCTTGGTGCCTTGTGGCGCGTAGATGAGAACTGGTCGGTCTGGGCCAATGCCGGTCAGGGTTTCAAGATGCCAACGGCGCAGCAGCTTTATACATCGCTGCCCGGCGCGTTCTTCGACCTGATCCCCGCACCTGATCTGCGGCCGGAAACCGTGCGCAGCCTTGAGATTGGCACAAGGGCACAGTTTGCCGAAGGTTTTGTGTCGGTATCCGGCTTTGACGCCCGCTATAGCGACTTTATCCAGAGCTTTTACAATCCGCCGGGCACCAACCAGTATACATACCGAAATATCTCGAAGCGGCGTGTTTACGGTGTGGAAGTTTCGGGGGAATGGGCGCTTTCCGACACGCTTACGGCAAGTGGTTCGGCAATCTGGCAGCGCGGGACACAACGCGCAACACCAACATCCGAACAAGCACCGGCAGACCTGCCGCCTTTGCGTGGCGAATTCGGGCTGGTTTATGAAATGCCCGATCAGAATGTAACCCTGGAATTCAGATCGCGCTTTGCCAAGGGCGTGTCGCGCACCGCAGATCCCGATGGTTTCAAACCGGCGGGCTACGGTCTGGTAGATGTCTATGCAACATGGAACCTGACAGAAAACGCGAGCCTTAATTTCGGGCTGACCAACCTGTTTGACAGGCGCTACTTTGAGACATCTGCCATTGGTGTGACGACATCGCCCAGTGTGGCTGTGGCGCGCCAGAACCCGCTGGATCTGCGCACCGGATCGGGGCGTGTGTTTACGGCCTCGTTGCAGTCGCGCTTCTGATCTGAATGGCACAGGTCTTTTGGCGGATATGGCATCTTGCCCGTCTGGCTGTCACGGGCCCGCGGGCATGGATCGGGGCGGCAATCTATCTGGTTGTGCTTGGATTGCAGTTTTTCGGGGTCTGGGTGTCCGTGCGCCAGATCACATGGCAACGCGATTTCTTCGATGCACTTGAGCAAATGGATGCCGCAGGTGCGCTTCATCAGATGGGAATTTTCGCCATTCTGGTGGGGGCTTCTGCCTCGGCGCATTTAGCGGGAAGCTGGTTGCGAAAACGCTTGCTGATCCATTGGCGTGAAGTGTTGACCAACGCGATGCTGGATATGTGGCTGAACGGACAGGCCTATTGGCATTTGCGCCCGGGTCTTAGCCCTGATCCGGTTGAAAACCCTGATCAGCGCATTGCCGAAGATTGCCGCAAGTTTATCGATTACCTGCTGGATTTCACCCTTGATCTGCTTTCGCGGGTGGTCGCAATCATCTCTTATGTGGCAATTCTTTGGGGGTTGTCCCAATTCCCGTTGGCGTTCTCGCTTCTGGGATGGGATGTAAGCATTCCACGATACATGGTTCTGGCTGCGTTCCTGTATGTTTTCATTTCCAGTGTGGTGACACATCTTCTTGGCAAGCCGCTGAAAAACCTGTCATTCGCGCAAGAACGCTTCGAGGCTGACTTTCGGTATTCATTGGTGCAGGTTCGGGAATCGGCGAATGAGATTGCGCAGGCGCGCGGAGAAGATGCCGAGCACCGGCGGCTTCAACACCGGTTTGATGCGCTACGGGCGAATTGGGCGCGTCTTATCGGGCGCGAATTCATACTGGGGCTTTTCACGCGCCCCTATCGGCAGACTGTGCTGCGTATTCCGATATTTCTGGCCTTGCCCGCCTATTTTGGAAATGCACTCAGCCTTGGCGGGCTGATGCAGACTGCGTCCGCATTCTCCAATGTCACCACAACCCTAAGCTGGTTCATTTTCTCATATGCCCGGCTTGCGGCCTTTGTGGCGGTGTCCGAGCGGCTGGACGGGCTGGTTGCGTTGACGCGCAGACCGCCACCCATGCCGGATGCCCCGCGTAATGTCACGCTTGTGCATGGCACGGACGATACGTTGCGGTGTGACGGGCTTGTGCTTTACACCCCCGGTGGGCGTGCGTTGCAACCCTTTCCCGACATACATATCACCCGTGGTGAACATGTCTGGATTTCGGGGCCGTCAGGGCAGGGCAAGACAACGTTTCTGTCCGCGCTGCTTGGTCTTTGGCCGTATGGACAGGGCACGATCATTTTGCCGGATGCGCCTGTCATGGCGTTGCCCCAGACGCCCGCCCTGTTCAACGAAGGTATCTTGCAGGCGCTGACATATCCAATCGACCCCGATACGCAGGATGGCGACCGCTTGGCGCATGTCCTGCAACTGGTTGGGTTGGGGCATCGCATCCCGCTTAGGGGCCAAGACGGCCCCGCTTGTCTGCAAGGCCTGTCGATCGGCGAGCGCCAGCGGCTGGCATTGGCGCGGGCTATTTTTCTGCGCCCCGACTGGCTGGCCCTTGATGAAGCAACCAGCGCGCTGGATCACGATGCAGAACAGTGTCTTCTGGCCGTGCTTGAACGTGAATTGCCAGATTGCACAATCCTGTGTATTGCGCACAGGCCCCCGCATGGCTTGAAGATTGCGCGCAGGATCATTCTGGCACCAGCCCCCACACCCGCAAGGAAAACCGCATGAGCGACACCGGAGGCCAATGGACAGACCCGAAGACCGGAGCCGCCATGTCGCATGCAGATGTGATGGCGCGCGCCGCGCAGGCCCCGGTCGTGCTGCTGGGCGAGCAGCATGACCGCGCAGACCATCACCAATGGCAGCTTCATGTCGCAGCCGGGATTGTGGCACGGCATAGCAGGGCGGTAATGGGGTTTGAAATGTTCCCCGCGCGGCTGGATGCGGTGCTGGCTGATTGGGTCGCGGGCCGGCTGAGCGAGGAAGACTTTCTAAGGCAGGTGGAATGGGGCACAGTCTGGGGGTTTCCGCCGGAACTATATATGCCCTTGTTCCGGTTTTGCCGGATGTTCCGCCTGCCAATGATTGGGCTGAACTGTCGCCGCGATCTGGTGCGCGAAATCGGCGCTGGCGGCTGGGACAGCGTCGCGCCTGACGCACGCGAAGGTCTGACACCTGCGGTGCCCGCAACGCCGCAATATCGCCGCTATCTGTTTGACGTAACCGGCGGCGAACGCCCCGACCGGCAGGCCAAAGGCCCGATGGACCCGGCGTTTGACCGTTTTGTGCGCGCCCAGCAAGTCTGGGACCGCGCGTTTGCGTGTCGTATAGCCGCCGCGCGTCAGGTGGATGATCCGCCGCTGGTGATCGCGATTATCGGGCGCGGCCATCTGGAGTATCGAGGCGGCACGCCTGCTCAACTTCGGGCGCTGGGCATCAGTGACGCGGTCGTGTTGCTACCGCAAGACACAGGCCCTGTTGAAAAAGGGATCGGGGACGCGGTGTTTTGCCTTGGTTTCACGGCAGCGTGACGGGCCTTGTGTTGAGTTTGGTAAGCAAGTAGCGCCGCCCGATGGTATGGTAAACCATGTGGAAACTGATCCGGCTGGCCAACGCATATCCGCGCGGCGGGCGCAGGCCTGTCACAAATCGCCCCCATAGCTCGTCTTACTTTCTGTCAGACATGATAATGGAGAGAGACAGATGACAGAGCGATTGAACTACCAGCAAGCCTCGCCCAAAGCGGCGAAGGCGATGCTGGCGTTGGAGACGGCGACGCAGGCGCTTTCAATCCCGCTGGCGCTGCGCGAACTGGTCAAGATGCGGGTTTCGCAGATCAACGGATGCGCCTTTTGCCTGAACATGCACGCGCCCGACGCACGGGGCGCGGGCGTATCCCAGCAAAAGCTGGATGTGCTGGCGGCATGGCGCGAAAGCCCCGCGTTTGATGCGCGTGAACGTGCAGCCCTTGGCTGGTCCGAGGCATTGACGCGGATCGAGGCCACGGGCGCGCCGGATGCGGATTACACTGCGCTGACGGATGTTTTCACGCCGCAGGAATGCGTGGACCTGACGCTGGTGATCAACGCGATCAACGCATGGAACCGGTTTGCGGTTGGCTTCCGCGCCCCTCATCCCGTGCGCCCTGATGCAGGCTGACCCGTATCTGACACTGTTCCAGCGAGAGCGCCGCCGTCTGGCGGGGCTTGCCTATCGCATGACGGGGTCGGTGGCGGATACCGAAGATATCTTGCAGCAGGCATGGATACGCTTTGCCGCGCAGCCCCTTGCTGGCATCAATGATCCGTCGCGCTATCTTGGCACGCTTGTCGCGCGGCTGTGCCTTGATCACCTTAAATCCGCGCGGGTCCGGCGCGAGCGTTATGTCGGCGCATGGCTGCCGGAGCCGCTGGTGCAGGACAGCGCGCCCGACGCTGAACAAGCCTGGATCGTGGCCGAGGATGTGGGGATCGCGCTGATCCTGACCCTGGACCGGTTGACACCGGAAATGCGCGCGGCGTTTTTGTTGCGCGATGCTTTTGACTATTCCTTTGACGAGATATCAACTGTGGTCGGGCGTACGCCTGCAACCTGCCGCCAGCTTGTGTCACGCGCCCGCAAGCGGATGGCGGGGGCAGACACCGGACCCGTCCTGCCACCCGCGCAGACCACCCCGATCGTCGCGGCCTTCTGGCATGCAGCCCGCACCGGTGACATGCAGGCGCTGACCGATCTGTTTGCCGATGAGATCGAGGTTCATACCGACGGCGGCGGCAAGGTGCCTGCGGCGATCAATGTGCTGCGCGGTCGCAGACGGGCGGCGGGGCTGTTTGTCGGCCTTGCCCGCAAACGCCACCTTCCACCACCGCCATTGCCGCCGATCCGACTGATCAACGGCGCGCCCGGTTTCGTGACCCGAGAGCCGGGGAATGTGCTGCAAACCACGGCCATCGGCATCCGCGCGGGCAAGATCGTCGCCGTGTGGATCGTGCGCAACCCTGACAAGCTGCGGCATCTGGGCGTGAACAGCGGGTATGATGTGGCAGGATAAGCGCGGAATGCGGTCAGCCTGTATTTTCCTTGCAGTATGGTATCTCAAGCCACCCGCAAAGCTCTCTCAGGCAGTCCTCGAATAGTGGGGCGGCATCGGTGATGGCGAAGTCAATCTGATGCAGGACTTCCATGCACAGATGCCCATAAAGCCTGATCCAGCAGTTGAGGAAAACATGGATCGCCTCGGGCGGCAGTCTGTCGCCAGTCTCGCCCGCATAACGCTCCAGCTGGTGCCAGAGTGCTGGCGCCACTGAGGCAGGCTTGGGCGTTGGAAAGCCTTTCTGATCCCAGATCGCCGCAACCTCGTCAAAGAATACCGCACCAAAGGCACCTGCCGCCGCACGATCTTCGCGTGTGGTCAGGGTGGGGTTCAGGTCAGCGGGCGGTGCCAGTGGGGGGCTTGCGAAGATCAGGCGGAAACCGGCGCTGTTGGTGATCGCCCAGTGACGCAAGGCGCGGTTCATGGGCACAAGGTTCACGGTGCCGGACACGCGCGCACCTTCTATCGCTACTGTGACCTCGCGATAAAACTCGGCCGTCAGTCCGGCGATAAGGTCATCATGGCTGTCATAATAGCGATAGATCGCAGGCCCGCTCATCCCCATGCGGCGCGCCACGGCGTTGATGGTGACAGCCTGCAACCCCTCGGCCACCAGCAGATCGCGCGCGACCTGCCGGATTTCCTGATAAGTGCGCGCACGGACTTTGCTGCGGTGGTCGGTCATGATGAATTCTCCGGTTTTGTTATTGATTCTAACAAAAGTAACTATATATCACAAACAGAAAACCGGAGCCTGTCATGACCATTCTCATCCTCGGCCTGATTCTGTTCCTCGGGATGCATTCTGTCCAGATTGTCATGCCGGATATCCGTGCGCGGGTCATCGCGCGCGGGGGCGGCAGGGGGGCGTGGATGTGGCGCTATACTGCCGTCGCGGGCGCAGGTTTTGTGCTGATCATTCTGGGCTTTGGGCTGGCGCGTCAGGACCCGGTGGTCCTATATTACCCGCCTCATGCGCTGCGGCGTATGGCGCTGCTTGTGATGCTTCCGGTCTTTCCGCTGTTGCTGGCTGCCTACATAAAAGGGCGTATCGCGCAGATTGTCAGCCATCCGATGCTTGTCGCCACGATGCTTTGGGCTGTGGCGCACCTGATGGCGAATGGAACGCTGGCCCATCTGTTGCTGTTCGGAAGCTTTCTGGTCTGGGCCTTTGTGGACCGGCAATCGCTGCTTCGGCGCGAAGGCGGTGTGGCTGTGGCCAGAACCCCTTGGGGCCGCAATGACGCCATCGCCATTATCGGCGGTCTTGCCCTCTATATGATCTTCATCGGTGGACTGCATGCGTTTTTGTTCGGTGTCTCGCCGATCTAGCAGGGGCATTTGTCTGAAGGGTTGACTATATATCAGTGATTGCCTATGTGTTATCCATAAGCAATCACTGATGGGAATGTCATGGGCCGTATCGCCGCCTCTCAGGATCCTTTTCGCGCCGTCGCCGATCCGGGGCGGCGCAAGATGCTGGACGCCATGCTGAGCGAAGAATGCTCGGTCGGGGCGCTGACGCAGATGCTGGGGATCAGCCAGCCCGCTGTGTCGCAGCATTTGCAGGTTCTTAAACAGGCCGGGCTGGTGAGCGAACGCAGGGCAGGGCGGAACCGCTACTATCAGGTCAACGCGCCAGAGCTTCAGATTATCGCCGACTGGCTTTCCAAATACGAAATCTTCTGGAACGACAAACTGGGTGCGCTGAACGCGCATCTTGCCAGACGCAAGAATTAGGAGGAGTCCATGCGTGACATCGTCATTGAACAGACGCTGCCTTTCCCGCGTGACATGGTGTGGGCGGCGCTGATCGATTCAGACCAATTGGCCGCATGGTTGATGCCCAATGATTTCCGCCCCGAAGTGGGGCATTCATTCACCTTCCGCACCAAACCCGCGCCGGGCTTCGACGGGATTGTGCAGAGCACGGTGAAAGTTCTGGAAGCGCCTTCGCGGCTGGTGCTGACATGGACCGGCGGCGGTATCGATACGCTTGTAAGTTTCGAGCTGGAGGATGCAGGCATTGCCACACATCTGCGCCTCACGCATTCAGGCTTCAAAGGGCTTTCGGCCATCGTGCCGCGCCTTGTTCTTGGCACCGGCTGGAAATCCCTTATCCGGAAAAAACTTCCCGCCCTGCTGGCCAGCCGCGGGCCGGAACAAACGCAATCCCTGAAGGCCGGACAGTAACGCAGTGCCGTTTGTGCCGTCAGGGGGCGGCAAGGATCATCCACAGGTGATCATCGGGATCGGCAAATACGCCGTTGAAGCCCCAGGGCTTCTGCGACGGTTCGCTGAGAATGCTGCCCCCCGCCGCAACCCATTTATCCCTGAGGGCGCGGACATCGGCTTGCGTCTGCACACTGATCGACAGCAGGCATTCAACCGGCCCCCCAAGGGCAGGTTTTCTGGGGGCTATCACGAAGCCGAAGCCATCGTCGGGAACAAGCATCAGGCGCAGGCCCTGATTGACGCAGAACTGAAGCGGCTCGGGCAGGTCGTCTTCCAGAAGGTCGCCGACGGTTTGCAGGTCAAGCGCGTGGCGATAGAAATCATGCGATCTGCGGCGGTCGGCGACCGGCAGGCTGATTGTCACAAGGTCGGTCATCGTGGTTCCAGTTTTGGTAAAGAGTCGATTGCGGTCACTGTGCCGTCGGGTATTCATCATGGCGGCGAATCCAGTCCATGATCTTGCTCTCGTTGCGGCCTTTCGGGGTGATGTCGAGATACATGTAAGCCCCCATGACTTCTTCATTGCCGCGCGCATAGCTTGAATAGGTGTGATAGACGGTGCCGTCCTCAGCCTTGAAAAAGACGCTCAAACCGGGCAATTCGTCATACCCCTCCTCCTGCCGGTAATTGTAGAATACCGCGCCTGTGGCCAGGTCTTCCGGCGTGAAAGAAACGTGGTAATCGTAGTTAAAATCCGACCCGAAAGACGACACCCATCTGGCCCGCCAGCCCATGCGCTTTTTGTAGGCCATGATCTTTGCAAGCGGCGCGCGGCAGACGCGCACATATGACACGTCGTGGTTTTCCAGATGCACCAGCGCCCCTTCGGCGTGGTCCGCATCGAACGAGCAGCTTTTGCAGCCCGCGTCCCAGTCGGGATGGAACATGAAGTGGTGGATGATAAGCTGGCTGCGGCCATCGAAAAGGTCTGACAGGCTGCGCTCACCCTCTGGCGTGTCAAAGACATAGGGTTTTTCGACTCTGACCCACGGCAGCGCCCTGCGCTCTTGCGCGAGCCGGTCACGCATGCGGGTCATTTCCTTTTCGTGCTCCAGATGGCGCTTGCGGGCCTCAAGCCATTCTTCGCGCGATACGATCAGGGGTGTGGTCATGATCATCCTCTCCGGTTTGTCGCGGTTGGGCATGTGTTTCCGGTTGTCCGTGCCGTGCTGGCGCATGCCGCCCGTTGCGGAATCGTCTTTGGACTCTGTGTAATCCATAATACTTGCATATACAAGTATAAGCTGGAAATGATGGTGACCCTTGCTTTGCACAACGCATAAGGGCCACGCCCTGACGCAACTTCAGGGTGTACGGGGCAGGGGGAATTATGGCTTCGCGGGGTCGTCGTCCTTGGTGCGGGCTGTCGTCGCTGAACCTGTTTCATCGTCCACAGCGTGCCTGATCTGCGCCATCATGGAAACCGCATGCGCCGCATAAGGCCCGATCCAGCGCTGCTGGATGTCGTGGATGGGCAGTGCATCAAGGTGGTTCCAGCGTTCGCGTCCGCGCCGTTCCACCACAACCAACCCCGCCTTTTCCAGAACCCTAAGGTGTTGCATGACAGTGCAGCGGTCAATCTCTGGCAGCGCATCGCATAGTGCGCCCGTGGTCTGTGGCGCGTCTTTCAGCAGGTCCAGCATCTGCCTGCGGGCGCGGTGGCCAAGGGCTTTGAAAAGCAGATCATATGTATCTTCGGTTGACATGTTATAAATTTATAACATAATTGCGAAAAAGCAAGAGGGATTCGTACAATGGAACTGAAATTCACTGTCGCGGGGCGCATCGCCAAGCCGGTTGAGCAGGTGTTCGAGGCCGTGGTGAACCCCGACACGCTGTCCCAGTATTTCACCACCGGCGGCGCCAAGGGGCGGCTGGTGAGCGGGGCGGAAGTGACATGGGATTTCCACGATTTTCCGGGTGCCTTTCCGGTGCTGGTGCAAGAGGTGGTCGCGAATGAACGGATCGTCCTGCAATGGGAAGCTGATGGTGATCTGGACACATGGACCACCGTCACCATGAGTTTTCAGGCGCTTGACGATGGCCGGACCCTGGTGCGGATCAGCGAGTATGGCTGGCCAGAAACTGACGTCGGGCTGCGGTCGTGCTTTGGCAACTGCGAAGGTTGGACAGGCATGCTTTGCGCGATGAAAGCGTGGCTGGAGCATGGCATCAACCTGCGCGACGGCTTCTACAAGTAACCCGCCTTTATCAAGGAGAACCACAATGAAACCGGGAAAGAATATCGCCATCAAAGTGCCCCTGCACAGGTGGGATGACACGGTTGCCTTCTACCGCGACCAAGTCGGCCTGAAGGTGGCGCGCGAGCTTGATGAAAGCACCGGCTTTGAATTTGGCGCGATGACCCTGTGGATCGACAAGGTGCCGCATCAGAGCCAGACCGATGTCTGGATCGAACTGTTTGACGACGCACCCACCGCCGCCCTTGCCGCCCTCGGCAGCCCGCAGCGTGACGAATTGGAGCCGCTGAATGGTGTCACCGGACATTGGACATCTGACCCGGCGGGGACAATCATATTGCTGCGCAGGGAATCCGCGGCGTAATGCGGCTTTTGGGGGTGAACTACGCCAGTTTGGCGCGCAACGCGCTGCAAGTGCCGAAATAGTCCAGAACGGCGCAGACCCGCGCGGTCCTGCGCAAAGCGGCGTCTGTAAGAAGCCAAAGATCGGTATCAAGTGCCGCGATTGGTTCGCTGCATTGAAACAGGTTCGGATCACTGCCGCCCAGATAGACCGGCAAAATCCCTGCGCCGCCCAGATGGCGGACCGCATGGTGCATCGACAGGATGGAGTTCAGGCGGACGGTGCAGTTCGGCAGTAACCCGGTGCTGCGCATTGCCGCGTGCAGGGCGGGGTAGGGCAGGTCATCACCGGGGCCGATTGCGGGCAGCGTGTCCAGCCGGTGTTCGGCAAGCGAATGATGCACGAAGATCGCCTGCCGGATGGTGCCCAGCTTGCGGCCGACCAGCCCTTCCGCTGGTGAACTGGCGTGGCGCAAGGCTATATCGGCCCCTCGATAGGTCAGGTTCTGGACCAGATTTGAGACATGCACCTTCAGAACTATTCTGGGGAATGCAGCGCGGAATCCCGGCAGCGATGCTGTGGCCGACCCTGTAGCGGTGGCAATCAGACGTTGCATTTTTCTGCTTGAGTTCAAGTGGACTTGAACTTTTATACAGCCGTGGCACATCGCCGAAAGGAATCAGAAATGACTGGCCACGAAACCATCAACCCCACACCACGCGCTTTGCCACGGCGGGCCACAAAACGCGAATGGATCGGGCTTGGCGTTCTCGCGTTGCCGACCCTGTTGCTTGCCATGGATATGACGGTCCTGCATCTGGCCGTGCCAAGCCTGAGTGCGGCGCTGGAGCCTTCGAGCTCTCAACTTCTGTGGATTGTTGATATCTATGGCTTCATGATTGCCGGATTTCTGATCATCATGGGCAATATCGGCGACTGGATCGGGCGGCGGAAGCTTTTGATGATCGGCGCTGCGGCCTTCGGCTTTGCCTCGGTGCTCGCGGCGTTTGCGCCGACCACGGAAATGCTGATTGCCGCGCGCGCCCTTTTGGGTGTTGCGGGGGCAACCCTGATGCCGTCGACCCTTTCGCTTATTCGCAACATGTTTGACGATCCGGCGCAGCGGACCACCGCAGTCACCGTCTGGATGACCAGTTTCATGATCGGCGCGATCATCGGCCCGCTGGTGGGCGGAGTCATGCTGGTCTGGTTCTGGTGGGGATCGGTGTTTCTGCTTGCTGTCCCGGTCATGCTTCTGCTTCTGATTGCCGGGCCGGTTCTGCTTCCGGAATTCCGCAATGACGAGAAGTCGCGGCTTGATCCGCCCTCGGTCGTTATGGCCCTTGCGGCCATTCTGCTTCTGGTCTTCGCCCTTAAGGAAGCGGCCAAATACGGCAGCATCTGGCAAATCGGCGCAGCGGCCCTGACAGGGCTGGCGATCGGCACGCTGTTTGTGCGCAGGCAGATCCGGCTTGAAGACCCGTTGCTTGATCTCAAGCTGTTCCGCAACACAGGTTTCACTGCCTCGCTGGCGTCACTTTCGCTTGCGGTCTTTGCGATTTCGGGCGCGATGTTTCTGATCTATCAGTATCTGCAAGGCGTTCTGGGCCTTTCGCCGCTTGAAGCGGGACTGTGGCTGCTGCCTTCAAGCCTTGCGGGGCCGCTGGTTGCCTTTGCGGTGCCCGCGCTTTCGCAGCGGATTGCCCCCAATCGCCTGATTGCGGCGGGGCTTGCGACCGGCGCGGTCAGCCTTTTTCTGTTTGCGATGCTTGGCCAGTTCAACGGGTTGGCCATGGTCGTGGGGGGCATGACTTTGCTGAGCATCGGGATGACACCAGTGGGCATTCTTGGCACCGACCTGATCATCAGTTCGGCCCCGGCAAAGCAGGCGGGGGCGGCCTCGGCCATTTCGGAAACCGGCACAGAGCTTGGAATGGCGCTTGGCATTGCGCTGTTCGGCAGCCTTGCAACCGCGATCTATAAAACCGGCTTTGCCAGCGGCGTTGGTGCAGACATCCCTGCGGCGCTGACGGACCGCGCGTCTGAAACCCTCGGCGCGGCTATCGCAGTCGCTGCACAAGCAGAGGCGGGCGCAGGCACCGCAATTCTACAGGCCGCGCGGGATGCCTTTACGTCTGGGTTGCAAATTTCCGCGCTGGGTGCCGCCATCGTTTCTGCGGGCGTGGCGCTGATGGCATTGCGCTATCTGCCAAAGACCATCCGCACGGCAGGCGAACAGGCACCGGACAGCGCCGGTCCTGCCGAAGCGTCGGCGGATGCTATTGATCTTGCATCGTGACTGGCATGCCGCCTGCGTTCCTGCCACGATTCCCGCCCCGTGTCGTCCCAGAGCAGGCGTTCATCGAGAAGCGTGTGCGGGCGGCGGGGACATATATTTCAGGCGGTGGTTCCGACCCTAAAGGAGACAATTTATGAGAATAATGGCAGTGTCAGGAAGTTTGCGTGAAAATTCATCCAATAAGTCCCTGATCGACTCTCTGCCGTATCTGGCGCCGGAAAACGTGAACATTGATGTGTATGATGGGATTGGAAAATTACCGCATTTCAATCCGGATATCGATAAAGAGCCACATCCGGCCCCCGTCGCACATTTCCTTGCGCGTCTAAGTCTGGCCGATGGTCTGGTTATATGCAGTCCCGAGTATGCACACGGGGTGGCTGGTGTGATGAAGAATGCCGTCGATTGGACAGTTGGGAATAGCGGCCTTGAGGGTAAGCCGGTCGCGCTGATAAATGCGTCCCCCCGATCGCAATCTGCACAGGAGCATCTTTCTGCGACCCTTCGTCTTTTGGGCGATTATGTCGAAGACGCATCCATTGCTGTTCCTGTGGCCGGCACGGGGATGGACGCACAGGAACTGGCGCGCAATCCGGAGATTGCACCCCTGATCCGTTCTGCGTTGGCAATGCTTTGCAGGGCCATTGCACGAAATTGATGCGCGGCTCGCGGATGGTGGCATAAGGTTACCGGCTTGGGGTTTCCGTTTCGGACGCCGTCGGCGCAGTTCGGGAATGCGGCAGTCAGGGCATTTCACCCTCTGCCAAAGACCATCCGCGGGGGGGCGCGCGTGACATACTGACAACGTGCAGCGCCGTGTGGTATCTGAAGGCATGGGGGGGCGCACGCTAATCTTCCTGTGTCCGGGCGACCGTAACATGCCGCAGGGCCAGAACCGACAGGATCGAAAGCGCGGTCGCGATGAGTGCTGCCACCATCGCGGCCCCGTTCAACCCCGCGACAAAGGCGTTTTGCGCTGCCACGAACAGCCCGTCCGGCAGCGTATCCTGAGCTGCGTAAGCTTGGGCAAGGCTGTCTGCCGCCGCATCTGCATCAGCCCCACGCAGACCAGATGGCAGCACATCGAAAATCTCGCGGCGGTAGATGAAGGTTGTCAGGCTGCCGAGAATTGCCACACCAAGCGCGACCCCCAGTTCCTGCACCATCTCTGACATGGCCGATGCAGAACCCGCCTTGGCCGGTGGCGCGGTGCCGACCACAAGGTCCGTTCCCAGCGCGGCGATGGTCCCCAGCCCAAGATAGGCAAGCGAGAACCCGACGATCAAGGGCGCAATGCCACTTGTCGGCGCAATAGTGCTCAGCAGCAGATAGCCAAGGGCTGACAGGGCAAGGGCACCCCCGATGACAATACCCGACCGCACCTGTCGCGCCATCAGGGGCGCTGCGATGCCCGCGATGAACATCATCAGCGCCGGTGGCCCCATCCACATTCCGGCAACCAGCGGCGAAAACCCCGCGACCAGTTGCAGATACTGCGTGACCAGCAGCATGGTGCCGCCGACACTGACCAGACCGAACAGCAATATGATCAGCGCCACCGTGAAAGCCCGGTTCGAAAACAGCCGGACATCCAGCAACGGGTGTCGCAAGGCCAGCTGGCGGCGCACGAACACGACCGCCAGCACCGCACTTGCCGCGAAGGCCAGTGCTGACGGAAGATCGATGCCATATTTGGCCACCTCCTTCAGCGCATAGATCCCCGGAAGGATCGCCAGCAGTGAAAGGACCGCGCTGGTCAGGTCCAGCCTGCCGCCTGACGGGTCGCGATATTCGGGCAGCAGGACCGGCCCGGTGACCAGCAGGACCGCCACAACGGGCAATGCCACCAGAAAGGCGGACCCCCACCAGAACTGCTCCAGCAACAGCCCGCCGACCAGCGGGCCTGCCGCCATTCCCAGCGCAAACATTGTGGCCCAGACCCCGATTGCCAAAGCGCGTTGCGCGGGGACATGGAACATATTGCTGATCAGCGCCAGCGTGCTGGGCATCAGCGTCGCGCCCGCCACGCCAAGTGCCGCCCGCGCAAGGATCAGCATTTCGGCGCTGGTGGAAAATGCCGCCAGAACCGAGGCGGCAGCAAAGGCCACCGCCCCGATCATCAGCAATTTGCGCCGACCGATGCGATCCCCCAGCGAACCCATGGTGATCAGAAACCCCGCGATCATGAAGCCATAGGCATCCATGATCCACAGCGCCTGCGTGCTGGTGGGCCTCAGATCTGCCGCCAGCGCGGGAAGTGCAAGATACAGTAATGTCACATCCAGCCCCAGCAAGGCGGTGGGCAGCGCCAGCACGGCCAGCCCCAGCCACGTTCTGATGCTGGCTGCGTCACGCGGGCTGCGCGGGTGAAAAGTTGCGTCAATGGTCATGCGTGCCTCCTTGATCAGGGGCCAGACATGTGTGAAATTAATCCTGTTACAATGGAACTTTTTATCCTGTTGTTGAAAGCAATAGCCATGACCACCCGATCCCTTGACCGCACCCGTGCAGAACTGTCAGACTTCCTGCGCCAGCAGCGCGAACGCCTTTCGCCCGCCGATGTCGGCCTGCCCGAAACCGGCCGCCGCCGCACACCGGGCCTGCGGCGTGAGGAGGTGGCGGCCCTCGCAGGGGTTGGGCTGACATGGTACACATGGTTTGAACAGGGCCGCGATATCGGCGTGTCCGAGGCTTTTTTGCTTAACATTTCCCGCGCGCTGAAACTTGGCGATGCCGAGTGCTGCCATCTGTTTTTGCTTGCGCACCGGCGGCCCCCGCCAGCCGATATCTACGACTGGCCAGCGGTGACCCCCCATATTCAGCAGATCATGGATGCGCTGGATATGATGCCTGCCTATGTCATCAGTCTTGGCTGGGATGTCGTGGCGTGGAACGCGGCGGCGGATCGCCTGTTCGGGTTTGCAGCGCGCGAGCGTGTTAACCGCAACTTTCTCAGGATGGTGTTTGCCGATCCAGAGTTTCGCCGCCATCACCCGTCCTTTTACGACGATGGCCCGCGCCTGATTGCAAGTTTCCGGTGCGATCTGGCAGTGCTGCCCGACAATCCGGCCCTGCTGGCGCTGGTTGATGACCTGAAGAAGCTGTCTGCGGATTTCAGGCGCTGGTGGGATCAGCCAGCGCGGGGCAACTATATCCGGGGGATCAGCCAGTTCACGGATGGCAAAGCGGTGACTCGTTTCAGTCATGAAATGATGACTGTCAATGAACATCAGCATCTGCGCATGATCGTGTGTTTTCCGGGCGATGAAACGCAACAGGAACGTCCGGCACCCGCTTGACACCTTGATCATCAAGGTATAACTTCACCCCCATGACACCACCCCGCACATCAACCCGGCGACCTGCGCGCCAGTCACCCGACTACGCCGATCCGGCCTATTGGCAGGGCACAATCAAGATGTCGCTGTCCAAGTTCTTTGTGCTCTGCGTCCTCCACAAGAAAGCGATGCACGGCTATGAGGTTGTGCAGGCGGTTGAACGATCAACCGATGGCTGTTGCAGCCCGACGGAGGGGACAGTTTATCCGATGCTGAACGAATTCGAGGCGGGGGGATACCTGACATCGCATGTCGACACCGTTCAGGGGCGCGCGCGCAAGGTTTATGCCATCACCCCGAAAGGGCGCGACGCTTTCCAGACCGCCGTTGATGCCTGGATGGAGGCAACGGATTGCATTATCGCGAGCAAAGCGGCAGCAGATGTGTCTGCCCGGCCGCAGGGAAAAGCCGAATGCTGTTCCGAGTGACATTTTTTTACCCGTATGCATTGATGTTCGATGGGTTGAGCGTCAATGTATGCGCCGGAAAGGGCACCCGATGACTGCACAAGGCACACAGACCGGCGTCGTTATCGCCCTTGGCAGCGCGCAAACGTTGGCCTGGGGGTCAACCTATTACCTGCCCGCAATCCTGGCGGTGCCAATGGCACGCGACATTGGTGTCTCAACGGGTACGGTTTTTGGCGCATTCTCCGCAGCGCTCATCATTGCTGCATGCCTCGGGCCGCTTGTCGGGCGCAGGATTGATGTGTTCGGCGGGCGTGATGTGCTGGCGTTCTCCAGCGTGGTGCTCGCGGCAGGGTTGGTCATGCTGGGCATGGCGCAGGGGGCGGGCATGCTGTTTGCCAGCTGGCTGCTGATCGGCACCGGCATGGCGATGGGCCTGTATGAGGCAGCGTTTTCCACCCTCGCTGGTATCTACGGGCGCAAAGCGCGTAGCGCGATCACCGGCATCACGCTGCTGGCGGGTTTTGCCAGCACCATCTGCTGGCCCGTTTCGGCCTATCTGGATGCGGAATTCGGCTGGCGCATGGTGTGCTTCTTCTGGGCGGCGGCGCATCTGCTCATCGGCTTGCCGGTCAACCGTTTTCTCATCCCACGCGGCACGCAGCCGATACCCGAGGTTGTGAATGTGCCATCCGGCGACGCGCCCGCAGATCCTGCCGACCCCCGGACATTCCTGATGATCCTGCTGGCGCTGGTTTTTGCCGTGACATGGTTCACCAGCACCGCGATGGCCGCACATCTGCCACGGCTGTTGCAGGAAGCAGGTGCCACGCCAACGGCTGCAATTGCAGCGGCGGCGCTGGTCGGGCCTGCACAGGTCGCCGGGCGCTTGCTGGAATTTGGCGTGCTGCAACGATTCAATCCGCTGCTGTCGGCGCGGTTGGCCGCCATGGCCCATCCGGTTGGTGCGGTCGCGATCATAGTGTTCGGCGCGCCTGCCGCGATCCTCTTTACTGTTTTGCATGGCGCTGGAAACGGCATTCTGACGATTGCCAAAGGCACGCTGCCGCTGTCGATCTTTGGCCCCGCCAATTACGGGTTCCGGCAAGGTGTTCTGATGGTGCCCGCCCGTTTCGCCCAGGCTGGCGCGCCGTTTCTGTTTGCGCTGCTGATCGAACGCTACGGGGCAGGGGCGCTGCTTTTGTCCATCGCGTTAGGGCTTGCCGGATTGGCGGCCCTTCTCGCAATCAACCCTTTGTCAACGAAAGAACACGCATGAGACTTCGCACCCTGACCGACCCTGACTACCTGCCCGCACTTGATACCCGCTTCGCGCAGGACAGGCCCGCGACCACGCTTGCCACCGCGCCAACCCACCCGCCCCGTATTCTGCTGCTTTACGGGTCTTTACGCGCGCAATCCTATTCGCGGCTTGTTGTCGAAGAGGCCGCACGGCTGTTGCATCACTTCGGCGCTGAACCCCGTATTTTTGACCCGTCAGACCTGCCGCTGCCCGATCAGGTAAACGGCGACGACCACCCTGCCGTTCATGAGTTGCGCGAATTGTCGATGTGGTCCGAAGGTCAGATCTGGTGCAGCCCCGAGCGCCATGGCCAGATCACCGGGGTCATGAAGACTCAAATTGACCATTTGCCGCTGAGTATGGGCGGCATGCGCCCGACACAGGGGCGCACGCTGGCTGTCATGCAGGTCTCGGGCGGGTCACAATCGTTCAACGCGGTCAACACGCTGCGCCTGCTGGGCCGCTGGATGCGGATGGTCACCATTCCCAACCAGTCCAGCGTCGCCAAGGCGTTTCAGGAATTTGATGCGGACGGGCGGATGAAACCGTCGGCTTATTATGATCGGATCGTCGATGTAGTGGAAGAACTGGTCCGCTTCACGGTGCTGACGCGCCCGCACACCGCCACCCTGACCGACCGCTATTCTGAACGCAAAGCCGCCGGTGGCCCACAGCGGGACGCGGCCAATGACCTGTCTGCCATCGCGACCGAGCATCAGCTAAAAGGAGGGCGGTCGTGAAGAAGCTGATCTGGTTGACGGACCTGCACCTTGTCGAGCAGGGTCAGGACTGGCCGCAAGGTGTTGATCCATTGGCCCGCCTGCGCCTGTGCCTTGACGAAATTGCAGCGGTTCATTGCGACGCAGATCGCCTTGTGGTGACCGGCGATCTTATCCAGTTGCGCAATCCAGGGGCCTACGCCATCTTGCGTGCGGAACTGGAGCGGCTGCCGTTTCCGTATCGCCTTTTGGTTGGAAACCACGATGATCGTGGTGCGCTCAGATCAATATTCCCTGCAAACAACTGCATTGATGGCTTTGTTCAAGGCTTCGAGAACGTCGATGGCACACAACTGCTCTACCTCGACACACAGGCTGCTGACGGCAAGCATCATGGCGAATTATGCCCCACCCGAGAGCGGTGGATCACCGGTCAGATCGAGGCCGCCGGTGAGGAGCCACTGCTGATCTTTCTGCACCATCCCCCCTGTGACATCGGGGTTCCGGCACTTGATCGTTTGAAACTATTGAACGCTGATCGATTGACCGGTCTCCTGAAGCGCAGACGTCGCCCCACCCACCTGTTTTGCGGGCATGTGCATCGGAATGTCTCTGGTCTGTGGGCCGGAAACCCCTTCGCCACGCTCAAAAGCCTGCATGTTCAGTTCGATCTCAACATGGCGGATGACGACATGAGCCGCAGTCTGGAGCGCCCCGGATATGCAGTGGTTCTGGTGGGGTCGTCGAAGATCGTCGTAAACTACCGCGACCTTCAGGCCAGCTGATGGTGTTCCTTGCCGAACGCGGGCGCATCTTGCGGCACCCACGGTGTTTTTCTAATCAGATATGGTGACGGCGCGCAACTGAACCTGTCTGTCCCGACATGTCAGGCAGATGTCGCGGGATCACTCTCATGGTCTTCAACCCAACTTCTTGGCCCCGGACCCTTCTGTCCCAACGCATCATCGGGATTGAGAAGTTTGCAGACTTTAAGGGACAGGCAACCGCAGCCGATGCAGTCAGACAAGCCATCGCGCAAGCGCTGAAGCTGTGCAATCTGCTCATCCACCCGGTCTGTCCACTTCTTCGACAGTGCCGTCCAGTCATCGCCGGTCGGCACATGATCGGTGGGCAGTTTATCGAGGTCCAGCTTTATTTCATCCAGCGTCATGCCAAGTTTTTGCGCAAAGGTGATGAAGGCCAGGCGGCGCAAAACATGGCGCGGGAAGCGCCTGTGGCCCGACCCGGCCCGTTCGGAAACGATAAGGCCGCGCTCCTCATAGTAGCGTAGTGCCGAGGATGCGACGCCGCTGCGCCGCGATATCTGATTGATGGTAAGGGTGGTTTCCATGGATCGGCGCTTTCTTCTGCATTACGGTTGACTTCAAGTGCGCTTTAACTTGTAGGCATGAACCACCTGACAATCAATGGAGATGACCCATGAAACAGTTTCATCCCGATCTCTGGATCACCGAGCCTTATCTTCCCTAACCGAAGGGATTGCGGTGCACTGGTGTTGAAAATGAACTGCTTGGATGAGCGGATTACTGTGCGTCCGTCACCATCAGACGGGCCATAATGGTTCGGGAAGGCCACATCCATCGTGATGCTGTCTTGCAGCCCCAGAACATTCCGCGCCAGCGATACGCGGTGGCATCAAGGGCAATTGAACGCCAGAAACAGCTGATACCGGCCCGGCTCTGGCGGGAAATCTGCATCGCCGATGGCATGGCGGAACCCGCTGACGCCGCGCACGAATTCGCCCCGCGCGCGGCGTGTCTTGGCTTCGGTTTGGCGTTCCCGGGTCGATCTTTCTGTGGTCATGTAGATGCCACTATCCTCTCAGCCGGTGATGCAAGATAATCGGCACCGCCAGTTCTTCTTCGTCGCTCAGGTGGCGTTTCAGAAACGCCTCGATCGTCGCCGCATTCGCAAGCACCTTTCCCGCCTCGGCGTAAGCTTGCGCCTCATCCATGCCGGACAGAATGATCAGCCGGTTGGCGGTGCGGTTGAAATCATCCAACACCTTGTCCAGATCAGCGTGATCCTGTTCCAACACCTGCAGACCAGCGTCAAACCGTGGGTCTGCAACTGAGAGCTCGGGGAAAAAGCTGCGATCCTCCCAGCCGTGATGGCCGTGCAGGTTGGCCACCAGATTGCCCCCATAATAGGACAGGCGGTCAGCATAGTCATCCAGCGCCACATCTTTGTTCATCAGCCCTTCAGTATCCAGCCGAATGCGCTCTGCCACGCGGCGGAACATCTGATGCGCCCCGAGCCAGTGTCTGGTTTTTTCCTTGAAGCCCGGATGCGCGTCCCAGCTGTCGCGCGGGTATGCTGCCAACAGGTGCCACATGTCCTCAGGCATCTCATTTTGGCGAATGGTATATGTATCAAGCATGGTATTTTCCTTTCCGCTCAAAGATGGGGTGACGCATGCCGCCCCACCAGCGTTCGGAATGCCATGGCGGCTATGTGCGACAAGCAAGGCTTGCAAACCGAATGCCACGCGGGTCGGACACTTCGCGTTTTCAGGTGGTGATGCCGACAGGGCAATTGTCAGAATTGCACATACGCACCGCGAAACCGTCAACCGCCCGCATGGCCGAATTGCTGAGTGCCACCGCATCCGCCGCCAGCGCCATCGTTTTGGCGAAATCTTCTGCCACGCGCAGGCCGCCAGTGATGAAGGGCGTCACCTCGCGCGCGGCCCTGGCATCCATATCCGCCGGCGCGCGCACCTTGCCCGCAGGCCACGACCTTGGTGTAACGGATATGAAGGTCGCGAAAGCTTGGCTCGATCAGCGAATGGCCGTTTGAGGCGCGCGCGATAACGTATCCCCGCCCGGCAGTCAGGGCCTTTTCGCAGCCTTTCAAATGACTTTCGTGAACCCGTCGATAAAAGCTGCCAATCGCTCACGGCTGCCGGTATCCGTCAGGTTTCCGTCACCATCGAACAGATCGCCCGCCCGCGACACCATCAACCGCCCCTCGGCCCAGAAATTGGCCTTGAGCGTGCGCAGTACCGGCAGCCAGTGGGCTTGCGACATCATCGTGCCGAACCCGCCGGGCGATGCGCCGATCACCGCAACCGGCTTGCCTGCCCACATCTGCAATCCCGGCCCGCGCGACATCCAGTCGATGGCATTCTTGAACACACCGGGAATGCCGTTATTGTATTCGGGGGTCACCAGCAGCACCCCATCTGCGGCATTAAGTTGGGCTTGCAGCGTTTCGACAGCAGGCGGCAGCCCAGAGGCTTTTTCCAGATCCCCATCATAAAGCGGCACGTCGCGGATCGACCCGATCTCGATCTTTGTGCCATCCGGCACCATTTCGGCTGCCGCGCGGAGCAAGCCTGTATTGAACGACGCGCGCCGCAGGCTGCCGCTAAGGCCGAGGATTGTTTTTGTCATCATGTATCTCCTTTCGAAAAGGCTTTGGCGGCCGTCAGGGGTTCCGGCACTGGCGCGATCAGCATCTTGTCGCGCCCGGACATGATATCACCCAGCACCTGTTCGGTCAGGCGCTGTGCATCACGGCGGCGGGTATCTTCCAGTGCTTCGGTCACAGCAGCCTCGTCCAATCCAAGTCGGCGCAGCCCTTCGGCCCCCATCAGCAGGGCAGATTCAACAGTCTCGCGTATCTCAAAACTCACGCCTGCGCGGATCAGTTCCATCGAATGGCCGCGGTCATAGCTGCGCGCCAGCACCGCCGCATTCGGGAATTCGTGCTGGATCAGGTCTGCAATGGCGCTGACGGCACGGCGATCGTCGACACAGATCAGGATCACCTGTGCAGTTGCCGCGCCCGACGCATGCAGGATATCCAGTCGCGTGCCGTCGCCGTAATAGACCTTGAAGCCAAAGCGCGCAGCCTCGCGGATGCGGTCGGGGTTGTTCTCGATCACCGAGACCTGCGCGCCGCGCGCCAGCAGCATTTGCAGCGCGATCTGGCCAAAACGCCCGAAGCCGATCACCAGAACCTGCCCGCGCAAGCCCTCTGCCGCCTCGACCCCGTCGAGCGTGGCGCCTTGCTCGCGCAACAGCCGGTCAGCGGCGATCAGGATCAGTGGCGTGATCGCCATGGACAGGATCACCACTGTCGAGAAGATCGCGTTTTCGCGCGCATCGATCACGCCGCCTGCCACCGCAGCGGTATAAAGGACGAAGGCAAATTCGCCCCCTTGCGCAAACATGGCCGTGCGGCGCAATGCGGCCAGATTGGTGCCGCCAAAGACCCGCGCCGTGGCGTAGATAGCAGCCGCCTTGACCAGCACATAAACGGCCAGCAGCGCCAGAAGCAGCGGCCATTCCAACGCCACGACAGACAGGTTCAGCGACATCCCGACCGCCAGAAAGAACAGGCCCATCAACAGGCCCTTGAACGGCTCGATATCGCTTTCAATCTGATGGCGATAGCTGGAGCCAGAGAGTAAAACACCGGCCAGAAACGCGCCCATCGCCATCGACAGGCCCACGGCCTCCATCAGCAGCGCCGCCCCCAGCACGACCAGCAGCGCACCCGCACTCAGCACCTCGCGGGCACGGGTGCGGGCCAGAAGGGCAAAAAACGGATCCAGAAGCCACCGACCTGCGACAAGCAGCGCGACCAGCCCGGACAACGCCAGCGCCAGCGCCGGTAGCCCGCCCGCGCCTTGCCCAACCGGCGAGAGGAAGGCCACGACCACAAGCAAGGGCACGATCAGCAGATCCTCAAACAGCAGGATCGAGACGGATTTTTGCCCTTCAAGGCCGGCAATCTCTCCTCGTTCCTGCAAGGTGGACATGATCACGGCAGTCGAGGACAGCACAAAGCCAGCCCCGGCGATGAAGGCCGTGACAGGTGGCAGCGAAAAGACCACCATGCCCGCCAAGGACAGCAGGGCAATCGCAAGACTTACCTGTGCCAGTCCCAGCCCGAATATCTGCCCGCGCAGCGCCCAAAGCTTTTGCGGGCGCAATTCCAGCCCGATGATGAACAGGAACATCACCACGCCCAGTTCGGCGAAATGCAGGATCGTATCAGGGTCGGTGAACAGCCCCAGCACGGATGGGCCCACCAACGCCCCGGCGGCGAAATACCCCAGCACCGAGCCCAGCCCAAGGCGCCGGAACAGGGGCACTGCAATCACCGCCGCCCCCATCAGCACCACCACCGGGCCAATGGTCGGCCCTAATCCTTCTACGGCCATCGGCCCGCCCCTTTCGAACTGAAACGCCTATTCCCGGCGGTGCCTTGCGGCGCTAAACTGTCATGCCAGCCGCCGGGATATACCGGCGACTGGCGAAGGGTCTTTCACTCCAGTGGCTTCAGCTCCGCCTCCATTGCCGCGCGGCGTGGTTCCGGAAACGGCGGCAGTGACAGGGATTTACCCATCGTCCCGAATGGCTTTCCCACCGTAAAGTCCGGTCCATCGAACATCAAATTTGCGACTGGCGCAACACGTCCTGCCAGTCCGGATGGCGGTCGAACTGGGCCTTTGCGAACGGGCAGAGCGGGACGATCGCTACCTTGTCACGCCGCGCATCCTCGACCGCCTGTCGCACCAGCATCTCTCCGACCTTGCGGCCACGCAAGGCCGCAGGAACTTCGGTGTGATCGATGATGATCAGCCCGTCACCGGCACGGCTATAGGTCATTTCGGCCACGTTGCCGTCGATGACTGCGTGGTAACGCCCCTTCGATGCGCCATCTTCCCGTTCGACCGGGGCGTCCATCGTCGTGGCGGTGTTCTTCTCCTGCAACGCGCTGTGGGGTCGCACCTGGCGTGGCTGCCCCTGCGCGCATTCCAGAAGATCGCGGTCCCAGTGTCCCAGACCGGCGGCTGCCTCGTAGGTCGAGACCAGAAAAGCCATCAGGGCCTCGTCGGGATTGGCTGCGGTCTGCACGGCATCGTAGGGCAGTATGAATTCCGACAGGCCATCATGCCAGAACGCCGCATCGGGCTGCACTTGCGCGCCCCGATAACCGCCCGGCGCGGGATAGGCGTAGGCATAGAAGGCGGGAAAATCTAATCCATTTCCGCCCGGCCAGAACCCTGCCGAAGACACTTCGCGGTCATAGGCTTCCTGCGCCACGTCATCCGGCAGGGTTGGAATCCCGGCAGGGTGAAGCGGCGCGCGCCGCCCGGAAAACCGGGTGACAGCGAGATCCATTGCCCCCCAGAACAGGTGAACCGGGCTGGACTTGCCGAGAAAGGAGGTCCGAAATCTGCCCATTACCCGGTCGACCGCGACTAGGGCCTGGTGATAGCGCTGCACGGCGTCCCGGTTGTAGGGCCGGTCGCGATGATCCTCGCTGAACGGGACGGGGTTGGGCACCTCGTTTGGTGTGTCGTTGAAGGTCGGCGTGCCCCCGAGGTCGGTAATCAACTGCACGAAATTCGCGCGAAACGCCGCGACCGTGGATGGCCCGAGTGCGAATGTCGCCCTGCGGCCGTTGCCGCATGTCCCGACGACAATGTGATCGCGAAGATCAAATACGATCTCGATGCCCGGACCATCCGGGATGGGAGAGGATGCCAGGCCAGTCGGCGTGACATAGAATGTCGCGTTCCAAGAATGGTTGAGCCATGGCGTATGCGCCAGCCTGTATTTGCCGACGATCTGTAGATACAGATGCAGGGCGGAACAGGTTTCGCGCCATTCAAGGTAGTCGAGTTGGGGCCAAGTGGTGCTCATTGCATGTCGTCTCCATTCGGCATCTGTCGCTTGCGGGGACCGGTCATCAGGTCACCGGTCGCCCGCATCGCGCCCGCCAGTCATGTCATTGGCGCCGGTCAATCCGGCGCGGGGATATGTTCGTCGCGGTCATCGACCGGCAGATCGAAACGCCCCTTGCCCCACTTCGCGGCACGCCATTCGGCCTTTGCATGTTCGATGCGCTCCTTCGACGAGGCGACGAAGTTCCACCATATGTAGCGGGGGCCGGAAAAGGTGGCGCCGCCAAGGATCATGATCCGTGCGCCCCGGTCGCCCGCAGCGACGGTGATCCTGTCGCCCGGCCGGAAGACCATCATCCGGCCCGCCTCAAAATCCTGCCCCGCGACCGAGATGGAACCTTCGACGATGTAGATGCCCCGGTCTTCGTGATCGTCCGGCATCGGCAGGCGGCGTCCGGGTTCGAGTGTCACGTCGGCATAGAAGGTTTCCGACAGCATCGTTGCGGGCGCGGTCTTTCCATAGGCGCTGCCAAGGATCAGGCGGACGGACACGCCGTGATCCTCGATCAACGGCAGCGCTTCCTGCCCGTGATGTTCGAAACTGGGCGCCATATCTTCATGCGTGTCAGGCAGGGCCAGCCATGTCTGGATCCCGAACAGGCTGTTCGGCCCGCTGCGGGCCGCGGCCGAGGTGCGTTCCGAATGGGTCACGCCGCGCCCGGCCACCATCCAGTTCAGCGCGCCGGGGCTGATGATCTGATCGGCGCCGGTGCTGTCGCGGTGATGGAAGTCGCCGCGAAAAAGATAGGTCACCGTGCCCAGCCCGATATGCGGATGCGGCCGCACATCGACGCCCTGTCCGGTCAGCAATTCGGCTGGCCCGGCCTGATCGAAGAAGATGAACGGGCCGACCATCTGCCGCTTTGGCGCTGGCAGCGCGCGCCGGACCTCGAACCCGCCCAGATCGCGGGACCGTGGAACGATGAGTGTCTCAATCGCGTCGACGCCAATCTAATCTGGGCAGCCGGGGTCGAGTGCGGGGTTCCAACTCATGCGTGTCATCCTCTCATATACTCGCGACCGGCGTCGCGCCTGCCGATGCAAGGGCCTGACCCCTACGCATCCGGATCGTCCGGGCGATTGGGCGGAGCTGTCGCTTCCGCACCCAGTATGGCGATGCAACACCCCGGCGGCTAGCCACGTTACGCATTAAGCTGTGTCGCGCAAAGCGGAACGCGCCGGCCGTTTTGACGGTCGGCCACAAGCCGCCGCCGAATTATTTGCAGATCAGGGCTTTGTGCCCTTCCGGTCCTGGCGGTCGCCGCCCCAGATGGCCGGGTTGCGCGCGCAATGGTCAACCAGCGTGTCAATCAGAACCCGGATCTTTCGTGCGGGATGCAGACCCGGTGGTCTGAGGACAAAGGCGCCTGCCGGTGGTGGGGGATAGCGCGTCATGATCGGGACGAGGGCGCCTGACCCGATATAGTCATGCGTAATGCAATCAGGAAGCCAGGCGATGCCAAGCCCCGCTGCCGAGGCGGCAGCAAGTGCCACAGCGTTGTCGGCCTTGAACCTGCCCTGCGGCTGAACTGTCACGATCTTGTCGCCGTCCAGGAATTGCCAGGACTCAGTTCCCTGCATAAGCGCCTCATGGGCGGCAATCTCGTCTGGCGTCCGAGGCGAGCCGTGCGTCCTGATATAGGCCGGACTTGCGACAAGCGTTCCATGGATCGTGACGATGCGCTTCGCGATCAGGTTGGAATCCTGAAGATATCCGACCCGAAGCGCGCAGTCGAAACCCTCTGCGATGAGATCGACGAAACGATCACTGTAGGCGCTCTGGATGTGAAGGTTCGGGTGGCGATGCGCCATTTCTGCAAGTGCGGGGGCGAAGTGCGTCGGGCCGATGGAAAGCGGCATGGCGACCCTCAGTCGGCCACGCAGCCCGCCGGTCGGAAGGATTGCCTCCCTCGCCGTGTCGATCTCGGCGCTGGCGCGCGCCGCGTGGTCCCTGAACGTCGATCCCGCCTCCGTAAGTGCGGCGCCGCGGGTCGTCCGTGCAAGAAGCTGTGTGCCGAGTTCCGCCTCGATCCGGAAGAGCCGCCGGCTGACGATGGACTTCGAGACGCCAAGCCTGCGCGCTGCGGCCGATATACCCCCCGCATCGGCTACGGCGACGAATGTATCCAGATCCTCGATATCCATTCCGACGTTCCCCGTTCCGCGACACAGTTTGCCCGAGTATGGCACTACCTTATTGCCCAAGGGAACGGCAAATTGCGTGCAACCGCCATGTCAGCGTCGCCGAAGGATGCGAGAATGGAACTTCAAGTGAACTGATGCGGGTTTACCGGTGGGTGATTTTTTCAACAGTTAAGCGACTTTATCGAGTGTGTTCAGGTTTGCATAAGACATGCCCCTTCAGCTTTTGCGGGCGGGATGTAGCCGATTGGGCCAAGACGTCGACGGTTGTTATGCCAATCGACCCGTTTGAGGGTTTCCCATTTGACGTCCGGCAACGATTTCCAAGGATCGATCTGGTTGATGACCTCTGTCTTGAGCAACCCGATGACGCACTCAGCCAGCGCGTTGTCGTAGGACCCAACCGATGGATCAATGCCAGCTTCGACAAGGCGATCAGTATACCTGGTTGACAGATATTGCGATCCACGGACGCCGAGTGATGAATTGAAGCATTGCCATCAGGCGTCCCTCCTTGCCACATTGCTTGATCCAAAGCGTCAAGAACAAACTGCATGGCAATTGATGTCGATACGCGCCAGCCGCATGGACCTGCTGACCCATTGCATCAGCTTCGTCATCAACGCGCTTTACGAAAAGCCCAATCCCTATAGCGGTGGGGGTATCAGCCAGCACGGGCTGGAGGCACGTCTGTCTCAGGCCGACCGTCTGGCGCGGGCGACCGGCCTCGACATGGTTGCGGTGGGTTGGAAACCGACCGTTGGCAACTACCTCGGCCGCGTGACCAAACCGCGCAACCTTGAGGGGGTGCGCGACGGCGCGGGCGAGCGTGCCGCCGAACTGATCGGGCATCTGAAGAAGGGTGACATGGCCAAAGAGGCCGAGCGCCTGTTGGCTGCCCGAGCTGCTGCGCATGCTCGATGGTGGCGGCGAAGCCTTGGCCGTGTCGGCCATCGAGGACGAATCCGACGAACTGCCCGATTTCCTAACGGGCGATGGCGAGGAAAGCGTTCAGGCCGACGACGAAGAAGGGTTGCAGCACATGGCCGCTGCTGGATGATCCTCTGGCGGGGTGGCTTTGGTCGCCCCGTCCCGACATTTCATTTCCGCAACGCGCCCGGCCCCTGTGGCCGGGCTTTTTCTTTGGGCGGCGATGCTGAGTTGGCTTCCCGTTGACTTATTAGGACGTTTGTCCTATTTCTTCTTGACCAAACTGGATAAGCTGTAATGACCGCCTCCACCCGGACCCTTATTGTCGAAAAGGCCGATACCCTCTTCTATGAAGGTGGGGTTGACGCCACATCCTTTGCCGATATCGCAATGGCCGTCGGCATCTCGCGCGGGAATTTCTATCATCATTTCAAGACCAAGGATGATATTCTGGATGCCGTCATCACGCGCCGGATCGCGCGCACGCGGGATATGCTCGACGCTTGGCAGGATCAGGGCGATGACCCCCGCCAACGCATTGTGTTGTTCATCCGGATGCTGATCGCCAATCGCGCGAAGATCATGGCCTTTGGCTGTCCGGTCGGCACCCTGTGTTCCGAACTCGCCAAACTCGATCACGCAGCAAAGGGCAGGGCGGCCGATATCCTCGGTCTGTTCCGCGACTGGCTGACCGGACAGTTCCGCGAACTGGGTGCGGCGGACCGTGCCGAGCCCTTAGCGCTACACCTTTTGTCGTGGTCGCAGGGCGTCGCCGTCATGGCCTCAGCCCTGCGCGACGAGCCGTTCATTCACCGCGAGGTGGCCGGGATAGAGCACTGGCTGGCCAACCTGCCCGAGCTTTCCCCTTCCCCATAAGCAAGGAGCGTCAATGTTTGTCACCTTCCTGAAATTTGCGGCAAACCGTGCCGCCGCGCCTGAGTTCATGGCCGCCCATAACGACTGGATTGCCAAGGGATTTGCCGATGGCGTGTTCCTGTGTGTGGGCTCTCTCACACCCGCCGCAGGCGGCGCTGTCCTTGCCCATGGCGAAAGCCGGGAAGCCCATGAGGCGCGCATCGCGGCTGATCCCTTTGTCGCGCAAGGCATCGTCACCGCCGAAACCCATGAGATCGATATGAAACGCACCATTCCCGCGCTTGATTTCCTGGGGGCGACGGCATGAGTGCGACAATTCCCGGCCCCGACGGGCGCCCGCGCTGCCGCTGGTGCGCTGCCGCGCCAGAGTTTTTCGATTATCATGACCGGGAATGGGGGTTCCCTGTCACAGATGACACGCGGCTGTTCGAGAAACTCTCGCTGGAAAGCTTTCAATCCGGGCTGAGCTGGCGCACCATCCTTGCAAAGCGCGAGAACTTCCGCGCGGCTTTCGCCGGGTTCGATTTCCACAAGCTGGCGCAGTTTGATGAGGCTGATGTCGCGCGGTTGCTTGCCGACAGCGGTATCGTCCGGCATCGCGGCAAGATCGA
This sequence comes from Roseinatronobacter sp. S2, assembly GCF_029581395.1. Taxonomy (GTDB): domain Bacteria; phylum Pseudomonadota; class Alphaproteobacteria; order Rhodobacterales; family Rhodobacteraceae; genus Roseinatronobacter. The sequence goes on along the minus strand of NZ_CP121113.1, from coordinate 2,590,852 downwards.
GGCCGCCATCAACAATGCCCGCCGCGCCTGCGAGATCGTCGAGGCCGAGGGGTCGCTCGCTGCGTTCCTCTGGCGGTTTGAGCCGGAAGATGACGATGCTTCACCCCAGACCCGTTCAACATCCCCCGCGTCCGTGGCCTTGTCGAAAGAGTTGCGCAAACGCGGCTGGAAATTTGTTGGCCCGACCACCGTCTATGCTTTCATGCAGGCAATGGGTCTGATCAATGACCACGCCGAAGGCTGCGTGATCCGGGACGAGGTGACCAGGGCGCGGATGGCGATGCAGCGGCCGTCATAGCACTGGCCCGGCTCTGGTCGTAGGGGCCAGGTGCCAGCCCAGCTTCACCCTGTTGCCGCGCATCATGTCGGGATAGCAGGGTTCATCCCCGGCCTGATCTGAACACGATCCTGATGCCAGCATAGCGATAAGGCTGGCATGGCGAGGCATCTCGCGGCGGGTAACCGTCACTTGTCAGAGGCAAAGCACCGCCCGCTTCCATTCGCAAACCCTGGTCCGATCCGTCTCATTTTCAATCAACTCCTAAAGGGTCGGCTTAGGCGCGCGTGCCGCCCTCGGGATTCGGGAAGTGCCCGAACACCCGAGAGTGATTGCAGATCCGGTCCGACACTTCGGGCGCCTGTCGCGGGACATCTGCGCTGACCTCGACATGTCGCTGCGCTTCCATCCGCGCATCATGACCATCGAGGATCGCATGCGCGGTCTGGTTCTCGCGGGCGAAATCCGTGCTGACATCATCCACTGGCAACAGCCGGTCGCCTCAGGTGCCGAAGCCCGCCGGGCCGTGGCCGAGGCCAGCCGGTTGCGCGGTCTGGCCTTTCGGACCCCGGATACTGCCGAGGCCCGCGCCCTGCGTTTTCGCGCTGCTGTTCTGGAGGTCCGGCTGGTCGATCCTTTTTGGCGCGAGACAATCGCCGAACTGTTCCGTATGCCGCACGCGGCCTGATCGTCACCCCGTTTCGTCCATCAGTCCCGGTCCCGCACGGAACTGCACCGCATCGACGACGACTTGCAGGCGGTCCAGCGGCGCAACTTCTGCCAGCTTCGCGCCGAAGTCTGCCATCGCGGCCCCTATTATCATGTATATTGCATGGAGATCTCGGTCCCGCGCGACAGTCCATCGTATCAGGACATGACCACCGATGCCGAAGAAGCGGTCACCGAATTGCTGCGCGATCTCGCCCGCTGGCTCTATCGCAAGCTTGAGCGCGAATGCGACTATCTGACCTCGGATGAGGTGGTTGATGAGGCCATCATCGCCAACAAATACGCGTTCACCGAGTCCGGTCGCCGCTTCGGGTGACGGGTGCACAGGGCCGCAAGGCGCGGCGCTTAAGGACCGACAGTATCTACAAGCTGAATATGCAGGAACAGAACTTAGCCATGTGATCCGGCCGGTCACCGACCGGGTGCTGGCCCGTCTCGCGACAATTATGGAGAGGCTCGCTGAATGAGCGGTAGCTGGTTGGAAATAGGGGTCGGGCGTGTCTGGTGCTCGTCTGCGCACAGGGCGGGGAGCCGACTGTGAGGTTGTGGCATTGAACTCGCAACGTCCTTCGAAAGCAGCCTTTCGCTGTAGCGTTTTCGCCTGTTAACAATTGTGGAGGCAGCGAATTTTGTAACAACAGCCATGACTTATAGGATCAGGTGGGCTATCAGATGAGACGAACAAGGGAAGTGGCGCGCTGTTGATGGCATTGAGTTCGGACAATCTACTCCGCTACTGGCGAACTTCGCTTGCCGATGGAGCGCTGGGTGAAGGCAAATTCACGCAAGCAGATCGCAAGCGGTTTGTCGATGTGCCGGGCGACACCGTGAAGTCCGGTGTATTGACGGACGATGCCATCGAGCGGGTCTTTCGCGGTCAGGCATCAGCCAACACCATCGGCATTCGTCTCTGGCCTTTGGTGATGGCGCGAAAGTCGTCGCACGGGGCGACTCGCGCTGGCGGTCTACCTGAACTTGTAGCGCCGGTGGTGACCGAGGCGACGGTCGATCGGGAAGGGCGGATCACCCCCACACGGAATGCCCTGGCAAGGGATCTACTGACGCCATTGCCCTTCGGCGAGTTTGCCATCGGAACAGTTGACACGCTGGACGCTTTCCTTACCGAAACCCCACTGCCGGAGATGTCGGGCGAAGGCACCTGGCAGGAGTACCTTGTTCATTGTCGCATGATGGTTGATGCCGTTTCGCAGGGTTGGCCCCGCGGTGATGCGGATTACCAGACAATCGGGTCAGGCTTTCTTGAACTGGCCGAGGATGCGAATGCGACTGTGCGGGGTATTCTCGATCTTTATGACAAGCTTCTGACCGAGTCCCCCGTGACGCCGCTGCTGAAACAAGTTGCGCAGCCCAAGCAAGCTGCCGCGAAACCGGACCATCGAATTGAACAGGAGTTTTCTCGGCGGCTTGGCCATTCCAACTCGGACTTCCCATTGGCTGAACACCAACGGCAGGTTCTGGCTTGGCTGGATGCCTCGACGCCGGGCGAGGTGATTGCCGTGAACGGCCCGCCGGGGACCGGGAAGACCACCATGCTCCTTTCGGCCGTCGCGGGCCTTTGGGTGCGCGCCGCACTTCGCGGCGAGGAACCGCCGGTTATCGTGGCCGCGTCATCGAACAATCAGGCCGTGACGAACATCATCGACGCCTTCGGCAAGGACTTTGGCAAAGGAGAGGGGCCTTTTGCCGGGCGCTGGCTTCCGGGTGTGGACAGTTTCGGGATGTTCCTGGCCTCGCATTCCCGACGCCTGGAAGCGGCGCGGCGCTATCAGACCGAAGAGTTTCAGGTCGAGTGTGAATCAGTCGCCTACGTCCAGCGCGCCAAGGAGGCCTATCTTCAGGCGGCAGAGGCAGCCTTTCCCAAGCTTGCCAACCCTGATCTGGCGTCTGTAGTGGCAGCGCTGCAGAAGCGATTGGCAGGGGAAGTCGAAAAGCTGGCGCAGCTAGACAGCGCCAACAGCACCTACCATGCGGCCAGCGCGGCTATGAAAGCGAATCTTGGCGCCGATCCGGGCGCCACTGAGGCCGTGCACGTTGAAGAGGCCGTGACACGAAAGGCCGCTGTCGAAAAACTTCGATCTGCCCGCGCCGTCCTCGACCAGCATCTGGCGTCGGAATCCTTTCTGACCGCTATCTTTAGCTTTTTGCCATCGGTCAAAAACACGCGTGCCTTGCGGGCCCGGCTTGCCATTGGCGACCTCGTGCCAGGTTTGGAAACAGCCAAACGGATTTCGGATATAGATGAACGGGTTAGAACCGATCTTCGGGTCGCGGAGGAGGCGCTACAATCCGCCGAGCAGGCACTGGCAAAGGTCAAATCCCTGCGTCGTGATTTTCACGAGGCGGAAATGAACTGGGCAAGCGCGACTGAGGCCCTGGGCGGGGTTGCCGATTTAGATGAACTTGAACGTCGGGCCGACCTCGATGTCCGGTTCTTCCTGTTCCTTCTGGCAACGCATTACTGGGAAGGTCGCTGGCTTCTGGAAATGGAGGCTGACCTCGCTGGGATCGTTGCGTCCAAGGCGAAGAAAGGGAAGGCGAGCGTCATCCCCCGTTGGCATCGCCGGATGATGTTGACCCCATGTGCTGTGGCGACCTTTGCCAGCCTGCCGGGCAAGATGACCTATACCCGCCGCGACGGGGGCAAGTGGGCGACCGAGTACCTCTTTGATTTCATCGACCTCCTGATCGTCGACGAAGCCGGGCAGGTCTTGCCCGAAGTTGCGGGGGCCTCTTTCTCATTGGCGAAGCGCGCCCTCGTCATCGGTGACACCCAACAGATCGAACCGATTTCATCGGTGCCCCGACCGGTGGACGTGGGCAATCTTCGAAGCAGTGGCCTTCTTGCGAGTGACGCAGAGATCGATACCCTTGCGGGTCGAGGGATCTGTTCGACCACCGGCAGCGCCATGCGCCTTGCGCAACAAGCAAGCCGGGTGTCGCCGTACCCGGACCTTGAGAAGGGTCTCTACCTGTTCGAGCACCGGCGGTGTTACGACGAAATCATCAGCTTCAGCAATGCCTTATGCTATAAGGGAAAGTTGCGGCCGTTGCGCGGCAAGGTCCCAACAGACGCTGGTCTTCCAGCGCTTGGCTATCTGCACATAGACGGTCGCGCCTTTGCCGCGGGAGGCAGTCGGGCCAATCCACTCGAGGCACAAACCATCGCCGCGTGGCTTGATGCTAACCGCGCTGAGCTGGAAGCCCGATACAGCAGGCCCTTGGAGCAGATCGTCGGCATTGTCACCCCCTTCGGCCGACAGGTCCGCGAAATTCGGGAAGCCTGTGCTAGCCGCAGGATCGCGGTCGAAGGGCGCGAAGGCATGACCATCGGCACAGTTCACGCGCTGCAAGGCGCCGAGCGACCCGTGGTGATCTTCTCGCCCGTCTACTCCAAACACGCAGACGGCGGCTTCATCGATTCCTCGCCCAGCATGCTGAACGTGACGGTCTCTCGGGCAAAGGACAGCTGCCTTGTATTCGGCGACATGGACGCTCTGGCAGCGGCGCAAACCGGATCACCAAGGGCGATCCTCGGCGACTTCCTGTTCGCATCAGAGGCAAATGCACTTGAGTTTGCGGCCGAACCGCGAACGGACCTGAAGCAGGATAGCGGTCAGATTCAGATGTTGCGGGACGCGGTTGGGCATGATGCTTTCCTTCTGGATGCGCTTTCCGCCGGTGGGCGCCGCTACACCATTGTCAGTCCGTGGGTGATTGCAACCACGATGGAGCGCGTTGGGCTGCTGGCCGCTTTCGAAGCCGCGGTCCGGCGCGGGGCTGAGATCGACGTCTTCGCCGATCCGCTGCTCAACATGGGCCAGGCTGCTGGTGGTGTGACCCAGATGGAAGCGGTCGAGAAGGCGTTCTCAAGGATCGGGGTCAGGCTACACAAGCTCCCGAAGCTGCACAGCAAGATCGTGGCGATCGACACAGACCTTCTTTGCATCGGGTCATATAACTGGCTTAGCGCTGATAGACATGGTCAGTATGCGCGACACGAGACGTCGTTTGTTTATCGAGGGCAGCATCTGGAGGAAGAGATCAGCACCATCTTGGGCAGCTTGAAGCGCCGGGAGAAGTAGCGGTCCGATCGTTCAGCTGCATTGTTATCGGGCATGCTGTTCTTGGCACTTCGATTGCGGGCCCGGTCTGACATCGATCGTGGTTGGCTGGTGTATCGGGACAGGGGCGCCGGAGTGAGAAGAAGCCGGCAGGCCGAATTGACTATGAGCTGCGAGCTCGCGTTGTTATCTGACCGCCCCTGCGACCAGCCCGTGTGCGCCGAGAGCGCGTATCCATAGATGTCGCGCGCGCCCGCGCTCTCCCCTGGAAATAGCTGGGAGAGCGTAGGATGAGATTGGTCGGAATGGACGTCCACCGGAGCTTTGCGCAGGTGAGCAGGCGCGTTTGGGGTATCCTATGATATCTCAGCTTCGCCCCGATGTCAGGCTGCGGCCCGCTTCCAGCCTGCTGCCAATGCGCCTGCGCCAATCATCAGCGAGCCACCAACGCGGTTGACTGCCCGCTGTACGCTGGGCTTGCGGATCGATTTGCGGGCCATCGATGCCAGCAACGCGTAGAACGCCGCATTCAGGGTCGCCAGAAGCAGAAACGTTGTCTCGAAAATGACCATCTGGGGCAGCAAGGGCTGCGCCGGGCTCATGAACTGGGGCAGGAAGGCCACGAAGAAAATGATGCTTTTCGGGTTGAGTGCCGTGACGACATAGGTGTGCAGGAAAATCCGCAGCGGCCGTTCTTTCGGCAGGTTCTCGGTATCCGCGCTGGCATGACCGCTCGACACCGGTGCCCGCCAAAGCTTTATGCCAAGGTAGATCAGATAGGCTGCCCCGATCCATTTCAACACAGTGAACAAGGTGGCCGAGGTCGCAAGCAGCACCCCGAGGCCGAGCATGGACGCCGTCATGGCAGTAAAATCACCAAGCGCAACGCCTGCAACTGTTGCGCGTGCCGCCTTCCTGCCATGTCCGAGCGCATAGGAGATTACCAGCAGGATCGTAGGGCCGGGAATGGCCAGCAAAACCGCAGATGCTGCCGCAAAGGCCAGCCATAGTTCAAAAGACATCACGTTTCTCCTGTCGTTGGTTCGAGAAATCCATAGACCCGACGAAGATACAAGGCCTTTTCACAAGGCCTGCTTTAGTTCCTGGCGGTGTCATAGCGGCAGTCACCTCAACCTCCGATCCGCGTGGGCGGGTGTTGCCAGCCAAGCGTCAGCCGCTCCCGAACGCTCTACAATCCGGTCGCTGCATGCGCTGACGACAGACCGGTTTTTTCATGAGGGCACGACATCAATCTCGTTCCGAGCGTGGACAGCTTGAGCTGTTCAAGGCGCTCCCGGGCGATTTCGCGCCGCGAGACACGCAGGATCTCATGGCCTATCCCTTCTTTTCCCTCGCCAAATCAAAGCGCATTGCGCCGATCGACGTCGAAGCTGGCAGTGTCTCTCTCCGGGTCGAACCCGTCCCGGATCATGGCATGGCCACCATTTGGGACGCGGACATACTGATCCGGGCGGCAAGCCAGATCGTCGAGGTGCGCGATGACGGGCTTCGCACGTCGAAGCTTATGACGGCGGCACCATTCCGAATCCATACCTATGTCGGGCGCGGGACCGGTTCGCGTGATTACCAACGCCTGAAGGCTGCTCTTGACCGGCTGCAGTCCACGACGGTTCCATGACGCTGAACATGGAGAAACGCGGCTTTGCAACGCGACCGATCGGCCCCGATGGCTGGATCAGGACCGGTGATATGGCACTTAACCGAAAGGCTGTAGACTTCACTGCGCGGTTGACCATAGACATCACCCCAGCGCGGCATGACCGTCGCCGACATGCTGCGCGAGTTGCTCGCGCGGGAATTTCCCGATGCTGAAGGAGATGGTTCATGACCGGAAACTCTGCACCCTCTAGGTGTTTGATCCCATGGTTTTTTGGGGTTCGCGCATAGCATCATCGAGGACACGCTGATCGTCATGGCACTTGGTGCCGATGTCAGTGGTGTTTTGCTGGGGCGGCTTGTTTTTGCGGTGTTAGCCACGGCGGCGGTTGGCGCTGATATCCGGTCAATCTCAGATGAGAGCTTCGCCCGTTGGGCGTTCCGGGCGCCGGACGCAGCGGTGAAAAGCGCGTGACCGGTGGGGGGCATCCGCCGCCCCGGCCTTGATGCAGGCTTGAACGATCATCGTCATCTCCGACAGGGGCGAGTTTCAGAATAGCAGGCCGGAACGTCAATGAAGCCGTAAAGCCACTATATCGCCTTTCGACTGACAACCGCCCCCGCAACAATCAAGGCCGCGGCAAAAATGGAGACGGCCGCAAAGCCAAATCCTGCATAGATTGGCCCCATGACAAGCGGCCCGGCAAAAACCGCCGAATAGGTCACGGCGCTGTTCAGCCCCATCACGGCCCCGCGCGCCTGTGTTGCATGCCGGTTCAGAACGATCATCAGCGCGTTCAACCCAAGCTGGTTGAGAATACCCCAGATCATGGCGGCCGCGAAAGCCAGCACCGGCGTTGCCAGCGCAACGTGCCAGCCCGCATAACTGGCCGCGATACCGGACAGGGCCAGCAGGACATAGGTGCGGGTGATGCGCGGTGCGATCATGCCCAGCCCCAGCCCCGCCAGACCAAACCCCAGCCCATAGGCCAGCACGAACAGCCCGGTGCCTGAAGCCGACAGGCCGAAGGCATTGCGCACGCCTTCGCCAAAGAAGGCGAAGCTGCCGTAGAACGCCGTCATATAGGTGAACATCACCACAAGCAGCAAGGGCACGCCCGGCAACCGGGCCGCGCGCCAGGGCGGTGTGCGTGACGGGGCCGCGGTTTTCGTGCCGCGCAGCGCCAGCATCAGGCACAGGCCCACCAGCGCCGAGAGCCCGGACAGAAGGGCATAGACCATCCGCCAGCCGAACTGTTCGGTGATCAGTGCCGCCAGCGGCACGGCGAACACCAGTGACAGCGCCCAACCCGTCAGCACGACCCCAAGGCGCGCAGACTCGCGCCCCGTCGGGGCCGTTGCAACCGCCGTTGCATAGGTGCCGGGCAGAAGGATACCCACCGCAACCCCCGCGCCAGCCTGCGACAGGCAGAGCCAGAGCCATCCCTGGCTCAGCCCGCTTGACGCCTGCGCCAGTGCCAGCAGCAGTGCCGCCCCACCCAGAACCCGCCCGGCCGGGATGCGGTCGATCAGCCCGGCCAGTGTCAGTGCCGAAACCGCCGTGGCCGCCCCGAAAGCCGAGATTGCCCAGGCGATGCGAAAGGGTTCGCTCGCCAGCCCTTGCGCAACCTCTGACAGGATCGGGCTGAGAACGAACGCATTCGATCCGACCAGCAACACTGCGGCAAGCAGGGCGGTGACCTGAAAGTGCTGAATTTTGTTCGGATTAATGGCGTGTTCATGGTATGTCATACGGCTAGTGGCCCCGGATTCGCGGGCAATGCAAATGAAAAACATGATGGCAAAGATGAAAACGAATGGTATTCGGCAAAACGGCATACATCCCTCGGGCCTCGACCGGACGGACCGAATGCTGTTAAGGCTGCTGGCCGAACGGGCGGACCGGTCCTATGCTGAACTGTCAGAGTTGGTGCATCTGTCACCCCCGGCGGTGCATGAGCGGGTCAGGCGGTTGCGCCGCGACGGCATCATTCAGGGCACGGTCGCAAAGCTTGACGGTGAAAAGATCGGCTGCCCGCTGCTGGCGTTTATTCATGTCACGACCGAAGGCTGGGGCATGACCAAGCCGGTCCATGCGCTGAAGGAACTTGCCGATGTGGAGGAAATTCACACGGTCACCGGCGCGGCCTGCCTGATCCTGAAGGTCCGCAGCTCTGGCCCTGCCAGCCTTGAGAAGCTTCTGTCGCGCATTCAGGAAGTGCAGGGCGTCCGTTCAACCCAAAGCTACGTTGCCCTTGGGACCTATCTTGAACGCGGGCCGATGCCCGAGGTGCCTGAGCCGTTGTAGACCTGCGACGGGATGGATTGGCGGCCTGATGAGCCTTCGCCGGGATGCCGTTCAGATGGCCCGCGATGTGGCATCCGGCAAGGAAAGGGTGGCTTCCATATAGGTCACCGCGTGGCCGTTCAGAAAAACCCGGTCGGCGGTCAACTCACAGTCAAGCCAGCCGCCGCGTCTGGAGGCTTGATAGGCCATGAGCCTGTCGCGGCCCAGCTTCGCGGCCCAATAGGGCACAAGTGTTGCATGGATCGACCCCGTGACCGGATCTTCCGGGATACCCGCGCCGGGGGCGAAGTAGCGCGAAACGAAATCCGCCCGCGCGCCTTCTGCCTCCTGCCCGGTCACGACGAGGCCAACCGGGCCAAGCCCGGCGATTGCGGTAAGGTCGGGCATGAGGTCGCGCACGGCATCGGCACTGCCGAGATCGACAAAGATATTCTCGAAGTTGCGGAAGATCCGGACGGGCGGAGCGGCAAAAATCCCCGCCAGTTCAGGCGGTAAGGTGTCGACAGGCTCAGGCGGCAGGCGCGGGATATCAAGCCGGTATCCGCCATCCCCTTTCGACACGCGCAGCTCACCGACGCGGGTGTGAAAGACAAGCGTGGCCAACGCCCCGTATTGCGTGAACAGGACATGCGCTGTCGCAAGGGTGGCATGGCCGCAGAAATCCACCTCATGCGCGGGGGCGAACCAGCGCAGATCCCATGCCCCGTCGGTGCGGGGTTTGGCAAAAGCTGTCTCGGCCAAGTTGTTTTCCTGCGTGATCGCCAGCATCAGATCATCCGGCAGCCAGTCATCCAGCACAAGAACAGCGGCGGGATTTCCGGCAAAAAGCCGGTCGGCGAAAGCATCAACCTGATACATCCGCATGAGAATTCCTTGCCTTTAGGTTGCCTGTTCCAGTGATGTGAGCGGGTGAATGGCCATTCTCAGACATTCGCGGCCCAGGTCACATATTCCGCCTGATCCGCAGCGCCTGACAGGTGCCAGAGCGGATCACCGGGAAGGCCCGTTTCAAAGCCGTCGGCCAGAAGGGCGGGGATCAGGGCAGGGGTTTCGAACTGGCTGTAATAGGGCACGGACATGCCCCCAAGCTACCCGTCCGCAACGGCGACGCAACGCCGATTTTACCCTGCTCGCCCGACAGGGTGGGTGAGCATGTGCCCAGAGCTGCATCGCTGCGGGCATCACCGCTTATCCGTCAGCCGCTTTTCAAAGAACAGATCCGGGTAGGGGTCGTCATTGAAGCGCGCAATCTCAACCCAGCCCGTTGCGCGATAAAGCGCGACGGCCTCGTGCAATGCACTGTTGGAATCAAGCCGCAGCACCGCCACGCCGATGTCGCGCGCGCGGTTTTCCAGCGCGTGCATCAGCCGCCGCGCCAGCCCCAGCCCGCGTGCTGCCGGTGACACCCAAAGCCGCTTGACCTCGGCATAGCCCTTGTCCGTGCCTTTTAGTCCTGCGCAGCCAAGCGGCAGGCCGTCCGATGTGGCAATCACGAAGGTGCCGCGCGGGGGGCGCATGTCCTGTGCATCAGGGTCGCTGGAGCGCGCCACGTCAAACCCCTGTTCGAACCGCGCCGCCAGTTCCGCGTAATAGGCATTCATGCAGGCCTGCGCGCTCGGGTGCCTGGGATCGACCGCATCCAGCGTGATGCGGTCCTTGCCCAGGGCAGAGGCCACCATATCCATCGCCGCCAGAAGCTTGTCGGGGGCTGTGTGTTTTGCCAGCATCTCAAGGGCCTGCGCATCGGCCAGCGCCTCATAGGCGGCATATTCCTGCGCGCCTGCGGCTGTCAGCCGCACGCGCCGACGCCTGCTGTCATCCGCGCCGGGCTCAACTTCGATCAGCCCCTCTGCCTCCAACCCCCGCAACAAACGGCTCATCAACCCGGAATCCAGCCCCAGATAGGCGCGTATCCCGCTGACCTCGGCCCGCCCGCCACCAATCGCGTTGAGCACGCGGGCAGGGCCAAGCGGGCGGCCCCGGCCAAGGAAGGAGGTGTCCAGCAGGCCGATTTCAGTGGTCACAGCGCGCTGGAAACGGCGGATACGGGCGATCTGGTCTGTTGTCATGGCATGGCTCCAATATTACTGACTTTAGTCAGATATAATAGGTAGGCGCAAGGGGGGCATCCATTTCAGCAATGGCTTGACCTTACATTCTGAAACCATTAAATACCGGACGTCCGGTTTTTTATGGTGATCACAGTGACATTCCAAATTCCAAAGCTGTTGCACGAAGTTCTGGGCGAGAGACAATCGCCGCTTGCGCTGCTGGCAGTGGCTGCGGCCTGCGTCGCGGGTATTGGTCTTTGGGGTCAGCATATTCTGATCAGCGATGACATCGCGCTTTGGAGACAGGTCATTGCGCTAATTTTGTTCGTTGACATCATCGCCGGGGCGGTCGCCAACCTGACACGCGGAACCAATGCGTTCTACGCGGTCAGGCCGCTGCATCGCTGGGGCTTCATTGCCCTCCATATCCACCTGATCGCGTTTGCCGCTCTGCTTGACCTGCCGCTTGCCCCCTATGTCGTGATATGGGCCTATACGATCGGCGGCGCCATCCTGCTGAACGCCCTGTTCGCGCGTCAGGACCAAAGGGTGCTTGCAGGCGTGATCGTGGTGATCGGGTGGATGGCGCTTCCGCTGATGGTGTCCGATCCGGTCGGGCTGGTGGCGTCTGCGTTGTTCATCTTCAAGGTCTGCTACGCTTTCGCGGTCGATCACCAGAAGGCAGTGACCGGATGAGTCGTGAACTGGTGCCGGTTGCCGCCGCGCAGGCCGTGCCCATCCTGACCGAGGCGTTTGCGAAAGATCCGGTGTTCGCCTATTTCACCGGATCAACCGCATCTCTGGCCCAGACGCCAAAGTGCTTGCAGATCATGAAAACCATCACGCAGCTTCACGCTTTGTCCGGGCAGCCCGTCTGGGGCTGGCGTGTCGATGGCCGGATCATGGGGTGTGCGCTTGTTGAGGATCGCCCCGATGCGTTCCGGCAGGCAGTTGCTGTACTGCGCACGCTACCAGCCTTCTTACGGTTGCCGCTGAGGGTTCTGTTGCGCCTCAATGCCTATTCCGCGCGAAGCAAGCGTGGACAGCCCGAAGGTGTATCCCATTTTCTGGCGCTGCTGGGCCTGTCTGATCAGGCGCGCGGCAAAGGGCAGGGGCGACGCTTTCTGGCGGCATTGCACGCGCAGTATGGCCCGGCTGCGCATTGGGCACTGGACACTGAGAACCCCGCCAATCTGCCGTTTTACGAAAGGCTTGGATACCGGCTTTATGCGCAGGAAACCCTTGGCCCTGTGACCATGTTCAAACTCCACCGCCCCCCTCAGACAGGTATTCCAGATGAAAACCAGCCCTGACGCGCTTTTGTCGATTGCCTTCAGGCTGTTCGTGACAAAAGGCTATAACGAGACAAGCATGCAGGAGCTGGCGAAGGTAAGCGGCATGTCGAAGGGCGCCTTTCACCACTATTTCCCGCGCAAGCAGGATATTCTTGACGCCTGCCTGAAACGCTTTTTTGTAGATTTTCTGCCCGACGCTGACATGGGCGCAGATCAGAACGTCACTGTTCTTGCCCGTGATATCGCTATGAAATACGCGCAAGCGCTGGTGTTGATGGTCGAGCAGGGCATCCCCCTTGCCGCGTATCAGGCGTTTCTCTGGTCGCAGATGCGCGACGCGCCGGAATTGTTCGCCGCGAGGCAGGTTGGATTCATCGGGCATCTGACGGATGCGTTCGAGCGCCTGCACCCGGGAAGGGGGCAAGCACTGGCGCGCAGGTTCTTTGCCCTGATCGAGGGGACGGGCGTGTTCTTTTCGGTAAACCCGCCGGATGATGCACAGGAGATCCCGCGTGCATTCGACGCAATGACAACCGAATTTTTCGAAGGTCTTGCCCGGAGGTAGCGTCTGCCCGATGCACCGCTTCCGCGGTTTACGGCCCCATATGCCCAAGCGCTTGTCGAATGCCGTGCATCTTTGACTCGATGTAACGGGTTTTCTGAATCCTGTCAGTGGGCCGTGACAGGCAATCCTGACCTTCGATCCGGAGCGCACGAATATCTGGTGTGCGGGACGAAGCGCCATTTCGCTGCGGCTGCGCCAATGTCCGCACTGGCAAGCTAAGTCAGGACCGCACGCCTACCTTTACGCTTACTGCTTCGGGATCGGCGGCATCGTAGACATCGTAATCTGCGAGATATGATCGGTCGAGGTCGCCGCCCCAAATGGCTTGCCATTGAGAGATCAACGACTGCGGCTGCGGACCTTTCACTTCGTATATGACGACAGGCTGTCTGGGTACGTCGGCACGATGAAGACCCTCTGGTACATCTGCCGACAAGACTCGGTAGCCGATGGTCATGCGGTATGGGTCCATGAAACCACCTTTGTAGTCATGGTAGACGCAATACACGTCGTCGGAAGCATCGGCCCCGACCTTTGTGCGAACATCGTTCGAATGGAAGGACTCCCAAAGCGCCCCAATAGCTGCTGGGTCGTCGTTTCTGACCACTTTTGACAGGCCAACAACCGCGAACCCCCCTTGCTCTTGCACGTGAGACATTCTGCTTTCCTTTCGCTTCGTACGGGATAAACTAAGATATGTTTTATCGGAGTTTGTAATGCAGCTTTCGGAAACTGTCGAGTGGGGACTTCATGCCTGCCTTGCCCTTGCCATGATGCCTGACGGCACGCGCATTCCGGCGCGCGCTTTGGCGGAGTACTACGGGATCAAACCTAGTTACTTCTCCAAGGCGATGCAGAAGCTCGTAGCTGCTAAGATCATTCAATCTGTGGAAGGTCGGTCTGGTGGGTTGGCCATGGCGAAACCAGCTGAAGATGTTTCACTTCTCCAAATCGTGATGGCTTTGGAGGACCATAAAACCTTCTTCCGCTGCACCGAAATCCGCCAGAAAGGCCCGTGCGCTGTGGCATCAGAACACTACCGAACGCCCTGCAACATCGCGCGGGTTATGCACAAGGCGGATGCCGAATGGCGGCGTGTTCTTGCGACAACCAGTCTTGCGGATTTGAGGCAATCCGCCGCCGCCGAACCCATCCCCGGTGTAAATGAGGCAACACAGGACTGGCTCACTGAAACTGGCGCTGTCCGGGGACTCTAGATGCAGTTTCAAGGTGGCAGAGGTGCGTGCGTGAAATCCGACATTCTGGCTTCTTGCCGCATTGGTTAAAGTGGGCTCGTTCCTGCCTTGCGGCGCTGCAGCACGCGAAACGCCGTCCGGCTGGCAGTTGTGCGGGACGAAGCGGACATCTAGTTCTGAAGCCACTTCGCCTTTGTGAAAAAGCCTACTCGTCCTGCTGACAGAATCGGATACGGTTCCCAAACGGATCGTTCACCTGCATTTGCAGCCCCCACGGCAGAGCCTCCAGGCCGGGGCGATTGTAAGCATACTGTTTCTCTGCAAGCTCCCGATGGAACGCACGGATGTTCGCGGTTGCCACGAAAACATTCGCACCTGGGCTGGCATCCCCATGATGCTCGGAAAGATGCAGACTTAGGTCACCCCGTTCCAGCCCGACGTAGAGCGGCATCCCCTCGGAGAAGCGATGCTCGAATGCCACCTGAAAGCCCAGAAACCCGCAGTAGAACTCCCTTGCTTTCTTTTCGTCGAATATGCGCAGAATTGGGCTACAGCGCATAAAGCGCACCTGGTCTGGGGATGTGTGCTTCTGGTCCAGCCGCGCGCTTGCGGTGTTCCAGTCGGCATGGCCCAAGGCTTTGGCCACAAGTTCCAGAGACTTGGAATGAGGGATGTCTATCCCGTCTGAAGAAAGGGCAGCACGAAGCTGCCGCGCCATGGATTTGGCTTGATCGGCGTTTGTCATCACACTCTCCTGCCAGTGAACGCGCACGGTGCTCGCATTGCCGATAGTCACTGGACGGGGGTTTGTGTGATACGTCCGCGATGCTTTCACCTTGCCCTGCGGGCGCGAGCGGCTGGCAGCATGAACCGATTGTCAAAAAGCCAGACTCCGGCTCTTCAGTCAAGCGAGATGTTTGCTTCAAGGACGGCTCGTTCCTGCCGTTCGCTGCATTTTCCATGAATGACCGCCTAGCCCCGGCCCATCCTCCCTGTCCGCCTGGCCCGCGTGCCTCGTGGGTGCGGCATTTCGGGAACAGAAGCTGACGTGCAATCAGTGCCCCATATTGCCTTGCAGGCGGGTCCCTTGTATCGGAACGGCAAGGTGCCGGGCACCTGCCGCCTGCGGACGCGAGTCACGGTGAAGCCCGGAGCAAGACGACATCTCACCCTCGAAGCATTTCGCAGGTGGGTAATGCAGGCCCCCCTCCCGATACGGAATGCCTCTCTGGAGGAGTGAGCGATGTCTGTCAGACGCGCTGCCAATACAATTGAAAACCCTTTTCTGACCCTGCCGGTCAGACGATTATTTCTGTCCAACGCCCTTCCCATGGCGGTGGTCATGTCAACTGGCGGCCTGCTGAACGTGGCAGCAAATTACATTGCGATCGTGATCCTCGATCTTGGAATCGCAGGATCAGCGATCGGAACGGTGGCGGCGCAGGCACTCGGCTTGGCGCTGCTTGTGTTGGTGCGTAAACGCGACCCCGCCCTTTTGCCACTTGGTGCGATCCGGCACGCAAGCTGGCTGACAGGCTGGCGGCAGATCCTCTCGTTAGGGCTGCCATTGTGCCTGAGCTTCATCGGAATGGCGCTTGTGGCCAGCACCGTCCTGCTTGCCATCGGCAACACTGCCCCGGCACACGACACTTATGTCGCAGCCTACGGGGTGGTGACGCGCGTCCTTGGTCTGGCCTTCCTGCCGCAGATGGCCATCGCGTTGACCACCCAGAGTATCACCGGGAACAATGTCGGCGCAGGCCGCATGGACCGGGCGCACGCGGCCCTGCGGCTCGCCATAGGGTGCGCGTTTCTGTGGTGTATGGGCGTGGCACTGACGGGTATGCTGGCAGGTGAAACGCTCGGTGCGCTGTTTTCCGAAGATCAGGAGGTCATCACGGCAGTTGGTGCAATCATGCGCCCCATGACAGCGCTCTACGCCGTCACCGGGCCGATCCTTGTAATTGCCATGCATTTTCAGGCGATGGGGCATCCGCTGCGAACCGCTGTGCTGACTCTGGTGAAACCCTGGCTGCTGACGCCTGTGCTCATCATCGCCCTGAACACGCACTCGGGCCTTTCAGGCCTTTGGGTTGCGTTTCCTGTCGCAGATGCCGCCCTGCTTCTCGTGGCTCTGACGCTCATTTTTCGGGGCCGCGTATTTGGCGCTGCCCCCACGACACTGCTTGCCAAGGAGGGATCATGACACAGCTATCACTCGATACCGTCAAGGCACAGGCCAAAGCCCTCCGGCAGGCGCTGCAAGCCGGGGGCACTGTCGTCAGCCATGCGCAGGCCCTTGAGCTTATCGCCCGGCAACACGGGGCACGGGACTGGAACACGCTGCATGCCCGGCTCACCCGGCAGAACGCGCCCCCCGAGCTTGCTTTCGGTGACCGCGTGGCCGGGTATTATCTGGGTCAGGCTTACACCGGCGAAATCGTCGCCTTGTCAGGACCGGCAGGCCATCGTCAGGTAGAGATCAAGCTCGACCAGCCGATTGATACCGTCCGGTTTGAAAGCTTCTCGAACTGGCGCCACCGCATCCGTGGCACGCTCGACGTGGACGGTCGTAGCCATCGCAGAACATCGGATGGCGCACCGCATCTGATCGTGGAAAAGGCACCGCCCTGATTTCGGAGGGGAGGGCGGAGGTGCAATCATTGTGCAATCCGGCGGGCGGCGTAGTCCCCGACCAACGCGGCAAACGGTAGAAGTGTTCGTCAATTGACACTCTGACGGAGTGCGCACGCTCACGGCCCCGCCGT
Organism: Roseinatronobacter sp. S2; assembly: GCF_029581395.1. Classification (GTDB taxonomy): domain Bacteria; phylum Pseudomonadota; class Alphaproteobacteria; order Rhodobacterales; family Rhodobacteraceae; genus Roseinatronobacter. Next base: position 2,573,964 of record NZ_CP121113.1, on the reverse strand, counting down.
GTCCACGCCTGCGCTGATCAGTGATCTCGGTGCTGGCACGGCAGTCCGGCCAGTCCGGCATCGATCCGGTCAAGCTTATCGTGCCGATGCTGGAGCGGTTCATCGCCACGGATCGCGGTTTCGCCAGGGGGCGGCGGCAGCCAAAGTCTTGAGTATCAATATGTTGATAGTCTTCAAATGTCCGTAATTTGCATGCATATTTCGGACATGGCAGCAGCTATATCAGACTTGAAGACCGCGATCCTCATGCGCATCGAAAACGGTGCGACAAGAGGGGTCTGGACACCGCGAGACTTCCTCGATCTTGGCGCGCGCGACGCCGTGGACAAGACACTACAGCGGCTGACACGCGGTGGAAGTTTGCGGCGGGTGGATCGGGGGCATTACGACAAGCCATCGTTCAACACTCTGACACAGAACAGCAATCCTCCCGACCCAAGACAGGTTATCGAGGCCATCGCCCGGCGGAACCAGATCCGCGTGCTGGTCGACGGTATGACCGCCGCCAATGATCCCGGGCTTACAAATGCAGTTCCCGCGAAGGTCGTCGTGCACGCGGATGCGCGGCTCAAATCGATCTCGCTTGGACAACCCGGAATCACGCTTAAGCCAACCGCCGCGAGCAAGCTGTACTGGGCCGGCCTTGCGCATCGTCCAGGCATTGCATTGGCTACGGGACACCATGGGCCAGGTCGATCACGACGCAATTCTTCATGATCCGAAAGATGGACCATTGCTCCGGGCGCACCTGTTGGCTGGGCTGTCGACGTTGCCGGGCTGGATGCAGAAACCGTTGCGGCCGATGCTGAAAGAAGAGGCCGACACATGATGAACTCTGCATTCGATCAGGTCATCGCAGCCGACGATGAGACGCGGCGGGGTCTATATGCGACGACGGCGCAACGCCTCGGGACGACGCCCCAGAACGTCGAAAAGGACTTCTGGGTTTGCTGGACCCTTGATGCGCTCTTCAATGGTTTGGCAGACCGGCCACGCTTGCTGTTCAAGGGCGGCACGTCGCTCTCCAAAGGGTTTGGCCTGATCAAGCGCTTCTCGGAAGTTATCGCTGAACTTGAAACGGCTTTGAAGGCCCCGGCGGAAGGAGCTGAAGAAAGCGGCGGCCACGAACATGGGTAGAAAAACAAAAGCCCCAAAAGGTAAGGGGAATTCTGAAGCTTGGCGAGGAGCTGAGAATGGTCGACTTGAAAGCGAGGTTCCGTTAAATTTCGACTTCCAGCGAATGTCGGCATCGGTAACTGCGAGTCCCCGCAACCAGGGCTTGGGCTGCTTCCGCCAAGAGGCATCGGCGGTCAACGTCGAGATCACTCCACTCCACCCGACAGATTTCGTCAAGCCGCATAGCGGTGGCGACTGCGAATTGCACGATACGCGTCATGGGCAAGGTCAGACGTGTGTTCGCGTCCAAGCACTGGAAGAGGCGGTTCAGTTCTAGCGTCGTCGGGCGATGGTCCCGCTCAATACCCTTACCGATCAGGCCAAGACGCTTCAGGGCAATACGGGCCAGATCGACCGCCTCTGTTGATATCTCCACCCCATGAACAGCAGCGGCATGGGTCAGGATCATCTTGATCACGCCGATATCAATACCCAGCGTCACCGGGCCGGCACCCTGATCTGCCCGGTTGCGACCATACTCGATCAGTTTGGGGCGATCGAGGTGGCCGATCTTCTCCTTGCCCAGGGCGCGCTTCAGAGACGCAAGCGTTGCTGCCTTGGCTCGCGACGAGGTGGTTTCCCTACAGCGCACATATCGGCTATATGAAGGTCAACCAGGTCGCCGAAAGTGTGCAGACGGGTGACGGACGATCTGTTGGGCGGCAGCCCCTGATCGACCAGAGTCTCGGCTTGGACAGCGCCCATTTCTGGGCGTCGTCGCGACGCAAGAAAGTTTCGCTCGCGTGAGCCGACCCTTTCGTCTGATCTGGACCCGGTAGGCACCGGAAGGTAACTTGGTGATAGAGGCCATTTTCGTGTGCGCTGTGTGTGCAATGAGTCGTCGTAAAGTGGAAAACTCGGGGATATCGGGGCGTATTCCAGAGTAGAGGCAAGCTTGGTCAATGAATTTAAGATACGGTAAAAATGAAGAAAAATCAATCACATAGACTGTCTATTGCGCCGATGATGGACTGGACCGACAGGCATTGCCGGTTCTTTCATCGCCAGTTGTCGCGACACAGCCTGCTGTATACCGAAATGGTGACAGCACCCGCTTTGGTGCGTGGCGGGGCGCTGCATTTGCTGGAGCATTCCCCTGCCGAGCATCCGGTTGCATTGCAGCTTGGCGGATCTGACCCGCGCGAGCTGGCGCAGGCGGCACAGCTTGGCTGGCAAGCGGGGTACCCGGAAATCAACCTGAACTGCGGTTGCCCGTCTGACAGGGTGCAGTCGGGCAGTTTTGGCGCTGTGTTGATGGAGCATCCGGCGCTTGTGGGCGAGATTTGCGCGGCCATGATTGCGGCCTCTCCGGCCGAGGTGACGGTGAAATGCCGCATTGGTGTTGATGACCAGATCCCGCAGACAATCCTGCCCGTGTTTCTGGAAACGCTGTCACAGGCGGGCGTGCGCCGCGTGATCATTCATGCCCGCAAGGCGTGGCTGCAAGGGCTTTCGCCCAAGGATAACCGCGAAATTCCACCGCTGGATTACCCGCTGGTGCTGGCGATGAAGGCCGCGTTTCCTCATCTTCATATTTCCATCAATGGGGGGATCACGTCGCTGGCGCAGGCCTGCGCGTTGTTGGATCAGGGGCTGGACGGTGTCATGGTCGGGCGGGCCGCTTACCAACGGCCTGCCGATATTTTGCAAGATGCCGACCGCCTGATTTTCGGCGATACAGGGCCGGGCCGCGACGCGTTTGCAGTGGTGGATGCGATGCGCCCCTATATTCGGCAGGAATTGTCCAAAGGCGTGCGGCTGGCCAGCATCACGCGCCATATGCTGGGGCTGTTCGCGGGCAAACCGGGCGCGCGCGCGTGGCGTCGCGCCCTGTCGGAGCATGCCCACCGCGCGGGCGCGGGCACCGAAGTTCTGGACATGGCGCTTGACGCGCTGCACGCATCGGCCACACCCGACACGGCCGCGCCAGCCTGATTACGAAAACCACACGATATTTTCGCGATCAATCGGCACCCGCCTTTGCGCGCAAGCCAAGCGTGCCATGCAATGGGGCGATTTGCATGTCCTTCAGGGAGCGGGTTTCGGACATCAGCGCGGCCATGACAAGAACATGATCTGCCGCGCGCCAGCCTGCCTCATGCCTGCGCCGCGCATGATCCATCATCGCTTCGATTAGTGTCAGCCGCTGCACTGCATCGTGCACGGGCGGCAGGACGCTGGCAAAGGGGAGTTCCAGAAGCTTGGGCAGAAGCGTGTCGCGCCGATACTCGCACATTGCATGACGTGCCGCCACAACCAACAGGCGAGGGCGGATTGTTGTTTCCAGACTGGTGCGCAATGATTTCATTCCCAAACTCCTTTTTCATCAATGGGTTTATCTTGACATGAAATCGCAGGGTGTTGCGCTGGTGCGTTTGCAGCGCGCGATGCGTTCAGCAGGGTTTATCGTTTCACGGCCATGATCACAGGCACTCCGATTGTTTAGGAATCGGTAACCAATGCAACCTTAGGTGGTGGGGGTGAAAAAGGAGCCTGATCCTGATGAGTGCAAAGCCTTGCCTGCCCGCAGAATGTGCCCCCCCTTGCGCTGATGCGCTACCGGATTGGGTGCCCGAAGGGGTCAGGGTGTATCTGTCACATACGGCGGGCGGGATGTCGTTGCGCGCACTTGCGCGCAGTCGCGGATGCCACGCATCCACGATCATGCGGCAGGTGCGCAGGTTTGAAAACCGACGCGATGATCCGCTTGTCGATGATGCCCTAAGCCGGTTGGACGCGGCAATGCGCCGACTGCTCAACAGCCAATATGCAAGGGAACCTGCTATGACGATTGCCACTTCTGTGCCGATTTGCACTGTTGCGCCAGATGCCGGGGATGATGCGCAGACAATAGATGTGCTGCGCCACCTGAAAACACCGGGCGCGGTTCTTGTGGTTGCACCGGACATGCCAAAGGCCGTGGTGATGGTGGAAACCGCCCGCGGCCAGACCCAGCGCATTGCCGTGCTGGACCGCAATATCGCCGAAGTCATGGCCCTGCGCGACTGGATCAGTTGTTCGCGCCCCGGTCGTGTGTCGTGCTACAGCATTACCGCCATGGGCGAGGCTGCTTTGCTGGCGCATGGGGCAAATGACCCGCGTGCCCCGCATATCGGCGCGCCCGATACGGGCAGGCGCGCGCGCTATGGTCAGGCCGAAAGCCCGATCAGTATATTGGCGCGGCGCCGTGAAAAAAACGGCGATCTGTTCCTGCACCCTGATCTTGTGTGCGTGGCAGAACGCCTGCGCGAAGATTTTGTCATGGCGCAGCTGGAGAAGATGCCCCTTCAGCCGTGCGATAACTTCATCAAGGCACTGGAGGGGCGCAGGTTGCAAGGCGCGAATATTGCCAAACCAGGCACGCGGGCCGCGCGTTTGCGTGTTCTGGACATGCTGCGCGATCTGGGGCCGGGCTTGGGCGATATCGCATTGCGCTGTTGTTGTTATCTGCAAGGGGTAGAAGCCGCCGAAACTGCGCTGGAATGGTCCGCGCGCTCTGGCAAGATCGTGCTGCGTATTGCATTGCAAAGGTTGAAATGCCGCTATGACGCGACGGGCCGCGACGATATGCTGATTGGCTGAACATGCGGGGGGGGGGGCACGCGTTTAACGGGGGCCGGTTTGTGGTTGCTGGCTATCTTGGCGCGCTTGACCGGAAACGGCAGATTGCATAAGCGACAGTAGTTCGATGCGGCCTGATTGCGCCGCGGTTTTGAACATCCCAAGGCGCGGAGCAAAGGGCTTCAGCCCGCCCCGCCATCGGCGGGCCGTCCCGCGGCCTGCCGATTTGGCTGATCGCAGTCCAAGCCCATGATGTCGGAGTATGCAGCCTGCATAAAGTGAACTTCACCAACGCCGGATCGGCAGACCCCGGCCCCCCGCTGGCGCAGGCCTACCTGCCACAACGCAGCTTCAGGCGTTTTGCGCCCCGTCCAGTGCTTCCTGTGCGGCCACCCACATGGTTTCGGCGCGGTCCAGCGCGTCCATCACTTCGGCGTATTTGCGTTGCCACACACCCAGATCCCCTTCGCGGCCCTGTTCATACAGTTCCGTGTCAGCCAGCTTGGTGGCCAGTTTGCTGCGCATGTCTTCCAGCTTTTCGATGCGGGCTTCGGCCTTGCGCAACTCACTGCGCAGGTTGGAAATATCTTCGCGGCTGGCGCGTTTGGGCTTGGGGGCACTGGGTTTTTCGCGCGCGGGCTTGTCGTCATTGGACAGCAAAAACGCACGATAGCTTTCCAGATCGCCCTCATAGGGGGTGACCTTGCCGCCCGATACCAGCCACAGCCGGTCGGCGACCAGCGACAAAAGATGCATGTCATGGCTGACCAGAACTACCGCGCCGGTGTATTGTGTCAATGCATCAACCAACGCTTCGCGCGATTCGATGTCAAGGTGGTTGGTCGGTTCGTCCAGAATCAGCATATGCGGCGCATCCAGCGTGGCCAGCAGCAGCGACAGGCGCGCTTTTTGCCCCCCCGACAGTCGCGCAACCACGGTTTCTGCCTGATCCGCCATCAACCCGAAACCGGCCAGCCGCGCGCGCAGGCGGGGTTGCGCTTCGGTGGGGCGCATGCGTTGCAGGTGTTGCAGGGGCGTCTCATCCAGTTCCAGTTCATCCACCTGATGCTGCGCGAAATAGCCCACACGCAGCTTGTTGGCGCGCGTCACCTGACCATTGCCATCCAGCTTGTCGGCCAGCAGTTTGGACAGGGTGGATTTGCCTTCGCCATTGCGCCCAAGCAGGGCGATGCGGTCGTCTTGGTCAATGCGCAATTCCAGCCCGCGCAGAACGGGTGGGCCACCATACCCGACCGACACCCCGTCCAGCCGCAGAATGGGTGGCGACAGTTCTTCTGGCGCGGGAAAGGTAAAGACATGGCGCGCGGCTTCCGCAGGCGGGGTAATCGGCGTCAGTTTTTCCAGCATTTTCAGGCGCGACTGCGCTTGCTTTGCCTTCGACGCCTTCGCGCGGAACCGGTCCACAAATTTCTGCATATGGTCGCGTTTAAGGGATACTTTCTGCGCCTCGGCGGCCAGAACGGCGCGCTGTTCGGCGCGGGTGCGTGCGAAAGTGTCGTAGCTGCCTGCATAAAGCGTCAGTTTGCGGTCTTCCAGATGCAGGATATGGCTGACGGCCCGGTTCAACAAACCGCGATCATGGCTGATGATAAGTACCGTGTGCGGGTATTTCGCCAGATAACTTTCCAGCCACAGCGCGCCTTCAAGGTCCAGATAGTTGGTCGGTTCATCCAGCAGCAGCAAATCGGGCTGCGCAAACAGCACCCCCGCCAGCGCAACACGCATCCGCCATCCGCCTGAGAAATCCGAACAGGGGCGCGCTTGTGCGGCTGTGTCGAACCCCAGGCCCTTCAGGATGGAGCTTGCACGCCCTTCGGCAGACCAGGCGTCAATATCGGCCAGACGGGTCTGCACAGCGGCAATGCGGGCGGGGTCGGTGGTGGTTTCGGCCTCGGCCATCAGGGCTGCGCGTTCCACATCGGCTTGCAGCACTGTTTCAAGCAGCGATGTCGATGAGGACGGCACTTCCTGTGCCACGCCCCCGATGCGCGCGCGCGATGGCAGCGTGATCGCCCCCCCTTCCAGCGGCAGATCACCCCGGATCATGCGAAACAGCGTGGTTTTGCCCGATCCGTTGCGCCCGACCAGCCCGACCTTGTGGCCCGTGGGAATATTGGCCGAAGCCCCCTCGAACAGGGGCCGACCATCGATAGAGAATGAGATGTCGTCAATATGCAGCATGGCCGCGAAGTGCCTGTAAATTGGCGGGGCGTCAAGGTGGCCTATCGCATTGCAGACATGAAAACCCCCGGCGCGGGCAGGACCGGCCGGGGGGATGCAAGGCCCGAATGGGGCGCTGCTGTCAGTCGCGCAGGTTTTCAGCAACCAGCGCCAGCGTGTCGGCAGGAACAAAGCCGCGCAGGAATTCGGTTTCCATGATGAAGCTGGGCGTGCCGCTGATTTGCAGCCGCTGCGCCAGCATGCGGTTTTCTTCCAGAATGGTGGTGATCGCGTCATCATCCAGCATGGCCAGCACATCATCCCCGTCAAGGCCCAGATCTTCGGCCAGATCGGTCAGCATTTCGGGGGTGTAGCGCCCTTCATACTGGATCAGCGCGGAATGTGCGTCGCCATATGCCGCGTCGCCCGCCATTTGCTTGACTGCGATGGCGAAACGCGATGCCAGTTCGGAGTCCGGCCCAAGAATGGGGAACTCCTTGATGATCAGGCGGACATTGCCGTCTTGTTCCAGAAAACTGGTCACTTCAGGATAGGCGCGTTTGCAAAACCCGCACTGGTAATCCATGAATTCCACAAGGGTCAGATCGCCATCAGGGTTGCCGCCAACCCATGAATGCCCGTCATTGAAAATTTCGTCATAATTGGCGTCAATCAGCGCAAGGTCCATATCGGCCTGCGATGCGGTGTTGCGCATTTCATATTCGGCGACAGCCTCGAAAATAACTTCGGGGTTTTGCAGCAGATAACTGCGCACCTTCTCGCCAAATTCGGCATCAACGGCAACGGTATCGGGGACTGGCTGTGCGCCCAGATCGGCCAATGCGGCATCTGCGTTGTCCACCTCGGTGGCAAGTGTTGCCTGATCGTCTGGCGATGGGTCCAATGCTGTGGACCCACCGGCGCTGGACAATACCAGAACCCCAAGGGCCGCCGCCGCCATGCAGGTTCCGATCAGGGCGGTGTCGGTCACGGGAAGGGTCATGCGCTACTCCTTGCTAAGATGGCCTGTTCGCAATGTCTGCGCAGGCCGGAAAAACTGAACTTTGATACCTTAAACCCTGTGAAACGGTCAGAATCAACCCAAAGGGTGCGGACAAATCGACGCTTTCGCAGAATTGATCACAGGAATGTCCGCTCAGGCCGGGAAAGGCGGTGCAAGGTGGCGAAGGGCATTTGCGAATGCCGGTGTTCGGTGTAGGATTGGACGAAACAATGACAGCTAGGCAGGCAGGGTCGTGAACGGGCGCAAGAACACAATTCCGCAGGGCAGGGCGGTGGCTTTCGGGTGCCTGCTATTGCTGGTGGCCTTGTTGGTCGCCATGCCTGCGGACGCGCAAAACCGTCTGGTCGCCCAAGCCCGCATTCTGCCCGAGGGGTCCAGCCTTGACGCGGACGGCGATGGCGGCATTGTGCTGGACGTGGCGCTTAGTCAGGCCGTGCCCTACCGCGTGCGGACCCTCGGCATGCCGCCGCGGCTGGTGCTGGATCTGGGAACAGTAGACTGGGCGCAGGCGGGCGATGTGTTTGACCAACCCGTGCGCGGGGTGCGCGACATCCGCAAAGGGGCGCTTGGCAATGGCTGGGCACGGCTGGTGATGGACCTGACAGGCCCGTATCTGCCCGGGCAGGTTGAACAACGCATTGACCCCGAAACAGGGCAGGCGGGTATTCATGTGGCGCTGGTGCAGGTGCCGATGGACGAGTTCGAGCGCCGCGCCACGGACGAGCAGGTTTTTCTGTCGCGCAATCCGGCGGGCCTGCTGCATCCGCAATCCGCGCGCGAGGCCAGTGCGGCGGACGGACGCACAAAGCCGGTGGTCATGCTGGACCCCGGTCATGGCGGCGTCGATCCGGGTGCGGAACGCGACGGCGTGCGCGAGTCCGATCTGGTGCTGACATTCGCGCGCATCCTGCGCGAAGAACTGCTGCGCCGTGGTCAGGTTGATGTCGCAATGACACGCGATGCAGACATCTTCGTGTCGCTTGACGGGCGGATACGGGCCGCGCGGGCGGCGGGCGCCGATCTGTTCATTTCCTTGCATGCCGATGCCTTGCCCGAAGGGCTGGCCACCGGCACGGTTGTCTACTTGCTGGGCGAGGATGAAGGCGACGCCGCCGCCGCGTATCTGGCAGAACGCCATGACCGCGCGGACCTGCTGGCTGGTGTCGACCTGACGCGCAACAGTGATGAAATTGCGCGCGTGCTGATGTCGGTTGCGTGGCAGGACACGGCACCGCGGTCGCGCACACTGGCCGATGCGCTGGTCGCTGAAATTGGACAAACCGGCTTGCGGCTGCACCGCCGTCCCGTTCAGGCGGGTGCGTTCAGTGTGCTGCGCGCGCCTGACATGCCGTCGGTTCTGATGGAACTGGGGTTCATGTCCAGCCCGCGCGATCTGGCCAATCTGCGCGATCCTGACTGGACATCAAGCATGGCCGGTGCGATTGCCGATGCTGTGGAAACATGGCTGCTGGACGACAAGGCGCAGGGGCTTTTGCGCCGGCAATAGCCCGACAACAGCACCGCCTGCTTTGCCGCGTTTCAATGCGTATGGGCGGGTCGGCGGAAACCCGAAATCGTGAAGCACAGGTTTTTGACCTGCGTGATGAATGCGCGTATAAGCGCGCCAACTGTTCCAAGGGGGCCACGCGTGCTCAGAACGATTCTATCCTTTTTCGGCGGGCTTTTCAGTTTCGCGATCACCGCTGTGTTTTTTGTTGCGCTTGCCATTGGCGGCGTATTCTGGATGTATGGGCAGGATTTGCCCAGTCATGAACAACTGGCCAATTACACCCCCCCCACAATCAGCCGCATCTATTCCGGCGAGGGGCGGTTGATCGATGAATTCGCCATTGAACGGCGGCTTTTCACCCCTGTATCAGATATTCCCGATCTGGTGAAAAATGCCTTCATCAGCGCCGAAGACAGAAATTTCTATGCCCATGCCGGTTTTGACCCGCGCGCGATTGCGGTCGCGGGCTATGAAGCGGTTGTGTCGCGCGGGCAGAATGTGCGCGGGGCGTCCACGATCACGCAACAGGTGATGAAAAACTTCCTGCTGTCGGGCGACCGCACGGGCGAGCGTAAGATCAAGGAACTGATCCTTGCATCCCGCGTGGAAGGCACCCTGAACAAGGACCAGATTCTTGAACTTTACCTGAACGAAATTTTTCTGGGCCAGAATTCCTATGGCGTGACCGCCGCCGCGCAGACCTATTTCAACAAGACGCTGGATGAATTGGAACTGCACGAAGCCGCCTTTCTGGCAGCGCTGCCGCAGGCACCGTCGAATTATCATCCGGTGCGCAACCGCGACCGCGTGACGTCACGGCGCAACTATGTGTTGGGGGAAATGTTGCGCAATGGCCATATTTCGCGCGAAGAGCATGACATTGCGCGCGATCAGCCCCTTCTGACTGTGCAATCAGGCGATTTTTCCAGCCCGCGCGACATTATTCCGCCGCGTGATTATTTCACCGATGAAGTGCGCCGCCAGCTTTCGGGCACGTTTGGCGAAGAGGAATTCTTCACCGGCGGGCTAAGCATTCGCGCGACCATTGACCCCGATATGCAAACCCATGCCGCCCACGCGCTGCAACGCGCGCTGGAAAACTACGACCGCAGCCAGGGCCAGTTGCGCCCCAGTGGCGAGCGGCTGGAAGCGGAAGATCTGGGGGATGAAGACACATGGCGCGCCGCACTGGCCCGCGTCGAGGTGGCACGCGATATTACCCTTGGCGGGCGCTGGTATCCTGCTGTTGTTCTGGAGGCTACGGCCGATCAGGTGCGACTGGGCATTGAAGCTGTGCGCAGCGATCAGGACGCGCCGCATGTCGTGGACCGCCCGGACATTAATTGGGCGCGTGGGTCGCTATCCGATAACCTGTCGGTGGGTGATGTCGTCCATGTGCGCCGTGTCACCAATGATTCCGGTGAATTTCAGCGCTGGTCCTTGCGGCAGGTGCCCGAAGTGCAGGGCGGGTTGATGGCGATGGATGTTAATACCGGCCGCGTCATTGCCATGCAGGGCGGCTTTTCCTACGAGGATTCGGTGTTTAACCGCGCCACGCAGGCACAACGCCAGCCCGGTTCTGCGTTCAAGCCGTTTGTCTATGCCGCAGCACTGGACAGCGGGTTCACCCCCGCCACAATCGTGATTGATGCGCCTATCGAAGTTGAAACTGTTCAGGGGATCTGGCGTCCCACCAATGCAACCAACCAGTTTTACGGGCCGACACCTGTGCGCACGGGAATCGAGATGTCGCGCAACCTGATGACTGTGCGTCTGGCGCAGGAAATCGGCATGGATGTTGTGGGCGGCTATTCCGAACGCTTCGGGGTTTATGACCGGTCGCAACACTTTCTGGCGGCGGCGCTGGGCAGTCAGGAAACGACGCTGTTCCGGATGGTCGCGGCCTATGCCATGTTTGCCAATGGCGGTGAACGGGTGGAACCCACACTGGTGGACCGTGTGCAGGACAGGTGGGGCCAGACCGTCTACCGCCACGACCAGCGCAATTGCGTTGATTGCAACGAGGCCAACCTGCCCGAAGGGCGCGGGCTGTGGATCACATCGCAGCGTCAGCGCGTGATGGATGCGGTCACAGCCTATCAGCTGACCTCGATGATGGAAGGCGTTGTGCAGCGCGGCACGGCTGCGCGCACCGTCAATCTGCCGGTGCCGACGGCAGGCAAAACCGGCACCACCAATGAAGCGCGCGATGTCTGGTTCGTGGGTTACACGTCCAATATCGTTGCGGGCTGCTACATTGGTTATGACCAGCCGCGTCCACTGGGTCGCGGGGCAGGGGGCGGCACCATGTGCGGCCCAGTGTTCAACGAATTCATGCAAGAAGCGGTCAAGAAATACGGTGGCAGCCGCTTCCGTGTGCCGTCTGGCGGGTATTTCATCAATATCGACCGCAATACAGGCGCAAGACTGCCTGAAGGCGCAAGCGGCGCGAATGTGATTGCCGAATTCTTCCGCGAAGGTGTCGAGCCGATCTTTGGTCTGGCGGCTATTATTGACGGTGGTTTCGCACTGGGCGGGGATTTGCCGATGTTCGAGCCGGGCGAGTCGTATGAAGAATTGCAGCGCGAGGATTCCGGCCGTGGGCAGTTGCCGGACGGCACCACCAGCGACGGGGGCGGCAGCACGGCCCCGTCGGCCAGCTTTGGCACGGTGTCAACGGGTGGGCTGTATTAGGAAGAAGGTTTGGACGGGCGTTAGCGGGGTTGATCTGTGCCCTTTTGCGGACATCGGGAAAGCCCCAAGGCGCGGAGCAAAGGCCGCAAGGCCGCCGCGCCATCGGCGGGCCGTCCCGCGGCCTGCCGATTTGGCCAGCGACACGCCAAGCGGTTTAAGTAAGGGATATGCAGCTTGCATAAACTGCGCGTCTCAAATGTCGGACCGGCAGACCCCGGCCCACCGCTGGCGCGGGCTTACTCCAAGCGTGAATGACTGCAAATGACCAATAACAACCGTAACCGATGATGTTACCGTGGTTTCCGGCAATGAACCGGCAGCTTGCAAACAGGATCACAGCTTGGATGGCTTGCCCCTGATGCGTGGTCACGCTATGCACAGGCCCAGCTTTCAGCTTCAGGAATGGACGATACCCATGCGCGCAGAGACGCTTAGCACCATTGACGCGATCCGCAAATCACTGGCCTTGCTTGGTCAACGGATGGATATCGAAACAGCACCGCACCGGCTGGAAGAATTCGATGCGATGACTGAAAACCCCGACCTGTGGAACGATCCTGCACGCGCGCAGGCCCTGATGCGTGATCGCCGCCTGCTGGCCGATGCGTTGGGCACTTACCGCAGCATCGCGCAGGAACTCGAAGATCAGATGGGCCTGATCGAGTTGGGAGAAGCAGAAGGCGACACCGAAATCGTGGCCGAAGCCGAAGAAGAACTGCGCAAACTGGCCAAATCTGCCGCCGCCAAGGAACTGGAGGCGCTGCTGAACGGCGAGGCGGACAGCAACGACACCTTCCTTGAGATCAACGCAGGCGCGGGCGGCACCGAAAGCTGTGACTGGGCGTCGATGCTGGCGCGCATGTATGTGCGCTGGGCCGAAAAGAAGGGCTATACGGTTGAGCTGATGTCAGAAAGCGCGGGCGAGGAAGCGGGCATCCGGTCTGTGGCCTACAAGATTTCCGGTCACAACGCCTATGGCTGGCTGAAATCGGAATCCGGTGTGCACCGTCTGGTGCGGATTTCGCCTTTCGACGGCTCGGCGCGGCGGCACACATCGTTCAGCTCTGTCTGGGTCTATCCGGTGGTTGATGAGAATATTGAAATCGACATCAACCCGTCTGACATCCGCATTGACACCTACCGGTCTTCGGGCGCGGGTGGTCAGCACGTCAACACGACCGACTCGGCCGTGCGGATTACGCACATACCGACCGGCATTGTCACCACATCCAGCCAGAAATCGCAGCACCAGAACCGTGAAATCGCCATGAATGCGCTGAAATCGCGGCTTTATGAAATGGAATTGCGCAAGCGCACCGAAGCGATTGAAGCCGCGCATGATGCCAAGGGCGATGCTGGTTGGGGCAACCAGATCCGGTCCTATGTCCTGCATCCCTATCAGATGGTAAAGGATTTGCGCACGAGCTATGAGACATCGGACACGTCGGGGGTGCTTGATGGCGCGCTGGACGGGTTCATGGCGGCCACGCTGGCGATGGATGTGTCCGGCAAAACGCGGGCCGAGGCAAACGCAACCGATTGATGTGCAGATTGCGCGCGCCTGCACGGTTCAGGGACGAATACACGCGCCCCTCAAGCTGAATTTGCTTGCATGACACATTGTCGCAGTCCTATCCTTTTCGTCAGGGAATGGAGGACACCATGAGCGAGAATTCAAGCCAGACGACCCATCTGCCACCGTCCACTATACCAGCACCGGGAACCATAAGCATGGCCGATCTGGGTGCCGTCTTGCGGGCGGGCTGGTCGGATTTCAGACAGGCACCGGTGTTTGGTCTGGCATTTTCGCTGGTCTATGTGTTGGGCGGGCTGGTGCTTTATGCGGTGTTTCTGGCCTCGGGGCAAAGCTGGTGGTTCATTCCGATTGCCGTAGGTTTCCCGCTGATTGCGCCGTTTGCGGCAACCGGCCTTTATGAAGTCAGCCGCAGGATTGAACAGGGCAAGGAGTTGAACTGGGACGCTGTTGCTGGCTGTGTCTTTGCCCAACGTGACCGGCAGGTGCCATCCATGGCAATGGTCGTCATGCTGGCCTTCATGTTCTGGGTTTTTGTGGCCCATACCATTTTTGCCCTGTTTTTTGGTTTGCGCCCGATCACCAGTTCCACCTTTGATATGCTGCTGTCGGGGCCGGGCCTGATGATGTTGTTGGTTGGTGGCGCCATCGGGGGCAGCATGGCTGCGGTGTTGTTTGCATTGTCGGTCATAAGCCTGCCGCTGCTTCTGGACAAGGAAGTGGATTTCATCACCGCCATGATCACCTCGTTTCAGGCGGTGATGCAGAACCTGTGGGTCATGGCTGTCTGGGCCGGGATCATCGCGGTATTACTGTTTGCGGCAATGCTGCCGTTGTTTCTGGGTTTGTTTGTTGTGCTGCCTGTGCTGGGGCATGCGTCATGGCACCTGTACCGGCGCATCCTTGCGTGATTGACAAGATCAACAGCAGGGACAATGACTGCGCCCTGCGTCTGATGCATCCTGCATTTTGACGATACGAAACATAAAACGCCTGAAATTCCATCTGTTAGGTCAGGTGTGTGTGATTGGTTGGCGCTGAAAATTGTTTCGAGGCCTGGTACAATAACCGGCAAGGTCGTTTGTTGTTCAAGTATCTGGGATAATTGTATTCATTTTGCCTTTGTAACGTCAAAGTTTGCCGCTATTATGCCATAATATGGGTGTAACGCTGAAACTTAACTGGTATTATATCAGTTGGTGATTTGTTGTTCTGGTTAACGTCTCTTTCATCAAGGTGTTGACTGAAACAGGGCAAGATGCAGAGACCAGTGTGTAGAATAAGGGTGACGGACAATGCCGGTGACAATCAATGACCTGATCAGGCTGGGTGGGGCTGGCGTAGATGCTGAAAGCTTCGGAACAGTATTCAATTTTGATCCCGACCTGTCGGAGTCCGACCTGCTTGAAGTTCTGGACGGGGTGGAATTTGAACGCGACGACAGCGTAACTGACCAATCTATTCCCCTAGGGTCCACCACCATCATTGACGGTGTGGAATATGAACTTACAGACGTTTATAACTTCTGGGGTGGATATACAAAAATTGATCCCGACACCGGCGAGAGCTTCACCCAGTTTGGCCAGACAATCAGCCTTACGCTGACGGCAGAAGATGGGTCGCAAATTTCCTTCATATCGCCCAGCGATGTCTTTAACACCGATGACCCATGGCGGCCGGGCGAGATTCAATCTGTTGAAGTTGCGTCAACCCCGACGGTTGAAGGTGCCATCAACGAGGCTGGCAACGGCGAAAACAAGCTTAGCGGTGATGATGATGTCACCGTTCCGTGTTTCGTGGCTGGCACATTGATTGACACGGCAGAGGGGCGCAAACCGGTCGAACAGATCAAAGTGGGTGATCTGGTCATGACCCGCGACAATGGCTATTTGCCTGTCGTCTGGTCCGGTTCGCGGGATCTGACCGCGCAAGATCTGTCCGAAAAGCCTGATTACAACGCAGTCATCATTCGTGCCGGTGCGCTTGGCGACGGTATGCCGCAGCGTGACCTGCGTGTGTCGCCATGGCACCGCGTGCTGATCAGCGGGCAACGCTCAGAATTGCTGTTTGGCGAACACGAAGTTCTGGTGCCCGCGCTTCATCTGGTCGGGCAACCGGGCATTGAACGCGACACGGCGCCTGTGACCTATGTCCATGTCATGTTCAACAGCCACCAGATTATCCGTGGCGAAGGCGCCTGGAGTGAAAGCTTCCAGCCCGGTCAGAAAACTCTTGGTGGCATGGATGATATGCAGCGTGCAGAACTTTTGTCGCTGTTTCCTGAACTTGCCAGCATTTCCGGGCAAGATGCCTATGCGGCGGCACGTCTGACCCTGAAGGAAAGCGAAGTCCGCGCCTTGCTTGCGGCCTGAACTGCTTTTGTAAATGCATTGCATGAATGTTGCCCTGCTGCCTGCCAGCGGGGCATTTTCAGTTTCATCGACACGGACGAACAGGGCGGCGCGCAAACTGGTGGCGCGTGTGTGCAAAGCGATATCTTTCTGGGGACCGGCAGCATAGCCTGATGCCCTTGGGGGTGGACACTGACGGCGTCCCAAGGCAATCTGCTGCAAATAAACGCGGGAGTGTATCATGACGAAAAAGCAGGCTCGGGGTGTATTGGTAACCGTGTTCGGTGTTGTTGGAACAGCCTGTTTCGGGTTTCTGGCGTTGGAATATGTGATCGCGCGATATGACGCGCTGCAAACACTGGTGGCGCTGCCGGCCCCGCTGGGGTTGGGTGATTTTCTGGGCGTCATGCCGGATTGGTCCGCCTATGCTGTGACCTTTGGAATCTGGCTTGGTTTGTTGGGCGCTGTTTTATTGTTGTTGGGCGACAGGGCGTCAGTGCTGGTGCTTGCGCTTGCGTTTGTGGCCAATCTGGTGGCATCGGTCTGGGGCGCTCTGGTCTTTGTGCAGGGACAAGAGTTGATGACAACGATCAGGCCGCTGGAATATGTTTCAGCGTTATTGCTTGGCAGCTTTGGCCTGTGGCTGTATGCGCGCACGGCGAAACGCTACGGTCGGCTGTAAACGCGCCAAACGGCGGTCCTGTGCGGCCCGCGCCGTATAACGAGCAAGAGGCGCGGCGGGCAGAACGCTGACAGGTGCCCGCTACCGTGTCATTGCCTTGAATTCTGGAGAACCTTGATGAACCGCTACGCAAACCTCGCAGAGGCCATTGGAAATACCCCCTTGATCCGGCTGAACAAGGCAAGCGATGCGACAGGGTGTGAAATCCTTGGCAAGGCCGAATTTCTAAATCCCGGTCAGTCAGTCAAGGATCGCGCGGCGCTATATATTATCCGCGATGCGATTGCGCGCGGCGCCCTGAAACCGGGCGGCACGATTGTGGAAGGGACCGCCGGAAATACCGGCATCGGGTTGGCACTGGTGGGCGCGTCCATGGGGTTCCGCACGGTCATTGTGATCCCCGAAACCCAAAGTCAGGAAAAGAAGGATATGTTGCGTCTGGCCGGTGCCGAACTGGTTGAAGTGCCCGCAGCCCCTTACCGCAACCCCAACAATTATGTGCGCTATTCCGGCCGTCTGGCGGAAGCGCTGGCCAAAAGCGAACCAAACGGCGCGATCTGGGCAAACCAGTTCGACAATATCGCAAACCGTCAGGCGCATGTGGAAACCACCGGCCCCGAAATCTGGGACCAGACAGATGGCCGCGTCAACGGGTTCATCTGCGCCGTCGGGTCGGGGGGCACATTGGCCGGTGTGGCGCAGGCGTTGCAGCCCAAAGGTGTGAAGATGGGGCTGGCAGACCCGATGGGGGCGGCGCTCTATAGTTTCTATACCAGCGGCGAATTCAAATCCGAAGGCGGGTCCATCACCGAAGGAATCGGGCAGGGGCGGGTGACGGCCAATCTGGACGGGTTCACCCCGGATTTCTGCGGCCAGATCCCGGATGAAGAAGCGCTGCCCTATGTGTTCGATCTGTTGGCCGAAGAAGGGCTGTGCCTTGGCGGGTCGTCGGGGGTGAATGTGGCAGGCGCTGTGCGTATGGCGCGCGAGATGGGGCCGGGGCATGTGATTGTGACAATCCTGTGTGACTATGGCACACGCTATCAGTCCAAACTGTTCAACCCTGAATTTTTGCGCGCCAAGGGGCTGCCGGTGCCGAACTGGCTGGAGGGGGGGCACCGCACGCTTCCCACTGTGTTTGAAGCCTGATCGCGTCATAGGGATGCCGTTGATGCGGATCATCCTTCTGGCGCTGTTCTGCGCCATGGCCATAGCCACACCACCGAATGTGGTGCTGGCCCAGACGACTGAACAATCATCCAGCACAGCGCCTGATTATGATGCGTGGCGCAGCGTTGCCACCCAGGCAGAGGGTGTCATCGACGCAGGCATTGCAACGGATGATACCCTGAACGAATTGCGTCAGGAACTGGTAGAGTTCCGGTCGCGTTTTCTGGCCGCGCAGGATGCCAACCAATCCCGCATTGCCAGTTTGCGCGAACAGATTTCGGCCCTTGGCCCCGTGCCCGAAGATGGCGCGACCGAAGCCCCCGAAATTGCTGATCGCCGCGCGGAATTAAGCGAGCAACTGACCGCGCTGCAATCGCCCGGAATTGCTGCACAAGAAGCGTTCCGGCGCGCGGACGGGTTGATCCGCCAGATTGATGTGATGTTGCGCGAACGGCAGGCAGAGGCATTGTTGGAACTGTGGCCCTCGCCGTTGAACCCCGTAAACTGGGTTTCCGCGGCCGATGCGGTCTGGGGGCGCAGCTTTACCTTCTACACCCAAGTGGTCGGCGCGCTGGACGACCCCGCAGCGCTGCGTGAATTCAGGTCCAATCTTCCGATTGTGCTGCTGCTTTTCGGGTTTGCCGGTTTTGTGCTTTTGCGGGGGCGGCGCTGGATTGAACGCGCGGTTGCGCGGCTGCTACAGGAAGGGGGGGCGCGCAAAAGCAAACGGGTCTTTGCCGAAGTCGCATCGCTGGCGCAGATCATCGTTCCTGTTACGGCTGTGGTTGCGATGGCTGTTGCGCTGGATCTGACCGGTCTGATCGGGGATATTGGCAGTGACATCACCACGGCCCTGATCGGTTTCGGCATCGTTTATTTTTCGGCGCGTTGGGCCGGAGGAGAGATTTTTCCGGTTGTCGACACCCCGCAAATGCCGCTGAAACTGCCCGAAGCACGGCGGCGTGAAGGGCGCTTCATGTCCCATCTTATGGGGCTGATCTGTGGGGCATCGCTGGTCATTCTTGCGTTCATAAACCCCGATGTGCAGACCGATGCTGCCAATTCCGTGATCCTGTTTCCGATCCTTGTTCTGGCGGGGATTGTGCTGGCACGGTTCGGGTCACTGTTGGTGCTGCATGCGAAACTATGCACCGAGCAGGGGGACGATCGGCGCTTTTTCGACCGCATGATGAACATCCTTGGGCGCGGGGCGATTGTCATAGGCGCAGGTGCCCCCGTTTTCGCCGCAATCGGCTATGTGCAGGCCGCCGAGGCGATCTTGTTTCCGGCAGTCATCTCGCTGTGGCTTGTGGCCCTGCTGATCTTCATCTCGCAGATGGTATCTGATGTGTATGACATGGTTGCGGGGCGCAAGCACGATGATCCCGATGCCCTGATCCCTGCACTGATCAGCTTTGGACTGGTTCTGGTGTCACTGCCGGTCTTTGCGCTGGTCTGGGGCGTGCGGATGACCGAATTGCTGGAGGTGTGGCAGGTTCTGCGCGAAGGGTTCCGTATTGGAGAGACGCGGGTTTCCCCGACAAATATCCTGAGCTTCATCGTCATCTTCTCGATCGGGTATATGCTGACGCGGATGATGCAGGGCGCGCTTGGGTCTACGGTGCTGCCAAAGACCAAGATCGACAAGGGCGGCCAGAAGGCCGTGATTTCGGGCACCGGTTATATTGGTATCTTCATCTCGGGGCTGGTGGCCATTTCGACGGCAGGGATAGACCTGTCGGGCCTTGCGCTTGTCGCGGGGGCGCTGTCGGTCGGTATCGGTTTTGGTCTGCAAAATATTGTGTCGAACTTCATTTCAGGGCTGATCCTGCTGATCGAACGGCCTGTGGCCGAAGGGGACTGGATTGAGGTTGGCACCACGATGGGCACGGTTAGGTCAATCTCTGTCCGCTCTACGGTGATTGAAACTTTTGACCGAACAGATGTGATTGTCCCGAATGCCGATCTGATTTCGGGAACTGTCACGAACTGGACGCGGTTCAGCCAGACAGGGCGCGTGATCATTCCGGTGGGTGTGGCCTATGGGTCGGACACCCGCAAGGTGGAACGCATCCTGAAGGAAATTGGTGACGCCCAGCCGCTTGCGCTGCTGGACCCCGCGCCTGCGGTGCATTTTACGAATTTCGGTGCGGATGCGCTGGAATTCGAATTGCGCATTATCATCAGCGATGTGGGCTTTGGCTTGTCGGTGCGCACCGAAGTGCGCCACCAGATCGCCGAGCGGTTCCAGCAGGAAGGGATCGAGATTCCCTTCGCGCAGCGCGATATCTGGCTGCGTAACCCCGAAGTCCTGCGCGGCGATACGCCCGCACCCGCCGCACCAGACCCGGACCCCGAACCGGCACAGCCCAAAGCCATGCAATATGACGAGATTTCAGATACAGATGCGGGCGGTGACGTGGACCCTGACGGGCCGGACGGGCGCTGACAGGGGCGCACGGCGTCATTGAATTTTGGGCGCGTTACATGTCTGGCCTGAAGCTGACACCCCAAGGTGCGGAATCAAGGCCGCAGGCCGCCGCGCCATCGGTGGGCCGTCCCGCGGCCTGCCGATTTCGTTGATGGCAGGCCAAGCCTTTGAACGCAGGAATATGCAGCCTGCATAAAGTGAAATTCACTAACGCGGGATCGGCAGACCCCGGCCCACAGATGGCGCGGGCTTTGTCCAAACGCGAATGACGGCTTCGGGCCAAAACCACCCGCAACGCGCCATGACACACCATTGCGCATGAAAAAGCCCCGCCTTGCACCATGTGCAGCGGGGCTTCCCTTAGTGCAGTAAGAACCGGCGCTTAGGCCATTGTAGAAATGGTCTGGGCCAGATCATCGGCTGTTTTGTTCAGCGCGTCGCGGTCGTTACCTTCGGCAGATGCCGCCTTGGCGCGGGTTTCGTCCAGCAACGCCTGCAAGGCATCGCGGCCTTCGGGCCCCATTGGATAGGCGCGTTCGGCCAGAACCGATGTCGCAGTCGGGGTGATTTCTGCAAATCCCCCCGTCACGGCAAAACGGGTTTCCCCGTCTGCCCCGTCCACCACCAACACGCCGGGGCGCAGGGTGGTGATAAGGGGTGCGTGATCAGGCATGGCCGTCAGGTCACCCGACGCCGCAGGAATCTGCACCGCGCGGGCCTGAACGGATGCAAGCTTCCGTTCGGGCGAGACCAGGTCGAATTGCATCATGTCAGCCATATGGCCCCCCTTAGGCCGCAGCGGCCAGCTTCTCGGCTTTTGCGATCACGTCGTCGATATCGCCTACCATGTAGAACGCGGCTTCGGGCAGGTGGTCATATTCACCTGCAACAACCGCCTTGAACGATGCGATGGTTTTTTCCAGCGGAACCTGAATACCGTCCGAGCCGGTGAACACTTTTGCCACGTCGAAAGGCTGCGACAGGAAGCGCTGGATTTTGCGTGCGCGTGCAACAGTCATTTTATCCTCTTCGGACAATTCGTCCATGCCAAGGATGGCAATGATGTCCTGAAGCGATTTGTAGCGCTGCAAAATACCCTGCACGTCGCGGGCAACCTGATAATGCTCTTCCCCGATATAGATCGGGTCCATCAGGCGCGAGGTGGAATCGAGCGGGTCCACAGCGGGGTAGATGCCCAGTTCCGAAATCGCGCGCGACAGGTTGGTGGTGGCGTCAAGGTGGGCGAATGTTGTCGCCGGGGCCGGGTCGGTCAGGTCATCTGCGGGAACGTAGACGGCCTGAATCGAGGTGATCGATCCTGCCTTGGTCGAGGTGATGCGTTCCTGCATCGCGCCCATGTCGGTGGCCAGTGTTGGCTGATAGCCCACAGCCGACGGAATACGCCCCAGCAGTGCCGACACTTCCGAACCGGCCTGCGTGAAGCGGAAGATGTTGTCCACGAAGAACAGAACATCGGTTCCCGAGGAATCGCGGAACTGTTCGGCCAGTGTCAGGCCGGTCAGCGCCACACGCATCCGTGCACCGGGGGGTTCGTTCATCTGGCCGTATACCAGCGCCACTTTGGATTCCGACAGGTTGTCGATGTTGATAACGCCCGACTCCATCATTTCGTGATACAGGTCGTTGCCTTCGCGTGTCCGTTCGCCCACACCGGCAAACACCGAGTAGCCCGAGTGCACTTTCGCGATGTTGTTGATCAGTTCCATGATCAGAACGGTTTTGCCCACACCGGCACCGCCGAACAGGCCGATCTTGCCGCCCTTGGAATAGGGGGCCAACAGGTCGATGACCTTGATGCCGGTTACAAGGATTTCCGATTCCGTCGACTGTGCGTCAAAACCGGGCGAGGGCTGGTGGATCGCGCGGCGTTCGGTCGCTTCAACCGGTGCGCCTTCGTCCACGGGTTCACCCACCACGTTCAGAATGCGGCCCAGTGTCGCGTCGCCCACGGGAACCATGATCGGTTCACCGGAATCCTTGACTGCCTGACCACGGACCAGACCTTCGGTCGCGTCCATGGCGATGGTGCGCACAGTGCTTTCGCCAAGGTGCTGGGCCACTTCCAGCACCAGCCGCTTGCCGTTATTGTCGGTTTCCAGCGCGTTCAGGATGGGGGGCAGATCGCCGTCGAACTGCACATCCACGACGGCGCCGATCACCTGTGTGATTTTGCCATTTGAAGCCATTATTTGTCTCTCCGGGTTCGTCAGAGCGCTTCCGCGCCCGAAATGATCTCGATAAGCTCTTTGGTGATCGCGGCCTGACGCGAGCGGTTATACTGGATGGTCAGCCGGTCGATCATATCGCCCGCATTGCGGGTGGCATTGTCCATCGCAGACATCCGTGCGCCTTGTTCAGAAGCCGCATTTTCCAGAAGCGCGGTGAAGATCTGCGTGGTCACAGACCGTGGCAGCAGGTCTTCCAGAATGGCCTCTTCCGATGGCTCGTAGTCATAAAGCGTCTCGGATTTGGGCGTCTCGGCTTCTGGCACTTCGGCAGGAATGATCTGCTGCGGTGTCGGAATCTGGCTGATCACCGATTCAAAGCGGTTGTAGAAGATGGTCGCAACGTCGAATTCACCGGCGTCGAACATCCCGAAGACCTGCTTCGAAATATCCGCGGCATTTTCATACCCGACGCGCTTGACCTCGCTTAGATCGACATGCCCCACCAGATGGGCAGACAGGTCGCGCCGCAACTGCTCGCGCCCTTTTTTGCCAACTGTCAGGATCTTGACGGTCTTGCCTTCGTCCAGCAATTTGGCCGCGCGCACGCGCGCCGCCTTGACGATGGACGAGTTGAAGCCCCCGCAAAGCCCGCGTTCGGCTGTCATCACAACCAGCAGGTGTGTCTGGTCGGACCCGCTTCCTGCCAACAGCTTTGGTGCCGTTTCCGACCCCGCGACAGACGCCGCGAGGCCATTGACCACATCTGCCATGCGATCCGCATAGGGTCGCGCCGCTTCGGCGGCGTCCTGGGCGCGGCGCAGTTTGGCGGCCGCGACCATTTGCATGGCCTTCGTGATCTTCCGCGTCGATTTGACGCTGGAGATCCGGTTCTTGAGGTCCTTGAGGTTTGCCATTCGCTGCTCCTCTTACCGCGCCCTTAGGCGAAGTCTTTCGCGAATTCATCCAATGCGGCGCGAATTTTCTCTTCCAGTTCACCTTTGACCTTGCGGTCATTGACGGTGATGTCATCCAGAAGCGCCTTGTGGCTGCCGCGCAGATGGGCAAGCAGACCTTTTTCAAAGCGGCCCACGTCCTTGACTGCGACCTTGTCCAGATAGCCTTGGGTGCCTGCAAAGATCACGCAGACAATCTCGGCGTTGGTCATGGGGGAATACTGGCCTTGCTTCATCAGCTCGGTCAGGCGCGCACCACGGTTCAGCAGGCGCTGGGTCGATGCATCAAGGTCGGACCCGAACTGCGCAAACGCCGCCATTTCGCGGTATTGCGCCAGTTCCAGTTTCACCGGACCGGCAACGGATTTCATTGCATCGGTCTGCGCGGATGACCCCACGCGCGACACGGACAGACCGGTGTTCACAGCAGGGCGGATGCCTTGGTAGAACAGTTCGGTTTCAAGGAAGATCTGGCCATCGGTGATCGAAATCACGTTGGTCGGAATAAAGGCCGACACGTCACCGCCTTGGGTTTCAATGATCGGCAGCGCGGTCAGCGACCCTGCACCGTGATCTTCGTTCAGCTTGGCCGAGCGTTCCAGCAAGCGGGAGTGAAGGTAGAACACGTCACCGGGGTATGCTTCGCGGCCCGGTGGGCGGCGCAGCAGCAGCGACATCTGGCGGTAGGCAACAGCCTGCTTGGACAGGTCATCATAGATGATCAGCGCGTGGCGGCCATTGTCGCGGAAATGTTCGGCCATTGCGGTGGCGGCATAGGGGGCCAGGAACTGCATGGGCGCGGGGTCGGATGCGGTTGCGGCCACGACGATCGAATATTCGATCGCACCGGTTTCTTCCAGCTTCTTCACCAGCTGCGCAACGGTGGAGCGTTTTTGACCAATGGCAACATAGACGCAATACAGTTTCTTATACTCGTCATCGCCAGCGGCTTCGTTATAGCTTTTCTGGTTCAGAATGGTGTCGAGTGCCACGGCGGTTTTGCCGGTCTGGCGGTCACCAATGATCAGTTCGCGCTGGCCACGGCCAATCGGGATCATCGCGTCAACGGATTTCAGGCCGGTTGCCATCGGTTCATGAACCGATTTCCGCGGAATGATGCCCGGTGCCTTTACGTCGGCCACGCTGCGCTTGGTTGTCGCAATCGGGCCCTTGCCGTCAATAGGGTTGCCAAGACCGTCAACAACACGGCCCAGAAGCGCATCGCCCACCGGCACGTCCACGATGGACTTGGTGCGCTTGACGGTGTCGCCTTCCTTGATGCCGCGGTCGTCACCGAAGATCACGATGCCGACATTGTCAGCTTCGAGGTTCAATGCCATGCCGCGCACACCGCCCGGAAATTCGACCATCTCGCCGGCCTGAACATTGTCCAGCCCGTGGACACGCGCAATACCGTCCCCAACGGACAGCACACGGCCAATTTCTGCGACTTCGACATCCTGACCGAAGTTCTTGATCTGCTCTTTCAGGATCGCAGAGATCTCAGCTGCTTGGATACCCATTTATCCGACCTCTTTCATACTGTTCTTGAGGGCCGCGAGCTGCGCGCGGATCGACGTGTCGATCATTTGCGAGCCCACCTTGATGACAAGACCACCGATAAGCGATTCATCGACGGCCAGTTTCAGTTTGATATCCTTGCCAATACGCGCTTTCAGCGTTTTCACAAGGTCTGTTTCCTGCGACTTTGACAGGGTCTGCGCGGTTGTCACCTCGGCGGTGACTTCGCCTTTTTCATTGGCGATGCGCATGCGCAGTGCTGTCAGAACCTGCGGCAGGGTAAACAGGCGGCGTTTCTGGGCCATCAGCCCTAGCGCGCCAGCAACCGACTGCGACAGTTTCATTTTCTTGGCGATTGCAGTGATCGCAGTGGCAACCTGATCGCGCGAGTAAACGGGCGAGGTAATAAGATTGCGCAGATCAGCACTTTCGGTCAGCGCGCCATCCAGCGCGTCGACATCGGCTTCAAGGGTTTTGAGTGTTTTTGACTCTCTCGCCAACTCAAAAATTGCAGTGGCATAGCGCGCAGCAATGCCGGAGGAGATCGAAGCTGGTTCGGACACGTCCACCCTTCCATCTTGGTTTTCATCAAGCCTCGCGCTGGCCCGATGTCATGAATGCTACAGTTACGCGGCATGTAAGGTCGGCGCGGGTTTAGCAGAGGTCCATTTCTGCCGCAACCGCGAAGGTAACCACTTCTTGAAGAACAGGGTCATAAAATTACCCTGCTTCCGGCTTTTGGGCTATGATGATGCTATCATGTCAGCCTGTTTGCGCAATCACCCACCCGATTGGTGACATGCGCAGTCAGGCGCGCAAGGGGATGATTCCCCGAAGACGTCCAAATGCGTGGCGTGTCGCAATCTGCACAGGCAGGCGCTGTCACCATGCCGGTCGCGCGCCGGGCTGGGTAATCCCGTCCAGCACGCGCAGCGGTTTGCGCGATTTCACCACCAATCCGGTGGTGCCGGGCGTGTCGCTGACGCGCGTGGCCTGCACAATAAGAACGCCGCCCGCATGATAGCGCGACAGTTTCTGTCCAACCCGTTCCAGTGTCATTGCCCATCGCAGCCAGCGCGCATTGTCGCGCGGCGGAAAGAACATTGCGGCAAAGTGGCTTTCAAGGGCGAATCCGTGGTCGGTCAGTTGTGTTTCGATCTGGCCCAGCGAATAGGGCCTGCCCAGTGCAAAAGGCGTGCCATCGCGCCGCGCCCAAAGGCCGGACCTGTTGGGCAGGACGAACACGGCCTTGGCGCCGGTTTTCATGACGCGCGCTGCATCTTCAAGCAAGGCCGCAGGCCGGTCCGATGTTTCCAGCCCGTGCAGGAAAACCAGCCTGTCGATTGTGCCGGTGGCCAGTGGCCAGTTCGTTTCTTCAACCAGCACGGAATGATTGGCGCTTTCCGCAGGCCAGTGCATCACGCCTTGCTGGGCGGGCATCAGGGCGGTGACGCGCGCGGCCTCGGACAGGAACGGGCGCAGCAGGGGGGCTGCGAACCCGAACCCCGCAATCGACAACCCTGTTGTGTCACTCCAGCAGGTGCGCAGCCGGTCGCGCATGGCCTTCTGGGCCGCGCGTCCAAGCGAGGTGGTGTAATAGAAGTCGCGCAGCGCACGGACATCGTGATGCATAGTCTGCCCTTCAGCCCCTGATCATGCCTCGGTTGCACATGTCGCCCGATTGGCGCAGTCTTGACGGGACTGTAACGGATGAAAGCGAAAAGACCATGCCCTTTGTGTTGCACGCGGTGCCCTGTCTGGCGGACAATTATGCCTATTTGATGCACGACCCCGCATCTGGCGCAACCGCAGTCATTGATGTGCCTGAAGCCGCACCCGTCCGGCAGGCCCTTGCTGCGCAGGGCTGGACGTTAAGCGACATTCTGATCACGCACCATCATGATGACCATATCGGCGGTGTGCAGGACTTGCGCGCAGCCACCGGCGCGCGTGTCTGGGGGGCGGTTGCAGATGCGCATCGCCTGCCGCCACTGGACCACGCCCTTCGCGACGGGGACAGCGTAGCCATTGGCGGCGAAACCGGCACGGTGCTGGATGTGTCGGGCCATACCTTGGGGCATATCGCGTTTTACTTTGCCGACAGCAAACTGGCCTTCACGGCGGACAGCCTGATGGCCCTTGGCTGTGGGCGTCTGTTCGAAGGCACGCCTGCGCAGATGTGGGACAGCCTGTCGAAACTGATGAATTTGCCTGAAGACACTGTCATTTGTTCGGGGCACGACTATATGAAAGGGAACGCAGCGTTTGCATTAAGTGTGGATGGCGAAAATCCCGACTTGCAAGCGCGCATAGCCCGGTCCAGTCTGGACAGGGACAAGGGCCTGCCTATGGCGATTGCGACCCTTGCGCTGGAACTGGCGACCAACCCTTTCTTGCGGGCCGTTGACCCCCGCATGAAAACGGCACTTGGGATGGCGCAGGCCAGCGATGTGGAAACATTCGCGCATCTTCGGGCGCTGAAGGACAGGTTTTGACCCGTGCGAACTGCTTAATCCTTGCGTGTTTTGCATATTGGGGACAAAGTTTAAGAGAAAACACTTGAACGGCGGAAAATAAAACCGAAGTTTAAGAGTATGAGGCGAGACTGATCCAACGGTATGGGCCAACGGATCAAACTATACAGGAGCGTCTGACGTGCCATCATTTTCAGCCACACTGGAACAATCCATCCACGGGGCCTTGGCATTGGCCAATTCCCGGCGGCACGAATTCGCAACGCTGGAGCATTTGCTTTCGTCGCTGATTGACGAACCCGATGCCAGCCGCGTGATGCAGGCCTGCAATGTCGATCTTGACGAATTGCGCAAGACCCTCAACGATTTCATCGAGGAAGAACTGACCTCCCTCGTGACCGATGTCGAAGGGTCCGAAGCCGTGCCGACTGCGGCATTCCAGCGCGTAATCCAGCGCGCGGCGATCCATGTCCAAAGCTCTGGCCGCAATGAGGTGACGGGGGCAAATGTGCTGGTCGCCATTTTCGCCGAACGCGAATCAAACGCGGCCTATTTCCTGCAAGAACAGGACATGACGCGCTATGATGCGGTGAATTTCATCGCGCATGGCGTGGCCAAGAATTCCAGCTTCTCTGAAGCGCGCCCGGTCAGTGGTGCGGATGAAGAGCAAGCCAGCACATCCGGCACTGACGAAAAGCCCAAGGAAACCGCATTGGGCAAATTCTGTGTCGATCTGAACGCAAAGGCCCGCAAGGGCGAAGTAGACCCGCTGATCGGCCGCGGCCCTGAAGTGGAACGTTGCATTCAGGTTCTGTGCCGCCGGCGCAAGAACAACCCGCTTTTGGTGGGGGATCCGGGCGTCGGCAAGACAGCTATTGCCGAAGGGCTGGCCAAGAAAATCGTCGAAGGGCAAACGCCCGAGATTTTGGCGCATTCCACGATCTATTCGCTGGATATGGGCGCACTTCTGGCGGGCACGCGTTATCGCGGTGATTTCGAGGAACGCCTGAAATCCGTGATGCAGGAACTTGAAGATCACCCCGACGCGGTTCTGTTCATTGATGAAATCCACACTGTCATCGGTGCGGGCGCCACTTCGGGCGGGGCCATGGATGCATCCAACCTGCTGAAACCTGCATTGCAGGGCGGCAAGCTGCGCTGCATGGGATCGACCACCTACAAGGAATTCCGCCAGCATTTCGAAAAAGACCGCGCCTTGTCGCGGCGCTTCCAGAAAATTGATGTGGCGGAACCCACGGTCGAGGATTCGATCAAAATCCTGATGGGGCTGAAGCCGTATTTCGAGGAACACCACGAAATCCGCTACACGAACGAAGCCATCAAGACCGCAGTGGAACTGGCCGCACGCTATATCAATGACCGCAAATTGCCCGACAAGGCGATTGACGTGATTGATGAAGCAGGGGCCGCGCAACACTTGCTGACCGAATCCAAGCGTCGCAAAACCATCAGCCCCAAAGAAATTGAGGCTGTGGTTGCCAAGATCGCACGCATTCCGCCGAAGAATGTGTCCAAGGATGATGCCGAAGTGCTGCGCGATCTGGAACGCACCCTGAAGCGCGTTGTCTTCGGGCAAGGTCCGGCAATCGAGGCATTGTCGTCCGCGATCAAGCTGTCGCGCGCGGGTCTGCGTGAACCGGAAAAACCAATCGGGAATTACCTGTTCGCAGGTCCGACCGGTGTTGGTAAAACCGAAGTGGCCAAACAGCTTGCCGACAGTCTGGGTGTTGAGCTGTTGCGCTTTGACATGTCGGAATACATGGAAAAGCACGCTGTTTCACGCCTGATCGGGGCGCCCCCCGGCTATGTCGGGTTCGATCAGGGTGGTCTGCTGACCGATGGGGTGGATCAACACCCGCATTGTGTGCTGCTTCTGGATGAAATCGAAAAGGCCCACCCGGATGTCTATAACATCTTGTTGCAGGTCATGGATCACGGCCAACTGACGGATCATAACGGGCGGACCGTGAATTTCCGCAATGTTATCCTGATCATGACATCGAATGCGGGTGCCACCGAACAGGCGAAAGCCGCCATAGGCTTTGGTCGCGACCGGCGCGAAGGCGAAGACACTGCCGCGATTGAACGGACATTCACGCCTGAATTCCGCAACCGTCTGGATGCGGTCATCAGCTTCGCGCCATTGCCCAAATCGGTTATCGTTCAGGTTGTCGAGAAGTTCGTACTGCAACTGGAAGCGCAGCTTATGGACCGCAACGTCACGATCGAGCTGTCCGAAGAAGCGGCCGCATGGCTGGCCGACAAAGGCTATGATGACAAGATGGGGGCGCGCCCGCTGGCGCGTGTCATTCAGGAACACATCAAAAAGCCCCTGGCCGAAGAACTGCTGTTCGGCAAGCTGACAAAGGGCGGCGTTGTGCGCGTGCATGTGCTGGATGGCAAGATTTCCCTGACGGTCGAAGGGCCGGAAGCCAAGCGTCTGACGGGAAAAAACCCGCCTTTGCTGACGGCTGACTGACCATGCCAGCCCTGTGTCCCATTGGGGAACGGGCTTGATGAATGACATGGCGCCCGGACATACAGTTCGGGCGCCTTCGTTTTGTGGACCAGCAGCATGTTAATTCCCATCCGCGACCATAACCCTTCTGCCCGCAGACCCTATGTGACCTATGCGCTGATTGTCGCGAATATTGTCGTGTTCATAGGGTACTCGGGCCTGTTCGCGCAGGAACGCGCCTTGATGCATTTTTTCCAAAGCTGGGGAATGTTGCCCGCACGCCTTGGCATGGGCGAAGGGTATGCAACGCTTCTGACACACCAGTTCCTGCATGGTGATCTGGTGCATCTGGGGTCCAACCTGTTGTTCTTGTGGATATTCGGCAACAACATGGAAGATGTCTGGGGGCATTTCCGGTTTTTGGGGTTCTACCTGCTGTGCGGCGTGGCGGCGGCGGGCCTGCAATTTGCCGCAGACCCGACTTCGGTTATTCCCATGGTGGGCGCGTCGGGCGCGATTGCGGGTGTGTTGGGCGGGTATCTGTTGTTCTACCCGCGCGCACGGGTGGATTTGTTTCTGTTCCTGATCATTATTTTCCGCGTCATACCGGCACCGGCATGGGTGGTGTTGGGGGGCTGGTTCGCGTTGCAAATTCTGGGCGGCGTTTCCGCACCGGCGGGTGTGGGGGGCGTGGCCTATTGGGCGCATGCGGGCGGGTTCATGGCCGGTGTCGCGCTGTCATACCCGCTATGGCAGCGGCTGGGCGGACGGGCGTTCTGGTCACGTTGCCTTGGCCAGCCACCACACCCGGAAGCGCGCTATCGTTTCGTTGCGTCCAATGTTCCGAAAGCGGGCAAACCGGCACGGTTCCGGCCCAACCCCTGGCGCAGAAGGTAGCGGGCGTCAGCATGGGCTGCGGTGGGGCAGGTGGGCTGGAACTGGCCTTTTGCAGACATCGGGAAAGCCCCAAGGCGCGGAGCAAAGGGCGCAGCCCGCCGCGCCATCGGTGGGCCGTCCCGCGGCCTGCCGATTTGGCTGTTGATAGTCCAAGCCTTTGATGCCGGAGTATGCAGCTTGCATAAACTGCATTCTTATAATGTCGGATCGGCAGACCCCGGCCCACCGATAGCGCGGGCTGTATCCAAGCGTGAAGAGCAGCAAAAGGCCAAAACCACCCGCAAGTGTGTCACGCAGCCTGAGGCTGGCGTTTCGTGTCTTCCGTGTCAGGGCACGGCAACCCCAAGCAGGTGCTGCACGCGGGTGGGGTAGTCTGTGATAATCCCGTCCACGCCCATCGCAATCATGCGGCGGATATCGTCGTCATTATTGACGGTCCAGACATTGACCACCAGATCATGCGCATGGGCCTGTGCCAGATCTTCAGGTGTCAGGTCGGCAAAATAGGGGCACCACGCTTTCGCACCCTGTGCGGCGATCAGCGCGGGCAGGCTGCCGCCGAAATCTGCACGGTTAAGTCCATCCATCAGCGCGCCGCCATCCGTGATATTCGTTTCATGTCCAGGCTGTTCAAAGCTGAGATGGGCACGCGCGATGTCAGGGGCCTGCTGGCGCAGTGCAGACAGCACGCGCCAGTCGAAGGAGGATACGACCACCCGCGCGCCCAACCCGTAGCGCTGCACCAGTGTCGCGACATCTTCGGCCAGTATCGCAGGTGTGTCGCCCAGATCGGGCTGATGGGCATGGGATTTGATTTCGATATTGATCAGCAGGCCCGCATCGGCCTGCGCCCAGTCCAGAAATTCCGCAAGGGTCGGAATGCGTGCCCCGTCCTGCGGGTGTTGCTGCGGGTAGCGCGCGGCATAGTCTGTCGCGGGATTCATCCGCCCTATATCATAGCGGCGCAGGTCATCAACGCTGAGATCAATAACCTTTGGTCCGGGCGCAGGCAGCCAGTTTCCGTGCGCATCGCGGGTATGGGCCATTGGCACAAGCGGGTCATGCAAAACAACCGGCACACGCCCGCGCGCATTCTGAACATCCAGTTCAACGGCCGTTACACCGATATCGCGCAGATAGGCGAAGCCAGCCATTGTGTTTTCAGGCAGCACGCCG
Organism: Roseinatronobacter sp. S2; assembly: GCF_029581395.1. GTDB lineage: Bacteria > Pseudomonadota > Alphaproteobacteria > Rhodobacterales > Rhodobacteraceae > Roseinatronobacter. The sequence goes on along the minus strand of NZ_CP121113.1, from coordinate 2,541,961 downwards.
CGCGCGCCGCGATGCCCGTAAATCTGGGGGTGCCCCGCAGTGCGGCGCAGGAAATTGGTCATGTGTGCGTGCCTTGATTATGAAACGCGCTTGCCGGTGGCGCGGTCAAACGGGTGCAAACTGTCACGCCGCACCGCGAAGGACAAGGACTGGCCTTCCGTGACCGACGGGACATGTGGCAGGCGCACGATCATATTCTCGTTTAACCCGTCAAACCGCAAGTGCAAATGGCTTTCTGCGCCCGCAGGTTCCAGCAGCAACAATGTTCCGGTCAGGATCAGGTCGCCATCACCGGGGGTGTCCAGCGCGAAATCTTCGGGGCGTATTCCGATCAGGTCGGCGGCTTGCGGGATATGTGCCAGACTGTCTGCCTGCTGGGTGCTGCGCATATATTCCGCTGGCAGCATGTTCATTGCAGGCGATCCGATGAAGCCTGCCACAAAGGTGGTTTCGGGGCGTGAATACACGTCCATCGGCGTGCCGACCTGTTCGATCTGCCCGCCATTCAGGACAACCAGACGGTCGGCCATGGTCAGCGCTTCAAGCTGGTCATGGGTCACATACAGCGATGTGGTGGCCAGCCGCTTCTGCAACTGCCGGATTTCGACACGCATCTGCACCCGCAGCTTCGCGTCAAGGTTCGACAGCGGCTCGTCGAACAGAAACGCCGCCGGTTCGCGCACAAGCGCACGGCCCATGGCCACACGCTGGCGTTGCCCGCCCGATAGCTGGCGCGGCTTGCGGTCCAGAAACTGGCCGATTTCCAGCATTTCGGCAGCTTCACGCACGCGGCGATCAATTTCCGCCTTGGAAAAACCGCGATTTTTCAACCCGTAGGCCAGATTGTTGAACACCGACATATGCGGATACAGCGCATAGTTCTGGAACACCATCGCAATGTCGCGATCCGCCGGTTCCAGAGTGTTGACCACGCGGTCCCCGATTTTCAGGGTGCCTTCGCTGATGGTTTCCAGCCCCGCGACCATGCGCAGAAGCGTGGATTTGCCGCAGCCCGACGGGCCGACCAGCACAATCATTTCACCATCCGCGATATCAAGGTTGATGCTGGTTACTGCGCGCACGCCGCCTGTATAGACCTTGTGCAGGTTATCCATATTAATGGAGGCCATTTTATTTCTCCGTCTCGGTCAGGCCTTTGACAAACAGGCGTTGCATGAACAGGATCACAAGGATCGGGGGCAGGGCAGCCAGCACGACGGTTGCCATGACAAGATGCCAAAGCGGTTCACTGTCCCCGCCTGTGACCATGCGCTGAATGCCCATGACGATGGTGTAATATTCGGGGTCTGTGGTGATCAGCAGGGGCCACAAGTATTGGTTCCAGCCATAGATAAACATGATCACGAACAGCGCCGCGATATTGGTGATCGACAGCGGCATCAGGATGTCTTTGAAGAACTTCATCGGACCTGCGCCGTCGACACGGGCGGCTTCCATCAACTCTTCTGGCACGGTCATGAAAAACTGCCGGAACAGGAAAGTGGCGGTGGCGCTGGCAATCAGCGGGATCGACAGGCCCGCGAAAGAGTTCAGCATCCCCAGATCGGCCACCACCTGAAAGGTCGGCAGAATCCGCACTTCAACCGGCAGCATCAGGGTCAGGAAGATGACCCAGAAAAAGAAGATGCGGAAAGGGAAGCGGAAATAGACGATCGCGAAGGCTGACAGAAGCGAGATGGACAGCTTGCCTATGGTGATCGCCATTGCCATCACAAAGCTGTTCCACAACATGCCCCCGATTGGCGGGGTGCCTGCGCGCGAGCGCCCTTCGACGATGACGGTCTTGTAGTTTTCCAGCGCATTCGGCCCCGGCAAAAGCGGCATGACGCCGCGCAAGAAGGTGCCGGACGGATGCGTGGATGCAATGATCGCCACATAGACCGGAAAGATCACGATCGCCACGCCAAGGATCAGGATGATATGGGCCAGTAGATTGCCCCAACGGTTGTTTTCGACCATTTGCCGCGCCCCTTCAGTAGTTTACGCGCCGCTCGATATAGCGGAACTGGATGACGGTCAGGATGACGACGATTGCCATCAGGATCACGGATTGCGCAGCAGAAGACCCAAGGTTCAGGTTCACGAAACCATCACGATAGACCTTGTAGACCAGAATGTTCGTGGCTTGCGCAGGCCCGCCTTCGGTTGTGGCATGGATCACGCCGAATGTGTCGAACATGGCGTAGACCACATTGACCACCATCAGAAAGAACGTGATCGGCGACAGCAGTGGAAACACGATGGTCCAGAAGCGTTTCATCCGGCTTGCACCATCAATAGCGGCAGCTTCGATCAGGCTTTGTGGAATGGACTGAAGACCCGCAAGGAAGAACAGGAAGTTGTAGCTGATCTGCTTCCATGCAGCCGCCACGATGATCAGGATCATGGCATCAGTGCTGCTGGAACGGTGGTTCCAGTCATAGCCGAACCCCTTGAGCATGTAGGGCATGATCCCGATAGACGGGTTGAAGATAAACCACCACAGCACACCCGCAATCGCGGGTGCCACAGCGTAGGGCCAGACCAGAAAGGTGGTGTAGCTGTCGCGTGAGCGGATCATGCGGTTGACCATCACCGCAAATAGCAGCGCGACCGACATCGACAGGAATGTTGTGCCGACACTGAACCAGAAGGTCACATTCAGCGAGTTCAGATACAGCGGATCGTTCAGCAGGCGCGCGAAATTGTCCAGACCTACGAATTCAGTGCGCAGCCCGAAAATGTCCTGTCGCAGCACAGATTGATAAAGTGCCTGTGATGCGGGCCAGATGAAGAAGATCAGCGTGATGATCACCTGCGGGGCCAGCAGGGCATAGGGCAGCCATCCGCTGGAAAAAGTCATCCGTTTGGTTTGCATGTCGTGTGGCCTTGGCTATCGTCCAACGAAAGCACCCCCGGCAAGGGTTATGCCGGGGGTGCAGGTTCGATCAAGGGGTTTAGTTCATGGCCGCTTCGAATTCGCGCAGCAATGCGTTCCCACGGCTGACTGCATTATCAGCCGCTTCCTGACCGGTTTTCGCGCCGGTCATGACCGATTCCATTTCTTCCGAAATGATGTCGCGGATCTGCACGAAGCTGCCAAACCGCAAACCTTTGGAATTCTCGGTCGGTTCATTCAGCGTCATTTGCAGGATCGACGTATCTGCGCCGGGGTTTTCATCATAATACCCCTGTTCGCGTGTCAGGTCGAACGCAGCCTGCGTGATTGGCAGGTAGCCGGTGTCCTGGTGCCATTGCGCCTGCACTTCGGGTTGCGACAGATATTCGAAGAAACGCGCAACGCCTTCGTATTCCGCAGCATCCTTGCCTTGCAGCACCCACAGGGTTGCGCCGCCGATGATGGTGTTTTGCGGGGCACCTTCTACGGTGTCATAATATGGCTGGAAGCCATAGCCGACATTGAAGTCGGTGTTGCGCAACACACCTGCGCGGCTGGCGGAAGACCCGAAGACCATCGCGCATTCACCTGAGTAGAACGCCGGGAAGGCGTCGGGGCCGGTGTTCGGACCACCCCAGCGGAACGCGCCTGCGTCCTGCCATGCCTTCAGGTTGTCCCAATGGGTCGCAACCAGTTCGTTGTTGAACACGAATTCGGTGTCAAAACCGGCAAAGCCGTTTTCCTGTGTGCCCAGCGGAATGTTGTGCCACGCGCTGAAGTTTTCCAGCATCACCCAGCTTGGCCATGACGTGGTGAAGCCACAAGGGGCCGCGCCGGCTTCCAGAATGGCAACGGATGCCGTTTCCATTTCCGCCCATGTCTGGGGGGGCTGTTCAGGGTCCAGCCCGGCGGCTTCAAAGATATCCTTGTTGTAGTACATGATCGGCGTGGAGCTGTTGAACGGGAAAGACAGCATGTTGCCATCCGGGTCCGTATAATAGCCCACAACGGTCGGCAGATAGGCGGATGGCTCGAACTGCACATCAAAATCTGCCATCAGCTGATAGATCGGGTATGTCGCACCTTCGGCCGCCATCATGGTGCCGGTGCCAACCTCAAAGACCTGAACGATATGGGGTTGTTGCTGCGCGCGGAATGCCGCGATCGCGCCTGTCATGGTTTCGGTATAGGTGCCCCGGAAGCTTGGACGCACTTCAAAGTCGCTTTGTGTCGCATTGAAGTCTGTCGCAATGTCTTCCAGCATTTCGCCCAGTTCACCGCCCATGGCATGCCACCATTCAATGGTGACCTGTGCATTGGCCCAGACAGGGGTAAGTGCAGTGCTCGCGGCGATACAGGCGCCAAACACATGTTTCTTCATGATTTCCTCCCTTTCGAAGGTAGCGATGGACTGTTCAGTTTTTCACGGGGTCAAGATTTTGTCCCCGCTCGCTACGGTCACTAGCGTGGCATTGTAACAATCATAAGACAAGACAATTTTTTTATTTTCATGTATAATACTTCATTATACATCGGCACGGGAAATCATAAGGAAATATGCATGTCAGCGCAGATCAGCCCACGCCAGCTGGAAGCATTTCACGCGGTGGTCGAACATGGCACCATGACGCGCGCTTCGCAGCAGTTGAACGTATCGCAGCCCGCAGTCAGCAGGCTTTTGTCGGATCTGGCCAATGATCTGGGATTTAACCTGTTTGACCGGCGCGACGGGCGGTTGGTTCCGACACAGGAAGCGCGTTTTTTGTTGCCCGATATCCGGCGTTTGCTGGAATTGCTGAACCGCATTTCAGAAACCAGCCGCGACATCACCCAACGCAAGGCGGGTGATCTGCGAATCGCCTGTCTGCCGGGATTCGCCATCAGCCATCTGCCGCGCGTCGTTGCTGATTTTCTGCAAGACCGCCCCGGCGTGACGGTGACGCTGGAACCCGACCGCCCCGAGCGCATTCTGGAATGGATGGTGGGCGAACAGTTCGATTTCGGCATTACCGACGGATTTGAAGGGCACCCCGCCGTCGAGCATGAGGAAGTGCGCGTCAGAACCGTGTGCATTTTCCCGCAAGACAGCCCGCTGGCGCGGCTGGATGTGATTCGTCCGCGTGATCTGGTCACGCAAAAGCTGATTCACACCCGGCGCGACAGTCCGTTCTTTCGCTTGCTGACAGAAGCGTTTGCTGCAGATGGCCAGAGCATCACAACCTTTGTCGAAGCGCGGCAGTTTACGACGGCCTGCGAATTTGTTGCGCAAGGGGTCGGTGTGTCGGTCATCAGTGAACTGGACGCCGTGAAATATCGCGGGCAGGGGGTGGATTACCGGCCATTCCGGCCAGTCGTTCCACACCGCCTGTCACTTGTGCGCCCGATCCATAAACAGCCCTCCATGATCACGCTGGAATTCATGGAGTGCTTCGCCGAAAGTCTGCGACCGTTTCTGTTGGAGGGTGAATGAACATGCACCCCGGCGGGCGGTGATCCTGTTGCTGTGATCCCGCCCCCTTTGACCTTCACATACAGCTGTCAAACAACGCCCGCGTATTCGCTTGCGTCATCTCGATCGGGTTGCCACCACAGGACGGGTCAAGCAGTGCCATGTCTGTCAACTCGTCCAGCCGCGCGCGCTCCACACCCAGTGCAGACAGGTTTTCGGGAATGGACAGCGCCGCGCGCAATTCCATGACCCGCGCGCGGAACCCGTCAAACCCGCCATCAATGCCGATATAGGCGCTTGCGCGGGCAATCCGTTCCTCGATGACGGGGCGGTTGAAATCCAGCACCATAGGCATGACCACAGCGTTGGTGGTGCCGTGATGGGTGTTATACACGGCCCCGACCGGGTGGCTTAGCGCATGGATCGCACCCAACCCCTTCTGGAACGCCACAGCCCCCATGGCGGCGGCGGACATCATATTCGCGCGCCCCTCCATGTCATCCGCGTTTGCATAAACGCGGGGCAGGTTCTCAAACACCAACCGCATGCCTTCCAATGCAATCCCTTGCGACATGGGGTGGTAATGCGGGCTGCAATACGCCTCCAGACAATGGGCCAGCGCATCCATGCCGGTGCCCGCCGTGATGAAGGCAGGCATCCCCACTGTCAGCGCAGGGTCGCAGATGGTGACAGCGGGCATCAGTTTGGGATGAAAGATGATCTTCTTGCGGTGCGTGGCACTGTCGGTCAGCACGCCTGCGCGCCCCACTTCGGACCCTGTGCCCGCGGTGGTGGGCACAGCGATGATGGGCGCTATAGTGTCCGCGTTCGCCCGCGTCCACCAATCCCCGATATCTTCCAGCTCCCACACGCCCACAGGCTGGTCCACCATCAGCGCAATCATCTTGCCCAGATCCAGCGCCGAGCCGCCGCCAAAGGCTACAACCCCGTCATGCCCACCTGCGCGGTACACCCCAAGGCCCGCATCCATATTGGCTTCGGTCGGGTTGGGGTCCACCTCGGAAAACACCGCACGGCCCAGCCCCGCCGCTTCCAGCACATCAAGTGCCTGCGCGGTGATGGGCAGCGTCGCCAGCGCCTTGTCGGTGACCAAGAGCGGGCGTGTCATGCCCACAGCCTTGCAATGTTGCGCCAGTTCGGAAATCCGGCCCACGCCGAATTTGATCACTGTCGGATAGCTCCAGTTTGCCGAAAATGACATGTCTCAGACCTTTTTCAGATGGTAGGATTTGGATCGCGTCAGTGCCAGATAGCCCAGTTTCGACAAGGCCGCGCCGCGCCCTGTGTCCTTGCAGCCCGACCAGCACAGCGCCGGGTCCAGATAATCGCAACGGTTCATCAAGATGGTGCCTGTTTCAATCTGTGCACCAATGACGCGCGCGGCGTCCACATCGCGGGTCCAGATTGATGCGGTCAGCCCATAGGGGGAATCGTTCATCAATGCCACCGCCTGCGCATCATCCTTCACCGGCATGATGCCCACCACGGGACCAAAGCTTTCTTCCGTCATAACCCGCATGGAATGGTCCACATCGACCAGAATCTGTGGCGCCAGATAGGCCCCGCCATCATCGGCAGGGAACAGGGCAGGGTCAATCAAGGCGCGTGCGCCCGCGCCCAAAGCCTCGGCAATCTGGCTGCGCACAGTGGCTGCGAAACGCGCATGCGCCATCGGTCCCATGGTTGTGTCCTGCTCCAGCGGGTTGCCAAGCTTCTGGCCGCCCACCCATGCCACCGCCTTCGCGACGAAGGCATCATACAGGCTTTCATGGACATAAATCCGTTCAATCCCGCAGCAGCACTGGCCGGAATTGAACATCGCCCCGTCCATCAGCCCCTCCACGGCGGCATCCAGATCGGCATCTTCGCGCACATAGCCCGGATCCTTGCCGCCCAGTTCCAGCCCAAGGCCCGTGAAAGTGCCCGCCGCCGCATGCTCAATCGCCTGACCGCCCCCCACGGACCCGGTGAAATTCACAAACCCGAAGGCACGCTCGCCGATCAGCGCTTCTGTGGTGGCATGGTCGAGAGCGAGGTTCTGGAACACATCGTGCGGCACGCCGGCTGCATGCATCGCCTGCGCCAGCCGCTCGCCCGCCAGCAGGGTCTGGCTGGCATGTTTCAGCACAACTGCATTGCCCGCAATCAGTGCAGGGACAACCGTGTTCACTGCCGTCAGGAACGGGTAGTTCCACGGCGCGATGACAAACACCACACCCTGCGGCGCGCGCGTCAGAACGCGGCTCAGGGTGGCGCTGTCTTCAATGACCTCGTCTGCCAATGCATCCGCAGCAATCTGGGCCATATAGGATGCACGTTCGCGCACCCCGCCCATCTCGCCCCCATAACGCACAGGCCTGCCCATTTGCCACGCCAGTTCCTGCACGATCTCGGCATTCATTCCCTCCAGCGCGTCAATACCCGCCATGACCAGATCGACACGCTCACGCAACGGGCGCGCAGCCCAGTTCCCTTGCGCCGCGCGTGCGCGTGCGACACAGGCCCGCGCATCCGCCAGCGGCAGGGCCGCGCGTTCGGCATGAACCGACCCATCCACGGGCGAGATCAGCTTGATCGTAGACATCCTTGCTCCTGTTTTCTGCCCCGCACCTTTGTGCTGCGGGCTTCATCTTGCCAAAAAATACTCAGACAGACCGCAGCCGTTTGCTCAGCCCCGCTCCAGCAACCGCTTGCGTTCCCAGTCGGTGACCACGCGGTCATGTTCCGAAATCTCCCATCTTGCAGCATGGGTGTAATGCTCCACCACATCATCGCCAAACGCCGCGCGCAACATATCCGACCCTTCCAGCAGGTCGGCCGCCTCGCGCAGGGTCTTGGGAATCTCGCGTGCTTCGCGCGCGCCATACATATCACCGCGCAATTCCGGCTCCAGCGCCATACCCTGCTCGATCCCCGCAAGCCCCGCCGCCAACAGCGCCGCACAGGCCAGATAGGGGTTCAGATCCGCCCCGCCAATCCGGCATTCCACGCGTACTGCCCGGCCGCCATCCCCGCACACACGAAAACCCGCCGTGCGGTTGTCCAGCGACCACACCGCCTTGGTGGGGGCGAACATGCCGGTGCAGAACCGTTTGTAGCTGTTCACATTGGGGGCCAGAAACGCCGTGATCTCGCGCGCATGGGCCAGTTGACCGGCCATATACTGGCGCATCAATGCCGACATGCCATATCCTGCATCCCCGTCCATGAAGGCCGCTGTGCCCTCTGGTGTCCATAGCGACTGGTGCACATGGCTCGATGATCCCGCGCAGCGGTGGTCATATTTCGCCATGAAGGTGACAGACTGACCAAGCCCGTATGCGATTTCCTTCGTCGCCTGCTTGGTGATCACATGATAATCGGCAGTGGTCAGCATATCGGCATAACGGATATTGATTTCCGCCTGGCCGGCCTCTGCCTCGCCCTTGGAATTTTCCACAGGAATGCCCGCACCATAAAGGCCATTGCGCAGCGCGCGCATCAGCGGCTCTTCCTTGGTGGTCTGGAACAGGTGGTAGTCTTCATTATAGGCCGAAACGGGCGTCAGCCGGTCCGTTCCATGATCGCGCAAATTCTCGTAGCTTTGCTCGAAAATATAGAACTCCAGCTCGGTCGCGGCCATTGCCACATAGCCCATTGCCTGCGCCCGCGCGATCTGGCGCTTCAGAATGGCGCGCGGCGAAATGCTGATCTCCTCATGGGTGTGGTGATCCACCAGATCGCACAGCACCAGCGCGGTCCCTTCCAGCCAGGGCAGGGGGCGCAGCGTGCCCAGATCGGGCTTCATCATGTAATCGCCATATCCCTTGGCCCAACTGGTCGAGGCATATCCCTCGACGGTCAGCATCTCCATATCCGTGGCCAGCAGGTAATTGCAGCAATGCGTCTCTTCATATCCCGATGCCAGAAAATGCGCGGCATGGAACCGCTTGCCCATCAGCCGCCCCTGCATGTCGGGGGCCGCGACCAATACTGTATCAATCTCACCGTCATCAAAGGCTTTTTGCAGGTCCTGCAATGTCATCTCAGCGGCCATCAGCCAATCCTCCTACCACATCCAGCACGCGCGTGTATCCGCTTTCATTCTGGTAAAAATATCCTCGGGGGGTGCGGGGCAGACAGCCCCCCCCCTTTGCCGGTCAAACCAGCCCTAGCTGTAGCGATAGGGGCGGCCCGCCTTGTCCATCGCCGCGTTATAGGCGCGGAACACCTCGACCACGCGGCGCTTGGTGTCGGATTCGGCGGCGATCTCTTCCCAGAAATCGCGCGCTGCCCCTTCAACATTGCCCCATTCCGCATCGGGAATGGATGTCAGTTCCAGCTTGTCGCCTTCGGTGCGCAGCCGCGCCTCGCCCGCCCAATACCAGTGCTGGCGGTAGTAATGCGACTGCTCGAAACACGTCGCCATCAGGTTGCGCAGATGTTCGGGCAATTCGTTCCAGCGGTCCATATTGGCAAAGAAATGCCCGATCCACGCACCAGAAATGTTGTTGGTCAGGAAATGGCTACAGATATCGGCCCAGCCCACCTCATAGGCTTCGGTGATCCCGCACCATGCCACGCCGTCAATCTCGCGGGTTTGCAGCGCAATTTCCACATCTTCCCATGGCACACTGACCGGCACCACACCGAATTGCGACAGGAACCGCCCCGCAGTCGGGAAGGTAAACACCCGCTTCCCCTCAAGATCGGCAAGCGAGGTGATGGGCGAGGAGGTGATGAAATGGCACGGATCCCAGGACCCGGCCGAGATATGCTTGACGCCCACCTTCTCATATTCCTCGGCCCAGATCTCGTTCAGGCCCCAGTCATTGAACAGCGCTGGCACATCAAGGCTGTAACGGCTTGCGAAGGGGAAATAGCCGCCGAACACGGTCACTTCCGTGGGTGACGCCATGCTGTCATCATCCGATTGCACAGCGTCGATTGTGCCGCGCTGCATGGCCTGGAACAGCTCTTCCGTGGGCACAAGCTGGTCGGCATAATACAGATCAATCTGCATTTCATCGCCCGCAATGGCGTTGAACATGTCGATGGCGGGTTTGGCCACCTGTGCGCCAAGGGCCGCACCGGCATAGGTTTGCAGCCGCCAGCGGATGGTAGATTGCGCGCGCACTGCGGGTGCGGCAAGGGTTGCCGCGCCGCCAAGGGCGCTGGTGGTCAGAAACTTCCGTCTTGTCGTTGTCATGGGTCTTCCTTCCTGTCTTGGGTTTCAGTTGTTCGGGCGCGTTATCCGCGCCTTCTGTATGGGTTCAGGGAAATACCACGCCCGGCAGCCACAGCGCGATCTGTGGAAAGATCATCACCAGCGCAAGGCCAATGACCATCACCCCCACAAAGGGCACGATGGAGCGGTAGATATCTATCAAGGACACTTCTTTCGGCGCCATGGCCCGCATCAGGAACAGGTTATAGCCAAATGGCGGCGTCATATAGGCGATCTGGCAGGTGATGGTATAGAGCACCCCATACCAGATCAGATCGAATTCCAGCATCCGCACAATGGGCACATATAGCGGCGCGACAATCACCAGCATCGCGGTGTCATCCAGAAACATGCCCATCAGGATAAAGGAAATCTGCATCAGGATCAGGATTTCCCAGCGCCCAAGCCCCAGGTTCTCCATGAACAGCGCGCGCACGAAATCCACAGCGCGCAGCCCGTCGAATACCGCGCCGAAGGCAAGCGCTGCAAGGATGATCCACAAGAACATGCATGAAATGGCCAGTGTCTTGCGGGTGCAGCGCTCCAGCACATCCCAGCTCATACGGCCCTTGGCCAGTGACACGGCCAGCGCCGCCACCGCCCCCACGACCGAACTTTCGACCAGCCGCGTATAGCCCAGAACAAATGGCACCATCATCACCGCGAAAATGCCCAGCGGCATCAACCCTGCCAGCAGCAGGCGGTATTTTTCCGAGCGCGTCACGCGCGCCAGTTCGTCGGGATCGATGGTCGGGCCAAGGGCGGGGTTAATCTTGCAGCGTATCCAGATATAGATGATGAACAGCGTGGCCAGCAGCAGCCCCGGCAACAGGCCCGCCATCCATAGCTGACCCACCGGCTGGCGCGCGATCATCGCATACAGCACCAGCACCACCGACGGCGGCACCAGAATCCCAAGGCTGGAGCCGGCCTGAATGACGCCCGTGACCATGCGCTTGTCGTAATTTCGCTTCAGCAATTCGGGCAGCGCGATTGTGGCCCCAATCGCCATGCCTGCCACGCTTAGCCCGTTCATGGCTGAAATCAGCACCATCAGCACAATCGTGCCAATCGCCAGCCCGCCCGGCACAGGGCCGAACCACACATGAAACATGCGGTACAGATCATCGGCCAGTTTGCTTTCCGACAGCACATAGCCCATGAAAATGAACATCGGCAGCGTCATCAGCGGAAACCAGTTCATCAGCTTGATGGTCTGCGCGAATGCCAGATCATGCCCGCCACGGTCGCCCCACAACCCGATCGCGGCCACCACGGCCACAAAGCCAATGACGCCAAACATGCGCTGGCCGGTCAGCATGACCACCAGCATGGACCCGAACATCAGGGCTGCAATCATTTCATATGACATCAGATGTCCTTGCCCCTGAGTTTGGCGATATCACGGATCAGAAACGCAGTGCATTGCAGGATCATCAGCATAATCCCTAGGCACATGATAATCTTGATGGGCGCCATATAGGGCCGCCACATTCCACGGCGGCGTTCGCCATATTCCAGCGCATATTGCGTGCTTTCAATCCCGCCCCATAACAGCACACCCAGATAGACCAGCAGCGTGAAAATGGTAATCGCATCGACAGCGGCTTTCGTGCGGTCCGACCAGCGCGAATACAAAAGATCCATCCGCACCGCCGATCCCAGTTGTAGCGAATACGCGCCCCCAAGCATGAAATACCCCAGCAGCAGGAACTGTGCCATCTCGTCCGTCCAGATTTGCGGGGTGAAGCCCGCGCGCGCAACCGCCCCCCACATCAGCACGGCCATCAGCACAAACAGCCCCCACATGGCCAGACGGCCCACGCGGTAGTTCAGCGCCTCTACCCAGCGAACATAGGTGATCAGGATTGCGGGCATGGGCCATCCTTCAGGGTTTGCATCGCGCGCAATATCGCGGGTGCCAGCCGCGCGGCAATATCGGCTTGCTGTGCGGGGCTGGCAATCAGGTCATTGCGTAATTCCAGCATGGCATTGGGCAGGAAATATGGCAGCGCATGCAGACGCAGCGTGTGGGTCACATGATCGGTGGCGCTGTAGGGTTCGTTCAGGCGCGTTGTCAGTCCGGTATCCGCAGAATGTGCCAGAATGGCCTGTGCGAATTCGGGCGCGTCATCGTGGATGATGCCGAATTCCACATCGCGGGGCAGGCCGTGCCATGTCGGGCTGAAGGAATGGATGGTCACGATGCACGGGCGCGTGCCATGCATCAGCGCACGCGCAATGCGGGCGCGGACATGGTTGTGAAACGGCAGATACAGCGCTTCCATACGGGTCATGCGTTGGCCAAGATCCAACCCCTGATTTTGCCGTATATGGAATGATTCGGACACTGGCGGCATGGCATCCGCGCGGTCGGGGCTGCGGTTCAGATCATAGATCAGGCGTGACAGGGGCGCGTGCACCAGTTCTGCCGCGCCGGTGGACTGGCCCAGAATGGCCCCCAGCGCCCGCGCCAGCCCCAGCGCGCCCGGATCGCTGGCAACATGGGCCGCCATTTGCGCGGGGTCTTCGTCAAAATGCGTCCATGGCGGGGCTGTGGCATTTGATGCGTGTTCGCAGATCAGCAGCACCTGCGGTGTCAACGCATCAGGGTCCGCAGCGCCAGTGGCACCCCAGGCATCGCACAGGCCTGACCAGCCGCCATGCATGGGCGGCGGCGTGGATGATAAGGGTGCAGGGTCGGGATGTGACATCAGATAGATTCCATCGGGCTGATACCGGCAAGCCTGCCGCATGGGGGGCGATTTCGTCAAGACTTTTTCTTGCATTGATTTTCTGTAACAAAAATTACAAACTTGTTCGTAGTTCTTTCAGGGACAGGGGGCTGGCATGAAACCTATCGACACACTGGAGGCGCGACTGCGCGCGGCAATGCCGGACATGACGCGGGCCGAACGGCAACTTGCGGCTTATATGCTTGGGAATTTTCCGGTTTCCGTCCTGGGCAGCGTGTCCGATGTCGCCCGCGCCGCCGAAGTGTCAGGGCCGACTGTCGTGCGGCTGGTGCGCAAGCTGGGGTTCTCGGGCTACCCCGAATTTCGCACGCAACTGCATGAAGATCTGGGCGAAAGACTGGCCTCGCCCATATCCAAGCACGAAAAATGGGCAGGGGCGGGCGCGCAGGATCATATCCTGAACCGGTTTGCCCAAAGTGTGATCGAAAATGTGAACATGACACTGCGCCAGCAGGATCTGGCCAGCTTTGACGAAGCGGCGCGCATTCTGTCGGACAAGGCGCGCCCTGTGCATATGGTGGGGGGGCGGTTGACGCGGTCCATCGCTGAATATTTCGCAACCGCGCTGAAGGTCATGCGCGCCGATGTGTCGCTGCTGTCCAGCCTGCCCAACACATGGCCGCCCGCGCTGCTGGACATGACCGAACGTGATGTGCTGGTGGTGTTCGACATTCGCCGGTATGAGCCGTCAGTGATGCAACTGGCCGAACTGGCCAACGAGCAGGGCGTAGAGGTCATCTTGCTGACCGACAGATGGGTGTCGCCTGCGGCCAGTGTCGCGCGCCATATCCTTGCCAGCCATATAGAAGTGCCGTCCGCATGGGACACGGTGGTGCCCCTTGTCGCGATTGTCGAGGCGATGCTGGCGCGCATTCAGGAACGCAACTGGGCCGATACCAGTGAAAGGCTGGAACGTATGGAATCGCTTTATGAACAGATGCGGCTGTTCAAACGCCTCCGCTAGAGTCTGGTCTGGTCAGGTTGGAATATCCGGTTTGCGGGGGCTGGCCAGAAGGGGGACGCCCAAGGCGCGGAGCAAAGGGCGCAGCCCGCCGCGCCATAGGTCTGGCCGTCCCGCGGCCTGCCGATTTGGCTGATGGCAGGCCAAGCCTGTGATCTTTAGAATATGCAGCTTGCATAAACTGCGCCCCTCTAACGTAGGATCGGCAGACCCCGGCCCACCGATGGCGCGGGCTTTGTCCATGGTTGCAACGCCCCCTTCAGGCCCGCATGAACCCGCACTGCGATTCCATCGGGGCAGGATATTGCCGCAGCGGGGTTATTCGGGGCGTTTGCGCAGCACACGGGTCAGCCCGTCAAAGACGCCCGAATTGGCCGCGATCAACTCGCCACGTTCGGCAATATCGGCGCCGTCGCGAATGGGGGCGGTGAACCCGCCTGCTTCGCGCACCAGCAGCAGCCCTGCGCTATATTCCCAAGGCTGCAATTCGCGTTCCCAATATCCGTCAAAACGCCCTGCCGCCACATAGGCCATATCCAGCGCCGTCGACCCCCATTGCCGCACACCCGCGCATGCAGGCATCATTTGCGCCAGATCGTGCAAGGTGGCGGGCAGCGTGCGTTTTCCCGCCTGGGGGATGCCGGTTGCAAATATGCAATCCAGCATGCTGTTGCGGTTTGACACGCGCAGGCGCTTGTCATTCATAAAGGTGCCAGCGCCTTTTTCAGCGACGAACAATTCGTCCTTGGCGGGGTCAAACACCACGGCTGCAATTATTTCAGACTTGAATTCCAGCGCGATCGACACGGACCAATGCGGCAGGCCATGCAGGAAATTCGCGGTCCCGTCCAGCGGGTCCACGATCCAGCGGCGTGTCGGGTCCTTGCCCTCAAGCGGGTCTGTTTCCTCGGCCAGCCAGCCGTAATTGGGGCGCGCGTCCATCAGGTCTTCGCGGATGATGCGTTCGGCGGCGACATTCGCACGGGTCACGAAATCACCTGCGGCCTTGGACGACACCTGAAGGTTTTCCACTTCGCGGAAATCCTTGACCAAGGCGCGGCCCGCCTTGCGCGCGGCTTTGATCATCAGGTTAAGGTTGGCACTGCCTTGCATCCGAACGGCTCCTAGCTTGGGTCAGAGGGCGCTATACTTGGGTATGGGGGGGATGTGAAGGGGGTGTGGGGGATCATAGCGAGCTGAATGCTGTTGTTGAACTGGATCAAATGTCCCATTCGGTGAAATTAAATTGGCTACGTTTGATGATGTATCTACAGAAGAGTAGCTCAGTCATCTTCTAAGAGATCAAGAAGATTAGGCTCTTTCTTAAGGATGTTAATTCTACCAAGAATTGTTAGAAGTGCATTCTTATCTAGAGGCTCTCCTAGATTTTCCTCGTTAAATGATAGAACTTTTATAACTTTTATCACTCTTTTTTTATTAAAATATTTTTCTGAGATAGAGATTTGTGCATTAATTTTATCTCCTTTTCCGAACCGAAAACTGCCGCTGTCAACCTGTGCCCAAAAATTTTCATCTGAAATAATAAAATTTATAATCTTTCCAGATGGAAGTTTTCCTTTCCATTTCCTGCTTTTCTGATCAGATTCTTCAAGGTTGGGTGATGTAATTATAATTTCTCCTAAAATCACTTCCCAGTCTTGAATCTCATCATCTTCCCGTCTCTTGGGAGAGATTGCCCTCTGCGGAAATTGATTTCTTGGAATTGGTGGGGTGTTAGAGGTTTCGATCTCAATGCTCTCTAAGCTTTCTTCATGAATGCAAGCATTAAAAAGTTTAGCCTGAGCATCAGCAAGATTATATCTAGCTTCGTTTGAAAGAGAAAGCTGTTCTATTTTTTCACGCGGTGCCGATAAAATTTCTGAAGTGAGGCGCGAAACGCGTTCTGACAGTTCTTGGCAAACGACTTCCAGTTCTTCATCTGAAATTTCTTGCACTTTAGCTGCCTCGAGTGCATTACTCCATGCTCTCACGGTTTGAGCCGCAATCTCCTTTGGATATTTCCCAGTTAACTCTTTAGTAACTTCCTTTGCAATATCTGTTTCTAGCGCTTGCAATGCTGCCCAAATAATCGCGTAACTGAAACCAATACCCTTCGCCGTATTGATGCCAACGCGAAGGATCTGCCTTAAACACCCGGCTTCCGGTGATAAAACATATAATTCGAGTAGAGTAGAATCGTCGAAGAATTCTTGACTGATAGCTCGGATTGTTGCTTTTGTAGCCTCCGCAGAGGCAACAAAAGTGTCAAGACTTATTTCATGTTTTGGTACTTGAAAGCGAAAAGTAACGTTTGACAAAGAGCGCTCCAATCCTTATTCGAGCACATTGATAATTTTGTTTCTACCTGTCAACAGTTTAGAGTTTATTGGATTCATTTTCTAAAAATTTGCATGAGATTCACCCCCTCTGCAATTTCACCGGCTCCGTCCGTGCAAGCCGCAAAACATGCGCCATGAAGGGTTTTGCCGCGTCCTCGGCCCGCACGGCGGCATAAAGGCGGCGGGTCAGGCCGCCCTTGGTGATGGGTTTGGTCACATAGTCCGAATGATAGCGCACATCGCGCAGCACCCAGTCGGGCAGCACCGACACCCCCCGCCCCGATGCCACCAGCAGCAGGATAACGGCGGTCAGTTCCACCTGCCGGATGGCGCGGGGTTCGACCTTGGCGGGGGTCAGCAGTTGCGTGAACACGTCCAGCCGGTTGCGGTCCACGGGATAGGTGATCAGCGTTTCGTCGCGAAAATCCTGCGCGGTCACATAGTCCTGTGTGGCCAGCCGGTGGGTGGCCGATGCCACAAAGACAGGTTCATAGTCGAACAGCGGCAAAAAGGTGATGCCCGGCAAATCTTCCGGGTCGGATGAGATGACAAGGTCCACTTCCTCGCGCCTTAGCGCAGGCAGCGCGTCAAAAGCCAGACCGGGGCGAATATCGACATCGACATCTGCCCATGCCTTGCGGAACTGCTCCAGCACGGGAAACAGCCAGTCGAAACAGGCATGGCATTCGATTGCGATATGCAGCCGCCCCAGCCGCCCCTTGACCAGACCGGTGAATTCTTCCTCCAGCGCGGCGACACGCGGCAGGATATCTTCGGCGGCGCTTAGCATCTTCAGCCCCGCCGCCGACAGTTTCAGCGGCTTGGACCGGCGCACGAACAGTTCCACCCCTGCCTGATCTTCCAGCCCCTTGACCTGATGCGACAGTGCTGACTGGGTCATGTTCAGCAGATCAGCGGCGCGCGCCAGCCCGCCTGCGTCATGGATGGCCTTGATGGTGCGAAGATGCCGGAATTCGATATGCATCCTTCAATCCCGTTCATAATGGTGATGAGAATAATGAATTGGTTTCACATTCGCAGACATGGCACAAGGGGGCAACAAAAACCGGAGCACCAATGATGACCACGCCGCGCATATCGTTTGAATTCTTCCCGCCAAAGACGCTGGATGCCAGCTTCCGGCTGTGGGACACGGTGCGCATGCTGGCCCCGCTGGCCCCTGAATTCGTGTCGGTCACTTACGGGGCAGGGGGCACAACGCGGAAACTGACGCATGAGGCGGTCACAACCATCGCGGCGCAATACGGCCTGAACGTGGCCGCGCATCTGACCTGTGTGGACGCCACGCGCGCAGAAACGCTGGAGATTGTGAACGCCTATGCCGATGCCGGTGTGTCCGAGATTGTGGCGCTGCGCGGCGATGCCCCCAAAGGGGCCGCGCGCTTCACCCCCCATGCCGACGGTTTTGGGTCATCGGTAGAGTTGATCGAGGCATTGGCCAATACCGGCAAGTTCAAAATCCGCGTAGGCGCCTATCCCGAACCCCATCCTGACGCCCCCGATGCCCGCGCCGATGTCATGTGGCTGAAGCGCAAGTTTCAGGCGGGCGCGGATTCGGCCATCACGCAGTTCTTCTTTGAACCTGAAACATTCCTGCGCTTCCGCGATGAATGCCAGCGTCAGGGAATCACTGGCAAGATCATTCCGGGCATTGTGCCGATTGAAAACTGGGCCGGTATTCGCAAATTCGCCAGCGCGTGCAATACGCATATCCCTGCATGGATGGATGACGCGTTTGAAAAGGCGGCGCGCGACGGGCGCGAGGATTTGCTGGCAACCGCAATTTGCACCGAAATGTGTGATCGCCTGATTGCCGAAGGGGTGGAAGATTTGCATTTCTACACCCTGAACCGTGCCTATCTGACGCGCGATGTCTGCCATGCGCTGGGCGTGCAGCCGCAGGTGTCGCTGGAAAACGTGGCCTGATACGCGCAAAGCCTGATTGACCTGCCCTGACGAAAGCCTTATTGCAAAGCGACGTGGCGCTTTGTTACCGGATTGCGGGCCACGCTAAAAAAACCGCTAAAGAGGTCAGGGCGTTTCATGCCCCCGGCCTGTGACAGTCCGGGGGTTTTTCTTTGCGTCGGGGACCGGAATGGCACAAGATTGGGATAAGCGCACGAAACTGGTGCACACAGGCGCGCGGCGCAGCCAATATGGCGAAGTCGCCGAGGCGATTTTTCTGACCCAAGGGTTCGTCTACCCGTCGGCCGAAGCGGCCGAGGCACGGTTTTTGAAAACCGAAGCCGATGAATTCATCTATGCCCGCTACGGTAACCCCACTGTGGCGGTGTTCGAAGACCGGATCGCCGCGATCGAAGGCACCGAAGACGCATTTGCCACGGCATCGGGCATGGCTGCGGTGTCGGGGGCGCTGACAGCGATGCTACGCGCGGGCGATCATGTCGTGTCATCGCGTGCGCTGTTCGGGTCTTGCCTGTATATTCTGGAAGAAGTGCTGTCACGCTACGGCGTGCAGGTCGATTTCGTTGATGGCACCGATCTGGACCAGTGGCGCGCGGCCATCCGTCCCGACACGCGCGCGGTTTTTTGTGAAACCGTGTCCAACCCCACGCTGGAAGTTGTGGACCTGCGCGCGATTGCCGAAATCGCCCATGCCGTGGGGGCCACGGTGGTGGTGGACAATGTGTTTGCCACGCCAATTTTCAGCCGTGCAGTGGAACTGGGCGCGGATGTGGTGATTTATTCCGCAACCAAGCATATTGACGGGCAGGGGCGTGCGCTGGGCGGTGTGATCTGCGGCACGCGCGAATTTATTCGCGGCACGGTCGAACCTTATATGAAACACACAGGCGGCGCGTTAAGCCCGTTCAATGCATGGGTGATGGTCAATGGCCTGACAACGATGGATTTGCGCGTGCGTGCGCAGGCCGCCAGTGCGCAGGCCATCGCAGAAGCCCTGCAAGATGATCCCAGACTGGCGCGCGTCATTTTCCCGGGCTTGGCCTGCCACCCCCACCATGCGGTCGCAAAGGCGCAGATGGGTGGTTTCGGCACAGTGCTGGCGCTGGATATCGCGGCGGGCAAGGAGGCGGCATTCCGTTTTCTGAATGCGCTGCAAATCGTGCTGATTTCCAACAATCTGGGCGATGCGCGGTCCATTGCCACCCATCCCGCCACAACAACGCATCAGCGCCTGCCGGAAGATCAGAAAATCGAACTTGGCATTTCGCCCGGTCTGGTGCGTTTGTCCGTCGGGCTGGAAGCAACCGCAGATCTGATTGCGGATTTGCGCAAGGCGCTTGACGCGATTTGATTTCGATCCGATCCTATATCTGGCCCGTATATTCGTGGAAATCAGGAAACTGACGCTTATGTATAGAAAGCGACAGACAGGAAGGGACACCACGATGAATATCCACCTGCCGGGACTGGACCAGACGCCCACCCGCGAACAGGCCGAAGCCGCGCTTGACCTGTTGCGCCGCTTTACCGACCATGCCGCTGATGATGACCGCGCCCGTATGGAAGCCGCCGTAACCGGCTTGCTGCCTGCGGCGGCGTATCCGGTGATGTCGCGCACGTATCCCGCAGACTTTGACGTGAGCGATGCCTATAAATCGTCCCTGCCGGACCTGCAGAACGGGCCTGCCAGCCTGATTGTGGGGGCGAAGGCTGCAATCCAGCATGTGGGTATTTCCAACTTCCGCCTGCCAATCCGCTACCATACCCGCGACAATGGTGATCTGATGCTGGAAACCTCTGTCACGGGCACTGTCAGCCTGGAGGCCGAGAAGAAGGGCATCAACATGTCGCGCATCATGCGCAGCTTTTATGGGCATGCCGAACGCACCTTCAGCATTGATGTCATTCGCGCCGCCCTTGATGATTACAAGGCCGATCTGGAAAGTTTCGATGCGCGCATCATGATGCGGTTTTCGTTCCCGATGAAAGTGCAGTCACTGCGGTCCGGCCTAAGCGGGTATCAGTATTACGATATTGCGGTGGAACTGGTGGATAATGCCGGTGTGCGGCAGGTATTCATGCATCTGGATTATGTCTATTCGTCAACCTGTCCGTGTTCGCTGGAACTAAGTGAACACGCGCGCGCCACGCGCGGGCAATTGGCAACACCGCATTCGCAACGATCAGTCGCGCGTGTGTCGGTGCAGGTGCTGGAGGAGGGCGCGCCCCTGTGGTATGAGGATCTGGTCGATCTGTGCCGCGCGGCCGTTCCCACGGAAACGCAAGTGATGGTCAAGCGCGAAGATGAGCAGGCATTTGCCGAACTGAATGCTGCGAACCCGATCTTTGTGGAAGATGCGGCGCGCAGCTTCTGCGAACAGCTGGAAAATGATCCGCGTATCGGGGATTTCCGCGTGGTTGCCAGCCATCAGGAAAGCCTGCACAGCCATGATGCGGTTAGCGTGTTGACGCGCGGTCCCAGCTTCGACGCGTCAAGCCTTGATCCGCGCCTGTTCAGCACGTTGTTTCATGTGGGCTGACGGCTGACCATGGTGTAAGGCGCTTGCGTCAATCATCTGGCGATGGCAGTTTGCCCTCATGATGGCGCAAACACCCGTTCTGACACTTACCCTGAACCCCGCGTTGGACCTGTCCGCGCGTGTCACAAAAATGCGCGCCGGTCCCAAGCTGCGTATGACAGACCCGGTATATGAACCGGGCGGGGGCGGTGTGAATGTGGCGCGCGCCATTCATGAACTGGGTGGACAGGTCACCGCATGGGCAGCGCTTGGCGGCAGCACAGGCGCGCGCCATGAGGCGCTTTTGCGTGCGCAGGGTGTGACAGTCCTGCGTTTTGACGCCCCCGGTGATACCCGCCAAAGCTGGGCCATTACCGACAGTCACAACCAGCAGTTTCGCCTGCAACTGCCCGGTGCAGACTGGACACAGGCAGATGCAGCCCGCGCCCTTGATGATATTGTAGCACATGCGGACGGGCTGGTTGTTCTTAGCGGGTCGCAACCGCCCGGGCTGGATGCGGGTTTTGCGCAACAACTGGCGCGCATGCTGGCGCGCGGGCGGATGGTTGCAGACATATCTGGCGCGCCGTTGTCGCGGCTGTTGCAAAACCCTGACGCGGCAGCCCCGATATATGTTTTGCGGCTGGATCAGGGCGAAGCCGAAGAACAGGCGGGCTACGGCCTGCCGCAGATCGGTGATGTGCTTGATTTTGCGCAAAAACTGGTCGCGCGCGGCGTGGCGCGGCATGTCTGCATTGCCCATGGTGCCAACGGGTCCGTGCTAGCGGGGCCTGATCTGGCATTGCACTGCCGCCCGCCACAGGTGGCGGTGGCCAGCAAGGTGGGCGCGGGCGACAGTTTCACAGGCGGGTTTACCCTTGCGCTGGCGCGTGGGCAGGACATGGCGCAGGCCCTACAGGCAGGAACTGCCGCTGCCGCCGCTGCGGTAATGACACAAGGAACAGCACTTTGCCGGCGCGCAGATGTGCAGGCCATCTTGCCAGAATGCACCCTGCATACGCTTCGCGCTTGACACAGGCGCGCGCTGGCGCGATGGCAGTCGCATGTTGGATATTCGCCCTGTTGTTCACCTTGTCGGACTGCTGACATTTGCGCTTGGCGCAATCATGTTGCTGCCGCTTGCTGTTGATTTGCAGGCGGGGAATGACAGTTGGCAGGGGTTCGCACAGGCCGCGTTTCTGACCTGCCTGATTGGCGGACTTGCCACCATAAGCACGCGTTCGTCACTGGATCAGGGGTTGGGGCGGCGGCAGTCGTTTCTGATGACCGCCAGCGTCTGGGCCGTGCTGCCTGCATTTGGCGCGCTGCCGTTTCTGTTGGGCACACAGGGCGAAAGCGTGACGCATGCCTATTTTGAAGCGATGTCTGGCATGACCACCACCGGCACCACAGTCTTTGTCGGGCTGGATGCAATGCCGCCGGGGGTGCTGTTGTGGCGGTCGATTCTGCAATGGCTGGGGGGCTTGGGCATTATCGTTGTGGCGCTTGTGTTCCTGCCGATCTTGCGCGTTGGTGGTATGCAGCATTTCCAGTCCGAAGCCTTTGACACGATGGGCAAGGTGATGCCGCGCGTCTATGATATTTCTGCGGCGCTGTTGCAGGTCTATCTGGGGCTGACCTTGTTGGTGATCCTGTCCTATATGGCGTTCGGCATGTCCGGTTTTGATGCGTTGAACCATGGCCTGACCACCATTGCCACGGGCGGGTTTTCAACGCGCGATGCGTCATTTACCGAATTCGCAGGCCCGCTGGAATATGTCGCAGTGGTGTTTATGGTGTTGGCGGGCCTGCCGTTTATCCGGTTCATCCAGTTGATGGGCGGGTCGGTGCGCGCGATCTGGCAAGATGTGCAGGTGCGCGCGTTTCTGCGCTGGGTTGCCTATGCGGTGGCGGCCGTGATGGCATACCGTCTGGCCACCACCGATGCAGGGGTGTGGGACGTGCTGCGCGGGACATCCTTTAACGTGATTACGCTGTTCACTGGCACCGGCTATAGCAGTGAGGACGTGGCCGAATGGGGCGATTTTCCGCTGCTGGTGGTAATGCTGGTGGGCTTTATCGGGGCTTGCACGGCATCGACGGGCTGCGCGCTGAAGGTGTTTCGCTTTCTGGTGTTGTTTGAATCCATCAAGATGCGGATGCGCCAGTTAAGCAGCCCGCGCCGCGTGATGGCGATAAAACTGGGCGGCAAGCGGCTGGAGCAGGATGTGATAAATTCCGTCATCGTGATGTTCACCGCATTTGCAGGAATTTTTCTGTTGCTGGCCACCGCACTGGCGCTAAGCGGTCTGGAAACACGCACGGCAATTACCGCCGCATGGACGTCGATCTGCAATATCGGTCCGGTTTTCGGGCCAGAGGTGGGTTTGACAGGCGCGGTGAATGGCTTTTCCGACCGGTCGAAATGGTTGATGATACTGGGCATGTATCTGGGCCGGTTGGAAGTGCTGGCCGTTCTGGTGTTGTTGTTGCCGCGTTTTTGGCGGGCATAGGGCCGCGCGGGCACCCCCCGCAATATCCTCCGTCCCCATCCTACAAAAAGATGCGCCGATATGGGCGCATCTTCGGGATTGGTTTTCAGGTGTTTGCGGGGCCTGTGTTATGTCAGTTCCAGCACGATACCAGAACCGTTAGGTCCCCTGAAACGCGTGTCAGTTGTTCCGGTGACATGATGCCTGTTTCACGCGATGTCCCGGCCCGGATGTCGTTGGCATCCAGAAACGTGCGGATTGCACCTGATGGCACTGCAAAACTGACCTCTGGCGGTAATTGGCGCGCAGCATCTTCGGGTTGGCCAAACAGTATCCCGACAACGGCACCATTGGCCCCGAAAACCGGACCACCCTGATCACCGGGCTGGACGGCCGCAGTCAGACGAATACGGTCATCCGCGCCGTTCAGGTCGTTCAGGTCTTCAACACGGCCAAAGGTCAGGACAGGGCGGGTCAGCATATCCTCGAACGAAAAGCCCGAGATTGTGATGTCGCTGCCGCGTTGCAGCGCGTCTTGCTGGAACTGCGCGAAAGCCAGCGGAACAAGCGGGGTTTGTGGCTTCAGCACCGCCAGCCCCAGCGCATCATCGCGTGCGACAACCCGTGCATCATAGGCTTCATCCAGCGTGATGCGCCCGCAATTGGCCACCGCCGCAGCGCTTGTCAGAACGGTGCCATTCGCATCAATGTAGAAGCCCGAGCGTGAAAACTCTGGCCGGCGCACGCTTAGGCCCGACAACAGGTCACCGCGCCGCACAAGGCTGGCAGGGCCTGCGCTGTCGGGCAAAGTGCCGCCGAATGTCTCAAAGCTCGAATCCATCATGGGCAGGACGCGCGCCATCTGGTCATCGCGTTCGGGCGTCCAGATCAATGTGTAGCCCTTGATCTGGCCATTGCGGATCTGTGCCACAGTATGTGACCGCAATGTGTCGCTTTCGCCTGTCAGAACAAAGCTGTTCTGACGACGCTCGCGCTCGCCCTCCAGCGGGACAATGTCCAGCGTCTGCATGATTTCATACAGGCCGAACAATGTCGCGTTGGTGCCGGACTGGCTGATCAGCAGGGCGCGCACACCGCTGTCGTCACGTTCCTCGAAATGGGCAAAGGGGGTCTCATGGCGGTCAAAACGCAGCATCGCCATGGGCAGATCAATGCTGATACCAGCATCTTCATCGCGCCAGGTGTCCATGCCAAGTGCGGCCAGTTCGCCCTGCCAGTCATCCAGCAGTTGCGTACGCTGGCGCGTGGTCAAAACGCCGGTTGGTTCCAGCCCCTGTTCGTTTTGCCACGCTTCCATCGATCTGCGGGTTCCCGGACCGATGGCCCCGTCGATGCCCAAAGTGTAATGCCCAAACCATTGCAGCGCGGTTTGCAAGGCGACGCGTTCGTCGCGATCCAGCAGCCGTTCCGATGCCTGTGCTTCGCGCAGGGTTTCTTCGGGTTCCGGTTCTGGTTCCGGCTCTGGTTCTGGAACGGGCAGGGGGTCAGCCTCCGGCGCGGGAATGATCTCGGCCAGTTGCATATCACCTTGCCCTGGCAGGTCAGGTTGCGCGTCTTCGCTTATTGACGGGGGCGGGGACAGGCGCGGCGCGTCCGGGTCTTCTGGAAAGACCTGTTCCAGATAATTCGCCCCGTTGCTGACAAAGGCATCAATCGGGATCAACCGCTCGGCGCGCAACTGGCGGCGCACGGCAAAAGCGTCAGTGTCGCTTTCAAAAGGACCAACGCTGATGGCATACCATTCGCTGGGCAGCCGGAACCCGCTGATATTGCCAATGCGCGCCTCATAGCTTTGCGCGGCATCAAGGGCGACATCCAGATCACGATGTGCTTCGATCTGCACCCAACGCTGTTCCTGTGCGGTTGCGCCAAAACTGCCCAAAATCGCTGTTGCAGATACTGTTGCGGCAAAATATGCGCAGGTCCGTAATCCTGAAACCATTCCCTGATACCTTTCTTCGTCGTTCATTTCTTCATGTGCTGGCCATGCGTGCGGGGTTTAAGCGTTGACCCTTGGCTGTAGCTTGCCTATTGAGACGCAGCTTTAAGATAATGCGCGCGCAAGGCAAGGGGCCGCAATGGTCGAAACCACCGAAAACAGTTCACAAAAACCTCAAAGCTTTCAGGAAATCATCCTGAGGCTTCAGAATTACTGGGCTGCGAAGGGGTGCGCGGTGCTGCAACCCTATGATATGGAAGTGGGCGCGGGCACGTTCCATCCCGCGACAACCCTGCGCGCGCTTGGCACGAAAGCTTGGGCTGCTGCCTATGTGCAACCCTCGCGCAGGCCCACGGACGGGCGCTACGGGGAAAACCCCAACCGCTTGCAGCATTACTACCAGTATCAGGTAATCATCAAACCCAGCCCGCCGGATTTGCAGGACCTGTATCTGGGCAGCCTGCGCGCGATTGGTATTGATGACAGCCTGCATGACATCCGCTTTGTGGAAGATGACTGGGAATCGCCCACGCTTGGCGCATGGGGGCTGGGCTGGGAAGTGTGGTGCGACGGGATGGAAGTGTCACAATTCACCTATTTCCAGCAGGTGGGCGGGCATGATTGCCGACCTGTGTCGGGCGAATTGACCTATGGTCTGGAACGGCTGGCGATGTATGTGCTGGGCGTCAGCCACGTCATGGACATGCCGTTCAACGCCCCCGATGCGCCGATCCCGCTGAAATACGGCGATATTTTCCGCCAGACCGAAGAAGAATATTCGCGCCACAACTTCCACGCCGCCACCACCGACATGCTGCTGCGCCACTTTGAGGATGCAGAGGCCGAATGCGCACGCCTGCTGGACGCAGCGCCCGATGATGCCGCAACCGGCAAGCGCATCATCATGGTGCACCCCGCCTATGACCAATGCATCAAGGCCAGCCATCTGTTCAACCTGCTGGATGCGCGCGGGGTCATTTCGGTGACCGAACGTCAGGCTTATATCGGGCGGGTGCGGGCATTGGCCAAGCTGTGCGCCGATGCGTTTGTTCAGACCGAAGCGGGCGGGGCCGTGGCCTGATGGGGCGTTTTCTGGTGATCCTGCTGCTGGGCTGCGCGGTGCTTGCGGGCGCTGGCATGTGGTATGTGCAGGTCTATGCATTCTATGATGAATTGCCCGTCCAAGACAGCGTGCAACTGACACCCGTGGGCGCGTTGGCCGCGCAGGATTTCGCAGTGGCCAATTTTCGCGGCATTGATGCCGACAGCTCGCCCATTCGCTACCGTGCATGTTTCGACATAAACGTGGATACCGCCGCGCTGACCCCCTATACCAACGCAACGCCCATGTTTGCGCCCGACTGGTTTGATTGCTTTGACGCGGCCCAACTGACCCTTGCGCTGGAAAGCGGGCAGGCGCAGGCGGTTATGGGCGTGTCCAATATCCGCTATGGCGTGGACCGTGTTGTGGCCCTGATGGACGGGCGCGGTTATGCATGGCAGCAGATCAACCCTTGTGGCACGGCCCATTTCGATGGCGATCCGGTCCCCGCCGGCTGCCCACCCCCACCTGAACGCTGAAAGACTTATCATGGCTGACCTTCTGATCGAGCTGTTCTCCGAGGAAATTCCGGCGCGTATGCAGGCGGGTGCCTGCGACGCGCTGAAGCGGATGGTCACGGACGGGCTGGTGGAACGCGGCCTGACCTATGCGCACGCACAGGCTTTCGCCACGCCGCGCAGGCTTGCGCTGGCTGTGCAGGGCGTGACTGACCACAGCCCGACAACGCGCGAAGAACGTCGCGGGCCGAAAGTTGGCGCGCCCGACAAGGCGGTTGAGGGGTTCTGCCGTTCCACCGGTTTGCAGCGCGATGATCTGGAAATCCGCGACGACAAGAAGGGCCAGGTCTATATTGCCCATGTCGTCACCGAAGGGCGCGCGGCAAGCGCCATCGTGGCCGAAGTTCTGGACCACACGATCCGCAATTTCCCATGGCCCAAATCCATGCGTTGGGGGTCGGGCAGCTTGCGCTGGGTGCGGCCTTTGCATTCCATCCTGTGTATCCTGTCGCGCGAAGACGGGGCCGAGGTGGTGACGTTGGACGTGGACGGGATTGTGGCGGGCGACCGCACGCGCGGTCACCGCTTCATGGCACCGGATAAATTTTCTGTTGTGAGTTTCGAGGATTACGCCGCGAAGCTGAAGCGCGCCCGCGTTATTCTGGACCCTGTGGAACGCGCCGACCATATCTGGAATGATGCCAGCCAGATGGCTTTCGCGGCGGGGCTGGAACTGGTCGAAGACAAGGGCTTGCTGGCAGAAGTTGCAGGGCTGGTCGAATGGCCGGTGGTGCTGATGGGGCGCATTGACGCGCAATTTTTGGGCCTGCCGCCGGAAGTGCTGCAAACATCGATGAAGGAACACCAGAAGTTCTTTTCGGTGCGCGACCCCAAATCGGGGCAGATCACCGGCTTTGTGACAGTGGCCAACCGCGAAACCGTGGACGGTGGCGCGACAATCCTTGCGGGCAATCAAAAGGTGTTGGCGGCGCGGCTGTCGGATGCAAAATTCTTTTGGGACAATGACTTGCGCGCCATTGCTGATGCAGGGCTTGAAGGGATGGGGGCCGGGCTGTCGGCGGTGACCTTCCATAACAAGCTTGGCACGCAAGCCGACCGTGTGGCGCGGATTGAAGCGCTGGCGCGCGAGATTGCGCCGCTGGTGGGGGCTGATGTGGAAGTGGCAGCAACGGCCGCACGGGTTGCGAAATCCGACCTGCGGTCGGAAATGGTGGGGGAATTCCCCGAACTTCAGGGGCTTATGGGCAGCTATTACGCGCGGGCGGCAGGGTTGCCCGAAGACGTGGCGCGCGCCTGTGTGGAGCATTACCAGCCGCTTGGGCCATCGGATTCCGTGCCATCATCGCCGGTTTCCGTGGCCGTGGCTTTGGCCGACAAGATGGACACGCTTACGGGGTTCTGGGCGATTGATGAAAAACCCACAGGGTCGAAAGACCCTTACGCGCTTCGCAGGGCAGCGCTGGGGGTTATTCGGTTGGTGTTGGGGAATGGGTTAAGATTCAGGTTAGCACCTCTTCTCGCGGTTTTGATATTCGATCAAAAAATGTGTCCGGTTTATGCGGCTGGAAACTGGGACGAACAGGACTTGGTGGCATTAGAGCGCTTGAAGAGGGCTATTGCCGAGGGTCATACGTTCGCGTCGGCGATGACCCTAGTAAAATCTGAATTGAAAAATACCGAAGTCAGCATGGTCGTATTCCAAGAGGGAGATGAAACCGTCGAACTTGTAGCGAGTTCTGCGTCTGCTGCGGAAAACCTCCTCGCCTTCTTCCACGACCGGCTCAAGGTCCACCTCCGCGAGCAAGGCATTCGCCATGACGTGATCGACGCCTGCCTTGCGATGCCGAATAATGATGACCTGACACTACTGGTCAAACGCGCGGAAGCGCTGGCCGCGTTCCTGAAAACCAGTGACGGGGAAAACCTGCTGCAAGGGTTCAAGCGCGCGAACAATATTCTGACCAAGGAAGAAGCCAAGGACGGGGTGGAATATTCCTTCGGGCCTGATCCGAAACTGGCCGAAACGCCGGAAGAAAAGGCGCTGTTTGCAGCCCTTGATCAGGCAGAAGCGGCCATCACCCCCGCCATGGGGGCGGAAGATTTCGGTGCCGCGATGCAGGCCATGGCCGCGCTGCGCGCGCCGATCGATGCGTTTTTTGATGCGGTGCAGATCAATGCCGACAACCAGATATTGCGCCGCAACCGCCTGAACCTGCTGCACCGCATCCGCGCCACCTGCCTGCAAGTGGCCGACCTGACGCGGGTTGAGGGGTAGCGCACTGGCTGCTTGTTCTGGCCTTTTGCTGCCCTTCACACTTGAACAAAGCCCGCGCCAGCGGTGGGCCGGGGTCTACCGGTCCGACGCCAGTGAATTTCGCTTTATGCAGGCGGCATATTCCTGACTTCAAAGGATTGAAACACCATAAGCAAAATCGGCAGGCCGCGGGACGGCCCACCGATGGCGCGGCGGCCTGCGGCCTTGATTCCGCGCCTTGGGAAGCTCCCCAATGACCGTAACAGGCCAGAACTGCACGGCGCGGCATTGCCATCCGTCACGGGCGGGCCAAAAGGCACAGGCGATAACAAAACCTTGAGTCTGCGTGGCATTGGCCTATGCTGCGCCGCAGCCAGAAGGTGTGAAATGCCCAAATACCTGACCCTGACCGATTACGCGCAGATCACCGGATCGGCGCCCATCAAGCGCCAGACCCATGGCTGGCGCGCAAAATGCCTGCAACGGCTGGTGCGGCTGGACATGCCGGTGCCGCAGACTGTGGCGCTGTCCTTTGCGGTGGTGCGCGAAATTGCGACCGGCGCGCAGATGAACCTGCGCCATCTGCTGGGGCATTTCCCCAAGGGGCAACTTTTGTCGGTGCGCCCCTCGGCCGAGCATCCCGAATGGGGGGGACCAGCGGCGATTTTGAATATCGGCATGAATGACGAAATACATGCCCAGATCAGCGAAACCCATGGCGAGGCTGTGGCAACCGCGATCTACCTGCGGTTCGTGCAATCCTATGCCGCGCATGTGGCCCATCTGGACCCCGATATGTTTGACGCGGCAGAACCGTCGCTGTCTGCGCTGCATGCGGCGCTGCGCGAATACGAATCCGAGGTGGAAGAACCCTTCCCCCA
Organism: Roseinatronobacter sp. S2; assembly: GCF_029581395.1. GTDB lineage: Bacteria > Pseudomonadota > Alphaproteobacteria > Rhodobacterales > Rhodobacteraceae > Roseinatronobacter. The sequence continues at coordinate 2,511,696 of NZ_CP121113.1, read as the reverse complement.
GTCGCCCGCGCAACAGCTGGCGGATGTGCTGCGCTCCATGGCGCGGGCATGGGAAGGGACATCGGCGCGGCTGTTGCGGCAGGCCAAGGGCGCATCCGGTGATGCGGGGCTGGGGCTGGTGGTTCAGGCGATGGCAGGCGGCGTTGGTCTGGGGCTTAGCGGTGCCGGTCTGATCCGGTTTATCGATGCCGATACTGGCGTGCCGCAGGTGATGGGGCGGTTCAAATCCGACGGGCAGCACGGGGCGGACGCGCTGAAGAACGGGGCGAATGTGCTGTATCTGACGCGCGACGCGCGCGGGCCGTCGTTGCAGGAATACTGCCCCGATGCCTATGCGCAACTGCTGGAGCACGGGGCCAATGCCCGCAAGCGCCTGCGCGAGGAAATGGAGATCGAGTTCACCCTTGATGATGGCAAGCTGTGGGTGCTGGATGCGATCAATGTGCCACGGTCGTCGCGGGCGGCTGTGCGGGTGGTGGTCGATCTGGCCAATGACGATATCATCCCGCGCGACGAGGCATTGATGCGCATACCGCCCAAGGCGCTCAGCGAATTGCTGCACCGTCAGGTGGACCCGCGCAGCCGCCCCGAGGTGTTCGCGCGCGGCATTGCCGCCAGCCCCGGCGCGGCCATCGGGCGTTTGGTGTTCAGCTCGGGTGCCGCACAGGCCAGTGCCGCGCGTGACGAGGCCTGCATTCTGGTGCGGCGCGAAACCACGCCCGAGGATATTCGCGGCATGCATGCGGCCAGCGCCGTTTTGACCGAACGCGGCGGCATGACCAGCCACGCCGCAGTGATCGGGCGGGGGCTGGGGGTGCCTTGTGTGGTGGGGGTGTCGCGTATCCAGATCGACGCGCGGCGCAAAACCCTGACTGCGGGCGGGCGCACCCTGTCCGAAGGCGATGTCCTGACCGTGGACGGAACAAGTGGACAGATTTTTCTGGGCGAGGTGCCGCTTTTGGAACCGGCGCTGGATGACAGGTTTCAGACATTGCTGTCCTGGGCGGATGCGCGGCGCGACATCGGCATTCGTGCGAATGCCGACACGCCGGCGGATGCGCGGATTGCGCGGGGGTTTCTGGCGCAGGGCATCGGGCTGTGCCGCACGGAACATATGTTCTTTGAAGATGACCGCCTGACATTGATGCGCGAGATGATTTTTGCCGACACGGCAGAGGACCGCTCGGACGCGCTGGAACGCTTGCTGCCCATGCAGCGCGCGGATTTCATTGACCTGTTCGAAATCATGCAGGGCCAGCCCGTCTGCATCCGGCTGTTTGACCCGCCCTTGCATGAATTCCTGCCGCACTCCAAGGAAGGGCTGCGGTTTCTGGCCGATGCCCTTGGCAAGCCGCTGTCCGAAATCACCCGCCGCGCCGAGGCGCTGTCGGAATTCAACCCCATGTTGGGTATGCGCGGCGTGCGTCTGGGTGTGACGATTCCTGAAATCTATGAAATGCAGGTGCGCGCCATATTCGAGGCCACGATAGAGATCAGCCGCCGCAACGCGCATATTGTGCCGGAAATCATGATCCCGCTGGTGTCGGCCATGCGCGAGGTCGAGTTGGTGAAAACCCGTATTGATGCCGCCGCTGCGGCTGTCCGCTCGCGCTCTGGCGGGACATTCGACTACAAGCTGGGGGTGATGGTGGAAACACCGCGCGCCGCGTTGCGCGCAGGCGACATTGCACTGCATGCCAGCTTCCTGTCTTTCGGCACCAATGACCTGACCCAGATGACCTATGGTTTGTCGCGCGATGATGCGGGGCGCTTCATGTCGGATTATGTGCAGCAAGGGGTGTTTCCCGAAGATCCGTTTCACACACTGGATCTGGATGGTGTGGGCGAATTGCTGCGCCTTGGGGCGGAACGGGGGCGCGCGGCGCGCGATGATCTGACACTGTCAATCTGTGGTGAACATGGCGGCAACCCCGAATCGATTCGTTTCTGCCGCGATCTTGGGTTTGACTATGTGTCCTGTTCGCCGTTCAGGGTGCCGGTTGCACGCCTTGCCGCCGCGCAGCTTGTGATCGAAGAAGATCTGGCCTGACCATATAAATAAGGGAATTTCTGTAATGGCTCGGCAAGGATATGCCAAGCCATGAATGTGTTTTGCCGGGGTGGGTGGATTTTTAGGCATTTTTCGAATATGGCGATCACGGAAATGTAATATTGCTTCAGTTAGGTGTTATGCGCCAGGGGAACGGCGCGATTTGAAAATGACGAAATCTGTTGAACATATGAAACCTGTGCAACCGTGCCAGCCAGAAACCGGACCAGACCATGCGTCGGGGCCTTGTGGGGCACGCGGCCCGCGTGTGAAGGCCCATGTTAAGGCCCGTATTAAGGGACGTGCGCGGAGGGTATTTACCGTGTCTGCGATCTGGGGCATGTCGTTGCTTGTGGCCCTGCCCAGCATGGGATCGCGCGTCGAGAATGCCACCCTGAACGGCGATATGCGCGCAAAGCTGGTGATGGCTGCGTTGCAGGGCAGCAATCCTTCTGTTCGCAATGATGTCTTGCTGAACGTTGACCGGATGCGCATGAACAACGCCTCTGCGACCGGCTTGACCACCGACAGTTATGGGCTGAACCAGAACCGGCATTTTGGCCGCGACGTTGACCTGAAGGCGCTGGCGTCGCTGTTTGACGAATTGCGCGCAGTCCCGCATGTCGATGACGACGCATCGCGCATGGCGGACGCGGATAATGCCGATATTGATATCGACGCGCATCTGTCCACAAGCGGCGTTGTGGCGGCACCTGTGGCGCTTGGTGCCAGTTTTGCACCGCTTAAATCGCAACGCCCTGTCGCGCGCCCTGCTGCGCTGGAACGGCGCGTTGTGCAATATTCGGTATCGTGGCTGCGCCGGCAATCCATCAGCGATCTGGATGAGCAGGCGCAATGTCTGGCAACGGCCATCTATCATGAAGCCCGTGGCGAAACCCTGAAGGGGCAGTTTGCCGTTGCAGAAGTCATCATGAACAGGGTGCAGTCGCGCGATTTCCCCAACAGCATTTGCGGTGTGGTCTATCAAGGTGCTGTTGCGGGGCGCATCGGGGGCTGTCAGTTCAGCTTTGCTTGTGACGGGCGCCCGGAAAGCATGCCCAACCGCCGCGCGGCGGATCTGGCGCGGCGTATCGGTTATATCATGGCGCAAGGCGCGCATCGCGGGTTGACGGGCGGGGCGCAATATTTCCACACCACCGCGGTAAACCCGTCATGGTCGAACCGTTTCACGCAAACGACACAAATTGGTGCGCATCTTTTCTATCGTGGCTGATCCGGTGACGGGGCAGGCGTTGGGGCAGGCGCAATGTCGCATATGCGGAACCCGATGGCGCAAATCTGCGTTGAACCCAGCCGCATAGTCGGTATGACAGGCGCAGGTGACGAAGGATGCCGCAATGAGTTCTGATATACGACTGGCTTTTGCCCACCCCGAGGCGCGCGCCGAAGCCTCGGCGCCCGCCGATCCGCGCGACCGCATCAGCCTGCGCGATCATATCGTCGAGGTCGAGATCGGCGCATTTCAGGCCGAACGCGGCCAGCGCCAGCGCGTGCGCTTCAATATCGTGGTTGAAGTGCGGCCCAACCCCGAACCACTGGATGATGATGTGGACCGCATTCTGTCCTATGACCGCATCACCGAATCCATTGCCGCTGAACTGGCCGCAGAACGCCTGAACCTGCTGGAAACGCTGGCCGAACGCATTGCAGAACGCATTTTGTTGGAACCGCAGGCCATGCGTGCCTTTGTCCGGGTCGAGAAACTTGATCGCGGGCCGGGGGCGTTGGGGGTGGAAATCGTGCGCAACCGCGCGTCCCAGCCGCTGCGCGCGCTGGACGACGCAGGTCAGGAAGAAGCGGTGCATCCGCTGGTCGTGTATCTGGACAATGACATGATCGCAGCACCCGGCCTTGCGGCGCGTCTGGACGCATTGCAGGCCGGTGGTCTGCCTGTGATCTTGTGTGTGGGCATGCCGTCTGATCCCCCGCCCGAAGTTGGCCCCCGCGCTGTTCAGCGCCGGATTGATCTGCTGGCGCTGGAACAGAATGCATGGCGTCTGGCGGCGTTGGACCGCCGCTGCGTTGTGGTGGCCAGCCGCACGGAAATAGACTGGGCCATGAAGCAGGGCCAGATGATTGTCTGGGCGCCGTCCAAACTGATCCTGGATTCAACCGACAGCCCCGATTGCAGCCCGCGTGATGGCGTCGCACTGGCGCTGTGGCTGGCGGAACATGTGGCGGCAGAACGGCTACTGGCACCGGACGGTTTGCCCATCCCCCCCGGCAGCCATGTGCCGCAAGGCCGTTTGCCCGCCTGACAAATTAAGCGACATCTTGTGCTGTCACGCTGAAACGGGCAAATAGATGGTATGAAAACCTATCTTTGTCCCTATCTGCGCCCCGCGGCGCTGGCCACCGCCGACATGCCCGCCCTGCGGGGGCAAAGGGCGCTGCGCATCGCCGGTATCGACATATTGGCGCGTGACGCTGATGCGCGCAGCAGTCGCGGGTTCGACAGTGCGACAGACCACATTCTGACCGCCGCCCCCGCGCCGCTTTGCGGGTTGGCCCTTGACCGGCCCCGCATCATGGGGATCGTGAATGTCACGCCGGACAGTTTTTCCGACGGGGGCCGGTTTAACAGCATGGCGGCCGCGCTGGCGCAAGCGCGCAGGCTGGTGGCGGACGGGGCCGATATTCTGGACATTGGCGGCGAATCCACCCGCCCGGGCGCACAGGATGTTCCCGTCGACGAAGAAATTGCGCGCACTGCGCCGCTGATCCGCGCGCTGCGCGCCGAAGGGCTGACACATCCCATTTCGATCGATACGCGCAAAGCGGCTGTGGCAGCCGCAGCACTGGCGGCGGGCGCCGATATCGTGAATGATGTGTCAGCGCTGACATGGGACCGTGATCTGGCGCAAGTGGTCGCCGATGCGGGCGTGCCCGTGTGCCTGATGCATGCGCAGGGCACCCCCCAGACCATGCAGAACCACCCCGAATACGCGGATGTGCGGCTGGATGTGTATGATTGGCTGATGCAGGCCATTGCCCGCGCCACCGATGCAGGCATCGCGCCACAGCAGATCATCGTCGACCCCGGTATCGGGTTTGGCAAAACGATTGAGCATAATCTTGCCTTGCTGCGCGATCTGCCCCTGCTGCATATGACGGGCTGTGCTATCTTGCTGGGGGCATCGCGCAAGCGGTTCATAGGCAGCATCAGCGGGGTGCAGGACGCAGCAGACCGTGTGGCAGGATCACTTGCCGTGGCATTGGCAGCGGCCAGCGGCGGCGCACAGATAATACGCGTGCATGACGTGGCGCAGACACGACAGGCGCTGTCCATGTGGCAGGCATTGAACATTGAATACAGGGAACCGGCATAATGGGGAAGCTATTTGGCACTGACGGGGTGCGTGGCACGGCAAACAGCTATCCGATGACCGCAGAAATGGCGCTGAAGCTGGGCGCGGCAGCGGGGCGGCATTTCCGGCGCGACGGGTCGAACGGGCACCGTGTTGTCATCGGCAAGGACACGCGCCTGTCGGGCTATATGATCGAAACCGCACTGACGGCAGGGCTGACATCGACCGGAATGAACGTGCTGTTGCTGGGTCCGGTGCCCACGCCGGCTGTGGGGTTCTTGACGCGGTCCATGCGCGCGGATCTGGGGATCATGATTTCTGCAAGTCACAATGCGCATCAGGACAATGGCATCAAGTTCTTTGGCCCTGACGGCTTCAAGCTGTCGGATGCGGATGAAGCCGAGATCGAGCGCATTGTGGGCGGGCCGATCACGCCCGCGCAACCGGCCAATATCGGGCGGGCCAAACGCATAGAGGATGCGGGCGGGCGCTATGTCGAATATGCCAAGACCACCTTGCCGCGCGGCACACAGCTTTCGGGTATGAAAGTGGTGCTGGATTGCGCCAATGGTGCGGCCTATAAGGTGGCGCCGCAAGTGCTGTGGGAATTGGGGGCCGAGGTGGTGACGGTGGCGGTGGAACCGAACGGCACCAATATCAACCTTGACTGCGGGTCAACCCATCCGCGCCATTGTGCGGCCAAGGTGCTGGAAACAGGCGCTGATCTGGGCATCACGCTGGATGGCGATGCGGACCGTGTCATCATTATTGACGAACGCGGCCAGATTGCGGATGGCGACCAGATCATGGCGCTGTTTGCCCATCGCTGGGCGCAGGCGGACCGGTTGCACGGCGGGGTTCTGGTGGCAACGGTCATGTCCAATCTGGGGTTGGAGCGGTTCTTGCAGGGCCATGGCCTGCGGCTGGAACGCACGGCTGTGGGGGACCGGCATGTGGTGGAACGCATGCGCGCGGGAGGCTGGAACCTGGGCGGCGAGCAGTCGGGCCATATTGTGATGACCGATTTTGCCACGACCGGCGACGGGCTGATTGCGGCGCTGCATTTTCTGGCCGCGATGATGGAGACCCAGAAACCCGCATCCCTGCTGGCGCGCAGTTTCGACCCTGTCCCGCAAATGCTGCGCAATTTGCGCACGGCACCGGGCGTCGATATTCTGTCATCGGATCATGTGAAAGCCGCGATTGACGCGGCCAAGGCGCGCCTTGACGGCTGCGGGCGGCTGCTGATCCGCAAATCGGGCACGGAGCCGTTGGTGCGTGTAATGGCGGAATGCGAGGATGAAGGCCTGCTGGCGGATGTTGTCAACGGGATCATCGCGGAGATGGAAAACGTGGCGTGATGCATTCGCGAGGGGGCGCTTGGAGGGCTGCTGCCCCCCAAACCCCCTGCCTTAAGGGGGGGCACGCCCCCCTTAAGAAACCCCTGTGGATATTTTTGCCAGAATGAAAGCAGGGGCGGGGGTCAATGTGCCTGCGCCCAGTTGTCGCCCACACCGGCATCCACGACCAGCGGCACGTCGAGTTTGACCACGGGTTCGGCGGCCGCTTCCATGACTGTGCGGACGCGGGCGATGGTGTCATCAACGGCGCTTTCAGGCACCTCGAACACCAGTTCGTCATGCACTTGCAGCAGCATGCGGGCTGGCAGGTCTGCCAATGCGTCGGGCAGGCGGATCATGGCGCGGCGGATGATATCGGCGGCAGTCCCCTGAATGGGCGCGTTGATGGCCGCGCGTTTGGCAAAGCCCGCGCCCGGTCCCTTGGTGTTGATTTCCGGGGTCTGGATGCGCCGCCCGAACAGGGTTTCCACGCGCCCGTGTTTTTTCGCGAATTCCACAGTGTCATCCATATAGGCGCGGATGCCGGGGAAGCGCTGGAAATAGGTGTCGATGAAAGCCTGCGCCTGTGCGCGCGGAATGCGCAGATTGCGCGCCAGACCGAAGCCCGAAATGCCGTAGATCACGCCGAAATTGATGGCCTTGGCCTGACGGCGCACATCCGGTGTCATCTGGTCCAGGGGCACGCCGAACATTTCTGATGCCGTCATGGCATGGATGTCATGGCCGTCGCGGAAGGCGGATTTCAGGCTGTCGATACCGGCGATATGGGCGAGGATGCGCAGCTCGATCTGGCTGTAATCGAGTGCGACCAGTTTATTGCCCTGATCGGCCACGAAGGCCGTGCGGATGCGCCGCCCTTCTTCAGACCGGATGGGGATATTCTGTAGGTTGGGGTCGGTCGAGGCCAGACGCCCTGTCACAGCCCCTGTGATAACATAGGAGGTATGCACGCGGCCGGTTTCGGGGTGGATATGGTCCTGAAGCGCGTCCGTGTAGGTGGATTTCAGTTTCGACAATTGCCGCCAGTCCAGCACGCGGGCGGGCAGGTCATGCCCTTCCGCGGCCAGGTCTTCGAGCACATCGGCGCCGGTGGCATAGGCGCCGGTCTTGCCTTTCTTGCCGCCTTGCAGCGACATTTTGTCAAACAGGATTTCGCCCAGTTGCTTGGGCGATCCGACATTGAAGCTTTCGCCTGCAAGTTCGTGGATTTCTGATTCGAGTGCGGCCATTTTCTGCGCAAACGCGTTGGACATGCGCGACAGCACATCGCGGTCCACCTTGATGCCGTGGCGTTCCATCTGTGCCAGAACCGGCACCAGCGGGCGATCAAGCGTTTCATAGACGCGCGTGACCTGTGCGGCATGCAGGCGGGGCTTGAACATGTGCCACAGCCGCAGGGTGATATCGGCATCCTCGGCCGCGTAGCGGGTGGCATCGTCAATGCCCACCATATCAAAAGTGATGGCCGATTTGCCCGCGCCCAGAAGCGATTTGATGGGGATGGGCTGGTGGTTCAGGTAGCGGTCCGACAGGGTGTCCATGCCATGCCCGTGCAACCCGCCATGCAGCGCATAAGACAACAGCATTGTGTCATCGATCGGGGCCACGTCTATGCCAAGATTTGCAAATATCTTGGCGTCATATTTCATGTTCTGCCCGATTTTCAGGATGGCAGGATCTTCCAGCACGGGTTTCAGGGCATCCAGCGCCTGTTCCAGCGGGATCTGGCCGTCCAGCAGCGTGCTGGCCCCGAACAGGTCATCCCCGCCCGCACGATGCTTCAGCGGGATATAGGCGGCATGGCCTGCATCCACGCATAGTGAAATGCCCACCAGTTCCGCGCGCATTTCATCAAGCGAGGTGGTTTCGGTGTCCACCGCGACATAGCCGCGTTCGCGGATGCGCGCGATCCATGTGTTCAGCGTGTCCGTATCGCGGATGCAGTCATAAAGTGCTGCGCTGAATTCCGGCATGTCGGGCGTGTTGGCCTGCGGGGCCGTTTCGGGGGCAGGGTCAGGCAGGGGGGGCGGTTCGGTTCCGAACTTGTCGGCGACGCGGCGTGTCAGCGTGCGAAATTCCATCTGGTTCAGGAAGTCCACAAGTGCGGTGGGGTCAGGGTCGCGCACTTCCAGATCGTTCAGCGAAAAATCCAGCGGGGTGTTTTCATCAAGCGTGACCAGTTTGCGCGACATGAGAATCTGGTCTGCATGGTCGATCAGGGTCTGGCGGCGTTTGGGTTGCTTTATTTCACCTGCACGCGCCAGCAAACTGTCCAGATCGCCATATTCATTGATCAAAAGCGCCGCAGTCTTGACCCCGATGCCCGGCGCGCCGGGTATATTGTCCACCGAATCCCCCGCCAAAGCCTGCACATCCACCACGCGGTCGGGGGCAACGCCGAATTTTTCAATCACTTCATCGGTGCCGATGCGTTTGTTCTTCATCGCATCCAGCATTTCGACACCGCCACCCACAAGCTGCATCAGATCCTTGTCGGATGAAATGATGGTCACGCGCCCGCCAGCTTCGCGGGCCTGCCGCGCCAGCGTGGCGATGATGTCATCGGCTTCAAAATCCTGCACCTCGATGCAAGACAGGTTGAAGGCGCGGGTGGCATCGCGTGTCAGCGGGAATTGCGGGCGCAGATCTTCGGGCGGTTCGGGACGGTTGGCCTTGTATAGGTCATAGATGTCATTGCGGAATGTCTTTGATGAATAATCAAAGATCACCGCCGCATGGGTGGGCGCGTCGGAGCTGTCGCCATTCTCGCCCAGATAGCGCCACAGCATGTTGCAAAAGCCTGCCACAGCGCCCACGGGCAACCCGTCGGATTTGCGTGTCAGCGGTGGCAGCGCATGATAGGCGCGGAAAATATAGGCCGATCCGTCGATCAGATGCAGATGGCAGCCCTTGCCAAAGCCCGTTTCGCATTTGCTCATGGCTGGCCCTCCGTTTCTGGTCTGTTCAAAATGCTCAGGACGTTTGATCATCCGCAAAATCGCGGTGGATGAAACGCTTGTCGCAATAGGGGCATTCAACGAGTCCGGTGTCGTGGGACAGGGACAGCCACACGCGCGGGTGCCCCAGCGCACCTTCGCCGCCATCGCAGCAGACGCGCATCGCGTTTACGATTTCGGTTTCCGGGGCATCATGGGACAGGGTGGACTTCATCTTGGTGACCTTCTTGCTACCTGTGCGGGAACATACTTGATCTTGCCGCACAGGCAAGGGGCCTTCAAGGGGCGTTCGCGTCAGCCGGGTGGCGGGCCGAAGCGGTTTTCACCGGCATCACCCTTTAATATGCCCAGCTCCACCAGCGCCCAGAGACTTACAACAAGCGAGATGAACCCAAGCGTCATGCCAAACGTGCCCGGCATCATGGCGCCGTTTGTTTCCAGCCCACCCATTTCCGGTAAGGGCGATAGCCGATGCGGAATGTGTCGATGATGCTGAACAGCAGGCTGGGACCAAAGAAAATAACCAGCCGTGGCATGGCCGGTTTGGCGCGATCCGCCAGCCGCTTGGTGGCCAGTGCCGCTGCAGGATAAAGCAGCGCGAAGGACAGCAGCAATGTCAGAATGCCGGTGATCATGCTGTCGCCGAACAAAACGCCCACGATAATCGCAAAGACAATGGCGAAGGCGATCAGCACCAGTGCGCCCAGCCACCATTGCCCGCGCCCGATGCGTCCGTCAAATGATGTCAGCAGTTCCTTCATGGGTTTTCCTTTCATCCCGAATGCTTTGGCCAGCCTATGACCGGCAGGCGTGTGGGTCAAGAAACCGGACCGACTTTCAATTCCCGCCGATGTGCTTATGTTCAGCGCAAACATAATACGAGGATGGGCGGACCCGATGACTAAAAACGCGATCGAAATCCTGAACCTGAACAAGACCTATGCAGATGGAAAGACCGCCCTGAACGGGGTGGACCTGACAATCCCCGCAGGCAGCATTTTCGGCCTGCTTGGTCCCAATGGCGCGGGCAAATCGACCCTGATCAATATTCTGGCGGGGTTGGTGAACAAAACGGCGGGGCAGGTGCGGATATGGGGGTTTGATCAGGATGTGAACCCGCGCCAGTCGCGCGCGGCCATCGGGGTCATGCCGCAGGAATTGAATATTGACCCGTTTTTTACCCCGCGCGGCGCGTTGGAGGTGCAGGCGGGCCTTTATGGTGTGCCCAAATCGGCGCGCCGCACGGATGAGATACTGGAACTGATCGGCCTGTCCGACAAGGCCGAATCCTATGCACGCACCTTGTCAGGGGGCATGCGGCGGCGGTTGTTGCTGGGCAAGGCGCTGGTGCATCATCCGCAGGTTCTGGTGCTGGATGAACCGACAGCGGGTGTGGATATCGAATTGCGCCAGATGCTGTGGACCAATGTGCGCAAGCTGAATGAACTGGGCATGACCATCATACTGACAACCCATTATCTGGAAGAAGCCGAAGCCATGTGCGATGAAATTGCGATCATCAATCATGGCGAGGTGGTGGTGCGTGACCGCACATCGGCGCTGCTGGGGCGGCTGGATGCCAAGACACTGGTGTTGCGTCTGGAAAACCCGCAGGCGGCGCTGGCCTTGCCCGCCAATGTCACGCAGGAAACGCGCCGCGACGGGCAGATCGCGCTGACTTACCGCCGGTCGCAGGTCAGTGCGGGGCAGTTGCTGGCGGCGGTCGCGAAATCGGGCGGTGTGGTCACGGATGTCACCAGCGAAGAACCCGATCTGGAAGATGTGTTCCTGTCGCTGACCAGCGGCAAGGCGGCCTGAGGGGAGATTGCCAAGGCGCGGAGCAAAGGGCGCAGCCCGCCGCGCCATCGGCGGGCCGTCCCGCGGCCTGCCGATTTTGCTGATGTCAGGGAACTTCTGTGATGTCGGAATATGCAGCCTGCATAAAGTGAACTTCTCAAATCCTGGACCGGCAGACCCCGACCCGCCGATGGCGCGGGCTATATCCCCAACCGACCCGTTTCACGACCGCACCGATCAGCGATTGCGGTTTCCCCTGACAAGGGCCACGCCCTAGCTGTCCTCGTCCGGGTCTTCGGCGGTGTTCAGCAGGCTTAGGCGTGTGATGCGATTGCCCTCGCGTTCCAGAATCTTGATCCGGCACCCGTGGAAAAAGAAAGTCTGCCCGGCTTCTGGGATTGTCTGCGATTCATGGATGACAAGGCCCGCAATGGTCACGGCCTCCTCATCAGGCAGGGACCAGTCGGTGGCGCGGTTCAGATCGCGAATGGTCATCGCGCCGTCGACCAGCACTTCGCCACCCGGGCCATGTTCGATTTCGGGGGCGTGGGTGGTGTCGTATTCATCCTCGATCTCGCCCACGATTTCTTCAAGAATATCTTCCAGCGTGATTAGCCCGCGCAACGCGCCATATTCATCGACAACCAGCGCGAAATGTCTGCGCAGGCGTAGGAATTCCTGCATCTGCTCATCCAGCGGGGTCGTTTCGGGCACAAAATACGGCGGGCGGATCAGGCCGGAGATATCCAGTTTCGCAATCGCGCCGTAGTCACCGTTGGCTTCGGTCACCTGACGGTGCATGTCGCGCACCAGATCGCGGGCATAAAGAATGCCGACAATATTTTCGGGATCATCGCGGTACATCGGCAGGCGCGAATGCGCGGAGTTGATGGAGGTTGCAATCAGTTCCTCGATCGGGTCCCCGGCATTCACGGTTTCAATCTGGCTGCGGTGGCGCATGATTTCCTCGACCGTGCGTTCCGACAAATCCAGCGCACCCAGCAGCCTGTCGCGGTGTTCCTTCTCCACCGACCCGCTTGAATGCCCCAGCGCCAGCGTGCCGGCAATTTCTTCATGCACAGACAGGATATTGCTGTCAGGATCGATGGTGACACCAAATAGCCCCAGAATGCGCCGCACCACAAACCGGACCACGGCCACCACCGGCGAAAATATCGCCACCACCCATGTCAATGCAGGCGCGACACGCGTTGCCGCTGTTTCAGGGTTGGAAATGGCATAGGTTTTGGGCAGCACTTCGGCAAAAACCAGCACCAGCAGCGTCATGACCAATGTGGCAAGTGCAACGCCGCTATCGCCAAACAGGCGTGTGAACAGGGCCGTGGCCAGCGATGCGGCCAGAATATTGACCAGATTGTTGCCCAGCAACACCGCACCGATCAGCCGCTCGCTGTCCTCGGTCAACTCCAGCGCGCGTTTCGCCCCGCCGGACCCTTTGTCCGCCTGCGCCTTCAGTTTGCCACGGCTGGACGCGGTCAGTGCGGTCTCCGATCCGGAAAAAAGGCCGGAAATAACTAAAAGCACAAGAACTGCCCCGACACTGACCCAGAATGCAGTGTCAAGCTGACTGGCGAAATCGCCCATGTGGAAAGACCCTCGGTTTTGATCAGGGCAGTTTATAGCCTTGCTCAGCACAGGTCCAGTGGCAGCACGGCTGGGGCTTGACCATTCTGCCGCGTCGCGCCACATGCTTGATGCATGTTTCAATCCGATACACTTGATCAGATCACCCGCCGCTTCGGCTTTCTGGAAGCCCGCCTTATGGAAGGTGTGGCATCGCAGGATATGGCCGCGCTGTCGCGTGAGTATGCCGAACTGAAACCCGTGGTCGACCAGATTGCGGCCTATCAACAGGCCCTTTCTGAACGGGCCGAGGCGCAGGCCATGCAAGACGACCCCGAAATGCGCGCATTGGCCCGAGAGGAGCTGGAGCGGCTGGACGCGGCGCTGCCAGCGCTGGAACACGCCCTGCGCATGGCATTATTGCCCAAGGATTCTGCAGATGCCCGCCCCGCATTGATCGAACTGCGCCCCGGAACAGGGGGCGAGGAAGCCAGCCTTTTCGCAGCCGACCTGTTGCGCATGTATCAACGCTATGCCGAAACGCGTGGCTGGCAGGTGCAGATGATCAGCTATAATGAAACCGAACTGGGCGGTCTGCGCGATGCCGTGATGCGCATTGCAGGCGAAGGGGTGTTTGCACGCATGAAGTTCGAATCCGGTGTGCACCGCGTGCAGCGTGTGCCGGTGACCGAATCCGGCGGGCGCATTCATACATCTGCGGCAACCGTGGCCGTCCTGCCCGAGGCGGAAGCCGTTGATATCGACATTCCCGCGCAAGACATCCGCATTGATACGATGCGCGCATCGGGTGCGGGCGGGCAGCATGTCAACACGACCGATTCGGCAGTGCGCATCACCCATATTCCCACGGGTATTGTGGTGCTGAGTTCGGAAAAATCCCAACATCAGAACCGCGCCATTGCCATGCAGGTCTTGCGCGCGAAACTCTATGACATGGAACGCCAGCGCGCCGCCGATGACCGCGCCAGCGCGCGCAAGGCGCAAGTGGGGTCGGGTGACCGGTCCGAACGCATACGGACCTATAACTTTCCGCAGGGGCGGCTGACGGACCACCGTATAAACCTGACGCTTTATAAGCTGGATCAGGTCATGCAAGGCGATCTTGATGAAGTGATCGACGCGCTTATCACCGCCGATCAGGCCGCCCGCCTGGCCGAGATGGAAGCATGACCGCCACCGCCGCGCAATTGCTGGCCACGGGGGCGGCGCAACTGCGCGCGGCAGGGATAGACGGTGCCGCACGCGATGCGCGCTGGTTGCTGGCGCATGCATTGGACATAGACGCCGCACGCCTGTCGCTGGTGATGCCCGATCCTGTTGGCGATGCCCCGGCGCAGCGCTACCGCGCATTCGTTGATGCGCGCGCGCGTCATCAGCCTGTGGCGCAGATCATCGGCACCCGCGAATTCTGGGGGCGGCGTTTTCGTGTCACAAGGGACGTTCTGGACCCGCGCCCTGAAACCGAAACATTGATCGAGGCCGCGCTGGGCCTTGAATTCGCCACTGTGCTGGATCTTGGCACGGGGTCGGGCGCAATCATTCTGACATTGCTTGCAGAACGGGCAGGGGCCAGGGGGGTCGGCGCGGACCAGTCACCGGCTGCGTTGAATGTGGCGGTGGACAATGCGCGTATGCTGGCTGTGCAGGACAGGGTGCAGTTGCAGCAATCGGACTGGTTTGCAGATATTGCCGGGCGTTTCGATCTGATCGTATCAAACCCGCCCTATATTGCAGCGCAGGAAATGGCAGCGCTGTCGCCGGACGTGCGCCATTGGGAACCCAGAATGGCGCTGGTCCCTGACGCGGATGATGGCACAGGACTTGGCGCCTATCGTGTGATCTGCGCGCAGGCCCGCGATTTTTTGCACCCCCGTGGCTGGCTGATGGTGGAAATTGGTGGCACGCAAGGGCAGGCGGTGCAGGCGTTGTTTCACGCCGCAGGTTTCGACAACGTGTCAGTGTTGCGTGATATGTCAGGGCATGATCGTGTCGTGCGCGGACAAAACGCGCAGCAATAAACCAACGCTTTGGTGCTTGCGCGGCAATATGTGTGTGTGATTTCGGCAAATTTGCGCGGAATCTGAATATTTGACGCATAAAACCCTTGTCATGCATGCCCAGCCATGGCACACAAAATTCACAGGATGCGGCGCTACTTTCGGCGCTGCGCTTGTTTTCCCTTGCAGCCTACCGGAAAATTCGCTTGCCGAACTGATCCGCGACTGGTTCGCACGCCATGCCACATAGGGCCGGAATTTTTACAGTATGAGATCAAGCAAACAACGCTCGCGTTCGAAATCGAACCGCCCGAAATCCTTGGGCAACATTGTCAATCGTGTCTTTGACAGTTCAGGCCCCGAGGGCAAGGTTCGTGGAACGCCACAGCAGATAATCGAAAAGTATCAGGTGCTTGCGCGTGACGCGCAATTGTCTAATGACCGTGTGGCTGCCGAGAATTTTCAGCAGCATGCCGAACATTACACCCGCATGCTGGCGCAGGCGCAACGCGAAATGCAAGCCGAAGCAGATGCGCGCCGCCAGCAGCAGGAAGATCGCAACCGTCACCAACAACAAGACGACCGCAATCGCCAGCAGCGCCGTTCGGGTGATGACAGGTCCGATCAGGGCGAGAACGGGCATCAACAGCACGCGCATTCCGCACCGGCAGACACCAACAGCGCAACATATGTAGCCCCGCGGCCGGAATCATTTTCCGTGCAGGATCAGGATGATGTCGACGACAGCACCTTGGTTGAAACGCCCGAGGCGAAGCATAATGCAACGCCTGCAAGATCCGACAGCGCGACCACCCAGCCTGCGGACACAAGTGGTGCCACCACCACAGAAGCGGCAGCGCCCCCCGCAGATGGCGACGCGCCCAAGAAACCCGCACGGCGCAAACGGACACCGAAACCCGCAGCGCAGCCAGCTGAAGCCAGTGCTGATACCAGCGGCGACGACACGCCCAAGCCGCGCCGCAACACGCGAAAGCCGCGCAAACCGGCCGCCGCAAAGCAGGATGCTGATACACAGCCAGAACTGCCGGACATGAAGCCCAACGCGGCAGAATAAGCGCAGAATAAGCGTGGGCCAGAAAGATAAAAGGATCAGAAGGGCACATACCTTCTGATCCTTTTTTGTTTGTGCGGGGGGCGCGCTTATAGCCCGGATTGAACGACGGGCAGCAAACCGATGGCCGCAGCCCCGTTCATGACGAATTGCACCGAAAGTGCGGCCAGCAGCAGCCCGAACAGCCGCGTCATGACCATGGTTCCGGTGCGGCGCAACAGCCGCTCGATCGGTCCGGCGGCCAGAAATGCCAGCAACACCAGCAATATAACCACCAGCATCACGCCTGTTATCAGGGCTATTCCTTCCAGCCCGCGCCCTGCGTCGTTTATCAGCAAAACCATCGTTGCCATGGCACCCGGCCCCGCGATCAGCGGCATGGCCAAGGGAAACACCGACGGGTCATCCACCGCCTCGCCATCGCCTTCATCTGCATGGTCTGCGCGGCGGCGCGCGCGGCGGTCAAACAGCATGTCCAGCGCGGTCAGAAACAACAAAATGCCGCCCGCAATCTGGAAGGCGGGCATTGAAATGCCGATGGCGCGCAAGAAATCCTCGCCCGCCAAACCGAACAGCGCCAGCAATATGACCGAGATGATGCAGGCGCGCAGTGCAATCACCCGCCTGCGAGCCGCGCTCATCCCTTGGGTCAGTGCCAGAAACAGCGGTGCGGTTCCGATCGGATCGATCACCACAAACAGCGTCACAAAGGCCGTGATCAGAAAGGCAAGATCCAGCATCAGCCCGCCATTCTGAAATGCTTGGCCAGTTTCAGCCCCTGACCCTGATAGTTTGACGCCATATCCGCGCCATACAGGCGCGTGGGCCGCGTGCGCATATGTTCATAAACCAGACGCCCGACAATCTGGCCGTGTTCTAGCACAAAAGGCGCTTCATGGCAGCGCACTTCCAGCACCCCGCGCGACCCTGTGCCGCCTGCCGCGTCATGGCCGAAACCGGGGTCGAAGAAGCCCGCGTAGTGCACACGGAATTCACCCACCATGGCCAGAAACGGGGCCATTTCCGCTGCATAATCGGGGGGAATATGCACAGCTTCGCGGCTGACCAGAATATAGAACGCGCCGGGGTCAAGAATGATGCGGCCTGCATCAGCATGCAGTTCTTCCCAGAAATCGCGCGGGTCATAGGCACCGATCCTGTCCAGATCGATCACGCCGGTATGGGGTTTTGCGCGGTAGCCCACCAATGTGCCGCTGTCAGGGCGCAGGTCCACCGAAAACCCCAGCCCTTGCGAAATAACCGGCGTTCCGGGCACCAGTGTTTGCGCATGGTGCAGGGCGGTCAGTTCAACATCATCGAGCACCGCATGCCCCGCCCGAAAGCGTATCTGGTTCAGCCGCATTCCGGGGCGCACCAGCACGGAAAACGACCGCGGGCAGATTTCGGCATAAAGCGGCCCGCTATACCCTTCGGCCACGCGGTCAAACTCGGTCCCGTCATCGGTGATCACACGCGTCAGCAAGTCCAGCCTGCCGGTGGAACTTTTGGCGTTCGCAACCGCCTGAATGCCTGTCGGCAGCGCAAGCGATTCCATCAAGGGCACGACATAGACGCAGCCCTTTTCCAGAACCGCGCCTTGTGTCAGATCCATCTGGTGCATTTCAAACAGCGACAGGCGGTCCGCGACACGGTTTCCCTTGCCCGCCAGAAAGGACGCACGCACCCGCCACGCCCGCGCACCCAACCGCAGATCAAGGCTGGCGGGTTGGATCTGGGCATCCTCGATTTCAGTCTGGGCCGTGATTTCGCCGCGCGCAATCATGTCGCGCAACTCCTGCGATGGCAAAACGCCGCGTTTGGTCATGCCTGTCCCCCGAAAGTGTTTTATGCTTCTATTCTGGGACGTAACGCTTTGTCCACCCTGCCGCCTGCGCAGTTTCATGCGCGAAGCCAAGGCACAATGCCCCAAGATGTCGGTGGATAATGGTCGGGCTAGCAGGACTTGAACCTGCGACCTTCCGTCCCCCAGACGGACGCGCTACCAGACTGCGCTATAGCCCGACATCAATGCGCGCTTTCTAACCGATTCACCGGTGAGGGCAAGCGCCAATTCGGTAAATCTGCGGCTTTCAGCGGGAAATGCGGACGGCCCCTAACGGTGGGGGCGCTCTGCCTCGGCCTTTGATGACATGCGCGCCAGCAATTGCTCCAGCCGTGCCAGAAGGGGGGCGATGCGGCCTGCGTCAACAGTCACAGATTGATGCATGTTGCTGCGGCGGATGTCATGGGCCAGCCTGATGGCGCTTCTGGCAGGGGCAGGGGCGGCGGGGGCTTGCGTGATGTCCAAGCGGGGTTCTGTCGCTGGCCCAGGCACCGGCGCAGTCGGGGGCGCAGACGGCGGGGCAGGTTCGCGCGGGGTGGTGTTGCGTTGCGGTTCAGCCGGCGGTGCCGTGTCGGGCGTTTTCGCCGCTGGCGCTGGCGTGTCCGACGCGGGGGCAGTGGCGGCAGGGCTTGGTTGATGGCGCTGCAAGGGCACGGGCGCGCTGGATGGTGCCACAGGGTCTGACGTGTTCGCGGGCCGGGCGGGTGCCGTGTCGTGGTCAGGTTCGGCGTCCACCACGCTAAACCGCGCGGGCGTGGCTTGCACGCGGGCGCGATCCGCCGGGGTGTCATCCAGTGTCGTGTCCATGACAGGGGCCAGTCCGGCAACATGGCGCACGCCCTTTTCGTGCAGCAATTTCTGCACGCCGCGAATGGTCATACCCTGTTCGTGCAGCAACTCCTTGATCCCGGCCAGAAGATCAATATCCGCGCGCCGGTAATAGCGACGCCCGCCCGCGCGCTTGACGGGCTTCACCTGTGTAAACTTGCTTTCCCAGAAACGCAGAACATGCGCAGGGGTATCAAGTGCCTCTGCGGTTTCGCTGATGGTGCGAAACGCCTCCGGGGCCTTGCGCATGGTGGACACCTTATCCGCGGTTTCCGTCGATAACCCGCTCTTTCATGATGTGGGACGGGCGGAATGTCAGCACCCGCCGTGGCGAGATCGGAACCTCTTCGCCGGTTTTCGGGTTGCGGCCCAGCCGCGCATTCTTGTCGCGCAGCGAAAAGGTCCCGAAAGATGAAATCTTGACCTGTTGGCCATCGACCAGCGCATCCGAGATATGCTGAAGCACCGAATCCACCAATGCCGACGATTCATTGCGTGACAGGCCAACTTCGCGAAAGACGGCTTCGGTCAGGTCCATTCGTGTGAGTGTTTTGTTTGACATGCCATTTCCCCGCTATGAGATAGCAAGATGCGGGAAAGAGTTTTCCGAGTCAATATCAGGGGGTTGCACGCAGGCATTAAACCGCGTGTCATGCGCTGTTACCACCGCAGAATGACGGCACCCCAGCTAAGACCACCGCCAATGGCTTCGGTCACGATAAGATCGCCTTGCCTGAAGCGCCCTTCGGCATTGGCAACCGACAGGGCAAGGGGAATGGATGCCGCCGATGTATTGCCATGATCCTGAACTGTCACCACCACCTTGTCCATCGACAGGCCCAGCTTCTGGGCCGTGCCACGGATGATGCGCAGGTTTGCCTGATGGGGCACAACCCAGTCGACATCTGTGGCCTGCAACCCGGCCCTGTCCAGCGCGGTGCATGCCGTGGCTGCCAGTTTCTCGACCGCGTGGCGGAACACTTCGCGGCCTTGCATACGCAACACGCCGGATGTGCCGGTGCGCGATACACCGCCATCAACATATAACAGGTCGCGGTAACGCCCGTCCGAATTCAGGTCCGATGCCAGAACGCCACGGTCGGTATTTGCGCCCGTGCCTGTCTGCGCTTCCAGAATGACAGCGCCTGCACCATCGCCAAACAGCACGCAGGTGCCGCGATCGGTCCAGTCCATGATGCGCGAAAAGGTTTCAGCGCCGATCACCAGAACCCGCTTGGCCTGTCCGGCCATGATCAGGCCCGTCGCATTGGCCAGTGCAAAGACAAATCCTGCGCAGACCGCCTGAATGTCGAATGCAAATCCCTTGTGCATGCCCAGACCCGCCTGCACCTGTGTCGCAACTGCGGGAAAGGTGAAATCGGGCGTAGAGGTCGCGACAATCACCGCGTCGATATCTTCGGGCGCAAGCCCCGCATTGTCGAGTGCTGCGCGCGCAGCCTTGATCGCAAGATCGGACGTGAATTCATCTTCAGCGGCAAAATGGCGCCGTTCAATGCCAGACCGCGACACGATCCAGTCATCGCTGGTATCCAGTGTTTTCGCAAATTCTGCATTCGGCACCACGCGTTCGGGCAGATAATGCCCTGTGCTTCGAATCACCGCTCTGGTTACGTTCATGCCTTCCCCGTCCCGTCTGGAGTTCTGTCCGGTGCAGCAACGGGCGCGATTTCGACATCGTCCTCTGATTTCAGCAACCGTTCCTGTAGCGCATCCGATACCGCAGATATACGCTCTGCCATACGATCCTGAAACCCGGATTGCGCTAATGTGAAGGCCAGCTTGATGGCCGAAGATACACCAGTTGAATCAGCCGAACCGTGGGATTTTACCACCGTCCCGTTCAGCCCAAGAAAAACGCCACCATTTGCAAGCCGCGGGTCCAGACGTTTTTTCATCCGTCGCAGCGGACGCAAGGCAAACAGGCCGCCCAATTTGGACATGAAACTGCGTTCCAGTTCGGTGCGCAGCACATCGCCCATCAATTTTGCAGTGCCTTCGCCGGTTTTCAGGGCAACATTGCCGGTAAACCCGTCGGTTACGATGACATCGACATGCGCCGAAGGGATATCATTGCCTTCGACGAATCCTACGAAATCATAGCGGCCAACCTCTGCCGCATCCGCAATAAGGCGCGCGGCTTCCTTGATCTCGGCACGGCCCTTGTGGTCTTCGGTGCCGACATTCAACAGCCCCACGCGGGGACGTGTCGCACCAAATGCGTTGCGAAAATACGCAGACCCCATCAACGCGTAATGCAAAAGGGATTCTTCGTCGGCGCGCACATCCGCACCAACGTCCAGCATTGTGTTATACCCGTGCGGTCCAAGCGATGGCCACAGGCAGGCAATGGCGGGTCTGTGAACGCCCGGCAGCTTGCGCAGGCGCAACATGGACACCGCCATCAACGCGCCGGTATTCCCGCAAGAAACGGCGGCTTGTGCCTGCCCGTCGCGCAGCGCGGTAATGGTCGACCACATGGATGTGTCGCGCCCGCGCCGCATGATCTGCGCGGGTTTGTCATCCATGCTGACAACACCGGGGCTGTGAATCACCTGTGCGCGACCTGCCAGGATATGCTCTTTTGCAACAAGTGCATTCAGCACAGCTTCGTCACCATGCAGCAAAAAAGCGATACCGGGGTTACGGCGTGCCGAAATAGCACACCCCCCGACAACGGCCTCCGGTCCGTGGTCGCCGCCCATGGCATCCACCGAAATGGTGGTCATGTTGGCACCAAAAGGGGCGCTACCGTGCGGCGCGTCAGACATGGATGAACCGGATTGGCATGCCCACCGTTCTTATGCGGCGTCGTCGTCCAGGTCTACGGCCTGTGCGGCGGCAATGACTTCGCGGTCATTGTAGTGCCCGCAAGATGGGCAAACGTGATGCGGGCGTTTCAGTTCGCCGCAGTTCGAGCATTCATTCGGGTTGCCCGCAACCAATGCGTCATGCGACCTGCGCATGTTACGACGAGAGCGGGTAACGCGGTTCTGTTGGACGGCCATATCAAACCTCGGGTTGCAGGCGCCTGAAGGAAAGCCCGGTATGGACCCCCAACATGCGCATAATCTATGGGTTGCGATTTGAGGCGCGGCATACACGGCTTCAGCCGCCTTTCCAAGCCCTCTTTGCATGAGTGGCGCAAAATACTCGCTTTGGTGCATTTTTCAAGCGGGTAATTGCAAAAACGAAAAATGTGTTCAGGATTTGTCCTGATCGCGCAAAAGTTTGTCACGCAAACCCGCCAGTCCGGCAAAGGGTTTGGGCCTTTCATCCACGATCGGCGCGGCGCCTTCGGGTGCGGCCGTGATAACCCCGTCGCCGGGCAGGGCTGCGGTTTCGCTGCGTGGGAATACAGGCAGTGCAAGGGCCAGTGCCTCCAGCGCGACTGCGCCGGGGTCTATCATGTCGCCCAGACGTTCTTGCGTATCGTCCGGCGGCATTTCAACCTCCAGTCCCTGCGGGTCGGGCAGATCAGTCAGATAGCGGCGCACGACACGTTCGTCGATTCGTGTCGTCAAGGGCTCCAGTGTCACGGCGCAGGGCTGCACAATCGTGGCCCCAAGCGTGGCACTGATTTCCCAGTCCCGCTGGCCAAAGGGGCGCAACTCGCCATGAAAGCGCAGTTTACGCAGCGCCGTTATGCCCAGGTCCTGCGCAAGCTCGCTGCGCAATGCCGCTTCAGGCTGCAAATCAAACTGAACGGGCTTGCGAGCGTTTAACCGCGCCACGCGTATGGGCTGGGACAGTGTGTTGGGTTGGGCTTTGGGTTTTTTCACGAAATCCTCGGGGGTGTGGGGCGGAAAAGTTGAATGAGTTTATATAGTGTTTCGTTCCTTTCTTGAATAGCGGCGCGTCCTTCTGTATCCATTTCACCAAAGGCGGCTACGGGCAATTCGGCAAACTGCTGATTTCAAGTCCTGGTTGGCGGGAATATTAGGACAGGTTCAAGGGGTAATACGGCGCATGAGGATACTCGGATTGTGGATTTTGTCACCCGTCCTGTTGCTGGCACTTGTGGCGTGCAGCCCGGTTGCCCGTTTCCATGGCTATGCCCCTGATGATGTCCAACTGACAGAGATAGAAGTCGGCCGCGATACCCGCGAAACTGTGGAACAGAAGGTCGGCCGCCCCGGTGTGTCTGGTGTGATGGAAGGGTCGGGCTGGTATTATGTGCAAAGCGACTGGATCGATGAAGGCTGGCGCGCCCCTGTCGAGGTTGATCGCCAGATCGTTGCCATCAGCTTTGATTCGGCAGATCGCGTGTCCAATATCGAACGTTTCGGCTTGGAAGATGGCGAAATCGTCGCCCTGTCGCGCCGCGTTACAGATACCGGCCCCTCTGGCATGAGTGTGTTGCGCCAGCTGATGTCGAATTTCGGAAGGTTCAACCCGACCCAGATGTTGGGGCGGTAGGGCGCGGGGTCCTTCGTCGCCCTGACGTGAGTGGTATCACTTGAAGGCGGATGAAATGACACCCTTGCGAACCTCGGTAGACAGCCTTGCGGATTTCCCCCCCGCGCTGACGGGCGCGGGCCTTGTAATCGGGGGCTTTCCGGTGCGCTTTGCGCAAACGGCATCCGACATCGCACAGGTGCAGCGCTTGCGTCATGATCGTTTTCAAGGGGCAGGGGCGCGGCAATCGGACACAGATCGTTTTGATTCGCTTTGCGCGCATCTGATGGTGTTCAGCCCCGATGGCGGGCGTTTGCTGGCCAGTGCGCGGTTGCGCCTTGTGTCACAGCATACGGATGTTTCGGCGACCTATACCGGACAGTTTTATGACCTGTCGGCGCTGTTACGCAAATATATGCGTGCGCTTGAAATAGGGCGCCTGTGTCAGGTCGCAGATGCAGATGACATGCCCGATGCATTGCGCGCACTTCTGGCGGCGGTAACACTGATTTCGGTTCAAACCGGGGTCGAGCTGCTGTTTGGCTGCACGTCATTCCGGGGGCAGGACATGCAGCGCCATCAGGCCGCGCTGACATGGCTCAGGGCCAGACATACCGGCCCCGCCGCGCTGCGCCCGCCGCGCATTCATCCGCGCGCCAGCGCCCTGCCTGACGGGGACGCTGACCCGCAGGCGGCACGGCAGGCATTGCCGGCATTGTTGCGTATGTATCTTGGGATGGGGGGCTGGGTGTCGGACCACGCGGTTGTCGATCCCGAACTGGACACGGTGCATGTGTTCACCGCGGTCGCCACAGCAACCATCCCCCCCGCCAGATCGCGCGCCTTGCGCGCTTTGTGCCCGGTGTGAAGCTTCATGATGCGTCAGGCGTTGTTTTCCGGTTCCTCTTGCCTATTTTGAAGATATGGCGCATGCGCCTGTGACTTTTGCACCGACTTCTGCGACGACTTTTGCGACAAGGATCTGACCCATGCCCGAACTTGGCAAAACCCCGCGCCCGCTTCCTGATGTTGATCCGGTCTGGACCCGCATCCGGCACGAAGCCAGCGCTGCGGTAACAGATGAGCCGCTGATGGGCGGTGTGTTCCATTCCTCTATCCTGCATCACAAGACGCTGGAACAGGCGCTTGCCTTTCGTTTGTCGCAAAAACTGGCCTCTGCCGAAATGTCCGAGCAGATCCTGCGTGAAATCATGGACACAGCCCATGCCAGCGATGCCGGTCTGGGGAAAGCCGCCCGCGCCGATCTTGTCGCAACCTTCGAACGCGATCCCGCCTGCAACCGGTTCATGAAGCCGCTTTTGTATTTCAAGGGGTTTCAGGCCGTGCAGGCCTACCGCATCGCGCATTGGCTGTGCCTGCAAGGGCGCTTTGATTTTGCCAGTCTGATCCAGATGCGCGTGTCCGAAGTCTTCGGTGTGGATATCCACCCCGGCGCGCGCATCGGGCAGGGCATCATGATCGACCACGCGCATTCCATCGTCATCGGTGAAACCGCCGTGGTGGGCGACAATGTCTCCATGCTGCATTCGGTCACGCTGGGCGGCACGGGCAAACAAGACGGCGACCGCCACCCGAAAATCGGCAACGGGGTGCTGATCGGGGCAGGGGCCAAGGTGCTGGGTAATATCCGCGTGGGCGATTGCGCGCGCATCGCCGCAGGCTCTGTCGTGCTGGAAGATGTCCCCCCTCGCAGCACCGTGGCCGGCGTTCCCGCGCGCGTGGTGGGCGAGGCGGGCTGCGCGCAACCCTCGCTGACAATGGACCACCTTCTGCGCGGCGAGATTTGACGCCCCCCCGCCGGGTCTGCGTTGCCCCCCGGTTGCTACGCTTACATGAGCGCGGACGCGTGTGAAACGCCAGGTGTTCAGTCCCCGCCTGCGCCGATACAGATAGCGGCATTCCTCTGCCAGTTTCATTCTGGCAAAAATATCCAATACCCCGCCTGCACCACGCGTGCAGGACCGGGCGCGCCGGGCATCTGCATCAGGTTGCCCGCCTTTGTCAGCCTGCCGTCCCCTCCAGCACGACTTGCGCGTGGCGTTTCTTGCCTGCGGTCAGTTTCATCGGCTGCGCCAGATCTGCGGCACTGACCAGTTGTCCCGCATCGCTGACCGGCGCGTCATTTGCGCGCGCGCCGCCCTCAAGGATCAGGCGTTTTGCGTCCTTGCCGGATTTCGCCAGCCCGGACCGCACGAAAAGCTGTGCCATTGACATTCCGTCTGCCAGTTCGGCCGCGCTCAGTGTCAGCGTAGGCAAATCATCGCCAATCCCGCCCTTTTCAAACACGTCGCGCGCTGTGGCTTCGGCGGTTTTGGCAGCATCCGCGCCGTGGCACAGGGTCGTGACCTCATTTGCCAGAATCACCTTGGCTGCGTTGATCTCGGACCCTTCCAGCGCGCCCAGACGGTTGCATTCCTCGACCGGCAATTCGGTGTATAGCTTCAGGAACCGCCCGACATCGGCATCGGTGGTGTTGCGCCAGAATTGCCAGAATTCATAAGGGCTCAGCATATCTGCGTTCAGCCAGATCGCCCCACCCTGGCTTTTGCCCATCTTGCGCCCGTCCGATGTGGCCAGAAGCGGCGTGGTCAGGCCAAAAATCTCGGCATCGGCAATGCGGCGTGCAAGGTCTATGCCATTGACAATATTGCCCCATTGGTCCGACCCGCCCATCTGCAACAGGCAGCCATAACGGCGGTTGATCTCAACAAAATCATAGGCTTGCAGAATCATGTAGTTGAACTCAAGAAAGGACAGCGATTGTTCGCGGTCCAGTCGGGATTTCACCGATTCAAAACTCAGCATGCGGTTGACGCTGAAATGCCGCCCCACATCGCGCAGGAAATCAAGGTAATTCAGCCCGTCCAGCCATTCGGCGTTGTTGAGCATGATCGCGCCGCCTGCGCTGTCATCATAGGACAGGTATTTCGCAAATACCTGCTTCATGCCGTTGATATTGGACGCAATCGCGGCATCATCCAGCAGCGGGCGTTCATCCGACCGGAAGCTGGGGTCGCCCACCTTGGTGGTGCCGCCGCCCATCAGGGTGATGGGTTTGTGGCCGCATTTCTGGAACCAGCGCAGCACCATGATATTCAGCAAATGGCCCACATGCAGCGATTTCGCTGTGGCGTCATAGCCGATATAGGCGGGCACAACCCCCTTGATCAGCGCTTCGTCCAGACCTTGCAGATCGGTGCAATTGTCGAAGAAGCCGCGTGCCTGAAGGATGTTCAGGAAATCTGATTTGGGTCTGTAGGTCATTTTTGCTTGTCCCGGATGGCCGATTGCGCGTTCTATAGCCGCGCAGGCGTCCAAGGAAAAGCCCATGTTGGAATCACAACTCGTTACAGTGCTGGGAATGATGTCGGGCACGTCGCTGGACGGGGTGGATGCAGCGGTGCTGCGCACTGATGGCGAACGAATCGCTGCCTTCGGCCCAAGCGCCTATCGCCCCTATTCAGACGCCGAACGCGCGGTGTTGCGTGCAGCCCTTGGCCGCTGGCCGGACGAGGACGGGGTCGAGGATGTGGCCGAACTGGTGGAAACGGCCCATGCCGAGATTATGGCGCGCTTTGAGGGCGTGGAACTTGCGGGGTTTCACGGCCAGACACTGGCGCATGACCCGCGCGGGCGTGGCACCCATCAGGCAGGGTCGGGGGCGGTGCTTGCACTTGTTGCGGGCTATCCGGTGGTGTGGGATTTCCGCAGCTCCGACATTCATCTGGGCGGGCAGGGTGCGCCATTGGCCCCGTTCTATCATTTTGCCCTTGCGCGCCATATCGGGGCGACAGCCCCTGTGGCGTTTCTGAACCTTGGCGGTGTGGGGAATGTGACATGGGTGGACCCGTCGAAGGAGAAACCCGAAGATGACGGCGCGCTTCTGGCGTTCGACACTGGCCCTGCGAACGCCCCGCTGGATGATCTGTGCCTCTCGCGCCTTGGTCTGGCGCGCGATGACGGCGGCGCGCTGGCGGCGGGTGGCCAGGTGGATGAAGCGGTGCTGCGCGCCTTTCTGGAGGACGGCTATTTCTACCGCATGCCGCCCAAATCGCTGGACCGCGCCTTTCCGGGGGTGCTGGCGTCTGTGGCCCATCTGTCCGATGCCGATGCGCTGGCCACCCTGTCGGAATGTGCGGCGGCTGCGGTTGCAGAAGGGTTTGCCCATTTCCCTGCGGAACCTGCGCAGCTGCTGGTATGCGGGGGCGGGCGGCATAATGCGGATCTGATGCGCCGCATCGCGCAGCGTCTGGCCTGCTCTGTGGTGCCAGTCGAATCGGTGGGGCTGGACGGGGATATGCTGGAAGCGCAGGCATTTGCCTATCTGGCCGTGCGTGTGGCGCGCGGGTTGCCCACATCGTGCCCGGGCACAACGGGCGTGGGCGCGGCTGTTGGTGGCGGGCAGGTCAGCACGCCGTGATGTCTGGGGTTTCTGGCGCAGAACGCCCGAATGGGTTAGATTATAACCGCGCTGCCATAAAGGATATACATGATGCGAGACATTGACGAAGACCGCCCGTCCCCCCCGCTGGAAAAACCCGCAGAATCCCTTGTGTTGCGGCTGGTCTATATGCTGATCATCGGGGCCATGATGTCGGTTGCGCAATCCATCCTGTTTCTGGTGGCGGTCATTCAGTTTGTCATCATCATTATCGACAAACGCCAGCCCAATGAACGGCTGGCCGATTTCGGCTGTATGGTGGGCGCATGGATCGCCAAGGCCGCGCGCTATTTGTCGGTTGCAACCGACGCCAAGCCATGGCCGTTCAAAGAGATGGACTGAAGCGGTTGCAGTGCGGGTCCGCGCGGCCTAAGTGTGGGGCAAGTATATAGCGGAGAGTTCCATGCCCCTTGACCAGCAAAGCACCACCAAGACCGAATTCGGCAACCTGCCCGATTGGGATTTAAGCGCGCTTTACGCAGCCCCTGATGCGCCGGAACTGACCCGCGATTTTGACTGGCTGCGGCAGGAATGCGCGGAATTCGCGTCTGAATATGAAGGCAGGCTTGCGCAGCTGTCGGCGGCGGACATGTTGGTATGCGTGCAGCGCTATGAAAAGATCGACATGGTCGCGGGGCGGCTGATGTCCTATGCGGGGTTGCGCTATTATCAAAACACTGTCGATCCCGAACGCGCCAAATTCATGGCCGATGCGCAAGACCGCATGACCGATGCGACCACCCCGCTGGTGTTCTTTTCGCTGGAGTTGAACCGCATTGACGATGCCGATTTCGATGTGCTGGTATCAGGCAATGCCGATCTGGCGCGTTACCGTCCGGTGTTCGAGCGTATGCGCGCCATGCGCCCGCACCAGTTGTCGGACGAGCTGGAAAAATTCCTGCATGACCAGTCCACGGTCGGGTCTGCGGCATGGAACCGGCTGTTTGATGAAACCATGGCGGGCCTGCATTTCGAGGTGCAGGGTGAACCCGAGCCACTGGGGCTGGAAGCCACGCTGAACCTGCTGACCGACCCTGACCGTGCGCGCAGGCAGGCGGCGGCACAGGCGCTTGCTTTTGTTTTTTCGGGCCAGTTGAAGTTGTTTGCGCGGGTGCACAACACGTTGGCCAAGGAAAAGGAAATCGAGGATCGCTGGCGCAAGATGCCATCGGCGCAACATGCGCGCCATCTGTCGAACCATGTCGAACCCGAAGTCGTGCAGGCCTTGCGCGATGCCGTGGTCGCCGCCTATCCAAACCTGAGCCATCGGTACTACGCGCTGAAAGCACGCTGGATGGGGCTGGAGAAGCTACAGGTCTGGGACCGCAACGCGCCCCTGCCGCTGGAGGCGCCGCGCGTGTTCAACTGGGATGATGCGCGCCAGACCGTGCTGGATGCCTATGCGGGCTTTTCGCCGAAACTGGCCGAACTGGCAGAGCCGTTCTTTTCGCAGGGCTGGATTGATGCGGCCGTGAAACCGGGCAAGGCACCGGGCGCATTTGCCCACCCCACAGTGACCGATGCGCACCCGTTCGTGATGCTGAACTACTTGGGCAAGCCGCGCGATGTGATGACGCTGGCGCATGAACTGGGGCATGGCGTGCACCAGCGTCTGGCCGCAGGGCAGGGCGAATTGCTGTCATCCACGCCGCTGACACTTGCGGAAACCGCATCTGTCTTTGGCGAGATGCTGACCTTCCAGAAAATGCTGGCACAGGCGAAAACGCAGTCCGAGCGTAAGGTTCTGCTGGCTGGCAAGGTCGAGGATATGATCAACACGGTCGTGCGCCAGATTGCGTTTTATGATTTCGAATGCAAGCTGCATGCCGCGCGCCGCGAGGGGGAATTGACGCCTGATGACATCAATGCCCTATGGATGAGCGTGCAGGCCGAAAGCCTTGGGCCGGTGTTCGAGTATATGGACGGGTATGAAACCTTCTGGGCCTATATTCCGCATTTCGTGCATTCGCCGTTTTATGTCTATGCCTATGCGTTTGGCGACGGGCTGGTGAACGCGCTTTATGCCGCCTATCGTGATGCCCCCGAGGGCTTTCAGGAGAAGTATTTTGACATGCTGGCCGCAGGCGGGTCCAAGCACCATAAGGAACTTCTGGCACCTTTCGGGCTGGACGCCAGCGACCCCGCCTTCTGGGACAAGGGCTTGCAGATGATCGCGGGCTTTATCGACGAGTTGGAAGCGATGGAATAGCGGCTATAGAGCATGTTGCTCAAAAGTGGGAACCGGTTTTGAGCTTCTCGAACATGCGAAATCAATAAGTTAGAGTATGTCTCGTGAATGCGAATGAACGTGATATGCTCTAGCCTGACCTGATCAGGCCGGAACGCCCTTTCGCGGGTTTTCGGGCCTTTTGCAGACATTGGCAAAGCCCCAAGGGCGCGGCGCAAAGGCCGAAGGCCGCCGCGCCATCGGCGGGCCGTCCCGCGGCCTGCCGATTTGGCCAGCGATACGCCAAGCCTTTGATGGCAGGAATATGCAGCCTGCATAAATTGAACTTCACTGGCGTTGGATCGGCAGACCCCGGCCCACCGCTGGCGCGGGTATTTTTCATAGCCTCAACGGCCGCAAAAGTCCAACTGCGCCCAAACCCGATTTTTGACACTAGGTGGCGCGCGCAAATCCCGCAGCAGCCTTCGCAAGCGTCAGACCGGGTTCAGCAACGCTTGCCCTGTTGCATGCGCAATGGCGTTGTCCAGTGCCATCATGCCCATTCCCTCGCGCACGTCCAGCGCCGCCGTGCCCAGATGCGGCAGAAGCGTCACGTTTTCCATCACGCGCAGGGCCACTGGCACGTCGGGTTCAAATTCATAGACATCCAGTCCCGCACCCGCAATCCGGCCTTGTTGCAGGGCGGCAATCAACGCGCCCTCATCGACAACATCCCCGCGCGAGATATTGACCAGATGCGCGTGCGGTTGCATGGATGCCAGCTCTGGCGCGCCAATCAGGTGGCGCGTGTCCGCACCGCCCGGAACGGCCAGCACAACGACATCGGACGCCGCCAGAACATCCGCGATATTGTCCAGTTGGCGCGCTGGCATATCAACCACGCGCGGAGAGCGGTTGTGATAGATCACATCCATCCCCAGCCCGAAATGCACGCGTTTTGCAATGGCCTGCCCAATGCGGCCCATCCCGATAATGCCGCAGGTCTTGCCGCCAAGATGCAGGCCCAGCATTTGCGTCGGGTGCCAGCCCGACCATTTGCCCTTGCGCACCAGCCGCTCGCCTTCGCCTGCGCGCCGCGCGCTCATCAGTATCAGCATAAGAGCGATATCGGCGGTTGCGTCTGTCACTGCACCGGGTGTGTTGGTCACGCAAATGCCTGCCTGCTGTGCGGCGGCAACATCAATGTGATTATACCCAACCCCGAAATTCGCCAGCAACCGGCAGCGCGCCGTTTCCATTCCGGCAAAAACTTCGGCGGTGAACAAATCGCCCAGGGTCGGGATGATCACATCATACAACACAAGTGCGGCGCGCATCTCGCCCTTTTTCAATGGTGTGGTCTGGTCGCGCAGCGTCACGTTGAAATGACTGCGGGCGCGGTCCAGCACGCGGTCGGGCAGGGGGCGGGTGATATAGAGTTCTTTCATAGCGATGGCCTTAATGCATCCGCGCGCCCTGTGGCACGTCATGGTCAGGGGCCAGCAGCGAGATACGCCCTTGGGCATCCGATGCGCCCAGCACCAGAACTTCCGACATAAAGGGGCCAATCTGGCGGGGCGGGAAATTTACCACCGCCATGACCTGTCGCCCGATCAGCGCGTCCGGCGCATAAAGTTCGGTGATCTGCGCTGATGATTTCTTCTCGCCCAGATCCGGCCCGAAATCGATCCACAGCTTGATTGCGGGCTTGCGCGCTTCGGGAAAGGGTTCCGCGCGGATGATGCGCCCCGCGCGGATATCGACCTTCAGAAAATCATCGAAACTGATGGCGTCTGTCATTTCGCCAGTTCCCGCGACCGGTCTGCCGCAGCCCTGACCGCGCGCACCATCAGCGGCGGCAGGCCGTCGGTTTCATCCATCAGCAAGGCCAAAGCTGCCGCCGTGGTGCCGCCCGGGCTGGTGACATTTATGCGCAGTTGTTCCGCCGAATCGGTTGTATCGCGGGCCAGTGCCGCGGCCCCGATCACAGTTGCGCGCGCCAGTTTCATGGCCAGATCAGGGGACAGGCCTTGCGATTCGCCCGCGCGTGCCATGGCTTCGATCATGTGAAAGACATAGGCAGGGCCGGACCCTGACAGGCCCGTCACGGAATCTATCTGCGATTCATCCTCCAGCCGCACAGTCTGGCCGACAGCGGCAAGCAGTTCTTCTGCCAGCGCGATATCCTGTTCGGACGCCTTGTCATTGCCAATCAATGCCGAAATGCCCTGCCCGACCGCAGCAGGGATGTTGGGCATGGCCCGTATGATCGGTGTCTGCGCGCCCAGAATTTCGTTAAACCGCGCCAGCTGTGTGCCCGCAGCGATAGATAAAAACAGCGTTTTGCCGTTTCCGAAGGTCTGTAGCGCAGGCAAGGCATTGCCCATCATCTGCGGCTTGACCGCCAGCACCACCACCGCAGGTGCATCGGGCAAGGGCTCATTCAGGCAAACGCCGCTTGCGCGCAGCCAATCGGAAGGATGCGGTTCAACAACATGGACACTTGTGGCTGGAACACCCTGCGCAAGCCAGCCTGCCAGCAGGGCAGACCCCATCTTGCCGCAGCCCATCAATACCATGCCGTGCGTGTTTATCCGGTCGAGTGTCATAATGCCCCCTTGTGGTTTCCCAGCAGTTGTTGCGCTGCACTTCCCCCGCGTCAAGGGGAAACGGGGGTAGTCAAATGGGACGGATGCGCAGGTGGTCAGGCGTGCCCGACCGCTTCGGCCAATGCCAGATCAAGCGCCGCTTGCGGGCTGTGATCTGCCCAGGCTACCAGCTGGAATGCCGGATAAAACCGTTCTGCGGCCATCAGCGCGCTGCGGATCATGCGGTCAATCTGCTCAACCTCGGCGGTTTGGTCCATGCCCAGCAGCAGGCCATATCGCCACACCATCAGGCGCTGCTCAGCCCAGAAACTGAACGCACCGGACCAGACCATGTCATTGGCGCGGCTGACGGTTTCATAAAGTGCGGGCAGCGCGCCCTCGGGTGGGTCCATTTCAAAGGTGCAGATCAGGCGCAGCATGTCTTCTTCAGGCGACAAGGCCAGCGTCAGCGCATAACTGCGCCACTGCCCCTCGACGACCATGGCGATCTGATCCTCGCCCATTCGGTCGAAATCCCAGTCATGGTCGGCCGCCAGCGTCTCGACAATGTCGATCGGGTGGACCGGATCATTTGTAAGGTAGAATTCCGTTGCCGACATGCCCGCCTCGTTCTGGTTATTGTCAGCGCCCCTGACAGGGCTACTAAACAAGGTGTGTAGATCTACAAATGCGCGTATTTTTGCCTTTTATTACTACATATGGTGTGCCCATTCCGCCTTTGAGTAAAGCGAAATCGCAAGTAGATCAGGAATTTCCTGTGGATTGTTTGTAGCGTGACAGCGATTCCTGCATAGTTTTGCAGGGTGTGGCGCTGCTCCCTGCTGGGAACACAAAGCCGAGGATCAGCTTCAAAAATTATCAAAAATACAAAAAAATCATATGCTTGCGTGGGAAGGTTTAAGTTGAAAGTCCTGCGGGTGGCAGATCGATGCAGACGAATGCCCCCAAGCCGCGCGTGCTTGCGCAGCAAGGCCGCCCGAACAGGCATTCAGGCGCGCAGGGAATCCTTAACCAGCCTGTGGTATCGGCAGGGCGCTTTCAAGCCTGTTCCATTCCGCCTCTGGTCCCGGCAGGCCAAGCCGCAGCCAGTGCCTGGAGTAGGGAAATATCCGCGACCAGATCTGATGTTGTGCCAGATGATCGCGTGCGGCCTGTGCATCCGGTGTGTCATACAGGCGAAACAGACTGGTGCCGCCAATGCAGTTCCAGCCCGCCTGCCGCAGCAGTTGGTCCGCGCGGTCTGCATCAATCAGTAACTGCCTGCGCATGGCATCAGCCCAGGGTTTATCTGCAAGCGCATGGCACCCGATTGCTATTGCCGCGCCGGAAATAGGCCACGGACCCGCCATTTCCGCCAGCCGCGCGATCACCGGCCTTGCACCAAATGCAAAGCCAAGCCGCAGACCGGCCAACCCGTAAAATTTACCAAAAGACCGCAAAACCAGAAGGTTATCTGGGGCGGTGTCATGTGGCAGCACGGATAAATCCGGTGTGGTGTCGGCAAAACTTTCGTCGACGACCAGAAACCCCACATTTTGTGCCAGCTCCAGCACTGCCTTCGCGGGCCAGCAGCGGCCATCGGGGTTGTTGGGGTTCACCAGAACGGCCAGATCTGCACCGGCCATGTCACCCAGTGATGCGCTGTCATGCACATCCCAACCTGCCGCGCGCAAACAGGCGGCATGCTCATTATAGCTGGGCGCAAGGACACAGGCGCGGCCGGTTTCGGGCCACAGATGCGGGACAAGCTGGATGGCCGCCTGCGCCCCGCCCAGCGCCAACCCCGCAAGTTGCGGCGCTGCACCCCACGCCTGCGCGGCGGCGGCAACCAGTTCATGTTGCGCCTGTGCGGTTGGCAGCCCATGCCAGACCGCGTCCGGCAGGGGTGGCACAGGGTAGGGGCGGCGGTTGATACCTGTGGACAGGTCAATCCAACCCTCGCCGCCATGGCGGGCAATTGCTGCGTCCAAATTCCCGCCATGATCGCGCATTCTGTCCTGAGCCTTTGCTGGTATGGGGCTGGTTCGGGCGCATTTGTCAGAATGCCCATACCTGCCGTGTCTAGTTCCATGATGCCGCTCGTTCAAGACGCGCAAGACCATGTGCCGTGCCAGCAACGCTACCCGCCTTGACCTAGTCCTGCGGGGCTTTGGCATTCCCCCAGCGGTCTGCGAATACAAGATCCTCAAGGCTCAGGCGGTCCTGCCATCCTTTGGCCTGCAATTCCGGTGTCTGATACAGGCTGTCGACATGCCCGATACACAGATAGGCCACCGGCACCACATGGTCGGGCAGGTTCAGGATCATGCGCATGTCGCCCTCATGGAATATACTGACCCAGCCCACGCCCAGCCCTTCGGCGCGCGCGGCCAGCCAAAGGTTTTGCACCGCGCACACGGTCGAGTATATATCCATGTCCCTGTTATGCGTGCGCCCCAAAACGACCTTGCCACCGCGTGTGCGGTCGCAGGTGATGCACAGATTGACCGGCGCTGTGGCAATCCCTTCCAGCTTCAGCGCGGAATACAGCGGGCGGCGATCTTCGGGAAACATCCCGACCGCTTCGGCATTGGCACGCGAAAACGCATCCTGAACCTGCGCCTTGACCGCTGCACTGCGGATCACAATGAAATTCCATGGCTGCATGAAGCCCACGGACGGCGCGTGATGCGCGGCCGTCAACAGCCGCATCAGCAGGGCATTGCTGACGGGCCGGTCGGTGAACTGGCTGCGCACATCACGGCGGGTAAAGATGGCACGATACACGGCGTCTTGTTCGGATTGCGAAAATGGCCCCGCAGGTGCAGGTGTTTCGGGTGGCTGCATGACACTATCCCCTGTCACAGTCACGACCCCCCGTTGACCAGCGGGCGGCCCGGTTGCATCTGGCCGGTCTTCTGACTTGGTTTCAGCGGCAACTGCGCCTTCCCGGCCTGTTGGCCAGTGGCATTTTGCAGCGCCATCCACCTTACAGCGTTGGGCACGTTGCGGATTTGCACCGCATTCCCGATTCTCCCGCTATGGGCGCAAGGCTGCGCAGGACGGGCACCAGACACAGGCAGGCTATCGCGGTTTGACCGCAGGGGAAACCCGTTTTGCACGGGTCGGTGAAACGGGCGGTTGCCCATAAAGGCGCGGCGGGGGCGGTGGCCGCACGGCGATCTGTCGCCATTTGTCAGATCCACAGCACCGCAAGCACGGCCACACCCGCTGTCATGGCCGCCATTGCACGCCGGTAAAGTGCCAAAGCCTTGCGCAAATCGGCGGCTTTCGGGTCAGGGCAGGTGCCGTTCACCCACGGGTCATCCGTTGCCGTGCCGTCATAGATACGCGGACCTGACAGCCGGACGCCAAGCGCGCCTGCCATCGCGGATTCTGGCCATCCGGCATTCGGGGACCGGTGCAGGCGGGCATCGCGCAGCATACTGGCCAATGCCGCGCGCGGGCGTGCCGAGACCAGTGCGAAAATTACCCCCGTCAGCCGCGCTGGCACCAGATTTACCAGATCGTCAATGCGCGCGGATGCCCAGCCAAAGGCCACATATCGTGGGCTGCGATAGCCGATCATCGAATCAAGCGTGTTGATGGCCTTATAGGCAACAATTCCTGGCAATCCCCCGACAAGGCCCCAGAAGATTGGCGCGACAATGCCGTCGGACGTATTCTCGGCCAGACTCTCGGTCGCAGCGCGCGCCACGCCCTCGGCGTCCAGCTGCGACGGGTCGCGCCCGACAATCATCGACACCTCATGGCGCGCGCGCGCCAAGTCACCGGCCTGCAGGGGCGGAATGATCGCTGCAACATGATTATGCATTGAACGCAGCGCAATAAACGGCCAGACCAGAACCCCGCCCAACAGTATCCCGACCCAACCGGACGGCAACGCCGCTTGCGCCAGAAATGCTAAGGCGGCGCTGCTGGCAATGACCAGCACTGCCACCACCACCCCCCGGAATTTGCGCGCCGCAAAACCGACCGTTGGTTTGTTCCAAAGCGCCTCCAGCGTGCGGATGGCGGCACCCATCCATGTGACAGGGTGACCAATCCGGCGATACAACCCGTCAGGCCAGCCAATCCCAAGATCAAGGGCAATGGCAACCAGAATAATTGCCGCATGGTTCATTCATGGCCCCCTTCAAAATGCATCACACCCGTATATCCGGCCTTGCGCAATGCATCTTGTGCATATGGCGGCGCACTGTTTGGGGCGAAAACCAACCCCCTTGCGGCACCCGTATGCGCCATGCTCCACCCCAGCGCGCCAAGTTGATCTGCCAGCGCTGCGGTCGGGTCACCGGCAGGGCCGCGACGGGCAAGACAGCGCCGCGCGCTTTCAGATGCAAGCCCGGCAAAATCCGCAAGATCGCGCGCATCGCGCCAGCGTGCCACAATATCCGATATGTCGGGAAAATCATCATCAGACGCATCAGTGGGGCGCGGGCCACCCCAGAACCCGCCGATGATCTCATAGCGCGGCAGGGGGGGCAGATGCGCGTGCACACTCCCGTCGCGCGACCCCCACAGCAACTGCTCCGGTTCGGGAAACATCAGCGGGTCTGACGCGCCTTCTGCCTGAATGCAGGCGTGCGCAAGCTGTTGCGGCGCACCGTCCCAACCGCCCAGTCGCGCAAGGCCCATCAGACCAGCGGTGGACACGCCCGTGCCAAGCCCTGCCGCAACATCAGGCACAACCTGCAAATGACCCCGCGCGTGAAGGTTTAATGCAGATACAAAGCGGTGCAGGACATGGCTGCAATAATGATCGGCAGTCAGGTGAGGTTCGGGATGTGCGATGCTGCTTGCGCGCAAAAGGGCTGCGTTCACCCCTGTCTTGCAACAAGGCATGGTGATCAGGACAACCGGACCATCAGGGCCAAGCCTGCCTTGTATCCATTCCCCGAAATGGCCGCTGACCCTGACACTATGCGTCATCATGCATGCCATTTGCGTAAAGGACGGGGCTTTGCATCAAGCTGCGCCTCCGGCGGGGATATTTGGGCCAGAATGAAAGACACCATTTATTAACCTGTTTCGACGAGGATACAAGAACGGTACAGGGAGGGATCCCGATGACCGTCCAG
Source organism: Roseinatronobacter sp. S2 (assembly GCF_029581395.1). Lineage (GTDB taxonomy): Bacteria > Pseudomonadota > Alphaproteobacteria > Rhodobacterales > Rhodobacteraceae > Roseinatronobacter. The sequence continues at coordinate 2,474,122 of NZ_CP121113.1, read as the reverse complement.
AGTGAAAGCGCCGCGTTTCCCCTGTTTCGACAGCCCGAAACGCGGCGCCCGTTAACCGGACTTCCTGATTTCATTCTGGTCCCAATATCCCGGGGGAAACGCGCGCAGCGCGTTGGGGGCTGGCCCCCGATGCCGGTTAGGGCAGGGGCCGCGGCTTTCAGAATTCAACACCTTTCTGGGCCTTGATGCCGTCGCGGAACGGATGCTTGATCAATGTCATTTCGGTGACCAGATCGGCCATCTCGATCAACTCCGGTTTGGCGTTGCGTCCGGTCAGCACAACATGGGTCATGGGCGGCTTTTCGTCGCGCAGGAATGCAAGCACCTCTTCCAGGGGAAGATAATCATAGCGCAGCGCGATGTTGATTTCATCCAGAAGCACAAACCGGATATCGGGGTTGCGGATCAGCGCCTTTGCCTGCTCCCAGCCCGCGCGCGCGGCAGCGATGTCGCGGTCGCGGTCCTGTGTTTCCCATGTAAAACCTTCGCCCGACACGACAAATGTGCATTCATCGGCAAAGCGTGCGCGCAGGAACTCGCGTTCGCCCGTGGTCCAGTTGCCTTTGATGAACTGGACCACGGCACAAGGTATCTCATGCGCGATACACCGCATGATCATGCCAAAGCCCGAAGAGGACTTGCCCTTGCCCGCGCCTGTATGGACGATGATCAGCCCTTTTTCGCCAGTCTTGCCTTCCATCATCCGGTCGCGCGCGGCCTTGATCTTTTGCATCTTGTCGCGGTGGCGGGTGGCGTCGGTGGTGTCGGGCATCTGGTCGTTTCCTTGCTTGACTCATGGCGCGCGGGCGCGCAAGAGAAGGGGGCTGGTGCCTGTTCATGACAGGTGAAAAGGGAATGTGACAAGGCCGGATCATAAGATCAAGCCCCAAGCACAGCCGCCCCCGCGACCGTGACCGGAGAGGTCGCCCGATGCCACTGTCCCCAATGGACGGGAAGGCGGGCCGACCGACAGGTAATCCCACCAGGGAAACCTGACATCCGCAAGCCGGGAGACCTGCCAGCATCAAGGCCGCCCCATCGGGGCATTTCAACCGGCGGGGTGTCTGGTTGGGCTTGTGTCGGGACAGGCGCCGCAGCCCCCCTTCACCGCCCGAATGTCCCCCGCCCCCTGTATCGCGTGGCGGGTGGTCGCGCGGGAAAGTGGACGAATGAAGAACTCTCGCAACTTAATGGCGGGTCCGGGACTGGCTGCGGGCACATATGTGCTTGTGGCCGGGCATATCGCCTTTTCAGTGCCGGGCGCCGAAGTGCAGCAACAAGGCGCAGACAGCGCCGATCAGGCGCATAGCTACAGCCATGATCGCCGCCAATCCCATGTCGATGCGGACGGGGCCGAGCACCTGACTGGTTCTTTGGGCGCAAATGGCGACCGGGTCCTGCAAGCCCCAAGTTTTGCTTTTGTTGCAGACGGGCTGACAAAGTGGTTCCACCGGTCCATGAACGCGCTTCAGGCCAGCTTGGCTGCGGCTGTCTGTATGGGCGTGGGGCTTGCCTTCATGTTTGAAACCGTCGCGCTGGCCCATTCCTGAACCGGAGCTTTTCATGCCCCAAGACACTGTCGATCTTCTGGTCTGCGCCACATGCCGCAGCGCCAACCCCGCCAATCCGCTGGCCATGCCGGACCCGGACACGCGCCCCGGCGCGCAACTGGTGCAGGCGTTGCTTGATGCCGCCCCCGAAGGGCTGCGCATCATTGCCGTGGACTGCCTGTCCAACTGCTCGCGCGGATGCACGATTGCATTGCGCAAGCCGGGTGCCTGGACCTATGTATATGGCAATCTGACGCCGGAATCGCATGTGACCACCGTTATCGAGGGCGCGCAGAAATACCGCGACGCCGAAGGCGGCCTTGTGCCGTGGCGCGACCGCCCCGAACATTTCCGCAAGAACTGCATCGCACGCATACCGCCGCTGGAGGCCCCCAATGTCTGACCTGTCAAAAACCCCTGTCACCATCATCACCGGCTTTCTGGGCGCGGGTAAAACCACGCTTATCAGCCATCTGATCCGCAATGCGGGCGGGCGGCGGCTGGCTGTCGTGGTCAATGAATTCGGCACTGTCGGTGTCGATGGCGAGATCCTGAAGTCCTGCGCTATTCCGGATTGTCCGGCGGAAAACATTGTCGAGCTGTCGAATGGCTGCATCTGCTGCACCGTCGCCGATGATTTCATTCCCACGGTCGAGGCGCTTTTGAAGCTGGATCCCAAGCCCGATCATATCGTGATTGAAACATCAGGGCTGGCATTGCCCAAGCCGCTGCTGAAAGCGTTTGACTGGCCTGCCATCCGATCGCGCATTACCGTCGACGGTGTCATCGCGCTGGCCGATGCCGAGGCCGTGGCGGCAGGACGTTTTGCCCCCGATGTGGCCGCCGTGGATGCGCAGCGCGCAGCCGATGACAGCATTGATCACGAAACGCCCCTGTCCGAGGTGTTCGAGGACCAGATCGCCTGTGCCGATCTTGTGCTGCTGACCAAGCCCGATCTGGCCGGACCCGAAGGTGTGGCGCGCGCACGCGACATCATCGCCGCCGAAGCGCCGCGCCCGTTGCCGGTGATCGAAGTCTCTGAAGGGGTGGTGGATGTGGCTGTATTGCTGGGGCTGGAAGCAGGGGCAGAAGATGATCTTGCCGCGCGCCCGTCGCATCATGACGGGCATCATGATCACGAACATGATGATTTCGACACAATCATGCTGGAGTTGGGTGAAATCTCCGATCCCGATGAATTTGCCAAGCGCATCATGCATCTGGCCGATGCGCAGCATATCTTGCGCATCAAGGGCTATGCAGCGGTGCGCGGCAAGCCCATGCGGTTGCTGGTTCAGGCGGTGGGGGCGCGGGTGCGCCACCAGTTCGACCGTCCGTGGAAAGCGGACGAGCCGCGCATCACCCGCCTTGTCGTGATCGCCGAGCATGATCATGTAAACGAGGCCGCCATTCGCGCCGCACTCGGGGACTGATCCGCGATGCATGTCATCTTTCGCGAAAGCCACGGGCTGGATGAAGTCGACACACCCACCGATCTGGGCCAAAGCCCGGCTGATCTGGTGGTGTTGTCGTTTTCCGACAGTGATCTGGGCGCTTTCGCGGCAGGATGGCGCAAGGCGGGCGACAGCCTGCCGTCAGTGCGGCTGGCCAATCTGGCCGCGCTGAAACATCCGCTGTCGGTGGATACCTATGTCGAAAACACGCTGTCAGGGGCCAAGGGTATTCTGATCCGGCTGATCGGGGGCGCGCCTTATTGGGCCTACGGGTTGCAACAGGTGCGCGGCCTTGCGCAGCAAAAGGGCATCGCGCTGGCGGTGCTGCCCGCCGATGGCCGCCCGGACCCTGCACTTGATGCCATCTCGACCCTGCCTGTCAGCACGCTAAGGCGGTTGTGCCATCTGTGCGATACGGGCGGCGAGGTTGCAGCGCAAGCTGCGCTTCAGCAGCTTGCGCTGGCATCGGGCCTTTATGCGCCGCCGGTGCGCGGGGTGCGCGTTGTGGCGCAGGTGGGCGGCTGGCAGCATGGCGGCATCACATGTCCGGCCGCGTTCAGGTTTGGGTCTGAACGCCCGCGCGTTCTGATCGTGTTCTACCGCTCCTACCTTGCTGCGGCCGATCTGGCCCCGATCCGCGCGCTGGCCCACGCGATGGACGCGCGCGGTTTTGATGCGCTGGCGCTGTTCGTGCCATCCCTGAAGGAGCCGCAGGCGCGGGCATGGTTGACCCGCTGGGTCAGGGAACTGGCCCCCAAAGCGGTGGTGAACGCCACAGCCTTTTCCGCCCAAGGCGCGGATGGCGGGGCCGTGCTGGAAGCCGCCGGTGTGCCCGTGTTTCAGGTGGCGTTTGCAACAAACGACAGGCAGCGCTGGCAAGACGCCGCGCGCGGGTTGTCGCCTGCCGATCTGGCCATGCATGTGGTCTTGCCGGAAGTGGACGGGCGTTTGTTTGCAGGGGTGGCCAGTTTCAAGGAATTCACCGCCCCCGACCCAGACCTGCAATTCGCCCGCGCCGAGCATTGCGCTGAAGCCCCGCGCATTGACGCGATTGCAAACCGTGTATGCGCATGGGTCCGTTTGCAGGATTTGCCCGCGCCGCAGCGCCGCACGGCCCTTGTGTTGTCCACATATCCCGGCAAGGGCTGGAATATGGCGCATGCGGTGGGGCTGGACGCGCTGGAAAGCGCCAGCGCCATTTTGCACGACATCGGCGCGCAAGCCCCTGATGCCCGCGCGCTGGCCGATGCGCTACAGGTGCGGCATCTGCGTTGGCCGTTGGCCGCCTATCGCGCCGCATTGGACCGCCTGCCCGACGCGCTGCGCAACGATCTGTTTGCCGCATGGGGTGCCCCCGAAGATGACCCCGCTTGCGGTGATGCGGGCTTTGCCTTCGCGGCAGTGCAGCTTGATCAGACGCTTGTTGCGCTGCAACCCGAACGCGGCACGCCCGCGTTGCGCGATGATGAATATCACGACCTTGGGCGCACCCCGCGTCATGCCTATGTGGCGTTCTATCTTTGGTTGCGCGAATGCGCAGATGTGCTGGTGCATGTCGGCGCGCATGGGACGCTGGAATGGTTGCCGGGCAAGTCTGTGGCCCTGTCGGATGATTGCTGGCCGGAAGCGCTGGTCCGCGATCTGCCGGTGATCTATCCGTTTATCGTCAATGACCCGGGCGAGGCCGCGCAGGCCAAACGCCGCATCGGTGCCGTGACACTGGGACATGTGCCGCCGCCAATGGTCGCCGCGCAGACAGGTGCTGGGCTGGCGCAACTGGAAGCGCTGCTCGACGAATTTTCCAACGCCGACGGGCTGGACCCCGCCCGCCGCGACCGGCTGCAAGGTGATATACGCACGGAGGCAGATGCACTGGGTCTGGGCGCTGAACTGGGGCTGGACGGCGCGGACTGTCTGGCAGAGGCAATCACCCGCATCGACCGTTTCGTGTGCGATGTGAAGGAAAGCCAGTTTGGTGAAGGGTTGCATATTTTCGGGCGTGGTGATCAAGGCGCGGCCGAACGCGCAGGGCTTCAGGCCGCGCTGTCTGGGCGTTTTGTGGCCCCCGGCCCATCCGGGTCCCCCCATCGCGGGCGGTCCGATGTGCTGCCCACAGGGCGCAATATGTTCACCACCGACCCGCGCGCCGTGCCATCCCGTGCGGCCTATGCGCAGGGTGTCAAGCTGGCGGATGAGTTGGTGCGCCGTCATTTGCAGGATCATGGCGACTGGCCGCGCGCGCTGGTCGTGGACCTGTGGGGCAGCGCCACCATGCGCACGGCGGGCGAGGAATTCGCCATGGCGTTGCACCTGCTGGGCGCGCGGCCCGTCTGGGACGCAGGGTCATCGCGCGTCTCTGGCGTGGAAATTCTACCCATCGCGGAACTGGACCGCCCGCGACTTGATGTGACCTTGCGCGTCTCTGGCCTGTTTCGCGATGTGTTTCCGCAGCTTTCCACCTTGTTCGGGCAGGCTGTGGCCGCGCTGGCCGCGCGCGATGAAGCACCGGACTGGAACCCCTTTGTCGGGCAGGGCGGCGCGCGTGTGTATGGTCCCGCGCCGGGCAGCTACGGGCTTGGCATGGGGGGCATGGTTGACGATTATTCCCAAGATGCCCGCGAACAGGCAGGGCGCGCATGGCTGGCGGCGTCGTCGCATGCAATTGATACCGGCCAGCACGACCCCGATGGCATTGCCGCGCGCGTGGCAAGCGCGGATGCCTTCGTGCATTTGCAGGATTTGCCCGAAACCGACCTGTTGCTGGCGCAGGATTACGCCGCCCATGAAGCAGGCTTTGCCGCCGCCCAAGCCATCACAGGCGGGCAGGCCGCGCTGTATCATATGGATGCCACACGCCCCGATGACCCGCGCGCCCGCACATTGACCGAAGAAATCGCGCGTGTGGTGCGGGCGCGCGCGGCAAATCCGGTGTGGATCAGGGGCATGATGGCGCATGGTTTCCGCGGCGGCGCGGAAATTGCCGCCACACTGGACCATCTGGCGGCTTTTGCCCATCTGGCCGCCGCCGTTCCGCCGCAACTGATTGACCTATATCATGATGCAACACTGGGCGATGATGCGGTGTGCGCGTTTCTTGAACGGGAAAACCCCGCAGCGCTCGCGGCGATGAAAGCGCGGTTTGCCGCATTGCATGATGCGGGCCTGTGGGTGACACGCAGGAATTCCATTCTTGCGGGGTTGGCGCATGACTGAATTTGACGTGAAAGGGTGGTGCCCCGGCGCGTTGCGGCCCATGCAATCCGGCGACGGCTGGGTGGTTCGGGTGCGTCCGCGTCTGGCACGGTTGACACGCGCGCAGGCATTGGGATTGTGTGATGCGGCGCAAAGTTTTGGTGCAGGGCTGATCGATTTGACCAACCGCGCCAATCTGCAAATTCGTGGCGTCAGCGATGCGGCGCTTGCGCCCTTGCAACAGGCGCTGGCCGCGCTTGATTTGCTGGATTCGGATGCTGATCTGGAGTCGCGCCGCAATATCCTGATTGCACCCGATTGGGCAGATGGCGATGACAGTGCACGGCTTTGGGCCGAATTGGCTGGGCGGCTGGCGGAGTTGCCGGAACTGCCGCCCAAGATGGGCTTTGCCATGGATGCAGGCCCTGCGCCGGTGCTGTCGAATGACCCCGCCGATTTCCGTATTGAGTGCGGTCAGCACGGGCTGACCCTGCGCGCCGAAGGCCGCGCGCTGGGCATGGCGTTGCAGCACGGGCAGGAAATTGACAGCCTGATCCGGCTGTGCCGCTGGTTTGTGGACACGGGTGGCGCGCAATCGGGCCGTATGGCCCGCCATCATGCCCCGCTGCCCGACTGGGCCATATGGGACGCCGCGCCCGCGCCGCCCTCGCGCGCGCCATTCAGGGCCGGTGCAATGCCCTTGGGGCTGGTTGTCGGTGCGGCTTTCGGCCAGATCATTGCGCGGGATCTGGCGCAGGTTCTGGCCGTGTCGGATGTGCCCGCCATGCGTGTGACCCCGTGGCGTTGCCTTGTTCTGGAAGGTGTGACTGCCGCGCCTGCACTGCCTGCCAGCCTGATTGTGACACCAGACCACCCCGCCTTGCGCGTTGATGCCTGTGCAGGCGCGCCGCTATGCCCGCAGGCCAGTGTTGAAACCCGCGCGCTTGCGCTGGAACTGGCGCCCATGGTCGACGGCAGCCTGCATGTGTCGGGCTGTGCAAAGGGTTGCGCAAGGGCGCGTGCTGCGGATATCACCCTGATCGGTCGTGATGGTCGCTTCGATCTGATCATGCAGGGGCGGACAGACGCAACCGGACTTTCGCGATCCCAGATATTGACCCGTTTTGAAAGATTATAATGCCCTACACCTATGAGACTGATGGTGCCGCGATCTACCTGCAATCCTTTGCCACCATCCGGGCCGAGGCCGATCTGGGCCGTTTCACAGCGGATGAAGAACCCATCGCCGTGCGCATGATCCACGCCGCCGGTATGGTCGGGCTGGAGGAGTTTGTTCACTTCTCGCCCGATTTTGCCACTGCGGCCCGCGCAGCGCTGGACGCGGGCGCGCCCATCCTGTGCGATGCCTATATGGTGTCCGAAGGGGTGACCCGCCCGCGCCTGCCCGCAGAAAACGAGGTTATCTGCACCCTGCGCGACCCGCGCGTGCCGCAGATGGCGCGCGAGATGGGCAACACGCGGTCGGCCGCCGCACTGGAATTGTGGCGGCCCCATCTGGCAGGTGCATTGGTTGCCATTGGCAATGCGCCAACGGCCCTATTTCACCTGCTGAACATGCTGGAAGACCCGGATTGCCCGCGCCCCGCCGCGATTATCGGCTGCCCTGTGGGGTTTGTGGGCGCGATGGAATCCAAGGACGCGCTTTGGGCCGCGCAGCCGGTGCCAAGCTGCATCGTCAGAGGCCGTCTGGGTGGCAGCGCGATCACGGTTGCGGCGATCAACGCCATCGCGAGCCGCAAGGAATGAGTGCGGGCACGATCTATGGCGTGGGCCTTGGCCCCGGCGCGCAAGACCTGATGAGTGTGCGCGCTGACCGTCTGGTGCGCGGCGCGCAGCATGTGGCTTTTTTCCGCAAGGCAGGGCGCAAGGGACAGGCGCGCGCGATTGTTGACGGTATGCTGCACCCGAATGCGGTCGAATTTCCGATGGAATACCCTGTCACCACGGAAATACCCGTGTCCGACCCGCGCTATAATACAATGCTTTCGGCTTTCTATACGCAATGCACCGACTATTTGCGCGCGCTGGCCGCAGGGGGCGCGGATGTGGTTGTCCTGTGCGAGGGGGACCCGTTTTTCTACGGCTCTTTCATGCACATCTACACACGTCTGAAAGATGTGGTGCCGGTGGATGTGGTGCCCGCAATTACCGGCATGTCGGGCGCGTGGACAGCCACGGGCCAGCCCATCACATGGGGGGATGATGTGCTGACCGTGCTGATGGCCACATTGCCCGAGCATGTGCTGGCCGACAGGATCGCGGCCACGGATGCGCTGGTGGTCATGAAGATCGGGCGCAACCTGCCCAAGCTGAAACGCGCCTTGCAAACTGCGGGACGGCTGGAGGATGCGTGGATGGTGGAATATGCGCAAATGCCCCGCCAGCGCGTGCAGCGGTTGGCAGAGGCGGGCGAGGTGACGCCCTATTTCTCGATCGTGCTGATCCATGGTCAGGGGCGCAGACCATGAGCGGCTGGGTCGCCATTGCGGGGCTTGGTCCGGGGGATGAGGCGCTGGTGACGCCCGAAGTGCGCGCGGCGCTGGATGCGGCCACCGATGTGGTGGGCTATATTCCCTATGTGGCGCGCGTGGCCCCGCGCGACGGGCTGACATTGCATGCCAGCGACAACCGCGTGGAACTGGACCGCGCGGCCCACGCGCTGGACATGGCGGCGGCGGGCAAACGCGTGGTGGTGGTGTCGTCCGGTGATCCGGGCGTGTTTGCCATGGCGTCAGCCGTGTTCGAAGCGCTGGAGGCAGGGCCGGAGGCGTGGCGCGCGCTGGATATACGCGTGCTGCCGGGGATTACCGCGATGCTGGCGGCCGCCGCAAAAGCGGGCGCCCCCTTGGGCCATGATTTCTGCGCCATCAACCTGAGCGACAACCTGAAACCATGGGCACTGATCGAGAAACGCCTGCGACTGGCCGCCGAGGGTGATTTTGCGATGGCATTCTATAACCCGCGCTCGAAATCGCGCCCCGAGGGCTTTGCGCGCGCGCTGGATGTCTTGCGCGAAGCCTGCGCCGATGCGCGCCCCGTTCTGTTTGCCCGCGCGGTCAGCACAGCGCAGGAAGACTTGCGTATTGTGCCGCTGACCGAAGCGCTGCCGGAGATGGCAGATATGCGCACGATGGTGATTGTCGGATCAAGCCTGACGCGGGTGATCGACACCCCGCGCGGGCCGATCCTGTATACCCCGAGGTCGGCATGATTGGCCTGTGGGGGGAAGGGGGGCTGTCTGCCCCCCTCTTGGGCCATATGGCCCAATTCACCCCCCGCGGATATTTTTGCCAGAATGAAAGCGGAATTGGGGCCGCGTGGTCAGGTGCGCACCCAGTCAAGGACAGATGCGATGTCATGGGTCTGCGCGCGGTCGGGCAGGGCGGGGCGGTCGATCATCAGGACCGGAATCTGCAACTGGCGCGCGGCGATCAGTTTTGCCTGTGCGCCGGTGCCGCCCGCATTCTTGGACACAACCAGATCGATGCCATGCGCCTGCATCAGCCCCTTGTCAGAGGTCACATCAAACGGGCCACGGTCGATGATGATATGGTGGTCGGGCAAGGGGGGTGGGGTTTGCGGCGGATCGACCAGACGCAGAAGGTAGCGATGCGCAGGCCGGGCCGCGAAAGCATGCAGATGCATCCGCCCGAGGGCCAGCATGATGGTGCGCCGTGGCACGTTGAGGGCGGCCACGGCAGCAGGGATGTCCGCAACATGCGTCCACAGATCGCCATCGCCTGCGATCCATGCAGGGCGGGTCAGCGCCAGCAGCGGCGTGCCCGCAAGCCGGGCTGCGCGCATCGCATTGGTGCTGATCGTGGCGGCGAACGGATGGGTTGCATCGACCAGATGGGTGATATGATGTGTGCGCAAATATTGTGCCAGCCCGTCCGCGCCGCCAAACCCGCCCACGCGCACCGGCACCGGCTGGGGTTTCGGGCGATCAACGCGGCCTGCGTAGCTGAGGGTCGCGGGCAGGCCCGCGCGGGCCAGTTCGGCGACAAGGCGTGTGGCTTCTATCGTGCCGCCGAGGACAAGGATGTTTTGCATGGCTGAGCGTGCCCCGTGGTTGACGATTGTCGGACTTGGCGAAGATGGCCTGAACGGGCTGTCAGATGCAAGCCGTGACGCGCTGTCGCGTGCCGAGATCGTCATGGGGGCGGGGCGTCATCTGGCGTTGCTGCCGGATCTGGACTGCGAGGTGCTGGAATGGCCGGTCCCGTTTTCTGATGGCATCGAGCTGCTGCTGGCGCAGCGGGGGCGTCGTGTGGTGATGCTGGCATCGGGCGACCCGTTCTGGTTTGGTGCGGGCACAAGCGTGACGCGGCACTTGCCGCGCGAAGACTGGGTGGCGCTGCCTGCGCCATCGGCATTTTCGCTGGCCGCCGCGCAGTTGGGCTGGCCGTTGGAGAGTGTCGCCTGTCTGGGGCTGCATGCAGCGCCCCTGACACGGCTGCGTCCGTATCTGGCGCGAGGGGTGCGTGTGCTGGTGCTGCTGCGTGATGGCGCGGCGGTGGGTGGCCTTGCGGGGTATCTGGCGGGACTTGGGTTTGGCGACAGCCGCTTGCATGTCATGGAAGCGCTGGGCGGCGGGCGCGCGCGTGTGCGTCTGGCCGTGGCCGGGGACTATGCGTTGCACGATGTGGCGCATCCGGTTCTTGTGGGGCTGGAAGTTGCAGGCGCGGGTGCGGCGATGCCGGTTGTGGCGGGATTGCCCGATGAGATGTTTGCACATGACGGACAGATCACCAAAAAAGCGGTGCGCGCGCTGAGTTTGTCGGCATTGGCGCCGCGTGCGGGCGAGATGCTGTGGGATATCGGCGCGGGGTCCGGTTCGGTCGGGATAGAATGGGTGCTGGCCCACCCGTCCCTGCGCGCGATAGGGTTCGAGATGAATGCTGCGCGTGCCGCGCGGGCGCGTGAGAATGCGCATAATCTGGGTGCAGACCGCCTGCATGTGATAGAAGGGCGCGCGCCACAGGTGTTGCAGGACCAGCCCTTGCCGGATGCGGTGTTCATCGGGGGCGGCATGTCGGAGCGGATGCTGGAGCAGCTATGGGATATGCTGCCGCAAGGTGTGCGGGTGGTGGCCAATGCCGTGACGCTGGAAAGCGAGGCCTTGCTGGCGCAGTGGCACGCGCGTGCAGGGGGCAATCTGATGCGGCTGGAGATGGCCGAGGCAGCGCCGCTGGGCGGCAGGCGCGGCTGGCGCGCCGCTTATCCGATTGTGCAATGGAGTGTGGCACGATGATTGTTGCAGGGTTTGGGTGCACGTCGCGGGCGGGGCCTGCCAGTTTGCGCGCGCTGATTGCGCGCATGGCGCAGCATGCCGGTCTGGATGCGCTTGCCTGTCTGGAAGGGCGCGCGGACATGCTTGGACCGCTGGCGCGGATCGCGGGCCTGCCGCTGATCGCCATTCCGGTGCAGGCGATTGACGGGATTGCCACGCCGACGCAATCTGCCCGCGTGCTGGCGGCATTTGGCACAGGCAGCGTGGCCGAAGCCTGCGCGCTGGTCGCGGCCGCGTCTGGCGCTGAGGGTAATGACACAAGGGCAGGGGCGCAGATCATGGTTGCGCGCATTGTGTCGCAAGACAGGCAGGCGACCTGCGCGCTGGCAAGAAGGGTGTTGCAATGAGTGTTCATTTCATCGGGGCAGGGCCGGGGGCTGCGGATTTGCTGACCTTGCGCGGCCGCGATCTGATCGCGCAATGCCCTGTGTGCCTGTATGCGGGATCGCTGGTGCCGGAGGCGGTGTTGCAGCACTGCCCCGCAGGGGCGCGCATTGTGAACACCGCGCCCTTGTCGCTGGACCAGATTATGGAGGAGATCACCGCCGCCCATGCACAAGGCCATGATGTGGCGCGGCTGCATTCGGGGGATCTGTCGGTATGGTCTGCCATGGCCGAGCAGTTGCGCCGTTTGCGCAGCCTTGGCATTGACTATACCGTCACGCCGGGCGTGCCCGCGTTTGCGGCGGCTGCGGCGGCGCTGGGGGTCGAGCTGACGCTGCCGGAAGTCGCGCAATCGCTGGTTCTGACCCGCACGCCGGGGCGCGCCAGCACCATGCCCCCGCGCGAGACATTGGCGAATTTCGCCAAAACCGGCGCGACACTGGCCATTCACCTGTCGATCCAGAACCTGACGCAGGTGGTGGCCGATCTGACGCCGTTTTACGGCGAGGATTGCGCGGTTGCGGTTGTGTGGCGGGCAAGCTGGCCCGACCAGCGGATTATTCGCGCGACACTGGGCCGTATTGAAGCTGAAATCGACGGCAGCATGGAACGCACAGCGCTTATTCTGGTGGGGCCTGCGCTGGCGGCCGAGGGGTTTTCCGAAAGTGCGCTTTATGCGCCCGATTATGACCGCAGGTTCCGCCCGCAGACGGCAGACTCGGTCTATAAGGACAGTATCGAATGATTCCGGGATTGATGATTTCCGCCCCCGCATCGGGCACGGGCAAGACGACTGTGATGCTGGGGGTCTTGCGCGCCTTGCGGGATGCAGGTCTGGCCGTTCAACCGTTCAAAAGCGGGCCGGATTATATTGACCCCGCCTTTCACCGCGCAGCCAGCGGGCGCGAGGCGTATAATCTGGACAGTTGGGCCATGGGCGGTGATCTGATGGATGCCATCGCCGGACAGGCCGCACAGGCCGACATTGTGCTGGCCGAAGGGTCGATGGGGCTGTTTGACGGGGTCGCGAAGCCGGGCGCGTCCGGGCATGGGGCCAGCGCCGAGCTGGCGCAGCGGATGGGCTGGCCGGTGGTGTTGGTCGTCGATGTGTCGGGGCAGGCGCAATCGGCGGCAGCGGTGGCGCTGGGTTTCGCGCGATACTGGCCGGATCTGCCCTTTGCGGGGGTGATCCTGAACCGTGTGGCCAGCCCGCGCCATGAACGGCTGGTGCGGCTGGGCATGGAGGCAGCGGGCCTGCCTGTGCTGGGGGCCTTGCCACGGCGGGGGGATCTGGTGTTGCCGGAGCGTCATCTGGGGCTGGTGCAGGCTGTGGAACACCCGGACCTTGAGCGCGCGATATCCGGCTATGCGACATTTCTGCGCGATCATGTCGATCTGGACGCGCTGGTGCAATGCGCACGCGCCGGTCGGAACTATGGTACGGCCCCGCTGCCCAAGCCGCCCGCACAGCGCATAGCGCTGGCGCGCGATGCTGCGTTTTCCTTCACATATCCGCATTTGCTGGAAGGATGGCGGCGCGCGGGCGCCGAGGTGATACCGTTTTCGCCGCTTGCTGATGAAGCGCCTGACCGCGACGCCGATCTGGTCTGGTTGCCGGGGGGATACCCTGAATTGCATGCAGGCCGTCTGGCGGCCGCAACGCGGTTTCGCGAGGCCTTGTGTGCGCATGCGCGCACCCGCCCCGTGCATGGGGAATGCGGCGGCTACATGGCGTTGGGAGAGGCGTTGATCGACAAGGAGGGCGTGCGCCACCAGATGGCGGGGCTGTTGGGATTGGTGACATCATATGCGCAACGCAAGATGCATCTTGGATACCGGCGGGCCGAGTTGCGCCTGCCAATGCCGGGGTTCGCCGCCGGTGCGGGCCTGCGCGGGCATGAATTCCATTACTCGACAATCCTTGCGCAGCCCGATGCGCCACTGGCGCAGGTGCGCGATGCCCAAGGCGATATTGTGCCGGAAACCGGATCATGCAAGGGCCATGTCAGCGGGACATTTTTTCACCTGATTGCCGAGGATCAGGGAGACGGATGATGATGTGGCGCGCGATGTGCGGATTTTTGTGACACGAAAAAGGGGAAGGGGGCTGTCTGCCCCCTCGGGCCTGCGGCCCTTACCCCCGAGGATATTTAGACCAGAATGAAGGGGCAGAGATGCGCGGGTTTGTGTCATTTGTGGGGTCCGGACCGGGCGATCCGGAACTGCTGACGCTGAAGGCCGTGGCGCGGTTGAAGCAGGCAGATGCGGTTTTGTTTGACGATCTGTCGTCGGGGCCTGTTCTGGGGCATGCGCGGCAGGGGGCGGAACTGGTGGCTGTGGGCAAACGCGCAGGCCGCCCGTCGCCAAAGCAGGATCATGTCAGCCGGTTGCTGGTGGAGTATGCCTTGGGGGGGGCGCGGGTGGTGCGGTTGAAGTCCGGCGATCCGGGTGTATTCGGCCGGCTGGAGGAGGAGATCACGGCATGTCGTGCGGCGGGCATCGGATTTGAGGTGATCCCCGGTGTCACATCGGCCAGTGCGGCGGCTGCCGCTGCCGGTATACCGCTGACGCGGCGCCTGAATGCACGGCGGGTGCAGTTTGTCACCGGCCATGATGTGCGCGGTGCCTTGCCCGAAGGGTTGCATATGGCGGCATTGGCCGATGCGCAGGCGATGACTGTGGTGTTTATGCCCAAGCGGACCTTTCCCGAACTGGCGCAATCACTGATGGCGGCGGGCCTGCCTGCCGACACGCCCGCGCTTCTGGCCGAGAATGTAAGCCACCCTGATCAGAGCCTGACACGGTCGACAGTCGGGCAGCTTGCGGTCGCGTTGCTGGATGCGCCGGGGCAGGGGGGGCCTGCGTTGATACTTTACGGGCCTTTGTCGGACGGGGACGGGGCATGATCGAGCTGAGCCTTGTGGGGATTGGAACCGGCAATCCCGAGCACCTGACGCGCGCCGCGATCCGTGCCTTGAACGAGGCGGATCTTATCTTGCTGCCGCGCAAGGGGGCGGAGAAGGCGGAGCTGCTGGATCTGCGCCGCATGGTTTGTGCCGATGTTCTGAGCACCGATGTCAAACTGGCCGAGTTCGACCTGCCCGTGCGCGACAGCCGCGGGGAATATCTGGGGCGGGTGCAGGATTGGCATGAGGCCATCGCGCAGACATGGGCGGGCCAGATTGCAGCGCATCTGCCTGATGGTGGGCGGGTCGCACTGATGGTCTGGGGCGATCCGTCGTTATATGACAGCAGCCTGCGCATTGCCGCGCGGCTGGGTGCGGACGGGATGGCGTTGCGCGTGTCTGTTGTGCCCGGAATTACCAGCCTGTCGGCCCTTACTGCGGCACATGCGATTGCGCTGAACACGATTGGTGCGCCGGTGATTATTACAACCGGCCGGCAGTTGCGCGAGGGCGGCTGGCCTGATGGTGCGGATAGTGTGGCGGTGATGCTGGATGCGGGCAGTGCATTTGACGTGCTGCCGCCGCAGGGGCTGTATATCTGGTGGGGGGCCTATCTGGGCATGCCGCAACAAGCACTGGTGGCAGGGCCTTTGGCCGATGTCGCGTCGCGGATTACGCGGTTGCGCGCAGAATTGCGGGCCGCGCATGGATGGATCATGGATATCTATCTGTTGCGTCGCAACTGAGTGATCTGTGCGGCGGTATGGTCACATGCGATGCGTGCAGAAGCGGTGTTATGGCGCGGGATTTACAGGGATACCCTGTATCCTTAACCGGCGGCCCCCCCGAGAATGCGACGGGCGGGTTTTCAGAGCTGTGTTGTGTTTGGACAGAAGCGGCGCATCCTTATTCCGGATCGTGCCAAGACGGAAATTACCATATAGTTTAATTAAAACAATTTCTTAAGCAGATCACAAAAAATACATTCAGAAAATCTGATTTTATGTTGCGACAATATGTCCTATCGGGTTATCCTGCATCAGGAGGAGTGGATCGGACCACACAAGCGCGCCTTGCATGGACAGCCATGCAGTGGCTGAAGGGGGAACCCTTGCGTTGCAGGCACCGCGCGCCCGATGGTCCGGGACACAGTTAACGGGAGTGAGGTTTATGGGATATTCACGGCGGCATACCCTTGCAATGGGCCTTGGCGGGCTTTTTGTGACGGTGGTTCCAATCCGCGTGTCGGCAGATGCGGCCGGGCTGATAGAAGCCTTTACTGGCGGGGCAGAAATTGTTGAGGGGCCGCTGGAGATAACAGCGCCCGAGATTGCGGAAAACGGCAATGCCGTTCCGGTTACCGTGACATGTCCGGATGCAAAATCCATTCGGATTCTGGCCCCTTCCAACCCCAATCCGGAAGTGTGCACAGTACATTTCGGCCCGCTTGCAGGACGCCATACCGCGACAACCCGTATTCGCATGGCAGAAACGATGGATGTGATTGCCCTTGCCGAAATGGCGGATGGCACGTTTGTACAGGCGGCCGCGAATGTGCGCGTCACCATAGGCGGCTGTGGCGGCTAGGGCGGATGCCCCCCGCTTCACATGTCCCGCGCGGTTATCGTTGGCGTGGCCAGATGCAACGCGGCCCCAACGCGAGAGTATAAGGAGAATACCCAATGTCCGGTTTTGATGCCCGTCCACGCGTCCGTGTTCCGCGAACTGCCTCTGTCGATGAGGTGGTGCTGGTGCGCACGTTGATCAACCATCCCATGGAAAACGGCCACCGTGTCGACACGGATGGCAATACTGTTCCGCGCCATATCATCAACCGCTTCACCTGCACATTCAACGGCGAGACGGTGATCGACATGGAAATTGAACCCAGCCTGTCGGCAAACCCCTTCATCGAATTTGAAGCGCGTGTGCCGGAGTCGGGTGAATTTGCGTTTACCTGGGTGGATGATGACGGCTCTGTCTATGAAGACAGTGCCAGCATTACCGTAGGATAGGCTTGGTCAGGCGTTAGGCGCATAATTCAGACAACCGATACCACGGCTGGACGCGGGAGCAGATTTCCGCGCCCTGTCGGGCTATGTCAAAGAGGGAATATGCCATGATTTCGCGGCGAGAGTTTTTGCAGGCGTCCCTTGCTGCCTCTGCATTGCTGGGGGTGCAGGGCGGTTGGTCGCGGGTCGCGGCGCAGCAAAGCCTGCATCAGGATGACTTGTTGCGCTTTGACACGTTCGGGAATGTCTCGCTTATTCATATCACTGACATTCATGCGCAACTAAAACCGGTCTGGTTTCGCGAAGCGTCGGTCAAACTGGGCGCGGCGCCGGTGCGGGGCCAGCCGCCCCATCTGGTCGGGCAGGATTTTCTGGCGCATTACGGGCTGGATGCCACATCTGCCATGGCGCATGCACTGACGCATGATGATTTTGTGGCGCTTGGCCGTGCATATGGGCGCATGGGGGGCATGGACAGGGTGGCGACTGTCGTCAATGCCATCCGCGCCGACCGCCCCGATGCGCTGTTGCTGGACGGGGGCGACACATGGCACGGGTCCATGACCGCGCTGCGCAGCAATGGGCAGGATATGGTCAATGTGATGAACGCGATGGGCGTGGATGCGATGACATCGCATTGGGAATTTACGCTTGGCGCGGACCGTGTGGATGAAATTGTGTCGGACCTGCCGTTTGCGTTTCTGGGGCAGAATATTTTTGACACCGACTGGAATGAACCGGTTTATGACCCCTACCGCCTGTTTGAACGCGGGGGCGTGCGGGTTGCCGTGATCGGGCAGGCTTTTCCCTATACGCCGATTGCAAACCCGTCATGGATGTTTCCGGGGCTGAGTTTCGGCATACGCGAGCAGCGCATGCAAGAAATGGTGGATGAGGTGCGCGGGCAGGGCGCCGATCTTGTGGTGGTTCTGTCGCATAACGGGTTTGATGTGGACCGCCAGATGGTCGCGCGGGTGCAGGGCATTGATATTGTGCTGACGGGTCACACGCATGACGCCTTGCCCGAACCGCTG
This sequence comes from Roseinatronobacter sp. S2, assembly GCF_029581395.1. Classification (GTDB taxonomy): domain Bacteria; phylum Pseudomonadota; class Alphaproteobacteria; order Rhodobacterales; family Rhodobacteraceae; genus Roseinatronobacter. The sequence goes on along the minus strand of NZ_CP121113.1, from coordinate 2,456,276 downwards.
CTGGTGGGCGAGACCTTGTTGATTGCATCAGGATCAAACGGCAAGTTTGTCACGCGGCTTGATCTGGATGTGCGCGACGGGCGCATGATGGGCTTCCGCCACAAGCTGATTCCGGTCTTTGCGGATGTGATCGAACCCGACGCCGATATGGCCGCCCTGATTGACGCTGAACGCGCCCCCTATCTGGATGAGCTGACCGAAGTCGTGGGCCATACCGACAGCCTGCTATACCGGCGCGGCAATTTCAACGGCACTTGGGATGACCTGATCTGCAATGCCTTGATGCAGGAACGTGACGCGGAAATTGCGCTGTCGCCCGGGGTGCGCTGGGGGCCAAGCCTGATGCCCGGGGATGCGATCACCCGCGAAGATATCTATAACATTACCGCCATGAGCTATGGGCAGGTGTATCGCCGCGAAATGACGGGCGCGGAATTGCACGGCGCGCTGGAAGATATTGCCGAAAACCTGTTCCACCCCGACCCCTATTTCCAGCAGGGCGGCGATATGGTGCGCGTGGGCGGGCTGGGCTACCGGATTGCCGTTGATGCGCCGATGGGGGAACGGATATCAGACATGGTGCATCTGGCCAGTGGCGCGCCTGTCGAGATGGACCGCGCCTATGTGGTTGCGGGCTGGGCCAGCGTGAATGAAGGCACTGAAGGGCCGCAAATCTGGGATGTGGTGGAAAGCTATATTCGCCAGCAGGGCCGTGTCAGCGTGCCGGAATCCACAACAATCAAGGTGGTGACGGGCTAACGCCCGGATGTATTTGCGGCCCGCGGGAGGCGGGCCTGACTGCTAGGGAGGACATGGCAGATGTCGGAAGAACTTACAGGCGGTGCCCATTCTGGCCGGTCTGGTGGACCCAGCAGGCGCGGGTTTTTGCGCGGCGCGGGGCTGGCGGGTGCGGGGCTGATTGCGGGAACGGGCGCTGCGCGCGCGGCCTCGCCCGATCCGCTGATTACCGAAGTGCAGCCTTGGGCGCAGTTTCTGGGCGACGGTGTGGATGCGGCCCCCTATGGCAAGCCATCGCGCCATGAAGCGCATGTCATCCGGCGCAATGTGGAATGGTTGACGGCGGATACGTCCAGTTCGGTCAATTTTACGCCGATCCATGAACTGGACGGGATCATCACGCCCAATGGCGTGTGCTTTGAACGCCATCACGCCGGTGTCGCCGATATTGCACCGCAGGATTACCGGCTTTTGATCAATGGTCTGGTCGACCGCGAACTGGTGTTTACGCTTCAGGATCTGCTGCGCCTGCCACGCGAAAACCATGTGTATTTTCTGGAATGCGCGGCGAATTCCGGCATGGAATGGCGCGGTGCGCAGCTGAATGGCGCGCAATTCACGCACGGGATGATCCATAACTGCATGTATACGGGCGTCAGTTTGCGCACGCTTTTGAATGAAGCGGGCGTCAAAGCGCAAGGTAGCTGGCTTCTGGCCGAAGGGGCCGATGCATCGGCCATGTCGCGGTCCATCCCGATGGAAAAGGCGCTGGATGATTGCATGATCGCCTTCAGGATGAACGGCGAGGCGCTGCGCCCCGAACAGGGCTATCCGGTGCGGTTGATTGTGCCGGGCTGGGAAGGCAACATGTGGGTCAAATGGCTGCGCCGTCTGGAAGTGGGCGATGCACCTTGGCACCACCGCGAGGAAACGTCGAAATACACCGACCTTCTGGCCGACGGGCGCGCGCGCCGCTTTACATGGGAAATGCACGCGAAATCGGTCATCACCAACCCCAGCCCGCAAGCCCCCATTCTGCATGGGCATGGGCCTACGGTGATCACGGGTCTGGCATGGTCGGGCGTGGGCAAGGTCGCGCGGGTGGATGTGTCTATTGATGGCGGGCGCAACTGGGCGCAGGCGCGTATCAGCGGGCCAAGTTTCGACAAGTCGCTGCACCGCTTCTATTTCGAATTCGATTGGGACGGGCGCGAGTTGCTGCTGCAATCGCGCGCCATTGATGATGCGGGCTATGTCCAGCCCACCAAGGACGCCTTGCGCGAATTCCGCGGGGTCAGTTCCGTCTACCACAATAACGGCATCCAGACCTGGCATGTCCATTCAAACGGGGAGGCCGAGAATGTCGAGGTTTCTTAAATCCACACTGATCTGCGCAGGTGCGGCCTTCGCGGCCCTGCCTGTCATGGCGCAAACCTATGGTCTGGGGCGCGCGGCCCTGCCTGAAGAAGTCGCCGCGTGGGACATTGATATCCGCCCTGACGGGGCGGGTCTGCCGGACGGGTCCGGCGATGTCTGGACGGGCGAGGACTTATACGAGGCGCAATGCGCCCATTGCCATGGCACGTTTGGCGAAGGGATGGGGTCGTGGCCCGCGCTTGCGGGGGGGCATGGCAGCTTGACGCATGAGCACCCTGAAAAAACGATCGGGTCTTACTGGCCGTATCTGTCGACCGTGTGGGATTATGTCAATCGCGCCATGCCCTACGGGATGGCGCAATCCCTGACGCCGAATGAGGTTTATGCGATCACGGCCTATCTGATGTATCTGAACGATCTGGTCGATGATGATTTCGAACTAAGCCGCGAGAACTTCAGCGACATTCGCCTGCCCAACGAAGATGGCTTCTATCTGGATGACCGTATCGAACTGGAATGGCCGCTGTTCACCCAAGACCCATGCATGAGCGATTGTAAACCTGAAGTGCAGGTAACCATGCGCGCGGCGGTTCTGGATGTCACGCCGGATGACCCCATTGCCGATGCGCGGCGCGCGCAGGCGCGGGCCATGGCTGCGGCATCGGGCGGCGGGGATGCACCAGCGTCAACGCCCGACGCGGAACCCGAAGCAAAACCCGACGAAGACGCCAGCGCAGCCCATAGCCCCGAATTGATTGCACAGGGCGAAAGCCTGTATCGGGCCTGTCGCACCTGCCATCAGGTGGGCGACGGGGCGCGTAATGCTGTCGGGCCAATGCTGAACGGCATTATTGGCCGCATGGCGGGCAGGGTGGACGGGTTTCGCTATTCGCCGGTCTTGACCGAAGCGGGCGATACCGGTTTGATCTGGACAGAGGAGACAGTGTCAGAGTTTATCGCCGACCCGCGCGGATATTTGCCCCGCAACCGCATGTCCTATGCGGGTATGCGCGACGCAGATGACCGGCGCGCGCTGGTTGCCTATCTGTCCACCTATTCGGAGTGAGGATTGATGAAGGTCAACAGGTTCAAGACAATCTTGGCGGCAGGGGTCACCCTTGCCGCCATTGGCGCAGGCGGGGTGCAGGCGCAAACCGGCAGCGGGGCCGAGCCGTTGGGAAATGCCGAGCACGGCGCGGAATTGTGGGAATATGAATGCGCCGCATGCCATGAAATGGGCCGTGGTGCCGAAAACGGAATAGGGCCCCACCTGACGCGCATCTATGGCAGGCGCGCGGCAGATGTGGAGGGGTTCGTTTATTCGGACTCGATTGAACGTATGGGCCGTGACGGCTTGCGCTGGACGTTCCGCACCCTCGATGCCTATATCGAAAACCCTTATGCCTTGGTCTCCGGCACCCGTATGAGTTACCCCGGACTGCCCGACGCGCAGGACCGCGCGGATATTCTGGCCTTCATGCGCCAGTTTTCCGACATGCCCGAAAATATTCCCGAAGCCGAACCCACAGCGCGCCGCATCGAGATTGAACTGCCGCCCGAAGTGCTGGCCATCCGCGGGGACAGGGAATGGGGCGAATATCTTGCCAGCGAATGCACGACCTGTCATCAACGTGATGGCGCGGCCATGGGCATACCGTCCATAACATACTGGCCGGAGGACCGTTTCGTGGTTGCCATGCACGCCTATAAGGAAGGGCTGCGCCCGCATGCGGTTATGCAAAATGTCGCCCGCAGGCTGGATAACGAAGAAATCGCGGCATTGGCCGCCTATTTCGCGACAATAGATGACTGAGAACATCAGTAAGGGAGGAAACCTGATGGAATTTAAAAGACGCACAGTTCTGGGCGGGATGGCGGCAGGGGCCGCGATCCTGTCCGCGCCCGCCGTGCTGGGCCAGACGCGCCCGCGCGTGGTGGTGATTGGCGGCGGATCGGGCGGGGCCACGGCGGCGCGCTACATTGCGCGCGACAGTCAGGGCGCGATTGATGTGACGCTGGTTGAACCATCACGCGTCTATTACACCTGCTATTTTTCCAACCTGTATCTTGGCGGGTTCTGGGAACTGGCAGATATGGGCCATTCCTATGGCACACTGGCCGCGCGCCACGGCATCAACGTGGTGCATGATTGGGCTGTAGGGGTGGATCGTGACGCACAGACTGTCACACTGGCGGGCGGCGATACGCTGCCCTATGACCGGCTTGTGCTGTCACCGGGCATCGATTTCCGCGAAGACAGCGTGCCGGGCTGGTCGGTTGCCGCGCAAAACCGCATGCCGCATGCCTATAAGGCAGGCAGCCAGTCGGAACTGCTGAAGGCGCAGGTGGAAAACATGCGCGAAGGCGGCACCTATTGCATGGTCGCGCCCCCCAACCCATACCGTTGCCCCCCCGGCCCGTATGAGCGGATCTCGATGGTCGCGCATGTGCTGTCGCAGCACAATCCGACAGCGAAAATCCTGATTGTGGACCCGAAGGAGAATTTCTCGAAACAAGGTCTGTTCGAGGACGGCTGGGCGCGTCACTACCCCGGCATGATTGAACGTGTTGGCCCTGATTTTGGCGGCGATATCGTGTCTGTCGACCCGGACGCAATGACGGTGTCCATTGATGGCGTGGTGGAAAATGTCGATGTGTGCAACGTCATTCCGGGCCAGAAGGCGGGACGCATTGCCGAACTTGCAGGCATCACCGATGACAGCGGCTGGGCACCTGCCGTTCCTGCCAATATGAAAAGCCGGATGGATGACAACGTTTATATCCTTGGCGATTCTGCGGCGCAGGGCGACATGCCGAAATCAGGCTTCTCGGCCAATAGTCAGGCCAAGGTCGCGGCGAATTCCATCCGGCACGAACTGACAGATGCACGCTTGTTCCCCGCGCGCTATGCCAATACCTGCTGGTCGCTGATCGGCACTGATGACGGGGTCAAGGTTGGCGCATCTTATGAGCCGACGGATGAAAAGATCGCCAGTGTCGAAGGGTTTATCAGCCAGGTGGGCGAAGACGCAGACTTGCGCCAGCAAACCTATGAGGAAAGCATCGGCTGGTATAACGGCATCGTGGCCGACATGTTTACCTGAACAGCCCCGAACAATTCGGGCGGCCCCCACGGCCGCCCGAATATGCGCGCAATCAAGGCCCTGTCAGTGCACGCTGACAGGGTCATAATCATTCTGGCGGGCCATGACGAATGCCATTGTCCGGTCGGTGACAACGGCCATCTGTTCACCTTCTTCATGGTGGATGGCGTAAAGCTGCGCCACATCGGGCAGTTGTTCGCGGATTTCTTCGGGCAGATCGCTTGCCTTGATGGGGCGGACATAAACGATGGGCCGGTCTGATCGGTTCATTGGATAGATATTGTCCATGGGTCGCGTCCTTTCCTTAGCCACGTTTGATCGTGATGGTTTGCACTGTGTCTTCTGGTTCTTGTCGGTTCAGGTCGATATGCAACAGCCCGTTTTCCAGACAGGCCTGCGCGACATCGACCCCCTCGGCCAAGGCAAAAACGCGCTGGAACTGGCGCGCGGCAATGCCACGGTGCAGGAATACGCGGTCTTCCTTGTCATCATCATGCTGTTGGCCATGCACCATAAGCTGGCGCTTCTCGACAGTGATTGAAAGATCATGCTCGCGGAACCCTGCCAGTGCAAGGGTAATGCGAAAGCTGTTCTTGCCTGTCACTTCGATATTGAAGGGCGGATACCCATCCGCGCCTGTGCGTGCCGTGCGTTCAACAAGGCGTTCCAGTTGGTCAAACCCCAACAGCAAGGGGTGAGAAGGAAAAGTCAGTTTACTCATCAGCCCGGCCCTTTCGTAAGCGACATTGCTGCGGGCCCCGTTACAGCAGCCCTTGATAAATATATGGGGTGGTTGTGCAAAATCGCAAGGCACCGCGTAACACTGGCACAGATGAATCCGCGCAGCGCTGCACTAATGCTTTTGCGAACCGGAATTTGCAGCTATTATGGGCACAGGTTACACAAAGATGACGGGCAAAAATGAACTCTCCTCAGGAAATGGATCATGAAGGCGTGCTGCGCGTCAAACTGGAAGTGTTGCGGCAGAAGCACCGTGATCTGGACGAGGCGATTGACGCCTTGCAGGAAAAGGGATCGGCGCAGCAATTGACCATCCAGCGCCTGAAAAAAGAAAAACTGCGCCTGAAGGACCAGATTTCCCGTATCGAGGATGAACTGACCCCCGATATCATCGCGTGATGCAATTGCACCCGCGCAAGCCATCGCTATAGTGCGCGCAAACAAATTTTCCGGGGGCAAGATGACGGATATCAAGGTTGGGATCATCATGGGCAGCCAGTCCGACTGGCCAACCATGCGCGAGGCCGCAAAACTACTGGATGATCTGGGCATTGCCTATGAAGCACGAATCGTATCCGCGCATCGCACCCCTGACCGGCTGTGGGATTACGGGCGCGGCGCGGTTGGGCGCGGGCTGCAAGTTATCATTGCAGGCGCGGGCGGGGCCGCGCACCTGCCCGGCATGATGGCGTCGAAAACGCGGGTGCCGGTGATCGGCGTGCCGGTCCAGACACGCGCCTTGTCGGGTGTGGACAGCCTGTATTCAATCTTGCAAATGCCGCGCGGTTTTCCGGTGGCAACCATGGCCATTGGCGCGACCGGTGCGGCCAATGCGGGCCTGATGGCGGCGGGTATTCTGGCGTTGAACGACGCTGATCTGGCCGCGCGACTGGACAAATGGCGCAGTGATCTGTCGGCCTCTATCCCGCAGGAACCCAGCGATGACTGAAGCGCTTGAAGCGGGCCGCGTCATTGGCATTCTTGGCGGCGGACAACTGGGGCGCATGCTGTCCGTGGCGGCGGCGCGGTTGGGGTATAGGTGCCATATCTATGACCCCGCGCCCCTGCCACCGGCGGGGCATGTCGCCGAAAAGGTGGTCACCGCCGCGTGGGATGATGCGGACGCATTGCGCGAATTTGCGGAAGGCGTGGATGTCATTACCTTCGAGTTTGAAAATATCCCGACCGCCACGCTGGACCTGCTGGAGCCGCTGCGCGCCATCCGCCCGGCCAGGCGCGCGATGGCCGTGTCGCAGGACCGGCTGACGGAAAAGGACTTTTTGCAGGGCCTTGGGTTGCGCACTGCCCCCTATGCAGCCGTTGAAACAGCCGCGGAACTGGACGCGGCCCTGTCGCAGATCGGCACACCCGCCATTTTGAAAACCCGCCGTCTGGGCTATGATGGCAAAGGGCAGGCGCGGCTGCACACAGGCAGCGACGCGGCAGATGCGCTTGCGGCCATGCAGGGCGCAGAGGCCATTCTGGAAGGGTTCGTCAGTTTCTCGCATGAAGTGTCGGTCATTGCGGCGCGCGGGCTGACAGGCGAAGTGGCGGCCTATGACCCCGGCGAGAACCTGCACAGGGACGGCATTTTGCGCGAAACCCGCGTGCCTGCGCGCCTAAGCCCCGCGCTGCGCAGTGATGTGGTGTTGATGGCTGCGAAAATACTGAACGCACTGGATTATGTGGGTGTTCTGGGGGTGGAACTGTTCGTCACGGCAGACGGGTTGGTGGTGAATGAAATTGCCCCGCGCGTGCATAATTCCGGCCATTGGACACAGAATGGCTGCGCGGTGGACCAGTTTGAACAACATATTCGTGCGGTTGTGGGCCTGCCTTTGGGCGATGGCGGGCGTTTTGCGGATGTGGTGATGGAAAACCTGATCGGCGATGACATGGACCGCGTGCCGGAGCTGTTGAAAGCGCGCGATGTGGCGCTGCACCTGTATGGCAAACCCGAACGCCGCGCGGGGCGGAAAATGGGCCATGTGAACCATATTCAACGCCACAAGGGGTAGACCGGCGCGCGGGGTATGTTGTAGGACACGCAAAAACAAAAGGTTAGAGTGTATCGCGTGCATGTGAATGGAGGCGATACACGCTAATTCCGGCCCGAAGTGGGCATCGGCCCACCGATGGCGTGGGCCACCTGTGGCCTTGGCTCCGCGCCTTTGGACATCCCCTTCAGGCCAAACGCACTGCCCGCAATCCCAAACAAATCAGTGCACGCCCACGTCTGCCGGATGAACAGCCGCGCGCATGCTACCCTATATCGACCGCGCGCGCTTCCAGCACATCAAACGGGACGCCTGGTTCAGCCTTCGCGCAGCGAATAACAAGCGACGTCTTGACCGTCGCAACATTATCGGCCGCCAGCAGATCTTCGGTCAGAAAACTCTGGAAACTGGACAGATCGGGGGCCACGCATTTCAGGATGAAATCAATCTCGCCGTTCAGCATGTGGCATTCGCGCACAAACGGCCATTCGCGGCACCGCTGCTCAAAGCGCGACAAATCCGCTTCGGCCTGACTGTTCAGACCGACCATTGCAAAAACCTGCACCTCGAATCCAAGATCGCGCGCATTGACCTGCGCATGATATCCGCGAATATATCCCGCCTCTTCCAGTGTGCGCACACGCCGCAGACAAGGCGGCGCAGAAATTCCCACACGCTTGGCCAGCTCTACATTCGTCATGCGGCCATCTGCCTGCAATTCGGCCAGTATCTTGCGATCGATGGGATCAAGCTTGCTGCCTGACATACGATAACTCCTTGGTATTTTCGCCTTATGTATGCTGAAGCGCCCGCACGCGCAATAATATTTCAAAGTTGCGCAACAAATTGTTCGCCCCATATGCGACATTGAATGCCCCTTGTGCTGGCGGTCCACATGCCTACATTGCGCCTGAAATCTTGTGATGAAGGACATGACCATGACTGACACCCGCCACACACGGCTTCTGATCATCGGCTCTGGACCTGCGGGCTATACTGCCGCGGTCTATGGCGCGCGCGCGATGCTGGGGCCTGTGCTGGTGCAAGGCATCCAGCCCGGCGGGCAACTGACCATCACCACCGAGGTTGAAAACTGGCCCGGTGATTCCATGGTGACAGGGCCGGATCTTATGGTGCGCATGGAAGCGCATGCACGCGAAATGGGGACCGAGATCATCACCGACCATATCGCGCAGCTGGACCTGTCCAAGCGCCCGTTCACCGCCACAGGCGACACCGGCGCGATCTACACCGCCGATGCCGTTGTGCTGGCCACAGGCGCGCAGGCACGCTGGCTGGGCCTGCCATCAGAAGAAAAATACAAAGGCATGGGCGTGTCCGCCTGCGCCACATGTGACGGTTTTTTCTATCGCGGCAAGGAAGTTGCGGTCATCGGCGGGGGCAATACCGCCGTAGAAGAGGCGCTGTTTCTGACGAATTTCGCGTCCAAAGTGACACTGGTGCACCGTCGCGACAGCCTGCGTGCGGAAAAAATCCTGCAACACCGCCTGCTGAACCACCCCAAGATACAAGTCATCTGGGACCACACCCTTGATGAGGTTGTGGGCGATGGCGCCGCCCCCGGTGTGGAAGGGGTGCGCATACGCCATGTCACATCGGGCGCGACACAAGAGATTGCATGCGCAGGCGTGTTCATCGCCATTGGCCACAGCCCCGCCAGCGAATTGGTGAAGGATCAGCTGAAAATGCAGGATGGTGGCTATGTCTGGGTCGACCCCGGCAGCACGCGCACTTCCATTCCCGGTGTGTTCGCCGCAGGCGATCTGACCGACCACACCTACCGGCAGGCAGTGACCAGCGCAGGCATGGGGTGCATGGCGGCACTGGACGCAGAAAAGTTCCTTGCCGAACAGGACTGACACGTCAAAGGGGCCTGCGCGTCCTTGCAGGCCCCTTGCGAAGCATGCATGTCGCCATATTCGGGAAGCTTTGATCCAGCTTCATCTTGCCTGAAATACTCAGTTTCCCACGCGACCGGCGCAGGCCCGCCGCTGTAATAACATGACGGCCTATCGCAGTTACGTCATCTGCGCGTGTCACCACTGGTGCATGACACCGGCCAACCTTATATTGCCCGCATGAGAAAGATTCTGATCGCACTGTGCCTGCTGCCTGCCCCTGCAATTGCCGATTGCGTGGTGTTGCTGCACGGGCTGGCGCGTAGTGAACATTCCATGGCGGTGATGGAAGAAGCGCTTGAACTGCATGGCTACCAGACGGTCAATCATGGCTATCCGTCCACCGCAGCACCGATCAAGGATCTGCTGCGACATGTGGGGCTGGCCATTCAGGATTGTGATGCGGGGCCGGTGCATTTTGTAACCCATTCGATGGGCGGCATTCTGGCACGCGCCTGGCTGGATCGCGGGCGCCCTGCGCAGATGGGGCGGGTTGTGATGCTGGCACCGCCCAATCACGGGTCGGAACTGGTGGATTATTTTTCCGATATTGAAGCATTTACATGGCTGAACGGTCCGGCGGGGCTGGAACTTGGCACGAAAGAAGATGCCACGCCCCAAACGCTTGCCACCGCACCGGATTATGATCTGGGTATCATCGCGGGGGATGTGTCGCTGAATCCGCTGCTGTCCTCGCTGATTGACGGCGCGGATGATGGCAAGGTTTCGGTCGAAAGCACGCGGCTGGAGGGTATGCGCGATCATATCGTCGTCTCTGCCACGCATACCTTCATCATGAACAACCCGCTGGTAATTGCCCATACACTTGAATTTCTGGAACATGGCGAATTCGACCATAACATGACATTGCCTGATGCGCTGCGCTATCTGGCAACACCCACACCGTTTGGCACCCTGACCGAGAAAGGCGCATTCCAGTCCATTCTGGATCGCAATCTGTTACAGCATATCCCCGATTCAGAAGCGTTCAGCCGTTGGATAAAACCCGATATTCTGCGCAATCTGAGCAACGCCGACGACAACGGCGGGTAACACAACGCCGCCCGCGCGGGGGCCGGTCAGGGGGAAATACCCGGTTTGCGGAGGGTATTGGCCTGAAGCGGGCTGCGCCCTTTGCTCCGCGCTTTGGGAAGGTCCCTTCAGGCTGGAAACAGCCAGACCTTGCGGTTCCCCTGACATGCTTTAACGCGCAATATTTTCCATCTGGACGAACATGTTTTTCCACGCCCGGTCAATCAGTTCCGGCGACATGTGGCGCGGTTTGCCTTCGAAATCGCAGATATTTATCATCTGGTCGATCAGAAAGACCGGCTGATAATTGGCATATACATTGTCTATGGTCGGGTATTTCTTCTGGATCATGTAGATGATGGCGTCTTCATCCAGTGGTATCTTGCGTTTTTTGGCGACCATCGCAAAGATTTTCAGGAAATCGGCCTGACTGGGACCATCAATCTTGACCTTGTAGAAAATGCGCCGCAGGGCCGCCTGATCGAATATTTCATTCGGGTGGAAGTTGGTTGAAAAGATCACCAGCGTGTCGAAGGGCACAATGAACTTTTCCCCCGACGCAAGCGCCAGAATGTCATAGTTCATTTCCATAGGCACGATCCAGCGGTTGATAATCGCCTGCGGCGGTTCTTCCTGCCGGCCCAGATCGTCGATAATGAACACGCCGCCCATCGCCTTGAATTGCAGCGGGGCCTGATAGGTGCGCGATGTGGGGTTATAGTTCAGATCCAGCATCGACAACGTCAGTTCCCCGCCGGTAATTACGGTCGGGCGTTCGCAATAGACATAACGGTTGTCAAAGCGGTTCCCGCTTTGGCGCAGCAGCGACGGGTTGTCGTCGGATGTCTTGACCAGCTTATGCACGATCGGGTCATAAACGCTGATCACCTGACCTGCGGTTTCAATGGCGCGGGGAACATAAATACAATCCCCCATCGCCGCGCGAATACCGTTCGAGATGGACGATTTGCCGTTTCCCGGTGGTCCATACATCAGGATCGAACGCCCCGAACTGACAGCAGGGCCAAGATCATCCATCAGGGTGGGCGGCAGGATCAGATCGCCCATCGCGATCTTCAATTCGCGCCGTGTGATCTTGATGTTGCGAATAGACTGGCGCTGTAATTGTTCGCGGTAGCTGTCCAGCGGCACCGGCATTGGCCCGTAATATTCGGATTGCGACAGGGCATACATGGCGCGCGCCTTGCCTGCCTCTGTCAGCTCGAATGCGGCCTCATTTCCGTCATCCCCGGCTTTTGTGCTGCGCGCTTCAAGCAGGCGTTCGCCCCGCACCAGATCAACCAGTTCAATCGTTTGCGGAATCGGCATGCAAATATGACGCGCAATATCCGTGATCCGTGACAGCGACATGCGGTAGACGGTCTTGATCAATATGTCGCGCATCAGCACTGTGCTTAGTCCGGTCGCGGCAAGCGTCCGCAATGGCGCGGGTGGCTGGATATGTGCTGTGGGGCTGTTCATGGCGAATGCTCTGACTTTTTGGGGCAGATGATATGGGGCGGACCCCTGAGATTAGGTTAAATGGCCGTGCCGTTGCCAAGAAAGGCCGCAAGGGCGATGTAGAACAACAATGCAGGCCCAAGCGCCAGCCCCAGCGGGAATTCGCGCCTGTGCCAGCTTTCCCAATCCGGCAGCATGCGCAAGGCAACCGGTGTGCGCCGCAAGATGCGGTGCGCGGAAAAGCTGACAAGGATGACCACACCCAGCAGGGGCAAAAACAGGCTAAGGTCCCCAAGCGCGATGAACGGGGCCATGGCGGCGGCAAATTTCGCGTCCCCCGCGCCCAGAAGTCCCACAGATGTCAGCACAAAGCCCACGCCCAGAACCGCGCCGAAATTGGCCCAGCCCCATGCCCATGTCTGCAAGGGCAGCGCGATCAACCCGACAACCAGATAAATGCCAATAAGGGTCAACACGGCCTTGTTGTGGATTTTCATCCATTTCATATCGCTCCACGCCACCCACAGGCTGATGGGCGCGATGAAGGGCAGGAACCACAGCGCTGCCGTGCTGCTGAGCATCATCAGCCGCGCCCTCCGCCTTCAAGGGCGCGAAGCGCGCGCACGGCCTCGTCGAAATGCTGCGGATGGGTTTCGATGGCTTCGCTCAGCATGGTGCGACCGACATTGGTGTCGCCCTTGCGGATTGCGGCAATGGCCATTGTGTGCAGCATCATCGCGCGTTCCTGCTGGGTCATGCGCACCATGGGCAGACTGTAATTGCCTTGTGCAGCCCGCGCCAGCGCCATGTTGTTCTTGGCTGTGAACATGTCGGGGTCATGTTGCAGGGCCTGCGCAAACAGGGCTTCGGCATCGCGCGGGGCGCCGCGTGTCAGTTTGGAATACCCCCAGTTGTTCAGCACACCTGCGGGACGTGTGGTCAGCCCCGCTGCGGTTTCATAGAAATGATCGGCCTTTTGCCATTGCTGTTTGCTGTCGGCGATGATGGCTTCCAGACGGTAGCGATCAAAGCTTTCATGCGTGGGCGGGATGGCGTTCAATGTCCGCTCGGCCTCGTCCCAGCGATTGGCGCGGACCAGCGCATCGGCCAGCATGACGCGGTCGTCATGGGTGGCATCGGGATGGTCTGCCACCGTTTTCCAGACCGGCACGGCGTCGGATACGCGCCCGGCGCGCACAAGCGAGCGCGAAAGTCCGCGCTGGTTGCCCAGATGGCTGGGGTCGCGTTCCACCTGCGCCTGAAAATATGAGACGGCTTCTTCAGGATTGCCCGCAGACAGCATCAGATCAGCCATGTTCTGATTATCGACATCAATAACGCTGTCGATGGCACGGGACACGGAATCCTGCTTGCTGCCCTCGCATGCAGATACGAAAAATGCACTGCCCAACAGCAGCGCAATCAATCCGGGGTGGCGCATTTTTGCGTCCTCACTGCTCTTATAGTGGCGCAGACAGCAGCAGATACCTGCCACTTCCCCGCCGCATCAGCGAAAGCTGATGTGCCTCAGCGTCATCATAGCCTGTTTCGGCAGTCTTTTCGATGGCTAAACGCAAGTTATCGCGTATTTCGCGTGAGTGCCCACTGTCAAAGGCGAAAGCGTTGCGAAAATGCAATTGCGCCTCGCCCCAGCGGTTCTGTTCGGCCATCGCAACGCCCAGATTGTTATGTGCAGGCACAAATCGCTGGTCCAGTTCCAATGCACGGCGCAAAACCTGCTCGGCCTGCTGGACACGGCCCAGCCGCAGGTTCGCAGACCCGATGGCCGAAAGCGCATCCACCGATGTGCCCTGTTCGGACATGGCGCGGTAATAGGCCCGCAATGCAAGATCGAATTCCCCCGCTGCCATAAGCCTGTGACCCACGATCAGCCCATCCACCGCCTCCGCGACATCGCCACGGGTGGCTTGCTGGCCCATCTGGTCCGGTCCCATGCCAAGATCGATCTGGTCACCTTGCGGGGCAGGGGTGCAGGCCGCCAGCACAACAGCGACACACGCGAAAACAACTGGAACAAATTGCGGCATCAATTCCCCATGATGGCCGCCGGGTTCAGTTCTGTCATCACACCAACGACAGAAGGACCGATCAAAATGATCAGCAGTGGCGGCACCGTGAACATCATAGTGCCCAATGTCATCTTGGTCGGCAAGAGGTTGGCCTTTTCTTCCGCGCGCATGATGCGTTTATCGCGCATTTCGGCAGCAAAGACACGCAACGCCTGCGTGATCGAGGTGCCATAGGTTGCCGCCTGCACCATGACGGTCACAAAAGACGTGATGTCGGGCAGGTCGACACGTTTCGCCATCTCGCGCAAGACTTCGCCGCGTTCGCGTCCCGCGCGCACCTGATCGCCCACGGTTGTCAGTTCTTCGCCAAGCGCGGGATATGCCGGGCGGATTTCCTGCGCCACGCGCTGGATGGACTGGTCAAGCGACTGGCCGGCCTCGACGCAGATCAGCATCATGTCCAGGGCATCGGGGAAGCCTGCCATGACTTCTTCCTGACGGGCGGCGGCGCGTTGCTCGACCCAGCGGCGCGGGAAGAAATAGCCGATCAGCATGGGGAAAACCATGACGGCCGCAAGCACCGCTATCCCGTCCAGCTTGCCGGGCAGGATAACGAACACCAGCAGCAAAGATAAGGTAATCCCGCCAATCGCCAGCAGAAACTGGACCGCATGCATGTCGCGCACGGCGTTTTTGCCATGGTAACCGGCGAGAACCATTTTCTTGCGCGCCTCTGACAGTTCCTTTTCGTCAGTGGGTTCAAGAAACTTGGCGTATTTGCGCAAAGCCGCCATATCCAGCCCGGTGCTGGCGCGGCGCAGCGTCTGGGCATTGCCCGTGCTGGCGCGTGTCCGTGACGCAGTTTCGCTGAATTTCGCCATCGGGTCTGGGCGCGCATTGGCAACAAAGGCCAGTCCGGCGATGCCAACCAAAACCACGCCGCCAATCCCCGCCAGCAGGATCATACCAAATGCACCCTGAAACATGTCCAACATTTTACGCCCGTCCTTGCTAAATTAACCTGTTCTTCAGGGGCAGAATTACACTTTGATATCTGTCATCTTGCGCATGTATAAAATGTTCACGACCAGAAACACGCATACGACAATGGCCAGCGGAATATACATGGGCGTTTCCTTGACGCTGTCATAGTAGTCCGGTTTGATTGCCTGAATCATGACCATGGCACCAATCGGAAACGCCGACAGGAACATACCGGACCATTTTGCTTCTGCTGTGATGGCCTTGACGCGGCGGAACAGCTTGAAGCGGGCGCGGATCACCTTGGACAACCCTTCCAGAATTTCAGCAAGATTGCCGCCGGATTTTTGCTGGATCGACACCGATACGGCCAGAAACCGCAAATCCTGCATGTCGACGCGTTCGCCGAATTCCGCGATCGCCTCGCCCGCGTCACGGCCATAGGCGACCTCATCCGCGATCAACCCCAGTTCGGTGCCCAGCGGGTCTGCCACTTCTTCCGAAGCGATGGTCAGCGCTGCAACGAACGGGTGCCCCACGCGCAGGCTGCGCACAATCAGTTCAATGGCTTCGGGCAGTTGTTCTTCGATGGCCGCGACGCGCTTTTTCGCCTTGCTTGCCAGCCAGAAGTATACCCCGCCGAAACCGAATGCCCCCGCCAGTGCAAGGCGCAGGCCCATGGCCGTGGATGTGCCTAGCGTCAGCAACACAAAGCTGAATGCCGACAAACCGGCCATCAACATGATCAGGTTCGCAGGGGAAAAGGCGACATTGGCCTTGCGTGCATGGGACTCCAGCAGCCCGTATAGCGGCAGCGCGGACACCCCGCGCCCATGCGCCCCGCGTTCCTTGCGCAGGTGTTCCATCACGTCTTTTTTGGTCTGGCCTTGATCCATCAGGTCAAGGCGCCGGTTCATTTTATTGGAATGTTCAATGCTTTTGCCGAATGCCAGCAGATAGATCCCCTGCACGACCAGAACAACCGCGCCGAATATCGCCAGATAGATGAGAGAGCCAAATGACATTGACATGCGTTACCTCGGCCCTGTGGGTTCATAAAGCGTTGCGGGAAGTTCATAGCCCCAGCGGGCAAAACGTTCAGCAAAGCTGGACCGAAGGCCCGTTGCCGTGAAATGGCCGACAATCTTGCCGCCGGGTTCCAGCCCCGTGCGTTCGAACCGGAAAATTTCCTGCATGGTTATGATTTCACCTTCCATGCCGGTAATTTCAGTGATGGACATCATCCGGCGCGACCCGTCCTGTAGGCGCGACACCTGCACAATAAGGTTCACAGCCGACCCGATCTGGCTGCGCACGGCGCGCAGCGGCATTTCCAGCCCCGCCATCGCAACCATGTTTTCCAGACGGCTGATCCCGTCGCGGGCATTGTTGGCGTGAATTGTGGTCATTGACCCGTCATGACCTGTATTCATGGCCTGCAACATGTCGATCACTTCCTCGCCGCGCGTCTCGCCCACGATAATGCGGTCCGGGCGCATACGCAGGGCGTTGCGCAGACAGTCGCGCTGGGTGACGGCACCTTTGCCTTCCATGTTGGCGGGGCGGCTTTCCATGCGGCCCACATGAATCTGTTGCAGCTGCAATTCTGCGGTATCTTCGATCGTCAGTACGCGTTCTTCATTGCCGATGAAGCCGGACAGCGCATTCAAGGTCGTGGTTTTGCCCGACCCCGTTCCGCCCGAAACAATGATGTTCAGTCGCGTGGCCACGGCGGCTTCAAGATACAGCGCCATTTCCGGCGAAAATGCCCCGAAATCCACCAGATCCTGAATGCCCAGTTTCTCTTTCTTGAATTTCCGTATCGACACCAGCGCGCCATCCACTGCCACCGGCGAGACCATGGCGTTGAAGCGCGAACCATCTGCCAGACGGGCATCGACATAGGGGTTGGATTCGTCCACGCGGCGACCGACCGCTGACACGATCTTGTCGATAATCCGCATAAGGTGGCGGTCATCGCGGAAGGTCACATCGCTGAGTTCAAGTTTGCCCGCGCGTTCGACAAATATCTGCTTTGGACCATTGACCAGAATGTCATTTATCGTGTCGTCGCCAAGCAGGGGTTCCAGCGGACCAAGGCCCATGACCTCGAAATACAGATCATGGTTCAGCATCATCCGCTCGTCATGGTTCAGCACCACATCGAATTCGGAAAGTGCCTCTGCAACGATTGCGCTGATTTCTGCGCGCACTTCGGCTTCGCTGGCTTTTTCCAGCGCGGCAAGATTCAGGTCTTCCAGCAAGCGTTTATGCAGATCGCTTTTCAAGGCGTTGATGCGCAATTTTCGCTGCGCAATCTTGTCGGGGACAACTGCGCGCGCTGTTTTGCGGGCCTCCTGACGTGTGGCAGGGGCGGGTTGTGCCGCTGCGCTGCTTGCGGATGGGGCAGCTTTCGGTTTCGGGGCGTCCTGCACCGGCGCAGCCGGAACTGGCTTGATGCTGGTGTCTTTGCGATAACGTGCGAACATTGATACGAACCTTGTTACTCTGCCGCGATTTTCGCAGCGCCCCTGGCTTGGGACAGCGCGATTGCAAGCTTGCGGATTTCTTTGCCTGCGGGGTTCTTCGCGGCGAATTCCCCCAGTGGCAGGCCGTGATCATTGGCGTCACGCACCTGCGCGCCACCATCTGGAATTAACGTCGCAAAGGAAATGCCAAGGCTTTCGGCCATGCGTTTGGCGCGTGACCTGCCGCCAAGATCGGTGAAACGCGGCGCGCGGTTCAGCACAAAATGGAACTTGTCCATCGACAGGCCGTCCGCTTTCAGCGCGCGGATCAGGCGCAGGGTGTTTTGCGCGCTGCGCATATCCAGTTCCATAATCGCAAAATACTGTTCAGCAGCACTCAGGACGGTTTCGGTCCAATGGACAATTGTTCTGGGCATATCGATGATGACAACATCAAAACTGTCACTTGCGATGCCGATCACGCGCTCGATCTCGTCGGGGGACAGCAGGTCAAGCGGCAACATATCGGATGGCGCGGTCAGCACATGCAGTTTTTCCTGAAAGCGCTGCAAAGCCGAGAAAAAGGCGTCGCGGTCCAGTGTGCTGGTCTGCGACAGCATTTCATAGACTTTTTCTGTCCGTGGCAGGTCCAGATATGTCGACACCGTGCCGGACTGAAAGTCCAGATCCAGGATACAGACCGAAGGACCGGATTTGCCCTGCGCCTGCATCATTTCCCATGCCAGATTGACCGCAAAGGTCGTAGCACCCGCACCGCCCGCCAGTGACTGAACAGCCAGAACCGTTCCGTTGCGTCCGCTTGGCGTGGGCGCTATCTGCGCGCTGGCCGTGGTCTGGGCGGATTTGTGCAGCCGCTCTATCGCGTCTTTCAGGGCGTTTTCAGGCAAGGGGTATGGCACAAAATCATCCGCCCCCGCCCGCAGCATCTGATGCAGCAAGATGGGCGACAGTGATTCTGCGATCAACAGGATCCGAATGGATTTTGCCGCCGCACGTTCGATGATAAGCTTTACAAGATTTGTCTGCGCTGCATCCTCGTCATCCAGCGCAATGGCCAGCAACTCAAGGTCTGAAGCATCGGGATCATCCAGAAATGATACGGTTTCGATGAAGGTCAGTTCGCCCCACGCGTCGGAAAATACAGCTTCCATATCTTCGATCAGCAGGTCGAAGTTACGCACGTCCCGACACACCGTGCAGGCCCGGATCCTTGGTTCTTCGTTTACGCCACCCGTCATTTAACCAACCTCATACAAACGAACATGCCACGCGGGCATCGGTAGAGGGGTGGGCAGTGTTGCAACCAGCCCTCGACACGCGTTCAAGATTGTCCATGAATCTGGCAAGAATTGGGCCAAAGAAATGCAATTGTTCGACAATATTGCCTTGGAACAGGGCAGGGCAGCAGGCCTGTCCCCCCGGCGCATGCTTCTTTGGAAGAAGAAAAAGGGGAGAAGTTTATCTGGTTTCCCTATACCAGAGCGCCTGAGACGCCATTCTGACATCTGGTCAATGGCGTACCCGCACGCATCTTGTTGCGGGTAATTCTTGCCATCAGATTAAGGCAGGCATCACAATGTATTTTCGGAAAGTGTCGGCCTTGGGGCTGCACTGCTCACATATTCGCGGTGCAGGATGCGGGCATATTCGCCATTCATCACGGTTGGATGGCGGCGGATGGCACCGGCAATTTCCGTAACTGTCCGCCGGTTGGCGCGTTCACGCCCCTGGGTGACGATCAAGGGCTGGGATTCGCCGCGCGAAACCGTTGCAATGATACTGTCGCGCGGGACACCTTGCCGCATCAGATATGCGCGCGCGGCATCGGCGCGGCGCTGACCAAGGCGCTGGTTATACGCTGCACTGCCCACGGCATCGGTATGGCCAAAGATACGGAAACGAAGTTCGGGAAAATGTTTCATCCAATGTGCCTGATGGCGCAGGATTCTTTGCGCTTCGGCGTCAAGCGTTGCACTGTCGAAGGCGAAATTCACCATCGCGGGCACTTCAGCCTCGAAGCGGCGGGTCATGATTTCTGCAATATTGATGCGGCCTGTCTGAACCAGTGTGTTGTGCATCGTCGGGTTGCCGAAGCCGCCTTCATCAAGTGCCAGTCCCGCTTCACGGGCGTTGGGGCCACCACAGGCGGCAAGACCCGCCCCTGCGGCACCAAGCATGAAAAAACGTCTGTTCATCGAATCTACCCGTTTGCTGTTGACCGGCTATGACTGCTGGCCTGCCTTAATCAAATACATATCCGTAAGACCCGCCGAAATCCTGCCGCGCCACTTCACCTTCGGCACCGCTGTTGCGCGATGTCAGACGACCGCTCAGGAACAGATCACGCTCGGACGGGGGGCGCACACGGTCTGTGGGCAGCATCAGGGCCTCGCCGCGGGTGGGCGTGACCAGATGCGCGGTGATGATGATCACCAGCTCCGTCTGGCGGCGTTCATATCCCGAACTGCGGAACAAGGCCCCCAGAACGGGGATTTCCGACAACCACGGCACGGACGCGGAATTGGCGCGGAAGTCATCTTCCAGCAGCCCCGCGATTGCGAAACTTTCACCATCGCGCAATTCAACCGTCGTTTGGGTGGCGCGTGTGCGGAAGGCCCGTGCGGGAATGCCGCCTGCGCCAATGCCGTCACCGCTTAAGGCCTGATCGATGGAACTGACCGATGCATTTAGCGTCAGGTTGATGACATTGTCATCCAGCACGCGCGGGGTGAACGAAAGCTCTACGCCGAAGGGGCGGTATTGCACGGAAATATTGCCATCGCCGCTTGCCACGGGAACCGGAACCTCGCCGCCCGCCAGAAACGAGGCTTCTTGTCCGGAAAGCGCGGTCAGGTTCGGTTCGGCCAGTGTGCGGGCCATGCCTTGCGATTCCAGCGCTTCCAGAAGAACCTGCGCAGTCAGGCTGCCGCCGCCCACAGTGAAACCAAGCGCGCCTTCGCGCCCCGATGACGAACCGGGCAGCAAGCCACCGCCAGCGGCCCCGTCCAGTGCGCCTGTGCCCAGCCGCACATTCGGGCCAGAGCTGATGCTGGAATTCAACTGAAAGCTCATCCCAAGCTGTTTGCGCACCTGACGGTTCATCTCGGAGAAGCGCACCTTCAGCATGACCTGCTGCGTGCCCCCCACACTCATCAGGTTCGAGATGCGCTCGGGGGCGTAGCGTTGTGCCAGTTCCATCGCTGCATCCAGACGCGCGGCGGTGGACACAACCCCTGACAGCACAATTCCGTCATTGGCGGTGCGCACTTCAATACGTTCATTGGGCAGGATCTGGCGCAATCTTTCGCGGAATTCGGCAATGTCGGGGGTCACCTGCACATCGACATTTGAAAACAGGCTGCCATCTGCGCCAAGGATTGTCAGCGTGGTGCGACCGGGGGCCTTGCCCAGCACATAGATCGAACGGTCGGACAGCGTGGAAATATCGGCAATGCCGGGATTGGCGATGGACAGTTCCGCAAAGGGGGTGTCCGTTTCCACAACCACAGCCCTGTTCATCGGAACGCTAAGCGTGGTGGACGCTGCGCCGTTCAGAACGCGTAATGTATCGGAATATGCGCTGGACGGGGCCACAAGCGCAATCGCGCTTCCTGCAAGCAGCGCCGCCGCCAATGTCTTGAAATTCATTTGAACCTGCCTCGAACAACTGCCTGTTTCATTGCGGGGTTTTCCCCATTTTGCCAAAGGATGGCCCAAATCGGATTTTTTTGCAAGTTTTCAGTGCTTCGCCGCCATTCTTGATGTGAATTTTGCAACGTTGGCCCGTGCACCGACCTGATCTGGCGGCAATTGGAGGAATGCTTACTGCATATGGTAGCGGACGGATGGGCATGTTTTCCACGCGGCGCAGGTTTTGAACGGAAAAAAGGCGCGCGATGGATGATCGCGCGCCTTTGATCCGGCCAGAAGTTGAAAAAATGTCAGTTTGTGCAGGGCGTCTCAATCAGGACAAGCTGGTTGCCGCGGCGTGTGCGCACATGGCAGGTGCGTTCGGCCTCGACCACGACCCGTTCTTCGCGCACGACCCCCAGCAGGCGATCTTGTGTCATCTCAATCGCGCCGGAGATGGAATCGTCATTGATACCCACCAACGCCAGCGACAACCGGCCTGAACTTTGTGCCTGCGCCAGTGCTGCGGCCTGTTCCGGCAGCGCCTCGACCGTGACGTTGCGTGCAAGTGTGGCTTCCGAGCGGCGCTCCATATCGGCGCTTTGGTCCACGGCGATGATACGCATGCGCGGTTCAATCAGGCTGGTCATATCGCCGGATTCGCGGGACCGGCCCGTCCAGAACACATCGACATGGTCCCCCGGCCGCAAGAACCCTGCGACCCCGCTGGTCTGGTTCACGTCAATCGTAAATGCGCGTTTGCCAGGCGTCAGGTGCGATGTGATGCCAGCTTCCTTGCCCGGTTCGGTCAGTTTGCTGGTCAGCAGCGGTTCGCGGGTGTCCATGGCGCGCAGGACGGTGCGGTGCGGAATGTCATTGGGGAAAATTTCGTCAATATCGGTGAAACTGCCCACCGGAACCGAATTCGCGGGGAAGGGGGCGGTGATCAGATCAGCCGGGGTCATGCGTTCACCGTAGCGCAGGTTGCGGCTGGTTAGGTAGACATCGACGGTTTCGATACTGTTGACCGTGGGTTGCGCGGAACGGGCCGCGACCAGTTCGCGTTCCATCTGGCCGACATATTGCTGGGTCTGGTAAACGGCAAAGCCTGCAAGCCCAAGCCCTGACAGAAGAATTGCTGCGAATAAAAGGCGCATTGCGTGTTTCCTTACGAGTTACACTATTTTGGCCCAGCCTGGGCCGAACCATCGTTCCCTTGAAGTTACCTGATAACTGCGGCGCCTTATGGGCCTGAGTGTGGCAAGTTTTGGGACAAGTGCATCACATGCAGGCGGTGTCGGCTGTGATGCTGAATCGCAAAAGCGGCAGGGTGCGAGTGCCCCTGCCGCTTGATGTTGTCTGATAAGCCGCACATCTAGGAAAGTGTGGGGCAAACAGTGTGTTTAACTAATTCTGAAGGATCAACGCTCCGGAACGTCAGCGGGGTCAACGCCGATTTCGGTCGTGGAAACGGCGGTCGAAATGCGCTCAGCCAAATTGTTTACGCCGCCGGAAACCGATGCGATAACGGCAATGCCCAAGCCCACGATCGCGGCGGTCAGAACGACCCAATCCACGGTAACAGCACCAGATTCATCAGCGGCGAAGTTCTTGATGTTTGCGAACAGTTTCATAATGTATTCTCCTGATTTGAACGTTTACTACTCTGCCTAACCGGTTACTCAGACCATGTTATGTTCACCGCTTGGCTGAGACCGAATAAGCCAGTGAATCGTGTTCTGATTTGGGCAAAAAAGGTACGATTTTCGCGCGTCTGCTTTTTTACGTTTTTTTAATTTATTGGAATTCAACAGGAGAATCGCTGAATTACACAATTTGAATGCAGCGCATTTTCTAGTTTATGTGACTGTTTTGTAAGGGTTATTTGTCATGTTGAATAGGCTGGATTGAATTTCGATTTCAGGTCATACTTCTGCAAAAAGCTGAAAGAGCAATTAATCAGATGCAAAAAATTGTGCCTTCGCGCCAATATCCGCTTTGGGCTGTGCCGTTGATTCTGGGTGCGGCACTGGCGGTCATGCCCGACCTTGCTGTCGCCGAGGGGGCGGATTTTACGTTCCGGCGCGTGGTCCCCGGTGCAAATGCCGGCCCGCGCATCACGGTGCAGATTGACCCTGAAGAACAGGCAAGGTTCATGGCCGCACGGCCCAGCCCCCAGACCATCGCGCGTTCAGGCCGCGACGGGCAGGGGCCGGCGGCGGCGCCCGCGTCCAGTCTGGCGTGGTTCTGGGACAGTGTCTCGCCCGCGCTGGGGGACAGTTCGGGGCGGTTCATGTCGGCAATGTCGGCGCTGAATGCCCCGCCGCAAGGGCGCGATGTGCCGGTGCCGCGTTTGCAGTTCCTGCAAGAACTGGCGCAGGCCCACGGGCCGGATATTTTGCGCGCGACTGTCGGCACGAATGTGTCACCCGCGTTGGTGCTGGCGGTTATCGCGGTGGAATCGGCAGGCCGCGCCGATGCGGTCAGCCATGCCGGTGCCCAAGGGCTTATGCAACTGATCCCTGCAACTGCGGCGCGGTTTTCGGTGGCGGATGCGTTTGACACCGGCCAGAATATTCGCGGGGGCGTGGCCTATCTGAACTGGCTGCTGGGCCATTTCGACAATGATATCGTGTTGGCGCTGGCGGGCTATAATGCAGGCGAAGGCGCGGTGCGGCGCAATGACGGCGTGCCGCCTTTCGCCGAAACCCGCGACTATGTGCCCAAGGTGTTGGCATCGTGGCTGGTGGCGCGTGGCCTATGCGCAAGTTTGCCGGAACTGCCCAGTGACGGATGTGTGTTCCGCATCGGGCAGGCAGGATAGAGTGATCGTGTGCAATTCGCGGGTGTTTGCGGGCTGAAGCTGCCCTTCACACGGGGACATAGCCCGCGCTATCGGTGGGCCGGGGGCTGCCGATCCTACGCCAGTGAAGTTCACTTTATGCAAGCTGCATACTCCGACTTCAAATGCTAGGACTGACGTTAGCCAAATCGGCAGGCCGCGGGACGGCCAGACCTATGGCGCGGCGGGCTGCGCCCTTGATTCCGCGCCTTCGGGCTTTACCCGTGTTTGCAAAAGACCATCACCGCCGCGCACCGCGTCAGTTCACCACGCCGCGTTTCGAGGTCAGGGCGGCCAGAACGGATTGCGGGGTCACATACCCGAGTGTGCGCCCTTCATCTGCCACCGCAAGGCAGGTGGTGCGCGTGTCCATCAAATCCATGACCTGCCGGATGGGCATGTCGGCATCAATGGTCTTGATGGCGGCAGGCGTATTTGCGCGCGCCAGTGCATCACGCGCGCACAGCACTTGCAGCGGGTTCATGTTGGCCACGAAATCGGCGACATACTGGTTGACAGGGCGGGAATAGATCTGCGCAGGCGTGCCACATTGAATGATGCGCCCGCCTTCGAGAATGGCAATGCGGTTGCCCAGCTTGAAAGCCTCGTCCAGATCATGGCTGACAAACACGATGGTGCGTTTCAGGCGCTGCTGCAATTCCAGAAGTTCATCTTGCAGTTTTGCACGAATCAACGGGTCCAGCGCGGAAAACGGTTCGTCCATCAGCAAGATCGGCGCATCTGTGGCAAAGGCCCGCGCCAGACCCACGCGTTGCTGCATGCCGCCCGACAGGGCGCTGACAGGCTGGTCCGCCCATTGCGACAGGCCCACAAGTTCCAGCTGCCCTGCAACCCTGTCGCGCCGCTCGCGCCGTGGCACGCCTGCCAGTTCCAGCCCGAAGCCCACATTTTCGCGCACGCTGCGCCATGGCAGCAGGCCGAATTGCTGAAACACCATTGCAACAGTGCGCGTGCGCAACCGGCGCAGGCTGGCGCGGTTGGCCTTGGGCACACTGACCAGCGTGTCCCCGTCATGAACCAGCACATCCCCCTGCACAATGGGGTTCAACCCGTTCACGGCGCGCAGCAATGTCGATTTGCCAGACCCTGACAGGCCCATCAGGACGACAATTTCACCATGTCCGACATCCAGCGTGCAATCATGCACGCCTAACACCTGTCCGCTGGCGCGCTTGATGTCATCGCGGCTTTGGCCGGTTTCCATCAGCGGAATTGCCTTATAGGGGTTCTTGCCGAACACGATGGAGACGTTGCGAAAGCGAATGGCGGGGTCGGTCATGGCTTCACCTCTACGCGCAGCATACGGTCCAGCATGATCGCGACTGTGACGATGACCGCGCCCGCCTCGAACCCCAGGGACGCATTGACGGTGTTCAACGCGCGCACAATCGGCACGCCCAGACCGGGTGCGCCCACCAGTCCTGCAATCACAACCATGGACAGCGACAGCATGATGGTCTGGTTCAGCCCCGCCATGATCTGCGGAAAGGCATAGGGCAGTTCCACCTTGCGGATGCGCTGGCCCGTGGTTGCACCAAACGCGGTGGCGGCTTCACTAAGGGCGGTGGGGGTGGAACGGATGCCAAGTTCCGTCAGCCTGATGGCCGCAGGCATGGCGAATATGACCGTGGCCACCAGCCCCGGCACCATGCCCAGCCCGAACAGCACCAGAACAGGTATCAGATACACAAAGACCGGCAATGTCTGCATCAGGTCCAGAACCGGTGTCAGTGCGCGGTAAAACCGCGGGTGATGGGCGGAATATATGCCCAAAGGCACGCCAACGCCCATGCACACGATGCATGATGCCAGCACCAGCGTCAGGGTCTGCATGGTCAGCACCCAATAGCCCTGATTCAGCGCAAATAACAGGCATGCAGCCACAATCAGCACGGGCACCAGACGGCGTTGTAAAACCCAAGTCACGGCGCAGAACCCCGCGATGATGGCGAAGGGATGCGGGGTTTGCAGCATCGTTCCCAACAGGCCGATAATGCTGCGCAGGGCGGCTTCTACCCCGTCAAAGGCCGTGATGAACGTATCCTGTAGCCAGTCGAAGGCTGCGGCGATGCTGCGCCCGACAGGGATTTTCGCATCGGTGATGGGTTTTGTAAGCATGTCGGACACGCATCTGCTCCAGTTCTGGCACGTGGCCCCGGACATGATCCGGGACCACAACGCAGGATTATCAGTCGTCCAGTGCTGCCAGCACAGCGTCCAGCCCGTCATCGCCGTCGCGGGTGGTCACGCCGTCCAGCCATGGGGTCAGGGCATCGCGATTGGCCGACAACCACGTGCGCGCCGCATCTTCGGGCACGGCACCATCATTCAGGATCGCGCCCATGATCTCGTTTTCCAACTCCAGCGTGAATTCCAGATTGCTCAGGAACTGGCCCAGATTTGGGCATTCCTCGACCAGACCGGCGCGGGTGTTGGTATAGACTTCGGCACCGCCGAAATCGGGGCCGAACCAGTCATCGCCACCGGCCAGATAGGTCAGGTCGAAATTGGCATTCATCGGGTGCGGCTCCCACCCCAGAAAGACAACGGGTTCATCACGACGGTCGGCGCGGGCCACTTGTGCCAGCATGCCTTGTTCCGAACTTTCGACAACATCGAAGCCCGACAGGCCAAAGGCATCAGCCTCGATCATGTCCAGAATCAGGCGATTGCCGTCATTGCCCGGCTCAATCCCGTAAATGCGGCTTTCCAGCGCTTCTGCCTGTGATGCGATATCCGCGAAATTTTCAATCCCAAGGGCCGCGCCTGCGGCATTGGTGGCAAGCGTGTATTTCGCACCCGCTAGGTTGCGGCGCACGGTGTCCACACTGCCCGCTTCGCGGTAAGTGGCGATGTCGGCCTCCATCGTGGGCATCCAGTTGCCAAGGAACACATCAACATCGCCATTGGCCATGGATGTATAGGTCACAGGCACGGACAGAACCAACGTGTTGGTCTCATACCCAAGCGCGTCCAGTATCGTGGTCGCCACAGCGGTTGTGGCGGTGATGTCGGTCCAGCCCACATCGGAAAACGTGATCTGCTCGCATGTCGCAAATGCAGGGGCGGCGGCAAATGTTGCAGCGGCGGCAAATGTTGTCAGACGAAGGGTCATAGGCATTTCTCCCGGTTTTGATTTTTCTTGATTGACCAATCAATAAACAATCAGCTAGTCATCTTGCAACCAAAAACATGACTTGTCGTTACAGGGATTGACCATGCCGAAGCTAGGAATGGAGCCTATCAGGCGCGACGCGCTGATCAAGGCAGCAATTGCCGAGATTGGCGCAACCGGCGCGTTAGAGGTGACGGTCAGCCGTATTGCGCGGCGTGCGGGCATGTCATCGGCGCTGGCGCATCATTATTTCGGATCGAAGGAACAGATGTTTCTGGCGGCCATGCGGCATATTCTTGCCGTCTATGGCGCGGAAATGCGCGGCGCGCTGGCCATGGCCAATGGGCCGCAGCAACGCTTGCAGGCGCTTATCCGCGTGTCATTCAGCGGGGCCAACTTTCGCCGTGACGCCGTGTCGGCTTGGTTGAATTTCTATGTGATGGCGCAGCGCAATGCGCAGGCGGCGCGCTTGTTGCGCATTTATCAGCAACGCCTGCGCAGCAATCTGCGCCATGCCCTGCGTCCGCTTGCGGGGGACGGGGCGGCGGCGGATCTGGCAGAAGGGGCGGCGGCCATGATCGATGGTGTTTACCTGCGCGAGGCACTGGGTCCGGGTGAACCCAATGGCGAACGCGCCGAGCAACAGGTTGCAGGATGGCTGCAAGCCGCTTTGGACAAGAGGGCAAGATGAAAGCACAACCGAAAGCCAGCCATTTTATTGCGGGCGACTGGGTCGAGGATACAGCCGGCGCAGCATTTGACAGCATCCACCCCGCCACGGGCGAGGTGATCGCGCGGCTGCATGAAGCAACGCCCGACATCATGTCGCGCGCGCTGGACGCGGCGCAGGCAGCGCAACCTGCATGGGCGGCACTGGCACCGGTGGAACGCGGACGCATCCTGCACCGCGCAGCGATGATCCTGCGCGCGCGCAATCACGACCTGTCGGTTCTGGAAACGCTGGATACGGGCAAACCGTTGCAGGAAACGCTGGTGGCCGATGCCGCATCAGGCGCGGATGCGTTCGAGTATTTTGCGGGTTTCGCCGCCACTGTAACCGGCCAGACCATCGCGCTGGGGCGCGACATGGCCTATACCCTGCGCGAGGCACTGGGCGTGTGCGTGGGCATTGGTGCCTGGAATTACCCCATCCAGATTGCCAGCTGGAAGGCCGCGCCCGCGCTGGCATTTGGCAATGCGGTGGTGTTCAAACCGTCAGAGATAACGCCCCTGAGCGCGCTGGCACTGGCAGAAATCCTGCATGAAGCGGGCCTGCCTGCGGGGCTGTTCAATGTGGTGCAGGGGCGCGGTGCCGTGGGCGCGGGGCTGGTCACCGATGCGCGTGTGGCGAAAGTTTCGCTGACGGGATCGGTGCCCACGGGGCGCAAGGTCTATGCCGCCGCAGCCCAAGGCATTCGCGCTGTCACGATGGAACTGGGCGGCAAATCGCCGCTGATTATTTTCGACGATGCGGATGTGGAAAATGCGGTCAGCGCAGCAATTCTGGCCAATTTCTATTCATCAGGGCAGATCTGTTCCAACGGCACGCGGGTGTTTGTGCACCGCGATATAAAGCAGGCATTTCTGGACCGGCTGGCGGTGCGCACCCGCCAGATCAGGCTGGGTGACCCGCTGCGCGAGGATACGCAGATGGGTCCGCTTGTCTCGGATCGGCAAATGCACAAGGTGCTGGGCCATATTGCAGACGGGATAGAGGCAGGCGCGCGGCTGGTTTGCGGGGGCGCGCGGCATGGAAAGGTCGGGTGTTTCGTCCAGCCCACGGTTTTTGCCGATGTGCGCGACGACATGGCACTTGCGCGCGAGGAAATATTCGGCCCCGTCATGTCGGTGCTGGATTTCACGGATGAAAGTGACGTGATCACCCGCGCGAACGCGACCGAATACGGGCTGGCCGCAGGGGTCTTCACCCGCGATCTTGCGCGCGCCCACAGGGTTGCGGGCGCGTTGCAGGCGGGCACCGTGTGGGTGAATGCCTATAACCTGACGCCTGTGGAAATGCCCTTTGGGGGCGTCAAGGCCAGTGGCGTGGGGCGCGAGAACGGGCATGCCGCGCTGGAGCATTACACGCGCATCAAATCGGTCTATCTGGGGCTTGGGGATGTTGATGCACCCTATTGACCGGGCACCCTGGCTTGACCTTGCGGACGCGCACCTTGCGGTGCGCCACACCATTTTCAGGCGCGCCCGATGGGCGCGCGGGCGCAATTGCTGCGGGCAGGGGTAAGTTGACATGAACGCCGATTATATCATTGTCGGGGCGGGGTCCGGTGGGTCCGCCGTTGCTGCCCGGTTGGCGGAAGCCGGACATTCGGTGTTGATTGTTGAAGCGGGTGGCAGTGACATCGGCCCGTTTATCCGCATGCCGGGTGCCTTGTCCTACCCGATGAACATGCGCCGCTATGACTGGGGCTTTCGGACGGAGCCGGAGCCGCATCTGGGCGGGCGGACACTTGCATGCCCGCGCGGGCGCGTGATCGGGGGATCGTCCAGCATAAACGGCATGGTCTATGTGCGCGGTCATGCGCGTGATTTTGACCATTGGGCCGAAAGCGGGGCCAGCGGCTGGGGGTATGGTGATGTGCTGCCCTATTTCAAACGCATGGAAAACTGGCATGGTCCCGCCCCGTCGCAATGGCGCGGCACGGGGGGGCCGCTGCATGTCACGCGCGGTGCGCGCGAGAACCCGTTATTCAACGCCTTTATTCAGGCCGGTGCGCAAGCGGGATATTCGCTGACCGAAGATTACAACGGTGCCGCGCAAGAAGGTTTCGGCGCAATGGAAGCCACGATCTGGCGTGGTCAGCGCTGGTCGGCCGCCGATGCCTATCTGCGCCCCGCATTGGCGACAGGGCGAGCGCGCCTGATCAGGGGCGAAGTTGCGCAGGTTGTGTTTAATGACGAGCAGCGCGCAACGGGCGTCCGACTGACCGATGATCGTGTGCTTCATGCCAATGCAGAGGTGATTTTGGCCGCGTCAAGCATCAACACCCCGAAACTGCTGATGCTGTCCGGTATTGGCCCTGCGTCACATCTGGCCGGGCATGGGATCGCACTGCGCGCGGACCGCCCCGGCGTGGGGCAAAACCTGCAAGACCATCTGGAGCTGTATCTGCAATATTCCGCAACCCAGCCGATCACGTTGTATAAATACTGGTCCTTGCCGGGCAAGGCCTGGGTCGGGGCAAGATGGCTTTTCACCCGCAAGGGGCCGGGGGCGTCGAACCAGTTCGAGGCCTGTGCCTTTATCAGGTCGCGCGCAGGGATTGATTACCCCGATATCCAGTATCATTTTTTGCCGATAGCCGTGCGGTATGATGGCAAGGCCGTAGCAGAGGGGCACGGATTTCAAACCCATGTCGGGCCGATGCGGTCCAAAAGTCGCGGTTGGGTGAAGCTGCGTTCGTCGCGCCCGCAAGATGCGCCGCGTGTGTGTTTCAATTACATGAGCCACCCTGATGACTGGACCGAGTTTCGCAGCTGCATCCGGCTGACGCGCGAAATCATGGGGCAGGCTGCGTTCAAACCCTTTATGGGCCATGAAATACAGCCCGGTGCGGCGGTGTCCGAGGATGCGCAGCTTGATGCGTTTATTCGTGAACATGTCGAAAGTGCGTATCACCCTTGTGGCACGGCCCGCATGGGCAAAGCGGATGACCCCGCAGCGGTTGTCGACCCGCAGGGACGTGTGATCGGCGTGCGTGGTTTACGCGTTGCCGACAGCTCGATTTTTCCGCGCATCACCAATGGCAACCTGAATGCGCCGTCGATCATGGTGGGAGAGAAAATCGCAGATCATATCCTTGGGCGCAGGCTTCCGGCCGAAAACATGGCGCCTTCCTTGCACCCCGACTGGATGCGCCAGCAGCGCTGAATGCGTGTTTTTTTCATGTCTTCCGCAAGGCCGGCCTGCGAGCGTGTGACGGGTCTGTTCCAAGCGTGTTCCGCACACCCTGTGGTGTGTCGCAATGGTGAATGCAGGGCCATAGCGGCCCGCAAAACGCGGACGCCCCGGAATTGTCAGGCTGCGTTCAGCGAATTCCGGCAATTTGTGTGCTGGTGACCTGTGCCCCACCTTCCAGCACCAGAACGATTTGACCATTGTTGTTGCGGACTTCCATAACAGGGGAGTAATGGACGGCCCTGGTGGTGGAAATGCTGTCATTCCCGCGGAAATCTTCGACCGTGAACAGGTAGGGTCCATGCGGCAGGGGCGTTGCCAGATCATGGGCGAGGTCAATGACAATATTGCCTTGCCCCGTGCTGGCCGGAACCCGCGCGAGTTCCTGCCCGTCAATGGAGGAAATGACAAGGTCGCGGCTGGTCGCTTCGGCAATCGCGGGGGCTTGCAGCGTCAGCGGTGCGCCAGAGTAGCGGACGGGTGCATCTGTCGCCACTTCCTTGTTCAGCCAGTTTGCAAGATCAGAGAACATCATCTGGTCTGTCAGCCTGCCAAGAAGCTGGTTGGTCTGAATTTGCTGCTCCACTCCGGAAAATGTTGCAAGCTGGACCGCGAAATCGGATGATTCGACAGGATTTAGCGGGTTCTGGTTTTGCATCTGCGTGGTCAGCATACGCAGAAACATGGTAAAATCCGACCCGTCAGTGAAAGCGCTTTTCCCGCCTTGGGCTGTGCTGCCGACGGGCTGAGCGTTGACAGAATTGTTTTCGATACTGAACATGTTCACTCTCATTAGTTTGGAACGCTTGTGGGGCGCTGCCGGGGCAATGGAAAGGGCCGGGATATTCTGGTTCGGCCCGGTTGGATCAGCGCTTCGATGACGCCTATAGCCGCAGGTCCATTCCTGCGGAGTTAGAAGCACCTGGCACCTGTTCGGGTCTTTTGCGGGGGTGGTCCGGTGGTCCGGTGTCGAGAAGTTGCAGGCGGTGCATTGCCCCAACCCCACCATGTTCGGCCAGTTTCAGATCAATGTTCGTGAACCCGAGAGACGCAAGATCATCCAGCAGCAGGTTCAGTGACCGCTTCAGCATATCAAGCATATCAAGGCGTCCGGCCAGCATTGATATCTGAACGCTGCCGTCGGTCGCCGAAACTGAAATCCTTAATTTGCCGCCCATCCCGTCCAGCATGTCCAGTTCAAAAACGGGGTCCCCGTTTGAAGTTGCTGCCTGTATCGCCTGCGCAATTGCTGCGGAAAACGTCGCATCGTTTCGCAGCAGCGATGTCGTCGGGCGTGCGGTATGGCTCGCGGGCGCCTCGGCCGCCGCAAGATTAGGCAAATCGGCCATCTGCACCGATTGATCGCGGACCGGTGAATCATGCCGATCATTTTCTGGAATGCTCGCCGGATCGTGCATAATGGGCAGTGCCAGCGGGTGGGTTACCGAGTTTACCCCTGCGGGCAGCCCGAAATGCCCGTCAGATAATGGAATAGAGGCAGCCTTAAGCGGCGTGTCCGGGTTCGACGTCTGGGCAGGTGTGGTATTCGGATATGAAAGAACAGGTGCGGCTTTCGGATAGGAAAGGAACTGTCGCTCCGTCAGGATTGTGGCGCCAGTCAGGGATGCGGAACTGGGCAAGGCCGCCGGGTCCGTCCCACCTTCGGAAAGTGCAAATTGCAGTGTGGTATCTGGTCGGTGTGTCAGGACATCACTGGATATGAACGGCCCCGAAGCGGGGGCATAGACTGCATTAATCATGGACGTTGCAAATGCGGGTTCGGCGCGCACATTTGGCATAGCGTGAAATTCAGGTGCAGTAATAAGGGGCCGAATGCGCGTCGGGGGGGGCGTGTCGGCTCTGGCATTTTTATGCAAGGGCGGGGCTTGGGTGGTGCGTTTTGCGCGATCCTTCACATGCACATGCAAACCCTCTTCTGGTGGGATATGCGAAACCAGACGCCCATGATCGAGCGAGAGCGCAGAAACACCGGCGCTTGCCGTGTTTGATGATGCCATATCGCGCGGGGGCTGGACGGCAGAGGGGGGGGTATCCACGCCACCTTCAGATGAAGGCGTGATCGCAGGCGCAGGCAGATCATGCGCGACGGCAACCTCGTGCACGATCCATTCAGGGGGGCTATCCATTGCCAGATTATGTGTGATGTCATCTTCGGCACCCGCCTGATCAGACGGCAGATCAGGCGGCGGATCAGAATTCTGCTGCGTGTCGCGCGTGTGTCGGTCCGGTGCGTCCTGTTCATTGCGCGGGACAGATGTGACCATTCCGGCCAGTATCCGGGCAAATTCCGTGCCGTGCTGCGACGGGCGCATTGGTGCATGTGCGTTGTCGGGGGGCGCGACTTGCAATGCCGGTATATCTGGTGTGGTTCCGATGATCATCACATCCTCCTGGATGACCCATAATCCAACAAAGTAATTACCGAATCTTTACCACCGGGTGCGTATTTTGAAAGACGTCACTCGTGAAAGGTCATTCAGATGTCGGGAATCACTTCGCTTCATGCGCATATGCCTGTGCAGGAAAAACAGCCGAACACGCGCGCGCACCAGCATCAGGCAAGTGCGGTCGAGTTCGAGGCGCTTGTCCTTGCAGAATTGCTGCGCGCCGCCGGGGCAGGAAAACCAGTCACCGGGTTCGAAAGTGGGCTGGGGGAGGACCAGTTTGCTTCGTTTCTGGTGGACGCACAGGCGCGGGCGATTGCGGCAAGGGGCGGGATCGGGCTGGCAGAAATGGTGATGCGCGCCAGCGAAAAGGACGGGGGCGCCGGACATGTCTGAGAGGGTGATCGCGCAGCTTCGTATGCTGCTGGAGGATGAAAAACAGGCGCTTCTCGGGGCGGATTTTGACAGTCTTTCGCAATTGGCTGACCGCAAGGAGGCCCTGATCGATGCGTTGTCAGTACACCCGCTGCGCGGCAAGACCCTTCACGAATTGCGCACTGCCAATGCGCGCAATCAGGTGCTTCTGGCGGCCATCGCAAAAGGGGTTTCAGCGGTGCGCCTGACAGTGTTGCAGCACCAAAAGGCAAGAAATACATCCTGTTACCAGAAGGACGGGTCGCAAAGCCCGCTTTTGCCGCAATCAGGAGCGCTTGCCCGTCGTGCCTGAGGGGGCGTTTACCATGTTTGCAGGAATGCGGGTCGAAAAGCTGCGAATCAGGTCGGCGTTCACGCTCTGGTAACTTGCTTGATCCATATTGGCATATGTCGGCAGAAGGCTGAACTGACGGGCTTTCATTTCATCGTCTGAATGCAGAATGCAGCAAACCTCACCCGCCGTGGGTGACCCAAAAATCATGTGCAAAATGCACAAATTGAAAGGCATAACATGTCAAGCATTCTGACCAATACCGGCGCAATGGTGGCCCTGCAAACGATGCGCGGTATCAACAAGAACATGGCGCAAACCCAAAGCGAAATCTCGACCGGGAAATCGATCAATTCGGCCAAGGACAACGCAGCAGTCTGGGCTATTTCGAAATCCATGCAGGCAGATGTCAAAGGGTTTTCTGCTATTGGTGACAGTCTGGCGCTGGGCCGCTCGACAGTTGCAGTCGCCACGCAGGCGGCAGAAACCGTCACGGACCTGTTGACCCAGATGAAAGGGGCGATCGTTTCCGCGCAGGAAGACAATGTTGATCGCGCGAAGATCCAGACAGATATCGTGGCGTTGCGCGAACAGATCACCTCGATCACGACAGCTGCGCAGTTCAACGGACTGAACCTGTTGTCCAACCGTGAACAGACGGCGGGGACGGGCACTGTGAACGTCCTGTCTTCGCTTGACCGTGCGTCCGATGGCAGCGTCTCATCTGCTAATATCAGCGTGAGCAAGCAGGATCTCGGCACTCAGGAATCATCTATCGCTACGACGGCCGTAGCCCTTGCAGCACTTCCTTTGGCGGAAAAGGCGACAGGCACGTCGGCCGGTGCGGTTCAGGCATTGACGGGTGTGGTTGCGGCAGCAGGCGTAAGCAACACGGCTACGATTGTTAACGGTGGCGTCGCTGCGGGGGACGGGTTCAGTATTGCCCTTAGCGCCGGTGCAGGCACGCTTGCTGGTGCGAACACATCTTCGACCAACGACATTCGCTATGTTGCGCGTGATGGTGATACTTCCGTCGATGTCGCACGCGGCCTGGCTGCGGCCTTCAACAGGTATGCCGAAGCGAATGGACTTGAAGGTTTGACGGCTTCGGTTACCGGTGCCGGGAATAACGAAGTTACCTTTACCAATACTGCAGGGCTGAACAATAACGTTTCGGTGCGTCTGGATGTATTCGCCGCGACAGACACCACAATCGGCGGGGGCCTGGAGGCGCTGAACGGCATTGATGTCAGCACTTCCGATGGCGCGGCATCGGCTCTGTCGGAAATCGAAGGCATGATCCAGACTGCAATCGATTCGGCTTCGGCCTTCGGGTCGGCCCAGACCCGTATCGACACGCAGGCAGAATTCATCAAGAACCTGTCTGACGCGCTGACGACCGGTATCGGCAGCCTTGTTGATGCAGATATGGAAGCCGCATCTGCACGTTTGCAGGCGCTTCAGGTGCAACAGCAGCTGGCGACCCAGTCGCTGTCGATTGCGAACCAGCAGCCCCAGAACATTCTGGCGCTCTTCCGCTGATAAGATCATGTGGGTCCCCGTTTCGGGGACTCACGTCTTCATCAGTCAACTAATTCATTTCCAGAACGGGGATTCAGGATGAACGCCCATGTCATGGCCGCCGCCGCTTATGGTGTGCCCAATACCGCCTATAAGACGCCACGCACGATCGAGTATGAGCTGATCTCGAAAATCACATCTCGTCTGAGCACTGCAATAAAGGCACAACCTTTCAACTTTGCAGCCTTGGCCGAAGCGATGCATGAAAACCGCAGACTTTGGGTCGAACTCGCAATGGACCTTGCGACGCCTGGCAACCAGCTACCAGATATCTTGCGGCTGCAACTTCTTGGGCTTGCGCAATTCTCACTTCGTCACATTGATCAGGTTCTGGACGGTAAGGATAGCGCAGATGTGCTGGTCGATATCAATCTGGCCGTGATGCGGGGTCTTGCAGGAAGGGCCGGGGGCGCATGACAAATCTTGTGATCCGGCTTGCCCCGCATGAACGTGTCTTGCTGAATGGTGCGGTGATTGAAAATGGCGACCGGCGTGCCAGCCTGTCTGTGCGCACCCCGAATGCACATGTTCTGCGCCTGCGCGATGCCATACATCCACAACAGGCGAATACGCCGGTGAAACGCACATGTTACCTTGCGCAGCTGATTTTGTCCGGCGACGCCGTGCCACAAGATGCGCGCCAGCCCTTGTTGCGGGCGATCGAGCAACTCAGTCAGGTTTTTACCGATAATGACAGCCGGAAACTGCTGGAGGATGCAACCAATGCTGTCATGGACGAAGAATACTATGCCGCATTGAAGGCGTTGCGTGCCTTGCTGCCGAGAGAGGCGAGGATGTTTGCCTCGGCCCCGCAATGAGCTTTCAGCCGGTCATTCCCATCGGGGGGCTTGCCGGCTGGGCTTTTCTGAACAAGACGCGCGCGCGGCAGGAGGCAAGTTTTATAGCCTCTCCCGCACTAAAGAACGATCTGGACCATTTCCGTCAGAATTTTGCGTCAATCACGTCCACCGATGAGCTGGTCAAGGACCGGCGCAGTTTTCGGGTGATCCTGTCTGCCTACGGGCTGGAAGATGACATAAACAGCACGGCCTTCATCCGCAAAATCATCGATGATGGTGTAGACGACCGCAGGGCGTTATCAAACCGCCTGACGGATAAACGCTACAAGGCGCTGTCGCAGGATATGCAGTTTCTGGTGGCGGGGGCCACGGTGGCAGCCCCCGATGATCTGCGCGATCGTGTTGTCGCGCAGTTCCAGACCCGCAGTTTTGAGCGCGCCGTGGGCGAGCAGAATCAGGACATGCGTATGGCGATGACCCTACAGCGGGAATTGCCCGGTCTTGTGCAAGGGTATTCGTCGGAAAATGCGCGATGGTTTGCGGTTCTGGGCAACGCGCCCCTGCGCAAGGCCATGGAAACAGCGCTGGGCCTGCCAAAGGAATTCGGGGCGCTGGATGTTGATCAACAGGTGGTGCGTCTGAAATCTGCGGTCATGCGGCGGTTCAATGTGTCTAACCTGCAAGCCCTGTCCGAACCTGAGACTATGGCCAAACTGGTCAAACGGTTCCTGGTGATGGCGCAAATAAAGGAGATGCAGGTTTCAATGTCCCCGGCGTCGATCGCGCTGGCGTTGTTACGGCGCTGAATGAATGACTGCGGCACAGGGCCGGGAATATGTGATGCCGCGCCCGATGCGTTCGCGTGTTTGGACAAGCGTATACCCATTTTGTTTCTTGCACATGCCTGCAATCGCTATTTGAAGCGCGGGCGTGACACTGAACCGCGAATTTATCCGGACGGTGACGACGGACACGCGCAGAAACCATCTGGCGGATGGAACCTGAATATCATACCTCCCATATGGGAGGCGATGCTCCGCTCAGGGGCTGATATGCCTCATGCATGGCTCAAGAGCGAGAGAAATTGCCCATGCATGTTACCAACCTGACCCATCTTCAACGCCTCGAGGCTGAAGCCATCCACATCATGCGAGAGGTGGTCACGCAGGCCGAGAAGCCCGTCATGTTGTATAGTGTCGGCAAGGACAGTGCCGTGATGCTGCATCTGGCGAAAAAGGCGTTCTATCCGGCCCCGCCACCATTTCCGTTGTTGCATGTCGACACAACCTGGAAATTCCGCGACATGTATGCCCTGCGCGACAAGGCTGCGCGCATGGCTGGTATGCAGTTGCTTGTGCATCAGAACCCGGATGCAGTGCGTCAGGGTATCAACCCGTTCGAGCATGGCGGGTTGCACACTGACATGTGGAAAACCGAAGGGTTGAAACAGGCGCTGGACCTGCATGGATTTGACGCAGCTTTTGGTGGCGCGCGCCGCGATGAAGAAAAGAGCCGCGCGAAAGAACGGATTTTCAGCTTCCGCACCGCCAGCCACCGCTGGGACCCCAAGAACCAGCGCCCCGAATTGTGGCGCACCTATAATGCGCGCAAGAACAAGGGCGAATCGATGCGTGTGTTTCCGCTGTCCAACTGGACCGAGTTGGACATCTGGCAATATATACATCTGGAAAATATCGAGATTGTTCCGCTGTATTATGCCGATGAACGCCCGACGGTGATGCGTGACGGGTTGCTGTTGATGGTCGATGATGACCGCTTCGCGTTTGCAGACGGGGAAAAACCGGAAATGCGGTCGATCCGGTTCCGCACGCTGGGCTGTTACCCGTTGACCGGCGCGGTCGAGAGCCGTGCGAAAACCCTGCCGGAGATTATTCAGGAAATGCTGTTGACCACGACATCCGAACGCCAGGGCCGCGCGATCGACCATGATCAGGCCGCGAGCATGGAAAAAAAGAAGCAAGAAGGCTATTTCTGAGGGGCATGACGCAATGACCGATATTTATAAGACCGATGTGCTGATTGCCGAAGATATCGACAAATATCTGGAAACGCATCAGCACAAGACCATGCTGCGCTTCATCACCTGCGGGTCCGTGGATGATGGGAAATCGACCCTGATCGGGCGGTTGCTGTATGACAGCAAGATGATTTTCGAAGACCAGCTTGCCATATTGGAAGCGGATTCCAAACGTGTGGGCACGCAAGGCGAGGCGATTGATTTCGCGCTGCTGGTGGACGGGCTGGCGGCAGAACGTGAACAGGGCATCACGATCGATGTAGCCTATCGTTTTTTTGCCACTGAAAAGCGCAAATTCATCGTCGCCGACACACCGGGGCATGAACAATATACGCGCAACATGATCACGGGCGCGTCTACGGCCGATCTGGCCGTAATTTTGATTGATGCGCGCAAGGGCATTCTGACCCAGACACGCCGGCACAGCTATCTGGCGCATCTGATCGGCATTCGCCACATTGTGCTTGCAGTCAACAAGATGGATCTTGTCGACTATGATCGTGCTGTATTCGACCGGATTGTGACAGAGTATCGCGAATTTGCCGCAAGCATCGGTATTGCGGAATTCACACCTGTGCCGATTTCCGGCCTTGCGGGCGACAATATCACCACCCGCAGCGACAACACCGCTTGGTATGACGGCCCTGTGTTGCTGGACCATCTGGAAACGGTCGAGTTGGACCAGACTGCGGAACAGTTGAAGCCGTTTCGTATGCCGGTGCAATGGGTGAACCGCCCCAATCTGGATTTCCGCGGCTTTTCGGGCACCATTGCCACCGGACATGTGCAGGTCGGTGATGATGTGCGGGTGCTGCCTTCTGGCAAGACAACGACGATTTCGCGCATTGTCACTATGGACGGTGATCTGGATAAGGCCGTGGCGGGGCAGGCAGTGACGCTTTGCTTCAATGATGAGATTGACTGCTCTCGCGGGCAGATCATTACGGCGGCGCAGAACCCCGTCGAAGTGGCGGACCAGTTCGAGGCGACGATCATCTGGATGGAAGATGAAGACATGGTTCCCGGTCGCGCCTATTGGCTGAAGATCGGGCCGCAGACCGTCAGTGCCGTTGTCGCGCAGCCCAAATACCAGATCAACATCAACTCGATGGAGCATCTGGCCTGCAAAACGCTGGATCTGAACGGTATTGGTGTGGCAACCCTGACCACAGACCGTGAAATCCCCTTTGAACCCTATACCCAAAGCCGCGATCTGGGTGGGTTCATCCTGATCGACAAGATGACCAACCGCACGGTTGGCGCGGGGCTGCTGAATTTTGCGCTGCGTCGCGCGCAGAATGTCCATTGGCAGGCGACGGATGTGTCGCGCGAACATCATGCGAGCATGAAGAACCAGAAGCCGCTGGTTCTGTGGATGACGGGGTTGTCAGGGTCGGGGAAATCGACCATCGCCAATCTGGTGGAAAAGAAACTTGCGCGTATGAACCGGCATACTTTCCTGCTGGACGGGGATAACGTGCGCCATGGCCTGAACAAGGATTTGGGCTTTACCGAAGCGGACCGTGTCGAAAACATCCGCCGTGTGGGCGAAGTGGCCAAGCTGATGGCCGATGCGGGGCTGATTGTGATTACGGCGTTTATCTCGCCCTTCCGGTCGGAACGTGACATGGTGCGGTCCATGCTGCCTGCGGGCGAATTCGTCGAAGTGTTCGTGGATACCCCCCTGGAAGAGGCCGAAAAACGCGATGTGAAGGGCCTTTATGCGAAAGCGCGCGCGGGGCAGTTGAAAAACTTTACCGGGATCGATTCCCCCTATGAAGCCCCTGATGCGCCGGAAATCCGCATAGACACCACCCGCATGACACCGGATGCGGCGGCTGATCTGATCATCTCGAAGCTGATCCCGTGATCTGAAAAGGACATGGCGGGGCGTGAATATCGCCTTGCCATGTCGCGCCGCTTGCACCCCACGGCCCATCCCGCTAAACCGCGCATGAACCCCCGTGTATCCCTGTGCAAGCCGGAGCCATCATGTCCGAAATCGATCTGGAAACCGCGCGCAAGGTCGCCCATCTGGCGCGCATTGCCGTTCCTGATGAAAACCTGCCCGCGCTGGCGCAGGACCTGTCGCGTATTCTGACCTTTATGGAAGAATTGAACGAAGTCGACGTGGATGGCGTGGAGCCGATGACGTCGGTGACGCCGATGC
Source organism: Roseinatronobacter sp. S2 (assembly GCF_029581395.1). Lineage (GTDB taxonomy): Bacteria > Pseudomonadota > Alphaproteobacteria > Rhodobacterales > Rhodobacteraceae > Roseinatronobacter. The sequence goes on along the minus strand of NZ_CP121113.1, from coordinate 2,415,180 downwards.
GGTTGAAACGCCGCGCGGATGTGGTCACAGATGGCGATGTTCAGGCGCGCATCCTGTCCAATGCCCCCGATGCGCGCGAAGGTTTTTTTGCAGTCCCGAAGGTGGTCGAATGAGCGATCTGAACAAATTGACGCTTGCTGACGCGCGCGACCGGTTGCGTGCAGGTGACGTAACATCGGTTGATCTGACCGAAGCCTGCCTGCGCGCCATCGACGGTGCCGACGCCTTAAACGCCTTTGTGCATAAAACCCCCGATCTGGCGCTGGAGCGCGCGAAGGCGGCGGATGCGCGCATTCAGCAAGGTGATGCACCGGCAATGTGCGGCATTCCCGTGGGCATCAAGGATCTGTTCTGCACCGAAGGCGTGGCGTCACAGGCGGCCAGCGGCATTCTGAACGGCTTTCGCCCCGAATACGAATCGACCGTTTCGGCGCAGTTGCGTGATGCGGGCGCGGTCATGCTGGGCAAGCTGAACATGGATGAATTTGCCATGGGGTCCAGCAATGAAACCTCTGTCTATGGCAATGTGATCAACCCGTGGAAAACAGATGATCGCGACCTGACACCGGGGGGCTCATCGGGCGGGTCGGCGGCAGCGGTCGCGGCGGATCTGTGCCTTGCAGCCACCGGCACGGACACGGGCGGGTCCATCAGGCAGCCTGCCGCATTTACCGGCACTGTGGGGATTAAACCCACCTATGGGCGTTGTTCGCGCTGGGGGATTGTGGCCTTTGCGTCCAGCCTGGATCAGGCGGGACCGATGACAAAAACCGTGCGCGATGCGGCCATCATGCTACAGGCAATGTGCGGCCATGATGCCAAGGATTCGACCAGCGCAGACCTGCCAGTGCCGGACTTTGAGGCAATGCTGACAGGTGATATTCGCGGCAAGAAAATCGGCATCCCGCGCGAATACCAGATCGACGGCATGCCCGCCGAAATTGCAGCGCTTTGGTCCAAAGGGGCCGATATGCTGCGTGATGCAGGCGCCGAAATCGTTGATATCTCGCTGCCGCATACGAAATACGCGCTGCCTGCCTATTATGTTATTGCCCCTGCCGAAGCGTCCAGCAATCTGGCGCGGTATGACGGGGTGCGTTACGGCCACCGCGCGAAACTGGCGGCAGGCGACGGCATTACCCAGATGTATGAGAAAACCCGCGCCGAAGGGTTCGGGGCCGAAGTGCAGCGCCGCGTGATGATAGGCACCTATGTGCTGTCGGCGGGGTTTTATGACGCGTATTATAACCGCGCGCGCAAGGTGCGCAGCCTGATCAAACGCGATTTCGACACGGTGTTTGCCGATGGTATCGACGCCATTCTGACCCCCGCAACCCCGTCCGCCGCGTTTGGCTTGGGCGAAATGGCCAATGCCGACCCCGTGCAGATGTATCTGAATGACGTGTTCACGGTCACGGTCAATCTGGCCGGTCTGCCGGGCATTGCCCTGCCTGCCGGGCTGGATGCGCAGGGCCTGCCGCTGGGGTTGCAGTTGATTGGCCGCCCCTGGGAAGAAGGCGAGTTGCTGAAGACCGCACATGTTCTTGAGGGGGCCGCCGGATTTGTTTCCAAACCTGCGAAATGGTGGTAAGTTCTGGCAAAACTGTCCGAGGCACAAATAACGTGACACGAATTTCCCTTGCTCCCGTTGTGGCACTGGCCGCGCTGATCACGCTTGCTGCGTGTGACACGGCACCACCTTATTCCAACGTGGTTGACGCGACTGGCCGTGGTGTCGGTTTCAGCGATTATGCGCAATACATGCGTGCGCAGGAAGAACTGTCACGCATCCGGCGGCAACAGGCCGCGCAAGGGCAGGGCGCTGGCCCGCAATTTGCATCGCAGCAACAATCCACCCCCCAGCAAACGCGCACGGGCGACACCATTGGTGCCGAAGCGGTCGCGGCGCTGCGCGGTGGTCAGCCTGTGCCTGCAACGCAAGGCCAGCAACAGCCCACGGGCCAGTTTGAAACCGCCAGCGCGGCGCCCCAAACCCAAACGCAAACGCAGGCACCTGCCAGCGGCAGCGTGGGCGTCAGTGACCAGCAATTTACCCCGCAACCCTTTGGCACGCCGCAGCAAAACCGCGTTGTGACCCGCGATCATGTTCCGCAGGTGCGCGTCAGTCAGGATGAAATCGGCACCGGCGACGGGCCAAACCTGTTTGTCTATGCCCTGTCCACACGCCACAATGTCGGCGAGCAGCGCTATACCCGCCGCCACCCGCTGCGCTGGCAACGCTGGGAAGCGGCCTGTTCGCAATTCGCAACGCAGGATCTGGCGCAGGATGCATTTCTGATGGCAGGCGGGCCGGAACGCGACCCCAACCATATGGACCCCGATGGGGATGGTTTTGCGTGCTGGTGGGACCCGACGCCATTCCGTCAGGCCGCAACGTCTGTGCGCGCGCGTCAATAGGTTCAGATGGCGTCAGAGTGGCACCCCTCGCCGAATTTCGGGCCCCGGCGCGGTGGGTTGCAACCTGAACTGGTTGTGCTGCATTATACCGGCATGAAAACCACGCAGGCCGCGTTGCAGCGTCTGTGTGATCCCGCGTTCGAAGTGTCGGCCCATTACCTGATTTCGCCGCAGGGCGCGTTGTTTCAATTGGTGGCTGAAGACCAGCGCGCATGGCATGCAGGGGCCGGTCAGTGGTGTGGGATGCCTGATGTCAATTCGCGCTCTCTCGGGGTTGAATTGGCCAATCGTGGCGACAGGCCGTTTTCACATGTGCAAATGACTGCGTTGGAAGCCCTGTTGCGCCAAATACTTGCACGGTGGGACATTCCCCCTGTGAATGTGATTGCGCATTCGGATATGGCCCCGGACCGCAAGGAAGACCCCGGCGCGCGGTTTGACTGGCGCAGACTGGCGCTGCAAGGACTGGCGCTTTGGCCCGAAGGGTTGGGGCAGGACCGCCCGTTGCGCGACAGTCTTGATGCGATCGGCTACCCTGATGCTGCACCCGACAAGCGCCTGCAAGCTTTTCGCCTGCGGTTCAGGCCATGGGGGCAGGGGCCCGAATGCGCGCAAGACCGGATGCGCGCGACCGCCGTGGCCGACGGGATTATCGCCGCGCGTCGGTAGGATTTGATGCTTGCTGTTTGGTAGGTCCGACAGTGTTTTGTCCCGCACCTATGGTGCTTTCGTTCGGATTTTCTGGCCTGAAGCGGCCATTGGGGAGCTTCCCAAGGCGCGGAATCAAGGCCGCAGGCCGCCGCGCCATCGGTGGGCCGTCCCGCGGCCTGCCGATTTCGCTGATGGTGATTCAATCCTTAGAAGTCAGGAGTATGCCGCCTGCATAAAGTGAACTTCACTGGCGTCGGACCGGCAGACCCCGGCCCACCGCTGGCGCGGGCTTTGTTCAAGTGTGAAGGGCAGCAAAAGGCCAATACTACCCAAACGGCCCGGCCCGATTGATCGGAATTGCCCTATCGCAAGTGGCGTAGGGCGCGCGACAGGTCATCATGCAGCGTTGCGCGTTCTTCGGGGCTTAGGAACCGCCCAAGTTCCACTTCGCGCCCGCCACCGCGCAGGGTCAGGTAATTCTCGACCGGACCGCCCTTTTCCCTCAGCGAAATTTGCACCCAGAACGGGTTGGCCTGCCAGTGCTGCGGGGGCTGGCGGGGCGTGATATGGGTCAGTTCGATTTCGTCGCGCGTCAGGCGCAAGGTTTCTTGCAACGACTCGCGATCGGTGCGGTTGCGCATCAGCGCATACCACAAGGCCCAAAGCGCCACGCCCAGAAACGGCAATAACCCCCACAGAACCGGTGTGCCCAGAACACCGATCAACGGCAAAGCAAGGAAAAACGCGCTTAGCCCGATGACACGGACAAAGCCACGGTTGCCCATGGAAATATTTGGCCGCAGGTGAAGCTGGTATTCAGCACCTGCTGCGGTGGCCAACGCAAAGGCCCCGGGCGGAGTGCCCGGGGCCTTTGGTGTTATCGTCCATGATGCTGGCATTGCTTATGCCTTGCTTCGTGCTGTCAATGCGAGGGCGCTCTGTCCCAGTCCTCGCGCTTGGGAAGCTGCTCGAACGTGTGCTCGGGCGGGGGCGAGGGCAGGGTCCATTCCAGCGTGTCCGCATGCTCGTTCCAGTAGTTCTTTTCCGTCACGCGGCGGCCGAATTTCAGCGTGTAGAACACGATGCCGATGAAGAACAGGAAGGATGCAAAGCTGATGAACGCCCCGATGGAGCTGATGTAGTTCCACAGCGCATAGGCTTCAGGGTAATCGATATAGCGGCGCGGCATACCCTGACGGCCCAGAAAGTGCTGCGGGAAGAAGGTGATGTTGGCACCGATGAACATGGCCCAGAAATGCAGCTTGCCTGCCCATTCGGGGTATTGCCGCCCCGACATTTTGCCCATCCAGAAGTAGATCCCTGCGAACAATGCGAACACCGCCCCCAGTGACATCACATAATGGAAATGCGCCACCACATAATAGGTATCGTGATAGATGCGGTCGATGGGGGCCTGTGACAGAACCAGACCTGTAACCCCGCCCACAGTGAACAGGAACAGGAACCCGAACGCCCATAGCATGGGCGTTTCAAACGACACCGACCCGCGCCACATAGTTGCGATCCAACTGAAGATCTTGATGCCGGTAGGCACCGCGATCACCATGGTTGCCATCATGAAATAGGTCTGCTGCGTCAGCGACATGCCCACCGTATACATGTGGTGTGCCCAGACGATGAAGCCCAGAACCGCAATCGCGATCATCGCCCAGACCATGGGCATATAACCAAAGATGGGCTTGCGCGAGAAGGTCGCAATCACATGGCTGATGATGCCGAAGCCGGGAATGATAATGATATACACTTCCGGGTGACCAAAGAACCACAGGATGTGCTGATACAGGATCGGATCGCCGCCACCTGCGGGATCAAAGAAGGTGGTGCCGAAATTCCGGTCTGTCAGCAGCATCGTGATCGCACCTGCCAGAACCGGCAGCGCCAGCAGGATCATCCATGCGGTGATGAAGATCGACCAGGCAAACAGCGGCACTTTGAACAGGGTCATGCCCGGTGCGCGCATGTTCAGGAATGTGGTGATAATATTGATGGCCCCCAGAATGGAGGATGCGCCCGACACATGGACTGCGAAAATCGCAAGGTCCATGGAATAGCCCGCTTCATTGGTGGAAAGCGGCGGGTACAGAACCCAGCCGACGCCCGACCCAAGCTGGCCATTTCCGCCCGGCGACAGAACTGATGCGACGGCCAGTGCCGAACCCGCAACGAACAGCCAGTAGGACAGGTTGTTAAGGCGCGGGAACGCCATGTCGGGCGCACCGATATGCAGCGGCATGAAGTAGTTGCCAAAACCACCGAACAGCGCCGGGATCAGCACGAAGAACATCATCAGGATGCCGTGCGCTGTGACCAGCACGTTCCAGATATGGCCGTTGGGCGTGCATTCATCCTGTGCGGTGAAGCTGGCACCTTCCATGCACATATACTGAACGCCGGGTTCCATCAGTTCCAGTCGCATATAGATCGAGAATGCGACTGCGATGAAGCCGACTATACCGGCGGTAAAAAGATACAAGATCCCGATATCTTTATGATTCGTGGACATGAACCAGCGGGTGAAGAACCCGCGGGTGTCTTCGTGCCCGTGATCATGGGTGGCTGCGTCGGCCATTGGCTACTCCAGTTCCCGGTTCCTGTCGCGTTGTTCGCGACTGCTTTCCTTCGTAAACGGGTGGCTTTCCCGCCCGCGCGTCGTCCGTCCTGCGTGCTCAGAGATGTCTGTTTTCGCACAGGCGCTATATCATGGTTCTAGAATGTGACATGCGTTTCGGCAACGTCAATATGTCGCAAATGCGGGTTTTTTTGATCTGGATCAAAGGGCCTGTGACATGTTGACGCGGCGAATCAAGCGCAGTCTGGCGGTGTGTCGCCAAAGACCTGCCCAAATGCCCGTTGCAGCGCCAGATCGACATCTTCCAGCGTGACCGGCAGCCCAAGATCGACCAGCGATGTGACACCGTGTTCCCTGATTCCGCAGGGGATGATTCCGTCGAAATGCCCAAGGTCGGGTTCAACATTGATGGACAGCCCGTGAAAGCTGACCCAGCGGCGCAGTTTGATCCCGATGGCCGCAACCTTGTCTTCGCGCACGGTGCCGTCGGGGTTGGGGGCCTTGTCGGGGCGCATGACCCAGACGCCCACACGGCCCGCGCGCCGTTCGCCGCGAATGCCGAACTGGTCCAGCGTGGCTATGACCCAGTCTTCCATCTGGTGCACAAAACACCGCACGTCGCGGCCGCGCCGGTTCAGGTCCAGCATCGCATAGGCGACACGCTGGCCGGGGCCATGGTAGGTATATTGTCCGCCGCGCCCCGCATTGAACACCGGAAACCTGTCGGGGGCGGTCAGGTCCTCGGGGCGTGCGCTGGTGCCTGCGGTATACAGGGGCGGGTGTTCCAGCAGCCATATCGCCTCAGTGGCGTCACCGGCGGCAATGCGCGCGACGCGGTCTTCCATGGCGCGCAGGGTCTGGGTGTAATCCGACAATCCGGGCAGGGTGCGCCATTCGACGGGGGCGGTGGTCATGCGGTCCTCTTGCATTCGAGCAAAAAAATGATGGGCCTGTGCGAAAACTCACGCTAATGTGAGGACATGTTATTTCAGCAGGAGTATTCTGATGTTTGCCAGATATAGTCTAATAGCTGCGCTGTCTATCAGCGCTGCGGCGTTCCCTGTCGATCAGGCGCAAGCGCAAGAAGGAATTGTCGGGGGAATTATCGGGGGCATCATTGGCGGCGCGATCGCCAATGACCAGCGCAACCGCGCGCAGCGGGCGCAGCCGCAGGTTCGTCAGCGCACCGCACCGCGCCCCGCCGTCAGCAATGTGCAACGCGAACAGAACCGGTCCGTGCAGACTGCGCTGAACCATTTTGGCTGGAATGTGGGCACGCCCGACGGTGCCATCGGGCCAAGATCGCGTGCAGGGATTTCGGAATATCAGGCGTTTCTGGGCTTCGCAGGCACCGGGCAGTTGTCAGAATTTGAGCGAAACATTTTGCTGACGGCCCATCAACGCGCCATTTCCGGCGGGCCACAGGTCGCGCAAACCGTGTCCAGCCATCCGCAAGGGCTGCGTGGTCTGGTGCTGGTGGTGCGCGACGAGATGTCGGGCCGCAGCCCTGCGCAAAGTGCAGGAAATTACGGGCTGCCAGCAGCGGTGGCCAGCGCGGTGGATGAAATCGCGGCCTCGTCCGACCCAAGTGCTGCGCAGCTTGTCCAGCGGGCAGGGTTCATCCAGCTTGCCGATCTGAATGGCGACGGGCGCACCGATTATATTCTGGACACATCGGTAACGGGCAGTGCGTTCTGGTGCAGCGCGCAGGCCTGCACGGTGCAAGTGTTCGTATCGACGCCCGAAGGCTATGTGCGCAACGATTTTCAGGCATTCAATGTGACACCTGCCATGTTCACCTGCACGCGGGGCACATGCGAGTTGGGCGCGCCCCAACAGCCGGTGACTGTGGCCGCGGCCCAGCCGGCGGTCCCCGCCGCGCCATCGCCCACAACTGACGTCGCGCTGTCCGTGCCATCGGCGCAGCCGGCCGCGCGCAACCCTGATGCGGGTTCTGATGTTGGTGCCACAATCGCCGCTGCACCCGCGATTCCCAATTTCTTTGGGGGTGGTGCTCCGGCTGAACGGTCGCTTGCGTCGCATTGTGACCGTGTGAACCTGCTGACCAATGCCAACGGTGGCTTTGCCACGCGTGACACCATGACCGACGCGTCACAGGTTCTGAATGAACAGTTCTGCCTTGCGCGCACCTATGCCATGGCAGATGGCGAGGAACTGATCGCGCAGGTGCAGGGGGTAAGTGCAGCGCAGATTACAGAGCAATGCATGGCATTTGCACCTTCGCTGCAACCTTTTGTCTCGGCGCTGTCGGTCCAGCCCCAAGACGAGGTGATGCAATCTGTCAGCGCATTCGTTTTGCAAACCGGCATGAGCCCGCAACAGCTGACTGACACAGCGCGCATTTGTCTGGCCGTGGGGTATCGTCAGGATAATATGGATGTGGCCGTTGGTGCGGCGTTGCTGCTGACCACTTTGGGAGAACGCGCCTATGGCGAGTTGATGGGCCACCATCTGGTTCAGGGGTTTGGCGCGACCAGGCGTGATGATCTGGCGCTGGCGTGGTTCGAGTTGGGGTTTGATCCGGCAAAACGCGCGGTCTTTGCGCCCATGCAGCCCGAACGTGACAGCCTGTTGCGCGACGCGGTATTCGGCCAGACCCCGCAACAAGCGGCACCCGCCGCACCCGCGACGTTGCCGGTCTTTGCCATCCCGCAGCAGTGATCTTGCACGTCGTGAATTGCCAACATGTTAAGGGCGCGCAGTCACTTGCGCGCCCTTAACCTGCGGGCGGGCGTGACGATGATGTTGCTTTCGCGAAATCCGCGCGTTTTTCCCCTTCACAAGCGCCAAGTGACCGAGTATGACGCCGCAACCAAGTCATGTGCGGTCGTGGCGGAATTGGTAGACGCGCAGCGTTGAGGTCGCTGTGGGGTAACTCCCGTGGAAGTTCGAGTCTTCTCGACCGCACCATTTTTCCAAACTTTTGGTGTTTTTCCAGACCGGCACCGGTCCATGAACCGTATATGCGCGCGCCAGGCCCGCAGTTGAATTGTCGAACAGCTATGCTTTTTGCAGCCTTTGTGACTGTTTTTGAGCAACTTTACCGGAAATACTACTGAATTAAATGATATTCCGGTATATTCTTAGTTACTGGTTGCAATGTGGGGTGCCGTTGGTTTTACTGGTGTCATGAAAAGAGCGGAATACCGCCGACACACGGGGAGATCAGCGTGAGCGCACCTGAAAAGCGCGACGGATTTGTCGTATTTGATGGCGTCCAGAAAAGCTATGATGGCGAAACACTGGTGGTCAAAGACCTGAACCTTTCGGTCGCCAGGGGAGAGTTTTTAACCATGCTCGGCCCGTCCGGGTCGGGCAAAACAACCTGCCTTATGATGCTGGCAGGGTTCGAAACTGCAACACATGGCGAAATCCTGCTGGACGGGCGGCCGATCAATTCGGTGCCCCCGCATAAACGCGGCATCGGGATGGTGTTTCAGAACTACGCCTTGTTTCCGCACATGACCGTCGGGGAAAACCTGTCCTTTCCGCTTGAAGTGCGGGGGCTTGGCAAATCTGACCGGGAAAAGAAAATTATGCGCGCGCTGGACATGGTGCAGATGGGGGCATTTGCCAACCGCAGGCCAGCCCAGCTTTCTGGCGGCCAGCAACAGCGTATTGCACTTGCCCGCGCACTGGTGTTTGAACCCGAACTGGTGTTGATGGACGAACCGCTGGGCGCGCTGGACAAACAGTTGCGCGAACATATGCAGTTTGAAATCACCCGCCTGGCGCATGATCTGGGCATTACGACAGTCTATGTCACGCATGACCAGACCGAAGCGTTGACAATGTCCGACAATGTCGCCGTGTTTGATGACGGGCGTATCCAGCAGCTTGACCCGCCTGATGTGCTTTATGAAGCTCCGTGCAACAGCTTCGTTGCGCAGTTCATCGGTGAAAACAATACGTTGGACGGCGTTGTCAAAGAGATTAAGGGCGAAACCTGTATTGTTGAACTTGACGGTGGCGAAGTGATCGATGCCAAGCCAGTCAATGTGCAAAAAGTTGGGGAACGCACAACTGTTTCCATTCGTCCCGAACGGGTCGAGGCCAACAAAAGCAGGCTGGATGACGATGCCCACACAATCAAGGCCGAGGTGATGGAGTTCATCTATATGGGCGATGTGTTCCGCACGCGCCTGAAAGTGGCCGGAAATGAGAATTTCATCATGAAAACCCGCAACGCGCCGGATCAGGTGCGCCACAAGCCGGGTGACATGATAGAAATCGGCTGGATGCCGACAGATTGTCGCGCGCTCGACCACGCCTAGGGCGGGGCGCGCGGCCAAGAATTGCATGGACCGGGGACGGGACAGCTTGCAAAGCGCCAGATCAACTCTGGCGCGATTAACTAACCTAGGAGGTTATCTATGTCATCGACTACAAAACTGTTTGGTCTAAGTGCCGCTGTCAGTGTTCTGGCACTCAGCGCAGCCGCGCAAGACCCGGTTTCGCTGACCATCGTATCATGGGGCGGTGCCTACACCACCAGCCAGCAACGCGCCTATCATGAGCCGTTCATGGAAGCGAACCCGCATGTAACCATCAACAATGACGACGGGTCGGCCAATGCGCTGGCCGGTCTGCGCGCCCAGTCCCAGGCAGGGAACGTGACGTGGGATCTGGTCGACATGCTGCCATCGGATGCACAGCTTGCCTGTGACGAAGGCATCATCATGCAGATCGATCATGATGAAATGCTGGCCGCAGCCCCCGATGGGACACCTGCTAGCGAGGATTTCCTGCCCGGCAGCCTTGGGGAATGTTTCATTCCGCAAATTGTGTATTCGACCATTTTGACTGTCCGCCCGGGTGCTTTTCCTGACGACGCGCAGCCAGAAACGATTATGGATCTGTTCGATGTGGAGAACTTCCCCGGTCGGCGCGCGCTGCAAGACCGGCCAGGCACAAATCTGGAATGGGCGCTTTACGCCGATGGGGTAGACCCCGATGATATCTATGATGTGCTCAGCACCCCTGAAGGTGTGGACCGTGCCTTTGCGAAACTGGATACGATCAAGGACCACATCATCTTCTGGACAGAAGGTGCGCAGGCACCACAGCTTCTGGCAGATGGCGAAGTGGCCTTTGCCACCGGCTATAACGGTCGTATGTTTGAGGCGATCGAAGTAGAAGGCATGGATGCCAGGATCGTCTATGATGGTCAAATTGTCGAATGGGATGGTTGGGTTGTGCCCGCAGATGGCCCGAACCTTGATGTCGTGATGGACTACCTGTATTTTGCGACGGATACCCAGCGGTTAGCTGACCAGGCCAAATACATTCCATATGGTCCAGCACGCGCATCATCAGCCGCTCTTGTTGGTGATCACGCCGATCTGGGAATTGACATGAATCAACACATGCCAACTGCCCCTGAAAACTATTTCGCCCCAATCATTCTGGATAACGACTTCTGGGTCGATTACGGCGACGAGCTGCGCGAGCGGTTTGCAAACTGGATGCTGCAATAATCCTGCGTCCCTGACGATTTCGGGCGCGCGCAATCGCGCGCCCGATACTCTGATTGTCTGACCGGCGTCCTGCCTATGCTGCAAGGAATTTACCTATGTCTCAGGCCGATGCGACCCAAGCTGCGCCCCCCAAACGTGAAAAACTGTTCACCGCAGATGGCACGCCATTGCGCAAGGCGCTGGAGCGCGCGAACCGCCGCCGCAAGCTGACCGCGTTGGCACTGGTGGGACCGCTGCTTGCGTTTATCCTGATCTTCTTTGCCTTTCCCATTGCGCAGATGATGTGGCGGTCCGTCGACAACCCGCAGATCGTAAATGCATTGCCCCGCACGCTTCAGGCGCTCGATACCTGGGACGGCCAGGGCGTGCCGAATGAGGCTGTTTTCGCAGCCCTTCATGCCGATATGATAGAGGACCTTGATCGCCCGCGCCGCGAGCAGACGATCGGTCCGCTTGGAATTCGACTGAACTACGAACTTAGTGCCGCGCGCAGTGCGATTTCGCGCACATCGCGTGCAGTGCAGAATTTTGATGCCCCTTATTCCGACGCGTTCATGGACGCGCATCGTTTGTGGGGGCAGCCGGAATTGTGGCGCATCATCAAGCGCGAAGGGCGCCCGCTGACGCTGTCCTATTATATTGCGGCAACCGACCGCGAATATGACGAGGCAGGAAATATCGTCAAACGGCCAGAGAACCGGCAGATCTACGTCTCGCTGTTCGGGCGAACGCTCGCGCTGAGCCTTGCCATTACCTTCATGACGTTCGCGCTTGGTTTCCCGATTGCCTATTTCCTTGCGAATATGCCGATGCGCTACGCCAATTTGCTGATGATCGCGGTGCTGTTGCCCTTCTGGACATCGCTTCTGGTGCGAACATCGGCGTGGATTGTGCTGTTGCAACAACAAGGCGTCATAAACGAATTACTGGTCAATATAGGGTTAATATCGGACGGTAACCGAATAAGTATGATCTATAACCAGACCGGCACAATCATAGCGATGACGCATATTTTGCTGCCGTTTATGGTGTTGCCGCTATATTCCGTGATGCGCACCATACCTGTCAGTTACACCCGTGCCGCCAAAAGCCTTGGGGCCACGCCATGGACGGCCTTCCGCCGCGTGTATTTCCCGCAAACATTGCCCGGTATCGGGGCCGGGGGGGTGTTGGTGTTCATCATCTCTATCGGGTATTACATCACGCCCGCGCTTGTGGGCGGCCAGTCAGGGCGGATGATTTCCAATGAAATTGCACGCCATATCCAGCAATCCCTGAACTGGGGCCTGGCGGCCGCGCTTGGAACAATGCTGCTGGTGGGCGTTCTGGTGCTGTATTGGCTGTATAACCGGCTTGTCGGCGCTGACAGCCTGAAATTTGGGTAAAGGGGCATAGAGATGGCACTTCCCGCCTATTACACCGCCAAGGATAAGATCTGGCATTATGCCTTTCGGGTGATCTGCTTTGCCATTTTCTTCTTTCTGCTGGCGCCGATCCTGATCATGATCCCGCTAAGTTTCAATGCGCTGCCCTATTTCACGTTCACGCGCGAAATGCTGACATTGAACCCCGATGGATACAGTCTGCGCTGGTATCAGGACTTCTTGGCGTCTGACAGCTGGAAGCGGTCAATTCGCAACTCCTTCGGGATCGGGATCGCGGCGATGCTGGTGTCGACCTTTCTGGGCACGTTGGCGGCCCTTGGGCTGTCGCGGTCTGAAATGCCCGCAAAAGGGCTGATCATGGGCATTCTGATTTCGCCGATGATTGTGCCGCTGATCATTTCGGCTGCGGGAATGTTCTTTTTCTTCTCCAGCATAAATCTCGCGCAAACCTATCTGGGGGTTGTGCTGGCGCATGCGGCCCTTGGCACGCCTTTTGTGGTGATCACCGTGACTGCCACATTGGTGGGCTTTGACCATTCGCTGACACGCGCTGCGGCAAATCTTGGGGCGTCACCCACACGGACGTTTTTCAAGATTACGATGCCGCTTATCCTGCCCGGTGTGATTTCAGGCGCGTTGTTTGCGTTCATCACCTCGTTTGATGAAATCGTCGTGGTGCTGTTTGTGGCCGGTGTTGAGCAACGCACCATCCCGCGCGAAATGTGGTCCGGCATTCGCGAAGATATCAGCCCGACAATTCTGGCAGTGGCGACCATTCTGGTCATGGTGTCGATTGCCCTGCTGACGGTGGTGGAATTGCTGCGCCGCCGGGGCGAGCGGATGCGCGGTCTGTCCCCGCAATAAGCGCGGGCGCATCTGATACTGGAAATTGATGAAGGGGGCGTTCGCGTCCCCTTTTTCTGTATGCGCGGGCTGTAAGGGCGACACATCAAGGGGAATCCTAAGGCTGGTTATTTGTCGCCTGAAGGGGATGCCCCAAGGCGCGGAGCAAAGGCCGAAGGTGGCCCACGCCATAGGTCTGGCCGTCCCGCGGCCTGCCGATTTGGCTGATGGCAGTCCAAGCTTGTGATTTTGGGAGTATGAAGCCTGCATAAACTGCATTCCTATAACGTCGATCGGCAGACCCCGGCCCACCGATGGCGCGGGCTATCTCCAAGCGCAAACGTCATCTTCAGGCCAGCATCACCTATTTCAACCGCATAGGGACCGTGCGTGGCGGGCAATGGCCCAATCATATCACCGCAGCGCGGCACCGGATGCGCGCATGCTGTCGCTGTCTGTTCCGGAAATGACCGGCCCGCGCAGGCGTGCCGCGCGCGCACGCAGCGCATCAGCGCGCGCATCTGCGGATGTGTCGGTCAGAAGCGCCGTATTCGGCCCGTCAACAGTCTGGCGCAAAACATGCGATATGGGCAAAAGCGAGGGGGCAGCGGCATTCGTGGCAGCGTTGCGCGGGGGCATATCCGGCCCCGCAGTGCAGGCAAGCAGCGCCGTTGTGATGGCCAGCATAATACCGTTTCCGCATTTGCGCTGAAGCAACGAAATAACCATAATTTGCCCAGTAAATTCCCCATCGTAGAATGCGCCAGTTCTGGCGTGGGTGCAAGGGCTTGCTGCGGGGCCAGACAGGGGCTTCGTCGGGTGGGGGAATTGTTGCGCTTGCACTTTGGCGGGATTTGGGGCCAAAAAGCAGGCGATGGCCCGCAAAAAGAACTCCTCTGCCGAAGTGACCGGACCGCGCATTCGTTCTGCGGCGCAGCGTCTGTTTGCGCGCCACGGGTATGCAGCGGTGTCGATGCGCCAGATCGCAGCCGAAGTGGGCGTGCAGGCGGGCGCGCTGTATCTGTATACGCCCGACAAGCAAAGCCTGCTGTATGATATGATGCATGACCATCTGGCGGAACTGCTGGCCTCGCATGCGGCCCTGTCCGAATGCGCCGACCCGCTGGCCGCGCTGGAGCAGTTCACGCGTTTCCATATCCGGTTTCACAACGCACGAAGCGATGCGGTTTTTATTGCCTATATGGAATTGCGCAACCTTGAGGGTGACAATTTTTCCCGGATCGAGGCAATGCGGCGCAGCTATGAAGCGCGCCTTCATGATGTGCTGGAACGCGGGCGCGAGGCTGGTGTGTTTGAATTGCCCGATACCAAGCTGGCCACCTTCGCGGTGATCGCAATGCTGACGGGGGTGAACACATGGTATCGCGAAGGGGGCAGGCTAAGCCTGGCGCGTGTCGAAGACATATACTGGGACATGGTGCGCAAATCTGTGGGTGTCTGACTGCGGAATTGCATTTCCAGAATGCCTGTTTTTTCCGCATTTTTCCGGCGTTTCGTATTCCTTAAACATTTTAACCTGTTATCCTTGGCAAACCACGAACCGGCGCAGTCATTCTGCGCAGATCAAGGAGAGATGACCATGCTGGATGTCAAGGAACCGGGCTTTCGCGAGAATGTGGATTTGATGTTCCGTCGTGCGGTAGCGCATCTGGACCTGCCGCCCGGACTGGCTGAGAAAATCCAGATTTGCAACTCTACCTATACCGTGCGTTTCGGGGTGCGGCTGCGCGGCAAGATGGAAACCTTTGTCGGGTATCGCGCTGTGCATTCCGAGCATATGGAACCTGTAAAGGGCGGTATCCGCTATGCGCCCGAAGTCGATCAGAACGAGGTGGAAGCACTGGCCGCGCTGATGACGTATAAATGTGCGCTGGTCGAAACACCCTTTGGCGGGGCGAAGGGCGGGTTGTGCATCGACCCGCGCAAATATGAAGAACACGAACTGGAACAGATTACCCGTCGCTTTGCCTATGAACTGGCCAAGCGCGATCTGATTCACCCCGCGCAAAACGTGCCCGCGCCCGATATGGGCACGGGCGAGCGTGAAATGGCATGGATTGCCGACCAGTATGCCCGCATGAACACCACCGACATCAACGCGCGCGCCTGCGTGACCGGCAAGCCGTTGAATGCAGGCGGCATCAAGGGCCGGGTCGAGGCGACGGGCCGCGGGGTGCAATACGCGCTGCGCGAGTTTTTCCGCCACCCCGAGGATGTGAAGGTGACGGGCCTGAAAGGCAGTTTGTCAGGCAAGCGGATCATCGTGCAGGGACTGGGCAATGTGGGGTACCACGCCGCGAAGTTCCTGCGCGAAGAAGATGATTCAGTGATCACGGGGGTTATCGAACGTGACGGGGCCATTGTGAACCCGTCGGGGCTGGACCCTGATGCCCTGCGCGACTGGATTGTCCAGACCGGCGGCGTCAAGGGGTTTGACGGGGGCGAGTATATTGCCGATGGCGCATCTGTGCTGGAAGCGGAATGTGACATTCTGATACCCGCCGCGCTGGAAGGGGTGATCAATATCAACAATGCAGATCGCATTCAGGCCCCGCTGATCATCGAGGCAGCAAATGGCCCGATTACCGCAGGGGCCGATGAAATCCTGCGCGAAAAGGAAATTGTCATCATACCGGACCTTTATGCCAATGCCGGTGGTGTGACAGTGTCCTATTTCGAATGGGTCAAGAACCTTAGCCATATCCGCTTTGGCCGGATGCAACGCCGCAATGAAGAAGCGCATGCGCTGCTGCTGGTTCAGGAACTGGAACGCCTGTCGTCGGACAAGCAACTGGGGTGGGAACTGGCGCCTGATTTCAAGCGCCGCTATTTGCAGGGCGCAGATGAACTGCAACTGGTGCGTTCGGGGCTGGATGACACAATGCGCACCGCGTATCAGTCGATTTCCAAGGTCTGGCGCGAACGCCCCGATGTGAAGGATTTGCGCACCGCAGCCTTTATCGTGGCGATTGAACGGGTTGCGGCCAGCTACCGCGCCAAGGGGCTTTAGAGCATGTTGCTCAAAAGTGGGAACCGGTTTTGAGCTTCTCGAACATGCGAGATCAATAAGTTAGAGCATGTCTCGTGAATGCGAATGAACGTGATATGCTCTAAGCGGTGTGAATGCCAGCATTGCGCGCCATCACCTTTTGGCGCGCAAATGCAGACTCGCGGTCGGCCAACCCAAGCAGGTTGGACACAAGCCGCATTAACCCGTCTTCATTTTCATGCCTGCCACCATCGGCCAGAATAACGCACCACAGATCTTCCAGCAGGCTTGGGCGTTCATCCAGCGGCACGATCTCCTTGATGGCGCGGGTCAGGTGAACAGTGTCACCGGCGCGTTGTTCATAGTCTGCGGCGCTCAGGCGTAATTTGTCTGCATCTGGCACGGGCAGGTCGAAACGGCGTGCAAGAATTGCATCGATCTGCGCGATCTGGCGGTCGTCATACACCTCGCTTGCGCGGGCCGCACGCACCAGAAGTGCGGCAAGGGCATGGCGTCCATCGGGTATCGCAGGTTTGGGCGCCCCGGAGTCAGGGTTAAGGGCGCCCATTATTTTCTTAAATATATTATGCACTTACAGGCAATCCTTCAACCACTCCGGTATCGTCGGGGGTAAATGTCATGGCAAGCCCGTTGATGCAATGCCGTTTGCCAGTGGGCGCGGGACCATCATCAAAGATATGGCCCAGATGCCCGCCGCAGTTGCTGCAATGCTCTTCGGTGCGGACCATGAAAAACAAGGTCCGGTCTTCCTGTGTGCCGGTCGCGCCGTCAATCACATCCCAGAAACTGGGCCAGCCGGTGCGGCTGTCATATTTGGTTTCAGACCGGTACAGCCCTTGCCCGCAGCCCGCACAATTATAGGTGCCTGCGCGGTCTTCCTCCAACAAGGGCGAGCGTTCGCCAAGCAACCGGTTGCTATAGGCTTCTTCGGTGGCGTGATCGCGCAACACCGCATATTGCGCAGGTGTCAGGCGGCCGCGCCATTCCTCTGGTGACAGGGAAAAGGGGAAGCTGTTGTTTTGGGCGCCTGCTGCACCCCCTGAAATCATTGCTACGCTTGCAAACATAAATCCGCGTCTGTTGAACATGGTCATCCTCCTGTGAATATAACCCTTTTACGTCTGCCTGTGTGCCTTTGTTTCAACAATTAGCGCAAAGACGTATCACCGCTTCAACAAAGCTGCGTGATCTGTCATTATTGCCCGCATGAGTCTGCCCCCCGGTTTCCTTGATGAATTGCGCAATCGTGTCTCGATCTCTTCGGTGGTCGGGCGCAAGGTGACATGGGATATGCGCAAATCCAATCAGGCAAAGGGCGATTACTGGGCGCCATGCCCGTTTCATCAGGAAAAATCTGCATCTTTTCATGTGGATGACCGCAAGGGGTTTTATTACTGCTTTGGGTGTCATGCCAAAGGGGACACGCTGAAATTCCTGTGCGAGACGGAAAACATGGGGTTTATGGAAGCGGTCGAGGTGCTGGCCCGAGAGGCTGGCATGACAATGCCCGCGCGCGACCCCAAAGCGGCCCAAAAAGCCGACAGACTGTCCGAACTGGCAGAGGTTACAGAACAGGCGGTGCGCTATTTCCGGCTGCAACTGAACACGAATGCCGCCGCAACCGCGCGCGACTATCTGGCCGGTCGCGCCCTGTCCGCACAAGCGCTGGACCGATTCGAAATTGGCTTTGCCCCCGATTCAAGGCACGGCCTGTGGGCGCATTTGACGGCTGCGGGCGTGGCCCCCGACAAGATAATTGATGCGGGCCTTGCGGCGCGTCCCGATGATGGCGGCGCGCCCTATGACCGGTTTCGCGGGCGCATTATTTTCCCCATCCGCGATACGCGCGGGCGCTGCATTGCCTTTGGCGGGCGGTCCATGGACCCCGATGCGCGCGCGAAATACCTGAATTCGCCGGAAACGGTGCTGTTTGACAAGGGGCGGTCGCTTTACAACGCGGGGCCTGCGCGTGCGGCGTCGGGCAAGGACCACCCGCTGATCGTTGCCGAAGGGTATATGGATGTCATAGCCTTGGTCGAGGCAGGGTTCGCGGCAGCGGTGGCCCCGCTGGGCACCGCGATTACCGAAGACCAGTTGCGCATGATCTGGCGCATTGCGCCGGAACCCGTGATCGCCCTTGATGGCGATACCGCTGGCCTGCGCGCGGGCTACCGGCTGATGGATCTGGCACTGCCACTGCTAAGCGCCGAGCAATCGTTGCGGTTTTGCCTGTTGCCCGAGAAGATGGACCCCGATGATGTGCTGCGCAGTGGCGGTGCTGGAACCATGCGCAAGCTGGTTGACGGGGCCGTGCCGCTGGTGCGCCTGCTGTGGCAGCGCGAAACCGAAGGGCAGGTTTTCGACAGCCCCGAACGCCGCGCCGCACTGGACAAACGCCTGCGCGCAGCCCTTGCCAAGATCGCCGATCAGGGCCTGCGGGCGCATTATGCCGAGGAACTGAAATCACTGCGGGCTGCATTCTTTCGCGCCGCGACCGCGCCCAAACGCGGGGCATGGCGGGCAGGGGGCAAATGGCAGCCCCCCCCCGCACCGTCACTGGCCGCCACGCGCAACACATTGCTGGCGGGCGGGGATGGCACCGCAGTCGCCGAAAAAATGCGCGAAGAGATTATTCTGGCGATTCTGCTGCGGCACCCCGGTCTGGTGCGTGAATTCGAATCCGATCTGGAACGCGCAGAGATGCGCGACAAGCGCAACAGCGCGCTGCGGGTCGCATTGCTGTCCGGCGGCGCGCCGCCGGACGCTGAGCAGGTGTCGGCGCTGATGGAACTGGGTCATGTGCGCATTGCCCCGCCTGTGCGCAATGACGACATTGACCTTGCGCGCCTGTGCCTGCGCGAAGAATTTGCCAAGCTTCTGGCGCGTCGTGGCGCCGATGCAGAATTGCGTGACGCGGTCGAGGATCTGGCCCATCTGCCCGATGAAGGGCTGACATGGCGGCTGAAGCAGGCGGCGGAGTTGCGCGACAGATCAGAGCGTTCGAACCTGTCGGACTCTGCCGATCTGGGCGAAGATCGCGCGGCACTTTCGGGCGAGTTGAGCCGGCTAATCGAATCACAAGTCTGGATAAAGCAGAAAAAGTGATCGAATCGTTGCCGATACGCACGCATTAGCCCGTCAAAATGCGTTCGGGAACTGGAAAAACACGTTTCTTTTCCCTACATCAAGAGCAGTCCGCGTAGGCAGCCGGGTGATTCGCCGAATCGATTCGCCAATTCGCATGCCTCGCCTTAGTTTTTCGGGAGCTTTCATGGCCGCCAAAGATACCGACGACACCAGACCCGACGATCAGGATAGTGAAGGCGGGCAGATTGTCAGCCAGGCCTCGATCAAACGAATGATCGCTCAGGCCAAGGAACGTGGCTACATCACCTATGAGCAGTTGAACAAGTCACTGCCGCCCGAACAGGTCGCCTCTGAACAGATCGAAGACGTTATGTCGATGCTGTCGGAAATGGGCATCAATGTTGTCGAAGACGACGAAGAAAGTGATGAACCCGACGCCAAGGGCGGCGAGCTGGTGGAAACCGCCGGATCGCGGGAAGTTGCCGTGGCATCGGGAACCGGCAGTGAAACGCTGGACCGCACCGATGATCCGGTGCGCATGTATCTGCGCGAGATGGGGTCTGTCGAGTTGCTGTCGCGCGAAGGCGAAATTGCCATCGCCAAGCGCATCGAGGCTGGCCGCAACACCATGATTCTGGGCTTGTGCGAAAGCCCGCTGACATTTCAGGCGATCACCATCTGGCGCGACGAATTGCTGAACGAAGACGTTCTGCTGCGCGACGTGATCGATCTGGAAACCACCTTCGGCAATGCGCTTGACGAAGAAGAAGGAATGCCTGTCAGCGAAGGCATAGGAGAGGCCGCCGCAGCGGCGTCCCCCAAACGCGAACGCAGCACCGAACCCGAACTGGATGCCGACGGGAACCCGATTTCATCCAATGACGATGACGAGGATGACGACGAACAGTCGAATGTGTCACTGGCCGCAATGGAAAGCGCGCTGAAGCCGCGTGTTCTGGAAACGCTGGACCGGATTGCGCGTGATTTTGAAATGCTGTCGGAAATGCAGGATCAACGGATGAACGCCACCCTTCTGGAGGAGGGGCGCTTTTCCGAGGTTCAGGAACAGAAATACCAGACGCTTCGGTCTGAAATCGTGGAACTGGTGAATTCGCTTCATCTGCACAATAACCGGATCGAAGCGCTTATTGACCAGCTTTATGGCATCAACCGGCGCATCATGTCGATTGATAGTGCCATGGTCAAACTTGCGGATCAGGCCCGCATCAACCGTCGTGAGTTTATCGACGAATATCGTGGTGCCGAACTGGACCCGACATGGTGCGACCGCATGATCGAAAAAGGTGGCCGTGGCTGGCAGGCCCTGATGGAGCGTTCGCGCGACAAGGTTGACGAGCTGCGCAACGATATGGCGCAGGTTGGCCAATATGTCGGTGTGGATATTCAGGAATACCGCCGCATTGTCGGTCAGGTCCAGAAAGGCGAAAAAGAAGCCCGTCAGGCCAAGAAGGAAATGGTCGAGGCGAACTTGCGTCTGGTGATCTCGATTGCCAAGAAATACACCAATCGCGGCCTGCAATTCCTTGACCTTATTCAGGAAGGCAATATTGGCCTGATGAAGGCGGTGGACAAGTTCGAATACCGCCGGGGCTACAAGTTCAGCACCTATGCGACATGGTGGATCAGGCAGGCGATTACCCGATCCATCGCCGATCAGGCGCGCACGATCCGTATTCCGGTGCATATGATCGAAACCATCAACAAGCTGGTGCGCACCGGCCGGCAGATGCTGCATGAAATCGGCCGCGAACCCACATCCGAGGAATTGGCAGAAAAGCTGCAAATGCCGCTGGATAAGGTGCGCAAGGTGATGAAAATCGCCAAAGAACCCATCAGTCTTGAAACCCCGATCGGTGATGAGGAAGACAGCCAGCTTGGTGATTTCATCGAGGACAAGAACGCGCTTCTGCCGCTGGATTCGGCCATTCAGGACAATTTGCGCGAAACGACAACGCGCGTGCTGTCATCGCTGACCCCGCGTGAAGAACGCGTTTTGCGGATGCGGTTCGGGATCGGCATGAATACCGACCACACACTGGAAGAAGTGGGGCAGCAATTCAGTGTGACGCGCGAACGCATCCGGCAGATCGAAGCGAAGGCGCTGCGCAAACTGAAGCACCCCAGCAGATCGCGCAAGTTACGCAGTTTCCTGGACCAGTAAGAAATTTTAGCCAGATATTCAGGGCGTCTCTTGATCGGGGGCGCCCTGATGCTATTGTAGGGCGGTGTAATTTTGCACAGGCCGTGACATTTGTTGCGGCAAGCTGAAGTTTTGATACATTCTAAGTTTGAATATTGATATATATGTAGTCAGATAAATGCATTTGAAAAAATGGGTATTTGATGTCCGATCCGGAAAGCGAATCAGAGATTTTTCGTAAGAATCTATTACATTACATGAAACTGCGCGGGTTTTCTGCCGCATCGCTTTCGCGCGAGGCCGGATTGAACAATCGCGCGGTCAAGGACATCGAGGAACGTCGCACCGGCAGCCCACGGATATCAACGGTGTTCAAATTTGCACGCGCTTTGGACGTTGCGCAGGAAGTGTTGCTTGGACTTCGCGATCTGGATCAGGACGGGCGAGGCGCCGCGATGGACGCGCCAGTGGTCAACGGATTTCTGTCATCTCTTTCTCAATCAGAGCGAGAATCTCTTTTAGATTCAATTCGCCACCTGATTCAGATTGGTAGGTAAGCAACGCCCGTATCACCCACAACTCTAACGGGTTGGGTTGTGCCGCGTTTTTAGCCTGATGAGAAATATCACACATTATTTTCTTGCTTTTGTCGACGCGTTCGCGTTGAATTCAAAGGGTATCGAGTAGGGTTCATGGAATCTGCCTACTATGGCTTCCATGTAAAATACAACCCTAGGTGTATGTTCTCGCCGTTAATTGAGAACATGTAACACACTTTTAGGTTGTATATGTGTTTGTTCACATGTTATAAACGGATCATGGAAATATCCATTCAGGCAGTCTGCGACGCCTGTAACCCACTGAAGGATGGCACTCATGTATGACTATGGAAAAGATATGAGTATACCCTCGCTCCCGCGCTTCGATGGCGTGGCGGCCGCGTTCATGGGGTTCAGCGATGAAGCGCAGGACATGCAAAACTGGGTGTATGATCTGCTGCGCGTCAACATCATGGCAGTGTCCTATTCCGAACGTGCGTTGGAATGGTTGACCACCAGTGGTATTTCACTGGATTTCGTGATTGTCGATGTCGAGCATTTGGGCGGTGTCCACAAGGCAATTAACTTCTGCCTGACCATCCGCAAGGCCCTGCCGGACATGAAGATTATCCTGATCTCTGATGAAGTCAGCGGCGATGATTTCGGCAGCGAGCGCAAATCCGTTTGCGATGGCACCTTGATGAAACCGATCTCTCAGACACGTCTGCTGGACGCAATCCTGATTTGCAGCCAGAACCAACGTAGCCGCGCAGTCATGGAATACGCCTGATCACTGACAGGCTTCTGACCAGTTTCTGACAGAAAAAATGCGCCCCGGTCGGGCGCATTTTTGATTTCATCTGAAGGTAGGCTGTTTCGACAGGGGCGTGGTTTACCCGTTTGCCGACTCATCCTCGTCTTCGTCTTCATCATCCAGGTTTGCGGCAAGATCGTCTTCGGATGTTTCGACCCAAAGCCCGTCCATTGCTTCGCCGACCTTGACGAATTGACCATCAACAAATTGATACTCAGCGATTTTTTCGCCGTCAGCGTTCTGGATATCGACCTGCGTCAGGTCTTTCAGTTCCAGATTTCTTTCGTCCAGATATGCCAATGCCTGTTCATAGGCATCTTCCAGCGTGAACTCTTCATCGCCCTCACCGGCCTGAATGGTCAGGTAATACATGTAGTTCAGGCCGTTATCTTCTTCGACATCCAGGAAAAATTTAACCGAAGCGGTGTCTTCTGGTAGTTCTGTTCCGGTTTCATCACCGTTATCGTCATCATCATCAATGATGTCGTCATCATCGTCGTCATCCAGATCATCATCGCTGGGATCTTCGTCTTTGGCCAGCTTTTCGCGCAGCAGGTCGGCCTTTGCCTTCAGCTTGTCAGATGCACATTCCAGCGCAAATGCCTTCTTTTCGCCAATAGATTCCAGCAGACTGGCTTTCTTGTCGCCCAATGCGCTGAACTTGGCGGCGAATTTTTCGCCCAGACGCCCGCCTTTGCACGAATAGAAATCCGCTTTCTTCTCATACAAGTCGCGAATCCCATCAGCCTTGTCCTGATAGTGGTCGCGTACGCTTTCGGCTTTTGCGTCCAGTTTCGCAGCCTTTGCTTCCAAGGCGTCAATTTTCTTCTGGATCAGCTTTTCGCGCGCCGCGCTGATGTTGCAAACTTTTTCGACGGGTGCGGGCTTGATCACCGGTTTCAATACTGCGGCTTTGGCAGCTTTGACAGCGAGCAGCTTCTTGAGCAGAAAAGACATGTTTCACCTCACAAACAATTTATAAAAACTTTTTGTAAACGAAGTCCTGATTTTCACAATAATCGAAAATGGAAACAATTGGTTTCCGAATCACTGTGTAATCTTGGCAAGCCGTCAGTCAGAACAAGCACTTACACCCCAGAGTTCAGTTGGTTGACAGGTTTTCTTCCGTGGGTTGCGGCAGGTCCATTTCGTGCAAAAGCGTTCCGTTCCGGCGGTCAAACACCAGCACGGTCTGGTTTTCCGTCACAACCAGAACCCAGTCGCGCGACAAGGTGACAGCCTGTGCGCGCGCCCCTTCGGGCAGGCTGATGTTGTCGGGCAGGTCAAACGGGGCAGGGCTGCGGGCTATCTGGGTGACAAGCAGTCCAATGATGACTATGACGCCAAGGATCATCACACTGGTCAGCACGACAACAAGTCGTTTGACCAAACGCACGTCGGGGGATTGTCCTTCTGGCGGGGGCATGTCCGGGGGCAGGGTCATGGCAGAAACGCCTTTCACAGAATTGCAGGTTGTCATCGGGCCGCAGCCCCCTGGCCGCCTTGATAAGGCCTTGGCCCGCGATGTGCCAGAGCAAGCGGCGCTGTCACGCTCGCGGCTGATGCGCATGATTGCCGATGGCGCGGTCCGGCGCGGCGATGTGGTGCTGGACAATCCGCGCGCGCAGGTGGCCGAAGGCGATGTGCTGGTCTTGCATGTCGTGCATAGCGCACAGGTGGCCACAGTTGCGCAGGACATTGCGCTTGATGTGCTGCATGAAGATGAAGACCTGATTGTGATCAACAAACCGGCGGGCATGGTGGTGCATCCCGCACCCGGCTCGCCCGACCAGACGCTTGTGAACGCGCTGTTGCATCATTGCGGTGACAGCCTGTCGGGCATCGGGGGTGAAAAGCGGCCCGGAATTGTGCACCGCATCGACAAGGACACAAGCGGGCTGCTGGTTGTGGCGAAATCCGACCGCGCGCATCATGGGCTGGCCACGCAGTTTGAACGCCATAGCGTGAACCGGCGTTATCTGGCGCTGGTCTATGGCTGCCCCGATGCGGGCGATCCGCGGTTGCGCGGCGCGCGTGGTGTCAGTTTCGAGATGGCAAACATCATGAAAATCACCAGCCAGCTTGCGCGGCATCGCACCGACCGGCAGCGTCAGGCGGTGGTGTGGTCCGGCGGGCGGCATGCGGTGACACGCGCGCGCGTTTTGCAGTCCTTTGGCACGCCGGCCCAACTGGCGCTGGTCGAATGCTGGCTGGAAACCGGGCGCACCCACCAGATCCGCGTGCATATGACCCATGCTGGTCACGCGTTGGTGGGCGATCCGGTCTATGGCGGGGGGCGGCGCAAACTATCGCCCAAGGCCCTGCCATCCAGCGCGATTGAGGCCTGTGGCGCCTTTTCGCGTCAGGCGCTGCATGCGGCGACACTGGGTTTCGTGCACCCCGTCACGGATGAAGCGCTGGAATTTGCAGCGCCCCTTCCGGATGATTTCGCGGCGCTTCTTGCGGCATTGCAGCCCTCACCTGATGACACAAGCAGGTGAGGAGTGTTTCAAACCCTCGCGCCTGTGCGTTTACCTGATAGAAATAATTATGACGTAGGTTTGCTTGAATACTGAAAGTGTCACGCATATCTGCACTTACCGGTCGTGATAAGGGGATGTTCCATGAGCAGCAGCTATGCCAATCTTCCAGCGCCAAGCCCGGAACAGGGGCTGAACCGCTACATGCAGGAAATCCGCCGGTTTCCCATGCTGGAACCGGAAGAGGAATTCATGCTGGCCAAGCGCTGGGTGGACCATCAGGATACCGAAGCCGCGCACAAACTGGTGACCAGCCATCTGCGTCTTGCCGCAAAAATTGCCATGGGCTATCGCGGCTACGGCCTGCCACAGGCCGAAGTCATATCCGAAGCGAATGTCGGGCTGATGCAGGCGGTCAAACGGTTTGATCCTGACAAGGGGTTCCGGCTGGCGACTTATGCCATGTGGTGGATCAGGGCCAGCATTCAGGAATATGTGCTGCGGTCATGGTCATTGGTCAAACTGGGCACGACCAGTGCGCAAAAGAAGCTGTTTTTCAACCTGCGCAAGGCAAAATCCAAGATCGGCGCGCTGGAAGACGGGGATCTGCGGCCTGAAAACGTAGCCCGTATCGCGCGCGAACTGAACGTCACCGAAGGCGAGGTCATCGCCATGAACCGCCGTTTGTCAGGTGGTGACAGTTCGCTGAATGCCACCATCGGCAGCGAGGAGGGGGCGTCAAGCTGGCAGGATTGGCTGGAAGATGAAGATGCAAATCAGGCCGCCGATTATGCCGAACGTGACGAGCTGGACCTGCGCCGCGAATTGCTTGTCGAAGCAATGGATGCCCTGAACGAGCGCGAGCGCGATGTTCTGACCGCCCGCCGCCTGAGCGAAGACCCGGTGACGCTGGAAGATTTGTCCCAGCAATTCGAGGTCAGCCGCGAACGTATCCGCCAGATCGAGGTGCGCGCGTTTGAAAAACTGCAAGCACGCATGCGCACCTTGGCGCGCGACAAAGGTATGGTGGTTCCTGTGAATTGACCGTCGTGCGGTCCGGCTTATTCGGGCGTGACGCGGCCCTGAATACAAGCATGTTGCTCAAAAGTGGGAACCGGTTTTGTGCTTCTCGAACATGCGAAATCAATAAGTTAGAGCATGACTCGTGAATGCGAATGAACGTTATATGCTCTAGCGGGTCGTGGCGGCTGATCTGAACAGACCGTCGCGCTTGCGGGGGGTGTGGCCTGTAGGGGACGCGCAAAGGTGCGGAATCGAGGCCGAAGGCCGCCGCGCCATCGGTGGGCCGTCCCACGGCCTGCCGATTACCCAGACGACAGTTCAAGCCTTTGAACGCAGGAGTATGCAGCCCGCATAAATTGTATTCATATAACGGTGGATCGGCAGTTCCAGGCCCACCGATGGCGCGGGCTTGGTGTATATGTCGACGTCCCCATAAGGCAGCCTTGTATATATGCGCCCACCGTGGCGGCCAAGGCAATGCTTAGCGATAAAACTGGCAACGCGTCCGGTGCTGTGGGGCGCATTCGCCCGCGACGCGCGAAACAGCAAAACCTGCACTATGCGGCCGTCGTCAAACGGGAAAGCGTAATCCGCCTGCCGATGGGCGGATGCGCAAGCCGTGTTCAAAACGTGCCTGCATCGCATTCCGACCTTTTGATACCGCATGCTTGCGACGCAGAGAACCTGTTGCCGTCTTTCCGCCACAAGCGCTCAGAAATCGACGGCGATGCCCTTTTTCTCCCAATCGCCATAGCGCACGGGTTCCGGTCCCTTGCGCCCGCCCAGTTCGCGGGGGCGGTCGAGGTCTGGCGTGCTGGCGCGGCGCGCTTCTGCTTCGGCCAATGCGCGCTGTGCGGCCAGCGGCAATTCGGCGCGGCGCTCTGCTTCGGTCCGGGGGGCGGGGGCAGTGTCTTTGGGGTCAATCGGGGGCATGTGGGGCCTGCTTGTCATATTCCTATTCCTGATATACGCCGATTATACCAAAGGACAAGAAACCGTTCATGCCCCAATCTGCCACAGTTGCGCCGCGCACCGCCGCATTAGACCTGATCGCCGCAGTATATGAGCAGCGCCGCAGCCTGTCGGATGCGCGTGTCGCGCCGCAAGACAGCTTCGCGGCCCTGCCGCCGGACGGGCGCGCGCGCGCCGCAAGGCTGGCGCAGGAAACGCTGCGCCAGACGGGCCGCGCCGATCATCTGTTGCGCCGCGCCTTGCGCAAATCCCCGCCGGACCGCGTGGCGTGGGTGCTGCACCTTGCATGTGTTGAAATGCTGGCGTTGGGGGCGCCTGCGCATGGGGTGATCAATGATGCGGTTGCGCTGACGCGCGGCTGGGCGAACGAGCCTAAATTGACAGGATTGGTGAATGCGGTTCTGCGCCAGATGGCACAGCATACGGCACAGGACTGGGCGCAAACCCCTGTGCCGCGCCTGCCTGCATGGCTGCGCGGTGCGCTGCAAAACGCCTATGGCACGCCCGTCACCCAAGCGATCGAGGCCGCGCATCAACAGCCTGCACCGCTTGATCTGACCCTGCGCGACCCGTCCACCCTGCCCGAAGGGCTGGACGCACAGCTGTTGCCCACTGGCAGCCTGCGGCTGCATCAGGCAGGGCAGGTCAGCGCCTTGCCGGGCTATGATGGCGGCACATGGTGGGTTCAGGACGCCGCCGCCAGCCTGCCTGCGCGTTTGCTGGGTGCTGTGCAGGGCCTGTCGGTGCTGGACATATGCGCAGCCCCTGGGGGCAAGGCCATGCAACTTGCCGCAGGCGGGGCGAGGGTGTGCGCGCTGGACATGTCCGGCCCGCGACTGGTGCGGTTGCGCGAAAATCTGGCGCGCACGGGGCTTGTGGCAGATGTGGCGCAGGGCGATGCGCTGCACTGGACGCCAGACGCACCCTTTGACGCGATCTTGCTGGATGCACCCTGTTCGGCCACGGGCACCATACGGCGTCATCCGGAAGTGCCCCATCTGCGCAGCCGCGCCGATGTCAAGGCGCTGTGCACCTTGCAGGCGCAGCTTCTGGACCGTGTGCTGGACCCCGCGCAGGGCCTTTTGCGCGCAGGCGGGCGGGTGGTGTATTGCACCTGCTCGCTGCTGCCGGACGAGGGCGACGCGCAGGCCACCGCCGCCATGACCCGCCACAATGTTCAGGCGATACGCGTTGATCTGCCCGGCGTGCCCGATGACTGGCGCACCCCTGAGGGGGGCATTCGCACACGCCCTGATTATTGGCAGGAATTGGGCGGCATGGACGGGTTCTATATGATAGTTTTGCAACATATGGGGTAATTTGCCTTGCGACCCGCAAGACTTGCGCGCAAAGGCTGACAAAACCTTCGCTTGTGGGTTATTCTGCGCCGCAGTAAACCCCGCCGAATTATGATTATGATTCCAGACAGGTCCGGTTCCCAGTGACGCAGTTTTCCACGACAGGCACCCTTCCGGTCGGGTTCATGGACCGTCTTGCCGCCCGGTTGCTGGCGCGCGGGCAGCCTGTAACGGCGCTGGTCGCGCATCCGCAACCGCGTGGCACAGGGCAATTCGCGCGCGGCAAGCAAATGCTTGCGGGAAATTTCCTGATGGCGGGCGAATTGCTGAAATCCGACGGTGCCGTGCCGTTCAGGGCCATATCGGGCGCTGCTGTCGATGCGTTGCATGGGTTCGACTGGCTGGATGATCTTGCGGCCGTGGGCGACCAGAATGCGCGCAAACTGGGGCAGACGGGCCTTGCAGACTGGCTGGAACGCTATGGGCGCGGGCGTGGCCCAGGTTGGGGCGCGGGTGTGGCGGGGCGGCGGTTGATGAACTGGCTGACCCATGCCGTGATGCTGATGCAAGGGCAGGAAAAGCCCTTTCAGGACCGTTTCCTGCGTGCGCTGTCGCATCATGCCGCGTTTCTTGCGCGCCGCGCGGGCAAGGCGGCGCCGGGGTTGCCGCGCATTACGGCGCATGCTGGCTTGTTGTTTGCGGCCCTGTCGCTGGAAGGATGGGAGCGGCGCATAGAGCCTACCGCGCGTGCGTTGATTGCCGATTGTGATCGCCAGATTGGCAAGGATGGCGGCATTGCCACGCGCAGTCCAGAAGATCTGTTGCAGATCTTCGTGCTGCTGTCATGGGCGGCGCAGGCGCTGGATGAACAGGGCCGCGCACCCGACCCCCGAATGCTGGGGCTTCTGGTGCGTGTGGCGGCTGCGCTGCGCATGTTGCGCCACGCCGATGGCGGGCTTGCGCGGTTTCACGGTGGCGGGCGCGGAAATGAGGCCGATCTGGTGGCCGCGCTGGCGGTGCATGACACCCTGAACCCGATGCCACCCAAAGGCCCCGCAGGGCAGGTTATGGGGTTTGCGCGGCTGTCTGCGGGGCGCAGCACAGTGATTGTTGATGCAGCCCCGCCGCCGGTTGGTGCGGCGCCCGGGCGCGCGCATGCCTCGACGCTGGCGTTTGAATTGACATCGAACCGGCGTCCGGTGGTGGTGTCATGCGGCGACGGCACCAGTCTGGGGGTGGACTGGCAGCGCGCCAGTCGTGCAAGTGCGTCGCATTCAACCCTGTCGATTGACGGCTATTCCTCGGCCCGGTTCATGGGCACGGACCGCAACCGCCTGAAGCTGACGGACGGGCCGCGCAACGTGGGCTGCGATTTTCGCCATACGTCCTATTCGCGCGCGGTCGCGCTGTCGCATGACGGCTATCTGGACACACACGGGCTGGAGCATACGCGCTTTCTGGACCTGTCGGCAGATGGCCGCGTCCTGAGCGGCGAGGATATGCTGTTGTCCAGCGGGCGCGCGGCGCGCAAGCGGTTCGATGATGTACTGGCGCGCACGCGCGGCGCGGGTATTGCCTATAGCCTGCGGTTTCACCTGCACCCCGAAGTCGATGCCTCGGTCGACATGAACGGCATGGCGGTGTCCATTGTGCTGCGGTCGGGCGAAATCTGGGTGTTTCGCGCTGATGGCCATGCCCTGACGCTTGCGCCGTCGGTCTATCTGGAAAAAGCCCGCCTGAAACCGCGCGCAAGTCTTCAGATCGTGTTGTCCTTGCGCGCACAAGACTATACCAGCCAGGTGAACTGGGTTGTTGCAAAAGCGCAGGACACCCCGATTGCCCTGCGCGATACGATGCAGGAAAACCCGCTGGCTGTGCCTGAACTGTAAGATCTGACCAAGGATGCCTTCACCGATGACTGACCTTGCCCCGCTGAAACGCGCGTTGATATCCGTTTCCGACAAGACCGGCCTTATTGATCTGGCCAAGGCGCTGGCTGCGCGCAAGGTGGAGCTTGTGTCCACCGGCGGCACGGCGCGCGCTTTGCGCGAAGCGGGGCTTGCTGTGCAGGATGTGTCGGACCTGACCGGTTTTCCTGAAATGATGGACGGGCGCGTGAAAACCCTGCATCCGGGCGTTCATGGGGGCTTGCTGGCGCTGCGCAATGATGAAGCGCATGTTGGTGCAATGGTGGCGCACGGGATCAAGGCGATCGATCTGCTGGTGGTCAATCTGTATCCGTTTGAAGCGACAGTGGCGCGCGGCGCAAGCTATGGTGAAGCCATCGAGAATATCGACATTGGCGGCCCCGCAATGATTCGCGCCGCCGCCAAGAACCATGATTTCGTGACTGTCGTGACCGACCCCGAAGATTACATGCCGCTGCTGTCCGAACTGGACGCGCAGGACGGCAAGACGCGGCTGACCTTTCGGCGCAAGCAGGCGCAACGCGCCTATGCGCGCACCGCCGCCTATGACGCGGCAGTGTCCACATGGATGGCTGGCGCAATTGACGATGCAGCCCCGCGCCGCCGTGCATTTGCCGGCGCATTGGCGCAAACCCTGCGCTATGGCGAAAACCCCCATCAGACGGCGGCGTTTTACCGTGACGGGTCCGACAGGCCCGGCGTGGCCACGGCCACCCAGCATCAGGGCAAGGAATTAAGCTATAACAACATCAACGACACGGATGCAGCCTTTGAACTGGTGTCGGAGTTTGCGCCATCCGATGGGCCTGCCTGCGCCATCATCAAGCACGCAAACCCTTGTGGCGTTGCGCGCGGGGCGAGTTTGGCGGAAGCTTATGCGCGCGCCTATGATTGTGACCGGACATCGGCATTTGGCGGGATTATTGCGCTGAACATGAAGCTGGATCTGGACACCGCCAAGGCGATCACCGGTATACTGACCGAAGTGGTGATTGCGCCTGCCGCCGATCAGGCCGCGATTGACCATTTCGCCACCAAGAAGAACCTGCGCCTGCTGACAACCAAGGGGCTGGCCAATCCGGCCCTTGGCGGGCTTGCGTTCAAGCAGGTATCCGGCGGGTTCCTGGTGCAGGATCGCGACAATGGCATGATCGGCCCGGATGATCTGAAGGTGGTGACCAAACGCGCCCCCACCGATGCGGAACTGGCCGATCTGCTGTTTGCGTGGAAAGTGGCCAAGCATGTCAAATCCAATGCCATCGTTTATGTGAAGGATGGCGCGACCGTGGGCGTGGGGGCGGGCCAGATGAGCCGTGTTGATTCGTCACGCATTGCCGCGCGCAAGGCGCAGGACATGGCTGAAGCGCTGGGTCTGGATGCACCGTTGACGCAAGGGTCTGTCGTGGCGTCAGATGCGTTTTTTCCCTTCGCGGACGGGCTTCTGGCCGCAGCCGCCGCAGGTGCGCGCGCGATTATCCAGCCGGGCGGGTCAATGCGTGATGATGACGTCATCGCCGCCGCAGATGAGGCGGGCCTTGCCATGGTCTTTACCGGCCAACGCCATTTCCGGCACTGAACGGGGCCATGGGTATGCGCATCGCAATCGGGGTTCTGGCCGTTATTCTGGTGGCCGATCAGGCCAGCAAATGGGCCGTGGTAAACGTCATGGGGTTGGACCAACGCCTGTTCATCCCTGTGTTCGACCCCTATCTGAATTTTGCGATGGCGTGGAATACCGGCATAAATTTCGGGCTGTTCAGTTCAGGAAGCTGGGCGGCCCGCGCGGTTTTGATTGCGATTGCGCTGGCGATTTGCACATGGGTATGGATTTGGGTGCGCCGTGACGGGGCGCGCAAATGGATGCAGGTTTCTGCCGGTTTGCTGATTGGCGGGGCTTTGGGCAATGTTATTGACCGGTTGCGTTGGGGCGCGGTTGCTGATTTCATCAACATGTCTTGTTGTGGTCTGCAAAATCCGTATTCTTTCAACATTGCTGATGTTGCGGTTTTTGCGGGCGCTTTCGGGTTGATCGTGTTCGCGGGCCGCAGTGAAAAGGGCAGGCGGACAGAGTAAGGCGCGAATTTGTGCTTTGGGGCTGCGACAGGGCGTGACGTTACGATTGGAATGCGCTAAGACCAAGCGCGAAGTGTTGGATTGAAGGGGGTCGGAATGGCAGTCAGGCAGGTGGTTTTTGCAGCCCTTGGCGCGTCCGTGCTGGCATTGGGGGCCTGCTCGGATTCAAGTGATCCCATTTTGATGCATGCAGGCGCGCAGGATCGCGGCCCTGATGAATTCGCAATCCTGCCCACATTACCGCTGGAAATGCCCGATGATCTGGCAGCCTTGCCCACGCCCAATCCCGGCGGTGGCAACCGTGTCGATCCGCAACCGCGCGCAGATGTCGCGCGCGCCTTGGGCGGCAGCCCTGCGGCTGCGCTAAATCCGGGTGCGGCTGATGGCGGCATTGTCAATTATGCCAGTCGTTTCGGGCGCAGCGGCGATATTCGCGCGCAACTTGCCGCCGAAGATCTGGAACATCGCCAGCGCAATCGCGGCAGGCTGCTGGAACGTGTTTTTGGCGTGAATGTCTATTATGACGCCTATGAACATATGTGGCTGGACAAATACGCCGAGCTGGATCGTTGGCGGCGCGCAGGCGCACGCACGCCCACTGCACCGCCGCGCGAATTGCTGGAAAACTGATCTGCGCCTTTCACGGTTCGGGACGCTTTGCACACACGCTCTGTCGGGGCTGACGCGGTAACAACCGCGTTGACCCCCTTGAACCTGTGCCCGGCGGCAGTAGTTTCTGCACCACAGCAGTTTTTCTGACCCAAAGGTATGCGCATCCTATGTTTTTCCGTCTGACAGCTTTCGTCGTGATCGGCCTGTTGGCGCTGCGTGCCGCAAGCGCCGAACCTGTAACCCACACCACATTCGAGAATGGACTGGAGGTCGTCGTTATTGAGGACCGCCGCGCGCCGGTTGTCGTGCATATGGTGTGGTACAAGGTCGGCGCGGCAGATGAGCCGCCGCTGCAATCGGGCATCGCGCATTTTCTGGAACACCTGATGTTCAAGGGCACCGACACCATGGAATCGGGCGAATTTTCCCGCGTGGTCGAGGCCAATGGCGGGCGCGACAATGCCTTCACCAGCTGGGATTACACCGGCTATTTCCAGCGTGTGGCGTCCGACCGGCTGGAATTGATGATGCAGATGGAAGCGGACCGTATGGCAAACCTGTCCTTCACCGAAGATGACTGGTTGCCCGAACGCGCCGTCATTTTGGAAGAACGCGGGCAGGTGCTGGAAAGCCGCGTGGGCGGGCAGTTCAACGAAAGCATGATGGCCGCGCTGTATAAATCGCACCCCTACGGCATTCCGATCATCGGCTGGCGCCATGAGATGGAAACCCTGACCGGTCAGAATGCGATGGATTTTTACGATCAGCATTATGGCCCGAACAACGCCATTCTGGTGATTGCAGGGGATGTGGACACCGGCGATGCACTGGAAATGGCGCAGCAGATTTATGGACCTGTGTTGCCTAACCCGGCCATCGCGCCCGTGTCGCGCACTATGGAACCCCCACATCTGGCAGAACGCCGCCTGCGGTTTGAAGATGCGCGCGTGGGCACGCCCTATGTCAACCGCATGTATCTGGCCCCTGTACGCCGCGCGGGCGATCAGTCGCAGGCAGCGGCGCTGCAAATGCTGGCAGCACTTCTGGGCGGCAGTTCCACCACATCGGTTCTGGAACGAACCCTGAATTTTGAACAGGGCATCGCGTTGCAAGCATGGGCGGGTTACAACGGAATGGCGCGCGATTATGGCACCTTCAGCCTTGGAATTGCGCCGGTAGAGGGCGTCACGCTGAAAGACGCAGAAGCAGCGCTTGATGCAGCCGTGGCCGATTTTCTAGAAGAAGGCGTTGATCAGGCGCAGTTTGACCGCGTGCGCCATCAGATCAGGGCGTCGGAAATATACGCGCTTGACGACATGCAGGGCCGCGCGCGCCAATATGGTGTTGGCCTGTCCGTCGGGCTTGGCGTCGATGACATTGATGGCTGGGTGGACGCGCTGGACGCAGTGACGCGGGAGGATGTGATCGCCGCAGGCCAGATGCTGCTGGACCGCCGCAATTCGGTCACAGGCTACCTGACCCAGCCCACTGCAACCAGCACATCGGAGGTGACACAATGACCCGTTTGCTGGCCCTGACCCTTGGTCTGTTCCTGGCCCTTGCCGCACCCCTGCGCGCCGAAGTGTCCATTACCCCTGTCACATCAGACTCCGGGTTGCAGGCATGGCTGGTCGAGGAACGCAGCATCCCCTTTGTGGCGCTGGAATTGATCTTCGCGGGTGGCGCTACGCTGGACAGCGATGCGACCGCCGGTGCAACAAGCCTGATGACCGCGCTTTTGTCCGAAGGGGCAGGGGACATGAACGCGCAGGAATACGCCGCGCGCAGCGAAGAACTGGCCGCGCGCATCGGGTTTGATGCCGGGCGCGATACCGTGTCGGTGTCCGTGCGGTTTCTGACCGAAGATGCGGATGATGTGATTGACCATGTGCGCGCGGCCCTGACCGACCCGCGCTTTGATGCGGATGCTGTTGAACGGGTGCGCGGACAGATGCTGTCGAAACTGCGCCGTGACGCGCTGGACCCCAACACGCTGGCTTCGCGGGCTTTCGCACAGGCCGCTTATGGGGGCCACCCTTATGGACGGGGCAGTGATGGCGCCGTGGAAACCGTGGCCGCGCTGGATGTCGACGCGCTGCTTGCCGCCCATCAGGGCGCGTTTGCGCGTGACCGCGTGTTCATCGGGGCCGCGGGCGATATTGATGCGGATGAATTGGCGCGGCTGATCGACCGGCTGTTCGAGGGCATTCCGCAGCAGGGCGCCCCTATCCCCGAGCGCGCCGAATTTTCCGCCCCCGCAGGGCTAGAGGTGATTCCCTTCGATGGCCCGCAATCGGTGATTGCGTTTGGTCATGACGGGATTGCCCGGGATGACCCCGATTTCCTGACCGCCTATGTCGTGAATGAAGTGTTTGGCGGTGGCCGTTTTGGCACAAGGCTGATGGAAAGCCTGCGCGTGCAGCGCGGCCTGACTTATGGCGTGGGCAGTTTTCTGGCCTCTGGTCTGTTGGGCGAAAGCTATCAGGGGCGCATGTCCACCGACAATGTGAACGCGGCGGCAGCGATCGATCTGCTGCGCGAGGAATGGGCGGGAATTGCCGAAAGCGGCATTACTGAAGAAGACCTGTCGCGCATCCAGACCTATCTGACAGGGGCCTACCCGCTGCGGTTTGACGGTAATGCCGCGATTGCGTCGACCATGGCGTCGATGCAGTATCAGGGCTTTGACATTGATTATGTCAATATCCGCAATGACCTGATTGACGCTTTGACGCTGGATCAGGTCAATGCCATGGCCGCGCGCCTGTATGATGCGGATGCGCTGCATTTCGTGGTGGTGGGACAACCCGAAGGGCTGGAATAGCACCTTGGCAGTGGCGCGGCAGGCATGCTATATTCTGTGGTATGAACACCGCGCACCGCAATATCCGCCCCGAAATACGCCAGCTTGACGAAGCTTGCGCCAACCGCATTGCGGCTGGCGAAGTGGTGGAACGGCCCGCATCTGCGGTCAAGGAACTGGTTGAAAACGCGCTGGATGCGGGGGCTACCCGCATTGACGTGGCTTACGGCGATGGTGGCAAAACCCTGATCCGCGTGCGCGATGACGGGCATGGCATGGCCCCTGACGACCTGCCACTTGCGCTGTCACGCCATGCCACATCCAAGATTGACGGGACAGATTTGCTGAATATCCGGTCTTTTGGGTTTCGCGGCGAAGCGCTGCCCAGCCTTGGCGCTGTGGGGCGACTGGTTATCACCTCTCGCACGCAGGGCGGGGACGGCGCGAGCATCACCGTCAATGGCGGGCGTGTAGGGCAGGTCCGGCCAGACGCCGCGCAACACGGCACGCTTGTGGAATTGCGCGATCTGTTTCACGCGACGCCAGCACGGCTGAAATTCATGCGATCAGAGAGGGCCGAGGCGCAGGCCATCGCCGATGTGGTGAAACGGCTTGCCATGGCCGAACCTTATGTCAGTTTCACGCTGTCGGATGTGTCCAATGATGCCCCGCGCCAGATTTTCCGCGCCGATGCCGCCCAAGGTGCGCTGTTTGACGCGCTGGAAGACCGGATGGCCGCCATTCTGGGCCGTGAATTCACCGACAACGCCATTCGCATCGATGCAGAGCGCGACGGGCTGCACCTGACAGGGCTTGCCGGTCTGCCCACCTATTCGCGCGGGGCAGCCGTGGCGCAATATCTGTTCGTCAATGGCCGCCCCGTGCGCGACAAGCTGCTGATCGGGGCCTTGCGCGCGGCCTATATGGATTTCCTGTCACGCGACCGCCACCCTGTCGCGGCACTGTTCATCACCTGCGCGCCCGATCTGGTGGATGTGAATGTTCACCCCGCTAAATCCGAAGTCCGTTTTCGCGATCCGGGGCTGGCGCGGGGGCTGGTCGTTAGCGGGCTGCGCCACGGGCTGGCCAATGCGGGGCACCGCGCGTCCAGCACGGTTGCGGGCGCGATGCTGGGGGCGATGCAGCCGCAGGCCGCACCGCCCGTGCCGTATCAACATGCCCCCTATCAGATGGACCGCCCGTCTGCGCAGGCCCGCGCGGCCAGCTACCAGTTGCAGGCCCCGTTTCAGATGGATGATGCACCCGCCGCCTTCTGGTCAGGGGCCGAAGCGATATCAGCGCGCCATGATGCGCCCGATACGGCAGCACCCGTGCCCGATGACGCGCCGTTAGGGGCAGCGCGGGCGCAATTGCATCAGAACTACATTGTGGCCCAGACTGCGCGCGGCATGGTCATTGTGGACCAGCATGCTGCGCATGAACGGCTGGTCTATGAACGGCTGAAACGCCAGCGCGCGGAAAACGGCGTGGCCGCGCAGGCGCTGCTGATCCCTGAAATCGTGGAACTGCCCGATGCGGATGCCGCGCAACTGCTGGCCCTGTCGGATGATCTGGCGGCGTTGGGGCTGGTGATCGATGCGTTCGGGGGCGGTGCGATCGTGGTGCGCGAAACACCCGCATTGCTGGGCGCGGTGGATGCACGCGCGCTGATCCGCGATATGCTGGATGAACTGGCCGATCTTGGCAAAAGCCAAAGCCTGCAAGCGCGTATCGATGCAGTGTTGTCGCGCATGGCCTGTCACGGGTCTGTCCGGTCAGGCCGCGCCATGCGGCTGGAAGAAATGAACGCGCTGCTGCGTGAAATGGAAGCGACACCCCATTCTGGCCAGTGCAACCACGGGCGGCCCACCTATGTGGAACTGGGTCTGGATGATATTGAAAAGCTGTTCGGTCGCAAATGAACATTGACTGGACCGACCCGCTGCTGATTGCGCTGGCGCTTGGCGTGGTTGCAGTTTTCGTGCTGTGGCGCTTGTTGCGCGCGGTTGCCGTTCTGTCGGGGCTGGATGCGCGCCTGTCCAGCCTGTCGGATACGCAGAACCAACTTGCAGGCGGGCTGGGGCATGTGGCCCAAAGCCAGACGCAGGTGATCTCTCTGGTGGAAGCGCGGCTGGCCGATATGGGCCGCTACATGGGCGACACACTTGCGGGCAATGCGCAGACCACAGCATCCAGCATGGGGGCCTTGCGCGAACGCTTGCAGGTGATTGACGCGGCACAAGCCAAAATTGAAGCGCTGTCTGGCAATGTGCTGTCCTTGCAGGATATTCTGTCCAACAAACAGGCGCGCGGCGCGTTTGGCGAGGTGCAGCTTGAAGCGCTGCTGTCAGATGCACTGCCGCCCGATGCCTTCAGCTTGCAGGCCAGCCTGTCGAACGGGCGGCGGGTGGATGCGCTGATCCATATGGCGCAGCCGCTGGCTGTGGATGCGAAATTCCCGCTGGAAGCGTATCAGGCCCTGACACGCGCGCCCGATGATGGCGCGCGCATGACGGCGCGCCGCGCATTGGCACAGGCCATGCGCGCGCATATCAAGGCAATATCAGAACGCTATATCCTGCCCGGTGAAACCGCCGATGGCGCGCTGATGTTCCTGCCATCTGAAGCGATTTATGCGGAACTGCACGCCAACCTGTCCGATGTCGTGCGCGAAGGGTTTGTGGCCAAGGTCTGGATTGTATCCCCCACCACGATGATGGCCACGCTGAACACCTTGCGCGCCGTGATGAAGGATACGCGCCTGCGGTCTGAAGCGCGCGCTGTGCGCCGCGAAGTGCAGTTGCTGGTCGAAGATGCCGAACGTGTGGCCGCGCGTGTGGCCAAGCTGGAAAGCCATTTCGCGCAGGTGCAGAACGACCTGTCGGGCATTCGTATTTCCGCCGACAAGATCACCCGGCGCGGCGCGCGGCTGGATGATTTCGATTTCACCAGATCGCCGGAATGACAGACCTGCGCCCCCATTGGACCGCCTGCGTGTCACGCTGGGTGTGCCGCGAACACGACAGGGGGCGGGGCGGATGGCATACCATTACGCAACATGCGCGGCAGGCGTTCGGCTGTCCGAATGCCCGCGCGGTCGGGATCTGGCGATCCGGCCGCATGCAACAGGGGGGGGCAAGGTGACGAATAAAATCCCCCAGATCATTTATCCGGCCCAGCTGTTGCAGCTTTGCTTGCCGGCTGGCAGTGCAAACCGGTTGAAGTTGGCCTGAAGCTGCCCTTCGCATTGGAACCAAGCCCGCGCCATCGGTGGGCCGGGGTCTGCCGATCCGACATTATGGGAATGCAGTTTATGCAAGCTGCATATCCTTACTTCCAAGGCTTGGCGTGTCGCTGACCAAATCGGCAGGCCGCGGGACGGCCCGCCGATGGCGCGGCGGCCTTCGGCCTTTGCTCCGCGCCTTGGGGCAGTCCAGATGTCTGCTTCAGGCCAAACCGTGCGCCCGCAAATGAAACAGGGCGCGCGGCTCCTCCCTCCGCGCGCCCTGTGTCGGCGTATGGGGCTTGCTTATCCCAGCAAACGCCGCGCGATGACCTGCGCCTGAATTTCGCCGGCCCCCTCGAATATGTTCAGGATGCGCGCATCGCACAGAATGCGGCTGATCTGGTATTCCAGTGCAAACCCGTTACCGCCATGAATTTGCAACCCGTTATCGGCGGCGGCCCATGCCACGCGCGCGCCCAGCAATTTGGCCATGCCCGCTTCCAGATCACAGCGGCGGTCTGCATCCTTTTCACGCGCGCTGAAATAGGTCAGTTGCCGCGCGATCATGATTTCCACCGCCATCATCGCCAGTTTGCTGGCGACGCGCGGGAATTCGATCAGGGATTTGCCGAACTGCTTGCGGTCTTCGGCATATTGCATGGCCACTTCCAGCGCATTCTGGGCCACACCAATGGCGCGCGCCGCAGTCTGGATGCGCGCGGATTCAAAGGTTTGCATCAATTGCTTGAACCCTTGCCCTTCAATCCCGCCCAGCAGGTTTTCACCCTTCACCTTGAAGCCGTCAAAGGCCAGTTCATATTCCTTCATGCCGCGATAACCCAGCACCTCTATCTCGCCGCCGGTCATGCCGGGGGTGGGGAAGGGGTGTTCATCGGTGCCGGGTTCCTTTTCGGCCAGAAACATGGACAGGCCACGATAATCCTGCGTTTCGGGAATGCTGCGCGCCAGCACGGTCATGACATGGGTGCGCGCGGCATGGGTAATCCATGTCTTGTTTCCGGTAATTTCCCAATCTTCCCCCGTTTTGACCGCGCGCGTGCGCAATGCGCCAAGGTCCGATCCGGTATTGGGTTCGGTGAAAACGGCTGTCGGCAGAATTTCCCCCGACGCCAGTTTGGGCAGCCAGTATTCCTTCTGTGCATCGGTGCCGCCACAGATAATCAATTCAGCGGCGATTTCGGTGCGCGTGCCCAGGCTGCCAACCCCGATATAGCCGCGTGACAGTTCTTCGGACACAACCACCATTGCAGCCTTCGGCATGCCAAGCCCGCCGAATTCTTCGGGGATGGTCAGGCCGAACACGCCCATTTCCGCCAGTTGGTCAATCACCGACATCGGGATCAATTCGTCCTTCAGGTGCCATTGATGGGCGTGGGGGGTGACCTGTTCTTCGGCATAGCGGCGGAACTGGTCGCGGATCATTTCCAGATCGTCGTCCAGACCCGTTGCGCCGAATGTCGCGCGGCCATGATTCTGGCGCATCAGCGCAACCAATGCCATGCGCGCGCCATCGCTGTTGCCAGCCGCGCGCAATTGTCCGGCGGCGCCGCTGTCAAGATCAACGCTGACACCCAGATCCGACAGGCGCGCCACCTCGCCCTGTGTCATGGCAATGCCGCCTGCGATCTGGTTCAGGTATTCGCCAAACCCGATCTGGTGAATCAGGCGCTCCATCTGCCCAAACTTGCCATCCGCGTGCAGCTGTTCCGCCCAACCCTGCATCTGGCGCAGGCTTTCGACATAGGTTGCCAGCCATGCCAGCGCGTGCGCCGCGTATTGGTCCCCCTCCAGCAGGGCAGCATCCACCTTGCCTGCGGGGGCCACGCGTGCGCGCATGTTGTCCTTGGCCTGCGCCAATGCATCTTCGGCAGGGGACAGGGCTGCTTTTGTCAACGCAAGCAGATCATCAAGCAGGATCGTCGGCACTATTTGTCCATCATGCGGCATGGGTCACTCCGGTCATTGTCATTCTCTATTTCGCATATGCAGCATGACATAGAGACTTCAACAGGGCTGCGCAAGAAAAATTCAAATTAATGCGCTTTTTCTTTATCATTCTGTCGCGCGAGTGGGGCGCGTTGCCAGCGCAGGCGTGATCTGTGGGCGTTGGTGCTGCGATGGGGCGTGTCCATGGCCTGAATCGGGGTGCAGCCGCCTGCGATCCATCCTATCTTGCGCGCGGGCGTGAAATCTTAAGGAGTTATGAAATGCTGGACGTTGTTTTCGCGGGGTTGCCCCTGTCCGCATTTCTGGCCGCGATTGCCATTTCGCTATTTGCTGGGCTGGTCAAAGGCGCTTTGGGCTTTGCCATGCCGATGGTCATGATTTCGGGGTTCAGTTCGATCATGCCGGTGGAGCTGGCGCTTGCGGGGCTGGCCTTGCCTACATTGGTCACGAATATCAGTCAGGCTTTTCGTCAGGGCAGTGCGGCGGCATTTGCATCGGTCAAGGTCTACTGGCGCATGTTGCTGGCGCTGGTGGTTTTGCTGTTGATCAGCGCGCAGATGCTTAGTTTTCTGCCGCATGCGGTTTTGCTGGCCATTCTGGGCGGGCCGATTGTGGCGTTTGCGGTGCTGCAACTGATGAACATTCCACTGCGTGTGCGGGTGGACCGGCGCAGGCGTGCGGAATGGATCAGCGGCGCGGTTGGGGGGCTGTATGGCGGGGTGTCGGGGGTCTGGGGACCGCCGGTGATGATGTATCTGATTTCCGTCGATACCGGCAAACGCGATATGGTGCGGGTGTTGGGGGTTGTGTTTCTGGTGGGTGCGATTGCGCTGATTGCGGGCCATAGCGCGTCAGGGGTGCTGAATGCGCAATCCGTGTGGTTTTCGGCCGCGATGGTCGCGCCGGGGATGATTGGCCTGTGGGTGGGGTATTTCATTCAGGACCGGCTGAACGCCGATCGTTTCCGGCGCTGGACCTTGATCATGCTGGTTGTGACGGGGCTGAACCTGTTGCGGCAGGCGGCGGGGTTGTAGCGTGCGCTTAGGCCACCAGATCGACCGCGCGCAATGTCAGCCATGCAAGCAGCGTGTAGCGCGTGGTCTTTGCGATGGCCACCAGAATGGCGAATTGCCACAAGGGCGTTCGCATGATGCCCGCAACCAGTGTGAACCACCCCAGCAGCGGTGCCCAGCTTAACAGCAAGGACCACACGCCATAGCGGGCAAACCAGCGTTGTGCGCGTTCCAGCTGCGCGGGGCGGGCGGGGAACCAGCGCCGGTCGCGATACTGTTCCACCCGCGCGCCAATGGCGTAATTTACGAAAGCCCCCAGCGTATTGCCCAATGATGCCACCACCACCAGCGTAACCACTGTTGTCAGGTTGGCGGCCTGCATGGCAATGAAGACCGCTTCCGACTGGAAGGGAATGATCGTTGCGGCCAGAAATGCAGCTGCGAACAGGCCTGCAAGGGCAAGAAGCAATAGTGTCATACCTGATATCGGCCCTGTCGTGTCATTTGATTTGAGCGCACGCAATAAAGCAATCGGCATAAAAATGCCAGTTCACGCAACCCTCACCTCGATGTGTGGAACTGTGAGCGGTCTGGCGGGTTACGGTCACAGGGTAAGTCAATTACCTGCAACCTGGGCGTCACACCTGACGCTGGCCTATAAACGAATGAGGTAAGAATCATGATCAGGACCTTCGCAACTGCAGCAGTATCAGCCAGCCTTCTGGCGATGCCCGCTTTCGCACAGTCAACGTCCAAAACCGCCGATGCAACTGTTGAACCACCGGTGACACAGCCGCAGCAACCCATGACGCCCCCCGCGCCACGTTTTAGCTGGACGGGTGGCTATGCAGGTGCGCAGCTGGGCTATGGCCAGCTAAGCCTGAATAACGCGCCCAACCGCAACGGCGGCACAGCCAGCCTGTTCGGCGGCTACCGCATGGATATGGGGCAGGCCGTTCTGGGTGTCGAAGGCGTGGTGACGCCGGTATATCCGGGCAGCTCGACCCTGCCGGGTGATGACAGCATTCGCGGCAGCGCGTCGCTGCTGTTGTCCGCTGGTGTCCCCTTGGGCGCAGACCAGCGCACATTGGCCTATGTGAATGCAGGCCCGACATTCCTGCGCACCGGTGGTGGTGGCGAATCGTCTGACACATCCACAGGTGGCACTGTGGGCGTTGGTGTGGATTACATGCTGAACGACAACATGTTGGTGCGCGGCGGTGTTGCGCATACCCGCGTGAATTCCGTCGGTATTGAGAACACACGCGTGCGCAATACCAGCGCCAATGTCGGCATCGGTTTCAAATTCTGATACCTGCCGCGTCATGTGACGAACTGAATAAGGGCCTGCAAAAATGCAGGCCCTTATTACATGTGCTGATCAGGTCGTGCGTGCGGATTTGACGGGATGCAGCGGTCGGATATGCCGAAGGCGCGGCGCAAAGGCCAAAGCTGGCCAGTTCTGCATGACCCGCCGATCCGTCCGTGCGCCTCAGGTCGGGTCATCCTGCCCCAAGGCGGGGGCGGGGCGGCTGAAATCCAGATCACTGTCCGAAAACGTAAACGGCGCGCGCACGCCCTTCAGTCCGCACATATCCAGTTGCAGCCCGCGCGCAATAACCTGCGGGTCGGCGAATACTTCGTCCATGGTGTTGATCGGCCCTGCGGGCACGCCCTGCGCCTCGCATGCGCTTAGCAGATCGGCCTTGGTCCAGCCCGCAGTGCGTGCGCAAATCACGTCTGACAGCGCGTCACGGTGGTGCACGCGAACGGCATTGGTGGCGTAATCGGGGTGCTGCGCCAGTGCGTCCAGTCCCAGAACCGAACACAGGCGCTGGTATTGCCCGTCATTGCCGGTCGCAATGATGATATGCCCATCCGAACAAGGCACAACCTGATAGGGGGCCAGATTGGGATGAAAATTGCCCAGCCGCCCCGGCGCAGTGCCGGTGGCCAGATAGTTCATTGCCTGATTGGCCATGATCGACACGGCGCAATCCATCAAGGACATGTCGATATGCTGCCCCTTGCCGGTGTGCCCGCGCGCATGAAGGGCGGCCAGAATGGCCGTGCTGGCATAAATTCCGGTGAAAATATCGGTGACCGCCACGCCCACCTTGTGGGGCTGCCCGTCAGCGGGGCCAGTAACCGACATCAACCCTGACATGCCCTGGATGATGTAATCATAGCCCGCGCGGCTGGCATAGGGGCCAGTGTGCCCGAACCCTGTGATCGAGCAATAGATCAGCCCCGGAAATTCGGCCGACAGGCTGGCATAATCCAGCCCGTATTTCGCCAATCCGCCCAGCTTGAAATTTTCGATCACAATATCGG
The DNA here is from genome assembly GCF_029581395.1 of Roseinatronobacter sp. S2. GTDB lineage: Bacteria > Pseudomonadota > Alphaproteobacteria > Rhodobacterales > Rhodobacteraceae > Roseinatronobacter. The sequence goes on along the minus strand of NZ_CP121113.1, from coordinate 2,370,433 downwards.
CGTCGCGGATCAGGGCGCGAACTTTCTCCTGCCCTTCGGGCGTGCGGAAATCGGCGGTCACGGATTTCTTGCCGCGATTGGTGGCATGGAAATAGGCCGCCTCTGGTGTGCCGTCGCGGTCGATGAAGGGTGGCCCCCAGCGGCGCGTGTCGTCGCCTTGCGGGGATTCGACCTTGATCACGTCCGCGCCCAGATCGGCCAGTGTCTGGCCAGCCCATGGGCCAGCCAGAATGCGCGCCAGTTCAATGACGCGAACCCCCTGTAATGGTCCAGCCATCGGTTCAGTTGCCCAGACGGTCGTTCAGCACCTGCTGGAATTCGGAAAACGGCATGTTGGAATATTGCTGCCCGTTGATCATGAAGGTGGGCGTGGCGCGAATTTCATCTGCTTCGGCATTGGCCTGATAGAATTCCGTCAGTTCAAGTGCCTTGTCCGCATCTTCCAGACAGGCATTCACTTCGGCATCATTCATGCCCGCCTGACGGCCCAGCCGCCGCAGGTTATTGGCAACTTCCATCGGGTCGTTCGACCCCGCCCAGACGCGCTGTTGTTCATAGATCAGTTCAACCAGCCCGTGATAGCGCTGATCGCCGCCGCAGCGCGCGACCATTGCCGCCCACAGGCCGTAGCGGTCGAAATAAACCTCGCGCTTCAGATACAGGATCTGGTCGGTATCGATGAATTCTTCCTTGATCTGTTGATAGGCACCTTGATTGAAGGTCGCGCAATGCGGGCAGGTGAAGGATGAATATTCCACAACCACCACCGGCGCATCAGGGTTGCCCAGCGGCATGTCCAGTTCGTGGATCTGGTGCAGGCTGCCGTGTGTCTGTGCGTTGGCCACAGTGGCCTGTGTCTGGCCTTGTGACATATACCACCAGCCACCGCCCCCCAGTGCAGCAACCACAGCAAGCGCAGGGATAAGGGTTTTGTTCATCAGATATGTCCTTTGTTGTTCGAGGCCTTGGAAAGCACATTTCCTGCCAGTCGTTCAAGGGCTGTGCGCAGCCCGTCATCATGCACGCCATCGGCAACCGCTTTGGCCTGACGCAATATGTGGGGATCGGGGGCCTTGGGCGCGGGTTTGGGGGCGGGGGTGAATTCTGCCTGCCCTTCGGAAAAGCCCATGGGCGCGGTCTGGGTCAGGGTGATGCGCGCAATGGCGTTATAGCCATAGCAGGCGTTCACCTTCTCGCGCAGGGCGGGCAGGCGCATTTGCAGCATTGGCCCCGCCGCGCCTGTTGTCAGAAGTGTCAGTGTGGCCCCAAGGCCGCCGCGCCCGTAGCTGACCTTGACGGGGCGGCAGCAGGCGGCCAGATCGGTGCCTGCAATTTCGGCCCAATGGGTCAGCAGCCGGCTGACAGCAAAACCGCGCGCTTCGCCTACTTTGCGAATCTGCGTGTTCAACAGGCCCGACGCCGCCTCGAACCCGCGCCTGCGGCGCGCGGGTGGCACGAAGCCATTCGGTTTGGGGGACTGTTTTTTTGCCATAATGCGCGATGTACTCTTGCGGGTTGTGATGTGCAGTTTACCCTTTATGACGCCGAGGGCCAGAGGGCGCACGCGAATTTGACAAGAAGGACCACACCCATGCGCGACAGCGCGGCCACGGATATTTCAACACGGTTGCTGGACTGGTATGACCGCCACGCCCGCGATTTGCCATGGCGCATACCGCCACATTCCGGCGCGCGGCCGGACCCTTACCGCATCTGGCTGTCGGAAGTGATGTTGCAACAAACCACCGTGGCGGCGGTGAAGGACTATTTTCACCGCTTCACCACCCGCTGGCCCGATGTGCAGGCACTGGCGGCAGCCGACGACGCCGATGTGATGGCCGAATGGGCGGGGCTTGGATATTATGCGCGGGCGCGCAATCTGCTGAAATGCGCGCGCGTGGTCGCAGGGCAGGGCGGTTTTCCCGACACGCGCGAAGGGTTGCAGGCATTGCCCGGAATTGGCCCCTACACATCGGCGGCGATTGCGGCGATTGCCTTTGACCATCCTGAAACCGTGGTTGATGGCAATGTCGAACGTGTGATGGCGCGGTTGTTTGATGAACACACGCCCCTGCCTGCGGCCAAACCCCGGCTGACGGCACTGGCGGCAGGTCTGACACCTGCGCGGCGGGCGGGCGATTATGCGCAGGCGGTCATGGATCTTGGGGCCACGGTGTGCACCCCGCGCAGCCCCGCCTGCGGCATTTGCCCGCTGATGGGCGATTGCGCGGCGCGCGTGGCGGGCACGGCGGCCATGCTGCCGCAGAAATCGCGCAAGGCATCCATTCCTGTGCGTCTGGGCATCGCCTATGTCGGGCGGCGCGTGGACGGGGCATGGCTGATGGAACGCCGCCCCGATCACGGGCTGCTGGGCGGTATGCTGGGCTGGCCCGGCAGTACATGGGCCGAAATGCCGCCCATACCTGCCGCGCCCGTGGCCGCCGACTGGACGCCACTGGGCGGGGAGGTGCGCCACACCTTCACGCATTTCCACTTGCGCCTGACGCTGGAAGTGGCCCATCTGCCCATGAACACGCAGGGGCTGTTTGTGCCCGCGCAGGATTTCACCCCGACCGCGCTGCCGACTGTCATGCGCAAGGCGCATGCGCTGGCGGCCCCTTATTTCACCGACATATGAAAAGGACGAAGGCATCATGACAAACGACCTATCCCAGACAGCGCAGTATAAACTGACCCATACGATGCTGCGCATCAAGGAACCTGCGCGCGCGCTGGAATTCTACGAGGAAGTGCTGGGGTTCCGCCTTGTCACACGGCTGGACTTTGAGGAAGCGCGCTTTTCGCTGTATTTCCTGCAACCGCGCGGCCATTCCGACCAGTCCGACGGGTCGCTGGAACACGCGTTCAGCGCTATGGGCCTGTTGGAACTAACCCATAACTGGGGCACCGAAGACGATGACAGGGCCATGCATTCGGGCAATTCCGACCCCAAGGGCTTTGGTCATATCTGCGTGGCGGTCCCCGATATTGCCGCCGCCTGCGCGCGGTTCGATGCGATGGGCGTGACATTCCAGAAGCGGCTGGGCGCGGGGGGGATGAAGGAAATCGCCTTTATCCGCGACCCTGATGGCTACTGGATCGAAATCGTGCAGCCCGACCTGATGCACGGGTTGCTGGCGCAGCATAAGGTGTGAATCTGTCGCATCCGGCGGGGCTTTGATGTGGCGCGGTTTTTGGTATCATGCGCGGCGAAGGGAATTCCCTTTATTGCACGGCCCGTATCAGTGAAAGGCCAGTATCGTGACACCACAGCAGTTCCGCCGCCTGTCCGCAGCGCTTCCCTTCTGGGCGTCGTTGGGCTTTGTGCCATTGGTTGTGATGGCGGCGCTTTGGGGGGGCTGGTGGCTGGCGCTGATGCCGCTTTATGGCTGGGTCGCCTTTACAGTGATGGATTTCATCACCGGCCTGTATAACGACAACCCCGACACCGAAACCCCGCTGGCGGATCTGTTCTGGTACCGGCTGATCACGCTGATCTGGTTTCCGGTGCAATTCGTGGTCATTTTCGGCGCGCTGTGGTGGGTCGCCACAACGTCGCATCTGCACTGGCTGGAGCAACTGGCGCTGATGTTCGGGGTGGGTGTCATGTCGGGGGTGATTGGCATCGTCTATAGCCATGAACTGCTGCACCAGAAAACGGCGATGGAGCGGTGGCTGGGCGATCTGCTGCTGGCATCGGTGCTGTATTCGCATTTCCGGTCGGAACATTTGCAGGTGCATCACCGCTATATCGGCACCCCGCGCGACCCTGTGACCGCGCGCATGGGCGAAGGGTTTCAGGCCTATTTCCTGCGCGTGCTGCGCGACTGCCCGCCATCTGCGTGGCGTGCAGAGGCGGCCATGCTGGCGCGCAAGGGCCTGCCGGTGTGGCACCGCACCAACCCGTTCTGGCGCTACGCCGCCCTTCAGGGCGCAATGCTGGCGCTGGCTTTCGTAATTGGCGGCGCATGGGGGCTGGTGCTGTTCATGTGGCAGGCATTAATCGCCATCTGGCAGCTGGAACTGACGAACTACATTGAACATTACGGTCTGACACGGCGGCATCTGGGGGACGGAAAATATGAACCCGTGCGCCCGCATCACAGCTGGAACGCATCGCATCGGGCATCGAACTGGCTGATGATCAACCTGCAACGCCATTCAGACCACCATACCAAACCCGACCGCCGTTTTCCCTTGTTGCAGACCTATGGCACCGATCAGGCCCCGCAACTGCCATTCGGCTATCCGGCGCTGACGACACTGGCGATGGTCCCACCCTTGTGGCGGCGGTTCATGAACCCGAAAGTGCGCGCATGGCGGCGCCAGTTCTATCCCGATATATCGGATTGGGGGGAATATGACCGCCATGAAACCCCAATTCCGCGCGGGGCGTCTTGACCGCGCGCTGCGGGCACTATGTTCGGGGTTATGACAACGGAAATTCTGTATAACGGGCAATGCCCGATCTGCGCGGCGGAAATTGCGCATTACCGCAAGCTGGCCATGGAAGTGGCCGCCCCGCTGGATTTCGTGGACCTTCACAGCGCCCCGTTGAACGATTGGGGCCTGACACCCGAACAGGCCACGCGGCGCATTCATGCAAGGCAGGGCAGGGTGATTATTTCCGGCTTTCCGGCATTTGTTCTGATATGGCGTGCCGTGCCAAAGCTGCACTGGATGGCGCGCGTGGCCAACCTGCCGGTTGTGCGCCACATCGCCGCATGGGGCTATAACCGGATTGCCGCGCCTGCGCTTTACAGATTGCACCTGTATCGCCTGCGCAGGGCTTAGGCGGACTCGGGGCGCGATGGAACGCCCGTAAGGTGGGCGTATCACATTGACCCTTCGCGATGGACGGCTTATGCTGCGGTGCAGCAAGGCGGGCGATCACATATGGCACTGAACACACAAAGCGCGCGCATCAATCCTGTCGCTTCGGGCCATACAGGGCATGAACGCGTGATGCGCCATATTGTGCATCGCCCCGCCGCCGGATGCAAAGTGACATGACCGGAATTGCCGTCATTGTTTTCGCGCTTGGCGCTTTGGTGTTTCTGGCCTATCGCGGCGTCAGCCTGTTGCTGCTTGCACCGGTGATGGCCACCCTCGCCGTGGCCCTGTCCGAGGGCGGCCCCGTGCTGGCAAGCTACACGCAAGTGTTCATGCACGCGGCAGGCGGTTTCATCATCCAGTATTTTCCACTGTTCCTGTTGGGGGCCGTGTTCGGCAAACTGATGGAAGCCTCCGGCAGCGCGCAGGTTCTGGCAGATGGAATTATTCACAGGCTTGGGGCCGGTCGGGCCATTCTGGCCGTGATCCTGTCGTGCGCGGTCATGACCTATGGGGGCGTGTCGCTGTTTGTGGTGGCGTTTGCGGTCTATCCCATTGCATCGGCGCTGTTCCGGCAGGCGGATTTGCCCAAGGTGCTGATACCGGCTGCGATTGCGCTTGGCGCGTTTACCTTCACCATGACCGCGCTGCCGGGCACACCGGCAATCCAGAATGCGATCCCGATGCCCTATTTCGGCACCACGCCCTATGCCGCGCCCGGGCTGGGACTTCTGACAGGGGCTGTCATGCTGCTGTTGGGCTGGCAATGGCTGGAACGGCGTGCGCGCAGCCTTGGTCCCGGATATGGCACATATGACGAACCCCCGCAAAAACGCGCGCAGATGGACACCCCCCCGTCGCGGGCCATGGCGGCGCTGCCATTGGTGTTGGTGATTGTGCTGAACCTGTGCTTTACCTTCGTGATCATACCGGCGCTGGACACAGGCTATCTGGGTCTGCCCGAATATGGCGCAACCGATGTCGGGTCGCTGCGGGGCGTGTGGTCAATCATTGCGGCGCTGACGCTGTCGTCAATCGGGCTGGTGGCGCTGAACTTTGGCAGGCTGCGCGCAAATCTGGCAGACACACTGGACCGCGGCGCCGCAGATTCGCTGAAGCCGATTTTCAACACCGCCAGCCTTGTGGGGTTTGGTGCGGTGATCGCCTCGCTCTCGGCATTCGGGCTGATCCGGGACTGGGTTGTGACAGTGGGGGGCGACAATCCCCTGATTTCGCTGGCCGTCGGCACCAGCCTTCTGGCGGGGATCACCGGATCAGCCTCTGGCGGGATGAGCATTGCGCTGTCGACGCTGGGCGACACATATATGCAGATGGGGCAGGCGGCAGGGATCGCGCCCGACCTGCTGCACCGCGTGACAGCGGTGGCGACAGGGGGGCTGGATGCGCTGCCGCATAACGGCGCGGTGATCACGCTGCTGACAATCTGCGGCCTGACCCACCGGCAGGCGTATCGCGACATCGCGGTGGTGGCGGTGATTATCCCGGTTGTCGCGCTGGTGCTGCTGATCGCTTTGGGCACTGTGTTCGGCAGCTTCTGATTGCACGCGCCGCCTGCTGCGCAAGACCAATCAAGCGCGCGCTGTGTTTCGCCAAAATGATGCAGCATTTGTGAAGGCACGCCCACCTTCGCAGACACAAACTGAAATCAGATACTTACAGGAAAACTGGCTGGGGTGGTAGGATTCGAACCTACGATACACGGTACCAAAAACCGATGCCTTACCACTTGGCTACACCCCAACTGTGAAGCGCTGTTTAGCCAAGGCGGGGCTGGGCTGCAAGACCCTTCTGACGAAAAAAACGCAAGAAATGGTGGCATAGGTGTATGCCACCAATCTGGCGTTGTGCGGGGTTATTTTTTCACAGCACAGGTATTCACCCCGATCAGGGAATAGAGCGGGCAGGTCTGCATCAATCCGGTCGCCAAGGGCACGATTCCGATCAGATACAGCCAGCGCAAGCTTGCTTCAGCGTTCACGAAGAACCCTGCAATCAAGGCCAAGCCCACAACAATCCGCAACACGCGGTCGATGCCGCCGACATTTCGTGCCAACATCACACAGACTCCTTAAATGTTTTCTGACTGGCGCTAAGGTATCACAGCGATCTTGTGCTGTCTGTGACATGGTCACACAGGCGGCGTGATCACTTCGCAAGCGCCAGCAATGCGGCCCTGTCACGAATACTGACATGGCCGCGCGCAGTATGCAGAATGCCCGCTGCTGTCCAGCGTTCCAGTTGCCGTGAAATCACTTCGCGTGCCGTGCCAATTCTGGCCGCCAGTTCTGCATGTGTGGCGTGAATGGCGCCCCCCGTTTCCATGTCCAGCAAGGCGCGCGCCAGTCGCGCCTGAATGCGGATGAACGCGACCTGCTCCAGCAAGGCGGTCACTTCCCCCATGCGCGCGGCAAAGGCGCGAAAAACAAAGCCGCGAAAGGTGGAGGAGGTATTGATCAGGTCATGAAACAGCGCCGCTGGGATCATGACAAGCGTGCAATGCGTGACCGTTGTGGCCGTGCCGCTATAGGGCGCGTCGCCCATCAGTCCCAGCGTGGTCTGAATGCAGCTTTGGCCGGGTTCTATGGCATAAAGCAAGATCTCGCGGCCCGATGCGCTGGACAGGTGCACCTCCACGCGGCCATCCAGCACGATGGCGAACCCTTGCGCCAGATCACCTGCGTGAAACAGGCGCAGGTCTGGCGCGCAGGTTTGTCGGGGCAGGGCGTCAAGTTGCGCAACCCTGTGCGGGGCCAGCCCCGGCAGGGCGTGCGCCGCCCATCCCATCAGCCGCGCCCGCGCGCCGCGAAATGCGGCAGCAGCGCTGAAAAATCGCGCCCCTTGCCACCCTCATCTTCGACAAAACGGGCATAGAGTTCGGTTGCGCGTGCGCCGATCGGGGTGGGGGCGTCCACGCTTTCGGCGGCTTGCTGGGACAGGCGCAGATCCTTCAGCATCAGTTCCGCCGCAAAGCCCGGCTTGTAGTCATTGTCAGCAGGGCTTTGCGGGCCGATGCCGGGGGCGGGGCAATAGGCATTCATTGACCAGCTATAGCCGGATGATGTGGACACCACATCGAACATACGCGCGCGGTCCAGCCCCAGCTTGTCGGCCAGCGCAAACGCCTCGCAGGTAACGGCCATTGTTGCGCCAAGGATCATGTTGTTGCAGATTTTTGCCGCCTGACCGGCGCCAGATGAGCCGCAATGAACGGCCTTCTGGCCCATGATGTCAAACAGCGGCAGGACGGTCGCAAACGCGGCGTCGGACCCACCCGCCATAAAGGTCAATGTGCCCGCGCTGGCACCGCCGACCCCGCCCGACACGGGCGCATCCAGTGCGCCAATCCCTGCGGCGGCAGCCTGCTGCGCCACCGCGCGCGCGCTGTCCACATCGACCGTGGAGCAGTCACACAGCACCGCGCCCGCGCGCATGGCGGGAATGACCGATGCGGCGACATCGCGCAGGATCGCACCATTGGGCAGCATTGTTATGACCACATCCGCGCCTTCCGCGGCGTCCGTTGCGCTGGTTGCGCGCGCTACCCCTTGCGGGCAGGGGGCCACAAGGTCGAACCCTGTGACCTTATGACCTGCACTGGCCAGATTGGCGGCCATAGGCCCGCCCATATTGCCCAATCCGATAAACCCGATTTTCATGCTCAATCCTTCCCGCTTGTGGCAAATGTCAGTTCATCCGGTCCCAAGGACGCCAGCATCGCGGCCACATCTGCACCGCGCACTGCATCGATACTGTCATGGCGCCAGTGTGGTGTGCGGTCCTTGTCGATGATGGCGGCACGAATGCCTTCCAGAAAATCCGCATGTTCCATCGACCGCCATGTGAAGCGAAACTCCCGCGCCAGCGCATCACGGATGGTCGCGTGCTTGCTGCGTGCGTGCAGCATTTCCAAGGCACAGGCCATTGCCAGGGGCGAATTGCGCCGCAGCGTGGCTGCCGTGCGTTGCGCGAAATCCGATCCGTCCCTATCCAGCGACGCGACAATGTCCGCAAGCAGCGCGTGCCCGAACGCGGCATCAATCAGGCCCTGATGCGCCGCCAGTTGCCCCTGCGGCGCCTGTGTCCCCGCATCCAGCGCATCGGTATTGCCGCTGGCCACCAGCGCGGCCTTGATACTGTCCCAGTCAGCTTCCGGCACAAACAGATCGGCAAACCCCGCGCGAATGGCGTCACCTGCGCCCATGCGCGCGCCTGTCAGGCCCAGATATGCGCCAAGCTGTCCGGGGGCACGCGCCAGCAAATATGTGCCGCCAACATCCGGTATCAGGCCAATGCTGCATTCAGGCATCGCGATCTGGCTGCTTTCGCATACGACACGGTGGCTGGCATGACAGCCCACACCCACGCCGCCGCCCATGACAAAGCCCTGCAGGAAGCTAACGACAGGCTTGCCATATTCGGCCAGCCGCGCATTCATGCGGTATTCATCGGCCCAGAATTTCCGACCATAGCTGAAATCACCCGCGCGGCCGGTTTCATACATCTGCGCAATATCACCCCCTGCGCAGAACGCTTTTTGCCCTTGGGCATCGATCACGATGATGGCCACGCTGTCATCATCGGCCCAGTCCACCAGTGCTGCATCTATGGCCATGCACATATCATAACTCAGCGCATTCAGCGCTTTTGCGCGGGTCAGGGAAATGCGGCCTGCGCGCCCCTCGCGGCGGATATGAATATCAGCCATCAGCGCGCCGCCAGCATCTGGCGCGCAACAATCAGGCGCATGATTTCATTTGTCCCCTCCAGAATCTGGTGAACCCGCAGGTCACGCACCAGTTTTTCAATGCCGTAATCGCCTAAATATCCATAACCGCCATGTAATTGCAGGCATTGATCAGCCACGCGGCTGCCCGCTTCGGTCACGAATTTCTTGGCCATGGCGCAGAATTTCGTGGCATCCGGCGCGCCTTGGTCCAGCTTCCATGCCGCCTGACGCAGGAACACGCGCGCGGCCTGCATCTCGATCTCCATATCCGCCAGCCGGAATTGCAGCGCCTGAAACTGGTCGATGCTTTGGCCAAAAGCGTGCCGTTCGCCCATATAGGCCAATGTCGCATTAAGCGCCGCCTGCGCCCCCCCGAGCGAGCACGCGGCGATATTCAGCCGCCCCCCGTCAAGCCCCGCCATCGCATAGCGGAACCCGTGCCCTTCCTCGCCCAGCAGGGCGTCCGCCCCCACATGGCAATCATCAAACTGCACCTGACGCGTGGGCTGGGACCGCCAGCCCATCTTGTCTTCCAGCCCGCCGAAACTCAAGCCCTGCGCGCCATCCATCACCACCAGCGCAGATATGCCGCGCGGCCCATGCTCGCCCGTGCGCGCCATGACAATATAGCCGTCCGAATACCCTGCGCCCGAAATGAACGCCTTGGTGCCGTTCAGCACATAGCCTGCGTTGTCGCGTGTGGCGCGCGTTTTCAGCGCCGCCGCGTCCGACCCGGACCCCGGTTCGGTCAGGCAATAGGACATGAAACACTCCAGGCTGACCACGCGCGGCAACAGATCAGCGCGCATCTGGTCGGACCCGAATTTGTCGATCATGGCCGCGCACATGTTGTGAATGGACAAAAACGCCGCAACTGACGGGCAGGCCATGGACAGCGCTTCAAATATCAGCGTCGCATCCAGCCGCGACAATCCCGCGCCGCCACTTTCTTCGCGCACATAGAGGCCCCCAAAGCCCAGCTCTGACAGTTTGCCCCACAATTCTTTCGGGATGGTGCCTTGCGCTTCCCACGCGCGGGCAAATGGTGCGATATGCTCGGCCCCGAACGCGCGCGCCATATCAAAAATCGCGTCCGACTCCTCGGTCAAACTGAAATCCATTGCATCCTCCCAAAAAGTCCAGTTCCCCGATAGTGCGGGAATCTTTCAGCAATATTTCATCTTGCCGTAAAATACTCCGCAAGGGGTGAATTGGCGCGCCAGCGCCAAGAGGGGGGCGCGAAGCCCCCCTGATGGTCTTAGTCCATGGCCTTGAAGTTGAAAGCCGCCCCTTCCTTGATCCCGCTTGGCCAGCGCGATGTTACGGTTTTGGTGCGGGTGTAGAACTTGAACGCATCCGGCCCGTGCTGGTTCAGATCGCCAAAGCCCGATTTCTTCCAGCCACCGAAGGTGTGATAAGCCAGCGGCACAGGGATCGGCACATTGATGCCCACCATTCCAATATTGATACGGTGCGCAAAATCGCGCGCAGCATCGCCATCGCGGGTAAAGATTGCGGTGCCGTTGCCATATTCATGATCCATCGCCAGGCCGATGGCTTCTTCATAGCTGGCGGCGCGCACCATCGACAGAACAGGGCCGAATATTTCCTTGCGGTAGATGTCCATCTTAGGTGTAACATGGTCAAACAGATGTGGGCCGACAAAGAAGCCGTTCTCATAGCCTTGCAGGCTGAATCCGCGACCATCGACCGCCAGTTCGGCCCCTTGCTCGATGCCGAGTTCCACCAGCCGTTCGATGTTTTCCTTGGCGGCAGCGGTGACAACGGGGCCGTAATCCACATCATCGCCTGCGGTCCAGGGGCCTACTTTCAACGCCTCGATTTTTGGCACCAGCCGTTCGCGCAGCGCCTCTGCCGTGCCTTCGCCTACGGGCACGGCGACCGAAATTGCCATGCAACGTTCCCCTGCTGCACCGTAGCCAGCACCAATCAGCGCATCGGCGGCCAGATCCATATCGGCATCTGGCATGATGATCATGTGGTTTTTTGCGCCACCAAAACACTGCACGCGCTTGCCTGCCGCACATCCGCGCGAATAGATGTAATGCGCAATCGGGGTGGAGCCTACAAAGCCCACGGCCTGGATGATCTCATTGTCCAGAATCGCATCGACCGATTCCTTGTCGCCGTTGACCACTTGCAGCACGCCGTCAGGCAGGCCCGCTTCCTTGAAAATCTCGGCCAACATCAGCGGCACGGACGGGTCGCGTTCAGACGGTTTCAGGATCATCGCGTTGCCGCAGGCCAGTGCAGGCCCCATTTTCCACAGCGGAATCATGGCCGGAAAGTTGAAAGGCGTGATGCCCGCAACCACGCCCAGCGGCTGGCGCATGGAATACATGTCAATGCCGGGGCCAGCGCTGTCGGTGAATTCGCCCTTCAGCAATTGCGGCGCGCCGATGCAATATTCGATCACTTCCAGCCCGCGCTGGATATCACCCTTGGCGTCGGGGAATGTCTTGCCATGCTCGGATGACAGCTGCTCCGCCAGCTTGTCCATGTCACGGTTTATCAGCTGAACCGCCGCCATCATGACGCGTGCGCGGCGTTGGGGGTTTGTGGCGCCCCATTTGACCTGTGCGGTTGCTGCACGCGCGACCGCGTCATCCAACTCGTCCTTTGATGCCAGCGGGACACGCGCCTGAACCTCGCCCGTGGCGGGGTTGAACACATCGGCAAACCGCCCTGATGTGCCTGAAACGCGCTGCCCGTCAATCCAATGTGAAAGCTCTCGCATGCTATCCTCCTGTCCAATGATCTGGGGTGCAGCATAGTCTTGCATTTTCGCGCTGGGAACAGGGATTAATCCAAAATGGTCTTGCATTTTTGCAAAGGGTGACGTTGGCTGTCATGATGATGGATTGGGATGACATGCGTGTGTTTCTAGCGCTTGCGCGGGGCGAAAGCCTTGGGCGGGCAGGGCAGGTGCTGCGGCTGGACCCCGCCACAGTGGGCCGCCGCATCACGCGGCTGGAAGACGGGCTGGGGCGGCGTTTGTTCACGCGCTCGCATCAGGGCTATGCGCTGACAGATGACGGCGCGCGCCTGTTGCCCCACGCCATCGAGGCCGAAACCGCCTTGATTGCCGCCAGCGACGCCGCGCAGGCCACCGGCGGAACCGGCCTGTCAGGACAAATCCGCATTGGCGCGCCCGATGGCTGCGCGAATTACCTGTTGCCGCAAGTGGTGGCCGCGATCTGCGCGGAAAACCCCGCACTGGAGGTGCAGATCATCGCGCTGCCGCGTGTGTTCAACCTGTCGCGGCGCGAAGCGGATATGGCCATTGGCGTGTCGGCCCCCGAAGCAGGGCGGCTGTCGGTGCAGAAAATCACTGAGTACGACCTGCATCTGGCGGCATCAAAGCGCTATCTGGCGGCCCACCCCCCGATCAGGGATTTGCAGGATCTGCGTGCGCATCGGGTGATTGGCTATATTCCCGACATGATTTTTGATCGCGAACTGGATTATCTGGCGCAACTGGGGCTGGAGCAGGTGGCGCTGACATCGAATTCGGTCGCGGTGCAGTTCAACTGGGTGCGCAGCGGGGCAGGGATTGCGGTGGTGCATGACTTCGCCATTCCCGCAGGCGTCGATATCCAGCGGGTTCTGCCCGACACTTTCAGCCTGTCGCGCAGTTTCTTTCTGATCCGGCATCTGGATGACCGGCGCGTTGCGCGGCTAAACCGTTTTGCAGAAGCACTGGTGCGCGGATTGCGGCAGGAAGTGGCGCGCCTGCAAGCGCAGGTGGACAGGGCGGAAAAGGTTTAAAGTCTGTTGCAGGTCACGGGGGCGTTGGTTTTGGCCTTTTACGGTCATTCACGCTTGGATACAGCCCGCGCCCTTGATCCCGCGCCTTGGGGTGTCAGCTTCAGCCCCAAAACCACCCCGCTGCAACCTGATCAACCACCCCACGGGCGCACATTCTGCCGCTATAATTCGGTAAACCCGTGGACCCTTGCGCCGGTGACATGGTGCTTTTCCGGCATCAGGCGCAGCAGGAAGCGCGACTTGTCCGCAGCAGACCCGCCCTTGGTGAATTGCAAACCAATCTGGTTGCCCTTGATCCAGCGCACTTCGGCCATAACGACAGCCCCTTTCGCATGCAATTGCAACACTTCGCCCGGTCGGGTTTCCAGACTGGTTTGCAGCTTCAAGCCCGCATCGGAAAGATCGAGCAGATGCGACAGAAATCGTGTGCCGTCACGGATTATTCCCACCGGTGTGGTCAGGTGCTGTCTTCGTGGGCGGTAGCGCATGGCATGGCCTGTCAGAATTGTTGTGCCGGACAAGACTGCGTCAATTTCATTGACCAGCGGTTAAGATATGCAGGCAGGCGGTGCAGTTTGATTGACTTGCGCCGAAAATTGCGAAAGAATCAGGAAAATCATAAAAATGGCGGCGAATGTCGCTGCAGTATTGAGCAGTAAAATGTATTTTTCAGACAAGGCTCTGGCGCTTGCGGTTGTGATTTGGTGTGCCGCTGGCAGCCTTCAGGCAGATACGCTGGAACGGGCCGGGCGGTTGATGGTGGCCGAAGATTTCGCCACCGCGCGTGTGGCCGCCCAAAATGCGACTATTGAGACCGCAGAGGATGAAGTTGAACAGGCGTGGATTATCGGCCTGTCGCATATGCGCGAAAACGCCCCGCGCACCGCGCTGCCGCATCTGGAACGGACTGTCACCCTTGCCCCGCAGGTCACACGGTTCCGGCTGGAACTGGCGCGCGCGCTTTACCTGACCGAACAGGATGAACGCGCAAGGTTTCATTTCGACAGCGCATTGGCGGGGCAGTTGTCGCTGGGGGAAATCGCGGCCATTCAGGAATACATGACCGCCATGGACCGGCGCAAGACGTGGCAGGGCCATGCCAGTTTTGCCATTGTGCCGCAAACAAACCCAACGCGGGCGTCCGGCGAAAGCCATGTCATGGTCGGTGGTTTCATTCCCCTGCCGCTGGCCCCTGTCAAGCGCGGGGTCGGTGTGGATCTGGGGCTCGGGGCGACTTGGTTGCCAAGATTGGGGCAGGATTTGCGCGGGCGCGTGCATCTCATGGCCAACGGGCAGGTGTTTGAAGAAAGCCGCCTGAACAGTTGGCGTCTGCGCAATGAACTGGGTGTGGTGGTATTGGGTGATCATGGCCGCCAGATTGGTGCGGGCATAACGTTGCAGGCGGCGTTCACGGATGCGGGGCGCGTTATGGAAGGGGTTGGTGTCTATGCCAGTTTCCAACGCCGTTTCGGGGCGCGCACGCATGTGTCGCTGCGGGCAAATGTCGACAGGTTGCGTTACCCGCAGGTTGCCAATGACGCGATGGACGGGTGGCGCACGGCGCTGTCTGTCAACACAATCCATATTCTGACCCCGCAAATCCGGCTGGACGGGGGCGTGACGCTGTCGAAGATGAACGCGACCATGGATTTCAACACGCGCAGCGATATAGGTGTGAATTTTGGCGGGCAATATGCGCATACAGGTGGCATAACCACGGGCCTTAGCGTGGCTGCATCCCAGACCCAATATGCCGCGTCCAACCCGCTATTGCCGCAATTTGCACCCGCGCGTGATACCAATGTTAGCCTGACCGCATCGCTGATGCACCGCGAACTGACAGTGCAGGGGTTTGCCCCTGTGCTGCATCTGGGCGTGGAACGTCAGGACAGCAATATTCCGTCACGGTCCTTCAGCAACCTGCGTGCATCACTTGGCGCAACGCGGGAGTTTTAAGCGGCTGTCCCTTGCGGCCCCCCCCGGCCAAATCAGCGCGGTGCCCGGACAGGATGATGCGCTATACGGCCAGTTCCGCCCAGATGGGCACATGGTCTGAGGGTTTTTCGCCCGCGCGCGTTTCCGTGTCGATCCGGCAATCGCGCAACAGATCGGCGGCATGGGCATTCAGCAAGATATGGTCAATGCGGATGCCGTCATTGCGCGCCCACGCCCCCGCCTGATAATCCCAGAACGTGTATTGCCCCGGCGCCGGATTGACGGCGTGCAAGGCATCGGTAAACCCCAGATGCACCATGCGCCGGAACGCCATGCGTGATGGCAGGCGAAACAGCGCATCCTCCGTCCATGCATCGGGGCGCGCGGCATCTTCGGCCTGCGGGATGATGTTGTAATCCCCCATCACCGCCAGCGGTATTTCCATCGCCAGCAGATCGCGCAAGCGCGCCTCCATGCGGGCCATCCATGCCAGCTTATAGGCGTATTTGCCGCCCGCCACCGGCTGGCCCTGCGTGTCCAGCTCAACCGGGTTCCCGTTGGGCAGGTACAGCCCGCACACCCGCAGCGCGTGGCTGTCGCCTGTGACTGTGGCTTCTATCCAGCGGGCCTGCACATCGTCCTCATCGCCGGGCAGGCCGCAGACCACATCTTCCAGCGGCAGTTTGCTGGCAATGGCCACGCCGTTGAACCCTTTTTGCCCATGCGTGTGCAGATTATAGCCGCGATCCTCTATCAACTCACGCGGGAATGTCTCATCGGTGGATTTGATTTCCTGCATCACCAGCAGGTCTGGCGATGCGTCATCCAGCCAGCGCGTCAGCGCGCCCGCGCGGGCCTTGATGCCATTGATGTTGAAACTGGCGATTTTCATGAACCGGACCTTTCGCTGGGCGCAGGGATGGCCCGCTTGTGCCAGTTCGCACCGGTGCTGGGCAAGACCGAAAGCGCTTGAGGGCTGCAAGGGGAGGGAATTCTGGCCTTTTGCGGTCATTAGCGCTTGGATAAAGCCCGCGCCAGTGGTGGGTCGGGGTCTGCCGATCCGACATTATAAGAATGCAGTTTATGCAGGCTGCATATCCTTACTTCAAAGGCTTGGCCAGCCATCAGCCAAATCGGCAGGCCGCGGGACGGCCCACCGATGGCGCGGCGGGCTGCGCCCTTTGCTCCGCGCCTTGGGGCTTTCCCGATGTCCGCAAAAGGCCCACAATCCCCTATTGATGCGCACGGATACGCGCAGACAGGCGCAGCGCATGGGTGCGGTCATCAGAGACAGCGGGCAGGACAGGATCATAGGCCGCACGGATAACGCCTGCAATCTCGGGGCGCAGGATGGTCTGGCCCTGATGGACCGCCAGCGCCGACATGTCTGTGAATGCACGATCAGACCACAGCAGGATGACCTGCACCGCCTGTGACAGTGCCAGAACATCGGCGGGCACATCGGATAATGCCTCATCCATCTGCACAAACACGAACGCCGCGCGGATTGCGTTCCGCTCGTCAAACCGGAACACGCGATACTGGTTCGCCCCTGCCGCGCGCAACCGCGCAACCAGTGGGTTCAGCCCGTCAACCAGCCGGTCCAGATTGGGCACATCCAGCAATTCCGACCAGTCCCTGAAGACAAAAACCATCAGGTTTGCGCCAAGTTCGGGATCGGTTTCCGCCATTTTGTGACCGGCAAGTGCCACAACCGCTTCAATCGCGCCCTTGATGGTGGCGAGCGTGGCATCTTCCACCCCGAAGATCACCGGCACGATGGGCCGGCCCCAGCGTGCGCACAGAAAACTGCCATCGGAACGGGTGAAAAGCGCTTCAATCTGGTCGGGTGTCATGGGGCCTCCTTTTCGTGCGCTACGCATAAAGTCCCTGCATCACTGGCGCAAGCTGTCGCGCGCATGTCACAAAGGCGTGACAGCGCCCCGACCCCAAAGTATAGAAACCGAAAGCAGGGCAAATACGGGGCGCGGGAAACGTGATACGAATGGTATGTGTGGCGCTGGCGTTGATGGCGCACCCCACAGGCGCGAATGCGCAATTGCGCGTCGATGATGCGCTGGCATATCTGGATCGGGGCGATAGTGACCGCGCGGTGCAGATCCTGCAACCGCTGGCATCGCGCGGGGACGTGCTGGCGCAATACAATCTGGGCGTTCTGGCGCTTGCAGGGCAGGGTGGTATTGGCACAGATCAGGCGGATCACTGGTTGGACAAGGCCGCACAGGCCGGATACCTGCCCGCGAAAATCGCGCTGGCGGACCTGTCGCTTGACCGGCATGATTGGGTGCAGGCTGAACATTGGTATGAACGGGCCGCGCAGGCCGGTGATGTGACTGCGCAATTCATGTCGGGGCTTATCCTTGATCAGGGGCTGGCAGGTGAAGGTGACCCCGATGCAGCCCGGCATTGGTATGAACAGGCCGCACAGCAAGGTCACGCACAGGCGCAATTCGCGCTGGCGACCCTGCTGATGGAGGGGGGGCACCCCCAACAGGCTGCGCACTGGTTCGAACAGGCCGCAGGGCAAGGCCATGTTGCGGCGAAATTTGAACTGGCCCGCGCCTTGGCGGCAGGTCACGGCGTGGCGCAGGATGCCGCCGCCGCGCGCGGCTGGTATCTGCGCGCAGCCCATGCGGGCTTTGCCCCTGCAATGTATAATCTGGCGCTGATGCAGGCACGCGGTCGGGGCGGGCGGGGCAGTTACCGCCTTGCGCTGGCATGGGCGCTGAACGCGCAAAACGCAGGCCACGATCCTGCGCAGGACCTGATCGCGGCGCTGCGCGATGTCATGCCCCCCGATGCGCAGGCAGATGCGGGCGCACTGGCGCAAACCTGTATAGCGCGGCAATCCGAGGTATGTGACTGATACCAGCGCAAGCGTTCCCCGCTGCAACGGTGGTGGCGAGGGTCTGGACCATGTTCATGTCCGGTCGAGGCAACACCGTTGGCGGGTGGGGGCAGGCCTGAAGGGGACATTCGCGCGGGGACTAAGCCTGCACCAACGGTGGGCCGGGGTCTGCCGGTCCGGCATTTGAGACGCGCAGTTTATGCAAGCTGCATATCCCTTACTTAAATCGCTTGGCGTGTCGCTGGCCAAATCGGCAGGCCGCGGGACGGCCCGCCGATGGCGCGGCGGGCTGCGCCCTTTGCTCCGCGCCTTGGGGCTTTCCCGATGTCCGCAAAAGGCCAGAACTGACCATTGGTTACGTAGGACGGTAAGATGGCCAGTCGGTCGCTGGACCGGATTCATCCGCTGTCACATAATCAAGTTTGTGCTTCACACTCATCATAAAGGCCGGCGCAAATGCGACCGGCCTTTGATCCGATAACCCAGCGCCCTGGCGTCAATGCGTGCGCGAAATCATCATTTTCTTGACTTCGGCAATGGCCTTGGCGGGGTTCAGCCCTTTGGGGCAGGTTTTGGTGCAGTTCATGATGGTGTGGCACCGATACAGCTTGAACGGGTCATGCAGATCGTCAAGCCGTTCGCCCGTGGCTTCATCGCGTGAATCGATGATCCAGCGATAGGCATGCAACAGGGCTGCTGGCCCAAGGTAGCGGTCACCGTTCCACCAATAGCTTGGGCAGGACGTGGAGCAACACGCGCACATCACACATTCATAAAGCCCGTCAAGTTTTTCACGATCTTCAATCGACTGTTTCCATTCCTTGGCGGGGGTGTTCGATTTGGTCTCCAACCAGGGCTTGATGGACGCATGCTGCGCATAGAAATGCGTCAGGTCAGGCACCAGATCCTTGACCACCGGCATATGCGGCAGCGGGTAGATCTTTACATCGCCCTTCACCTCATCCATGCCGAAAATACAGGCCAGCTGGTTGCCGCCGTCGATATTCATCGCGCAAGACCCGCAAATCCCCTCGCGGCAGGACCGCCGAAAGGTCAGCGTGGGGTCGATTTCGCTTTTGATCTTGATCAGCGCGTCAAGAACCATGGGGCCGCATGTGTCCATATCGACAAAATAAGTGTCCACACGCGGGTTTTCCCCGTCATCGGGGTTCCAGCGATAAATCTGGAACTTGCGCAGGTTTGTGGCGCCTTCTGGCTTGGGCCAGGTCTTGCCGATGCGCATCTGGCTATTCTTGGGCAGGGTCAGTTGGACCATTTTCGCCTCCTTAAAGCAGGAACGGGGCAAGCCCGTCTGTGGCTAGACATCTAATCGTTTCGGGGCGCGTGGCGATTTCGACCACCAGCGCATTTGTCTGGGGGCTGATGGTCGGTTGCCCCGCTGCCAGTGCAAGCCGCGTCAGTTCGCTTGCGCTGGCGTTGTTGATCACGCAATCGCTGGCAGGTTCCAACGGCACGCCGGGAAAGTTATCGGCCAGCGCCGGACGCACGACACTACGCGCCGCGTCGCGCGCCAGCTGGTCTTGCATATCGGCGCAGGCGGACAGTGCCAGAAGTGCGGCACAGGCCAGCCCTGTCTGCACTCTCGGACCCGTCAAAACCTGTTTTCTGATGAAAGCCATCTGCGCCCGACCCGTCAGAATTTACGTTCGGCAGGGGCGATTTTCTGCATCGAAATGCCACCATCAGCTTCCAGCGTCAGCGGCTCTGTATGGACAGGGCGGTAATCCAGCCGGACCGATGTGTTATCCACCCAAGCCAGCGTATGCTTGCGCCATGTGGCGTCGTCGCGGTCGGGATAATCCTCATGCGCATGCGCCCCGCGCGATTCCTTGCGCGCCTCGGCGCCCACAATGGTGGTCAATGCGCAAGGCATCAGGTTGTCCAGTTCAAGCGTTTCCATCAGGTCGGTGTTCCAGATCAGGCTGCGGTCGGTGACCTTCAGGTCAGCCATCTTGCCTGCCACGTCCTGCATCTTGCGGCACCCTTCGGCCAGCGTTTTATCGGTGCGGAACACCGCCGCATCCGACTGCATGGCCTTTTGCATTTCAAGCCGCAGGTCCGATGTCGGCACAGCGCCGTCCAGATTGCGGAACCTGTCGAAGCGTTCCAGCGCCTTGTCCACGCTGGCCTTGTTCAGCTTGGGGTTGGGCGCTTTGGGGTCCACAACCTGACCGGCGCGAATGGCGGCTGCGCGCCCGAACACAACAAGGTCAATCAACGAATTCGACCCAAGGCGGTTTGCCCCGTGCACGCTGGCACAGGCCGCTTCGCCCACAGCCATCAGCCCCGGTGACACGCGGTCGGGGTTTTCAGCATCGGCGTTCAGAACCTCGCCCCAGTAATTGGTCGGAATCCCGCCCATATTGTAATGCACCGTTGGCAAAACGGGGATAGGTTCCTTGTTCACGTCAACACCCGCAAAGACCCGCGCGGATTCGGAAATACCGGGCAGGCGCAGTTTCAGGGTTTCGGGCGGCAGGTGGTTCAGGTGCAGGTGGATATGGTCGCCATTTGCGCCAACACCGCGCCCTTCGCGAATTTCCATCGTCATGCACCGGCTGACATAGTCGCGCGGGGCCAGATCCTTGTAATGGGGCGCGTAGCGTTCCATGAAACGCTCGCCCTCGGAATTGGTCAGGTAACCGCCTTCGCCGCGCGCGCCTTCGGTAATCAGGCAGCCTGCACCGTAAATGCCGGTCGGGTGGAATTGCACGAATTCCATATCCTGAAGCGGCAAGCCCGCGCGTGCCACCATCCCGTTTCCGTCACCGGTGCAGGTATGGGCCGATGTGGCGCTGAAATAGGCGCGGCCATAACCGCCCGTGGCAAGAACCACCATCTTGGCGCTGAACAGATGCAGCGTGCCATCATCCAGCTTCCACGCCAGCACGCCCTGACACACCCCATCTTCGGACATGATCAGGTCGGTTGCGAAATATTCAATGAAAAACTCGGCCTTTTGCTTGACCGACTGGCCATACAGCGTGTGCAGCATGGCGTGGCCAGTGCGGTCGGCGGCAGCACATGTGCGCTGCACGGGCGGCCCTTCGCCGAATTCGGTCGTGTGGCCGCCAAAGGGGCGCTGGTAAATCTTGCCTTCTTCGGTGCGCGAAAACGGCACGCCGTAATGCTCCAGCTCATAGACGGCCTTGGGGGCTTCGCGCGCCAGATATTCCATCGCATCCGTATCGCCCAGCCAGTCCGACCCCTTGACGGTGTCATACATGTGCCATTGCCAATGGTCCGGCCCCATATTCGACAGGCTTGCGGCAATGCCGCCCTGTGCAGCCACAGTGTGGCTGCGGGTCGGGAAAACCTTGGTCACACAAGCGGTTTTCAACCCCTGTTCGGCCATGCCCAGTGTCGCGCGCAACCCTGCGCCACCTGCGCCCACCACGACCACATCATAGGTATGTTCTTCGATCTTGTAAGCAGACATGTCTTTCCCTCAGGCGCTGAACAGGACGGATGCAACCGACAGGACACCGGCAACGCCGAACGCCCAGCACAGCAATGTGTTGGCCAGCAGCGACACTGTGCGCGCGGCCTTGTTTGGCACATAGTCTTCCAGCACCGTTTGCAAGCCCTGCTGCAAATGCGCGAAAACCGCGATGATGAACAAAATCGCGACCAATGCGTGCCACAGGTTGGAATAGGTGGCGACAAATGCGTCATGCCCTGACCCCAATGCCCGCCCGAACGGCACGATGAACAGCAATGTCAAAGGGATAAGCGCGACCGACGTGATACGCTGGGACCACCAGTGATGTGACCCTTCGCCTGCGGAACCGGACCCGTGTACGCGGGCATAAGCTGTTTTGAACCCCATGTTGCGCGCCCCTTATATGATGATGATTGTCAGCAATGTCAGAACGACAGTGCCTGCGAAGACCACATAGGTCGTTTTCTCGACGATATCGATGCCCATCATGCGGCCTGTATCCCAGATCAGGTGACGGATGGAATTGAGCATGTGATACCAAAGTGCCGCCAGCGAGCCGATCATCACCAGATGGCCAATAACAGAGGTCAGCAATCCGTCAACGAACTCGAAATATGCAGCGCCGAATGCGCCGGCGGCGAACCACCAGATGATCAGCATCGCCGAAAGCGCCATGCCCACCCCCGTAATCCGGTTCAGGATCGACGAGACGGCAGCCAGCGGCAGGCGATAAATTTGCATATGCGGGGAAAGCGGGCGGTTGCCCCTGTTCACGTCGGCCATGGATGGCTCCCTTTTCTATGGCAGGGCTGCAAATGGCAGCCTGGCTCAAGTGCCTTAGCTCTGCCCCATTCAATAGCGGATTTTATCAGAATGTCACGCGCCGAGGCAGGTTTGCGCCATAAAATCCGTGCGGTTTGTAATAAAAAAGCAAGCAAAATGAATTATGTGATCACACGATGCCAGCTTGTGATCACATAATGGGTGGCCTTGTGATCACCTATCGCCATGCCTGCGACTCGGGGCCGTGTCCTAGCGTGGAACCAACACCCAATAGTCCAGATCCAGCAGCACATCAGGGTCATATTTTCCATCATCCCCGCGCAACACGCCCGCCGCCCCTTTGGTGGCGACAAGCCGCAACCGCAATGCACCGACACCGGGGGCAGGGGTCTCGGCGCGGTCCAGCACTTCGGACCATGCGCGCACCGTGTCGCCTGCAAAACAGGGGTTTGCATGCGCGCCGCCATTGATGGCCGCGATCATCTGTGCATTGGCCAGCCCGTTGAACGACAGCGCGCGTGCCAGTGATATGATATGCCCGCCATAGATCAGCCGCTTGCCATCGGGGCGGAATGTGGCGTCGAAATGGACCTTGGCGGTGTTTTGCCACAGCCGCGTGGCCAGCATATGCTCGGCCTCCTCAAGGGTGACACCGTCCACATGGTCAATCCGCTCGCCCACGGTATAATCGCCCCAGCGGTGCGGCTCGCCCGCGGCGGTGAAATCGTAACTGGTAAAATCCAGCCCTTCTGGGATCACCAGATCGCGCGCTGCCACCACCTGCGGCAGATCCGGCACCAGTGTCCCGGGGGCAGGCGCATCCGGGTCGCGCTTGCGCACCATCACCCAGCGCACATACTCCAGCACCACATCGCCGCGCTGGTTGCGCCCGCGCGTGCGCACATAGACGACGCCGGATTTGCCGTTTGAATTCTGCTTCAGCCCGATGATGTCAGAGCGGCTTTGCAATGTGTCACCGGGATAGACAGGGCGCAGGAACCGCCCCGCCGCATAGCCCAGATTGGCGACTGCGTTCAGGCTGATATCGGGCACCGATTTGCCAAACACGATATGAAAGGCAATCAGATCATCCACAGGGCTGGCGGCCAGGCCACAGGCGCGCGCAAATTCATCCGATGAATACAGTGCGCCCCGCGCGGGATATAGGGCGTGATACAGCGCACGCTCCCCCCCTGATACCGTGCGCGGCACGGCATGGTCGATGACCTGCCCGATCCGGTAATCCTCAAAGAAACGCCCCGCGGTGGTCTTGCTCATCCTGCCCTCTTCATCTTGCTACAAATACTCAACTTTTTTGCGGCAGTTCCTGTCGTCTCACAAGGTGCCCAGCCGCACATCGGGGTCATACGCCCCCGCCACATCCTTGATGACAGCCTGCGCGCAGCGCATCGTGCCGGTTGCCGGATCATGGGCATAGGCGGGCGATCCATATAATTCCCAGCCCTTGGACAGGGCATCTGTGACCTTGTGGCAAAAGGCAGATGTGTCTTCTGCGGTCAGCAATCTGTAGGCGCGCATTTTTTATCCTCCAAAAGGCCAGGGGTTTCCCCCAAAAAAGGTCAGGGGTTTACCCCCCCAAAAGGCCAGGGGCCAAGCCAGCCGTGAATCTGGCCCACCACCAGCATCGCAAACAGCGCGCCCACAACGGCTACGCCTTCTTTCCACATCGCGGCCTCGGGCGGGCGCGTCCAGTCGCGGTTTGCGCGGTTGATCATGATCACCGATACCACCGCCCATGCCAGCAGACCGCCGAACAGGATGACGCCCTGCACTGTGCCCACAACCAGCAAATGCGCCAGTGCCCATGCCTTGAACCCCGACAGTTGCGGGTGACGAATGCGCTGGTGCAGGCCGGTTTTCAACCCAGATACGGCGAACAGATAGAACCCTATGAACACCAGCAGGTTGTTCAGATGTGTCATCCATGGCGGCGATACCCACAGCCAGATCGGGTCTGCCATGCGGTAGCCGATGGTCATCACCACGATGGATGCCAGCAACAAAACCGCAACCACCCCCATCCCCTTGTCGCCCAATCCCGCGCGCCGCTCCGGTGCGAGTCGCTTGAACAGATGCGCGCCCGCCCATAGGGCAACGCCAAGGATCAGAAGGATGGTTCCCATAATGGCTACTCCGTAAAGGATGCGATGGCGTCTGCCTTCGCAAGGATTTGCTGTGCGGTCACAATATGCAGGTTTTCGACAATCTTACCATCCACGACCGCCACACCTTCGCCTTTTGCTGTCGCCTCTTCAAATGCGGCGATCTGGCGGCGGGCAAGGGCCACTTCGTCATCTGATGGCGCAAAAATCTGGTTGGCAATGTCCAGTTGTGCGGGGTGAATCAGCGTCTTGCCGTCAAAGCCCATGTCGCGGCCCTGCTGGCATTCCGCGCGCAGCCCCTCTTCATCCTTGAACGCGTTATAGACCCCGTCCACCGCCACGATTCCGGCCGCCTTGGCCGCCATCAGGGGCAGTTGCAGCGCCGTCAGCAGAGGCATGCGGTCCGCCCGGAACCGGCACCCCATATCCTTGGCCAGATCATTCGTGCCCATGATGAACCCGGCCATGCGCGGGGCCTGCGCGATGTCCAGCGCGTTCAGCACCCCAAGGGGGGATTCGATCATCGCCCAGATGCGGGTGTGTGCGGTGTCACTGCGGGCGTCCAGCAGGCGGGCCAACTGCGTTACATGGGCTGCACTGTCCACCTTGGGCAGCAGGATCGCTTCGGGTTTTGCCGTGGCTATCACATCCAGATCATCCGCGCCCCATGGCGTGGAAAGCGCGTTGATCCGCACCAGTTTTGCGCGCCTGCCATAGTCCAGCGCGCACAGCGTCTCAGTCAGCAGTTTGCGGGCATTTGGCTTTTCATCAATCGCGACCGCATCTTCCAGATCAAAGATAATGGCATCTGTTGCAAGGCCGGTGGCTTTTTCCAGCGCCCGCTCCTTGGAGCCGGGAATATACAGAACCGATCGGAAGGGGCGCGTGTCCATGAGTCTCTCCTCGTAATAATATTGCGTGCAAAACACCAGTTTCGGTTACATTTGGCAAGCCCTGTTTTGCTGCATTGCGGCAAAGTGGCGCTTTTCCAATGCAGACCAGTGCGTTCGGTGCCTTTACCGCGTTTTGGCAAGGGGCGTGGCAGACTTGAGTTTCGGTCCATACCCCATGCGAAAGGTCTTGAATTATGCGTCTGAAATCTGCCTGCCTTGCGATAGCCGTGTCCCTGTTGGCCGCACCGGTTCAGGCGCAGGGTTTGTCCTGTGCCCCGCGCGCGGATGTTTTGAAATTGCTGGCTGACGCTGCGCAATCGCGCCGCGCCATTGGTCTGGCGGGGCGCGCGGTGATGGAAATGTTCGCCGCAACCGACAGCACGGACTGGACTGTCACGGTCACCTTGCCCGACGGGCGTATGTGTTTGTTGGCCCAGGGCACCGCGTTTGATGCAGGCCATGAGATGTTCCCCGCGCGCGGGAAGCCGTTGTCGTTCACATCTGAGTGAAACATATGTTTCACAATGAGAAATGAATGTTGTTTTTTCGGGACGGATGTGGTATGCCCAATGGCATGATGCAACGAATTCAGTCCCGCATAGCAGCCCGTCTGCCCGAACTTCCCGGTCAATTGCGCCAAGCTGCGCAATGGATTGTCGATAACCCGCGCGATGTGGCATTGCTGTCCATGCGCGAACAGGCGCGGCGCGCGGGCGTGCAGCCCGCGTCCATGACACGGCTGGCGCAGGCGCTTGGCTATGAAGGCTTTGACGTGTTGCGCGCCCAGCATGCCGATATTTTGCGCGATATGGGGCAGGGGCTAAGTGGTCAGGCGCAAAACCGCCTGAAAGTGGATGCTGGCAGTGTTGCAGGCATAGCAAATGCAATGATTTCCCATTCGGCGGCGCAAATCGCGGAACTGGCAAATAGTGACGTGGCAAGTGCGCTGGACTGCGCGGCGGATCACTTGTCGAAATCTGCGCGCATATTCTGTTTGGGGCAGCGGTCCAGCCATGCGGTGGCGTGGCATTTCTATTACGCGCTGTCGCTGGTCAGTGACCGTGCGGTGCTACTGGATATGGCGGGTGGCACGGGGTTTGACCCGCTGATGCGCGCGGGCGCGAATGATGCGTTGTTTGTGTGCTGCGTGCGGCCCTACACCCGCGCCGTGGTGGATGCCACCGAACAGGCCCGCCAGCGCGGGCTGCGCATCGTCGCGGTAACGGACAGCCCGTTTTCGCCATTGGTCGGGGCGGATGACACGGCGCTGATCGTGCCCACCGCCAGTGCATCCTATCTGCATGCCATGACACCGGCCTTTCTGATGGCCGATATTCTGGCCGCGCTGATCGCGCGCGCCGATGATCCCGCGACGCTGGCGCGGCTGGACGGGCTGGACCGCCAGCTGGCCACGCTGAACACATTCTTCCAGTTTCCAGATGACAAGGCAGACCCATGACCCATTTGTTGCACCGTTCCATCCATACCCCCCCGCGCAAGGCGGTGTCTGCGGCGGGCATCCATTTTACTGATGCAGCGGGCAAACAGTATATAGATGCGTCGGGCGGGGCGGCGGTGTCCTGTCTGGGGCATGCGCACCCAGATGTGCTGGCCGCGCTGCATGCGCAGCTTGACCGGCTGGCCTATGCGCATACCGGCTTCTTCACTTCTGACGTGGCAGAAGCGTTGGCCGACACGCTGATTGCCAGCGCGCCCGAAGGGTTAAGCCATGTCTATCTGGTGTCGGGTGGGTCCGAAGCGGTCGAGGCGGCGTTGAAAATGGCGCGGCAGTATTTTACGGAAACCGGCCAGCCCCAACGCCGCCACATCATCGCGCGCCGGCAAAGTTACCATGGCAACACGCTGGGCGCCTTGGCGACAGGGGGCAATGAATGGCGCCGCGCGCAGTTCAAACCGCTGTTGATGCAGGCCCATCACATCGCGCCTTGTTATGCCTACCGCGAACAGCATGCGGGCGAGTCGGACGCCGATTACGCCCTGCGCGCGGCGGGCGAGCTGGAGGCGAAGATTCTGGAACTTGGCCCCGACACAGTGGCCGCATTCGTGGCCGAACCTGTGG
This sequence comes from Roseinatronobacter sp. S2, assembly GCF_029581395.1. Lineage (GTDB taxonomy): Bacteria > Pseudomonadota > Alphaproteobacteria > Rhodobacterales > Rhodobacteraceae > Roseinatronobacter. The sequence goes on along the minus strand of NZ_CP121113.1, from coordinate 2,342,918 downwards.
TTGGCGCAACGTCGGGCGCAGTGCCTGCCGTGGGCGATTATTTCAAACATATCCGTGCAATTTGTGACCGTTACGGGGTGTTATTAATCCTTGACGAAGTGATGTGCGGCATGGGGCGCACGGGCAGCCTGTATGCGTGCGAACATGATGGCATAGCGCCCGATCTGCTGACCATCGCCAAGGGTTTGGGCGGGGGGTATCAGCCCATCGGGGCCACATTGTTAAGCCGCAAGATTTATGACGCCTTTGCAAACGGGTCGGGGTTTTTCCAGCATGGCCATACCTATATGGGCCATCCCATGGCCGCCGCTGCCGGACTGGCCGTGCAGCAAGTGATCGCGCGCGATAACCTGCTGGCCAATGTGCGCGACATGGGCGCGGTGTTGCGCGAAAACCTGCAATCGGCTTTTGGTCAACACCCGCATATTGGCGACATTCGCGGGCGCGGGTTGTTTCAGGCGATTGAACTTGTGGCCGACCGCGACACGAAAGCGCCGTTTGATCCCGCGCGCAAAATCCACGCCCATATCAAGCGCGAGGCGATGGAACGCGGGCTTATGGTCTATCCGATGGGCGGCACGATTGACGGGGTGCAGGGTGATCATGTGCTGCTGGCCCCCCCCTTTATTGTGACCCGCGATGATCTGGGGCAGGTGACACAGCGCCTGTCCGACGCGGTCAAGGCGGCGCTGGCGGCATGAGTGTGCCGGATTTCGCGCCCCTGCCGGATGCTGACTGGCCCCAAGCGCTGGACGATCTGCGCACGGGGTTTGCCGGTCAGTTGAATGTCTATCGGATCATGGCCCATCATCCCGCGCTGTTGCGGGCATGGACGGGGTTGCGCACCCATATCGTGCAGAACACATCGCTTGGCCCGCAGCGGGCAGAGGTGGTTATTCTGCGGCTCGCGCATCGTGTGGGCTGTGCCTATGAATGGAACCAGCATGTTGTGCGCGGGCTGGCGGCGGGGCTGGACAAGGGGCGCATTGCCGCGTTGCGCGGACCGCTGCCGCAGATGCCGCCCGAAGATGCCACGCTGGCAGGTGCCGTGGATGCGCTGGTGGATAACAAACAGCTGAACCCGGCCCAGCTTGATGATGTGGTGGCGCTTGTGGGCAAGCACGGTGCGCTGGATCTGATGGCAACCGCTGGCATGTATCTGACATTGGGGTTCATGCTGAACACCGCACCGCCCGCGCTGGAACCCGCGATTGCACGGAAGCTGGCGCAGCAGGCCCCGGAACTGGCGGCCTGAGCGGTTGTTGTCTGGTTATCGTTGAATGCGGGCGTGGTTCGGTTTTGGCCTTTTGCGGTCATTGGGAAAGCCCCAGGGCGCGGAGCAAAGGGCGCAGCCCGCCGCGCCATCGGCGGGCCGTCCCGCGGCCTGCCGATTTGGCCAGCGACACACCGAGCCTTTGAACACAGGAGTATGTAGCCTGTATAAAGTGAACTTCATTAATGTCGGATCGGCAGACCCCGGCCCACCGATGGCGCGGGCTTAGGCCAAGTGTGAAGGGCAGCAATACGCCAGAACTGCCCGCCCATGATTGCCTTGGACCGGCTGCAACCTTGCCCCCCAAACAAAAGACCCGCTGTGGACTACAGCGGGCCGTCTGTTCGGGAAATTCCTGAACGCGGGGTCAGGTCAGCGCGGTGCGATCATCATGATCATCTGCCGCCCTTCCATCTTGGGCATGCTTTCGACCTTGCCAAGTTCTTCAATGTCGCCAGCGACACGGTGCAGCAACTCGGACCCGATATTCTGGTGCGCCATTTCGCGACCACGGAAGCGCAACGTCACCTTTACCTTGTCGCCAGCTTCCAGAAAGCGGATGACATTGCGCATCTTGACATCATAGTCATGCGTATCGGTATTGGGCCGGAATTTCACTTCCTTGATTTCGATGATGTGCTGTTTCTTGCGCGCTTCGGCTTCGCGCTTCTGGACTTCGTATTTATACTTGCCGAAATCCATGATCTTGCAGACCGGCGGGGTCGCATTGGGCGAGATTTCGACAAGATCAAGGCCAACCTCTTCGGCCATCACAACAGCCTGAGCGGGGGTTACGACCCCAAGATTTTCACCTTCGGCCCCGATAAGGCGAATTTCCGGCGCGCGGATACGGTCATTCACACGCGGGCCAGTGTCGCGTTGCGGCGGGGCATTATGCGGTCTGCGGGCTATGGTAAGATTCCTTCTCACGTTTCATTGATGGCGCAGGATAAAGCCGCACGGCATGTGATTCAAGCGCGAAGATTCAAACTGTTCCTGGCAGCAACACGCTTGTTTTATCATTGCTGAATATCAGCGCTTTGCAAGCGCAGAAATCTCTGCGATAAACCGACGCCAGTTTGATATCATGGTAAAGGAAGCCACATATGAACAAAACGGTGTTGATCATTATCGCCGCAGCTGCGGTTGCTGCGGCCATCTGGCTTGGCGTGCAATCGCGCGACGTGGCAGAACCGGTTCCCGCGCCCGAACCCGAGCTGACAGTAGAAGACCCCATCGACGAGGCCATTGAAGAGCCAGCCCCGGTGGAGCCTGAAGAACCTGCGGTTGAAGAAGACCTGACCGAGGACCAGCCAAGCGTCGATGAATTGCTTGATGATGTTGCCGATGAAGCCGCCGAAACCGTTGATCAAGCGGTTGAGGGTGAGGTTGATGCAGAATCGCAAAGCGTTGAAGATGCTGTGGAAGATATCCTTGGTGATGATGGCGCAGATGCGGGCACAGACGCTGCAACCGTAGACGCCGCTGTCGAAGATGCCGCAGAAGACCTGTCGCCCGACGCGGCCGAGACCACAGCGGACGCAATCGATGAAGCCGTCGAGACGCAGGAACTGGGGCTTGATCTGTCGCTGGATGCAATCCGCGCGCGGATCGACGCGGCCGGCCTTGGCGTGGCCGAACGTGCGACAATCGAAAGCCTGCTGCAAGCGGCCGGTGATAACCCCGACTTGCTGGAACAGGTTGCGGAACGTCTGCGCGAACTGACCGGCAACTGATCCGGACCTATCGCATATCAAAAGCCCGGATGCGCTGCATCCGGGCTTTTTTCATGGCTGCATGTTCGGGTATCAGCCGCGCTTGCGTCTGCGCCGCCCGCCATCGCCATCGCCGCCGCCCGTGTTGAAGCTGACATCGGGCAGGGTGACGATCTGCGCCAGTTCGGGGAATGTGTCCACGGCATGGGGCAGGGCGCTGGCATTGACGAAATGTTCCTGAAAGCGCGGCTCGATCGCGGTTTCAACCTTGTGGATGCGTCGCACTGTGGCCTCGATCGCCGCACGCGCGGCAGCGCTGCACAGCGCGATGCGCGCGCCATGTCCGGCGGCATTGCCTGCACTGGTCACATTCGCCAGCAGCGCATCGGGGATCATGCCCAGAACCATCGCATGTTTGGGGCTGATATGCGCCCCGAACGCACCGGCCAAAACCACGCGGTCCACCGTGTCGGTGCCGATTTCATCCATCAACAGGCGTGCGCCCGCATAAAGCGCGGATTTCGCAAGCTGGATGGCGCGGATATCGCCTTGGGTCACGGTAATGCGTGGCCCGCCTGTGGCACTGGCATCATGGATCAGATAGGCATGTGTGCGCCCTTCGGCCTGACAGCGCCATGTGCCCGTCTGCGCCGCCGATCCGATCAGCCCCGATTTGTCCACCAGCCCCGCCATGCGCATTTCGGCCACTGCCTCTATAATGCCCGACCCGCAGATACCTGTCACGCCGGTCGATGCTATGGCATCTGCAAATGCAGGGTCATCCGACCACAATTCGCAGCCGATGACGCGAAAGCGCGGCTCGCGTGTGTCGGGGTCAATGCGAATCGCCTCGATTGCGCCGGGGGCGGCGCGCTGGCCTGATGATATCTGCGCGCCCTCAAACGCAGGGCCGGTGGGCGACGAGCACGCCAGAACACGGCGTTTGTCCCCCAGCAGGATTTCGGCATTGGTTCCCACATCGACCACCAGAACCAGATCATCCGATGTCTCGGGGCTTTCGGACAGGGCGACCGCCGCCGCATCCGCGCCCACATGCCCCGCAATGCAGGGCAGCAGATAGGTGCGCGCGGCAGGGTTCATGGCATGCAGGCCCAGCTCGCGCGCGTCCAGCGTCAGCGATTCCGACATGGCCAGCGCAAAGGGTGCCTGTCCCAGTTCCACGGGGTCAATGCCCAGAAACAGGTGATGCATGACAGGGTTGCACACGACCACCGCTTCCATAATCTCGCGCGCGGTTATGCCGGCTTCCTGCGCGATGGCGTCAAACAGGGTGTTCATGCCTTCGCGCACGGTGCGCGTCATTTCCACATCACCGCCCGGATTCATCATGGCGTAGCTGACGCGCGACATAAGGTCTTCGCCAAAGCGGATTTGCGGGTTCATGATGCCTGATGATGTCACCACCTCGCCGGTGCGCAGATCACACAGATGGGCGGCAATCGTGGTGGACCCAAGGTCAATGGCCAGCCCGTACAGCCCCCCTTCATACAGCCCCGGCCATATGTCCAGCACCCGATGCGGGCCTGCGTGATGGTCCTTGTGCAGCGCAACCGTGACCTGCCACGCGCCTTGTCGCAGCGCGGGTTGCAACTTGCGCAGCACGTCCAGCGGTGCGGTCACACCGTCGATCTGCCACTGGTCGCGCAGCGCTGTGGCCAGGCGTTCAAAATCGCCTGATGGTTCATGCATGTCGGGTTCGGTGACGTCGACCAGATACAGGCGCGTCGCGGGGTCCATGGTGATGGTGCGCGCGCTTGCGGCCTTGCGCACGACCTGCCGGTGCACCTGACTTTCGGCGGGCACATCAATGACCACATCGCCCATGATCTGCGCCTGACAGCCCAGCCGCCGCCCGTCCTTCAACCCGCGTTTGTCGTGGTAGCGTTGCTCAACCGCGTTCCAGTCCGACAGGGCGTCACTGGCAACGGTCACACCATGCTTGGAAAATTCGCCGTAACCCGGTGAAATCTGGCATTTGGAACATATGCCGCGCCCGCCACAGACCGAATCCAGATCAACGCCCAGTTGCCGCGCGGCCGTCAGAACCGGCGTTCCAAAAGGAAAACGCCCCCGCTTGCCCGAGGGCGTGAAAATTACCAACGCATCTGACATCTGCCGCCTCCTGTAGTGTGCCCCTCAGATAACGGCTTGTGCGCGATAGGAAAGGGCGGATCGCGGCATGTCGGGCAAAAAATGCGTCAGCGTTCGATCAGAACCGAAATCGGTGAATGGCGCACCACGCGCGCGGCGGTGGAGCCGATGAAATAATCGCTCATTCCGGGTTTGTGGCTGGAAATCATGATCAGGTCTGCATTGCAGTCCCGCGCGCATTTCAGAATATTTTCCGACGGGCGGCCGCCGCGCAGATCAATATCCACATTCTTGGCCTTCACCCGCGAGGCCAGCGATTCCAACTGGGTCCGAATGGATTTGCGGTGGTTCAAAAGCTGCTCTTTTGACACCGCAGCCGTCAGATAGGCCGGTATTTCATCCATGACATGAACAAGCGTGATGGACCCGCCTGCGTCGACAAGCGTGTTGGCCTTGTCAATCAGGCTGCGGCTGGTCGCGCCCTTGTTAAACAACGCAACTGCGATGACGATGGATTGATACATTCTGTTCCTCCCGGATCGGTGGTTTGTTGGAAGATGGCACAGCCGCCGGTGCAAAGCAAACCCCGCGCAATCGCAGGTGATTGCGCGGGGGGCAGAACCCTGCGGTGGATCAGCGCGTTACCAGAACCGAAACCTGCGCATGCCGCACGATACGGGCAGCAGTGGAGCCGATGAAATAGTCGCTCAACCCCGGTTTGTGGCTGGCAATCATGATAAGATCAGCGTCCGCTTCCTGCGCACATCCCAGGATTGATGCCGATGGCTGGCCCTGACGAATGACGGAACTGACCGCGATATCCGAATATTCTGCGGCAATGGCGGCAAGCTGGTCTTCGACATCCTTGCGACGGGCCGAAATCTGCGATTGGGGAATGGCTGCCGCAACATAGCCGGGGATTTCATCAATAACATGGACCAGCGTGACCTTGCCGCCGTCTGACAGCAGTTTGCGGGCTTTATCCATAGCGGCGCGGGTGGTTGCCCCCTCATTGAACAGCGCGGCGGCGATGATGATGGAATTATACATATGTCTGGTTTCCTTTGGTTGCGTTAGCGTTGAATCAACACCGAACAGGTCGCGTGGCGCACCACGCGCGCCGCAGTGGAGCCGATGAAATAGTCGCCCAGTCCGGGTTTGTGACTGGCGATCATGATAAGGTCGGCATTGCTGTCTTCGGCGGCCTGCATGATCTGGCCAGATGCCGCGCCATAGCGCACATCCTCGACCACGCGCAGCCCGGCGGCAGGATCTGTCAGCGCCTTGAGTTCCACCATGGCTTCGGCGCGGCGGCGTTCCTGCGTGTCGCGCGGCAATTGTGCCGCGATGAAACTGGGCACTTCTTCAAGGACGTGAACAAGGCGCATTTCCCCGCCCGCATCCAAAAGGGTTCCGGCCCGTTTGACCAGGGTTTTCGCCTGATCAACATGTTCCAGATCCACAGCGACAATTATTCTGCCATACATCTTTGTTTCCTTCATAATCCTGTTGCGCTGTGCGTAGTGTGACACCCAGCTTCGCCCATGACGTTGATTTCTGTCAAATTGGAAATGATACATACTGAATTTTGCCTGTTTCAGCCTGAAATCAGAAGTGAAGCTTGCGTGTCTTGCGCCCGGTCCCGTAACTGGGGCAAAACCGCGCAAAGAAAATATATGGAAAGAGTGGGCAGTATGTCGGTTTCTTTGATCATCCTTGCCGCCGGACAGGGCAGCCGCATGCAATCGGATTTGCCAAAGGTGTTGCACCCGTTGGCGCAGGTGCCGCTGGTGGTTCATGCGATGCGCGCGGGGCGCGCATTGGACCCCGATCACGTTGTGATCGTCGTGGGCCATGGTGGCGCGCAGGTGGCCGATGTGGTGCTGGCCGAAGATGACCGCGCGCAGGTCGTCCCCCAGGAGCGCCAGCTGGGCACCGCGCATGCGGTGGCGCAAGCGCGCGACACGCTGGATGGTGCAGGCGGGGATGTGGTGGTTCTGTATGGCGACACGCCCTTTATCAGCGAAGATACCCTGCACGCGCTGCGCAATGCGCGCGCGGCACATGATGTCGTTGTGTTGGGGTTCGAAGCAGCCGACCCCGGCCGCTACGGGCGGTTGGTCACCAACGGGGATTCGCTGGAACGCATTGTGGAATTTAAGGATGCAACAGATGAAGAACGTCGCATAACGCTTTGTAATAGCGGCGTTGTCTGTGCAGACCGCGCACTGCTGTTCGATCTTGTGGACAAGGTTGGCAATGACAATGCTGCGGGCGAATACTACTTGCCCGATATTGTCGGGCTTGCCCGTGCCGCAGGTCTGTCCGCCGGTGTTGTCATCTGCCCCGAGGCCGAGACACTGGGCATCAACACACGCGCCGAACTGGCCGCGGCAGAAGCGGCGTTTCAGGCGCGCGCCCGTGCAGATGCGTTGGAAAACGGGGTTGCCATGCAGGCCCCTGATACCGTGATTTTTGCGCAGGATACCGTGATCGGCTGCGACAGCATTATCGAACCCTATGTCGTGTTCGGCCCCGGTGTCAGTGTTGAAGGGGGCGCAACCATCCGCGCGTTCAGCCATCTGGAAGGCGCGCATGTCAGCCGTGGCGCGGTGGTCGGCCCCTATGCGCGGCTGCGTCCGGGCGCAGAACTGGCCGAGGATGTGCGCGTTGGCAATTTCGTTGAAATCAAGAATGCCACGCTGGACGAAGGGGCGAAGGTCAACCACCTGTCCTATGTGGGCGACGCGCATGTGGGCGCGCGGGCCAATCTGGGCGCGGGCACGGTTACATGCAATTATGACGGGGTGTTCAAGCATCACACCACCATCGGCGAAGGGGCCTTCATCGGGTCCAGCACCATGTTGGTGGCGCCTGTTGTTGTGGGTGCGCATGCCATGACAGGGTCGGGGTCGGTCATTACCAGTGATGTGCCGGATGGCGCGCTTGCACTGGGTCGGGCACGGCAGGACACCAAACCGGGTCTGGGCAAGCGGTTGATGGACAAACTGCGCGCGGCCAAAGCGGCGCGCGTGAAAGGATAAAATCGATGTGTGGTATCGTTGGTGTGCTGGGCAATCACGAAGTGTCGCCCCTGATTCTGGATGCGCTGAAACGGCTGGAATATCGCGGCTATGACAGTGCGGGTATTGCGACTGTCAATCGCGGCCATCTGGACCGCCGCCGTGCTGTGGGCAAGCTGATAAACCTGTCGGATGTGATGGTGCATGACGCGCTTCCGGGCCGCTCGGGGATCGGGCATACCCGTTGGGCCACGCATGGCGGCCCGACCGTGGAAAATGCCCACCCGCATCAGACGGGGCGTGTTGCAGTGGTGCATAACGGCATAATCGAGAATTTCCGCGCCCTGCGCGAGGAACTGGGCGCGGCTGGCGCGCAATTCAGCAGCGAAACCGACACCGAAACCATTGTGCAGCTGACAAGCGCCTGTCTGGATCAGGGCATGACGCCGGTGCAGGCCGCGCGCGCCACGCTGAAGCGGCTGGAAGGGGCATTTGCGCTGGCCTTCCTGTTTGAAGGCGAAGACGATCTGATGATCGGCGCGCGGCGTGGCTCGCCCTTGGCCATCGGGCATGGGGATGGGGAAATGTATCTGGGGTCGGACGCCATCGCGCTGGCCCCCATGACCGACCGCATCACCTATCTGGAAGACGGGGATTGGGCGGTCATTACCCGCGCGGGTGCGCAGATTTTCGATGCCGATGACCACCAGACCAACCGCCGCGTGCAACATATCAATGTTGATGCAGCGCGCGTGGACAAATCCGGCCACCGCCATTTCATGGCCAAGGAAATGGCCGAACAGCCCGCCGTGCTACAAGCCGCGCTGGAGCAGTATTGCGGGCCTGCGGGTCTGAACCTGCCTGCGGGGCTGGAATTCGCGCGCGCCGACCGGTTGATCATGGTGGCATGTGGCACGGCATTTTATGCCTGTCAGGTGGCGAAATACTGGTTCGAAAAATACGCAGGCCTGTCGGTCGAATTGGATATCGCATCTGAATTCCGCTACCGCGACCCCGTGCTGGGGCCGGACAATATGGCGCTGTTTGTCAGCCAGTCGGGCGAAACCGCCGATACATTGGCGGCGCTGCGTCATGTGCAGGGGCGTGTCGCACAGGTTGTGTCCGTGGTGAATGTGCCCACATCGTCCATCGCGCGCGAAAGCGATCTGGCGCTGCCCATCCATGCGGGGCCGGAAATCGGTGTGGCCTCGACCAAGGCATTTACCGCGCAGTTGCAGGTTCTGGCGTTGCTGGCGCTGCATGCGGGGCTGGAACGCGGGCATATTACTGCGGCGCAACATGCTGAATTGTTTGCGCAATTGCGCAGTGCGCCGGGGTTTATCGCGCAGGCGCTGGACCGCGAAGATGACATACGCCGCATCACCGAAACCCTGTCCAAGGCGCGCGATGTGCTGTTTCTGGGGCGCGGGGTTATGTATCCCATCGCGCTGGAAGGGGCATTGAAGCTTAAAGAAATCAGCTACATACACGCCGAAGCTTATGCAGCGGGCGAACTGAAACACGGCCCGATTGCGCTGATTGACGAAGATTTGCCCGTCATCGTCTTCGCCCGTCATGATGCATTGTTTGAAAAGACGATTTCCAACATGCATGAGGTGATGGCCCGTCAGGGGCAGGTCTTGCTGATCACTGACGCGCAGGGGCTGGCGGCAGCGGGTGATGTGCCGCGCAGCCTGCAAATGCCCACCGTGCCCGAGTTGATCGCGCCCATTGTCTATGCGGTGCCCGCGCAACTGATCGCCTATCACACGGCGCTGCATCTGGGCACAGATGTGGACCAGCCGCGCAATCTGGCCAAATCGGTAACGGTCGAATGAACAGCGGCAGCGCAAACCTGCTGGCGCATCTGCGCACGCTGTCCGACCCCGCCAAGGCGGCTGAAATGGCCGCCTACCACAAGACCACGCGCGAATTTCTGGGTATTTCCGCGCAAATCCTTGATGAAATGGCCCGTGATTTGCGCCGTGACCATGACGTGCCCGTGCGCTGCGACATGGCGCGCGATTTATGGGACTGCGACATTCATGAAACCCGCATTCTGGCCGCGAAACTGCTGACACAGGCGCGTATGCGCCCTGATGACGCAGCCGCCTGGGATTTGATTGCGACATGGGCGCAGGATTTCGACAGTTGGGCCTTGGCCGATCACGCGGCCATTGCAGGGGCCAAACGGTTGCAGGCCGATCCCGCACGGCTGGAACAGGTGGCCGACTGGATTGCGCATACCAATATGTGGACGCGCCGCGCCGCCCTTGTCATGACATTGCCATTGGCGCGGCTGCCGCATCCCAAAGCGGGTGATATTGCCGCGCGCGAACAAGTGCTTGGCTGGGCCGAACAGCTTGTGCCCGACCGCGACCGCTTTATCCAGAAAGCGATTGCATGGTGGCTGCGCGATCTGTCACGGCGCAATCCAGACCGTGTGCGCCAGTTTCTGGCGGGGCCGGGGGCCGCGCTAAGCCTGCCCGCGCAGCGAGAGGCCGCGCGCAACCTGCCACCCGCATAACCGGGGCTATCCTTTCAGCACTGCCAATGCCTGCGCCAGATCCAGCTTGCCATCATATAGCGCACGCCCCGAAATGGCCCCGTCCAGTGCTGCGCCACAATCGCGCAGCGCCACCAGATCGTCCAGCCGCGACACCCCGCCGGATGCGATAACGGGAATGCGCGTGGCCTGCGCCAGCGCGGCAGTTGCGGCAACATTTGGCCCCTGCATCGCGCCGTCGCGGTTGATATCGGTGTAAATAATGGCCGCAACGCCTGCATCTTCAAACTGGCGGGCCAGTTCTGTCACCTCGACATCCGTCTCCGTAGCCCAGCCCTTGGTCGCCACGCGCCCGTCGCGCGCGTCAATCCCCACCGCCACCTGACCGGGAAAGGCGGCTGCCGCCTGCCGCACCAGATCGGGGTTTTCCACGGCCACTGTGCCAAGGATCACACGGCGCAGCCCCTTGCCCAGCCATGCCTCAATCGTGGCCATATCGCGAATGCCACCGCCCAGCTGGCAGGGAATATCGACTGCGGCCAGAATGGCATCAACCGCGCTGGCATTGACGGGGCTGCCCGCAAACGCACCGTTCAGATCCACCAGATGCAGCCATTCAGCCCCTTGCGCCGCAAAGGCGCGGGCTTGCGCGGCGGGGTCGTCATTGAACACGGTCGCCTGATCCATCGCACCCTTATACAGGCGCACACATTGCCCGTCTTTCAGATCAATTGCCGGATAAAGGATCATGCGCGCGCGCCTCTCAATGTTGTGCTGTTTCGCCGCTTTCTAGCCCGCGCAGACAAATACTGAAACCGGATTTGACTTCATCTTGCCAAAAATACTCAAAATAAAGCCGCGTGCCTGCGGGGGCTATGTGCCGGACTGGGCTTTCATCTGCCAGCGCCCGCTGTCTTCCGACCAGTATTCGGCCTGAACGCCTGCGGCTGTCACGGCCTTCCATTGGGCGCGCGCATGCGCGGTCGCGTCCGGATCGTTGCCGTCAAACAATATCCACAGCCGTTCCAGCCCATTGGCTTCATGCGGGGCCGCATCGGCCTTGTCGATGACCATCAGGCAGGCGGGGTCGTTGGGGCAGGCATGCTCACTGGTCAGCAATACGGGTTGGTCGGCGTCATGCGCGCCCCCCGCCATGCCATGCGGCAGGAACGACGCCTTGTCGCCCAGCCACAGGGTTTCATCCAGCCGCGCCAGTGTGGCGGGGTCGCGCCCGCGAACCGTCACGCGCCATCCGGTCTGATGGGCGCGCTCCAGCAGCATCTGGGCGGTCACTTCCAGCGGGTTGCGGGTCAGGTGGTAGAACATGACCTTGCCCATGGTCAGCCGTCCTCGAATTCCGCGCGGATCAGGGCATCCAGGCCCAGCACCCCCCAGCCCGACGCGCCACCGGGGGCATGCGCACTGTCGGATTTTGTCAGCGCGACACCGGCAATATCCAGATGTATCCACGGGGTTTCGGGCTTGATGAAGCGTTGCAGGAACTGCGCGGCCGTGATTGACCCCGCAGGCCGTCCGCCCGAATTCTTGACATCCGCAATCCGCGACGAAATCAGCTTGTCATAGCCCGCGCCAAGCGGCATGCGCCATGCCCCTTCACCCACTTGATCTGCGGCTTTCAAAAAGGCATTGGCCAGCGCGTCATTATTTGAAAAGACGCCTGCCTTGTCATGCCCCAGCGCGATGATGATGGCGCCGGTCAGTGTGGCAAGGTCGATCACGGCGCGCGGGGCAAAACGGTCCTGCGCATACCAAAGCACGTCTGCCAGCACCATGCGCCCTTCGGCGTCGGTGTTGATCACTTCGATCATGTCGCCCTTCATGGACCGCACCACGTCGCCCGGGCGTTGGGCGCGGCCATCGGGCATGTTTTCCACCAGCCCCACCAGCCCCACGACATTGGCGCGCGCCTTGCGTGTCGCCAGCGCCTGCATCAGCCCCACGGTGACGGCCGCGCCGCCCATATCCATGGTCATGTCTTCCATGCCCGCCGCGGGTTTGATGGACACACCACCCGTATCGAACATCACACCCTTGCCGACAACGGCCAGCGGTGCCCCTTCGGCCCCCTGCCAGTGCAGGATTGCCAGTTTTGACGGGCTTTCCGATCCTTGCCCGACCGCCAGCAGGGCGCGCATGCCAAGGCGGGCCAGTTCATCTTCGTCCAGAATTTCCACCTTCAGGCCCAGGGCCTGCATGTCGCTGATCTGGTCGGCGAAACTGGTGGTGGTCAGCACATTGGCAGGCGCATTGACCAGATCGCGGGTCAGGTGAACCGCGCGCGCCAGAGCCAGCGCATCGGCGCACTCAGCAGCCTTGTCGGTGTCGCGCATCATGACCGAAAGCGCGCCGAAATCGGGTTTCGGGTCCGATTTCTGCGCCTGATACTGATAGGCGCGCAATGCGATGGCTTGCAGCATGTCGGGCAGGGGCATGGCATCCGCGCAGATCAGGGCAGGCGCTTTGGACAGCGATTTTCCGACAGTCAGCCCGGCCTTGCGCAGCGCTGCCTTGTCGGCACGTCTGCCCAGACGCACAATTTGCAGGGATTGTGCCTGCATGCCCGCGGGCCAGTTCAGAACCAATGCGCCACCCGGTTCCAGTGCTGCGAAATCTGCACTGCCCACCGCGCGCGACACCGCCCCGCGCGTCAGTTTGTCGGCGCGGCGTGCGGCGCGGGGCAATCTGGCATCCGCATCGGAAAACACGACAACATGGCCGGAATGGGCCACGATACTGTCCAGATCGAATGGCAGGAATTCTGGCGACAGGGGGCCAGTGTTGGGACGGTCGTTAGATTGGGACATGCGCACTCCGATTCGGTTGCATTTGTTCCAGACCTAGCGCGCCGCTTGCGTAAATGCCACCTGTCTGCGGCGTAGAAGTCTGCCTGCGTCAGAAACGGAAGTTGAAATGCCGCGTCACCCCGATAGAGGCCCCGATCTGGTCGCGACTGCCCTGACGCACAATCGGCGAATTTCCCGCATCGCCGCGCAGCCGATCATAGCGCAGCGCGCCGGTAATGCCCCAGTCTTCATTCAGGGGCTGATACATGCCAATTTCAAACCCGACCGAATGCACCCCGCCTGATGGCGTGTAGGACGCCAGTCCCGAGGCATCGGATTCCGCAGCCGTGACACCGAAATAGCTGCGCATGAAGCGCGAATTGCCAAAGCCCGCGCGCGGGCCTGCATGCACCACCAGACCGTCCGCACCCCGATAGATTGCGTTCGCGCCCAATTCGCCCGCAACCGCCTTATGCCCGATCACGCCATAGCGCAGATCGGCAAAAACCTGCCAGAATTCGGTTGTGTGATGGACACCCGCGCCAATTTCCAGCGACGCTTTCACGTCATCCAGCCCGTCCAGTTCCTTTTCGCCCTTGCGTTTGGGGATAAAGCGCAGCGACCCGCGCAACCCCGTGCCTGTGGCGAATTGTGCGGGGCCGTCAGGGTCGCCAATCTGCACGCGGCCAAAATTCAGCCCCGTGAACCCGAACGACCCGCCGGGCGCGATGCGGTTGCTGCCTGCGCCGAAATATTTGGGCGCGCTGGCAATGCCACCGGTCAGCGAAAACGCAAGCGCGCGGTCCTGCGCCACAGCGGGCAGCGCCGTCAGGCCCACGGCTGCTATGACCAGCGGTGCAAGGAATTTCCGGGATAGGGACATGAACAGGGTTCTTTCTTTCAACGAGTCGGTGTGCATAGGTCTTTGGTAGCACATAGCCGCGTTTCCTTGCCTTTCCATGAAAGCTATTCTTTGTGCGCAAGAATTCGCTTCACCGTTGCAGTTGCGTGACAATACAGGCAATAGGGGCGCGGCACCTAAGGAGAGGATAATGCAGTTCACTGTCGCCATTGATGGCCCTGCCGCCGCAGGTAAAGGCACAATAAGTCGTGCGCTGGCCCGTGAATTCGGCTTTGCCCATCTGGATACGGGGCTTTTGTATCGCGCGGTTGGTGCCAAGGGCGGCAATGCCGTTCTGGCGGCGCAAGGGCTGACACCGGATGATCTGGCGCGCAGCGATCTGCGCAGTCTTGAAGCGGGCGAAGCGGCCAGTCAGGTTGCAGCGATCCCCGAAGTGCGCGCCGCACTGACAGCGTTCCAGCGGGAATTTGCGCGCCGCGATGGTGGTGCCGTTCTGGACGGGCGCGATATTGGCACCGTGATTTGTCCGCTGGCCGAGGTGAAACTGTTTGTCACCGCCAGTGCCGAAACACGCGCCCGCCGCCGCTGGCTTGAAGCGGGCGAGGGGGCGGCAAGCTATGAAGATGTGCTCAGGCAGGTGCGCGAACGTGATGCGCGCGACATGGGGCGCGCCGATGCGCCGTTATGCCCAGCCGAGGACGCCGTGATTCTTGACACGACAGAGATGAGCATCCCGCAGGCCGTTGACGCTGCCAAGGCCAGCGTTGCCGCCAAGCTGGCGGAATTGCAGGGGCAAAAACACCAATAAATCTTCACGCATCAGCGATTTCGCAGCTTTTCTGCGTGACGGCCCTTGACCCTCCATCTACTGGAAGGACCATGTGGGTATGCAGACACCCAAGCCCGACGGAGTTGCCCGCATGAATGTTCACCCTGCCGATATGACCGAAACGCGGTCTTTTAATCTTGATGGCTTGTCCTGCGCGGGATGTGTGCGGCGCGCCGAGACAGCGCTGAACGCGGTCGAGGGGGTGCAGGACGCAAGCGTCAATCTGACCCTTGCGCAAGCGACGGTTCAGGCGCGCGCGGATGTCGCGCTGGAGGACATCCAGAAGGCGCTGCGCAAGGCGGGTTACCCGATGCGCAGCACACGCATTGATCTGGAACTGGACAACATGACCTGTGCATCCTGCGTGGCACGGGTTGAAGCGGCGCTTGGCGCCAACCCTTCGGTGCTGCGCGCCAGTGTCAACCTGAACACCGCGCGCGCGCAGGTCGATATGCTGGACGGGCAGGGCGACCCCAAGGAACTGGTGCGCCTGCTGGAAAAAGCCGGCTATCCGGCGCGGGTGCTGTCGGATACGGGCGCGGGCGGCACAGACCCGCGCGCGCGCCAGCAGGCGGAAGCGGCAGCGATGCGCGTGAAATTCCTGATTGCGGCTGTGCTGACCCTGCCTGTTTTTGTGCTGGAAATGGGGGGGCATGCCTTTCCACCCTTTCACCACTGGTTGCACCATACGATTGGCATGCAGGCATTGTGGGTGGTGCAATTCGTGCTGACCACCGCAGTGCTGGCAGGGCCGGGGCGGGTGTTCTTTATGCGGGGCCTGCCTGCATTGTGGCGCGCAGCACCGGATATGAACAGCCTTGTGGCCGTCGGCACGGGGGCGGCATGGGGGTTTTCGGTGATTGCGACATTCGCGCAGGGTATATTGCCCGAAGGCACGCGCGCCGTTTATTATGAGGCGGCAGCGGTGATCGTCACCCTAATTTTGCTGGGCCGCTGGCTGGAAGCGCGCGCCAAAGGGCGCACCGGCGCGGCAATAGCGCGGCTTGTCGGCATGCAGCCGAAATCAGCGCGCGTGCTGCGCGACGGTGCGGAGGTGGACATTCCAACCGCGGAACTGACCGCGGGCGATGTGGTTCTGGTGCGCCCCGGTGAACGTATCCCCGGTGATGGTGAACTGACCGAAGGTGACGCGCTGATCGATGAAAGCATGATCACAGGGGAACCGCTGCCTGTGTCCAAAGGGCAGGGCGACACGCTTGTGGGCGGCACAGTGAACGGGGCGGGGGCGTTTCGCATGACCATCACCCGCACCGGTGCCGACACGGTTCTGGCGCAGATCATTCGCATGGTCGAAGGGGCGCAGGGCGCGAAATTGCCGGTGCAGGCGCTGGTGGACAAGGTGACGATGTATTTCGTGCCCGTCGTCATCGGGGTTGCGGTTCTGACGGTGCTGGTCTGGCTGGTATTCGGGCCGGATATGACGTTCGCACTGGTGGCGGGGGTGTCGGTGCTGATCATTGCCTGCCCCTGCGCAATGGGGCTGGCCACGCCCACATCGGTGATGGTTGGAACAGGCCGCGCAGCCGAACTGGGCGTGTTGTTTCGCAAGGGCAGCGCGCTGCAACTGATGGACCGCGTCCAAGGCGTGGCGTTCGACAAGACCGGCACCCTGACCGATGGCCGCCCCGTCCTGACCGCGCTGGAGGCTGTGGGCGATGCGGATCACGCGCTGGCACTTGCCGCCGCACTGGAAGGGCAGTCCGAGCACCCGATCGGGCGCGCCATCGTGGCGGCGGCGCGCGAAAAGGGCTTGCAGCTGCCCGAAATCAGCGCCTTCAAATCACTGACAGGGCTGGGCGTGCGCGCACTTAATGACGGGCAGGACGTGCTTTTGGGGGCCGAACGGCTGATGGTGCAAGAAGGTGTCACGCTTGGCGCGTTGCGCGACAAGGCGCAGGACTTGGCAGGCAAAGGCCATACGCCGCTGTATCTGGCGCAGGGCGGGCAGGTGCTGGCCATGATTGCCGTGGCCGACCAGCCGAAGGCAGGCGCGCGCCAGATGGTTGCGGCCCTTCAGGCGCAGGGTCTGCATGTCGCGATGATTTCCGGCGATGCCCGCGCCACTGCCGACGCGATTGCCCGCGATCTGGGCATTACCCATGTCGTGGCCGAAGTGATGCCCAAGGGCAAGGTTGACGCACTGGAGGCACTGCGCGCCGACTGGGGCAGTGTGGCATTTGTGGGCGATGGCATCAACGACGCCCCCGCACTGGCCGAAGCGGATGTGGGCATCGCCATTGGCACCGGAACCGATGTTGCCGTGGAAACCGCAGATGTGGTTCTGGCCTCGGGCGATCCGCGCGGCGTGGTCCAGGCGCTGGACGTGTCGCGCCGCACCATGCGCAATATCCGCCAGAATCTGTTCTGGGCGTTCGCGTATAACACCGCGCTTATTCCTGTGGCAGCGGGGGTGTTGTATCCGGCGATGGGGGTGCTGTTGTCGCCCATGCTGGCCGCAGGGGCAATGGCACTTAGTTCGGTATTTGTGCTATCAAATGCGTTGCGGCTGCGGTTCATGCCAGCCGTAATGCAGGCCACAAAACAGGGGGCGTCATGAATATTTCCGAAGCCGGACGCAGGGCAGGACTGCCCGCCAAGACGATCAGATTCTACGAAGATATCGGGTTGATCCAGCCTGCGCGTATGGAAAACGGCTACCGCGATTTCAGTGAAGAAGACCTGCACCGGCTGGCATTTCTGCGTCGCGCGCGCGCGCTTGGCTTCTCGGTCGAGGAATGCCGCCAGTTGCTGGGGCTGTATCAGGACAGAACCCGCACCAGCGCGGATGTGAAACGCCTTGCGCGCCAGCATTTGCAGCGTGTGGATGACCAGCTGGCAGAATTGCAGCAGATGCGCGCGACACTGGCCCATCTTATTCAGGCCTGCTCTGGCGATCAAAGCCCCGATTGCCCGATACTTGCTGATCTGGCGCAACCGGCCAGGGGGTAACGCGTGCGCGCCCGTCAGGCGGTTGCAGCGGCCTTCGTCTTGCGCGCCGCGGGTTTTGCCGATTGTGGCGTGGATCGCTGTGTCGCCCTTGGGGTTGTGCGTGATGCAGGCTTCAGTGTGCTTTTCATGGCTTCTGCCTCTGCCGCGATTTCGGCTGCACTTTCATGGGGCACAGCTTTTGCCATGCTGCATAGCACACGCAAATAGGTTTCCTGCTGGGATTGATATACCTTGATCCAGAAAAGATTGGCCTGCATCCAGAACGAAACGGGGTCCATCATTTATAATCCTCCTGTTTGGGCATTTGGGTGGCATGTATTGCGCCGTGCCCGAATTTCCACCTGCGCGCGAACGCGCCGCAATCCTTTTCCCGTGCACATGTATATCAGGCCAAATGTAACGCTACCTTGACTTGACGCAAAAACTGACGAATGGGTGCACTTGACCTGACTTGTTGAACAAAGGATGAATGCTAATGCCCAAAGCCTATTGGGTGGCTCATGTTGATGTCAAAGACACCGATGCCTATGCGGCGTATATTCGCGCAAATGCCGCCGCCTTTGAAAAATATGGCGCTAAATTCATCATCCGGGGCGGGGCGCAGTCCCAGATCGAAGGGTCAAGCCGTGCGCGCACGGTTGTGATAGAGTTTGCAGATATGGCAACCGCACGCGCCTGCTACCACAGCGCGGAATACCAGTCGGCCAAGGCATTTCGCGCGACATGCTCGATGGCGGATCTGGTGATCGTCGAAGGGTATGGCGACTGATCCGGCGACGGTCATGACCAGATGGAACAGCATGTGCTGGTTGGGTCTGGCGTGACGGGGGGGGCTGTGGATATAGCCCGCGCCAGCGGTGGGCCGGGGTCTGCCGATCCGACATTATAAGAATGCAGTTTATACAGGCTGCATATCCCTTACTTCAATGGCTTGGATTGCCATCAGGACATCGGCAGGCCGCGGGACGGCCCACCGATGGCGCGGCGGGCTGCGCCCTTGATTCCGCGCCTTTGGGCGTCCCCTTCGAGCCTAGTATCACGCACAAACTGGTGCCCGTTCTTTCGCCAACATGCGCGCTTTCAGCGAATGACAATCTCGTCAGGGCGCACCAGCCCAAGCACGTTGCGCGCGCGTTCGTCCAGCAGGTCCAGATCAAGATATCCGTCGGACAGGCGGCGCGTGCGGTTTTCCAACTCGCGCAGTTCAACCGCCAGCTTGTCGCGTGTCACTTGCAACTCGGCAATTTCCGCTTCGATCTGGACACGGTTGAACAGACCAAACGCCCCTTGCACCGCCGCAAAGGTAAAATAGATGGCCAGCACGCTTGCGGTGCCAAAGTAGAAAAAGGCGCCTATTGCGGGGCGGGGGTTCTTCATCTGCTGTCTGCCTGCTCTGGACGAGGGATTATTTTTATTGCTCGACCAGACCAACCATGCCACAGCATGCGGCCTTTGTGAATCCCCTTTTTGGGTGTCATCAGGCCAGAAATACCCCGACAACCACCATCATCAGCCCAAGTGTGGACACGGCAAGTGCTGCAAAGTTGATCATCACTGCCTTTTGCATACGCGCGCGCATCGCCGTTTCATCCAGCCCCGCCTTGCGCAGCTTCATGACATACACAATGCACCAGACCAGTCCGGCAATGCCCGCGACCGAAATCAGCGCCCCTGTCCAGATCAGATATTCCATTCCTTGTCCTTGTTCGATCCGTGTTCCCTGTCCAGTGCGGCCACGCCCGGAAGGGTCTTGCCTTCCATCCATTCCAGAAAAGCGCCGCCTGCGGTGGAAATATAGGTGAAATCATCCGCGACGCCTGCTTTGTTCAGCGCCGACACCGTGTCGCCGCCGCCTGCCACGGAAATCAGCGCCCCGTCCCGGGTCCGGCGCGCGGCTTCTTGTGCGCAGGCATTGGTTGCCGCATCGAAAGGCGCGATCTCGAATGCGCCAAGCGGACCGTTCCACACCAATGTCCGGCACTCTGCGAACAGCGTCGATATACGCGCCACCGTCTCCGGCCCCGCATCAAGGATCATGGCGTCATCGGGGCATTGGTCGGCGGGCAGGGTTTCATGCGCGGCCCCTGCGGCAAATTCGCGCGCAATGACAATGTCATGCGGCAGGTGGATGGTGCAGCCCGCATCGTTGGCCTGTGCAAGAATGTCGCGCGCGGTGTCGGCCATGTCACGTTCCGCCAGGGATGTGCCGATGGCCAGCCCCTGCGCGACCAGAAAGGTATTTGCCATACCGCCGCCGATAACCAGATGATCCACGCGCGTGATCAGGTTCGACAACAGGTCCAGCTTGGTGGACACTTTGGCCCCGCCCACAATGGCTGCAACAGGGCGTTCAGGTGTGCCAAGGGCCGCATCCAGCGCTTTCAGCTCTGCCTCCATCAGGCGGCCTGCACAAGATGGCAGCAACTGCGCCAGCCCTTCGGTCGATGCATGGGCGCGGTGCGCGGCAGAAAAGGCATCATTCACATAAATATCGCCCAATGCGGCCATTCCGGCGGCCAGCATGCGGTCGTTTGTTTCCTCGCCCGCATGAAAGCGCGTGTTTTCCAGCAGCAACACATCGCCGTCCTGCATGTCTGAAACCGCTTTCTTGGCGGGAATGCCGATGCAGTTTTCGGCAAATGCCACAGGCGCGCCAAGGGCCGCTTCCAGGGCGGGCCGCACCAGTGACAGGGACATTTCGGGGTCGGGCTTGCCTTTGGGGCGGCCGAAATGCGCCAGCAGCACAACCTTGCCGCCTGCTGCCGTGATATGGGTGATCGTGGGCAAAATGCGTTCGATTCGGGTTGCATCCGTCACCCGCCCGTCCTTCAGGGGCACGTTGATATCCACCCGCACCAGCGCGGTCTTGCCTGCGAAATCGAAGTCGTCAAGCGTTTTGAAAGCCATTGCTGCGCATCCCCTGTTCGTTCAACTTGTCGCTATCTGGCGTGAAAGGGGGGGCAGGGTCAATGCCCACTCGCCCCTGACACGCACAAGACAAGCCAAAGGCAGGGCTTTTCCTTGCGGGCAAGACGCATTAGGTTGCGCGCCAGACAAGATCATGAAGGAGCGCCAGATGGCCGAGATCAAAGACCCCGAAAACACCATCCTGATGGAGTTGAAAACCGGCACTGTCACAATCGAATTGTTGCCGGATGTGGCGCCGGGCCATTGTGCGCGCATGAAGGAACTGGCGCGCGCAGGGGCCTATGACAATGTCGTGTTTCACCGCGTCATTGAGGGGTTCATGGCCCAGACCGGCGATGTGGCCAATGGCAATACCGAAAAGGCGTTCGATCTGCGCCGCGCAGGCACAGGCGGGTCGGACCTGCCCGACCTGAAGGCGGAATTTTCCGGTGTGCCCCATGACCGTGGAACACTGGGCGCGGCACGCTCGCAAAACCCCGACAGTGCCAACAGCCAGTTCTTCATCAATTTTGGCGACAACCATTTCCTGAACCGTCAATACACGGTCTATGGCCGCGTCATTTCCGGCATGGACCATGTCGATGCCATCACCCGCGGTGAACCGCCTGCGACCCCTGACAAGATGATCAGTGTCAAGGTGGCCGCCGATGCGTGATAAACTTCTGTTTGCAGGGTTGTTTGCGGTGGGCCTTGGCATTCTTGGGGCGTCCTGGCACAGCGTGACGCGCGCCAATGCCGACACGTCGGTGCCCGCAGATCATTCCGGCCCTGTGATGGTCATTGATGTGGCCGGCGAGGCGAATGGCGAAATCCGCATTGCGCTGCGCGATGATCTGGCCCCGAACCATGTGGAACGCATTGTGACACTGGCCGAACGTGGCGAATATGACGGTGTGGTGTTTCACCGCGTGATCGACGGGTTCATGGCCCAGACGGGGGACGTGGAACATGGCACCGATGACGCCAATGCGCGCCGTTGGGGCACCGGCGGGTCGGACCTGCCCAATCTGCGCGCCGAATTCACCAACCAGTCGTTTGAACGCGGTGTGATCGGCATGGCGCGGTCCCAAAGCCCTGACAGCGCCAACAGCCAGTTTTTCATCATGTTTGCCCCTGCGCCCCATCTGGATGGCCAGTATACGGTCGTGGGCCAGATGATTGACGGGTTCGACGTGCTGGATGCGATCAAGCGCGGCACCGGCGGCAATGGTGCGGTTGTGGGAACCCCCGACCGGATGGAACGTGTCACAATCGAGCGTTGATGTGTCGTGATACAAAAAATGGGCGGGGTGCTGTAATGCAACCCCGCCCATTTCTTTTTGACGTGATCTGACGTAGATCAGCCGCCCATATGCGCTTCGGTGAAGCGGGCATCGATTTCTGCGGCAAGCTCGGGGTCTTCGGCTGCGGCATTGGCGATGGCGATATATTCGTCCAGCGTAATGCCGGGGGTTTCTTCAACAGCCTGTAGCATTGCAGCGTCGGCGGCTTCCAGCATTTCCATCTGGGCGTTCTGATCGGCTTCTGCCTCGATCTGGGCCATATAGCCTTCGCGGACCTCGTTCACGGCCAGCGCCGCTTCGATGAACGCGTCGACCATGTCGCTTTCGGCGGCAATGGCCGCGCCGTCGATCTGGTCTTGCGCCATCTGGTCTTGCGCCATGGCCATGGGCACCATTACGGGTGCGGTTGCCATGGTCGCCGCCAGCGCGGTCGAGGCGAGGAATTTTTTCAAGCTCATGTGCAGTCTCCTGATTGTGGACAGTGCGCGGCACTTTCGTCGCGCGCTGACCTTTAGCTAGGGGTCATGCTTTGGGCATGCAAATCGGTCGGCGGGAAAATGCTTGGATTATGTTTAGAGTGCGCATAAGCGCTTGTCGCGATAGTGTTTTATCACCCCGTCTGGTGCGGATAACGGGGCAGGGCTAACGCCCTCTTCAGGCCCGCCCCTGCAATCAGGCCGCTTCAGCCTGATGTTCTGACCCGCTATTGCTTGCTGCGCCGCGCCAGTTTGCGCACCAGAACCTCGCGCAGATCCTGCATCGCCCAAAGCAACTCTTCGGTTGCGGCATCCAGGTCTTCGGGTGTCGCGCGAAACTGTGCCCAATGCGCGATATGGCCAATCTCTGCCACCGCGCGGGCCGCGCGCCCGTCCAGCCCGTTGCCGCACGCCAGCCAATCGGCAATCAGCGCGTGTTCTTCATCGCTCAGGGTGTGGTTCTCGGCGGGGCGCACGTCGCCTGTCGTTGTGTCAATGCCCGCAATCCGGTGCATTTCCGTGCGCCGCAAGCGCGGGTCATGGCGGATTTGCAGCAGCATCGCGCCATTGGGGCGCGGGCGAAAGTAGTATCCGCGCGCGCCCTTCGTCATGTCACTTCAACCCTGCGCAGAAGGTCTGGATGCGCGTGCAGGCCTCGCGCAGCGCGTCATCCGATGTGGCATAGCTGACACGGAAGCACGGCGATGTGCCAAAAGCTGCGCCAAACACCACCGCCACGCCGGTTTCTTCCAGAAGTGCTGTTGCGAAGGCTTCGTCATCGACAATCTTTGCGCCGCCCGCCGATGTCTTGCCAATGCAGCCCGCAATGGTCGGATAGACATAAAACGCCCCTTCGGGCACGGGGCATTCGATTCCCTCGACGGTATTCAGCATCTCCACCACCATGTCGCGGCGGCGCTGGAATATCTTGTTGTTCTCGGCAATGTAATCCTGCGGGCCGGTCAGCGCCTCGACCGCCGCCCATTGGCTGATCGCGCAGGGGTTCGATGTGGATTGCGATTGGATCTTGCCCATTGCCTTGATCAGATCGACAGGCCCTGCCGCATACCCGATGCGCCAGCCGGTCATCGCATAGGCCTTGGACACGCCGTTCACGGTCAGGGTGCGGTCATACAGTTTCGGTTCAACCTCGGCCGGGGTGCAGAATGTGAAATCGTCATAGACAAGGTGCTCATACATGTCATCGGACATGACCCACACATGCGGGTGGCGCAGCAACACATCTGTCAGCGCCTTCAACTCGTCCCATGTATAGCCCGCGCCCGTCGGGTTGGAGGGGGAGTTGAAGATCAGCCATTTTGTTTTTGGCGTAATCGCGGCTTCCAGCGTGTCCGGCGTCATCTTATAGGCGGTGTCTGCCGTCGCTTCGGCAATCACCGGCTCGCCGCCTGCCAGCAGCACCATATCGGGGTAGCTGACCCAATAAGGGGCCGGGATCACGACTTCATCGCCCGCGTTCAGCGTGGCCATCAGCGCGTTATACAGCACTTGCTTGCCGCCGGTGCCAACGCTTACCTGCGCGGGCGTATAGTCCAGCCCGTTATCGCGCTTGAACTTGGCGCAGATGGCTTTTTTCAACTCTGGTATGCCATCAACCGCGGTGTATTTCGTTTTTCCCGCATCAATGGCCGCTTTTGCCGCGTCCTTGATGTTGGCGGGCGTGTCAAAGTCAGGCTCACCCGCGCCCAGTCCGATGACATCCTTGCCTGCGGCTTTCAGTTCTGCCGCCTTGGTTGTCACCGCGATGGTCGGCGAGGGTTTCACGCGGGAGAGAGTGTCGGACAGAAAGGCCATGAGGCATACTCCGTTGCAGGTCAGAAATTTGTATCTCGGGCGAGCATGTCATAGGTTGCCCGCGACACCCGTTCAAGCGCTAATACAGAACATTCAAATCCTGAAGGAAATGATATGACCGAAGAGACGCAGGCAAATGACTGGTATGCGCCGGATCAGGCAACATTCGGCGACCGGCTGACCGCCGCGAGAGAGGCGCAGGGGCTTACACCATCACAACTGGCGGGCCGGTTGGGGATCAAGCTGCAAACCTTGCAGGGCTGGGAAAACGACCGGTCAGAGCCGCGCGCAAACAAGTTGCAGATGGTCGCAGGGCTGCTGAACGTGTCGATGGGCTGGTTGCTGACCGGCGAAGGCGAAGGCGTGTCCGACCCCGCCAGCCCCGAAGAACTGGCCGAGGATGCGCAGGCGCTGATGAAAGACCTGCGTGCCATGCGTGCCGAGACGATGCGCCTTGCAAACCGCATGGGAAAAGCCGAGAAACGGTTGCGGATGATCCTGAAAGAGACAATCTGAATGACCCTTACCCCAGAACAGGCCCGGTTGAAAATGTTGCGCATGCGGTCATGGCGGCGCGGCATGAAGGAAATGGACCTGATCCTTGGCCCCTATGCGGATGCCCATCTGGAGACCCTTTCGGGGCCGGAACTGGATGCGTATGACAAGGTTTTGTCGGAAAACGATCAGGACCTGTATCTGTGGGTCACAGGGGCGCAGGATGCCCCCGAATGGCTACAGCCAATGCTGCACAAGATCGCGCTTGCGGCGGGTGTTACAAAAACTTAGTCGCCCGCCGCCGGATTAACCCAATATTTGGGTGTTGCTGTCATTCTTGCCATCTATACCGAATGATGGAGAAGATGGTGAGTGTTCAGCAAAACCTAGGAACGGCACTGCGGTCGGAATATATGCGCCGCT
This sequence comes from Roseinatronobacter sp. S2, assembly GCF_029581395.1. Lineage (GTDB taxonomy): Bacteria > Pseudomonadota > Alphaproteobacteria > Rhodobacterales > Rhodobacteraceae > Roseinatronobacter. The sequence continues at coordinate 2,317,404 of NZ_CP121113.1, read as the reverse complement.
ATCTGGAAAACCTTGCATTGCTGGAGCGGTTGCACAGATTGATGCTTGACCTGATCAAGGATGAATTCGAACGCCTTGGTGTGGTGAATGTCAATCCGGTGCAGGCATTGCTGCTGTTCAACATCGGCGAGCATGAAGTAACGGCAGGCGAGTTGAAATCGCGCGGCTATTATCAAGGCTCCAACGTGTCCTATAACCTGAAAAAACTGGTAGAGCAGGGGTATATGCACCACCAGCGCTGCCCGGTGGACCGTCGCGCAGTCCGTGTGCGCCTGACATCCAGGGGGGTCGCAGTCCGCGACCGTGTCGCGGCCCTGTTCGAACGGCATGCGCAGGAATTGCAGGCCGAAGGCATGGTTGATTTCGACGCGCTGGACGGGGTGGCCCGCAGTTTGCGCCGCATTGAGCGGTTCTGGGGTGAACAGATTCGCTATATTTACTGAACGCGTCTGCGGTGTGTGGCCCTGAATGGCGGTGTCGTGCATGCGCGCGGCCTGAGGATATGGCATGCGCGCAAGCTGCAATATGGCAGGTTGCGCATAATGCTGTGACTCCGGCCCGTTCTGACACGCCGGATAGTGTGAGGATCGCGACCAGACAGGCCGTTTGCCTGCACGTCATGCGGCCGCGCGGGGCCGTAGGCAGTAAACTGCCACAAAATACATCACATCCCTGATTTATCAGCAATCTGTGATACGGATGACATAAGTTTCCCCCAGTCTTGGGGGCGGGTCTAATCGGTGCGTGAAATCAACAGTCTGTTCTGTGATACTGGGTGGAATGTTGCGGCTTCGGGTCTGAATGCCCCCGCCTGTTTTTTTGGGGATGGGGGTGTTCCTGCGCGGATATGCGCATTCATTTAATCGGGCGGAACATGTGGCTGTGGATGCGCAACCCGCTCTGGACAGGGGGCGCGTCGCAGGATAAACAGCCCATGATAGCGCTAACGCGGTCGATTTGCGCCGCAGGATCAGGAGGGGTTCATGGTCGCTCGCGTCATTCCGGTAGAGTGTTTTGATCTGGTCATATTCGGCGCGACAGGCGATCTGGCGCGGCGCAAAATTCTGCCCGGCCTTTATCGCAGGTGGAAAGAGGGGCAGATCCCCGAAGGGTCCGCGATTATTGGCGCGGCGCGCAGCACCTTTTCGCGTGACGAATTCCGCACCCTTGTTCAGGACGCCCTGACCGAATTCCTGCCGGAACGTGAATTGCTGCCTGCCAATGTCGACAGCTTTCTTGACCTGCTGGATTATGTCGCCATTGATGCGCGCGGCACGGATGGCTGGGACAATCTGGTGGCCAGAATGCGTGCAGATGTCGTGCGCGCGTTCTATTTTTCGGTGGCCCCTGCCTTGTTTGGCGATTTGGCGCAGCGGTTGCACGCGCGCGGCATTGCGCACCGGCAGTCGCGGATTGTCGTTGAAAAACCCTTCGGCAATGATCTGGCCAGCGCGCGCGCCCTGAACCAGATACTGGCGGAGTATTTCAAAGAAGATCAGATCTACCGGATTGATCACTATCTGGGCAAGGAAACCGTGCAGAACCTGATGGCGGTGCGGTTTGCCAATATTCTGTTTGAACCGCTGTGGAATGCGCAATTCGTGGATCATGTGCAGATCACGGTTGCCGAAACGGTCGGCGTGGGCGGGCGCGGCGAATATTACGACAAATCCGGCGCGATGCGCGACATGGTGCAAAACCACATGATGCAGCTTTTGTGCCTGATCGCGATGGAGCCGCCGCATTGTTTCGAACCCGATGCCATGCGCGACGAAAAGCTGAAGGTTATTCGCGCACTCGACCCTGTGACCTCTGCCGAAATCGTGCGCGGTCAATACAAGGGCAAGGGCGATGATGACTACCTGACCGAATGCGGCAACCCCGCGTCGCGGACCGAAAGCTTTATCGCGCTGAAACTGCATGTGTCGAACTGGCGCTGGAAGGGCACGCCGTTTTATTTGCGCACCGGCAAGCGGCTGAAATCGCGCGCGTCGGAAATTGCGGTCAGCTTCAAGGAGCCGCCACATTCGATTTTTGGTGAATCAAATCAATGGCGTGAAAACGTGCTTGTCATCAGGTTACAACCTGATGAAGGCATGGATCTGCGGGTGATGATAAAGGAACCGGGACCGGGCGGCATGCGGCTGAAGGATGTGGCGCTGGACATGAGCTTTGCCGAAGCATTGGGCAGCGATCTGGATATTCCCGACGCCTATGAGCGGTTGATCATGGATGTGATCCGCGGCAACCAGACCCTGTTCATGCGCGGCGACGAGGTCGAGGCCGCCTGGGCCTGGGTTGATCCGGTGATTGGCGCATGGGAAAAGCGCGAGGACCAGCCCGAACCCTATGAACCCGGCTCCACCGGGCCGGAAGGGGCGCTGATGCTGATGCACAAGGACGGACGCCGCTGGCGGGAGATCAGATAAATGGAATTTCACACATATCCTGACCGTGAAATGATGATGTTGCGACTGGCGCAGCGCATTTCATCGGAATTGGGCGAAACGCTGCGATCCAGCGGGCGGGCCAGCCTGTCGGTGCCCGGTGGCACCACGCCCGGCCCGGTATTCGACACGCTTTCGGGGGCTGAGCTGGATTGGGCGAATGTGGCGGTCATGCTGAATGACGAACGCTGGGTGGACGAGGACAGCCCGCGGTCGAACACACGCCTGCTGCGCGAACGGCTGCTGACGGGGCGGGCCGCGGCGGCGACACTGGTGCCGCTTTATGCAGATGCCCCCACGCCCGAGCATGCGATGGCGGATCTGACCGAAGGTGTGTCCGCGCATTTGCCGATTTCGGTGTTGTTGCTGGGAATGGGGGCGGACATGCACACGGCCAGCCTGTTTCCGGGGGCTGATAATCTGGTGCAAGCGCTGCAAAAAGATGCGCCCCCCCTGATGGCCATGCGCGCCGACGCCGCAGGCGAGCCGCGCATCACCCTGACCGCGCCGGTGCTGAAATCGGCGCTGCGGGTGCATATTCTGATTACAGGCGCTGAAAAACGCGCAGCCCTTGAACGCGCGCAGAAGCTGTCGCCACAGGACGCGCCGGTTGCCTGTGTTCTGGATCAGGCGCAGGTGCATTGGGCTGAATGAAAACCGGCGGGGCGGATGCCCCGATTTTGAGTATTTGCGGCAAGATGAAACCTGTTTCATCGGCAGGGGCAACAAGGGGCAGGCTATGAGTGTGTGGAGCGAGCTGGCAAAGAATCAGCGATTTGCGGAAGGGCGGCATATTCTGGATTTGTTCGCCGCGGATGATTCCCGCGCCAGCGATTTCAGTGTGCGTCTGGGCGACATGGTGCTGGATTATTCCAAGACCAATATCGACAGGGGCGCGCGTGATTTGCTGGTGCAGCTTGCGCAGGAATGCGGGGTCGAGGGGCGGCGCGCGGCCATGTTCGGCGGCGAGCGTATCAACGAGACAGAAGGGCGCGCCGTTTTGCATGTGGCGCAGCGCGCGGGCGATGATGCGGTCATCACTGTTGACGGCGCGGATGTCATGCCACAATTGCGCGAAATTCGCGCGCGCGCCTATGCATTTGCCGAAGATGTGCGGCAGGGCCGGTATCTGGGGCAGGGCGGCGCGATTACCGATGTCGTCAATATCGGTATTGGCGGGTCCGACCTTGGCCCGGCGATGGCCACACTGGCGCTGGCCCCGTGGCATGACGGGCCACGGGTGCATTATGTGTCCAATGTGGACGGGGCGCATATTGCCGACACGCTGAAGGGGTTGACCCCTGAAACCACGCTGGTGATCGTGGCATCCAAGACCTTTACCACCATCGAGACGATGACCAATGCGCGCACCGCGCGGGACTGGATGGCGGGGCGGGTTGCAGACCCTGCGGCGCAATTTGTGGCCGTGTCGACCGCGCAGGACAAGACGGCGGCGTTCGGGATTGCGCCCGAACGTGTGTTTGGTTTCGAAGATTGGGTCGGCGGGCGCTATTCAATGTGGGGGCCGATCGGGCTGGGCGTGATGCTGGCCGTGGGCGCGCAGAATTTTGAGGCGATGTTGCGCGGGGCGCGCGACATGGACCAGCATTTCTGCGACGCGCCGCTGGATCGCAACATGCCCGTGTTGCTGGCATTGGTGGGGCTGTGGCACAACCAGATTTGCGGCCATGCAACCCGCGCCGTGCTGCCCTACGACCAGCGCCTGGCGCGGCTGCCCGCCTATTTGCAGCAGTTGGAGATGGAATCGAACGGCAAGCGCGTGGATATGGCAGGGCGCGATCTGGACCGCCAGTCAGGGCCGGTTGTCTGGGGCGAACCGGGCACGAATGGCCAGCATGCGTTTTACCAGCTTATCCATCAGGGCACCCGCGTGGTCCCGTGTGAATTCCTGCTGGCGGCGCAGGGGCATGAACGGGATCTGGCGCATCAGCACAAGCTGCTGGTTGTGAATTGTCTGGCGCAGTCAGAGGCGCTGTTGCAAGGCCGTTCCCTGCAAGACGCGCGCGCGCTGATGGCAGCAAAAGGGTTGGACGGGGATGAATTGGACCGGCAGGCCCGCCACCGTGTTTTCCCCGGAAACCGCCCGTCGAGCACGCTGATTTACCCGCAGCTTACCCCGTTTACACTGGGTCAGATCATCGCACTTTATGAACACCGCGTCTTTGTCGAAGGGGTGGTTCTGGGCATCAATTCCTTTGATCAATGGGGGGTTGAACTGGGCAAGGAACTGGCCGTGGCACTGGCCCCGCTGCTGGACGGCGATGATGCGGCGGCGGCGTCAAAAGACCCGTCAACGCGGCAGTTGCTGGACTATCTGCGCGCGCATCAGAACGGCTGAAGCATGGTGCAGCAAAGGCGGTTTGCGCCTGTGCTGCACCTGTTGGTTCAGAATTCCACAATCGTGTCGAAATCGCCCGGCGCTTCGGCTGCGGGTGCGAAATAGCTGTCGACATCCAGTGTGATGGTTGCGCGGGTGCCGTCATCAGAAATCACCCCGCTGGAGCTTTCGATGCGCGCACCGGTGACCGACAGGTTGATCGACATGCCCGCAAGCATCTGGCGCATCATGGCCATCATGGCGGGGTCTGCATCCTCTCCTGCCAGATCTTCGGCGATGGTGCTGAGGGGCAGCAGAACCTGCGTGCGGTTATGCCCCAGATAGGTGATGGAGCCTTGCATGTCATCTGCGGGCGCGTCGACGCCATCAGGGCGCATGATTTCTTCGTATGTGCCGGTTTGGTCGAAATCGCAGCGCGCATGGGTGTCGGTGACCGTCAGGGTGCCGCCGTCTTCTTCCGCGCAGAAGGAGTCGTCGCCCCCGCTCATGTCATAAAACTGGCGTTGCATTTGCATGAACCCTGTCATGCGGGCGGTATCCTCGTCCAGAATTTCAAGGGACAAATCCACCTCTATGCAGGCGGACAGGGCCAGGGCGGCAGGCAGGATGAACAGGATTTTGCGCATGGCATGTCCTTTTTATGTGGAAGTGTATGGCCACAGAAAAACAGAAAATACCGGCATGGGCCAGATCAAACTGCAAACGGCACTGTTTGCACAGTGCCGTTTTTGGTGGTCCATCTGGTGCCGTGGTGCTTCAGCCGCCTGTGCAATGCGCGCCGGTCGGTGCCTCGCCTGATCCTAATGCGAAAGGGGCGGGGGCGGCAAACAGGTCGGGTGCCCCGCTGCGCGACAGGTCCAGTGCCAGAATGGCCAGCACAAGGCCAAGGGCCAACCCGCCCACTGCGGGGCGTGACATCGTGCGAAACCCGTTCATGCTGCCACCCCGCGCCCCAGTGCCGGCCGCAGGATATGCGGGCGCAGCCTGATCCCCAGAATTGAGCCCGCGAAGGCCGCAACCAGCCACACCCAGCCATGCAGTGACCCTGTGGAAATGCCGCTGAAAAACGCACCGACATTGCAGCCAAAGGCCAGCCGCGCCGAATACCCCAGCACCACGCCTGCCAACAGCACCCAGCCATAGGTGCCGAAGGTCAGCGCCTGCGCGGGGGCGCCCGCGTCGCTGCGCCAGCGCATGACCGCGAATGCCCCCACCAGAAGCCCGATATTGGTCAGTGATGTCACATCCGTCAGAATGGACGCATTCAGCCGTTCTTCATTGCCGCTCGCGGCCCAAAACGCAATGCCGCCCAGATCCGCGCCGCCCGCCTGCGCAACTTTTGCCCCCCACAGGCCCAGCCCGTAAACAATGCCCCATGGCTGACCTGCAACCACCAGATTGGCCAGCGCCAGCGCCGCAATCAGGGCCGCCGCCCACCACAGACGCGCAGGCGGCAGGCGTTTTCCGGGTGCGGCGCGCAGGGCTGTCACCAGCACCAGCGCGGCCAGACCGGCAAGCGTGACAATCAGCCCGCCCTGTGCACCCAGCACCCCCTGAAATGAGATGACAGGCAGGGTGGCAATATCTGTCCACCAGCCCAGATGCACCGTGCCCGCGAAACTGCCGATGATGAACCCCGCAAGTGCGATCAAGCCCACCAGATTGCCGCTGCCCGCGTTTATCAACGTGCCCGACCCGCAGCCCATGACCAGTTGCATGGCCGCCCCGAAGACAAAGGCCCCAAGGATCATGGCCAGTCCCACAGGGGCATGCGCCCCGTTCAGTTCCTGCGGGTTCGCGGCCATAAGCGGGAATGCCACGGCGGCCACAAGTGCGATGGCTATGAACTGCGCGATCAGCCCGCGCCCGTCACGGTCGGTGACAATCATGCGCCATGGCCCGGCAAAGCCGAAGCGCAACCCTTCGAGCACCAGCCCGAAACCAAGGCCAATCAAGACCAGCAGCCCCGCGCGGGGACCAGCCATGATGAATGTGAAACCTGTCAGGCCAAGCAACAGTACGATCACGGAAAACCGGCGCATGAACATCTGGTCAGACCTTTCTGAATGGCGTGACGCGCGCAAGGTTTGCGCGCGCCCTCAAAAGAACGAAAATGCCGGCGTAAGCTTAGAACAGCCCGTCAACCCAACGCTTGGTCGACATCCACAAATAGGCGATGCGGCTTGGCTCGTTATCCAGCGAATTTCCGCTTTCAGCATATTCAGCCATGCTTTCGGCGTAAAGCCGTGTGTTTTCGACCTGCGCCAGTTCATGTAACGCAAACCAGTTCAGCGCGGCCCAGTGACCGGTGTTGCAAAACGACACGGTGACCGGCGCTTCATCCAGCCCTTGTTGGGCGGCTATTTCGCGGGCGCGGTTGGCATCAACCATGCGGTTGCCCTCGAAAAAGTCGGAAAATTCAAGGTTTTCTGCACCGCGAACGGTTCCCGGGCGCGCGATGGACCATGTCAGGCCCTGAAAGAACCCTTCGGGGCGGCTGTCAACAAGGCGCGCATCGCCGCTTTCGACCAGTTCGGCCACTTCCGCGGTCGAGATATACCATTCATCCGACCATTCGCCCACAAAATCGGAAATGGCGGGTTCGGTCACTTCGGTGGAAACCGGCAGGCCCGCTTCTGCCCAGGCAGCAAAGCCCCCGTTCAGAAGCGCCAGATCCTGAACGCCCAATGATTTCAGCGTCCAGTAGACGCGCGCAGCAGCGCCCATATCGGACGGGTTGGTGCCCGCATGGACAATCACGGTGGGAATATCGGCTTCAATACCGACGCGGGTTGCTTCCATTTCATAATCCAGCTCGGCGCGCAGCGCACCGGGATTGTTTGGCCCGCCCCGCCATTCGGCATAGGGTGAAAAGGCCGCTCCGGGAATGTGCCCTTCGGCGAATTCACCCGTGACATGGATCACGCGGATGTCCTGATCGCTGTCAAGATATGCAGCAAGCTGGTCGGGTTCCAGCAGCGGCGACCAGCCTTGCGGGGTGGCAAAGGCAAGCGTGGGCAGCGCAGCAAGGGTCAGTGTCAATGCAGTTTGGCGCAGCATGTGCAGGCTCCTGTGAAAGCAAACGGGGATGGTCATCCATCCGACATGCGCATCAGCTAGGATGCCATGTGGCGCAGGGCAAGGCGAAGTGCTGCTGATGTTGGGCGTCCGGCATGGCGGATTTTCACGATTGCACGGCCAAAACGGAACAGGGTCCGGCCCTGTGGGTGCATGCGGGAATAATTCCTGAAGGTTCGGGGCGGGCGGTGAATTTGTTCTAATTTGCAGCGGTCATGGTGCTGATATGGAAAGATGCGTTCTGTGACGCCGCTGCCACCTTGCCCATAGGGCAGCGATTCGCCCGCCAATAATCGCACGGCTTGCGGGGGCATTGGGGTTGTCATCACAGGGGCGGCAGTCTAGCTGGTTTTCGGTATTACAGGAGCACCTGCCATGGCGGACACATTGCTGGATCAGGCCTATATCGCATCAGAGGGCGCACCCGATGATGTGGCCGCGCGGTTGCGGTTCTATTCCCGTCTGGTCGAGGGGGAATTGTATCTGCTGCTGGAAACCGAAGCGGCCGGTGACAGCATTACCCCCAAAGTGTTCGATCTGGAAGACGGGCCTATTGTCGTGGCCTTCGATCTGGAACAGCGGCTGACGGAATTTACCGGCATCCCCGCGCCCTATGCCGCACTTCCGGGGCGGGCGCTGGTGGAAATGCTGGCGGGCAGCACGCCGCCCCTGGGGTTGGGGCTTAATCTGGGGGTTGCCCCGTCCGCGCGCCTGTTGCCGCCCGAAATCATGGACTGGCTGGCGCAAACCCTGTCCGAACGCCCCGAAGAATTGCAGGAACGCGCGCAGGCCCTGTTGCCGCCCAAGGGTCTGCCGGATGCGTTGCTGACCGCGCTTGACCAGCGTCTTGCGCGCATGGAAGGGCTGGCCGACATGGCTTATCTGGTTGTTGCCGAATATGAAGGTGGCAGGCGGGGGCATATGCTGGCATTTGTCGATGCGGTGGACGGGGCAGAAGCGGCACTTGCGCGCGCGGTGCACGGCGCGCTTAGCTTTTCTGGGGTCGAGGCGGGCATGCTGGATGTGACCTTCATTTCCGCATCGGACGGGCGGGCGGCGGAATTTGCCCGCGTGGGCCTGCGGTTTGATTTGCCGCGCGAGCAGCCACCCGCAGCGCCCAAACCGCCCGGAATGGACCCAAATGCACCCCCGAATTTGCGCTAGGGCATCAATTTTTTGGGGTATTATTATACCTAAATAATAACTAATTGAAATTGCTTGTTTTTTGGAGAAATTTCGCACTTGACCTGACTGCTGAAACCCCTAAAACGCAGCAATCCCGCATGCAGTCCGCATGCGGCCCTGTTTAATCTCTCTGCAAGGTCTCATGATGAAAACCTATACAGCCAAACCGGCGGAGATCGAAAAGAAATGGATCCTGATTGATGCAGAAGGCATCGTTCTGGGCCGTCTTGCTTCGATCATCGCAATGCGCTTGCGCGGCAAGCACAAGGCAACTTTCACCCCGCATATGGATATGGGCGACAATATTATTGTCATCAATGCCGATAAAATCCAGTTGACGGGCAACAAGCGCAACAAGCCAAACTACTGGCACACCGGCTATCCCGGCGGGATCAAGTCGCGCACCACCGGCCAGATTCTGGAAGGCAAGTTTCCAGAACGTGTTGTGACGCAGGCTGTCAAGCGCATGCTGCCAGGCGGCCCGCTGTCGCGTCAGCAAATGACCAATTTGCGCGTTTATGCCGGTGCCGAGCATCCGCATGAAGCACAACAGCCCGATGTGCTGGATGTGCGCGTGATGAACACCAAGAATACGCGGAGTGCCTGATCATGTCTGAAGATCTGAAAACCCTGGACGATCTGAAATCCGCCATCACCCCCGAGGTTGACGCGGCCCCTGTGCGTGAACCCATGCGCGATGATCTGGGCCGCGCCTACGCGACCGGCAAGCGCAAGGATGCGGTCGCCCGCGTCTGGATTCGCCCCGGTTCCGGCAAGGTTGTGGTGAACGGCAAGGAAATGGGTGTGTATTTCGCCCGCCCCGTGCTGCAAATGATTCTGCGTCAGCCGTTTCAGGTTGCCGGTGTCGTCGACCAGTTCGATGTAATGGCAACTGTTGTCGGTGGTGGCCTTTCGGGGCAGGCCGGTGCGGTCAAGCACGGTATTTCCAAGGCGCTGCAACTGTATGATCCCAGCTTGCGCGCACCGCTGAAAGCGGCAGGGTTCCTGACCCGCGACAGCCGTGTTGTGGAACGTAAGAAATACGGCAAGCCCAAAGCACGCCGCAGCTTCCAGTTCTCGAAGCGTTAAGACGTTTCGGACCGAATGCGAACAGCCGCCCGGACATCATGTCCGGGCGGTTTGCTTTTGCCCCTTTCCCTTTCCGTTCGGGCTTGATTTACTGGGCGGGAACCAAAGGAGTGTCTGATGTATAAGCATATTCTGGTGACTGTCGCATATGATGAGGGCCATGATGCAGGCCCGTCCTTGCAGGTGGCGCAAACACTGGCCGATGTGGGGGCGCAGATCAGCCTGATCCATGTGATGGACCCGCCGCCCAGTTTTGCCCTAAGCTACATGCCCGAAGGCTGGCGTGATGAGATGCGCAATGCCATCGAGGCGGATTTGACCACCCTTGCAGGCGATTGGGACAATACGGCTGTCCATGTCACCGAAGGGGATGCCGCCCAGCAAATTCTGGATATTGCGCAGCTTCAGGCGGTGGATTGTATTGTCATTGCATCGCACAGGCCGGGCACGCAGGGGCTGTTTCTGGGGTCTACAGCAACCAAAGTGGTGTCGCGCGCGCAATGTGCGGTGCATGTGGTGCGGCGCGCATGACAACAACGCCGCTGGCGGGGCATCGGGTGTTGTTCCTGATGGCGGTGCAGGCGGAATATGGCCCGCATCTGCGCGCGCGGTTTTCGCCGGTTCTGACCGGCGTTGGACCGGTCGAGGCTGGCGTCGTGGCCACCGCCACCCTGGCCGCGCTGCAAGATGCAGATGGGCTGCCTGATCTGGTGGTATCCTTGGGGTCGGCCGGGTCTGCACGGCTGGCACATTGCGGGGTGTATCAGGCCCGCGCGATCGCCTATCGCGACATGGATGCATCGCCGCTGGGGTTTGCGCGCGGCGTAACCCCGTTTCTGGACGCGCCTGCGGAAATTCCGCTGACCCACCAGATCCCCGATATCCCGCAGGCCAGCCTGTCCACGGGCGGGGCGGTCATTTCGGGGGCGATGTATGATGCGGTCGCGCAGGATATGGTTGATATGGAAAGTTATGCCGTGTTGCGCGCCTGCCAGCGCTTCGGCGTGCCCCTGATTGCGCTGCGTGGCATTTCGGACGGCAAGGCACCGCTGGGCGGTTTGCATGACTGGACCGACTATCTGCACATCATCGATGAAGGGCTGGCGCAGGCTGTGGACAAGCTGGAACGCGCCCTTGATGCAGGTGCGGTAAGTCTTCGTGCGTCACATTAAGTGGTATCGTGAACGAACTGATTTTAAATATAAACCCTATTATATCTTTGACCCAGTGATGTCAGTATTTCATACCCGATTGTCCCAATCAGGTCCGCGATGTCATCGACACCCTGATGCGGGCATAGCAGGTCCAGCGTGTCGGGTGCCGTGTCCAGTGCGCTGACATCAATCGTCAACAGGTCCATCGACACGCGCCCGATCAGCGGGCAGGGCGTCACCCCGTGCCACAAGGTTGCCTTGCCCGACAGCGCGCGATGTATCCCGTCGGCATAGCCCGCGGCAATGGTGGCCACGCGCATATCATGCGGCGCGGTAAAACTGTTGCCATAGCCCACGGTTTCGCCTTTGGTGACGATCCGTGTCTGAATTACAGGGATCGACAGGCGCACAACAGCGCGTGCATCGCCATAGGGTTGTCCGCCATAAAGCCCGATGCCGGGGCGCGTCATGTCGAAATGATAATCCCGCCCCAGCAGCACGCCGCCTGTGGCCGACAGCGACCGCGCAATGCCGGTCCCGTCGGTCATGCGCCGGAATTGCGTCAGTTGCTGCGCATTCATCGGGTGGTCGGGGTCATCTGCGCAGGCCAGATGCGACATGACCAAGGCGCAGGGACCGGCCAACAGATCAGGCGCAAGTGCTGCCCAGTCCTGTGCTTCCATGCCCAGCCGGTTCATGCCGGTATCAAGCTGCACCCCGTATGGGTGGCCGGGCAGGGCTGTGCGGTGGCGCTGCACCTGTTCGGGGGCGTTGAGCATGGGAATCAGGTTCGCGCCGGAAATCAGGCCCGCATCGCCCTGCATATGCCCGCCATAGACGTGAATGGGCAGATCGGGGCCAAGCACTGCGCGCAAGGCAGCCCCTTCTTCGGCGATGGCCACAAAAAACCGCCGCGCCCCCGCGTCCGCCAGCGCTTTTGCAACCGGACCCACGCCAAGGCCATAGCCATTGGCCTTGACGGTCGCTGCGGTTTCAACGCCCGCGCCCGAGGATGCGTCAAGCCCGGTCCAGTTGGCCTGAAGGGCGGATAAATCAATATGAAGCTGTGCTTGTCCCATGACAGCGCGATTGCGCCAAGCCCGCGCCAAGGTCAAGATGAAAAACGACTGGAGAGGGTCTGGGGAGATGGTGCTGTGAGAGAGGATTGAACTCTCGACCTCACCCTTACCAAGGGTGTGCTCTACCACTGAGCTACCACAGCCAACCTGTTCCCAGAAAGCTAACGCGGGGGTTACCCCGATGCAAGCAGGCTCTGGAAAAGCCTATGTCGTGATCGTCACCTGATCCGGCCTGCGGGCGCATCAAACGGTGGCGATGGGCGGCTAGGTAGTCCGAAAATTTTGCGCACGCAACCCCCAATCTGGACGCTTTTCCAAACTTCGGATACCAAGGGCGCATGAGTGACCACAAACCCAAGCCCGCCCGCACCACAAAAACCCCGCCCGACCCGCGTGCAGCGCGGTTGAAAGCGGCGCTGAAAGCGAATATCGCCAGACGCAAGGCACAGGCGCGCGCGCGTGACGGGCATAACAGTCAACCCGGTCACCCCGCGCAGGACACAGACCAATATAACGAATAAGGGCAAGCAGTATGGATTCAATCGTCATTACCGGCAATGGCCCCCTGAACGGGGTGATCCCCATTGCAGGGGCCAAGAATGCGTGTCTTACGCTGATGCCTGCCACACTGCTGACGGACCAGCCGCTGACGCTGACCAACGCGCCGCGCCTGTCCGACATCCGCACCATGACGGAATTGCTGGAATCACTTGGCGCGGAAGTGGCCAGCCTGCAAGACGGGCAGGTTCTGGCGCTGTCCAGCCATGAGTTGAGCAGCCACCGCGCCGATTATGACATTGTGCGCAAGATGCGCGCATCCATTCTGGTGCTGGGGCCGATGCTGGCGCGTGACGGGCACGCGGTTGTGTCACTGCCCGGCGGGTGCGCCATTGGGGCGCGGCCGGTGGATTTGCACCTGCGCGCATTGGAAGCGCTGGGGGCAGAACTGGACCTGCGCGACGGCTATGTCCATGCCAAAGCGGTGGGCGGGCTGCGGGGCGCGCGATTCGAATTTCCCATCGTGTCGGTGGGTGCTACGGAAAACGCGCTTATGGCGGCCACGCTGGCACGCGGCACCACAATTCTGGAAAATGCCGCGCGTGAACCCGAAATCGTGGATCTTGCGCAATGTTTGCGGCGCATGGGCGCACAGATCGAGGGCGAGGGCACCAGCACAATCACCATTCAGGGCGTGTCCACACTGGGCGCGGCCACCCATCCGGTCGTGACCGACCGGATTGAGCTGGGCACCTATATGCTGGCCCCCGCGATTGCGGGCGGGTCGGTCGAACTGCTGGGCGGGCGGCTGGATCTGGTGCAGGCCTTCGTCGACAAGCTGAATGCGGCAGGGGTGGAGGTCGAGGAAACGCCGCGCGGGCTGCGGGTCACGCGCAAATCCGACCGGCTGCGCGCGGTGAATGTGTCGACCGAACCGTTCCCCGGTTTTCCGACCGATTTGCAGGCGCAGTTCATGGCCGCGATGTGCACGGCAGACGGCGAATCGGTGCTGGAAGAGCATATTTTTGAAAACCGCTTCATGCATGCCCCCGAACTGGCGCGCATGGGGGCACGGATTGACGTGCACGGCGGCACGGCGCGCGTCACGGGTGTGGAAAGGCTGCGCGGCGCGCCGGTCATGGCCACTGATTTGCGCGCATCGGTGTCGTTGATTCTGGCAGGGCTGGCGGCCGAAGGGGAAACTGTGGTCAGCCGCGTCTATCATCTGGATCGCGGGTATGAACGGGTCGAGGAAAAACTGGGCGCGTGCGGTGCGCGGATTGAACGGGTCAGTGCACCATGAGTGATGCACGGTTCGAGGATGGCGCGGACAAACCCCTGCGGGTGCAGGCGCTGGATGCGGATGATCTGAACATCCTGTCCGCACTGGTGCAGGATGCCGTGTTGCCAGTGTCGGAAATGGCATGGGACCGCAAGAAACGCCGCTTTGCCATGTTGGTGAACCGCTTTCGCTGGGAAGATCACGCGCATGCCGACGCTGGCCATGCGCATGAGCGCGTTCAGTCCCTGTTGGTCGTCAGCGATGTGATGGGCGTGGCCAGTCAGGGGTTTTCGCGCAACGACACCGATCTGGTGCTGTCAATCCTGTCCATCGGGTTTGATGCGGGCGCGGATGGCAGCGGGCATGTGTCCCTTATTCTGGCGGGGGACGGCGAAATCCGGCTGGCCGTTGAATGTCTGGATGTCGCGCTATCTGACGTGACGCGACCCTACCGCGCGCCCTCGGGCAAGGTGCCGCACCACCCGTTAGACAAGGATAACTGATGCCTGTGTATCTCGACAGCCGCGATGCGGGATTTGAAACAGCGTTTCGTGACTTGCTGAATGCCAAGCGCGAAGATGCGGTTGATGTGGATGACACGGTCGCCGCGATTATTGCCGATGTGCGCGCACGCGGCGATGCGGCGGTGATCGATCTGACCGCGAAATTCGACAAGCTGGACCTGACGCCCGACACGCTGGCTTTTTCCCGCGATGAAATCGATGCCGAATGCGCCCGCGTGCCCGACGCGGAACGCGCGGCGCTGGAACTGGCGGCGGCGCGCATTCGTGCCTATCACGACCGTCAGCGCCCGACAGATATGCGCTGGACTGATGACAGCGGCGCGGAACTGGGCTGGCGCTGGGGGCCTGTGGCGGCAGCGGGCCTGTATGTGCCCGGGGGGCTGGCCAGCTATCCGTCCTCGGTTCTGATGAACGCCATTCCCGCGCAGGTGGCAGGCGTGCAGCGTCTGGTCATGTGCGCGCCCACACCAGCGGGCAAGGTCAACCCGCTGGTGCTGCTGGCGGCGAAACTGTCGGGGGTTGAAACAGTCTACCGCATTGGTGGCGCGCAGGCGATTGCGGCCATGGCCTATGGCACCCGGACCATTGCGCCGGTGGACAAGATCACGGGGCCGGGCAACGCGTTTGTAGCGGCCGCCAAGCGCCGTGTCTTTGGCCGTGTGGGCATTGACATGATCGCAGGCCCGTCTGAAATTCTGGTCATCGCCGATGGCCAGTCGGACCCGGACTGGATTGCGCTTGATCTGTTGTCACAGGCCGAACATGACGAAAGCGCGCAATCCATCCTGATCACCACAGATGCGGAATTCGGAAAATCTGTTGCGCAAGCGGTGGACAAACGCCTTGAAACACTGGAACGGCGCGCAATTGCGGGGGCAAGCTGGCGCGATTACGGCGCAATCATCACAGTGCGTGATCTGGCGGAAGCGGCGGCCCTGTCAGACCGGATTGCGCCGGAACATCTGGAATTATGCGTGGCCGACGCGGACGCGCTGCTGGCGCAGATTACCCATGCGGGCGCGGTGTTTCTGGGCCATTGGACGCCTGAAGCCATCGGTGACTATATCGGCGGGCCGAACCATGTGCTGCCCACAGCGCGATCAGCGCGGTTTTCATCGGGACTGTCGGTGCTGGATTTCATGAAGCGCACCACATTGGCGCGCATGACGCCCGCGGCGCTGGCGGCAATCGGACCGGCGGCAGAACAACTGGCGATGTCCGAGAGCCTGGAGGCGCATGGGTTAAGTGTGCGTGCAAGGCTGGACCGGCTGAACCGCTGATGCGGGTTGAAAAGATGGCGTTGTGCGGTTGAGTATTTTTGGCAAGATGAAACCTGCACGGGGGTAAAGCACCTTTGCAGGTTGTATCGGAAAACAAGGAGACGCGCGTGACCACCCGCCTGTGTGTGTTTGATGCCTATGGCACGTTGTTTGACGTGGACGGGGCTGCGCGCATTGCCGCCAGCGGGCCGGACGGGCAGGAATTGGCGGACAGTTGGCCGCAGTTATCCGCCACCTGGCGGCGCAAACAGTTGGAATATACATGGCTGCGCGCGGCGGCGGGCCATCATGCCGATTTCGGGGCAGTGACGCGCGACGCGCTGGACTGGGCGATGGAAGATGCGGGGCTTGCAGATGACCGCCTGCGCGCGCGGCTTCTGGCGCTGTATCTGGAATTGCCGGTCTTTGCGGAAGTACCCGACGCATTGCGCGCGCTGGCACATCAGGGCATGGCATGTGCGATCCTGTCCAATGGCACGCCTGAGATGCTGGCCAGTGCGGTGCGCGCGGCAGGGGTGCAGGACCTGTTTCAGGCGGTTTTGTCGGTCGAGGATGTGGGCGTGTTCAAACCCGCAGGCGCTGTTTACGACATGGTCGGCGCGAAACTGGGCGTTGCGCGCCAGGATGTGCTGTTCATCTCGTCCAACGGGTGGGATATCTGTGCAGGGGCGGCCTACGGGTTTCGCACGCTATGGGTCAACCGTGCGGGCGCGCCCCCGGACCGGCTGTTCGGGCGCCCTGACGCGAGTGTCCGTGACCTGCGGGGCCTGCTGGCGCAACTGGGGGATTTCTAGATGCCGTTTTTCACCGCGTCCGACGGGGCGCAGTTGCACTACACAGATACCGGACATGGGCGCGCGCTTTTGTGCCTGTCGGGCCTGACGCGCAATGGCAGCGATTTTGACTATCTTGCGCCGCATCTGCCGTCGTTGCGCTTGATACGGATGGATTACCGGGGGCGCGGGCAGTCGGAATGGACAGGGGCGGACAGCTACACCATACCGCGCGAAAGCGCGGATGTGGTGGAATTGCTGGACTACCTGGGACTGGAACAGGTGGCGGTTCTGGGCACATCGCGCGGCGGGATCATTGCCATGTATCTGGCGGCGATCGCGTATGACAGGCTGCGCGGGATCTGCCTGAATGATGTGGGTCCGGTGATCGATATGGACGGGCTTGACCGGATTTCCGACTATATCGGGCGCACGCCTGCGGCGCGCAGCCATGCCGAAGCCGCGATGGCCCTTGCGCGCGCGCATCCTGAATTCACGGATGTGCCCGCAGAGCGCTGGATCGAGGAGGCGCGCAGGCATTTCATCCAGACCGATCAGGGGCTGGATCTGAATTATGACCCCGCGCTGCGCGATGCCTTTCTGGCCGCGATGGAGGGGGGCGGCGGGGATTTGTGGCCGCTGTTCGAGGCCTGCGCCGGTCTGCCGCTGGCGGTCATTCGCGGGGCGAATTCCAACCTGCTGAGCGAGGCCACAGTGCAGCTGATGCAGGAGCGTCGCCCCGATATGATTGTCGAGGACGTGCCCGGGCGCGGGCATATACCGTTTCTGGACGAGGCAGAATCGCTTCGCGCGATTCATCAATGGTTAGGAATGTGCCTATGAATACTGTGCCTGTGAATATTGGCATGATCGAAGCTGCGAACCTGCGCCTGCAAGGCCATGCGCGGCGCACACCGCTGCTGTCATCGCCGTTTCTGGATGAAATTGCGGGGCGCCGGGTGTTCGTCAAGGCGGAATGTCTGCAACATACCGGCAGTTTCAAGTTTCGCGGTGCGTGGTCCGCGGTTACCGCGCTGCGTGATGATGTGCGCGGGGTGATTGCCTATTCATCGGGCAATCATGCGCAGGGCGTGGCCTATGCGGCGGGGTTGCGCGGGCTGTCGGCTGTCATCATCATGCCGCGCGACGCGCCCGCCATCAAGATCGCCAATACCCGCGCGCTGGGGGCCGAGGTGGTGCTGTATGACCGCGCGTCCGAGGATCGCGATGCATTGGGTGCAAAACTTGCCGCCGAACGCGGACTAAGCCTGATCCAGCCGTTTGATCATCCGCAAGTGATTGCGGGGCAGGGCACAACGGGGCTGGAAATCGCCGAACAAGCCGCCCGACAGGGCGTGACATCGGCACAGGTGCTGGTGTGCTGCGGTGGCGGCGGGCTGACATCGGGGATTGCGCTGGCGCTGGAGCAACACGCCCCCGACATGCAGGTGCGCACGGCCGAACCCGAAGGGTTTGATGATGTGGCCAAATCGCTGGCGCAGGGGCAGGTGGTGACGCATCCGCAGCGCTCGGGGCTGTGTGATGCGATTGTCACGCCTGCGCCGGGCAAGCTGACCTGGCCCATTTTGAAACGGCTATGCGGGGCGGGGCTGGTGGTCAGTGATGCGCAGGTGCTGGCGGCAATGGCACTGGCGTTCGAGCGGCTGAAGATCGTGGTGGAACCGGGCGGCGCGGTGGCGCTGGCGGCGGCGCTGTTCCTGCCTGACCAGATTGACGGGGACAGCGTGATTGTGACCGTTTCCGGCGGGAATGTGGACCGCGACGTTTTCCAACGGGCGCTGGAATGCACGACCCCATGATTGCGCCCGCCCCATGACTGCGGCGGGTGTGACGCACGCGGCGGGGCTGCATTTCCGGCAGTCCGGCCCGCCGGACGGGCCAGTGCTGGTATTGTCCGCCAGCCTTGGGTGTGATGCGCGGGTCTGGACGCCGCTTTTGCCGCATTTGCCCAGCCACTTGCGGGTTATCCGCTATGATCATCGCGGGCACGGGGCATCGCCTGCGCCGGATGGTCCCTATACGATGGGCCAGTTGGTGCGTGACACGGAATCCCTGCTGGACAGTCTGGGCGTGGGGGCGTGTGTCTTTCTGGGGCAGGGGCTTGGTGGGCTGATCGCACAGGCCCTTGCCACCAAACGCCCTGATCTGGTGCGCGCATTGGTGTTGTCGGGCACAGGTGCACGGCTGGACACGGCAGCGATATGGGACGCGCGCGCAGATACGGTGCAGGCCCGCGGCATGGCGGCGATTGCCGCGCAAATGCTGAAAAGGGTGGTTTACACCTGCGTTTTTGCGCAGCGCTGATGTGAACATCTGGCGCGACATGCTGCTGGACTGCCCGCCGCAGGGCTGGGCGGGTTGCGCCCGCGCGATTGCGGGCAGCGATTTCTATACCACCACCGCCGGCCTGAGTTTGCCCACCCTTGGGCTGACCGGCGACCGCGACGCGCTGACACCCCCTGACTTGGTGCGCGAGACGACGGAACTGGTCGCAGGGTCACATTTTGCGATTCTGCGTCGCGCGGGCCATCTGGCGCAGATTGAGCAGCCCGAAGGATTCGCGCAGCGCGTAACCGGATTTTTGCAAGACCATGGCGTGCTTGCGCGCAAAACCAGTTGATTTCATCTTGCAAAAAATACTCAATCACTGCCCCACAGCCCGAACACCGCAGGGGAATATGAAAACCCGTTTCCCATCGCGCCCGCAGCACGTTAGGGTATGGGCACATAACCAAGGCTTGACCCCATGACAGACAGCCAAACCCCCTATCAGGTTCTGGCGCGCAAATATCGCCCCGAAAGTTTTGCCGATCTGATCGGTCAGGACGCGATGGTGCGCACCCTGCGCAATGCTTTCGCGGCAGACCGTATCCACCATGCCTTTATCATGACCGGCATTCGCGGCACCGGCAAAACCACAACGGCGCGGATCATCGCCAAGGGGCTTAACTGTATAGGTGCAGACGGGCAGGGCGGGCCGACCACCGAACCGTGCGGGCAGTGCGAACATTGCCGCGCCATCACCGACGGCCGCCATGTCGATGTTATGGAAATGGATGCGGCATCGCGTACGGGCGTGGGCGATATTCGTGAAATCATTGACAGTGTGGCCTATCGCGCGGCCTCGGCGCGCTACAAGATATATATCATCGACGAAGTTCACATGCTGTCGAATTCGGCCTTCAATGCGCTGTTGAAAACACTGGAAGAACCGCCCGCGCATGTGAAATTCATCTTTGCCACAACCGAGATTCGCAAGGTTCCCGTCACGGTTCTGTCGCGGTGCCAGCGCTTTGATCTGCGCCGGGTCGAACCGGAAGTGATGATCGCGCATCTGGCCCGTGTGGCCAAGGCCGAAGGCGGGCAGGTCGCGGATGATGCGCTGGCCCTGATCACGCGTGCCGCCGAAGGGTCCGTGCGCGATGCCATGTCGCTGCTGGATCAGGCGATCAGCCATGGCGCAGGTGAAACCAGCGCCGATCAGGTGCGCGCGATGCTGGGGCTTGCGGACCGCGCGCGGGTGCTGGATCTGTTTGACCAGATCATGCGCGGCGATGCGGGGGCGGCACTTGCGGAATTGTCGGCGCAATATGCCGACGGGGCCGACCCGATGGCCGTGCTGCGCGATCTGGCTGAAATTACGCATTGGCTAAGTGTTACCAAAGTGACACCTGATGCGGGCAATGACCCCACCATCAGCCCTGAAGAACGCGATCGCGGCATGGTCATGGCGCAGACCTTGCCGATGCGGGTGTTAACGCGGGCGTGGCAAATGTTACTGAAAGCGCTGGAAGAAGTGGCCGCCGCCCCGAATGCGATGATGGCCGCTGAAATGGCGATTATCCGTCTGACCCATGTGGCCGATCTGCCCAGCCCCGAAGAAGTGCTGCGCAAATGGCATGACCAGACCCCGCCATCGCCCCCCGCCGGTGGCGGCACCACCACGCGCGCCCCTGCCGCTGCGGGGAATTCTGGCCGCACGGGTGCCGGTCCCGCATCATCCAGCCACGCATCATCCGGCCACGCAGGCGCACCGCAAGCGGCCCTTGCCAGCGCGGCCCCTGCATTGGGTTACTACCCGCAATTCGATGATGTTGTGTCCCTGATCCGCGAGAAGCGCGACATGGCCCTGCTGGTCGAGGTGGAAACCTGTCTGCGCCTTGTGCGCTACAGCCCCGGCCGGATCGAATTTGAGCCGACACCAGATGCCACACCCGATCTGGCATCGCGGCTTGCGGGGCGCTTGCAGACATGGACAGGGGTGCGCTGGGGCGTGTCGGTCACATCGACAGGCGGCGCGCCGACGCTTGCGGAAACCCGCGCGCGCGAACGCAGCGCGCAAGAAGCCGAAGCCATGGAAAATACATTGGTTGCGGCGGTTATTCAGGCATTCCCACAGGCACGAATTGCCGATATCCGGGATCTGAACCCGCCGGATGCGCAGATCGAAAGCGAAGCGCTGGCACCGGTCGAGGATGAACTGGACCCCGACTGGGATCCGTTTGACGATACATGACGAAAGGACAAGGACATGTTCAAAGGAATGGGCGGGCTTGGCGACATGGCCAAGATGATGAAAACCGCGCAGGAAATGCAGGGCAAGATGGCACAGCTTCAGGAAGAGCTGAACGCCATCATTGTCACCGGCGAATCCGGCGCGGGGCTGGTCAAGGCCACGGCCACAGCCAAGGGCGAATTGACGGGGCTGGAAATTGACCCCTCGATCTTCAACCCCGATGAAAAGGAAGTGGTCGAAGACCTGATTCTTGCAGCCATCAAGGATGCACAGGCCAAGGCCGAAGCGCGCTCCAAGGAAGAAATGGGTGCGATGGCCGAAAGCCTTGGACTGCCGCGCGACATGAACCTGCCGTTCTAGCCGCAGCCACATGGACCGTGCCCCCAATGAAATAGAGGCGCTGATCGCGCAGATGGCGCGGCTGCCCGGTCTGGGTCCGCGGTCTGCGCGGCGTCTGGTGCTGCACCTGATCCAGCGCCGCGACCAAAGCCTGCGCCCGCTTCTGGCCGCGCTGGACCGCGTGACGCAAACGGCGCAGACCTGCACGCAATGCGGCAATATCTCGACCGCGCCGGTCTGCGCGATCTGCACGGATGATGCCCGCCGCGCGAGTGCCGAAATCTGTGTGGTCGAAGATGTCGCCGATTTATGGGCCATGGAACGCGGGGGCGTGTTCAAGGGGCTGTATCATGTGCTGGGCGGCACACTGTCTGCGCTGGACGCAATCGGGCCGGAAGACCTGCGCATTCCCGAACTTGTGGCCCGGATCAACGACATTGGCGCACGCGAGGTGATCCTTGCATTGGGTGCCACAGTCGACGGCCAGACAACCGCGCATTACATCGCCGATGCACTTGGCCCGACAGGTGTGAAGGTCACCGCCCTTGCCCAAGGCGTGCCCATGGGGGGCGAGCTGGACTACCTTGATGATGGCACGATCGGCGCGGCCCTACGGGCGCGCAAGTCGTTCTAGGATGGTCGGTTCTGGGTGATGCATCCGTTTGGGGGGGCTGGCCTTTTACAGACATCGGTAAAGCCCCAAGGCGCGGAGCAAAGGGCGCAGCCCGCCGCGCCATCGGTGGGCTGTCCCGCGGCCTGCCGATTTGGCTAATGTCCGTCCAAGCTTTGAGAGGCAGGAGTATGCTGCCTGCATAAACTGCATTCCTTGAATGTTGGATCGGCAGACCCCGGCCCACCGATGGCGCGGGCTATATCCAAGCCACAACGCCCCTTTCAGGCCACACTACGCAAATGGTGTTTCAAACTGGCGCGGCGCTAATCGCGCACCACATAGACCGATTGTTTTGCATGGCGCACCACGCGCGCTGCATTGGGGCCTAGCAGATAGTCTTTTGCTTCGGGGCGGTGGGCGGCCATAACAATGACATCCACATCCAGCTTGTCCGCCGCGCGCAGGATTTCGTCATAGATATTGCCATGCAACACATGCGGATGCACATCCACTGACCCGGGCACGTTGTCGCGCACCCATTTGCGCATCGCTTCGGTAAACTGCAACAAGGCCGCCTGTTCAAACCCCTTCTGGAAAAACGCGCCGACCATGGACAGGCCGAAATCCGGCAGCACGCTGACCACATGCAATTCGCCGCCATCGCGCAGCATTTTCTGCGCCTCGCCCATGGGTTTGACCCATGATGCAGGATGCGACATATCAATGGGCAGCAGGATTTTCATGGCCATCAGTCTTCCCCCGGGTGATGCAGCCTAGAAGGCCGGTTGTGTCTGCCTGCGCCGTTGCATCAGGACGACCCCCAGAAGCAGCAGCAGCGCCGGAATGAAGAACAGATGCGCAGGCATCCGGTCGGCAGGGCGCAGCACGGCGACCAGTTCAACGGGATCAGCCGCATAGAAATCGAAATCCTGCAACGCCGTCTGATAGGGCGAGCTGAACATCGGTTCATCCATCGCAACGCTGTCATCTGCGGGCATCAGCAGAAATCCGGTGGCATCAATGCGCTGCTCTGGCGGGGTGTCATCGACAGGCAGCGACAATGTCAGGCTGCGCATCTGCCCTGTAGAAAAATCAGGCCCCTCGATCTCGATGCGCAGGTTGCTGCCTGCCGGCAGGTCACGCAAGACCTGCTCAAACTCCGTTCCGGGCAGGCGGTTGAATTCCGGCTGCACACGGTCCAGCCAGAAATTCGGCACAAACAATGTGAAGGCCACCAGCAGCAGCGCCGCCGATTCATGCCATTTGGACCGCGCAAGGAAATAGCCCTGCGTGGCGGCCGCAAACAGCAACATTGCAATCGTGGCCACCACGAAAATGAACGCTGCATGCAATATGCCCGCACTCGTGCCCAGATCGACACCATAAAGGATCAGTGTGGGATTGTAGATAAACAGAAACGGCAACGCCAGCGTGCGCAGGCTGTAGAAAAACGCCTGAAAGCCGGTCTTTATCGGATCGCCCCCCGACACCGCAGAGGCCGCGAAACTGGCCAGACCCACGGGCGGGGTCACATCGGCCATCAGCCCGAAATAGAACACGAACAAATGCGCCGCGATCAGCGGAATAAGCAGCCCTTCCTGCGCGCCAAGGCTGACCACCACAGACGCCATCAGCGATGACACCACGATGTAATTCGCCGTTGTCGGCAGGCCCAGACCCAGGATCAGCGAAAACGCCCCCACCAGCAGCAGCATCAGGAACAGATTGCCAAGCGCCAGAAATTCAACCAGCCCGGCCAGTTCGGTGCCGATGGGCGTGCGCGTGACAGTGCCTACGATGATACCTGCCGCCGCGGTCGCCACGCCAATGCCGATCATGTTGTGCGCCCCTGCGATCAACCCCTCGATCAGATCGTTGAAGCCTGCGCGCGCTTCCGCCATCATATCATGCGAGCGGCGAAACAGTGCCTTGAGCGGGCGCTGCGTGATGATGATGAACAACATCATGGCCACCGCGAAGAACGCGGATTTGGCGGGGGATTGTCGTTCGATCATCAAAAACCAGATCAACACAAGGATCGGCAACAGGAAATGCAGCCCCGTGGGCACCACATCCTTCATGATGGGCAATTTGACATCTTTGGCGTTGGGGTCGTCCATTTCCAGATCAGGGCGCTGTGCGGCAATATAAATCGCCCCCAGATACACAACCAGAACCACCGCCAATGTTACCGCATCGGAAATGCCCGGGACGACCGCGCGCAGCCCGTTGACGCCCGCGACCACCGCATAGAAGGCCACGCCCGCAATCACGAACCCGCCGAATATTTTCAGAAACATCTGCGTCAGGCTGCGCGACGGGCCAAGCGCCTTCATGCCCGACTTCAGCGCTTCCAGATGCACGATATAGATCAGCGCGATATAGGAAATGACCGCAGGGATGAAGGCGTGCTTGATGACTTCCAGATAGGAGATGCCCACGAATTCCACCATCAGGAATGCGGCAGCCCCCATCACCGGCGGCATGATCTGGCCGTTGACGGAACTCGACACTTCGACCGCGCCCGCCTTTTCGGATGAAAAGCCCACACGCTTCATCAATGGAATGGTGAATGTGCCGGTGGTCACCACATTGGCGATGGACGACCCTGAAATCAGGCCCGTCGCCGCAGAACCGACCACAGCGGCCTTGGCAGGGCCACCGCGCAGATGGCCAAGCCCCGCAAAGGCCATCTTGATGAAATAATTGCCCGCGCCCGCCTTGTCCAGAAGCGAGCCGAACAGCACAAACAGGAACACAAATGCCGTGGATACGCCCAGCGGAATGCCGAAAACGCCTACATTGGTGTCATACCACTGGGTGTTGATGATCCCGCGGAAGGACCGGCCCGAATGCTCGATCAATTCCGGAATAAGCCAGCCGGTGCCGAAATAGGAATAGGCCAGAAACAGCGACCCCACGATTGTCAGCGCAGGGCCAAGCGCGCGGCGCGATGCCTCCAGCAGCAGCACCAGCCCGATGGAGCCGACAATCACCTGCGGATAGATCACATCAATCTGCCAGCCAAGAATATTCCAGTCGGCCTGCCACTGGATCAGCCTGCCCTGACGGGCGGTGTTCGATATCTCGCGCGAGAACCAGAAGACGTAGAACGCAGACCCTGCGGCGGTGAAGGCCAGCAGCCAGTCGAACAGCGGCACGCGGTCGCGCGGCGAGGATTTGAACGCCGGATAGGCCAGAAACGCCAGAAACAGCGCGAATGTCAGGTGAAGGGGGCGTGTCTGGTCAGACCCGATGATATTCAGCCCCGGTATTTTGGGGGCCAGCGAAAATTGCGGATCGGCAATCCATAGCTGGAATAACGACCATACCAGCGCAACGCCGGAAATCAGCAGTGCCACGGCGCGGTTCTTGGGGTTGCGTGCCCCCGAATCCGTGCTGGCAACCAGATCCTGAAGTTCGGAATCGCTGAATCTGCGTCCCTGTTCCGCCATGACCAAACCCCCTGTCGATGTGTAATTTTTGTTTGGAAATGTCCGGACTCTGCGGTCCGGGTGGCCCTGACGGGCAAGGTCAGGTGGTGCGGGCCATGCGCGGCCCGCACCGGATTTTAGCTTAGTCGATCAGGCCGGCTTCGCGGAAATAACGCGCAGCGCCATCATGCAAGGGCGCAGACAGACCATCGCTGACCATTTCTTCCGGCACCAGGTTTTCAAACGCAGGGTGCAGGCCACGGAATGTGTCCATGCCTTCAAAAATGGCTTTGGTCACTTCATAAACCACTTCTTCGGGGACGGTTGCGGATGTCACGAATGTGGCGCCCACACCGAAGGTGGTCACATCATCATCGGACCCGCGATACATGCCGCCCGGAATGGTCGCCATGCGGTAGTAGTCGCGGTCATCGACCAATTCGCGGATCGTGTCGTTGTCGGCGTTCACCAGCACCGTATCACAGGCGGTCGTGGCTTCCTGAATGGCGCCCGACGGGTGGCCCACAGTATAGACGATGGCATCGATATTGTTGTCGCACATCGCCTGTGCCTGCTCGCCCGCCTGCAATTCGGATACGACAGCGAATGTGTCCATATCCCAACCCATGGCTTCCATCACAACTTCCATTGTGCCGCGCTGGCCGGAACCGGGGTTGCCGATATTGACGCGCTTGCCTGCCAGATCATCGAAGCTGGCAATGCCGGAATCGCTGCGTGCAACCACGGTGAACGGTTCTGGATGCAGCGAGAATACGGCGCGCAGGTCTTCATGCGGGCCATCTTCTTCAAAGCTGGAGCTGCCGTTATAGGCGTGGAACTGCCAGTCAGATTGCGCCACACCGAATTCCAGCTCGCCCGAGCGTAGCGCGTTGATGTTGAAGATCGACCCGCCGGTCGATTCCACACCGCAGCGAATGCCATGTTCCGCGCGGCCTGCATTGACCAGACGGCAGATCGACCCGCCCGCAGGATAGTAAACGCCCGTGACACCGCCGGTGCCGATGGAAACAAAGGTTTGCTGTGCGAATGCGGCGCTGCCCATCAGCGCGCCAGCGGTCAACACCCCTGCTGTGAAAATCTTGTTCATTCGTACCTCCAAGGATTTGCGATCTCGTGTCGCGTGTCTTTGGGACAATGCGCTGGAATTCCGCGAGGAACCGCGCGGCCCAATAATGTTAATGGACACCAGCCCTGATAAGGAGTCAACCCGCAGCGTAAGGGCACCACCCGCCCGACAACCTGAAATCGCACGGAAAACCTGCGCAGACGCAGCTATGTCTGCGCAGCGTCTGTCATGGTTTTGTCATCCGGGGCAGGGGGCGGCGGCAGGGGGGGTGGGGCTAGGGGGCGCGCATGGCAATTCATAAAACCGGCCGGACCATACCCCGCCGCACTTCAGGCGGCGAACACACCTGACGTGTCGGCAAAGCCCTTCACCTCGATCGGGTTGCCCGACGGGTCGCGAAAAAACATGGTCCATTGCGCGCCCGGTTGCCCTTCAAACCGCAGGCTGGGCGGGATGATGAATTCCACCCCCGCCGCTGCCAGCCGGTCGGCAAGGCTGCGAAAGCGCGCGACATCCAGCACCAGCCCGAAATGCGGCATCGGCACCATATGATCGCCCACGCGCCCCGTGGGGGCATTGGCGAAGGGTTCACCAAGGTGCAGGCTGATCTGGTGGCCAAAGAAATCGAAATCCACCCAGGTGTCGGTGCTGCGCCCTTCCTTGCAGCCGAGAATGCCGCCGTAAAAGGCGCGCGCCGCGTCCAGATCATGCACATGATAGGCAAAGTGAAAGGGCATCAGCATGGGCGGTGTATCCTTCGTGTTTCGGGTTGTGCATGAAGCCGCGCCAGCGGTGGGCCGGGGACTGCCGGTCCCACATTGGCGGGATTCACTTTATGCAGGCTACATATTCCAACTTTCAAGGATTGAGCCACCATCAGCAAGACCGGCAGGCCGCGGGACGGCCCGCCGGTGGCGCGGCGGGCTGCGCCCTTTGCTCCGCGCCTTCGGGAATTCCGGAGCGTTTGTTTCAGGCCCATAATTCAACCGGCTTCGGATTTTCACCAGACATTTTCGCACGCTATTGCAGCTTTGCGCGCGCATCAAGCGTTACCCCCTCTGGACGCTGCGCGCCATGCCACCTATAAGGCGGCCCATGTTCGGACCATGGATCATTCAGCGAATTAGCGTCCCGGCACTCTGACGCGCCCGGAGTGCCGGGTCCGCTGTGGCGTCTGCATAATTTTTCCAATTCCGCAAGGTATCCGACAATGACCGACACCCCCGACTACAAAGACACCCTGTTCCTGCCGCAGACCGATTTTCCCATGCGCGCAGGGCTGCCCGCCCGCGAACCCGACTGGCTGGCGCGCTGGGAACGCCTTGGCATCTATGACCGGCTGCGCGAAGGCGCGGAAGGGCGCAAACCCTTCATCCTGCATGACGGCCCCCCCTATGCCAACGGCCATCTGCATATCGGCCACGCGCTGAACAAGGTGCTGAAGGATTTCATCACGCGCAGCCAGCAAATGCTGGGGCGCGATGCGCGCTATGTGCCGGGCTGGGATTGCCACGGCCTGCCGATTGAATGGAAGATCGAAGAGCAATACCGCGCCGCAGGGCTGGACAAGGACAAGGTCGATATTGTCGATTTCCGTCAGGAATGCCGCCGCTTTGCCGAAGGTTGGGTTGATGTCCAGCGCGAGGAATTCAAGCGCCTTGGCGTCACCGGCAAATGGGATGACCCGTATCTGACCATGGATTACCACGCCGAGGCCGTGATCGCGGATGAGTTCATGAAGCTGTTGATGAACGGCACGCTGTATCAGGGGTCCAAGCCCGTGATGTGGTCGCCAGTGGAAAAAACCGCGCTGGCCGAAGCGGAGGTGGAGTATCACGACAAGGAAAGTTTCACGGTTTGGGTGAAATTCAAGGTGCTGGGCTATGATGAAAGTCTTGCATTGCGGGACGAGGCATTCGGAGTGGACGATAGCCGGAAAGCGGAAAACGCGCAGGCCGCCGTCAATACGTTAGCCGGGGCTTCCGTCGTCATCTGGACGACCACCCCCTGGACCATCCCGTCGAACAAAGCCGTCGTCTGGGGCGCGGATATTTCTTACGGCCTTTATGAAGTGACCGAGACGCCCGAGCAGTGCTGGGCGGATGTGGGCGAACGCTTCATCCTTGCCGACAAGCTGGCCGATGCGACCTTTGCCCGCGCGCGCCTGACAGAAGGCCAGTGGCGGCGCGTCGCCGATGTGACGCAGGAACAATTGCAGGGCATCACGCTTGCCCACCCCCTTGCAGGGGCTGAAGGGTCGCAAGGCGAATGGGACGATCCGCGCGACTTCCGTGCCGCTGATTTTGTCACCGATGAAGAAGGCACAGGCTTCGTGCATTGCGCGCCATCCCACGGGATGGAGGAATATGAACTCTATCGTGATCTGGGCATGTTGTCTCAGGTCATCACCTATAACGTAAGCGATGACGGGCGTTTCCGCGACGACCTTCCGTTCTTTGGCGGCAAGGCGATCCTGCGCGCTGCACCGAACAAGAAGAACAAGGAAAACCCTTGGGAAGGGGACGCCAATGCTGCGGTGATCGACAAACTGGTGGCGGTTGGCGGCCTGCTGGCACGCGGCAAGATCAAACACTCCTACCCGCATTCGTGGCGGTCCAAAGCGCCGCTGATCTATCGCAACACGGCCCAATGGTTCGCCGCCATCGACAAGCCGCTGGCGGATGACATGGGCACGCATGGCGACACCATTCGTGCGCGGGCGCTGGAATCCATCGACCGGCTGGTGAAATGGACACCCCAGACAGGGCGCAACCGCCTGTATTCCATGATCGAATCGCGCCCCGACTGGGTGCTGTCGCGGCAACGCGCATGGGGCGTGCCGCTGACCTGTTTTGTCAAAACCGGCGCGAAACCGGATGACGCGGATTTCCTGCTGCGCGATGCGGCCGTGAATGCCCGTATCAAGGCGGCATTTGAAGACCATGGCGCGGATATCTGGTATACCGACGGGTTCAAGGCCCGCATGCTGGACGGCTTGCACGACCCCGACGCCTATACCCAGGTGTTCGACGTGCTGGATGTGTGGTTCGATTCCGGTTCTACCCATGCGTTTGTTCTGCGCGACCGTGCAGATGGCGCGGCGGACGGGATTGCGGACCTGTATCTGGAAGGGACCGACCAGCACCGTGGCTGGTTCCATTCGTCCATGTTGCAAGCCTGCGCCACCAAGGGGCGCGCGCCATACCGCGCTGTGGTGACCCATGCCTTCACGCTGGACGAGAAGGGCATGAAAATGTCCAAATCGCTGGGCAATACCATCGTGCCGGAAGAAGTCGTCAATCAATACGGTGCCGACATCCTGCGGCTATGGGTGGCGCAGACCGATTATGTTCATGATCACCGGATCGGACCGGAAATCCTGAAAGGGGTGGCCGACAGCTACCGTCGGTTGCGCAACACCATGCGCTTCATGCTGGGCAATCTGGACGGGTTCAGTGATGCCGAACGCGTGGCCCCCGCAGATATGCCGGAGTTGGAGCAATGGGTTCTGCACCGGCTGGCCGAACTGGATGTCGAGGTGCGCAAAGGCTATGCCGCCTATGATTTTCAGGGCGTGTTCCAGAAGCTGTTTACCTTCGCGACCACGGATCTGTCGGCGTTCTATTTCGACATCCGCAAGGACGCGCTGTATTGCGATGCGGCGGGCAGCCCGCGCCGCCGCGCCGCGCGCAGCGTGCTGGACCTGCTGTTTCACCGCCTGACCACATGGCTGGCCCCTGTGCTGGTCTTCACCATGGAAGATGTGTGGCTGTCGCGCTTCCCCGGCGATGATACATCCGTGCATTTGCAGGATTTCCCCGACACGCCCGCAGACTGGCGCAATGAACCGCTGGCGCAGAAATGGGCGGGCATCCGTGCCGCGCGCCGCGCAGTCACCGCAGCACTGGAAATCCAGCGCCGCGACAAGGTGATCGGCGCGTCACTGGAAGCGGCCCCCGTGGTGCATGTGCGCGATGCTGCGGTGATGGCGGCGCTGAAATCGGTGGATTTTGCCGATATCTGCATCACGTCCGACCTGTCGCTGACACCGGACCCCATTCCGGCGGAAGCATTCCGCATGCCCGAAGTCGAAGGGGTCGGTGTGGTGTTCGAGCGCGCGGAGGGGCAGAAATGCCAGCGTTGCTGGAAGATCAGCCCTGATGTGGGCAGTCACAAACACCCCGGCACCTGTGCGCGGTGTAACACTGCACTGGGCTGAAATGCACAGATGAAACTGCCCCGCACCCCTTGAAGTCACACACATTCGCATACATGATTATGTGTGACTTCAAGGAAAGGGAGCACATGAAACTGCGCATTGTAACAGGGTTGCTGATGGGAACGATGATGTCCGTCATCATGTCGGGCTTCATCACCTTCGTGAATACCGGCTTTGACGCCGGTTTTGCGGGTCGGTGGGTTTATGCATGGGCGGTGGCGTGGGTCATTGCCGTGCCGCTGGCGGTGGTGGTTGGCCCGATCGCGCGCAAATGGGCGGAAACGCTGGTCAGGGCGTGACTTGACCCCGCGCCGCGCTATCTGCGCGCCCAAGGGCAACAGGGGGCGCGCGGGCTGTGAAACGGGCATTGGTCATCGGGGCATCGGGCGGGATTGGCAGCGCGCTGGTGTCGGGGTTGCAAGGGCAGGGCTGGCAGGTCACGGGCCTGTCGCGCAGCCAAGACGGGCTGGATATTACGCGCGAGGAGTCAGTCGCGGCCCATCTAGGCGCGCTTACAGGCAGCTATCCGCGCATTATCATCGCAACCGGCGCGCTGGAAATCGACGGCCACCGCCCCGAGAAAGCGCTGAAGCAGCTGGACCCCACTGCGATGGCCGCGCAGTTTGCGGTCAACACAATCGGGCCTGCGCTGGTCATGAAACATGCCTTGGCCCTGCTACCGCGCGATGAACCGGCGGTCATGGTGGTCATGTCAGCGCGTGTGGGGTCAATCGGGGACAATCGCGCGGGCGGCTGGCACAGTTACCGCGCCGCCAAATCCGCGCTGAACCAGATCATTCGTGGTGCGGCGATCGAGTTGGCGCGCACCCACCCGCAGGCCGCCTGTGTGGCCTTGCATCCCGGCACCGTGGCCACACCATTCACCGAAAAGTACCTTGGCCGCCATCCGGCTGTCGCGCCGGATGAGGCAGCACAGCGCCTGCTGGCGGTCATGGACAGCCTGACGCCCGCTGATACCGGCCAGTTTTTCGACTATGCCCGAAAGCCCGTGCCATGGTGAAACTGGTTCTGGTGCTGGGCGACCAGTTGTCGGGCACGCTTTCGGCGCTGTCGCAGGCCGACAAGGCGCATGATGTGGTCGTCATGGCCGAAGTGGGCACGGAGGCGGGCTATGTCCCCCATCACCCCAAGAAAATCGCCTTTATCTTTGCGGCCATGCGCAAATTTGCCCAATCCTTGCGCGAAGATGGCTGGAACGTCACCTATACGCGGCTGGATGACGGGGACAACGCAGGGTCTATCCCAGCCGAACTATTGCGGTGCGCGCAGGAATTTGGCGCAGATCAGGTGTTGGCCACCCAGCCGGGGGAATGGCGGTTGATACAGGCGTTGCAGGACATGCCGCTGCATGTGACCTTGCTGCCCGACAGCCGTTTTTTGTGCAGCAACGACGACTTTGCTGACTGGGCGCAGGGGTGCAAATCCCTGCGTATGGAATATTTCTACCGTGAAATGCGCCGCAAAACGGGCCTGTTGATGGATGGTGACCAGCCCGAAGGGGGCAAGTGGAATTTCGACCACGACAACCGCAAACCCGCCAAGGGCGATCTGTTCCGCCAGGCCCCGCCCGTTGCCCCGCCCGATCCGGTGGTGGACGAAGTTCTGGACCTTGTGGCCGCGCGTTTCGCGGATAATTTCGGGCAGTTGCGCCCCTTTCATTTTCACACTGACAGGGCAGGGGCGTTGCGGGCGCTTGATCATTTCATCACCCACGCCTTGCCGGATTTCGGCACCTATCAGGATGCGATGCTGTCGGATGATCCGTATCTGTATCACGCCGTGATCGGGCTTTACCTGAATGCGGGGCTTTTACTCCCGCTGGAAGTTTGCCAGCGCGCCGAAGCGGCGTATACGCGCGGCCATGCCCCCCTGAATTCGGTCGAAGGGTTCATTCGCCAGATCATCGGCTGGCGGGAATTCGTGCGCGGCATCTATTTTCTGGAAGGGCCGGAGTATACTCAGCGCAACGCGCTGGACCATACCCGCGATCTGCCCCCGCTCTATTGGGGCGGGCCTACGCGGATGAACTGCCTGTCCCATGCGGTGGGGCAAACGCGCGATCTGGCCTATGCCCATCATATACAGCGGCTTATGGTGACAGGCAATTTTGCGCTGCTGGCGGGTGTGGACCCCGCGCAGGTGCATGAATGGTATCTGGCCGTCTATGCCGATGCCTATGAATGGGTCGAGGCCCCCAATACCCTTGGCATGTCGCAATTTGCCGACGGTGGCGTGGTGGGGTCCAAACCCTATGTCAGTTCGGGCGCATATATCGACAGAATGTCGGATTACTGCAAATCATGCCATTATAACGTTAAGGACAAAACCGGCGCGCAGGCCTGTCCGTTCAATCTGCTGTATTGGCATTTTCTGGACCGCCACCGCGACCGCTTCGCCAAGAACCCGCGCATGGCGCAGATGTATCGCACATGGGACCGCATGGATGATGCGCATTGCCAACAGGTTCTGCAAGATGCAGGCGCGTTCTTGCAGCGCATGCAGGATGGCCAGATCATCTGATCTTGCCCCTTGCCGCCGCGCAATCGCTCGCCTATCCCTAGGCATATGGATGAACCACGCTATACCGATCTGCTGAAATCGCTTCCCGCCACTGTCCCCTTTGTCGGACCAGAGGCCCATATGCGCGCCGCCGGACGCCCCTTTGTGGCGCGGCTGGGCGCCAATGAAAGCGGCTTTGGCCCGTCGCCCCATGCTGTGGCCGCGATGCAGGCCGCAGCCGCCGATGTATGGATGTATGGCGACAGCGAATGTCATGACCTGCGCCACGCGCTGGCCGCGCATCACGGCGTCGGGGCTGAAAACATTATCATCGGCGAAGGGATCGACGGGCTGTTGGGGTTGCTGGTGCGCATCATGGTGGACAAGGGTGATCCGGTTGTCACATCCGACGGGGCCTATCCGACATTTAACTACCATGTGGCGGGGTTCGGGGGCGTGCTGCACAAGGTGCCTTACCGCGATGATTATCAGGACCCCGCCGCCCTGCTGACCCGTGCAGAAGACGTCGGCGCGAAGCTTTTGTATTTCTGCAACCCCGACAACCCGATGGGCAGCTGGCATTCCGCGCGCATTGTCCAGCGCATGATTGACGCTGTGCCGGATGGCACGCTGCTGGTGCTGGACGAAGCCTATGTCGATGCCGCCCCTGACGGGACCGCCCCCGCGCTGGACCCCGATGATATGCGTGTCATCCGCATGCGCACATTTTCCAAGCTGTATGGCATGGCGGGCTTGCGGGTGGGCTATGCGATTGGCGCGGCCCCGCTGATTGCCATGTTCGACCGTATCCGCAATCATTTCGGCAT
Source organism: Roseinatronobacter sp. S2 (assembly GCF_029581395.1). Taxonomy (GTDB): domain Bacteria; phylum Pseudomonadota; class Alphaproteobacteria; order Rhodobacterales; family Rhodobacteraceae; genus Roseinatronobacter. The sequence goes on along the minus strand of NZ_CP121113.1, from coordinate 2,283,080 downwards.
GGGGCGCATTGCGCAGGCGGGCGCGCTGGCGGCGCTGCAAGATCAGGCATGGCTTGCGCAAGTCCAGACACAGCTTGACGCCGCGCGCGCAGAACTGGGCCGGATTGCCGCCGATAACGGGTTGCATGCACTGCCGTCGGCCACGAATTTCGTGACCATGGATTGCGGGCGCGACGGTGATTTCGCCCGCGCGCTGCTGCGTGAATTGATGGCGCGTGATGTGTTTGTGCGCATGCCAACTGTTGCGCCGATGGACAGGTGTATCCGTGTCAGTGCCGCGCCCCCGGCGGAATTGCAGGTTTTCGCACGCGTCCTGCCAGAGGCATTGAAAGCCTGCGACTGACCCTTCACGCAGATGTGTTTTCCCTTCCATCTGCTGGAGGGTGCTATGCGTATCCAATATTGGAAAACAGGGGATACCATGACACTGAAAGCACAAATTCTGACCGGGGTTCTTGCCTTTGCGGCAGGTGGGGCATTGGTTACGGGGATTGGGTTTGCATCCTCTCATATGTCGCACGGTGATCATGGTGGCCATGGCGGGCATGATGCACATGCAGGGCATGACATGGCACCTGCGCCTGATGGCGCAAGCGATGCAACGCTGGCCTATATCGCGGCCAATGCGGCCATGCATGAAGACATGGATATCGAATTCACCGGCGATGCCGATGCGGATTTCATCCTTGGCATGATCCCGCATCACGAAGGTGCAGTTGTGATGGCCGAAATCGTGTTGCAATATGGTGATGATCCCGAAGTTGCCGAACTGGCACGCGAAATCATTGCAGCGCAAAAAGAAGAAATCGACTGGATGCGCGACTGGCTGGCGCGGCGCGGCTATTAGAGCATGTTGCTCAAAAGTGGGAACCGGTTTTGAGCTTCTCGAACATGCGAAGTCAATAAGTTAGAGCATGTGGCGGAACGCCGTGAACTTGACGGGCATTGTGGCAGTGGCCGCTACAACGCCCAAAGCGCACTGTCATCCATATCCCCGCGCCAGATAGCGACCAGCCCGGTGCCATAGGGCAAATCGGGCTGGGACTGGGGCAGGGGGGCCGTGCTGTCGGCGGGCGCGTTGGCATAGTCCTGCGGCAGGAAAATTGCATCCGGCTGCAGGCGCAGGCCCATGGATATTTTCAGCGCTTCCAATGCATCCCGAAAGGAAACCCTGCCATCGCCATTGACATCGGCGGCGACAAGATCGCCCATTGTCAGCGCGGCCCCGTTTGCAAAACTAGGTTCCTGCCCGATGGCCATGCGCAAAATATCCGTGACATCCGCACTGGTGACGGCCCCGTTTTGCGGCGGCAGGAGCTGGTCCACCTGCAACAGGGCCGGACCTGCGGGCGCGGGCAGGCTGAAGCTGCCGGTTTCATCTGTCTGCACCTCGTCCAGAAGGGCGTTTGTGTCGGCATCGCGCACCAACAGGCGCACCCCGCCAAGCCCCGCACCACTGCGTGTTGTGACATTGAACGCGGGCGGCGGTGCAGGCGGGTCGGATATTCCATCGGCCAGCCCCGACATATGTTCCAGTGTCAGCATTCTGTCCGGTGTCGCAAAACGCCCGTTCGCGAATATGTCCCACAGCCCCAGCGGCTGCCCGTTGCTGGCAGTGATCTGCACCTGCGCGCCGCGGTATTCCAGCACTGCCCCCGTCGCGCTTTGCGTGAAGCCCAGCTGTGCAGGGTCGCGCAGCATGGGCCAGCCCGACAGGTCCAGCCGGTCAACCCCGCGTTCAAAATCCGTGATCTGCGCAAGGGTCTGTGACGGGTGCATAACGAATGTGTCGACGCCCGCGCCCCCTGTCATGATTGTCACGCCGGGACCAGCTACAAGAATGTCATGCCCCGCGCCGCCTTGCAGGTGATCGCCTGAATTGGCGGCAATCACGATATCATCCTGCGCCGTGCCCAATACCGTGTCGGGCTGGCCGTCTGTTGCCGTGATCACGGCCCCCAGTTGCGACAGCGGCAGGTTGAAACTGGTGATGCCCGCATCCTTGGCGCTGCCCGCAAGGACCAGCAACTGATCGCCAATGACAACCGATTGCAGCGCCGAAATGCTGTCCAGTCCGGTCAGGGGGGTGTCTTCCAGCGATTGCATCCACACCAGCCTGCCATCGGGCAGCAAGGTAAACAGCGTGATGCCGAAATCACTGCCGCCTGCAACAACCAGGACGCGGTCGCCGACATGGGCGTAACTGACCGCCTGCACATTCGCAAAGCGCGTGTTGCCCGTGTCCATGATGTGATCTGTGACCATAAGCCCGCCATCGGGGCCGACTTGCAGAACGGTCAGCGAATGCGTGCCTGAAGCCGAGATGACCGCCCATGTCTGGCCATAGGCAGAAAACACCTCCATCGCGGTGGGGGCATGTATCCAAAGCCCGTCTTCCGGCCCGAATTCCACTGCGGGCACCAGACCGCCCCATGATGTGGATGTATAGCTGTAAAGCACAGGTTCATAGCGCCCCAGCGCCAGAACGCCGCCGTCATGCACACCATAGGTCAATGTGCCGGTCTGCCAGCCCGCCTCGCCCGTGGCGGGCACGATTTGCCCGTCGCCCAGTTCCGCAAGGGCCGTCTGCGCCACAGGGTCGGAAAACATGGCCTGCACCTGTTCGATTTCCGTCCAGCGGCGGTTGCCGAAACTGCCGTCTTCAAAAATACGGTAGCCGATCAGATGGGTGTTGCTGACCACAACACCGGCCTGCAGGAACCCGTCCAGTTGGTTGATGACAATCGCAGGCGCGGCAGTCCGGTTGATGCCCGAATGAAACAGCACCGTATCTTGCAGCGCCAGCCCGTCCGGACCCAGTGCATAGCTGACCAACCCGCCAAAAGCGCGCGAACTGGTAATGGCAAAGACACCTTGCGATGTCTGCACGATTTCTATGGCATCAATGCCGATATCAAGCGCGGCTTGACCCGTCGCATTGCGCCCTTGCACCCGAAGCCACATGGACCACCCAATATTCACCCGCGCCCAGACTGCACGGGCTGCAAGGCCGCGATACGGTTTCAAACAGGGCGGAAAAGCGGCTTTTGAGTTGGATTTTTACCAATGTTTAACAAGGGCGCGCCGGAAATACGGGTTCAGGGTTTGTTCAGCTTCAGCATCTAGCATGGGGGCGCAATGAACATGTCATGCCCACAGATTGCCGCTGGAACCTGGGTTCCGCTGTCACACACGCGCCACGGCACATGGCGTTGGTGCCGTGCCGAAAGCTTTGGTTTCGCGCAGGCATATCGGCATGTGCCCGTCACCCTTGACGAAGGCGAAGGGGCGGCGGCCAACATGCCGGTAGTGTTTATGCCCGACGGCATGCCGGTGGCGGTGTTGCGGCTGGCGCGCAGGGGCAAGTCGGCCTTTGTGGCATCTCGCGGGGTCTGGCGGGGCAGCTATGTGCCCGACCTGCTGCGCGCCTATCCATTCGCGCCCAATGGGTGGGGGGGCGACGGTGACGCGCCCATGCTGGTGGACGAAGCCAGCGATCTGGTGGCGCGCGACGGTCTGGCCCATGGTCTGCGCATATTTGATGACAATGGCGCATTAGTGCCGCCACTTGGCCGGTTGCGCGACATGCTGCGCGCGCATGCGCAGGCCGAACACCGCACGCGCGGCGCCGCGCAGGATCTGGTGCAGGCGGGGGTGCTGGTGCCCTTTGCGCAAGGCACGCCGCTTGCGGGCTTTCATGGCATTGACCGCGCGGCATTGGCCGGACTTGGGCGTGTCACCGTCGCGCAGTTGCATCGCAGCGGGGCGTTGTTTCTGGCGCAGGCGCATTTTGTGTCCCTGTGCCATGTGCCGGTTCTGCAACAGGCCGAGGCAGCATTTACCGCGCCCCCAAGCAACCGCAGCCTGCATGGGTTTATGGCCGCACTCTCGGATGATCTTGCGCGGCCCAACTCCGGGGTATGACCCGTGTTGCGGAACCGGCCGGCAGTGTTTTCAGGTGCGCATCAGCGCCTTAATACCATGTGCCCGTCGCGCTTAGCGCGACATCCACATTGTCGGCGCGCGTGCCTGCGTTGGTCCATGCATCAAAATTGCACTGCGATACTGTGGCCGAACTGATGGTTGCTGCATGAAAGCTTGCCCCTTGCGCGGTGGCGCTGACATGGTCCAGCACGGCGAAACTTGCGGGAAATTCCCAAACTGTAGGCGCGCTGTCGCTTTGGGTGCTGCGCAAGGCCCAGACGCGCAGAATGCCGTTCTCCAACCGTTCAAACCGGCCCTGTGCGTGCATGCCGGACTCATGCATTCGGGACAGCACCCAAAGTCCGTTTTCGTGGCGTGCAACCGTGTCAGTGTCTGTGCGGATATATCCCGCAGGCAAAACCGCGCCGGTCACCGTCCTGCATGGCAGCGCCGCGGCTGAATCCAGCGTCAATGTTGCCGCGCCCGTATTGCTGGCCCCCGCGCGAAACCGCAGTTCCAGCCCGTCGGGCAGGGGGCCGGTGAAGCCCGCGCCGCTGGTCAGCGCCAGCGCATTGGCACTGCCGCCCGCAGGCACGCGCAACAAGGGCGAGGCCGCAAGCAGCCCCGCGCTGTCGCCCACTTTCAAAAGCCGCCCCACAGTGCTGTCCTGCGCATCTTGCGTCACGGCCAACCCCGTGGCCAAACCGCTGCCCGCATCAAGGCGCAGCGCGTCAAGCCATGTGGTGCCATCTGCGCTGGTCTTGATGGTGAAATCATCATTGCCTGCCAGCCCCATTTCCGCCCGTCCCGACCAACCGGACTGAAATAGCACGCTTGCGGTCTGCGCGCCCCCTGCCTTGTTGATCTTCATCTGGTGGTCGCTGCCGTCATGGGTAAACAGGCTTGCATCCCCCGCAACCGCCAGCCGGTTGGTGGCATCGGCGCTGGTCTGAATGCCCAGACGGTCAATAATATCGGGCATTATGTCAGGCACGCGCCATAGGGTGCCGTCAAAAAACAACAGGCGGTCTTCATCCAGCACCATGGCCAGCCAGCCTGCGCGCGGGGTCAGGAAATCCCACATATCCGCGTCGCGCAGGGCAATCTGGCCTGCCTGTCCAACCCAGTCGCCGCCCGCACCGGCGGGCACCAGATAGCAACTGCCATTTTGCGCAATCAGTGGCGGGACACTTAACGCGCGGCTGACAAGCGACAGTTGTACCACCACATCCAGAAGGCGCAGCGCTTCGTTATGGGTGACATGCTTTTGCGCCTGCGCAGGTTGGATATAAGGCATGGCCAGTCTGGCCGAAATTTCAGGGAGTGTGGGCATCTGCACAGACCTTTCTGACATGAACGTGCCCGGACCATAGCCTGCACAGCTTAATGCCAGCCAAGTGCGGCGCGCGGTCCCTTCCCGGATTGCAAATGTTTCACAGGTTCAATAAGCAGGTTCACATTTCGCACAAGAATCGGGCATCATGTATGAAAATCGGCCTTTTGTTTCTGGTCATCGGCTATCTGCTCAGTCAGTTCTACCGCTCGTTTCTGGCGGTTCTGGCAGGCATGCTGCAAACTGATATCGGTGTCAGTGCGGATGATCTGGCGCTGTCATCGGGGCTGTGGTTTATGGCGTTTGCGCTGACGCAGTTGCCGGTTGGCTGGGCGCTGGACAGTTTCGGGCCACGCCGCAGCACAGCGCTTATTCTGGGCATCGGGGGCACAGGGGGGGCGCTGGTCTTTGGTCTTGCGCAAAATGCCCTGCATGTGCATCTGGCGATGGTGCTGCTGGGGGTGGGCTGCGCGCCTGTTCTGATGGCCTCATATTACATTTTTGCGCGCATGTATCCGCCCGCCATATTTGCGACACTGGCTGGCGCGGTGATCGGTTTCGGCAGTCTGGGCAATATTCTGGGCGCGTTGCCGCTGGCCTGGGCGGCAGAGGCATTTGGCTGGCGCGAAACGCTGCTGGCGCTGGCGGCGGGCACGGCGCTGATTGCGGTTCTGTTGTGGTATATGATACAGGACCCGCCTGCGGCCACGGCCCCGGAAGGCGCGCGGGGCAGTTTGCTGGATCTGCTGAAGATACCGGCGCTTTGGATGATCCTGCCGCTACTCGCGGTGAATTATGCGCCCGCAGCCGGATTGCGCGGCCTGTGGGCGGGGCCGTATTTTACGGATGTTTACGGCGCAAGTGCCACACAGGTCGGGCAGATCACGCTGCTGATGGCCTGCGCGATGATTGTGGGCAATTTTGCCTATGGCCCGCTGGACCGGCTGCTGGGCACGCGCAAATGGGTTATTCTGGCTGGCAACACCCTGGGTGGGCTGTGCCTGCTGGGTTTGTGGCTGGTGCCGGTGCCGGGGTTCTGGGCCAGCGCGGTGATGCTGGCGGCCATCGGTCTGTTTGGCGCGTCATTCCCGATGATGATGGCGCATGGCCGCAGCTTTTTTCCGGCCCATCTGATGGGGCGGGGGGTGACGTTGCTGAACCTGTTTGCCATCGGCGGGGTTGGCGTGTTGCAAATGATCAGCGGGCGGGTGCATTCCGCAGCCCCCGCCACGCCGTCCGAGGCCCCCTATGGGGCGGTATTTCTGTTTTTCGGGCTGTTTTTGCTGGTGGGCTGCGTGATTTATGCGTTCGCCAGGGACCGTATGGATTGAGATTGTGCGGGCGCGGTGGTTCGTCCTGAAGGTGGCTTGGGGGGCCGCAGCCCCCCAAACCCCCTGCCTCAAGGGGGGCACGCCCCCCTTGAGAAACCCCGGTGGATATTTGGGCCAGAATGAAAGCAGGGCTGTCGGGCCTTAACCCCAGTCGCGGCAGACATATTTGATTTCGGTAAATGCCTCCATGCCCCAGCGCGCGCCTTCGCGCCCCAGCCCCGATTGTTTCATGCCGCCAAAGGGTATCGGCGCGCCGGTGACCTTGGTGCGGTTGACGGCCACCATGCCGAATTGCAGCGCGCGGGTCATGCGGTAGATGCGGCGCGGGTCGAGCGTGTGGACATAGGCCACAAGCCCGAACTCGGTGGCATTGGCGCGGGTGATGGCGCAGGATTCGGTATCGAACGGCGCGACGGCGGCCACAGGGCCGAAGGTTTCTTCATGCATGATGCTGGCATCACCGGGCACATCGACCAGAAGGGTGGGTTTGTAGTAAAGCGGGCCTTGCGCATCGCGCGCGCCACCGGCAAGGCAGCGCGCGCCGCGTGCCATGGCATCGGCCACATGGGCTTCTTGTTTGGCGACAGAGCGTTCATGCATCAGGGGGCCAAGGTCGCAATCATCCATGCCCGGACCAAGGGTCAGTTTGCGGATTTCGGCCGCAAAACGGGTGCAGAATTCATCATAGACGGGGCGTTGCACCAAAAAGCGGTTGGCACCCAGACAATCCTGTCCGGTGGTGGCGAATTTGGCCTTGACCGCCTCAGTGACCGCGCGGTCCAGATCGGCATCGGCAAAGACGATAAAGGGCGCATGCCCGCCCAGTTCCAGCACCAGCCGTTTGATGGTGTCGGCGGATTGACGGTATAAAAGCCGCCCCACTTCGGTCGACCCGGTGAAGGACAGCGCGCGCACGCGGGTGTCTTGGGTCCATGTGCCCACGATTTCGGGCGCGTCGCCGGGCACGACGTTCAGCACGCCCGCAGGAATGCCCGCGCGTTCGGCCAGAACGGCCAGCGCCAGTGCAGATAGCGGCGTTTCGGCGGAGGGGTGCACCACGCAGGTGCAGCCCGCCGCCAGTGCGGCGGCGGCCTTGCGCGTGACCATGGCGCAGGGGAAGTTCCACGGGGTGACAAGGGCCGCAACGCCCACAGGTTCGCGCCAGAGTTCCACTTCGGCATCGGGCAGGTGCGAGGTGACGCCGCGAATATCGGGGCGCTTGGCTTCTTCGGCGTAGAATTCCACAAAGCCTGCGCCATAGTCGATTTCGCCGCGCGCCTCTGACAAAGGTTTGCCCTGTTCGGCGACCATGATGAGGGCCAGATCTTCGCGGTTGGCATTGATCAGATCGAACCAGCGACGCAGGGCCATGCTGCGGGTCTGGGGCAGGGAGGTGGACCAGTCCGCAAAGGCCGCTTGTGCGGCATCGACGGCGGCGCGCGCATCGGGGGCGCGCATGCGGGCCACGCGCGCGCATTCCATGCCTGTTGCGGGGTTGGTGATGGCGAAATCTGCCGCAGCCCCGCGCCATCCGGCGATATAGGCGTCGCTGCGCAGCAAGGAGGGGTCGGAAAGCTGGGACGACAGGGCGGGCGATTGTGGCGCGGCGGGGGGGCGTGCGGTGCGCGTCATGGTTGGTCCTTCGGTCTGGTGGGGTGTTGGCCCAGCATGACGGCGCGCTGCCAGAGGAATCGTTGCTGCGATCGGGCGTCAGGCAGGGGAATGTTCCGAATTCGGCTTGTGTATCCGATGATCCGTCTGGAGATCGGGGTGATCTGCGGGCACGCTGGCTGCGGGGGGGCTTGGCCTGAAGCTGCCCTTCGCGCGGGGACCAAGCCCGCGCTAGCGGTGGGCCGGGGTCTGCCGATCCGACATTATAAGAATACACTTTATGCCGGCTGCATATTCCTGCGTTCAAAGTCTTGGCGTGCCATCAGCCAAATCGGCAGGCCGCGGGACGGCCCGCCGATAGCGCGGCGGCCTGCGGCCTTGATTCCGCGCCTTGGAATGTCCCCTTCAGGCCAATTCAACCCGCCTTGCCGCGTCTGCCAATCCGCGAATGCTACAGCAGAATCTGCAAGGGCAAGGGGGCGTCCTTGACGTTTTTGGTGACAATATAGGTGAAGTAGCGCTTCACACCTGCGCGCCGTTCCAGCAGCCCGTCCATAAGCACCTGATAGGCGGCAATATCGGGGGTGGTCACTTTCAGCAGGTAATCGAAGCCCCCGCCAAGCGACCAGCAATCGGTGATTTCGTCCAGCGTGGCGATCGCACGCTCGAACCGCTGGAAATCTTCGGATTTATGGCTGTCCAGCTCGATTGTCACAAAAATGACGACATGCGGTGCAAGGCGCGTCAGGGCAATTTCGGCGCGGTAGCCACGGATAAGCCCTGCATTTTCCAGCCGTTTCAGGCGTTCCCAGCACGGTGTCGGCGACAGGTTGACGCGCCGCGCCAACTCGGCCTTGGTGATCCGCCCTTCGCGCGAAAGGATGGACAGAATGGCGATATCGCGATCATCAAGGGCTGGGCTGCGCATGGACGCCATCATCGAGAGGGGGGGCGGCTTGTCAAGGGCGCGCTTTCAAGGGCGCGCGGGCGGCATGATCGCGGCACAGGAGCCGTATCTGTGCCTGTAATTTCAGCGTGACTCACGCGTCATGGGGGGCGATACATGCCAAAACTGGAAATTTCTGACCGATTTGCGTTGCGAAATTTGGCGCAAAATGTGAAACAACGCGCGCCGCAGTGGTTCGGGCAGCAATACGCTGGCCTGAGCACTGCAATGATTTAGAATTCGAGTGCCAATCAGGAGTCGACCGAGCAGATGGCAGAGCCTTCCGACCCGAACGCGCCCTGGGTGACCCCGGCGGGCATGATCACAGTGGCATTGACCGCCGCACTTTTCCTGTTTTTCCTTCAGTATTTGCCTGTTGTGCCCCGCGATGGGGCGGTGCAATGGGTCTGGGACTGGATCCCCAGCCTGCAAGTGCGCCTGTCCTTCTGGCTGGACGGACTAAGCCTGATGTTTGCGCTGCTGATCACCGGGATCGGCACGCTGGTGATGCTGTATGCCGCGCGCTATCTTGCAGGGCATCCGCAATATAACCGCTTTGCGCTGTATTTGTTCAGCTTCATGCTGTCGATGCTGGGTCTGGTGCTGGCAGATAACATGATTGCGTTGTTCGTGTTCTGGGAACTGACGACCTTCACATCCTATCTGCTGATCGGCTTTTCGCATACCGACCCCAAATCGCGCCGCAATGCGTTGCAGGCGCTGCTGCTGACGGCCGCGGGGGGGCTGGCGCTGCTGGCGGGCTTTATCCTGATCGGGATCACGCAAGGCACGTTCGAGTTGTCGCAACTGAACGCGGCGGGCAGTATGGCAGAACACCCCATATACTTGGGTATTCTGATTCTGGTCCTGTTGGGGGCATTTACCAAATCGGCGCAGGTGCCGTTTCATTTCTGGTTGCCCAATGCCATGGCCGCGCCCACGCCGGTATCTGCCTATCTGCATTCGGCGACGATGGTGAAGGCGGGTGTGTATCTGCTGGCGCGGATGCATCCCAGCCTGTCGGGCAGTGATGTCTGGGTTTACACGCTGACACTTTTCGGGGCCGTTACGGCGGTGTTTGCGTCCTTCATGGCGCTGCGCCAGACCGACCTGAAACAGACGCTGGCCTATACCACGCTGATGGCACTGGGCACGCTGGTCATGTTTCTGGCGGGGTCTTCGGGCTATGCGATTACGGCGGCGATGACATTCCTGCTGGTGCATTCGCTGTATAAGGCAGGGTTGTTTCTGGTCATCGGGATTATCGACCATGAAACCGGCACGCGCGATGCCAATGTTCTGGGCGGGCTGGCACGGGCCATGCCGATCACGGCGGTGGCGGCGGGGTTGTCGGGGCTGGCGATGGCGGGGATTCCGCCGTTTCTGGGCTTTATTGCCAAGGAAGTGGCCTATGCCGGTGCGTTGACCATGGCGATCAGCTGGTTTGTGGTGATCATGGGCATGGCCGCATTTGCGCTGATGTTTGCCGTGGCGCTGATTGTCGCATGGAAGCCGTTTTTCGGCCCGCAAGGTGACTTGCCGCGCACGCCGCATGAAGGGCCGTGGGCCATGGTTCTGGGTCCGATCACGCTGGCGGTTATTGGCCTGCTGGCGGGGTTGTTGCCCGGTGTCACGGCCTATTATCTGGTCGAACCTGCGGTGGCTGCGGTCATGGGCGCGCCCGATGCGGGCGGGCGGCTGAAGCTGTGGGCGGGGTTCAACCTGCCGCTGCTGCTAAGTGTGCTGACATTCGCGCTGGGGTTTGTGCTTTATAAGGTCCATGCGCGCCTGCGTGCCATGCTGGCCGATATGGAAGCGCGCGCCATTGATATGGATGCAAGCTGGGATGTGTTTCTGGACCGTTTCATGGCCTTGGCCAAGGGCCAGACGCGTGTGATCCAGACAGGGGTGTTGCGCCATTATATGTTTGTGACATTCGCAGTCTTTGCGCTGTCCGTTCTGGTGACACTGATCTTGCGCCCTGCGGCGGCGCCATTTCTGGATTTCACCGGTATCGGCTTTGTGGAATGGGGCATTGCTGCATTGATCATTGCGGGCACAGTGCTGGTGGTTCTGACATCATCACGGATTGCGGCACTGGTGGGCTTGGGCGTTGTGGGGATTGGCGTTGCGTTGATCTTTATTGCCTATTCCGCGCCTGATGTGGCGATCACGCAAATTCTGGTGGAATTGCTGGTGGTGGTGCTGCTGGCCGTTGCACTGCTGAAAATGCCGCATCTGGACCGCACGGGAAAACAGACGCACCGCCCGTTTGATGCGGGGCTGGCGGTTCTGGTGGGCGGGGTCACGACATGGGTGCTGCTGCGCGTGACAAATGCGCCCTTCGATCGCCGCCTGACGGATTTCTTTGAGGCGTCATCCTGGACAGAGGCGTTCGGGCGCAACATCGTCAATGTCATTCTGGTGGATTTCCGCACGCTTGACACCTTTGGCGAGATTGCGGTCGTGATTGTTGCAGCACTCGGGGCCTATGCACTGCTGAAAGGCGGGCAGAAAGCGCCGCCAGACGATACGCCGGACGCCACAAAGGAGGACCGCTGATGAACTCCATCATCTTTACCGCCGGGGCGCGTATTCTGGTGGCACTGCTGTTTGTTTTTTCGCTGTTTATGCTGCTGCGCGGCCATCACCTGCCCGGTGGCGGGTTTATCGGCGGGCTGCTGGGGGCGGTGGCGTTTATCGTCTATTCGCTGGCCTGCGGACCCGCCGAGGCAAAATCTGCATTGCGCGCAAGCCCCGAAGGCATTGCCGCAGTGGGGCTGGGCATTGCGCTGGTGGCTGGGCTGGTTGCGTTTTTCTTTGGCGATCCGTTCTTCACCGGCCAGTGGTACTGGGTGGGCGGCGACAGCTACGAGACGTCGATCTTCTCGCTTAATACGGTTCTGGTGTTCGACATCGGGGTGTATCTGGTGGTGTTGGGGTCCATCCTGTCAATCGCCTATGCCTTTGAAGAGGAGACCTGAGCCATGGAAGCACTGACTGCCCTTGTTGTCGGCGTGCTGGTCGCCGCTTCGGTCTACCTGATGCTGGCACGCAATTTCATGCGCTTTCTGTTCGGGCTGATCTTGCTGTCGAACGCGGCCAATCTGGTGATTTTCGCATCAGGGCGCATGACAAAAGGCGCGCCCGCGCTGGTGCCTTACGGCGCCGATACCCCCGCTGGTGTGGTGGGCAATGCCCTGCCGCAGGCGCTGGTTCTGACCGCTATTGTTATTGGCTTCGGGCTGCTGGCCTTCACGCTTGCGCTGGCCTTTGAAACCTATCGCCGGTTGCGCACCATGGATACTGACAAGATGCGTGTTGCCGAACCCAAAGACGCCGACGAGGACAAGAAATGACAAGCTGGCTTCTGGTCATGCCCATCGCCGTTCCCTTTGCAACGGCGGTTCTGGCCTATCTTATGCGCCGCGCCCCCAGCGGGCGTTGGATTTCGCTGACAGGGTCGGTCCTGTCGCTGGTTGCATCCATCGCATTGCTGATGGCGGTGCTGGATGAGGGCGTGATTGCCGCGCAGATGTCCAACTGGGACGCGCCTTTCGGCATTACGCTGGTGGCGGATTACTTGGGCGTTGTGATGGTTGTCATCACGGCGATTACCGGCCTTGCGACCGCGATTTATGCGCTGGGTGAAATACCCGAACGGCTGGAACGGCTGGGCTATCACGCGCTGTTTCAAACCCTGATTGCGGGTGTGACAGGGGCGTTTCTGACGGGCGATCTGTTCAACCTGTATGTCTGGTTCGAGGTGATGCTGATTTCATCCTTCGGGCTGCTGGTTCTGGGTGGCACGCGCGAACAGCTTGATGCGGGCATCAAATATGTGGCGCTGAACCTTGTCTCGACGCTGATTTTCCTGTCGGGCATAGGGTTGCTGTATGGGGTGACCGGCACGCTGAACATGGCCGATCTGCGCGATGCGGTGGCCAATTCCGAAGACCAGACATTGATCACCGTGATCGCCATGATGTTCATGGTGGGGTTCGGGGTGAAGGCGGGGGTGTTCCCGCTGTTCTTCTGGTTGCCCGCGTCCTATCACACGCCGTCATTTGCCGTGTCTGCGGTGTTTGCGGGCCTGCTGACCAAAGTGGGCGTTTATGCGATGATGCGCATGTTCACGCTGGTGTTTGTGGGCGATATCGGCTTCACGCATGAAATCCTGATATGGGTGTCGCTGGCCACCATGCTGACAGGGGTTCTGGGGGCCGCCGCGCAGACGGATTTCCGCAAGATCCTGTCGTTTCACATCATCAGCCAGATTGGTTACATGACGCTGGGACTGGCACTATATACGCCGCTGGCGCTGATGGGGGGGGTGTTCTATCTGGTCCACCACATCATCGTGAAAGCGAACCTGTTTCTGGTATCGGGTGTTGCATTCAAACTGACAGGATCGACGGATCTGAACCGCATTGGCGGGCTTTACAAATCCTCGCCGTTTCTGGCGGCGCTGTTTATCGTGCCCGCATTCTCGCTGGCAGGGTTTCCGCCGCTGTCGGGGTTCTGGGCAAAATACCTGATCGTCAAGGCCTCGATCGAGCTGGAGGCGTGGTTCGTGGCGTTTATCGCGCTGTTCGTGGGGTTGTTGACCATTTTCTCGATGACAAAAATCTGGGGAATGGCGTTCTGGAAACCGCATCCCGACGGGATTGACCCTGTTCCGACCCGCGTGCCTGCGCATATCCGCCTGCCCATGATGCTGCCGATTATTGGTCTGGCCACCATGACGGTTCTGATCGGTCTGTTCCCCGAACCCTTCGTGCAATTTGCCGAAACGGCTGCCGCGCAGTTGCTGGACCCAAGCGATTATGTCACCACTGTTCTGGGGGCGCAAAGATGAACGGCTTTTTGATAAACCTGCTGCTTGCGTTTGCATGGGCTGCGATGACGGGGTCTTTTGATCTGGGAACGCTGGCCACGGGTGCGGTGCTGGGCTTTTTCGCGCTGTGGCTGTCCGCGCCGCTGACGGGCATTGACCGGCTGTATTTCCTGCGCAGTTACCGTGCGGTGCGGCTGGCGCTGTATTTCTTCTGGGAATTGCTGCTGTCATCGGTGCGCGTCGCATGGGATGTGATCCGCCCGTTTCCCAAGAACAAACCCGCCATTATTGAAGTGCCGCTAAGCGTGAAATCCGATATCGAGATTTTGTTGGTCACCAACCTGATATCATTGACGCCGGGCACGCTAAGTCTGGATGTCACGCAAGACCGCAGCACCCTGTTGGTGCATGCCATGTTTGCAGATGACCGCGACGCGCTGGTGGCCGAGTTGAAAAACGGCATGGAACGTATGGTCGCGGAGGTGTTTGAGAAATGAGTGCCGCTGATTTTCTTGACCTGTCAGTCCAGATCGGCCTTGGCCTGATCCTGCTGGGGTTGGCTGTGGCCTTCATACGGCTGGCGATTGGCCCGACATTGGCGGACCGTGTGGTTGCGCTGGATATGATGAACATCACCATCATCGCGTTTTGCGGCCTTTATGCCATAGCGATTGACGACCCGTCGCTGCTGGATGTGGCGATTGTGGTGGCATTGGTTGGCTTTCTGGCAACGGTCGCACTGGCGCGCTATGCAGAGCGTTATTTTGACCGCGAAAAGAAGTCGGCTGACCCCGATGCAAAACAAACCAAAGGGGGCGGCGATGATTGATGTTCTGAAAGGACTTCTTATTCTGGGCGGCGGCGCGTTTGTGTTGATCGCGGCCATCGGCATTGTGCGCCTGCCTGATCTGCTGACGCGGATGCATGCCTCGACCAAGGCGGGCACGTTGGGTAGCTTGCTAATACTGGTCGCGCTGGCGTTTGATATTGGAACTGTGTCGGGCACCAGCAAGGTTCTGGCGACAGTGTTTTTCCTGCTGCTGACCGCGCCCATCGCTGCGCATATGATTGGCAGGGCCTATGCACGAACCAGCGTCAAGGATGGTAAACCCGCCGGAAAATGACATGTGCGGGTCGGGGTGATCCGGCCTGAAAGGGGCAGGTGGGCGTTCCCAAGGCGCGCAGCAAAGGGCGCAGCCCGCCGCGCCATCGGTGGGCCGTCCCGCGGTCTGCCGATTTGGCCAGTGACACGCCAAGCCATTGAACGCGGGAATATGCAGCCTGCATAAACTGCATTCTCAAAATGTCGGATCGGCAGTCCCCGGCCCACCGCTGGCGCGGGCTTTATCCAAGCACGAACGCGCCCTTCGGCCCCGAACGCACCGTTTCAACCTGATCTGATCATAATGGCCAGACCCATAGCAGCATCGGTATGCTGACCGCCACAACCAGCACTTCCAGCGGCAGCCCCAGACGCCAGTAATCGCCGAACCGAAACCCGCCGGGGCCAAGGATCAGCGTGTTGTTCTGGTGTCCTATCGGCGTCAGGAACGCACAGGATGCCCCGATGGCAACCGCCATCAGAAAACTGTCGGGATTGACCCCCAGCGCGCCCGCGATACCCAGCGCAACGGGGCTAAGAACCGCCGCAGTCGCTGCGTTGTTCATCAGGTCGGAGAGGAACATCGTGATTGCCAGCACAACCGCCAGTGACGCTACGGCGTTTTCCTGCGCAATGGTCTGCACCAGAAACACCGCCAGCACATCTGCCGCACCTGTGACCTGCATGGCCCCTGCAACCGGAATAAGCGCGCCCAGCAGCACAATCACCGGCCAGTCAATCGCGGTATAGACCTGCCGTGGTGGCACGGTGCGCACCAGCATCGACACCACCACCGCCGACATAAAGGCAATGGCGGCCGATAACACGCCCAAGGTAACAAGCACCACAGCCCCCAGCAGGATGGCCGCTGCAAGGACCGCCTTGCGCTTGTCGGGAATGCGCAGGTCGCGTTCCCCCAATGGCACACAGCCCGCGTCATGGATGAAACCCGCCATCGCATCGGCCGGACCTTGCAGCAACACCAGATCGCCCGATTGCAGCGCCACATCGCGCAGGCGCTTTTGCTGCGGGGTATGTCCGCGCGACACGGCCAGCAGGTTCAGCCCATAGCGGGCGCGCAGGTGCAGATTACTGGCCGATCTGCCGACAATATGTGACCCCGGCAATACCGCCACTTCGCGCGTCACAATATCGGCATCGCGGGTCGCGTCCTTTTCCTTTTTCGTGGCAGGGTCGTCGTGTGGGGGGCGCGTCTTGCTGTCCGCATCGCCTTGTTCTTCCAGCACCATGCCAAAAGCGCCAAGGGCCTTGGTCAATGTGCCGACATCCGCTTCCAGCACCAGCATGTCACCGGCATGAATGTGGCGGTGCGGGTGGGGGGCGTTTAAGCGCACATCATTGCGCACCAGGCCCGTGACCTGCGCGCTGCCGTCATCAATCGCATTTTCAAAAGCGCGCAGCGTCATGCCTGCGGCCTTGCTTTTTTCCGGCACGCGCACTTCGGAAACATAGGGGTCGGTTTCAAACCGCCCTGCACCTGCGGCCTTGCGCGCAGGCACCAGCCGCCAGCCGACAAGGGCAACAAACGCCACACCCAGCACAGCCACTGCCACCCCCACAGGTGCGAAATCAAACATGCCGAATGCGCCCTGTCCGGCCTGTGCCCTGTAGCCTGATACAATCAGATTTGGCGGCGTGCCCACCAGCGTGGTCATGCCCCCCAGAATGGTGCCAAAGGCCAGCGGCATCAGCACCTGGCCTGCCGTCATGTTCAACCGGCCAGACAGGTGCACCGCCACCGGCATCAGCAGCGCCATCGCGCCCACATTGTTCATGAACCCCGACATGGCCGCCCCCAGCCCGATCAGCGCGGCCATGCTGGCTGCACGGCCTGCATCGCGCGGAAGCACATTGCGCACCAGCCAGTCCACGCCGCCGGTGTTTTGCAACCCGTGGCTAAGGATCAGGATACAGGCCACCGTGATGACCGCAGGATGACCAAACCCCGCAAACGCATCCGGCGCAGATACCAGCCCTGCGATCACACAGGCAAGCAGCGCGCAAAGGGCGACAAGGTCATGCCGCAACCGGCCCCACATGAAAAGCGCCACGGTCGCTGCCAATATGCCAAATATCAGAAACTGGGGCATGGTCATCTGATGCTATCCTGCAATGCGCATTGCGTCAGGCGAACAGCGGCGCGTGCAAAGGTCAACGCGTGGTCCTGTCAGCGGTTCCTTGCGGCGCGTTCCTGCCCGCGCGCGGGCAAAGTCCTGCCAGACGCATAAAAAAAGCCCGCGCAGCGTATGGCTGCACGGGCAGGGCTGGCGGCGGCCGGTGTGGCTGCGCAGCCGTTTTTCAGCTTACGCCAGATCGAAGCGGTCGGCGTTCATCACCTTGGTCCATGCAGCAACGAAATCATGAACGAACTTTTCCTGATTGTCGTCTTGTGCATAAACTTCAGCATAGGAGCGCAGCACCGAGTTCGACCCGAAGACCAGATCAACACGCGTTGCGGTGAATTTCTCCGCGCCGGTCTTGCGGTCCACAATCGCATACAGATTGCTGCCTTTAGGGTCCCATTTGAACCCCATATCGGTCAGGGTGACGAAGAAATCCGTGGTCAACGCGCCTTCGCGGTCGGTGAAAACCCCGTGCTTGGTGCCGCCATGGTTGGTGCCGATCACGCGCATCCCGCCCAGCAGGCAGGTCATTTCCGGCGCCGTCAGCCCCATCAACTGGGTGCGGTCCAGCAGCATTTCTTCCGGCGTGACAACATAGTCCTTCTTGACCCAGTTGCGGAACCCGTCAGCCAGCGGTTCCAGATACTGGAAGGAGTCTGCATCCGTCATCTCGTCGGTGGCATCGCCACGTCCGGGGGCGAAGGGCACGTCAATGTCGAACCCTGCGGCTTTTGCCGCCTGTTCAACGCCGTAATTTCCCGCCAGAACGATCACATCGGCAATGCTTGCGCCTGTGTCCGCAGCAATCGGTTCCAGAACGCCCAATACACGCGCCAGACGGTCGGGTTCATTGCCTTCCCAATCCTTTTGCGGGGCCAGACGGATGCGTGCGCCATTGGCACCGCCGCGCAGGTCGGACCCGCGGAAGGTGCGTGCGCTGTCCCATGCGGTTGCAACCATGTCGCTGACACTCAGCCCGCTTGCGGCAATCTTAGCCTTGACGGCGGCGATATCATAGCTGGCGTTGCCAGCAGGAACCGGATCTTGCCAGATCAGGTCCTCGCTTGGGGCTTCGGGGCCGATATAGCGTTCTTTGGGTCCCATGTCACGGTGCGTCAGTTTGAACCATGCGCGCGCAAACGCGTCATCAAACGCCGCCGGATCGGCCATGAATTTTTCGCAGATGGTGCGATAGGTCGGGTCCATCTTCATGGCCATGTCGGCATCGGTCATGATGGGGGTTGCGCGGATTGACGGGTCTTCGACATCAACGGGCCGGTCTTCTTCGGCAATATCGACGGGTTCCCACTGCCATGCCCCTGCGGGGGATTTCTTCAATTCCCACTCATACCCGAACAGAAGTTTGAAATAACCCATATCCCATTTGGTCGGGTGCGTGGTCCATGCCCCTTCAATGCCGGAGGTCACAGTGTCGCGGCCAATGCCACGGCCCTTGTGGTTATTCCAGCCAAGGCCTTGCTCGAACATATCTGCCGCTTCGGGTTCCGGTCCCAGATCTTCGGCGCGGCCATTGCCATGCGTCTTGCCGACAGTATGGCCACCGGCGGTCAGGGCGACGGTTTCTTCGTCATTCATGGCCATGCGGGCGAAGGTTTCGCGCACCTGTCCTGCGGTTTTCAGCGGGTCGGGCTGGCCGTTCACGCCTTCGGGGTTCACATAGATCAGGCCCATCTGCACAGCCGCCAGCGGGTTTTCCATGGTGGCAGGGTTGGCAACATCGCCGTAGCGTTCATCGCTGGGGGCCAGCCATTCGCGTTCCGCGCCCCAATAGATGTCTTTTTCAGGGTTCCAGATATCTTCGCGGCCAAAGGCAAAGCCAAAGGTTTTCAGGCCCATGGATTCATATGCCACCGTGCCTGCCAGAACCATCAGGTCGGCCCAGCTGAGTTTGTTGCCGTATTTCTTCTTGATCGGCCACAGCAGGCGGCGCGCCTTGTCCAGATTGGCATTGTCAGGCCAGCTGTTCAGGGGGGCAAAGCGGTGGTTGCCGGTGCCAGCCCCGCCGCGACCGTCCTGAATGCGGTAGGTGCCCGCCGCGTGCCATGACATGCGGATCATCAGGCCGCCATAGTGACCCCAATCGGCAGGCCACCAGTCCTGACTGTCGGTCATCAGGGCGAACAGGTCTTTTTTCAGGGCGTCAAAATCCAGCGATTTGACTTCTTCGCGGTAGTTCACGCTGCCAATCGGGTTCGACTTGCTGTCATGCTGGTGCAAAATGTCCAGATTCAGCGCCTTGGGCCACCAATCCATGACAGAGCTGCCGGTTTCGGTGATGGCGCCGTGCATCACCGGGCATTTGCCGCTTTGGGGGGTGTCGTTGCCGTCCATGTCATAACTCCTGGGATTGCTATTTGAATTGGCTGTCTGGAATGGGCGCGGTTGCTGCCGCATCACGCGTTGATTCCCATCCGTATGGTGTGGGTGATAGCATGCCAAATTCATAAGTAGAACTTGCATTTTCTTATAAGGTTGATCAGGTTTTCTGATCAGTTTTGCAAATAGCGCGATTGGCGTGCTGGCACTGGTTTAAATTGTCCAGACGATAGTTTGATGACGGGCAAGGCTGCGGTCAATGCGGCAGTTGCGCCCATGCCGCGCCATCGGTCCCACGACGCACAGGGTGCGCATATCCCCATTTCCATACCCTGACAGCCATATTTGCAACCATTTGGGCCTTGCAATAGCTTCTTTTCAGGAGATGGTTTTTCCTGTATGGGCCAGTTATCTGAGACGTGACGCTTTGACCCCGGCGTGATGCACAGGATTTGGGGTCGGCGGCAATGGGGCCGCTATGCAATCGGGGGGCCGGAGGGCCGGAATATCCCCCATGAGGATACGCTGAATGTTCAATATCTCTAAAAAATCGATCCAGTGGGGCGAAGAAACGCTGACACTGGAAACAGGCAAGATTGCCCGTCAGGCAGATGGGTCGGTCATTGCCACGCTGGGCGAAACCAGTGTCATGGCAAATGTCACCTTCGCCAAACAGGCGAAACCCGGTCAGGACTTCTTTCCGCTGACCGTGCATTATGTCGAAAAATATTACGCGGCCGGCAAGGTTCCCGGCGGTTTCCTGAAGCGCGAAGCACGCCCTTCGGACAAGGAAACGCTGACATCGCGGCTGATTGACCGACCCATTCGCCCGCTTTTCGTCGATGGCTTCAAGAATGAAGTTCTGGTCATCTGCACTGTGCTGTCACATGATCTGGTCAATGAGCCTGATGTCGTGGCAATGATTGCGGCGTCTGCGGCGCTGACAATTTCGGGTGTGCCGTTCATGGGGCCGATTGCGGCTGCGCGCGTTGGCTTCTCAAACGGCGAATATGTTCTGAACCCCGAATGTCAGGATATGGAAAAGCTGCGCGAGAACCCCGAACAGCGCCTTGACCTGATTGTTGCAGGCACCAAAGACGCCGTGATGATGGTTGAATCCGAAGCTTATGAGCTGTCCGAGGCAGAAATGCTGGGGGCCGTGAAATTTGCCCATGAAAGCTATCAGCCGGTTCTTGATCTGATCATCGACCTTGCTGAAGATGCGGCAAAAGAAGCGTTTGATTTTCAGGCACCCGATTATGCCGACCTGTATGCCGCAGTCAAAGCGGCGGGCGAGGCGCAGATGCGTGCCGCGTTCGGCTTGCGTGACAAGCAAGAACGTGTGGCCGCAATTTCGGCTGCGCGCGACACCATCAAGGCCGCACTTAGTGAAGAGCAGCTTGCAGATGAAAACCTTGGTTCCGCGCTGAAGAAGCTGGAATCGTCAATCCTGCGTGGCGCAATCATCAATGGCGAGCCGCGCGTTGACGGGCGTGACACCAAGACCGTGCGCCAGATCGTTTCGGAAACAGGGTTGCTGCCGCGCACGCACGGGTCTGCGCTGTTCACACGCGGTGAAACACAGGCATTGTGCGTCACCACATTGGGCACCGGCGATGACGAGCAGTTCATCGACGCATTGACCGGCACGTCCAAGTCAAGCTTCCTGCTGCATTACAACTTCCCCCCCTATTCGGTGGGCGAAGTGGGGCGTTTCGGCCCTCCTGGCCGGCGTGAAGTGGGGCATGGCAAACTGGCATGGCGCGCATTGCAGGCCGTTCTGCCTGCGGCCACCGATTTCCCCTATACCATCCGCATCGTGTCCGAAATCACGGAATCCAACGGGTCCAGCTCGATGGCGACCGTGTGTGGCGGGTCACTGGCCATGATGGATGCAGGTGTGCCGCTGAAAGCACCGGTTGCCGGTGTTGCCATGGGGCTGATCCTTGAAGATGACGGCAAATTTGCTGTTCTGACCGATATTCTGGGTGATGAAGATCACCTTGGCGATATGGATTTCAAGGTTGCAGGCACCGATTCAGGCATCACCAGCTTGCAGATGGATATCAAGGTTGCCGGTATCACGTTTGAAATCATGGAACAGGCACTGGCACAAGCCAAGGACGGGCGTATGCACATCCTGGGCGAAATGTCGAAAGCGCTGACCGAAGCAAACAGCTTCAGCCAGTATGCCCCCAAGATTGAAACCATGCAGGTTCCGACCGACAAAATCCGTGAAGTGATCGGGTCTGGCGGCAAGGTGATCCGCGAAATCGTGGAAACATCGGGCGCGAAGGTCGACATCAATGATGATGGTATCATCAAGATTGCGTCCAACGATCAGGCGGCCATCAAGGCGGCGTATGACATGATCTATTCCATCGTTGCAGAACCCGAAGTCGGCAAGATTTACACCGGCAAGGTTGTCAAACTGGTGGATTTCGGCGCGTTCGTGAACTTCTTTGGCAAGCGCGATGGTCTGGTGCATGTCAGCCAGATCGAAAACCGCCGCCTGAACCACCCTTCAGACGTGTTGAAGGAAGGTCAGGAAGTGAAGGTCAAGCTGTTGGGCTTTGATGATCGCGGCAAGGTGCGTCTGGCCATGAAAATGGTTGATCAGACCACCGGCGAAGAGCTTGCAGCGGAAAAAACCGAGGACTGAGGGCGCGCGCCCTCTTTCCCTTTCGCACTGGCGACGGGGACGTGTCGGCCTTTGGGTCGGTGCGTCCCCGATTTTGTTTGTGGGTGGTGCATCTTCAGATGTGGGGGGATATGGACAAAACCCGCGCCATCGGCGGGCCGGGGACTGCCGATCCGGCGTTCAAGGCATGCATTTTATGCAGGCTGCATACTCCTGACCTCAAAGAAGTTCACTGCCATCAGGTCATCGGCAGGCCGCGGGACGGCCCGCCGATGGCGCGGCGGGCTGTGCCCTTGATTCCGCGCCTTCGGATGTCGGCTTGCAGGCCGGTAAACGACCAGCCCTTGTGGCGTCACCCCATACGCGCAGGCCGGAATATGACAGCGCCATACCGATGAAATGCAAAAGGCCCCGGAGGATGTCCGGGGCCTTTTACTTTCGTGTCTTGGGATGGTGCGATCTCGCGGTCCCCATCAGCGTCCCATCAGGGCAACGTGGTCGATATCTGCACGCGTCAGGCCGATATCCTGCAATTCGCGGTCGGTCAGGGCGTTCAACTCGCGGCGGGTTACGCGGGCATCGTTCCAGCTGCGCAGGCCAGCAAAGAAGGCACCAAAAGTCAGGGTTTGGAAACCGCTGAACACGCGATCAGCATGCGGGCGGCTTTGGGCGTAGAAGGACATTGTCATCTCCGGTGGTGTATGTTCATAAACTGCCGCCATCTTGTGCGGACTACTGGGAGTTATGCCGTTTTCATGGGCATAACAACTATGGGAAATCGCAATCCCCCTATGATCTGGATGCATGACTGGGCGCAAATTGATCGCGGTATCGCCGAAAGGCTTGGCAGATGTTCGCGCTTCGTGCTAATGGGGTGAACAGACAGGCCCTTACACCCCGGAGAGAGACAGCCATGCGCGTGATCGGCATTGACCCAGGCTTGCGCAACCTTGGCTGGGGCGTCATAGATGTGGATGGCGTGCGTCTGCGCCATGTGGGAAACGGCATCTGCCATTCGGACCCGAAGGCCACTTTGGCCGCGCGCCTGCTGGAATTGCATATCGGGCTGACCGACGTGATGGCCCGCTTTGCCCCCGACACTGCCGCCGTTGAACAGACATTCGTGAACAAGGATGCAGTCGCCACTTTGAAGCTTGGCAGCGCGCGCGGTATTGCGTTGCTGGTGCCTGCGCAAGCGGGGCTGGTGGTGGGCGAATATGCCCCCAACGCGGTCAAGAAGGCCGTGGTCGGTGTGGGCAAGGCCGCGAAGGAACAGGTGGATCATATGGTGCGCATGCAACTGCCCGGCGTCGAGATTGAAGGGCCGGACGCGGCCGATGCGCTGGCTATCGCCATTTGTCATGCTTTTCATTGCCAGTCGGCGCGTCAACTTGCGATAGCGGGGGGCGGCGCGCGATGATCGGCAAGCTGACGGGTGTGATCGACATGCGCGGGCAGGATCATGTGCTGCTGGATGTGCGCGGTGTGGGCTATATCGTATATGTATCGGACCGCACATTGATGGGGTTGCCGGGGCGGGGCGAAGTGGCGGCACTTTACACCGATCTGGTGGTGCGTGAGGATCTGCTGCAACTTTACGGGTTTCCCACATTGCTGGAAAAGGAATGGCACCGCGTGCTGACCTCGGTGCAAGGGGTGGGGGCGAAGGCGTCGCTGGCGATACTGGGCGCACTGGGACCGGAAGGCGTGGCGCGGGCCATTGCATTGGGCGACAGCAGCGCCCTGCGCAAAGCCCCCGGTGTGGGGCCGAAACTGGCGCTGCGCATCGCCAATGAACTGAAGGACAAGGCGCCCGCATTGATGGCCGTGATGGAAACCGCGCCAGCCAGTGCACAGGGCGCTGTGCTGGATGCAGAACCCGCGCCCGTTCCCGCAGCCCCCGCTGCCCCGGTCACACTGCGTCCCAACGCGACCGCAGACGCGATGTCCGCGCTGACCAATCTGGGTTACGGGCCAAGTGATGCCGCGCGCGCCGTGGCCGAAGCGCAGGCCGTGGCCCCCGATGCAGACCCCGCCGCCCTGATCCGCGCAGCGCTGCGCCTGCTGGCCCCGAAAGGCTGACGAATGACAACACCTGACCCGACATTGCGCGGCGCGGATATGGCCGGTGACCCGCCCGAACTGGACAAGGCGCTGCGCCCGCAGGGGCTGGACGAATTTATCGGCCAGCAGGAAGCGCGCTCCAATCTGCGGGTGTTCATCCAGTCTGCGCGTATGCGCGCGGAAGCCATGGATCATACGCTGTTTTATGGCCCGCCGGGTTTGGGCAAGACGACATTGGCACAGATCATGGCGCGCGAACTGGGGGTGGGGTTTCGCATGACCTCTGGTCCGGTCATGGCCAAGGCGGGCGATCTGGCGGCCATCCTGACCAATCTTGAAGCGCGCGATGTGTTGTTCATTGACGAAATCCACCGCCTGAATCCGGCTGTGGAAGAAGTGCTGTATCCCGCGATGGAAGATTACCAGCTTGATCTGGTGATTGGCGAAGGGCCTGCCGCGCGCACTGTGCGCATTGAATTGCAGCCCTTTACGCTGGTGGGGGCCACCACGCGGCTGGGGCTTCTGACCACGCCCCTGCGCGACCGGTTCGGCATTCCCACACGGTTGCAGTTCTATACCGAGGCAGAGTTATGCCAGATCGTGGCCCGCGGCGCGCGCCTGTTGGGCGTGCCTGCCGATGATGACGGTGTGCGCGAAATCGCGCGCCGTGCGCGCGGCACACCGCGCATTGCGGGGCGGCTGTTGCGGCGGGTGGTCGATTTCGCGCTGGTCGAAGGGGACGGGACATTGACGCAGGCGCTGGCCGACAATGCGCTGACACGGCTGGGGGTGGACCATCTGGGCCTTGATGGTGCGGACCGGCGCTATCTGGTGCTGTTGGCCGAAAACTATGGCGGCGGGCCGGTGGGGGTGGAAACCATTGCCGCCGCATTGTCGGAATCGCGCGATGCCATTGAGGAGGTGATCGAGCCGTTCTTGTTGCAGCAGGGCCTTATTTCGCGCACGCCGCGCGGGCGTATGCTGGCGGCCAAAGCATGGGCACATCTGGGCCTGCCCGCGCCCGCGCCCCCCGACCAGGGGCGGTTGTTCGAGGGGTAGCGCGGTGGATCTGTGTCAGGGGGGACCGGGTGAAGGGGACGCGCAAAGGTGCGGAATCAAGGCCGTAGGCCGCCGCACCATCGGCGGGCAGTGCCCGGCCCGCCGCTGGTGCGGGCTTCGTCGATAGCCCTGAACCTTCGCTTCAAACCACCCCCGCCAGTGCGGCAAACCCCGCAACCAAGGCCACAATAACGCCGCCTATGCCCAGAATATTACGCGTGCGCGCGCGGTCCTGCCGTGACCGTGCGCCTGCTGCATAATCAAAACGTTCATAGATCACATTGGCCATCGGCAGGCCCAGATCAAGCAGCGCGTCCGACACGGCCACCACCATGGGGCCGGGGCCGCAGATCAGCGCTTTGGTCCGGGCGGGGTCAAGCCCGTCCAGCATGTCGCGCAGCCGGTCCTGCGTCAGGCGACCGGCTTGAATATCTGGGGCTTCCGCGCCATCTTCGCAGGTCAGCCACAGGCGCAGATCCAGCGTGCGGGTGGCGGCGCGAATCTCCTCCAGACAGGCGAAATTTGGTGCAGCGCCAACCGCATAGGCCAGTCGCACAGGCCGCGTGTCGCCGCGCGCCACCATATCGCGCAAAATGCCCAACACCGGCGCAATCCCCACACCGCCGCCAATCAGCAGCACGGATTCGGGGTCATGGGCGTGCAGGCTGAATTCGCCATATGGCCCGTCAATGCCAATGCTTGCACCTTCGGGCAAGTCACCGATCTGGTTGGTGAAATCGCCCGCTTCCTTGATCAGCAGGCTTAATCCGGGGCGGGCAGGGCTGTCGGCAATGGAAAACGGGTGGTCAAACAATGGAAAGCGGCGCGTGCCTTCGGTCATCCAGACGAACTGGCCCGCGTGATAGGGCAGGGCAGGTGTGTCGCCCACTGGCTGTATGTCCAATTCCCACATGCGGTCTGCGCGCCTTGTCACGGATGCCAGCCGCCATGGCTGGCGGTGCAGCCTTGCCCACCGCCACCCGTATAGAATGGCCATGACCGCAAGCACCGCCGCGCCAAGTGCCCACCAAAACACGGCAACCGGCCCTTGCGCGCTGAAACGCCCGACAGCGATGGCATGATGCAGCCCGCCAAACACCGCCACCAGCCCCAGCACAACATGCACGCCACGCCATGCCTCATAGGGCCAAGGCAGGCGGTCGCGCAGGATGGAGCTGGCAATCAGCACCACCAGCGCGCCCAATGCCACCACACCGGTCAGATAGGCAGGATCGCTCAGGTAGAATTGCAGCCGCAGCCAGCCCAGTTCGGGGTCTTGCGCCCATGTCGGCCAGATATAGGCCAGCGGGTGCAGCACCACGGCAAGCGCCACCCATGACGCGGCCAGTTTGTGAAACCCCATGATCTTGTCGATGCCCAGCTTGCCCGACACCCCCTCAAACCGGCCTGATGTCACGAATTGAACGGCCATGCCCAACAGCGCAATCATCCCCATCGCTGCGGCGGCATATTCCCACATTGCGGCGGGCGCGACACGTTGGGTCAGCGCAAGCGCCAGCGGCAGGGCGGCGGCCAGCACATAGACCAACGCAAGGCCGGGGCCTGACGGGCGAAGGGCGGAAAGGGTGTTTGCGTGCGACATGGGTTGAAATGCGATCCTGTTTTCGGCCAACCTGCCGCGTGAAAGATCACATCTGCCATGATGCAGATCAAGCTTGGCAGAGGGTCTACATGTTACCCTTAGCATAGTGATTGCAAAAAAGGGGGGACCAGATGCGCCTTATTTCGGTTTTGATCATGATGATCGCAGTTTTCGCGCCAGCGCAAATCCGTGCCGATGATCTGGTCGGGTTGGAGCGGCTGATTGCGGCATGGCTGAATTCGCCGCATGGGGATTATCATTCCCCGTCGTTTACCTACTGGAACGAACAGGGGGAAGTGCCTGAAACCTGCGCCATGTGCCATTCCGAAACGGGGTTTCTGGACTTTCTGGGTGCGGATGGCAGCCCTGCGGGCGCGGTGCACAGCCCCGGTGTGATCAATTCGCCCATTGGCTGCGTGGCCTGCCACACGGCAGAAGCACATGCGCTGGACGCGGTGACATTCCCGTCCGGCGTGGAGGTTCAGGATCTGGGCGCATCAGCCACCTGCATGGTCTGCCATCAGGGCCGGCAATCGGGCGACCAGATCGCGGCGCGCGTGGACGGGCTGGACCCGGATGCGGTGTCAGATGATCTGGCTTTTGTGAATATTCATTATGCGGCGTCCGCAGCCACGATGCTGGGTGCGCAAGCCGGCCCGGGCTATCAGTATTCGGGGCGCAATTATGCGGGGCGCTTCATGCATGTGCCCGGCGCCGATACCTGTGTGGCGTGCCATGACGCGCACAGCACCGCAGTTGAAACCGATGGTTGCCTGACCTGCCATCAGGGGGTGACAGATATTCGCGACATCCGCACCCAGCACCGCGATTTCGCGGGAACAGGTGACAGGTCCGGTGGTATTCATAGTGAAATCATGGCATTGCAGGGCGAACTTCTTGTGGCTATCCGTGCGTATGCGGCGCAGGTTGCGGGCACGCCCATCGCCTATGTGTCGCGCCACCCGTATTTCTTTGTTGATCCTGATGGCGCGGGCGAGCTGCCCTTTGATCAGGCAACGCGCGACAACCGCTACCAGTCATGGACGCCGCGTTTGCTGAAAGCGGCCTATAATTATCAGGTGGTCACCAAAGACCCCGGCGGATATGTGCATAACCCGCGCTATATGCTGCAAATCATGTATGACAGCCTGCATGACCTGTCCCAGCAGGTAGAGATTGACATGTCGCGTATGTCGCGCCCGTAAGCGGGAATTAGCGGAGTGTCATAAGATCAGCGTGCAACAGCTTGTTTGCGTTTGGTTCTTGCATGCACAGGACAGCTAGAGCATGTCACGTTCATTCGCATTTGCGCGACATGCTTTAACTTATTGATTTCGCATGTTCGAGAAGCTCAAAACCGGTTCCCACTTTTGAGCAACATGCTCTAAAGGCGCGGAATCAAGGGCGTCAGATCGCAAAAGGCCAATTGTCAACATCATCCCGCGTCAGTCCAATGCCGCAAGGATGGCGCGCGCCTGCGCGCTGTCGCGGTCCATCTGGGCAATCAGGCCGTCAAGACTGTCGAATTTCAACTCATCTCGCAGATGGTCCACCAATGCCACAGACAGATGCGCGCCATACAGATCGCCATCGAAATCGAACAGGAAACTTTCCAGATTGGGCTGGTTTTCCCCGAACATGGGCCGCACCCCCATGGATGCAACGCCGCCATAGCGCCCCTGATGGGGGCCTGTCAGCACATCGACCTGCACCGCATAAACCCCGAATCGCGGCGGATGCAGGCCGGTGATGGACATGTTCGCGGTGGGATAGCCCAGCCCGCGCCCGCGCTTTTCGCCATGCAGCACAACCCCGTCAATGCGGTGCCAATGGCCCAGCATGCGCGCCGCATCACGCGGGCGGCCATCGCTAAGCGCCGTGCGGATGGCGGTTGATGAATAGACCGCGTTGCTGTCGCGCAGCAGGGGCGCAATCGTCACATCAAAGCCCAGCTTGTGCCCAAAGCGTGCAAGATCATCAGCAGTGCCTGTGCGGCCCTTGCCGAAACAGAAATCCGCACCGATCACGACATGGGACACGCCAAGGCCCTGATGCAGCACCACTTGCGCAAAATCCTGCGGCGAAAAGCCCGATAATTCTGCCCCAAACGGCAGCTGATACAGGCATGACACCCCCATGCGCGCCAGGCGGTTGGCGCGGGATTCGGCGTTCATCAGCCGGAACGGGGGGGCAGCGGGGGCAAAATATTCGCGCGGGTGGGGTTCAAACGTGACAATGCCCAAAGGCGCATCATCGCGGCGCGCAAGGTCAATCACCGTCTGGTGCCCCAGATGCACACCGTCGAAATTGCCCATTGCGACGGATGCGCCCTTGCAGGCTGTGTCCAGCGATGTCCAGTGGTTTACAATACGCATCTGTCCCCTGCGGGACGCGATGGCGCGCATGCATCCCGACTTAGTCGAATTTCCGGCTGGGTGCCAAGACTGTAGCTTCACCCTTCAGAACAGTCGTATTGCCTACACTGCACCGACAATCAAGGGTGACGCGGCGCTTGCCGTAATCAATGGTCAGAACCGTGACTTCGGCCAGCACAACATCACCGGGGCGCACGGGGGCCATGAATTTCAGGCTTTGGCCCATATAGATGGTGCCATGACC
Organism: Roseinatronobacter sp. S2; assembly: GCF_029581395.1. Taxonomy (GTDB): domain Bacteria; phylum Pseudomonadota; class Alphaproteobacteria; order Rhodobacterales; family Rhodobacteraceae; genus Roseinatronobacter. Next base: position 2,253,529 of record NZ_CP121113.1, on the reverse strand, counting down.
GGGCAGCTGTTCGCCGATCACTGCGGAAATCAGGCCAGCGGTCAGCATGCCATGGGCAATGCGCCCTTCGAATATGGTGTCCTGCGCATAGGATTCGTCCAGATGCACGGGGTTGCGGTCTGTGGACACTTCGGCAAAAAGTTCAATATCGCGGTCGGTGACTTCCTTGCGCAAATGGCGTGTCATGCCGATTTCCAGATCTTCGATACAGATGGTGCCGCGCGGAAAATTGTCATTCATGCTATGGTCCAACATCACTGCATACCCTTCGTCGTGTCGAATCTGACGTTTTGTTGCAGTGCAGCATTAGCCGATATCGTGCTTATGCGCAACATGCATTGGAATTTTAATTCCAAAAAGTGATGTTTGTGGTAATTTTATTGCGATGCATCTTTGTGGCGATCCCCTGCTGAAATGCAACAGGCCGGGCATTACGCCCGGCCTGTGTCTGGTGGTGTAAGGCGTGTCAGCCCAGATAGGGAATTGCGAAACGGGGGTGCAGTTCCTTTTCGGCCAGCCAGGCTTGCAGGCGGGCGGGGTCGGGCGCGGCAGGGTCGGGGCCGAATTCGGCGGCGGCCAGACCGCTGGTCACGAATATTGTATCGATCCCTTCGGATATACCGCCCTGAATATCGGTGTGGATGCCATCGCCAATCGCTATCACGCGGTCATTGGAGAATTTCAGTCCAAGCCGTGCTGCATATCTGCGCGACAGGTCATAGGCGGGGGGGTGCGGTTTGCCGAAATACAGCACTTCGCCGCCCATTTCCGTGTATAGCTGCGCGATCGACCCCGCGCAGTAAATGCGCCTGTCGCCGTAATCGACCACCAGATCGGGATTGGCGCACAGCATTTTCAGCCCGCGCACCTTGGCCGACAGCAACCGCCCGCGATAATCTTCTGGGGTGTCTGACATGTCGTCAAAGGGACCTGTGCAGACGATGCCTTCGGCCTCGTCAAATCCGACGCGCGTGATGGGGGTGTGCTCTGATGCCCAGTCGGGCAGGTTCAGAAACAGGTCATCATCCTTTGACGGGCCAAGATGCCAGACCTTGCGCCCCACAGCGCCTGTCAGCATGGCTTCCTGCGTTGCATCGCCGGATGTTACAATGCCGTCATAGGCATCGCGCGACAGGCCCATTTCATCCAGCCGCGCCTGCACGGATGCGGCTGTGCGCGGCGCATTTGTCAACAGCAACACCCGCCCGCCCTGCGCACGAAATGCACATAGCGCGGCTTGCGCGCGGCCATGAATGGCGCGCCCGTTATGCACGCAGCCCCACAGATCCACCAGCGCGAGTTCGTATTGCGCGGCGATCTGGTCAAACCCTGTCAGCAGGCGGGTCACAGCGCCAGCACCGGAATGATCTGTTTCTTGCGGCTCATGACACCGGGCAGAACCACGCTGTCGCCGGTGGCATCCACCCCGAAGGATTTTTTCGCAAGCGCGCGCGTCAGGTCATTGGGCAGCAACAGCGTGGCTTCTTCATTCAGAATGTCCACGATGAACAGCAGCACCTGATCTGCGCCATCTTCGCGCGCGACAGATTCCATGCTGGCCATCAGGCTGTCCTTGCGGGCCAGAACCTGCGCGGGCGCCGTGGTTTCCAGAACGGACACGCGGAATTTCTTGCCATCCACATCAAAATTCTTGGAATCCATACGCAGCAATTCGGCATCGCTGAAGCTGGACACATCGGATTTTGCGGCGAACATGGCGCTGGCCAACTCGGCCATATCCACGCCCAGATCATCGGCCAGTGCGTGGGCAATGGCGCGGTCGGTCTGGGTGGTGGTGGGGGAACGGAATTCAAGCGTGTCCGACAGGATGCAGGACAGCATCACTCCCTTGATGGCGCGCGGGGCCTGCGCCATGTGCTTGCCGATCAATTCATACATGATGGTGGCCGTGCAGGCCAGCGGGCGCATGGTGATGTCGATAGGCCCCTTGGTTTCCAGCCCGCCGACAAGTTTGTGGTGGTCGATGATGGCGCGGATATCGGCGTCATTGATGGTGGCGGGCAACTCGGCGGGATTGTTGGTGTCTACAATCACCACCGGTGCGCCTGCGGGCAATTCTGTCAGGATGTCGGGCTGGGGGATGCCCCAATGCTCCAGCACGAATTTCGCCTCTGAATTGGGTTGGCCCAGCAGCGCGGCCTGCGCGGGCGTGTCCTGAACCTGTGACAGATACCACGCCCAGATCAGTGGCGAGCCGGTCGAATCGGTGTCGGGGGAGAAGTGGCCAAAGACTTTAATCATGTTGAAGGTCCGCATGTTGGGCTGGGATGTGTTCGCGCGGCTTATAACGCCGCAGCGCCGCATTGTCACGCAAGCGCTGACAGATCATTCCCGCACCGCCGAACCCTGCATGCAGGGGCGTCGGAAACGGGGGGCAGTGGCGGTGATTTTTTCCATATCAGGGGTGTTGACAGTGGCACGTCCTGCGCCTACCTATGCGCCGTTAGCACTCGACCAGGGCGAGTGACAACAAATTTCAACCTGGAACCAAAGGAGCGTTCTCAGATGGCATTCACACCGCTGCATGACCGTGTTCTAGTCCGTCGCGTCGAAAGTGACGATACAACCAAGGGCGGTCTGATCATTCCAGACAGCGCCAAAGAAAAGCCCGCTGAAGGCGAAGTCATCGCCACCGGCGAAGGCGCACGCAAGGATTCGGGCGAACTGATCGCAATGGCTGTAAAAGCCGGTGATCGTGTTCTGTTCGGCAAGTGGTCCGGCACCGAAGTCACCGTTGATGGTGAAGAGCTGCTGATCATGAAAGAAAGCGACGTTTTGGGCGTACTGTCCTGATCGCTTCTGAATTCTGAGTTACAACGACAACCAGGAGGCACCAAATGGCTGCTAAGGACGTCAAATTCAACACCAACGCCCGTGACCGTATGCTGCGCGGCGTAAACATTCTGGCCGATGCGGTGAAAGTCACCCTTGGCCCCAAAGGCCGCAATGTCGTCATCGACAAATCCTTCGGCGCACCACGCATCACCAAAGACGGTGTGACGGTTGCCAAGGAAATCGAACTGGAAGACAAGTTCGAGAACATGGGCGCGCAGATGGTCAAAGAAGTGGCCTCGCGCACCAATGACGAAGCAGGCGACGGCACCACGACCGCAACCGTGCTGGCTCAGGCCATCGTGCGTGAAGGTCTGAAATCGGTTGCAGCGGGCATGAACCCGATGGACCTGAAGCGCGGCATCGATCTGGCAACCACCAAGGTTGTGGAAGCCATCAAGGCGGCTTCACGTCCGGTCAATGACACTGCCGAAGTTGCGCAGGTTGGCACTATTTCCGCCAATGGCGAAGCTGAAATCGGTCGTCAGATCGCGGATGCGATGCAGAAAGTCGGCAATGAAGGCGTGATCACCGTCGAAGAAAACAAAGGTCTGGAAACAGAAACCGATGTTGTCGAAGGCATGCAGTTCGACCGCGGCTACTTGTCACCCTATTTCGTGACCAACCCCGACAAGATGATTGCGGAACTTGATGACGCATTGATCCTGATCCACGAAAAGAAACTGTCCTCGCTTCAGCCGATGGTTCCGCTGCTGGAGCAAGTGATCCAGTCGCAAAAACCGCTTCTGATCATTGCAGAAGATGTCGAAGGCGAAGCGCTGGCAACACTGGTGGTCAACAAACTGCGCGGCGGTCTGAAAATCGCGGCAGTCAAGGCACCCGGCTTCGGCGATCGTCGTAAGGCCATGCTGCAAGATATCGCCATTCTGACCGGTGGTCAGGTGATCAGCGAAGATCTGGGCATGAAGCTGGAAAGCGTCACGATGGATATGCTTGGCACCGCCAAGACCATCAAGATCACCAAAGACGAAACCACCATCGTTGATGGTGCTGGCGAGAAAGCTGAAATCGAAGCACGCGTTACGCAGATTCGTCAGCAGATCGAAGAAACCACCAGCGATTACGACAAGGAGAAACTGCAAGAGCGTCTGGCCAAACTGGCTGGCGGCGTTGCGGTCATCCGCGTTGGCGGCATGTCGGAAGTCGAAGTCAAAGAGCGTAAGGACCGCGTTGATGACGCCCTGAACGCAACCCGCGCAGCCGTGCAAGAAGGCATTGTTGTCGGTGGCGGTGTGGCGCTGATTCAGGCTGGCAAATCGCTTGAGGGTCTGACCGGCGAAAACAGCGACCAGACTGTCGGCATCTCGATCGTACGCAAGGCGCTGGAAGCACCGCTGCGTCAGATCGCAGAGAACGCTGGTGTGGACGGGTCCGTTGTTGCGGGCAAAATCCGCGAGAGCAACGACAAGACCTTTGGTTTCAACGCACAGACCGAAGAATATGGCGACATGTTCAAATTCGGCGTGATCGACCCTGCGAAAGTTGTGCGCACAGCACTTCAGGATGCAGCATCGGTTGCCGGTCTGCTGATCACCACCGAAGCCATGATCGCCGACAAGCCAGAGCCGAAAGGCCAGGGCGGCGGCGGTGGCATGCCCGACATGGGTGGCATGGGCGGCATGGGCGGCATGATGTAACACGCCCTGCCCATATGGCAGACATTGAAAGGGCCGCGCATGTCGCGGCCCTTTTTCATATATGGTTCAGGTGGTCACCCGCCGGACCGATCTGCGCTGGACATGCGGCGCTTTGAGCCAGCACGAAATATGCCCCCTAACGTGCGAGGGACAGCAGACCTGTCACATCCAGATGCTGTTCCAGATGGTCGGCAAGGGCGTCCAGCGTGTCCTCGACCAAGGCGCCATGTTGCAGCCCTGACGGTGTGATGCCAAGATTGGCCAGATAGGCCGCGCGAAAGCTGTCTGACGAAAAAAGCCCGTGCAGATAGGTGCCCGCGATGCGGCCTGTGCTGTCGGTTGCGCCGTCATCATGCGCGCCCAGACGGGCAAAGGGGCGTGCGCAATCCGCGCCGGTTGTGCGCCCGATGTGAATTTCATACCCCGCCACATCCAGCCCCGTTGCCACATGCCGCGCGCGCACCCGTTCAAGCCGCTTGTCGGGGGTCATGGTGGTTGCAACATCCAGCAGGCCAAGGCCCTGCATGTCGCCCGGCCCCCCCTCGACCCCGTCGGGGTCGGACACCTGCCGCCCCATCATCTGATACCCGCCACAGATGCCCAGCACATGACCACCGCGACGGACATGCGCGGCCAGATCGATGTCCCAGCCTTGCGCGCGCAGAAATGCCAGATCGGCCCGCGTGGATTTCGACCCCGGCAGGATGACAAGCCGCACATCCCCCGGGATGGGCTGGCCGGGCCGGACCATGACCAGTTCCACCCCCGGTTCGGCCTGTAGCGGGTCCAGATCGTCAAAATTCGCAATCCGCGAAAACACAAGGCAGGCGATGCGCACACCGCCCCCCACCGGACCGGAGCCGAGATCCAGCGCATCTTCGGCGGGCAGCCGGAAGGCATCCGTAAACCACGGCAGCACGCCATAGCCTTGCCAGCCGCTGCGCGCCTGTATCTGGCGGTAGCCGTCGTCAAACAAGCTGGGATCACCGCGAAACTTGTTGATGACGAAGCCCGCAACCATGGCCGCATCATCGGGGTCCAGAACGGCCTGCGTGCCGACAATCTGTGCGATGACGCCCCCACGGTCAATATCGCCCACCAGCACGACGGGGACATTCGCGGCGCGCGCAAACCCCATATTCGCAATGTCGCGCGGACGCAGGTTAATCTCGGCCGGACTGCCGGCCCCTTCGACAATCACCAGATCATGCGCCGCTTTCAGGCGTGAAAAACTGTCCAGAACAGCGCCCATCAGCCTGGGCTTCATCGCCGAATAGTCGCGCGCTTTCACAGTTGCGATACGCTTGCCATGCACCACCACCTGCGCGCCGGTCTCATTCTCCGGTTTCAGAAGAACGGGGTTCATGTCGGTTACAGGCTCCAGCCCGCAGGCAAGGGCCTGCAACGCCTGTGCGCGCCCAATCTCGCCCCCGTCCACGGTGACAGCGGCATTGTTGGACATGTTCTGCGGCTTGAAGGGCGCGACATTCATGCCGCGACGCAGCAAGGCGCGGCACAACCCTGCGACAAGCATGGATTTCCCGACATTGGAGCCGCATCCCTGCACCATGATGGCCTTGCTCATGTCCTGTCCCTTTGATTCAGGCGGTTGCGTGTAGCCGGGGGGGCGCTGCCACGGGTCTAGGTATCAAGGGGGCGCTGCCCCCCGGCCTTTCAGGCCGTCCCCCGGGATATTTGGGCCAGAATGAACCCCCTTCGCAAGTCTTTGCGGAGGTTTTTGCTGAATAGCGCATCCGTAGACACATGGCGGAGTATATTCAACCGAACGCGACAAAAAGGGCGGCAGGCTGGAACGCGCGTCGGTGGTGGACGGCTTGGGGTGTGACAGGTCGCGGGTTTAGGGATCGGGTGACGCGGCTGCGTCGCGTTCGGCCTCGGCCAGTTCGGCAGACCATGTGGCGGCGGCCTCGACCGCGACGGGTGATGAGGTCGGCAACACGCCAAGATAACTTTCAGTCTCATGGGTGGGAATGCCTGCGCGTTGCGTCATACGGTAGAGGGCGTAAAGCGCGATTGCGGCAAAAGTCGCGCCAAGGACCAGCCAGAACGCAAATGCGCCCAGACCCTGCATTGCCCAGCCTGTCACCAGTGGCCCCGTGATTGCGCCCAGCCCGAAGGTGAAGACCAGCCCGCCGGATGCCGCGGGCATATCTTCGAGCGAAAGCGAGTCGTTGGTATAGGCGAGAAACAGGGCATAAAGCGGTGTTGTCATGCCGCCTGCAAAAAACGCAGAAATCATCAGGAACCAGAATCCGCCAGCCGTGGCCCAGCCTACGGCACAAAAGACCATACCGGTGAGCGAGGCGCCGAAAATCAACTTGCGGCGGTCCATTCTGTCCGACAGCCAGCCAATCGGGTATTGCAGCACCAAAGCGCCCGCAAACAGCATCGCCACAAATAACGAGATCTGCGCAGCGGTCATGCCGATCTGGCTGCCGAAAACCGCGCCCATGCCCGATTGTGTGGCATAGATACTGCCCAACAGGAATATTCCGACAGTGCCAAGGGGCGATTCTGTGAACAGTTTTCGCAAGGGCATGGCGCGGGCCACTTCGGCTGCAGGGACGGGCGTTGCCGACAACAGGATCGGGGCAAAGGAGATCGACACAAGGATGGAGGCCCTGATAAACAGAACCGATGTGGCCGCATCGCCCAAGGTCAGCAAAGCCTGCGCGCCGATGATGCCCAGGGTCTGGGCGATCATATAGGCCGACAGAACCTTGCCGCGGGTTTCATTCGTGGCTGCGTTGTTCAGCCAACTTTCGGCGGCGACATAAATGCCCGACATGCAAAACCCGATCAGCACCCTGAGAATCGTCCAGGCCCAGGGTTCGGCCAGCAGGGGAAAGGCGATCAAACCTGCGGACATGAAGCTGCCAAGTGCCGCGAAAACACGCACATGGCCCACACGACGGATCATCTCGGGGGTGATGCGCGCGCCAGACAGGAAGCCCAGAAAATAGCCCGAGGTCACGATTGCCAGTTCTGCCGCCGAAAACCCTTCGATGCCGCCGCGCAGACCGATGAGGGTGAAATGCATGCCGTTGCCCAGCATGATAAGAAGAATTCCCAGCAATAGCGGCCAGACCCCGGAAAACACTTTGACCATAAGACGACCCTTTTCGCATTGGCGGCATCGACAGCAGGATCAGGCTTCGCATGGGATCGGGTGGTGTGCCGTCGCGATTACGCCGCATTGCAGCACGATACCGACAGCGGATGTCTGCGCGTGAAGGTCGTGTTTTCGAAACGACCGCGATTTGAGGCTGGCGTCGCGTTGGGCTGAACGTGCAGGGCCGCAAAGATTGGGGCAGGGGGCAGGGGGCTGGGGGCGCGCAGGGATGGATGCGGTCCCGACCCGAAAATTGATTCTTATCAGATGTTCATTCAGGGCTGCGTGCCCAACGGGACGGGGGCACCCCTGACCTGATTGGTATGTGGCCCGCCGTAGTTTCGCCTGAAAAGCACACATTCAGTTTTGATTCCTGCACAATTTTTGCCCGTAAAAATAAAGTGCATAGACTTTAAATCAAGTAACTTGACATGTGGGCAAGTGCGTCCTTTGCTGAGGGTATCGCGGTGGATACATATCGCGGTGATTAGCCGAAAGCTACCGACAGGTTCAGATCTTTGGAATTATATAAGATACTGAAATAAAACATTTTGTAACCTAACTTTAAGTATCTTGTCCGGCGCTTTCTGAACTGCCTAGCGGACCCAAAGAAAGGACTATGACAAATGAAACAGGATTATGGATGGGGAAAGTTCCTTTCCGAACGTGACCAGCAACATGACAAGCTCTGGGGTAAAACCGAGCCAAGTGGATTTGGCGAAAAGCCCGCCCTGTTGCTGATCGATATGTATTACAGTGTGGTTGGCCTTGAGCGTCAGCCGATCTTTGAATCGATGAAAACCTGGCCCGGCTCTATGGGGCTTGAAGGGTGGGCGGCAATCGACATGACGGTGCCGTTGCTGGAAGCCGCCCGTGAATACGGCATTCCGGTGATTCACATCAAGGGGCTGCAAAGTGGAATCAAACCATGGATTCACCGCAAGCGCGGTCCCTCGAAGCTTTCGGCAGAGATGCAGCAAAGAGGCAGTGAGATTGTAGATGAACTCAAGCCTGTTGCCGGCGAAGTGGTCATCGAGAAAACCGCACCTTCTGCCTTTCAGGGCACGCCACTGGCATTCCACCTGACTGCGCTGGGGATCGATACCTTGATTTGCTGTGGTGAATCGACCAGCGGCTGCGTGCGCGCGTCGGTGGTGGATGGTGCAACGCATCGCTACCGGATGGGTGTGGTGTCGGAATGCGTTTATGACCGCACCGAAGCGTCGCATTTCATGAACCTCTACGACATGCATCAGAAATACGCTGATGTCGTCACACGGGACATGGCCATCGATTACCTGCGATCGACCGTCAGCGACACATCGTCCGAGCCAATACGCAAATCCGCCTGATCTGTGCGGCCGTTCCGCCGTGGCCCGAGGGTCGCGCGGGGCGGCCGGTCAGGGGCTATCACGAAAAGGAAGTTCCAATGCCCAAAATTACACGGCGCCAGTTTTCGGCTTCTCTTGCGGCCACAGCATTCCTGCCAAGCATTGTGCGTGCTGCATCGGGTGATCACAAGACGCTTAACATCCGGTTTTATGATGACCCGGCAGGTTTTGACCCGGCGAATATCTTTCGGATCGAGAATGAGAACATCGCCTTCAACATCTTCTCGGGGCTGACCAGCTATGACAGCCAGACCGGCGCGATCATCCCCGATGTTGCTGAATCCTGGGTGACCGAAGACAACATCACATGGGAGTTCAAGCTGCGCGAAGGGGTCATGTTCCATAAGGGATATGGTGAAGTGACAGCGCAGGATGTGATCTACAGTTTTGAGCGGATCCTGGACCCTGCGACAGCCTCTCCCTATGCATCTCAACTTGCAGGCATCACCCGGATGGAGGCACCTGACCCCTATACGCTGGTCATCGAACTCGATGCGCCAAATGGCAACTTTCTGCATTCGGTTGCGAACTATCATCAGGGCCAGATCGTTTCAAAGCGCGCCATAGAAGATGCGGACGGTCAGGTGCGCTGGAATCCTGTTGGCACTGGTCCCTATTACCTTGATCATATTGACGTAAACTCCGAGATCATCCTGAAGCGGCACGAAGATTACTTCCGCGGGCCAGCACCTATCGAGACGCTGCATTTCCGCATTATCAAAGATGAATCCACCGCGACCATCGCCTTGCGTAATGGCGAGGTGGATCTGGTCATGCGTTCCAACCGCGAAGAAAACCTGCAAATCCTTGAAGCGGCAGGGTTTCGTATGAATGTCGCGGAAAACTACGCCGTGGCGCTGAAGGTCATGAACCTTGACTTCGAGCCGTTCGCCGATGCGCGGGTGCGTCACGCGATTGCCCATGCGATCGACTATGAAGCGATCTGCAATGCGATCTCTCCGTCGCTTACCCAGCCTACCGCGTCGATCATGCCCGATTGGATGTCCATCTATTCGGACAATATTCCGAAATATCCATATGACCCTGAACGCGCCCGCGCCCTGCTGGCCGAAGCTGGCTATGGGAATGGTCTTAGCTTCCGGCATCTGGGCACATCCGCGCAGGGTGTCACCGAACTTCAGCAATTCGAGATCGACTTCCTGTCGCAGGTGGGCATCACCATGACCATGGAACTTGTCGACACGCCGACCTTCAACCAGCGCCGGAACGCGGGCGAGTTTGACATGGCGACCCGCCTGTTGCCTGCTATCAACCCTGATATGATCCTGTTCAATTATCTGCACCCGGACAACAAGGCACCGGGCGGGTTGAACGGGGCACGTTATGACAACCCCGAGGTCACCGGGTTGCTGGAGGCCGCGCGCGCAGAAGTTGATCCCGACACTGCCTTTGAACTGTATGAACGCCTGCAACAGATCGTGATGGCGGAACTTCCCTATCTGCCCAGCTATGCCAACAATGTCTACTGGCCCGGCAAGCCGACTGTCACCGGCGTTCAGCCCAACTATTTGGCGCAAGTCAACTTCTTCGAAGTTGATATCGCGACAAGCTGAAGGGGTCTCTGGTCATGGTTGAATACAGCCTAAAGAAATTTGCACAGCTTCTTTTCACGGTGTTTGGTGTCGTGACGCTGGTTTTCTTCACCTTGCGGTTCATTCCCGGTGATGCTGCATCTGCCATGGCCGGGGATGCAATTTCAGGCGAAGCACTGGAATTGCTGCGCGAGCAGATGGGGCTGAACGCGCCGCTGCTGTCGCAATACCTGATTTATATCAAGGGACTCGTCACTTTCGATTTCGGGGTGACGATCACCACACGGTTGCCGGTGGCCGACCTGCTTTTGCGTGCGCTGCCTGTCACGTTAAGTATTGCGGTGCTGACAATCGTGCTGACTGTAACATTGTCCATCCCTCTGGGCACGCTTGCGGCGCTGATGGCGCATCGCGGGCAGAACGGGCTGGATAACCTGATCACCGGCACTGCGATGGTGCTGGACCTGATGCCGTCTTTCTGGACCGCGCTGGTGTTTTTGCTGATCTTTTCGCTTACCCTTGGCTGGTTTCCCGCCAGTGGCACGGTCAGCTTCGATGCGCCGATGGATTTTCTAAAGCGTATTGCGCTGCCGGTTCTGGTGCTTTCGGTAACGCAGATGGCGACAATGGCGCGGATAACCCGCACCGCTGTTCTTGAGGTGCTGAGCGAGTATTATGTGCGCACCGCCCGCGCCATGGGCTGGTCGGAAATGCGGGTTCTGTTCCGTCATGCGCTGAAAAACGCATCGCTGCCCATCGTTACGGTGATCGGATTAAGTTTCGGGAACCTGCTGAATGGCACAGTTATTGTCGAGTTCATCTTTACCATTCCCGGTATCGGGAACTTGCTGATCAACGGCCTCAACAGTCGCGATTATCAGATGGTTCAGACCCTGATCGTTTTCTATGCGCTGCTGTTTGTCGGGATCAATTTCATCACCGATATCGTCTACCGGGCGCTCGACCCGCGGGTGAAATTCTGAACGGAACGGAACGGGACAATGACACAAAACACCATCAACACCCCCGCCAGCCCCGGCATGGCAGCCCCTGCGACAGCGTGGCTGTTGCGGATGGGCAAAGGCCGGTTTCTGGGCAACCGCAAGGCACGGCTGGCGCTGGTTATCCTTGTGCCGATTTTGCTGCTGACCGCATTTGCCCCCTTGCTGCCGCTTCAGGCCCCGCTGGAAACCAACCTTAGGGCAATGATGCAGCCGCCGTCACTGGCCCATCCCTTCGGGACGGACAGAATGGGCCGCGATATCCTTGCACGGACACTTTCGGGGGTTCAGATATCGCTTTTTGTGGGCCTAAGTGTGGCGCTGCTTGCACTTGTTTCCGGGATGATCCTTGGCACATTGGCGGGGTTTCTGGGCGGAATTGTCGATCGTACGGTGATGAGCATCGTCGACATTTTTCTGGCGTTTCCGTCACTGCTGCTTGCCATCGGGCTGGTGGCGGTGATGGGCACAGGTGTGGTGCCTGTGATCCTGGCAATCGCGCTGGCGGATGTGCCCCGTTTCATCCGGCTTCAGCGCTCGCTTGTGCTGTCGTTGCGCAGCCGTGCGTTCATTGATGCGGCGCGCACGGTCAAGGCGCGCAAAAGCTGGCTGATGAGCCGCCATATACTGCCCAACACTGTGGCCCCCATGCTGGTTGCGGCCAGCATCGCTGCCGCCAATGCAATACTGGTGGAAGCAAGCCTTAGTTTTCTGGGGCTGGGGATCATGCCGCCTGTCCCCTCACTGGGCAATATCATCCGCGACGGGCAGACCTATCTGGAACAGGCCTGGTGGATATCGACCCTGCCGGGCGTTGTTATTCTGGCTATCGCCATCAGCTTTCATTTCCTGTCCGACGGTGTGCGCGAAGCGCTTGATCCGCGTTCACGTCAGTAACCCCCCCACAGAAACCCAGTAATACCCCCAGTATTCCCCAGTCACGCAAGGGACAAACCCATGACCTTCCAAGCCGAAATTGATGTGCCCCTGCTGGATGTGCGCGATCTGCGCACAGAATTCGGAACCGACAGTGGCACGGTGACAGCCGTTGACGGGGTCAGCTTCACGGTTCATGCAGGCGAACGGGTTGCCATCGTGGGCGAAAGCGGCTCTGGCAAAAGCGCGATGGCCATGTCGATCCTGCGGTTGCTTGCCTATCCGGGACGGGTCGCGGGCGGGACGGTCTTGCTGAATGGCCGTGATTTGTGCACCTTAAGCGAAGGGCAGCTGAATGCCGTGCGCGGGCGCGAGGTCGGCACGGTTTTTCAAGACCCGATGTCGTCGCTTGATCCGGTGATGCGGATCAGCAAGCAGATGATCCCGCCGATCATGCGCAGCCTTGGCCTTGGCCGTGAAAAGGCGCGGGCAGAGGCAATTCACTGGCTTGACAAGGTAGGTATTCCAGACGCCGAACGCCGGCTGGAGGCCTTTCCCTTCGAGATGAGTGGCGGCATGCGCCAGCGCGTGATGATCGCAATGGCGCTGTCATGCCGGCCCAAACTTCTTATTGCGGATGAACCGACCACAGCCCTTGATGTGACGATTCAGGCGCAGATCGTCGATGTGATGAAAACGCTGATTTCCGAAACCGGCACGGCAATGATGTTCATCACCCATGATCTGGGGCTGGTGGCGCGTTTTGCGGACAAGGTCGCCGTGATGTATGCGGGCCGGATTGTTGAATTCGGCACGGTGCACGACATTTTCCACAAACCGTCGCACCCCTATACGCAAAGCTTGCTTAGCACGATCCCAAGCACAACCGCGCTGCGTCATCAGCGATTGCCGCAGATACCGGGCATGCCACCGGATATGAAGAACCCGCCCAAGGGCTGCGCGTTTCGCGATCGTTGCGCAGCCGCAATTCAAACCTGCGCGCAGGATGCGCCCCACCTGACGCCGCGCGGCGCGGGCCATGTTGCGGCCTGTTGGCAGCCCGACGGGTTGGCAGGTGTGCCGCGGCCGGAATGTTCGGGGCAGGTGCGGCGCAATACCAACCGGCCCTTGCGCGACCGCACAATGGTGGAAATCAACCGGCTGACCAAGCAGTTCACCGGCAGCGGCACGCGCCTGTTCTCGCGCAAGCCCGCGCAGGTGGTCAAGGCCGTCAATGGCGTGACCCTGCGGGTCCAGCAAGGCGAGACACTGGGCATCGTCGGCGAAAGTGGCTGCGGAAAAAGCACCGTGGCCCGACTGCTGCTTGGTCTGGAAGAACCGACATCGGGCGAGATATTCATCGACGGGCTGGCGCAGATGGTGTTTCAGGACCCTTCGTCATCGTTCAACCCGAAAATGCGCATTCATGCGATTATCGAAGAGCCGCTGATCGTCAAGCGTTGGGGCGACAGGCAGGCGCGGGCCGAACGTGTGCGCAGTCTGATTGATCAGGTGGGTCTGGAAGTCGCGCATCTGGACCGCTACCCCAACCAGCTTTCGGGGGGGCAGCGTCAGCGCGTGGCGGTTGCCCGTGCGCTTGCCCTCGACCCGTCGGTCGTGGTCGCGGATGAACCGACCTCGGCGCTGGATGTATCGGTGCGCGCGCAGGTCATCAACCTACTCGCCGACCTGAAAGAAGAACTTGGGATCGCGTTTATCTTCATCTCGCATGATCTGCTGACGGTTCGGTATATCGCAGATCGCATTGCCGTCATGTATCTGGGTGAAGTGGTCGAATATGGACCGGCAGACGAAGTGTTTGACCGTCCCGCGCATCCCTACACCAAGGCCCTGATAGATGCCGTGCCCTTGCCCGACCCCGTGACAGAGGCCGCACGCGCGCCCATACAGCTAAAGGGCGAATTGCCAAGCCCGCTTGATATTCCCAAAGGATGTGCATTCGCGTCGCGCTGCCCGATCGTGACTGACCGGTGCCGCATCGAAAAGCCCGTTTTGCGCCAACCCATGAAAACCCGCGAGGCCGCTTGTCATTATGCAAAGTGATCGTTTTTCGAATTTCGGTGTGTTCGGCGGGTTTATCTTCTTCTCCATCGTGGGAATGGCCAACCCTTTCTTTACCCTTTATGCGGCAGAACTTGGTGCATCCACCTTTGCCATCGGCGCCATGGTGACGCTGCGCGCTGTGCTGCCTATATTCATTGCGCTTCCGTCCGGCCAGATGATCGATTCAATCGGGCCGGTGCGCATGTTGCAGGTGGGCAGTGTAGCGCTTCTGGCGTCGATGCTGTGCACGATTTTTGCAACCGGGTTGGTGCTGCTGTCGCTGTCGCAGGTGTTTTTGGGCGCAGCGATCATCATCATGGCATCGTCCTTTCAGGTGCTGGTGTCCAAGGGCGGGGACCGCGACAAGCGCAATGATGCGATCAAGCGCTATGCGATGTGGATGTCGGCAGGCGGAATGGTCGGCCCTGTGATTGGCGGGCTGATAATCTCGTCCGCGGCTGTCCCGCTGGAAGGGTATCGCATGGCGTTTGTCACGTCCGCCGCCGCAACGCTGGCCCTGATGGGGGCGTTTATCTGGATCGCACGCCACTATCCGCACCCCAAGCTTGAGGAGATCGAGATTTCGCCCCGCGATGTCATGACGATGAAAGGCATCACCCAAAGCTATCGCAGCGGTATTTCCCTGGCCGGGCACAGGGCCGTGCAGTTCGGCCTGACCGCCACCTTCCTGATCATGTATATCCAGTCCTTGTATATCAGTTTCCTGCCGCTTTATCTGGCGCAGAACGACTATGCGACGATGCTGATCTCGGTCGCGATTGCGCTGAAGGGGCTGTCGGGCATGCTTGCGCGGTTCCTGCTTGGCTATTTGATGTCGCGCTTTTCGCTGGAATCAATCCTGACCACTGCGGGCGTGGTTGCAGCGGGCTGCGTGGTTCTGACGCCGCTGGCCGTAGCAGACCCGATCACAATGCTGGCGCTTGTGGCCCTGATGGGCGCGGCTGTGGGCATTAACCTGCCGGTCAGCATCATGATCATGGTCGATGCCATTGGCGAGGGGCAGCGCGGTAAGCTGATGGGCCTGCGCCTGTTGGTAAACCGCTTTGCGCAGATCCTTAGCCCCGTGATGTTCGGCCTTGTGGGGCAATTGCTGGGTCTGACAGCGGCGTTTCTGGGCGGGGGCGCGCTGCTTGTGGGGGTTCTGGTAGGCTTTGCAACATATGTGCGCCGCAGCACCGCGCGCGCCCAAACATGGCGCGCCCCCCCCGAAAGAGCCAGCAGAATGACCGGTGGATACATCCTATGAGCCTTCTTGACTCGCAACCCATTGGTCAGGCCCCTGCAAGCTGGGCGGAAGTCCTGCGTTCCGTGCCCGCGCTGCCGGTCATACTGATCGCAGTTGCGGCGCATATGATGCTGTTTGGCATGCTGACGCCGGTGATGGCCAGCTATGCGCAGGGGTTCGGCGTGTCCGACATGCAGATCGGTTTGATGATCACGCTGTTTGCAGTCGGGCGCCTTGGCGCAGATATACCAGCGGGCCATCTTGCGCAGCGCTTCGGGCTTTTTGGCCTGCTTTGGGCGGGGCCGCTGCTATGTGCGGCAGGGTCATTCATGGGGGCGATCGCCGGCGACTATACCTCGGTGCTGGTCGGGCGCACGGTTCAGGGGGTGGGGTCGGGCCTGTTCATGACCGCCGCCACAATTTTTTGCGCGCAGCAAAGTGACCGGCGCAGCCGGGGCAAGATTATGTCGGTGTTTCAGGGCGCAATGCTGATCGGCGCAACCTTCGGGCCAAGTGTGGGCGGGGTGTCTGCGGGGTTTTTCGGTCTGGCCGGGCCGTTCTGGGTGGCCGCATGTGTCGGTGTGGCAACCACTGCTGTGGTATTGCTGCGCTTTCCCGCCGCACAAATGGCTGAAATGCATGCCCGCCGCGTCAAGGCAACGGCGCAATCCGCGCGTCATTCGTCGTTGCGGTTGTTGCTGATCCTGCCCTTTGCCTGCGTGCTGCTGGTCAATTTTGGTGTTTTCCTGACGCGCACTGCCGGACAATGGCAGATGATCCCGCTGATGGTGGTCGAACGGTTTGCCTTCAGCCCCGAACAGATTGGCCTTGCGCTGACGCTGTCGGCCTTCGCTACATTGTTGATCTTGCCGGTCACTGCGTGGCTGGTGGACCGCGTGCGCCGCCCGCGGCTGATTTTCGTGTCATTGCTGGGGGTCACAGCGTCGCTTGTGATGATCGTGATCTCGGACCAGCCATGGCTGTTTTATGCGGCAATGCTGGGCATGGGGGTGGCCACTGGCATCAGCGGACCCGCAGTCGCAGCCTATGCCGTTGATGTCGTGCCCGAATCCCAGCAGGCCCCGGCCATGGGGATCATGCGCTTTGCGGGTGATCTTGGCTATCTGGTCGGCCCCGTTTCGCTGGGTTTTCTGGTGGAACGCTATGCGCTTGGATATACCGGTGGGCTGGTAATTAACGCTGCACTTTTAGGGGTTTGCGCGCTTTTCTTCATCCTTTTGTCGCGACAACGCAGGGCAATTCACTGAACCACCAACTTCTGACACCCGTTTCAACCAAGGAGAGATGACATGACTGAACGTATCTGGGACAAATTTCTGACCGACCGCGACAAGGCTGTATTTGACGCATCGGGTTTCGGGGCGACCGCTGAATGGGGCAAGCGCCCTGCGCTGCTGGTCATCGATGTGAACTACGCCTTTTGCGATGAAAAACCTGTTCCCATTCTGGAAAGCATCAAGACGTGGCGCACATCCTGCGGTGAAGATGCATGGGAGGCGATGCCAGTGCTGCAACGCCTGATTCATCTGTGCCGTGGCAAGGGGGTTCCCGTCATCTACACCACGGGCACCCGCCGCGCTGACAATTGGGACAGCGGGTCTTGGTCGTGGAAGAACAGCCGCCGTAGCGAAGATGCCAGCCCCATGACCACCAGCCATGGCCATGATGGCAATGATATCGTCGACGAAATTGCCCCGGCCCCGCAAGATATCGTGGTGCTGAAACAAAAACCCTCTGGCTTTGCCGGAACGCCGTTGCATTCCTACCTTCAGTTGTTGGGCTGTGACAGTGTGATTGTCACGGGAACCACAACATCAGGATGTGTGCGCGCAACGGTTCTTGATGCCTTCTCGCTGAACTTCCGGGTCACTGTGGTCGAGGATGGCTGCTTTGATCGTGCGCAGTCCAGTCATGCAATCAATCTGTGCGACATGCATGCCAAATACGCGAATGTCTATCACAGCGATGTGGTTGCCGCGCATCTTCAGGGGCTGCGCGCCGGTATGTTCGAGCTGCCCTCTGGTATGGGCATATCGGCAAAGGCTGCCGAATAGCGAAAACCGCGCCATCGAAATGCAGTTCGGTGGCGCATCCACGTCCCGCACCCGACAGGAGAACCCCATGACACCCGATCGTTTTGAAGACCATGTATGGAAGGATGTCGTTCCCGATGACCTGCTTGAAATTTACGCGCCCTACACGCGCGCAACCTCTGTCGGGCCGAACCCGGCACTTTTGCTGATCGACCTTTACAACCTTGCCTATCAGGGTGGGCCGGTTTCACCGCTGGACTTGCAGGATACCTATCCCAGCAGTTGCGGTATCTACGCGCATCAAGCCATTGCGCCGACCCGCCAGCTTATCGCCGCTGCCCGCGCGGCAGGTATTCCCGTTATTTATTGCACCGGTGACACAGCCCCGATGGCCGCGCCGAAAGATGTCAGTGCAACGCGGCGCAAAATGTCCCCGCGCCGCGCGTCGGATTTTCAGATATGGCACGATTTCGCCCCGCAGGATGGCGATGTCATTATCCGTAAACAACGCGCCAGTATTTTCGCAGGGACGCCGCTGATTTCGCATCTTACCAAGCTGGGGGTGCAAAGCGTGATCGTTTGCGGCGAAAGCACATCAGGCTGTGTCAGGGCAAGCTGTGTCGATGCCTATTCAAACGGGTTCAAGGTCAGCCTTGTCGAGGAATGCACCTTTGACAGGCATGAGTTGATCCATAAGATCAACCTGTTTGATCTGCATCACAAATACGCCGATGTCATGGCCGTGGATGAAGTGGTCGACCACCTGTCCGGGATCACCGCGCAAGCCGCCGCAACGGAATAACGCGCAAACACGCCGCACCCCGTCACATCGTAGGCGGCGTGTTCACCCAAAAGGCCCGTGCGACCGTGTCACCGTTATTGGCATAGCGGTGGTTCATCGTAGAGGTGAAGAATATTCCGCTGGACGCGGCGACGCTATACTGACGGTCTTCGATGATGACATCCAGCGCCCCTTCCAGAACGAAGATAAATTCCTCTCCCTCATGGGCCAGCGTGCGCGACTGCTCGGCGCCGGGCTGGATATGCAGCATGTTCACCTGCAACAACCCCGACCGGTCCAGCGGCAGGATACGGTTGAACGCGACATCAAGCATGTCATCCCCCGGCTGGATTTCAAACCGACTGCTTGGAAACAGGGTCACACCATCAACCGGGCTGTAATCCCCGTCCTGAATTAGCAGATCAGGCACCGGCACATCCACCGCCGCAGATATTCTGCCCAACATGGCAAGGGATGGCGAAAGCCGGCTGTTTTCCAGTTTGGACAGCATGCTTTCGGAACATTTTACAATATCCGCAAGCTGTTTGAGGGTGTAGCCCTTCAGCAGCCGCGCATGGCGCAAGCGTTTGCCGTGGTGGACGATTGTGCTTGCCTGTTTTTCATCTTTCTGCGGTTTCGTCATAGATATGGCGCTCTCATTACCAGTTTGGCTTGTTCAGTAGTTGATTTTGCATAAAGTCGCTAGGATATTTAATCAAAGACCTTGATAGTGTTGCGCAATCTGTCCGGATGTAGCGGCAGCATGCCGGACAACCGGAACCCCATCGCCGCTGATGTCAGGGACAAACCGTCAATATTCAGGGTTGAATGATCAGGCAGCGCTTGGCCGTGCATATAGCGGCGGCCCGTGGGGGGCTGCCTTTGACGGCCAGCCAGCGCGCACCCTGAACACCAGAACCGGCACCTGTGATCGGTTTCGCTAGAATGGCCAAGGGCAGGGCAGGCTCAGGGTCTGGAGAGGTAGTCTGCTGACACGTATCCGCTTACGCTCGGTGCAGAAAATAGCGCAACACGGCACCAGCGTTGCCCCACTTCGGTCACGCAGTTGCGCCGCGAAACGACCGTGCCATCGGGCAAGCCAAGAATGATGTTATAGCCCAACCCCGGACCCGCCCGCAGTTTCAACAACTCCGCCCCCGCACCCTCGACGACCGCGCGCTCGCCTACGCCGCTGGCGCAACCGGCAACAAACAGGATCGCGAACAACGCAGGCAGTGCTATATGACGCATGATCAGACCTTCACCTTGGTATTGCGGCCAGTTTGGCGGCCAGTGTTGGTGATGTGCCGCAAAATTCGGTTCTTGGCAAGAAAAGAGCGCCCGCATCCGTGCAGATGACAGTTTGATGCCGCTGGCCCCAACCGCGTGGCCCCGGGGCGCGTTGGCGTATATGAACCGTCAGGAATTTCAGCACCTATCAGGGCAGGATCGCAAGTTCACAAGGAGAATACCTGCCGAAGGGTCCTGTAGACGTCGAAATGACAAGATGCGGTCGTTAACGCACCGCAAATAAACGATTATGTCTAAGATTTCAAAATGGCGGAGAGAGATGGACACTACGCCGAAAGGAGTATAAGTCCTTGAATTGTTGTAAATCAGTGTGTTAGGTTTGGGCGTAGGGGGTCCTATAGGGGGTCCCGTAGGGGGACCCGATGGGTGCGAAGCTAGATAGACAATACCTTGAGCAAATGGGGGGCGGCAAGTGGCGGGTGTCTGTGAAGGTGCCAGCGGATGCCCGCGATGTGATAGGAACGGCGCGGCTCAAGCAATCGCTGGGCACTGATAGCCTAGAGGAAGCCAACAGGCTTAAGTGGCCTGTCGTGGCGCGGTTCAAGGGTCAGATTGCGGTGGCGCAAGGGAAGGCTGGGGACCCTGCGCTTGATGCGCTGGCGCTGGACTATCGCGGGCAGGTTGCAGCGGCCTCAGATGAGACGGAAGCCCCAGACGGGCAAGGCTATTCTGCGAGGGACATTGTAGACGCTCAAATTGCGGCTGAGGCTGAGGCGCTGGCGGGTCCGCCCGTCCGCGTGAATAGTCACGGCGGGCCGGAATTTGATCCTGTCAGGATGCGCAAGGCGCAGCGGTTTACAGAGGTGGCACGGGGCAAGAGAACGCCGCTTAGGGTCCCTGAGGCGGCCTTCAGGAAACAGAAGGCGGACAACTGGCAGGGAAAGACATGGGGCAAGTATGATCGGATCATGGCCTTGCTTGAGGCATGGCAGCGAGACAGGCAGGGCGGGGCGGCTATTGAGGGCTTGGACCGTAAAGCGGCTGGGGCGTTCATAGGTGAAACCCTAGAGGCGCAAGGGTGGACCGCAAAGACCATGAACGGCTACCTGTCCTGCCTACGCCAATACTGGCGCTGGATGATCAAGCGGGGCTATGCCGATAGCAACCCTTGGGACAATCAGCAGCTTGAGGCCCCGAGACAGAAAGAAGAAACCAAGGAAAGACCCTTCACCACGGAGGAAATGCGCAAGCTGATCTACGGCCAGCCATCTCAAGCTTACCTGTCGGACCTGATGCGCCTTGCGGCTCTCACAGGGGCGCGGCTGGGGGCGCTGGTGGAACTCAGGGTCAGGGATTGTCAGGACGGGGTGTTTCTAATCCCGCCTCAGAAGTCAGAGCCTGCGGCGCGGCGGGTGCCGATACATTCAGAACTTGCCGCCATGGTGGCGCGGCGGTGCGAAGGGAAGGCGGGGGAAGATTGGCTTTTCCCTGAGGTTCCCCCTTTGGGGCCGGATGCAAGCCCCAGTCAGCAGCGGAACAACGTAGTGGTGAAGGCGTTCAAGCGATACAGAGAGAAACTGGGGGTCAAAGACAATGTGCAAGGGGTCAGGCGGTCGCGGGTCAACTTCCATTCCTTCCGGCGCTGGTTCATCACAGAGGCTGAAAGGGCCTTGGGGGAACTCGGGGCGCGGGGCTTCACCGCCTACACGATTTCGGAAGTGGTGGGGCACAAGGTGCAGGGAATGACGTTCGGGACCTACAAGGGCGCGGCCTTGGATGATCAGCGGCGGGCCTGTGTCGAGGCGGTCAGGCTGCCAAAGCCTTGAGGGTTGTTCAGACCCCGATGGCTTTCTTGAATGGATGCTAGGCGACGCTGGGCTGGTGGTAGAAAGACCCGTGCAAAGCCTTGGCGGCGTCCTGATAGACTCTCTCAGCTTTCTCAGGGCACTTAAAGCGCCCAAGGTGGCGGTTCCGACCATTCACAGAGATTTGGGCTTGCCACAACCCCGAGCGCCTGCAAAGTGAAACGCCCTTGCGCCCAGAAGTGCTGCGCTTGTTGGGTGCTCTGTTGAATTGATTTTGTTGGTGGGTCGCGGCGCGTAGGTTATCCCATCGGTTGTCACTGCGGACGCCATTCTCATGGTCCACCATTGCAGGGGGCCAGTGGTCTTTGACGTATAGATAGGCCAAACGATGCGCTGTGTATAGCGTCCCTTCCACCTTTATGCGGACGTAGCCGTCGGACCCCAAGGACCCGGCGATGCTGCCTTTCTTCGCGTTTCCGGCGCGGGTGGTTTTCCATGTGAATAGACCCGAGCGGCGGTCATAATGTAGGAGGTGCCGCAAGCGTTCTGCGGTCAGGGGGGATTTGTCCGTCATGCGGAGTGTCCCTTCTTATTTGGTTTTCATCATGACCACTTTGGTGGGCCATGTGTGTGGACAAGGCTCTGAGGCCTATATCCTTGGGGTTGTCTTGAGGTGGTGGGTCTTTGGTGGGGGCGGGGATGCCCCTTCTTAACGTCACACCCTAGGTGAACTCAGGAATCCCCAGAGAAATAACTGACCGAATGAAGGTGCTATACTTATGGTAAACGCGGGGGTCCTTTGTTCACTTCTATGCCCTTTTGTCAGTCGCCACCTAAAATATTGAAAATAAACAATAATGACTGCCCTGCGAAAAGACGGTTTGGATCACATCTTTCCTGTGAAATGTGACTGGCGCAGCGTTTGGAGGAGTCTGGTTTGAGGCGGCCAGCGGGGCGTAGGAAGCCGTGAGAGGCCCGCAAGTCTCCACTGAGAATCTTGAGGGCCTCAGGCAGGGGGGGGGAGTCGCCGCCTGTATCGGAAAGCCCCCTCAGCAGTGCGTTGCGTGGCTCTCCGCGTATATCAGCTTTGATCCTATGCGGACCTCAAGGCCCCCTTGGACGCGCTGGCAGTATAGCGGCGGCTCAAGTGGGGCGCGGGGCGCGTGGACTACTGAGAAGCTGGGGAAGCGGCCACGGAAGCGGGGCAGGCGCAGTGTGAAGTTAATGGTCATGATTGTGTTTCCCTTCATGTGATAGGTGTCACGGTTTGCGGGGGAAACGATACGCTAGCGGATAGGCTACTAGCCTCCCACAGGATGGGGGAAAGCTTGGCGCTGGTCAAGTGTGATGATGACAGCGCTGCGAGAGTCTGGCAAGTTGTGTGTAAAGTGATGAATAGCATACTGTTAGGTGGCCAAACATGTTCGAATGGTTGATGATAGTTTTTGGCGTAGGACCGCTAGTCTTAGCGTTTTTCGGCTGGGCGATAGGATTGGCAACAGGTATTGCAAAACAAGATCGTTCTGCACCTAGTGAGGCGCTTTTAGAGGTATCAAGCTACAAAGGGGAAAATGAATCCCGCATTAGCACGCTATATGAGCACTCATGCGACCCCGAGACCGGCGAGTTTGGGCTGAAGTTTAACAGGCCGCTGAAATAGTCCTGTCTCGACAGCGGTTTGAGAACATGATTCACTCTTTGCACTGTAACGGCGGGGGTGACGATGCGCGGGACGGACGGGACGAGCGGGTCGCTGTTCAGCTATGTTGATCTGGAGGAGCGCATTCCGGTGCGGCACCCTTTGCGCAAGATCCGTCAGGTGGTGAATGACGCGCTCGCCAGTCTCGATGCCGAGTTCGAGGCGCTTTACACCGATTTCGGCCGCCCTTCGATCCCGCCGGAACGGCTGATCCGGGCCAGCCTGCTGCAACTCCTGTTCTCGGTCCGATCCGAGCGTCAGTTGATGGAGCAGATGAATTACAACCTGATGTTCCGCTGGTTTGTCGGGCTGGGTATCGATGATCCCGTCTGGGTCCCGACCGTCTTCACGAAGAACCGCGACCGGCTGCTGAGCACGCAGATGTCGCGCAAGGTGATGGCGGCGATTCTGGCCCATCGCGAGGTCGCGCCGCTTCTGTCGGACGACCACTTCTCGGTCGATGGCACGCTGGTGAAGGCTTGGGCGTCGATGAAGAGCTTCCAGCCGAAGGCAGAGACCACCCCGCCTGACGATGACGGGCCATGCGATCCACTCGCCCCAGATGCCACGCTTGAGCCCGCGCCTTCCGAGACCCCAACCGAGACCGACCCGATGCCCCGCACCACCAAACCCCACCGCAATGCCGAAGTCGATTTCAAGGGCGAGAAACGGTCCAATGCCACCCACGCCTCGACCACCGACCCGGACGCGCGCCTTTACAAGAAGTCCCCGGGGCACCGGGGCGATGCTTTGCTTCATCGGGCATGCGCTGATGGAGAACCGGAGTGGGCTGATCGTGCAAGGCGACCTGACCCAGGCTGACGGCCATGCCGAACGTACGGCCGCCCTGGACATGGTTCATCGCCATTCCCCTGGATCGACCCGGCAGATGACGCTGGGGGCCGACAAGGGGTATGACGCGGGTGGGTTCGTTGCCGACCTGCGCAAAGCCTGCGTCACGCCCCATATCGCCCAGAAAACGAGATATTCAGCAATCGATGGCCGAACCACCCGACATGCCGGTTACGCCCTGTCCCAGAAGCACCGAAAGAAAATTGAAGAGGCGTTCGGCTGGGCGAAAACCGTCGGCGGCATGGCACAGACCATGTATCGCGGCGTCGATCGCGTCCGGTCGCGGTTCATCCTGACAATGGCCGCCAACAACCTCGCAAGACTGCCCCGGTTGCTGGCTGTGTGACGCGGAAGAACCGCACCTGGCGCGTATGTCGAACGCGCCGACAGACATCGCAATCCCCCGACCCAGCCCTGATGAAGGGACAGCCTTCCGGCTCAGGGACTATTTCAGCGCCCTGTTAATGGCCGTTTTGTGTTCTACAAAAAGCTTAAATACCCTGAAACGAATCGTGCGGGCTTTCACCTTGTCATGGCCTTCCCACACGTGTTCCCAAACAGAACAGATGTCACGTGCACGCCGGATGTAGACCCCTACCTCTCTATCCCCTCGACGTTTGTTGAACCGTCGGAATTTTTCAAATGGCCAAGAGCTAAGCGGGCATTGTTTTTCGGAGCGATGCTTGTCGGGGCGCTGGCGCTGTTTGTTTGGGCAAGAACCCTGTAGACACTGGCGCGGCCTATCCCGAGGCGCTGGGCTATCTCAGTGGCCCCGAGGCCCTCTTGGTGTAGCTTGTGAACCTCTGGGGCCTTGGCCTTGGCAGTGGGCTTCCTGCCCTTGTATTTCCCCTGCGCCTTGGCCTTGGCGATCCCTTCGCGCTGGCGTTCCAGCATGATCTGGCGTTCAAACTCTGCGATGCCCCCTAGGACTGTCAGAAGCAGCTTGCCTGTGGCGGTGCTGGTGTCAATTCCCATGTCTAGGATGCGCAGCGATGCCCCCTTGGCGGTCAGGGTGTCCAGCAGGTCCAGTAGGTGACGCACAGAGCGGGCCAAGCGGTCCAGCTTCGTCACCACTAGGACGTCGCCTTCCCTCAGGAACTCAAGGGCCTCTGCAAGGCGCTCTCGGGCGTCTAGGTCTACGGATGAAACCTGTTCACAGAATAGGCGCTCACATCCAGCGGCCTCAAGGTCGCGGCGCTGGGCCTCAAGCCCTGCGGTTTGGTCGAGGGTGGAGGTGCGAAGGTATCCGATGATTGCCATGAGTGTCCCCTTGTGTCTCATTGAAGTCTTAGACGTTATGCCCCGAGTGTCTCGAAAGTTCAAGGGGTATTCTTATGAGACACCATCGGGCGATCAGTGAGGCGACTCGCTAGGGCAGGGTCTATTGAGACAGGCGGGACGCTGGGCTGGGGCTGATGGCGCTTGGCAGGTGCGTGCGATGCGCGGGGTCTTGGGGTAGCCCGTGGTGCCTTGGGTTTTCCCACTGCGCATGAGGGGGCTACGGGGGAAATGGCGCGGACGCCCTAGCGTATATGGGGGTTCAGAAATTTTGCAAAATGCCCGAGTCAGTTTCGAAAATGCTGCTATCAAACTTTAAGGTCATCGATAGCGCACGGCAATCCTAAGGTAAGCAAAGGCATACCGGACTATACAAGCTAGTGATCTACATCTAAGGTAGCGAAAAGTTTTTAGAATTTGGTGCTGAATGAACAAATCAGAACGCTTTAAGGTCCTCTTGGAGAAGGGATACTTTCCTGCTGAGTTACCTCCACCATTCGTCACCGAAACACTTGCGCGATTTCGAAACAGCATCCATAGAGAATGGTCTGCGCTGGATCAACCTCCAAAGACTCGGTTTGAAAGTTATTCTTACCCACGCGTCGGTAGACGCAGGCGCACACTTGCAATAGTAAATCCAATTTCACAACTTTTTCTTTTGAAGAGAATCGCTGACGATTGGATTGAAATAAAAAAATTTCTTGGCACCTCTAAAATCACACTAGACTCGCCTATACTATATGAGAATTCTTCTCGAGCGATTCCAAAGCCTGATTTCAATCTCATAAGTCTCAAACGAATCGATACAGAGGCGAGATACGAGCATATTTTGATTTCTGATATTTCGAGATTTTATGGGACGATATACACCCATACTCTGCCTTGGGCTTTACATACAAAAGCATTTTGTAAGGCGAATCTCAATAACCGCCCTGTCATGGATACGTTGCTGGGAAGTGCTTTGGATGCCCTTGTCAGGAAGGGCCAAGATAACCAGACAATCGGGATTCCAATTGGTCCGGATACTTCAAGGATATTAGCTGAAATAATTGCGGTTGGCGTCGAGCGTGAACTTATTAGTCTTTTTAACTTTCCCAAAGACCGTGTTTTTCGTTACGTTGACGACTGGTTTATAGGATTTGATGGTGCGGGTGAAGCAGAAGATGCGATTTCACTGCTGTCTAGAGCTTGCTCAGAGTATGAACTTGAATTGAATGATGAGAAAACTTCAATATCTGATCCGATAGACCCGATAGACGAACTGTGGCCCTCTGAACTACGAGAGCATCGATTCAGGGTTTCAGTATCTGAGCAGGCGCATGATATTAGACATTATTTTACGAAGGCATTTTTTCATGCAGCAAGAAAGCGCGATCAAAATGTGCTAGATTTTGCTCTTAAGAGAATTCGATCCGTCCATATTCAGGAAGCGAATGCGTCACTATTTGAAAGTTATGTAGTGAGGGCTGCGCGTGTGAATCCAACCTGTTTTCCCGCAGCCGCGCAGATTCTGATTAATTTGCGCTATCGTGGATTCCCGCTCTCTATGGATCGCATAGAGAAGTTAATCTTTGATACTATCTCCAATACAGCCTTGGTTGGAAGACATGGTGAGCTTTCTTGGGCACTTTTCCTTGCTAAGGGTCTGAGAATGAGCATTCCAGTGCGTATCATTGAGCCTGTGCTAAGTGTTGAGAACTCAGTGTGTGCACTTATCACTTTAGACCTTAAGCACATGGGATTAATTTCTGGAGCGATAAGCACATCGTTCTGGGAGACGTTTATGACAAGCGATGCTCTCACTGGCAGTATGTGGCTTCTTGCCTACGAGGCAGATCAGAAAAACTGGCTTCCCTCACCTCATGGACACGTAGATGCTCATCCTTTTTTCGCCGCGCTCAAACGTAGAGGAGTGTTCTTCTATGACACAAACAAGAACGTCCCGACTTTCCAGCGCTCTATCAAAAGGCAGATGCGTGAAAATGAACGGCGTCTAGGCAACTTCAATATGCTGCGCTTGATGCTCTCTACGAACTTCAGATCAATGTAGGTCAGTTCGAAAAAAGAGAATCCGTCAATACATTTCCTGCTCGGTATTGAGTGAGGTCTAGCCTCAGTTGCGAAAGGGAGGCAGGGAGTTACTAGCTAGGGGGTCCCGTAGAGGGTCCTATAGGGGGTCCTGATGAAAAGGGGTATCCTCTAAGCTGTTGAAAATAAGTGGTAATATTGATCAACTGATGTCTGGCGGAGAGAGAGGGATTCGAACCCTCGAGACGGTTCCCCGCCTACACACTTTCCAGGCGTGCGCCTTCGACCACTCGGCCACCTCTCCGGCTGTTGCCGTGTAGCGTGACGTCCGAATGGATTGCAAGCCAAGATTGTGGTTGCGATGCAGGAATTTCGCATATGGCTGCGTGAAATCATCAAATCGGGAAATCTGTCTGCGCGCTCGGGCTGCGCGGCAGTGTTATTTGGGGAAAGACAACAGGCGCTACAGGCGTATCGCTGAAATCAGGCGGCCGTAATCTGCTTGGCGTTCATGAACGCTGCGGCGAAAGGAATAGAACATCTGCGGGTTTGAATAGGTGCAATGCCCGGTCCAGCACGCGTCTGCGACACCTGCGGCGCGCAGACGGTGCAGGCCGAAACCGGGCAGGTCGAACTGGTAGCGCCCGTCCTGCCCATTGGCGAAAAACCGTGCATAGCTGGTATCTTCTGCCATGAAATCTTCCAGAAACTCCGGTCCTACCTCATAGGCGCGCTGGCTGATGCAGGGGCCTATCACTGCGTTTATGTTGTCGCGCGTGGCACCCAGCGACACCATTGCGTCCAGCGTGTTTTCCAGCACCCCCGACAGCGCCCCGCGCCAGCCTGCATGGGCCGCGCCGATCACGCCTGCTTCGGGGTCGGCAAACAGCACGGGCTGGCAATCTGCGGTCAGAATGGCAAGGACGATGCCCGGTGTGGCAGTCACCAATGCATCGGCCTGCGGCAGCGGGCTGTCTGCGGGCAGCGGCTGCTCAAGGGTGACAGCCGTGGCCGAATGAACCTGATTGAGGGTGACAAGGCTGGCAGGGGGCAGCGCCATGGCCTGTGCGACGCGGGCACGGTTGGTGCGCACTGTTTCGCTTTGGTCTGACGACCCCGGCCCGCAATTCAGCCCCGCAAATATGCCCGATGACGCACCACCGCGACGGGTAAAGAACCCGTGGCGTAGCGGGGAAAGTGAATCGGCGGTCAGTATCTCCAGTGTCATGGGTCCAATCCGGGTGGGGCAGGGGCCGCGTGTGGGTGCAGTCCCAGAACTTTGAACAGGTGACCCATTTCCTGCGGGTGCGTCAAGCGCCGATGCGCGGCGACATGTGCCTGCAAGGCCGCGCCGTCAAGGGTGCGGGCCAGTGACTGGGCGCGTTGCGTAATGCCCAGCCGTTCCAGAAACACTCCTTGCGGTGTCAGTGCTGTCGCATGCAGGGGGTGGGCTGCGCGTGCCAATGCCTCGAAATCGACATGCGCGGTCAGATCGGCCTGACCGGGATGGGCCAGCGGGTCGTCCGGCGCGTGCTGGTGCAGCGCCTGAAACGTGTCGCCGCGGCTGCGCCAGTCGCCGTAATCGACAATCACCGCCGCGCCGCCATGCTGCGCGATCCGGCGCGCCAGTGCCGCCATTACAGGGGGTGCAGACGCGCAGGTTTCGACCATCTGCCCCTCGGTCGTGTCAGCCAGCCGGTGTTCCAGCGCGTCAAGGTGGGTGACCGGCCCCAGCCCGAAGGCAAGCGTTCCGCCCTGAAGCCCCACCATGCGTTCGCGCCAGCCATCGCCCGCGCGCAGGAACTGGCGGATGGGCAAGGCGTCGAAGAATTCATTGGCGACAAGAAACAGCGCCGCATCGGGCAACGTGTCGGCGCTGTCATGAAATTGCGGGTCCGGCAGGGCTGTCGCCTGTCTGCGCCGCAAGACCGGCGATGCCTCGATCAGATGCAGGCGCGCGGCGTCATGAAAGCCCGGCACAGCGCGGGTTGCGCGCAAGATGTCCGCCATCAATGTGCCGCGACCGGGGCCAAGTTCAGCCAGCGTGAAGGGCGCGGGACTGCCCTGATCCAGCCAGGCCTGTGCCACGCAAAGCCCCAGCATTTCCCCGAACATCTGGCTGATTTCGGGGGCTGTGACAAAATCACCCTGCGCGCCAAACGGGTCGCGTGTGGTGTAATAGCCATGTTGGGGGTGCAACAGGCAGGTTGTCATATATTCGGCCACAGTGATGGGGCCTTGCGCCGCGATCTGGCGGATCAGGCTGTCACGCAGCGCCGTCATGCGCGGCGCGCGCGCCATAGCAGGGCCAGACCTATGACGATCATTGGCAGCGACAGCACCTGTCCCATCGATATTCCCGCCTGACCCAGTGTCACAACATGGCCCAATGGGTTGTCGGGGCTGATGAATTGCGCATCGGCCTGCCGCCAGAATTCGACCGTGAATCGTGCCAGACCATAGCCTGCGATAAACACCCCCGTGACCGCGCCGGGGGTTTTCAGCCAGCCGCTGCGCCAGACCAGCCACGCGAGAACGGCAAACAGGACGGCCCCTTCAAGGGCTGCTTCATACAGTTGGGTGGGGTGGCGTGCGCACAGGGCAACCGGCCAGTCCCACGGGCAGTTTTGCGCCTGCGCGCCGGGAAAGACCACGCCCCAGGGCATGGTCGTGGGGCGGCCCCACAGTTCGGCGTTGACGAAATTTGCAACCCGCCCCAACCCGATGCCGATGGGGGCCACAAGCGCCATGGAATCGGCCAGTTGCAAGGGCGGCACCGCGTGGCGGCGGCAATAGACCAGACCCGCGACCACCACACCGGCAAACCCGCCGTGAAACGACATGCCCCCTTCCCAGATGCGCAGGATTTCAGCAGGGTAGGCCATATAATAGCCGGTCTGGTAAAACAGAACGAACCCCAGACGCCCGCCCAGAATGACCCCGATAATCACATAGGTCAGCAACCCCTCGACCTTGGCTGCGGGCAGGGGGGCCGTGTCTGCGGGCCACAGTGTCGGGCGTTTCATCAGCGACTGGATGATCCACCAGCCCAGCAGGAAACCCGCGATATAGGCCAGCGCATACCAGCGCAGCGCGAAAGTGAAACTGCCCAGATCGATCTGGAAAATCACGGGCGAGATGTCGGGGAACATGATGGCAAGCGGATGGGTCATTCAAGCGCCTTGAAAGTGGAATGGTGCGACTGTGTGACGTGGCCTTGCGCAAGAAGTCAACCTTGAGTTTCGCGCGCCAAGACCACATATAGGATAAAAGCAAAATGCCGAAGGGGCCAAGATGCAAAGCCGCAACCGTTTTCTGGATGATATGTCACAATTGATGACCAACGCCATGGGCGTGGCCCAGGGTGCCCGCACCGAGGCCGAGACCGCAATGAAAAGCCTGCTGGACCGCTGGCTGGCAGACCGCGACTTTGTCACGCGCGAGGAATTCGACGCCGTGCGCGCCATGGCCCAAAAAGCCCGCGAGGAGAATGAAGCGCTGAAAGCCCGTCTTGACGCGCTGGAGTCCCGCGACGGGCCTAAAGCCTGACCCTGCCTTACAGCCGCATCGTCTGTTACGGTAGGAACTGGCCGCGCGCCTTTCGGGGTAGGCGAGGAGGTAATTCTGGCCTTTTGCTGCCCTTCACACTTGGACAAAGCCCGCGCCATCGGTGGGTCGGGGTCTGCCGGTCCGACGCCAGTGAAGTTCACTTTATGCAGGCGGCATACTCCTGACTTCAAAGGATTGAGTCACCATCAGCGAAATCGGCAGGCCGCGGGACGGCCCACCGATGACCGCTTCAGGCCAATCCCGTCATCGACTGAAGCAGATTCACAAAGCGCGGCCGGTGTTTTTCGGTTTGTAACTTCCCCAATCGCAAGAATATCGCCTTTCGAGCTGTCGTTGAACAACCGAAGCGCTTTAGTCTGCATTCAAAACCAGCGCGCGCAGGTCTGATCTGATGGCGTCCAGCCGTTCACTTGCGGCTGCGATCTCAGTGCGGCCTGACTCGATCGCGTCATCAATCGCATCGACACGCGCGCGGCGGTCTTGGGTGGTGGCGCTGTCATCGCCCAGTTGCACGATCAGCCCGACCAGCCGTTCCTGATCTGCGATCAGGGTTGTTTCTGTGTCTTTCAGGCCGGTGATGTCGCGTTGCAGGCTGGCCTCTTGGGCGCGCAAGTCCTGCATCTGCGCCAGCAGTGCCTGCGTGTCACCCTCGTCAACGCGGTCGGACCAGTAGTTCAGGCTGTCGGTGTCCAGATCCAGCAGGGCCACACGGCGCTGTGTCTGGCGATACTCCACCACATTATGCGACATCATCGCCCCTTCGGGCACGTCAACTGTAAAGCGCATGTCATCAAGGCCCGATATGCCGCCTTCGGTCTGGATGGTCCAGCCCTGCCGCAGCGGGTGCGCGATGGTCAGTTGCCGCGCGCCCTGTGCCGCACCTTCGATGCGGTAGGTGGTGCGCTGCTCCAGCCGTTCTTCGGCAATCAGGACGCCATCAACAATGCGCGCCGATTGCACGGTTTCAATCTGGGCCACATCTTCGCGCAGACTTACGGCAGTGTCGCGCGCAAAATCCACGGTTTCCGATGCACCGGGGGCCAGTTCGGGGATCATTGCGTCGCCCGCATGGCCGCGCCCGTCCTCATACAATGTCATGACGCCCGCAGGCAGGCGCAATGGCAGCGGGTTTTCAACGACCACTGCAATCATCGGATGTTGCGCGTCGGTGCCCCCGCGATAGATCGTCAGGCGCGCATCTTCCAGTGTTTCGCGCAAGAAGGGCAGGCTGATCATGTCGCCCGCGTTCAGGGTGACAGGGGTTGTCAGGGTAAAGCGCGAAAAGCTGTCGCCATCATCCATTGCGACAGGTGCTGTGTCATAGGCTGACTCGAATGCAACGCTGCGTTCCATGGCCGCGCTTGCCATCAGCGCGGGCGGGGCCGTGTCTGCCAGTTTGCGCGCGCCTTGCTGGCGGTCATATAGCTGCACCTGCAACGCCTGCACCGCGCCGGTGGCAAGGGTCAGGTCCACATCGCGCCAGTCATGGCCTGTGGCGTTTTCGACCACGGCCCAGCCTGTCAGAACCATGCGGTCCGGCCCGTGCTCGGCCCGCCAAGCGGTCTTCCAGACCGGCGCGGATTGCAGCCATGCCAGTGATATATCCTGCGCATCAAGCGTCGCATCCGGTGCGGTCATGCTTAGCTGCACATCCAGCATCTGCCCCTGACCAGCGGCGCGCAGCGCATCAAGCCCGCGATCCACAGCGGCGCTGTCGGCGGCGTCGCTGAAGGTCAGCTCAAGGGCGTCATCCAGCAAGATCTGGCGAATCTGCCCCGCGCTGGTCCGCAATGCCAGCGCGATGCAGCCCTGCTGTCCGTCCGTGGCGCAGGGCACGTCGCGCACCCCCATGATACGGCCCTGCACGTCAATTCCGCGCCGCGCCGCAGTGACGGGTGCGCCGGTCATGGCTGTCATCAACTCGCGCAGGTTTTGCAGCGCATCTGCATCAAAGGGCAGGGTGGCGAAACTGTCCTCCAGCCCGCCGGGGCCTGTCAGTGTCAGCATGGGGACCGCATTGCCACCGCCCGACAGGCGCAGGGATTTCAGAAAATCGTCAATATCCGTGCGCCGCACAGGCAGCACCAGCCCGTCACCCGACAGGCTGGCTTGTGCCTCTATCATGGCCAGACCCGCCGTCGACAGCGTGACCGCCCGCACATTGGTGTCGGCCAGTGCTGGCAGACCGATGCCAGCGCACAAGATAACAATCGGGAACGGGCGCATGCGAATTCTCCATCTTCAAGGTGTTGGTGCTTTGGTAGACCGTGACGGTCGGGCCGCGCAAGCGACCTTTGCGTGAACAGGCGGTCTGTCGCGTCTAGGGCTGGACCTGTGCCAGAGTTGGGGCTATTGCGGGATCATGGCACAAGATGACGACACTTCCAAAGACGCAAGCGCCCCCGTAGCCGAACCCCTGCGCCGGGCGCTGGGATCGCGCTATTTGCAATATGCGCTGTCCACCATCATGCACCGCGCGTTGCCCGATGCCCGCGACGGGCTGAAACCCGTGCACCGGCGCATTCTGTTTGCAATGCGCGAGTTGAAGCTGTCGCCCACGGGGGGCTTTCGCAAATCCGCCAAGATTACCGGCGATGTGATGGGCAATTACCACCCGCATGGCGATGCCGCGATCTATGACGCGATGGCGCGTCTGGCGCAGGATTTCAACGTGCGCTATCCGCTGGTCGACGGGCAGGGGAATTTCGGCAATATCGACGGCGACAACCCCGCCGCCGCGCGCTATACCGAAGCGCGCATGACCAAAGCCGCCGAGGCGCTGCTGGAAGGGCTTTCTGAAAACGCGGTCGATTACCGGCCCAATTACGACGGAACGCTGGAAGAACCCATTGTCCTGCCTGCGGCATTTCCCAACCTTCTGGCGAACGGGTCCAGCGGGATTGCGGTGGGTATGGCGACCAATATTCCGCCCCATAATCTGGATGAGTTGATCGAGGGGTGTCTGGCCCTGATTGCCACGCCGGATTTGCCGGATGAAGATCTGGTCAAACTGATTCCCGGCCCCGATTTCCCGACCGGTGGCGTGGTGGTGGAACCTGCCGCGTCGATCCTTGCGGCCTATCAGTCGGGGCGCGGGTCCATACGGGTGCGCGCGCGCTGGCAGATCGAGGATCTGGGCCGTGGGCAATGGCAGGTTGTGGTGACGGAAATTCCGTTTCAGGTGCCGAAATCGCGCCTGATCGAAAAACTGGCTGAAGTGATTCAAACCCGCAAGGTGCCACTGCTGGCCGATGTGCGCGACGAATCGGCTGATGATGTGCGCATTGTTCTGGAACCCAAAAGCCGCAGCGTCGATCCCGATCTGATGATGGGGATGCTGTTCAAGAACAGCGATCTGGAAACCCGCTTCAGCCTGAATATGAATGTGCTGATCGACGGGCTGACGCCCAAGGTGTGCAGCTTGCGCGAAGTTTTGCGCGCGTTTCTGGACCACCGCCGCGATGTGTTGCAGCGCCGCAGCCAGCACCGTCTGGACAAGATTGATCACCGTCTGGAAGTTCTGGAAGGGTTTATTATTGCCTTTCTGAACCTTGACCGCGTGATTGACATTATCCGTTATGACGAGGCCCCGCGCACAGCCCTGATGCGAGAGCAGTGGGCACGAAAGTTCGTTCGCGCCACATCCGAGGCCGATTATGTGTCCCCGCCCGAAAGCGAGGGAGAGTTGTCCGAGCTTCAGGCCGAATCAATTCTGAACATGCGCCTGCGGTCCTTGCGGCGTCTGGAAGAAATGGAACTGGTGCGCGAACGCGACGCGTTGTTGCGCGAACGTGCGGGGCTGGAAGATTTGCTGGCATCTGACCGGCTGCAATGGAAGCTGATCAGTTCGCAACTGCGCGAGGTGCAGGGCACATTTGGCAAAGCCACCGATCTGGGCCGTCGCCGGACCGATTTTGCCGAAGGCCATGAGGTCGAGGATGTGCCGCTGGAAGCCATGATCGAACGCGAACCGATTACGGTTGTGTGCTCGAAAATGGGGTGGATACGCGCAATGAAAGGGCATGTTGCGCTGGATCAAGGGTTCAAGTTCAAGGATGGCGATGACGGGCGTTTCGCGTTCCACGCCGAAACCACTGACAAGATCGTGCTGTTCGGGTCGAACGGGCGGTTTTACACCCTGATGGGGGTGAACCTGCCCGGCGGGCGGGGCATGGGCGAACCTGTGCGCCTGATGATTGACCTGCCCAATGAGGCCGAAATTGTGGATCTGTTCACCCATAGGGCAGGGGCCAGACTGGTCGTTGCCTCCAGTGCGGGGGACGGGTTTGTGGTTCCCGCCGATGAAGTCATCGCCCAGACACGCGGCGGCAAACAGATTCTGAACCTGAAGCCCGGTGTGCGCGCGCATGTGTGCCGGTTTGCCGATGGCGATCATCTGGCTGTTGTCGGTGAAAACCGCAAACTTCTGGTGTTCCCGATGGCAGAACTGCCGGAAATGGTGCGGGGCAAGGGCGTCAGGCTGCAATCCTACAAGGATGGGGGGCTGTCGGACCTGACAACCCTGACCCTGCAAAACGGTCTTAGCTGGAAAGACCCTGCCGGGCGCACCCGTCTGGAAGCGAACCTTGCCGAGTGGCTGGGCAAGCGCGCAAGTGCCGGACGCATGGCCCCGCGCGGGTTTCCCCGTGACAACCACTTTACCTGACACTTTACCTTGCGTCGCGCGGATTTGCGCAATCTGCGCGAATACGGTAGACCATGGAAAAATGGATATAGGGTGCGGAATATGGAACTTTCCGGTTTGAAATCGCGTGCTGTGGGGGTCTTGGCCGCGCTGGCGTTGCTGGGTGCATGCACCAGTGGGGCGCAATTGGGCGAAGAACGTGGCGAGCTGGGCAATTTCAGGCTTGGTCATGCAATCGTGGTGGCCGACAGCGCGACAATCGGTCCTGCATCGCGTCGGGCGACCCCAGAGCAGTGGCAGACTGCGCTGACCTCGGAAATCGAGCGGCGTTTCGGGCGCTATGACGGGGATAAATTCTATCATGTCGCAATTGCGGTTCAGGGATATGTGCTTGCGATTCCCGGAATACCGATTGTCGCCGCCCCCAAATCCGTGCTGATTATCGGGGTGACTATCTGGGATGACGAAGCGCAGACCAAGCTGAACGATACGCCGCACCGAATAACAGTGCTTGAAAGCATGTCAGGCGAAACTGTCGTCAGTTCCGGTCTGACCCAGTCTGCCGAACAGCAGATGCAGAACCTGTCAGAAAATGCCGTCGCCGCAATCGAACGCTGGATGGTGTCCAAGCCCGAATGGTTCCCGCAACGTGACAGCGCGATCGAACCAGAAATTATTGCCGAAGACGGCGCGGCGCCTGCGGAATTCGAAAGCTAGGCAAAAGGTTGTCCCGCAATCGCACTTTCCGGACGATGTGCGCTTGATTTTTTGCGCCTGACTCAGTAACAGGCGCGCGTGTCATATCGGGGTCGTATCTGCGGCTCATCAACAAAGGGTGCCGAACAATGGCAAAGCAAAAGTTTGAACGCAATAAACCGCATGTGAACATCGGCACGATTGGCCATGTTGACCACGGCAAGACGACGCTGACGGCTGCGATCACCAAGTATTTCGGTGACTTCCGCGCCTATGACCAGATTGATGGTGCGCCTGAAGAGAAAGCCCGCGGGATCACGATTTCGACCGCGCATGTCGAATATGAAACCGATGCGCGCCACTATGCGCATGTCGATTGCCCCGGCCACGCTGACTATGTGAAAAACATGATCACGGGTGCGGCGCAGATGGACGGTGCTATTTTGGTTGTGAACGCAGCTGACGGCCCCATGCCGCAAACGCGCGAGCACATTCTGCTGGGCCGTCAGGTTGGCATTCCGTTCATGGTTGTCTACATGAACAAGGTCGATCAGGTCGATGACGAGGAATTGCTGGAACTGGTCGAGATGGAGATCCGCGAACTGCTGACCTCTTACGACTATCCGGGCGACGATATCCCCATCATCAAAGGCTCTGCTCTGGCTGCGATGGAAGGCCGTGATCCTGAAATCGGCGAGAATTCGATCCGTGCGCTGCTGGCCGCGGTTGACGAATACATCCCCACCCCCGAGCGTGCGGTTGACCAGCCCTTCCTGATGCCGATCGAGGATGTGTTCTCGATTTCCGGTCGTGGCACGGTTGTGACCGGCCGTGTGGAACGTGGTGTGATCAATGTTGGCGATTCGATTGAAATCGTTGGTATCCGCGACACCAAAACCACGACCTGCACAGGCGTGGAAATGTTCCGCAAGCTGCTGGATCGCGGGGAAGCGGGCGACAATATCGGCGCGCTGCTGCGTGGGATTGGCCGCGAAGACGTGGAGCGTGGTCAGGTTCTGTGCAAACCGAAATCGGTTCAGCCACACACCAAGTTCGAAGCCGAAGCCTATATCCTGACCAAGGAAGAAGGCGGTCGTCACACGCCGTTCTTTGCGAACTACCGTCCGCAATTCTACTTCCGCACCACGGATGTGACCGGCATGGTCCAACTGCCTGAAGGCACGGAAATGGTGATGCCGGGCGACAACCTGAAATTCACGGTTGAACTGATCGCGCCCATCGCCATGGAAGAGAAACTGCGCTTCGCCATCCGTGAAGGCGGCCGCACCGTCGGCGCCGGCGTCGTTGCAAAAATCATCGAGTAATCATCTGATCCGCTTCGATTTTCAGGGGGCATGCGGGTCACTGCATGCCCCTTTTCTATGTCGGAGCACCTGATGAAACGGCTGTTTTCCTATTTTGAAGGGCGTATCAACGCCTATCCTGACGATGCGCCCCGGCGCCCGCCCGAAACCATGCTGGGGTTTGTGCTGCATTATGCGCGCGGTGTTTTGCCGTGGCTTTTGTTCATGTCGGGTCTGTCCATTATCTTTGCCGCGATTGAAATCATCCTGCTGGGGTATCTGGGAACGCTGGTCAACCGGATGACCGAACTTGGCCCCGAGCGTTTTCTGGCCGAAGAAGGCGCGCGGCTGAGCGCAATGGCAGGGCTGCAACTGCTGGTCTTGCCTGTTGTGTCCGTGATTGGTGCATTGGTCATGTATCAGGCGATCATGGCGAATTTTCCACAGCGCATTCGCTGGCTGGGCCACCGCTGGTTGCTGGGCCAGTCGATGGGCTATTTTCAGGATGAGTTCGCAGGGCGCATTTCCACCAGACTGATGCAGACCGCATTGGCCGTGCGCGAAGTGACCATGAAACTGATGGATGTGGCTGTGTATATTGTGGCCTATTTTCTGGGGTCACTGTGGCTGGCGGCCACGCAGGATCTGTGGCTGGCGCTGCCGTTTCTGCTATGGGCTATGGCGTATGGCGCGCTGCTATGGGTAATCGTTCCGCGCTTGGGCCGTGTGGCGCAACAACAGGCAGATGCGCGCGCGGATATGACGGGGCGCATTGTCGACAGCTACACCAATATCGCGACTGTCAAACTGTTCAGCCATAGCGCACGCGAAGAAACCTATGCGCGCAATGGATTGGACGGGTTTTTGCAGACTGTCTATCGCCAGATGCGGCTGGTGGCGGTGCAGGATGTGTCGGTCAATGTGCTGAACGCGCTGCTGACCGCCGCGGTCACGGGGCTGGGAATCTGGCTGTGGCTGCAAGGGCAGGTGGAACTTGGCGCGCTGGCAGTTGCCATCCCGCTGGCCTTGCGGTTGGGGAATATGTCGCATTGGATCATGTGGGAATTCGCGGCGCTGTTTGAAAACATTGGCACAGTGCGCGACGGGATCGCCACATTTGCGGCGGCGCGTGCGGTGCATGATGCACCCGATGCGAAACCGCTGATGGTGGAAAATGCCGCGATTCGCTTTGACAAGCTGACCTTCCGCTATGATCCCGCATTGGCCAGCGGGCGCAAACCCGCCGTCATTGACGGCATGGATTTGCAGATTGCGCCGGGTGAAAAGATCGGGCTTGTGGGGCGGTCCGGTGCGGGAAAATCCACCTTGGTCAACCTGTTGCTGCGCTTTTATGATGTGGGGTCCGGCCGCATTCTGATTGACGGGCAGGATATTTCGACCGTCACACAAGACAGTTTGCGCGCAGCCATCGGCATGGTCACGCAAGACACTGCACTTTTGCACCGGTCTGTGCGCGACAACATTGCCTATGGCAAACCAAGCGCAAGCGACGCGGAAATCTGGCAGGCCGCACGCATGGCCGAAGCCGACGGGTTCATTGTCGATCTGGTTGATTCCAAGGGGCGGCAGGGGCTTGATGCGCATGTGGGCGAACGCGGGGTCAAACTGTCGGGTGGCCAGCGCCAGCGCATTGCGATTGCGCGTGTGGCCCTGAAAGATGCGCCAATCCTTATTCTGGACGAGGCCACATCTGCACTGGATTCCGAAGTTGAGGCCGCGATCCAGGGCCAGCTTGACCGCCTGATGCAGGGCAAGACCGTGATTGCAATTGCACACCGCCTGTCCACGATTGCTGCCATGGACAGGCTGATCATCATGGATGAAGGCCGCATTGTGGAGCAGGGCACGCATGCGGAACTGCTGGCCGAAGGCGGGCTTTATGCGCGGCTTTGGGCACGGCAATCGGGCGGGTTTTTGCCGCAGGCATAAGTGGCGGCGGGCAGTTTTGTCCGCCGTGTGTGCAGCGCGGTCCCATGGTGGGGGCGTGCCGCATGTCGTAACCAGTTGTTAACCATTTTTGGCGTTGATGGGCATATGTCTGTATATCGCCACGCAAGTCATGCAATATTTCTGTTTGTGACCATCAGCGCCTTGTCCGCAGGCGCGGGACTGGCCGGCCCGTGGCCACGTGGCGCGGGGAATGTGTTTTTTTCCAGTGAAATTGCGGTGGACCGACAGGGCGGTGCAGACCGTCTGTCGCACCGGCATTATCTGGAATACGGATTGTCGGACCATCTGACCCTTGGCGCCAAGGTGGAACAGCAAACCGGCTGGGACAATCCTGCACAACTGCCCCCTTTGGCGCGGTTTTATGGTGTGCCCTTGCACAGCAGTGTTTTTCTGCGCGTGCATCTGGGCGAGGTGATGGTGCGAACCCCTGTCGCATTAGAAGTGCAGGTCGCGCATAATGCCCCGCAAAACGGGGACCGCGTGCGGCTGGCCGCGCATCTGGGCCATAGTTTTGATACTCTCGGCTATGCTGCATGGGCAAGGGTTGGGGCATCGGCAGGTTTGTCGGACGGGATGGAGCAGGGCCAGCGCGATATGACCGCGCAGCTTGGCGTCAACATTCGGCCCCGATTGCGCGGTTGGGTTGATGCAGGACGGATTTTCACGGACGAGGCGCGCTTGTCACGCGTGACGGTTTCGGCGGCGGTCGATGTAACAGAACGGTTTTCCATGACACTAGGATACAGCCGCACATTCGGGGGCTGGCGCGAATCCGGATGGCGTGTGGGGCTATGGTCCGAATTCTGAATTAGCATGTTTCAGCGCGACCTGCTGCGCCGCATGTTAAAAAAAAGACCCGCAACGCTGCATTGGTGGCTTGCAACCGCGTCACTGCTCCATTAATCCAGCGCATGGAATAGGGGTATAGCTCAGTTGGTAGAGCATCGGTCTCCAAAACCGAGGGTCGTGGGTTCGAGTCCCTCTGCCCCTGCCATTCCAAAAGCGTTATCAGTTCGCATTTTGTTGCATGTGTGCCGGGTTCCGGAATGAAACTTCACCTTCATATCGGCGCACATAAAACGGCCAGCACGCATTTGCAGCACCTGCTTCGGAATAATGTTTCGCGCCTTCAGGCGCGCAGCGTTGCCTGTTTCGGGCCGCAGTTGCTGCGCACCAGAATGAAGCTGCCCCAACTCGGCGCGGACCATCCTGCGGGCCAGCGCTTGACTGCCCCCTTGGTTCTGGCGTTGCAACAGGCACAGTCGCGCGGGCAGCGCCTTGTTATATCAGAAGAAAACATTCTGGGCACAACGCGGGCCAACATAATTGCCTGTGGCCACAGGCTTTATCCGAATGCTGACCGACGGGTGACGCGCTTTCTGACATTGGTCGGCGCGCGGGACGTCACCTTGTATCTGGCGGTGCGCAATCCGCCGGATTTCGTGAATTCCGCCTATGGCCAGCAAATCAAAGGCGGGAAGCTGATCAACTTTGAAAGCTATATCGCGGGGTTTGACCCCTTGGCGCTGCGCTGGTCAGAATTGGTCGCGCGCCTTGTTGCCTGTCCGGCCGTGGGGCGGTTGGTGCTGTGGCGCTACGAGGATTATGGTCAGGTTTTGCCTGACATACTGGCGCATCTGCTTGGCCCGGATGCCGCGTCCGGGATGCGCCTGTCATCAGCGCCCCGTCAGGTGGGCAGTTCGGCCCGCGCGATAGCGCATGCACGCGCGCGTCTGCGCGCGGACCCCACATTGTCGCGCAGAACCGCCATTGCCGAGGCAGAGGCGCAATTTCCGAAATCTGCCCAATGGCCCGGCCCGCAGCATTTCACGCCGGATGTGCTGGCCGAAGGCATGCAAACCTATCAAGATGACCTGATCGCGCTGCAATCGCGGGACAAGGTGGTGTTTGTTCACCCCCATCCCTGTGCGGAATCCGGCCAGTAGGGCGAATCGTGCTTGAATCTGGGGCTATGGCTGCGTATGTCAGCCCTCAGACAAGAACAGGTGTGCATTCATGGCCAAGACGAACCCTTTTCAGTTCATGCAGCAGGTCCGGGCGGAAACCGCCAAGGTAACCTGGCCCACGCGGCGCGAAGTAACCGTGACCACCGTGATGGTGCTGATCATGGCTGCATTGACGGCTGTGTTTTTCTTTCTTGTCGATCTGACAATCCGCACCGGTTTGTCGGGTCTTTTGGGGATGTTCAATTAATACCCCAAGCGGCGCGCGTTTGATGCGGGCGGGGCTTGAAATGCCGCGCATTGCGCTGTAACAGCATCGACAAGGAAAAGCGCACCGCACTGGTGCGCTGTTTTGTTTGAGTCTATGACGGGATTGCCACTCGGGCAGGGTCCGACACCGGCCGCAAGGCCGCCAAGAACAGGAAGAACATCCATGGCCAAGCGCTGGTATTCGGTAAGCGTTCTGTCGAATTTCGAAAAGAAAGTCGCCGAGGCGATCCGCGTTGCTGTGCAAGAAGGCGGGCTGGAAGACCTGATCGAAGAGGTTCTGGTTCCGACCGAAGAAGTCATTGAAGTGCGTCGCGGCAAGAAAGTGACGTCTGAGCGTCGTTTTATGCCCGGTTATGTGCTGGTGCGCATGGAAATGACGCCCAAAGGCTATCATCTGATCAATTCCATCAACCGCGTGACCGGATTTCTGGGCGCACAGGGCAAACCGATGCCCATGCGTGATGAAGAAGTTAATTCGATCCTGAACCGTGTCGAAGAAGGAGAGGCCGCACCGCGCACCTTGATCCATTTCGAAGTCGGCGAGCAGGTGAAGGTGACGGACGGCCCGTTCGAGGGGTTCGCCGGTCTGGTGGAAGAAGTGGACGAAGGCGCGAATCGTCTGAAAGTTATGGTTTCGATTTTTGGCCGGGCAACCCCGGTCGATCTGGAATTCACACAGGTTTCCAAGGAAATCTGATGTGAATAAACGTGTGGGAGGTCGTCAGGCGCGCCTGATTTGGCCGGACCACTAAACCGCAAGAAGCCCCGCGCACGCGTGCAAAGGGCGAGGTGACAAAGGAGAGGCCAGATGGCCAAGAAAGTTATAGGGCAGCTGAAGCTGCAAATTCCGGCGGGCAAAGCCAACCCGTCGCCGCCCGTTGGTCCGGCATTGGGCCAGCGCGGTCTGAACATCATGATGTTCACCAAGGAATTCAACGCCCGCACAGCGGAGTTGGAACCGGGTGCGCCGATTCCCACCCTGATTACTTATTATCAGGACAAATCCTTCACCATGGAACTGAAGACGCCACCTGCGTCATGGTACCTGAAGAAGGCTGCGGGCCTGAAGCCTGTGGGCAAGCGTAACCGCGCCAAAGGGTCCGAAGCACCGGGCCGTGTTGTGGCCGGCAGCGTGACCACAAAGCAGATTCGCGAAATTGCAGAAGCCAAGATGAAAGACCTTAATGCCAACAGCATCGAGGGCGCTATGGAAATCATCGCCGGTTCTGCGAAATCGATCGGCATCGAGGTGAAAGGGTAAATCATGGCTAAAATTGCAAAACGCGTTAAGGCCGCCCGTGAAGCCTTTGTCGGTAAAGAGAATTTGACAGTTGAAGATGCAGTGGCGCTGATCAAGGCCAATGCGACCGCCAAGTTCGACGAAACCGTTGAAATCGCGATGAACCTGGGTGTTGACCCGCGCCACGCTGACCAGATGGTTCGCGGTGTTGTCACCCTGCCCAACGGCACTGGCAAAACCGTGCGTGTTGCTGTGTTCGCACGCGGTCCGAAAGCGGATGAAGCCAAGGCTGCGGGCGCGGATATCGTTGGTGCCGAAGACCTGATGGAAACCATCCAGTCCGGCAAGATCGAATTCGACCGCTGCATCGCAACCCCTGACATGATGCCCATCGTGGGCCGTCTGGGGAAAATCCTTGGCCCGCGCAACCTGATGCCGAACCCCAAAGTGGGCACAGTGA
Organism: Roseinatronobacter sp. S2; assembly: GCF_029581395.1. Classification (GTDB taxonomy): domain Bacteria; phylum Pseudomonadota; class Alphaproteobacteria; order Rhodobacterales; family Rhodobacteraceae; genus Roseinatronobacter. Next base: position 2,209,886 of record NZ_CP121113.1, on the reverse strand, counting down.
CCATGGATGTTGCACAGGCTGTGGAAAGCGCCAAGGGCGGGCAGGTTCAGTTCAAGGCCGAAAAAGCTGGTGTTGTGCATGCAGGTGTCGGCAAGGCATCCTTTGACGCCGCCAAACTGGCTGAAAACATTCGCGCGTTTGTGGATGCTGTGGCCAAGGCGAAACCCACGGGTGCAAAGGGCGCATATCTTCAGAAAGTATCGCTCAGCTCGACCATGGGGCAGGGCGTGACTGTTGACGTGACCAGCGCGACCCAAGGCTGATAAAGCACCTATCATATTGAAAAAGGGCGGCTTTCAGCCGCCCTTTTGCGTGATTTCCGGTTGCTGTGGGGCTTTGCCCCTCTTGGGCCTTTGGCCCAATTCACCCCAGAGTATTTTGGGGCAAGATGAAATCACCACCGTTGCAGGGCGGCTTCGTCGACATCCTTGGCCGCGACCCAACCGTCGCCCGCATCAGTGTATTCCTTCTTCCAGAAGGGGGCGCGGGATTTCAGGTAATCCATCAGGAAATCAGCTGCGGCAAAAGCTTCAGAACGGTGGCGGGATGCTGTCGCGACCATCATGATGCGTTCACCGGGCACAAGCGGGCCATAGCGGTGGATGACCAGACAATCGTGCAACCCCCAGCGCGCGGTTGCGGTTTGCGCAATCTTGGCCAGTGCGCGTTCGGTCATGCCGGGGTAATGTTCAATCTCCATCCGGTGCAAAACACCGTTTTCGGGCGCACGCACGATCCCGCAAAATGTGACAACCGCGCCGGTGTCATCGCGATTGGCAGCGAAACGGTTGCATTCATCGCCAAAATCGAACGGGGCTTGTTGCACACGAATTTGCACGCCCTTAGCCCCCGGTCATGGGCGGGAAGAAGGCAACTTCGCGCACGCCCGCAAGCGGGGTGTCAAAATCGCATAAATCCTGATCAACCGCCACGCGCACAGCATCAAGATCGGAAAATGCCAGATCATAGCGATCCTCGCGCGCGCGCAATTCGGTGATCAATGCGCTGACAGTTTCGGCCTGTGTGTCAACGATCTCTCTCGGGTGGCCGATGCGTTCGCGCAGCCATGCGAAATACAGAACTTCAAGCTTCATGCCGTGTCATCCTTCAGAAATGGCAGCGCCTTGCGGAAATAATCCCAACCCGTCACCAGTGTCAGGATCGCGGCCACCCAGATCAGGCCAAGCCCAAACTGCCAGACCATGTTGCCGCCATAGGTGGCCAGTGCAACGACGTTGATATCTTCGGTGCCAATATCGGACAGGGTGGCGATCAGGTCGGAATTCTGGCGGTCAAGTGCGCTTTCGCGCACATATTCCAGCCCCATGGCCAGAAACAAAACCGCGATTGCGGTCATTTGCGCCGTTGTTTTCCATTTGGCGAGCCGCGTCACTTTTAGCAAGCCTGCGGAATTTCCCAGAAATTCCCGCAGGCCGGACACAAACACCTCGCGAAACAAAATTGCTGTTGCAGGCAGGATCAGCCAGGCGTCCATGCCGGAATACCCTGTAATGACCAGCAGCGCGATGACCACCATCGCCTTGTCGGCGATCGGGTCCAGCATCGCGCCAATCCGGCTTTCCTGTTGCCATGCCCGTGCAAGATAGCCGTCGAAAAAATCGGTTATGGCCGCAAGGGCAAACAGGGCAAGCGCGAACCAGTCAGCCCATGGCCGGTGGAAATATAAAAACATGACCGCCACACCCGGCGCGGCCAGCAGACGCAGAACAGTCAGAATATTCGGAACGTTCCAATGCATGCGCGCAGGTCCAGTCGTGGGAGGGTTTTCAGTGCTCATCGCGGGTATCCTGAAAGGTGGTGACGGAAAATGCAACATGTGCATTTGCCCCCATCCCGGGAATGCATAATCTCATGGTTTGCGAACCGTCATCTTTGTGTCGCCCTGCATGTTGCATACCGCCATTGATGAAGACCCGCCGCACCTGAGGTTACATATAGGCATGTTGCACCTTGCCTGCCAGCCAAAGCCCGATCAAATGGTGCGCTATCGCGCCCTTTCGCGCAGGGATGAAATTCGCATCTTCGCCCGACCATCCCCGCAGCACCTGTTCACGCGACACCCAGCGCGCATCTTCCAGTTCATCATCAAGCGTTATGGCGCGGGTTGTCGCACGTCCCACACACCCCAGCATCAGCGAGGATGGAAACGGCCAGGGCTGGGATGCAATAAAGCGGATGTCGGTTGTCTGTATGCCGGTTTCTTCATGGACTTCGCGGTAGACCGCGTTTTCCAGTGTCTCGCCCGGTTCGACAAATCCGGCAAGGGCGGAATACATACCTTGTGGCCAGCCCGCAGACCGGCCCAGCAGCAGATCATTGCCATGCGTGACCAGCATGATGACCACCGGATCAGTGCGCGGAAAATGCTTGGCCCCGCAGGATGCGCAGTGCCGTTCCCACCCCGCCAGCGCCATATGACTGGGCTGGCCGCAGGCTGCGCAATATCCGTGGCTGCGATGCCAGTTGAACATCGCGCGCGCAGTCGCCGCCAGCGCCGCATCGGATGCGCCCAGCTGCGCCATGCTTTGGCGCAATTCACCAAAGAACAGGCCGGGTTCTGTGCCGGGATAGTGCTGGATTGTGGTGTCCATGAACATGGCCATTGCGCCACGATCCAACGCGTCGGGTTCCCAGGCTGATATATCGGCGGCAAAATGCGGGGTGTTGTTATGGATGCCCAGAAACAGATAGGGCTGCGGTGCCCGTTCCAGAACATTCGCAGTGGCGTTGACCCAGCCCAGTTCCGCGGCCGGACCTGCACCGCGCAATTGCGGCTTTCCACGCCAGACCGGCAGAATACGCGCATGGCCGTGGGACAGAAATTGGCCCAGGGTATCTGGATCACTGCGTATTTCCGCAGCACGGCTGTCCCAGTGTCCGTTGAATGCCATGAAACCGGTGTTCATTTCATACTCCAGTATTATCTAGCAGCCTGTCGCAGTTTTGGCTGCGTGAAACAAGGTGTTTACAAGGGCTTACGCAGCTTATAGTTGTTTAACTTGTGATTGAATGCCCGCGTGGGGCGTGTTTCTGTATTGATCAATGTCATATTATGATCACAAAAGGGTCCGTATTGTTTCCCAAATGACAGGATAATCAGCACTGGAATGGGAAGTAACGCAAAGAAGAGTGGCATGGGGCAAGAACGGTGGCAATTCGCGCCAGTGAACGAGGTGAGCAGCACTGTCGATCTGCGGATTATGGAAACAACGGATCTTCATGTCCACCTGCATCCATATGATTATTACGCAGATTGTCCCAACCCCGATCTGGGGCTTGTGCGCTTGTCAGAACTGGTGGATCAGGCGCGCGCCGAGGTGCCGAACTGCCTGTTGTTTGACAATGGCGATTTCCTGCAAGGGACCCCTGTGGGGGATTTCTTTGCCTATGATCGCGGCCTGAAAGAGGGCGATCTGCACCCGGTGATGGCGGCCATGAATGCCATGCGCTATGATGCCATTACCCTTGGAAATCATGAATTCAACTATGGGCTGGATTTCTTGATGAAGTCCCTTGCGCAGGCGGAATTTCCCGTGGTGTCAGCCAATATTGCGACAACCCTTGGCCGTGGGCCGCGCGATGACCGTGGCCTTGTCAGGCCCTACAAGCTGATCCGTCAGCAACTGGTGGACCGCGCCGGACTGTCCCATGATATTTGCATCGGGGTGATCGGTGTTGCGCCGCCACAAATTACCGTTTGGGAAAGATTGCATCTGCACAACCGGATCCAGATGCGCGACATGGTCACGTCAGCCGCGGCATGGGTGCCCGAAATGCGTGAAGCGGGTGCAGATCTGGTTGTCATGCTGGCTCATACCGGGATTGGCCCGCTGCGCCACACGGAGGGCATGGAAAACGCCGTTATCCCGCTTGCGCGCATTGACGGTGTTGATTTGCTGCTGACAGGTCATAGCCATCAGGTTTTCCCGTCGCGCGTGTTTGCCGATATTCCCGGCGTCGATATCGACAAAGGCACGATCTGCGGCAAACCCACAGTCATGAGCGGCTTTTTCGGGTCGCATCTGGGGGTGATCGACCTGCGCATGGTCCGCGAAGGCGGGAATTGGCGGGTTATCGGAACAAAGGTTGAAAACCGTGCATTGCGCGACGCCTCGATGAGTTTTTCGCGCCCCGATCAGGGCGCGCGCACCCAGCCAATGCGCAGCCCCAAAGTGCGCAAGATCGTTGCACGCGCGCATGATATGGTGTTGGAAAGCATTCGCCAGCCCATCGGGCAAACCTCGGCGCCGATCAACAGCTTCTTTGTGTTTCTGGGCCACAGTGCGTCAACCGCGCTGGTGGCCGAAGCGCAGCGCGCCTTTGTGGCAAAACGTATCGCGGGCGGCCCGCATGATGCGCTGCCGGTTCTGTCCTCCGTGTCGCCATCCAAGGCGGGCGGGCTTGGGGGGCCGCGCAATTATACCAATGTTGGGGCAGGGGCGTTGACCGTCCGGTCATTGTCCGATCTTTATACCTATCCCAACCGCATTGCTGCGCTGAAGCTTTCGGGCGCGCAAATCGCGTGCTGGCTGGAACGCAGCGCATCCTGTTACAACCAGCTGCATGACGGGCTGGATGATGAAATGCTGCTGAATCCGGCCCATCCGTCCTATAATTTTGAAGTCATATATGGCCTTGAATACGAATTCGACCTGACCCAACCCGCCCGATTCGAGGGGGATGGCAGTGTGATCAACCCCCGTAATTCGCGCGTCTGCAATTTGCGCTGGAATGGCCGGCCCGTGGACCCGCAGGCGGAATTTGTGTTGTGCACCAACAGTTTCCGGGCATATGGTGCCGGTGGTTTCGAAGGGGCGAGCGCGGATAATCTGGTGTTTGAAGATCCCGCAATCACGCGCGATATTCTGCGCGAATATGTTCGCAACCAGTCTCATCTGTCGATTGACCCCCAAGGGCCGTTCCGGTTGCAGTTCCGCACGGGCAAATCTGCCATTTTGCGCACTGGCCCCGCCGCCTATGAACATATTGACACCATCAGCGATTTCGCGCCCGAACTGGTCGGTGTTGACAAGAAGGGGTTTATGCGGGTTCGGGTCCAGCTATAGCCACACCGGCCCCATCATCATTACCACCGCAGCACGCACACCCGGCGCGCCGCGCAATGCGCAGTGTCCGGCTTTCCGCATATAGCCCGTCATGGATATGCAAGCGCCCTTGCAATGTCTGGCCTGCACCTGTCAGGTGCTTGACCGCTTCCAGCGCCATCATCGTTCCAAGAATTCCGGGCAGGGGGGACACGACGCCTGCTTCCGCGCAGGCGGGGGCCAGGCCCGCTGCGGGCCGGTTGGGAAAAACGCATTCATAGCATGGGCCACCAGATGCCGGATGATACAGGCTTATCTGCCCTTCCCATTGCGTAATCGCCGCCGAGATCAGCGGCTTGCCAGTGGCCACTGCCGCGCGGTTGACCAGATAGCGCGTGTCGAAATTGTCGGTGCCATCCAGTATCAGATCATAGTCTGCAAACAGGGTTGCCGCGACATCATCCGTCAGCCGCCGGTGATAGGGGCGCACCGCAATGAACGGGTTAAGGGCCAGCATCGCGGCCTGCGCCGAAAAAACCTTGGGCGTGTCAATCATGTCGTCACGGTGGATAACCTGACGTTGCAGGTTGGACCCGTCGACAAGGTCATCGTCAATCACCCCGATTGTGCCCACACCGGATGCGGCCAGATACAGCAGCGCAGGTGACCCCAGCCCGCCCGCGCCCACGACCAGCACGCGCGCCGCTTTCAGCTTTTTCTGGCCAGTGCCACCAATTTCGCGCAACACAATATGGCGGGCATAGCGGTTCAGCTCGGCCTCTCGGAATGTGTCGGTCTGGGGGGCGGGCGGGGGCGTGCGGTCCTTGACGCGGCGGCGCAACCGCCCGAGTATCGCGCTATATCCCAGCCCCAAAGCGGCCAATGCCCCCAGAACCAGCCATGGCTGCACAGTGCCACCGGTGGCCATACGCAGCGCTGCGGTTTCGGGAAGGACAAGTTGCGCGATCACCACAGCCAGATATATCAGGCCAATCATCCAAAGCCGTGCGCGGACAGGGGCTTTCATAGCCCAGCCCAGCCCCCAAAGCGCTGCCATCAGAAACAGAACCAGTCCCATATACGCCCCTTATCTGGCAGGTCAGACCGTTCCCGTTGACCCGAACCCGCCCTGACCACGATCTGTGGCATCAAGCCGGTCGGTCAAGGCAAACTGCGCTTGTGTAACGGGGGCAATGACAATCTGGGCAATGCGCATGCCATGCTCGATGGTGAATGCGCTTGCCCCCAGATTTATCATGATCACGCCGATTGGCCCGCGATAGTCGCTGTCGATGGTGCCGGGCGCGTTCACCAGCGCAATCCCGTGTTTCACCGCCAGACCCGAGCGCGCGCGGATTTGCATTTCAAACCCCTGCGGGATTGCGCAGGCCAGCCCCGTTGGCACAAGCGCGCGTTCCATCGGGGCCAGCCGCAAGCCGGTCGCGCGCAGATCCGGCACGAAATTGGCGCGGATATCTGCGCCCGCCGCGCCACTTGTGGCATAGGCGGGCAGGTCTATCATGGGGTCGCTGTCGGGCAGGCGTTGGAAATTAATGGTCACGCTCATGTCAGGGCCTTTGCAATGCGCGCCGCCAGTTTGCGGGCAACTTCGGTCTTTGGCAGGCGGGGCCAGTCCTCGACCCCGGTTTGTGTCACAAGATGCACCGCATTTTCAGACCCGCCCATGATACCTGTTGCGGGCGACACATCATTGGCAACGATCCAGTCGCAGCCCTTGCGGGTGCGCTTGGCCATGGCGTTGGCCACCACATTTTCCGTCTCTGCTGCAAAACCGATCACAAGTTCAGGTCGCGACGCATGTGATGACAGTTGCTTCAGTATGTCGGGGTTTTCAGAAAACCTAAGTTCTGGCGTGCCTTGTGGTGTTTTCTTAATCTTCTGCGCGAAGTTGTTCTCAACCCGCCAATCGGCCACTGCCGCCGCCATGACAGCAACATCCACAGGCAATGCAGCGTCAACAGCGTGCAGCATGTCGCGCGCAGTTTCCACCGCCACAACCTGAACGCCTGACGGGGGGGCAACAGGTGCAGGGCCGGTCACAAACACCACATCCGCGCCCAGATCGCGCAGCGCCGCCGCGATGGCCGTCCCTTGCGCCCCGGAGGAACGGTTTGCAATATAGCGCACCGGATCAATCGGTTCATGCGTCGGCCCCGATGTGACCAGCACACGCTTGCCCGTCAGCGGGCGTGGGCCAAGTGCTGTGGCAATCGCATCCAGGATTTGTGCAGGTTCGGCCATCCGGCCCGGCCCGTATTCACCGCACGCCATATCGCCAGACTCTGACCCCACAACCGCCACGCCATCCGCACGCAACTGTGCCAGATTGCGCCGCGTTGCTGCATGTTCCCACATGCGCAGATTCATCGCAGGGGCAATCAAAACGGGCTTGTCTGTTGCCAACAGCAGCGTTGTCGCCAGATCATCGGCATGCCCGCCCGCCATTTTGGCCATCATATCGGCAGTGGCAGGGGCCACGACCAGCAAATCCGCCGCGCGGGACAACTGGATATGCCCCATTTCAGATTCGTCCTTCAGGTCGAACAGGTCTTGATAGACGCGCGCGCCCGCAAGTGCGGCCACCGACAGGGGGGTTACGAATTCCGCGCCCGCGCGCGTCACAACGGGTGTCACCTGTGCGCCCGCCGCGCGCAGCTTGCGGATCAGGTCCAGACATTTATAGGCCGCGATTCCGCCACCGATAATCAGGGTGATATGTTTGCCCGCTACCATTCTGGCCTCCGCGTCCGAAATCGGTGCAATATCGTCAGTCCTACGCGGTTGTATCAGAAAGCAAAAGCCCCCCGCTAACGAAACGCATCGCAGGGGTCAGGGCGCGGGTGCGGTTCTGTGACCAGATGCAGATCATGCGCAGGGTCATCCGGTTCGCTTTCAAACTGGCCTATGGACAGGATGCGCAGATCAGGTGCGGCTTGCGCAAGCAGGGCAGGCGCGCCCCAATCTGTTCGCGCATGGCCGGTGCCGGTAATCACAACGACAGGGCCGCCAGTGTCCTGATAGGCCTTCAGTGCGGCATCTGCCAGCATCGCATCGCGCAAACGCTGTATGTCCACCATCATGGGCAACATCTCATCTGGCAGCGCATCGCAATGGGCGCGTGCTTGCAGGTCTTCGCGGGCCTGTTGTTGCACGCTGTCCAAGGGCATATCCAGCCCGAAGCGCGCGGCATCGCCGGAAAACGCCTGTGTCAGCGGCTGCCCCATGGCATTGCGTGCTGCATCGCGTGGCAGCCCCGCACCAAAAATCGCGGCAGTCGGGGCTGCGGTAAACAGCGGATAATACATCGCAAAATCCGGCCAGCCAGAATTGTCCCAATCAAGCAGCGCCTGCAAGGCGTCCTGATCAAGGTCCGCGTCGGGTGGGATGCGCGCTGCCTGATCATCAGTCAGCATTTCAAACACAAGTGCGGCAGGCCCTATGGCCTGCGTTGCGATGGTCTGGTTTTCATGATGGACGGGGTTGTCATGCACCTCGCCCAGAAAAATAACGTCAGCTTCGGGCAGGTTACGCAATACATCCGGCTGCGCCAACGCGGGCGCAGCCAGACATGCAGATGCAATTATGGTTTTTATCATGCAAGGAAGTGAAGCACTTCTCGCGACTGGGTTTCAAGGGCTTTACGCATTTTCTTGAAGGCTGCGGCTTCAAGCTGGCGAATACGCTCTTTGGACAGGCCCATTTCCTGCCCCAGGGATTCCAGCGTGCGCGGGTCTGCGCGCAGTTTACGCTCCCGCAAGATGAACCGCTCGCGCTCGCTTAGGGTTTGCATGGCGTTCAGCAACCATTCGCGCAGTTGCGCCGTGTCATGGGCAAGTTCCACACCGTCGCTGGCCTGCTCGCTGTCATCTTCCAGCGCGTCAATCCATTCGCGCCCGTCCTCGTCGCTGGACTGGGTGGCATTCAGCGAATAGTCAGACCCCGAAAGCCGCCCTTCCATCATTTCGACATCGTGCAACGGAACCCCGACTTCCTGCGATATCATTTCACGCAACTGGTGGGGGTCCAGCCGCTCGCCGCGCGCCATGGCTTCGCGTTCGAATTTGGCCTGCACGCGGCGCAGGTTGAAAAACAGCGATTTCTGGCTGGACGTGGACCCCGTGCGCACCATGGACCAGTTACGCATCACATAATCCTGAATGCTGGCCTTGATCCACCACACAGCATAGGTTGAAAAGCGCACCCCGCGGTCCGGGTCGAATTTATCAGCCGCCTTCATCAGGCCAAGCCCCGCTTCCTGAATCAGGTCATTCATGGGGGCACCATAGCGCCGGAAACGTGACGCCATGGAAATGGCCAGTCGCATATAGGCAGTGATCAGCCTGTGCAGGGCTGCTTCGTCGCGGTGGTCACGCCATGCATATGCAAGCCGCAATTCGGTTTCAGCGTCCAGAAGTTCGGCCTTCATGGCCTTACGGGACATCGTGCGATCATCTGAATAGTCCAGCGCCATGTCTACCCCCTGTTAGGTTCTGATCTATGGTTATCTTACGCAGCAAAGTTGCATCTGGTTCATTTCCGGGTTCACGAACGCGTCATCAGGGAAAATTAACCAATATTAAACACATCCGCGTTAACCCTGATTGCGGGGGAAAACGGGTGTATCCATGGTCGCACGGGCATTGACAGTTGCGTTTGAAGGGATTGAAGCCCGCCTTGTCGAAGTGCAATGCGCGGTATCACCGGGCCTGCCATCCTTCCAGATTGTGGGCCTGCCCGACAAGGCCGTGTCGGAAGCGCGCGAAAGGGTGCGCGCGGCGCTGTCTGCAATGTCTGTTGCCCTGCCATCCAAGCGGATCACCATCAACCTGTCCCCTGCCGACTTGCCGAAGGAAGGGTCACATTTCGACCTGCCCATCGCCATGGCGTTGCTGGCCGCGCTGGAGATTATTCCGCCAGAGGATGTGGCCGGCACGGTCGCGTTGGGGGAATTGTCACTGGATGGCACATTGGTTGCGGTGCTGGGCGCGTTGCCCGCCGCCATGGCGGCCGCAGAAGGGGGGTATACGCTGTTTTGCCCCGCATCCTGCGGACCAGAAGCCGCATGGGTTGATGCGACCCGCGTTTTCGCGCCCTCGACCCTCGCGCAAGTCATTCGCCATTATTCGGGGCAGGCGCCCCTGACACCCGCCACCCCCGGCGAGGTGGTGCGCAATCACGGGCTGCGCGACCTTATGGATGTGAAGGGGCAGGAACGCGCCAAACGTGCGTTGGAAATTGCTGCGGCGGGGCGACATCATATGCTGATGGTGGGCACACCGGGGTCGGGCAAATCCATGCTGGCCGCCCGACTGCCGGGCATCCTGCCCGAACTGGGCGCAGGCGAAGCGTTGGAAACCTCGATGATCCATTCCATTTCAGGGCTTTTGGAACAGGGTGGAATTTCGCGCACGCGCCCGTTCCGTGAACCCCATCACACGGCGTCCGTCGCGGCGATTGTCGGGGGCGGCAAAGGGGCCAAACCGGGCGAGATATCACTGGCCCATAACGGGGTGCTGTTTCTGGATGAATTGCCGGAATTTCCGCGCATGGTTCTGGAAACGCTGCGCCAGCCCATTGAAACCGGCGAAGTGGTGGTGGCGCGCGCCAATGCGCATATCCGCTACCCGTGCCGTTTTCTGCTGGTCGCGGCCGCCAATCCCTGCAAATGCGGCTATATGACCGAACCGTCCCGCGCCTGCGCGCGCGCGCCAGTGTGCGGCGATGACTATATGGGCCGCATTTCAGGACCTTTGATGGACCGGTTTGATCTGCGTGTGGAAGTGCCGCCTGTCGCCTACTCTGACCTTGATCTGCCGCCATCAGGCGACAGTTCGGCCAGTGTGGCTGCGCGCGTGGCGCAGGCGCGGGCGCGGCAGGCGGCGCGTTTTGCCGGGCATGCGGGGATGCGCGTCAATGCCGATGTCGAAGGGGCGCTGCTGGAAGATATCGCGCGCCCCGATGCCGAAGGGCGCGCGCTTTTGATGCGCGCGGCGGACCGTTTCGGACTGACGGCGCGGGCCTATCACCGGCTGTTGCGGGTTGCGCGCACCATTGCAGACCTTGAAGGGGCAGACACCGTGCGCGCCCCCCACATGGCCGAGGCGATCAGTTACCGTCTGATGGGCGTTCCGGAAGGTGTTGGCGGATGAACCCCGCGCAATCGCCCAGCGCCTTGCGCGCTTCGGGCAGCCAGCCGTGAAAATACTGCCAGACATGGGGCAGGTTGCCCCATTCCTGAAGGGTCACATCCGTGCCGAATTCGCGCAGATGCGCGGCCATCCTGCGGGAATCGTCCAGCAGGATTTCACTGCGTGCGACCTGCAACAGGACCGGCGGTGCACCGTTGAACGTGCTAAACAATGGCGAGATGCGCGGGTCGGTCGCATCCGCACCTTGTAAAACACGGTCGCGCAATTGCTGCAACCGCTGGACTGGCAGCAGGATTTCGCTTGCCGCATTGCTGCGGATTGTCCCGCCCGACAATGTCAGGTCGGTGAAGGGCGAGAAAACAAAGACACATGCCGGGCGCGGGGCACCCGTCGCACACAGATGCGCCAGCAGCGCCAGCGCCAGCCCCCCGCCTGCCGAATCGCCGCCCAAGGCAATTTGCGCCGGGTCATAGCCGCGCGCGACCAAGGCCTGCCACGCAGCCAGCGCATCGTCGAATGCTGCGGGAAACGGATGCTCGGGGGCAAGCCGGTAATCGGGCAGGCAGGTGTCATACCCCGTCCTGCGGGTCAGATAACCCGCCAGCGCAGCATGTGTGCGCGGGTTGCCCATGACATAGCCGCCGCCATGAAAATACAGCAAGATCGGGGCGCTGTCCGCAGGCTGCGCAGTCCAAAGCGCGGGCACCTGTCCCAATTGATCATGCGTGAACCCGACCCATGGCCGCCCGCGCGCATTCAGCCATGCGCCACGTTCAAACCAGCGCCGCGCCGCCACGCTGTCGGGCTGTCGCGCAAGCGACCGGCGCGCTGCCTGACGCAAAAACACGCGCAACGCCTTGAGTTGCCAACTCATGTGGCGCGCTTGCCCTCGATGGCTTGCCAGATCAGTTCCGCGCCGTTCGTGCCGTCAAAGCGTTCCAGTTCTTGTAGGCCGGTGGGCGAGGTCAGGTTGATTTCGGTCAGGTAATCGCCGATCACGTCAATGCCCACGAATATCTGACCCTTGTCACGCAGTAGCGGGCCGATGGCGGCACAGATTTCGTGGTCGCGCGCGGTCAGGGCAACTTTTTCGGGGCGCCCGCCCACATGCATGTTCGAGCGCGTTTCCCCATCCGCAGGCACACGGTTGATGGCCCCGATGGGCGCCCCGTCGACCAGAATGATCCGTTTGTCGCCTTTTGCCACCGCAGGCAGGTATTTCTGCACGATCAGCGGCTCGCGGCTGATGCCGGTGAACAATTCATGCAGGGATGCCAGATTGCGATCATTGGGGTCCAGCCGGAAAACACCCGCGCCGCCATTGCCATAAAGTGGTTTCAGAATCACATCGCCATGGGTCGCCTTGAAGTCACGGATGGTTGCCAGATCACGGGCAATCATCGTGGGCGGTGTCAGATCGGGGAATTGCAGCACCAGCAGTTTTTCAGGGTAGTTTCTGACCCAGAACGGATCATTGACCACCAATGTGGACGGGTGAATCATGTCCAGCAGATGGGTGGTCGTGATATAGCCCATGTCAAACGGCGGGTCCTGGCGCAGCCAGACAACATCGATCTGCGCCAGATCCAGCATCTGTGCCGCGCCCTTGGTGACATGCGCGCCCTTGACCGCCTGCAAGGTGACCGGATGGGCCAGCGCCTGAACACGACCTTCGCGGAACACAAGTTTGTCCGGCGTATAGCAAAACAACTCATGTCCGCGCGCCTGCGCTTCCAGCGCGATGCGGAATGTGCTGTCTGCCGCGATATCCACGGCCTCTATCGGGTCCATCTGAAATGCCACGCGTAGTTGATGTGCCACGCTATCCCCCTGTTACAACCCGGGCAAACCAGCCCTTTGCGCCCATAGATGGCGTAAGGCGCGGCATGATGCAAGCACAGCTCAGCGTGCCTTCGCTGTCAGGCGCATAAGGCGTTTTCCAGCCGCGCCACCTGACCCTGTGCATTGACCAGTGCCACATCGAAACGCGATGGCGTCAGCGCGCCCTGCGGACATGTGCCCAGATATTGCGCGGCAGTCGTGAACAGCCGCGCAATTTGTGCCGCCCCGATCCGCGCGGCGGCAGTGTCAAAGCAACGGCTTTTCTTGACTTCGACAAACACGATTTCCGCACCGCGCGACAAAACAAGGTCCAATTCCCCCCGTTGGCCACGCCAGCGGCGCGCCCGCAGATGATACCCTTCATCCAGATAGTCGCGCATCACGCAGTCTTCGGCGGCAAGACCCGCGTGATAATTGCGTTTCTGCGGTGTCATTGCGGTTTTCCCTTTGCCAGCGCCGCCTGATAGACGGACCGGCGCGGTAACCCCAATTCGGCGGTGACATGCGCCACTGCTTCCTTCAGGGTCATCTGCGCAAGGGCCTGCGTCAATGCGCGGTCCAGATCATCGGCATTGGCCGTGGCCGTTACCCCACGATCAACCACCAGCGCAATTTCGCCCTTCAGGGTCCGGTCAGCCAGTTCTGAAGTCATGTCGCCCAAGGTCATACGAAGCACTTCCTGATGCTTTTTGGTCATTTCCCGGCACAGGGCCGCCTTACGGTCCGAACCCATGATATCGCATAATTCGGTTAAGAAGCGGTGAATACGTTTTGGGGATTCATAGAAAATAAGGGTTGCAGGAATTGCCGCCGCTTCTGTCAGGACCTGTTTGCGCGCACCGGCCTGCGCGGGTGCAAACCCCATGAAACAGAACCTGTCACTTGGCAGACCGGCCAGTGTCAGCGCACTCAGCACCGCTGAGGGGCCGGGGGCGCTGTGCAGGGCGAAGCCTTGCTCGACGACAGTGCGCGCAAGCTGAAAGCCCGGGTCCGCCACCAGCGGGGTTCCGGCCTCGGATGCGTAAACAAGTGATTTGCCATCTTCCAATGCGCTGATAATGCGCGGGCGCATCGCTGCACCATTATGGTCATGATAGGCCCAGACAGGGCGGTGTTTTGACGAAATCCCGTGAATTTCCATAAGCTTGCGAAGCGATCTTGTATCTTCTGCCACCAGAATATCCGCGCCTGCCAGCAAATCCAGCGCATGCAGGGTTATGTCGCGCGCGGCCCCGATGGGGGTTGCGATCAGGTGCAGGCCGGGGGGCACGGGCCGTGCGCCACGCGTGTCATGCGCGGTTGCGCGGTGCATCTGCGGCGGGGTATCAGTGTCGTCGGGTTCATTGTCAGTGCGGGACATTAACGGGTATTTCATCCTTGGACGGCATAAGCGGCTGTGTGCCGGGGGTCGTTTACTTCACAGTCGCACTTGCTTAGTGTGTGGCGCAAGCAAAGTCGATGCAAGCGGGGAGTGGCGTTAGGATGCGGAACCTTATTTCGGGAAATTTTGGCTGGTCTGGCCCAAGGCGCGGTTTTCTGGCGGCGGCGGCCGCCTTGGTGCTGGTCGGCTGCGACATGCCGGTGGGGCCGATGGCCGGGGGCGGGTCGTCAGTGGACACAAGCGGCCCGGTTACCGTTGCGCTGCTGGTGCCGGGGGGATCGAATGATCCGGGTCGGCAGGTTCTGGCGCAAAGCCTTGAAAATGCAGCCCGTCTTGCAGTTGCTGATCTTCAGGGTGTGCAGATTGACCTGCGCGTGTATCAGACCGGCGGGAATGCGGAACGTGCGGCACAGGTCGCGGCGCAGGCGGTCAATGACGGTGCAGGTATTATCGTCGGCCCGCTATATGCCGAATCGGCCACCGCTGTGGGGCGCACTGTCGCGTCCTCTGGCGTCAATGTGCTAAGTTTCTCGAACAACCCGGCGGCGGCCGGGGGCAATGTCTTCCTGCTTGGCCCCACGTTCGAGAATACCTCCACACGGTTGATGGCTTATGCAGCCGAACAGGGCAAAGGCCGTGTCATGCTGATAGCGGAGCAGAACGAATCCGGGCAGGTTGCCGAAGCGGCGGTCCGCGCGGCAGCTGCGCGTACGGGTGCCAGTCTGGTGGCGACACAGTCCTATGCCTATTCACAACAGGGCGTTGTGGATGCGTTGCCGCGCATTGCATCCTCGGCGCGCTCATCGGGGGCGCAGACGGTTTTGCTGACGGCGGGGTCCGGAGGGGCGTTGCCGATCCTTTCGGAATTGCTGTCGCAAAACGGGCTGTCGCCGCAGCAGTTTCAGTATATGGGGCTGACTCGTTGGGATATTCCGGCTAGCGCGCTGCGGGAATTGCGCAGCCTTGAGGGTGGGTGGTTCGCACTTCCTGATCCCGGATTGACCAGCCGTTTTGACGCGCGCTACGCGAACGCCTATGGCGATGCACCGCATCCGGTAGCCAGCCTTGGTTACGACGGTATTGCGGCGGTCGGCGCGCTTTTGCGGCAGGGTGGTGCAGATGCACTCAGCGCGTCGCGTCTGACACAGGGGCAGGGGTTTGTCGGGGTCAGCGGTGTGTTCCGCCTGCGCCCGGACGGCATGAATGAACGTGGTCTTGCCATTGGCGAGGTGCGTGACGAACGCACAGTGATCATCAGCCCGGCACCGCGCAGTTTTGTCGGGGGTGGATTCTGAGTAGGGCACACAGCACCGAAGGACAGCAGATATTGGACCGTTCAGCAGGTTTGCCCGTCCTGACGCGGGAAGGGGCGCGCATTTTTCCGACCGGCAAGATCCTGGATATGGATGCGCTGACGGCGCGAATTGATGCGGCGCTGCGGGAACATGACGGATCGGACCAGCGCGCCTGCCGGTCTGTCATTGTCGCACAGATCAGACCTGCCCTGCGCGACAGTGCCCTGGAGCTACAGCGCATGTTCGAGCAGCACCCCCGCGATGCGCGCGATTTCGTGTCGGTGAATTCATGGCTGACGGACCAGATCATGGGGCTGGTTCTGCGCCTTGTTCAGGAACGCCTGCACCCCAATCCCAACCCGTCCGAGGGGGAGCGAATCGCGGTTCTGGCCGTTGGCGGGTATGGCCGCGCCGAAATGGCCCCGCATTCCGATATCGACCTGCTGTTTCTGGTGCCGTGGAAGGTGACAGGCTGGGTCGAGCAGGTGATCGAATCCACGCTGTATATCTTGTGGGATCTGCGGTTGAAAGTTGGCCATGCCAGCCGTACCGTTGATGAATGCCTGCGGCTGGGCAAGGATGATGTGACCATTCGCACGGCGCTTCTGGAACACCGGTTTCTGTTCGGCAATGAAAGCCTTGCGCAGACCCTGCGCACGCGTCTGTGGTCGGAATTGTTTTCCCGCACCCATGCTGATTTCATCGAGGCCAAACTGGCCGAGCGTGCAGACCGGCACGCCAAGATCGGCAATATGCGCTACATGCTGGAACCCAATGTCAAGGAAGGCAAGGGCGGCTTGCGCGATTTGCAGACCCTGTACTGGATTGCCAAATACATCCACGAAGTGGATCAGGCGCAGGAGCTTGTTGCGCTGGGGTTCTTCCGTCCGGAAGAATACGAATCCTTTCGTGCCGCCGAAACCTTCTTGTGGACGGTCCGGTGCCACATGCATCACCTGTCTGCGCGTCCGGTTGAACAACTGACCTTCGATCTGCAAGTGGGTGTTGCAGGGTTGATGGGATATGAAGATCACGGCGGGCGGCGCGGGGTCGAGCATTTTATGCAGGAATATTTCCGCCATGCGACCCGCGTGGGCGAATTGACACGCATTTTCCTGACCGAACTTGAAGCGCGCCACGTCAAGCGTGAACCCATTTTGCGGAACTTTCTGAACCGGCGCAAAAAAATGCGGTATGGACTGCGTGTGGTGCAAAATCGGCTGGATGTCGAGGATCCCGCAAGCTTTCTGGCTGATCCGCTGAACCTGCTGCGTATATTTGAAGAGGCGCTGGTGACCGGGCATCTTCTGCACCCCAACGCCATGCGGTTGCTGGCCGCAAATCTGGACCTTATCGACGCCGAGACCCGCGACAACGCCGAGGCGCAGAAAATTTTCATGCGTCTCATGCTGAAACACGGCAACCCCGAACGCGCCTTGCGCCGCATGAACGAACTGGGCGTCCTTGGGGCATTCTTGCCAGAGTTCGAGGCTATTGTGGCAATGATGCAGTTCAATGTGTATCATCACTACACGGTTGACGAGCATACGATTCAGGTCATCAGCACGCTGGCGCAGATTGAGCGCGGCGAGCTGGTCGAGGAACTGCCCGTGGCCTCTCGTATCCTGCAAGAAGGGGTGAACCGCAAGGTCATCTACGTTGGCTTGCTGCTGCATGATATCGGCAAGGGCCGGCCAGAGGATCATTCGGTCCTTGGCGCGCAGATTGCCCGCAAGGTGGCCCCGCGTCTGGGCCTGAAGAAGTCGGAATGCGAAACAGTGGAATGGCTGGTGCGCTATCATTTGCTGATGGCGGATACGGCCCAGAAACGCGATATTTCCGACCCGCGCACTGTGCGCGATTTTGCCAAACTGGTGAAAACCCGCGAGCGGCTGGATCTGCTGACCGTGCTGACCGTCTGCGATATTCGCGGTGTCGGGCCGGGGACGTGGAACAACTGGAAGGCCATGTTGCTGCGCCAGCTTTACCGCGAAACAGCGAATGCGCTGGAAAACGGGCTGGAAGAGTTGAACCGCGAGAACCGCTCGGACGAGGCCAAGCGTGCCTTGCGCGCAGCACTGGACGACTGGCCCCGCGCCGAGTTGCGCCACGAGGTGGGGCGCCATTACGACCCTTACTGGCAGGGGCTGCCCACCGCCACACATATGGTGTTCGCGCGCCTGCTGCGTGACATCAAGACCGATTCCATCAGCATTGATCTGCATCCCGAACCCGAACGCGATGCCACGCGCGCCTGTTTCGTGTTGTCTGACCATCCCGGTATTTTCGCGCGTTTCGCAGGCGCGCTGGCGCTGGTGGGCGCGAATATCGTGGATGCGCGCACCTATACCACCAAGGACGGTTATGCGACAGCGGCCTTCTGGATACAGGATGCCGAAGGGCACCCCTATGAGGCCGAGCGTCTGCCGCGCCTGCGCAAGATGATCGAACGCACTTTCGCAGGCGAAGTGGTGGCCGCGCGCGAACTGGCCGGCCGTGACAAGGTCAAGAAACGCGACCGCGCCTTTCGGGTGCCCACGCATATCAGTTTCGACAATGAGGGGTCGGAAATCTACACCATCATCGAAGTGGACACGCGCGACCGTCCCGGCCTGCTGCATGACCTGACACGCACCCTGGCGGATGCCAATATCACCATTGCAAGCGCCGTGATTGCCACATTCGGGGTGCAGGTTGTCGATACATTCTATGTCAAGGATATGTTCGGACTGAAGTTGCACACGAAATCCCGTCAGGAAGCGCTGGAACGCCGCTTGCGCGCGGCAATCGCGGCGGGTGCGGAACGGGCGGCGGGGTAATGGCACGGCCACGCGAAGCGATGCCGCAAGATGTTGCAGATGCGTTGCAATCGGGCGGGCTTTGTGATGCTTATGCAGCGCGGCCACCTTATCAGCGCAATGACTGGCTGATCTGGATCAATGGTGCAAAACGGCCTGAAACACGGGCCAGACGACTGGCTGCCATGCTGGCCGAATTGCGCGCAGGGCGGGGATATATGGGCATGCCGTGGCAACCCCGCGGCACAGGAAAGCAGAACTGATGGCGCGTATTCGATTGGTGGCGGGCTTCCTGACAGTTGGTTTATGGACATTGCTAAGCCGTGTGTTCGGTTTCGCGCGCGATGTTATGATGGCCGCCTATCTGGGTGCAGGGCCGGTGACGGATGCGTTTTTTGTGGCGTTTTCGCTGCCCAACATGTTCCGCCGTTTTTTTGCCGAAGGGGCGTTCAATTTCGCTTTTGTTCCGATGTTCGCCAAGAAACACGAAGCGGGCGACGATGCCGAAGGCTTCGCGCGAGATGCGTTCTGGGGCATGGCCGCGCTGTTGTTGATATTTTCGACACTGGCGGTCATTGCCATGCCGTTTCTGGTCTGGGCTATGGCGGCGGGGTTCGCGCAGGATGACCGTTTTGATATGGCGGTTTTGTTCGGGCGCGTGGCATTTCCTTATATTTTCTTCATCTCGCTGGTGGCGCTGCTGTCGGGCATGCTGAACGCGGTCGGGCGGTTTACGGCGGCGGCAGCGGCACCGGTGCTGTTGAACATCGTGTTCGTGGGTGCGATGCTGCTGGCTGATCGCGCGGGCTGGCCTATGGGGTTGGCGCTGTCATGGGCGGTGCCTGTGGCGGGCGTGGCGCAACTGATTGCCCTTTGGGTGGCCGTGCGCCGCGCGGGGTTCCAGATGCGGTTCCGTATGCCGCGCCTGACGCCTGAATTGAAGCGCCTTGCCATTATTGCAGCGCCCGCCGTGCTGGCAGGGGGCGTGGTGCAGATAAACCTGATCGTAGGGCGGCAGGTGGCCAGCTTTACCGATAATGCCGTATCGTGGCTGTCTTATGCCGACCGCTTGTATCAACTGCCGCTTGGGGTTGTGGGCATTGCAGTGGGGGTGGTGTTGCTGCCCGAACTGTCGCGCCGTCTGCGCGCGGGCGATGAAGGCGCAGGGCAGCACAGTTTCAACCGCGGGTTGGAATTCTCGCTGTTTCTGACCCTGCCATCAGCTGTGGCGCTGGTGGTGATTGCAACACCGATTGTGGCGGTGCTGTTCGGGCGCGGCGCATGGACCGTGGTCGACACGCAGTCCACGGCGCTGGCGCTGGGGGTCTATGCGCTGGGTTTACCGGCATTCGTGCTGCACAAGGTGTTGCAGCCCCTGTATTACGCCCGCCATGACACACGGCGCCCGTTTCGTTATGCCGTGGTGTCGATGGTGGTGAATG
Source organism: Roseinatronobacter sp. S2 (assembly GCF_029581395.1). GTDB lineage: Bacteria > Pseudomonadota > Alphaproteobacteria > Rhodobacterales > Rhodobacteraceae > Roseinatronobacter. The sequence goes on along the minus strand of NZ_CP121113.1, from coordinate 2,189,892 downwards.
CGCTTGTGGCCATCGGGTTGATGCCATTCATCGGCTTTGTGGCCGCCGCATTGGCAACCAGTCTGGCCGCATGGGTGATGGTCTGGCAATTGTGGCGCGGGTCACGCGACATGGGGCGTGCGGCGCAGCTTGATGCACAGATGATAACGCGGATGTGGCGTATTGTGCTGGCTGCGGCGCTGATGGGCGTGGTGCTGCACGGGTTGCATCTGGCGCTGTCCCCATGGCTGGAAGTGTCCGGTATGCGCTATCTGGCGCTTCTGGCCATGGTGCTGGGGGGAAGTGCCGCGTATTTCGCGTTCGGGCAGATGGTCGGCGCGTTCAACCTGTCGGAATTGCGCGCGTCCTTGCGCCGCTCGCGCGGATCAGCGCCTGCGCAACCGGATCAGTAGGCCGGGGCGCAGCGCGCGTGTCAGGGCGAACCCCGCAGCGCAAGCCACCACATCCGCGATCCAGTCCATACCGCCCATGATGGCGGCCAGCAACAGGCGCGCCACCAGCAAAACCAGCGGCAAGGCCAGCGCCACCATCAGCGCGCGCCTGTCAGGGGCCGTGTCGCGCACAAGGGCTGCGTAGATGCCCGCCAGCGCAAATATCATCGGATAGCCGCCCACCAGCCATGCGCCCGCATCGCCTGCCATGCCGAACCCCGCACCGCCTGCCGCCTGTGCCAGCGCCAGTATCAGCAACATGCGCGCAGACCCCAGCCTTTCGGCGCAGTATTTCCCCAATGCCGCGATGATCACCACCACCAGCAGCGCCTGAACCGGCCCCATATGCACAAACCCGAACGCGACATAGCGCGACAGGTGGCGCACGGGTGCCTGCGCGCTGTCGATCATCCAGTCCTGTAGCGCGGGGGTGACGCCCGCCCATGCCAGCGCCTGCGCGCGCCAGTCTGCCGCGCCTGCGGCATTCACCAACCCGTGCGCACCGGCCCAAAGCACCAGTTCCACCGCTGCGATGGCCAGCACCAGCAGCCACACGCCCCATGGCAATGGCGACAGGATCGGGGCAGGGGGTGTATTCATGTTAAGCGCCTTGATGTTCAGGGCCTTGGTTGACCTTCGCCAAGGCGAAGGCTAATCCAAGCACAGCATCTTTTCCAGTATGGAGCCATCACATGTCCGACGTCCCGGCCAAGGTTTTCCCGAAGCGGATATTTTCCGGCATCCAGCCGTCTGGCGGGTTGACACTGGGCAATTATCTGGGCGCGCTCAAGCGCTTTGCCGTTGCGCAGGATGAAGGGATCGAGACGGTCTATTGCATGGTCGATCTGCACGCGATCACTGTCTGGCAAGACCCTGCCACGTTGCGCCGCGCCACGCGCGAACTGGCGGCGGGGTTCATTGCATCGGGTGTCGACCCTGCGCGGTCCATTCTGTTCAACCAAAGTCAGGTGCCTGCGCATGCCGAACTGGCGTGGATTTTCAACTGTGTGGCGCGCATGGGCTGGTTGCGGCGCATGACGCAGTTCAAGGACAAGGCCGGCAAACATGCCGAAGAAGCCAGCGTGGGCCTGTTCGCCTATCCCAGCCTGATGGCCGCGGATATCATGGCCTATCATGCAACGCATGTTCCTGTGGGCGAAGATCAGAAACAGCATCTGGAACTGACACGCGACATCGCCATCAAGTTCAACCATGATTATGGCGTGGATTTCTTTCCCATCGTGGAACCCGTGATCGAAGGGGCGGCAACCCGTGTCATGTCCCTGCGTGACGGCACCAGGAAAATGTCGAAATCCGACCCGTCCGACCAGTCGCGCATCAACCTGACCGATGATGCGGATGCGATTGCCTCTAAATTCCGCAAGGCCCGCACCGACCCCGAGCCGCTGCCAGAGCAGCTGGACGGGCTGGACGGGCGGGCAGAGGCGCGCAATCTGGTGAATATCTACGCAGCGCTTGCCGATATGACACCCGCGCAGGTTCTGGCGCAGTATGGCGGGCAGGGGTTTGGTGCGTTCAAACCCGCGTTGGCCGATCTGGCGGTGGCAAAGCTGTCGCCGATCAGCGCCGAAATGGCCCGCCTGATGCAGGACGTGGCAGAAATTGACCGCATTCTTGGCGACGGGGCCGAACGCGCGCATGCGATTGCCGAACCCATTCTGGACCAGACCCGCGAGATTGTGGGGCTTATCCGGTCGCGGGGGCGGTGACGGGATTTAACGCAAGCGTTGGTTGGGTTTGGTCTTTTTGCTGACATTCAGGCCATGGACAAAGCCCGTGCCAGCGGTGGGCCGGGGTCTGCCGATCCGGCATTATTAGAATGCAGTTTATGCAGGCTGCATACTCCTGCGTTCAAAGGCATGGCATGCCATCAGCCAAATCGGCAGGCCGCGGGACGGCCAGACCTATGGCGCGGCGGGCTTCGCCCTTTGCTCCGCGCTGGATCATTCCCCGAAGGCAGCTTATGCCCAGAACCAACGGCCCGATGCGCTGACTGGACGGCTTGCCGCCGCGCGATCAGCGGGTGGCCGACATCAAAAAGCCCGCCATTGCGGCGGGCTTTTGTGTGTCACGGCGGGGGCAGTGTCAGATCACGCGGACCTGTGTGCCGATCTTGACCAGCTCATACAGGTTTTCGACATGTTGGTTCATCAGGCCAAAACAACCGTTTGAGGCCCGCCGCCCGATTTTCGCGGGGTTGTCGATGCCGTGAATGCGGTAATACTGCCAGCTCAGGTTCATGGCGCGGGTGCCCAGCGGGTTGGTCGGGTCATCCCCTTCGACGCGTGCGGGCAGGCTTGGGTCGCGTTCGCGCATATTCGGGGTGGGAATCCATGTGGGTTCAAACCGCTTCAGCGTCACTTCGGTCAGGCCACGGCGGGTAAAATCCTCGCTCATGGGGACCGAGCAGGGATGCGCCAGATAGATGCTTTCATCTTCCGACCAGTAATGCAGCGCGCGCGAATAAGTGTCACACAGGATCGCACCATTGCGCAGGTTCTGGAAATGGTCGCGCCAATGCTGATTGCGAAAGCCCATTACATTGCGGCTGGCTGTGCGGACATTTGCTTCTTCTTCAAAGTCCAGTGCAATTTGTGCGCGCAAAACAGATGGCATGGCCAGACCGCCAAGCGCGAAAGCGCCCGCAGTCGACAGAAGGCTGCGTCGGGTCAGGGGTGATTTCGTCATTTCGGACCTCTTGGAACATATTCAATATATTGAAACGGGTATGGTGCAAAACGGTTCCGAAAATCAAGTCACGAGGCTGTGCGCAGATGTCATGCGTTGCGCAAATGCCAGTCATGTTTTGCAAGATACAGCGCGCAAGCTGTCAACGCCACCTTGCCCCTGAACGAAGTCTCCCCTAAACCCGTGTGAAATTGTCACACCGAGAGAGGCCCCCGATGCGCCTGAGCCGCTATTTCCTGCCTGTCCTGAAAGAAACCCCATCCGAGGCGCAGATCGTCAGCCACCGCCTGATGTTGCGCGCGGGCATGATCAAGCAGGCCGCCGCGGGCATCTATTCCTGGCTGCCACTTGGGTTCAAGGTTCTGAACCGGATCGAGCAGATCGTGCATGACGAACAGATCCGCGCAGGGCATATCCCGATGCTGATGCCGACCATACAATCAGCAGATCTGTGGCGCGAATCCGGCCGCTATGATGATTATGGCGAAGAAATGCTGCGCATCAAGGACCGGCACGGGCGTGATATGCTGTTCGGGCCAACCAATGAAGAACTGATTACCGACATTTTCCGCGCCCATGTGAACAGCTACAAAGACCTGCCGCTGACGCTGTATCATATCCAGTGGAAGTTCCGCGACGAGGTGCGCCCGCGTTTCGGCGTCATGCGGGGCCGCGAATTCCTGATGAAGGACGGCTATAATTTCGACATCGACAAGGAAGCGGCGCTGCACGCCTATAACCGCCATCTGGTCAGCTATCTGCGCAGCTATGAACGCATGGGCCTGCAAGCCATCCCGATGCGCGCCGATGGCGGACCTATCGGGGGCGATTACACGCATGAATTTCTGGTTCTGGCCGAAACCGGCGAATCGGAAGTGTTTTATGACAGCGAAATCACCGATCTGAAATTCGGGGCGCGCGAGGTTGATTATGACAGCGTGCCCGCATGTCAGGCGGTGCTGGAAGAATTCACCAGCCGTTATGCGCGCACTGATGAAACCCATGATGAAGGGGTGTTTGCCGCGCAGGTGCCCGAAACCCGCCGCCGCACTGCACGCGGGATCGAGGTGGGCCAGATCTTTTATTTCGGCACCAAATATTCCGACGCAATGGGCGCCACGGTTGTTGGCCCTGACGGCGCACGCACACCTGTGCATATGGGCAGCCACGGCATTGGCGTGTCGCGCCTGCTGGGCGCTATTATCGAGGCCAACCATGATGATCGTGGCATCATCTGGCCCGAAGGCGTCACGCCGTTTCATGCAGCGATTGTGAACCTGAAGCAGGGTGACGCAGATGCTGATGCGGCCTGCGAGGGGCTGTATAAGGCGCTCGTCGCGCGCGGGCTGGAGCCGCTTTATGATGACCGCCCGGAACGCGCGGGCGCGAAATTTGCCACAATGGACCTGATCGGCCTGCCATGGCGGCTGACAGTCGGCCCGCGCGGGCTGGCCAAGGGCGTGGTGGAACTGACCAGCCGCCGCACCGGCACATCCGAGGAACTGACGCCAGAGGCCGCGATAGACCGGCTGGCGCAGATTTACGCGGCGCATGTGTAAAGGGGCGCGCGCGGCGGGGGCATCGAGCCCCCTTCGCGCGCATGGGCCGCAGCCCAAACCCGCCCCAAGGGGGCACCGCCCCCTTGGGGAACCCCGCGTCAATGCGCGATGATGGCACAATTACCCTGCATCCGCGCACAGCATAACCGATTGACCATCGCGGCCACACCGTTAGCTTGCACCCCGAACGGAGTGACGCATGACCCAAACTGACCTGACCCGGCGTGACGGTTTGCCCGATGCCCTGCGGATATTGCTTGAGAAATACCCGCGCGACATCTGGCAAAGCCACCGCAATTTTGACGGCCTGACGCGCTTCTGGCTGGAACGTCACATGATGTTCCGGCAGGCCCTGGGGCAGTGGCAGACGGACACGCGCGCCTTTCTTGACAAGGGGCGCGATGCGCGCGCGCATGGCCAGCAAACCGCGCGTCTGGGCGGGTTTTTGATCAATGAGTTGCACGGCCACCACCAGATCGAGGATACGCATTATTTCCCCGCCTTGTCTGCGGCGGAACCGCGCCTTGCCAAAGGGTTCGAGTTGCTGGATGCCGATCATCACGCGCTGGACAGCGAACTGGCCGCGCTGACCGATGCGGCCAATACGCATTTGCGCGCCCTTGGTGACAGGAACGCCGACACAAGTGCCAATGCCGCGCGGATGCTGGCGCAACTGGACGGGTTTGAACGCTTCCTGAACCGCCATCTGCTGGATGAGGAAGAACTGGTCGTCCCCGTCATCCTGCACCACGCCCCAAGGCTCTAGCCGCCATCACCGAAGACCGCCAGCAGACCCGCCAGATCAGGGTGGTCGGGGGCATACTGGCGCAGGTGGATCAGGGTGTTTTGTGCGGTGGTTTGTGTCGCGGGGTGGTCATCGCCAAGACTAGTGCGGTGAATGCTAAGTGCTTCGAGGTAAAGCGGGGTCGCCTGATTGGCGCGGTCGGTGACGTGCAGCAAACCTGCGAGGTTGTTGAGCCATGTTGCCACATCTGGGTGGCGGTCGCCAAGCGTCTCGCGGCCAATCGCCAGCGCCTCGCGATACATCGGCTCGGCCTCGACAAAGCGCCCCGTGGCGCGCAGCAAACCCGCTAGGTTGTTAAGGTTCTGGCCCACGGCAGGATGGCGATTGCCCAGTGTTTTGCGCCTGATCTCCAACGCTTCGCGGAAAAGCGGCTCGGCTTGGCCGTAGCGACCTTCGTCGACCAGAGACAATGCGTAATTGTTAATTGAAGTCGCAGTTTGCGGATCGTGAAGACCGTTTTCCTCGACCGAAAGCGTTACTCGGATCTTATTTTTTGAAATATCGCTCTGTGAATCTTCCAACATCCAAAGGTGACTTTTTTCCTCGCTAGAATAGCTATATAGACTGTCCAACTCGGCTGCGCGGGTGTAGTGGTTTGCAGCAATTGTCCAATCTTTTTGACCTTCTGCAATTTCACCAAGGCCGAATTCTGCGCGGGCGGCGCGTTTGACGGCCAGTTCCTCTCGCGCGGCGATTTCAATGAAGATGTCCTTGGCCTGATCGGTGTTGCCCATACGCAGGGCGTCGATGGCTGATTGCAGTCGTTCGGCCCCCAGTTCATTGCCTTCGCGCACAAGGCGCGCTTCCAGATCGGCAAGGCGCTTGCGTTCAGTTTCAAATGCGCCTTCGGGGTTGTTGATCTGGGCGGTCAATTCGTCAATGCGGGCCTGTAGCTGCGCGCGCTCGGACGCATCTGTGCGGTCAAGTTCCGCCATGATCTCCGCACGCAATTCGCGGCGGATGCGGATGAAATCAATGATTGTGAGTTTGGTTTCACCGTCATTCGGCATCACCTGCACCGGCGTGACCTGTGGTGCCGCAGGTTTGATGCGGTGTTTCAGCCATCTTGCCCCCACGAACACCGCGCCAACGATTGCCAACAATGCAGCGATTGCGCTGATAAGCACGGCATTTTGTTCTAGAAATTGCAAGATCTCCGAAATCACATGCCGCCCTCAAATCCACCCTCACACCCTGCCTGATGCCCCAAACCCTGTCCAGCCCTTCACGCGAGCGCGCGCGCTTTGGGCTTGACCTTGCGCGCCAATCCTATGAGGTTGCGTCAAATTCTCAGCAGGACGCCGCATGACCGGACATACCGCCCCCTTCGCCCCGTTTGAATGGATGATCGCATGGCGCTACCTGCGCGCGCGCCGCGCCGAAGGGGGCGTCAGCGCGATGACGGTCATTTCATTTCTGGGCATCATGCTGGCCGTGTTTGCGCTGATTGCCACGCTGTCGGTACGGTCGGGCTTTCGGGCGGAATTTGTCGACACCATTCTGGGGGCCAATGCGCATGTGACGGTCTATTCGTCGGTGCATGTGGACGATTCCGGCCGCACCAGCCGTGTGATTGACGATTATCAGGACATGGCCGAACGCATTGCTGCCGTGCGCGGTGTCACCCGCGTGGCCCCCCTGATCAAAGGGCAGGTCATGGTGTCCGCGCATGGGCGCAATACCGGCGCCGAGGTGTTTGGCATTTCGCACGATGATCTGCGCACCATCCCGCGCGTGGCCGACCCCGAACAGGCGCTCGGCGACATTGAGCGTTTTGAAGACGGCGTGGCCATCGGGTCGGGCATCGCGCGGGAACTGAATGTGGCGCTTGGCGATACGGTGCGCGTCATATCACCCGACGGGGTGCGCACGGCCTTTGGCACCAGTCCGCGCACTTCGGCCTATGAGGTGGTCTATATCTTCACCGCCGGTCGCTATGACATTGACCGGACACGATTATACATGCCCTTTGACGAGGCGCAGATCTATTTCAACCGCGACGGTGTGGCGGATGAGCTGGAAGTGATGGTCGCCAATCCCGACCAGATTGACGGCATGCGTCTGGACCTGCTGCGCGCGGGGGGCGAGCGTGCAATGCTATGGACATGGCGCGATTCAGCGGGGTCGTTTCTGCGCGCGCTGGATGTCGAAGATAACGTGATGTTCGTGATCCTGTCCATTCTGGTGCTGATTGCGGCGATGAACATCATTTCGGGGCTGATCATGCTGGTCAAGAACAAGGGCCGCGACATTGGCATTCTGCGCACCATGGGCCTGTCGGAAGGGTCGGTGCTGCGGGTGTTCTTTATCTGCGGGGCGTCTGTCGGTGTGCTGGGAACGGTTGCGGGGGTTGTGCTGGGCTGTCTGTTTGCCATCTATATCGACACCATCTTCAGCCTGGTGAATTACATGTCCGGCGGTGGTGTGTGGGACCCGTCCATTCGCGGCATCTATGCGTTGCCCGCGCAGTTGCGGCTGGAAGATGTGCTGAAGGCGGTGGGCCTGTCGCTGTCGCTGTCGTTTATTGTGACCATTTTTCCCGCGCGCCGCGCCGCACGCATGAACCCGGTAGAGGCATTGCGCTATGAATGATCAGGCCCTGTCGCTGCGCGATATCACCAAGACCTATAACGCGGGCCGCCCCAATGAAGTGGCGGTGCTGCGCGGGGCGTCGCTGTCGCTGGACCGGGGCGAGGTGGTGGCGCTGGTCGCGCCATCGGGGGCGGGGAAATCCACGCTGCTGCATATCGCGGGCCTGCTGGACACGCCCGACACCGGCGCGGTCGTGATCAACGGGGCCGATATGACACGGCTGGGCGATCATGCGCGCACGGCGGCGCGGCGCGGGCAGGTGGGGTTCATCTATCAGTTTCATCATCTGCTGCCAGAGTTTTCCGCGCTGGAAAATATCATCCTGCCGCAACTGGCCAACGGCGTTGCGAAAGCGCAGGCCGAAGCCCGCGCGCGTGACCTGCTGGACCGTGTGGGCGTGGGGCCGCGCGCCGCGCATCGCCCCGCAGCCCTGTCGGGGGGCGAGCAGCAGCGGGTCGCTTTCTGCCGCGCGCTGGCCAATGAGCCAAGTCTGTTGCTGGCGGATGAGCCGACCGGCAATCTGGACCCCGAAACCTCCGATCAGGTGTTCGGCGCGTTGATGGCCCTTGTGCGCGACACAGGGCTGTCGGCGCTGATTGCGACCCATAACATGGACCTTGCCGCCCGCATGGACCGCGTGGTGCGGCTGGACACAGGCGAAGTCGTCATCCCCTGATCCCCCCGCTTGCCCCGCCCCCAGCGCTGGCATAGGCTGGCGCGATTGCAGGGACGGGATTTCAGATGACCAGTGACTATATCAGCGTGACATTGCCCCTGACTCAACAGGGGCTGAATGTGATTGTGGTGGCGGTGTTCATCGCTATCGTCACAGGGGTGATCTGGCTGGCATTGTCAGTCAGCGACAACGAGCGTCCCGACCCCGCCCGCCGCGCGTTGGAGGCATTCGGCTGGGTCTATGCGCCGATATGGTTTTTCCTGTTTGGGGGCGTGATCATATCAATCTGGTGGGTGTTCAATGGGATACCATCTCCGTTTTCGCTCGCGCAAGGGGATGGCGGTGCCGGTCTATTGGGGCTTGGAACCCTTATCGCGGCATTGCTGGGCGCGCCCTTTGTGTTGTGGGGGACGGTGCTGAAACACCAGACAGTGATGTTCCAGAAAGAAGGCCACATGACCGACCGCATCAACAAAGCGGTCGAGCAGTTGGGGGCGGAGAAGACAGTCAAGAAGATCGTGGACGGTGAAACGCAGGAAACATCAGAACCGAATATCGAAGTCCGTATCGGCGCGATCCTTTCGCTGGAACGTATTGCGCAGGATTCAACCCGCCATGACAACGGCCGCGATCATGTGCGGGTGATGGAAATTTTGTGTGCGTATATTCGTGAAAATAGCGGCATCGATACCGCATGCCATAAAAATCCACGCAAAAAGCTGATAAAACGGCTCAACGATGAGCTAAAAAAAGATCGTTTTCTGAAAGCGATTAACGCAGCACTTTCTGATCCGGAGCTTAGCGCACATGAACTGGACATCGAGGTACATTCCTGGTTGGGGAGTTTAAAAAGAAAAGTAAGAATAGACATTCAAACTGCGATTAATGTGATTGGACGGCGATCCGAATCGCAACTTTTGATTGAGCGAAACGATTGCACTTTAGGAACAAAGAATTTAAGAAATAGAGTTGATACAATTAAAGAAAAAATAGTTTCTACCGGCGCATGTGGAGAAACTTTAAAGGCGATGCTGCAGCAACAAAATTTTAAGAGTACCGATGGATATCGACTTGACCTTAGTAGCGTGAATTTTCAAGGTTATGATTTTCGGAATCTTGATTTCAGCCTGTCGAAAATGCATGGATGTGCGTTTCAAGGGGCGGTTTTAGACAACTGCAGCTTCATCGGCGCTGAATTGAGCCAATCTCTCTTTAGCGATACATCGTTCAACAAAAGTGACTTTTCATTTTGTGATGTTGCGTATTGCAATTTTCTATCGTGCTATGGGCACTCTGCATTATTTCTTGCAAACAACTTTCAGGGGTGTGTTTTCATTGGTGGAAATATGCACAATAGCGAATTTAATGGTGTTTCACTTTTTGGTGTAAGTTTCGCGTTCATTAACCTGTCTGGTGTCACATTCAATGTCGTATATAGCGGAAACGTATCTTTTGTACAATGCAGGCTTTCAAGAACTGAATTGAAAGGATTGAATTTTGATCAATTTTCTGATTTTTTCAATAAGGACGGTGGAGCGTTAGAAAATACCATGTTTAAGAACACAGTGTTTGCAGAAGGTGTGACCTTCGGTGCTGATATCTACGGAGCTTTCGGAGATGGCTCCGTTGAGCTTCCTAAGAGAATATCTCGTCCTATCCATTGGCCGGATTGGAAATTGCCTTCCGATGGCAGCGAATATGACTTCGTCAAGCAGTATCACAAATGGCGCGCTGACCCCGCCACCTATAAGCCCCCTGAGAAGCCTCAACCCTAGCCCTGCACGAGGCGCGGAGCCAAGGCCGAAGGCCGCCGCGCCATCGGCGGGCCGTCCCGCGGCATGCCGGTTTGGCCAGCGTCACACCAAGCTTTTGATCTTGGAGTATGCCGCATGCATAAAGTGAGCATCTCCAACGTGGGACCGGCAGACCCCGGCCCGCCGATGGCGCGGGCTTTGTTCCCTGCGGCCGCCGTTACCCCGGCAGTTTGTCGCGCAGAAACGACAGCGCGAGGGACAGCCCGTCATGAGCGATGCCGTGGCCGGTGCCTTTGGACACATGCGCATAGGTTTCAAACCCTGCCGCCGTCAGCGCGTCTGCGGCCTCTGACAGCGATTGCGGGGGGACCACTTCATCCTGATCGCCATGCACCAGCAGGACGGGCGGGTGCGACAGCGCGTCATCGGCCAGATGTTCGGGCTGCATCAGCCGCCCCGAAAACCCCACGATCCCGGCCAGCGCGTCCTTGCGGCGCGGGGCCACATGCAGGCTGATCATCGTGCCCTGCGAAAACCCCACCAGCGCCAGCGCGCCCGGCGCTAACCCTTCATCCGCCAGCACCTGATCGATGAACGCATCCAGATCGTGTGCTGCGGCTTGCAGCCCTGTCAGCGCTGCTTCCTCGGTCGATCCGTCCAGCCATGGGATGGGGAACCACTGAAACCCCATCGGGTTGCCGGTGCAGTGTTCGGGCGCGTTGGGCGCATAAAAAGCCGTGTCCGGCATATGCGGACCCAGCGGGTCGGCCAGCCCCAGCAGGTCCGCGCCATCCGCGCCGTAGCCATGCACGAAAATCACGGCGGATTTCGCCTGCCCCTTGGGTGCGCCCTTGCGCGCAGATGTCAGAATGCGGGTCATATGATGCCTTCTCTGTCGGTTTCGATGCGGTAATAAGCCCACAAAAGCCCCGCTGCAACCGTGCGCCATGGCGACCATGCGTCTGCCATGGCGCGCAGGGCGGTCTCGCGCGGGCGGTCGGGCAAAGCGAACAGGCGGCGCGCGGATTCCTGCAAGGCCAGATCGGCGGGGGCAAACACATCGGCGCGCCCAAGGCTGAACATGGCGTATATCTCGGCGGTCCAGCGGCCAATGCCCGGCACCTCGACCAAAATGCGCGTCACTTCGGCGTCGGGCAGGGTGCGCAGTGCATCAAAATCAATGCCAGCGGCGGCCAGCGCGCGGGCATAGCGCATCTTTTGCCCCGACAGGCCGGGCGCGCGCAGTGTCACATCATCGGCGGCCAGAACGGCGGCGGGGGTGGTCAGGCCCGCATCTTCCATGCGGCCCCAGATGGCGCGGGCGGCATGGGTGCTGACCTGCTGGCTGACAATCGCGCACAGCAACTGCGCAAAGCCATCGTCGCGCCTGCGCAGGGGTGGTGTTCCGGTCAGGGCCAGCGCATGGGCAAAGCGCGGTTCACTGCCCGCCAGCCATGCGGCGCCTTCGGCCATGCAATCGGGGGTGGTCAGAATACGCCCGACCATCAGAACGCCCTGCGCGACAAACTGGTGCACATGTAAAATTCCCCTTTTCCTTGGTCCGGTGATTGGCTAATCCTGCGCGCATGACAGACATGATTGCAACCCATGATGATGCCCGCGCCAAGCGCAATGTAATCGTGCTCGTGGCCGCGCAGGCGGTTGTGGGCGCGCAGCTTCCGGTGATTTTTATCATTGGCGGGCTGGCGGGGCAAATGCTGGCCCCCAACCCGTGCTGGGCCACATTGCCGATTTCGCTGATCGTGCTGGGATCGATGCTGACGGCCACGCCATTGTCGGGGTTCATGCAGGCATACGGGCGGCGCGCGGGGTTCTGGGTTGCGTGCGGCGCAGGGGCTGTGGGCGCGGCCATCGGGGCCTATGCGCTGATGCTGGACAGTTTTCCGCTGTTTCTGCTGGGGTCATTGCTGACGGGCGTTTATATGTCGGCCAACGGGTTCTACCGCTTTGCGGCCACTGACACGGCCAGCCCCGAATTCCGCCCCAAGGCCATTTCCTATGTCATGGCGGGGGGGCTGTTGTCGGCGGTGTTTGGCCCGCAACTGGTATCCTTCACCGCCGAGGCGATGCCGGTGCCGTTTCTGGCGACATATCTGGGCGTTATCTTGCTGAACCTTGCGGGTATGGCGCTGCTGAGCATGCTGGACATACCCACCCCCGCCAAGCCGGATCTGAGCCTGCCGCAAGGGCGGTCACGGCGCGACATGCTGAAAACGCCGGTAATTGCTGTGGCCATCATTTGCGGCACCGTGTCCTATGCGCTGATGAACCTTGTCATGACATCGACGCCGCTGGCGGTGGTGGGTTGCGGGTTTGACACATCGGATGCGGCCAATATCGTGTCGGCGCATGTGCTGGCCATGTATGCGCCGTCCTTCTTTACCGGCCATCTGATTGCACGGTTCGGGGCGCGCAATATCGTGGGGCTTGGGCTGGTGATCCTTGCGGGTGCGGGCGCGGTCGCCATGTCAGGGGTGGAGTTGGAGCAGTTCTATATCGCGCTGATCTTGCTGGGTGTGGGGTGGAATTTCGGCTTTATCGGCGCGACATCCATGCTGACCGCATCTTATTCGGTCGAAGAGCGCGGTCGCGTTCAGGGCCTGAATGATATGATCGTTTTTGGCGGCGTGTTTCTGGCGTCGCTGAGTTCGGGGACATTGATGAACTGTTCGGGCGGCACAACGGAAACCGGCTGGCAACTGGTCAACATGGCGATGTTGCCCTTCCTTGTGCTGGCCGGTGGCGCCCTGATCTGGCTGGCGCTGCGCCCGCGCGAGGTCTGAGGCTGGCGCACCGCGCGGGTGGCTGTTCTCCAAAGCCAGAATATGCGCGGGCTGAGTCGTCCTTGCAACACTACGCGCTGTTGTCATGTCCCGCAGATTGACTTTTGCGCGCACCGCGCTGATTCTGCCCATAACCCGCGCGAAAGACGCGATTTTTTTGAGTGAGGCAGATTATGAGCAAAAGTTTTTTCGGCACGGCCCTTATTGGGTCGGTTTTCTTTCTATCAGCATGTAGCGGCGGCAGCAGCGGTGGTGGCAGCAGCAGCGGCAGCAAGTCACCCAGCGCCACACGCAGCTTTACCAGTGTGCTAAGCCAGATTTCCGGCGCACCCGAAGAAGAGTCGCGCGTTCTTGCCACGATGCGAGAGTCCGGTGAGGTCCAGTTCCAGTTCGAAGGCGGTGTGCTGAACGACATGGTCGTGATTTGCGACGACTATTCCGGCGCAAGCTGTCGTGTTGTCGGCGGGCCGGATGGCACAACCGAAAGCGCCCGACTGGAAGGGCGCATGGCGGGCGAATACGCCTATGCGGGCAGCTTGCGACTGGATCACGCAAAGGACGGCCAGATTGAGCATTCTTATCACCGGCTGTATCAATCCGCGCCGGACCGTGCAGCCACACGTCTTGTGATGCCCCAGGGGGTTCAGGATTATCAGGGCCATTTCATGGCGGGCGCGATTGTCGACGGGCAGGGCGGAATTGCCGAAGGCGGCATTCGTATGACGGTGAATTTTGATACCGCGTTGCTGTCGGGGTCCATGAACGGGACACTGCGCGACACGGACACTGCGGTCAGGGCCGGGTTTAACAATGTGACCATCGATGGCAAATCCGGCCAGTTCGCATCGACGGATACCAGCACATTCAGCTTCAACGGTGGTGCCGCCGGGGGCAGCGTGCAGGGCGGCTTTTACGGCCCGCAAGCCAATGAAATTGCAGGCACATTCGATATTGGCGTGAATGAAACAAATGGCATGAGCGGGATTTTCCTTGGCTGTCGCGGGCTGGAAGCCACATGCGTTTCGCATGGTGACTGATGCTGCACGCGGTCGCATCCGGTAATTTGATGCGGCCGTTATTGCGGCATTGAAGGCTGCCTGAATTCAGTGCAAGACGGATCAATGCTGTCTTATCAACATATCTACCACGCCGGAAATCTGGCTGATGTCCAGAAACACGCGCTTCTGGCGTGGGTGCTGGCCTATATGACGGCCAAGGACAAGCCGCTAAGCTATATCGAAACACATGCAGGGCGCGGGCTTTATGCCCTTGATGCTGCTGAGGCGCTTAAAACCGGCGAAGCTGCCGCTGGGATTGCGCGCATGCAGACGCGGTTTGCGCCTGACCACCCTTACCGTGTTGCGCTGAACGCCATTCATGCGCGCCATGGTGAAACGGCCTATCCCGGATCACCGCTGATTGCGGCCAGTTTGTTGCGCGCGCAAGACAGTATGACACTGGCAGAATTGCACCCGCGTGAATTTGACGCCTTGCGCAGCAATATGGCACGAACAGGCGCGACCCTGCGCCACGAAGACGGGCTGGAGATGGCGATGTCTGTGTGCCCGCCGACACCGCGGCGCGGCGTGCTGATGATCGACCCGTCATATGAGGTGAAGGACGATTACGCACGCCTGCCCAAAGTGCTGGGCGATCTGCGGCGCAAGTGGAATGTGGGTGTCCTGATGCTGTGGTATCCGGTTTTGCATGCGGGGCTGCACGGGCCGATGCTGGCGCGCATCCGGCAAGACCAGCCCGATGCAGAGGTGTTTGAAATCGCATTTCCGCCGGTGCGGCAGGGTCACCGGATGGTGGGTTCCGGGCTGGTGGTGGTTAATCCGCCTTGGGGTATGGTTGACGAAGCGCAGCGTGTGAAAGCGCTGCTTGCGCGGGATTAGCGGAAAAATCCCGGTTTGAGCACCGAAAATGCAGCAAAACACCACTTGTTTTGTGCAGCCGGGGCATTCCGCACTTGCGTAAACACCATCCCGGCGCTAGGAAACGCGCAATCAAGAAGGCCAAAGGTCACATTCTGAACGGGCAGGGTCGGGCGCAAGCCGCGACCCTTTGTGTTTGTTGCGCGTTCCGGGTGAACCTTTATGCGGTTTTCGTGATCCCAGTCCATAGACCGGCGGAGTCAACCGTCAGGCCAGAAACATGATGAAAAAGGAACCATATCTGAATGTGCGCTAAAGCAACCATGGAAGACTTCGAGGCAATGCTCGCTGAAAGCCTCGAAATGGACACACCTGCCGAAGGCAGTGTTGTCACAGGCCGTGTGATCGCCATCGAGGCAGGTCAGGCCATTATCGACGTAGGCTACAAGATGGAAGGCCGCGTCGAACTGAAAGAATTTGCAAGCCCCGGCGAAGCCCCGCAAGTGGCAGTTGGCGATGATGTCGAAGTTTTCCTGGAGCGTGTTGAAAACGCCCGTGGCGAAGCTGTCATCAGCCGCGAAAAAGCCCGCCGCGAAGCGGCTTGGGACCGCCTGGAAAAAGCCTATGCCGATCAGGACCGTGTCGAAGGCGCGATCTTTGGCCGCGTCAAAGGTGGCTTCACGGTTGATCTGGGCGGCGCTGTTGCGTTCCTGCCCGGCTCTCAGGTTGATGTGCGCCCCGTGCGCGATGCAGGCCCGCTGATGGGTCTGAAGCAGCCGTTCCAGATCCTGAAAATGGACCGTCGTCGTGGCAACATCGTTGTGTCGCGCCGCGCGATTCTGGAAGAAAGCCGCGCCGAACAGCGCGCCGAAGTCATCGCCAAGCTGGCCGAAGGCCAGATTGCAGATGGTGTGGTCAAGAACATCACCGAATATGGTGCGTTCGTCGATCTGGGCGGTGTTGACGGGCTGCTGCACGTCACCGACATGGCATGGCGCCGCGTCAACCACCCGTCGGAAGTTGTCACCATCGGTGAAACGATCAAGGTGCAGGTCATCAAGATCAACAAGGAAACCCACCGCATCAGTCTGGGCATCAAGCAGCTGCAAGCCGATCCATGGGATTCGGTCGGCGCGAAATACCCGCTGAATTCGGTGCATCAGGGCCGTGTGACCAACATCACCGATTACGGTGCATTTGTTGAACTGGAAGCCGGTGTCGAAGGTCTGGTCCATGTTTCCGAAATGAGCTGGACCAAGAAAAACGTGCATCCCGGCAAGATCGTCTCGACCAGCCAGGAAGTCGATGTCATGGTTCTGGAAATCGACGGCGACAAGCGCCGCGTGTCTTTGGGCCTGAAGCAAACCCTGCGCAACCCGTGGGAAGTGTTTGCCGAAACCCACCCTGCCGGAACCGAGATCGAAGGCGAGATCAAGAACATCACCGAATTCGGTCTGTTTGTGGGTCTGGAAGGCGATATCGACGGCATGGTTCACCTGTCCGACATCAGCTGGGACCAGCGCGGCGAAGAAGCGATCCAGAACTTCCGCAAAGGCGACACAGTTCAGGCGGTTGTGGCCGATGTCGATGTCGAGAAAGAGCGTATCTCCTTGTCGATCAAGGCACTGGAAAACGACAGCTTCTCTGATGCGGTCGAAGGTGTGAAGCGCGGGACAATCCTGACCTGCACCGTCAGCGCGATTGAAGAAGGCGGCGTCGAGGTTGAGTTCAACGGCATGAAATCCTTCATCCGCCGTTCGGATCTGGCCCTTGAGCGTGCAGACCAGCGCCCGGAGCGTTTCCAGGTCGGCGACAAGATCGATGCGCGTGTCACATCTGTGGACAGCAAGACCCGCCGCATTGGCCTGTCGATCAAGGCACGCGAAATCGCGGAAGAAAAAGAAGCTGTGGAACAATTTGGGTCTTCCGATGCAGGCGCATCGCTGGGCGACATTTTGGGCGCAGCCCTGAAAGATCGCAAATAATCACTTCTGCGATCACTATCTGATACAAAAAGGCCCCGAAGAAATTCGGGGCCTTTTCACTATATCACGGCTTTGCCGTTTCAGCCGGTGCGGCGCAAGGCGCTGCGGTAATCATGCGCGCGCCAGTTGGCGCGGGCCAGCCACTGTGCTTCCGGCTGTCGTGCGGCCAGATCGTCGCTGATTTCAACTTCGTCAAAGCCGGACCGGCGCGCCATCGCATATTGATCGGCAATGACATGCCCTTGCGCACGCAGCCGCCCCGTGAACCCCATGCGCCGCGCGCGCGCAGCAAGCGTGAAGCCGCGCCCGTCGCTGAAGGCGGGAAACTGAATGCGGATTGCCTGCTGCTGCGCGACCGCGTCCTGAAACGCGCCGTCATCGGCGTCGGGTGCAAGGTCTGTCCAGATGCCCGAAAATGTGTCCGGTCCGAACCCTGTGTCAGTCACAATTACAGTCATGATGCCTGCCTTCTGATAACGCGGCCATTTGCGATATGGATGCCACATTCAACTTTGTCTTGTCCGCGCCAGCGTCCTGCGCGCGGTTCTTCACCCTGTGCCACAGGCGCTGTGCAAGGGGCGCAGCCAATCGACAGATAACCCTGGGACACCAGCGGGTGACGCGGCAGATCAAAGCGGGTCATGTAATCCGCAAGGTCTGCGGGCTTCCATGCTGCCAGCGGGTTGATTTTCAGATGCGTGTCATCGCGTTCGAACATCTGCAAATGGCTGCGTGTCGTTCCCTGAAACTGCTTGCGGCCCGTAATCCAGCCGTCAAAACCGCGCAGGGCCTGTTCCAGTGGTTGCGCCTTGCGCAAGGCGCAGCATGCGTCCGGGTTGGACCGGTGCAGCAGATTATCGGGATCGCGCTGGAACAATGTGTTCCTGTCTGGGGTGATGGTGCGCAAGTCGCGCAAGTCCAGTCGCGCCGCCAGTTCCCGCTGATAGGACAGGGTTTCGGGAAACAGCATCAGGGAATCTATGAACACCACAGGCGTATCGGGTGCGATGCGTGACACCATATGCAGCAACACCGCCGATTCCGCGCCGAAGCTGGAAACCAGCGCCACACGCCCCAGCGCGCCGGACAACGCGAAGCGCAAGCCCGCCGTGGCATCATCCGCGAAGCGCGTGTTCAGGGCCGAAAGCTCTTCATGCGGCATCTTCTTGCTCCGTATGATAGAGCGCCGCCTTGAACGGGTCGGCACCCAGGCGGCGATAGGCCTGCAAGAAGGTCTCGCTGCGGTCGCGGCGCAAATCAAGATAGGCGCGCAGGATACGTTCCACCGCAGGGACAATCTGGTCATAGGCGAACCCAGGTCCGGTGCGCGTGCCGATGACCGCATCCTCGGACCCGTCCCCGCCAAGGGTGATCTGGTAGTTTTCAACGCCCGCGCGGTCCAGCCCCAGAATGCCGATATGGCCAACATGGTGATGCCCGCAGGCATTGATGCAGCCCGATATCTTGATCTTCAGCGGGCCTATGTCATGTTCCAGTTTCAGCGCGTCGACATGCTGCGCGATTTCCTGCGCCACGGGAATGGACCGCGCGGTCGCAAGCGCACAGTAATCCATGCCGGGGCAGGCGATGATGTCAGATGCCAGCCCGACATTGGCCGTTGCAAGCCCCGCCGCCCGCAGCGCTTGGTGCAGCGCCGGCAGATCGTCAAGCGCGACATGTGGCAGGACAAGGTTCTGTTCATGGCTGACACGAATTTCACCCAATGCGTAGCGGTCGGCCAGATCGGCAATCAGGGTCATTTGCGCATCTGTCGCGTCCCCCGGTGTGCCGCCATGTGGCTTCAGGCTGATGGTGACAATGCTGTAGCCTGCCGCGCGGTGCGGGTGCAGGTTGGTGTCGGCCCATGCCCGGAAAACACCATCAATGCGGCGCGCGTCATGATAGCGCTGGTCATCGCGCGGCGGCAGATCGGGTGCCGCAAACTGCTGTTTCAGCTGCGCCAGATGTTGGGCCGTTGCACCCGCATCAAATTGCGGGGCAATTTTGCGGAATTGCGCTTCCACCAGATCGCGCACTTTTTCCAGCCCGTTTTCATGCACAGTGATCTTGATGCGGGCCTTGTATTTGTTGTCGCGCCGCCCCAGCAGGTTATAGGTGCCAACGATTGCTTCCAGATAGGGCAGCAGGTCCGCCACGGGCACAAAATCACGGATCACCTTGCCAATCATGGGCGTGCGCCCAAGGCCACCCCCAACGATGACCTCGAACCCGGTTTCCCCATTTTGCCGCACCATGCGCAGCCCGATATCATGCGCTTTGGTGACTGCGCGGTCATTCGGGCTGCCGGTGATGGCGATCTTGAACTTGCGCGGCAGGAACTGGAATTCAGGGTGGTCTGTCGACCACTGGCGGATCAGTTCGGCATAGGGGCGGGGGTCTTCAATCTCATCCGCGGCGGCGGCGGCGAACTGGTCCGATGTGACATTGCGGATGGTGTTGCCCGATGTCTGGATGGCGTGCAGCCCCACTTCGGCCAGCGCGTCCAGAATATCGGGCACATCGGTCAGGCGCGGCCAGTTATACTGGATGTTCTGGCGCGTGGTGAAATGGCCATAGCCCTTGTCCCAGCGCGTGGCAATCATGGCAAGCTGGCGCAGTTGTGCGGAATTCAGCGTGCCATAGGGAATGGCCACGCGCAGCATATAGGCATGCAATTGCAGATACAGGCCATTCATCAGCCGCAGGGGCCGGAATTCTTCTTCGGTCAGGCTACCATCAATGCGGCGGTCCACCTGTGCGCGGAACTGGCGGTTGCGTTCCGCGATAAAGGCGCGGTCAAACTCATCATACTGATACATGATGCTTATCCTTGCGATTGCTTGCCATGGGCATAGTTGGAGGGGCCACGACGGCGGAAATCCTCGCGGAAATGCGCAGGTTCCAGACCTGTCGGGCCAAGGCGCATATCTGCAAGATAACAGCCCACAACCTCGTTCTGCCGTAGGTTGGCCTGTTCCAGCGCGGTTTGCGCGTCGGCCTTGTCGGTAAAGGCATTTGCGCTTTGCAAACTATCCGTCCAGCTGCCATCCTTCGCCAGCCAGACAACGTCGCCTTCGATCAGCGAATTGGCAGTCACGACTTTTACGGGGGTTGCTTGTGTCATATCAGGCAGTCACTTCGGCTAGTTGTGGCAAAACGGCAGTAGCGCGCGCCGGTGTCAGACCCAGCAGCATGACAACAGGGCCACGGCAGCTGGTGACAGTCTGCGCAAGCGTGTCCAGACGGCACGGGGTGACGGTTTGCTCGGGGTGAGAGGCATTCTCGACCAGTGTGACCGGTGTGGCGGGGGCAGCCCCTTGCATCAGCAAGCGCCCCTGAATGACGCGTGCCGCGCGTTTGCCCATATAGATGGCGGCGACCGTATCGGGGCGCGCCAGCGCAGCGCAGTCCAGATCCGCGATCCCGTCCTTGTCATGGGCGGTCAGGATATGCAGGTCGGTGTTGCGCCCGCGCCGTGTCAGGCTGCGGCCAATCGCGGCACTGGCCGCACTTGCCGCAGTGATGCCGGGTGTCACCCCCCAATCAATACCCGCCGCATCCAGTGCCTCGGTTTCTTCGTCAAGGCGGGCAAAAATGGCTGCGTCGCCCCCTTTCAGCCGCACAACATGCGCCCCCTTGCGGGCGTGTTCCACCATCAGCGCGTTAATATCGTCTTGCGGGGTGGAGGGGCCGAACCCTTCCTTGCCCACAGCAATGAACACCGCCTCGCGCCGCGCAAGTTCCAGAACATCACCTGTCACCAACCGGTCATGAATGACCACATCGGCACGGTCCAGCAAACGGCGCGCGCGCAGGGTCATCAGTTCGGGATTGCCCGGACCGGCACCGACCAGATCGACACGGCCGGTTTGGTCGGTATTGGCCAGATGGCGGCGCAGCAATGCCTGCAATTCATCGTGCAGTGTTGCATCATCGGCATTGGCCATCAGTTCAGGGCCGGATTTCAGGTAGTAATCTGACCAGAAATCGCGCCGCGCGCGGCCATGGGGCAGGGCTTCTGCCTGCGGGCGGAAGGCCTTGCCCACGCGGGCCAGCCGGCCCAGACCAGCGGGCAGGCGTTCTTCCATATCTTTCTTGATGGCGCGGGCCAGAACGGGCGCCGCCCCTTCGGTGCCGATGGCCACAACCACGGGGTCACGGTCCACAATCGCAGGGGTAATGAAATCGCTGCCCCCCAGATTGTCCACAATATTGACCAACGCCCCAACGGAACGCGCAAGCGTCGCATTCGCGGCATCCTGCGCATCATCTTCGGTAGCAGAATAGACCAGCCGCATACCGGCCAGATCCTGCGCTTGTGGTGCGTGGCGTATCAGTGTGTGACCCTGCGCATGCACGGCCTTCGCCAGTTCCGGTTCGGCCATGGGCGCAAATACGGTGATGCGCGCCTGCGTCTTGAACAACAAACGCAGTTTTGCCAGTGCCGCCTCTCCATTGCCGATGACGGCGATATTTGCATGTGCGGTATCAAGGTAGATCGGAAAATGCTGCATGGCGCGCCTCTTGTTTCTAAGGTGATTTAGAACAAAATTCCGGAATTAATGCAATCTGCCCGCGCCAATAAGAACAAAATGCACATTTGGCGTGCTCAAGTGGATGAAATTCTTCGTGGCTGTATCTGCGGTGAATGCGCGGTCCAGACTTCAGGCCAAAACCGGAACCCTGTTGGCCGAAGTGCAGGTGCAGGCATGCAGCAAAGGCAGGAAATGACCGCCCGCCATGTGCCGTCACGCCAAATTCTGGCGTCCCTTGCGGGACTGGTGTTGCTGAAATTTTGGGGGAATGGTGGGCGACCCTGGAATCGAACCAGGCGTGGGTCTCCCCGGCGGAGTTACAGTCCGCTGCCGCACCTTGCAGCTCGTCGCCCTAATGTGACGCTTCGATACCGAAGCCCCGAACCAGCGTCAAGGGTCGAAACTATGCTATAAGGTAGATTATTTTGCGCCCATCCTTCGGGGTGTGCTTTGGGGGTTGATCCCGCGCAACGGGGTGCGCATGGTCAGGCTGAAAACCGGTGCCGGATGCGGCAGATTGAGGAGCGCGGCATGAAAAAGCCAGATTGGGTCATCGACAAGGAAAAGGCGCGGCGCGCGGCGAAACACGAATCGCTGTGGTTGTTCGGCCTGCATGCGGTGCGTGATGCATTGATGAACCCCATGCGCGAAAAGCTGCGGCTGGTCGTGACATTGAATGCCGCGCAAAAGCTGGAAGATGCGATTGCCGCCAGTGGCATGACGCCTGAAACCTCGGATGCGCGCAAGTTTGCGGCCCCGATTGCGGCTGATTCCGTGCACCAAGGCGCCGCACTGGAAGTGCGCCCGCTGGATTGGGGGAATACGGCTGCGCGCTGCGCCCCTGTCGACGGGGCCGGTCTGGTGGTGGTTCTGGACCGTGTCAGCGACCCGCATAATGTGGGCGCGATCCTGCGTTCGGCAGAAGTGTTCGGCGCGCGCGCGGTCATTGCGACCCAACGCCATGCGGCACCCGAAACCGGCGCTTTGGCGAAAACTGCCAGCGGCGCGCTGGAACGCCAGCCATATCTGCGCGTGCGCAATCTGGCAGAGGAAATGGAAAGCCTGAAGGATATGGGCTATGTCATGATCGGGCTGGACGGGGACGGGCCGCTGACCCTTGGCCAGACATTGGCGGCGGTGCCACGCGGCCCCATCGGGCTGGTTCTGGGGGCAGAGGGGCCGGGGCTGCGCGACAAGACCCGCGACACCTGCGATTACATTGCGCGCATTCCTGCATCGGCAGATTTCGGGTCGTTGAATGTGTCGAATGCGGCGGCTGTCGGGCTGTATGCCGCGCATCTGGCACAGCCGGACGCTGAACCATGAAAGCGCGGGTCCTGACAGTTGCGGCAATGGTGGTTCTCGCCTCCTGCGCGTCAATCAGCCGCGAGGAATGCCTGCAAGGGGACTGGCACGCTATTGGCTTGCGCGACGGGGCGGCAGGGGAACGGCCCGACATGCAGTTTGAACGCCACCAGCGCCAATGTGCAAAAGTGGATGTGACACCGGACCGCACAGAATGGCAGCATGGATATGATCAGGGGTTGCCGCGTTTTTGCACGCCCCTGTCAGGGTTGGAACAAGGCCAGCGCGGGCGCATAAACCGCAACCTGTGCCCCGCAGAACTGGCCGCGGGGTTTGATGAAGGGCACGCGCTGGGGCTGCGCGAACATGCGCAACGCGCGCGGGTGCAAAACGTATTGAATGAAATCAGCAGCTTGCAGGATAGAAACAGTGCGGTTCTTGCAGGGTTAGCGGCTGGCGAGGACACTGGACAGCGCGCAGAATTGCGCAACAACCAGTCCGAAATCCTGCATCTGCGGTTGGAACTTGGGTTGGAGCGCGCAGCGCTGCGGCGGCTGGAACGCGAAGTGGCGGAATTTCGCGCGCGTGCTGGCGGGTGATGGTGCCAGACGGCGCTGTCCTTGTGCTGTTCGAATATGGCCTTTGCAGACCTTGGGAATGCCCCAAGGCGCGGAACATGGGCTTAAGCCCGCCGCGCCATCGGTGGGCCGTCCCGCGGCCTGCCGATTTGGCCAGCAACACGCCAAGCCTTTGAGCACAGGAGTATGCAGCTTGCATAAAGTGAACTTCACCAACGCCGGATCGGCAGACCCCGGCCCACCGATGGCGCGGGCTTTGTCCAAGCGCGAATGACCGCAAAAGGCCAAGAAGACACCCGCCACAACTTGATCCCGTCATGCCGCCCGCCTCGTGCAACGCGCGTCAGGAAATCGTAAGCAGGCTTCTATCGCCCATGGCCACACGCCGCAAAACCGCAGGATACAGGCGGTGCTCCATCGGCAGCACCCGTGCGGCCAGTGTTTGTGCCGTGTCATCGGGGTGCACAGGCACATGCGCCTGCCCCAGAATTGGCCCGTCATCCAGTGCGGCTGTCACTTCATGCACGGTGCAGCCTGCCACCGTGTCGCCTGCTTCAATCGCGCGGGCATGGGTGTTCAGGCCCTTGTATTTCGGCAAAAGTGACGGGTGGATGTTCAGCATGCGCCCTTCAAACTGCGCGACGAATTCAGGCGTCAGCACGCGCATGAACCCCGCCAGCGCAATCAGGTCCGGCTGCGCATCCAGCAGGGGGCGCAGCAGCGCGGCCTCGAACGCGGCGCGTTCGAGGCCGTAAGGGCGATGATCCACCGCAGCCGTTGCAATGCCCATGTCGCGCGCCTTGTCCAGCCCGCTTGCGGCAGGGTCATTGGACAGCACCAGACAGGGGCGGGCAGGGTGGTCGCCGCGCATGGACTGCGCCAGTGCCACCATGTTGGACCCCGATCCTGAAATCAGGATCGCAACGCGCAGGATCATGCAAGCTGTCCGCTGTAGCGTATGCCGGCCCCGTCGGTGACAGTGCCGATACGCGCCACGTTCTCGCCCGACTGGGTCAGCGCGTCTGTCAGCGCATCGGCACGGTCGGCGGCGACAACAAGCACCATGCCGATACCCGCATTAAAGGTTTTCAGCATTTCATCCTGCGTAATCCCGCCCGCTGCCGCCAGCCATGCGAACACTGGCGGCAATGTCCAACTGCCCAGATCGATATCCGCACCCATGCTGTCGGGCAGCACGCGCGGCAGGTTTTCGGTCAGCCCGCCGCCGGTGATATGGGCCAGCGCATGCACCCCGCCTGCGCGGATCGCGGCAAGCGCGGGTTTGACATAGAGCCGCGTGGGCGCCAGCAATTCCGCCCCCAGCGTGCCTGCGCCAAAGGGCGCGGCGCTGTCCCAGTTCAGACCGGCATGATCCACCACCTTGCGCACAAGGCTGTAGCCATTGGAATGCACCCCGTCGGATGCCAGCCCCAACAACACATCGCCCGCGTCAACGCCTGCGGGCAATGCGCCGCCGCGTTCCATGGCACCCACTGCAAAACCGGCCAGATCGAAATCCTTGGCGTCATACATGCCCGGCATCTCGGCGGTCTCGCCCCCGATTAACGCGCAGCCCGATTTCTGACAGCCCGCCGCAATGCCGGTGATGATGCGCGTTGCATCGGCCACATCCAGCTTGCCGGTGGCGAAATAATCCAGAAAGAACAAGGGTTCAGCCCCCTGACACACCAGATCATTGACGCACATGGCCACCAGATCGATCCCGATTGTGTCCAGATGGCCGGTATCAATGGCGATGCGCAGCTTGGTGCCCACCCCGTCGGTTGCCGCCACAAGCACAGGGTCGCTATACCCTGCCGCTTTCAGGTCGAACAGCGCCCCGAACCCGCCAAGGCCGGACATGACGCCTGCGCGCGCGGTCGCCTTGGCTGCGGGCTTGATGGCCTCGACCAATGCGTTGCCCGCGTCAATATCGACACCGGCCTGGGCATAGCTTAGCCCGTTCTTTCCCTCTGACATGATTGCAGCCCTTTGCAGCAGAACATCTTTGTGCGCGCGATACCCGATTGTGCGCATCAGGGCAACCGATCCCGGATGCAATAGGGTGCTTGACCAGCGCAGCCATTGATCGTAGCAACACGTTCAGGCGGGCCTGTAGCTCAATTGGTTAGAGCAGAGCGCTCATAACGCTTTGGTTGGGGGTTCGAGTCCCTCCGGGCCTACCACTCTCGCCGTAAATGTATGAAATAATATAATTAATTTTCAATAATTCCCTTTTGGTCAGGGTTGGTTCCCAATGGCCCGTGCACGGAATTTGCGGCAATTTTCCTGTGAATCCCCCCGGCTAACATTAGGGCCGTCTTTACCGCGTTGGCAGGGCAGTCAGCGCCTTCTTGCGATACTGTAATGGCGAGACACCGGCCCAACGCTTGAAAGCAAGTGAAAAAGCAGGTGTCGATGAGTAGTCGAGAAGCCCGCCGATGCGCTCGATCGGGGCATGGGATTCTGTAAGCAGTCGCATGGCCATATTTCGGCGCACTTCGTCCAGCACTTCGCTGAAATTTGTGCCTTCGGCGGTCAGTTGCCGCTGAAGCTGTTTAACAGTGAGTCCCAAAGCGTCGGCGATGAATTCGATGCTACAGTTGCCTGTGCCGACAACACTGGGGATTGTCAGGGCAACCGTCATTCGGGCGGATTGGTCATATAGTGGCGAATGATCAATTCTGTAGCGCACGAACCGTTTGACCAGTGGCTGCAAAAGGCTGAAATTTCCATTGGTTCCGGCGTCCAGAAGGGCGTCTGAGAAAACGAACTCATCAACACTGGCATCAAATTCGATTTCGCACCGGAAGATTTTCCGGTGCGGCGCCAAATCCGCGGGTGCGGAGTGCGAAAAACGCACCAGCAACGGGTTCTCGTGCGGCAGGTTCGTGACGCGCCGCGCCAGCATGCAGGTAAGCGCAAAGATATGCTCGGTCTGCTGGCGCGACGACAGCACGAAGCTGTCGGACGCATACCGATACGTCGTCTGGCCCCGCGCGGTCTGCGGGATTTTACGGAAATTGAACCCGTTGGTATGGAAGGAAATCGATCTTATGCCAAGATCAATCCATTCCCGGAAGGTCGAGGTGAAATACTCAAGCAGTGTAAGCGGCCCAAGGTTGTGGAAATGTGGAGCGACCGCGCACGCCCATTCCAGCGCGAACGCGGGACGCTCCAGCCTGCGCGCGGCGATTTCCAGCAACAGCGCGTGACGGCGGTAAGGGATAAGCAGGTCCTGATCTGTCAGTGATGCGACCGGCAATCCGGCTTCTTCAATCAGGTTCAACGGGTCTTGGCCCAGCCCCCTGACAAGATCAACAAATCCAATCATCGAATGCGACCTGATATACGCTTCGTTGAAAGGGGGCACGGAGTTTGGAACACCTGTCACCGTTAGGTTACTCGCACTAAAATCGATAAATGTTTGAAATTGCATTTCTGAAAATGTCCTCAATTATTAAAAAAATACATCTCAAAACACAAGGGCAAATGGTCCTGAAATCAACAGCGGGGAGGTCCATTGGTAATTCTTATAGATCATTGAATATAAACGATAATTTTGCAACATCTGATGTCTCGGGGCTTTATATCTTGTTAATTTTCCATTAAACATTTTTTGCCGGTTCACGGCCAGATAAAGCAGTAGAGGACTCCTAAAAAATGGTGTTTGTAAAAAAAATGGCCTTGCCGGGACAGGTGACCCATATGCGGTCGCATAGAGGCGCGCTCTTGTCTTCGGTTTTTCTCGGGATTGGCGCAGGCTCGGTCGGTGTGGCGGCTTTTGCCAATGACGCAGCGATTGACGGGGTGGATTGCCCTGCCTGTGTTCTGCCAGATGGCCGGATTTCGGTTCCTGGCGGGTTTTTGGAAGTGGACATCAATGTCGACACCGCACCCGTTGGCGCAGCGGGCGCGCCAGTCGTGGGCACCGGAGTTTATGCTTACTCGACCCAAGATATTACTGTTACGGCCACGCAAGACATCACTGCCACAAGCCAAGCGATATTTCTGGACAGCAACTCGATCACTCCCGGGCAGGGCAACATCACGGTAACCTCATCCGGCTCGCTGACTTCGACACTTTCGAACGGTGTCGAAGTTTGGCACCCGCTTGCGGATCTTTTGCTCGACGGTCAGTCGACGGGCACGGTTGAAGGTGCCGTACGCGGCGTCTCGATCCTTGGTTGGCCCAATGCAGCCGGTACGCTGCAAATCCGCGATTTTGAAGCGATCATCGGCGGCACGACCTCGATCTTTGTCGACAACAGCTATGGCGCGGATATTATCATTCAGGGCATCGGACAGATCGGCGACAGCGACAGCACTCTTGACGGAATTTTTGTAAGCGGCGGATTCGCCGGTGGCAACGTGCTGATTACCGACAATGGCGCGATTACCGGCGGCGATGACGGGATCGAAGCCTATGTCTTTGGCGACGGAACAATGACCATCAATATCTCCGACGACGTGACGGGGGACGATTTCGGAATCTA
This sequence comes from Roseinatronobacter sp. S2, assembly GCF_029581395.1. Classification (GTDB taxonomy): domain Bacteria; phylum Pseudomonadota; class Alphaproteobacteria; order Rhodobacterales; family Rhodobacteraceae; genus Roseinatronobacter. The sequence continues at coordinate 2,161,786 of NZ_CP121113.1, read as the reverse complement.
TACCCGCGCGACTGACGGTGACACTGTAATTACAGTAGATACCGCAACAGTCGATGCCACATTCACCACTGGTATCGACTCGCTGTCCACCGGGACAGGCGATACCATGATCGACATCGGTTCGGCGGGGACGGTCCAAGGCCGGCTTTTCGGACTTGTGACCGGATCGGGTACGGGCGAAGCGGCAGCAGTCGTGAACAATGCCGGTCTGATCCGCAACAGCGTGGATGACCTTAGCCCGACCAGCGCCAGCGGCGCTGCCTTCTGGGGTTGGACCGGATCGACCATTGTGAACAATGAAGGCATTGTTGCAGGCGGGTTGCATTCCAATTCTGGCGGCTCTTTCACGTTCAACAACCTTGCAGGCGGCGAATGGTATGCCGCTACCGGCGACAACCCGTTCCGTGGCACGGATACAGTCAACAATGCGGGCACCATCTTTATCCGCGACGGGGTGACGACTTTTCTTGGGCTGGATAACTTCGTGACCACCGACGGTGGGCATATTGACATGACCTTCGGCACAGCGGCGACGAATACGCTGCGGGTTCTGAACTTCAGCACCGAAGCAGGCGCTTTGCTTTCCTTCGACTTTGACGCGCAAGCAAGCAACAATGCCGGGATCGGGCATGATAATTCGGATGACGGGCTGGGCACTGCGGATACGATCCATGTCTTCGGCACAGCGACCCCTGACACGGGTACGCAGGTTGCCGTGAACCATATCAACGGCGGTCCGTCAGGGTTGGTCGGGTCGGTTGCATTGGTCTATACCGGCGTCAATATAGATGCGCCCGATCCAGGCGACAGGATCGTGTCTTCGGGCTTCTACAATTTCGCGGCACCCCGCCAAGCCGCCGCTTCTGCCTTCTATCTGGTAGATGACGGCAATGGCGGGCTTTACTACCAGTGGGCGCCGAACTTCACATCTGCAACGCTGGGTGCATATGGTGGCGCGGATATGGCCGACCCCGCAGCCACAGCAATCAATATCGCCAGCGCAGGCGCAGCCTTTGCGGGCCTTGGCAGCCTGGGTGGCTCTGGCGGTGGGACTGCGGGTGAAATTACGGAAAAGGCTGCATTCACGGCACGCGGCGGGGGTGTGAATGACCAAGCCTGTCAAAATGACCAAGCATCCAACGTATGGGTCCATGCAGGAGGCACAACCACTTCGGGCAACGGCTTCAAGGGCGATACATCTGGTATAACCTTCGGGTTCGAACGTGACCTTGGCGAATTAACCGGATTAAGCTGTGGTCAGCTGGTTGGCGGGGTTTTTGCCGGTCTTGGCAGGGCCAATCTGTCCTGGGGCAGCGGCGCATCCAAAAGCACTAACGTGACCGCAGGCGCCTACCTGCGCTATGCTGCGCCTACAGGGTTCTATGCCAGCGGGGTTGTTGCAGTAAGCTGGGCTAAATCAGACCTGTCGAACGGTATCTTCGGCTCTACAGCGATCCAGAAGTCGGTCGGTTATGCGGGCCTTGGAGCAATCGGCTATGTTACGCCTGTCAGCGCTGCGGGTAGCATCGATTTTCGTGTCGGCCTGTCCCATGGCGTGGTGAATGGCGGATCATTTACCGATAGTGTCGGCATCGAGGTGGATGACACGAAAAGCCAGTTGACAACCGCAGGCGTAAGCGTCGCCTACTGGCATCAGCTTGATGAGGTCAACCGCGGCTTCATCAGGGCGGGCGTCAACTGGATGCAAGCCAAGCGCGAAGTGACCGCCTTCGGCATCACGGTCGACGGCACATCGACGGCCACGATTGGGACAATTTCCGCAGGCGTATCCAGCGCATTGTCCGGGCGTTCCAGCCTTGACATGTCAATCCACGGTGCCTTTGCCGACAAGACCTCCAGCATCGGGGGAAGCATCGGTTTCAAGATGGCGTTCTGACAGTAACCGTCAGGCCGCCTGTTTCAGAGTATGAGTGAAAATTGAGTAAAGAACATGGCGGCCGTCAGGGTCGCCATGTTCCGTTTGGGGCGCAGGGGTTGGTTCTGATGTTGGTCGCCATATCCAGACCAGCCTGAACTACGCCGTTTTGCGATTTCTGTAGTTCCACCCGGCGGGGCAACGCGCACTTTCCTGTATTGGCCGATGGGCTGCACGGGACGGGCGCAACCACACCTTGGGTAAGCCGGTTTTGACGCGCAAGAACGCCGTGTGCCTTCGGCGGTCGGTTGTTGCTGAAGCCCGTGCCGCGCCAAATCTGCGGGTGCGGGGTGCGAAAAACGCACAACCAACAGGTTCTCGTGCGGCAGGTTCTTGACGCGCCGCGCCAGCATGCAGGTCAGGGCGTGCTCCGGCCCGGTGCGGTCTGCGGAGCTTTGCGGAAATTGGACCACACCATCCCATATGTCCTTAATTATCCCATATGTCCTTAATTATCCGATATGTCCTTAATTATGAATAATAATACATCCAGAAAGCAAGATTCCAAAGACTCAATAATAACAAGTGAGGGGTCTTCAGATAACCTGCCTAGTATTTGTTTTTAAACAAAAAAATTTCAATAAATGGCAAAATCAAGCTTTGATTCTTGTCAGTTTCCTACTACGTTTTGCGTAAGTGTGTATGTGCGAAGGAGTGGGATAAATGCATGTAATTTGGTGGATAGTTCCTCCAGCGATAATCGAATTTGCAGTGCTTATTTGGGCCATAGCGAGGCTTTTTTGATAGCTGACACAAGCAAAGCGGTGGTGGACCCCTTTGATGTGACGTGTGATGAAGCAGACACATGGAACACTGAAGATATTACCGGCGGTTATGTCCGTGATTTCGGTTTTTCCGGGCTGTCGATTCTGGCATCGCGTTTGGCGGCATGACCGACGCTGACAGGATGTCTTCCTATGGCGGCTGGGCAGCACTAAATTGGGGCGGGGTGCGTGGCAATCCGGCAGGCTATATTGCCCATTGCGACACTGCACCGTCGCGCCAATGCGAAAATACCACCCGCGCGGGCTGTGATTTGCGCGGGCTGGATGTGCAGACGCTGTTGGGTCAACGGCGCACGGGTGCGCCCGCAATGCACCCCGCAAGCTGTGGCAATCTTTCAAGAGGAAAACGAAGACCCCGTCTGCATTCTCTCCGACGGCGCTGATCGCACCGCGCGTTCATCTGGGGCTGTAACAAGGGCGATAGGCGCTTTCCTCCATCGCCGCCGCGCACTATAGGGCTGGTAATGCAGATCACGTCATTCAAGGCCCCGCGCATATGACACAACAATCCATGCAACGCCTTGTTTCGCTGAACGCGCTGGTTTTGGGGGGCAATGGCGCAGCCCTGTTCACAGAGAATTGCACCGCATGTCACGGAATGGACCGGCAGCAAACCCGCGCCCCCGGCACGTCTGACGTCGCGCAACTCAACCGTCCCAATTCGATGCGGGCCATGCGGGTCACCTATGGCGCGGGCGCGCCGCTGCTGGATAAGCGCGCATATAAGCTGGAATAAACCTGCATGGAATTGTGGATCACCCTTTCAATCGCGGCGGCTGCGTTTCAGACCTTGCGATTCATGCTGCAAAAGCACCTGAGTATGGGCGCGCTTAGCGCGGGCGGGGCAACGCTGGCGCGGTTTTTCTATTCTGCGCCCTTTATCATGGTGCTTGCGCTTGGCTATCTGGGCATCAGGGGGGCGGGGGTGCCGGATTATATGCCGCTGTTCTGGGTCTATGCCGGTATCGGCGGGCTTGCCCAGATTCTGGCGACATGGTGCGTTGTGGCGCTGTTTGCCGAGCGTAACTTCGCAGTTGGAATAACCTTCAAGAAAACCGAGGTCATCCAGACGGCGGTTGTGGGGCTGGTCATTCTGGGGGACCGGATATCGCTGCCTGCGGTGGGGGCTATCGTGCTGGGGCTTGTGGGGGTGTTGCTGCTGTCGGACACACCCGGCCTGCAAGGGCGCTGGTGGCGGCGGCTTGGCAGCCGCGCGACCGTGCTGGGGCTGGCATCGGGCGCATTCTTTGCCATCTCGGCCGTTGGCTACCGTGGGGCAACACTTGAAATCGCCAGCGACGATCCGCTGCTGCGCGCGGCGCTTGCGCTGTGTGTGGTCACCCTGCTGCAAGCGGCCGGCCTGTCGCTGTGGCTGATGTGGCGCGAACCCGGGCAGCTTGGGCAGGTGATCGCGGCCCGGCGCACTGCGGTCTGGATGGGCTTGACGGGAATGGCGGGCAGCTTGTGCTGGTTCACGGCGTTTACGCTGGAAAACGCCGCATTGGTTTTCGCAGTGGGGCAGGTGGAGGTGATCTTTTCGCTGTTCGCAGCCGTGCTGTTTTTCGGAGAGCGTATAACCGCGCGCGAAGGCCTGGGCATCGCGCTGATTTCCCTGTCCGTGATCGCCGTTGTCGCCTTTCGATAAGGCGCGGCGCGGTTAAGGCAATTCTATAAATGAAATCAAAGGCGGGTGGCGGAGACGATGGGATTCGAACCCACGAGACCCTTCCGGGCCTACTCCCTTAGCAGGGGAGCGCCTTCGACCACTCGGCCACGTCTCCGTCGACCCGTTTAATGATGTGGGGGAGGGGCCGCAAGGGGAAAGTGGCGGATTTTGGCAAGAGATTTGGGTGGATTGGGAGAAGATGGCGGTCTTGGCATGTCGATTGGATAACCGACTGACTGCATGCAACACATACAGGATGTGATGAGCCAAAGCACCACCTCTAAGTTAAGCAGATATCAATGAGTTATAATCCTAATAAGATTAAAAGTACAAAAATGAATTGTATAATCTTCGATTAATTCCGGCCTATCTAACTTCAAATATATTTACCATACCTGTTGTATACTTGGAAAGTAAAAGCCAATAATATCATCGGATATTGAAATAATTCCAAAGACCTGGGTGAATACATATTCCCAGCTCTGTCTTGAGAAACTCCTCCCCTCTGTGGAACCAATAGTAGCGCCTACTGCTAAAGGAGTCATCAAAGTTTCCAATTACGCCAAAGTGAAATAAATCATCTCTAAGTGTAGTTTGGTTACTAAATCTAAATCTTGCTAGAACCTTCGAGTCAAATTCATCGAAGGTACTGTAATGTCGTTTATGTACACTTTGACGTAAAGTGAGAGCTATCTCTTTTCCATGTCGAACACTTATCTCATCTTTTATTTCATTTATAGCACGCCGTGAGTACTCGTTTAGTGCATTCTTAATTTCATCTTGCCCAATGCGTGTTGAGTTTGGATTCTTATCGGCGATTGAGTTTAGCAGCTGAACAACATCTCTAGGTCGTCCCCAAGTATTTATTTTCAAGAAATTTTCAATAGAAACTTTTTTATTTCCAAATCTTATAGAATTGTCACAAAATTCAGAAAAATTCATTACTTCTGGCTGATTTGAGTGAATTACTTTTTGGACAAAACTCTGTATAGTAGGGTCTCTTCTCCATCATTTATGTCCCACTCAAGGTCAACACTTTTTCCGTCAACAAGCTTTCCAATCTCTGAATCCATATCGTTTAACAGATTTCGAATCTCAGGTCGCAGAGCGCAGATTATATTAAAATCAATCTTCCATTTCACAAAAAAATTATTGAGCTCTCTGGCGCATCGAAGAATATCTCGGACCATCGCTGCGCGAACCCTTACTTCGTCATCAGCCGCATCTAATCTTGACAAAACCAATTCATCAACAAACAAATAAAGAAGATGCGTGTCATGATACTTTTTAAGAAGCTCCAAAGCAGCATTTATAAACTCACTAAGCGGTACTTCACCATTTTGGTAACCTGAAAAATCAAATCCAACCGTCGCAGGCAAACCCAAAAAATCTAAAGACACCTCAACGGAAGCAGATTTTAATATACCTTCAAATATTGAAGATAATTTATTCCTTTTACCCAAAACAAAATCCGTAAATGGTGACGAAAGTGAATTTGTTTTTAGTTCTTCAGCGATTTTTACCAAAAATGTTCTTGTCCAAATTTCACGAAAATCATAATTTAAGAAAATATTCTTAGGATTTCCTATTCCTAGGATGTCTATTTTTTGGGTTTTTCCAGCACTATTAAAATCGTTCGGTTTAATATCACTATGAAACGAGAAGAATCGACACAAATATCCTCTCTCTTTTAGTTTATCTGAAAGGTAAAATTGGACTGCTGTTTTTCCTGACCCTTTTCTACCTACAATTATATACTTTCGTTTGTTGTTTAAAGCGTTAACAGAAAATGAACTTGGAAGAATAAATGTCGAGTGAAAATAATCAGGAAAGTTATTTCCCTCGTCAATCGCTTCAACATCACCAAAATAGCATTCTGAAAGTAACATCCTCACCCATCCATCTTCAGCGCCGAAATAAACGCCTGCTGCGGAATCTCCACCTTCCCGAACTGGCGCATTTTCTTCTTACCGGCTTTCTGCTTTTCCAGCAGCTTTTTCTTGCGCGTCACGTCGCCGCCATAGCATTTCGCCGTCACATCCTTGCGCAAAGCCGCCAGTGTTTCGCGCGCGATCACCTTGCCGCCGATGGCCGCCTGAATGGGGATTTTGAACATGTGGCGGGGGATCAGTTCTTTCAGTTTCTCGCACATGGCGCGGCCCCGCATTTCGGCGCGGTCGCGGTGCACCATCATCGACAGGGCGTCTACAGGTTCATCATTGACCAGCACCTGCATCTTGACAAGATTGTCCTGCCGGTAGCCGGTGATTTCATAGTCGAATGACGCATAGCCCTTGGAGATGGATTTCAGGCGGTCATAGAAATCAAACACCACCTCGTTCAGGGGCAGGTCATAGACCACCATCGCGCGGCTGCCTGCATAGGTCAGCTCCTGCTGGATGCCGCGACGGTCCTGACACAGTTTCAGCACATCGCCCAGGTAGTCATCGGGCACCAGCACCGTGGCCTTGATGCGCGGCTCTTCGATATGGTCCACATGGGTCAGATCGGGCATGTCGGCGGGGTTGTGCAATTCCGTCACCGACCCGTCGCGCATATGCACATGATACACCACCGACGGGGCCGTGGTGATCAGGTCGATGTCATATTCACGCTCCAGCCGGTCGCGGATAACCTCCAGATGCAGCAGCCCCAGAAACCCGCAGCGGAACCCGAATCCCAGCGCGGCCGAACTTTCCATTTCATAGCTGAAGGACGCATCATTCAGCGCCAGCTTTTCGACCGCGTTGCGCAGATCGTCGAATTCGGCGGAATCAACAGGGAACAACCCGCAAAACACCACCGGAACCGACGGTTTGAACCCCGGCAGGGGTGTTTCACAGCCCTTCTTTTCATGGGTGATGGTGTCGCCCACTTTGGTGTCGCGCACCTGTTTGATGCTGGCTGTGAACACGCCAATGTCACCGGGACCAAGTTCAGGCACATCGACCATGGCGGGTTTGAGGACGGCCAGTTTGTCGATGCCGTATTTCGCGCCTGTCTGCATCATCTTGATGTTGTCACCCTTGCGGATAACCCCGTCCATGACCCGGAACAGCACGACAACCCCCAGATAGGCATCATACCAGCTGTCCACCAGCATCGCCTTCAGGGGCGCGTTGCGTTCGCCCTTGGGGGCAGGCAGGCGCTTGACGATCGCTTCCAGCACATCGGGAATGCCAAGGCCGGATTTGGCGGAAATCAGCACCGCGTCAGAAGCGTCCAGTCCGATCACATCCTCGATCTGGGCCTTGACCTGTTCGGGTTCGGCGGCGGGCAGGTCGATCTTGTTCAGAACCGGCACAATCTCATGACCGGCATCAAGGGCTGTGTAGACATTGGCCAATGTCTGCGCCTCGACCCCTTGGGATGCGTCCACCACCAGAAGCGAGCCTTCGACCGCGCGCATGGACCGGCTGACCTCATAGGCGAAATCGACATGGCCGGGTGTGTCGATCAGGTTAAGCACATAGGCCTGCCCGTCCTGTGCCACATAATCAATGCGCACAGTGTTGGCCTTGATGGTTATCCCGCGTTCGCGTTCAATATCCATCGCGTCGAGCAACTGCTCTTTCATGTCGCGGTCGGATACTGTGCCGGTGGACTGGATCAACCGGTCAGCAAGCGTGGATTTACCGTGGTCGATATGCGCCACGATGGAGAAATTGCGGATGTGCGAAAGCTCTGTCATAGGTGACGATATGTAGGGGAAACGCACGCTGGTCAATATGCCGCGCGCGCGCAGCCCATAGTATTTCAGTCGTGGCTGTGCCTGCGAGAGTATCGGTTATGCGACGGGCTGTACCATCCGTCCAGCGCACCGGCGGGCGGGGCGTATACTGTCACGTCCAGCGGGTGGCATTGCGGGCTGTCGGAACTGTGTTGCGTGCCGCAATCCCCGCCGGGACAGGCAGAAAGCGCACAAAGCAGGTCGATTTCCGCAAAGAACTCGATATAGTCGCCCTTGCGCGCGGGGCTGGCCTTCATGAAATACTGGCCGGTATCTTGTGTGAAGCCTGTGCACATAAAGACATTCAGCACATCATGCACCAGCAACTCCGCCTCTGACAGGGGTTTGTCCAGATGGGTAGCCAATGCGCGCGTCAGGTTGGAATGGCAGGTGTGATGATAATCCTGCCCTGTCAGCAAGTGGTGCGTATAGGGGTCGCAGCGCGTGCCGATTACGTCATGCACCCGCCCGCCATGGTCATCAACGCCATACCAGTCCAGCGTGTCGGTCAGCACGGTCGCCATTGGGCGCAGATAGGGCAGGCAGGACCACAGCCTGTCGCCGACATTGATATGGCTGCCATGCAAGGCGCGGGTCTTGCCGGAATAGAAATGCTCATCAAGATTGCGGGCTTCAAACAGGTTCAGATCCCCCACCTGCGCGCCTTCGGGGCAGGAAATGCGAAAGAAACTGCCCGCTGTGACGTAGAAACAGCGCGCCTCGCGCGGGGGAATTGTCACGCGGCTGGTTTCCGTAGCTTTGGCCCGCGCGGCGCGGTAGGTGTCCAGCGGCGGCTTGTAAAGTGTATCATTCGGGTAGCAGACCACCGGCGCAACAGCGCGGCGGGCATCGGCATCTTTGGGGGCTTTCATGGCTGTTCTCCTGCCAGACATTCCTTGGGTTCGCGTCCCTTTGGCAGGGCGGTCTGCGCACCACATGCCGCGCAAGTGAACATAACCCGCCCATCGGCCAGTTTCCGAGCATCCCTGCGCCACCGGCAGCCGCGGGTTTCCCACGGCCGCAAAAGCAGTATCACGGCAAAAGCCACAAGCAGCGCAAGAATAAGCAACATGGGGATGTTGTGCCGCAGATGGCACTGACCTTCAAGCTGTCATTATAGATATTCACCAGTTGCGGTACGCAGCGCGGGACGCATGTGCAGGGGGCAGGCGGGCGGTTTTATCAAGAAAAGCAATCAGAACCTGTTCATAAACCTGAATGAATAAAGAAGAATTTGGCCTTGTCTGGCATTTTCCAGCGATTAAGGTTAGCCAAACACACTGGGAATGACCGGATGTCACCGGCTGCGGTGGCATGGACAAAAGCAAGGGACACCAAAGCATATGACACAAGGCGTTGCGCGACATGGTTTGCAGGTTGATGCACAGCTTGCTGCATTTCTTGAACAGCAGGCACTGCCGGAAACCGGTATTTCCGCTGATGACTTCTGGCAGGGGTTTTCTGACCTTGTTCATGATCTGACGCCGCGCAACCGCGCCTTGCTGGACACGCGCGCAAGCTTGCAAACCCAGATTGATGACTGGCATGTGCAGCACCGCAACCAGCCCCATGATCTTGCATCCTACAAGGCGTTTCTGGAACAGATCGGCTATTTGCTGCCGGAAGTGGCACCGTTCCAGATTGCCACAGAAAATGTCGACCCTGAAATCGCCACCATCGCGGGCGCACAGCTTGTGGTCCCCGTGACCAATGCGCGCTATGCGCTGAATGCCGCCAATGCGCGCTGGGGCAGCCTGTATGATGCGCTTTATGGCACGGATGCGATGGGAACACCGCCCCCCGCCGGCGGGTATGAGCAGGGACATGGCGCGCGGGTGATTGCGCGCGCGCGGGTATTTCTGGATGCGGCCTTTCCACTGGCGGGGCACAGCCATGCCGATGCGCGGCTGTATCATGTCAAAAACGGCGCGCTGCTGGTCGATGGTAAACCGCTGGAAGCGCCGGAAAAATTTGCAGGCTATCTTGGTGATCCGCGCGCGCCTGATGCGGTGTATCTGGTCAATAACGGGCTGCATGTGGAACTGGTGTTCAATCGCGCGCACCCGATTGGCGGGCGCGATCAGGCGTGTCTGGCCGATATTCGCGTAGAATCCGCACTGTCCGCGATCATGGATTGCGAAGATTCCGTGGCCTGTGTCGATGCCGCCGACAAGGTGCAGGCTTACGGCAACTGGCTGGGCCTGATGAAGGGTGATCTAAGTGCCGATCTGCAAAAAGGCGGGCGCACGATGACCCGCCGCCTGAACCCTGATCTGGACATTACGGCCCCCGATGGCAGCGCCAAAGTGTTGAAAGGGCGCGCAGTCCTGTGGGTGCGCAATGTAGGCCACCTGATGACCAACCCCGCCATTTTGGACAAGAACGGCGAGGAAGTGTTCGAGGGGCTGATCGATGCCATGATCACCACGCTATGCGCCCTGCATGACCTGCGCAAGACGGATGGACCGCGCAATTCGGCCACAGGGTCTGTCTATATCGTAAAACCCAAAATGCACGGCCCCGAAGAAGTGGCCTTCGCCGATGAGATTTTTTCGCGGGTTGAAACCGTGCTGGGCCTTGCGCCCAACACCATCAAGATGGGCGTGATGGATGAAGAGCGCCGCACGTCTGTCAATTTGCAGCAATGCATTCACGCCGCGCGCAACCGCATTGCCTTTATCAACACTGGTTTTCTGGACCGCACAGGCGACGAAATTCACACCAGCATGGAAGCGGGTCCGTTTTCGCGCAAGGATTTCATCAAGCGCAAAGGCTGGATCAAGGCCTATGAGGATCGCAACGTTGATATCGGCCTTGAATGCGGGCTGATGGGGCGTGCGCAGATCGGCAAGGGTATGTGGGCCATGCCCGACCAGATGGCAGGTATGCTGGAAGCCAAGCTTGAGCACCCGAAATCGGGCGCGAACACGGCATGGGTGCCATCGCCCACCGCCGCGACCTTGCATGCGCTGCATTATCATCAGGTCAATGTGCGCGCGGTTCAGGAAAAACTGGCCAAAGGCGGCCGCCGCGCCCATGTCGAGGCGCTTTTGGACATTCCGCTGGCCAGTTTCCGCAAATGGACGCGCGAGCAGATCATCCGAGAGGTTGAAAACAACGCACAGGGCATTCTGGGATATGTCGTGCGCTGGATCGATCAGGGGGTGGGGTGTTCGAAAGTGCCCGACATCAACGATGTGGGCCTGATGGAAGATCGCGCCACCTGCCGTATTTCCAGCCAGCATGTGGCCAACTGGCTGCATCATGGTGTGGTGTCAGATACGGACGTGATGGATGCGATGAAGCGTATGGCCGAAGTGGTCGACCGCCAGAATGCAGATGACGCCGCATATACGCCAATGGCGCCTGGTTTTGATGGAATAGCGTTTCAGGCCGCGTGTGATCTGGTGTTTGACGGTCGCGCGCAACCTTCGGGCTATACCGAACCTGTGCTGCATGCACGCAGGCTGCAACTGAAGGCATCACAAGGCTGACTGATGTTTTCGGGCCGCAGCCAGCGGTTGTGGCGTTGCGGCCCGTGATGTTGTGTTATTGAATTAAAATAATGCGTTGCACTGGAATGCTAAGGAATAACATTAGCACATCACCGTAAGTGATTGCTTTAATTATTAAATATCTGATAGCGCCTTCAGGAACGCATCAACATGGTCTTCAGATGTGGACCATGATGAAACCAGCCTTGCCGCAACGGGTTCGTCCGGCGGGCCGTCAAGTGTCGCATGATCCGGCCAAAGAAAATATTGCGCACCAGCGGCTTGCAGCCTTGCATGAACCGCGCGTGGCAATTCCACGAACAGCATGTTACCGCCCCGTTCAAACAGGACCCGCGCATCGGGGTGTGTGCGCAGCCCGTTTTCCAGCCGTGCCGCCATCGTGTTGGCATGCGCTGCAAGGTCCAGCCACAGATCATCTTGCAGCCATGCCATCATCTGCGCTGCAAGATAGCGGTTCTTGGACAAAAGATGCCCGCCGCGTTTGCGCCGCAGCTGGAATTCCCATGCCTGCGCGGGGTTGAACATCACAACCGCCTCGACCCCCATCAACCCGTTTTTCGTGCCACCCAGCGACAGCACATCAACACCTGCCTGCCAGCTGTATTCGGCGGGGCTGCACCCCTCAGTGACCAGCGCATTGGTGAACCGCGCCCCGTCCAGATGCACCGGCAACTGATGGGCGCGCGCCTGCGCACAAACCGCGCTTAATTCGGTCGCGCTGTAGCGGGTGCCACATTCCGTCAGGTTTGTCAGGCTTAGCATTGCGGGCTGCACCTGATGCACGCCGCCCTTGCCTGCGCGTATCACCGCGTGATCCAGCGTTTGCGGCGTTATTCTGGCCTGCGCGCCCTGTAGCGGCACCAGTTTGGCACCATTCGTGAAAAATTCGGGCGCGCCGCATTCATCCACGTTGATATGTGCCAATTCGTGGCAAAATACCGCGCCCCAAGGGGGGCAATGGCTGGCAATGGCCAGCGCATTTGCCGCAGACCCGGTGGCGACCAGAAAGACCTGCGCATCGGGGGCGTCGAACACATTGCGAATGCGGTCGCGCAGCGCCAGACTGGCCGCGTCATTGCCATAGCCTGCGGCAAAATCATCATTGGCACGGGCCAGCCCGTCCAGAACTTGCGCTGGCACGCCAGAGGTGTTGTCAGAGGTGAAGAACATAAACCGAAACTGTCCCGCCACTGCGCCCGTGTCAAGCGCGCCTTGACACAGCATAGGGCAGGGCGCATATCCCCAGTAGACACAGGAGTAATGCGCAATGTTTATCCAGACGGAATCCACCCCGAACCCGGCCACGCTGAAGTTTTTGCCCGGTCAGGATGTGCTGGGCATGGGCACAGCTGATTTTCCAAGTGCAGAGACGGCAGGCACGTCCCCGCTTGCCAGCCGCCTGTTCGGCGTCAGTGGCGTTACGGGTGTGTTTCTGGGATCGGATTTTGTGACCGTCACCAAGGCCGATGATGTCGACTGGCAGCATATCAAGCCCGAAATTCTGGGCGCGATCATGGAGCATTTCCAGTCCGGCGCGGCGGTGATGGATGGGGACGCGGGCACCGGCCATGTGGCGCATGACGGGCCGGATTCCGATATTGTGAACCAGATCAAGGAACTGCTGGACACGCGTGTGCGCCCCGCAGTTGCGCAGGACGGGGGCGATATTACGTTTCACGGGTTTGAACGCGGCATCGTCTATCTGCATATGAAGGGCGCATGTGCGGGTTGCCCGTCATCGACATTGACGTTGAAAATGGGCATCGAGAACCTGCTGCGCCATTACATCCCCGAAGTGACAGAGGTGCGCCCTGTTGCGGTCTGACGCCGTCATCCTTGGCTTCGACACATCGGCCGCGCATTGCGCGGCCGCTTTGGTGCAGGGCGACACCCTGCTGGCAGAGTTGCACGAAGACATGGCCCGCGGGCAGGCAGAACGCCTGCTGCCCTTGCTGGAGCAGGTCTTGTCCATGGGCGGCAAGGGCTGGCATGATCTGGACGCCCTGGCGGTTGGTGTGGGGCCGGGGAATTTTACCGGCATTCGCATTGCGGTTTCTGCCGCACGCGGCCTGTCGCTGGGCCTGAATGTGCCGGCCATCGGGGTGTCGGTTTTTGATGCCCGTGCCGAAGGTCTGCCCCGCCCGCTTTGCGTGGTCGAGGATGCGCGGCGCGACGAGGTGTATATGCAAAACTTCGCGCCCGACCCCGACACGGCGCAAATGCTGGCGCTGGCCAACGCACCTGCGCTGATCAACGGTGCAGCCGTGACCGGCAGCGCGGCGCAAGCGCTGGCGGATCTGACGGGTGCGCAACTCATAGCGCCCCGCTTCGGGCTGGCGCATGCCATTGCGCGGGCAGCTTTGCACCGGCTGGGCCAGTCCAACCCGCGCCCTGCGCCGCTGTATATCAGACCGGCAGATGCCGCGCCATCGTCGCAGCCACCAGTTGCCATTCTGCCATGAATGCGCCGGACGCATCTGCGTTGGCGGCCCTGCACACGCAGGCATTCACCTTGCCTGCACCATGGTCGGCACAGGATTTTCTGGGTTTTCAGGATGATCCGGCCTGCATTTGGGAATGGAATTATGCGCCGGACGGGCAGCTTGCCGGTTTCGCGCTGTTCCGGCATATCGCGGATGAAGCAGAACTGCTGACGCTGGCGGTTGCGCCGCATATGCTGCGCAAGGGCATTGGGCGCGCCGTTTTGGATGCGGGGGTGCACCGGCTTCGGGGGCGGGCGAAATCGTGCTTTCTGGAAGTGGCGCGGACAAATATGGCGGCGCGCGCCATGTATGAACAGGCCGGGTTCGTGCAGGTTGGTTTGCGCAAGGGCTATTACCGCCCAAATGATTGTGCCGCCCCCGTCGACGCACTTGTTCTGCGCCTTGACGTGCCGTCTGCGTAAACAATCCCGCGATCAAAATTCGGAATGTGGCGCGAAAGTTGCAGGCAGGGCGGGAATTTACCTGATTGCATCAAATCGCGGCAGGCCCCCTTGCCCTGTAACGTCGTGATTGTCATGGTGGAGGCAGAAGGCAGGGAAGCGCGAATTTTCTGCCCCTTTTCAGGATCAGGGAAACGATGCAGATCTATCTGCCCATCGCCGAAACATCGGTAAACGCCTTCACCTTGTTGGGGGTTGGCGGGGGGGTCGGCGTTTTGTCGGGCATGTTCGGTGTGGGCGGCGGTTTCCTGATTACACCGCTGTTGTTCTTTATTGGTGTGCCGCCTGCCGTGGCGGTTGCGACGGGGGTTAATCAGGTCGTTGCCTCGTCTATTTCCGGTGTGTTGGCCCACCTGAAACGCAAGACGGTCGATTTGCGGATGGGCACGGTTTTGCTGATTGGCGGGCTGGTCGGGTCCATCATCGGGATATGGTTTTTCAACCTGATGCAACGGCTGGGGCAACTCGATCTGATTGTGCAGCTGTCCTATGTGATTTTTCTGGGCATCATCGGCGCATTGATGCTGCAAGAAAGCTTGCGGGCCTTGCGACGGTCCAAAAACCCGCATGCGCCGCGCCGGAAGCTGCATACCCATAACTGGGTGCATAACCTGCCATGGAAAATGAAATTCCGCGCCTCGGGGCTATATATATCGGTGGTTCCACCTTTGCTGGTCGGCGTGGGGGTGGGCATACTGGCTGCGATCATGGGGGTTGGCGGCGGGTTCGTTCTGGTGCCTGCGATGATCTATTTGCTGGGTATGCCCACCAAGGTGGTGATTGGCACGTCCTTGTTTCAGGTGACTTTTGTTGCGGCCTTCACCACCATGATGCATGCGCTGACCAATTATTCGGTCGACGTGATGCTGGCGATCTTTTTGATTCTGGGCGGCGTGATCGGCGCGCAGATCGGCACGCGCATAGGCTTGCGGATGAAGGCCGAACAGTTGCGGATATTGCTGGCGCTGCTGGTGCTGGCGGTCTGTGGCAAGATCGCGCTGGATTTGTTGCTGACCCCGTCCGAGGTGTATTCGATCAGCATTCCGGGGCGGTTCTGATGCGGGGCGTCGTGCTGTTCATACTGCTGGGCATGCTGTCGCTTCTGCCCGCACGCGCAGAGGAAGTGATCGTCGGGCTTAGTCAGAACCGCGTGTCGCTGACCGTGAATTATGAAGGGTCAGAAATTCTGATTTTCGGGGCCGTGCGGCGCGAAGCCCCGCTGCCCGATGATAGTGATCTGGATATCATTGTCGCGATCGAGGGGCCGCCCATGCCTGCGGTGATCTGGCGCAAGGCCAGACGTTTGGGTATATGGGTGAATACCGAAAGTCAGGAAGTGCGCGCGGCCCCCAGTTTCTATGCGGTTGCGGGCACCGCGCCGCTGAGCGATATCCTGTCGGCAGAGGCGGACCTGACCCACCGCATTTCAACACGGCTGGCAATTTTTGAAGCGCGCGGACCGGACCCGCGCGACGCAGCCGCCTTCACCGAGGCGCTTATTCGCATAAGGCAGGGCGAGCAGCTTTATCAGGAACTCGACAGCACGGTTGCCCTGCAGCGTGACACATTGTTCAACACCCGTGTCACATTGCCCAAGAACATCGTCGAGGGCACCTATACCGCGCGAATATTCCTGCTGCGCGATGGCGATGTCCTGCACGAGACGGAAACATTCATCGACGTTCAGAAGGCGGTGCTTGAACGCTGGTTGTATAACATGGCCTATGACCGTCCCGCGCTTTACGGCCTGATGGCGCTGGCGCTGGCTGTTTTCTTTGGCTGGGGGGCGTCCGCGCTGTTCCGCTTCGTGCGAAGCTGAGGAACGCTTCTTTGGCCCGCGTCAGAATGCCTTGAATGTCATGGTTGTCATTGTGCGGTTGATGCCCGCAATGTCGAACAGGCGTTCATTCAGGAAATGGCCCACATCTTCATTTTCAGGGATATAGATTTTGGCGATCAGGTCATATTCGCCGGATGTGGAATACAGCTCGGACACAATTTCGCGGTCATAAATTGCATCGGCAACGTCATAGGTTTTGCCGGGCTGGCAACGAAACTGGACAAAGACACAGCGCATAGGCATTCCTTCCGGACAAGGGCAGGGTCGGCGGGCAGGGGCGTTGCCCCTCTTGGGCGCGAGTGCGCCCAATTCACCCCAGAGTATTTGTCGCAAGATGAAGTTGAAAGTGGATTTTCAAAGCATGGCGCAGAAAACTGGCACCCCGACACCAGGTGTTGGCGTGTGGTTCAGGGGCGGTTGGGTGCGTTTCAAAGGTTCAGGTTTCGGCGGCAAGGGCCAGCGGCGCTGCGGGACTGGCCAGATCATCCGTGGATAAGGGAGCTTGCGGCCGCGCCAGGCGGTTGCGAATAACCCAGTGCAGCCGGTGTTCGGCGCGGGTGATGGCCACATAGGCCAGACGTTTCCAAAGCGGTATGCCCGCTTCCACCCGACCGGCGCGCGCTGCGGCAAAAAGATCGGGCGCGAAGACCTGCACTTCCGGCCATTGTGACCCTTGCGCCTTGTGGATGGTGACCGCCGCGCCATGCACGAAAGCCGCGCCCATTGTTGCGGCAAAGGGAATGAAGGGTTCTTCGTCGATATCGGTTTCGATCTTGATAATCGAGGCCACAGATATTTGCGGTTCTTCCGCGCCGAAAATATGCAGCCTTGAGAAGCCGGGTTTGCGCCCCGGTCCAAGATAGACGACCTGCGCGCCCTTGATCAGGCCGCGCGCTTCCAGATCAATGCGTTTCTTGCGGTGTTTCAGCGGCAGTTCCAGCCCGTCACACATCAACGGCTCGCCCGGGCGCAATTCGGTGTCGGGGGCATCATGGACGCGGCGGAAGGCGTTGATCAGGCGCAGTCGGGTTGCGTTGCGCCAGACCAGCACGGGCGAGCGCGCCATCAGATCACTGTCCACGCGTTCGGCAAGATGCACGCGGCTGTCTTGTGCCGCCGCCGCCTCGACCCGGCGTTCAAACGCCTCGAACCCCAGATCGGGGTCGGCCAGCGCATGCGCAAGGTCCAGAATGGGGTTGTCCTGTGCCTGCCGGTGAATGCGCGACAGATGCAGTTTCGCAGGCGCGGGCAGCCGGTCAAACACCATTTCCCCCGATTGCCCGACAGGGGCCAGCTGCGCGGGATCGCCAAACAGAATCAGGGTGGAAAACAATTCCTTAAGGTCATCAAGCTGGCGCGCATCCAGCATCGAGCTTTCATCGACGAAGCCTATATCCAGCGGATCATTGCGCCGTTTCCACCCGGTTATGAAATCCGACCCGCGCAAGCCCGCCGCCGCCAATGCGCCGGGGATGGATTTGACCTGTTCATAGAACGCCTGCGCGCGGTCCAGCGCGGTGTCGGTCAGCCCTTCGACATCGGGGCGCGGCAGGTTGCCCGCCAGCCACTCGGCGATTTTCTCATACTCAGGGTCATAGACCGGCGTATAAAGAATGCGGTGAATTGTGGTGGCGGGCACGCCGCGCGCGCGCAGCACTGATGCCGCCTTGTTTGTGGGGGCGAGCACAGCCAGACTGCGCCGCTCGGCCCGTCTGCGGCTTTCATAATCGCCCGAGACGATTTCGACGCCTGCATCCGTCAGCGCCTTGGTCAGACCAGCCAGCAGCATGGTCTTGCCCGACCCTGCCTTGCCGGTGATGGCAAGAACAGTATTGTCGGCATCGGGGGCAGGCAGGCATATGCCTTCGGTCAGATCGACGCCCGCTTTCTGGAGCGTTGAGGCGATCTGATCCCAGGCTTCGGCCTGATCATCGGAGAATTGCAGGGCAGGGATGGACATGATGCCTGTCTACAGCATGCCCCGCCGGAAATGGGAACCGTTTTCAGAAGGATTGGTCAAAAAAGTGTCGGGCCTGTGGTGACAGCACATATCCGCATGCGGGTCAGGTGTCGTGTTGTGGTGGTATGGGGCGCTTTCCTTCGATCGATGCGATTTCGACCAAAGCTACCAGCTTCGCAGTCTGCAAGGCGTCGGCCAGTTCCGACAGGTGGTTTTGCAATGCATAGCGTTTCATGGCATCCAACTGTGCGACCAGCCAGTCATGGCGCATCCTGAACCCTCCGTTTTGCGGCAGGGTCACGCCCGAACCGATTGAGCACCAAGGATAGGGGACGGGGGCTTACGAAAGCGTTGACGGACACCATAGAAAAACGCTGCCCCGAAACGGGGCAGCGATCTGTAGATGCCGTGTCCGACGGGATGTCAGGTCTTGGGGCCAGCAGCCAATGCGTCCTCGAATGTGCGCAGGCCGGTGCGCGGCGCCTGAACCAGAACCGCCATATTGCCGGGCTTGTGTTGGTTGCGATACATTTTCGTATGCGCCTGCGGGATTTCGGCCCAAGGGAACACTTCGGACATGCACGGATCAAGGCGGCGTTCGATCATCAGCTGGTTGGCAGCGGATGCTTGTTTCAGATGGGCGAAATGTGACCCCTGAAGGCGCTTTTGGTGCATCCACATATAGCGCACATCAAACGTGCAGTTAAACCCGCTGGTGCCCGCGCAGATAACAACCATGCCGCCCTTTTTGACCACAAGCGTGGACACTGGAAATGTCGCCTCGCCCGGGTGTTCAAACACCATGTCGACATTCACGCCCTTGCCGGTAATGTCCCAGATGGCCTTGCCGAATTTGCGCGCTTCTTTCAGCCAGTCGTTATATTCAGGCGTGTTGACGGTGGGCAATTGCCCCCAGCAGTTGAAATCCTTGCGGTTGATGACGCCCTTTGCGCCCTGATCCAGCACAAACTGGCGTTTGCTTTCGTCCGAGATGACACCGATGGCATTCGCACCGGCGGTGTTGGCCAACTGGATCGCATAAGACCCAAGGCCCCCCGATGCACCCCAGACCAGCACGTTCTGGCCGGGTTTAAGATCATGCGGTTCATGGCCGAACAACATGCGGTAAGCGGTGGCCAGTGTCAGCGTGTAGCAGGCAGATTCTTCCCATGTCAGGTGCTTGGGGCGGGGCATAAGCTGCTGGGCCTGAACATTGGTGAATTGTGCAAAAGACCCGTCAGGTGTTTCATACCCCCAGATGCGCTGGCTGGGGCTGAACATGGGATCGCCGCCATTGCAATGCTCGTCATCACCATCATCCTGATTGCAGTGAATCACCACCTCATCGCCGACCTTCCAGCGCTTGACTGCGGACCCCACAGCCCAGACGATGCCGGATGCGTCCGATCCGGCAATGTGAAACGGTGCTTTATGCACGTCAAACGGTGAAATAGGCTGGCCCAGTCCGGCCCAGATGCCGTTGTAATTGACACCCGCCGCCATGACCAGAACCAGCACTTCGTGACTGTCGAGGGCGGGAATATCGACGACTTCGATCTGCATCGCAGTTTCGGGTTCGCCGTGGCGTTCGCGACGGATGGCCCAAGCATACATCTGTTTGGGGACATATCCCAAAGGGGGCATTTCCCCGATTTCATACAGGTCTTTTTCCGGTGCGTCGTAAGGCGCGATTCCGATAGTCTGGTCCAGAGCCATGTGTGCCTCCAAGTTAGTGTATCGCGGGCAACCGCTGAATGTGCCGCGCCGCAGCAATTCATGCGGCACTTGCAGCATGCATAGAATCGCATGCGCAACAATGCAACCCTATTTTAGCAGATTTTGTAATTTTATGACTTTACCCTCTTCGGTCTTGGAGGCAGATCAAGGCGCAGGCTGGCCGAAGGCGCAATTCCTGTCGGCGCATCCAGCCGTTGCAATACAGACGCGGCATAAAAGCTTAGCACATCGGATTGCGACGGGGTCAAGGACACCTTATCCCCTTCCTGCGTGATGACGCCGCGCCGCTTTAGCACCGACAATCCTGTTTCTATGGCCTGCTCCAGCTGCCCATCTGGCAGGTGTATCCAGGCGTTTTTGTCGGACAACATGTCAAGAATGGACTGGCTCGCCTGCGTAAGGGTGTCCTTGCTGCAAGACAGATCGCTTTGCACCAGCGCCGCCGCGACCAGCGGCACGGGCAGCACCGGCACCGCCGCGCGGATGCGCAACATCAGGGCTTCGGACAGGGTTCTGGTGCTGGGGGCCGGTGATTGCGTCAGAAAATCCCGCAGCGACAGTGGTTCACCATAGCAAACCGCCGCATACCCGAAGGGCGAAAACCGCCCGCGCGCTTTTTGCCACAAAACACGCAGGATGAACCCCAACACCACCTTTGCGCGCACCGGAAAGCGGCGAATGCCATGCATACCGGCAGTAATCAGCACGCGGTCTTCAAGCACACGGTCATAGTTCAGGGCAACCGGCACAAACACAACATCCGCCGAATCATGCACATTGAACCCGCGCACAATGTAATGCAGCAGCCCTTTCTGGGCCTTTCCGACACTGCCATTCAGACTTAGCCCGCCTTCGGGGAAAATGGCCTGTGTGGTGCCTTGCTGGATCGACATCTGGACATAGCGCGCCAGAATCGCGCGATACAAGCTGTTGGAATACCGCCTGCGAATGAAATACGCCCCCATCGCGCGGATCAGCGCCTTTAGTGGCCACACACGCGCCCATTCGCCCACGGCATAGCTTAGCGCGGAATGGCTGGAGGCCAGCCATGTGATCAACACATAGTCCATGTTGGAGCGGTGGTTCATGACGAACACAACCGAGGCGGAACTGTCGATCTTTTCAAGGGCTTTCGCCTCGCCCCCGCCAAGGCGGACATCATATAGCCCCTGCGACAGGCGTTGGGCCAGCTTGATGGCGAACCCGAAATATGTCGCGGTGGAAAACCCGGGCACAATTTCGCGCGCATAGGATCTGGCCCGTTCAAAGGCCACATTGGGGGGCACGCCGATCTGGCGGGCGTAATCGCGCACCGCTTCCATCACCTTGGGGTCATAAATCAGACGGGTGACCTGATCTTGCCTGCGCATAATGCGAAACGGTTCAATCGGGCGGGCAAGGCGGGTGTTAAGCCTGGCCACCGCCCGTTCCATGCGCCTGCGGAAAAACCAGCGCACGGACGGAAACAGGAAATGCGACGCGAAAGTGACCGCGGCGAAGGCAAGAACAAGAATCAGCAACCAGAAAGGAATTTCAACCGTTTGGAACATGAAGATAATCTGTCAGGAAAGCCGCGTGTGGTAAATGCTGATCACATAGCAAAAGGCCCCGGAAACGGTCCGGGGCCACGCCATGTGACAATCTGTCCGAATAACGGCCGGACGATCAGCCGACCAGTTCCAGACCGGAAAAGAAATACGCGATCTCAACCGCGGCGGTTTCCGGTGCATCCGATCCATGGACCGAGTTTTCACCAACCGATTGCGCAAATTCTGCGCGGATGGTGCCGGGTGCTGCATCGGCGGGGTTGGTTGCGCCCATCACTTCGCGGTTCTTGGCAATGGCGCCTTCGCCTTCCAGAACCTGAACAACAACAGGGGCAGATGCCATGAATTCGCACAATTCGTCATAGAAGGGGCGTTCGGCATGAACCTCATAGAATTTGCCAGCCTGCGCCTTGGTCATATGAATGCGCTTTTGCGCAACGATGCGCAGACCGGCTTCTTCGAACTTGGCATTGATCTTGCCGGTCAGGTTGCGGGTCGTTGCATCGGGTTTGATGATGGAAAACGTGCGTTCCAGGGCCATGAGTAGTCTCCAATTCAGAAATCAAGCGGCAGACGGCGTCGCCGTCCAGTCCCGGCGGGGCATAGCATGCCCGAATGACAAGGAAAAGACTTAAGCAGTGATCTGCCCCCACAGGTCATATTCACTGGCTTCGTCCACCTGAACAGTCACAATATCGCCGACCGACAGCGCGTCAGTCCGCTCGTCAATGAACAGGTTGCCATCAATTTCGGGGGCGTCGGCCTTGGTGCGGCAGGTGGCGATACCGTCAGTGTCTATGTCGTCGACAATGACATCCATGCGCTGGCCCACTTTGGCCGCCAGTTTGGCTGCGGAAATGGCCTGCGCTTTTTCCATGAAACGATCCCAGCGTTCTGCCTTCACTTCGGCGGGGACATGGTCGGGCAGGTCATTGGACCGCGCCCCTTTGACGTTTTCGTATTGAAAACAGCCGACACGGTCCAGTTGCGCCTCATCCAGCCAGTCCAGCAGGGTCTGGAATTCTTCCTCTGTCTCGCCGGGGTAGCCCACGATGAACGTAGATCGCAGCGTAATATCAGGACAGATCCCGCGCCATTCTGCAATACGGTCCAGCGTGCGTTCGGCATGCGCAGGGCGCGCCATGCGTTTCAACGTGTCAGGGTGTGCATGCTGGAACGGAATATCCAAGTAAGGCAGCACCAGCCCGTCCGCCATCAGCGGGATAATTTCGCGCACATGCGGGTAGGGATAGACGTAATGCAGCCGCACCCAAGCGCCCAGTGACCCCAGATCGCGCGCAAGATCGGTGATATGGGCGCGGTGGCCGCGATCGGTGGCATGTTTGACATCCACGCCATAGGCAGAAGTATCTTGCGAAATGACCAGCAATTCGCGCACGCCTGCGGTGACCAGCTTCTCAGCCTCTCGCAGAATGGCATGGGCGGGGCGGCTGACAAGGCGGCCGCGCATATCGGGGATGATGCAGAATTTGCACTTGTGATTGCACCCCTCGGATATCTTCAGATAGCTGTAATGGCGCGGTGTCAGGCTGACACCCGATGCCGGCAGCAGATCGATAAACGGGTCCGGCGATGGCGGCACGGCGCGGTGCACCGCGTCCAGCACCTGTTCATACTGGTGCGGGCCGGTCACGGCCATAACGCGCGGGTGGGTGCCGGTTATGAATTCAGGCTCCGCGCCCAGACAGCCGGTGACGATGACGCGGCCGTTTTCCGACAAGGCCTCGCCGATGGCATCAAGGCTTTCGGCGCGCGCCGAATCCAGAAAACCGCATGTGTTGACAACCACGGCATCCGCACCGGCATAATCGGGGCTGATGGCATAGCCTTCGGCGCGCAGCCGCGTCAGAATGCGTTCACTGTCCACCAGCGCTTTTGGACAGCCAAGGCTGACCATGCCGATGGTTGGCTGCCCTGCGCGTGCGGGCGCATGCTGGCCAATCCGCGCTTGCGGTGCAAGGTCGGGGCGCAGGTCGGGCGGGTTTATCTGTGTGCGATCACTCATGGCGCGGCATATAGCCTGTGCAGTGCCATGCGGAAAGCCCTTATCACATCACCAAAGGGGCATCCTGTCGGCAGGATTCTACCGACTGTCGGGGGGATGGGGTGCATGTCCGCGAAAGTTGCCATAAATTGCCGCAAGAAAACCCAATCAGAAAGGCCCGAATATGCGTCTTGTTGCCCCGATCCTTGGACTTGCCCTGCTGGCTGCGTGCCAAAGCGAAACGCCCGATCCCGCGCCTGATATGTATACAAGCTGTGGCGCTGAAGATCTGCAATCGCTGACCGGCCAGCCGCTGGCGCAGTTTCAGGGACACCCCGATGCGGGCGCCACCCGTGTGATCGCACCGGGCATGGCTGTCACCATGGACCACCGGCCTGATCGCCTGAATGTCGAGCATGATGAAGATCAGGTCATTACACGCATCTATTGCGGATAAATGAAGCGCTGCGCGGTGATCTGCCGCCGCGCAGCAACATCTTGCGAGTTTTGGTGAATTCTGCACCTGCCAATCCGTAAAATATGGTTTATGTTCCGCCCGAAACGAACAGCAAGGCAGGAATGATGCAAAAAGAACAGCTTGGCCGCACAGGTATGAATGTCTCGGTCTATTGTCTGGGAACCATGACATTCGGAAATGAAACCGACGAGGCCGACGCCCACCGCCAGCTTGATCTGGCATGGGAACGCGGAATCAATTTTCTGGATGCGGCGGAAATGTATCCGGTCAATCCGGTGGCATTCGAAACTGCGGGCCTGACCGAAGAAATCGTCGGGCGCTGGCTGGCCAGCCGCAAACCCGCTGATGCGATTCTGGCGACGAAAATCACCGGCGCAGGGTCGGCCGCCGTGCAGGACGGGGCCGCGATCAGCGGCGCACGCCTGCGTACCGTGGTCGAGGCATCGCTGAAGCGGATGCAAAGTGATTGCATCGATATCTTCCAGTTGCACTGGCCCAATCGCGGGTCCTACCACTTTCGCAAAGGCTGGGGGTTTGACCCGTCGCACCAGAACCGAGTTGAGACAGTTGCTCATATGACCGAAGTGCTGCAAATGGCGCAGACTTTGATTGATGAAGGCAAGATCAGGCATTTCGCGCTGTCGAACGAAACCGCATGGGGCACTGCGACTTGGGTGCGTCTGGCCGAAGAAGCGGGCCTGCCGCGCGTGGCGAGCATTCAGAATGAATATTCGATGCTGTGCCGGATGTTCGATCTTGATCTGGCAGAACTGTCCGTCAACGAAGACATCCCGCTTCTGGCCTATTCCGCGTTGGGGGCAGGGCTGCTGACGGGCAAATATGCAGGCAACGTCACCCCTGAAAACACGCGTCGCGCGCGCTCTCCCGAACTGGGCGGGCGTATCACACCGCGCGTGTTTGAAGCTGTGTCAGGCTATCTGGCCATTGCCAATGAAACGGGGCTGGACCCGGTGCATATGGCTTATCAATGGACGCGCACGCGGCCATTCCAGTGCATCCCGATTGTGGGCGCCCGCAATACAGCCCAGCTGGAGCATCTGTTAAACGGTGTTGATGTGACACTGGACCCGCAAGTGCGCGCCGCCATAGACAAGGTGCACAGGGCAATACCCTTGCCGTTTTGATGCAAACAAAGCTGTCATGGTGTTGTCACATACGCCTGTGATACCGCGCTGCATGCGCATTGCTAACAGTATGGGACGGATATGAAACTTACCGGCGTTTCGGCCATTTTGTTCGACAAGGACGGCACCTTGTTTGACTTCAGCGCAAGCTGGGCGGGCTGGGTGTGCCGGATTCTGGATGATCTGTCCAAGGGCAACACCGCGCATGCCAGCGCCATGGCCACCACGATACAGTTCGACATGGGCGCGCGCCGGTTTGCGCCGACATCGCCCGTGATCGCCGGCACAATCGACGATGCGGCGGAATTGCTGGGCGTGCATCTGCCGCAGATGTCGCACAAGGCGCTTGTCACATATCTGGCCGAAACATCGGCCGACGCGCCCATGGTTCCGCCCGTGCCCTTGGTTCCGCTACTGTCGGGATTCCAAAAACGGGGGGTCTTGATGGGGGTCGCAACAAATGACGGTGAAATGCCCGCCCGCGCACATCTGACGCGGGCGGGCATTTTGCATCTGTTCAGCCATATTCTGGGCTATGACAGCGGCTTCACACCCAAACCGGACCCCGCCATGCTGCTGGCTTATGCGCAACTGGCAGGCGTCGCGCCACAGGCAGTGGTGATGGTGGGCGACAGCACCCATGATCTGGTCGCGGGGCAGGCGGCGGGCATGCGCACAATCGGTGTTCTGACAGGCATGGCCAGCAAGGATGATCTGGCCCCGTTCGCAGATATCGTGCTGCCCGATATCGGGCATTTGCCGGATATCATTGCCTAAGGGCCAGTCACGCAGCAGTGTCCAGCCAGATGGTCACAGGGCCGTCATTGACCAGATGCACCGCCATGGATGCGCCGAATTCGCCGGTTTCAACGGGCACGCCCAGACCGCGCAGCGCATCGGCGAAATGCAGATACAGGCGCGCGCCTTCATCTGGCGGGGCGGCAGATGAAAACCCCGGCCGGTTGCCGCTGCGTGTATCTGCGGACAGCGTGAACTGGCTGACCACCAGCGCCTCGCCACCGGTATCTTTCAGCGCAAGGTTCATCTTGCCCGCATCGTCGCAGAATATGCGCAGCTTGTGTATTTTCGCGGCCAGCGCATCGGCCTGCGCGTCAGTGTCACCCTGCATCGCACATATCAGGATCAGCAGGCCGGGACCGCATTGGCCAATGGTCTGACCCGCCACATCTACCCGCGCCTGAGCAACCCGCTGGACAAGTGCGCGCATCAGATTTCATGCGCCCATGGCGGGTTTGCACCGGCGCGCGACACGGTCACCGCCGCCGCTTTCGCCCCCATCTCCAGCGCGGCGGTCAGGGTCGCGGCATCAATCGCGGCAATGCCAGCCTTGCTCAACACACCTGCCTGCGCAAGGCTGGCCAGCACCCCTGCATTGAACGTATCCCCCGCACCAACAGTGTCGACCACGGCAACAGGGCGAGAATGAACCTGTGCAACCCCGCCAGCCCAGAAGGCCCGCGCGCCCTTGGCCCCTTCGGTGATGATCACGATCTTTGGCCCGCGCCCGCGCAGATCATGCGCCAGCGGTTCAATCGTTCCGTCCCCCATCAGCCAGTGCAGATCCTCATCTGACAGTTTGATAATATCTGCCTGCGCAATCATGGCATCCAGCCGCGCCCGATAGGCGGCTTCATCGCGAATGAAATCGGGGCGGATATTGGGGTCCAGCATGACAACACGCCCGCCCGCCCGCGCGCAAAGCGCTTCATAGCCCGCGCCGCACGGATCACCCGCAAGCGATATGCCGCCGAAAAACAACGCCTCCACCGTGTCAGGCAGGGTGGGCAATTCGGCCATGTCCATGTCGCGCAGCGCCGTGCCGCGGTCATAAAACGCATAGCGCGCCTGACCGTCCCGCAATGTGACAAAAGCCAGTGTGCAGGGCCGGTCAACCGCAGGTGACAGGCTGTGATCCACACCGGACGCATCCAGCCCCGCGCGCAATTGCGCGCCGAACAGGTCATCAGACAGCGGACAAAAGAAGCCCGACTGTGCCCCAAGACGCCCCAGCGCGACCGCCGTGTTAAAGACAGCGCCGCCCGCATAAGGGGCAAACGCGGCCTCTTGCGCGGATGTTTCACGCGGCAACATGTCGATCAGCGCTTCGCCACAACACAAGATCATGATCTTCCCCTATCCGCCCATTTCAGCGATGTAAAACGCAAGCGCCAGAAGCACCAGCCCCGCCAGCACCGCGCCTGCAATCTTTGGCCATGACCATGGCCGCTCGCCCTGAACGCGCCCGGTCTGGCCATTCACGATAAAGCGGTAGCTTTTGTCGCGGTAGCGATAGGCCGCCATCCAGATCGGCAATAACAGATGCTTGAAACGTTCATCATCATAGTCCGTCGAAACAGATGATACCCGCTGTTCATCCCCGCCGATATCGCGGCAGATATCGGCGTGAATCTGCTCGGCCATGCGTTCCTTGGCAATCTCGAACCCGTCGGGCAGTTCCACACTATAGGCTTCTGCACGAAAGCCCGACAGATAATCGGCGCTATAAAGTTGCAGATCAGCCATGGTCCACGGCTCCAGCCTGCGAATATTCGCGCGCGGCAGCGAGTTGGACGCCATGACCAGCAGATCAAGAAACTGCCGCGACACCCGCCCCGAGGCCGCACGCCAGCGCGTGCGCCGTTCGCGTCGGGTTTTGCCATTCGCCCCCCTGACAGTGACATAGTAATATGTCCCGCGTTGTCCGGTATACTGGCTGCGGGTCGCCACATCAAAAGCCCAGTAGGGCACATACAGCCCGTTCAGGCGGCCCGTGCTGCGCGCATATTTTGCCAGCGCAGACGGGGCAAACCATAACCCTTGCAACCATGCCTTCATCTTGGCCTGTGCATCGGATTCCGACAGCTTGAAGGGTAGGATCGCATGCGGCTTGATATGCCGGTTCGTGCCCGTATCCGTGACGATGGGACTGGCACAAAACGGGCATTCCGCCGAATGCACATTTTCTTCAAACTGAACATCTGCCCCGCAAGTGTCACAATGAACAACGCGCGTTTCTTCCAGATCCGATGCGGGCAGGGTCTGTGCGACCGCTTCATGGTAATCCAGCGATTGCAGCGCGGTTACGCGGGTTTCATCGTCAATCTGCGGGATTTCCTGTTCATGGCCGCAATACGCGCAACTCAGCCGCGACTGGCCCGGCAAAAAACGCAGCGACGCCCCGCATTGCGCGCATGGAAAACGGTGTTCGGTCTGTGTGCTTGGCATGAAATGTTCCGGCCGTGCGGTTCGGGGCACTGCACCCCTGCACCTTCATCTTGCAAAAAATACTCAAAAACACAGGCGCGCAGGGGCGCTGTGCCTGCATGTATCAGCCAACAGGCGGCGGGGGTGGCGGGGGCATGGATGCAAATAGCTGCGCCAAAGCGGGAATATCGCCTGCTTTCTGCCAGCCCGATTGCCCTTCGGTCCAGACCAATGTGTCGCGTGTGATCTGCCCTGCCAGTTGCGACTGGGTAAAAGGACCACGGGTCTGCCCGTTTTCGGCAATATGCCACATCGGCTCTGATGCGGGGGGTGGTGGCGGGGGCGGGGTTGCCGCAGACGGCGCACCGGAAGGGGCGGCAGCAGGCTGGCCGGACATGGCCTGCCCCATGGACTGGGCCATACCCATGCCCATACCCATCCCCATGCCTGCACCAAGCCCCGCGCCCATGCCGCCTTCGCCACCTTCGGCGGCGTTCTGCATGGCCTGAGCTGCGGAAAACTGTGTAAATTTGTTCAGATCGCCCACAATGCCCATGCTGGTGCGCTGGTCCAGCACCTTCTCGACCTCGGGCGGGAGTGAGATATTCTCGATATACAATTCGGGCATTTCCAGCCCGTATTCAGCCAGTGTGGGGGCAATGGCCTTGCCCACCATATCCGACAAATCCTTGGTATTCGCGGCCATGTCCAGCGCGGGAATGCCGCTTGCTGCCAGAACGCGGCTGACCTTTTGCACCACGATATTGCGGATCTGGCCCGCGATCTTTTCCTGCGTGAAATCGCCATCAGTGCCCACAATTTCACGCATGAAGGCAACAGGGTCGGCCACGCGAATGGCATAGGACCCGAACGCGCGCAGCCGCAATGGCCCGAATTCCGGGTCACGCAGCATGATGGGGTTCTGGGTGCCCCATTTCAGGCCGGCAAACCGGCGGGTATTGATGAAATATATTTCCGATTTGAAGGGCGAATTGAATCCGTGGTCCCAATGCTGCAACGCTGTCATCAGCGGCATGTTGTTGGTTTCCAGCTGATACATGCCGGGATCAAACACATCGGCAAGCTGGCCTTCATGCACAAATACCGCCAGCTGCCCCTCGCGCACGGTCAGCTTGGCCCCATACATGATGGAATTGCCATAGCGCTCAAAGCGGTAGACCATCGTATTTCGGGTGTCGTCGGTCCATTCGATAACGTCGATAAACTGACCTTTAAGGAAACTGAACACCATGACGGAACCTCTGGGTTTAGATGTGGATTTGGGGACAGATCTGTCTAGCTTTCGCCGCCCATCACTTCCGATGCGATGCGGCGGATTATGGGGCGGGCTTCGGGTTCGCGCATGCCGGGGTGCAGGCGCGGGTCATACAGCATACGCAGCAAATACTCGTCCATTGCCGTCAATACCGCAAACTCCGCCGCATCATTGAACAGCGACGGGCGCGCACGGGGGCTGTCATTGGGCAGGCCCATGCCTTGCGCCAGTTCTTCATGATAGCAGGCCATGCGCGACAGATCGGGCAATTCCGCACGAATAACGGCAACTGCATCCGTATAAATATCTGTCCCGCTGCGCGAAAACGCCAGCACCAGACAAGATACGCTGCGCGGCAAATTCGTGACCACATCTTGCGTGGTCTGGTCAATTCCGGGGATCAACCGGCGCAACTTTGGACCAATGTCACGGCGCTCGGCTTCATCCAGAACAAGAACATGGAAATTTGCAGACCCTTGCGTGACGCTGACAGGGTGGCCGGTCAGTGCACCAAGACGCGTGGCAAACTGGTTCACAAGCCGCGTGTCGGCGCGTTGCATCGCTTCAGGGACAGAATCGCCAAACTGCAACCGCATCCGAACCGGGCCGCGCCAGCGTCGCAACGGGGCAGGGGTTTTCTGTTCGACAAGGCGGTTTCCGACGAAGGTGTATTCATCATGCAGGGCCACCCGCACAAAAACATCCTCCAGGTCGCGTGCGGCAAATGGCACATCGGCGGGGCGGGGGTCGGTGCGCAACAGCCCGTCGGCCAGACGCTGGTTCTCCACGCGCTTGAAATGCGCAGCAATCGCCGAGGACAGCGGCGTAGGGGTTTCGATTTCGGTTGCGGGCGCTTCGGCGTCAGGCACGGGTTGGGGGGGGGCGGGTTCCGCGACCGTGCCGGGCGGGGATTGCGTGCCCGTAAATGGCGTGCAAGCCCCCAGCGCGAGCAACAGCGCAAATGCAGGCAGATGGCCATGCGGTGCAATACCACGGCCACGCGTCGCTTTCATGTCACGCCCCCAAACCATCAGATCATGCCTTTTGCGAACCGGTATCCGCCGCAGTGTCACCATCGCGTGCAGATGACCGCGCAGATGACAGGGATTTGCGCAGATCAGCTTCCATGCGGGTCAGTTCTTCCTCTGCCGCGGCACGCTTTGTGCGCCCGTCATCGGCAATCTGCAAACTGTCCTCGATAGTCGCGATAAGCGTTTCATTCGCCTGTCTGACCGCTTCAATATCAAACACGCCGCGCTCGATTTCCTCGCGCACTTCGCGGTTGGCATCGCGCAGGTTCTCGGCGTTCGAGGTCAGCAATTCATTGGTCAGGTCATTGGCGGCACGCACCGCCTGTGCCGCTTCGCGCGAGCGTTGGATTGTCAGCGCCTGCGCCAGTTGCGTTTCCCAAAGTGGCACAGTGTTGACCAATGTGGAATTGATTTTGGTGACAAGGCTTTTGTCGTTTTCCTGCACCAGCCGGATGGAGGGCAGCGACTGCATCGTCACCTGACGTGTCAGCTTCAGGTCATGCACACGGCGTTCCAGATCATCGCGTGCGGCACGAATGTCGCGCAATTCCTGCGCTTTCAGCACCTTGTCGCTTTCATCAGCGGCAGCAACTTCGGCTTCCTTTGCAGGAATGTCCGTTGCGTCAAGGTCCTTCAGCTTGGCTTCGCCCGCAGCAATATAGATCGCCAGTTCATGATAGAATTCCAGCGTCTTTTCATACAGCTTGTCCAGCGCCTTGATGTCTTTCAGCAGCGCGGTTTCGTGGTTCAGCAAGCTTCCCGTAATCCGGTCGATCTGGGATTGAACGGTGTTGTAGCGTTCCTGAAATTTCACCATCGGCGCCGCAGCACCGGTCAGGCGTTCCCACCAGCTGCGCTTGCGGCGGGTGTCCAGTTCGCTGACCGAAAACCCGCGCAATGTGGACACCATTTCGCGCAATCCATCGCCTGCCGGTCCCAGATCCTTGTTCTTCACATCCGCCAGCATCGCCTGCGATATCTGTTGCAGATCCATCTGCGCGCGCGACCCGAAGCCAATGATGGTGCTGCTCGACCCCATGTCGATCTCACCCATGCGCGCCTTGATGGCGTCTGCATCCGTTGCGGGCGCGCTTTCAAGGGTGGGCATATCTGTTGCAGGGTCTGCCAGAGGCATCGCCACCACAGCGTCTATCTCTTTGGTAAGGCTCGCGGCCTCTTGGCGGATGGCGTCTGACATTGCAGTGTTCCTCTCATACTTCATAAACCGAACAAAAATAAATCATACTTCACTCTGCGCGCAGACCTTCACGCTCCAGCCGTTCGCGCAAGACTTCTATCTCGATCTCCAGATCGGTGCGGTCATCTTCCAGCAAGGCTTCGCGTCGCAGCGCGAAGCGGTTTTCAAGATCGTCCAGAAGTGCCAGATATTCAACGCGCGCTTGCTGGTCGCGGTTCCGCGCATAAAGATCGGCGAACTTGACCGTCGCATCCCGCGCGCCAATCAGGTAAATTCCAAGATATCGCCGCGCCGCACTCAGCCGTCTGGGGTCGTGCTCGACCGCACGGAATAATTGCCGGAGTGTCGCGCCAAAACTTTCGACCCGACCGGCCAACGCGCGGTCCCCGCTGCGCTTGATTGCGTCTTGCATGGCCGACAGGTGGGTCTCTGCCTCCTCAACTGCGCGTGTGACGCGGTCGGTCTGGAACGTGTCTACACCTTCCATGCCCTTATCGCTCAACGGGTCCGGCCCGAAAGCACCGAAATGCAGAACTGCGCCCAATATGCCGAATATAAGTGCAGCGCCCATGCCGCCAGACAACCCTGCCAATGCCAGCCCGCCGCCCGTCAGGACAGATGCAAATATTTTGCGCGGAATGGCGGGCCTGCGTGCGATCTTGCGCGCCTCATAGGCAGCCTGCGCAAGAACCCCTTCGCGGGTCAGCCATGCCGCCAGCATCAGCACCGCGAACGCGCCAAGGTTCAGCGCAAGCCCGACCGGATCATTGAAAAACGCACGGATGGCAAAGGCGAACGGGACGACAAAAAGCAGATTGACCCGCGCGCCCACCGGATGGGGGCGGACTGGCGCAGATGCAAGGGGGCGTTGGTCAGCATTGGGGCTGAAACGTCCACCAAAACGCTGGGTCATTTTCTAGCCCCCTACAATGGCTACATACACGATCAAGGCCAGAAGAAGCGCATAGGATGTCTTTTGCAATCCCGTAGTCATCTGATCCCCGATATATAGGCCGAACAAGACTAAAATATAAAAGCTGATGAACCAGATTGAAAGGATGGATTACCAGCCGCGCCGCAGATAAGCGAAATCTCTGACTTTTGCGGCCTAACGCTTTGATTTCGGGGGGCGGGCGGCTTTCCCGGCCATACCCTTGGCCGGACCCGCGCCGCGGGCGGTTGCGGTGCGGGGCGCGCTGTTGGCGCGCTGGGGGCGTGGCCCCGCATTTGGTCCTTTGTTTGGCCCTGTGCGCGGCCCTGTACCTGGCGCTTTGCTGTCGGGGTTCGGGGTCCGCTTGCCCTGTGGCTTTTGAGCTAACGGCTTTGGTCCCGATGGTTTCTGCCCTGTGGGTTTCAATCCTGCGGGCCTTGGCTTCTTGCCCTTGACGACCACATCTTCCTGCGGGGTCGCTTCACCAAGCTGTTCGCGCAAGACACGCGATTTCACTTCAGCCACAGCACCTTTGGCCAGTTGCCCCAGTTGAAACGGGCCATAGCTGACACGGATCAGGCGGTTCACGCTTAGCCCGACATGATCCATGGCCCGGCGGATTTCGCGGTTCTTGCCTTCGCGAATGCCGATGGTCAGCCACGCATTGGCACCTTGCTGGCGGTCAATGTTGACGATCATGGGCTGGAACCGCTCGCCTTCTATTTTCACACCGTCGCGCAAGGGGGCCAGCATGTCGTCGGTCGGGGTGCCATTCACGCGCACGCGGTATTTGCGCAGCCAGCCTGTGCTGGGCAGTTCCAGACGGCGTTTCAGATCCCCGTCATTGGTCAGCAGCAACAACCCCTCAGAATTCAGGTCCAGCCGCCCGATTGACATGACGCGGGGCATATCGTCGGGCAGGGCGTCAAACACGGTCTGGCGGCCCTGTTCATCCCGCGTGGTCGTCACCAGTCCCAGCGGCTTGTGATACATCCACAGGCGCGCAGGTTCCGCCGCGGCAAGCGGCTTGCCATCAACGCTGATGCGGTCGCGCGTGGTGACATTCAACGCGGGGCTGTCAATGCGTTTGCCATTCACCGCAACGCGGCCTGCGGTGATCATCACCTCGGCCTCGCGGCGCGATGCGACACCTGCGCGGGCCAGAACCTTGGCAATGCGTGATCCGTCCTCGGACATCTGCCCCTCCATGGGTTTCATCTTGCCAAAAATACTCCGGGGGTGAATTGGGCCAAAGGCCCAAGAGGGGGCAGCGCCCCCCGCACAGCCCCTTATGGTGTCCAGCGCAAGAAATTAGAAATCATCCGCAGGCCGGTGGCCTGCGATTTTTCAGGGTGAAACTGCGTGCCGACAATATTGTCGCGCGCCACAATCGCGGTCACCGGCCCGTCATAATCGACATGTGCCAGCAGATGCGCGGGGTCAGCCACGCGAAACTGATAGCTGTGCACGAAATAGGCGTGATCCCCGCTGCTGACGCCTTCAAGCACCGGATGAGCGCGGTCGATCACCAGATCATTCCAGCCCATATGCGGCACTTTCAGCGCGGGGTTATCGGGGGCAATGCGCACGACTTCGCCACCGATCCAGTCCAGACCGGCCACATCTTCATATTCGCGCCCCATACTTGCCAGCATCTGCATGCCCACGCAAATACCCATGAACGGCACCGCGCGCTTCAGCACGGCTTCTTCCAGCGCATCGGTCAGCCCGTCCACCGCACCCAGCGCGCGACGACAGGCGGGATAGGCGCCATCGCCGGGCAGCACGATGCGGGTTGCGCGCGCCACATCTTCGGCGCGCGCACTGACCAGCACATCACCCGCGCCTGTCTCGGCCGACATGCGCTGAAACGCTTTTTCGGCGGAATGCAGATTGCCGCTTTCGTAATCAACCAGAACTGTCAGCATATGCGCCTACAATGCCCCCTTGGTGGACGGGATCGCATCGCCTTTACGCGGGTCTGTTTCCACAGCCATGCGCAGCGCGCGCGCAACCGCCTTGAAGGCCGCCTCGGAAATATGGTGGCTGTTGATGCCGTGGATCTGGTCGATATGCAGCGTGATCCCGCCATGCGTGGCCAGCGCCTGAAAGAACTCGCGCACCAGTTCGGTGTCGAATGTGCCTATCTTCTCGCTGGGAAAATCTACGTTCCACACCAGATAGGGCCGCGCCGACAGGTCCAGCGCGCAGCGGACCTGCGCATCATCCATAGGCAGGTGACATTCGCCATAGCGCCGGATGCCGCGCTTGTCGCCCAATGCCTGCGCAATCGCCTGACCCAGCGCTATGCCGCAATCCTCGACGGTGTGATGATCATCAACATGCAGATCGCCCGCAGCCTTCAGCGTGATGTCGATCAGCGAATGGCGCGCAAGCTGGTCCAGCATGTGATCGAAGAACCCCACGCCGGTCTGAATGTCATAAGCGCCGCTTCCGTCCAGATTGACGCTGGCCGAAATTTCGGTCTCGGCGGTTTTGCGGGTGATCAAAGCCTCGCGCATGGGCAATCCTTCATTCTTCTATCTGGGCGTGCGTGCGTGGTATAGGCGCTTGCGCGGGTCGGGGGAAGGGGGCAATCTGGGCGCAACATATGAAAAGGGGCGCAGATGACACTTCATATCGGTGCGAAGCCGGGGGAAATTGCCGAAACAGTTCTGATGCCGGGCGATCCGATGCGCGCAAAATGGGCGGCGGAACGGTTTCTGAGCGACGCTGAATGTGTCAATCAGGTGCGCGGCATGCTGGGTTATACCGGCACATGGCGCGGTCACCGTGTCAGCATTCATGCCTCCGGCATGGGCATGGCGTCGATGTCGATCTATGCGCATGAACTGATCCGCGATTACGGGGCGCGCACGCTTATTCGTGTGGGGTCCACCGGCGCGATGCAAGACCATGTGAATTTGCGCGACATCGTGCTGGCCCAGACCTGCACGACCATATCCACCCCGTCAAAACCGCTGTTCAGCGACGTGCAGTTCGCACCTTGTGCAGATTTCGGCCTGTTGCGCGCGGCCCATGATGCGGCTTGCGACCTAGGGCAGCCGGTTCATGTGGGCAATGTCTACAGCTCCGACACGTTTTATGACGAACGCCCCGACCTGAACGCGATCATGACCCGCCACGGCGTTCTTGCGGTCGAGATGGAAGCGGCGGAGTTATATGCTGTTGCAGCCCGTTTCGGCGCGCGCGCGCTGGCAGTGATGACGGTATCGGACCATTTGCTGAAGAAACAAGCGCTTGATACCCGGGCGCGCGAACAAAGTTTTTCGCAAATGTTTGAAATTGCGTTGCGCGCGACCTTTGCTCCAGAAGCTGCATCTGATGTGAAATGACCATGCTGATGACCAACAAGAGAATATCATGACCCAGACCAATAAACGCCGACTGTTATGCATTGCCACACGGCGCAGCGGGCATCACGCCTTTCTGGAATGGGTTCTGGCGGGGGCGAAACAGCCCTGGACCTATTACAACAATGTGAATGTGACGCGGGCGCATTTTGCCGCAGCGCGCGCTTTGCGCCAGGACGGCAGGGACGCTGCTGCCAGCCCTGAAGGTGATCATGTTGACACCCCGCTGCTGGCTTTCAGCGTCGAGGACCGCACGCTGGATCAGGTTCTGAACTGGTCACAGGTTTCACGTTGCCTGCCCCCGGATGCGAGAGTCGATATCATCCTGTTCCTGCGCGATCCGCTGAATGCCTTTGCCAGCTTGCTTCAGGTTCTTGACCGGGCTGGCTGGGTTGCGGAAGATGAGAACCGCAAGGCCCGCAGGCGGGCGCATCATTTACGGTCATGGGCAAGTCTGGCGCGGGAATTTCTGGCTGAAACCGACCAGCTGTCGCGGCATGCAGCACATTGGCGGGTGCATCGGGTCCATTATAACGGTTTTATCGGGGGCATGGCTGCGCGCGATGACATTGCGGCGGCGCTGGACTTGCAACCAACGCAGTTGCAGACCGGCTTGTCGCGATTTGGCGGCGGCGGTAACACGTTCTTTTCAGACAAGGCCGGTTACAGCCTGTCGCCCGACACGCTGGAGGCGCGGTGGCAACAGGTGGATGCTCCGGCACGAAGCGTGCTGCGCGATGAACTTCTGGACGGACCATATGCTGATTTGGTGGCGCGGTTCTATAGTGCCATCGGGCGGCAACAGCTTTTGCAGGATGCGCGGTCGGCGTTGGCTTGAACCGCCAGCATGGGCGCGCAATGACAGTTTGCGAAGCAGACGCTGCACATTGCCTATTGCATCGGGTTCTATCTGCGGCTAATGGGGCACCACTTCACAGGTAGGGGCAGGGCCAAGGGACAGACATCCCCCGCGGTCCACCGGTTGAGGCAATGGCCTTCAAATCCCCTACCCAGGCGCAAACCGGAAAGGAAAACGATATGGCGCTTCCTGAATTCACACTGCGTCAGCTTTTGGAAGCTGGCGTTCACTTCGGCCACCAGACACAGCGCTGGAACCCGCGTATGGGGCCATATATCTATGGCGAACGCAACGGCATCCACATCATGGACCTGACGCAAACCGTCCCCATGCTGGACGCGGCACTGAATGTTGTGCGCGAAACCGTTGCAAAAGGCGGGCGTGTGCTATTTGTCGGCACCAAACGTCAGGCACAGGCCCCGATTGCAGATGCGGCCGAGCGTTCAGCCCAGTATTTCATGAACCACCGCTGGCTGGGTGGCACGCTGACCAACTGGAAAACCGTGTCGCAGTCGATTTCGCGGCTGAAATCCATTGACGAGCAGCTTGATGGCGGTGCCGAAGGCCTGACCAAGAAAGAGCGTCTTGGCATGGAACGCGAGCAAACGAAACTGCAAGCCAGCCTTGGCGGTATCCGCGATATGGGCGGGCTCCCTAACCTGCTGTTCGTCATCGACGTCAACAAGGAAGATCTGGCCATCGCAGAAGCGCGCAAGCTGGGCATTCCGGTTGTGGCCGTGGTTGACACCAACTGCTCGCCCGATGGTGTTGATTACATCATCCCCGGCAATGACGACGCATCGCGCGCGATTTCGCTGTATTGCGATCTGGTTGCCCGTGCCGCCCTTGACGGGATGAGCGCGCAGATGGGCGCTGCTGGTATCGATGTCGGCGCGCTGGAA
The DNA here is from genome assembly GCF_029581395.1 of Roseinatronobacter sp. S2. Taxonomy (GTDB): domain Bacteria; phylum Pseudomonadota; class Alphaproteobacteria; order Rhodobacterales; family Rhodobacteraceae; genus Roseinatronobacter. The sequence goes on along the minus strand of NZ_CP121113.1, from coordinate 2,123,702 downwards.
GAAACCCCGACAGAGGAAGCACTGGCCGAACCGGTTGCTGAACCTTCGGACGCATAAGCGCCAGTTTTTGACATGAAATTGTGACAGGGGCGTGGTTCAACGCCTCTGTTTCCTTCTTTTGCAGGAGTAAGAACAATGACCATCACCGCTGCAATGGTGAAAGAACTGCGCGAAACCACAGGCGCAGGCATGATGGACGCGAAAAAAGCGCTGACTGAAAATAACGGCGACATGGAAGCGGCCCAGGACTGGCTGCGCACCAAAGGGTTGGCCAAGGCCGCGAAAAAATCCGGACGTGTTGCGGCCGAAGGGCTGGTTGGCGTGGCCGTTGACGGCGCCAAGGGTGTTGCGGTCGAGATCAATTCCGAAACCGATTTTGTTGCCAAGAATGCCGAATTTCAGGGCATGGTTTCTGGCATTACCAATGTCGCGCTGACCGTGTCCGATGTGGACGCGCTGAATGCGGCCCAACTGGACGGCAAACCGGTTTCGACCGTGCTGACCGACGCCATCGCAAAAATCGGCGAGAATATGACACTGCGCCGCATGGCGCTGGTCGAAGGGGATGCGGTTGCGGCCTATGTCCACAACGCCGCCACCGATGGCATGGGCAAGATCGGTGTTCTGGTCGCGCTGAAAGGCACGGACAGCGGTATCGGCAAGCAAATCGCAATGCACATTGCCGCCACCAACCCTGCGTCGCTGTCCCAAGCCGACCTGGACCCTGCACTGATCGAGCGTGAAAAATCCGTTCTGACCGAACAGGCGCGCGAATCCGGCAAGCCAGAGGCCGTCATCGAAAAGATGATTGAAGGCCGCATGAAGAAATTCTTTGAAGAAGTCACACTTCTTGGACAGAAATTCGTCATGGACCCCGACAAGACCGTTGCCGAAGTTGCCAGCGATGCAGGCGTCGAAGTGCTTGCCTTCATCCGCATGGAAGTTGGCGAAGGCATTGAGAAAAAAGAAGAAGATTTCGCTGCCGAAGTTGCAAAACTTCAGGGTTAATTGCGACTGCCAGCTTGATTGTAAAGTGGCGCCCTTTCGGGGCGCCACTTTTTTCGTGACACTATCCTCGACAAAATGACATTTGTTTGAAATACTGAAGCGACGCCGATTTATATCGGCGTCACTTTTGGTTCGCGTTGCATGCGGGCAATCTGGCAGTCATATGTTGCAGCATATGATTGCCGCCCGCGCACTTAAGTGGCGCGCCGATCAGTCAAGCGGTGCGAGTTCTTCCTCAAGCGGTGCGGTTTCGCCGCCTTCGACAGGATCAATCAGCCCGGCTTCAACAGCCGCGTCATATTCAAAGCTGTCAATTACGCCGTCATCATTGGTATCGACTTCATCGAACAGTTCCGGCGTTGCTTCCGGGAAGGTCATCAAGAAGTCTTCCAGTGTCCATGCGATGTCGGTCGTGCCCATCTGTGCAGTGGCGATGCCGGTCATGAATGCAAGTGCAGCAATCGAGGTCATGGTTTTCTTGAACATCTTCACTCTCCTATTTTGGGACAGATGCAGGGTGTCCCGCATCTGGGGTGAAGATGCGCGCAACCGGCCCATTGATACAAGCAGCCCGACAGGTTCACGCCAACAGGTCGGCGTCACTTTGCCAAAACCTTTAAATTTAACGGCAAGTTATTGCCCCGCGGGCACGTCATCACATGGCAGCGATGGAACCGTGCGGGAAACCGCTGATTTCTGTTCACCCGCGATCACGCGATCTCACGGCGGGGGCATCTTGTTCGACGCGATGTGAAGGGCGCGCGACTCAGTCGCGTCAGCACACAGCTAATGGTTGCGCAGCGTTTCGCAGCGGTCCTGCAATTGACACGCGCGCGTCAGTTCGGGCGACAGTGCGACCATAGCGTCGAACTGTGTCAGGAAAACCTGACCCGTCAGCGCATCAAGGAAGTGGCTGCGCGTCAGTTGGTCCATGACGGGGCCTTTGACCTCTGACAGGTGAAACTGAACGTCTGCGGTCTGCAAGCGTTCGTTGATCGCCTCCAGACTTTCCAGCGCGGACGCGTCAATGTAATTCACCGCTGCGCATTGCAGCACCACATGGCGCAGGGCAGGGCGGTCGGACAGGGCTTGGGTCACGCGGTCTTCCAACGCGCGGGCATTGGGGAAATACAGCGATTCATCCACGCGGATCGAAAACACCTGATTATCCGTGACAACATTGTGCCGTTCGATATTGCGGAAATACTCGGTCCCCGGCACTTGCCCCACAACCGCCATATGCGGGCGTGATGTCCGGTATAGAAACAGCACCAGCGACAGCCCGACACCCGCCATCAACCCTTGTTCAACGCCCACAAACAAGGTGAAGATCATTGTCGCGGCCATTGCAGCCCCATCCGCACGCGAATAGGCCCATGTGCGCGGCAGGGCGCGAAAATCCAGCAGCGACAAGACTGCAACCACAATGATGGCGGCCAGGGTCACACGCGGCAGGAAATACATAAGCGGGGTCAGAACCATCAGCGCCATGGCAATCAAAACCGCCGTGATGGCACCAGCGGCAGGTGTGGCCGCGCCCGCTTCATAGTTCACGATGGATCGCGACAACCCGCCAGTGACCGGCATGGCGTTGCTGACGCCAGCCCCCAGATTGGCCAGACCAAGCGCCACCAACTCGCGGTCGGGGTCTACGGATTGCCGTTTCTTGGCGGCAAGGGTCTGGGCGATGGAAATGCTTTCAACATAGCCGACAATGGCGATCATCGCAGCCGGCGCGATCAGCAGTTGTAGCAAACCGAAATCAAACGCGGGCAGGCCAAGCTCTGGCAAACCGCGCGGCACATCCCCAAGGATTGCAATGCCGCGTTCATCCAGCCCCAATGCCCAGACAATCCCTGTTGATGTGACAACCGCGATCAGCAGCGCTGTCTTGCCAAGCAGTTTCGCCAAAGGTGGCGCTATGCCGATGCGCTGCAACAGTGATGCCAACCCCGTTCGGGACCAGATCAGAAAGCCAAGGATCACCGCCGCGAAAACAACCGTCAGTACAGAGATATCGGCGCTGTTGGAAAATACCGACGGCACGACCTGTGGCAGCGTTTTGCCAGTAATGTCGGCCCCGAGAAGGTGGCGTAACTGGCTGGCAGCAATCAATATTCCTGCGGCAGTAATGAAACCGGAGATGACAGGATGGCTTAGAAAACTGGCAATGAATCCCAGCCTGAACAGCCCCAGAACCAGCATCATGCCACCAGACAGAAGCGCCAGCCACAACGCGGCAAGGTGGTAGTGTTCCGTGCCTGATTGGGCGACCGCGCCCGCAGCGGCCGCTGTCATCAGCGCAACCACGGCAACCGGACCCACGGCCAGCGCGCGCGATGTCCCGAACGCCGCATACAGCACCAGCGGCAACATTGCACCATATAGTCCCGCTTGCGGTGGCAGACCTGCCAGCATCGCATATGCCATACCTTGCGGGATCAACATGATCGTCACAACGGCCGCCGCGATCAGATCATTTGTAAGATCCGCGCGGGAATAGTGTCTGGCCCAGGTCAGGAAAGGCAGAAATCGGGATTGCATAGTGCACGGCCTGTCAGTCGGGGGGGTGGCCTGGCATGCTGGCCAGGACAACGGACCCCCCATATACTTACAGAACAAACATATTGCAAGATTTGAATATTGAAGTTCCGCCCGAAAACTGTTCCGAGCATCCTGCTGCTATGTGGCGGGTTTAAAGATAGACTCACTCCTTCAAACGGTTGATGGTTTCTGCAAGTCGTCCCACGCGATCGCGTGTCCCCGCGATTTTGGCATTCACCAGTTCCGCCGCTTCGCGTGCGCGCACCGCAAGCGCACGAACCTCGCCTGCGACGACCGCAAATCCGCGTCCGGCATCACCGGCGCGCGCCGCTTCTACCGACGCGTTCAGCGCCAGAAGATTGGTTTGCATCGCAATGCTGTCAATCGTTTCGACCACCTGTGAAATTTCCTGACTGGAGGCCGTGACATCGCGCACAGCGTCATTCGTGTCCTTGACGGCCTGCGCGCGAGAGGTGATGTCCGGCCCATACATAAGGTATTTCTGCACATCGCCTGAAATATCGGTCAAGGTCAGAAAATAGGCGTCGAAAATGGATTGCGTGCCGTCCGCGCGCGCAAAGACAATATCCTGCCGACATTCACCAATTTCTTTCAGCCTGTCCAATTTTGCAGCTTCAAGCAACTCAAGCAGGTCGGGCAGGGGCTGGCCATCAAGATGCGTTGTAAGATAGGCGTTCGCCTTGATGCTTCGGCCATCAGCATTCCATTCTGCCATGGCGGCAGTTTTGGAAATCGCTTCCAGCTGGCGGGTATATTCCAGCGATGTCAGCTTGATCGATGAAATATTTGCCTGGATCGATATGAATTTCTCAACTTTTCCGGTTTTGTCAAACACAGGATTGATCGCCAGTGAAATCCAGTAGGGCTTGCCGGACCGGTCATAGTTCAAAATCTCCTCATAGAACGGGTTTCCACATGAAAGCGCCTTGGAGATGCGTTTCACCGTTTCAGGGTCGGTTTCCGGCCCCTGAAGGAAACTACCCGGCCTGCGCCCCACAACTTCTTCCGGTTTATAGCCGGTTAGACGTGTGAACCCCGAATTCACATAGATGAGTTTGCGATCCGCGCCAGTGATCAGCACGGCGTTGTCAGTTTCATCGGCAACCAGCGACAGCAGGCGGATATGTTCACGGCGGCCCACCTCTTCGGTGACATCGCGCAGGAATGCTGTGTAGGTGATTGTGCCATCTTCTCGGGGGACTTTCGACAGGGAAAGATTTACCCATCTTTTTTCGCCATCCTTGCGAACAAGGCGCACTTCGCGGGATGTGCCGACAATGCGGTTTATGCCTGTTCTGCGGTTGTGGTTGACCAGACCATCATGTTGCGCACGGTGGGTTGTCGGCACAAGCATATCAACATTCTTGCCCATAACTTCGTCGCGGCTATAGCCCCAAAGTCGCTCGGCCGCCGCGTTGAAAAACACAATGTTGTTTTGTGCATCGATTTCGACCACAGCGTCAAGCGCCTGTTCAAGGGTTTCCCGCAGGCGCCTTTCCGCGACCTTGATCCCTGAAATGTCCTTCAGACCAGAAAACTGAAATCCGTTGAAGGCTTGAACGTGGAAGAACGCCAGAAACGCATTTGAATTCCTTTGAAAGGTGACACATCTTGGGACTGCATACAGGCAAAGCCCTAAATTTTTGTATACCGCAGCTTATACAATAATTACTCATAATCAGTATTATGTTAATAATGGGTGCGATAAGGTGAACTTGCAGCCTGTTGCCCCAGTCGCTATGACGCATCCAAACCTAACCGCAAGAGGCCCGCCAATGATCCCGCGTTATTCCCGCCCTGAAATGGTTGCCATCTGGTCGCCGGAAACGAAATTCCGCATCTGGTATGAGATCGAGGCACATGCCTGCGATGCACAGGCAAATCTGGGCGTTATTCCGGCAGCCAGTGCAGCCGCCGTGTGGAAAGCGAAAGATGTCGAATTCGATGTTGCCCGCATTGACGAGATCGAGGCCGTTACAAAACATGACGTCATTGCCTTTCTGACACATCTGGCCGAAATAATCGGCAATGACGAAGCGCGCTTCGTGCATCAGGGCATGACCAGTTCTGACGTGCTGGATACCACATTCAATGTGCAGCTTGTGCGCGCAAGTGATCTGTTGCTGGCAGATATGGACGCCCTTCTGGACGCGCTGAAACGCCGCGCCATGGAGCATAAGTTCACCATCCGCATGGGCCGCAGCCACGGCATTCACGCGGAACCCACCACAATGGGCCTGACCCTTGCGCGGTTTTATGCGGAAATGAAGCGCAATCGCGACCGGCTGGCGGCTGCGCGCGCCGAAGTGGCCACGGGTGCCATTTCGGGCGCAGTCGGCACATTCGCCAATATCGACCCAAGTGTCGAAGAACATGTCTGCGCACAACTGGGCCTTACGCCTGAACCCATCAGCACACAGGTTATTCCACGCGACCGCCACGCCATGTTCTTTGCCACACTGGGCGTGATCGCCAGCAGCATCGAAAATATCGCGATTGAAATACGCCATATGCAACGCACCGAGGTGTTGGAAGCAGAGGAGTTTTTCAGCAAGGGCCAGAAAGGGTCCAGCGCGATGCCGCATAAGCGCAACCCGGTGCTGACAGAAAACCTGACCGGCCTTGCGCGGCTGGTGCGTATGGCGGTCATTCCTGCGATGGAAAATGTGGCACTTTGGCATGAACGCGACATTTCGCATTCGTCCGTGGAACGCATGATCGGGCCGGATGCGACAGTGACACTGGATTTCGCCCTTGCCCGTCTGACTGGTGTGATCGACAAGCTCGTTGTCTATCCCGATAATATGATTACAAACATGAACAAATTCCGTGGCTTGATCCACTCTCAACGTGTTCTTCTGGCCCTGACGCAGGCCGGTGTCAGCCGCGAGAATGCCTATACGCTGGTGCAACGCAACGCGATGAAAGTCTGGGAAAAAGGCTGCGATTTTCAGGAAGAACTGCTTGGCGACAAGGATGTGCGCGCGGCGCTGTCCGAGGATGAAATCCGCGCAAAATTTGATCTTGAATACCACACCAAGCATGTAGACACGATTTTTTCGCGGGTTTTTGACATTTAATTTCAGGACTGGCCTTGATCTGGCGAGAATCGTGCTACACTCAGGGTTCCCAAGATGGAGGCAATGAAATGAAACTTAAACTTGCATTGGCCGCGATCGCACTTTCATTGACGCCCGCTTTGGCGTCGGCAATGTGTTCGGGTATGAAGCCTGAAACGACCGCGTCCAGCTGTATGGCTGGGCAGGTTTGGGACGCTGATACAGCAACCTGCATTGAACCTGCCACCAGTTAAGGCATCGCGCCGCCCTCATTAGCCCCTGCCCTTATTGGCGGGGGCTTTTTTATGAAAAATATTCCGTAAATCAATTTGGTATCAATAATTTATTGACGATTGTCTGCGAGGGTCAGAATTCATGTAATGCAATGACTGGAGATCGCATGTTGCCGGAATGGACCCTGTCTGCAAACGGTTTGGCGAAATGACCGATGCCGCGATGATGCCTTTCAATGCAATGGCAGACAGTATGAATTTTCCGGGTCCGGACGTGGATGAGGTGCATCGCGCGGCCCCCACCGGAACCGACCATCTTAGCGGCATACAAAAGGCCGCAATCATCGTGCGGGTCTTGGTTGCCGAAGGGGTGGATTTGCAGCTTTCCGCCCTGTCCGCGCGCATGCAGGAAAACCTGACCCGCACAATGGGGGAAATGCGGCTGATTGACCGCACCACAATGAATGCCGTTGTGTCCGAGTATGTGGAAATGCTGGAACAGGTCGGGCTTTCCTTTCCGGACGGGCTGGATGGCGCGCTGTCGCTGCTGGACGGGCGGCTGGATGCGATGGCCACCCAGCAGTTAAGGATGCTGGCGCGCGGCGCGAACGGGCGTGATCCATGGGCTGATCTTGAAGCGGCGCCCGACACCGACCTTTTGCCCTTGCTGGAGGCTGAAAGCACCGTCGTGGGCGCGGTCGTGCTCTCGAAACTCAGCATCGACAAGGCAGCGGGATTGTTGTCCCAGATGGCCCCTGATCTGGCACAAGCCTTGGCCATATCTGTCGCAAAGACCGAAGATATTGCCCCCGATACGGTGGCGCGCATTGGCATCGCACTGGCACAGCAGGTCACCGACAAGCCCTTGCGCGCATTTTCCAAACCATCGACCAAGCGCGTTGGTGAAATACTCAATTCCTCCCCGACCGCGTTGCGCGACAGGCTTCTTGCAGGGTTGGACAATCTGGATCAGGGGTTCGCAACCGGGGTGCGCAAGTCCATCTTCACGTTTCAGGATATTCCGGCGCGGATCACACCGCGCGATGTGCCGGTGCTGATGCGTGAAGTGCCATCTGATGACATGATGTTCATCATTGCGGCAAACACGCCGGAAGACCAGCCAACACTGGAATTTCTGCTGTCCAATATGTCCAAACGCGTTGCCGATACCATGCGCGAGGATGCAACCGCCCTACCCGTTCCGACGGCCAAACAAAAAGATGAAATCATGGCACGGGTGATGGGGTCAGTTCGCGGCATGATTGACGCAGGCACCATCACGCTTCAATCCCTTGAGGAGGAGGACGTTTAGTTTAATCCCACCCCAACCTGACCGGATGTGACATGTCGGCCAGGCATTCGTTCGTCAGAACACACCCAAAGGAAAAGCATTCCGAACGGGTGTCCGGGCGCGGATACAGCGCAACATAACCCGCGCCAGTGCAGATGATGCCGGAACGGATGGCCCCCTAAAGCGTTTCGGCTTTCCGCTGAACCGTTGGAAACGCTGTAGAGTAAGGGGTTTTGTGCAATCTCGAACCGGAAAAACCGATCAACGTTTTCGGAAGTTGCTTCAGGCTTGGGGGTTACTCAACGCGGGTTCCAATGTGGCGGCGGCTGAAATTTGACCGTCGCCTTCGCCCGAAATTCCGGCGGCATTGGCCTCGTCCGTGTCGATATGCATTTCCGTGAAGGCATTGTCGGATACACGCACAAGCACGCGGGTAAATGTCAGATCACGCCCTGTCGCGTCCAGCTTGACATCAACCATATCGCCATCGGCCAACCCCATGCCGGCCGCATCTTCAGGCGCCATATGGATATGACGCGATGCAATGATAAGCCCGTCGCTGTCCATCTCGCCCATAGGGCCGGAGAGCCGGATCTGGGGTGTGCCGTCAAGTTTGCCGCTTTGGCGAACCGGCGCGTCCAGACCCAGCGCAAAACTGTCAGTGCGCGACACTTCGATCTGGGTGCGGTCGCGCAGCGGACCAAGGATGGCCACATTGCGAATTGTGCCTTTCGGGCCGTGCAGTGCAACGCGTTCCGCTGCTGCCCAATGGCCTTGCTGGCGCAAGGGCTTGTCGGGCGTCAGCTCATACCCCGGCCCGAACAGCGCATCCACAGCCTTGCGGCACAAATGCACATGTCGCGCCGATACCGCAACCGGAATGCGCGCGCCCTGCCCCCTGGACCGGTTGGCGGCCACAACAACTTCACGGGCTATCATCAACTGCTCGGCCGTTTCGGTGACCAGCACATTGACCCGTGCGCCATAGGCCTGAATTTGCGGTGCCGCGCGTGCGCCCAGATCGACCTGCATGTTCCGGTCATGGTCCAGCAAGATGCCCATGAACCCCAACCCGTCACAGATACGCCTGCGCATCGAGGGGGAGTTTTCGCCAATGCCGCCGGTAAACACCAACGCATCCAGCCCGCCCATGGCCGCCGCATAGGCCCCGATGTACTTGCGCGCGCGGTATGCATAGATATGAATCGCAAGCTGCGCATCCGCGTCGCCCTGTGCGGCGCGCGCCTCGACATCGCGCATATCCGATGATCCGGTCAGCCCAAGCAAGCCGCTATGGCGGTTCAGCGTATCTTCGATCTGCGCAATATCAAGCCCCAGTTCGCGGTGCACATACCCGAACAGGCCGGGATCCACATCGCCCGAACGCGTGCCCATGACCAGCCCTTCCATGGGTGTCATCCCCATGGAACTGTCGATGCTGACCCCGCCCGCAATCGCGCAGGCGCTCGCCCCATTGCCCAGATGCAGGCTTATCAGGCGCAGGTCGCGCAAGCGCTGCCCAAGTTCTTCAGCCGCGCGATGGGCCACATATTTATGCGATGTGCCGTGGAACCCGTAACGGCGCAGCCCGCGGTCGCGCCAATCCTTCGGCACGGCATAGGTGCTGGCGCGGGCCGGGTTGGACAGGTGGAAGGCCGTGTCGAAAACCGCCCATTGCGCCAGATCGGGCCAGACCTGCCGCGCCACTTGCACAGCTTCCAGATTGGCGGGGTTGTGCAAGGGGGCAAGCGGGGTCAGCGCGTCAATCCGGGCAAGCGTTGTGTCATTCAGCACGGTCGCCCCATCAAAACACGCCCCGCCATGCGCGATCCGGTGGCCGACGGCGTCTATTGCGCCCACGCCCGCAGCGGACAGCAGGTCGGGGACCGCGCGCGTGGCGGCAGCAAGGCTGGTATAAGGCGCGCGTTCGACCACTGGCTGCTGCGTGCCATGCTGATAATCGCAGCCATCGGGGCCAAACCTGTCAAAACTGCCTTTGAACACATGCTGCGCCTTGTCCAATGTGTCGCCCGCATTCAGATCGAAAACCCCGAATTTCAGGGATGAACTGCCTGCATTGAAGACAATGATACGCATGGGTATTGGTCCTATCGTTCAAGTTATGGCCTGCACCCTAAACCTGTCCCGGTAATGTTGCATTGATCAATCGCAATCTTTGCCCGATTGGCGGACGTGCCTGTGTAATTTCGCACATGGCATGTGGGGTATCAGTGAATTCTGCACATCGCATAAACCGCTATATCTGCGCTTCATAACTTATTCACGTCAGAGGTTCACATGACACACTCCACAGTTCTACTTGTTGCGCGCATTTTGTTGGGCGCGCTATTTCTGGTTTCCGGCCTTGGCAAACTGGGCGATGTTGCAGGTTTTGGTCAATATATGGCATCGGGAGGCATTCCGGCAGCGCTTGCATGGCCGGCGGTCCTGTTCGAAATCATTGCCGGTGCGGCGCTGATCGTGGGCGTGATGACACGGCTTGCAGCCTATGCGCTGGCGGCGTTTTGTGTGGTATCGGGGCTGCTGTATCATTTTGACCCCGCAGACCAGATGCAAATGACACAATTGCTGAAAAATCTGGCGCTTGCCGGGGGTTATCTGGCGCTCTCTGTCACTGGTGCAGGCCGCCTGTCCGTGGATGCGCGCCTTGAGGATCGGGGCGGTGCAGTCACAAGCTGACCGGACAAGACATGCAGGGCATGGTGGGTCAGGCCCCCTGCCCTGCAATTTCATTCAGGTATTGCTGCGTTACGACAACCCGCGCGCCTTGCGCACCAGATCAAGAATTTTCTTCGCCGCGTCCGGAATATTGGTTCCGGGACCAAAGATGGCCTTTACCCCCGCATTATACAGAAATTCGTAATCCTGCTGCGGGATCACGCCGCCACAGATGACAAGAATATCATCCGCGCCCGCGTCATTCAGTGCCTGAACCAGTTGTGGTGCAAGGGTCTTATGCCCCGCTGCCTGACTGGAAATGCCAATGATATGCACGTCATTGTCAATGGCGTCCTGTGCGGCTTCAGCGGGGGTTTGAAACAGCGGTCCCACATCGACATCAAACCCGATATCGGCGAAGGCAGTGGCAATCACCTTCGCGCCGCGATCATGGCCGTCCTGCCCCATCTTGACGACCAGCATACGCGGGCGGCGCCCCTCAAGCTCGGCGAAGGCTTCGACATCGGCCTGAATGGCCGCGAAGCCCTGATCCCCCTCATAGGCGGCACCGTAAACACCTGCCAGTGTTTTGACCTCGGCACGATGGCGGCCAAATATCTTTTCCATTGCCATGCTGATTTCCCCGACAGAGGCGCGGGCGCGCGCGGCGTCCACGGCAGCTTCCAGAAGATTCCCCCCCTCGCGCGCGCGGCGGGTCAATTCGTTCAATGCAGCATCACAAACCGCCTGATCGCGTGTGGCCCGCATCTTTTCCAGGCGCACAATCTGACTGTCGCGCACCTTCACATTGTCAATGTCCAGAATATCAATCGGGTCCTCAAAATCCTTGCGGTATTTGTTCACGCCCACGATCACTTCCTCGCCGCGGTCGATCATCGCCTGCCGCTTCGCTGCCGTCTCCTCGATCCGCAGTTTTGGCATACCGGATGCAACCGCTTTGGTCATGCCGCCCATTTCCTCGACTTCCTGCATCAAGGTCCAGGCAGCCTCGGCCAGATCATGGGTCAGTTTTTCAATATAGTAACTGCCCGCCAGCGGATCGACCACCTTGGTCACGCCGGTTTCTTCTTGCAGCACAAGCTGTGTGTTGCGCGCAATGCGGGCGCTGAATTCGGTCGGCAGCGCAATCGCTTCGTCCAGCGCGTTTGTGTGCAAGGATTGCGTGCCGCCAAGAACCGCACTCATCGCTTCATAGGCGGTGCGGATGACGTTGTTGTAAGGGTCTTGTTCCTGCAAACTGACCCCAGATGTCTGGCAATGCGTGCGCAACATGCTGGATTTCGGGTCTTTGGGGTTAAACTCTGCCATCACGCGCGACCATAGCAGCCGTGCTGCGCGCAATTTTGCGATTTCCATAAAGAAATTCGTGCCTATGGCAAAAAAGAACGACAAGCGCCCCGCAAACTGGTCAACATCCATGCCACGATGAATGGCCGCGCGCACATATTCGCGGCCATCAGCCAGCGTAAAGCCCAATTCCTGCACCAGATTGGCGCCCGCTTCCTGCATATGATAGCCGGAAATCGAAATGCTGTTGAATTTGGGCATTTCGGCAGTGGTATATTCAATAATATCGGCAATGATGCGCATGCTGGGTTCGGGCGGATAGACATAGGTGTTGCGCACCATGAATTCCTTCAGAATATCATTCTGAATGGTGCCCGACAGCAGTTTGCGGTCCACGCCCTGTTCTTCACCTGTCACAATGAAACTGGCCAGAATGGGAATGACCGCGCCGTTCATTGTCATCGAAACGCTGACTTTTTCCAGCGGGATTCCGTCAAACAGGATTTTCATATCCTCGACCGAATCAATCGCCACACCGGCCTTGCCCACATCGCCCGTCACACGCGGATGGTCGCTGTCATAGCCGCGATGGGTTGCCAGATCAAACGCGACAGACACACCTTGCTGGCCCGCCGCCAGGGCCTTGCGGTAAAATGCGTTCGAATCCTCTGCGGTGGAAAACCCGGCATATTGCCGTATGGTCCATGCGCGGCCCGTATACATCGTGGCGCGCACCCCACGGGTATAAGGCGCTTCTCCCGGAATGGTGCCCAGATGGTCAAGCCCGTCGACGTCTTCGGCCGTATATAGCGGCTGAACGGGGATACCTTCCAATGTGTTCCAGGTCAGGCTTTCAATGGGGCGGTGCTTCAATTCCTTGGCGGCGATTTCGGCCCAACGGCTCTTTGGCGTGCTCATGGCTGCTCCTTTCTGACGTCACGCGCATGGAAAAACGCATGGGCTATGGTGTTTTCCTGACAATTACGACTATATGCAATGCATGCAGGAGGCATTATGAAACCGATCTTCACGCTTGTTTTTGCGTTACATTTCCCGTTTGCGGCGCTTGCAACAAACGGTCCCGAAAATACCGATACAACGCCTGACATGTCTGGCGTGACCTCGGAGGTGGTAAATGGCGAGGATGAACAGGAAACGCTGATGTTCCTTGACGCCCGCGAAATCGATGCGCGCGATTTCATCTGGGTCAGCCGCATAATCGTTGTCATGGCAGATACACCGAATGACCCGCAATTCGAACGCCAGCTGGATGCGCTGCGCGAACGCGCCGACGAATTTTTTGCCCGCGACGCTGTGGTCATTTTCGACGCCCATCCGGAAGATCGCAGCCCGTTGCGACAAGTGCTGCGGCCGCGCGGTTTTATGACTGCTATCATCGACAAGGATGGCGAAGTCAAAGCGCGGCGTCCCGCAGTACGCACGGGCCGCGAGATGATGGCCGTCATTGACCGCTTCCCGTCACGCAGACAGGAGATGCTGGAACGCCTGCCATCGGGGCGCTGAGCGGGTGCGGCCTTGTGGTTTCTGGCGCCATGCCTATGCGTCGTGGGGGTGGCGTCCCCATGTGGCTGCGCCACATTCCCCGCCACCTTCCTCCACGAGTATTTTTGGCAAGATGAAGACGTGATCATTCGAAATAGCCAATCTTTTCAGCGCGTTGTGACATAAGCCACCAACCCGGCCCAAAGACGCCAACCAGCCACAGCACCAGCGCGCTGCCGGGGTCCAGAAAGCCAAGCCAGACCAGTGCGCCCATCACAGCACCTGTCCCATACACAAGCGCCCCGCCGACTGCGATGAATTCCAGCCCAAGGCGTATGCGGCTAAGCAGCGGGAAAAGCCCGTGAAACACCGCCATCCCCCCCAGGGGGGGCAAAAGAAGCAGCACGGCATAGCCGTCGCGCACCCCTTCGGCCACGCGGGTCAAAATCAGCCAGGCCAGCACCATCGCCGCTATGAAGCTGGCGAAATAGACCAGAAACAAGCGAAGAGGGGTGCGCTTTTGCATCATTCAAACTCCATGATCACATCATCCACAGCCAGAGAGGCGCCTGCCTGAACGCTAATGCGCGACACAATTCCCTTGCGTTCGGCCCGCAGGATGTTTTCCATTTTCATGGCTTCCACAGTTGCAAGTGTCTGGCCTTCATAGACTTCCTCGCCTTCTTCGACGGAAATGGACACCACCATGCCGGGCATGGGGCACAGCAGCAGTTTCGATGTGTCGGGCGGCAGTTTTTCCGGCATCAGCTCGGCCAGTTTTGCCTGCCTGGGCGAGAAGACATGTATCTTCAGGTCCGCCCCGCGCAGGCGTGCGCGAAACCCGCCGGGAATTTTGCCAATCTTCATCACCAAGGGCGTTCCATCGACATTCAGCCGCGCAAGCGGTTGGCCGGGCAGCCAGTCGGATGTGATGCGATAGCTCTGCCCTGCCAGCGAAACAGTTGCGCCTTCGCGGTCGGCGTCGATGCTGGCATTCAGGCTTTCGCCCTGAATATTGATCACCCAATCGGTGCCGACAACGCGTTCATGGTTGTCCATGCGCCCGGAAATACGCGCACGCCGGATTTCGGCCACGCGGTTCATGGCGCAGGCACTTGCGGCCACGCGGTGCAGCAGGTCGCGTGGCAGTGTCGTCCCCTCGAACCCGTCGGGGTATTCTTCGGCGATGAAGGCTGTCGTAATCTCGCCGGAAATGAAGCGCGGGTGGTCCATCACGGCCGACAGGAAGGGCAGGTTATGGCCGATCCCTTCCAACTCGAATTCATCCAGCGCCAGGCGCATTTCGTCAATCGCCTGCCCGCGCGTCGGTGCCCATGTGCATAGTTTCGCAATCATCGGGTCGTAATACATGCTGATTTCACCGCCTTCAAAAACGCCGGTATCATTGCGCACGGTGCGGTCCGGCGCGGTGATTTCGGCAGGCGGGCGATAGCGCGTCAACCGCCCGATCGAGGGCAGGAAGTTGCGATACGGGTCTTCGGCATACAGGCGCGATTCGATGGCCCAGCCGTTGATCTTCAGGTCGGATTGCGCGAAGGGCAGCTTTTCACCAGCCGCCACACGGATCATCTGTTCAACCAGATCCACCCCTGTAATCAGTTCGGTGACAGGGTGTTCCACCTGAAGGCGGGTGTTCATTTCAAGGAAATAGAAATTCTTCTCGCCATCGACGATAAATTCCACCGTTCCCGCCGATGTATAGCCCACCGCTGCCGCAAGGGCGCAGGCTTGTTCACCCATCGCGCGGCGGGTGGATTCGTCCAGAAACGGGGATGGCGCTTCTTCAATCACTTTCTGGTTGCGGCGCTGGATAGAGCATTCACGCTCATGCAAATAGACAGTGTTGCCATGGCTGTCGGCCAGAACCTGAATTTCGATATGGCGGGGCTGGGTCACGAATTTTTCAATGAAAATCCGGTCGTCGCCGAAACTGGACGCCGCTTCATTCTTGGAGGACTGGAACCCTTCGCGCGCTTCCGCATCATTCCATGCGATGCGCATGCCCTTGCCACCGCCGCCCGCGCTGGCCTTGATCATCACCGGATAGCCGACCTGGTTGCTGATCTTCACCGCATCTTCGGCGTCCGAGATCAGCCCCATATAGCCAGGCACAGTGCTGACGCCCGCTTCTGCCGCAAGCTTCTTTGACGTGATCTTGTCGCCCATCGCTTCAATCGCGTTCACGGGCGGGCCGATGAACGCAACCCCTTCTGCCGCCAGTGCTTCGGCGAATTTCATGTTCTCGGACAGAAAACCATAGCCCGGATGTACCGCTTCCGCACCTGTCTGACGCACGGCATCCAGTATCTTGTCTATGACAATATAGGACTGGTTTGCGGGCGCAGGGCCAATATTGATGGCTTCATCTGCCATGCGCACATGCAGCGCGTTGCGGTCCGCATCGGAATAAACTGCAACGGTCGCGATCCCCATTTTGCGGGCGGTCTTGATGACGCGGCAGGCAATTTCACCACGGTTGGCAATCAGGATCTTGCGAAACATGCGGACTCCTTGAAGGTAAGCGCACCCATGGCGCGGAAAAGGTTAATGAAGGCGGTGCCTTGCGGCATCACTCTTCCCATGTATCAAAGGCAAATTCGGATGATCCGTCGAAAAGCTGCGGAAAGCTGGCTTCGGCGGCACGCATGTCCACACGCAACATGGCATCATAGCTTGCGGGATCAAAATTATCCTCGGCGGGCACGACCTCGCGCCCGAACAGCCATGACAGACGCCCAGCATCCAGATTACCGCGCGCGAACGGGTCTTCGCCGAAATGCGCGATCAGCGCGCCAAGGAACGCTTCATCTGCGCGGCGGTCGGGTGTGCGCCGGTCCGCAAAGCGCTTGCGCGCAACAAGCGGTGTTACCCCTTTGGGGTTTGCACGGCGAATGACGAATTGAAAATCAGTGCTGGGCAAACGCCCAGGAAAGCCGCGATGCTTTAACATGGACGTCCCCCAAATCGTTGAAGGCCCGCGCCATAAACCACGGCACAGGCAGGCGCGGGCAGCGCCTGCCCGGCTATTGCAAGATCAGCCTTTGGTCGAAACCGGCTCGACCATGATTGGTGCAGGTGCCGGCTCGGGTGCAGGTTGGTGTTTCGCACATGCCCCCAATGCGAGGACTGCGCCAAAAGCTGCAAGAATGGTAAACTTGGACATACATATCTCCTGTTGTCTCGTTCCGCAAAAGCATGCGTAAAGGTTGGTCCTTCAGGCATACTGGCCACGCAGGAACAACCCCTGCGCTTGCGCACCAGCGTAGCGCATGCACAAGAACTTGACCACTGGTTTTGCGATAATGGCAACAGGCAGGAATGGACTGCGTCCAACCTGCACCAGGTCACATTGGCCCTGGCGCGGACGGATGGGGCAGGCAGCGATGCCTGCCCCACGCGATCATCAATATTTCGACTTGCTCGAAACCGGCTCGACATAGATGGGGGCTGCGACCGGCTCCAGAACGGGGGCGCGCTTGTGCTTTTCGCAAGCGCCAAGCACAAAGACTGCCGATACTGCGGCAAGAAGTGCGACTTTAGACATGAATTTCTCCTGCTCATGTGAAACGGGCGCGTTATTTTGATTTTTCGCGCCGGGGTGCCTCTGGGTGCATGCAAATGCACATGCACGCCCATAATACAGCGCCTGTTGAATCCTGACCATCGAAATTCGACACGCCCGCGCGCATGTGGCGCTTCTGCATCATCGGGGAAATTCAGGGTGTTATCAGTCATGATACAGATCATCTTCCAACTCGCACCCGTCCATTCCAAACACGAATCCCTCAAAAAACTGGACCACATCGGCGTCCCGCGTTCCAAAGGGGATATCACGTTCCAGCATGGTGATAATTGCGCCCTGCCAGCCCTGATCTTGTGGAAATTCTCCTATATCCGTCAGGCCACGCATCTGGGTGCTGCACAGCCACATCATATCTTCGAACACGCGAAACGGGTCCCCGCCATAAACGCTGGAAGGTTCCGCAAGTTTGGGCACCACAAAACGCAGGCGGATCATCGATTGCGATTCGTCCCAGATTTCATCCAGCGGATAGGCCATTTCGCCCGACGGCATCAGTAACGGCGCAGAATCCGGCATCCCCTGCCCCGCAGCCGAAAGCGGCGCTGCAAGTGTCAGCCCAGCACAGATTATGATACCACGCGCGTCCACCATGCCCCCTTATAACGGAATATTGTCGTGCTTCTTCCACGGGTTTTGCAGGGACTTGTTGCGCAGGGATGCGAAGGCCCGTGCCACCCGTTTGCGCGTTGAATGCGGCATGATCACCTCGTCTATGAACCCTTTTTCCGCGGCAACGAAGGGATTGGCAAAGCGGGTTTCATAATCCTTGGTGCGTTCGGCAATCTTGTCTGAATCACCCAATTCGGACCGATACAGGATTTCAACCGCGCCCTTGGCCCCCATCACAGCAATTTCGGCTGTGGGCCACGCATAGTTGAAATCACCACGCAGATGTTTGGACGCCATCACATCATACGCACCACCATAGGCCTTGCGGGTAATCACCGTCACTTTCGGCACAGTTGCCTCGCCATAGGCAAACAACAATTTCGCGCCATGCTTGATGATACCGCTATATTCCTGCCCGGTGCCGGGCAGGAAGCCGGGCACGTCCACGAAGGTCAGGATGGGGATTTCAAACGCATCGCAAAACCGCACAAACCGCGCGGCCTTGCGGCTGGAATCAATATCCAGACAACCTGCCAGCACCATCGGCTGGTTTGCGACAACGCCCACACTGCGCCCTTCCAGACGGATGAAACCTGTCAGGATGTTCTTCGCAAAATCTTCCTGTATCTCAAAAAAGTCCCCTTCATCCGCAACTTTGCGGATCAGTTCCTTCATGTCATAGGGGGTATTTGCATTGTCCGGGATCAGCGTGTCCAGACTGTGCTCCAGCCGTGCGGGGTCATCGAAGAAGGGGCGCACAGGCGGCTTTTCGCGGTTGTTCTTGGGCAGGAAATCGACAAGGCGGCGCACTTCGATCAGGGCCTCCACATCATTTTCAAACGCCCCATCTGCAACCGATGATTTGCGCGTATGGGTGCTGGCGCCGCCCAGTTCTTCTGCGGTGACGATTTCATTTGTCACGGTCTTGACGACATCAGGCCCCGTCACGAACATGTAGCTGGTATCTTTGACCATGAAAATGAAATCGGTCATCGCGGGGCTGTAGACCGCGCCGCCCGCACATGGTCCCATGATCACGCTGATCTGCGGCACCACGCCCGACGCCATGATATTGCGCTGGAACACTTCGGCGTAACCGGCAAGGCTGGCGACCCCTTCCTGAATGCGCGCGCCACCGGAATCGTTCAGGCCAATGACGGGGGCACCGTTCTGGATGGCCATATCCATGATTTTGCAGATTTTCTGCGCGTGGGTTTCAGAAAGCGAGCCACCAAAGACGGTGAAATCCTGACTGAACACATAGACCTGACGCCCGTTGATTGTGCCCCATCCTGTGACAACACCATCACCTGCGGGCCGGTCGTCCTGCATACTGAAATCAGTGCAGCGATGGGCCACGAACATGTCGAATTCTTCAAAGCTGTCTTCATCCAGCAACAACTCGATGCGTTCGCGCGCGGTCAGCTTGCCCTTGGCGTGCTGCGCATCAATCCGGCGTTGTCCGCCGCCAAGCCGGGCCTGCGCACGGTTACTTTCAAGCTGTTGCAGAATATCTTTCATGCGGTCCCCCTTCGCGCGGCACACGGTGTTTGCCGCCAATTTTGCCAAACAATAATGTTTCGTTCAGCCCGTGAAAAGCGAAATTAAGATAATTTGCAAACTGGTCTGCAAGTATTGGGGCTAATTTGCAAAGTCAGGCTCTTGCTCGCAATCCACATTGCACCTTCTTTTCACATGTGTAACAGTTCAAATGCAAAGATATAAGCTGAAGGTCGATCGCGCAGTGACCATACCACTCATCCCGCCGCAATCTGTATTTCTGAACCGAAACACCCCGCCCCATGTTTCAACCCTGGTGGCGCAAGCGTCGATTGCCGCGCTGGCGATGAATGTGTTTTTGCCGTCACTTCCGTCCATGGTGGTGTATTTTGACACCAGCTACAGTGTCATGCAACTTTCCGTATCGCTGTATCTGGCCATGAATGCGGTGTTGCAGGTTTTTATCGGCACCATTTCCGACAGATACGGGCGCAGGCCGGTCTTGCTGGCGTCATTGGTGGTTTTCATCATTGCGACAGTGGGAACGTTGTTTGCACCCAATGTCACTGTGTTTCTGGTCTTTCGCATGATGCAGGCGCTGGTCGTGTCGGCCATGGTGTTAAGCCGTGCATCCATCCGCGATGTGCTTGATGAAAACGCGGCCGCGTCGCGCATTGGCTATGTCACCATGGGCATGGCGCTGGTTCCCATGATTGCCCCCGCCATCGGCGGCTTTCTGGACGAAGCGTTTGGCTGGCGCGGCAGCTTTACCCTGATGCTGGTGGCGGGCGTGGCTGTTCTGATCCTAAGCTGGGCCGATATGGGTGAAACCAAACATGACCGCAGCGGGTCATTGCGCCAGCAATTCGCCACCCTGCCCGAACTGATGCGCGCGCGGCGTTTTTGGGGATATTGCGGGTCTGCAACCTTGGCGTCGGGGGCGTTTTTTGCCTATCTTGGCGGGGCGCCCTTTGTTGGGTCGCGCGTGTTCGAATTGTCACCTTCAGCGCTTGGAATGTACTTCGGGGCGCCTGCGGTTGGCTATGCTTTTGGCAATTTCCTGTCGGGGCGCTATGCGGCACGTTTCGGGATCAATTACATGATTCTTGTGGGCAGTCTGATCGGGTTTTCGGGCATGATCATATTGTCGCTGCTGTATCTGGCAGGGGCCTTGTCTGCGGCGGTGTTTTTCGGGTGCTTCATCATGATCGGGCTTGGCAACGGAATGCTGCTGCCATCGGCCACATCGGGCATGATGTCGGTGCGCCCGCATCTGGCGGGCACGGCCAGCGGCATGGGCGGCGCAATCATGATCGGGGGCGGGGCTGCGCTGTCGGCGCTGGCGGGTGCGCTTCTGACACCGGGCAGCGGGGCTGGCCCGCTGATCTGGATGATGCTGGCCACCACGGGCACAACAATCCTTCCGGTTCTGTATGTCATGCGGCGGGCGCGCCAGATCGGCGCTTGACCTTCGATCGGCGCTTTGCAAAGTTCATCTGCGAGCTTAGCAAAGTGGTCGGGGGAAAACATGCCACCACAGAAACTTTATGCCGGTGCAAAGCTGCGTGAAACCCGCCTGCAACTGCAACTGACACAAAAGGATTTTGCCGCCAAGCTGGGCTTGTCCCTGCCCTATCTGAACCAGATGGAAAACAACAACCGCCCCCTGTCCACGGCGGTGGTTCTGGCCTTGGCGCGCGAATTCGGCATGGATGTCACCGAACTTTCGGCAGGCGACAGCGAAAGGCTGGTTTCCGATTTGCGAGAGGCATTGGCAGACCCGCTTTTCGCCAGCGCCAACCCCGCCTTGCCCGACCTGCGGCTGGTGGGGGCCAATGCGCCGGTATTTGCCCGCGCGTTTCTGGACCTGCACCGCGCCTACAGGCAGGCACAGGAACAGCTTGCGTCATTGGACGAGGCATTGGGCCGCGAAGACACGACGCTGCGCCTGTCGCCATGGGAAGAAGTGCGTGATTTCTTCCATTATTGCGACAATTATATCGATGCCGTTGACCGCGCCGCCGAACATTTTGCGTCGCGGGCCAAACCCGGCGTGGATTTCATGTCCCATGCCGCCGCCGCGCTGAATGATCGCAAGATCAGCGTTCACCTAACGGCAAGCGAAGACCTGCGCCGCTTTGACGCTGCACGCGGTGTGCTGGAATTGTCATCCAAAGTGTCGCGCGCAACACAGGCGTTCCAGCTGGCGCATCAGGTGGCATTGCTGACACAACATGACCTGCTGGAGGCCACGCTGGACCTTGCGCGGTTTCAATCGCCAGAGGCCCGCGCAATTGCCAAGATCGGGCTGGCCAATTATTTCGCCGGTGCCGCGCTGATGCCGTATCGGCGGTTCCTGTCGGCGGCACAGGATACCCGCCATGATCTGGAAACCCTGGCCGAAGGGTTCGGCGCGTCGATTGAACAGGTGGCCCACAGGCTTTCGACCTTGCAGCGCCCCGGTGCCAAGGGCGTGCCGTTTTTCTTTGTGCGCGTGGATCAGGCCGGCACCATTACGAAACGCCATTCGGCCACGCGGTTGCAATTTGCGCGTTTCGGCGGTGCCTGCCCATTGTGGAATGTGCATCGCGCCTTTGAAACACCGGGCCGGTTCCTGCGCCAGCTGGCCGAAACGCCCGACGGTATGCGGTATTTCTGCCTTGCACTGGCCGTGACCAAGGGCGGCGGCGCGTTTCATGCGCCCGTGCGGCGCTACGCCATCGGGCTTGGCTGCGAGATTAACCACGCGAATGCACTCGTTTACGGGGATGGCATGGATCTGGGCCGCGAAGGGGGCTATGACCCTATCGGGATTTCCTGTCGTATCTGCGAACGCGACAATTGCCACCAGCGATCGGTGCCCCCGCTGGAGCGGCATTTGCGCATTGATCCCGACCACCGGAAGGTGTTGCCCTATACCATTGAATAGCGTGTGTCAGATCACCTCGAACCGGTCCACATCGACCATGCCGAAATCGGTGATCTTCAGGTGCGGGATAACCGGCAACGCAATGAAAGCCAGTTGCAAGAACGGCTCTTCCAGTGTCACACCCAACGACTTGGCGGCGCTGCGCAACTCAACAAGGCGGGCGTGAACCTGCTCATAGCTGTTCAGCGACATAAGCCCTGCAACCGGCAGGGGCAGTTCTGCCACAACCTTCCCGCCCTGTGCCACGACAACCCCCCCTTCGATGTCTGACAGGCGGTTCACGGCCACCGCCAGATCGTCATAATCCACCCCGACCGTCACAATATTGTGGTGGTCATGCGCAACCGTTGCCGCAATCGCGCCCGATGTCATGCCGAACCCGCGCACAAACCCTGTGGCGATATTGCCGTTTTTGCCGTGGCGTTCGACCACCGCAACGCGTGCCAGATCGCGCGCAGGGTCGGGGCGTTTGTCGCCATCTTCGGGGGCAATCTGCTTGCGCAGATGTTCGGTGATGATTTTGCCTTCCAGAATGCCAATGACGGGGGTTTCGGGGCTGTTTCCTGCATGGCGGAAATTGTGCGCGCTGACCTGCGGCGCGCGAACGGAATCGCGTGCAACCGGCGCAATCACATCGCGCGCGGCAAAAGCCGCGTCATCGACCACCCTGCCCCCGCATAGCACCAGACCGGCGCGACACGCGGCCAGATCGGGCAAGGCAACAATATCGGCGCGTTTGCCCGGTGCGATCTGCCCCCGATCTTTCAGCCCGAATGCCTCTGCCGCCGAAAGCGATGCGGCGCGATACACCGCCAGCGTGTCACAGCCCATCGCAATCAGGCTGCGGATCATGTGGTCCAGATGGCCATGCTCGGCAATGTCCAGCGGGTTGCGGTCATCGGTGCACAGGCACATATAGGGCGCTGTCACCGGCGTCAGCAGCGGCGCAAGCGCCACCATATCCTTGCTGACCGACCCTTCGCGGATCAGGCAGCGCAGCCCCTTTTGCAGCTTCTCGCGGGCTTCTGCGGCAGTGGTGGATTCGTGTTCGGTCCGAATACCCGCGCTGACATAGGCATTCAGGTCACGCCCCGACAGCAGCGGCGCATGCCCGTCAATATGGCGGCCCGCGAAGGCACGCAGCTTTGCCATGCATCCGGGATCACGGTGAATGACGCCGGGAAAGTTCATGAATTCCGCCAGCCCGATCACGCTGGGATGGTCGCCAAGCGCCAGCAGGTCCTGCGCATCCAGTGCCGCGCCTGCGGTTTCCATATGCGTGGAGGGGACACAGGATGACAGGTTCACCCGTATGTCCATTACCGTGCGGGTCGCGGCATCCTGAAAATAGCGAATGCCTGCACTGCCCGCGACATTGGCAATTTCATGGGGGTCGCAAATGGCCGTTGTTACCCCGCGCGGGGCAACGCAGCGGTCAAATTCAAACGGAGTCACCAGCGACGATTCAATATGCAGATGCGTGTCAATAAACCCCGGCACAAGGATATGCCCGTGCAGGTCAATGACCCGTGCGCCGTCATACGCCGCCCCAATGCCCACGATTGTATCGTCGCATATGGCGACATCGCCCTGAATATAATCGCCGGTCACCACGCAAAGAACCTTGGCCCCGCGCAGGACGAGGTCCGCGGGCATGTCGCCGCGCGCTTGTTGAATGCGGGTCTCTAGCGTCATTATCCTGATCCTTTCCGGCGGGGGTTCTGGCCCGCAGGCTGCACCGAAAACACAGGCGCGACAAGCCACTCACCCGCAAAATTCACGCAGCGCCGCGCGCGCGGTCATAAAGCGCATAATCGCGCGCACACCCGTTTCGCAACCTGACGCGCATTTGTGCAGACAAGGTGGCGTCCATCTTTGGGGATACATTCTTTTGCGGCAGGTCCAGCGAACACCCAAGCCGCGCTTCCAGCCATGTCAGGAACTCGGGCATCGCATCATAGCGAAACAGGGTTTGCACCTGATCGTCCTGCATCGGATGCGTCAGAAACGCCGCCTGCGACCCGACTGCTGCAAATGCGGGCTTGGGGTCGGACAGATACCCGTCCACGAAGTCATCAAAACTTTTTCCCTGCGTGCTGCGCGGGGTGTCGTGCAGCCAGCTTCCATGGCGGAACCGGAACCAGCTGTTCAGCCAGTCTTCCGGCTCGCGGATCAGCGCGACAGTTTCTGGCGGCGACTTCTTGAAAATCATAAGAAATTTCTCAAACCGCCATTTGTAGCGGTGAAACGTGCAATGCTTGATCCGTGGATCGCCCTGCAACACAATATCGGCCATGGGCGCAAGTGCGGCTTCCAGCGATGTGCTTGCGGTTTTCGGGGTCGCAAATAAAACAAGGTTTTGCTTTTCAAAATATAGCATTGCAGGCCAATCTTTATGCAGTTTATCAGGTGTCTGCGCCCAAATCAGCGCAGGCGTCAGCTTTGACCATGAACCGCGACTGCGTCAAGGGCCGCGCCATGCGTTCCATGCTGTGTCTTGTCCCAGTAAAACGGTGCAGAAACAAGCTCCCACAATGCCTTGTAGACGGCCAGCACCGCCAGCGGGAAATAGCCGTGCAACGTTGGCAGCCACAGGCGCAAATGCCGGTGATGGCGCGCGCGCGTCGCAAGGATGCCGACAGACAGGTTCACCACTTCACTCATCACAAACAGGCTGATAAAGGCCACCAGAACCCCCCGTGGAAACATGTCCACAAAGGGGTGACCCCAGCCCAGCATGACCAGCCAGAACGACCACAGCAGCGGGGCCAGCATGAACTGCACCAATGTTCCCAGAAACAGCACCTGCACCCCGAAAAACCGCCATGCACCCAGTTGTTGCCACAAGGCGCGCGGATCACGCATATGCACCATCCATGTGATCGCATATCCTTTCAGCCAGCGCGACCGCTGCTTGACCCATGGAATGGCGCGGCAATTGGCTTCTTCATAGGTGACGGTGTCCAGTAGTTGGGTGTAAAAGCCGCGCCGCGCCAGCCGGATGCCCAGATCCGCATCCTCGGTCACGTTATGCGCATCCCACCCCCCCAGCCGTTCCAGAATATCGCGGCGAAAGAACAAGGTCGTGCCCCCCAGCGGAACGGCCAGACCCAGCCGCTGCATGCCCGGCAGAATCACGCGAAACCAGCTTGCATATTCAATGGTAAAACAGCGCGCCATCCAGTTGCTGCGCGGATTGTAGAAATCCAGCACCCCCTGAACACAGGCCAGATTGGACGGCCCGTTTTGAAAGCAAGACACAACACGGTGTATCTGGTCGGGTTCGGGCGCATCTTCAGCGTCATAGACACCGATCAACGTGCCGCGCGCAAACAACATGGCGTAGTTCAACGCGCGTGGTTTGGTTTTCAGGCGCGCATCCGGCACCGGCACAACCCGCATCCAGCGCGGCAATTCCGCACATTGCAGGGCATGGCGCGTTGCATGGTCGTTTTCTTCAACAATCAGCAGCACATCCAGCAGGTTGCGCGGCCATGTCAGGCGGGACAACCGTGTCATAAGGCGCGGGACCGTTTCGGGTTCCTTGTAAAGTGGCACAAGGATCGACACCACGGGTTTTCGTCGCTGTGCCAAGTCGACGACCGCGCCGTTTTCATGGGCGCGCTTTTCTGCAGGCGTGGTGAATGCGGCAACCGCCGCCGCCAGCTTCAGCAGGGCAGACAAGGCCAGAAATATGCAGGCAGCAAAGGTAAACACCAAAAACACCATCTGCGGGAAAAACGCGCCCAGCACAATCAACGCCACCAGCCCCGCAGCCAGTCCCTGCCGCACGCCCAAGAACGGCATCGAGCGGCAGCTTTCCTTGTGCAAGACGCATGTTTCCGCCCATATTTTCAAACGGTTACGCCGCAACCGCAGCACGGTGTCATGCAATGCATTCTCGGGTATAAGGGCCGGAACAACGGGTCCAAAGATGGCTTGCAGCTGTGCGCGATTCGCCTCGAACTTGTCGGGGCGCGGGGTTGCCACCACCGTGACAGCACCGGCATTGCGCCAAGGCATGCAGCGCAGCGCAATACAGTGTTGTGCACCAAGCAGGTCTGTCAATGCGGGGTCCGGTTGCTGAAGCGTTGTGTCAAGTATCGGGGTGTCGAACTGGATGGACAGCGCCCGCATCAGGGTATCTTCGCTGATGACCCCTTGGGCAATCAGCAAATCGCCAAGGCTGGTGGCCTGCTGCGTCTGCATTTGCAGGGCGTGAACCAATCCTTCATCCGAAATGGCCCCCATGTCGCGCAGGATAGCGCCAAGCCTGTCCTGCGCCTGGCTGTTGTCGCGCACAACCGCCAGACGAACGGGTGGCACCACGGGCACATCCGGCGCCGTGAACTTGTGTGAACGTCTGAACAGGCGCATCATTGCCCCACTTTGGTTAACGCAAAGGGGAACATGATTTTGATTAACAACTGATTAAGAATTCGGTGTGTCAGGCGCGCGCCGCGAAAAAATGCCGTGCCACTGACGGATTCTTTGACAGGCGCACCCTGTATGTGCCCCGCTGCACGCAGCAGGGCACGCGCTTAGCTGGCCTTGCGGTCGGCCATATGGCCCGCAAAGCGTTCAAACAGGTAAAAGCTGTCTTGCGGGCCGGGGCTGGCTTCGGGGTGGTGCTGCACCGAAAACACCGGCTTGTCCTTCATCCGGATGCCGCAGTTCGACCCGTCAAACAAGGACGTGTGCGTTTCAATCACGGCATCGGGCAAGGTCTGACTGTCCACCGCGAAACCGTGGTTCATCGACGTGATCTCGACCTTGCCGGTATCGTGGTCCTTGACCGGATGGTTTGCACCGTGATGGCCGTGATTCATCTTGATGGTTTGTGCCCCAAGTGCCAGCGCCAGCATCTGATGACCAAGACAAATGCCAAACACCGGAATATCCGCTTTCAGCACACCCTGAATCATGGGCACGGCATATTCGCCTGTGGCGGCCGGGTCGCCCGGACCGTTGGACAAGAACACCCCGTCCGGGTTCAGCGCCAGCACCTGTTCAGCGGTTGCACTGGCCGGCAGCACGGTCACATCGCAGCCCGCACTGGCTAGACAGCGCAGGATATTGCGTTTCGCGCCGTAATCAATCGCGACCACCTTATGGACGGGTGCTGTCTGGCGCACATACCCGTCGGGCCAGGCCCACCGCATTTCATCCCAGCGATAGCTTTGCGCGCAGGTCACATCGCGGGCCAGATCAAGCCCGACCAGCCCCTTGAAGCCGCGCGCCATGGCCAGCAGTTCCTCAATGTCGAAATTGCCGTCAGGGTCATGGGCCAACGCGACATGCGGTGCGCCCTGCTGGCGAATCGCGCGCGTCAGGCGGCGCGTATCCACGCCCCCGATACAGATGCGCCCGCGTTTTGTCAGCCACTCGACCAGTGTTTCGGTCGCACGCCAGTTGCTGGGCAGGGTCGGGTCCCATTTCACCACCATTCCGGCAGCGACCGGGTCGGCGGTTTCATCATCATCGGGGTTTACGCCCACATTCCCGATATGCGGGAAGGTAAATGTGACCACCTGCCCCGCATAGGACGGGTCGGTCATGATTTCCTGATAGCCGGTCATCGCCGTGTTGAAACACAGCTCTGCCACCGTTTTGCCCGCAGCCCCGAAGCCACGTCCATAAAATATCGTCCCGTCAGCCAGAACAAGGCATGCTGTGGGTTTGAGTGTCTGCGCACACATCTTATCGCTCCGTCATGTTCGGATTTCGGCGGAACCTACGGCCATGCGCACCAAGAATCAAGCGAATCCGGCCCGGTTTGGAAAAGAAGGAAAGATAGCGTCAGGGGCATGGATTTTTTGAACCTTGCGGGCAGCAGGCACCTTCGTTAGGGTCCGCGCTCAACACCCTTTATCTGGAACAGGACTGGCCCCATGTCACTGCGCGACAGGATATCAAGCGATCTGAAGACAGCCATGAAGGCCAGAGACAGCGAAAAGCTGGCAACCCTGCGTCTGATCAATGCAGCCATAAAGGACCGCGAAATTGTCGCGCGTGGCGATGGCACCAACAGCGAATTAAGCGACAGCGATCTGGTCGCGGTGCTGACGCGCATGGTCAAACAACGCCGTGATTCTGCGCGCGCCTATGAAGAAGCCGCGCGTCTTGATCTGGCGGAAAAGGAAATCGCCGAGATTGGTGTGATCGAGTCGTTCTTGCCACGCCAGTTGAATGACGACGAAATCGCACAAGCGATTGACACAGCCATTGCCGAAACGGGCGCGGCATCCGTGCGCGATATCGGCAAGGTGATGGGCCTGTTGAAGTCCCGCCATGCCGGTGAAATGGATTTCGGCAAAGCGGGCGCAATCCTCAAATCGCGGCTGGCCTGAAGCCCCCTATCGCTTGAAATTTCCGCAACGGCC
This sequence comes from Roseinatronobacter sp. S2, assembly GCF_029581395.1. GTDB lineage: Bacteria > Pseudomonadota > Alphaproteobacteria > Rhodobacterales > Rhodobacteraceae > Roseinatronobacter. Next base: position 2,095,031 of record NZ_CP121113.1, on the reverse strand, counting down.
CTAGCTTGTGATATACAAATGTCACGCAAAAGGGTGGAACTTATGCAATTTGTCACAGCTACAGTGTTTGCGGGGGCAAGCGCTGCCTTGGTCATGTCGGCACAAACCGGATGGGCGCAACCACTGGAATACAGCGTCGGCGATATAGTATTTGAAGGGTATGTTGCCCGCCCCGAAGGCACGCCGCGCGGCACGGTGCTGATTGTCCATGACTGGGACGGCGTAAACGACCATGAAATCGCGCGCGCCGATGCGCTTGCGCAATCAGGCTATGTCGCCGTCGCTGTTGATCTTTTTGGGCGCGATGCCGTGCTGGACGGGTTTGATGACTATCGCCGCGAAACAGGCGCGCTCTATGCGGACCGCGACGCGTTTCGCGCCCGCATTGCCGCTGCCGCAGATGCAGTCTCTCAATTGGATAACACGCCCGCACAAATGGTCATCACCGGGTATTGCTTCGGCGGTGCGGCAGCACTGGAAGCTGCGCGCGCAGGCATGGCCATGGCAGGGTTTGTCAGCTTTCATGGCGGGCTGGACACACCGGACGGGCAGGATTATTCGGCGACAGATGCACCGGTTCTGGTGCTGCACGGATCAGCCGATCCCGTATCCGGCATGGCCGATCTGGCGCGCCTGATGGACGCGTTGCAAGAAGCAGATGTCCCGCATGAAGCCCAGATTTTTGGCGGCGCGCGCCATTCATTCACGGTCGAGGGGTCCAATGACTGGGACGCTGATGCAAATGAAAAGGCGCATGCGGCGCTGGCGCGTTTTCTTGACCAGATATTCTGAACGCCGCCCCGACAGGTTCAACTCGGCCCTATTGTGCCGCTATAAAGAATAGCGGTCCGCACTGTCTGCATCCTGACGCAAACGCGTCAGGAACGCAGTCGAGATATGCGTTTTCAGCGCCTCATACGCGCCCTGCCCGTCATGGGCGGCAATCGCCTCGACAATCGCGGAATGCTCGTCAATGGTCTGGGTGCCGCGCCCTTCAAAACTAAGTGATGTTGTGGCCAGAAGCGCCATGGACCGATGCACCAGATCAAGCTGTTGCACCAGATAGCGGTTATGCGACGCCAGATGAATCTGCTTGTGAAAGCGCCTGTTGGCACGGCTCAGGGCTTTTGGTTCGTTTATCAGCTTGCGGTCTTCTTCAACCATGCTGCGCAGCAGGCGCACTTCTTCCTCTGTCGCATGGCGCGCGGCAAGATGGGCTGCAAACCCTTCCAGCTCGGCGCGCACGGCATAGAGTTCCGCCAACTGGTTATGATCCAGCGAGGCCACGATCAGCGACCGCCCGTCCCGTGTCAGCAGTGACTGCGTTTCCAGACGTTGCAGCGCTTCGCGGATGGGCGTGCGCGACACGCCGAAACGATCCGCAAGTTCGGATTCAACAAGCCTGTCACCGGGCCGATATACGCCAAGATCTATTGCCTCCAGAATCAAGGTATAGGCGTCTTTTGGCGGTTTGAAATCAGGCATCAAGTCACTCTTTTGCTGGGCGCGCCTCACAAAACCCCGCTTTTGCCTGAATGACAAGCATGAAATCCCCCTTTGCTGTGTTGCCTGCCCCCTGTCCGGTGGACCGACACGCCCGGAAATGCGGCGCAGGCGCGGCAGGGGTGCGCGATGGAACGGGGGCGCGGCACGTTCCCACCATCGCACCAAAGGGCCTTTTTGCAGGCGATTCAGCCCAAATGTCCTGCATGCTCACCGAACCCGGACTTGATTGCGCTAACATCATTCCCCTGTGCATTATCATCATTGTTTCGACACAAAGCAGCGATTAACCCTGCCCGAAACAACCAACCGGACAGGAGCAGCCCATGCGTGCAACCCGCGTCGTTCAGAAGATCCTTAGCAACTACGAAGGCGAAACCCCCGGCGTGAAGGCCAATCTGTGCCGCATGCTGATGCAGGGCAAACTGGGCGGCACTGGCAAGATGATCATCTTGCCGGTGGATCAGGGGTTTGAACATGGCCCTGCCCGCAGCTTCGCGCCCAACCCTGCTGCCTATGACCCGCATTATCACTATCAACTGGCCATTGATGCCGGGATGAACGCATATGCAGCCCCTTTGGGCATGATCGAAGCAGGTGCCGACACGTTCGCAGGCCAGATCCCCACCATCCTGAAGGTCAACAGCGCCAATTCCCTGATGTCGGATACAGCGGGCAAAAATCAGGCCATCACCGCCAGTGTCGATGATGCGCTGCGCCTTGGGTGTGCGGCGATCGGGTTCACAATCTATCCCGGTTCAGATTGCGCATTGGGCATGTATGAAGAAATCAGCGCCATGCGGCAGGAAGCCGCCGCCAAAGGCGTGGCGAGCGTCATCTGGTCCTACCCGCGCGGTGAGGCCATCACCAAAGACGGCGAAACCGCCATTGATGTTGCGGCCTATGCAGCCCAGATCGCGGCCCTGCTGGGGGCGCATATCATCAAGATCAAATTGTCCACCGATCATCTGATGCTGCCCGAAGCCAAGAAAGTCTATGAAGACAAGAAGATCGAGATCGCAACCCAGGCCGCGCGCGTCAAACACTGCATGGAGGCCAGCTTCCATGGCCGGCGCATCGTGGTGTTTTCCGGCGGCGCCAAAAAGGGCGAGGATTCGGTCTATGATGATGCCCGCGCCATCCGCGACGGGGGCGGCAACGGGTCCATCATCGGGCGCAACAGCTTCCAGCGCTCGCGCGAAGACGCGCTTGCGATGCTCGCCAAACTGGTCGAGATCTACAAGGGCAAGGCCTGAGCACCCCAAAACTATGGCTGGATGCAAATCAGGGATTTCATCTTGCCAAAAATACTCAAAACTGTCCGTAGCGCAGCGCAGGGCAAGATCACAAAAAGGGGGCGCAAGCCCCCTTTTCCTTCGCCTGTTTCACGACCCCTGCCGCAAACGCTCCAGCAACTCGCGCGACGGATCGCCTGTGACAGTCAGCCCGCGCGCGCGCTGATAGGCGCTTATTGCAGATTGCGAATTCGGGCCAATCACGCCATCCGCGCCTTGTGTATCAAACCCCGCGCGCGTCAGCAGACGCTGGATTTCCTGCCGCTCGCCCAGCCGCAGGCCGTGACGGTCGGGCTGGAAATTGCCGCGAATGGGACCACCTCCGCGCAATCTGTCAGAAAGATGCCCAATACCAATGACATAAAACTCGGAGTTATTGTAACGCGTTAACGCTGTGAAGTTGCGGAAGGTCATGAACGCAGGCCCGCGCGGCCCGTCGGGAATGATTATAGATGCCGCGCCATGGTCCGTGACCGCGCGCCCGTCCATGTTGCGCACGCCCATGCCGGTCCATTCCGACACAGCGCGCGAACTGCCCCGCCCGGCCAGCCCCGTGTTGAACCCGTCGGGCAGTTGCACTTCCACGCCCCAGGGCTGGCCGCGCGTCCAGCCCATGCGCGACAAATAATTCGCAGCCGATGCCAGTGCATCAGCCGGGTCATCCGCCCAAATGTCGCGCCGCCCGTTGCCGGTGAAATCGACCGCGTATTCCTGATAGGTGGTCGGAATAAACTGCGTGTGGCCCATGGCCCCCGCCCATGACCCGCGCATATTGGCCGCACTGGTGTCCCCGCGTTGCAGAATGCGCAGCGCCGCAATCAACTGGCTTTCGAAAAACGCCCCCCGCCGCCCGTCAAAGGCCAGCGTGGCCAGCGCCGAAATCACCGGAATATCGCCGCGTTCTGTCCCGTAGCGCGATTCCAGCCCCCAGATTGCGGCGATCACCTCTGCCTCGACGCCGTAGCGCCCCTCAACGGCGCGCAGGGTGGCGCTGTGGCGCGACAAGGCCGCCCGCCCCGCCGACAGCCGTTCATCGGACACCGCGATTGACAGGTAATCTTCCAGCGTACGGGTGAATTCGGTCTGCCTGCGGTCGCGCGAAATGACATCAGGCAGGAATCCCGCGCTGCGCAACGCAGGCTCAAGCGTGCTTGCATTTATGCCCGCAGAAGCGGCGCGCGTGCGGAATTGCGCCAGCCAGGCATCAAATTCGGCATTCGCCTGCGGCCGCATGCGGGTTGTTGCCTGTGATGATGTTGTCATTGGCACCCCCCCGCCCATACAGGCCGAAAGCGACATTGCGGATAACCCCGCGATACAGAAACGTCTTGAAAGTTGCATGGCACTGCTCACCCCTTTAGTGGATTTTTGCAGCAAAGGTAGCCGAAGATCGGCGCGCATAAAAGCGGCCATCGGCGAAGACCCGCATATTGTGAACACAGCCACCTTGGTTCCCGGCCGCAGGACCGCTACCATTCCCGGCATAAGTATAATTCGGGGAACATCATGTCACGTTGGATACCGGCCGCGACCTTGGCCTTTGCACTGCCGGCCTGCAGCCTGGCCAATGTGGATAGCTCACCCAGACCCACCGCGCGGCCCGCCGCACTGGCCCAGCCGCAAACTGGCAATTTCGACACATGGCGGTCGGCGTTTGCGACCCGCGCGCGCGCCAATGGCATCACGCAGGCCACACTGGACCGGTCGCTTCCGGTCATGCAGCTTTTGCCCGAAACGGTGGCCCTTGACCGCCGCCAAAGCGAATTTGGCGCGCGCATCTGGGACTATATGGACAGCACCGTGTCATCCACACGCATTTCGCAGGGGCAGTCCGCACTGCGCCGCCATGCAGATGTTCTGAACCGGATCGAGTCGCGCTACGGCGTGCCGCCGGAAATTCTTGTGGCGATCTGGGGCATTGAATCGTCTTACGGGGCAAACCGTGGCGGCACACAAACTTTGGCGACCCTTGCGACACTGGCCAAGGACGGGCGGCGCGGCGAATTCTTTGAAGAACAGCTGCTGGATGCGCTGCGCATCATTCAGGCGGGCGATATCAGCCCGCAGGCCATGATCGGATCATGGGCGGGCGCATTTGGCCATATGCAGTTCATGCCGTCCAGCTTCCTGACCTATGCCGTGGATTTCACCGGCAACGGGCGGCGCGATGTCTGGGCGGATGACCCAAGCGACGCGCTGGCATCGGCGGCGAACTACCTGACGCGGCGCGGCTGGACACGCGGCCAGCCCTGGGCGCGCGAGGTTGTCCTGCCCGGTGGGTTCGACCTGCGCCTGACCGGACAGGCACAATCAGCGGCAGAGTGGACAAACGCAGGCGTGCGCGCGGCGGCAGGTGCACCATTGCAATCAGGTCAGGCGCGGCTGGTTCTGCCCGGTGGCGCGCGCGGCCCTGCGTTTCTGACCTATGGCAATTATGATGTGCTGAAAGAATACAACCTGTCGGATGCCTATGTTCTGGCCGTGGGGCACCTGTCCGACCGGCTGCGGGGTGATGGCGGGTTGCAAGGCAGCTGGCCGCGCGGCGACCGTGCCCTGACGCTTGATGAACGGCGCGCATTGCAACGCCGCCTGAACGCATTGGGCCATGACACGGGCGGCGTGGACGGACGCATTGGCCCCGCCACAGTTGCTGCTGTGCAGGCATGGCAGAAGTCGCAGGGGCTGGCCCCTGACGGCTATGTCAATGCCGATTTGCTGCGCCAGCTTTTGCCCTGACCTCTTGTCCGGCGGAAAATGATACTATATGACTCCCATGAGTGTTATATTATATCATAACGATCCCCATCATAACGAAAGGTGTCGCATGTCCGCAACCGACCCCCGCCTGCCCGTCACTGTATTGTCGGGCTTTCTTGGCGCAGGCAAAACAACGCTGCTGAACCATGTCCTGAACAACCGCGAAGGCCGCCGCGTGGCAGTTATCGTAAATGACATGTCCGAAGTGAATATTGACGCCGACCTGATTGATGCCGGTGTCGACCTGAAGCGCGGCGAGGAAAAACTTGTCGAGATGTCAAATGGCTGCATCTGCTGCACGCTGCGCGACGACCTGCTGGCGGAAGTGCGCCGCCTGTCGCAGGAAGGGCGCTTTGATTATCTGCTGATCGAATCCACCGGCATTTCCGAACCGCTGCCCGTGGCCGCAACATTTGAATTTCGCGACGAACAGGGCGACAGCCTGCTGGATGTGGCGCGGCTGGACACGATGGTCACTGTGGTGGACGCGGTCAATCTGTTGCGCGATTTCTCCAGTCATGATTTCCTGTCTGACCGGGGCGAGGTTCTGGGCGAAGAAGATGAGCGCAACCTTGTTGATTTGCTGACCGACCAGATCGAATTTGCCGATGTCATCATCCTCAACAAAGTCACCGATGCGGGGCCGGCGCAAACCGATGCCGCGCGCAAGATCATCAAGGCCCTGAACCCTGATGCCCGGCTGATCGAAACCGATCATTCGCATGTGGCCGCAGACCAGATTTTTGACACCGGCCTGTTTGATTTCGACACCGCGCATGAACACCCGCTTTGGGCAAAGGAACTGTATGGTTTTGCCGATCATGTGCCAGAAACCGAAGAATACGGCGTGACATCCTTTGTCTACCGCGCGCGCCAGCCGTTTGATCCGGCCAAGGTTCATGCGGTTCTCAATGGTCCCCTGCCCGGTGTCATCCGTGCCAAGGGGCATTTCTGGCTGGCGACACGGCCCAACTGGGTGGCTGAATTCTCGCTTGCCGGTGCGATGTCCAGTGTCATGCCCTTGGGCGGCTGGTGGGCGGCTGTGCCGCGCGACCGCTGGCCCGACCACGCCGAAGCGCTGGAAAAGATGCGCCAGAACTGGGTTGATCCATGGGGCGACCGGCGGCAGGAACTGGCATTTATTGGCGCGGGCATGGATCATGCGGCGCTGATTGCCAAGCTGGATGCCTGCTTGGTGAACACCGACAGTTTTGCCCCCGAACTTTGGGCCGGTCTGGAAGATCCGTTCCCCAAATGGGGCCAGCGCAAGGCCGCGTGATCCATGGGCGCAAACCTGAAATCCAGCTTACGCAGGCGGTCCAGTCCGATGGCTGAATTCGACCGCCTGCCGCCGGAGCTGCGCCATTGGCTGGCGCATGCAGCGCTGCCATGGTCGGCGCGGTCTGCGCTGCGGCTGTGGCACAGGGCCGCGCGCCAATACGGGCCGGACCGGCAGGCCATTCTTGCCCATCTGGCCCGCGCCGAAGCGCGCAGCCTAGCCAGGGACATTCCCGCGATCTGGGGGAACGGGTATCCGCTGATGCGGGAGTAGACGCAGATGCGGCGCGAAGCGGCCTGAAGGGGACGTTGGAGTTCCCTAAGGCGCGGAGCAAAGGGCGCAGCCCGCCGCGCCATCGGTCTGGCCGTCCCGCGGCCTGCCGATTTGGCTGATGGCAGTCCAAGCCCATGAACTTGGGAATACGCAGCAGGCATAAAGCGAACTTCACCAACGCCGGATCGGCAGACCCCGGCCCACCGATGGCGCGGGCTTTATCCAAACGCGAATAACCGCAAAAGGCCAGACAGCGGCAACCACACACCGCAAGCCAAAGCCGTGTCAGGTGCGCACAGTTCCGTCGCCCGTGACCAGATATTTGAAACTGGTCAACTGCTCGGCCCCGACCGGCCCGCGCGCGTGCATCTTGCCCGTGGCAATGCCGATTTCCGCCCCAAGCCCAAATTCACCGCCATCGGCAAACTGGGTCGATGCGTTGCGCATCAAGATCGCGCTGTCCAGCCCGGCAAAGAACCGCGCGGCGACGGTGTCATCTTCGGCCAGAATTGCATCCGTGTGCTGCGATCCATAGTCGCGGATATGCACCATCGCGGCATCCACATCATCAACCACTGCCGCCGCCATGATCTTGTCCAGATATTCCTGTCCGAAATCATCGGGCGCGGCAGCCAAAACGCCCGGCAAATGCTGCAAGCCTGCGCCCACGCGCATTTCTACCCCTGCGGCGACCAGATCGGCGATAATCTGTGCGCCAAGCCCGTCGACAATATCGCGGTGCAGCAACAGGCATTCTGCCGCGCCACAGATACCGGTGCGCCGCGTTTTCGCGTTCAGCACCACATTGCGCGCCTTGGCCGGATCGGCGCTGGCATCGACATAGATGTGGCAAATCCCTTCCAGATGGGCAAAGACCGGCACGCGCGCTTCACGCTGCACCAGCCCCACCAACCCCTTGCCACCGCGCGGAACAATCACATCAATATAGTCAACCATGCGCAGCATATCGCCCACCGCGGCGCGGTCGGTGGTCTGGACCAGCTGAATGGCATCTTCCGGCAGGCCTGCCGCGCGCAAGCCCTGCACAAGTGCGCCATGAATGGCGCGCGAGGAATGGAAACTTTCGGACCCGCCGCGCAGAATGACGGCATTGCCCGCCTTCAGGCACAGCGCGCCCGCATCGGCGGTCACATTGGGGCGCGATTCATAGATCACACCCACCACACCCAAAGGCGTGCGCACCCGCGCGATATGCAACCCCGTGGGCTGGTCCCATTCCGTGATGATCTGGCCCACAGGGTCATCCTGCGCGGCAATGGTGCGCAGCGCGTCACACACGCCGGAAATGCGCCCCTCGTCCAGCATCAGACGGTCCAGCATTGCAGGTGACAGCCCCTTTTGCGTGGCCGCAGTCATGTCGCGCGCGTTGGCGGCAATCACATCATCGCGCCGCGCCCAAAGGGCATCTGCCGCCCCGGTCAGCGCCAGCGCCTTGGCTGCTGCCGGTGCCATGGCCAGCACTTGTGCGGCGGCACGCGCGCGGCGGCCCATTTCCTGCATTTCAGGTGAAATTTCAGAACTCATAGCGCCATCTCATCCCTGTGAATAAGGGCCACACGGCCCGGATAGTTCAGAATCGCTTCAATCTCGCGGGAATGATGGCCCGCAATGGCGGCGGCTTCCAGACTGGAATAGCCAGCCAGCCCCAACCCCAGCGCACCGGACGGGCCAACAATAGTCACCGGATCACCGCGCTGGAACTGCCCGTCTACACGGGCAACGCCTGCGGGCAACAGCGATTTGCCCTGCTGCAACGCGCGCTCGGCCCCCGCGTCGACATGCACCACGCCCTTGGGCTTCATCGCGGCAATCCAGCCCTTGCGCGCCGAACGCGGATCACCTTGCGCGGCGAACACGGTCGCATTGGCTCCGTCCAGAACGGCCTGCAAGGGATGATGCGCAGCCCCTGCCGCAATGATCATTGCACAACCCGCAGTTGTTGCGGTCTTGGCGGCCATGACCTTGGTTTTCATACCGCCCTTGGACAGGCCCGACACCGGCTCTCCTGCCATCTCCTCGATCTCGGGGGTGATGCGGTCGATCGCGTCAAAGCGGCGCGCCGTCGGGTTGGTTTGCGGATTGCTGGAATACAGCCCGTCCACATCCGACAGCAACACCAACACATCCGCCCCGATGGTCACGGCCACTTGCGCGGCCAGCCTGTCATTGTCGCCATAACGGATTTCATCGGTGGCGATTGTGTCGTTTTCATTGACAATCGGCACCACGCCCAGCCCCAGAAGCGTGGACAAGGTGGCGCGGGAATTCAGGTAGCGGCGGCGGTCATGGGTGTCTTCCAGCGTCAGCAAAACCTGCCCTGCGATAATGCCATGGGGGGCCAGCGCTTCTTCATAGGCGCGCGCCAGCCGGATTTGCCCGACCGATGCCGCAGCCTGGCTTTGCTCCAGCGGCAGCGCCCCTGCGGGCAGGCCCAACGCGCCGCGCCCAAGTGCGATGGACCCCGACGACACGACAACCACATCGGCGCCACGCGCCCGCAATGCGGCCACGTCATGCGCCAGTGCAAGAAGCCAGTTTGCGCGCAAACCGCCATCTTCCACCAACAACGCCGAGCCGATCTTGACCACGACCCGGCGCGCCTGTGACAGCGTGGCCGCCGCGGTCATGGTTGCCATGGTCCGTCATCCTCTTCGACGTGCTTGCCCTTGTCGATCCGCGCCAGAAGCGCGCGCAGAACCTGTTGCATACCTTCGCCGGATACGGCTGAAATCATATACACCTTGCGCCTGCATGCAGCTTCCAGTTCGGCGCATTTCTCGGCGCGTTCTTCATCGTCCAGCGCGTCGATCTTGTTCAGCGCAATGATGCGTGGCTTCAGCGCGACATCAGGCGAATAGGCATCCAGTTCGTGATCGATGATGCGCCAGTCTTCGGCCACATCGTCAGATGTGCCGTCAACCAGTTGCAACAGCACCGCGCAACGTTCGATATGGCCCAGAAACTGGTCCCCAAGCCCGCGCCCCTCGGATGCGCCCTCGATCAGGCCGGGAATGTCGGCCATGACAAATTCGCGCGCGTCAATCCCCACCACACCCAGATTAGGGTGCAATGTGGTAAAGGGGTAATCGGCAATTTTCGGGCGTGCATTCGATGTCGCGGCCAGAAACGTGGATTTACCCGCATTGGGCAGGCCCGCAAGCCCCGCATCGGCAATCAGTTTCAGGCGCAGCCATATGGTGCGTTCAACGCCGGGTTGGCCGGAATTGGCGCGGCGCGGGGCCTGATTGGTTGCGGATTTGAACTGAAGATTGCCCCAGCCGCCATTGCCACCCTTGGCCAGCAGCAGGCGTTGGCCGACTTCGGTCAGGTCGGCAATCACGGTTTCCTGATCTTCATCCAGAATTTCTGTCCCCACGGGGACACGCAATGTGACGGATGAACCGTCCCTGCCAGTGCGCCCCTTGCCCATGCCCGGCTGACCGGAATTGGCAAAGAAATGCTGCTGAAAACGGAAATCGATCAGCGTGTTCAGGCTGTCGACGACTTCGACCCAGACATCGCCGCCGCGCCCGCCATCACCACCGTCAGGGCCGCCATATTCAATGAATTTTTCGCGCCGGAAGGACACACAGCCCGAACCGCCCCCGCCTGAGCGGATATGGACCTTGGCCAGATCAAGGAATTTCATGTCTCTCTCGCGCGCCCCGCGTGTTGTCATGCGCAAAAGCGCGCCGGTCCTTCAGGACAGTCAAGGCACGCTTTGGCATATTGTTTCATGCAACCCCGCCCCGGACCTTGGCCCAGCATCACCGGATTTGATTTAGCGCTTACAGGGAATCGCGCGCGGCCTCAAGCACTCAGCGTCCTTTCAGCAACCCGCCCAGCACGCCGCGCATCAATGCCTGCCCCGAACGCGATCCGATCTGGCGCGCAAATGATTTGGCAAAGGCATCTACCGGGCTGTCCCCGCGGCGGGCCGGTGCGCGCGCGGGTGTGCGGTCCGGTGTGTTGATGGCACGCGCGGCCCGCGTGCGCCCCCCGTCATAGCGCCGTGCGGCGTTGAATTCGCGCGCATTGTCAGCATCATCGGGCGTGTTTGCTGCGTCCAGTGCCTGCTGGGCTTCTTGGGCGGCGGCTTCTGCACGGCGGGCCAGCATTTCATGCGCGCTGTCGCTGTCAATCATCTGTTCATATTTTCCGGCCACGGGCGATTGCAGCATGATCATGCGCCGCGCGCCATCCTCGATCGGGCCCATGGCCGATGCGGGCGGACGGATCAGCGTGCGTTCAGCCATGCCGGGACTGCCCTTGTCTTCCAGAAACGATGTCACCGCCTCGCCCACGCCGACATCGCGGATGGTGTCTGCAATATCGAAACGCGGGTTGGGCCGGTAGGTTTGCGCCGCGCGGCGCAGCGCCTGCTGGTCGCGCGCGGTGAAGGCGCGCAGCGCATGCTGGATACGGTTGCCAAGCTGCCCCAGAACACTGTCGGGGACATCATCCGGGTTCTGGGTGACAAAATACACCCCCACCCCCTTGGACCGGATCAGACGTGCGACGCGTTCGATCTTTTCGATCAGGGCCCGCGGCGCACCATTGAACAGCAAATGCGCTTCATCAAAGAAAAAGACCAGCTTGGGTTTGTCGGGGTTGCCCACTTCTGGCAATTCCTCGAACAGTTGCGACAACAACCACAGCAGGAAGGTGGCATAAAGCTGCGGTGTGCGCATCATCCGTTCGGCGTGCAAAATGCTGACATAGCCCCGCCCGTCGGGGGCAAGGCGCATGAAATCGGACAAATCCAGCGCCGGTTCGGAAAAGAAATGCACAGCGCCCTGATTTTCCAGCACCAGCAATTTGCGCTGGATGGCCCCGATGCTGGCCGTGGTGACGCTGCCGTATTGCCGTGATATCTCGCGCTGGTTCTCGCCCAGAAAATTCAGGATCGCGCGCAGGTCTTTCAGGTCCAGTATGGGCAGCCCTTCATCATCCGAAATACGGAAGGCCACGTTGATAACCCCTTCCTGCGCTTCGGTCAGATCCAGCATGCGCGACAACAGAAGCGGGCCGACTTCGGCCATGGTGGCGCGCACGGGATGGCCATGCTCGCCAAAGAAATCCCAGAAAATGACCGGAGTTTCGCGATATTCGTGCTGGCCCAGCCCGATCTGTTCGGCGCGGCGCTGCAACGCACCGCGTTCTGTGCCCGGCACGGCCATGCCGCCCACATCGCCCTTGATATCGGTCAGAAAGACGGGAACGCCTGCGTTGGAAAATTCTTCGGCCAGAATTTGCATGGTGATGGTTTTGCCGGTGCCCGTCGCGCCCGCAATCAGCCCGTGACGGTTGCCATAGGCCAGTTTCAAAACCTGCGGGGCGCGTTGATCCGCCCCGCCGCCACCAACCAGAACCGGCCCGATACCTTCATTCATCACTCATACTCCGCCTGACATAAATCCGGCCTTCAGGTTATGCTGAAAGCGGGGAACGGGAAAAGCAAATCTTAACCATTTCAGACTATTTCCAGTGATGCGCATCCGGTTTTGTGATCTGTGGATGCGCGTCCTCCCTGTCAGACTGGCCGCGCCTTCGGGTGCGGCCTTTTTTCGGCAATCAGGATTTCGGCGGGCCGGTGGAAACAGGGCGCACGCGCGGGGCCGGTTTTGCACAATTTCCATAACAATCAGGTTACTATTTCCTGTTGACGCAGTGGTGCTTTCACCATACGGTGTGCTCAATCGTCGGCCAGTCCGACAGGGAGCAAAGCAAAAATCAATATGAATAGGGGCCTTCGGGCCCTTATTTTAATTTTTGATTTTCCACTCGCGTGATGGCCAAAATCAACCCTGTTCAACACTGCGTGGTGGCATTTTTTTCGACTGACACCTGACGCATGCCGTGATACGACATGCAAGGAAAACGAGCATATCAAGGGACAAGGCATGTCAAGAACACATACCGCATTTTTCAACATTGCATCCGTTGCCGCATTTGCTGCCCTTATGGGCACATCGGCGGCTTTCGCACAGACAAGCACAGAAACGGATTCCCCAATCACAGCCCTGTCCACCGGAGAGGTGCTTGGCGAAGAAATGGGTGATGGCAGCTATATCGGCAACACGCACGGGGACTGGGAACTGGTCTGTGTGGAGAACCCCGAAGGCGAAGACCCTTGTCAGATGTATCAGTTGCTGCGCGATGGTGAAGGCAATGCAACAGCCGAAATCACCATGTTCCCCTTGCCACCGGGACAGGAAGCCGCAGCAGGTGCCACCATTCTGACGCCACTGGAAACGCTTCTGACCGCGCAACTGATCATGCAGGTTGATGAAGGTGCCGCCAAGCGCTACCCGTTCACCTTCTGCACGGCGGTGGGTTGCATCGCGCGCGTGGGCTTCACCGCAGAAGAGATTGATGCGTTTCGTCGCGGCGCGGAAGCTGTCTGGCAGGTTGTGCCAGTCGCCGCCCCCGACCAACCCATTGACCTGACCATGTCATTGACCGGCTTCACTGCTGCCTTCACCGAGCTTTCGGAACAACTGCCGTGATCTGACGGCACGTTCCAGCCAGGATATGGACCCGGTCAGAAATGACCGGGTCTTTTTCATGATGCCCCCTTTGGCTTTGGGCGGGGCGGCGTCATCCATCCAGCGCCAGAAATTCCAGCACCATGGCGGCGGTCCATGTGAACTGCCCGCCGCCCAATGCCTCTCCCGTCAGGGGGTCATAATATTCCGCAAAGCCGCCCTTATGGATCAACTCCAGACTGTCGGCGGAAATGCGTGCGGCGGTGCGGCCCTGTCCGGCGCGCGCCAGTCCGTCCGCGATCATATAGTTCACCACCAGCCACACAGGGCCGCGCCAATAGCGTTTGGCATCAAATCGCGGGTCTTGCGGCGGGTGACTGGCGACACAGTAGCGGGTTCCGTGCCCCTCTATCGTGTTGGCGATGCTTGCGGCCCTTTCGGGTGGAATTGCACAGAACGCAGCCAGAAGCCCGCCCACCGACGCACTGTCGATCAACTGGCCCGTGACGCGGTCCTTGCACAGATACTGGCCATGCGCGTCCGACCACAGGCTTTCCATCGCCGCCAGCCCGCGTGCCGCAAAAGCGCGGTTTTCGGCGGCAAGTTCGGGTTCGCCAACATGATCGGCCAGATCGGCCAGATCGGCACATGCGCGGGTCAAAATCGCATTGAAACCGGGATCAACCACCTGAAAGGGCGACGCATCATGCAATTTCGATGTGTCCCAGTGCAGCGCGCGAAAATGCTCGACCAGCCACAGATAGCGGTCATATTGCGCCTTGGTGGGCCGGTGCGACGGGTCGGCATGCAGGGTATCGCGCCGCGTATAGGCTGCAATCCCGTCAGTGGGCACTCGGTCAAACGGGTCGTCCCAATCCACGGAATTGTCGCGCCCTGCTTCCCACGGATGCAGGATTGCGGCCAGCCCTTCTGCATGCGGGTCGCGGGTTGCATAGAACCAGCGGTGCCATGCGGCCACTTTGGGCAACAATGCGCGCACACGCTGCATCGCCGCTGCACGGTCCTGCGCACGATCAAACAACCGCTTCAACGCGAACCCCGCAACTGCGGGCTGGGTAATCCCCGATGTGGGCACAGGCCGGTCCGTGCCCCAGATTGCGGGGCCGGGAAAATAGCCATCATCCATTTGATGGAAAATAATATGCGGCACCATCCCGCAGGGCCATTGATGGGCAAACAGCGTCTCGATCTCGGTCCAGGCGCGGGATTCGTCGAAATGGCACTGGCCAAGGGCTGTCAGGCAGCTGTCCCAGTTCCACTGGAACGGATACAGCCCCTTGGTGGGCACAGTATACTGGCCCCTGTCGTTGATTTTAAGAATGTCGATTGCAGCGGTGCGCAGCGCGTCTGTCATGCGATGGCCTTTTGTGTTTCGGGATCAAACCAGCGGATACGGTCGGGGACGGGCGCAAGGGTGATCACCTCGCCCGGCGTGATGTGGCGGTCGCTGTCCAGCACGGCACGAAATGGCTGGCCAGCCACCTGTGCGGTGACAAGCGTATGCGGCCCAAGGGGTTCGACCACACGCACTTCGGCGCTCAGGCCCGTGTCGGACGGGTGCAGGTCTTCGGGGCGGATGGCAAATTCGGCAGCGGCCCCTTGCGGGCCCGCGAAACTTTGCCCCGCCACATGCCAGCGCCCTGCCCCTTCGGATTTGGCAGGCAGAAAATTCATCGGCGGGTTGCCGATGAAACTGCCCACAAACCGCGCGGCAGGGTTGCGGTATACTTCGGTCGGGCGGTCGGCCTGCACGATATAGCCGCCATTCATCACGCTGATCCGGTCGGCCAGCGACATGGCCTCGACCTGATCATGGGTGACATAGATGGTGGTGGTTTTCGATTCCGCCAGAACGCCCTTCAATTCGGCGCGCATTTCCAGACGCAGCAGCGCGTCCAGATTGGACAGCGGTTCATCCATCAAGATGACATCAGGCTCCATCGCCAAGGCCCGCGCAACAGCCACACGCTGGCGCTGCCCGCCCGACAATTCACCAGAATAGCGCTTCAGCAACTGCTCGATATGCATCAATTCGGCGGTGCGCCGGACGCGGCGGTCCACCTCCGTGCCGGTCACTTTCGCCATGCGCAGACCAAACGCGATATTCTCAAACACCGTCAGATGCGGGAATACCGCGTAATTCTGGAACACCATGGAAATACCGCGCGCGCGGGGTGGCAAATGGTCCACCCGCCGCCCCCCGATCCAGACCTCGCCCTGACTGGGGGTCTCCAGCCCTGCGATGATGCGCAAAAGCGTGGTCTTGCCGCAGCCGGACGCGCCCAGCAGTACCATGAATTCCTGATCGGCGATGGTCAGGTCCACCGAATGCAGCGCCGTGAAGGCCCCGAAATCCTTGGCGACACCCTTGATGACAATTTCAGCCATATTGGCCCCTTCCTGTTTTTGGTCGCATGTCCTTGCTTGCGCAAAACCGGTTCCCGGTTTCGCGCAACATGCTCTAGCGATTGGCGATGCCCCACATCGCGAACAGATATTTGCGCACTGCGAAGATGAAGATCAGCGCAGGCATGACAAGCGCCGCACCGCCTGCAAATTTCAGCGGCAATGGCGATACATTCAGCGATTGCAGCAAAAACGCCGTCAATGTGCGGTTCTCGATTGTCAGGACGGCTGCGGCAAACACCTCGTTCCATGAAATAACGAAGGCAAAGACCGCGCTGGCCATGATGCCCGGCAGCGCCAATGGCAGCACGACCTTGATGAAGGCTTGCAACCTGTTGCACCCCAATGTCCATGCGGCCTCTTCCAACTCTACCGGAATGCCGGAAAACAGCGAAAAGGTAATCAGCACCGCGAATGGCAGCGCCAGCATGGCATGCACCAGCGCCAGCCCCAGCACCGTGTCGTCCAACCCTGTGCGAATGAACATCACAGCCAAGGGCAGCGCCAGCAGCGGCAGCGGAAACGCACGCGTCATGATGACCAGCACGCGAAAGAATTCCTTGCCGGGAAAGTCGAACCGCGACAACGCGTAGCCCGCCGGTGCCCCCATCGCGATGGACAGGATCATCGTCAGCACCGCCACCTTGACCGAATTCCACAGCGCCTGCGTGACGCCCTGAAATTGCAAGAAAAACTGGATGGATGCCAGATCGAAACTTGGCCATATGCGTTTTGGAAACCCTGTCACCTCAGAGGGCGCGGACAGTGCATTGACGAATAAAAACCAGATGGGCACCAGCACCCATAAGACCAGCAGCGCAATGCCTGCGTAAAACAGGAACCGGCCTGCGCGCCGCGCCTCTAGCTGTGGCGCGGGTGGTGGGGATGTGTCGGTCATATCCGCGCTCCTTTAGGGACGTGCAACAGCCGCAACACCACCAGCGAAAAGGCGACCGACAGGCCCAGAATGACCATCGCATAGGCGGCCGCCACACCGCGGTCCTGTAGCTGGAACTGCCACTGGAATGTCTCGCCCATCAGCACCGGCAGGGTTGTGCCCCCCAGCGCCATGACAACGGCAAACACCTCGAATGCCATAAGAATGCGCAGGATCAGTGCGGTTTGCAGGCTGGGGCGCAACAGTGGCAGGGTAACACGCGTGAACCGTTGCCAGCGCGACGCACCAAACACTTCGGCAGCCTCAGAATATTCTTTGGGGATCAGCCCCATGCCTGCCACGATAATCACCATCATGATGGCCGTTGCGCGCCAGATTTCAGCCAGAACCACCGCCAGAAAGATGACCCACATGTTCTGATAGCCCAGATACAGGGTCGGGCGGTCGATGATACCGAAGGCGTGAAATATGGAATTCAGGAACCCCGATTGCTCGAATATCGCAAGCCAGATCAACCCCGCCGCCAGATCGGAAATCCCCAGCGGGATCGCAAAGATATACAGCAGCCCCGACCGCCCCGTTTTCAGCTTTTGCACCACAGATGCCATGGTCAGCGCCATGATCAGCTGCACCGGCACCACAATCGCGGTCAGCCAGATGGTGTTCCAGAAGGCAGGTGCGAACTTCCAGTGTCCCGTCATGCGGGTGAAATTCTCGGTCGTCCATTCCCCGCCGCGCGTCAGGCTTTCAACCACGACCAGCCCGAACGGATAAAAGAAGAACACCAGCAGAAACAGCGATGCCGGAAGCAGCAACAGATAGGGCAAGGCTCGTGGCATTTTCGCCTCCTTGTTTCGGCGGGTAAGCTATGCCCCCGCTTTATCTTCATCTTGCCAGAAATACTCGGGGGTGAACCCGGCCCTGCGGGGGCCGGGTGGGGGCGACAGCCCCTTTTTCGGATCGAATTCCGATCAGTTCACAGGGCAAGGACCATCTGATGGCGCATCAGGTGCCCAGCACGGCGCACCTGCTTCGTCAAGAATGCGGCGCAATGCGTCTGCCTGATCATCCAGAACCGCACGCACCGGCTGGCGGGCCAGAACAATGCGTTCAAACGAGTCGTTATAGACCTGATTGAACTGGCCACCCAGATCGCCCAAGCCCACGGGCAACAGCGCGGGCAAGGCATCATCCGCGCCAGACATGGCCGCAATGGCCGCGCCTGCCGCCTGCACCGATGGCGGCATGTCATCGGGGAAATCCACATCGATCACCGGAAAGAAATTGGTGGCGCGCAAGGTCGCGATCTGGGTTTCGGGCGCCAGCATATAGCTGATCAGATCCATCGCCGCATCCTTGTCCTGCGCGGTTTCCGGCACAGCCATACCCGCCAGAACCGGCATGAACCCCCGCCCCGCCGGACCGGCTGGCGCAGGAAAGGCCACAAAATCATCAGGCTGCTGGTTGAACGCATCGGCCAGCCGCGCGGTGTGGTCAAACACCAGCCATGCATCGCCGGAAATCAGTTGTTCCTGCATGAAGCTGTAATTGGTGGATGCAGGGTTTGTATGCTCCCACAATTCCAGAAAAGCAGTCCATGCTTCTTCTGCCGCATCGGACCGGAATTCTGTCACCATAGACCCCGTATAGGCGGGCAGCAGATAGCCCTGAAAGAAACGGTGCTTCAGCCCTTGTGGGCCTGCGGGGAACCCGAAGCGCGGCTCGCCAGTCGCTTCGTGCATATTGGCGGCCCATGCAATCAGCTCGTCATAGCTTAGCGCCATCAGATCCGCGCCGTCGGGCAGGTATTCCAGTGCATTGGTATGCGCGGCCATGACATAGGTGGCCTGCATCCACGGAATATATTTCTGCTCTCCCGTGCCCAGCAGGCCAAGTTCCATAAAGCCCGGTGACACAGCACTTGCATCAATTCCCGACAGGTCGGCCAGATTGCCCGCAAGGGGCGTGAAATCGCCGTGCAATGCGCCCAGAACCCCGATGCTGCCACTGCCTGCCCCCAGTTCGGCCTGAATGCGCGTCAGCCATGGGCCGGGGTCGGCGGGCTGGAAGGACACGCCCCCGTCGAACCCTGACAAGACCTGCTCGCGCATGGCCTGGGTTTCCTCAATCGGTGTGGCCTGACTGGACCAGAACAAGGTCTCGGCGATGGCATTTGTGGAAATTAAAGCGCTTGCAGTGGCAAGTAAGGTAAGTTTCAGTCTGGATTTCATGGTCTTTCCTCCCATTTTTTGGTCGTTGGTTGCGCGGTCAGCCCGCGATTACGGGTGCAGTCCCGTGTGTGCCCCGCAAAATAAGCTGCGGGCGCAGCAGTCGTTGCTCATGCGGCGCATTCGGTGCGTTGATCCGCACCAGCAACATTTCGGCAAGTTGCGTGGCGCTGTCGGCAATACAGGCGTCAAATGTGGTCAGCGCGGGCGTGACATGCGCCGCGGCAGGGATATTGTCGAAACCGATGATGGACAGGTCATCTGGCACGCTTAACCCTTGTTTCTGGGCTTCGGCCATCAACTCCAACGCCAGCCCGTCGGCAATGGCAAGCACGGCGGTGGGTCGGTCGGCACCGGACAGGATGCCCGCGATGGCCTGCGCGCGCGTGTCCATGTCGTAGCGCGAACATGACACATGCCGCAATGTCAGCGCGGGGTCGCCATTGGCCGCATAAGCGTTGCGCAAACCGGCCTCGCGCTTCTGGCGGAAGGTCAGCGGGTCATCAAGACTTAGCAGGCCAAACCGGCGATGGCCTGCCTGATACAGCAGATCAAACGCTTCCATAAAGGCAGACTCGCCGTCGGTATCCAACCAGCTATAGCCTGATTCATCATGCTCCAACCGGCCATGCGCCACGAATGGCACGCCATGGTCTTGCAGCAGCGCAATGCGTGTGTCAGCGCATTCGATCCGGCTGACAACCACGCCATCGACACGGCCAGATGTAATCAGGCTTTCCAGATGGCGCTGTTCAGACCCGTCGCGCGGAACCGCAGACAGCAGCAATTCAACCCCTTTTGCACTGAACCCTTCGGTCAGGGCACTGACAAATTCACCAAGGAAAGGATCGGCAAGCCCGCGTCCGCGCATAGGCAACAGGAAGCCCGCAAACCCGGTGCGCCCTGATGCCAGTGCCTGCGCTGTGCGGTTGGGGACATAGCCCAACTCCAGCGCGGCCTTTGCCACACGCTCGCGCGTTTTCAGCGCGATCTGTTCATGCTGCGCCAGGGCCCGCGACACGGTCGCAGGTGAAAGGCCCAAGTGGCGCGCAAGATCTGATAATGTGCGGGTTTTGGTCACGTTCCCCTCCGATGAGGGGTACTTAAAGCGCATTAAATTAAATTGCAAGCGCTTTAAATTTACTGGCGAACAGATAGCATCAGGCGGGTTATGTCAGTCCATGTCATCCAGCAGGATGCGCCCGCGCGCGTCCTCTACCTCGATCACCCACAGGTCAGGGTCGAAACTGCGCTGGCGCAATATCGCCTCGTCAACGCTGGCTTCCGGTCCCTCAACCAGCACCTGCCAGACACGCGCCCCGCTGGCCAGATCGAAGCCGCGCTGATAGGCGCGCGCAGTCCCGTCCATCAGCGCCAGTTTGACAAGCACTGCGCCTGCGGTGTCGTCGCCGCGGGTGATCACATAGGCCGGTATTCCGTCAATCTGAAGGCGGCGCAAATATGCAGACACCCAGATGCCGGATGCCAGCCGCGCACTCATGTATTGCCGTCGCGGAAATCCAGCCCCATTTCGGAATAGCGCGCGGCCTCTTCCAGCCAGTTTTCACGCACTTTTACTTGCAGGAACAAATGCACGGGACGGCCCAGAAATTCCGTAATCTCGACACGGGCGGCTTGTGAAATGGATTTGATGGTTTCGCCCTTGTTGCCCAGCACAA
This sequence comes from Roseinatronobacter sp. S2, assembly GCF_029581395.1. Taxonomy (GTDB): domain Bacteria; phylum Pseudomonadota; class Alphaproteobacteria; order Rhodobacterales; family Rhodobacteraceae; genus Roseinatronobacter. The sequence goes on along the minus strand of NZ_CP121113.1, from coordinate 2,074,183 downwards.
TGCCCTTATGCCCGTCGCGGATGACATAGATGATCTGGTCAATGCGCACGGACCCGTCCTTGCGTTCCTGCCACATTTCCGTCTCGACCGTCAGCTGATAGGGCAGTTCTTCATGCAGGCGCAGGGTCAGCTTCTCGCGCGTCATTTCGGCGGCGATCATGCGCAGCGGCAAATCCGCGATCTGGTCTTCGGGGTAAAGCCATGGCCCTTCGGGCAGGGTTTCGGCCAGCCAGTGGCGCAGATCATCCACGCCATGCCCGCGTTCGGCGGAGATCATGAAGGTTTTGACAAACGGATAGGCCGCGTTCAGTTTTTCCGACAGCGCAAGCAGGGTTTCTGCCTTGACGCGGTCAATCTTGTTGATCGCAAGCGCGACCGTCTGGTTGGGCGAGATACGCTCTTTCAGCGCATCAAGGATGGCCTGTGTGCCGTCGGTCACGCCGCGATGCGCCTCGACCAGCAGCACCACGATATCGGCATCTGCGGCCCCGCCCCATGCGGCGGCGACCATGGCGCGGTCCAGCCTGCGCCGCGGGCGGAACAGGCCGGGCGTGTCCACGAATACCAGTTGCGCGGCCCCTTCCATGGCCACACCGCGAATGCGTGTGCGGGTGGTCTGCACCTTATGGGTCACAATGCTGACCTTCGCGCCGACCATGCGGTTTGTCAGGGTGGATTTGCCCGCATTGGGTTCACCGATCAGGGCAATGAACCCCGCGCGGGTTGGCGGTGTGTCGGTCGGCGTGGTGGCAGTGTCAGGTGTATCGGTCATGTCTGGCCCTCCAGCCGGTCAAGAAGCAGTTGCGCGGCTTTTTGTTCTGCCTGTCGCTTGGAACCGGCGCTGGCTTGCGCAACCACGCCATCGGACAGCTGCACTTCAATGGTGAAAACCGGCGCATGGGGCGGGCCGCTGCGGTCGCGCTCAGTATAGGCAGGCGGGGTCTGCCCGCGCGCCTGCGCCCATTCCTGCAACGCGGTCTTTGCATCGCGGGCGTCGTCCTTGACGGTGGCAATCCGCGCCCCCCAAAGGCGCAGCACCATGTCGCGCGCCGCGTCAAAGCCCGCATCCAGATAGACGGCGGCAATCACGGCTTCCATGGCATCGGCCAGCAGCGCTTCCTTGCGCCGCCCCCCCGACAGCATTTCAGACCGCCCCAGCTTCAGCACCTCGCCCAGCTCCACATCGCGCGCGATGTCTGCGCAGGCTTCCTTGCGCACAAGTGCGTTGAAGCGCGGTGCAAGCTGCCCTTCGCTGGCCGCTTTATCTGCGTGCAGCAACGCTTCGGCCATCACAAGGCCCAGCACGCGGTCCCCCAAGAATTCCAGCCGCTGGTTGTCAGGGCGCGAGGGCGATGAAATGGACGGATGCGTCAGTGCGCGGCGCAGCAGTTCGGGGCGGGAAAACTCATGACCGATGCGCGCACTGAATGCGCGCAGTTCTTTCGACAGTGTCACTGCAACCTCGCAAAGAAACGATCGCTGCGCCATGTCCACACGAAGAACAGCGAGCGTCCTTCGGCGGAAAACACGACATGGCGCGCGCGTCCGATCAGGTGATCAAACGGCACCATGCCAACACCACCCACGCTGCGCGGCATGCGGCTGTCCAGCGAATTGTCGCGGTTGTCGCCCATGAAGAAGAAATGCCCTTCTGGCACAGTGAACACAGGCGTATTGTCCGCAGCCCCCCCGTCCGAGATGTTCAGCACCGGATAGCTGACACCATTGGGCAAGGTTTCAATCGCACGCGGTTTCAGGCATTGGCCACCCTGCCCCACTGGCGCATTCGCGCAGCGCGGATACTGGCCCGCGCTGCCCTGGCGGTCATAGGTTTCTGCAAAATCACCATCGGGTTCCTGGGGCGCTGCTTCATCATTCAGATACAGAATGCCATCACGCATTTGCACGCGGTCGCCCGGCAGACCGATCAGGCGTTTGATGTAATCCGCGCCCGTGCCGGGGTGGCGGAAGACAACGATATCGCCGCGTTCGGGATCATTCGCAAACAGCCGCCCCGTGATGGGGCATGCGCCAAACGGGCAGGAATAGCGCGAATAGCCATAGGCCATCTTATTGACGAACAGAAAATCCCCGATCAGCAATGTTTCCTTCATGGACCCTGACGGAATCCAGAACGGTTGGAAAAACAATGTGCGAAACAGGCCTGCAATCACCAACGCGTAAACGATTGTTTTCACGTTTTCCCAAAGGCCGTCTTTCTTGCCGTCACTTGCTGCCATTCGTCCAATCCGATTATTGTCATTGACCTGATATGTTGCAGGCTTCATGGGCGGGGGCGGGCATGAAGTCAAGCTGTTGGGGCAAGCCCCCTACACGAAAGTGACGCCAGTTTCGGGGTTTTCAACCGGATATATCCTGCGTATAACACGACGATGTCATTGAACGAGCATATCGCGGCACTGCCGACATTGCCCCTGCAAACGGGCCTGCTTCTTCTTAGGGGCCTCTGAGCGTGTCCTGAACGGGCGCGCCGCTCAGAGGTTGCAAGCGCCCGGAAAACACATCAGATACAACAGATCTCCGGTTACAGGACTATACAGATGACACAAGCCGCCCCCAAGCAGGACCATGTCCTGATTTTCGACACAACATTGCGCGATGGCGAGCAATCCCCCGGCGCCACCATGAGCCATGGCGAAAAGCTGGAAATCGCTGCCCTTCTGGATGAAATGGGTGTCGATATTATAGAAGCAGGCTTTCCAATCGCCTCGGAAGGGGATTTTCAGGCCGTCAGCGAAATCGCGAAGAATTCGCGCAATTCGGTCATCTGCGGCCTGTCACGCGCCAATCTGAATGATATCGACCGCTGCTGGGAAGCTGTGAAACACGCAGCCCGCCCGCGCATTCACACCTTCATCGGTACATCGCCGCTGCACCGTGACATCACCGCACTGGATCAGGACGCGATGGTTGCGCGCATTCATGACACGGTCAGCCATGCGCGCAATCTGTGCGAAGATGTGCAATGGTCGCCCATGGACGCCACGCGCACCGAACGCGATTATCTGTGCCGCGTGGTTGAAGCTGCCATCAAGGCGGGTGCCACGACAATCAACATCCCCGACACAGTGGGCTATACCTATCCGCGCGAAAGTGCCGAACTGATCGCCATGTTGCTGGAACGGGTGCCCGGCGCGGATGAGATTATATTTGCCACGCATTGCCACAACGACCTTGGCATGGCGACCGCCAATTCGCTGGCCGCCGTCGAAGCGGGCGCGCGCCAGATCGAATGCACGATCAACGGCCTTGGTGAACGCGCGGGCAACACGGCGCTGGAAGAAGTTGTCATGGCCCTGCGCGTGCGCAACGACATTCTGCCCTATCACACCGGCATTGACACAACCAAAATCATGGGCATTTCGCGCATGGTCGCGGCCGTGTCGGGCTTTCCGGTGCAGTTTAACAAGGCTGTGGTCGGCAAGAACGCCTTTGCGCATGAATCGGGCATTCATCAGGATGGCATGCTGAAGAATAAGGAAACATTCGAGATCATGCGCCCCGAAGATGTGGGGTTGGCTGCGACAAATCTGGTGATGGGCAAGCATTCGGGCCGGGCCGCACTGCGCGCGAAACTGTCGGAACTGGGCTATGAATTGGGCGACAACCAGTTGAAGGATGTGTTTGTGCGCTTCAAGGCGCTGGCCGACCGCAAGAAGGAGGTCTATGACGACGACCTGATCGCGCTGATGACAGAGGCCAGCCTGAACGACGAAGACGCCTATCTGCAAGTGCGCAAGCTGCGCGTGGTCTGCGGCACCGACGGACCGCAGGAAGCGGAACTGACACTGTCCATCGGCGGGGTTGAAAAATTCATCGACGCCACCGGCGACGGCCCAGTGGACGCGACCTTCAATGCGGTCAAGATGCTGTTTGAACATGAAGCCCGTCTGGAGCTGTATCAGGTGCATGCCGTCACCGAAGGCACCGATGCACAGGCCACGGTCAGCGTTCGGCTGGCGCTGGACGGTATCGTGTTTTCGGGACAGTCATCAGACACCGATACGGTCGTGGCGTCCGCGAAAGCCTATGTAAATGCGCTTAATCGCATGGTGTTGCACCGCCATCGCGGAAACCTGTCGGCCTTGATGAGCAGCGCAAGCTAGACCGCGACACTGGCACATAAGGGCGGGCATCAGGGCACAAAGCGCCCGGCCCGCCCTGAAATCGCGGCTTTGTGCTGATTTCGCGGCCAATTCCCGCTTATCTTGCGATCTCACCCCCTTTACCGCGTGCCCTGCCCCGCCCTATAAGGGCGTCAGACTGCTTATGACCCCAATATCTGGGGCCGATTCCACGAGAAGGACGGAAATACCCACATGCCCCTGTTTCCCAGCCTGTTTTCATCGGATATGGCCATCGACCTTGGCACAGCCAACACGCTGGTCTACGTCAAAGGGCGGGGGATCATCCTCAATGAGCCATCGGTGGTGGCCTATCACACCAAGGACGGCCGCAAGGCGGTTCTGGCTGTGGGCGAGGATGCGAAGCTGATGCTGGGCCGCACCCCCGGTTCGATCGAGGCAATCCGCCCCATGCGCGACGGCGTGATCGCGGATTTCGACGTTGCCGAAGAAATGATCAAGCATTTCATCCGCAAGGTGCACCGCAACACCATGTTCTCGAAGCCGAAAGTCATTGTCTGTGTGCCTTACGGCGCAACGCCGGTCGAAAAGCGCGCGATCCGTCAGTCGGTCCTGTCAGCAGGCGCGCGGCGCGCGGGGCTGATTTCCGAACCGATTGCTGCGGCCATTGGTGCGGGCATGCCCATTACCGACCCGACAGGCAGCATGGTTGTCGATATTGGGGGTGGCACAACCGAAGTCGCGGTTCTGTCGCTGGGCGATATCGTCTATGCACGTTCGGTGCGTGTGGGCGGTGACCGTATGGATGAAGCGATTGTCAGCTTCCTGCGCCGCAACCAGAACCTTCTGATCGGTGAAGCCACGGCTGAAAAAATCAAATGCACCATCGGCACGGCCCGCATGCCCGATGACGGGCGCGGCCAGTGCATGATGATCCGCGGGCGCGACCTGCTGAACGGCGTGCCCAAAGAAATCGAGATCACACAGGCACAGGTGGCCGAGGCGTTGTCGGAAACCGTGACCACCATCTGCGAGGCAGTGATGATCGCGCTGGAAACCACCCCTCCCGATCTGGCCGCCGATATCGTGGATCGCGGCGTTATACTGACAGGGGGCGGCGCGCTGCTGGGCGAGCTGGACCTTGCGTTGCGCGAACAAACCGGCCTGTCGATTTCGGTCGCGGACGAGGCGTTGAACTGTGTCGCTATCGGCACGGGCAAGGCGCTGGAATATGAAAAGCAACTGCGTCACGCCATCGATTACGAGAGCTGACGCCGCAACAGGCCGGGCTTGAACTTTGGCATCCGAACGTCAGACAGACCAAGATTATATCCGCCCTGTCAGGCGTATCCTGATTGGGGCTATGGTTCTGTTCCTGACACTTGTTTTTCTGGTCTGGCGCATTGACAGCCCAAGGGTGGAACAGGTGCGCACGGATCTGATCGACCGCATTGTGCCGTCCTTCGACTGGGCCATGCGCCCTGTGACGCGGGTGGCGGGTATGCTGGAGAACCTGCAATCCTATGCCCGTATCGTGGAGCAAAATCAGGAATTGCGCCGCGAATTGCAACAGATGCGGGCGTGGCGCGAAGCGGCCTTGCAACTGGAACAGCGCAATGCCCAGTTACTGGATCTGAATCAGGTGCGCATTGATCCGCAACTGACCCATGTGACAGGGGTTGTGATGGCGGATGGCGGATCGCCTTTCCGGCGGTCTGTGCTGCTGAATGTGGGCGCGCGCGACGGCGTTCAGGATGGTTGGGCGGTGATGGATGGCCTTGGGCTTGCAGGCCGGATCGCGGGTGTCGGCAACCGGACATCGCGGGTGGTGCTGCTGACTGACACGGCAAGTTCGGTTCCGGTTCTGATTCAGCCATCGGGACAACGGGCCATGCTGTCGGGTGACAATTCATCCTATCCGCTGCTGGAATTCATTGAAACACCGGATGAATTGCGCCCCGGTGACCGTGTCATAAGTTCCGATGACGGTGGCGTGTTTCCGGCGGGGTTGCTGATTGGCGAAGTCGTCCAGTCACGGGACCGCAGGTTGCGGGTGCGCCTTGCCGCCGATTACGGGCGGCTGGAATTCCTGCGCGTGATGCGCTCTCGCCCGGTCGAGAGTATTGTTGATACCGGCCGCCTGATCGTTCCAGAAATTCCGCGCGCGCCGGATTTGCCGGGGGATGTGGTGTTGCCGCAAGGGCCGAATATCGAAAGCCCGGCTGATGAATAACCGCCGCCCCGCCAGAAAAGCGCTGTATGTCGCATTGTTTCTGGGGCTTGCGGCGCTGGTCACGTTCTTGCGGCTTTTGCCGATGCAGGATTATGGGGCGGCCGCATCCGATTCCTCGGGCGCGCTGTTTGGTCTGTCAGCCCGCGACTGGCCCGCGCCGGATTTCTTGCTGTGTCTAACATTGGCATGGATTGTGCGGCGTCCTGATTTGCTGCCTGCACCCGTTATCGCGGCATATTTCCTGTTCGAGGATCTGTTGTTGCTGCGCCCCCCCGGCCTGTGGGCGCTGGTTGTTTTGTTGGCGACGGAATTTCTGCGCACCCGCGCGGGCTTGCTGCGCGGGTTCGGGTTCTGGCTGGAATATGCCATTGTGTTTGGGCTGATGCTGACAATGTTTCTGGCAAATCGTGCCCTGCTCGCGATTGTGATGATGCCAAACGCCCCGCTTGACTTGAGCTTTGCGCAGTTTCTGGGCACAGTTCTGGCGTATCCCGCTGTCGTCGCGGTCTTGCATTATGTGTTGAAACTGCGCAAACCGGCGACAGGCGAGGTGGATGTTCTGGGACAGAAATTGTGAAACGCACGGATCGCGACAAGGAACTTAGCCAAAGGATCATCACGCGCCGCGGGTTAATTCTGGGCGGTGCGCAACTGGGCTTTGCAGGCGCACTTGCGTGGCGCCTGCGTGATATGCAGCTTATGCAGTCCGAGCAGTTTCACCTGCTGGCAGAAGAAAACCGCATTAACCTGCGCCTGCTGCCGCCCACACGCGGTTTGATCTTTGACCGCAACGGCGTGTTGCTGGCGGGCAATGAGCAAAATTACCGTGTGGTGATCAAGCGCGATGATGCAGGCGATATCGACCTTGTTCTGGACCGGCTGTCACAGCTGATACCGCTAAGCGAGGATGATCTGGAACGCGCGCGGCGCGATTTGCTGCGCCACCGCCCCTTTGTGCCGGTCACGGTTGCCGAACGCCTGAGCTGGGAAGAGATCAGCCGCATTGCGTCCAATGCGCCTGCACTTCCGGGGGTGACGCCCGAAATGGGCCTGTCACGCGCCTATCCGCTGCGCGAGGATATGGCCCATGTCGTGGGCTATGTCGGCCCCGTTTCCGACCGTGATCTGGAAGCGCTGGAAGCGCCTGATCCGGTGCTGATGATCCCGCGCTTCCAGATCGGCAAAAGCGGCGTGGAACGCGCCATGGAAGACCGCCTGCGCGGCACCGCCGGTTCGCAACGTGTGGAAGTGAACGCCGTTGGCCGTGTCATGCGTGAACTGGACCGCGCCGAAGGGCAACCGGGCGGCAATGTGCATATGACGATTGATGCGCGGCTGCAAAATTACGCGCTGCAACGCATGAAAGGCCAAAGCGGCGCGGCGGTGGTTATGGACACGGCAACCGGTGATATTCTGGCACTGGCATCCGCGCCCAGTTTTGACGGCAACCTGTTTGTGCGCGGCATTTCCAACACCGATTTCAATGGCCTGCTGGAAGATGAATACCGCCCGCTGCTGAACAAAACCGTTCAGGGCATGTATCCGCCCGGGTCCACCTTCAAGATGGTAACAGCCCTTGCCGCACTTGATGCGGGCGAAACAGATGGCGAGGAACGCGTGTTCTGCCCCGGACATATGGATGTGTCCGGCAACCGCTTCCATTGCTGGCGGCGCGGCGGACATGGGCGTGTAGGCCTTGTGTCCGCGCTGTCGGAAAGCTGTGATGTGTATTTCTATGAAATGTCGCAACGCTGTGGCATCGACCGCATCAACGCCATGTCCGAGCGTCTGGGCCTTGGCATACGCTATGATCTGCCAATTCCGTCGATTGCAGGCGGGCTGAACCCTACACGGGACTGGAAACGGCGCAACCGCAATGAAGAATGGCGGATCGGCGATACGGTCAACGCCTCTATCGGGCAGGGGTTCGTGCTGTCGACACCGCTGCAACTGGCCGTGATGACGGCGCGGCTGGCCACCAACAAGGCCATCCTGCCCCGATTGCTGCGTGACCCGCTTGAACAGGCCGCACCGCAGGCCGCGTCGCTGGACCTGCGCCCCGAATGGCTGCGCATGATACGCCGTGGCATGCTTGATACTGTCAACCATGCGCGCGGCACGGCCTATTCGTCGCGTGTGGTGGCGGATGGTCAGGAAATGGCTGGCAAAACCGGCACGAGTCAGGTTTTCTCCATCACCCGCGCGGAACGCGATGCGGGGATACGCCAGCAAAGTGACCTGCCCTGGAACCGGCGCAACCACGCGCTGTTTGTCAATTACGCCCCGGTCGACGCCCCGCGCATTGCCGTGGCCGTGGTCATCGAGCATGGTGGCGGCGGGTCGTCAGCGGCGGCCCCCATTGGGCGCGACATCACGCTGGCCGCACTGAATGACGGCATCCCGCCCCTGTCGGCCTATCCCGCGCCGCAACGCAACCGCATCCGCGCCGAACAGATCGAGCTGGAAGAACGCCTGCGTGACCCGCAGCTTTTACGGATAAGCCGCGCATGAGTTATCTTGAATACAACACCAAGCGCATGCCGTCCGGGCTGGCGAAAGTGTTATATGTCAACTGGCCGCTGGTGGTCTTGCTTGTGGCTGTCGCATGCTACGGCTTTGTCATGCTGTATTCGGTTGCCGGCGGCAATGCGCAGCTTTGGATGGACCCGCAGATGCGCCGCTTCGGCATTGGCATTCTTTTGATGCTGGCGATCGGGTTCGTGCCGCTATGGTTCTGGCGCTCCATTGCGGGGGTTGCTTATGTCGTGTCGATCCTGCTGCTGCTGGGGGTCGAATTTTTCGGCACAATCGGCATGGGCGCAAAACGTTGGCTGGTTGTCGGCCCCATAAGGCTGCAACCGTCCGAGTTGGCCAAGATCAGCACAATTCTGGCGCTGGCGGCCTACTACGACTGGCTGAACATCAAGAAAGTCTCGCATCCGCTATGGGTGGTGCTGGGTATTCTGATTGCCGCGGTTCCGGCACTTCTGGTGCTGCGCCAGCCTGATCTGGGCACGGCGCTTTTGCTGACACTGGGCGGCGGCGTGGTGATTTTTGCCGCCGGGGTGCATTGGGCCTATTTCGCCGCATTGATCGGCAGCATGGTGGCGGGGATCATGGTTATCATGTCATCGCGCGGGACGGATTGGCAAATCCTGAAGGATTACCAGTATCGACGCATAGATTCGTTCCTTGACCCCTCGCTTGACCCATTGGGGGCAGGCTATCACATCAACCAGTCGATGATTGCACTGGGGTCCGGGGGGTGGTCAGGTCGGGGTTTCATGGAAGGCACGCAAGCGCGGCTGAACTTCCTGCCTGAGAAGCACACCGATTTCATTTTCACCACGCTGGCGGAAGAATTCGGCTTTGTCGGGGCGGCGTCCCTGCTGGTGCTGTATCTGATGATCATCGGGTTTTGCCTGCTGACGGCCTTTCGCACGACCAGCCGGTTCGGGGCGTTGCTGGTGATCGGCGTAGTGGGCACCTTCTTTTTGTATTTCGCCGTGAATATGGCCATGGTCATGGGGCTTGCACCTGTGGTGGGGGTGCCGTTGCCATTGGTGTCCTATGGGGGGTCTGCAATGATTGTGCTGATGGTCGCCTTCGGGCTGGTTCAGTCGGCGCATATTCACAGGGCAAGGTTGCCATCATGACACTGACCGTTCTGTTCGCCGCAGGGCAGGAATTATATAACGACTACCAGGCCCCGCTGTCACAGGCCCTGCAAGAACAGGCACTTGATGCAGAACTGGTGACCGACGCCCCGCCCGAATCTGTGGATTACATCATCTATGCCCCGTCCAGTGCGTTGCAGGATTTCACCCCCTACACGCGCTGCAAGGCGGTGTTGAATCTGTGGGCCGGTGTCGAGAAGATTGTCGGCAATCCAACCCTGACCCAGCCGCTTTGCCGCATGGTCGACCCGTCGCTGACCCAGGGCATGGTCGAATATGTTTGCGGTCATGTGCTGCGCCATCATCTGGGGATGGACGCCCATATTCATGCGCGCCCCGGTGACTGGCACGCAGTGGAACCCCCGTTGGCGCAGGAACGCAAAGTTGGCATTCTGGGACTGGGGGCATTGGGGCAAGCGGTTGCACAGGCGCTGGCGGGTTTCGGGTTTGACCTGCATGGCTGGGCGCGCAGTCCTAGATCGGTTCCCGGTATGCGCTGCCATCACGGGCAGGACGGTCTGGATGCCTGCCTGTCCCACGCAGAAATTCTGGTAACCCTGCTGCCGCTGACCGCAGGCACCGAAAACCTGCTGGATCGGCGCGCATTGGCGCTGCTGCCAGAAGGGGCGGCGCTTATCAATCCCGGTCGCGGGCGGCTGGTGGATGACACCGCCCTGATTGCGGCGTTGGACAGCGGGCAAATCGGTCACGCGACACTGGATGTGTTCCGCACCGAACCCCTGCCTGCGGATCATCCGTTCTGGGCGCATCCGCGCGTTACCGTGACCCCGCATATCGCGGCCACCACACGCGCGCGCACCGCAGCACGCGTGATTGCGGGCAATATCGCGCGGGGGGAAAAGGGGTTGGCGTTTATGAATGTGGTAGATCGCGGGCGTGGCTACTGACCGCAGCTGTGCTGTGGTCGGGGTAATGGCCTTTTGCGATCATTCGCGCATGGAGTAAGCCCGCGCCATTGGTGGGCCGGGGGCAGCCGATCCGACGTTTGAGACACGCAGTTTATGCAGGCTGCATATTCCTGCGTTCAAAGGCTTGGCGTGACACTGGCAAAATCGGCAGGCCGCGGGACGGCCAGACCGATGGCGCGGCGGCCTGCGGCCTTTGTTCCGCGCCGGAAGCTACGCAACCGCCTGCAATCCCCCCAACTCAACGCCCTCAGCCCGATCCGATCACGCGATCAAGCTATGCACTGCACCTTGCATCCGTCTGCCGACCGCGCCACAAACAGGCGTATCATTCCTTTCAGGCCATCACGTCACCATGCCAGCCCCGCCCCCTGCGAACAGTAGCGAAATTGCCATCATCGGTGCGGGCATCGTGGGGTTGTCCATCGCATTGCGTCTGGCGGATCAGGGCCACGAGGTCACGCTGCTGGCCCCCGAAGATGACGAGACTGGCGCATCCTATGGCAATGCCGGTGTCATCGCGGATTATGCCGTCATGCCGGTGGGCACGCCCGATGTGCTGCGCAATCTGCCCGCGTTGCTGTTTGACCGCGACAGCCCGCTGTCCATACGCAAGGCCGCCATTTTCACGCTTGCGCCATGGTTGCTGCGTTTCACGCGCGAATGCCTGCCTGCACGCGCGGCGGAAAATGCACGCGCCATTGCTGCACTGCTGGCCCCGTCACCTGCCGCATGGCGCGCATTTGCCAGCCAGATCGGGGGGATCGAATTGCTGAAACCCCAAGGGTCCCTGTATCTGTTTGAAACCGCCAAGGAGCAGCGTGGCGCAGATTTCAGCTTGTCGCGCGCTTTGGGCGTCACCGTCGACATCATCACGCGCGCGGAACTGGGCCAGCTTGAACCCGGCCTGCCTGCGCATGTCGGGCATGGGGCGGCGTTTTTTCCCAATACGGTCACCATGCATGACCCGCGCGCCATGCTGCGCCTGTTGCGCGCGGCCGTCATCGATGCAGGCGTGCGCCATATCCCCGCGCGCATCACCGGACTGGCCCGCGACGGGCACGGGCATGTCACCCTGACAGGCGCAGACATTCGCTTGCGCGCAAGCAAGGTCATTCTGGCGGCGGGCGCATGGTCGCGCGATCTGGCACGGCAGGCGGGCGACAAGGCGCCGCTGGACACCGAACGCGGCTATCATCTGGAATATGACATGACGGACCAGCCCCTGACCCGCCAGGTAACGCCTGTGTCGCGGGGGTTCTATTTCTGCCCGATGGCGGGGCGGTTGCGGATTGCGGGCACGGTGGAGTTGGGCGGGCGGGACGCACCTGCCGCGCCAAACCGCTGGGCCGTCATGGAACGCGGCGCGCGTGCCATATTTCCCGACCTGCCCGAACCCGACCGGCGCTGGATGGGGTGCCGCCCGTCCCTGCCGGATTCGCGCCCTGTTATTGGACCGTCAACACAGGGCGCGAATGTGATCCACGCCTATGGGCACGGGCATCTGGGCCTGACGCTGGCACCAGTCACTGCACAGATTGTCGCGGATCTGGTGGCAGGGCGCATGCCTGCGCTGGATATTGCGCCTTACCGTCCGGGCCGTTTCTGAACCAGTGCCGCCGCGAAGGTGAACAGCGAAAATATCAGCGCCGCCACCACAACAATCGACGGGCCTGACGGCGTGTCCTGCCACAGCGACAGCTGCAACCCCCCCCACACCGAAAAGCCCCCGATCGCGACCGCAAACAGCGCCATTATTTCAGGGGTGCGTGCCAGATTGCGCGCCGCGGCAGCGGGCACAATCAGCATGGCCGCAATCAGCAAGGCCCCCACGATTTTCAGCGCCACCGCGACCACCACAGCCAGCGACAGCGTCAGCACCATGCGTTCGCGCGCCGGGCTAAGGCCGGATGCATGGGCCAGATCCTCGTTCAACGTGGCGGTCAGCAGGGCTGACCACCGCCACAGGATCAACCCCAGAACCAGCGCTGACCCCGCTACGATAATGGCCAGATCCATGCGCGACACCGCCAGAATATCGCCAAACAGATAGGCCGTCAGGTCCACGCGCACAGCAGGCAAAAACGACACCGCCACCAAACCAAAGGCCAACGCGGAATGCGCCAGCACCCCCAGCGTGGTGTCCATGGCCCAGCCGCGACCGGCCATCACCGACACAATCATCGCCATCAGCAGGGCCACCACCAATGTGCCCACGAAAATGCTGATCTGGAACCCAAGCGCCAGCGCCACCCCCAGAATGGCGGCATGCGATGTGGCATCGCCGAAATAGGCCATGCGCCGCCACACCACAAAACAGCCAAGCGGCCCGGTTGCCAACGCCACCGCCAGACCCGCCAACAACGCCCGCATCATGAAATCATCCAGCATGGGGGCTATCTTCCTTGTGATGTTCGTGTTCGTGTTCGTGATCATGGTCATGCTGGTGCTGGAACAAGGCCAGCGCGCCGCCCGTGCCCATTCCGAACAGGGCACGGTATTCGGGGGCCGCGCGCACGACATTGGGCGTCCCTTCGCAGCAGATATGCCCGTTGATGCACACCACCCTGTCAGATGCGCTCATGACAACATGCAGGTCATGGCTGACAGACAGTACCGCACAGCCCGTGTCACGGCGCACATCTTCAATCAGGCGGTAGAAACTGGCAACGCCGGGTTGGTCCAGACCTGCGGTCGGTTCATCCAGCATCAGAATGTCGGGCTGCATCAGAAGCGCGCGTGCCAGAAGTACGCGCTGGAACTGGCCGCCCGACAGGGTCGTCATATTCTGCGCTGCCACATCCGGCACGCCCACACGATCCAGAACTGCGGCAATCTGGGCCGCGCTGCGCCGTGTCGGCAAGGACAGAAACCGCCGCACCGGCAATGGCAGGCCGGGATCAATGTGCAAATGCTGCGGAACGTAGCCCACCTGCAAGCCAGCTTTGCGCGTGACCGACCCCCGACTGGGCGCAACCACCCCCAGAAGCGCGCGCAGCATTGTTGTCTTGCCCGACCCGTTCGGCCCGACGATTGTGACGATTTCGCCCTTGGCTATGCTGAAATCTATGTCGAACAGCGCCCGCCGCCCGCCATAATGCACGCAAACGCCGCTTGCCTGTATCAATGTCACGCAATGGTCCTTTGGTCAGCAGTTTCGCGCGCAATGCATTCGCGGCATTGGCCGACGGCCTCGATGGTGGCACGCGACAGGGCGAAACCCATATCCTGCGCCGCCACACCCAAGGCGGCCCCCACTGCATCGCTTGGGGCTTCGGTCACGCTTTCGCAGGTTTCGCATATCAGAAACGCGGCGCGGTGGTCATGGCCGGGATGGGCGCAGGCGGTAAAGGCATTCAACCGCCGGATACGATGGGCAAGCCCGTTTTCGACCAGAAAATTCAGCGCCCTGTAGGCGACGGGCGGCTGCGCGCCGAACCCGTCAGCGGCCAGTTGTTCCAGAACGTCATAAGCCCCCAGCGCGCCATGCGCCTGCAACAAAATCTCCAGCGTGCGTCTGCGCACAGGGGTCAGCCGCAATCCGTGCGACTTCACACGTGATTCCGCCTGCGCCAGAATCGCCTGTGCAGGGGCATGCCCACTATGGTCGGGGCAACAAAATGACTGTGATTCAGGGCTGTCTGCCATTCCAAGCGCCTTGACTGTTATGATATAACATAAGATATGTACTGAAATACCATAACACAAGGAGATCACGATGCGCCACTCTCTCGCATTGGCCTGCGCCATGATGGCCACACCGCTTGCCGCCCATGATTTGAAGATTGTCACCGATTTTCCGATCACGCATTCGCTTGTTTCGATGGTGCAGGGTGAGCATGGCAGCGCTGATCTGTTGCTGGACCGTGGCGGTGACCCGCATTCTTTTCAGTTGCGCCCCTCTCAGGCGCGCGCGCTGGCTGATGCGGATGTCATTTTCTGGGTTGGTGAAGACCTGACCCCATGGCTGGCCCGCGCCCTTGCAGGGACTGAAACGCAGGCGGACATTGTATCGTTGTTGAACGCAGATGGTCTGGCGGTGCAGGACTTCGCGCATGGTCACAGTCATGATCATGACGACCATGGGCACGACGAGCACGGTCATGACGATCACGGCCATAGCCACGATGATGACGCGCATGGCCATGACGACCATGGCCACAGCCATGATGACGATGCGCATGGCCACGACGATCACGGGCACGGCCATGATGACGATGCGCATGGCCATGACGACCATGGCCATAGCCACGATGATGACGCGCATGGCCATGACGACCATGGCCACAGCCATGATGACGATGCGCATGGCCACGACGATCACGGGCACGGCCATGATGACGATGCGCATGGCCATGACGACCATGGCCATAGCCACGATGATGATGCGCACGGGCACGACGATCACGGGCACGGCCATGATGACGACGCACATGGGCATGACGATCACGGCCACAGCCATGATGATGACGCGCATGGGCATGACGACCACGGCCACAGCCATGATGGTCTTGATCCGCATGCTTGGATGAACACCGGAAATGTCGAAATCTGGCTGGATGTTATCGCCGCTGAACTGGCAGAACATGATCCCGACCATGCAGACATCTATCTTGCCAATGCCGATGCGGCTAAGTCCGAGATTGCAGCGCTTGCGGATGAGCTGGCCGAAATCCTTGAACCTGTCGGCACGGCCCCGCTGGTCATGTTCCATGATGCCTATGGCTATATGGCCAACCAGTTCGGGCTGAACATCGCGGGCACAATCGCGCTGGGCGATGCGGCTGCCCCCGGTGCGCAGCGCCTTAGCGAACTGCGCGCGCAACTGCACGACGATGGTGCCGTGTGCATCTTCCCCGAAGTGAACCATTCATCGCGCTATATCGACACTGTGGTCGAAGGAACCGAAACCCGCATCGGCGCCGAACTGGACCCGGCGGGCGTGCTGCAAGAACCCGGTGCGAACCTCTATCCGGCTGTGATGCGTGGCATCGCGCAATCCATTGCAGATTGCGTATCGGGCGAGTGAACTAACCCTGCCCTGCCCGCGCGGCGCCCATTTGACTGGACGCCGCGCGGATGAATGTTTAGGTCTGGACCTAGCAACAGGACCGCCAGACATGACTGAAAAAACTGCCCTGACCCTTTATCTGGCCGCGCCGCGCGGCTTTTGCGCAGGTGTGGACCGCGCCATCAAGATTGTGGAACTGGCGCTGGAAAAATACGGCGCGCCTGTCTATGTGCGCCATGAAATCGTGCATAACAAATATGTGGTGGACGGGCTGCGCGCCAAAGGTGCGGTTTTCGTCGAAGAACTGGCCGACTGCCCCACCGACCGCCCCGTGATCTTTTCCGCGCATGGTGTGCCCAAATCCGTCCCCGAAGAAGCGCAGGCCCGCCAGATGCTGTATCTGGATGCGACCTGCCCGCTGGTCAGCAAAGTGCATATCGAAGCGGAACGCCATCACGCGAACGGGCTGCAAATGGTGATGATCGGCCATCAGGGCCACCCCGAAACCATTGGCACAATGGGGCAGTTGCCCGAAGGCGAAGTGTTGCTTGTTGAAGCAGTCGATGATGTCGCAAAACTGCGGGTGCGCGACCCCGCAAAACTGGCTTTCATCACGCAAACGACCTTGTCGGTTGATGATACTGCCGGAATTGTGGCCGCCTTGCAGGCGCGTTTTCCCGCCATCATCGGGCCGCATAAGGAAGATATCTGCTATGCGACCACCAACCGGCAGGAAGCGGTCAAGGCAATTGCAAACAGGATTGATGCGCTTTTGGTGATTGGCGCGCCCAATTCGTCAAATTCGCAACGTCTGGTCGAGGTGGGCCGTGCCAAGGGCTGCGCCTACGCGCAACTTGTGCAACGTGCCGCAGATATAGACTGGCGCGCCCTGGCGGGCATAAAGGCCGTGGGCATAACGGCAGGCGCATCGGCGCCAGAA
Source organism: Roseinatronobacter sp. S2 (assembly GCF_029581395.1). Taxonomy (GTDB): domain Bacteria; phylum Pseudomonadota; class Alphaproteobacteria; order Rhodobacterales; family Rhodobacteraceae; genus Roseinatronobacter. The sequence goes on along the minus strand of NZ_CP121113.1, from coordinate 2,057,290 downwards.
GATCTTGTCAACGAAGTGATCGACGCCTTTGCCGCGCGGTATGACCTGAATGTAGAACTGGTCGAAACCGCGAAAGAGCGCGTTGAATTCAAGGTGCCCCGCGCGTTGCGGGAAACCGCATGACCACAATTCCCCGCCCTGCCCTGTATCTTGGCCTTGCGGGGCTGATCCCGTTCCTTTGGGGGGTGATAACCTTGCTGTCGCCCGCATTGGCGGATGCGACACGCACCCTGATTGGCCCGCGGTTTTCCGGGCATGCGGTTCTGACCGGCTATGGCGTGGTGATATTATGCTTCATGTCCGGCGTGTTGTGGGGGTTTGCGGCGCGCGGGCGAGCGGGCAGTTGGTCCGGCTATGTGCTGTCGGTTGTGCCCGCCTTATGGGCGTTCTTTTTTGTGGGCGGCCCGGTTGTGCAGTCGCTGAACGCGTTGATCACCGGCTTTGTCGTGCTGCTGGTCATCGACTTCCGGTTCGCGCTTTGGGGTCTGGCCCCGCGTTGGTGGATGCGTCTGCGCCTGATTTTGACATCGGGCGCCGTGGCCTGTCTGGCCTTGGGCCTTTGGTTGGTTTAAGACTTCCGCAACCCTACGCTTTTCAGGAAATCACGTCTATGATCCTTTATTCCATGCCCTCGTCCGGCAACAGCTATAAGGTGCGTCTGCTGCTGGCGCTTCTGGGGCACGATGATGTCACAATCATCAATGTCGAAGACCAGTCCGATGCGCTGGCACAGGCCAAACAGGAACACCGCCTGCCCTTTGGCAAGGCCCCTGTTCTGATGCTGGAGGATGGCACGCTTTTACCGGAATCAAACGCGATCTTGTGCTATCTGGGCGAAGGCAGCCGCTTCATTCCACAAGACGCGGTTGCACGCACGCAAATGCTGGGCTGGATGTTTTGGGAACAGAACCAGCATGAGGGCGTGATTGCCGTGCGCGCGTCCTTGCGCTGCTACCCGCACCGGCGCGCACTGGCCACGCCGGACCGCATGGCAGACTTGCTGGAACGCGGGCATGACCTGTTGCAGGTCATGGAAAACCATCTGGTCACATGCGACTGGCTGGTGGGCGATGATGTCACCCTCGCAGATATTTGTCTGTTTGCCTATACGCACACTGCCGGCAGTCGTGGCGGGTTTGACATGGCGCGGTTCGGGGCCGTCAACGCATGGATCGAACGCATCACGCAGCTTGACGGGTTTAAGGGGCTGGCATGACCGAACTTGTGGCCTATACCGATGGTGCGTGTTCGGGCAATCCCGGCCCGGGCGGCTGGGGGGTGTTGTTGCGCGCCTATCAGGGTGAAGCTATCGTCAAGGAACGCGAATTGTTTGGCGGTGAAGGCGACACAACGAACAACCGCATGGAACTGATGGCCGCCATTTCCGCGCTGGAGGTGCTGGGACGCCCCAGCACGGTCACGATCGTCACCGACAGCGCCTATGTGAAAAACGGCGTCACCAGCTGGATTCACGGCTGGAAACGCAACGGCTGGCGCACCGCGGACCGCAAGCCCGTCAAGAACGCGGAACTGTGGCAACGGCTTGATGACGCACAAGCGCGCCACAGCGTCACATGGAAATGGGTCAAGGGCCATGCGGGCCACCCTGAAAACGAACGTGCCGATGAACTGGCGCGCGCGGGCATGGCCCCCTTCAAGCCCGGCAAGGCCGCCACATGACACTTGTGCAGGGGCTGGATTACGCGGCGGTGTTCATCTTTGGCCTGACGGGCGCGCTGGCCGCCAGCCGCGCACAACTGGATATTGTCGGTTTTCTGTTTCTTGCCTGCCTGACCGCCGTGGGCGGGGGCACCTTGCGCGATGTGTTGCTGAACCGTGATCAGGTGTTCTGGATTGCAGACCCCGGCATGATCCTGTCGGCAAGTGTGGCGGCAATTCTGGTGTTCTTCACAGCGCATTTTCTGGAATCGCGGCTGCGCACATTGGAATGGCTGGATGCGTTGGCGCTGGGCGTTGCGGTTCCTGCGGGTGTGGGTGTCGCGTTGGGGATGAACCAATCCTGGCCGATTGTGCTGATCATGGGCGTGGCCACCGGAACCTTCGGCGGGCTGATGCGCGATGTGGTCTGTAATGAACTGCCGCTGATCCTGAAAAAGGGCGAGTTGTATGCCACCGCCGCACTTGTGGGCGCAATTTCGGCGCTGGGTGTTGCGATGTTTACCAATGACAGTGTGATTATTCTGCTGGTTTGCGGTGTCACCACATTTGCACTGCGCACAGGATCGTTGTTGTTTGGCTGGTGCCTGCCCGTCTATAAAAGCCACCCGCCCAAACAATAACCGCGCGGCATATGGCTTTCGGGCGCGGGCGTGCTACTGCTTTGACACAGGCAATGCTGCGGGGGTTACATGATCAAGGTTATACTTCTGATACTGCTGTTACTGGCCGCCGGTCTGATGGGCTATGTCTGGCTTGCGCCCAGCGATCCCGCGCGCTGGCATGAAGACCCCCGCCTTGTCGCGCGCCCAAGCAGCCCGAATTTCTATCTGCAACGCATGGTGGGTGGCGATGCCATGCCGCCTGTGCTGCAAATCAGCGCGCAGGATCTGGCCGCGCGTATGGACCGCGTTGCGACTGCCGATGGTGCAAAGCTGATCGGCGGGTCGGTGGCGTCAGGGCATATGACCTATCTGACACGCTCTCCGGTTATGGGGTTTCCTGATTACACGTCTATCCTGATTGAACCGGCCGGCGATGGCGCGATGGTGCTTGCCTTTGCCCGCGCGCGGTTCGGGCGTTCCGACATGGGTGCCAATCGCGCCCGCACAAAGCGGTGGATGAAGGCACTTCAGGAAGAAGGATAAGGATCTGCACCTGTTGCATCACATAAGCATTGCGGCACAACCACTTGATATTACGCCAAACTAGCGCCGACCCTGCCAGACCTGATATAACCACAGCAGCGCAAGCGATCCCAGAAGCGCCAGCACAAACCCGCCAACCCAACCGGCAGAGGTCATCAGAAAGCGAAATCCAAGCCCGCCGATAACCGCACCCAGAATGCCAATGACCATGGCGGTGGGTAAATCCGTGTTCATGCGCATCAGACGGGTGGCAAGAACCCCCGCCAGCGCGCCCAGAACGACAAGTGCGACAACCGGCATGTCAGGCGTCCTGACCTGTCGCAAGCTGTGCGGCAATTTCCGCACGCGACTTCCGCCCGCGTTCGGTCGCGGATTTCAACTGGCCACAGGCCGCCATAATATCTTCGCCGCGCGGGGTGCGGATGGGGCTTGCATAGCCCGCCTTGTGGACGATGTCGGAAAACGCCTCGATCCGCGCCCAGTCACTGCGCTGGAACGGCGCGCCCGGCCATTCATTGAAGGGAATAAGATTGATTTTGGCCGGAATGCCCGCAATCAGTTTGACCAGACGGCGCGCATCATCATCCGAATCATTCACATCCTTCAGCATGACATATTCAAACGTAATGCGTTCGGAATTCGACAGGCGCGGGTATTCACGCAGCGCGTCCAGCAAGGTCTTGATATTCCAGCGCTTGTTGATGGGCACCAGTTTGTCGCGCACGTCATCCGTGGTGGCGTGGAAACTGACCGCCAGCAGACAGCCGATTTCCTGCGCCGTGCGTGCAATTTCCGGCACAACGCCCGATGTGGACAAGGTGATCCGGCGGCGCGAGATGGACAAACCTTCGCCATCCATGGTGATTTTCATCGCGTCGCGGACGTTGTCGAAATTATAAAGCGGCTCTCCCATACCCATCAGCACAACATTGCTGACAAGGCGGGTTTCATCCTTGGGGGCGCCGGGTTCGGGCCATTCATTCAGATCATCGCGCGCCACCAGAACCTGACCCACAATTTCCGCAGCGGTCAGGTTGCGCACCAGTTTCTGGGTGCCTGTATGGCAGAAGGAACAGGTCAACGTGCAGCCAACTTGCGAAGAAATACAAAGGGTTCCACGGCTTTCTTCAGGTATATAAACCGCCTCCACCTCATGCCCGCCGGCGATGCGCAGCAGGTATTTTCGCGTGCCGTCGTCAGATATCTGGCGCGTCACGATTTCCGGCCGCGCAATTTCAAAATGCTTGGCCAGTTCCACGCGATAGGCCTTCGCCAGATTGGTCATCAACGCAAAATCCTGAACGCCCCAATGGTATATCCATTGCCATATCTGGCCCACACGCATTTTCGCCTGCCGCTCGGGCGTGCCGATGGCCATCAGCGCATCGGCCATCTGGGCGCGTGTCATACCCACAAGATTGGGCAGCCCCCCCTGTGGCAGGCGGCGCGGAATGGTCATGACATCCTGCGTGATCGGGGCTGTGATGGACATTTTGGTTATCCTTGGCGATGGGCTTTGTTCAGATATAACAAAACCGCCCGGAATTTACAGCCCGGGCGGCCACATTCGCAAAATCAGACGCGATTATTCAGCGCATTGACGTTGTGCTTCTTCGGTCGCTGCGGTGAACCCGAACAGCGAAAACGTGTCGCGCGTATTCGTGCCACGCGATGAACGCGCGTTCAGAACCGCGTCAGACCCCGCGCGCATGGCGGCAAAAATACGCTGGTCTTCTTCCGGCGAACCGGCCCATGCCCATTCCCCTTCGACGAACAGCTGGTATTCATCGCTGCCGATCGTCACATCCACAGTGGAATCGGGTGCAAAAGGATAGCCGCCGGTAAAGGAAACCTGTGGTGTGCCGCTGTCGCCGCGATAGGTTGCAAACAGCAAGATATCACCGCGCCGCACTTCGACAGGCTGGCCGCCGCGGGTATTCAGGGTTTCGCGCGGGGCCGAGACGGCCCAGCATTCCTTGGGTTCCTCTTCCACGAACACGCTCCAGGCCGTGTCAGCGGCAACGCGGTTTGTGGATTCCTGCGCGAGTGCGGTATTTGCGAACCCGCCCGCACATATCATCGCCGCACATGCGAGTGTCGTTCCGTTCATCCGTTTCGACGCCATCTGCTTTCTTGCCTCCACTTGGTCCGGGCTTTAGACTGGTATTTACGCACAATCTGCGCAAGGCCCTAGCGCCTTTTATCGCCAAGGGTCCAGAGTTTCAAAGCCCTCATCGCAAAAAATCGCGCAGGCGTGAATTCTTCCTGCGTCCAGATCACGGAATTGAGCAACAAAATGCCGAAACCTTCACAAGTACACGACCATGCCGTGCCCCTGATCGAACTTTGGCGCAGTGATTTGCTTGAAAGTATCCATCTGGGGCACGCTGTCGTGATGCGGGCAAACGGTGAAATCGTCGAAAGCTGGGGGCAGCCAGATGTTGTGATTTACCCGCGATCAAGCTGCAAGATGGTTCAGGCACTGCCCCTGATCGAAAGCGGTGCGGCGCGTGATCTGGGCAGCGCGCAGCTGGCGCTGGCCTGCGCGTCCCATCAGGGCGCGGGCATTCATGTGCAAGGTGTTGCGCGCTGGTTGGCGGAATTGGGCCTGAGCGACAGCGATTTACGCTGCGGCCCGCAATCCGCAGAAGATATTGATGAACGCAACCGCCTGATTGTAGCGCACGAATCCCCTTGCCAGTTGCACAATAACTGTTCGGGCAAACACGCGGGCTTTCTGACACTGAACCGCCATCTGGGCGGGGGGCGCGAATATGTCGAGGTGGACCACCCTGTGCAGCGCGCCGTGCGTCTGGCGTTTGAAGAAGTCACCGGCATGACATCACCGCATTACGGAATTGACGGCTGTTCTGCCCCGAATTTTGCCACCAGCCTGCAAGGGCTTGCACTGGCCATGGCCAGATTTGCGGCCGCCTCAGATATGGGCGATGCCCGCGCCCGCGCAATGGTCGCCCTGCGCGAGGCGATGATGCGTCACCCCGAACTGGTTGCGGGCGAAACCCGCGCCTGCACCGAACTGATGCGTGCCATGGGCGGCAAGGCCGCAATCAAAACCGGGGCAGAGGCTGTGTTTGTCGCGATATTGCCGCAGGCCGGTCTGGGCATAGCGCTGAAAATCATCGATGGCGGCGTGCGCGCCGCAGAAGCCGCGATATCCGCGCTATTGGTTCGCCACGGCGCACTTGCGCATGATCATCCTGTGGTCGCGCGCTATCTGGGACCAATGCGCAACCGGCGCGATCTGGTTGTGGGGCACACCCGTTGTGCCAGCGGGTTTGCGCAATAGCCCCGCCCGATATTTGTGCTGGCACATGAAATGTGCTGCATCGCGGCGCGAAAGCTTTGCTACCCTGTGGCTATGGGGTAAGGCTGGATATTGGAAAACACCAAATTAAGGGCGGAAGATATGTTTAAATTTCTGTTTGGCAGGACCTCGAAAAAGCCGGAAGTCATTGTTCGTGAAACGCAACGTGAAACGGTAATGCGCACAGTGCGCGAACTGAACGAGATTTTGCCGGGCCTAAGCCCAAGGGCCAGCATTGGTGTTGATCTACAACATGGCACCCTGTCCATCGCGTTGCCCGAACAGATGCCCGATGAAGCCAAGGCCCTGCCCGCCCCAGAACCGAAACCTGAACCGGAACCTGAAACGCCAAAAACGCCCGACGCGCTGGATACCGCTGATACCGCAACCAAGCCCGACACCCCCGCCAAGGCCGATAAACCCTGAGCAATGCGCGCTCGGCGCGCCATCCGGCCTGACCCTGCCCGAAGCGGTGGGGGATTGTTGGTATGTCCATAATCACATGGCGCAATACTTGCGCGGCGACCCGCACTGTCGTAGCGTCCGCAAGGTTCAATAAGCGCAAAGGACGGAAGTTATGGCCGACACACCCCCAGGTTTCGATACATTGCAAATCCACGCGGGGGCACGGCCCGATCCCGCAACGGGAGCACGGCAGGTTCCGATTTATCAATCAACCGCATTTGTGTTCCGCGATACGGACCACGCCGCCGCGCTGTTTAACCTTCAGGAAGTGGGATATATCTATTCCCGCCTGACCAACCCGACCGTGTCCGCATTGCAGGAACGCATGGCCACGCTGGAAGGTGGCGCAGGTGCGGTCTGTGTGGCGTCGGGGCATTCCGCGCAGATCCTTGCGCTGTTCCCGCTGATGGGACCGGGGCTGAACATTGTTGCGTCCAACCGTCTGTATGGCGGCACTGTCACGCAGTTCAGCCAGACCATCCGGCGGTTCGGCTGGTCGGCCACCTTCGTGGATTTCGATGATCTGGACGCGCTGGATGCCGCCATTGACGAAAACACGCGCGCGGTATTTTGCGAATCCATCGCCAATCCGGGCGGGTATATTACCGATCTTGATGCGGTGTCCGCCGTCACCGACCGGCATGGCATTCCGCTGATCGTCGACAACACCACGGCCACCCCCTATCTGTGCCGCCCTATCGAACACGGGGCCACGCTGGTCGTGCATTCAATGACGAAATACCTGACAGGCAATGGCACGGTCACGGGCGGGTGCATCATTGATTCGGGCAAATTCGACTGGTCTGCCAATGACAAGTTCCCGTCACTGTCGCAGCCGGAAGCAGCCTATCACGGGTTGAAGTTCCACGAAACATTCGGGCCGCTGTCCTTTACCTTCCATTCCATCGCGGTCGGGCTGCGCGATCTTGGCATGACGCTGAACCCGCAGGCGGCACATTACACGCTGATGGGCATTGAAACCCTGTCGCTGCGCATGGACCGGCACTGCGAAAACGCGCTTAAGGTCGCAAAATGGCTGGAAGCAGACCCCCGCGTGGCCACTGTCACCTATGCGGGCCTGCCATCATCGCCCTATCACGGGCGGATGGCAACAATTTGCCCCAAGGGTGCATCATCGCTGTTCACCTTCGCGCTGAAGGACGGGTATGACGCCTGCGTCAAGCTGATCAACAGCGTTGATTTGTTCAGCCATGTTGCCAATCTGGGCGACACGCGGTCGTTGATTATCCATTCGGCCTCCACGACACACAGGCAGTTGTCGGAAGCGCAACAGATCGCCGCAGGGGCCGCACCTGATGTGGTGCGCCTGTCCATCGGGCTGGAAGACCCCGCAGACCTGATTGCCGATCTGGATCAGGCGATGACCAAAGCCTGCGGACAATAACCCGCACGGCCACATGACCTTTCGGACATATGCGCAGCATCCCAATGCGCCCCTGTCCGAAAGGTCGCACGCATCCGGCCCCCTGAATGCGGCAGGAAAAGTCATAACGCATATTTTATGTCAAACCGTGGCCCCCGCTGATCGTGTAGTTTGTTATTGGGAATCTTGGCGATTTTTTGCTATCGCCGCAGCAGATCGCGGAAATGAGACTCCCTTAATACCTGAATCATGTGCTAAAGGCGCAATATGAAAACGAATTTCGCTCTTGGCATTACCGAGTCCGGTGTCACATTGTGGCAACGTGGTGAACGTGGTTGGTTGCGTGTGGGTGCCGTCGCACTTGATCATGAAAATCTGGATGCAGCGGTTGCTGATCTTGTCGGAACAGCCGCAAAGCTGGGTTCAGACAAGTTTGTGACGCAGCTTGTCATTCCTGATGACCAGATACTTTACACGCGTATTTCAGCACCCGGGCCGGGCATTGACGCACAGCGCAGCCAGATCCGCAAGGCACTGGAAGGGCGCACGCCCTTTCCTGTTGAGGAACTGGATTTTGACTGGACCGGCGCAGGGCCGGATGTGGATGTGGCGGTTGTCGCACGCGAAACCCTGATCGAGGCCGAAGATTTCGCCAAGAAGCACAAGCTGAACCCCGTCTGTTTTGTCGCGGCCCCCGCAAGTGGCGCGTTCAAACATGCGCCGTTTTTCGGAACCAGCAGGGCAATACGCGATATTATCGGCGATCCCGAAAAACTGGTCCGCGACCGCGAGATATTGCATGAAACCGGTGTCGCGGCCCCGCCTGTCGCGCCGCCACCGCCCGCTGCAAAAGCCACTGCCGCGCCCGCCGCAGACAAGACCACGCCCGCCCCCGATAAGGCAACGGCGGACAAAGAACCGCCGCAGTCGAAACCCGCAGAAACCGAAAGCGCCAAGACGGACACGACACCTGACAACGCCACGGTCCCCCCTAAGAAACTGGCGGGCGAAAAGCGCACGGACAGCGCGGCGGGCGCAGACCTGAAAGATGCGAAAACCGGCACCAAGACGGCAGGCACAAAATCCGCACCAAAGGCGTCGGAATCAGCAGCGCCCAAAGGCGCACAAGATGACATATTGCCCGGTTTCATGACCCGCCGAAAACCCGAACCGACGCTTGATGGAAAAAGCGCAGCCGCATCGGGTGCGAAACCAGACACCAGCCTGACTGGGCTGACCCAAAAACTTGCTGGCATTCGCGATGCAGATGACCAGCAGGAAAACGCAGCAGAAGCCTGCAAAACTGCGCAAGGGTTGCGCGGAACATATGCCAGTGCGAATGCGCGTATTGCCGAAAGCATGGGCCAGCTTCGCGCACGCTTCATGAGTGCGAAGAAGACGGTGGAACAGGATTCCCCTAAACCGGCCGCCGCCCCCATGCTGGGCCTGCCCAAGCGTCGTCAGGACGAAATACCTGCGGCAAAATCAGAAGCATGGCAACCGCCCGCGCAGAAAACACCTGCAAAACGCACCGAGGCGCCAAAGGCCACTGACTGGACGCCAGCGTCAAGACCCACCGACGCCACCCAATCCGCCACAACGCGCAAAAGCCCGCTTGAAACGCTGCGCAGCATTGGCCAGACATCTGCCGCCGGTGCCACCAGCGCGACCGACCCCGAAGCCGAAAGGCTGACAGTTTTCGGCGCGCGCGGGACTGCGGCAGGTGGCGCGTCGACGCCAAAACTGAAATCGCGCCTGTTGATCGGCGGCGGCATCGTGATGATCCTTGCCGCAGCGGCGGTATGGGCGTTTTATTTTGCGCGGCCTGCGCCGCCGGAAATTCCCGTTACCCTTGCGCCCGCCCCCGAAGCCGCCGTGGACACCCCCGCCCCGCTGGAGGATGACCCCGCAACCGCCGAAGCCGACGCGATCGAGGCCGCACTTGGTGTGGAAGATGTCGCAGAGCGCGGCCCGGAAACAGACGCAACCACGCCAGATGGTGCATCGACATCCGCACTGGCCGACGAAGACGCAACCCAGATCGAAAACGGCACCGCCCCCAGCGCCGAGATGGACCAGGGCCGGATTGCGGGCCTGCGGTCCTCGACATTGATCATGCCACAAGAACTCGCGGCGCTGCCAGCAAGCCCTGAAGCCCCCCAACCTTTTGGCACAGACCCGCTGCCACCGCTGCGAAGCGAACTTGAAGCGCAAGATACGCAAGATATGGCGGCCCTGGACGCCAGCGAGCCGGACACCAGCACACTTGTCGACGAACAAGGTTTGCCAGCGGGCGAAGAGGCGCTGGAAATTGGCGTGACACAGGGCCGACCGACCACAGCCCCACCGGAAAAACCCGTCCGCTTTACCCTGCCCGAAGCGCCCGAACCCGAGGCGGAGCCGGAAGCAGCGGAACCGGACGCATCAGACGCTGACGTGCCGGACGCCCCCGATCTGCCGCAAGAAGATGCAGCCAGCCAACCGGCTGAAACGACGGACACGCCGGATGATGCATCCGACGGTGACACCGCTTCGGCGGCCTTGGATGAAAGCGATCTGGAGATCGTGATCACACCGGGCACGCCGCCCGTCGTGCCACCCAGCCGCCCTGAAGCGCTGCAACCCGACACCGACCAGTCGCAAGGGCAGGCACCATCACAGACTGATGAAATCCAGCAAGCCAGTGGCGATGCGACCGCAGGCGGGCTGGCGCTAAGTGCGTTGCGCCCGGCCAGCCGCCCCAGCGATCTGGCGGCCCGCGCAGAAGCCATCATCGAACGCCAAACACCCCGGATCGAGAATGCAACCCCGCAAGCGGTTGCCGCATCCTTGCGCCCGTCAGACCGGCCAAGCGCGTTTGCATCGACCGTGCAGCGCGCCCTGAACGCGACAAGCACGGCAGCCGCCGCCCCCGCCGCACAAAGCACCCCGCAAGCGCCGGTTCAGACGGCAAGTGCGGCTGCGGCCCAACCGAATATTCCCAGCTCTGCGTCGGTGTCGCGCGAAGCCACGCAGGCACGGGCCATCAACCTGCGGCAGTTCAATCTGATTGGTGTGATGGGCACATCCTCGAACCGGCGGGCTTTGGTGCGCTTGTCAAACGGCCGTGTCTTGACTGTGCGCGTGGGCGAATCGCTGGATGGCGGGCAGGTTACCGCCATCGGAGAGACAGAATTGCGTTATAACCGCCGTGGACGTGATGTCGTCTTGCGCATTGCATCCTGACCCTGTGTCCGCGATAACAGCACCCGAACGGGGCCATATGGTGCCCTGCGCCTGAACACAGGAAATACACATGTCCGAAAAGCAGGTTTCACCCGCAGTCAAGATCGCATTGGAATTCGGTCCGGTCTTTGCATTCTTCGTGGGGTATATCACCACTCGCGGCCAAAGTTATATGATTGGCGGCACCGAATATGACGCCTTCATCCTGATGACGGCCGCGTTTATTCCGGTCATGGGAATTGCCACATTCGCCTTGTGGAAACTGTCCGGTCGCCTTAGCAGGTTGCAGCTTGTAACGCTGATCATGGTTGTGGTGTTTGGCGGGCTGACTGTCTGGCTGAATGACGAGCGTTTCTTCAAGATGAAGCCCACCGCCGTGTATTCAATCTTCGCCATCCTGCTGGGGATTGGTCTGGCACGCGGCCAAAGCTGGCTGGAACTGGTCATGGAAGGGGCGCTGCCGCTGACCCATGACGGCTGGATCGTGCTGACAAAACGGCTGGCCATCATGTTTGCGGCGATGGCCATTGCCAATGAACTGGTCTGGCGCAGCATGTCGACGGATGCGTGGGTCAATTTTCGCACCTTCGTTCTGCCATTCGCGCTGTTTGTGTTCTTCATGGCGCAGGCCAAGGTGTTCGAGCGCTACAAGCCTGCATCCGAAAAATAGAAGCGCGCCCGAAAAAGGCCCGGCACTTTTGCTGTGCCGGACCTTTGGGATGGTGCTTCAGTCACGTTTGCCAAACAGGATTTTCTGCGCGTCGCGGTCTTTTTGCAGATTTGCGCGATGCTCTTCGCCCAGGGTGCGGCCCTTGTGCACTGCGGGGCGCGCGCCAAGTTCGTCCAGCCAGCGTGCAAGATGGGGTTTGTCATCAATGCTTTGGTCCTGACCTTCCCACAGCGTGGCCCATGGCCAGATCGCCATATCCGCGATGGAATAGAAATCCCCAGCGACGTATTTGTTATCTGCCAATTGCCGGTCCAGCACACCATACAGGCGCGTCACTTCATTGCGGTAGCGGTCCTTGGCATAGGGCAGGTCCTGCGGCGGTTCCAGTGCGGGTGCATATTTCAGGAAATGATGCGCCTGCCCCGCCATTGGCCCGACACCGCCCATCTGCCACATCAGCCATTGGTCCACGGCAACACGGTCGCGTTCGCTATCGCCATAGAACTGGCCGGTCTTGCGCGCCAGATATTGCAAAATCGCCCCCGATTCAAAAATCGAGATTGGTTTGCCATCAGGACCATCGGGATCAACAATCGCGGGCATGCGGTTATTGGGGGCGATTTTCAGGAAATCGGGTTTGAACTGATCCCCCGCACCGATATTGACGAAATGGACATCATAGGGCAGGCCCATTTCTTCCAGTGCGATAGAGATTTTCCAGCCATTGGGCGTGGGCCAGTAATGTAGCGCGATGCTCATGAATGCTCCTATCATAAGTGGTTGCTGCACAAGCTAAGCATCCAGTGCGAAATTCCAAGCCACAAATGCAAAAAGGGGGGCGCACTGCCCCCCTTCATATTTGCACATATGGCGTGGCGTTCAGCCAGCGGCCATAACAGCACGGCGGGTCATCACACCCACCAGATGCGCACGGTATTCAGGGCTGCCATGCAGATCGCCAATCATTTCATCAGCAGGACAGGACAGGCCCGCAACCGCATCAGGCGTGAAGTTTGATGACAGCGCCGCTTCCGCCTCGGCCCAGCGGAACACACCATTCTCAGAAGCACCTGTCACCGCAACCCGCACGCCGGATGCGTATTTCGCAACAAACACCCCTGTCAGCGCGAAGCGGGATGCCGGTTGCAGGAACTTCGCATAGGCAGACGCTTGCGAGATGGGAAAGCGCACAGCGGTAATAATCTCGCCTTCTTCCAAGGCCGTGGTGAACATGCCCTGAAAATAATCATCCGCCGCAATTTCGCGACTGTTGGTGATGATGGTCGCGCCGGTCCCCAAGGCCGCTGCCGGATAACACGCAGACGGGTCGTTATTGGCCAGACTGCCGCCGATGGTGCCACGGTTGCGCACCGCCGGATCGCCGATCTGGCCTGCAAGGGCCGCCAAACCCGGAAAATCCGCTGCCGCCTGTTCGGCGACAGTCGCATGGGTGGTGGCCGCGCCAATGGTTAGCATGTCACCATCGCGCGACACGCCCTTCAGTTCGGCAATCCCCGTCAGGCTGACCAACGTTTCAGGTGCATTCAGCCGTGCCTTCATCGACGGGATCAGCGTTTGGCCACCCGACAGGGGTTGCGCTTCGTCATTGGCCAGTGCGGAAACCGCTTCAGCCACACTCGACGGTTTGACCAGTTCGAAATTATACATGACTTTCTGCTCCCTTAGCCGTTGATCGCCGCCCAGACGCGCGCGGGCGTCAGGGGCATATCGATATGAGTGACATGGGTATGACCCGCGCGGTGCAGCGCATCAATCGCCGCATTGACCACAGCTGGCGGTGACCCGATCGCGCCCGCCTCGCCGCAACCTTTTACACCCAGCGGGTTATGCGTGCAGGGCGTAATGCAGCTATGGTCCACCGTGAAGCCGCGCACATCATCGGCGCGGGGCATGGTGTAGTCCATGAAACTGCCGGACAGAAGCTGGCCCTGATCATCATAGACACAGTTTTCCAGAAGCGCCTGCCCGATCCCTTGGGCCAGACCACCATGCACCTGCCCTTCGACAATCATCGGGTTGACGATATTGCCGAAATCATCTGCGGCGATGAAGCGCAGAATGTCGATCTTGCCGGTCTCGGGGTCCAGCTCAATCTCGCACCCATAGGCGCCGGATGGGTAGGTGAAGTTCGACGGGTCGTAAAACGCCGTCTCCTCCAGCCCCGGTTCCAGATCTTCCAGCGGGTAGTTATGGGGCACATAGGCCGCCAGTGTCACACCCGACCAATCCACCGATTTGTCCGTGCCCGCCACGCTGAATTTGCCATCTTTCAGTTCAATATCTTCCGGCGCGGCTTCCAGCAGATGGGCTGCGATTTTCTTGGCCTTGTCGATGATCTTGTTCGTGGCTTTCACAATGGCGGACCCGCCCACGGCCAAGGACCGTGACCCGTAGGTGCCCATGCCCATCGGTGTGTTCGACGTGTCGCCATGGTGGATTTCAATGCTGTTGGCATCAATCCCGATCATTTCAGCGACCACTTGGGCAAAGCTGGTTTCATGCCCCTGCCCGTGGCTGTGGCTGCCGGTATAGACACTGATCGACCCTGTTGCATTCACCCGAACGGATGCCGATTCATAAAGGCCCGCCCGCGCACCCAACTGGCCCACAAGGTTTGACGGCGCAATACCGCAGGCTTCAATGTAATGGGCAATGCCAAAACCACGCAACTTGCCGCGCGCTTTGCTTTCCGCCATGCGTTTTTCGAAATTTGCGTAGTCCGACAATTCCAGCATCTTGTCCATTGTGGCGTCGTAATTGCCCGTGTCATAGACCACCGCAACCGGCGTCTGATACGGGAACTGGTCGGCCTTGATGAAATTCTTGCGGCGCAACTCAATCGGGTCCACGCCCAGTTCGCGCGCGGCCTTGTCCACAAGTCGTTCAATCTGGAACGTGGCTTCGGGCCGCCCTGCCCCGCGATATGCATCCACCGGCACTGTGTTGGTGAACACTGCCTTGACGTTGACGTAAATCAGCGGCGTGCGGTAATTGCCCGCCATCAGGGTGCCGTGCAGCCATGTAGGGATCGACGGTGCAAAGGTGGACAGATACGCCCCCATATTCGCATAGGTTTCGGTGCGCAGTGCGGTGAAATTGTGGTCTGCATCCAGCGCCAGTTCGATTTTCGTCTTGTGGTCGCGGCCATGCGCATCGGAAATGAATGCCTCGGACCGCGATGATGTCCATTTAACGGGTCGCTTCAGCACTTTCGCCGCATAGGTGCAAAAGGCTTCTTCCGCATAGTGATAAATTTTCGACCCGAACCCGCCGCCCACATCAGGGGCCACCACGCGCAGCTTGTGTTCGGGGATGTTCAGAACGAACGCGCCCATCAGCAGCCGGATGACATGCGGATTCTGGCTGGTGGTATAAAGCGTGTGACTGTCGCCCCAAGGGTCATAATCGCCCACGGCCACGCGCGGTTCCATCGGATTGGCGACAAGGCGGTTATTGGTCAATTCCAACGACACGACATGCGTGGCACTTTCAAACGCCGCATTCACCGCGTCCTTGTTGTCCTCGACAAAGCCCCAGTCATAGCAAAGGTTGCTGGTCAGGTCGTCATGCACTTTGGTCGCGCCCTCGGCCAGCGCGGCTTTCATGTCGATCACCGGCTCCAGCGCTTCAATGTCAACCTCGATCGCCTCGGCCGCATCTCTCGCCTGTTCGTAGGTTTCGGCCACCACTGCCGCAATCGGGTCACCCACATGGCGCACTTTGCCTTCGGCCAGGATAGGGTGTTTTGGTTCCTGCATCACCTGCCCGAAACGGTCCGTCACCTGCCAGCCACAAGGCAGACCGCCCGCAGATTCGAAATCAGCGGCGGTAAACACCTTCAGCACGCCATCCATTGCTTCGGCGGCAGATGTGTCGATCCCATTGATGCGCCCATGCGCCACATCCGAGCGCAGGAAATGCACATAGGATTGCCCGCGCAGGTTTATGTCATCTGTATATTTGCCGTTCCCTGTCAGAAACCGCACATCCTCGCGCCGTTTTGTGCTGGCGCCAATGCCGTCATCTTTGGGCATTTCTTCCTCCTCAAGAAATCTGGTGGCGGCGCATGGACGACATGCACCAAATAAATTTATTCGGCGGCAAGCGTGGCCGCATCCTGCCCTGATGCGGCCATGACCGCCCGCACGATGTTCTGGTATCCGGTGCAGCGGCAAATATTGCCTTCCAGATAGTGGCGAACTTCCTCTTCTGTGGGCGTGGGGTTATCGGCCAGCAGCGCGGCAGTGGACATGACCATGCCGGGCGTGCAGAAGCCGCATTGCAGCCCGTGATAATCCTGAAACGCCTGCTGGATACGCCCAAGGCTGCCGTCAGGGTTTGCCATACCTTCAACCGTTGTAACCTCGGCCCCGTCCAGATCACCGGCAAAAGCCGTGCAGGATTTTACCGCCTTGCCGTCCACCAGCACCACACAGGCCCCGCATTGGCTGGTATCGCAGCCCACATGCGTGCCTGTCAGGCCCAGAAGATCGCGCAGATAGCTGGACAGCAATGTGCGCCCTTCCGTATCTGCGGACATCTGCCGGCCATTCACTGTCATTGTTACCTTGGTCATCTGGCTCCTCCCATATGTCGCTTGGATGCAAGTTAAACACGAAAATTTCCAGTCCGCATATGCCACCTTAGGCTTAGTCGCGCGCGGGCGTTTCGCCATGGCGGCGCGGGCGCGGGCGGGTCGGAATTTCCTTCAGCAAGCCACCCACCCCCATGCCCATGATGTCGGCGGCAGTGACGCCCAGCCCGCAGATTATGCGTTCCAGAACCCAGTCGGCGCCATTCAGCGCAGGGCTTTTGGCGCAACCGGGCAGGCCGATGACGGGACGCCCCCCAAGCTGCCCCACAAACAGCAGATTGCCCGGATCAACCGGCATGCCGAAATGCATCACCTGCCCGCCTGCACGGCGCAGCGCTTCGGGGGCGGTGTCATACAGGTCCGATGTCGCGGACCCTGTCAGCACCAGCAGCAGATCCCCGCTTGCCTGCGCCAATGCCTGCGCAAGCGCGTCAATGCGGTGCGCAACCATCGCGCCTGCATCCAGCGCGACACCCAGCCGGTCCAGCCGCGCTTTGGTCGCGGCATGCCCCTTGCGGCCATCTGCGGACGGGTCCACCCATGTCTGAATCAAGCTGGCCGATTTCAGCAATGGCGGCAATACGCGTAACGCGCCCTGCCCCGCAGCGCATGCCTGCGCCACCGCGGCACGCGCCACGCCATAAGGAATGATCTTGACCGTGGCGACCATGCCGCCGGGATCAAGGCGCATGAAATCCGGCAGGGTCGCGCAGGTGATGGCAGGGTCAACCGCATTCAGCGCATTGATCTGCGGCCCCGCAACACGCAGCACGCCCGCGCCCAACGCCACGATATTGACCCGCCCTGTGCCAACCGGTTTCAGCGCCAACCCGCACGCGGCCGGAGCGGGCACCAATGCCTGCGCCACAGCAAGCGCTGCGGCATCTTCGCTGATGTCCTCAGGGTCCAGCCGCGCGACCGTCACATGGTCCAGCCCCGCCGCGCGCAGGGTGGTCACGTCCTTGTCCGTCAACTGCGTTCCCTTGCGCAAGCGGCCTGTATCAAGCGTTACGGAATGCGCCAGAATGGCCCCTTCGGCCAGTGACAGCGGAACGGGGCCGAATTTCATGCCCGCGCGCCCCGCAGCGCCTGTGTGATCTGCGCAAGCGTTGCCACCGCAATTTCTGCCGGTGTTCTGGCACCGATATTCAGCCCCACGGGCGCATGAATACGCGACAGTTGCGCATCATCCAGACCGGCGGCGCGCAGCCGCTCCAGCCGTTTGGCATGGGTGCGCGTGGACCCCAGACAGCCCAGATAAAACACATCTGATTGCAGCGCCGCAATGATGGCCGGATCATCCAGCTTAGAATCATGCGTCAGCGTGACAACCGCACTGCGCGCATCCAGCCCGATGGCGGCCAGTGCGTCATCAGGCCAGTCATGGGATATACTCTCAGCCGGAAAGCGCGCCTGCGCACCGAACGCTTCGCGCGGGTCTACCAATACCGGATCATAGCCCGCCAGCCGCGCCATGGGCAGCAGCGCCTGCGCGATATGCACGGCGCCTACGACCACCAGCCGCAAGGGCGGGTTGTGCAGCGTGACCAGTTGGCCTGCATCATTCAGGCCAGACCGGTCAGCGCGGAACTGCGCTGCAAGCTTGCTGTCGTTTGGCCCCGCAAGCCAGCGCGCCCATGTCACCAGATCCGTCACACATGCGACCGCGCGGCGCGTGGCACGGGCCGCGACAATATCGGACAGCAGGGCGGGTGGCAGCGCGGGCGCTGTGTCGCCAACGGGTTCTACCAGAATGCGGATGGTGCCCCCGCAGGCAAGCCCCACTTCAAACGCCGTGTCATCGCTGACCCCGAATTCCACAATGCGCGGCGTGCCTGCGCGCAACGCGTCCAATGCTTCCATCACGACCGCGCCTTCGACACAGCCGCCAGACACCGACCCCATGATTTCGCCATCACCTGAAATTGCAAGCTGGCTGCCCGCCTGACGCGGCGCGGACCCCCATGTCTGGATCACGGTTGCAAGCGCTGCCCCGCGCCCGTCGTGATGCCAGCCTAGGGCGATTTCGGGAATCTGATCGTGGCGATAGCGCATGATTCTGGCCCTGCTTGCTGCGACAGGACACACCATTGCATTGACGATGCCCCTTGGCAAATCTGTCCTTTAGGATGAGATGGCACGCCGTGCGGACAGGATTTTCTGCGCCCGCGCATCTCACCCCACTCGACACCGCGCGCAAAAGGCGCAAAATGCCGCCCATGGCACGATTAAGCACCCACCCCTTTCTGACCAGCCCCGGCGCGCGCTGTTTTGCCCACCGCGGCGGCGCGCTGGAAGCCGAGGAAAACACCCTGCCTGCGTTCCGGCATGCGGTTGAACTGGGCTATACGCATGTCGAGCTGGACGTGCATGCCACCAGCGACGGGGTTGTTGTGGTCCATCATGACGACAGCCTGCACCGCATTTGTGGTGATACGCGCCAGATTGCCGCGACACGCTGGGCAGAATTGCAGACCATTCGCACCAGAAACGGTGCATCCATCCCGCGCCTAGAGAATATTCTGGAAGAATTTCCAGACCTTTTTATCGCGATCGAGGCCAAGTCGCTGGACGTTGTTGCGCCATTGGCCCGCGTGATCACCCGCCTGAACGCGCTGGAACGGGTGTGCGTCGGGGCGTTTGACCCCGCGCGCACAGATCACGCGCGCCAATTGCTGGGACCGGATCTGTTGTGGTCGCCTGCGCATATGCAGGTTGCACGGCTATGGGCTGCCGGTTGGGGCCTGCCGCTTGCGCTGGACGATTTTGCCGTTGTGCAGGTGCCGCTGAACTGGCGGGGCATTCCGCTGGTCACGCCGCGCTTTTTGAAAGCGGCCCATCGTCGCGGGGTTCATGTTCAGGTCTGGACCGTGAATGACAGCGCACAGATGCAGACCTTGCTGGACTGGGGCGTTGACGGGCTGATGACGGACAGACCAAGCGTGCTGAATGATGTGATGGCCAGAATACACCCCGCTTAAGGTCAGTGCACGGTCCCGTTCACAACCAGCACCATCACGGCTGCATAAAACAGGAATGACGCGGCAAGCACGAAAACATGCCAGATGGCGTAGTGAAACAGCAACCGCGTTGACAGGTAGAACCCCACCCCCAAGGTGTAGACCACACCGCCCGCGATAATCAGAATAACGGTTGCCAGCGGCAGGCTTGCCAGCATTTGCGGCAATATCAGCACACCGACCCAGCCCATACCCAGATACAACGCAAGGGCTGCCCAGCGAAACCGTTCGGGCGACAGGCATTTCAGGACCACCCCGCATAGCGCGGCCCCCCACAGCCCCATCATCAGCCAAAGGCCCTGCCCCGGTATCAGCGTGAATGGCGTATATGTGCCCGCGATCTTGATATAAATGGCCGAATGGTCCAGCCGCCGGAACAGCCAGTTCAACCCCGCATTTGGTGTCAGGTTATACAGCGCGGATGCGCTGATCATGGCCAGAAACGCCAGCCCATACACCGAAACGGCCACAAACGCCCACGGCTGATCGCTGTCATGGCCAAACAGTAACGCCGCGCCAATAATAAGCGGAACCGCAACAATGGCCCCAAGCACGCCGATGACATGCACAGCCGCATCCGCACGTTGTTCCGCACGGGTATAGCCTGCGGTCTTGCGCAGTAGTGTTTTCGGAGCAGAATCTGTCATATCATCCATCATACAGCGCCCGGCTGTTGCACAAAGCACAATTAACATCACATCAACATGACTTTGCGGCAGTGTTGCGATGTCATATGTCTTGATTTCCACGCCATTCCCGCCTAGCCCCGCACAAAGCTGTAATGGAAGGCGCCGATGACTGTTCACTTGTATGCCCATGACCTGCCGGATGATCTGAAGCTTGGCCCTGTTGTTGCAATCGATTGCGAATCGATGGGGCTGCACCCGCATCGTGACCGGCTATGTGTGGTGCAGCTGTCCGACGGAAACGGGCATGCGCATCTGGTGCAGGTGGCGCGTGATATTCAGCCTGCGCCCAATCTGGCACGGTTGCTGACGGACCCCGACACGCTGAAGCTGTTCCATTTCGGACGCTTTGATATTGCGCTGTTGCGTCACAGCTACGGGGTGACCACGGCGCCGGTCTATTGCACCAAGATCGCATCGAAACTGGTGCGCACCTATACGGACCGCCACGGGCTGAAAAACCTGCTGACCGAACTTCTGGGCGTGGATATTTCCAAACAGCAACAAAGTTCGGACTGGGGGGCTGCGAAACTCACTCAGGCGCAGCAGGATTATGCCGCGTCAGATGTGCTGTATCTGCACCGTCTGCGCGATATTCTGGATGCCATGCTGGAACGCGAAGGGCGCAGTGATCTGGCGCAACGCTGTTTCGACTTTTTGCCAACGCGGGCGGAACTGGACCTGACAGGCTGGCCCGACATCGACATATTCTCGCATTAAGGCCTGTCCCTGAAATGTCGCGCACCCCAACAAATTGGCGCTCCGGCCTGTCCCTGACATTGCGTCTGGTGTTGCCATTCGGGGCGTTACTGCTGTTGTCCACAATCTTTCTGGTGTCGCGCAGCGTTGATCCCAGTCAGGCCGTTGCGCTGGCAAATCTGGACATTGAGGAACTGACACGCGAGCCGCGCATCGGTACTGCACGTTTTGCGACCGTCACAACCGATGGCACGGCCATAACCATTGATGCACGCACGGTGCGGTCGCCCGCGAACCCGCAACCGGGTGATCCGGTGGAACTGACGCTGGAAGACCCTGATGGAACAGCAGAATTCGGCGTCGATGGCACAGTTGCGTTCCGGTCCGAGCATGGGCATCTGGACCAGATGGCAAACCTGCTGACGATGACCGGCACGGTGGAACTGGAAGACGAAAGCGGGTATGTGATAACCATGCCGATGCTACGGACTTTTCTGGACCGGTCCAGAATTGAAGGCACCGGCGGTGTTTTCGGTCATGGGCCGCCTGGTGAAATCAGCGCGCAATCCCTGACGATCACACCATTGGAAAGCGGTGAAAACGGATATCTGCTTGATTTCGTCGGTGATGTCAGGCTTCTATATATTCCGGCAGATTAAGGGAGCAGGCATAGTGCATCAGCGCAGGATCTTGGGCTTTATTCTTGGGGTTGGACTTGCCCTTACAGCGCAGCCATTCCAGGTTTCGGCACAAGGCACAGGGCTGAGTTTTTCGGGATTGCAAAATGTTCGCGGCCTGCCGGTCGAGATCACGTCCGAAAACCTGCAAGTCAACAACCAGACAGGCGAAACCATATTCACCGGCGACGCTGTGCTGGGACAGGGCGATATGCGGCTGTCCGCCCCTGAAATCAGAATCATTTATGACGCGGCCGGGGACAACAGAATCGAACGGCTGGAAGCATATGGCGGCGTCACACTGGTTACCGCAGATGAAGCCGCCGAAGGGCAGACCGCTATATATGAAGTTGCGGCCGGGACTGTGCGCATGCAAGGGTCAGTGTTGCTGACGCAAGGGCAGAATGTCCTGACGGGTGACACGCTGTTTGTCGATCTGAACACCGAACAGGGCCGGATGGAAGGGAATGTGCGCACCCTGATCCAGACCAATCCCTGACGCTGCAATGACCGATCAACCGATAATCGACAAGAACGCCCCCCTGCCGTCTGCGGCGGCTGATGGCAGTCCGGCCAGCGGCCAGAAGCTGGAAATCACGCATCTTCAGAAACGCTATGGCAAGCGCGTCATCATCAAGGATGTGTCGCTGACGCTGCATCCCGGTGAAGTGGTGGCGCTGCTTGGGCCGAACGGGTGTGGCAAGACAACCTGCTTTTACTGCATTGCGGGAATCGTCAAACATGAAGGGGGCACAGTGCGCATTGACGGGCGCGATGCCACGGGCCTGCCGTTGTTTCGCCGCGCACGTCTGGGGCTGGGGTATCTGCCGCAGGAAATGTCGATCTTTCGCGGGCTGAGTGTGGCACAGAACATCATGTCGGTTCTGGAACTGCGCGTGCCTGACAAACGAGCGCGGCGCGACAGGCTGGAAGATCTGTTACAGGAATTCTCCATCGAACATCTGCGCGATCAGGCTGCCCTTGCGTTATCGGGTGGGGAACGGCGGCGCGCGGAAATCGCGCGCGCGCTGGCGGCGAATCCGCGCTATGTGCTGCTGGACGAACCCTTCGCCGGGGTGGACCCGATTGCCGTGGGCGAGATTCGCGCCTTGGTGGCGGATCTGAAAACCCGCGGGCTGGGCGTGCTGATCACCGACCACAATGTGCGCGAAACACTGGCCATCGTGGACCGTGCCTATATCTTGCATGATGGCAGTGTCCTGAAAAGCGGCACCCCCGCCGAGGTCGTCGCCGATGAAGATGTGCGCCGCGTTTATCTTGGGGCAGAGTTTCGGCTGGACTGAACGCGGACCCCCGCCTGCCTGCACAAAGAGTTGGTCGAAAGCATTGACAAGATACCCCCATTAAGCGCCAAATGGTCAAAACAGGCAATCCACCGGTGAGCGTCAGGGATGAAAAATCTGTTTCGGGCACTGGTGCGAAAAGCGCAGAATTACCCCGCGGGACAGGCCCCGCCTACCCGCTTTTTAGCAAGGAGAGGCGCATGCGCTATCAGATTAGTGGCAGACATATTGAAATCGGTGAAGCCCTGCAAACCCATGTGAAGGCCGAATTCGGCGAACTGGTCGAAAAATACCAACAGCGCCCGACCGAAGCCGTGGTCGTCTTTTCCAAAGATGCCCATCTTTTCGTGTGTGAAGCCACTTTTCATCTGTCCACTGGACTGACCGCGCAGGCAAAGGCGCAAGCCCATGAAATATATGCCGCTTTTGAAGCTTGCCGCGAAAAGCTGGACAAGCAGCTGCGCCGCTACAAACGCCGTTTGAAAGACCATCACCGCGACCGCACAAGCCCGGTTGAATTTGCCGGCGCACCCTCGTATATCCTCGCATCAGATGAAGATGATGGCGCGGTCGAAGCAGACTCGCTTCAGCCGATTATCATTGCCGAGATGGAAACCCGAATTCCATCATGTTCCGCAGGGGAAGCCGTTATGCAGATGGAATTGTCGCATACAAAAGTTCTGGTCTTCCGCAATGAGCGTCATGGCGGTCTGAATGTCGTCTACCGGCGCGAGGACGGCAATATCGGCTGGATTGATCCGCAGAATTAACCCCCGGATTCCGTAAACACCGCGCCTGACACCGGCGTCAGGCGCGGCATTTTTTTTGACGGAGCAAGACAGATGGACATGTCGACCCTGCTAACCCCCGGTGCGGTCCGCGCGCTTGGATCCACCACCAGCAAGAAGCGCCTTTTGCAAACCCTGGGCGATGTCGCCAAGTCCGTTTACGGAATCGATGCCGATCTGGCGATAGAGGCGTTGCAGGAACGCGAAAGCCTGGGGCCCACCGGTGTCGGACATGGCGTCGCCCTGCCCCATGCCCGTCTTGAAGGGCTGGACCGCGTGGTTGGCGTTTTTCTGCGTCTTGGCAAACCGCTGGACTATGCGTCTGTCGACAAGGTGCCGGTGGATCTGGTGTTTGCGCTGTTTGCGCCCCGGTCTGCGGGGGTCGAGCATCTGAAGGCATTGGCCTTTGTGTCCAGAACATTGCGCAATTCTGATATTTGCAACAAGCTGCGCTCAAATGACGACACGTCGAAGCTGTATGAAATCCTGAACAGCGACAAGTCGATCAAGGCGGCATAGCCTTTGGGCCTGCCTATGCTGCGGCCAGCCTATTGGGGTCCGGCCTGCCAGTTCGCATATCCAAGGCGCGCGTAGTCTTCGGCATAGGCGGCGCGGCCCAGTGATTCTATTTCTGCGTCATAAATACTTGAAAGCGTCAGCCTGTATGTGCGGGATGGCGGGGCGAATGGTGGCAATTCGCGCCCTGTTCCCTGCCCCAATACAGTCAATGTATCCTGCAACCCGTCTTCGCGCAGCACATGCCGGATCGGCCCGCGCGATGCAATATCGGCAATAAGGTCTGATTGCAGCGCCCATGCAGGATGGGTTGTCATGCCGGTCTGGCCATTAAGGTTGGCATGGACAAAGCGCAGGAACGCCGCAAACCCGCGCCTATGGTCTTCGGGTCCGTAATCATCGGGCAATGCGCCTTTTTCTGGCAAGGTGACATCATAGATACGCGCAAGGAACTGGCGCACATTCTCGCGCGCCCCGTGCAGCACCTGACGGCGGTAGACATCATGCGCGCGCTCCAGCGGGTGGCGGATCACGGTAAAGGACGTATGGCCGGGATTGTCGCGCAACCAGTGCTGCCAGCTTTCGGGGCTGAACTGATGCAACAACTTGTCGCGGGTTGATCCGTCAATCAGGGCCATCCAGTCCAGTATGTCACCGTCATGCCCGCCGCTGAGGGGTGCATAGACCAAGGGCACGCTGCGGCACGCGCGATACGCCCAGACCATGCCACCACGGGCAGGATCGAAACACGGCGTGCGCGACAGATTGAAATGATCAAGCCGCGCCATGCCGTCGCGCACAGCATCGAAATTTGTCAGCTTTTGTTCCAAGGGTTCGGGGTTCTGGCGTTTCAGCTTGCCGGATGTCTTTTCAATACGCGCCGCACTGCCAAGCCATTTGGCCAGACCATTCAACACATCCAGATCATTGGCATCTTCATAGGCGATATAGAACGCCGACTGGCCAAAGGTTTGCAGCATACGCTGGATGCGCAGTTGAAACGCCTGCAACTGCGTGACGTGGGTTTCAAATTCCACCGGGTCAAATGTGACCTGCGCACTGCGCTTTGTCTTCACATCGCCCAGCTTCCATTGTTGCGTAGCCTGCGCAATCTTCAGGGACACATAGCTGTCCAACGGGTTGCGCGTCAGCACGATCTTGGCGCAGCGCGGGTCTTCCATGATTATATTCAGGATACGGGGATCATGGTCGTGGAAATACCGAAACCCCGCCTGCCCGTCTTGCAGGCGAATAGCATCAAGCAAGGCAAACGGGTTCAGGTCGCGCTGCTTTTGCGTGACACCCAGCATTTCATCACAGCCCTGATGGCCGATAAAGGCCGGGTTGAACACTTCGCCCAGACATTCCAGACCGTCAAATTCGTTCAGGTTTGATTCCAACAAGTTGGATCCTGTGCGCATTTCAGCGAATACGACAAAATAGGTGAATTCCGGTGATGCAGTCATGTGTCTTTCCAAGCCTTGACGTTTAGCGCTTGTAGTCTTGTAGCAAGACAGGCGGCAAACCAAGATTGCGCAAATGGGTCAGATAATCCTCGAACCCGTCCAAAGACCCGGTCTGCGGCAGATTATCTTCTTCAAGCATTGCATCGGGAAAGGCCGCGCGGACGGTTTCGGACAAAAGGCGTTGCGGGTCTTGCAAAAACTCGGCCAGGGTCCAGACCCTGATATCCGCGGACGTCCATTTTGATTGCAGGATGGCGATAAACTCCTGCTCTCGTCGCTGAAGCCAGCCTATATGGCCCAGCACATCATCAACCTTATAATCACCGCGAAACAGAGGCAGAATGAAACACCCGCTGATGACGGAAATCTGCGCGTTGCGATCTGTGGCCATGAACCAGTTCAGGTCCGGCGTCATTTTGTCACGACTGTTATAGGAAAAGCACTGCCGCTCGCCACGGGTTGCCCAGATCAGATTGGCCAGAAACATACGCTGGTTATAGTCGCGCAGCGCCGCTGAATTGCTGATGGCACCATGATAGACCTTGGCACCGCCATAAAACTCTGCTTTTTCCGGCGCGAAAAGATGGCCATGCACACGGCAGTTTGCCGCATTCCCCAACCAGAAATCAAAATTGCGAAACAACTGCTGAAACCCGCAAAACACCGAATAGGGCGCTGCGGTCTTGGCGTTGATGCTCTCATCCAGCGGAAAGCGGCTTTGCATATAAAGACCCGCACGCCCATCGCTGCGCTGCTTGGCCGCCAGTTCGAAATAGCGGTCGATCTTGGCGGGTTGCGGGTCAATCGGGGTTTCGCGCATGGTCTGGCCGGACAGAAAGAAATCATACAGCCCCTGCGCATCCGGCCAGAGTTTGCGGGCAACAAAACAGTCCGAACGGCGCAGAAGTTGCAGGTGATCGTCATAAAACAAATTGGGTCGGCCGTTGCGGTCGAATTTCACCAATGTCAGCGACCGGCTTTCGATGCGGTCGGACACCATGCGCACCATGGTCTGGAAATAGCTTTCATCGGGTATCCATGTGCCCTTGAAATACCTGTCATAGCGCGCGCGTTTGGGATGGTTCAGAATACCCTGTAATGTCTTGCGCGACAGGCACCACCATTGCGACCCCATATGCGGCTGCAACGGGCGCGGCACGTCACGGCGTATGCCAAAGCGGCGCTGGATGTTCACCAGCAGATCAAACGCCCATTTGCGCTGCTTCCATGACAGTGGGAAATACAGCGTGAAGCGTTCCTCGGACAGCCCGCCCTTGATCCATGATGCATGACCAATGGACACGGATTCAATGAAATCCACATCGCGGCGCTGTTCCAGCCAGTCGACCAGTTCGCCGACAGGGCGCAGCGGAATGCATGACCCAGATGTCAAAAGCACATGCTCGACCTGTGCAAACTCTTTCAGCATCTGCTCGGATGCGGCCTGCGTTGCGGCGACAATCGGCCATGTGCCCCATTCACACCGGAACCGCGTGCTGAAACGCAACAGCGGATTCGGGCCAAGCGCCTGCTTGAACGCGTCCATCTGGGCAGTGCTGACCGCACGATCAACATGAATGACAACCGGGCAATTCGCCGCCAGCCAGAACTGCGCCACCTGCGCTGCACGGTGCAAGGCCGTGTGGCACAACATGACGATTCCCAATGGGCCTGATTGCGCCGCTTGTGTCGGATGGGGATCGGTGCTCATGCCCAGTCTCCTTTCGACATCAGGCCAAGGATTTCAAGTTGACGCCAGTTGATATACTCGGTCGAGAAATCGCACCACAAATCCCCTTGATCCTGCAGGCCCCGGTCATAGGCCGCATATTCGCGACTGCCTGCATAATGCTGCCCGCGCACCAGTTCTTCGCGGGCTTTCGCAACAATCGTGTCCAGAAACTTGGCATGCATCAGCACGCCTGATGCCTGCTCGCCCCCGCTGTCATCATACACTTTGTTCAGCCCGCGCGGCAGCAGCATATGCGTGGAACTGACATAGGCATATTTGCGTGACCAATGCACAAGCGGTGTCTTGTTCAGTGCCGGTGCCTGTTCGGGCCTGTCGCCATGGAACGCGCGCGCCCGCACGCCCCCCTGTATCCAAAGGTTCTGCATCTTTCCATTCCGCTTGAACGAGTAGTTGCAGGCGTCAAACCAGCGCGCAATTTCAAACGGGTTCTGACCACTGCAATAAGGATGCGCGGTCACTGGCCCTTTGGGATACATATCCAGCAACATGGCCGAAAACGACTTTCGCCCCTGACTTTCAAGCCAGTCGGTCAGGGCATGCAACGGGCGTGTGTCACAAAACGGGTAGACCAGAAATTCATCAACATCCACAACCAGCGTCCAGTGCCCTGCCCCGTAGCGCCATTGCAGATGGTTCAACCAGTCCACCCCGAAACACGACGCCTTGTAGCTGGCCCCTGTCACCCAGACCGAGACATCTTTCTGGCTTTCCAGATATTCGGTGGTGCCATCATCTGATGCATTGTCGACCATCAGGAAATGCCCCACCCCCTGCGCGCGGTAATAGTCCAGAAAATACGGCAACCGCACCAGTTCGTTGCGCAATGTGGTGAATACCAGAATATCACCGTGCCGGATATCCGCCGTGCGGTTGACACGTGATTTCAATTCCAGACTCTTGCGCAAGGCCCGCATCAGTTTAGTCTGACGCTGCGCACGCAGTCTAAGTTGCGCCCTGATTGCATTCATACCGCACACTCATACAAAACTGGCCCGGCACCTTTAATGCTTTGTGTGCCCATGGCTTTGGATTTCGGTTCAGCTTTGCCCAACGGGATCAAAACTTGCAATATTTCATCCTGTAATTCATGAATTAAACGAACACCCGTGACCAATCAGGCCCATCCACCCCGCGATATAAGGCCAAGCTGTTCAAGTTGCTGCCACCCTTCAAACCGGGTGGAGGTATCACACCAAAGAACAGGGGCCTGTGACACAGCATCATAGTAGCTGTCAAACACCGGTGCGTTGCCGAAATGCTGCGCGCGTGCCTTCTCAATAGGGGCTTTTTCAACGATCGAATGCAGGAATTTGGTATGCAGCAATGCGCCCGCGATAGTTTCGCCACCCGTGCGGTCATACACACGGTTCAACGATCGTGGCAGGATGGAATGCGTGGAATTTACCCATGCGTTGTGCCAGCTCCATTTGATAAGCGGCAATTTCGTCAATGTGGGCGCGCGGTTCGGCGTGTCCTTGAAAAAGGTCCTTGCCCGCGGCCCGCCCTGTATCAGCAGGCAATCCAGCAAGGGTTTATGCTGGATGACGTAATTTCCCGCGTCAAACCAGTTCAGAACCTGCACCGGGTCTGTCCCTACGGGGCAGCGACGGGCACCAAGCGGGCCTTGCGGGTATAGATCCAGCATCATGGCGGGCAGCGCTGGCTGTTCCTGCATGTCCAGCCAGTCGGCCAACGCAGGCAAGGGCCGTGTTTCCCAATGCGGATAAATCAGCAATTCGTCCGCATCCGCCACGACACACCACTGCCCCGACCCATACCGCAGCATCAACGCGTTGATCCAGTCCATACCAAAACGCGATTGTTTGTAGCTGGCACCACTTTGCCACACGGACGCATCTGCCTGATCCAGCAGCACCTGCCGCGTGCCGTCGGTGCTGTCATTGTCGATAAACAGGAAATGCCCGACACCCAGTTTACGGTAATGGGTCAGGAACCAGTCAATACGCTCGCGTTCGTTGCGGATGGTGCAGAACAGCAAGATGTCACTGCGCGCCCATGTTCCACGCTTCAACACCGTCAATTCCCGCGCCTTGGCTATGGCGCGCGCACGCAGGCGGCGGCGTTTCCAGCGCATGCGAAAATCAAACCAGCGATCTTGTGATAACGGGACAGGGTCAAGCATGGGTCAGTCATGCCACAGTTCGGGCGCAAGGCAAGCCCAAACAGGGGATTGCCGCGCATATGAAAAGGGGCGCGCGATATGCCCGTCCCTTGTTCATGCCGTAAAGTATTGTCATTTCATGTGGACCCACGAGAGCTGATCAATTTTTGGCCTTTTGCAGACATTCGCGCTTGGACAAAGCCCGCGCCAACGGTGGGCGGGGGTCTGCCGATCCGACGCCAGTGAAGTTCACTTTATACAGGCTGCATATTCCTGCGTTCAACGGCTTGGCCTGCCATCAGCCAAATCGGCAGGCCGCGGGACGGCCAGACCGATGGCGTGGGCCACCTTCGGCCTTTGCTCCGCGCCTTGGGGCATCCCCTTCAGCACAACCACCTACAATCACAATCTTTCAACCTGACCGGCGTATACCATATCGCAGCGCGTGGGTTATTGTGCGGCCTGGCGCTGTGTCATCATATCGGTCAGGAATTCGTTCAGTTCATCATGCAGTTCAGCGCGCGCCAACCCGAAGGCGACCGTGGCCTGCAAGAACCCCGCCTTGGACCCGCAATCATAGCGTTGCCCCTCAAAGCGGAACCCGTAGACATTGCGTTTTTCCGCAATTTCGCGCGCAATCGCATCGGTCAACTGAATTTCCCCGCCCACGCCCGGCTTGATCTGGTCAAGATGACGCATGATATCGGGTGACAAAACATAGCGCCCGATGGCTGCCAGATTGGACGGCTGCGTGCCGGGTGCAGGTTTTTCAACCATGCCTGACATGGGCAGGATCGGGCCAATGGCAGGGGGCACATCCATGATGCCATAGCTGGACGCCTTGTCGGGCGCGACTTCCATGGCCGCAATCATATTGCCGCCGGTTTGCTCATATGCCTCGATCATCTGCTGAAGGCAGGGCTTTTCAGCGGCAATCACGTCATCAGGCAGCAACACCGCAAAGGGCTCATTGCCCACCAGATGACGCGCGCACCACACGGCATGACCCAGACCAAGGGCCTGATGCTGGCGCACATAGGCGATTGCGCCGCTGTCCATATTCGTGGCCTGAAGCGTTTCCAGAAGTTCGGTTTTGCCTTTGGCCCGGAGCGAGTTTTCAAGTTCCGGCGCATGGTCAAAATAATCTTCCAGCGCCCCTTTGCCGCGAGAGGTGACAAAGATGAATTCGGTAATACCTGCGGCGCGCGCTTCATCAATCGCGTATTGGATCAACGGACGATCCACCAGTGTCATAATTTCTTTGGGAACCGATTTTGTCGCGGGCAGGAATCGTGTGCCCATACCTGCAACCGGAAAAACTGCTTTGGTGACCTTGCGCTTCATCTGTCGCTCCATTCTGTTGAACCTGTCTTTGTTAAAGAATGGTTAACAGGGAAAATGCGGCAGGTTTGGGGTCAAATCAGGGGGCGCAGGTGGCAATTTCAGGGTTTTCGCATCGCAAATGCAAGCGGGCGGCAATCACCGCCCGCAATTCTTCAGGGCAGCAAGTCAACGGTCGGGCTGGCGGCAATGAAAAACGGGTTTTCAAAACCGGGCTTGCCATATGCCAGCACATCATGCCCCGCAAATGTCACCACACGCCCGCCTGCGCCGCGCAACACGGCATCGCCTGCGGCAGTGTCCCATTCCATTGTCCGACCAAGGCGCGGATACAGATCGGCCTCGCCCGTGGCGACAAGGCAGAATTTCAACGATGACCCCGCACTGCACAGATCGGCAACATTGTATTTTTCAATATAATCATTGGTGGCCTGATCGCGGTGGGATTTCGACGCAACCACCAGCAGCGCCGCCATATTCGCGTGACGCACCTGCAAATCGCGCAGCTCACCTTGGGTGTCATGTGCAAACGGGCCTGCTTCTTCCACACTATGCCCGTCGGCGTGGGTATAGAACATGCGGTTCCTGGCGGGCGCATACACCACACCGCGCAGCGGCACACCATGTTCGACATAGGCAATATTGACAGTGAAATCACCACGCCGGTTGATGAATTCCTTGGTGCCGTCCAACGGGTCCACGATAATGAACACATCTGCGCTGGTTCCATGGCTTTGGGCCTGTTCTTCCGTCACCACAGCGACGCCGGGAAATGCGCGCGCCAGCCCCGCAGAAATGATGGCATCGGCGGCTTCATCCGCTTCGGTTACCGGACTGTCATCGGATTTGGTGCGGATATCAAAATCAGGCTGGTTATATATCTGCATGATCACATCGCCTGCCTGCAAGGCAAGCGCGCGAAACTCTATTTCGATCTTATGAAAATCAATAGCCGCCATTATGTGATCCTTTGCTGTGCGCTGTTCATGTTGCAAATGTCAGGGTGGGGTGCAAGGGTGATTGCCCAAATCGCTGTTTCGCGCTACGTTGCTTTGGAAGACAGGCGCGTTTTTGCGCAACCCGCACCGAAACAACGAGCGCAGAAAATGTATTCTTCTTCAGGGCGCAACTCTATCTGGGCGCAGTTTTTTACAACGCTGCACCTGATTTTCAATCAGGGTGTGCGCAATGTGCGCAAAAACCACGGCAATGCCATTATCGGACTGTTGCTGAATATCGCGCAGACGCTGATCCTGGTTGCCGTCTTTATGGCAATTTTCCTGTTTGCAGGCATGCGCGCGGCGGCCGTGCGCGGGGATGTGCTGCTGTATCTGATGACAGGCGTGTTCATGTTCATGGCGCATGTCAAGGTCATCGGGGCTGTCGCGGGGGCCGAAGGGCCGGCATCCGCGATGATGAAGCACCGCCCCATGAACCCGATTGTTGCCATCGGCGGCGCCGCGCTGGCAGAACTGTATATTCAGGTTGTGACCGTGGTTGTGCTGCTGTTTCTGTATCACGCGCTTTGGACACCGCTGACCATCTATCAGCCCATTCAGACATTTGCGGTGTTTCTGACCGTCTGGTTCGCGGGGCTGGCCATCGGTGTTGTCATGTATGCGATAAAGCCATGGATGCCCAGTGCCAGCAAGCTGATCACCATGTTCTACACAAGGTTGAACATGGTGGCGTCCGGCAAGTTTTTTCTGGCCAACACGCTGCCTGAATCCGTGCTGCCCTATTTCATGTGGAACCCTTTGTTCCATGCCATTGATCAGGCGCGCGGCTATGCGTTTATCAATTACAACCCGATGCACACTTGGGTTTATTACCCGCTGGTGTTTGGCATTTGCGCGCTGGTTCTGGGGCTTATGGGCGAATTCTACACCCGCTCGCGCGTGTCTATGAGCTGGTCTGCAAAACACTAAGCTGCGCGCATTGCAGCGATAGGCCACGCGCGCTGATCTGTGCAATCGCGTGCAGGAAACGGCTTACGCGCCCGAAATTTCCGCAAGCACCGCACGCGCGGCCGCCTTTGGGTCGGTGGCCTGCCAGATGGGCCGGCCCACGACAATATGATCCGCCCCTTCACTCAGGGCGCGCGCCGGTGTGGCGACGCGCTTCTGGTCGCCCAGATCGGCGCCTGCGGGCCGGACCCCCGGTGTGACAATCAGCTTGCCCGCAGCTTCTGGCAGCGCGCGGATGGCGGCGGCCTCATTCGGGCTGGCAATCACCCCGTCCGCACCGGCGGCCAAGGCACGGGCCGCACGTTCCAGCGTGATTTCGGCAATATCACCGGGCTGGATCATGCCATCATCCAGATCAGCGCGGTCCAGCGATGTTAGCACACTGACCCCAAGGATTTTCAGGTTGGACCCGCCCGCCCCTTCGCGCGCGGCGCGCACGACATGCGGATCGCCATGCACCGTCAGGAAATCCAGATCATATTGTGCAATCCCGCGCACGGCCGCTGTAACAGTTGCGCCGATGTCAAAGAACTTCATATCCAGAAATATGCGTTTGCCATGTTCCTGTTTCAGTTCATTGGCCAGCGCCAGCCCGCCACCTGTCAGCATGCCCAGCCCGATCTTGTAGAAACTGACCGTATCGCCAAGCTGGCGTGCAAGTTCCAGCCCCGCAAGGGCATTGGGCACATCAAGGGCAACAATCAGGCGGTCATCACTGGGCATTGTCATGGCGCGGCATCCTTTCAGGGGTTCGGGCTTTGTGGGGTTCGGGGTTGATGCGATCTATAGGATTGCACCAACCCCGACAAGACACTTGCGGCCCGCGATTACACCCCGATCAGCAATCAGGCCCCATCAATCGAAGAAACTGCGCAACGTGTCGCTTAGCATCATCGTAATCAGATCCTGCGTGACATAGCCGGTGGCCTGTAGATCAAAATGCTGCTGCGCGCGTTCGATCGCCTGACGGGAATCTGCATCGAAGGCACCATCGGTTGCGCCCGGGTCAAACCCCATTCGCGCCAATCGCTGCTCGATCAGCACACGGGTCGGCCCTGTCAGACCAAGCGCGGATTCGACGGCGCGTGCATCGGCGCGGGCCTGATCTTCGGGGTCCGGCGCAGTTGGCGGGTCCAACGCATCAATGCGGGCAAGGGCTTCTGCGGTAAATTCCCCTTCTGGCCATGCCACAAGATAGCTTTCATAGGCGTCGACGCTGTCGCGCCTGCGCGCCTGCTCCCATGCGGCGCGGTCGCGCTGCTGGCGTTGGGCGCCTTCCATCTGCTCCAGCCGGTCGCGCGCCAGACCTGCGAATATACCTTCGGGGAACCGGTCCAGATAGCTGCGCAAGCCCGCCTCATCCGCGCCGGCACCCGTGGCATCCCAGAATGCACGGTCATCGCGTTCGGCGGCTTCGCGGCGGGCGCGTTCCTCGGCCTCGATCTCGGCTGTGCGGCGGGCGGCCTGCCCGGCAAGCTGCATCACCTGTTCGCGTGTCAGAAAACTAGTTTCATCCAGATCGTTGCCGCCCTGCCAGCCCCGGATAGCCCCGCGCGTGCCCGGCCCGAACAACCCGTCAATGCCGCGGGTATTGAAGCCCATGGTGGTCAGATCACGCTGAATGGCACGGCGTTCATCGCGCGTCAGCGCCAATGCGTCTTCTATACGTTCGGGGCTGTTGCGCAAACGGTCAAGGGCACCCCGCGCGGCCTGCGCATTCAGACCATTGGGAAAGCGGTCCAGATAGGATTGATAGGCGGCTTCCGTGTCGGTTTCCTGGGCATCCGCCCAAGCCTGACGATCTGCACGCGCGAGCGGCGCAAAACCTGACGGCAGGAACGGCACAAGCGGTGAAATCGTGCCTTCGCCCGACAGGTTGCGTGTCTGGTCAACCACATCGGACAAAATGGCACCGGGGCGCAGAATGGCGCGCGCGCCCTGCACCACCTGCGGCACCGGCCCGCGCACAACGCCCACACCCTGCGGCACCAGCAAGCGTGGCGGCAACCCGCCATCCAGCCCGTCGCCATAGCTGCCGCGTGACAGATCGGCACCCGCAAGCCAAAGTTGCGCCGCATCCGCAGCCCCGCTTGCGATTTCCATGATGACATCCAGCCGCAACCCTGCCCCGTCAGCCTGTGCAAGACCCGGTTCATCCGCATCCACCCCCAGAAACCATGCGCCACTGCGCGAATGCACAAAATGACCGGCAAGCACCACAATCACACGGTCCGCACCATCGCGGCGCAGTTGCGCATAACTGCCGGACAGTTGCGCGCGCATTTCCTCAGTTGTCAGGTTTTGCCCGGAAACAACCTGAAACCCTGCTGTTTCCAATGCGGCGGTCAGGTCCAGCACCTGTTCGGCACCGCGCAGGTTCGGGGCATGGTCATAGCTGTCATTCGCAATGACCAGTGCCAACCCGCCTGCATATAGCGGTTTGACCAGAAGCAGAACGAACAGAACCAGAAAACCCAAGCGCATGATGACACCCCCAATGTTGACACGCGTGCGGGGTATTCAGTCGTAACGGCGCAAATCCTCTATCACCAGCCCGTCATTGGGCAATGATCCCGGCGGCACCAATTCGACCTCACCCCTGAGCTTCAGGGTAGACAGCACGCTCGCCTCATACAATGCCGGATTTGATGCGCGGGTTTCAATCCGCACGGTCATCACGTCTTTTTCACCGTTTCGCGTGGCAACAACCCGTGCGCGGTGAATTTCATCATGATGGGCCACAAGGGCCGCAACCTGTTCGGGGCGCACGAACATGCCCTTGATCTTGGTCGTCTGGTCGGCGCGCCCCATCCAGCCTTTGATGCGCATATTGGTGCGCCCGCAGGGGCTTTGCCCCGGCAGCACCGCGCTTAGATCGCCCGTCGCAAAGCGGACCAGCGGGTAATCGGCGTTTAATGTGGTGACAAGAATTTCTCCCACCTCGCCCTCGGGGACGGGATCGCCGGTGCCGGGGCGCACGATTTCGACAATCACCCCTTCATCCACGACCATGCCATCCATGGCATCGGTTTCATAGGCCACATTGCCCAGATCGGCGGTGGCATAGCACTGGCGGCAGGTGATGCCGCGCGCCTGATAAAACTCGCGCAAGGACGGAAACAGCGCGCCGCCCCCCACCACCGCCTTGGTGATGGACAAGGCAATTCCCATCTCGTCGGCCTTGTCCAGAATGATCTTCAGGAAATCCGGTGTTCCCGCATAGGCCGTGGTGCCGATGTCGCGCGCGGCAATAACCTGCAATTCGGTCTGGCCGGTGCCCGCAGGCAATACTGTGGCGCCCACGGCACGCGCGGCGTTTTCAAACATCATGCCCGCAGGCACCAGATGATAAGAAAAACAGTTCTGCACAATATCGCCATGCCCTATCCCGCTGGCATGCAGGAACCGCCCCAACCGCCACCAGTCGGGCAAGACACGTCCGGGTTCGTAAATCGGTCCGGGGGATTGAAAGACATGCTCGAACGCGGTGGGCGTGCCCGCCGTAAGCCCGCCAAAAGGCGGTTTTGCCGCCTGCGCGCCCGTCAGGTCGGATTTGCGCAAGACCGGAAGCCGCGACAGCGCCGCGCGGTCAATGATCCGGCCTGCATCCAGTTGGCCCAGATGTGCCGCCATTGCGGGCGCGTTCATCGCAGCCGCAATCACCTTTGGCAGGGCAATGGCGTAATCAGCGCAACGCGCATCCTGTGATCGGGTTTCCAAAGGGTCGAACGAGGTCATGGCTGTGCCTTTTGGGGTTTGCGGGACGGCGGGAAAACGAACAGCGGAAAAACGAAGTGTGGCAGGCAAGGATCACGCCAGCCAGCGCTTGCGGCGGCGATAGCTGCGCACATCGCGGAAACTTTTGCGGCCCTTGTCGGACATGCCTAGATAGAATTCCTTCACATCGGGGTTTTCACGCAATTCCTGCGCGTTGCCTTCCATCACGATACGCCCGTTTTCCATAATGAAACCGGTATGCGCATAGCGCAGTGCAACATTGGTGTTCTGTTCGGCCAGCAGGAATGTCACGCCCTGTTCACGGTTCAGGCGTGCGACAATTTCAAAAATCTGTTCCACCAGTTGCGGGGCAAGCCCCATGGACGGTTCATCCAGCAAGATCATCGACGGACGCGACATCAGCGCGCGCCCGATGGCGGTCATCTGCTGCTCGCCCCCCGAGGTGTAGCCCGCCTGACTTTTGCGGCGTTCCTTCAGGCGCGGGAAATATTCATACACAAGATCAAGTTCCGCAGCCACAGCGCCGCGCCCGTCGGTGCGGGTATAGGCGCCGGTCAGCAGGTTTTCTTCGACCGTCAGATGCTCGAAACAATGGCGGCCTTCCATCACCTGCACGACACCGGATTTCACCAGATCAGCAGGGTCCAGCCCGACCACGTTGCGCCCTTCATACAGGATACTGCCCTTGGTGACTTCGCCCCGTTCGGAATGTATCAGGTTTGAAATCGCCTTCAATGTGGTCGATTTGCCCGCGCCATTGCCGCCCAGTATGGCCGTTATACCACCTTTGGGCACATCCAGACTGACACCTTTCAGGGCCAGAATGACATGATTGTAAAGCACTTCGATATTGTTGACTTCCAGAAGGGTCGTCTGCGTGGGGCTTGCATCAAGCATGGCATTGGGCCTTCGCGTTCAAGGGTGGGGTAAGGTTCCGGGCATGCCCGGAACCTTTGGTGCTTATCAGTTCAGACAGGCCGGGGTGATGTCGTTTTCAGCCGCATACGCAACGCTGTCATCCATGGCCATTTCCATGATCAAGTCGCGATCAGGGGAAATCCAGTCGGTGATCAGGTTCCATTCACCGGCTTCTGCGTCCCATTGCTGGATCATCGCCGCACCGGAACCGCCATGGTTTTCACACGCCACCGAGAAGGCAGGGCCGAAATTCGGCAGGCCAAGTTCGGCCATCAGCTCTTCGGTGATTTCCAGATTGGCCATGCCGTCACGCATCATTGCGGGTGTAATCGCGGCCACACCGTGGATTTCCTGCGCCTTCTTCGCGGCCTCTACCGCCAGCATGGCTGCATACATGCCGCGCGAATACAGCACTGTGCCCACTTCATCGCCCGTGCCCGCATATTTGCCCGCGTCGATGACATATTGCTGCATGTCATCATAGATCGGGTAATCCGTGCCGGTGCCGTGCATTGCCAGCGCCTTGTAGCCATGCGCGCCCGACCCTACAGGCCGCACATCCTGTTGCGAACCGGACCACCACACGCCGATGAAGTTTTCCATCGGAAAGCGGATATTCGCGGCTTCCTGAATCGCGGTCGGGTTCATCACGCCCCAGCCCCACATCACCACATAGTCGGGCCGTTCACGCCGGATCTGCAACCACTGGCTGCCCTGTTCCTGACCGGGGCTGTCCACACCGATTGTCACCAACTCATAGCCGTGGGTTTCGCCAAGCCGTGTCAATGTCGGGATCGGTTCGCGCCCGTAAGCCGAGTTGTGATACAGAAGCGCGATCTTCTTGCCTTCCAGGCTGCCATCGTTTTCGTCCAGCAGGTAGTTGATGATCACGCTGGCCCCGTCCCAGTAGTTGGCCGGGTAGTTGAAGGTCCAGTTGAACACCTCGCCATTCACCGCAGATGTGCGGCCATAGCCCATGGTATGCATGGGAATGCCATCTTCCATGGTGCGCGGGATCAGCTGATAGGTGATGCCCGTGGACAGCGGCTGCAACACCAGCGGGTTATCGTTGCGGATGGACTGGTAGCATTCAACCCCGCGTTCGGTGTTATAGGCGGTTTCGCATTCGGTTTGCCGGATGGGCACACCCCCGATACCGCCATCGCGTTCGTTGATCAGCGTCAGGTAATCGGAATACCCGTCAGCAAAGGGGATGCCCCCTGCCGCAAATGGCCCCGTCCGGTAGCTGAGTGACGGAAAGTGCAGTGTTTCGGCCAGCGTTGGGCCAGCCACTACCATGGTCGCCGCAAGCGTCGCGGCCAGTTTGGTCATCTTCATCGGTTCTCCTCCCATATGGATGACAGTTCGAAAGATCAGCCCGCCCCAATCAGTATGGGAAGGGCCAAAGGCGCAGTTTCTCTTTTATTGTGCGCCACAGTGCCGCGATGCCATGCGGCTCAACGATCAGAAAGACGATGATCAGCGCCCCCACGATCATGATTTCCAGATGCGCGGCAAGATCGGTGGGCCAGCCCAAGCTGTTGACCAGCAAAAGCTTCAGCAAAACCGGCCCGACGATCAAAAAGGCCGCCCCCGCGAAAGCCCCGAATATGGAGCCAAGCCCGCCGATGATCACCATGAACAAAACAAGGAATGACTTGTCGATGCCAAACGCCTCGCCTGCCTCGGCGGCACCCAGATACACGGTAAACAGCAGCGCGCCGGAAATACCCACAAGGAAGCTGGACACGGCAAAAGCTGTCAGCTTGGCAATCAGCGGGTTCACCCCGATGATTTCCGCCGCAATATCCATATCGCGGATGGCCATCCATGTGCGCCCCAGACTGCCGCGCGTCAGGTTGCGCGCAAGCCATGCGCTGGCCACCAGAAAGCACAGGCAGATCATATACATCGACACCGCAGATGCGCGCGGGCCAGTGACGGGCACACCGAAGATTTCGCGGGTCGGCGCGGAAATCATACCGGTGGGCGAATAGTTGTAGAACCATGCAGTGCGCGTGAACAGCCAGATCAGGAAGAACTGCGCGGCCAATGTGGCAACGGCCAGATAGAACCCCTTGATGCGCAAGGATGGCAGGCCGAACAACACGCCGACACACGCTGTCACCATGCCTGCGATGATGATGACGAAAATGATGTTCAGGTCAGGGAATGCCGTCATCATCTTGTAGCTGGCATAGGCCCCCACAGCCATGAACCCGCCGGTGCCCAGCGACAACTGCCCGCAATAGCCGATCAGGATGTTCAGCCCCAATGCCGCAATCGCATAGATCAGGAAGGGGACAACAATCGAATTGGCCCAGTAATCGTTGATGATCAGCGGCATGACCAGAAAAGCAAAGCCCAGAAGGACGTAATAGCCATACCGATCAAATTTTATCGGAAAGGTCTGGCTGTCGGCGACATAGCTTGTCTTGTAATCGCCCGCTTCACGGTAAAGCATGAATCAAACCCTCTCAATAATGCGTTCGCCAAACAAGCCCTGCGGCCTGAACAGCAGAAAGATCAGCGCCAGCATATAGGCAAACCAGTTCTCGGTAGCGCCCCCGATGATGGGGTTCATGAAGAAGTCGAACAGTTTCTCACCCACACCGATGATCAGCCCGCCCACAATCGCGCCGGGGATGGATGTGAAGCCCCCCAGAATAAGCACCGGCAGCGCCTTCAGGGCGATCAACGACAGTGAAAACTGCACACCGGATTTTGACCCCCACATGATGCCTGCAACCAGCGCCACAATCCCCGCGATCGACCATGTCAGCACCCAGATAAAGCGCAGCGAAATACCAACCGACAAGGCGGCCTGATGGTCATCCGCCACTGCGCGAAGGGCGCGGCCCTGCTTGGTGTATTGCGAAAACACTGTCAGCACTGCGACCAGCACGGCGGCGATGCCCGCAGCCCATATTTCCAGCCGGTCAATATAGAAACCATAACCGAACCAGTTGAAGGTTGCCTCATCCACGGCCATGGACATGCCCTTGGGCAGGCCCACATCCAGCGCCTTCACTTCGGCGCCCCACATGATGTCCCCGAACCCTTCCAGAAAATACGCCAGACCAATGGTCGCCATGAACAGGATAATCGGTTCCTGATTGACCAGATGCTTCAGGATGAAGCGTTCCACCAGAATGGCAAGCCCGATCATGACCAGAACCGTTGCCGGAATGGCCAGCACCGTGGGCATGTTCCAGCCGAAATGATGCAGCCTTGTGCCCAGCATGGCGTTGATCAGGTGCGAAAACGGTATCTGGCCGGACTGAAAGCCCACCAGCGTCAATGCCGCGAACAGCGCCAACACCCCTTGGGCAAAATTGAAAATGCCGCTGGCCTTGAAGATCAGCACAAAACCAAGCGCCACCAGCGCATACATCACGCCAGCCGTCAGCCCGTTCAGGGATGCCTCCAGTGCGAAAAGTAACGTATCAGGCATGTCTGCCCCCTCCCCTGCGGTCTGTCGCCTGTTCAGTCATGTGCAACGCCAAGATAGGCATTGATGACTTCTTGATTGTTGCGCACCTCGTCAGGGGTGCCGTCCCCGATTTTCTTGCCGTAATCCATGACAACCACACGGTCGGACAGGTCCATCACCACGCCCATGTCGTGTTCGATCAGCACAGTGGTGGTGCCGAATTCGTCATTCACATCCAGAATGAAGCGGCACATGTCTTCTTTTTCTTCGACATTCATGCCCGCCATGGGTTCATCCAGCAGCAAAATGCTGGGTTCGGCCGCCAGTGCGCGCGCCAGTTCCACCCGTTTTTTCAGGCCATATGGCAGGCGTGACACGGGCGTTTTGCGGATATGCTGGATTTCCAGAAAATCGATGATCTTCTCGACCTGCTCGCGGTTCTCGGCCTCTTCGCGGGCCGCGCGTCCCCACCAGATGGCTTGCTGAAACATGTTCGCCTTCATGTGGTGCAAGCGCCCCGTCATGATGTTGTCCAGAACGCTCATGCCTTCAAACAGCGCGATGTTCTGAAACGTGCGCGCAATTCCTTGCTGCGCCACCTGATAGGGGCGCATGCGCGGGCGTTTGTAGCCCTTGTATATAACCTCTCCGTCCTGTGGATGGTAGAAGCCGGAAATCACGTTCAGCATCGACGATTTGCCCGCGCCGTTGGGGCCGATGATGGCGCGGATTTCCCCCCAGCGAATGTCAAAACTGATGTCCTTGATGGCCACAACACCCCCGAAGCGCAGGGTGATGTTGCGCATTTCCATCGCAACGCCCCCGATCTTGCGCCCGTCTGCGGTGGTGTATCCCTCGTCTGGATTGGTATCGAGCATCACTCCCCCCTGCCCGTTCATTCTGCGGCCACCTGTTGTGCGACCGTGCCGAAAACTTTGGCATCGCGAATTTCCAGCGTCGCTTTCAGCTTGCCCTTGCGCCCGTCTTCATAGGTGACTTCGGTTTCGGTATAGATGCTGTCCTTGTCCGCATAGAGTGCGTCGATAAGGTCGGCGTATTTCTCCTCGACGATGCGGCGGCGCACTTTGCGCGTGCGGGTCATTTCCCCGTCATCTGCGTCAAGCTCCTTGTGCAGCACCAAAAAGCGGTGCACCTGACAGCCAGACAGCATTTTGTCTTGCGCAATGCTTTCGTTGACCTGCTCGACATGGGCCTGAATTGTATCCAGAACGGGCTTCAACCCTGCCAGTTCCTGATAGCTGGAATAGGCAATGTTGTTGCGTTCCGCCCAGCTGCCAACAGCGCTCAGGTCAATATTGACGAAGGCCACGCAACGGTCGCGCCCGTTTCCGAAAACGACCGTTTCCAGAATATTCGGAAAGAACTTCAGTTTGTTTTCGACATATTTGGGCGCGAACATGCCGCCATCAACCATCTTGCCCACATCCTTGGCACGGTCGATGATGCGCAGATGGCCGGTCGTTTCTTCAAAGAAACCTGCATCGCCCGTGGCCACCCACCCTTCAGAGTCTTTGGTCGATGCCGTGCTTTCTGCATTCTTGTAATAGCTTTCAAACGTGCCGGGAGAGCGGTAGAAAACCTCGCCATTATCCGCAATGCGCACTTCCACACCCGGCGACGGAACGCCGACGGTGTCGGACCGCACTTCGCCATCCGGTTGCTGGGTGATAAACACGCTGGCTTCGGTCTGGCCGTAAAGTTGCTTCAGATTGATGCCAAGGGCGCGGTAGAAATCAAAGATTTCCGGCCCGATCGCCTCGCCCGCGGTATAGGCCACGCGAATGCGCCGCAGGCCAAGGGTGTCCTTCAGCGGGACAAATACCAGAATGCTGCCAAGCGCGTATTTCAGCCGCTGCATTGCCGTGACAGGTTTGCCATCCAGCAATTTCGGGCCGACATCACGCGCAAAATCCATGAAATGATGAAACAACCGCCGCTTGATGGGCGATGCATCTTCCATGCGGATCATCACAGTGGTCAGCATGGTTTCAAAGATGCGCGGCGGGGCGAAATAATAGGTGGGCCCAATCTCGCGCAGATCCGTCATCATGGTCTGTGCGGATTCAGGGCAGTTGACGCAAAACCCCGTCCAATAGGCCTGCCCGATGGCAAAGATGAAATCGCCCACCCATGCCATGGGCAGATATGCCAGAATTTCATCGCCGGGGCGCAGATTGTCGAATTCCGAACTGTTTTTGGATGTGATGATGATGTTGCGATTGCTGAGCACCACACCCTTGGGCTTGCCGGTTGTGCCTGATGTGTAAAGCATGACACATGTGCTGTCCCAGCCCAGTGACGCAATGCGCTTGTCCAGTTCCGGTTCCAGCCGGGTCTGGGCTGCCCGCCCTTCGCGCATGACATCTTCCAGCCAGTTCATATGGCTGTGGTCATATTTGCGCATGCCGCGCTTATCCAGATACAGGATTTCATCGATGCAATGCACCGTTTCCTGCACCTCGATCACCTTGTCGACCTGTTCCTGATCACCGCACACGACGAAACGCGCGCCGCAATGGTCCAGCACGTAGGCCATCTCTTCTGCGACCGCGTCCTGATACAGCGGCACAGGGATGGCGCCCACGGATTGCGCCGCGACCATCGACCAATACAAGGCCGGACGGTTCCGGCCAATGATGGCAACATAATCGCCCTGTTTCATACCAAGGGCCAGAAACCCCAGTGCCATGGCGCGCACATGTTCGTTGGTTTCGGCCCATGTCCAGCTTTGCCAGATGCCGAACTCCTTTTCGCGATACGCCATTTGCAGGCTATATCGCGCGGCATTGCGTGCCAGTAGCGCAGGAACCGAGCATAGCTCGTCCGGTGCGGGTGTCGGTGTTGCTGTGGTCGTCACAGGCAAGCTCCTCCTCGTCCTCCTGTCGGGCTGGTTTATGCGAAGGCGGCCCCCTCTCTTGCCGCTTTTGCTCTGCCATGTCCGATCGTGTGCCGTCATGTGGCGTTGTGATTCTTTCCGCAGTTTTGCCCAAACCTTACGAATTGTAACGCGCGATGTTGGGGGCTTCCGAACGGGGCGTGGGCAGTCTAGGGTTCAGGCAGGTATGGACCGGGAGAAAACAGGCGTGGCATTGACGGAAAGCACCCGCATCAATCTGATGGCTGCGGGCCTGAACATGATCCAGCAGGCCTTGTCGATCTTCGACAGCAACCTGCGGCTGTCGGTCAGCAACCAGCGCTATCAGGAAATGTTCGAACTGCCCGAAACGCTGGTGCAACCCGGTGTCGCCTTTGAAGATACGATCCGGTATCTGGTGTCACGCGGGGAATACGGCCCGGTCGAGGATCAGGAAGAAGCCGTGCGCAAGCGCGTCGAGGCCGCGCGCGCCTTTGTTCCCCATTATATGGAACGCCTGCGCGCCAATGGCCGCTGGATCAGCGTCGAAGGTGCCCCCCTGCCACAAGGCGGCTGGATTACCGTTTATACCGACATCACCGAAGTGAAGCTGCAAGAAGGGTTGCTGCGCGCGCGGTCCGAGGAACTGTCCGATGAATTGCTGGCCCATGCCGAACGGCTGGCGGCCACCAACCGCGCGCTGGCGGCCAGCAACGCCGCGCTGGAGCAGACCAAGCGCGAGTTGACAGAAATGGAAGCCCGCACCCGCCTGACCACGGAAATGATGCCTGCCCATATTGCGCATATGGATTGCGATCTGCGCTATACGTTTTCCAACCGGCGGCTGTCATCCATTTTTCCCGGCCTGCCGCGCAATGTTGTGGGCCATCCCGCGCAGGCGGTTCTGGGCAGTGTCTATGACAAGATCCTGCCGCTGCTGGAACGCGCACTGGCGGGCGAAAACGCCGTGCATGAATTCACCCATGATGAAAGCGGGCGACGTATCCGGCTGGCCCT
Source organism: Roseinatronobacter sp. S2 (assembly GCF_029581395.1). GTDB lineage: Bacteria > Pseudomonadota > Alphaproteobacteria > Rhodobacterales > Rhodobacteraceae > Roseinatronobacter. The sequence continues at coordinate 2,012,461 of NZ_CP121113.1, read as the reverse complement.
GACACCTGACCGCGTGGGCGATGGGCCGATCAACGGCATCTACATCATGTCGATGGACGTAACCGAGGAAACACAGGCCCGCGCCGCCCTTGCCCAGACGCGCAAACGCGAACTGGCCGCGCAATTGTCATCAGGCATGGTGCATGATTTCGGAAACCTTCTGACCATCATTCTGGGATTACAGGGGCAACTGATGCGGCGCAGCGGCCTGCCTGCTAACATGGCGCAGCTTGTCCAATCGACCGTTGCCGCCGCGCGCCGCGGGGGCGTGTTGCTGGAACGGCTTGCATCGATTTCCGGCCACAGGCAGTTGCAACCAAGACCCACGGACCTGCGCGCATTGTTGCAAGACCTGACCCTGATGGCCCGCCCCGCATTGCCCGACAACTTGCGCCTTGATGTGCAGATCACGCCCGATCTGCCGCATGTCATGCTGGATCAGGGCGTGTTGCAGGACAGTTTGCTGAACCTTATCCTGAATGCCCGTGACGCGATGACAGGCAAGGCGGGACATATCGCAGTCACAGTCGCAACAGTGGCCGATACATGGCTGGAACTGACCCTGACAGACACCGGAACCGGGTTCAGCGACGAAGCGCTGCACAAGGCGCTTGATCCTTTTTTCACCACCAAGGGCGCTGAAGGGTCCGGTCTGGGGCTGGCTATGGTCTATGACCAGATCACGCTGTCAGGCGGGACCGTCCGGCTGGCAAACCGGCCGGACGGGGGCGCGCAGGTGACATTGCGCCTGCCGTTCAAACCGGTTGTAAACACCCGCATCACGCCAAAGGCAGGGCTTGTGCTGCTGGTCGAAGACACGCAAAGCATCCGCGAATCCGTGCGTGCCATGCTGTGCGATATGGGCCATACCGTAATCGAGGCAACCACTGCGGATGAGGCGCTGGCGCTGGCGGACCTGCCGGATCTGGACATCATGCTGTCGGACATAAACCTGCCCGGCACGCTGTCGGGGCTGGATCTTGCGCGTGCCCTGCGCGGGCGCGGGCGCATGCGGCTTTGCCTGATGACCGCATTGCCGCCCTACGACAAGCTGCACCGCGAAGCCGCAACAGAGTTTCCGGTTCTGACAAAGCCGTTCGGCCCCCAAGACCTGCGCTTCACCCTGGAGGGAATTGCATGACGACTGCCCATATCGCCATTCTGGACGATGAACCCGAAATCCGGCAGATCCTGTCACAGGCCCTTCAGGATGCAGGGTTTCAGACCTCGGCCTATGCGCGCGCAACCGAATTTGAAGCTGCCTTGCGCAAGGTCACGCCCGATGTCTGTCTGGTGGATCTGGGCCTGCCGGACCGCGACGGGCTGGCCTTGGTGCACAGGCTTGCGCTGGAATCGGGGGCCACAATCATCATCATTTCGGGACGCGCGCAGGTGCAGGACCGCGTGACAGGTCTGGAACTGGGCGCGGATGACTACATCATCAAACCGTTTGACCCTGCCGAAGTTGTGGCCCGCATCCGCGCAAGGCTGCGCAAGCCCGCCACCGCCGGCAGCGCCAGCCCGCAGACCGCGCATTTCAACGGCTGGGTTGCGCAGTTCGACCGCTATGTGCTGATCGACGATCAGGGGCTGGAAACCCCGTTCAGCCATGCCGAAGGTGAAGTGTTGCGCCTGTTTCTGGAAAGCCCCAAGCGCCTGATCTCGCGCACGCAAATGCTGGACACGCTAGGCGGCGGCGCTGGCGAAAGCTTTGATCGCGCCATGGATGTGCGCATATCGCGCCTGCGCACCAAACTGCGCGAAGATCCGCGTAACCCGCGATTGATAAAAACCATCTACGGGGCGGGGTATATCTTTCTTGGGGATGTGGCATGGGCCTGACGCAGGTGCAGGCTTGGTGTTTACAGCCCGCGCCTATTTGGTCAAGATGCAGGGATTATCAGCAAAGGAAAGCGTCATGCGCAAATTTCTGGTTGTACTGGACGACAGCCGCGAATGCCTGAATGCGATCCGCTTTGCGGCGCTGCGGGCCGCCAAAACCGGTGCCGAGGTGCAGATCCTGTCCGTCATAAGCCCTGAAGAATTTCAGGGCTGGATCGGTGTGGCCGATGTCATGCGTGCCGAAGCCCGAGAGCGGATAGAGGCGCATTTTGAAGTCTTTGCCAAATGGATGCGCGACCGCAAGGGGCTGCACCCCGAACTTGTCATCCGCGAAGGCGACGCGGTGGAAGAAGTGCTGGCCCAGATACAGGATGATCCCGATATCGGGTTTCTGGTTCTGGGGGCGGGCACCGAAGGCAACAACCCCGGCCCCATCGTCACGCAACTGGTGCGCAGTTCCGGTTCGCTGCCAGTTCCCATAACCATCGTTCCCGGTGAGCTGGACCGCGACAGACTGGAAGCAATCGCCACGGGATAGGCGCATGGCCTGAAGCTGACATCGGTAAAGCCCAAAGGCGCGGAGCAAAGGCCGCAGGCCGCCGCGCCATCGGCGGGCCGTCCCGCGGCCTGCCGATGACCTGATGTCAGTCCAAGCCTTTGAACGCAGGGGTATGCAGCTTGCATAAACTGCATTCTAAGAACGTGGGATCGGCAGACCCCGGCCCACCGATAGCGCGCGCTTTATCCAAGCGCGAATGACTGCTTCAGGCCAGAATTGACCAGCCTTGCGCTTCCATCTGGCATAACAACGCTATAGGTCTTTGGCTGCACAGCGCGACCAACGGAGCATCGCATCATGAAATTACTTCGCTTTGGCCCGAAAGGGCAGGAAAAACCCGGTTGTCTGGATACTCAGGGCAATTTGCGCGACTTGTCCGGTGTGACCGCCGATTTCGGCGGCGACACTGTGTCGCTGGACGCACTGGCGCAATTGGCACAGATCGACCCCGCCACCCTGCCTGTGGTTGACCAGCCCGTGCGCATTGGCGCGCCGCTGGCGCATGTTCCCAATTTCTATTGCATCGGGCTGAACTATGCAGCCCATGCCGCAGAAACCGGCGCTGAAAAACCCAAAGAGCCGCTGGTATTTTCCAAGGCCACATCATCGCTTGCAGGCCCGCAAGACCCGATCATCATTCCGCGCGGGGCCACCCGCACGGATTGGGAAGTTGAACTGGGCATCATCATCGGCAAACCCGCATTATATGTCGATGAAGCGGACGCGCTGGAGTATGTCGCGGGCTATTGCGCGGTCAATGACGTATCCGAGCGCGATTTTCAGAAAAACCGTGGCGGGCAATGGATCAAGGGAAAATCCGCCCCCGGCTTTGGCAAAATCGGTCCTTGGCTGGTCACGGCCGATGATGTGCCAGACCCTCAGGCGCTGCGGTTGCAGCTTTCGGTCAACGGCGATCCGCGGCAGGATTCGACAACAGCGGATATGATTTTCACTGTTGCACAGATCGTGTCCTACATGTCCCGTTTCATGGAACTTCTGCCCGGTGACGTTATTGCAACCGGCACCCCGTCAGGGGTTGCGGCAGGTATGTCCCCCCCGCAATTTCTGAAACCGGGCGATGTTGTTTCGCTGACAGTCGAAGGGCTGGGCACGCAGAAGGCCGATGTGATTGCCGCCAGCTAAGCCCTGCTGGTGATCAGGCAAAAGGCGCTGGGTGCACACACACCGCACGCAGCGCCAGCCACCACTTACGCGGATGCCGCGTTCAGCATACGCGCAATCTCATCCTTCAGGGCCAGACGATTGCGTCGCAATTCTATCTCATGGTCACCGGAAACAGGCTCCAGCAGTGTTTCGGCACGATGAATGGCACGGTTGATGTCATGATATTGATCAGCAAGCCGGGCAAAATGCGCGTCTTCAGTTTTCAGGCGATGAATCAGATCAACATGTTGCGGGAATTCTTCGGCCAGTTCGTGCGGGGTATGCGACATTCAATGCTCCTGTTTTGACGTCCTTTCAGTTTAGCTGAAACAAGCGTCAGAAACCTTGATCTGTCGCAAATCATTTCACGGGCGCGGCACCGATTTCACGCACCCGCTGCGCCAGCCAGTCAAGCTGCGGGTCACGCAGCCCCAGTTCCCCCAGATGGGCCGCCGTGTTGATCAGATAGTCGCAATTCGGCCCGCGCCCGCCAACGGCGCGCGCAATGATCTGCGCCTGCTCTTCCAGATCCATTCCGCCGCAATACTGGTCATGCGCGCGGTCAATCACATAGGTGACAGCATCAATCCGGCGTCCGTCACGCAGGTGCAGGGATTCACGGCTTTCCAGATACGCGGCAGAAATCAGTTCCCGTGCACGCAGGTATTCCAACGTTTCATCCGCAATCCGGGCGGGAATTTCGAACGCGACCCCTTCGCAATGCCCTGCCCCCCTGTCCAGTGCCAGCACCAGACCGGGGTGCGCAACTGTTCCGCGATGATGAATCGATCGCATGCAAAAAGACCGCTCATACCCGTCCAGCCGCGCGATGTGGCGACTGGACCACGCAAAACCCGGATCCCATATTAACGATCCGTACCCGAATACCCAAAGTGACTTGCGCCGCAGCATGTGACTGGCCCTTTCCTATACGCAAGGTGTAAACACATTTTACGCAATGATGAACAGGGGCAAGTGATGCGCATAATATTGGCAACCATACTGCTGGCCGCAATCGGCTACAGCGCATACTGGCACATATCGGTGCGCAATCTTGATGCGCAGATCAGCGCCACACTTGCGCACAGCAGCAATTTTGGTGCATCCGACTACGACCTTGGCGGGTTTCCCCACCGGTTTGACCTGACCTTGCATTCACCGCATCTGCACACGCCGGACCGTGCCATGACCTGGCAAGGCGCGGTTCTGAACATTCATGCGCTAAGCTATCAGCCGCATCATGTCATAGCCGTGTTCCCGCCTGAGCAGGTGCTTGATCTGCATGGGCAGGAATGGATTTTGCGCAGCCCCGATGCCCGCGCCAGCCTTGTATATGAACGCAACCAGAGTGGCGACGTGGACCGCGCGAATCTGGTGTTTGATGCACCTGAACTCACCCATCAATCCGTGACACATACCGCCGACAGCCTGCGCGCCGCCATCAACCGCACGGATGATGAAGCACAATACGAGGTTGCGCTGGAACTGTCCGGCCTGCGCCCTGATGCGACCGTGCTGGCGGGGATTGACCCGAACGGCACCCTGCCGCCCATGCTGGCGCGCAGCCGGGTTCTGGCAACACTGGCCTATGAGCAACCGCTGCGCGTGGCCGATGACCCGCCCACGCTGCGCGAAATCACCATAAACGAAATGGACCTGATCTGGGGCGATATCGCCCTTCAGGCAACAGGCAGGCTGCGGCCCGATATTGGCGGAACCCTGTCCGGGCAGCTTGACCTGCGCATGAGCAACTGGGATCAGGTGTTGCAGTTGCTGGTGGCGGCGTCGGTCATAGCACCTGATGCTGCGCAAATGGCGCAGATGCTGCTGACATCCATGAGCGACCGTGAAACCGGCAGCCTTGATCTGCCGCTTCAGGTGCGCCAGTCTGTCATGTCATTCGGGCCTGTATCCCTGGGCAGGCTTCCGCGCTTTTAACTGCCGCCGGTGCCGAAACCACACGGCACACGGAAGTGCTGCCATCACCCCAAGACTGTTGGCAATGAAATCTGCAAATTCGGCGGAACGGCCAAAATGCGGCTGTATCAGTTCAACCGCGCCGCCATACAGAACCAACCCGACCAGAATAACCGGCCAGAACCGCATACGCGCAACATAGGCCGGAAAGGCCACAGCGAAAAACACGGAAAAATGCACCAGCTTGTCAACATGGCGCGGCAACCGACCGTCGCCGTCAGGCACAGGCATCAACAAAAGCACGGTTACCACGACCAGCAAAATAACCGACATGACCAGCGCAATCCGGCGCAGGCGTTCAGAAATTACTGGCGGCTTAAACATGTCGTGTGCGGTCCCGATCCGTGGCAAATGCCGCGTCCGTGACAGAAACACCCCAAAGTATCAAGCCCGCAGCCGCTCCGGCTCTGCATCCTGGCGCAACTGTGCTGTTATTCTGCCCATTGCACGTTCTTCCAGCTGGCGCACACGCTCTTTCGATATGCCCAGCTCTACGCCAATTTCGGACAAGGTGCGCGGCACATCCAGCAAATGCCGTTCGGTGATGATGCGCTTTTCACGCTCGGGTAAATCACCGACCGCCGAATACAACATCCGGCGGCGGCGGCGCGTTTCCATATCGTCCAGAACGTAATCTTCGGTTGCCGTGCCGCCATCTTCGATGGTGTCCAGCCAGTCGCGCCCGTCATCTTCGCCGCTGCTTTGCGGCGAATTCAACGACAGGTCCTGCCCGGACATGCGCCCAAGCATGATTTCAACCTGCGCCTGCGGCACATCAAGTTCGCGCGCCACAGTTGTGGACAGCGCTTCATTGCGCGTTTCACCATCATCCAGCTTGGACAATGTTTTGCGCAGGTGGAAAAACAGCTTCTTCTGGGACGCGTTGGTGGCAGTGCGCACAACCGACCAGTTGCGCATCACATATTCCTGCATGGACGCCCTGATCCACCACGCGGCATAGGTCGAGAATCTGGCACCGTTTTCGGGGTCGTATTTCTCGGCGGCGCGCATCAGGCCCAGATTACCCTGCTGGATCAGGTCATCCAGAGGCATGCCATACCGGCGAAAACGGGTCGCCACGGAAACGGCCAACCGACTATAGGCGTTGATCAAACGATGCAGCGCCGCTTCATCACGATGGTCGCGCCATGCAATGGCAAGGGCGTGTTCGGTCTGTGGCTCCAGCATTTCACGCTTCATGGCGTTGCGGATAAACTGGCTTGTTCTGGGATCTCGCTGTTCCATTGCGTCCTCTCATCCACAGTTGGTATCGACTCGAAACTATATCGTATCGCTACCATTTCGCCCGCAGGCTTGTCAATGCCACGACTGCGGATTACCTGCTATGCGTCAACAGCAACGCAACTTATGGGGCGACATCACAGACATGACCCAAGACATGGCCGATCTGATTGTGCATCTGGCGCGACTGGCACAGAATACAGCGCGCACAGACCTGACCGCCGCACAATGGACGGCGCTGCGTTTCTTTGCCCGTGCCAACAGGTTTTCGCGCACCCCTTCGGCATTTTCCGAATTCCACGCCACAACGCGCGGAACCGCATCGCAAACGGTCAAGTCATTGGTGACACTTGGTCTTTTGCAACGGCAAAACAATGCCGCAGACGCACGTTCCACCCTGATAGAGGTGACACCGGCAGGCCATGAAATGCTGTGTCGCGACCCGCTGGGCGACCTGCGGCGCGTGCTGTCCGAACTGCCGGAAGATGTGCAGCGCACCTTGTCCGTGACACTGCAACGCGCCACAATGAACCTTGCGACCTTGCGGCAGGTTCCGACATTTGGCACCTGTGCCGATTGCAGCCATTGCAAGGAAGGGACCGACACCGCGTATTGCCACTGCACCGAAAGCATGTTGACCCGACCGGAAATGGCATCTTTTTGCATTGATTTTCAACCGGCAGGGCGCGCGGACTGACATTATATTCCCGTCCGAATACGCATCAATATCGCAAGATCACGCGCCCTTGTGACACGCGCAGGCGTGATCCGCTGATCTGAATGCTTGCCCCTTCGCACAGGTTTCCTTACACAGGCGCAAACCCAACGGGAAACGTGAAAAGAGTTATCGCATGTCGAAGCCCAAACCCAAATCCGGCCAGAAGTTTTCGGCCAAGAACATCGCCGCAGGATTTCTGATGGCACTGCTGGCCCTTAGCCTGCTTGGCTTCGGGGTCGAGGGGTTTGGCGGTGGCGCACGCAGCATCGGCAGTGTGGGCGGACGCGATATTTCAACCAATGAATACGCACGCGCGCTGCAAAACGAATTGCGCGTATTGCAAAGTCAGTCCGGCCAATCCATCACCATGGAACAAGCCCGACAGTTCGGACTGGATCAGATGGTGCTGGAACAACTGGTCACCACAGCCGCCCTGAACAACGAGGCAGACCGTCTGGGCGTGTCCACAGGCGACGAAACAGTGCAGCGTGAAATTCTGCAAATCAGCGCGTTTCAGGGCGTCGGTGGCCGGTTCGACCGCGAATCCTATCGTTTTGCGCTGCAAAATGCCGGATTGAACGAAACCGAATTCGAAGATTCCATTCGCGAAGATGTCAGCCGCAGTATTTTGCAACTGGCCGTCATCAGTGCCGCGCGTGCGCCTGACATGCTGACCCTGCCGCTGCTGAACCATCAGGCCCAGACCCGCGATTATTCCATTCTGTCGCTTGGCTCATCCGACCTTGAAACCCCTGTCGGCATGCCCGACAGCGCGGCGTTGCAGGCGTTTTATGATGCCAATATCGACCGCTACACCCTGCCCGAAGGCAAGCGCATCCGCTATGCGTGGCTGACGCCCGACATGCTGATCGACACCGTGGAAATTGACGAATCTGTTTTGCGCGACGCGTATGAATCGCGCGCATCCGAATTTCGCCAGCCTGAACGCCGCCTTGTCGAACGGCTGGTCTTTTCCGATATGGAACAGGCTCAGGACGCGTTTGACCGGCTGACATCGGGCGAAATCGGTTTTGTCGAACTGGCCGCCGAACGCGGCCTAAGTGCCGAAGACACCGACATGGGCGATGTCACGCGCGCCCAGCTTGGAAGTTCTGCCGATGCCGTTTTTGCGCTGACCGAACCCGGATTTGCAGGGCCGGTCGAAACCTCGCTCGGGCCGGCCATATTTCAGATGAACGCCATACTGGCCGCGCGCGAAACCCCGTTTGACGAAGCCGCACCACAACTGCGCGAAGAACTGGCGGCCGACCGCGCGCGGCGCATTCTGTCCGACGATCTGGACATGTTTGAAGATCTGCTTGCAGGCGGTGCCACCGTCGAAGAACTGGCATCCGAGACTGAAATGCGCGGTGGCGAAATCGACTGGCGTTCCGGTGAAACCAGTGGAATCGCAGCATATGAATCTTTCCGCGCGGCGGTGGATGAGGTGCAGCAAGGTGATTTCCCCGAAATCCAGATACTGGATGACGGCGGCCTGTTTGCCGTAGAACTGCTCGAAGATCTGCCCGCCACCCCACGCCCCCTCGATGAAATCCAAACGCAGGTTACACGGGACTGGCGCAGTGCCCAAACCGTCGAGAGCCTGCGCACGCAGGCCGAATCTATCGCAGATGCACTGCGCAGCGGTGCCGATTTCGCCGCACTGGAACTGGCCCCCGAACGGTTCGAAGGGATGAGCCGCACAGATTTCCTGCCCGATCTGCCGCGCGATCTGGTCAGCACCGCATTTGACATGGCGCATGATGACGTGCGCATCGTTGAGGGTGAAGAGCGGGTCTATCTGGTGCAGTTGCATGCGGTTTCCGAACCTGATCTGCTGATGGAAGATGTCGCAGATTTCCGCGATGCCTTGTCCGAGCAACTGGAACAAAGTCTGGCACAGGATCTGTTCACCTATTTCTCATCTGCATTGCGCCAGTCCCAACCCATACAGTTCAATCAACAGGTGATTGACGCTGTTCACGCGAATTTCTGAGCACCCATGGCCAGCCTGACCCCTGAATACCAGCATTTTGAAAATGGCTGGTCGCGCGGTGAAAACCAGCTTGTCTACACCCGCCTTGCCGCCGATCTGGATACGCCGGTTTCATTATATATGAAACTTGCAGGCGCCAGCCGCGACAGTTTCATTCTGGAATCCGTGACGGGCGGCGAAGTGCGCGGGCGGTATTCCATCATCGGGCTGAAACCGGACCTGATCTGGGAATGTCGCGGCACGCAAAGCCGCATCAACCGCGATGCGCGCTTTGATCCCGAAAGCTGGCAAGACCTGCAAGGCCACCCGCTGGACACATTGCGCGATGTTCTGGCCGAAAGCCGCATTGATATGCCTGATGACCTGCCTGCGGCGTCAGCAGGGTTATTCGGCTATCTGGGCTATGACATGATCCGGCTGGTTGAAGATCTGCCAGACATCAACCCCGACCCCATTGGCGTGCCCGATTCCATCATGCTGCGCCCGTCGGTCGTGGCCGTGCTGGACGGTGTGAAGGGCGAAGTCATCGTCGTGTCGCCTGCATGGGCAGGGTCTGGCCTGTCGGCGCGCGCGGCCTATGCGCAGGCGGCGGAACGGGTCATGGACGCGGTGCGCGATCTGGAACGCAGCGTGGCGCAGGCCCCGCGCGAATTGGGCAGCGATGCGCAGCCCCTTGGCGCGCCGGTGTCCAATTTTGCGAAACCCGATTATCTGGCGGCAGTCGAGGTGGCGAAAGAATATATTCGCGCGGGCGATATTTTTCAGGTGGTGCCGTCGCAGCGTTGGTCGCAGAAATTCGCCCTGCCGCCCTTCACGCTGTACCGGTCCCTGCGCCGCACGAACCCGTCGCCCTTCATGTTCTATTTCGACTTTGCCAACCAGTCGGGGGGCTTTCAGATTATCGGGGCCAGCCCCGAAATTCTGGTGCGCCTGCGCGATGGCGAAGTGACCATCCGGCCCATTGCGGGCACCCGCCCGCGCGGCGCCACGCCCGAGCAGGACCGCGCCTATGAGGCAGACCTGCTTGCCGACCAAAAGGAACTGGCCGAACACCTGATGTTGCTGGATCTGGGGCGCAATGATGTGGGGCGCGTGGCCAAGGTTGGCACAGTGCGCCCGACCGAAGAATTCATCATCGAACGCTACAGCCATGTGATGCACATTGTGTCCAACGTGGTGGGGGAACTGGCCGACGGGCAGGACGCGCTTTCGGCACTTCTGGCAGGGCTGCCCGCTGGCACGGTATCAGGCGCGCCCAAAGTCCGCGCGATGCAGATCATTGACGAGCTGGAGCCTGAAAAGCGTGGCGTGTATGGTGGTGGCGCTGGCTATTTCGCGGCAAATGGCGAAATGGACATGTGCATCTGTTTGCGCACGGCCGTCCTAAAAGATCAGACGCTTTATATTCAGGCAGGCGGCGGTGTGGTCTATGACAGCGACCCCGAGTCTGAATATCAGGAAACCGTCAACAAATCCCACGCACTGCGCCGCGCTGCCGAAGATGCAGGACGGTTTTCAGGCGGGAATGGCTGAACTAGATTTACGGCTGCGTTTGGCCTTTTGCATTCATTCGCGCGGGGACTAAGCCCGCGCTATCGGTGGGCCGGGGTCTGCCGATCCGACATTATAAGAATGCAGTTTATGCGGGCTGCATATCCTTACTTCAAAGGCTTGGACTGTCATCAGCCAAATCGGCAGGCCGCGGGACGGCCCACCGATGGCGCGGCGGGCTGCGCCCTTGATTCCGCGCCTTGGGGCTTTCCCGATGTCCGCAAAAAGCCAGAGTTTCATATCTTCCACTGCCCAAATGCAATGCGGCCCCGAAAATGATCGGGGCCGCTGATACAGAGTGTCGCGCGACGTTATTCTGCCGCGTCTAGGTAGCTTTCCACAGGTGGGCAGGTGCAGACCAGATTACGGTCGCCGAACACATTGTCCACGCGCCCCACGGGCGGCCAGTATTTGTCGCCCCTGAAACTCGCGGGTGGGAAACATCCAGCTTCGCGCGAGTAAGGCCGATCCCAATCCGCCACCAGATCCTCGACCGTGTGGGGGGCGTGTTTCAGCGGGTTGTCATTGGCATCCATCGTGCCATCCTCGACCGCGCGGATTTCATCGCGGATGGCCAGAAGTGCTGTGATGAAACGGTCAATCTCGGCCTTGGTCTCCGATTCGGTGGGTTCCACCATCAAGGTGCCCGAAACTGGCCAGCTCATGGTTGGGGCGTGGAAACCGTTATCAATCAATCGCTTGGCAATGTCATCTACGGTGATACCGGCCTTGGCGAAGGGGCGGGTGTCAATGATGCATTCATGCGCCACACGGCCCTTGTTGCCCATGAACAAGATGTCATAGGCCCCGCGCAACCGCGCGGCGATGTAATTGGCGTTCAGGATGGCCACGCGCGTGGCCTGTGTCAGGCCCGCGCCGCCCATCATCAGGCAATAGGCCCATGAAATCAGCAAAATGGACGCCGACCCGTAAGGTGCCGCCGATACCGGCCCTTCAGCCCCGCCAATTTCAGGATGTCCGGGCAGGAACGGCGCCAGATGCGCCTTCACCCCGATTGGCCCCATGCCGGGGCCACCCCCACCATGCGGGATTGCAAAGGTCTTGTGCAGGTTCAGGTGGCTGACATCGCCGCCAATATCGCCCGGTTTGACCAGCCCGACCATGGCATTCAGGTTTGCCCCGTCAATATAGACCTGCCCGCCATGGTCATGGGTTATGGCGCAAACCTCGCGCACGGTTTCTTCGAACACACCATGCGTGCTGGGATAGGTGATCATGCAGGCCGCCAGACGGTCGCCTGCCTTGATGGCCTTTTCGCGGAAGTCATCCAGATCCACATCGCCATTCGCGCTGGATTTGACGACAACCACCTTCATGCCGCACATCTGCGCGCTGGCGGGGTTGGTGCCATGTGCCGACACGGGGATCAGACAGACATCGCGGTGCCCCTGCCCGCGCGCGCGGTGATAGGCCTGAATCGTCAGCAAGCCCGCATATTCGCCCTGCGCGCCGGAATTGGGCTGCATCGACATGGCGTCATAGCCGGTGATTTCACACAATTTCGCCTTCAGGTCGGAAATCGCCTGCGCATAGCCCTGCGCCTGATCGGGCGGGCAGAACGGGTGCAGGGTGGAAAATTCCGGCCAGGACAGCGGGATCATTTCTGCCGCCGCGTTCAGTTTCATGGTGCAAGACCCCAGCGGGATCATCGCGCGGTCCAGCGCCAGGTCGCGGTCGGACAGGCGGCGCATATAGCGCATCATTTCCGTTTCCGCGCGGTTCATATGGAAAATGGGGTGGGTCAGGTAGTCGCTTTCGCGCAGGAAGCTCTCGTCAAATCCCAGTTCCGCGCGGTGGGGCGGCACCCCTTCGATGCCGAATACCCGCAAGACGCGGAGCAAGACCTGCTCATCTGTGGTTTCATCCAGCGAAATGCCCACATGTGTTGCACCAACCTTGCGCAGGTTCAGCCCTTCGTGCCGTGCGGCGGCCAGAATACCCGCTTGCCCCACGCCAACATCGACTGTGATCGTGTCAAAGAAATCCTTGACCATCACACGCGCGCCCGCTGCGCGCAGCGCATGATACAGCCGCTGCGTGCGGAAATGCACCCGTTCCGCAATGGCGCGCAGCCCTTTGGGACCATGAAACACCGCATACATCGACGCCATGACCGCCAGAAGCGCCTGCGCGGTGCAGACATTGCTTGTCGCCTTCTCGCGCCGGATATGTTGTTCGCGGGTTTGCAGCGACAGGCGGTAGGCGCGATTGCCGCGCGCATCAATGCTGACACCGACAATACGCCCCGGCATGGCCCGCTTATAGTCGTCACGGCACGACATAAACGCCGCATGCGGGCCACCATAGCCCATGGGCACACCAAACCGCTGCGCAGACCCTACCGCAATATCGGCCCCAAGGCTGCCCGGTTCGCGGATCATGGTCAGCGCCAGCAGGTCGGTTGCCATGATCGCCAGCGCCTTGGCGTCATGCAAGGCCGCGATCTGGGGTGTGAAATCACGCAGGTCGCCATGGGTGCCGGGATACTGAAAAATCGCCCCGAAAACCTGTTCCGGCTGCAAGCTGTCAGGCGCGCCCACAATAACTTCGATCCCCAAAGGGGCCGCGCGGGTTTGCATGACCGCGATATTCTGCGGATGGCAGTTTTCATCCACAAAAAATGCCTGCGCTTTCGATTTGGCGACCCGCTGCGCCATGACCATGGCTTCGGCGCATGCGGTGGATTCGTCCAGAAGCGACGCATTGGCAACAGGCAGGCCCGTCAGATCGGCCACCATAGTCTGAAAATTCAGCAGCGCTTCCAGACGCCCTTGGGCAATTTCGGGCTGATAGGGGGTATAGGCCGTATACCATGCCGGATTCTCAAAGATATTGCGCAAAATCGCTGGCGGGGTGACCGTGCCGTAATAGCCCTGCCCGATCAGGCTGGTCATGATCCGGTTCTTTGCCCCCACGGCCCGCAATTTTGCCAGCAATTCCCCCTCTGACATGGGTGCCCATGTCAGAGGGTCGGCCTGTCGCAGATCGTCGGGAATGGTCTGGTCAATCAACTGCTCCAGACTGTCGCAGCCCACTGCATCCAGCATCTGCGCCATTTCTTCGGGCGTTGGCCCGATATGGCGGCGATTGGCAAAATCATAAGGGTCATAATCCGTGGGGGTATAGGTCATGCGTCTCTCCGCCAATGGGCCATCAGCCCAGAAATTCCTTGTATTCGTCCTCGGACATCAGATCGTCCAGAACGCCAAGATCATCGAGTTTCATCTTGAAAAACCACGCATCCCCTTGCGGGTCTTCATTGACCAGCGCGGGGCTGTCGACAAGCGCTTCATTGACCGCGACAATCTCGCCATCGACCGGGGCCAGAATGTCACTGGCGGCCTTGACCGATTCGATGACGCAGACTTCGTCGCCCTTAGCCACCATCGCTTCAATTTCAGGCAATTCCACGAATACCACATCGCCAAGCTGTTCAGCGGCATGTTCGGTAATACCCACGACCACGACATCGCCTTCGACGCGCAGCCATTCATGTTCTTCGGTAAAACGCATAGTGTCCCTCATTTGCTGTAGTTAGATGGGCGAAAGGGTAAAGCGGCCACGCGCACAGGCAAACGCTTGCCGCGCAATTCGGCCGAAAGTTCCGTGCCAGCGCCCGCGTATTGGGCAGGCACATATCCCATGGCGACAGGTCGCCCCAGTGACGGGCCGAACCCGCCGGATGTGATGGTGCCGATCTGCGTTTCGCTGTCTTGTGTGGCAAACAGCGCTGTGCCCGCACGCATGGGTGCGCGCCCGTCGGGCAACAGCCCCACACGCTGGCGCGGCGCACCTTGTGCCAGTTGCGGCAAAATAACATCCGCACCGGGAAAACCGCCGGCGCGCGCGCCGGCCGCCCTACGCGCCTTCTGAATGGCCCAGGTCAGTCCAGCCGCGATCGGGGTGGTGGTTGTGTCAATATCATTGCCATAAAGGCACAGCCCCGCTTCCAGACGCAGGCTGTCGCGCGCGCCCAGACCAACTGGCGCGACATCGGGATGGGCCAGAAGCGCGCGGGCAAAGCCTTCTGCATGTGCCTCTGGCAGCGAAATTTCAAACCCGTCCTCGCCGGTATAGCCCGACCTTGACACCCACAGCGGGACACCGTTCCAGTCATGATCGGCCACATCCATGAAACGCATCTTGGCGACTTCGGGCAAAAGCCCGGACAGAACGCCTTCGGCGCGCGGGCCTTGCAATGCCAGCAAGGCACGGTCAGTGACTTCGGTTACGTCCAGTTCCCGCAGATTATCCTGCATATGTGCCAGATCCACCGCCTTGCAGGCCGCATTCACAACCGCCAGCACATGGTCGCCGCGATTGGCCACCATCAGATCATCCAGAATACCGCCCGCGTCATTGGTGAACATCGCATAGCGCTGCCGCCCTTGCGGCAGTTCCGCCAGCGCCACAGGCACCAGCCGTTCCAGCGCCAGCGCGGCATCAGGGCCACGCAGGATGACTTGCCCCATATGGCTGACATCGAACAAGCCTGCCTTGTCGCGGCAATGCAGATGCTCTCCCATCACCCCCATCGGATATTGCACCGGCATGTCATAGCCCGCGAAGGGCACCATTTTAGCCCCCAGTTCCAGATGCAATGCATGCAATGCGGTGCGCCGCAGGTCGGTTTGCGAATCGGTCATACTGCCCCTTCCGGTTGGGCCAGACGGCCCGGGTCCATGTTGCGGCGCGCTGGCCGCGTTCCATGCCCCCTCTGTCCTGTGCGCCTGAGATCGCTATCCCTTCGGCGGGCCGCCACTCAAGGCGCACCTCTCTCCAGAGTCTGTTGTGCAAACCGGTCCTTTTGCCTGAGAGTTTACCGGGGCGGTTGCTCCTTCGGCCCTGACCTTGCGATCAGCGTCTCCCGTGTCTGCGCCTTTCTGGTAGCGGAAAGTCGGCGCATTTGGCAAGTAAAAATGCCAGACTTGCACACAGGCGCCAAACTGTTCAGAAATGCATCATGAGTGATCCTTATTTCTTCGGCTACGGGTCTTTGGTGAATCGCCAGACCCATGATTATACCGACGCCCACCGCGCCGCGATTCGCGGCTGGCGGCGGGAATGGCGCGTGTCGCACCACCTGAACCACACGTTTCTAAGTGTCGTGCCCGACCCTGACGCGCGCATTGACGGGTTGATTGCGCGTGTTCCCGGCGCAGACTGGGCGGCACTTGATCTGCGGGAAACCGGCTATCTGCGCCATCCCGTGCCCGATGACCACCTAAGCCACGATTCCCCCGAACCTGTGATTGCGCAGATCTATGCGGTGTCACTGGACACGTCCGACCTGCCCGGTCCGCCACATCAGGTCCATCTTAGTTATCTGGATGTTGTGGTCGCGGGGTTTCTGGCGGAATTTGGCAGTGATGGCGTGGCGCGTTTCTTTGCGACAACCACCGGCTGGGGCAGCGTTCTGGATGATCGCGCGGCCCCGCTTTACCCCCGCGCGCGCCCTGCAAGCCCGCAATTGCGCGACATGGTCGATGACAACCTGTCGCAACTGGGTGTCAGCCGGATCAGGGCGTGATTGGGGTTGAAGAAGAAACTTAAATCACTGTTATAATTACACTTAATTACTCACGGGTGATTGTGCCCCGAAGGCAAAAAACACCCAAGGTGCGGGACAAGGCCGCAGGCCGCCGCGCCATCGGCGGGCCGTCCCGCGGCCTGCCGATTTGGCCAGTGACACGCCAAGCCTTAGATGTCGGAGTATGGCGCTTGCATAAATTGCATTCATTGAACGCCGGATCGGCAGACCCCGGCCCACCGATGGCGCGGGCTTTGTCTATGCCTTCGGGTCCACCATAAGCGAGGGGCAACCTTGCCGCAGCGCCTGACGCCTAACCACAGGTCTAGAATTCTTCATCCGCAGCAACACCCCAGATGTGGCGCTTTTCCACCCATCCGCGCGCGCTGTCCACTTCCAGCCTGCACCAGTCAATCTGGCAGGCGCGCAAATGCGCGATGACGCCACGTTCCAGCAGGGCTGCAACGCTGGAACCCGCATCGGGGGTGTTATGCATCTGGACCATATCGCCCTGCACCAGCACGGAACGCACACCTGATAACAGCGCATAATGCATCCAGCCACCCTGCCCTTCGGCATCTTCCACGCGGCGCCAGTGTTCGTATTCGGCCGTCACGCGCAATGGCAGGTCACGACGCGTGAACACCCAGTCTACGCGGTGCGATGTGTCAGGTCCCCGCCGCGCATTGCCTTCGCTTGCCTTCATTGTGACATAGCGTGGCAAAGGCAGGTTCGTGATCGGACCGCGCTCCAGCTCCAGTGCAGTCACGGGTGACGCGGCCATAACTGCCACAAGTAGATATTTGATATACATCATTTTGCCTGTCTGCCCCGGGTTTTCCCGTGATCGGTGACTGCCCGACTTCATTGCCGTTCATTTGGTCTTTTACCTGTGACATTGTGCAATGCGTGCTTGCAGCCTGCCCCAGTTCAATGCACTTTGCCAGAAAGCCCCTGACTTGCAAAGAGGTGAGACGCAGACATGCCCACACAACGCCTGAGTGTTGTCGTAACGCGACGCCTGCCTGACGTGGTTGAAACACGCCTGAAGGAACTGTTCGATGTCACATTGCGTGACGACGACACCCCCATGACCCGCGACGAGCTGGCGCAGGCGATGCGCAGCACAGATGTGCTGGTGCCCACCATCACCGACGATATCGATGCAAGCCTGATGGCGGGCGCAGGCGAGCGGCTGAAGCTGATTGCCAATTTTGGCGCAGGCGTGGACCATATCGATGTGCAATCAGCGCGCCAGCGCGGCATTCTGGTGTCCAACACCCCCGGTGTGCTGACCGAAGATACCGCCGATATGGCGCTGGCGCTGATGCTGGCCGTCACCCGCAAGATACCGCAAGGGTTACAGAAAATGCAGGCGGGCACATGGCAGGGCTGGTCCCCGCTGGCCAATCTGGGCACGCGCATCGGCGGCAAGCGGCTGGGTATCCTGGGCATGGGCCGCATTGGACAGGCCGTGGCGCGGCGTGCGCAGGCGTTTGGCATGCAAATTCACTACCACAACCGCCGCCGCCTGCGCCCCGAGGTCGAAGAAAAGCTGGAAGCCACATGGTGGGAAAGTCTGGACCAGATGGTGGCGCGTATGGATGTGATTTCCATCAACTGCCCGCACACGCCATCTACCTTTCACCTGCTGAATGCGCGGCGCCTGAAATTGCTAAAACCGACCGCCGTTGTCATCAACACCTCGCGCGGGGAGGTGATCGACGAAAACGCCCTGACACGCGGCTTGCGCGCGGGCGAAATTGCGGGCGCAGGGCTGGATGTGTTTGAACGCGGCAATGACATCAACCCGCGGCTGCGCGAATTGCCCAATGTGGTGCTGCTGCCGCATATGGGGTCGGCCACACTGGAAGGCCGGGTCGAGATGGGCGAGAAAGTGATCATCAATATCAAAACCTTCGCCGACGGGCACCGCCCGCCGGATCAGGTTTTGCCATCAATGCTGTAAGGCCCCGCCCTCAGGCGGATTTCCATTTGATCGAACACCCCATGGATGCCACCTGATCGCGCGGGCCAGACCCGGTTTGCGCGATCTGCGTCATGGCCTCAAAAAGGTCGCGGCGGGCACCTTCGGGCGCAGGGGTGCGAGCTGCGCTGTCCAGCCGCCCGCGATATTGCAATTCCCCGTCCGCATTCAGGCCAAAGAAATCCGGCGTGCATTCCGCCCCCCATGCCCGCGCCACGCTTTGCGTGTCATCATGCAGATAGGGGAACGGGAAATCATGTTTGCGCGCCAGTTCAACCATCTTGTCGAAACTGTCGGCGGGATATGCGCGCGCATCATTGGCACAGATTGCGGCCACGCCCACGCCCATCGCCTGCAAATCGCGGGCATCGCGCAGGATACGATCAAGCGCGGACAGCACATAGGGGCAATGGTTGCAGATGAACATGACCAACGCGCCCTTCGGCCCCTTGATGTCATTCAATGTGTAGCTGCGCCCATCTGTGGCGGCCAGCTTGAAATCGGGTGCCTTCCAGCCAAAATCGCATACGGGTGGGGAAACGGCCATTCTGTCCTCCTGTTTTGCCAAACACATGTGCCCTTGATCTGGCCGCATCAGTCTTGCTGGTTCCAAAGCAGGATGCAACCCGTGCCCCGGATTTGAACCGCGCGGTCACATTGATGTGCAGGACAGGGCTTATTTTCACCCGTTTTCAGGACTATCATCGCAGCCAGCAGGCAAAACGGGCGCGTCACATGGCCGATTCCCAGACAAAGGACAGCACAACACGCACACGCGTGCGCCGCCGTCATGTGTTCTATATTCCCGGCTATGATCCTTTCCCCCCGCGCCGCTACCGCGAATTGTATCGCACCGAATCTGCCCTTCAGGCAGGGATTTCCGGCTACCGGATAAACCAGCAGCCCAAACCTGCCACAGATGGCCCCTATGGCTGGCATGTCAGCGCGGCGGTTGACGGGCACAATACCGAAACCGACATCGTGATTCTGCAATGGTCCGATATCGTGCGCGATTCCATGCAGGCGGGCATCTGGGCCACCTATGCACTGCTGGTGCGCACGGCATGGATTTACTTTTCCGGCGGGGTCATGTTCCGGCTGTTCCGGCTGCGCGCGGGTCCGGGCATTGCGGCCATGTATCCGGTGATCATGTTGCTGGGTCAGTTGGCAACCGCGCTGGCTGTGGCGGGGCTGGTTGGCTGGGGGCTGGCACATGTGCTGCCCCAATGGCTGGGTTATGCGTTGGGTCTGGGGGTGGTGGCACCCATCCTGCACGGGTTTCGCAAGATTGATGGCAAGTTTTTCGTGCATTACCTGCTGCTGGATTTCGCGTTCACAGCCAAGCATAAGGGCCGCAACCCGCCGGAACTGGAAACGCGGCTGGATGAGTTTGCGAACCTGATCGCGCAGGCGCTGCAAAACCCCGATCTGGACGAAGTGCTGGTTGTGGGCCATTCCTCGGGCGTGCATCTGGGCGTGTCGGTGCTGGCGCGTGTCATCCGCGCAGGCCACGCCACAGATACAGTCCCTGATCTGGGATTCATGTCGCTGGGCCATGCGGTGCCGATGCAATCCTACCTACCCGATGCGCAGGATCTGCGCCTTGATCTGCGCTATTTGTCCACCCGCCCCGAATTGTTCTGGTTGGATGTCACGGCGCCCGGCGATGGGTGCTGCTATGCGCTATGCGACCCTGTCGCCAGTTCCGGTGCGGCCCCTGAGACTGGCAAGCGCTGGCCCTTGGTTATTTCCGCAGCCTTCACCCAAAGCCTGCGCGCTGAGACCTACCGCAAATTGCGCCGCCGGTATTTCCGGCTGCATTTCCAGTATCTTTGCGCGTTTGATGCCCCAAAAGATTACGACTATTTCCTGATCACCGCAGGCCCGCTGACATTGGCAGACCGCTTCCGCGACCGCAAACCGTCGGCGTCGGTGTCGCATGACTGCTACCTGCCACAAAGCGCGCGCCTGCCATGACCCGCCCGCCCATGCCCGAGCACCGCCCCGACCGCGTGCCATTCTGGCGCCATCTGGCCATGTTCCGGCGCGACATCCTGTCGACGCAGCCCGCACGCCTGTACCGCGCAAAAATGGCCGAAGTGAAGCTGCCGTTTGTGCATTCCGTCACCGTCAACACGCCCGAACTGGTGCGGCTGGTGCTGCAAGACCGCCCGCGCGATTTCCCGAAATCCGACCGCGTGCGCGAAGGGTTGCGGTTGCTGCTGGGCAATTCGGTCTTTGTGACCAATGGCGACGACTGGGCACGCCAGCGCCGCATCATCGACCCCGCATTCGAAGGCGGGCGGCTGCGCGACACATTTCCCGCAATGTGGGACGCAGCACAGGCCGCCGCCCGCCGCCTGCAAACCGGACAGGTCGAGATTGAGGGGGAGATGAGTCACGCCGCCGCCGATGTGATTTTTCGCACGCTGTTTTCCGTGCCCATTGCCGATGGCACCGCCGCCGAAGTTTACCGCACCTTCCGCGCCCATCAGCGTAGCGCACCTATTCTGAACATTGCAGCCCTTGTGCCCCTGCCTGCATGGATGCCGCGTTTCTTTCCACGCCAGACACGCGCCACCGCCGCGCGTATCCGCGCGCTGATCACGCATATGACCACCGAACGCATGGCCGCCATCCATGCAGGCACCGCCCCTGATGATCTGGCCACCAAAATCATGACCACGCGCGACCCTGAAACCGGCAGCACGTTTGATACCGCCGAAATGGTCGATCAGGTCGCGATCTTCTTTCTGGCGGGGCATGAAACCAGTGCCTCGGCGCTGGCGTGGACGTTATACCTGATTGCGACCCATCCCGACTGGCAGGACAAACTGGCGCAGGAAGCGCAGGCCCTTGCGCCCTATGTCGCAAGTGGCACCGCGCCGGAATTCGGGGTGCTGAAGCAATTCCCGCTGATCCGCGACACCTTCCGCGAGGCGCTGCGGCTTTATCCGCCCGTCCCGATGTTGGTGCGCGAAACCGCGCGGGCAGAGTGTTTTCGCGGGCGCCACCTTGCGCGCGGCGCGCAGGTTATTGTCAGCCCGTGGCATCTGGGCCGGCACGAAGGTATCTGGCCCGACCCGCATGAGTTCCGCCCCGAACGCTGGCAACAACCACAGACCAAAGGCCATGCCCGCGACGGGTTCATTCCATTCTCGACAGGGCCGCGTGTGTGCACAGGGGCGGGCTTTGCCATGGCCGAAGCCGTGCTGATACTGGCGCGGCTGCTGTGCAGTTGGGATTTTCGCGCCATGCCCGAACGCGTGCCAGTGCCCATGGCGCATATGACCGTGCGCGCCCGCGACGGGATCTGGCTGGACCTGCGCACGCGAGAATAAGGCTGTGGCCTGCGGCCTTTGAATGCCCAGACACACATCGAACGATCTGACCTTACCGGCCCAGCCCCGACACATCCCCCACACCCAGTTTCGCAAACAGGCGCGCACGAGTTTCCGCGACACCGTCCCAATCCGCCGCGCGGCTGGCAAACAGCGTCGCCTGAGAGCAATGCACAGGCGTATCGCGCAGGATTTTCAGGTGGTTCGCACTTAGCGTTTCACCGGTGGATGTGATGTCGGCAATCGCCTCGGCGGTCAGGTTCTTGATCGTGCCTTCGGTCGCGCCCTGACTGTCAACAAGCTGGTAATCCGCCACACCATGGGCGCGCAGATACTCGCGCACCAGACGGTGATATTTCGTCGCAATGCGCAGCCGGAACCCGTGGCGCGCCCGAAACGCGGCCGCCACGGCATCCAGATCATCCAGCGTTTCGACATCCACCCACGCTTTGGGTACGGCCACCACCAGATCCGCATGACCAAAGCCCATAAGCGCCAGTTCCATGACCTGCGCCTGCCAGTCGGCCAGTGTTTCGCGCACCAGATCGGACCCTGTCACCCCCAGATGAATGCGCCCCGCCGCCAGTTCGCGCGGAATTTCACTGGCCGACAGCAACACCAGTTGCACGCCGTCCACGCCCGCGACACTGCCCGCATATTCGCGGTCTGCGCCGGTGCGTTTCAATGTCAGGCCATGGGTTGCAAACCAGTCAAAGGTCTTTTCCATCAACCGCCCCTTGGACGGCACCCCCAGTTTCAACATCATGCGCCCCCCCCTGGTGCAATCAGGCCCAGTGCAATCAGGCTGTCGGGGCGGATCACGCCGCCCACGGCCGGAATGGCGCGCCCCTGTCCCAGAACGGCGGTCAGCGCATCATAGCGCCCGCCTGTGGCCACGGGGGGCAGGTCCGCGCGGTCGGCGATGAACCCGAACACGAACCCGTCGTAATATTCCATCGTGGTGCGCCCGTAGCTGGCTTCAAACGGCAGATTGCCTGTGTCAATGCCCGCATCTTGCAGCGCGTCCAGTCGCGCAGTCAGCCGGTCCAGCGCGGGGGTCAGCGCATCCCAGCCCTGCGCGCGCAAATCACGCGCCACATCGCGCGCCGACCCGCGCAGGTTCAGCACCGCTTCCACGGCGGCGATCTGGCTGGCAGGCAAGGGCGGGGTGGCGGCATCTTCGATCAGGGCCGCAATGCGCGCGGCAATCTCGTCCTTGCTGCGCAGGCCCACCACTGGCCCCGCCTGTTCCGGTGGCACGTCCCGCAAGGCACGCAGCAAATCGGCGCGCGGCGCGGCAAGCGGTCCCTGCCCGCCCATCCGTTCCAGCAGCGCGCGAAACCGCTTTGGCCGCCAGATATGGCGCATCAAGGCCGCCTTGCGCCGCGCGCTTGTGTCCAGCCCTGCAACGGCGGCTTTCAGAATGCCAGTATCGCCGGTGACAGGGCGCAGGTCATAGCCCGACAAAAGCTGCGCGAAATGCGCAAACACTTCGGCGTCGGCGCGGGCGGGGTTGTCGCGGGCAAACACTTCATAGCCCACTTGCAGATATTCGCGCGCGCGCCCCTGGTCTTGCTTACGGAAAACCGGCCCCGCATAGCAATAGCGCGCCGGTTCCGCACCGCCCTGCATATGCGCCTGCACCACCGGCACCGTAAAATCAGGGCGCAGCATCATTTCGCCAAGCGCGGGATCATGGGTGACATAGGCGCGCGCGCGAATATCCTCGCCATATAAATCCAGCAGCGTTTCGGCGGGTTGCAGAATATCGGCGGTGACCAGTTGCGCACCGGCGTCCTGCATCTGCGCCAAAAGGGTTTGCGCAAGGGTTTCAGCGGCGTTCATCTGTGGCGGTCCAGAATATCACGCACGGCCTGCACCATATTCTCAATGAGCACTTCTACCTGTGCAGGCTGGGATTTCCATTCTTCTACAGTGGCTTGCTGGGCGATCTTCGCGCCAAGGATTAAGTCCTTGATCTGCACAACACCCTTGGCGGCTTCGTCCCCGCCTTGAATAATGGCGATGGGGCTGCCGCGTTTATCGGCATATTTCAACTGGTTGCCGAAGTTTTTGGGATTGCCCAGATACATTTCTGCGCGAATCTTGCCTTTGCCCGGATCATTCGGGTCAAGATCAGCGTCGCGCAACATCTTTACCAAAGACATGTAATCCGCCATACGGTCGCGGTCCATCACGGTCACGACAACCGGCCCTTGCGCGGTGGTGTCCAGCCGCCCTTTGGCGGCAAGTGCGGCCAACAGACGGTCCACGCCAATGCTGACGCCGGTTGCAGGCACGGACTGGCCAGTGAAGCGCTTGACCAGATCATCATAACGCCCGCCACCTGCCACGCTGCCAAACTGGCGCGGGCGGCCTTTTTCATCATGAATTTCAAAGGTCAGTTCAGCTTCGAACACAGGGCCAGTGTAATAGCCGAGGCCGCGCACCACCGAGGGGTCGATGATGATACGGTCAGGGCCGTAATCTTGTGCCTTGAGGAGTGCCGCAATTTGTTCAAGCTCGTCGACGCCCGCCAGTCCTACTTCCGAAGCAGGTATATCCGGAACTGAGCCATCAACTAAACCGCGAAGAACCGAGACAGTGAAATCGTTTAGCCGTTGACGCCATTCTATTGGAATACCGGTGTTTCGGTAGTCACCTGCGAGAATGGCCTCGCGGGACTTTTCTTCCAGTCTTCCGCTTGAGCCACTCTCCAGCTTTTCTAGGTTCCGAAGTCGACGTTCGCGCTGGGCGTTGAAATCAAAGAATTGCAGGATAACGTATGCCTGTGCATCGGTTAGCCCCGCTCCCTTGGAAAAATCCCCGCTCTCATCCTTGCGCCCTTCGCCCAGCAGCGCGCGCACGCCCTCCACGCCAAGGCGGTCCAGCTTGTCGATGGCGCGCAGGACAATTCCGCGCTCGCTGGCGAATTTTTCAGGGTCGGCGGGGTCCAATATCCCCGCAACCTCCATCACCCCATTCAGCACCTTGCGGTTGTTCACGCGGATGACGTAATCCCCGCGCTCTATCCCCACTTCCTCCAACGCGTCCGACAGCATCGCGCAGATCTCGGCATCTGCGGCCACTGACGCCGCCCCAACCGTGTCGGCATCGCATTGATAAAACTGCCGGAACCGCCCCGGACCGGGTTTTTCATTGCGCCAGACAGGGCCCATCGCATAGCGGCGGTAAGGGGTCGGCAAATCCTGCCGATACTGCGCGGCCACGCGCGCCAGCGGCGCTGTCAGGTCATAGCGCAGCGCCAGCCAGTCGGCATCTTCTTCCCACGCGAACACACCTTCATTGGGGCGGTCCACATCAGGCAGGAATTTCCCCAAAGCCTCAACGGTTTCCACGGCGGATGTTTCCAGCGCGTCGAACCCGTAGCGATGATACACATCCGCGATCTTGTCCAGCATCGCCTTGCGCGCGGTTACTTCGGTGCCGAAATAGTCGCGGAACCCTTTGGGGGTTTCGGCTTTCGGGCGTCTGGGGCCTTTGGTTTTTGCCATGATCGGACACTCCTGTCAGGGTCGGCTTGGCCTTAGCCCAAGGGGCGGGAAGGGGCAAGAGCGGGCACATCATCCGCGCACAGCCCAATCCACCCCGCAACCACCAGATATTGCGGCGTATATTCGCGCAACCACCACATCACGCTTATCCACAGACCATGCACAGGCTTATACAATTTGCGCATCAGGCCCGAATCCTGCTAGTGTATGCGCTATTGAGCATGGACACTGGCGGTAACAGGCATGAACGAGATCACAACGATCCGGTCGGGGGACACAGCGACCCCTGACACAATGCCCCATAATATAGAAGCCGAACAACAGCTTCTTGGGGCAATTCTGGTCAATAACGATGTGTATGACCGGATTTCGACACTGGTAAAGCCTGCGCATTTCTTTGATCCGGTGCATCAGCGTATTTTTGAAATCGCGGCGGCGCGTATTTTGAAAAACGCGCTGGCCAGTCCGGTGACGATCAAGGCCTTCATGGAAGATGATGAAGGGCTGAAGGAACTGGGCGGTCCGGCCTATCTGGCGCGTCTGGCGGCGGCGGCGATTTCGGCCTATGCGGCGCGCGATTATGCGCAGATGATCTATGAACTGGCGGTGCGGCGCGACCTGATCCGGCTGGGGCAGGATATTTCGGCGCGCGCATCCCAGATGGATGTTGCGTCTGAACCAAAAGAACAGATCATCGAGGCCGAACAGCGGCTGTATAAACTGGCCGAACAGGGTGTGGCCGAACGCGGGTTCCAAAGTTTTCTGAAGGCGGTGACGGAAGCCGTGAATATCGCCAATGCCGCCTATCAGCGCGATGGCGGGCTTGCAGGTATTTCCACCGGATTGATTGATCTGGACAAAAAGCTGGGCGGGCTGCACCCGTCGGACCTGATTATTCTGGCCGGTCGCCCGTCGATGGGGAAAACATCGCTTGCGACGAATATCGCCTTCAACATCGCCAAAGCCTATAAGCGCGGGCAAAAACCTGACGGGTCCGAAGGGGCCGTTCAGGGCGGTGTCGTGGGCTTCTACAGTCTGGAAATGAGCGCCGAGCAGCTGGCCGCGCGTATTCTGTCGGAAGCGTCCGAGGTGCCCAGCGAACAGATACGCCGTGGCGACATGACCGAAGAAGAATTCCGCCGCTTTGTTGAGGCCGCCAAGTCACTGGAAGCCTGCCCGCTTTATATCGACGACACTCCCGCCCTGCCGATTGCGCAGGTGGCCGCCCGCGCGCGGCGGCTGAAGCGCACGCATGGGCTGGATGTGCTGATGGTGGATTACCTGCAACTGCTGCGCGGCACATCCAAGGAAAGCCGCGTGCAGGAGGTGTCAGAGATTACCCAAGGGCTGAAAGCCATTGCCAAGGAACTGAACATCCCCGTCATCGCGCTGTCGCAGCTGTCGCGCCAGGTTGAAAGCCGCGAAGACAAACGCCCGCAACTTTCGGACCTGCGCGAATCAGGGTCCATTGAACAAGATGCGGATGTGGTGATGTTCGTGTACCGCGATGAATATTACCGCGAACGCGAAAAACCCAGCGATGACGAGCTGGAAAAGATGGCCGCATGGCAGGCCAAGATGGAAACTGTCCACGGCAAGGCCGAAGTCGTCATTGGCAAGCAGCGCCACGGCCCAATCGGCACGGTCGAGTTGTCGTTTGAGGGGCGCTTCACGCGTTTCGGCAATCTGATCAAACCATGGCAACAGGGCAGTGACGGATTCTAAGATGGCACCTGCCCGCATAACGGGCGTGAACCATGTAACGCTTGTGGTGGCTGATCTGCCCCGCTCTGTGCGGTTTTACTGCGATGTGCTGGGGTGCGAGTTGCGCGCGCAATGGGCGCAGGGCGCTTATCTGGATGCGGGCACGTTGTGGCTGTGTCTGGAACATGGCGACCCTGACGCACGCACCGATGACACGCATCTTGCGCTTTCCTGCCCGCCGGATGATTTTTCAGCACTGGCACAACGCATTGCGTCCAATGCGCGACAGTGGAAAGAGAACCGCTCCGAGGGGGAATCGGTGTATTTTCTGGACCCTGACGGGCATAAGCTGGAGTTGCATCTTGGCGATCTTGCGTCGCGGCTGGCACATTACCGGAATTCCCCGCCCGACGGATTTCGCGAAACCTGAATCAGCTTGCGCACTGCCCTTCAATCATCACGACCCTGCCCAAGTCATGCCCGATTTGACCTGCATTCCCTAACAACAGGTTAAGAAGTTCACGCAAGCAGGAAGGTCGACATATGCAGGCGACAGCAGCACCCACACGTTGGATCAGCAGTATAATCGCGCAGGCAGAGGCTTCGCAAACACCGCTACCTTGGTCACGCAGCGCCAAACGCGCGCGGCGCAACGCCAAGGCATCGGTCTGTTTGTTGTCGGGTGCAGCATAGGTCGCAAGATCCTGCAAAGCGCCATGCCATGGGCCGCAAACCCGTGCAGTCAGTGTGATAACGAGTATCTGGTCAGTAAGTTCTGGTAACAAGTAAACATGGTATTTTGTATAA
This sequence comes from Roseinatronobacter sp. S2, assembly GCF_029581395.1. Lineage (GTDB taxonomy): Bacteria > Pseudomonadota > Alphaproteobacteria > Rhodobacterales > Rhodobacteraceae > Roseinatronobacter. The sequence continues at coordinate 1,984,507 of NZ_CP121113.1, read as the reverse complement.
AGGGCGCTCACTCCGAGCGCCCTTTATATTTCGTGCCTCAGGCCGCTTTATCGCGCATGATCTGGCGCGGGGCTGCACCCTGAATTTCAATTTTCCGGGGTTTCAGGGCTTCGGGCAATTCGCGCACCAGATCGATATGCAGCATTCCGTCCTGATGCACAGCACCCGTGACCCGCACATGATCGGCCAGATGGAAGCGGCGCTCAAACGCGCGGGTGGCAATGCCGCGGTGCAGGAACTGGCGGCCATCTTCATTGTCCTGACTGCGGCCCGCAACCAGAAGGGCGCTCTCCTTGACCTCTACACTCAGGTCATCGGCGCTGAAACCCGCCACGGCAATGGAAATGCGATAGGCATTTTCCTGCACGCTTTCGATATTATACGGCGGGTAGGTGGGGTTTTGCAGGTCACTGGACATGACACGGTCCAGCAGATCGGCCATGTGGTCGAAACCGATACTGGCACGGTAAAGTGGGGTTGGATCAAAACGACGCATAGGCATCCTCCTTTTAGTGAAGCGATGATATGTTATGCACCCTCCAATGGACAGGCGCTGCTCTCTTGCCGCAGGTCCAAAACCGGCCCCTGCGACGCTTCAGATCTGGGAATGGAAATGCGGGGTTTCAAGACCCCGAAACTGCAAAAATCAGGGCCGCAGAAACCGCGCACCGCCCCCCGAACTCATTTCACGCGGGGCCGTCATATTTGCGTCAGGCGCGCGGATAAACCGCCTGTCCCCGTCTGCAAGGGCCGCGCGCAACTGGTCCAGCCGTGCGCCAAGCGTCACCCCGAAAGACACTTCGACATCGCGCCCATCCAGTGTGGCATCGCCCTTGGCCGACACCACAGAAACGATGCGCGCCTGCCCGTCGGTGATGGTAAACACCGGCGCGCCGGACGACCCGAAATCGACCGAGCATGACATGACCAGAATACCGTCGCGTTCCTGTCCCAGCACATCACAGGCTTCCTGCAAGGCGGGGGCTTCGCTGCGGTCGCGCCCGTAGGACACAACCCCGATCCGTTCGCCCGCGCGCGGCTGGCTATGCACGCCAAACGCCGCCACACCAAAGCCCCGCATCGGGTGGGTCAGTTCCAGCAGCGCCAGATCATGCGCGATATTTTGCGCCGACACACCACCCGCACGGTCATAACCGGGGTGAATGGCGGTGCGCAGCACGCGCCCTTCGGCAACCGCACGCCCGTTGCGATACCCTGCCCGAAAGGTGATGTCCTGATCGCGGAAACGGTCCCCCGTCTGGCGGTCATACAGGCAATGTGCAGCCGTCAGAACATGGGTGTCGCTGATCAAGGCCCCTGTGCAAAACCCCGTTTGGCCGAAATCCACGCGGCCAACCCCTTCCCAGCCATAGATCTGCATGCCACTGTCCAGCATTTCCAACGGGCTGTCGGTGGTCTGCGCCTGCACAGGCGGGGTGGCGCATAGCGCAAAAATAGCGGTCAGCGCGGCCAGAATTCGCATTGGTCTGCCTTTGGTTCAGGGGCGTTTGCGGAAAATATCGCATGCCATGATGGCCATAAAATGGCAATCAGCCCTTATCCTTTTGCAACTGCGCGGGCATCGGTCCGCCTGTTGCCCAGTCCAGCAATTCCACTGTGTGGACCACAGGCACATCTGTGCCAGACCCGATCTGCATCATGCAGCCGATATTTCCCGCAGCAATCACATCGGGCGCACGCGCTTCCAATGTGGCAACCTTGCGCGATTTCAGGTCTTTTGAAATTTCGGGCTGCATCAGGTTATAGGTGCCCGCCGATCCGCAACATAAATGGCTGTCGCGCGGCTCCACCACCTCGAATCCTGCGTGTTTCAGCAAATCCTTCGGGAAGGTCTTGATCTTCTGGCCGTGCTGCAAGGAACAGGCGGCGTGATAGGCAACTTTCATACCTTGGCTGCTGCCTGCGGGCAGGTCCAGTTTCATCAGCACTTCGGACACGTCCTGTGCAATCGCGGCCACCGCGCGCGCCTTGTCGGCCAATGCATCATCGCGGAACATATGGCCATAATCCTTGACCGTGGTGCCGCAACCGCTGGTATTGATGACAATCGCATCCAGCCCGTCGCCTTGCATCTCCGCGTGCCAGGCATGGATATTCTTTGCCGCTGTCGCGTGGCTTTCACTGGTTTTGCCCATATGGTGGGTCAGCGCGCCGCAACACCCCTGCCCCTGCGCAATCACCACCTCTGCACCATGGCGGCGCAGCAGGCGGATGGTGGCATCATTGATGTCGGTGTTCAGCGCGCGCTGCGCGCAGCCCGTCATCAGCGCAACCCGCATCTTTTTGGGACCTACGGCAGAAAACACCTGCGGATCATCGTTGCGACTGACGGGCGGAATGTGTTTCGGGGCCATCTCCAGCATGGCGCGCAGCCGTGCATCGGGCATCAAGCGCGCGAATGGCCGGCCCAGTTTCGCGCCCAGCAGCGCCAGCCGGAACCGCGTGGGATAGGGCAATATCCGCGCCAGCACCCAGCGCAGCACACGGTCCGACACGGGGCGCTTGTAGGTGCGTTCAATATGCTCGCGCGCATGATCGACCAGATGCATGTAATGCACCCCCGACGGGCAGGTGGTCATACACGCCAGACACGACAGGCAGCGGTCAATATGCTTGACTGTCTTTTCATCCGCCGGTCGCCCCTTTTCCAGCATGTCCTTGATCAGGTATATCCGCCCGCGCGGGCTGTCCAATTCGTCCCCCAGCACGGCATAAGTGGGACAGGTGGCCGTGCAAAACCCGCAATGGACACAGGCGCGCAGCACCTCGTTGGACCGCGCGATGGCCGGATCTTGCAACTGATCGGGTGTGAAATTTGTCTGCATGGCGCGCCCCCTAGCCCATCAATCCGGGGTTCAAAACCCCGCGCGGATCATATGTCATGCGCACCGCCTGCGACAGGGCCGCAACCGGCGGGCTTTCGGGGGGGAACACGGGCATGCGCGCGCGTGTGGCCTGTGATGCCCGCACCAATGTCGCATGCCCTGCAAATTCCCCAAGGCGCGCGCGCAAATCCGTCCCTTCCGGTGTCAGCATCCACAACAACCCGCCGCCCCAATCCATAACCACCGGACATTCCGCCCGCGCCACCAGATCGGCCGCATGTGACGGCTTGACCGAGACGCGCCACACATCGCCCGCCTGCGCTGCAAACTCGCGCACGTCACGGATGGTTTGCCATTGCGCGGCACTTGCAGGTGCATCCAGCATATCCCATGCGCCCCCTAGCGTTGCTTGCAACTGCCCGCACCGATAGGCGACCTGCCGCGCGAACCCTTCAACCCGCAAATACACATGCCCGTCCAGCGCCAGCGCAGCGCCCGACACCTCATAGGGGGTGCCAAGTGCCGCAGACATCACCTTGTGTGCATCCTGCGCGGACATGGGCGCGCTGCGCAATGTGGCTTCGGCCTCTGGCACCGGCAGCAGCTTGAAGGAACATTCGCTCAATACCCCCAATGTGCCCCAACTGCCCGCCATCAGCTTGACCAGATCATAGCCGGTGACATTTTTCATCACCCGCCCGCCATTCTTGACAACAGCCCCCGTCCCGTCGACGAACCGCACCCCGATCAGACTGTCGCGACACGCACCCGCCTGCACCCTGCGCGGGCCGGATGCATTGGCGGCCACCATGCCGCCCACACTTGGCACGCCACCCTTGCCCAACAGCGCGCGCATATCCATCGGCTCGAACGGCAATCGCTGCCCTTCCGCGGCAAGCGCTGCGGTGACATCCGCCAGCGGGGTTCCGGCCCGCGCCACCAGCGTCAATGCGCCCGGCTCGTAAAGCGTGATGCCGGACAACCCTGCGGTCGACAGCGCGGCCCCAGTCACCGGTTTGCCGATATCACGCGTGCCACCGCCCAGAACCCGCAAGGGCGCGTCGGTGCTGCGCACCATCTCGGACAGGTCTTGTTCACTTTCAGGGCGCATGGCACCGGCCTCCATGGCTGCGCAAAACAGCCTTCATCTTGCCAAAAATACTCAAAGGGTGAAACGGGGCGCGGGCGCTTATGCCGCGCGCCGCGCAGCACTCAAGGCCAGCGGAAACACCTTGGCGGGGTTTAACAGCCATTTGGGGTCGAACACATCCTTGATGCGCATCTGCGCCTCCATGTCGGCGGGCGTATATTGCACGCTCATCAGATCGCGCTTTTCGATTCCCACGCCATGTTCGCCGGTCAGACACCCGCCCACCTCGACACACAATTTCAAAATATCCGCGCCAAATGCCTCGCAGCGTTCCAGATCACCGGGTTTATTGGCATCAAACAGGATCAGCGGGTGCATATTGCCATCCCCGGCATGGAACACATTGGCCACATCCAGCCCGTAATCGCGCGACATCTCGCCAATCCGGCGCAGCACGAATGGCAGGCTGGACACGGGGATCGTGCCATCAAGGCACATGTAATCATTGATCTGCCCCATCGCCCCGAAGGCCGATTTGCGCCCCAGCCAGATTTTGGCGCTTTCCTCGGCCGATGCGCTTTCGCGCCACGCGACCGGGTTGTGGCGTTGTGCGATCTGCTTGATCAGGGCAAGTTGCTCGTCAATTTCGGCCGCAGCCCCTTCCACCTCGACAATCAGCAGGGCTTCGCAATCGGGGTATCCGGCCTTGGCGAAATCCTCGCAGGCGCGAATGCAGGGGCGGTCCATGAATTCGATGGCCACCGGCAAAATCCCTGCCTTGATGATGTCGGACACGCATTCACCGGCAACTTCGTTGCTGTCAAACCCCATCAGCACGGGGCGCGCGCCTTCGGGCTGGCGCAGGATGCGCAAGGTTGCTTCAGTCACAACCCCAAGCTGCCCTTCCGATCCGCAAATGACCCCCAGCAGGTCCAGCCCGCCCGCATCCATATAAGGGCCGCCAATCTCGACAATGGTGCCATCCATCAACACCATGGTCACGCCCAACAGGTTGTTGGTGGTCACGCCGTATTTCAGACAATGCGCGCCGCCGGAATTCATGGCGATATTGCCTGCAATCGCACAGGCCAGCTGGCTGCTCGGGTCCGGCGCGTAGAAGAACCCCTCCCCCTCCACTTCGGCGGTGACCGCAAGGTTTGTGATGCCGGTCTGCACGCGAATGTAGCGGTCGGGGGTGTTCACTTCCAGCACGTCGCGCAATCGGGCCACGCCAAGGATGATCGAATCCTCGGTCGGTAATGCGCCACCCGCCAGCGATGTGCCAGACCCGCGCGGCACAACAGGCACGCCTTCTTCATGACAAATGCGCAAAATCTCCGACACCTCTTGGGTGCATGATGGCAGGGCAACCGCCATGGGGATGCACCGATAGGCCGTCAGCGCGTCGCATTCATACGCCCGGCGTTCAGCTTCATCCGTAATCAACCCCTCTGGCGGCAGAACGGCTTGCAGGCGCGCCAGAACATGATCGCGCTTGGCCAGAATGGTGCCCTTTGGTTCCGGCATGTGCATGGATAACCCTCCACCCCCTGTTTTTGGTAATGTATCATTACCAATTCAGCGAATGCAACGAAAGCTCTTTGCGCATGTCATAATGCAATGGCGCGCACCAAAAGCTTCGCCGCGATACCCCACATGATCACACCGATGACGACTTCCAGAACGACCCATGCCCGTGGCCGTGCCAGAACCGGCGCCAGCAAACGCGCCCCGAAGCCAAGCGCTGCAAAAAACACAAAAGACGACAGGATCGCACCGGCCCCGAAGGCCCATTGCCATGGCGCATATTGCAGCGAAAGCGCCCCCAGCAGCGCCACAGTGTCCAGATAGACATGCGGGTTCAGCCAGGTAAAGGCCAGACAAATGGCCACAACACGGCCCAACGGCACCGCAGCGCCATTCGTCGGGCGCAACGCTTCGCCCCCTTGGACTGCCGCCCGGAACCGCAACGCGCCATAGACCACCAGAAACGCCACGCCCCCCCACAGCATGATCTGCTGAAATCCCGGCAGCGCGGTTGCGATAACCTGCGCCCCCGCAACCCCAAGGGCCACCAGAACCGCATCGGACACGGCGCAGATCAGCACAACAACGCCCACATGCTCTCGCCGCAGCCCCTGGCGCAGCACAAATGCGTTCTGCGCCCCGATGGCCGCGATCAATGCCAAACCTGAAAAGAACCCTGCGACAACCCCCGCAATCATGTTCCGCCCCCTGTTACTGTGCAGTCAGGGGCTATCGGATATGGCGCATTGTTTTTCAAGTGAAATTCTGCCGCCGCCCAGTATGGCGCGGCGGTCATGGCGTGCGGATTGCGGGTGTGAACCGGCCTTGGGCGTGGCCATGGCAATGCCGCCCGCAGGCCCCCCCCCAAGGGCGGCCCCCCTTTGCGAATAAATTACTCGGCTGCGATGGGCGCGGGGTCAACCAGTGCCACAATATCCATCATGATGCGGTTTAGCTGGAAATCCTTGGGCGTATAGACTTGCGCAATCCCCATCGCGCGAAGGCGTGCGGCGTCATCTTCGGGAATGATCCCGCCGACAATAACCGGCACATGTCCCAGCCCCTCGGCCTGCATCAGCGCCATCAACTCTTCCATCAGCGGAATATGCGACCCTGACAGAATGGACAGGCCCACGACATGCGCATCCTCATCGCGCGCGGCTGCCACTATTTCGGCCGGCGTCAAGCGGATGCCTTCATAATGAATATCCATCCCGCAATCGCGGGCACGCGCGGCAATCTGTTCAGCCCCGTTGGAATGCCCGTCCAGCCCCGGCTTGCCCACCACGAATTTCAACCGCCGCCCCAGCTTGCTGCTGACCGCATCTACTGCGTCGCGCACAGGGTCCAGACCTTCGGTACGGTTTGACATGGCGCGGCTGACGCCGGTTGGCGCGCGATACTGGCCAAAGGCCGCGCGCACAGTCTCGCCCCATTCGCCGGTTGTGGCCCCTGCCTTGGCCGCCGCGATCGAGGCGGGCATGACATTGACGCCCGACCGTGCTGCCGCGCGCAGATCATCCAGTGCAGCGTGCACCGCCCCCGCGTCCCGCGCTGCGCGCCATGCGTCCAGCCGCGCGATCTGGTCAGCCTCGGCGGCGGGGTCGCAGACCATGATGGCCCCTTCGCCGGTGGTCAGGGGCGATGGTTCGGTTGTTGTGAATTTATTGACACCCACCACCACAGTCGCGCCGCTTTCAATGCCCGCAATCCGTTCGGCATTCGATTCGACCAGACGCGATTTCATGTAATCGATGGCCTTGACCGCGCCGCCCATGTCATCAATGCGCGCCAGTTCTTCGCGCGCGCCCGCCACCAGTTGCGCCACCTTGCGTTCCACAGCGGGGTTATTGTCGAACAGGTCGTCATATTCCAGCAAATCAGTCTCGAACGCCAGAATCTGCTGCATGCGCAGCGACCATTGCTGGTCCCACGGGCGCGGCAGGCCAAGCGCTTCGTTCCATGCGGGCAGTTGCAGCGCGCGCGCGCGCGCATTCTTCGACAGCGTCACCGCCAGCGCTTCGATCAATATGCGGTAGACGTTGTTTTCCGGCTGCTGTTCGGTCAACCCAAGGCTGTTGACCTGCACGCCGTAGCGAAAGCGGCGGTATTTCGCATCCTCGACCCCGTAACGGGTGCGGCAAATCTCGTCCCACAGCTCGACAAAGGCGCGCATCTTGCACAGTTCGGTCACAAAGCGGATGCCCGCGTTTACAAAGAAACTGATCCGCCCGACCATGACAGGGAAATGTTCAGCCGGCACTTTGGTTTTCAGATCATCCAGCACCGCGCAGGCCGTGGCCAGCGCAAAGGCCAGTTCCTGCTGTGGTGTCGCGCCCGCTTCCTGCAAATGGTAGGAGCACACATTCATCGGGTTCCATTTGGGCAGGTGTTCGCGCGTATAGGCCGCAACATCGGTGATCATGCGCAGGCTGGGTTCGGGCGGGCAGATATAGGTGCCGCGCGACAGGTATTCCTTGATCAGGTCATTCTGAACCGTGCCGTTCAGCTTGGTCACATCTGCGCCCTGCTCCTGCGCCGCAGCGATATACAGCGCCAGCAACCACGGCGCAGTCGCATTAATCGTCATGGACGTGTTCATCTGTTCCAGCGGAATCTGGTCGAACAGCATGCGCATGTCGCCCAGATGGCAGACCGGCACACCGACCTTGCCCACTTCGCCGCGGGCCAGTTCATGATCGCTGTCATAGCCCGTTTGCGTGGGCAGATCGAACGCCACTGAAAGCCCCGTCTGCCCCTTGGACAGGTTCATGCGATACAGTTCATTCGAGGCTTTGGCCGTGGAATGGCCCGCATAAGTGCGAAACAGCCATGGCTTGTCTTTGGCAGGTCCGGTTGCAGCGTCATTCATCTTGGCACCTATGGTCGGTTCGGGTATCGCGCGCAGCCTGAAAAGCACGCCGCGCAACTTTCTTACCCAAACGGATGATTTAAGCGCAAGATAATGTCAAGCATGAATCGCTGCATCGCGGCAATTTGCAAGGCGTGCAGCCCGTAGGTGCCGCGCTGCACAGCAGGACAGACCGCCACGGCTTAACTGCCGTGCGGTCTGCCAAGTTATTCCGATTTCAGGAAAACCGCCCCTATGTGCGGTCACTGGCCTGACGCGACGGGCAGTCACGGCGCACCTCGCGCTGGCGCAATCCGGTCGCCACCAGCAAACAACGGTCGCGCGCTTCATAATAATACCCGCGCGCATACCACATGACAGCGCGGTCAATATCACCATTCGACACCAGCCATGCGCCCTTCAGGTAACGGCCCGCGTATGTCAGGTTCACTTCTGCATCCAGCAAATCCTCTGGTGCGCCCTGAAACCCCATCTGGCGCGCGGTTTGCGGCAGAATTTGCATCAACCCCCAATACGGGCCATTGCGGGCATGCGGGCGGTAATCGCTTTCGCGCTGGATCACGCGGTGCAGCAGGGCTTCGGGAATGTCGTGCTTGGCGGCATAGCGGCGCACCAATGCGCGCATCTGCGGTGTTTCACCGGGATAGAGGTTCGCGCTTGACCCCATGGCGCGCGATGCCTCGGGGTTGGAATTTCCGCAGGCAGCCAAGGCAAGCACAACACCAATCATTAGAAAAATACGCGGCATGGGATCAATCCTGTCGTAAGGGGGCTGGAATGACACCCAACGCATCAAGCGCGGCGTCAATCGGCAGGGATTTCGGACAATGTTGTAATTTCAGATCGTCGAACCGCGCGCGCAGGCGGCGTTTTTCTTCGCCCTTGCAATCATTCCACGGGCGGCCTTGCAGCCCCATTTCCAGCACATAATAGGCAATGAAATGCGGGCGCACACCCGATTGCAACAGTGCCGCATAGGCGGCGTCGCAGCCCAGATCGCGAAGCTCTTCGGCACTGTGAATGCCCACACGCGCAAATGCGGCCTCCATCGCGGGGCCAAGGTTGCGTATTGATGAAATCGGCGTGGGCATGGTCAGGGTAATGATGCTGCGTGCCCGGTCAGGGTCACATCCTGAACTTCATTAACAAAGCATTGTGGCCGCGCAAAGCATCTTTGCGCGCGCACGCGCCAGTAACACGCCCCTATAGGCGGGAACCGGCCAGAATGTTCAGATCAGCGCCCAGTCCGTGAAACGCGTGACCGGCTTTTGCGGGGCCGCGTTGCGCGGGTGGCCGGGGCGCATATCGGCGCTTAATCCGGGGGCGGCGCCGGGGCGCTTTGGGTTTGTCGAAATCGGGGTGGCCGTTGAACGCATGACATTTAATCCTTTACCAGATTACATATGATTATGAACTGACGGGGAAAAACTGGCCAAATTCGGGCATACAAGGGCGTATATCGCGGCGTTAGCGCAACCAACGCCGCGACTGATGCCATTGCGCAACAGCATGATAACGCACCATCAGGCGTGCATTCAGACCAATTCACCCGTTGGTGCAATACGGGTCTTGCCGCCCAGATACCGGTGCAGTGCTGCGGGCAGGTCAACGCCCCCGTCCGCTGTTTGCCCGTTTTCCAGCACCGCAATCAGGCAACGCCCGACCGCCACGCCCGACCCGTTCAGCGTGTGCACGAATTCCGGCTTGCCCCCGTCTTGCGGGCGGAAACGCGCATTCATGCGCCGCGCCTGAAAATCCCCACAGACCGACACGCTGGAAATTTCGCGATATGTGGCCTGCCCCGGCACCCAGACTTCGATGTCATGGGTTTTCTGCGCGCCAAACCCCAGATCGCCTGTGCACAGCACAATGCGCCTGTAGGGCAGTTCCAGCGCTTCCAGCACGGCCTCGGCGCAGCGGGTCATGCGTTCATGTTCCGCCAGACTGTCAGCAGGGTGGGTGATCGATACCATTTCGACCTTTTCAAACTGGTGCTGGCGCAGCATGCCGGTGGTGTCCTTGCCCGCACTGCCCGCTTCCGACCGGAAACACAGCGTATGCGCGCAAAACCGCAGCGGCAGGGTGGCCCCGTCCAGAATTTCGCCAGCGGCAAAATTTGTCAGCGTCACTTCCGATGTCGGGATCAGCCACCAGCCATTTGTCGTCTGGTAGCTGTCTTCGGAAAACTTCGGCAACTGGCCGGTGCCATACATCGCGTCATCACGCACCAGAACGGGGCTGTTCACCTCGGTCAGGGCGTGGTGGTCCACATGCAGGTCGGTCATGAATTGCGCAAGCGCGCGGTGCACCCGCGCCACAGCGCCGCGCAGCACCACGAAACGCGACCCCGACAGTTTCGCCGCCGTGGCAAAATCCATATTGGGGGCGATGCCCGCAATCTCATAATGCTCCACCGGCTGAAAATCAAATTCGCGCGGGGTGCCCCATGTTTTCAACTCGACATTGTCGGATTCGTCAGCGCCATCGGGCACATCCGCCATGGGCTGGTTCGGCAGGGTTTCCAGAATCGCTGTCAATTCCGCATCGGCCACGCGCGCCTGTTCTTCCAGCGTTGCGATTTCGGCCTTTTTGTCTGCAACAAGGGCGCGCAGGCGTTCAAATTCTGCCTCGTCCCCTTTGGCCTTGGCCGCGCCCACTTGTTTTGAGGCCGCGTTCTGCGCCGCCTTGGCCGTTTCCACCGCCGAGATTGCTGCACGGCGTGCCTGATCAATGTCCAGAATGCGGCCTGATTGCGCTGCCAGCCCGCGACGGGCAAAGGCTGCATCAAAGGCGGCTGGGTGTTCACGGATGGCGCGAATGTCGTGCATGGTCCCTCTCTTCGGAAACTGGCGTGGCTGCGCGGGGAATCGATCCCGGCGCGCCCGTTATGGCCCATCCTGCCGACAAGTGGTAGGGGCGAGAGGGCGCGCAGCATTCCCCTTGCGTCATCATATGCCCCCTGCGGCATCTGCGTGATTGACCGTGCGCGCCGCAGTCGGGTAGAGTGCGTGCAGATTGTGCCAGACAGGAGCTGCCGAATGGATGGCAATTCGCGCGTCCCGGAAACGGGCGACGCACCCCCCGCCAAAGCGGGTTTCTTTGACAACCCAGTTTTCAGCGACCCGTCCGCCCGCGCCCTGTCACAGGTTGGCGTGATAGATGTGGGGTCAAACTCTGTCCGGTTGGTCGTGTTTGACGGTGCGGCCAGGTCGCCTGCGTATTTTTTCAACGAAAAGGTGCTGTGCGGGCTGGGCAAGGGGCTTGTCACCACCGGCCGGCTGAACGTTGAGGGGCGCGTTCGCGCGCTGGCCACCATCAAGCGTTTCGCCCTGCTTGCGCAAGGCATGGCGATGACGAACCTGACCATGGTCGCCACCGCCGCCATGCGAGAGGCCGAGGACGGCCCTGAATTTCAGGCCGTGATTGAACGCGAAACCGGCTTGCGCATGCGCGTGATCGATGGTGCGGAAGAAGCGCGCATGTCCGCACAGGGCGTGCTGACCGGCTGGCCCGAAGCGAAGGGGCTGGTATGCGATATTGGCGGGTCCTCCATGGAACTGGCCGTCATTGGCGACCGGCAGGTGCATCAGACCGTGACATCCCCGCTTGGTCCCTTCCGGCTGCAACAGGTGACGGGCGGCAAACGCGGGTTGCGCCAGCATATCAGCGCAATCCTGAAATCCCTGCGCGATCAGGTTGGCAGCCATCATGACGCGCTGTATCTGGTGGGCGGGTCATGGCGGGCCATTGCACGGCTGGACATGGAACGGCGCGGCTATCCGCTGAAGGTTCTGCACGAATATACCATGACGCCCAAATCCGTGCGCAAAACCATTGACTGGATCGCCGATCAGGATCTGGCCAGCCTGCGCGCGCGCACCGGCATTTCCGCCGAACGCATGTCGCTTGTGCCGCTGGCAGCGCAGGTCTTGCGCCAGTTGGTTCATGTGTTCAGCCCGCAGGTTATCTGCATTTCCAGCTATGGCATCCGCGAAGGCATTTTGTATGAACAGATGCCCGATGCCCTGCGCGCGCGCGACCCGCTGATAGAGGCGTGCCATTTCATGGAACATGCCAGCGCGCGCCTGCCGGGATTTGGCAAGAAACTGTATAATTTCCTGCTGCCGCTGTATCGCAACCGCCCCGAGGGGCGCTTGCGCCTGATCCGTGCGGCGTGTTTGCTGCATGATGTAAACTGGCGGGCACACCCCGATTACCGCGCAGATGCGTGTTTCGACACATCGACACGCGCAAATCTGGGCGGGCTGGACCATCAGGGGCGTGTGTATCTGGGCATTGCGCTGATGTATCGCTACAAAACCAGCGGCATGCGCCCGCGGGTCAAGGAAATCGCCGGTTTGCTGCCCGCCAAAGACCTTGCAGAAGCCAAGATGCTGGGCCGCGCGCTGCGCTTCGGGTCCATGTTTTCAATGAATGGGCCGGAAAACGCGGGTGAACTGCGCTATTTCCCCAAGAAACATGTGCTGGAACTGGTGCTGGCGCGGGGCATGCAGGCCCTGTTTACCGAAGTTGCAGAACAACGCTTTCATGCACTGGCGCAACAGGTGGATGCACAGGCAAAAGTGCGCGTGCAGCGCAGTTATAACTCAAAATCGGGGGCAGAGGGTGCCACCTCTTCCGACGGGTCGGGAACGGCCTGATCCGGTCCCTGCTCGACATCCGGGGGGGCGGGCTGTCTGCGCCGGATCAGAATATCGCCATTGGGCAGCACTTCCGGCGGTTCATACTCCACCATGTCGCGCAACTGCCCCAGAAAGCGCCGCAATTCCGGTTCGGCCGCTTCAAGACTGCGTTCCATCTGCCGCATATGGGGGTCCATATCGTCAAAAAAACCGCGCATCATCCGTTCTATCAGGCCAAAAAAGCCTTCCGGTTGCTCAGATTTGGGCGGGTCGCCAAACTCATCGGCGAAAGCGGGCGGCGCAATGCTTAGACACAGACAAAGTGATATGATCAAGATGGGGCGCATTTGGCAATTATAGCCCATCCACCGCCCTGCGGCCAGCGTTGATACGTGCATTTGCGGCCATCCTCGCGCGCCGCTTTCTCTTGCGAATGCAGGGGGGCAGCGCAGAAAACCGGTTCGCATGTCAGATGGACACGCAAGGCTGGTTAATTCTGGCCAGAAGTTGCCGTTGATGCCATGGACAAAGCCCGCGCCAGCGGTGGGCCGTGGTCTGCCGATCCGACGTTATATGAATGCACTTTATGCCGATTGCATATTCCTGCGTTCATAGACTTGGGCTGCCATCAGCCAAATCGGCAGGCCGCGGGACGGCCCGCCGATGGCGCGGCGGGCTTCGCCCTTGATTCCGCGCCTTGAAGTGCCCCCTTCAGGCCACAAGCGCCCATAATCCCATGTTTCACCCTGATCGGATCAGATGCTAGGCCGCGCGACTGGACTGGATTTCTTCCCATGCACGGTTCAGGTCGCGCAGCCGGTGTTCGGCCAGCTTGACGGCCTCGGGGGGGACGCCGCGCGCGGCCATGCGGTCGGGATGGGTGTCACGGACCGCTTGCCGGTAGATGCGACGAATATCATCCAGCGGCGCATCAGGCGTGACTTCCAGCACGTCATAAGGATCAGGCTCCACATCGCCGACATAGCGCGCGCGCAGGCACCGGAAGCAGCGTTCCGACAGGCCGAATATCTGGGCGACCTTTGACAGGAACTCTTCTTCGGCGGGGTGGAAACTGCCATCCGTCATGGCGACTTCAAACAAGCCTTCCATCAAATCCATCAACACAGGGTCGCGCGGCGGGAACATGCTTGCGATCTTGCGCGCATACAGATCAAACCCTGCCACATCCTGCCGCGCCAGATTGAACACACGCGCCGCATTGGCTTCTTCTTCAGGCGCGATGATGAAAACCCGCCGGAAGGCCGCGACTTCGCCACGGGTAACCTTGCCGTCTGCCTTGGCCAGTTTCGCGCCAAGGGCAATGACCGCAATGGTGAAGGCCACGCTGCGTTCAGGTGCCGTGCGCAAACGGTCGAACACCGCGCTAAGGCTTTCCCCCTTGCGCAGCGCTTTCAGCGCTTCAGCGATGCGTATCCAGATCGACATGAAGAAAAACTAACAGGGCCGTGGGGGAAATGCAGCAGGCGAAACGCCACATGTCACAGAATTTTCTGCATCAGCACCAAATCGTGGAACTGCCCGAATTTCCAGCCAACCTGCGGCATTGTGCCGACGGTTTCATACCCCAGTGCAGCATGAAATGCGACGCTGGCTACATTCGACGCGGTCACCGCGCCCACCATCACATGATGCCCTGCGCTGCGGGCGTGGTCTTCCAGCGCCAGCAACAGCGCACGCCCTGCCCCTTTGCCGCGCGCGGCGTCATGCAGGTTGATCGTATGTTCCATGCAGCGCGCATACCCCAAGCCACCGCGAAACTGGGAATAACTTGCGAATCCCAGCACCTGCCCGCCCAGTTCTGCCATCATGAAGGCATGCCCTGCCCCCTGACGGTCACGAATCATCGACGCTATTTCAGCGGGGCTGCGTTCCACAGGGTTGAAGGTAATGACCGTGTCGCGAATGATCGGGTTCCAGATATCGCAGATACAGGCCGCATCATCCACGGTGGCATCGCGCAGGGTCAGGTCAGTCATCTCGGGGGGCCTATCCAGTCACAAACATTTGCGAAATGCGCCGCCCGGCCGCCAAGGTCAAGAGGGGTTTTTTGCCTGTTGCGCCAGATTTTCCGCCGCTTCGGTCGCAGCCTCGATTGCCAGCAGGATAGAGGCATGGCGATTTCGATACTCGCGCGCGGGTTGCAGCACGTCATACCCGTCAAACGGTGCGTCCGGAACTGGCCCGTCTTGCTGCAACATCGCGCGCAACTGGTCGCGTGCAAGCGCCAGTTCCTGCGCACTGCGGCCCAGCACCACCTGCCCCAGCACCGCAGCCGCCGCCTGCCCCAAAGCACAGGCTTTCACATCCTGACCGAAACGGCTGATGCGTCCGTCCGCTACATCCAGATCAACCGTCACCGTTGACCCGCAAAGCGGAGAGCGGCGCTTCACGCTGGCTTGCGGCCCGTCCAGCCGCGCATGATGCGGAATATCCGTGGCCAATGCCAGAATTCGGCCGGAATACAGTTTTATCAGGTCGGCATTATCACTCAAGACGGGTTTTCCTTTGTGTTGTGTCAGGCTATGCCTTGATCGCCCAAAAAGGACATAGCCCATGATTTTCGATCCGCAAACCCTAACATATGACGATAACGGACTTATCCCGGTCATCGCACAGGATCATGAAACCGGTCAGGTGCTGATGATGGCCTGGATGAATGCCGATGCCGTCACACAAACACTGCAAACCGGCCGCGTGACATACTGGTCACGCTCGCGCCAGTCGTTCTGGATCAAGGGCGAAACATCGGGGCATGTGCAAAAGCTGGTCGATTTCCGGCTGGATTGTGACCGAGATTGTTTGTTGGTCATGGTTGATCAGACCGGCCCCGCCTGCCACACCAACCGCAAAAGCTGTTTCTACACAGCCGTGCGGGATGGCGCGGAAACCGAATTGATGGCCCCGCTTAAAGATTGACCATCGCGCGGATATCGGCGGGGCTGGCACCGGCGGCACGGTACGCGGCAATCGCGCGGGCATCATCGCGTTTGGCCAGCCGCTTGCCGTGTTCATCCCGAATCAGGTCATGGTGCCAATAGCTTGGGCGTGGGAGTTCCAGCAATATCTGAAGCAGCGCGTGAATGGCGGTTGCATCAAACAAGTCCGCTCCACGGGTCACTTCGCTGATAGCTTGCGCCGCGTCATCGACAACGACCGACAGGTGATAGCTGGTTCCCATATCGCGCCGCGCCAGCACCACATCGCCGATATTGGCGATCATGTCATCGGAATCAAGGCAATGGTTCCCGCTATGCAGGGGACCGTTTTCGACAAAAGAAACCGGCCCCGCCAGTGACAGCGCGCGGCGCATGTCCAGACGCAGCGCATCATCCGCGCCCGCCTGCGCCATGCACCGCCCGCGACAGGTTCCGGGGTAAACCAGCCCGTCCGGCCCGATAACGGGTGCCCCTTCTTGCGGGGCGGACATGGCCGCGCGAATGTCACCGCGCGTGCAACTGCATGGATAAAGCACCCCCAGACCCGCCAGTTTTTGTAGCGCGGCGCAGTAGGCGGGCATGCGGTCCGACTGGCGCATGACCGGCACTGGCCAATCCAGCCCAAGCCAGCGCAGATCGTCGTAAATCTGCGCCTCGAACGCGGGACGGCAACGGCCTTGATCAATATCTTCGATGCGCAGCAGGAACCCGCCAGGCTTGCCGCGCTGCGCAGCTATCAGCGCCGAATAGGCGTGCCCCAGATGCAGCGGGCCGGTCGGCGACGGCGCAAAACGGGTGATGCCCCCTTCAGGCGGCATCGCGTTTCTGGACCGCCAGCCAATCCGCAAAGGCCAGTTTGGCGCGGTCGGTATAGGCCTTGTAGCGGTCACGCCGCCCGCGCCGCCCGCCCTTGGCATCAATCGGGGGGAACAGGCCGAAATTCACATTCATCGGCTGGAAGGTCTTGGCCTCGGCCCCGCCGGTGATGTGATGCACCAGCGCGCCCATTGCCGTTTCGCGCGGCGGCGCACCGACAGGCTGGCCCAGCAATTCCCCCGCCGCCAGACGCCCCGCCAGCAACCCCATGGCGGCGGATTCAACATATCCTTCCACACCCGTGATCTGGCCCGCAAAGCGGATATTGGGACGAGAACGCAGGCGAAGCTGGTCATCCAGCAAGGTCGGCGAATTCAGGAAAGTATTGCGGTGAATCCCCCCAAGGCGCGCGAAAGATGCATCTTCCAGCCCCGGAATTGACTTGAAAACAGCGGCTTGCGCGCCATACTTCATCTTTGTCTGAAAGCCGACAATATTGTAAAGCGTGCCCAACGCATTGTCGCGACGCAGTTGCACAACGGCATAGGGTTTCTTGTCAGGCGCATGCGGGTTTGTCAGGCCCACGGGCTTCATCGGGCCGTGGCGCAGCGTTTCGCGCCCGCGTTCTGCCATCACCTCGATCGGCAAGCAGCCGTCGAAATATTGTGCTGTCTCGCCCTCGTGGAATTCGGTCTTGTCGGCTGCCAGAAGCGCATCAATAAACGCTTCATACTGGTCACGGTCCATCGGGCAGTTCAGATACGCCGTGCGCTGTTCCTCTGTCTCGCCCTTGTCATAGCGCGACTGGAACCATGCCTTGGACAGGTCGATGGTGTCGAAATAGACAATGGGCGCAATGGCGTCAAAAAACGCAAGCGCGGTGGCACCGGTTTCCTGTGCAATCGCTTCGGCCAGCGCGCCGGATGTCAGCGGGCCGGTTGCAATGATCCACTGCCCTTGATCGGGCAATGCGTTCACCTCTCCGCGTTCCAGCCGGATATTGGGGTGCGCCAGCAGCTTTTCGGTTACCGCGCGCGCAAATGCGTCACGGTCCACCGCCAATGCGCCGCCTGCGGGCAGTGCGTGTCGGTCTGCCATGTCCATAATCAACCCGCCTGCCGCCCGCATTTCCCAATGCAGCAAACCCACTGCATTTTGTTCATCATCATCTGAGCGGAAGGAATTGGAACACACCATTTCCGCCAGATACTCGGTCTGGTGCGCGAATGTGCCGGTTTGCGGGCGCATTTCATGAATGACAACCTGCACGCCCTGCCCCGCGGCCTGCCATGCGGCCTCTGATCCGGCCATGCCGCCACCGATGATATGCAATTGCGTCATTCTGCCGACCCCTTCATGTTGCTGTGCCCCAGATAGTCGGCCTGCACCGGTTTGGCAAATCCCCAACAGGTGAAATTGGGCGGAAACACGCGGCGATCTGGTGCGGCGCGCAGCAGGTGCCAGTCACAGGGTGGCCGTCACCATAGCCATGCACGGTATATTATGCCACGTCAGATTTAGGCAACACAGGCTTGTCGACAATCAGATCGTCAATGAACAAACTCATCAACTGCCCGCGCCCGTTCACGTCGGCCTTTCGGTAGATGGCATTGGTCTGCGCCTTTACCGTGCCTTCGGATGTGCAGCGAAACTTCGCGATTTCGTGAATGCTGAACCCCTTGAGCACGAAGAACGCCACATCGCGTTCCGCAGGCGTAAGCCCCCATTCGTCAAACCGCTGGTCCATCAAATCAATAAATGCGCTGGAGGCGCGCTGCAAACGCGCTTCGGCACGGCCCAGTCTGATCTGGCTTTGCGTCAGGAGCACCGCCGACATGACCAACCCGATAATCAACGCCACAGCCGCGCCAATTTCGATCATCTCGCGCAATTTCCAGTCGATGGGCTGGCGTTCAATTCCCAGAATCGACATCACGATTTCACTAATGAAAAACAGCGCGCCCACGGCCTGCACACAGATCATTCCAAGGATCACGAGTTTCAACTTCACCATGCACCTCGTTCAACACGCGGGAACACTGAAACCATTTCACAGAAATCATGTATCATTCAGGTCACTTCCTGATGTCGGGCAAATTGCCCCCATCCAACACGGTGCCGCCCCGCGGCATGGCATCAGTTGTGCGTTGGGGAATGTCATTTGGCGCAAATTCAACAGCGTAATCGCGCAAGATCTGTCCTGACGACAGGTCAATCACCACTTCGCGCCATATTTGCCCCGCGGATGCAACAACACGCACCCGTCCCAGAAGGGTGCGTGTTACGGATTCGACGGAATAGCCCTGTTCTTGCAGCGCATCGCTGACCATTTCCGGGGAAAGCCTTAGGGATGGGTCGTCCTGCGCATGCGCGGTCGACATCACCATTGTGGCAACCAGACAGACCAGCGCGAACCTATGCGGCATCACAGGCATCAGATACAAACTCCGTAGCCGCCAAAAGGACACCGCTGCGCCGGCCGCGCCCGCATCCAGCGGCCAAAGCCACCGGATGCGGGGTTACACGCAATACTCGTTACACAAACGAAAGCCAGCGGTGAAAAAATGCATGCGCCCAAATTCGGGCAGATGCACACCACAACATAATTAAAACAGCCTACCGTTTACTTTACCGCTCACTCCAGAAACCTTGCACAAACCAATTACGCAGACGGCTGCAACCAATGACTTCTGGCCTTATGGCTAAAACATAGCACACTCGAACTAATGCCGCAGGCATCCGACCTGAATGCCCATCGACACGGCTTCGATAGCGACTAAGGAATGGTTAATCTATTCCTAATGGGTTTATTTCAAAGCCGTAAACCAAAGTTTACGCCCCCATTTCAAAGCCCAGATGCTTCGCAACGGTGAAAATATCCTTGTCGCCCCGTCCGCACATATTCATGACCAGCAAATGATCTTGCGGAAGCTCCGGCGCGATCTTCAGGACATGCGCCAAGGCGTGGCTTGGCTCCAGCGCGGGAATGATTCCCTCCAATGCGCAGCAGGTCTGGAATGCCGACAACGCCTCGGCATCGGTGATAGAGACATATTGCGCGCGGCCCATATCCTTCAGCCAGGCATGTTCAGGACCAATACCGGGGTAATCAAGGCCCGCTGAAATGGAATGCCCTTCCAGAATCTGGCCATTGTCATCCTGAAGCAGATAGGTGCGGTTGCCGTGCAGCACACCGGGGCGCCCGCCGGTCAGGCTGGCGCAATGCTCCATCCGGTCATCAACGCCGCGCCCACCAGCCTCGACACCGATGATATTCACGGATTTGTCGTCAAGGAACGGATAGAACAGCCCCATGGCGTTCGAGCCGCCGCCGATAGCCGCGATAATGGTATCGGGCAGGCGTCCTTCGCGTTCCATCAGTTGTTCGCGGGTTTCCTTGCCGATGATCGACTGGAAATCGCGCACCATCGCCGGATATGGGTGCGGGCCTGCGACAGTACCGATGCAATAGAATGTGTCATGCACATTGGTCACCCAGTCGCGCAGCGCGTCATTCATGGCATCTTTCAACGTGCCGCGACCGGATTTGACCGGCACAACCTCGGCGCCCAGAAGTTTCATGCGAAACACATTCGGGGCCTGACGTTCCACATCATGCGCGCCCATGTAAACGATGCATTTCAGACCGAAGCGCGCACAAACCGTGGCGGTCGCGACGCCGTGTTGGCCCGCGCCGGTTTCCGCGATGATCCGCGATTTGCCCATGCGCATGGCCAGCAGAATCTGCCCCAGAACATTGTTGATCTTATGCGCGCCGGTATGGTTCAGCTCGTCGCGCTTCAGATAGATTTTTGCACCACCGCAATGTTCCGTCAGGCGTTCGGCATAATACAGCGGTGACGGGCGGCCGACGTAATGTTTCCACAGGTCATCCATCTGCGCCCAGAAGCTGTCATCGGTCTTGGCGCGTTCGTATTCCGCTTCCAACTCCAGGATCAGCGGCATCAGCGTTTCCGACACGAAACGCCCGCCATAAATGCCGAAACGCCCCTGTTCATCAGGGCCGGTCATGAAGGAATTGATCAGATCATCAGGCATGCGCGTTTCCTCAAACGGTTGTTGGGGGAGTCCTAGCGCCGCGCGCCTGTCCAGACAAGCATATCCCGCCTATCTTTCCAGAATCAGCCGCTCCCCTTCGATAGAAATGCGGGCATAGCGGCGTAAATACCCCATACCCAGAAGCGAAATGTCCAATTGCCCTTCGTTGACGAAGGCAGGCACCTGTGTGTCGCGGATTTCCAGATCCCCATGCGCAAGGATCACTTCATCCAGACTGACGCGTGCAAGCCCCACGATTCCATTCGCCGTTCGTGCCTGCCCCAGATAGGCCAGCGTATCCGGGGCCAGCCCCACGCGTTCCGCATCGGCCTGCGACAACACCAGATCTGACGCGCCTGTGTCGATGATGAAGCGCACAGGTTCGGAATTGATCTGCAAATCCAGATGGAAATGCCCGTCGCGCGCGGCGCGCAGCACGATCGCACCATCGCCGTTCACAGAAACACGGCTGGTTTGCGATATATCCTGCCACAGCCCGTAACCTGCGGCTACACCAACGAAAATAAGCCCCCACAACAGGGCATGGCGCAACGTCTGGCCAAGGTTTTGCTGACGCGCAATCAGGAAATAGCTGATAAGAACTGTGCCCCAGATCCCAAGATAGAGCATCCGTGCAATCTGATCACTGTCCATACTACCCTCGTTGCGCGTGACCCTTATATCTGGGTGTCACGGCGCTGAATACCAGCAGATTTCACGCGCGCGTGACGTCATAGTCATAAATCCATGAAAACTGGCGCAATGCCGCATCGGGCCTGAGTTTTGATGCAAGCCGCAACCCCGCATGCGCGATCTGCGCCAGCGGCGGGCGCAGGTGGTAATTGCGCGCATTGTGATTCGCCGCCTTGATCACCTTTGCGACACGGTCGCGCCGTGCGTTCTGATACGCGTGAAAGGCGCGGTCAATCGGGGCGTGTTGCAGGCAGCGCAGCAGTTGCCACGCATCTTCCAGCGCCATATTCGCGCCCTGCGCCATGAATGGCAGCGTCGGGTGCGCCGCATCGCCCAGAATTGCAGCATGGCCGTTATGCCAGTGCCGCGCGACGGGGTGACGGAACAGCCCCCACAGATAAACCGAACTGACCTGCGCCAGCCAGTCCGGCACCGGACCGCCGAACCCCGCAAAGGCGGCGCGCAGATTGGCGGGGTTGTCAGGGTGGTTCCACCCCTCGGACGCCCACGCCTTGCGTTCTTCGACGGCGACAATGTTGCGCACGCGCCCCCCGCGCAACGGATAGCTGACCAGATGACGCCCCGGCCCCATGAAAACCTGCGCTTCCGGCAAACTATCGGGGGCGGCGGGAATCAGGGCGCGCCATGCCACCTGCCCTGTGAAAAACGGGGATTCGACTGCCCCGCCCTGCATCGCGGGGCGGATAACGGAATGCAGCCCGTCCGCGCCCAAGACAAGATCAGCCGCCAGAACCTCGCCGCCCTGCAAGGTCACGCGGGCGCGCGGGCCTTGGGTGTTGACATGCGCGACCTGCGCGACAAAGCGTGTCTGAACCCCGTCAAGCGCGCTGGCCAGCAGCGCAATCAGGTCCGCACGGTGAACAAGATGGAACCCCGCGCCACCTTCAGGCAGATCAAGCCGCATGACCTGACGACCGCTTGCCCCTTCATGCAGGACAACCGCCCTGCTGCGCATGGCAGATTGCGACAGCCCGTCGCCAAGGCCCAGTGCCTGCAACACCCGCGCACCATTGGGGCTGATTTGCAGCCCTGCCCCCACTTCGCGAAAATCGCCAGCCTGTTCCAGAACCAGCACCTGCGCGCCGCGCTGGCGCAAACCCGCAGCAACGGCCAGCCCCGCAATACCGCCGCCCACCACAATGACATCCACGCCAGCAAGCCCCAATCTGATACCCCTAACCCGTTGTAAAGGCGCATGACCACCTGCCTGACACGCCATATCGCGCAGCGTGGACAAGCGGCTGCACAAAAACCATACCCGCGCGCCGCGCATTGCCTTAGCACAAAAAAACCGGGTCCATAAGTGAACCCGGTTCCAAACTTCATACACGGCGCGTGCGATCAATCGTCGCGGTGAACACGTTCCTTGCGTTCATGCGCTTCCTGCGCCTGCAATGTCATTGTCGCAATCGGGCGCGCATCAAGTCGCTTTAACGAAATCCGCTCTCCCGTGACATCGCAATAGCCGAAATCACCGCTTTCAATGCGCCGCAACGCAGCGTCGATTTTCGAGATCAGCTTTCGTTGCCGGTCGCGAGTGCGCAATTCCAGTGCGCGGTCGGTTTCTTCGGACGCGCGATCCGCGACATCGGGAATGTTGCGGCTGCTATTGGCCAGATCGGCCAGCGTTTCCTGAGATCCTTTAAGAATGTCTTCTTTCCAGACCGTTAGTTTTCTGCGGAAATACTCCAACTGGCGATCATTCATGAAAGGCTCGTCTTCGGCCGGGCGGTAGTCATCCGGCAGGAATGTTTCTGGCTTCATGCCCCGTTCCCCTGTCTTTGCAGGATGATAGGTCTTGAGGTCTTCATCCATCTTGCACCCATAATCAGCGCTGTGACGGGCAAATAGCGGATGGGAAAAAGAATGTCACGCGCTTTCGCACCCTTTGTGAAACCTGCCTTGCCGCGCGTCACAGGGCAAGCTAGGTTTGCCCAAGATTATTGCGGCAAATGCAGGGAAAACATTAATAGCATGCGTTTCACGTCCACAGACTCCTACATCGCCAACGAAGATCTTCGTGTTGCGGTAAACGCGGCAATTACGCTGGAACGCCCGCTTCTGGTCAAAGGCGAGCCGGGCACCGGCAAGACCGAACTGGCACGCCAGATTGCCGCATCGCTTGGGGTGCCGATGATCGAATGGGGCATAAAATCGACGACCCGCGCGCAACAGGGACTGTATGAATATGACGCGGTGTCACGGTTGCGCGACAGCCAGCTGGGCGATGCGCGCGTGAATGACGTCAATAACTACATCCGCAAGGGCAAGCTGTGGCAGGCATTCGAGGCCGAGGGCCGCGTTGTGCTGTTGATTGACGAGATCGACAAGGCCGATATCGAGTTTCCAAACGATCTGTTGCAGGAACTCGATCAGATGGAATTCTTTGTCTACGAGACGGGCCAGATGATCCGCGCACGACACCGCCCGATTGTTATCATTACATCAAACAATGAAAAAGACCTGCCGGATGCGTTCCTGCGGCGCTGTTTCTTCCATTACATCAGCTTTCCTGACATCGACACGCTGAAGGAAATTGTTGATGTGCATTTCCCCGATATCAAACCTGCGCTTCTGACCACCGCGCTGACACAGTTTCTTGAAGTGCGCGACACACCGGGCCTGAAAAAAAAGCCCTCTACATCTGAAGTGCTGGACTGGCTGAAACTGTTGCTGGCCGAAGACCTGTCGCCCGAAGACCTGAAGCGTGACGGACCGAATGCGCTGCCGAAACTGCATGGCGCATTGTTGAAAAACGAACAGGATGTTCACTTGTTTGAACGTCTGGCATTCATGGCACGCAGGCAGGGACGGTAATATGACATTGGACATCAGGCCCGTTGGCGCACAAGACAAACCCCAATGGGCGCAGCTTTGGTATGCCTATCTGGATTTCTACGACACATCCTTGCCGCTAGCCGTCTATGACGCCACCTTCGCCGCGCTGCTGTCGGATGATCCGCACACCCCTTGCGGCTATCTGGCATGGCAAGACGGGCAGGCAGTCGGGTTGGTGCATTACCTGTTTCATTCCCATTGCTGGCACCCCGAAGGCGTATGCTACCTGCAAGACCTGTTCACCGCGCCCGAATCACGCGGCATGGGGGCGGGGCGCGCGCTTATATCAGCCGTGTACGCCGCAGCAGATGCGCGCGGCGCGGGCAGCGTTTACTGGCTGACACAGGATTTCAACGCAACCGCGCGCAAACTGTATGACAAGATCGGCGAAGAAACACCCTTCATCAAATACAAACGCCCCGCATGACGCGCATAATCCTGACCTGCGCCGCAGTGTTGCTGGCGGGTTGCGGTATGATGGGAACCGCCCCGACTGAAAAACCCGTAGACCTGTCGCTGCAAACCCGCGCAATCAGTTCACAGGCATTGTTCGGCGCCCCGCGCGCCTTCGCGCCCGAACGCAGCAACGCACAAATTGCCGAAGATATCCTTGAGCTGGGATTCCGGCTGGAATCAGGGCGCGAAATTCCGCAATTTTCCCGCTTTGACGGGCCAGTCACGCTGTCGCTGCACGGGCCGGTGCCGCCCTTGGGTGTTATCGAAACCGACAGGCTGATCACGCGGCTGCAACGCGAAGCGGGCTTGGATATTCGCCGCGTCGATGGTCAAGGCCAGATTGCGGTTGAATTTGTGCCGCGCGCAGCCCTGCGCCGTGCAGTGCCCAATGCGGCCTGTTTCGTGCTGCCCAATATCACCAGCTGGGACGAATTCCGCGCCAATCCGCGCGCGCCGGAACTGGACTGGACACGCGTTGTCCGCCGTGACCGCGCGCTTGTCATTGTGCCCGCCGACAGCACGGTTCAGGACATGCGCGATTGCCTGCACGAAGAAATTGCGCAGGCCCTTGGTCCGTTGAACGACCTTTTTCGTATTGGCGAAACCGTGTGGAATGACGACAATTTCCAGACAGTTCTGACAGGGTTTGACATGCTGGTGCTGCGGGTGTGGAACGATCCCGCGTTGCAACCCGGAATGACGCGGGCCGAAGTGGGCGAACGCCTGCCCGCCTTGCTGGCACGGCACAACCCGTCGGGGGCGACCAGCAGGGTCGATCTGGACAAAATCCCGACACCGATGGAATGGACACGCGCGGTTGAATCGGCCCTGGGGGCGACATCGCGCCGCGCCAGTTTCCGCGAAGCGCAACGCGCACTGGCCATCGCACTGGACCAGCGCTGGCAGGATGAACGCCTTGCATTCAGTCTGTTCCTGTCCGCGCGCTTCGCGCCCCCGGAAGATGGCGCGCAGGCGCTGGATGCGATGATACTGGCCGCACGAATTTATGGCACACGCCCGGGAACGGCGGTGCACCGCGCGCATGTTCACCTGCATCTGACGGCACAGGCGCTTGCCGGTGGACAGCATGATCTGGTGTTGCAACTGACCGACAGTGCAATGACCGTTGCGCGCCGCACGGAAAACGGTGCATTGCTGGCATCATTGATGCTGTTGCGCGCGCAATCTCTGGAACATCTGGGCCAACGCGCAAAGGCCGAAGAACTGCGTCGTGACTCGGTCCCGTTTGCGCTGTATGGCTTCGGGTCGGAACAGGCCGCCGACAACCGGCGCGATGAAATCGCGACCCTTGCGCGCCGGAACTGAAGCAGAAGGAACACCATAAATGATCGTGATTTTCGGACTGATAGCAGGCGCGGCACTGGGCCTGCGCAGCGCACATAAACGCGGCGGCAACCGGCTGGACAAGGCGCAATATGCCGCTGTGGGCGCGATTATCGGCGCGCTTTTGGGCTTGTTTGCCACGATCGGACTTGAGAAACTGTTGTAACCCCATGTTTTTGCCCTTTTTCCAGAACCTGCGTGACCATGGCGTGCCAGTATCCCTGCGCGAATTTCTGACCTTTCTGGAAGGGGTGCAGGCGGGTCTTGCGACCTATGATGTCAAGGGGTTCTATTATCTGGCGCGCGTGGCCATGGTGAAGGATGAGCGCCATCTGGACCGCTTTGACCGCGCCTTCAGCGCCACCTTCAAGGGCGTGGAGGGGATTTCCCTTGATCACGTGCTGGAAGCCGTCAACCTGCCACGCGACTGGCTGGAAAAACATGCCGAAAAACACCTGAGCGCTGAAGAACGCGCGCAGATCGAGGCGCTTGGCGGCTTCGACAAACTGATGGACACCCTGAAGCAGCGGCTGAAAGATCAGAAAGACCGCCATCAGGGGGGCAGCAAGTGGATAGGCACGGCGGGAACATCGCCCTTCGGGGCGTATGGCTATAACCCCGAAGGCGTGCGCATCGGTCAGGATGCATCACGCCACAGGCGGGCGGTCAAGGTCTGGGACAAACGCGAATTCCGCAACCTTGATGACAACGTGGAACTGGGCACGCGCAACATCAAGGTAGCGCTGAAACGGCTGCGCAAATGGGCGCGCGACGGGGCCGCCGACGAACTTGATCTGGATGGAACAATCCGCGCCACCGCCGAACAGGGCTGGCTGGATGTCAAGACGCGCCCTGAACGAAGAAACGCCGTTAAACTTTTGCTTTTGCTGGATATTGGCGGATCTATGGATGATCATGTGCGCGCGGTCGAAGAATTGTTCAGCGCCGCACGGGCCGAATTCAAGCATCTGGAGCATTACTACTTCCACAACTGCCTGTATGAATTTGTCTGGCGCGACAACACACGGCGCTGGACGGACCGCATTGCGACATGGGATTTACTGCGCAGCTATGGCAGCGACTGGAAATGCATATTCGTGGGTGACGCGGCCATGTCGCCCTATGAAATAGTCTATCAGGGCGGCGCGAATGAGCATTGGAACGAGGAATCGGGTCAGGTCTGGCTGAACCGCGCGCGCGCCCAATGGCCGGACACCCTGTGGATCAACCCGACACAGGAACAGCATTGGCGCCACACCCAGTCCATTGGCATGATCGAGCAGATATTCGAAGGGCGCATGGTGCCCATGACGCTTGACGGCATCACCCGCGGCATCAGGGAACTGGGGCGCTAGAATATGCCTTCAGAATGGCGGGTTTGTCGATCTCGGATTCGGCGTGACTTGAACAGACCGTGACCGCTACCTGACCACCGCCCAAGGTTTGGCAGCACTCCGCCCCGGCCCGCGCCAGAATCGCCACATCAGCGCCAGTGCCGCCGCACTCAGCCCCACGGCAAGACCGGCCCAGATACCTTCACCGCCCCAGCCCAGCCGGATACCGAACACATAGGCCACAGGCAGGCCCAGCCCCCAATAGCTGAACGCCGCAATCCACATCGGAACGCGCGTATCCTGCACACCCCGCAACAACCCCATTCCCATGACCTGCGCGCCATCTGCCAGCTGAAAGAACGCAGCAATCACCAGAAATGACGCACCAATAGCAATGATCGTGTCGCGTGCCGGTTCATCGGGGCCAAGAAAAACCCCCACAAGCTGTGGGCCAAAGCCAATATACACCACCATCGTGGCCAGCGCGAAACTGATCGACACGAATGTGGCCGCCCGCGCGACACCACGCAGCGCTTGTTGGTCCTGCCGCCCCCGCGCCCGTCCCACCAGCACAGTGCCCGCATTGGAAAAGCCCAGATGCACCATGAACAACAGCGCCGTGATCTCCAGCGCAATGCCGTGGGCTGCCAGCTCATGCGTGCCAATCCAGCCCACCATGATGGCGGCCGCTGAAAACAGCGCAGTTTCCGCAACCAGCGCCACGCCGATCGGCCAGCCCAACCGCCAGACAAGCCCCATCGCCACCCAATCGGGCCGCCAGAAGCGCTGGAACAGCGCATAGCGCCGCAGGGACGGCAACAACGCGCAATAAAGCGCCAGCCCCAGAACCGTGGCAATCTGCACCGCGATGGATGCCAGCGCCGCGCCCCGCACCCCAAGTTCCGGCGCACCCAGATTGCCGAATATCAAAATCCAGTTCAGCCCGATATTCAACACCACAGCGCCCAGTGTCAGCAACAATGCGATCTGTGTGCGTCCAAGCGCCGCAAGGTAGTTTTTCAGGACCATCACCGCCAGCGCAGGAACCAGCGACAGGCCGATAATACGCAGATACACTTCTGCCAACGGCACGACATCGACGGGTTGTTGTGCCAGCGTCAGAAACGCACCTGAAAACCAGAAGAACGGCAGAACCGCGATCCCGAATGCAATGGACAGCCACAGCCCCATGCGCGTGCTGCGCCGCACCATGGTATCATCATCAGATGCGGCCGCCGTGGCCACCATGGGCATGACCGCGTTGGCGAAGCCTGTGCCGAAAATGAACACGGTGAAAAACAGCGCAGCCCCAATGACGCCGGCTGCCAGGTCCAGCACACCATACCAGCCCAGCATGATGGTATCTGTGACCGCCAGCAGGAATTGCGCCAGATGGCTGCCCGCCAAAGGCAGCCCAAGGGCCAGCACCGCCCGCAAATTTTTTCCGAATGGGTGTGTTCGCACTGTCATGTTTCACGCTTTACGCGCGCAGCAATACCAACGGCAAGGGGGGTCAGAATATTTTTAACATGTTCAGCGCCAAAATCACGATGATCAGCCCCGCCACCACCTCGAACACCGGCATAATGCCTGTCAGCCGCCCCATGCGCTGTGCCCATCCCAACGCGCCCTCGCGCGCCATGACCGCCAGCGCGGCGACTGCCATTGTCACCGACGCGGTGCCAAGCGCCATGATCAGTGCCCCTGCAATGCCCTGCCAGACCAGACCCATGCGCCATGTCAGAATCAGCAGAAACAATGCGCCCGTGCAGGGACGAATGGCAATCGCGCCGATCAGCGCGATGGTGTCGCGCCAGTCATGCAGTTGCGCCACTTCCGATACAGTTGGCCCGTGGCGGTGCCCGCAGCTTTCGCATGCGCCGTCATGATCATGGGTATGGGTTTCATGGGTATGGCCGTGCGTATGCGCATGGGTATGGCCGTGCGCATGGGCCGCAGCAGACTGGGCACGCCGCTGCACATTCAGGCGGCGCGCACCGCGCCATGACAGCCACAGCCCGACCGCCGCAATCGCCACAAGGCTGGCCTGATCCAGCCAGACATCACCGGCATGTTGCATACCTGCGCGCGAGGCGTTGAAGATCAGCACACCACCATACACCAGAAAAATGGCGCAGATCCCCTGCGCCAGCGATGCCGCAAGCCCCACGCCCATCAACCGGCGCAGCGGCACTTGCGTGCCCGCGCCATATGCGCCCAACAGGAACTTCCCATGCCCCGGCCCGACTGCATGGACAAACCCGTAGGCAAAGCACATCCCCCACAATGCCAGCAGGGCGCCGGGCTGGCCTGCATGCAACGCGCGCAATCCGCCTGCAAGCTGTGCCTGAAAACTGCGCTGCGCCGCCTGCGCCCAATCGCCCAGCCCGTCCAGCCCGCCAGCCGCCCACAGGCCTAGCAGCGCAATCGCAACAAGGGCCGAAACGCTTACGATGGCTGTGCGCATATGATGCGAACCTCCTCCGAGAACAGGGCACCGACGGGCGGAAATTCGGCCTCTATATCCCCGCCAGAGGCCAGCACTTCGTCCAGTGCGGCATCCAGCTGCGCGCCTGCCGCGTCCCAGTCCGGTTCGAATATTCGGGCGCTGCAATCATCCCGGCCGGTGATCTGCGGCATATCGGTGATGGTATAGCTGGTGTAATAGCTTGGATCATGGATCGACACGGTCCATTCCGCTGCCGGATCGGGCAGTTGCTGAAATTCACGCAGATGCGACGATTGCAGATGCCCGTCCACATAATCGGATGTCCATTCCACCGGCCCGCTTAACGGCAGGGACTGGCCGTTCTGTGTCACATGGGTATCACCGTGGTAATCAGGTATCCAGTTCATGTCGAACCCGTCCAGAAGCGGCTGCTCGTCTGGCGTCACGGTTCCGCTGAAATCCGGGTCAAGCCCCATGTCACTGACCAGAAGCATCGAAAAGAACGGGTCATAGGTCCAGAAAATACGCAACGCTTGCGGGGCACCCTCGGCATCGAAAAGCACCTCCAGTTGCGCATCGACAAAGATATGCGGGTGCGACTGCGCCACCTGTGCCCCTGCACAAAGGACCAACCCTGCTGCCAACGCCTGCTTTCTTATCGTTGTCATTGCGTGCCACCTCTGGCTGCTGATCTACCCTGCACACGACACGGGTTCAACCCGCGCGGCCATCACACAAGCGGCAGTCTGCCCGCGGCGGCGGCGCGCATGGGTGGGCGGGTGGGGCGTGACGGCGCTGCGGGCAGAATGCCGCTTGCGCGACACCGCCCTAAAAATCCAGTCCCAGATCCAGAACCCGCGCGGAATGCGTCAACGCGCCCACGGAAATATAATCAACACCGGTTGCGGCCACGTCTGCAATCCGTTCCAGCCGCATATTCCCCGACGCTTCGGTCACCACATGCCCCGCCGCCATGGCGACCGCGCGGGCCAGCGTTTCGGTGTCCATATTGTCCAGCAGCACAACATCGGCGCCGCCCGTGTCCAGCACCTCGCGCAGCTGCTCCAGCCTGTCCACTTCGATTTCAATGCGCATCATATGGCTGGCGCGCGCGCGCGCTGCGCGCAAAACAGGGACAATGCCGCCCGCCGCCGCAATGTGGTTGTCCTTGATCAGGATCGCATCAGACAGGCCAAAACGATGCGCCGACCCGCCCCCGTGCAACACCGCCTGTTTTTCGACCACACGCAGCCCCGGTGTTGTCTTGCGCGTGCAGGTGATGCGCGCCTGCGTGCCAGTCGCTTGCGCCACGAATGCCGCCGTCAGGGTGGCTATTCCCGACAGGCGGCCTGCAAAATTCAATGCCACCCGTTCCGCCGACAGGATGGAACTGGCAGCCCCTTCGATTGTCATGACGGTCTGCCCTGCCGTAACCTGCGCGCCGTCAGCGGCCAGAACGTCAATCTTCAAGGCAGGGTCAACCAGACGAAATGCGATACAGGCCAGCTGCACCCCCGACACGACGCCCGCATCGCGCGCATTGAGTGCTGCGCAATACTGCGCATCTGCGGGGATGACCGCGCGCGTGGTCACGTCGCCATTGGGGCCAAGATCTTCGATCAGGGCCGCGCGCACCAGCGGTTCCAGCAGCACATCGGGCAATGGGGGATAGGTGGTCATGAATGCTCCGTCTGTGCCGTGGCGCGCAAGGACTGCGCTTGTGTCAATGTCATGAAACTGCGGCTGGCTTGCGCAGGGTCGGATTGCGGGAAATCATCGCGCCAATGTGCACCACGGCTTTCGGCCCGCGCAAGGGCCGATGCGGCAATCAGGGTCGCTGTGACGCACATATTCCTGAAATCCAGGTTTTCAGCATGCGCGCTTTCCAGTTCTGCAATCTGTGCCAGCGCCCGCGTCAGCCCCTGCGCTGTGCGCCGCACGCCGACATGCGCACTCATGATCTGGCGCAACTGCATCACCGCATCGCTGTCCAGCGCCACGCCCCCTGCGGGAAACTCCAGCGCTACCACCGGCGCATCGGCACGGCCATCCAGCGCCTGCGCCATATCAGCAGCAGCCGCACGCGCGAAAACCAGTGCCTCCAACACCCCGTTAGAGGCAAGCCGGTTCGCCCCGTGCAAGCCGGTTGAGGCCGCTTCGCCGCACACCCAAAGCCCCGCCAGACTTGAGCGCCCCTGCCGGTCAGTGGCGACCCCGCCCATATGGTAATGTGCGGCCGCCGCAACAGGCACCGGCACTGCCGCAGGGTCCAGCCCCGCGCGCATGCAGGCGTCATGAACCGCAGGATAGCGCGCGGCCAGATCCGCGCCGATGACCGCGCGCATGTCCAGCATGGGGCGCAGTCCGGCCTGCGTCTGCGCAAATACCGCACGCGCCACAATATCGCGCGGCGCAAGATCGGCCTGCGGGTGCAGATCATCCATAAAATGCGCCCCTGCCGCATTGACCAGTCGCGCCCCTGCCCCGCGCAGCGCTTCGGTCGCCAGTGGCGCGGGGTCCAGTCCCAGATCCATTGCGGTGGGGTGAAACTGGATGAATTCCATATCGGCCATCATCGCGCCCGCGCGCGCGGCAAGCCCCATGACCTGCCCGCGAATGCGCGGCGGGTTGGTGGTCAGCGCATATAACCCGCCCGATCCGCCCCCTGCCAGCAACACCGCAGGTGCGCGCAGAAGCACCGGTTCTGACCCGCCCGCCGCGCGGGCCAGCCATATGCCGGTGACGCGCCCGCCCTCGACCTCCAGTGCCTGCGCGACGACACCTTCCATGACCTGCACCGACGGGGTTGCCCGCACTGTGGTGATCAGGGTTTCCATGATTTTCTTGCCGGCCTGATCGCCCTTGACGCGCACCACCCGCGCCGTGGAATGCGCGGCTTCGTGGTTCAGCTGGAACTGCCCGTCTGCGTCGCGGTCAAAGGGCGTGCCGCGCGCCGCTAGGTCCAGAATATGGTCGCGCGCGGCCTTGGTGACCATGCTGGCCACATCTGCATCCACTGTGCCCGCGCCCGCCGCAAGCGTGTCGCTGGCATGGGCTTCGGGGCTGTCATGCGCGGCCATTGCCGCCGCAACCCCGCCTTGCGCCCAAGCCGAAGATGCCCCTTCGCCCAAGGCTTCGGGTGAAATGACCAGCACAGGGTGCGGGGCCAGCGACAGGGCTGCATACAGCCCCCCAAGCCCCGCGCCAATGACAACCACGCGGTTGGTGCGCAGCATTCGGTCAGGCCTTTTTCGCGGAAAGGTCGATCATGCGCTGAACGGCCAGACGGGCCTTGTCTGCAACCGCAGGGTCAACTTCAACCGCTGTGGTCATGGTGTGCAGCGACCACAGCACTTTTTCCAGCGTGATCATCTTCATATAGGGACACATGTTGCATGGGCCAATGAATTCCACATCCGGATGCGCATCCGAGATGTTGGACGCCATGGAACATTCCGTCACCAGCATGGCGCGTTCGGGGCGTTCACGATCCACATAGTCCAGAATGCCGGATGTCGATCCTGAAAAATCGGCCTCTGCCACAACATCGGGGGGGCATTCGGGGTGGGCAATAATACGCGTGCCGGGGTTCCAGTCGCGGAAGTCGCGAATATCCTGCGCGGTATATTGTTCATGTACGATGCATGACCCGTCCCACCACACAATGCGTTTTTCGGGCACTTGTGCCGCCACATTCTGCGCCAGATATTTGTCCGGCGTCATGATGATGGTGTCGGCATCCAGCGCGCGGATGATCTGCACGGCATTGGACGATGTGCAGCAAATATCGGACGCGGCCTTCACTTCGGCAGTGGTGTTCACATAGGTCACCACCGGCGCACCGGGGTAGCGGGCGCGCATTTGCGCCACACCATCGGCGGTAATGCTTTCGGCCAGCGAACAGCCCGCGCCCATATCGGGCATCAGCACCGTTTTGGCGGGATTCAGGATTTTCGATGTTTCCGCCATGAAATGCACGCCGCATTGCACGATCACATCTGCGCTGGTGCGTGTGGCCTCGATCGCCAGTTGCAGGCTGTCGCCCACCACATCGGCGACCCCGTGAAAGATTTCCGGCGTCATGTAATTATGCGCCAGAATGGCGGCATTGCGCTGTTTTTTCAGCGTGTTGATCGCGGCCACATAGGGGGCATGAATGGCCCAGTCCACAGGCGACACCACGCGCTGCATGCGTGCGTATTCCGCCCCCATGCTGGCCGCCAGTTCGGGGTTTGGCGCCAGATCATAAATCGCGTTCAAATCCTGACGAATGGCAGGCATATCCAGCATGGCAAGGCTCCGGTCACAATCCACGCCGATCCTGGCGAGTGGGTTTGATATGGTGGGAAGATGGCACAGATCAAGGCAAATCAGGCGTGTAGGCCTAATTCTGCACGGGCGTGATCCACGGCATCGGGGTGTGGGCAATTCCTCCTGCGGCCTTTGACCCAAGGTCTTATATTCGCACTTAACCCTTTGCACCCGCGCTGTCCAGACAAGCGCGGCAGTGCGATGTCGCTTTGCACCCTATTGCGCCGCAAACCGGCGATTGGCACCGCGCGAAGGGCAGTATCAAGGCGTCATGAACAGGCGTTGCGCGCCACTGGTCCGTTTGGGCCGCTGGATCTGCGCGGCGCAACGACCACATATGGCAAGGGGTGCCGGAACCATGACACAAGCAGCAGAACAAGCGGCGCGGCGCGGGCGCGGGGGTGGCGGCGCTGCACGCCGCGCGGCACGCAGCGCAGTCAGCGTTGAAACCGCGCGCTATATCAGCCGGAACATCCCGAACCTTGATGTGCTGAACGAAGAAGCGCTGGCCATTATCGAGGCTAATGCAGAAACCGTGCTGGCTGAAATCGGCGTTAATTTCGTGGACAACCCCGAAGCGCTGGACCGCTGGCGTAATGCCGGTGCGGATGTCACCGGCGAACGTGTGCGCATTCCGCGCGGGCTGGCCCGCCAGCTATGCGCCACTGCGCCCGCGACGTTCACGCAACACGCGCGCAACCCCGAACGCAATGTCGAAATCGGCGGGCGCAATCTGGTGCTGGCCCCTGTCTATGGCCCGCCCTTCGTGCGCGATGCAGCCAGCGGGCGTCGTTATGCCACGATGGAAGATTTCCGCAATTTCGTGAAGCTGGGCTATATGTCCAAATGGCTGCACCATTCCGGCGGCACCGTGTGCGAACCCACCGATATTGCCGTGAACAAGCGCCATCTGGATATGTTGCAGGCGCATATGCTGTATTCCGACAAGCCCTTCATGGGGTCGGTCACGGAACCTGTGCGCGCGGCCGATTCCGTTGAAATGGCAAAATTGCTGTTCGGGGGCGATTTCGTGGACCAGAACACGGTCATGACATCGCTGATCAATATCAACAGCCCGCTGACATTTGATTCCGTGATGATGGGCGCGCTGGAAATCTATGCGCAGTCCAATCAGGCCTGCATCATTTCGCCCTTCATTGTGGGCGGCGCAATGGCGCCCACCACTGTGGCAGGCACGCTGACACAGGTGCTGGCCGAAGTGCTGGCGGGCGTGGCCTATAGCCAGCTTGTGCGCCCCGGTGCGCCGGTGATTTTTGGTGCGTTTGTCACATCCATCGACATGAATTCCGGCGCGCCCACCTTTGGCACGCCAGAAGCCGCGCTGATCACCTATGGCGCGGGACAACTGGCGCGGCGGCTGGGGTTGCCCTACCGGTCGGGCGGGTCGTTTTGCGGATCGAAACTGCCCGATGCGCAGGCCGCCTATGAAACCGCCAACAGCCTGAATATGGCCCTGCTGGCGGGCGTGAATTTCATGCTGCATGCCTGCGGCTGGCTGGAAGGCGGGCTGGTGTCATCCTATGAGAAATTTGTCATGGATGCCGACCAGTTAGGCGCGCTGCACCATCTGGCACGCGGTATCGACATGTCCGAAAACGGGCAAGCCATGGATGCGCTGCGCGAGGTGGGTCCGGGCGGGCATTTTCTGGGATGCGCGCATACGCAGGAAAATTTCAAATCCGCATTCTGGCGGTCCGATATGCTGGATTACAAACCCTTCGAGACATGGGACGAAGAAGGCGCGCGCGACACACAGGCGCTGGCCAGTGTGCGTGTGTCGAAAATGCTGGGCGATTATCAGCAACCCGCCCTTGACCCCGCCATTGCAGAGGCTGTTCAGGCCTATATCGACCAGCGCAAGGCGTCTGAACCCGACGCATTCGGCTAGGCGCTGCATCTGCCTTGCGACGCCAGTCGGGCGCGTGCTGTCCACCCCGCGCGTCAGAACCCGAACAGCGCTTTCGGGTCCAGTGCCTTGGCGATGAACGCGCTTCGGTCGGCTTCGGGCACCCAGCCCAGAACCTGACGGGCGCGGGCGTTGTCAAAAGGCGACAGATGCGCGCGCGAGCGCCAGTCTGACAATAGCGGACGTTCCAGCCCCTTGCGCTTCAGCGCATAGCGTTTCAGCGCGTATTTCACCCAATCCATACCCCAGAACAGCGCCAGATTTCCCTTCGATACAGCAATCCGCGTGCCGGTATGGGTGGCGATCGCATCAAACCAGTCCTGCGCAGACAGCAGCGGCGGGCCGACAAGGTTGAAGGACTGCCCCGTAACCCCGTCCTTTTGCGCCATCAGAACCAGCGCGCGCGCCACATCTTCATTCAGCACGAAAGGCAGCTTGTTGCGCCCATCGCCCCAGATCCGCACGGCCCCTGCCCCGTGCCAGCGGCCAATGCCCCAATGCTGTAACGGCCCGCCCGGCCCCACCACAATGCCCGGGCGCGCAATCACCAGCGGCAAACCGTCGCTGTGGTGTAATGCCAGAAGCCGCGCTTCGCACAGCGCCTTGGAACGCGCATAAAGATTGCGGCGCGACATATCGCCGAAATCAGTGTCCTCGGTAATAGTGCGGCCGGGGCGGGATGCGTCATAAGACGCGATGGTGCCCGTATAGACAAAACGCGTCACCCCTGCGCCAAGCGCTGCGCGGGCCAGATTTTCGGTGACGCCGACATCATTTTTCAGATAGCCGTCCCATGTGGCTTCTTCGGCACGCGCAAGGTGATAGACGCAGTCCACCCCGGTCATGGCCTGTTGCAGCGCGTCCTTGTCGTGAACCGATGCCGCCACCATCTGCACCTGACCGTCCAGCCCTGCAAAAGGGTTGGCGCGCGCACGGCTAAGAACGCCCACGCGTTTGCCTTGTGCGGCAAGCTGGGCCACCAGTTCGCGGCCCAGAAACCCCGTGCCGCCAATAACCAGAACCTCTGGTCTGGTGTCAGGGACGGATGCAGGGCGCGGCGCTGTGGCGGGGGCTTTTGCGGGCAGTTGCGCTGTGACCTGCGCAATATCTTGCATGACGGCCACAGCACTGTCGCCGCTGAATGCAGCAGGCACAGGCAGGCCGCGTGAAATCGCATCATAGAAAGCTGTAAAAGCCCCTTCAAACCCCTGTGCATAGGGTTGGCGGCGGTTCAGCGACCGCGCCTGAATTGCGGCATTGCGCAGCCCTTCGCGCAGATGTGCGCCTGCGCGCGCAAATTCGGCACGCAGCGGGTTCAGCACAATGTCGGATGTGTTTGCACGATCGATAATCAGCGTGTCATTGGCGAAATCCAGACGCGCCGCGCCTGCCGCGCCGCGCAAGGACAATGACCGGTCATCCGCCCCTTCCACCAGTGACGCAGACAGGGTGATTTCCGTTCCCGCAGCGCGGCCCTGAACGCACCAGCCCTGTGGCACCACCACGCCCGTGGGCAAAGTGACAGGTCGCGACAGGCGCAGCGCGATATCATCTATCGGGCCAAACAGATCATGGGCAAACGCATGCAGATGCGGCCCCAGTTCCAGCATCAGGTTTTCAGGGTTTTGCAGCATCCACAGCCCGAAAGGCCCCGTGCGCAAGGGCTGCAGGGGGAAATGCCAGTGAATGCGCGCCTGATCCACCCGCCCGATCAGCCCTTGATCCAGTGCATCCCGCAACCGGCGATAAGACGGCAGGCCCAGAAAGTTGTGATTGACGGCAATCTTGCGGTCTGCCGCAAGGGCCGCATCCACCATTGCGCGCGCGGATTTGACAGACAGGGCAAAGGGTTTTTCAACCAGCACATGCGCGCCAAGCGCAAGCGCTTGCAACGCCAGCGGCTCATGCAGATGCGGCGGGGTCAGAATATGCACCGCATCGCAGCCGCACGCGGCCATCATCGCATCAAGGCTGTCAAACCCCTGCGCGCCATGCGCCTGCGCAAGGCCCTGCGCGGCGGTTACGGCGGGGTCACACACCGCGACAAGCCGCACGCCCGGAACCTGCGCCAGCACAGTCGCATGCCATTGTGCAATATAGCCTGCGCCCACCAGACCGACTGTCAATTCCCGCTGTGGCATTCTGCCCCCTGTCCTATCCGCTGATTCTGCGCCTGCGGGTTACTTGTATTCAATAATTCTGGCGTCACTGCGGCGAAATCTGCGGACCCAATAGGTGACCATGCCGTAAAGATTGGCGAATTTGCAGATCATCAACAACGCCGCCGCAATGACAGCGCGGTCAGGCGACAGCCCTTGCGTGATGCATCGTCGCCAAAGCCGCGCCAGCGACAGCGCGTAAAGGGCAATCACCAGCGCAGTCAGCGGCAGCCAGACCCACAGGCCCAGCAGCGCCAGCACCGGCAACACGCCCGCCCAGACCACCGCACGCAGCCGCGATGCGCGCGCAGTGCCGGGGTGCAATACACCCAGTTCGGAAAAACTGTGCCCTGCGCGGATCATGCGGCGGAACCAACCGTTGAAACTGAACAGCCCCACATCATGACCCGACATCGGATCAGCGACACACCATGTCTGCCAGCCCGCCGCACGCAGGCGCAAAAACAGGTCATCATCTTCGGCGGCAATCATGCCATCGCGAAAGCCCCCGACCGCGGCGAAGGCCGCACTGCGCCCCATGAAAGTGCCAAGCCCGCTGGCAGCCGGACCGGGGGCCATTTTCCATTCCTGATCGGTCAGCCAGTTATAGATTGATGCGTCCGGCGCGTCCTCAATGTGATACCCATGCACCAGCGCTGCTTGGCTGTGGGCTTGCAAGAACGCCAGCGCCTGTGCCGGCCAGTCGGGCGCAAGGATGCAATCGCCATCGATGAAATGCACAAATTCGGCGCGGTCCGCCCCCAATGCAGCAAAGCCTTCGTTGCGCGCCCGCGCGGCACTGAAAGGGCGCGCGGGGTCAAGCTCCACCACCTGCGCGCCAGCCGCGCGCGCGCGTGCGACACTGTCATCCACGGACCCGCTGTCAACATAGACTACGCGACGGGCATGGCTGGCGGCGCGCGCCAGCGCCCGCACCAGCCGGTCGCCTTCGTTGCGGCCAATAACAATGGCATCGAACTGAACTGCACTCATGACCTGCCCCGCGCGCCCTGCATAAAGCTATGGCAGCGGGTCTAGCATATTTCGGCCGAAGATGAAGGCCGCTTTGGGTGCGCGCATATGCAGGCTATCCAAGTGCTCGCAGGGTCAGATCGGGGTGCAGCGCACAAAACCCGCGCCATCGGTGGGCCGGGAACTGCCGATCCGACATTTGAGGAATGCAGTTTATGCAGGCTGCATATTCCTGACATCAATAGCTTGGCGCATCGCAGGCGAAATAGGCAGGCCACAGGACGGCCCGCCGATGGCGCGGCGGGCTTCGCCCTTTGCTCCGCGCCTTGGGGCGCGCAGTCGGCGTTTCCAAACCCAAATCAACCCGACTTGCGCTTAAACCACCCTGCCGCGTGCAATGCGGCTATAGGCCGCCACGCGTGCAAGCCCGCGCATTGGCGTGCGGCGCGCAACCGCATCTTTGGACTGGTGCATGCCCTGCATACGGGCAATGCGGATAAAACGCGCCAGAAGCGATTTGTCCGCACCGTGGCGCGGGGTGTCAATCAGGTGTCGTGTCATGCGTCCCTCCATAGGTTGCGTGGGTCGTGCATCATAACACATCCGCGCCTTTGACCAAAGTAAAGGCCGCGTCACCTTGACCTGCCCCATGCTTGACGGTAGCGAAAGCCAAACCTGCAAGAGGAGCTGACATGTCCAACCCTTCCCTGCTTATCCTGCCCGGCGACGGCATCGGTCCCGAAGTCATGGCCGAAGTGCGCAAGATCATCGACTGGTTCGGTGCCAAACGCGGACTGGCCTTTGACGTATCCGAAGATCTGGTCGGCGGGGCGGCCTATGACGCCCATGGCACACCGCTGCATGATGACACCATGGCGCGCGCACTGGCCGTGGATGCCGTGCTTTTGGGGGCTGTCGGCGGGCCAAAATATGACAATCTTGATTTCAGCGTGAAACCCGAACGCGGGCTGTTGCGCCTGCGCAAGGAAATGGACCTGTTTTCAAACCTGCGCCCCGCGCAATGCTTTGACGCGCTGGCCGATTTCTCGTCGTTGAAAAAAGATGTCGTCGCGGGCCTTGATATCATGATCGTGCGCGAACTGACATCGGGTGTGTATTTTGGCGAACCGCGCGGCATTTTCGAGGAAGGCAATGAACGTGTCGGCGTCAATACCCAGCGCTACACCGAATCCGAAATTGCGCGCGTTGCGAAATCGGCCTTTGAACTGGCCATGCGCCGGGGCAAGAAACTGTGCTCCATGGAAAAAGCCAATGTCATGGAATCGGGCATTCTGTGGCGCGAGGTGGTGAGTGAAGTTGCCAAGGATTACCCCGAGGTCGAGCTGTCGCATATGTATGCCGATAATGGCGCGATGCAGCTTGTGCGCTGGCCCAAGCAATTCGATGTCATCGTGACCGACAACCTGTTCGGCGACCTGCTGTCGGATTGCGCGGCCATGCTGACCGGCAGCCTTGGCATGTTGCCCTCTGCCAGCCTTGGCGCACCCACGGCCAATGGCCGCCCCAAAGCGCTGTATGAACCGGTTCATGGGTCTGCCCCCGATATTGCGGGACAAGCCAAGGCAAACCCGATTGCGTGTATCCTGAGTTTTGCTATGGCACTGCGCTACAGCTTTGATCAAGGCGATGAAGCCGCGCGTCTGGAAGCGGCAATCCAGCAGGTTCTGGCCGATGGTGTGCGCACCGCAGACCTGATGGGGCCGGAAGGCGGGGTTGCGGTCACCACTGCGGGCATGGGCGACGCCATCATTCAGGCGCTGGACGCAAGCCTGTAACAGGTGCTTCCAAGTAAAGTAAAACGCCCGCCGGATTATGGCGGGCGTTTTGCATTTTATCCGGCGACCGCTTACGGCAGCGCGGGAATTTCCAATGCAGGCATTTCGCCAGTCAGCGCATGCATGAAGGCTACAAGGCTGTCCAGTTCTTCGGTCTCGAAGTCCTGGCCCAGCATTTGCTGACCCATCAGCTGCACCGCGTCACGCAGATTGTCGACAGAGCCGTTGTTGAAATACGGATAGGTCACAGCCACATTGCGCAGCGTCGGCGTGCGGAACGCAAACATGTCAAACTCGTCGCCGGTCACAATGAAGCGCCCTTCATCGGTGGACCCCGGCAGTTCAAAACGGTGGAAATTGCTGTCGGTCAGCGCAGGGCCATTGTGGCACGCCACGCAACCTGCATCGACAAACAGTTTCATCCCATCGACCTGCTGACCGGTCATCGCGCCCACATCCCCGCGCAGATAGCGGTCGAATGGGGAATTCGGCGTGTTCAGCGTCCGTTCAAAACTGGCAATTGCGAACGCAATGTTTTCAGCGCGGATCGGATCTTCCTCACCCGGAAAGGCCGCTGCGAAATGCTCATGATAGATGTCAAATTCCTTCAGACGCCGGATGGCGGCTTCCAGATCCATGTTCATTTCGATTTCAGCCTCGATCGGTCCAAGCGCCTGCCCTTCCAGATCAGGCTCGCGCCCGTCCCAGAATTGCGACCCCAGAAAGCCCGAATTCAACACGGTCGGCGTGTTGCGATTGCCCACCTGCCCGTCATGGCCCACAGCCGTGGGAATACGGTCCGACCAGCCCAGTGCAGGGTTGTGGCACGTCGCACAGCTGATCACGCCAGAGCCGGAAATCCGCGGTTCAAAGAACAGCATCTTGCCAAGCTCGATCTTTTCAGCTGTCAGCGAGTTATTGGCAGGAATCGGCGGCAGCGCAGGCAGCGGCTCGAAGAAATCCATATATTCGGCAACATCATCTGCATGCAACGCAGACGCGCCCATTGCCAGTATGATCGCCGTTGCACCTGTGCGCAGCAACAGTTTAGGGGTCATCTGATCCTCCATTCTTCGGGGCAATACCCTGCTAAAATTTCGCGTGTCGATGGCATCATCGCGCAAATGCGCCGACGCGGCCTTGATGCAAATCAATATCTGGAACGATTATAGGTTTAATGTTGTCTGCGATCCCGAGCAGGGGCAATCGCGCCCACAGCCCAGATCCGGCGGATGAGCGCACACCCGCCCCGAAAGAGCTGCGGAACCAATGCCCACAGAAACGAAAAATCGCGCTCAGGATATCTTGCACTTCATCATGTCTGAATATACGAAGCACGCACCGGATGGGTGGCCGAGTGGTTTAAGGCTCTGGTCTTGAAAACCAGCGTACGGGAAACCGTACCGTGGGTTCGAATCCCACCCCATCCGCCATTTTCTCTAGAATTTTCTTTTTTAACAACCAATTACAGGGCGATTTTGGCTACCCTTTTCTCAGGTTAGCCACTTTAAGTTCTGGTCTTGATCTTGGTCTTGTCGAGGACAAGCATTGCCTGCGCAGCGAGGTCTCTGCGTCCAGCCGCGACGGTGTAACGACGACCCCACGCGCGGTGTGCGCATGGGACGGCAACATATCCGCAATGGCATTCTTTTCATCACGCAGCAAAAGACCGGACAAGACGTGCATATTCCACTGTACAGCGGACTGAAGACAATTATTGACTCGCTGCCATGCGATAACCTGACATTTCTGATCACCGCGCAGGGGCGACTTTTTACCCCGGCAGGATTCACAAACTGGTCCAAGGATATGGTGCAGGAAGTGACAATGGAAGAAAATGGCGTGGAGAAAAGGGCTCTTCCTGATGGGCTGTCGCCTCACGGGCTGCGGAAATTGACCTGCCACAGACTGGCAGAAGCGAACTGCACCCCTCACCAGATTACGGCTATCTCGGGCCATAGATCACTAGCCGAAGTGACCCGCTACGTCAGCCCAGATCGACGGCATGTCGCATCAGCAGGTGGATGCTGACACCGCGCACCGCCCCCGGTCCAGCGGGTTCGAAGACGTGCATCATCTCGCCAGCGTCTATCCGCACGGGCGGCGCGTAGGTGGCCTGTATGGCTTCCGGGTGGGTCGGGTGGACGTGGTAGGCAATCGTCGCCCCGTCGTCATTCAGCTCTACGCCTGCGGCAATGCTGTCAGTTGTCAGGTCGGCAATCAGTTCTGGAGGAAGTTGCAGCAGCTTATCACCGCGCCACATGGCAAAGGCTTCGCCGTCAATCCGAAACTTCATGATAGCGGACTGCTGCGCCCAGAAGTCGCCCCGCCCGCTCGCGTCTGCCCGTTTCGCCCATGTGGCAAAGTAGGCGTCCAAAGCCTTGCGGGTGTCGGGGTCGCTGTGCTGGCTGGTCGAAACAGACCCGCGCCAACGGTCGCGTTGACCCAAGCTGCAACGGCTGATATCGCAAGTGCATTGTTTTCGGCTGCATATCAGGCGCGACTCCTAATCGAAGGGTTTGCCGCGATGGTTTCCCGGCCGTAGCTGGAAAATCGGTTCTGCCCCGCGTTGAAGCGGCTATGTGATGCCGTGGCAGCATCATAGCTGCGAATAGACATAGGCGTCTCTGAGGTGCGACGGAACAGATTGAGGATGCCCACGGGGTTCCGCCTTTCTCAAACAGAGGAAGGATTTCAGCAATCAGGCCTGAGGCGGGCAGTGTGAATCGGGCAATCTCGGACTTCGGCCCTTCGCCAATCAGATGCAGCGCGTTCGCTGCGCGGGCGGTCCTGTTCCCAGTCGACACGGACGAACACTGTCCGGTCCGTCGTCTTGACGGGCAAAGCGGGCAGCAATCTTAGCAAGCGTGTAATCGGTCATGTTCGGGATTTCTTTCAACTTATTATCTTACATTTAAGTTAACGAATCCAGCGATTTCCGTCACGTTGGCTTCAGTCCAATGATTCCTGACATTGGACGGGGCGGCTTCTGTCGCCCTGTCCGCCCCCTGCCACCGGACGGCTTTTCGTCCTCCTGACGTCCCCCGGTGGTGAAACGCCCCGTC
The DNA here is from genome assembly GCF_029581395.1 of Roseinatronobacter sp. S2. Classification (GTDB taxonomy): domain Bacteria; phylum Pseudomonadota; class Alphaproteobacteria; order Rhodobacterales; family Rhodobacteraceae; genus Roseinatronobacter. The sequence continues at coordinate 1,940,332 of NZ_CP121113.1, read as the reverse complement.
TCGCTGGTTGGGCAAGACGGGGCGTTTCCGTTTGAGGAAGCCGCAAGAATGCTTATGACCACCGAACCTAAATGCCAGTTCAACACGCGGAAGTTGCAGCCCGTGCCCGACTGGATTCCTATTACGCGGCAAGCCCATTGGCGCGCCGCGTGGCGAGACTTTTACCAACACTGGCGCTATCAGATTTCTGAAGATCGGCGGTTCTGGCTGACCTGCGCGGAAACGGTTGGACGTGAGATAACATGTGAGCGGCTTGGCCCGCAGGACCGCTTCAACCTAATCAATAACTTGTAGATAATTCCACAATTTATTGAATTACTTTATTTATTCTACTCGATGGCGCTTTCAATGCGTCACTAAGCCTATCGAAAAAAGGAGAGAATCATGACTTACCAATCACCGGCTTCTTCAGGCGCTTATGGTAAAGATTGCGTAACCGGAAGGCAATTCGCCGACGACACGGTTGCCATGATGGATGAGAAAGAGGCACCGTTCATCTTGGGGTATATCTGATCAACCGACGCAACAATCGGGCGGTTACGTCGTGTAGTCTCTTACAAGCGGCCGAATCCATCATACCCCAGGGACGGGATTAGCCTGCAACGCCACTTATGATACTATTCCCAGCCACACCTTTATCGGATTTGCAACAATAACGGTAGCGGATGGAATTACTCTAATGGTATTTGAACTCTCAAGTGTTGACCAAGATCATCATTTACCACATAGGCGCCCCCGAGATGCTCGCCGAAGCCACCATACCGACGAACAATTTCAACATGCTGTAGCCGGTCAGACATGATCATCTGAAACACTAGGACTGCTTCGCGTTCGATTTCAAGCGCATCTTCACCCTGATCTAGCGAAAAACTAGCATGGAAAAGACCGTTCTCAACGGTCATTCGACCGACCAGATCGTCACCAGAAGCCTGCGGAATCTGATATTCAATTATGGCGCCATCTGACAAGTTTGTTGCACCGTTGAGTATCAATTCTTCATGATTATGCGTCGCGTTCACGTTAAAATCGATATTGTGAACTGGACCAGAGCCGACAAAAACATTGGCAAGCAGCATCCCGAGCATAGCGATTAGGCTTCCGATCAGTATGCTTCGAAGCGGATCACGCCGCGTTTTATTGCACGCACCATCCGCGATCTCGATATTGCCTCTATTGTGACGTGACCAGAAACTCATTCCCAAATGCTCGTTCTCTAATATGTATGTCGTATTCGTGACCTCGTTCGGCGTGAGCTCCGGCCTGACTTACATCAGAATCAAGATAATAGTTCATGTAATACTGTCGTGATCAACATGTGATCGTCAACATCTGGAAGTCCGCTCACACCAACACTGCCAATGAGTGTACCCTCATCTAGAATTAAAGGGTATCCCCCACCGCCGGCAACAAAATCAGCTGGTGAAAGGCGAAACTTTCTGTTGAAGTCAAAATTTCCACTCTCAGCTTCTAACCGAAGTGCAAGCGAACTTTTGTGAAAACGCTGGACAGACGCACATTTGCGGCGCGTCCAGTCAAAATTATCAATCGTGGCACCGGGTAATAGATTGGCGAACACGATATCAAAACCGTGCCGGACTTCGATTGCAACAGGGGCTTCGCGCGCAACCGCCGCTTCACGAAGACGAGATCCGAGCGCCCAAACGAAATCGTAGTTGAACGTCTTTAATACGAGTGCTTTCTGTTCGAGTTGAAGCTTCTCAAGTGTGAGTTCTGTGCTCAAGATCCGTTCCTTTAATTCGTATCTGCGGGTAACCATCTGGCGTATATAGGCATGCTCACAGGCTATTGCATTCACTACCAAACATCTTGACTTATTTTCCTGATCATCGCCAAAGCATTGTTAGTGTCATGACCCGACGAAATTTAGCATACTCGATACTACCATTGACAATGCCTTTCAACATCGTTGATCAAATACGCCGCGCTATAAGTTTACTTTACTTCGGCCCATCAAACAAGATCAAGATGAAAAGAACCTTGAATTTTACTTACGCACAGCATGTTAGAATCAAAGGTGAAAGCCGTGAATGTATTTCATGCCTTTGATCAATCAGATGCATATTGGTCATAAAAAAATAACACGATTTTGTGTCGATTGCTTACCTCAGAGACTCTCTGCATTCAAGCGATCAAAGAAACCGTCAATGCCACCGACAAGCATAATTAAAATACAATCGTATTAATTCGATTTTAATCATGGGAGTAATGCTTCATACTTGCGATACGTAATTTATGGAAAGAGGAATTTAATGATTCCTGTAGCGTCACATGGATCATAAGCGGACTTTAATCGGCCGCAATACACCTATTTCGGCCTTGACAGTGAATCGCGGCACAACGCGTGTGCCGATCTGATCGATTCCGCTGCGTTTTGCCTTGGAATAAATTCGTGTCCAATGTATCCATTATACCCTGTTCTCGCGATCGCGCGAAATATGGCCGGATAGAAAAGTTCCTGTTCGTTATCCAGTTCATTTCGACCAGGGCATCCCGCCGTATGATAATGCGCGATCAGGTTATAATTGTTCTGTATTGTGTCAACAACATTACCTTCCATAACTTGCATATGATAAACATCATATAGCAATTTAACCCTTGGGGAATTAACGGATTTTATAACCTTTGCCCCCCAATCTGTTGTGTCACACTGGTAATCTGGATGGTTTCGCTTGCTGTTCAGAAGTTCAAGTATCAGTGTCACCCCAGCTCTTTCAGCTTTAGGCGCTAACCTTGAAAGAGCATCGGCTGTGATTTCCGCTCCAAGATCATCGTCAAGGCCCGCGCGGTTTCCACTAAAGCAGATCAGGTTCGGAATATTCAGTTTCACCGCATTCTCAAGTGAATCCTGTATCTCTGCAGAGATCCGGTCAAAATTTTCTTTTCGATTCAGTCCGTCAGAGATGGATTCGTGCCCTCCGACGGCCGCGATTTCAAGCCCGTAATCTAAAATCATTTGCCAATACTCTGGGGGTGCAAGCTCAACACCGTCATAGCCTGAATCCGCGACCACGGTCAGAAATTCTTCCGCAGTCATTTTATTTGGCACAAAACTCCACCAACTGATAGATTGTTTGATCTTCGTCATCATCATTCCCTTACACAATTACGAATTGGCGCATACATTCTTATTTTTACACTTAGCTATGCATCTTGAACTTCTTGCTCAGAAAGCATTAACCGATACACCGCCTTCTACGCTAAGTTCTATGAGCTTCCTAATGCGCATCGTTCCATGGTCTTCGTAGTTCATCTAGAGTTCCCATAATCGCGAGTGTTTCATCCAGCGGCATTTCCGGACTTTCGAGAAGACCTTCCAACATACAGCGCGTTGCTTCTTCCGCTTCATGAAACATGCCTCGTCTGGGGTCTTCGTCAATGAATGTCTCCGAAATTTTGGATCGGCGATAAAGTGTAGCGTCCTTCGCCGCTATGAAGTTTGGAATTTCGATCCTTCCTTCAGTTCCGTAGATAGTTGCCTCGGTCTGAAGTGGAAGGCGGATCGCATTTGAAATGACAGCCATGCGCCCGTCACCATAGTCGAAGATTGCAGCGAACCATTCGTCGACATCCGTACTTCCTATATGCGCGGAACTTGCAATCCGAACGGGTTGATCTTCATACACAAAGGATGCAAAAGATGCTGTATAAATCCCTACATCCAGTGCTGCGCCACCGCCAAGTTCCTTATTTAGCAAACGCCATTCCGGATCCCATGGGCATTTGAAACCAAATGTGGTATTAATCATTTTAACGTCGCCTATTGCGCCATCCCTTATCCATTCTTTGACTTTTCTTATCGCAGGAAAGTATCGAGACCACATGGCTTCCATTGCAAAGACTTTTTTCGCACGGGCAGCGTTGATGATGTCAGCAGTTTCCTGATAGTTCATGGCAAATGGTTTTTCACATAAAATTGCCTTGCCTGCGTTAATGCACATCAACGCGCATCTTTTATGTTCTGGATGTGGTGTAGCGATATATACGATGTCAATGTTGGGATCGGCGACAAGCTGTTCATAGCTTCCATGTATATTGGGAATGTTGAAAGATGATGCAAATTTTTCAGCAGTTTCCAATGATCTTGAACCGATCGCAACAAGCTCCGCCCCCTTGGAAAGCGCAACGTCTTTGGCAAAGTGCCGCGCGATGCCGCCAGACCCCATTATACCCCATTTTATTGTCTTGCTCATCAGACTACCTTTCCCATATTGTTCCGCAATAACTCTTTGGTTTGTTGTTTCAGAAAGGAAAATCTTTTCCCCATGACGTGAAAACTGCACGGCGGAATTTTCTTTCAATATTTTTCCAGGCCAGAACATCTGGCATTATGTGATCGCACAGGATGCAAGATATCATATTGGCAAGTGGCCCGGTTATGAGTGCCGGGCCACTTGTTTTCAGAAGCACATCAGAAACTACTGCCGGATGAACATTTGCTCCATACCAGCCGGACCCCATGTTTTCAGTGCCCAGGACCATGTCATTCCGTCAGGTGGCTGGTTACCAACCCTGTTGTGAATGATACCGTAGCCTGGCGCGTGGCTGACCGTACCCATAGAAAAGAACTCGTCCGCTGCGATGTCGAGAATCTGTGTCATGATCTCGTCGTGCATTTCAGGTGGACTGTTGTGAAGTTCTTCTACGAGCCTGTAGGATTCTTTCACAGCCTCCGGTGGTTCTTCCGCTTCGACACCCCGTTCAAGCATACCACCTGCGGCGCCTCTTCCGTTCCATACGGCCCATTTCGGCGCTGCGAAGGAATAGTCAGCCCAGGGAGAGTAGTATCTCGGGTCAAACAGCGCATCGCGCATCCCGCCAGAACCACTCCACATTGCGATCTGATGATGACCATTCAGAATACGCTCGACAAACAATGTACGATCGACAACACGCGCATCAACCTTGATCCCGGCGGCATTCCAATGCGCGATGGCCAGTTCCATTATGGCAAGGCGCTCCGGGTCATGGTTTGACGCATCGAAATATAGGGCGACTTGCTGTCCGTCCGACCCAATCCAGCGACCCTGATCATCTTGTGTCAGGCCAGCTTTCTCAAAATGCTCGAATGCAAGATCCAGATCATATTCAAGATACTGGCTTTCAAGACGTTCGTGGTAGAAGCTGTTTTCCGGATGCGGGGCCATTTGCCGAGGCTCAGATTGGCCAGCATACACAATCTGGTTGATTTCTTCGCGGTTCATCGCATGCGACATACCGATCCGGAAATCACGGTTTTCCAGAGCTTCCCGCGTTACAGGGTCATCATGAGTCATGTTCATCGCGATAACCATTGCCGTCGCATTAGCTTGCTGAAGTGGAATCATTCGGAAATTGCCGCGTTCCTGCTCATCAAACAGCAATGGCCGGTTCTGGGGCGTTGCAACGCGTTCCTGAATCAGGTCGACATCCCCGCGCATTGTCTGGAACAGCATCACTTCCGGATCTTCAGTGATCGCAAAGGTCCAGCCGTCTGCATATGGCAACTGATTCCCTTCCGTATCGACTTTGTAGTAATACGGGTTCCTTTCGAAACGCACTTGCGGGGTGCGTCCAGTATATGCGTAACCCTCTACCGGGGTCCATGCGCGAATCGTCGGAAGATCCGGATTGCGCCACATCGGCTCATCATCAACCCCTGGAATCATCGCATTGTAGTACGAGGCCCAGTCATCGAAACCTTCGCCGACTGCAACTGCATTCGCTTCTTCGTTGAAATCGGCATGAAACTGTTCGCCATAATGCCTGGCGGTTGGCATCCATGCGATCCGCGCCAGCTCATCAAGGAATAGTCCTTTGGGCTCTTCAAAGATAAAACGGAACGTCGTTTCGTCAATGATTTCGAGTTCTGCGACTCCTGCAGATGTCTGCATGAATCCTGGGACAACCGGATAGAGCGTTTCGTTCAGCAGCTCGTGTTCATACCAGTATTCCACATCAGCTGTGGTCACGGGTTCACCGTCCGACCACTTCATTCCTTCCCTAAGATTAAATGTGTAGGTTGTTGCATCGTCGCTTACCTCGAACGATTCCGCCGCAGCGGGCTCGAAACCAGACCAGTCAACGTCATATTCTATCAACCCATCATAGCCGATAGTGCGATACATCCATCCACTATCCCCGGCCCCGATCAGCAGGCTTCTGAACGCACCGCCATACTGGCCGATTTCATCCCGCGGGGTTATGACCAATGGGTTCGCAGGCAGCCGCTCCGCAACAGGTGGGAGCTGTCCGTCATTGACGGCCTCATCCAGTTCCGGGGCTTGCTGAAAATTCATTCCTGCATGCGCATCCGCGAATGCTGATGCAGGAAGTACCGCAATGATCGCCGCCAGAGATGTCGACGACACATGGCGCCGCACCCCTCCTGATAGCTTTATGCCGTATTCTCTACCAAAATACTCCACTACTTCCTCCTCCATAAAGTAAAAGATACCTTCAGTACAGAAAACATGCGGCTGTTTTATAGCAGCTTTGTTATCTGAATAATTGCCATTCATGACGGCATTACAATGAAGATATATAGAGCCTCACAGATTAATAAATTTATGTCAACATAAGCTGGAAATAAATTTTTAAAATATAAAAAATAATCCAATTTTATCAATTAATTTAGAAAATAGAAATTAATTCCAAGATTTTAAACCCTGGAAATCACAGCTAATACGCTGAACCGTTATGACTGAAGTATAAATTAATAATTATACTTCAGATTTACATTTTTCTTCAACTTTCTGATTTCTCTTCTTTGCTACTTCTGGGCTGAACGCACCCTTAAGTTCAAGCTCTCCAGCAAAATGACATGCCGAAAAGTGACCGCTCTCAATCTCCAGAAATTTCGGTGATTCTATCTTGCAGCGTTCTTGCGCATACTGACATCTTGGATGAAAGTAACACCCGCTTGGAGGGTTTGACGAATCGGCAACTTCACCTGTCAGTCGAACGCGTGATGCCGTATCGCGCCGCGTAGGGTCTGGTTCCGGAACCGCAGATAGCAGTGCTTCGGTATAAGGGTGCAGTGGTCGGGAATACACAGCATCACTTGTTCCCATCTCCACCATTTTTCCGCTGTACATGACGCCAAGGCGGTCAGAGATATGCTCGACGACCGAAAGATCATGGGCAATGAACAAATATGTCAGGCCGAACTCTTCTTGTAGGTCCTGCAGCAAATTGATGGTCTGCGCCTGAATTGAAACATCAAGGGCAGAAACGGCTTCATCGCACACAACAAGCCGCGGGTTGGACGCAAGGGCGCGCGCAATTCCGATCCGTTGACGTTGGCCGCCACTGAACGCATGTGGATACCTGCCCAAATAATCTGCGGGAAGGCCTACTTTATTTAGCAGGTCGCGCACTTGACTGTCGATTTCCTTGTCATTTGCCAATCCATTGACTTTAAGGACTTCGCCAACAATGGCCGAAACTGGCATGCGTGGATTTAATGAAGAAAATGGGTCCTGAAAAATCATCCGAAGTTCAGTCCGGAATTTCTTCATTTCTTTGTTACTCAGGCCGACAATTTCAACGTCTTCGCCATCAGCGCTTGCGTAGGAAATAGTTCCGCCGGTCGGTTCAAGAATTCGAATGATGCAACGCCCTACACTTGTCTTGCCACATCCTGATTCACCAACCAGACCAAATGTCTCACCTGGGAAGATATCGAATGACACATCGTCTACTGCTTTTGTATATCCAACGGTCCGCTTGAAGAAGCCTTTCACAATCGGAAAATGCATCTTCAGATTTCTGACGCTAAGAATTGGCTTCTGGCCATTCTGTTCCGGTGAACCTTCTACGGACTCATCGTTCTTTTCGATCACGCTCTTCATACGCTCTTCCCCCAAATCACTTAGTTTTCTCCAAATCCGAGAACCACTGACCTTCAGTGCAGCTGCTCATCATGTTTTGGAATTTTGCTGTCGCACCCAATATTTTATGTATTCGGATTGTCCGCAATTTCGGTGTCACTATACAAAAGACACCGAACTTCGCGTTTCACACCTACATGTTCCACTGGTGGAACAATTTTATCACATCGCCCTGGCATGAACTCCGGGCAGCGATTGTGAAATGGGCATCCAGTCGGGCGATTTAAGGGATGTGGCACCATCCCTCGGATAGCAGTGAGCCGATGTTTCTTTTCTGGTCCCAAGCGAGGAATGGATTCCAGCAATGATCGCGTATACGGATGTTTCGGATCCTGAAAAATCTCATACACACTGCCGCTTTCAACAACTGTTCCAAGATACATCACAACGACATCATCCGCCAATTCGGCTATGACCCCCAGATCATGCGTGATAAACATCACCGACATGCCCGTTGTCTTCTGAAGATTGCGGATCAGGTCAAGAACCACCGCCTGCGTAGTCACATCGAGGGCGGTGGTCGGTTCGTCGGCGATCAGCAAACTTGGGTTACATGCAAGTCCCATGGCAATCATTGCCCGCTGTCGCATCCCGCCGGAAAGTTCAAATGTATAGGAATCGAGGACCGTCTTGGGCTTTGGCATCTCGACCTGTTCCAACAACTCCAGAACCCGTTCCCTGGCTTGCTTTTTACTATAGCCCCAATGAAGTCTGACGATTTCTCCGATCTGGTCATTGATCGTGTGCACCGGACTGAGAGAGGACATCGGTTCCTGGAATATCATCGCGATTTCCGCTGCACGGATTTTGCGGATTTCCTCACCTCTCGGGGTAAGTTTGGCAATGTCGACAACGCTGCCATCATCGCGGTTGAATTTGATTTCACCTGCAACAATGCGTCCGGGGCGATCAAGAAGTTGCATCAGGGAACGCGCCCCGATCGATTTACCGGAACCCGATTCCCCCACCACACCAAGAGTCTTTCCGCGGCGCACCATATAGTTGACGCCGTCCACGGCCTTCACGACACCTTCTTCGGTGTTGAAGTGAGCCTTCAGCCCCTGCACCTCCAGTAGGTTTTCACTAGGGGTCGTTCTGCGGTCATGCGACTGTCGGTTGTCGCCCATATTTATGTCTATCATGGCGTCAATCCCTTCAAGATATTGTAGTGTCTGCCCAGAGATGATGTTGTGTTATTCCAGCCTGCCGGTCCCCACATGCAGCGAAGACCCGGCGTTTGTCAGCTGGCGTATGGGTCTGCCGCATCGCGCATCCCGTCACCGAGGAAGTTGAAGCCAAGAACAACAACTACAACTGCTAAGCCCGGCATCAGAAGCCACGGGGCGTCCGCCACCACGCGAACGCTTTGGGCTTGTTGCAGCAACACACCCCAGCTTACGACCGGCGCCCGTAGTCCCAACCCCAGAAAGCTAAGGGCAGTTTCGGCGATGATCATGCTTGGCACTGCCAGCGTGACAGTTGCGATTATATGACTTAGAAAGGACGGCACCATATGTCGCGAAATAACGCGATAATTCGAAACGCCGTCAACTTGTGCCGCGATGACAAAATCTTCCGTCTTCAGCGCATAGAACTTCCCTCGGACAACGCGCGCAAGTCCTGTCCATCCAAGTACCGATAAGATTACGGTAATAAGGAAATAGACCATAAGTGGACTTACTTGCTGTGGAATTGCGGCAGCCAGTCCCATCCATAGTGGAATTGACGGGATTGATTGGAGAAACTCGATTGTCCGCTGAACCACATTATCAACCCATCCACCGAAATACCCCGAGATGCCGCCCAAAATAACCCCGAGAATCAAGCTGAGGCTGACGCCGACCAAACCGATCGTCATCGAAACGCGTGTCCCATATATAGTTCTGGAAAAAACGTCGCGCCCCAAGTGATCTGTTCCCAACAGGTGCATTGGTGCCCCGCTTTCTTTCGGGCCAATAATATGTCGATTCCAGGTGAATAGACCCCACATACGATAGTTGGCCCCTTTAACAAAAAAACCGACTGGAATAATCTCGTCTTCATCTATTGAAAACGTGCGACGACCCGAGTCTGGATTCACTTCCGCAGTATATCCGTAAACATGTGGCTGAATGCGTATGCCATCATCGGTTTGCCGGATGAAACTAAGCGTCTGAGGCGGCGCGAATGTATATCGCGCGTTGTAAGCGTTCGGTAGTTGTGGGGCAAGGAACTCTGCAAATATCGCGATCAGATAAAACAAACCCACGACATACGCACCGATCATTGCGAGTTTATGTTTCTTGAATTTTCGCCAGACCAGACTCCACTGACCGGCGACAGCGATATCATTTGAAACGACTTTGGCGTCGTCTTCTATTGCGGTATCTTGAGATTGATGGGTCACTAACGGAAAACTCCTCCATTTCCGATATCGCCGTCTACTTCGTCAAGCTATCAAACTTATTATAGACGCGTATTTTTTCGGGTTCATAAGTGAACGAGATTTGATCACAGTGAAAACCCGTAAAGAAAGCTGAAGCGCATTCATCAGTCGTAGCGAATGCGCGGATCAAGCCATGTAAGTGCTATATCCGACAGCAATGTGCTTATTACGTTCAAGACACTCAACATCAGTATGAAGCTTGCGGCCAGGTACATATCCTGTGACATAAGCGCGCCCAGCAATAGCGGACCAGTTGTTGGCAAACTTAGAACGATGGAAACGATTACCTCACCAGATATGAGTGTTACCAATATTGTCGCCTGGGCACTGACGAAGAAGTTAAGAGCAATACGTACCGGATATTTCATTATAACGGTGCGTTCCTTCAAACCTTTCGCCCTTGCTGTCGTCACATACGGTTTTCTCATTTCATCCAGAAGATTTGCACGTGTTTCCCGGATCAGGCTTGCAGTTCCTGCGGTTCCAAGAACTAGGATCGGGATCCACAGGTTGGATAGAAGGTCCAGAAACTTTCCAAAGCTCCATGGTGCTACTTCATATTGCGGTGAGAAAAGGCCGCCTACTGATTGCCCGAAAAGGGTATATCCCAAGTACATAAGAACAAGTGCAAGAAGGAAGTTTGGAATAGCCAACCCAAGAAAACCAATAGTGGTGGCGACGTAATCACCAATAGAATATTGATTGACTGCTGAATAAATTCCGATTGTTAACGCAATTATCCAGACAACAAACAAGGTTGACAGCGAAAGCAGAACCGTCAGCCCAAGCCGGGACCAGATCAGGTCCGAGACAGGAAGCCCCCACGCAAAAGACATTCCAAAGTCGCCGCGGAAAACAATGTTTGTGATCCAGTACCAATACTGGACGATCATGGGTTCCCCAAGCCCATAGCGTTCTCTTAGCCGGATCATCGCCTCTTGGCTGAGTTGCTCGCCCGTTTCTGCGTAGCGGGCCACCATCGTACTGAGGTAATCTCCCGGTGGCAGCTGGATGATCATAAATGAGACAATCGAAATCAGAATGATTGTCGGAATCATATAGAGGATTCGAGTTGCGATATACCTAGCCACTAAGGTTGCCTCCAGTTTGACCACATGTTTTGCGCCGCGTATTTGCTGTTCCGGTGTATACTTGGCTGGTGGGTGGGTCTTCTTACTGCCCTCGCCGCAATATTCTGCGACGAAGGCCCTCCTCCTTTACGTCAGCGTCAGGCCAGCAAGGCCCGAGCCTCTTCAGGGGAAAGCGCCGCTGGTCTGGCGCAGGTCGTGGTCATCTTGACAAAACTGCGCGCCTCCCCTGCGCGCAGGATGCCAGTCATGACATCGACGGCATGCACGGCCAGATCAATGTTGCAGCGGTGATCGCGATTTTCGTCAATTGCCTGCGCCATATCGGCCAGCCCGGCACAACGATAATTCGCCCGATCCTTCTCATTTGGCTTGCCATAAGGATGGTCCCAAGTGGGCAGAGCTGCGATCTCTCCATCTCCATCAGCATGTTCGACATCGCCCCCGAAGAAATTCGGATCAGGTATGAAGAGCGATCCTTTCTCGCCGTATAGTTCCATAGGGGCGTGCCTGTGTTTCCACACATCCCAGCTTGCCCCGAGGGTGACCGTCGCGCCATTCGCAAATTCGAGCAACGCATGGATATTGGTGGGGGTCGCAACCGGAACCGTCTCGCCGTTGCGCGGGCCATTGCCGATTGTCCGTTCGGCGAATGCCGTTGTGGCCACTGCCGCGACTGATGTGACAGGACCAATCAACTGGATCAGATTAGTGATATAATAAGGCCCGATATCAAGAACAGGTCCGGCACCGGGTTGATAGAAGAAGTCCGGATTTGGGTGCCAACGTTCCATGCCATGACTCATCACATGGCAGGTTCCGCCAATGATTTTCCCAACCAGCCCGTCGTCTATGGCTGCGCGCGCCTGCTGATGTGACCCTCCCAGAAATGTATCAGGGGCAGAGCCAATGCGCAGGCCTTTAGAGTTAGCCAACTCATGCAGCGCCTTACCCTCTTCCAGTGTCAGAACAAGCGGCTTTTCCGAATAGGCGTGTTTTCCTGCCTCAAGTATCCGGCGGGTCACATCATAATGGGCAGCCGGAACCGTCAGATTGACAATTACGTCAATATCGGACGCGGCCATAAGGTCATCAACGCTATCCGCCCGCACGCCATATTCTGCGGCCCGCGCTTCGGCAGATGCATGATTGATATCCGCCACGGCAACGAGCGAGAGTGACTTGAAGATCGGGGCAAAGCGGAGATACGTCGTTGAGATATTGCCGCATCCGATAATGCCTACGCGTAGTTTTGCCATAGTTTTATGTCCTCAGAAAGTTTTGAGTGTTGCAAGCGAGCGGCTTGCAAAGCGGGCATGATCTTTGGGATTGTCATGCTCCATAACGAAGTGGGAAATTCCTGCCGTAGCCAGTGCGGGCATGATTGCGTTCCAGTCCATGACCCCATGGCCCATGTCCGCCCAGCCATCTTCGTCGGTGCAACTTCCGTTGGGGGCGATATCCTTGACATGCACAGCGCTGATCCGGCTGCCATATTTCGCGATCCAGGCCAAAGGATCATGCCCCGCGAAACGAAGCCAGCCAAGATCCAGCTCCAGTGAAAGCTCATCTGATGCCGTGATGATCATATCCAGCGGCGTATCCCCGCTGCCCAGATCATCCAGTTCAAAATCATGGTTGTGCCAACCAAAGACCAGACCGGCATCGCGCAACGGGGCACCGGCTTTAGCCAGGCGCTTGCCGAACGCCGTCCAGCCCGCGCCATCCTTCGGGCGCTGATCCGGTGCAAGATGCGGCACATAAACCCTGCTCATGCCAAGGCCGGTGGCAATCGAAACCGCGCGATCCGGGTCCCCCTCGACAAGATCAAGCCCCATATGGCTGGACGACATGTGCAGCCCTTCTGCATCAAGCATGGCCTTCAGCGCCGGGATATCGTCAAAGAGGCCACCATACCCTTCAACGTTGGTGAAACCGGTTGCCGCAATCATCGCGAGTGTCTCGGCGAGCGGGGGGAAATTGCGTGAACAGTAAAGTTGATAGGAAATCGTTGGCAAACTGTCGTCCTTTCAGTGCTGTAGTCATTGCGGCAAAAGGCAGGCGCATCCTGAGCCTCAGCCACAACGGCGATGTCTGGAATTGTTCCGGCATTTACCAACCCTGATGTCCTTGGCTGGACCGACACACGACAGTCGAATTGCCGTCATCTTCCGATAGCCCCGTCAGGACAGGTTTCCGGCGATGTTAGTACCCTGCCGAGAACCTGCAACGCATGCCAATCCAGTTGAGGGTATGTGCAACGCAGGCACCTACGATAGAGGTTACCCCCCCGACGATAGCGCTAACATCTCTCCATCCCCTCTCCACTAGATCTGATCCCTCCCTTGATCTAAATGGTTGTAGATCATCCTATAACGATTTAGAATATTGATGCAAGACCGTTTGGATCGAGTTTTTTACTTTTTCTTGTAACCTGTTTCACCGCTTTGCTTTTGGCCCAGCCATCGAAGGTGCTAAGGGTAGTCGCAATAAATGAACGACAGATGGAGCATGGCATATGGTCGAATATCAACCTCTCTGGCAAATCACGCCAGACAGTAGAAAACTGCGGGTGGAACGGTCGTGGCAATAATCAAACGCGGGTCAAAGCCGACGCTCAAGACGATCGCGGGCCTGAGTGGTCTGGCTGTGCCGACAGTGTCGCGCGCATTAAGCGACGCTCCCGATATCGGGAATGAGACGAAAATTCTGGTCAGGAGAATCGCAAAAGAAATCGGATATGTTCCGAATCGTGCGGGAGTTCGCCTACGCACCGGGCGGACGAATGTAATCAGTCTCGTCATGTCGACAGAGTATGATGTGATGAACCATGTCGGCAGGCTCATATCTTCAATTGCCGGGGAATTGCTGAACACACCCTATCATCTGATTGTGACGCCGTATTTTCCAGCCGAGGATATCATGAGGCCGATCCGCTACATCGTCGAGACAGGTTCGGCCGACGCGGTGATCCTGAACCAGATTGAACCCGAGGATGCACGGCTGGCCTATCTGCGGGAGCATAACTTTCCCTTCGTTACACATGGACGGTCAAACTGGAGTGAGGAACTGCCCTATTTCGACTTCGACAATATTGCTTTTGGCAAAATCACCATGCAGAAGCTGGCGGAAAAGGGTCGCCGCCATGTGGTCATGGTCGCACCGCCCCTATCACAGTCCTATGCACACCATATGATCGACGGGGCACGCACGATTGCCGAAACGCATGGCGTCATCTTCGAAACGCTGGAGGGGGCGAACAATGACAGCCCGACCCCGCAGGTGGATCAGGCGATGCGGCGCAAATTGCACGCATCGCCCAGTGTGGATGGCATCATCTGCGCTGCGGCAGCCACGACGATGGCGTCTGTTTCGGCGCTCGAAGCACTAGGGCGCAGACTTGGCCATGACATCGATATATGCGCCAAGGAAGCTGTTCCTTTTCTGAGCCTTTTCAGGCCAGAAATTATGGCGGTACAGGAAGATCTGGGCAAAGCGGGACGGTTTCTCGCAAATGCGGCAGTTCAGGCGATACGCGAGCCGGAAAAGCCACCAATGCAAGGGCTTGATGTCCCTGACGCGGATCGCTTCACTACCACGCGCGGAATACAGGAAGACATCTAACAAGATTATGAAATGACAACCCAAATCAAAGGGCCGGGACTATTTCTGGCGCAGTTCACAGGCCATGAGGCGCCTTTCAACAGCCTGAAGAACATTCCCAGATGGGCTGCGGGATGGCCTACAACGGTGCGCAGATTCCGACCTTCGACACACGGCTCCCATTTTGGTGCGACATCCACTGATACACAGGGGGCAAACGATGCCCACTCCATGTGACTAGTAAGCCAGAACCCAAACAGCCAGACAGAAATCTGACTGTCTTCGTCCCACGAAACGGACATAACCTTCGAAAGGATATAGAAATGATCAGACATACCGTTGCGTTCACACTTCGTCATTCGGCCGGTTCAGAGGCAGAGCTGGCTTTCATGAAGAAAGCTTTAGTTCTTGCTGAAATCCCCGGTGTCAAAAAATTTGAACAGCTTCGGCAAGTCAGCCCAAAGTGCAGCTTTGCTTTCGGCTTCTCCATGGAGTTTGATGACCAATCGGCATATGATGCCTATAATCGCCATCCGACGCATACCGAATTTGTAAAGGAATTCTGGCAGTCTGAAGTCACTGCTTTTCAGGAAATTGACTATGTTTCGCTTTCCTGATCTGAGCAAACATTGAACGGCGGTCGGCGGGCACACATGTGATCGGGCTTCGCGGCGAGGATGATGGCACGCGCCTGTCCAGACGCCGATCCGGAACCCGCACTGAAGGCCGGGCGCGTGCGCAACACCTTCGGCAGATGGTAAATGACGCCGCTGTCAAATTTCAAACGCGATTTTGGGGGGCTATGCGGCAGCTACGCCTGTGTGCGTCGGCGCGTGTCTATCGAACCTTGCGGTCCGTTTCTCCAGTGCAGATGCGGCCGCGCTCGTCCGCTTCGAGCAATTCGTTAATTACGTTCCGCAAGTGGCGCGCCATGGCGTTATAGGCGGCCTCACGGTTGCGCAGGCGGATGGCCGCAAGGATCGCATGGTGATCGCCCACCCAGAGCGGGCGGACGCTTGCGGGATAGATATGTTCGTGCAGCTTGCGCCACATCGGTGATCGGTCCCGTTGCTGCCAAAGTGCCTCGACCATAGAGACGATCACCGAATTTCCAGTCATCCGGGCGATGGTCATGTGAAATCTCCGGTCGCCCTGCTCATGGAGCAGCAGCACGTCGGTCTCCTGCTCCATCTGGGCGATGCATTCTTCGAGTTCGAGCTCGTCATAGCGCGTGGCCCGCTCCGCCGCGAGGCCCGCAGCGCTCGACTCGATGGCCATACGTGCCTCCAGCAACTCGAACGGGCCGGGGCCCGCATCCATTTCGGACAGAACCAAGGCGGTTTCAAGGGCCGAGCGTATGCCTGAGCGGCGCAGGATCGTTATGCCCGCGCGGCCGCGCACTTCGACAATGCCTTTCATCTCGAGCGCGATGACAGCTTCGCGAATAACAGGCCGGCTGACGCCGAGTTCCTCGGCCAGCTCGCGCTCGGAGGGAACACGCCAATCCGGATCGGCGGCGTGTTCTTCGATGATAGTGGCCAGTTGCCGCGCAACGGTCTGATACAGGCGCTGGTTGTCGCCAGGGTGGATTGGGCGGGACGACTTTGGCATCTGAAACCTTTCGTGCCGCGTGTTACCGGGATCTGCCGCCGACCACATTTTCCATAGCCTATGGCAGCCAGGATTTGTAGAGCGGGTGTTCTTCAGTGATCGGCAACGCCACGGACCGCCCCATGCGCTGCGAATAATAGCCAGCGGTCACCAGTTCAAGCGAATTGCGCGCATCGTGCAATGTGACCGGCAAGGCACCCCCATTGACGATAGCATGATAGAACAACTCGAATTGCCGGGTATAACCATCCTCGGCCAGCGGAAGTTCGGCAAGGAAGTCGTCGACCCGCTTCTGGTGTTCGGCTGTGCCCGCAGTGAATACCCAAGGATCGCGCCCCATAGTGTAGGGTTCAGTGATCGATTCCGCGACAAGATCATGATAGCAGAAACGCAGGCGGGATATCTCCTTGCGCGAGCCAAGGGTCATGGACAGCGTCGCGAGCGAGCCGTTCTGCATCCGGACCGCAAGCGCCATGGTGTCCTCGACCTCGATCTGGTTTACCAAGGTGTCGCCATAGGCAAAGACGTCCTGACAGTCGCCATGGATATAATTGAGCATGTCATGTGCATGAATCGCATGTCCGAGCAGCCCGCCGCCCAGTTCAGTGGCCCATTTGCCGCGCCATGGCACGTCGTAATAGTCCGGGCCGCGCCACCAATGCGTCTCTATGGTGGTCATGAAGGGCTTGCCGGTCAGACCGGCATCGACCAGATGCTTGAGCTTCTGCAGGCCAGTGCCATAGCGATACTGAAAGATAGGCATCAGCTTGCGATCTGTCCCCTCCACGATCCGGGTCATCTCGTCGACCTCGGCAAGCGAGCCGAAAAGCGGCTTCTCGCAGATCACATGCTTGCCAGCCTTGATGGCTTTCTTGCACATTTCGAAATGCAGGTTGGGCGGGGTGCAGATATCCACCACATCGATATCATCGCGTTCGATAACCTTGTCGAAGTCCTCCGTCAGCTCAGCCACCCCGAAGCGTTCGGCCACAGATCGCGCGCGGTCATCATCCAGCGCGCAAAGAACCCTTACGTCGAATTTTTCCTTGTTCCATTGATAGCCGCTCAGGTGACGCTCGGCGATGCCAGCCCCGATCACCGCGACGCGCAGTTTTTCAGACATTCTCTTCCTCCTCAGTCTTTCTTGGCCAGCTTCGTGGCTTTGCTCTGGGCCTCCAGCGAGAGGCGACATACTTCCAACACATGGCGTTGGGTCATCGCGGTCTCGGTGCGGTCGCGCACATCATTGGCGAAATTGCGGAAATAGCTTTTGGGTTCGGTCGAACAGTCAATGTATTCGACGCCCCGCTTGTTCACGAGGAACAGGTGATCCTTGCCGTCACGCCCAGCGATATCGACATATTTGCGCAGTTCGATATAACCCTCTGTGCCCAGGATCACAAGGCGACCGTCACCCCATGTCGGCAGGCCGTCGGGCGTGAACCAGTCGACACGGATATAGCCCGTGGCCTTCTCGCTACGCAGAACCAGATCACCGAAATCCTCGAATTCGGGCGTGGACTGATTGGCGAAATTGCCGACTGAACTGGTCGCGACTTCGGCGGTTTCCGACCCGGTGTAGAACAGAAACTGGTCGATCTGATGCGAACCGATATCCACGAGGATCCCGCCGAAAGCATCATGTTTGTAGAACCAGTCAGGACGGCCGCTTCCAAGGCGGTGGGGGCCGGTTCCCAAAGTCTGGATCACCTGACCAATCGCACCGTTTCCCACCAGCTTACCCGCCTTCTCTGCCGATCTGACGGAAAAGCGTTCGGTAAAGCAGACCGAGAAAATCCGGCCCGTCTCGGCAATCGTTTTCTCGATCTGGGCAAGCTGTGTGAACGTGGTGACGCCCGGCTTGTCAGAAATGACGTCCTTCCCGTTCCGCATGGCGGTCATGGCAATTCCCGCGCGGTCACACGGAATGGCAGCGGTGCAGATCACGTCGATGGACTCATCGTCGAACAAAGCCGCGCGCGCTGTGCGCGGCGAGTCGGGATAGGCATCTTCGAAGGTTTTCAGAAGCGCTGGCACAGAGGTTTCGGGACAGTGACCGGCCAGCTCCCACCCCTCGGCGAGCAATCCTTTCACATGATCGAAGATATGGCCGTGATCGATGCCGATAACTGCAAATCTTGGCATTTGGTCTGGTTCCTCCGCTTTCGGTGCGTCTCATCCTACGCATTTAGATTGGTAAGACCAGATACTGATATTTCTGCCCCTGTCAACGGCTTCCAATGTGAAATGGTTCGGAATTTGTCTATAACATTATGATATTAATTGATATTTATGCACTCAGAAAAATTGCAGAAACTTATCGTTGATAATCTGGTAAGACCAAATGCAGAATATTCTTGATCGGCGGCACCGCAAGGATGCCGCCATCGAAGGGAGATCTAGGGGGAAGGAAAGGGAGGAAGTCATGAGTATTTCAAAACTGCGGATGTCCAGCGCTGCGGGCCTGGTATTCGCCGCCACTGCGGGGACGGCTGGCGCACAACAGGTTGTCATATGGTGCGACGTGAACGGCTATGGCTGCCCGACACTGGCGCCAGTTGTCGAACGCTATAACGCCGAAAATCCTGGGCAGACTGTTGTGCTGGAACAGGTCGCCTACCAGGTCTTGCTGGAAAGCTTGCCGGTGCAACTGGAATCGAGCGATGGGCCGGACGGCGCAATCGTCACCGATCTGGGCGGGCTCAGCCGCTACTATGTCGACTTGACGGATTGGGTCGATGCGGAATTTTTCGAGAGCGAATATGGCCAGACGCTGCAATGGCTGCGCGGGGACGATCCCGACAGCACGGCGATCAATGGCAAGCCGTCGACGCTGACTGTGAATGGTGGCTATGTGAACCTAACGCTCTTCGAGCAGGCAGGTGTGGACGTCCCCGAAGAGGGCGCAACCTGGGAGGATTGGGCCGAAGCCACACGGCAGGTCGCTGCGGCGACGGGCACGGACTTTCCGATGGCCATGGACAGATCGGGCCACCGTTTTGCCAGCCTCGCCATCAGCTATGGCGCCGAGCTGGTCGATGAAGATGGCAATCTGGTGGTCGATGACGCCCTGCGTGACGCCATTGCGCAATTCGTCGAATGGCATCGCGATGGCACCATGCCCATGGATCTATGGGGTGCGGTCGGCGGGGCCACGCATCGCGAGCTGTTCACCGATTTCCTGAACGCAGATACAGTGATGTATTTCGGCGGCTCATGGGCGCTCAACCAGGTTGATCGCGAGGTCGGTGATCTGTTCGACTGGCGTGCGATCGACGCCCCCTGCGGACCCGGTTCCTGCACTGTGATGCCGGGTGGCGGGGCGATGGTGGCCTTCCAGCACAGCGCGCATCCCGAAATCATGGGCCAATTCATCAATTACCTCGCGCAGCCCGAAAATCTGGAAGAGGTTCTGGCGGCTTCAGTTGAAATCCCGGCCAGCGCAACACTGATCGAGCGCGGCGTAACCTATCCGGGCGCGTCTGACCGGACGCAGGAAGCCCTCGGCACCTTCATCAACCAGATCCCCAAAATGGACGACGCAGCCTACCGCTTTCAGGGCTGGCGTTATCAGCGGGCATTGATGAACTCGCTGACGACCCGGATCAGTCAGGTGCTCAATAACGAGTTGACTGTCGATGCCGCTGTGGCCCGGATCGAGCAAGATGTCACGCTGGCGATCGAGGCGGCCAACTAGGCCCACCAGGGACATCACGGGCGGCGTCACGGCGCCGTCCGCCACCTGACAATGACAAACACAGCGGAGTAGGATGATGCGCAAAGGCGCTATTGGCGGTGCGGCCGTCGCAGTGATCACATCGCCTGCCAGGGCCATTGAGCCTTTAATGTATGGCATTCAGCGGTTGATCGGGATCAAGAAAATGCCCTGGGTGTTTCTGGGCCCCAACCTCGGTGCAGTTCTGCTGTTTTCATTGCTACCAGTCTTTATCAACGTCTTCTACTCCATGACCGGCAGCGACCGCCTCTTTCCGGTCGACAGGCCATGGGTCGGCGGGCGCAATTACGAGACGTTATTCGATTGCCAGAGCTTCCTTGACCCATCGACCTGTTCGCGCGACCTGTTTTGGCGCGCGCTGTGGAACACAATGGTCTTCGTGCCGATACAGGTTATCTGCATGATCGGGATTTCCCTGATCACAGCGATCTGCCTGAACCGCAATATCCGCGGGCGCGGGTTCTTTCGCGGCGTGTTCTTCTTTCCGGTCATGCTCTCGCCTGTGGTGGTAGCGCTGATCTGGCAGTGGATTCTACAGCGCAACGGCGTGCTGAACGGAATCCTGACCTCGATGGGGTTTGATGCCGTCAACTGGCTGGTGTTTCCCAATACTGCCTTCTTCTGGACAGTCTTCATCACTGTCTGGGCGCATATGGGCTTTTTCACCATCATCCTCCTGGCCGGCCTTCAGGCGATCCCGCGCGATGTCTATGAAGCCGCCAAGATGGACTCGGCCAGTCACTGGCGGGTCTTTACCAGAATAACGCTGCCCTTGCTGCGTCCGATGCTGCTGGTCGTTTTCATCCTGTGTGTCATCCGCTCTGTGCAGACATTTGACGAAATCTATGTGCTGACCGGCGGCGGGCCGGGCTCGGCGACGATGCTGCTGGTTCAATACATCTACGAAACCGGCTTTGCAGCGCAGCCGCGCAACTTCGGACTGGCCGCAGCCGCCTCGCTGCTGCTCGGGGCGGCCCTGCTGATCTTCACCATGCTTCAACTCTACTTCTCGCGTAAGACGAACAATGGATGACGCAACTCACAACACAAACAATCCCTCGATGATCCGGGCACTGCTGACCGGGCGGCGTGGCCGCAAGGGCTTCGATCTGGCGGATTACCTGACCTATGGCTTCCTGTTGCTCGGGCTGTTCGTCATGTTCGCGCCGGTGATGTGGCTGGTTCTGTCCTCGTTCAAATCCCCCTCGAACCTCAACGAGTTTCCGCCCACCGTTCTACCCGAAACAATCGAGTCGGTTGTGGTGGAAGGCTACGCGAACCCGCTTCCGCTGTTCGAGGTGCAAATGGAGGACGGTGAGACAGTCATTCTTGCCCAGACCCGTCGGGTGGGGCTGAATGCCCAGATGATTGACCCCGACAATGTCGCAGCGGGCCCGATAACTGTTCCGGTCGCCAATGCCGCGCCGCTACGCCAGGTCCATTTCCATATCGAGAACTATGTCAATCTGCTGACGGCGCAGGGCGCGGATCTGTGGCGCTATGTCTATAACAGCCTCTTCATCACTGTGGTCGCCACAGTCATCACTCTGATCATGAACTCAATGGCGGCCTTCGCCCTGTCGAAATACCGTTTCCGGGGCAGCAATGTCGCGTTGCTGAGCATCCTCGCGACACTGATGATCCCTGCAACAGTGGTGCTGGTGCCAACCTATCTGATAGTCGCGCAGTTGGGGTTGGTCGGCAATCTGTGGGGCGTGATCCTGCCGACGGTGGCCACGCCCACAGGGGTGTTTTTGCTGCGGCAATATATGCTGACCATCCCCGATGAGCTGATCGAGGCGGCACGCATGGATCACGCAAGCGAGTGGCGGATATTCTGGCGCATCATCCTGCCATTGTCTTCCCCCGCGCTGGCTGTGGTGGCGATCTTCTCGATCCTGTCGCGCTGGAACGACTTTCTGTTGCCCCTGATCGTGCTGAACCGGCGTGAGGTATTCACCCTGCAACTGGCGCTGAACTCTTATCAAAGTGAATTCGAGGTGCGCTATGATCTGCTTCTGGCCATGACCACGCTGACAGCCCTGCCCCTCGCGCTCGCGTTCATCTTTTTGCAACGCTACATCACCAGCGGCATCGCCTCCACCGGAATCAAATAGGACCAACAATGGCTGATCTTCTACTCAGAAACCTCAAGAAGTCATACGGCATGGTTAATGTCATACCGGACATCAATCTTGAGATCGAAGATGGAGAATTCGTGGTCTTCGTCGGCCCCTCCGGCTGCGGCAAGTCCACGTTGCTGCGCCTGATCGCCGGGCTGGAGGAAACCACCGCCGGAGATATCCTTATCGGCGGCGAGAACGTGGTGAATGTGCCCGCCGCTGATCGCGGGGTCGCCATGGTGTTTCAGTCCTATGCGCTCTACCCGCACATGACCGTGCGCCAGAACCTCAGTTTCGGGCTTGAAAACATCCGCATGGACAAGCACGAAATCGCGCGAAGGGTAACGCAGGCGGCCGGGCTCTTGCAGATCGAGCAATTGCTCGACCGGCGGCCCAGACAGCTCTCTGGTGGCCAGCGGCAGCGCGTCGCAATCGGGCGCGCGATTACGCGCGACCCGAAGATCTTCCTGTTCGACGAGCCATTGTCCAATCTCGATGCCGAATTGCGTGTCCTGATGCGGATTGAGATCACGCGGCTGCATGAGCGGCTGGGAAACACCATGATCTATGTGACCCATGACCAGATCGAGGCCATGACCATGGCAGATAAGATCGTGGTCTTGCGCAGCGGGCATATCGAACAGGTGGGCGCTCCGCTCGATCTCTATAACCGTCCGTGCAACAGGTTCGTTGCCGGGTTCATCGGGTCGCCGCGCATGAATTTCGTCGATGGCGTGATCAAGGCCGTTGAAGCCGATCATCTGGTTTTCGGCGCGCCAGACCTGCCCGGGCTCAGGCTTCCGGCACGCAACAGCGGACTTTCCGCAGGCGACAAGGTTACGCTGGGGGTCCGCCCCGAGGATTTCGTTCTGGCGGCCGAAGATGCACAAGGCTGGCCAGTTAGCGTGTCCATGACCGAGCAATATGGCGCTTCCAGCTATCTGCATTGCCAGTTTCCCGACGGCGCCCCCCTGCTGGTTCACGAGCAGGGCCAGAGCACCGAGGGGCGTGGCGCCGTGATCCATGTCGCGCCCCGCGAGGGGCACTGGCACCTTTTTCATACCGACAGCGAATTGGCCATCGAGACTGTGGGCCGACGCCTATTGACATCTATAGACCGCAGCGCAACGGAGGGGCTCGGGGCATGAGATATGTTTGGCGCTGGTTCGGCCCCCCGGATGCCATTGGCATAGACGAAATCCGACAGGTCGGCGTGTCGGGGATCGTCAGCGCGTTGCATCATTTTGCAGACGGAATGGTCTGGCCCAGCGAGGAAATCACCCGTCGCCAGAAGGAAATCAGCCAGCGGCCCGATGGCACGGCCAGCGGGCTCGAATGGGCGGTTGTCGAAAGCCTTCCAGTCTCGGAGGACATCAAGCGTCAGACCGGGGACTGGCGGCACCATATCGAGAATTACAAGATCAGCCTCAAGAATCTCGCCTCTGCCGGTATCGCGACAGTGTGCTACAACTTCATGCCGATGCTCGACTGGACGCGCACGGATCTGCGGGCACCGGCAGGCAGCGGCGCGCGCTGCATGCGCTATGACGCCGTCGATTTCGCGGCTTTCGATCTGCTCATCCTAAAGCGCAGTGCCGCGCGCGCAGAGTATTCCGAAGATGTGGCCGAGGCCGCACGCACGCGGCTCGCCAAGTATAGCGAGGCGCAGAAGACAGCGTTGGTCGAAAGCGTTCTGGCCGGGTTGCCCGGTGCCGCCAATGCATTGTCGCTGGATACGGTCCGGGCGCAGCTGGCGGAATATGATCGACTGGATGCGACGGGCTTGCGCAGTCATCTGATCGATTTTCTGACCGAGGTGGTGCCGACGGCCGAGGCGCTTGGCATTCGGCTGTGCTGTCATCCTGACGACCCGCCGTTTCCGCTTTTGGGCCTGCCGCGGGTCATGTCCACGCGATCGGATATGCAAAAGGTGTTGGACGGGGTGCACTCTCCGGCCAATGGTTTGACGCTGTGCTCGGGCTCTCTGGGTGCGCGGGCGGATTCCGACCTGGTGGGTATGGTAGAGGACTTCGGCGCGCGGATTCATTTTTTGCACCTGCGCAATGTCAGGCGCGAAGGAGCGGCGCTCGGAAGTTCATTTTATGAAAGCGCGCATCTGGAGGGCGATGTCGATATGGTCGGGCTGATCGCCGCCATTCTCGCCGAGGAGCAGCGCCGCCGAAAGGCGGGCCGCGCCGACTGGGAAATTCCCATGCGGCCCGATCACGGACAGGAAATTCTTGAGGATCTGACGCGGGGCGCGCAGCCCGGATATCCGTTGATCGGACGGCTCAAGGGGTTGGCCGAACTCAAGGGAGCGGCTGCGGCGCTTGAATACGAACGAGTGGCCGCCGAATAGCTATCGCGGTAAGGATGGGCCATGCTGCGGCCTTGCCTGCATAACGAAAGCGGGCCCACCGCGCTTGCTGACAACGGCCCTTGCTGCCGGGACGGACCACGCCACTCAGAAAATCGGGTATCCTGCATGAAACGCTCTCAGATCAATGCCGCCATTCGCAAGGCCGAAACCCTGCTTGCCGCCCATCACTGGGCGATGCCCGATTTCGCGAGCTGGACACCAAAAGACCACCGCGCCGACCCTGCGCGCCATGCCTGGTTGTCAGAGCGCCAGATCGGCTGGGATGTGACCGATTTCGGGCTTGGCGATTTCGAGAATCTGGGGCTCGTACTGTTTTGCGTGCGCAACGGCATCGCTGGCCAGCCGGGCGAACGGCCCTATGCTGAAAAGCTGCTCTTCGTCGAACCGGATCAGGTGACGCCGTTTCATGCCCATAAGGTCAAGCTCGAAGATATCATCGTGCGCGGCGGCGGCACGCTTTGTATAGAGTTTTCGGAGACGGGCACAGTCGAGCCTGCCGAGGGCGCGCCGCTGGTCGATACTGTGCTGATCGACGGGGCAAAGCGGCCCGCCTTCGGTCAAGTCCACAAGCTGCGCGCAGGCCAAAGCATCACCATCCCGCGCGGGTTGCAGCATAGTTTCTGGGGCGAGGGTGAGACAGTGTTCGTGGCCGAAGTCAGCCAGTGCAATGATGACATGCAGGATAATTTCTTCCGCGACGGAATCGGGCGGTTCAGTCAGATCGAAGAAGACGTGCCCGCCTATCGACTACTCTGGAACGAGCAGATTATCCCATGACAGCCGCGCCCTTCGGGATCATCTGCGCGGCGAATTGGGTCCTCTATGTCCTGCACGATATCCCGCGCTGGCCTGACAAGTCCGATCTGGTCGATGTCTCGGCTCAGTTGCAGGCCATGGAAGGCGGGGCGGCGAACGCGTCTTGCAATCTGGTCACGATGGGCGCCCTACCCAGTCATCCCGATGGACCTGATCGGGCAGGACGGCGCGGGCGACAAGATCATCACGCCCTGCACGCAGGGCGCGCGGTCTCTGGCCGTTCACGCTGGAATTTTGGGATCACGGATTTAGTGACCCGGATGACCAAGACTTTTGCACGCATGCTTTGGCATCATCACAACCTTGACCTTGGGTTCGCTGCGCTCTCAAGAATCCCTGCCGACTCTGATAGGTACACGCTGCTTTGGGATGAAGCAGCAAGGACGCGCAACCGTGCAGTTGTCACATCGGGATCGATATCATCCTTTTGGGGATCTCGTCCCCACAAAATAACCTCGTCCGGGACTCCCTGAGAGCTGGTTGCACCGGATCCGGATCAAAACCAAGGCCAGCCCCGCGCAACAGAAAATCTATGTGGCGTGGCCGCCGCTTACGGTTGAAACCATGAGAACACGGAAGGCCGTGTTACCTGCGATGGGTTATTCAATCACGCCTTTGCGCAGTATGAAATTGCCATACAGACGACGTTCCTGTGTGCGAATAATCACGAAGGAGTCTGCCGCCGCCTCGTAAAAGGCGAAGCGTTCGGTCATGGCGATGTCATGCCCGAATGCGCGGATAATGCCCATCGCCTGCGCGACCGCTTCAGCGTGCGTATCGGGCGCGTCAACTTGCTGCATCGCCTTGACCGCCGGACGCTCGCGATCAAACTGATCTATCGGCACAAGGGTCAGAATGGCCTGTAGCGCGTCTGTCGATGTGCCGCCAAAGTCAAGGCAATGCCCCCAATCCGAGTTCAATCCGGCTGTATGCGCGGGATAGTTTGCATCCACTATCGTCAGTTGATCACCATGGCCCATGGCGGCCAGAGCATACAACAATTCGGGGGTAATGCGGGGGTCTATTCCGTTCAGCATGTCACATTTCCTAGTCTGGTGGCCCTGAAAAACCGTTTTCATTTCTGGTAGTTGGCCCGGATTTCAAGGCCAGAACAGCTTCGCTCCCTGAAGCAACAGGATGCTGGACTGCCGCCGCTGTAGTTTCTACAGCGCAAACATCCCTGCGCCACCAAGGGAAGTCAAGCCGCGCTGCGTTGCGCGATACGGCAATCCCCAAAAACAACCAGCCCCCGACCGGATCAGGGGCTGGACTATCCACCACGCGTCATGCGTCGTCCGCAAAATCTGCGGCTGACAGTTACGCGTGTATCGCCCCGTCACCGCAGGCAAGTGCAGCTTCGCGCACGGCTTCCGAATAGGTCGGGTGGGCATGGCAGGTGCGCGCCAGATCTTCGGCTGCGGCCCCAAATTCCATTGCGACACAGATTTCATGGATAAGATCGCCCGCATAGGGACCAATGATATGCGCCCCCAGAATGCGGTCTGTGTCCTTGTCGGCCAGGATTTTCACGAAACCGTCGCCTGCGAAATTCGCCTTGGCACGGCCGTTGCCCATGAAGCTGAACTTGCCGACCTTATAGGCGCGCCCTGCCTCTTTCAGGGTTTCTTCGTTCTCGCCCACCGACGCCACCTCTGGCCAGGTATAGATGACACCGGGGATGACACCGTAATTCACATGACCCGCCTGCCCCGCGATAATCTCGGCGACCGCCATGCCTTCATCCTCGGCCTTATGGGCCAGCATCGGCCCCTCAATGACGTCACCAATCGCATACACCCCGTCAATGCTGGTTTTATAGTGCTTGTCGGTCGCGATCTGGCCGCGTTCGGTCAGTTTGACACCCAGCGTGTCCAGCCCCAACCCTTCGGTCAATGGACGCCGCCCCGTGGCAAGAAGCACAGTGTCGGCCTCCAGCTTGTGTTCGCTGTCATCCTTGCGCAGTTTATAGGTGACAGTGGCCTTGGTTTTCGTGGCTGTCGCGGACTGAACCGCCGCGCCCAGAATGAACGTGATCCCCTGCTTGGCCAGAAGCCGCTGAAAACTCTTGGCAACTTCGGCATCATTGCCGGGAATGATACGATCCAGATATTCAACCACTGTCACTTCTGCACCCAGACGCGCAAAGACCGACCCCATTTCCAGCCCGATCACGCCTGCGCCGATCACCACCATTTTCTTGGGGATCTTGCCCAGCTCCAGCGCGCCGGTCGAGGTGACGATCACCTTCTCATCCACATCCACACCTTTCAGCGGGCTGGAGTCGGACCCCGACGCGATGACAATTTTTTTGGCGTCATAAGTCTTGTCGCCGACCTGCACCTTGCCTGCGGCAGGAATTGACGCCCAGCCCTTGATCCAGTCGACCTTGTTTTTCTTGAACAGGAATTCAATCCCCTTGGTGTTCTGCCCGATCACATCGGACTTATAGCCAAGCATTTTCTTCCAATCGACCTTGGGTTTCGCCCCCGTCAGGCCCATGGCGTCGAAATTATGCTCGGCCTCATGCAGCTGGTGGGTTGCGTGCAGCAGCGCCTTGGACGGGATGCAGCCCACATTCAGGCACGTGCCGCCAAGCGTGTCACGCCCTTCCACACAGGCCACTTTCAGGCCAAGCTGGGCTGCACGAATGGCACAGACATAGCCGCCGGGGCCAGCGCCGATAACGATAAGGTCGTAGGACATATAAGGTGTCTCCTTTTTTCAGGCGAAGAGGGGGGGGCTGTCCCCCGCACCCCCCGAGGATATTTTTGCCAGAATGAAGCATCAGAACAGCGCCGCGATCAGCATCAGCAATGTGGCCGCCCAACCGATGCCCCAGATGAGCGAGCGCCACGGGTTCAGGCCAAAAGCATAGGCCGGGATATAGAGGATGCGGGCAGCAAGATAGATGAAGGCGCAGGCGGCGGTGAAAGGGGTGGTGATCTTGGTGAAGGTCACCACGATCACGGCGATGGCGAAGATGATCAGCCCCTCGAAGTGGTTGTCGAGCGCGCGTTGCAGCCGGGCAGTGCGTTTCGACAGGGGTTTTGGAGGCGCAAAATCACGCGACCCGCCTGTGTAGCGTGTGCCCAGTTCACGGTTCGCAGGAACGGCAAACAGGATATACTGCGCCATTTGCAGAAGCGCCGCGAGAGTGAGGACTGTAAGTTCGGGGGTCATTCCATGACCACCACGTTTTCCACGACCATCACGTTATGAATCACCGTTATTACACCTACCAAAAAGGCCGCCACCGCCAACCCCGTTATCAAAATAACAATTGGAACAAACCAACCATCCGTCCGCTTCTCTGGAAGAGGGTAAGGGCTAAGGCTTTGCGAAACAAAGTAAGTATAGGCTATTGCGATAAAACTTAGAGCGATTCCGCATAGAAATGCGTACATGGAACATTGGAGTTTATCCAACGGCACCATAAATTTTGATTGAGCAGCCGCATTACCAATAAATGTGAGCAATACTACGAATGCGCCACTGTTTAGGGTAATGATTGTCTTGAGCGCGAGTATCCCTACTTCCCGTACAGCGTCGATACCCGACCGAAAATGTTCAAGCCGAACTTTTTCATCGAAGCTTACTTCACCGGTCATCAAAAACACCCCCAAGCCATACCTTTGGCGCGCCCGTTAGCGCGCCAAAGGTATTAATGGTTTTCTCACAAATCCATCAACAACCGCCGCGGGTCTTCCAGCGCTTCTTTCACGCGCACAAGGAAGGTCACGGCACCCTTGCCGTCGACAATCCGGTGGTCATAGGACAGCGCCAGATACATCATCGGGCGCGCAACGATCTGGCCGCCGACAACCATCGGGCGTTCCTGAATCTTGTGCATCCCCAGAATACCCGATTGCGGCGGGTTCAGAATGGGCGACGACATCAGCGAGCCATAGACCCCGCCATTGGAAATGGTGAAGCTGCCGCCCTGCATTTCGGCCATCGACAGCTTGCCGTCCCGCGCGCGTTTGCCCATTTCGGCAATGCGCTTTTCAATTTCGGCAAAGCCCATCTTATGCGCATCGCGCAGCACCGGCACGACCAGCCCGTTGGGCGTGCCGACGGCGACACCCATATGGACGTAGTTCTTGTAAACCACATTGGTGCCGTCAATTTCGGCATTCACTTCGGGCACTTCGTTCAGCGCATGGCAGCACGCTTTCACAAAGAAGGACATAAAGCCCATCTTCACGCCATGCTTCTTTTCAAACTGGTCCTTGTATTCCTTGCGCAACTCCATGATGCCGCCCATGTCGGCTTCATTATAGGTGGTCAGCATGGCGGCGGTGTTCTGCGCATCCTTCAGGCGGCGTGCAATGGTCTGGCGCAGACGCGTCATCTTCACACGCTCTTCGCGCGCCGCATCATCTGCGGCAACCGGCGCACGCGGGGCAGCGGCAGGGGTGGGCACAGCCGGTGCAGCCGTAGGCTGCGCCGCTGGGGCCGCCGCTGCCTTCTGCACGTCTTCCTTCATGATCCGCCCGTCGCGGCCCGTTCCCGTGACCTGATCGGCGGACAGCCCCTTTTCGGCCATCAGCTTCTTGGCAGATGGTGCGTCTTCGACATCGCGCCCGGCGGAACCGGACGTGGCCGCAGGGGCTTGCGCGCCTGCCGCAGGTGATGCCACCGCACCGCCGGAAATCACCGCCAGCTTGCCGCCTGCGGCAACTGTGCTGCCTTCTTCTGCCAGGATCTCGGCCAGAACACCCGATGCGGGCGCAGGCACTTCGACCGACACTTTATCAGTTTCCAGCTCGCACAGCATTTCGTCCTGTTCGACCGCGTCGCCCGGTTTCTTGAACCAGCTTGCGACAGTGGCCTCGGATACGCTTTCGCCCAAAGCGGGGACCATCACGTCCACGCTCTCGCCCGCATCCTGCTGCGGGGCCTCAGCGGGTTTTGCATCCGCCTTGGGGGCTTTGCTGGGGGTTTCCGCAGCACCCGGCTCGCTGATCATGGCCAGCAGCGCATCGACGCCCACAGTGTCGCCTTCCTGCGCGACAATCTCGCCCAATGTGCCTGCCACGGGCGAGGGCACTTCGACGGTCACCTTATCGGTTTCCAGTTCACACAGCATTTCATCGACCGCAACCGCGTCACCGGGCTTCTTGAACCAGGTTGCAATAGTCGCCTTGGAAACACTTTCGCCCAGTGTGGGCACTCGAACTTCGGTGGACATGGTCTTGTTATCCCTCGATTGTCAGCGCTTCATTCACGAGCGCTTCTTGTTGTGCTTTATGTTGACTGGCAAGCCCTGTCGCAGGCGAGGCACTGGCTGTGCGCCCCACATAACGGGGGCGTTTTGTGGCCCCTTTCAGACGTCCCAGAACCCATTCGATATTTGGTTCAATGAAGCTCCAGGCACCCTGGTTCTTCGGCTCTTCCTGACACCAGATCACTTCTGCATTGGGGAAGCGTTCCAGTTCCTTCAGCAGCGCCATTGCCGGGAAGGGATAGAATTGCTCCACGCGCAGCAGATATATATCCGTAATCCCGCGCGCATCACGTTCTTCCAGCAGGTCGTAATACACCTTGCCCGAACACATGATCACACGCTTGATCTTGTCATCTGCCACCAGTTCGGTGGTGCTGTTGCCTTTTTGGGCATCATCCCACAGCACACGGTGGAAGCTGGACCCTTCGGTGAAATCTGCGGCTTCAGAAATGCAAAGCTTGTGGCGCAGCAGTGATTTCGGGGTCATCAGCACCAGCGGCTTGCGGAAGCTGCGGTGAATCTGGCGGCGCAGAATGTGGAAATAGTTTGCGGGCGTCGAGCAATTCGCAACGATCCAGTTGTCCTGTGCGCATTGCTGCAAGAAACGCTCCAGCCGGGCGGAACTGTGTTCCGGCCCCTGCCCTTCGAATCCGTGCGGCAACAACATGACCAGACCGGACATGCGCAACCATTTGCTTTCGCCGGAACTGATGAACTGGTCAAACATGATCTGTGCACCATTGGCGAAATCGCCAAACTGCGCTTCCCACATCACCAGCGCATTGGGTTCGGCCAGCGAATAGCCGTATTCGAACCCCAGAACGGCATATTCCGACAGCATGGAGTCGATGACCTCAAAACGCGCCTGCCCTTCCTTGATATTGTTCAAGGCGTAGTAGCGATCCTCGGTCTGCTGGTCGATAAAGGCAGAATGGCGCTGGCTGAAAGTGCCACGCGTGGAATCCTGACCTGACAGGCGCACAGGATACCCTTCGGTCACGAGTGATCCGAACGCCAGTGCTTCGGCTGTGGCCCAGTCAAACCCGCGCCCGGACGCGAACATTTCCTTCTTGGCCTCCAGCTGGCGCACAACAGTCTTGTGAATGTTGAACCCTTCGGGATAGTGCGTCAGCGCCCCGCCCAGTTCGGCCAGTGTTTCGCTGGGAATCGATGTCTGACCGCGCTGGTATTCCTCGCCCTCGCGGTTCAGGTGGGACCAGCGCCCGTCCAGCCAGTCGGCCTTGTTGGGCTTATAGGTTTTTCCGGCTTCAAATTCATCATTCAGATGCGCCTGAAACGCGGCCTTCATATCGTCAATTTCACCTTCGGGAATCAGCCCGTCTGCGACCAGACGTTCGGTATACAGCTGAAGCGTCGATTTATGCTTCTTGATACGGGTATACATGGCCGGATTGGTGAACATCGGCTCGTCGCCTTCGTTATGGCCGAAACGGCGATAACAGAACACGTCAATGACCACATCCTTCAGGAATTTCTGGCGGAATTCCGTGGCCACTTTGGCGGCATGCACCACCGCTTCGGGGTCATCGCCATTGACGTGGAAAATCGGCGCTTCCACCATCAGGGCAATGTCTGTGGGATAGGGCGACGAGCGGCTGAAATGCGGTGCCGTGGTAAACCCGATCTGGTTGTTCACGACCAGATGGATGGTCCCACCCGTGCGGTGACCGCGCAGACCCGACAGCCCGAACCCTTCGGCAATGATACCCTGCCCCGCGAAGGCCGCGTCACCATGCAGCAGCACACCCAGAACCTGACGGCGTTCTGCATCGCCGATCTGGTCTTGTTTGGCGCGCACCTTGCCCAGAACAACAGGGTTCACCGCTTCCAGATGCGACGGGTTGGCCGTCAGCGACAAATGCACGGTGTTTCCGTCAAATTTGCGGTCCGACGATGCGCCAAGGTGATATTTCACATCACCCGACCCGTCGACATCTTCGGGCTTGAAGCTGCCGCCCTGAAACTCGTTGAAAATGGCGCGATAAGGCTTCGCCATAACATTGGCCAGAATGTTCAGTCGGCCCCGATGCGGCATGCCGACTGCGATTTCACGCACACCCAGCGCACCGCCGCGTTTGATGATCTGTTCCATCGCGGGAATGACCGCTTCGCCCCCGTCCAGTCCGAAACGCTTGGTGCCCATGTATTTGACATGCAGGAATTTTTCAAAGCCTTCTGCCTGCACCAGCTTGTCCAGAATGGCGCGGCGTCCGCGCTTGGTGAACTGGATTTCCTTGCCCAGCCCCTCGATGCGTTCCTTCAGCCATGACACTTGTTCGGGGTTGGAAATATGCATGAACTGCAACGCGAATGTGCCGCAATAGGTGCGCTGCAGAATGTCGATAATTTCGCGCAGCGATGCGACTTCCAGCCCCAGAACATTGTCGATAAAGATCGGGCGGTCCATGTCGGCTTCGGTAAAGCCGTAAGACCGCGGGTCCAGTTCGGGATGTGGTTCTTCGCTTTGCAGGCCCAGCGGGTCCAGATCGGCAACCAGATGGCCCCGAATACGGTAGGCGCGAATGATCATCAGCGCGCGCAAGCTGTCAAGGACCGCACCGCGCACCTGTTCGGTGGTCAGGGTGACCCCTTTTTCGGCGGCCTTGGCGGTGATCTTTTGCGCGGCGGCATCGCCTTCGCCAGCGACCGGTTTGGCGGCGGTTTTCGGCGCAGCAACAACCGGCCATTCCCCGGTTAGTGCGGCGGTCAGATCATCATTTGGCACAGGTGGCCAGTCGCGGCGCGCCCAGCTGGGGCCAGCGGCAGCGCGTGTCGCATCGTCCTGGGTTTCGCCCAAGGCCTTGAAATACTCCGCCCAGGCCGCGTCAACCGAAGACGGGTCCGCCGCATGTTTTGCCTGAAGCGCTTCTACATAATCGGTATTATGCCCTTGCAGGAAATCCTGCGCGTTCAACTGCTCATTCGGGCTTTGGTCATTCATGTCAGCACCTTTGTGCTACGGTAAAGATTATGCGCGTCAATGCACGCGCGGTTCAGGGCCATAGGTGTTCGGCCCACGCTGGCTGGAACGTGACATCCAGAACACGATAACCAGACCAGCCAGTATCTGAACAATGGACATAACACCCACAATCCCATCAGGCCCGCCCCGCGCAGCAAGGCCGAACGGGGACAGAATAATGCCGATCATATGCTGGAACACCGAGCCGGAGACGAACGTGCTGGCCACAACAATCGCGGATGGCACCAGCAGGAACCAACCGGGGCGGCCGGTATCTTGCAACCGGCGCCAGCCCACGGCCAGAAACGGCACAAACACGATGATCTGGAACGCGCGCAACACAAGCCCGCCGGTAGTTCCGCGAATGGCAAGCTCAAGCACACTCAGCACAGCCGCCCCGCCAAAGACAAAAGCAAAGAAAAACCAGTATTCGGGGCGACGTGATCGCCCCGAAAATGTAAACGCGTTGCGAAAACCATTCTGAATGGCTTGCGTTATGGTCATGTTTTGTCCCCCTTGGCGGGATCGGTTTATTTGCCAATCGCTTTCAGCACAGCCTCGCCCAGACCGGCGGGGCTGTCGGCAACGATGATACCGGCGCTTTTCATCGCTTCGATCTTATCGTCAGCACCACCTTTGCCGCCAGCAACAATCGCGCCAGCATGGCCCATGCGCCGCCCCGGAGGGGCCGTGCGGCCAGCAATGAAGCCTGCGCAGGGTTTGGACCGCCCGCGTTTTGCTTCATCTTTCAGGAATTGCGCGGCTTCTTCTTCGGCACTGCCCCCGATTTCCCCGATCATGATGATCGATTCGGTTTCATCATCGGCCAAAAACCATTCCAAAACGTCAAGATGCTCGGTCCCTTTTACAGGATCGCCCCCGATACCGACGCAAGTGGACTGGCCCAGCCCCACATCGGTGGTCTGTTTCACGGCTTCATAGGTCAATGTGCCGGACCGCGACACAACACCGACCGACCCGCGGCGGTGAATATGGCCCGGCATGATGCCGATTTTGCACGCATCCGGCGTGATGACACCGGGACAGTTCGGGCCAATCAGCACCGATTTGCTGTCAATCAGCGCACGCTTGACGCGCATCATGTCCAGAACGGGAATGCCTTCGGTGATGCAGACGATCAGTTCCATTTCCGCATCGATCGCTTCCAGAATGGAATCGGCGGCAAAGGGCGGCGGCACATAGATGACGGTTGCATTCGCGTCTGTCACCGATTTCGCTTCATGCACGGAATTGAACACCGGCAGGTCCAGATGGGTTTGCCCCCCCTTGCCCGGCGTGACACCACCGACCATTTTCGTGCCATAGGCAATGGCCTGTTCGGAATGGAATGTCCCCTGAGAGCCGGTGAAGCCCTGGCAGATGACCTTTGTGTTTTTGTCTACGAGAACGGCCATTTAAGCCTCCAATGGTTCGTTATGGAGCGTCATCGGAAACCAATGAGGCTCTCTGTAGGTTTCTATGGATTTCGCGATCGGGAACTTCGGCACAAATCCATCTAACATATAAGTAAGCTCGGTCGCAGGATGTGCATGAACCAACGAACTCTGAAGAAGTTCTGAAATGGCCTGCGCATACGGTTGCGAAAGTCGATCCCACATCAGAATATTCGGATGATCAAATAACGAAAACCAGAGATCACCAAGTGAATTTGGTTCAAGGCGGTTTAGCTCCGCGAACGACAGATGCCCACCACGCTCGGAGATTAATTCGAGCAATCGCTTTTTTGCTTCCGCGACCAAAATGGGATGGAACTTGTCGTTCATCCCGTTCAACCCTTCACCGCTTTGACGATCTTTTCAGCCGCATCCGACAGGTTGTCGGCAGCGATCACATTCAGGCCCGAATTGCGGATGATATCCTTGCCAAGGTCAACATTCGTGCCTTCCAGACGCACGACCAGTGGCACTTGCAGGCCCACATCCTTGACGGCGGCAATCACACCTTCGGCGATGATGTCGCAGCGCATGATGCCCCCGAAGATATTGACAAGAATACCTTTTACATTGGGGTCAGACGTGATGATCTTGAACGCTTCGGTGACTTTCTCCTTGGTCGCACCACCGCCCACATCCAAAAAGTTCGCGGGTTCCGCACCATACAGCTTGATGATGTCCATCGTGGCCATCGCCAGACCGGCACCGTTGACCATGCAGCCAATCTCGCCATCCAGCGCGATATAGTTCAGGTCATATTTGCTGGCGGCCAGTTCCTTGGGGTCTTCTTCCGTCTCGTCACGCAGTGCCAGAATATCGGCCTGACGATACAGTGAATTGGAATCGAACCCCATCTTGGCGTCCAGACATTTCATGTCGCCATCGGTGGTGACGATCAGCGGGTTGATTTCAACCATTTCCGCATCACGTTCGACAAACAGCTTGTAAAGCTTGTTTACCAGATCGACGCATTGCTTGACCTGCTTGCCTTCCAGTCCCAGCGCAAACGCCACGCGGCGACCGTGGAACCCCTGAATGCCGGTTGCCGGATCGACGCTGAAGGACAGGATTTTCTCGGGCGTGGATTCCGCCACTTCCTCAATGTCCATGCCACCTTCGGTCGACACGACAAAGCTGATGCGGCTGGTCACACGATCCACCAGAAGCGCCAGATACAATTCACGCGAAATATCTGATCCGTCTTCGATATAGATGCGGTTGACCTGCTTGCCTGCCGGTCCGGTCTGGTGTGTCACCAATGTGCGGCCCAACATCTGCTTGGTCATTTCTTCGGCTTCGCTGACAGATTTTGCCAGACGCACGCCGCCTTTTTCACCGGCGGATGCTTCCTTGAAATGCCCTTTGCCGCGGCCACCTGCGTGGATCTGCGCCTTGACGACCCAAAGCGGCCCGTCCAGCTCGCCCGCGGCGGTTTTGGCTTCTTCTGCGCGGAAAACAATGCGGCCATCCGACACGGGCACCCCGTAAGAGCGCAAAAGGCCCTTCGCCTGATACTCATGAATATTCATGAAACTGTCCCATTTTCTGTGTTATCTCCTTCTGTGCATGCCAGATTTCAGACAAAAAACAATGAATAACTTCGGCAATCCTTCGGGATCGGCTGAAAATGTGCATTTTGTGATCACACGCTGAAAAACTGTGATCACAAAATACCGCTAACAGCATTATCATCACAAAAACGTGATCACTCGAATGCCGTGCCGGTCAGAAATATCAAAGGGGCCGCACTATGGTGCGGCCCCTTGTATCTGTCAGAAAATGCAGTTCAAGCACGCCTTAGGCAAGGCTGGGATCAATCCCTTTGCATGCCTCAACAAGCCCGCGCACAGCAGCAACAGAACTGTCGAACATCGCCTGTTCATCCTTGGTCAGCTTGATATCGGCAATCTTTTCGATTCCGCCTTTGCCGATGATCGTGGGCACGCCGACATACATACCCTTCAGGCCGAATTCGCCATCGCAATAGGCCGCACAAGGCAGCAGGCGTTTTTGGTCTTTCAGATAGGCTTCGGCCATTTCGATGGCGCTGGTCGCGGGGGCGTAGAATGCCGAACCCGTTTTCAGCAGGCCCACAATCTCGGCGCCGCCGTCGCGGGTGCGCTGAACAATGGCGTCCAGCTTGTCTTGCGTGGTCCAGCCCATAGACACCAGATCAGGCAGCGGAATGCCCGCAACCGTCGAATAGCGCACCAGTGGCACCATCGTGTCGCCATGGCCGCCCAGCACAAAGGCCGTGACGTCGCGCATGGACACGTTGAATTCCACACTCAGGAAATGACGGAAACGCGCGCTGTCCAGAACGCCGGCCATGCCGACGACCTTGTTATGCGGCAGGCCCGAAAATTCGCGCAACGCCCAGACCATCGCATCCAGCGGGTTGGTGATGCAGATGACAAAGGCATTCGGGGCGTGATCGCGGATCCCTTCGCCAACCGATTTCATGACCTTCAGGTTAATGCCCAGCAGGTCATCGCGGCTCATGCCCGGTTTGCGCGGAACACCGGCGGTGACAATGCAGACATCCGCGCCTGCAATATCGGCGTAATCGGTGGTGCCCTTCAGTGCCGCATCAAACCCTTCGGAAGGGCCGGATTCAGCAATATCAAGCGCCTTGCCCTGCGGTGTGCCATCGGCAATATCGAACAGGACTACATCGCCAAGTTCCTTGATCGCAGCCAGATGGGCAAGTGTGCCGCCAATCTGTCCAGCGCCGATCAGTGCAATTTTGGGTCTGGTCATCAGTGATCTCCGGATCGTTTGTGTGACCCGCACTGCCTAGTCCCTTCGCAGCAATCACGCAAGGGCCACGACCCCTGTAAGCCATGCTGATTGCGCCCACATCGGGCATTTTGGCATAAAACTGTATACAATGGCACACCATATAGGCAGGCGCGTCATCACTCCGGCGATCAGCACGGCAGAATCATCCGCGCAATCAGCGCTCGGTCAGTTTCAGCTCAATACGGCGGTTGCGCGCCCGCGCCTGTGCGGTGTTGGCAGGGTCGACGGGGCGATACTCGCCGAAACCAGCTGCCGCCAGCCGGAATGCCGGAAAGCCCATCACCTCGGTCAGGTAGCGCACCACTGACAGCGCGCGGGCCTGGCTAAGCTCCCAGTTGTCGGCAAATTCCGCGCCGGGCGCGATGGGCAGATTGTCGGTGTGCCCGTCGACCTGCAAAACCCAATCAATGCCCGACGGAATATTATCTGCAACCTCTTGCAGAATTGACACGACGTTGCCGATCTGGGCGCGTCCCGCAGGCGCCAGATCGGCAGAGCCAAGTTCAAACAGCACTTCGGATGAGAAGACGAAGCGATCGCCCACAATCTCGACGCCGGAACGCCCTTCCAGAACCTGCCGCACCTGTCCGAAGAATTCGGAACGGAACTGCTCCAGCCTTTCACGCTCGGCCGCTTCCATATCTGCGCGGCGGCGTTCCTCGGCAGCCAGTTGCGCCAATGCAAGGTTCAGATCCGCGCCAAGGCTTTCAATCTGGACATTGGCGGCATCTTCACGCGCGCGCGCCTCGCCCAGCAAATCCTGCAAGCCGCCCACCTGCCCGCGCAGCGATGCAACTTGCTGGTTCAGCAATTCCAGCCTGCGCTGGTCCTCGGCGGATTGGGCTTCGGCGTCGGACAGGGCGGATTGCGCGGCGGCGCGCAATGCGGCCTGACGTTCACGTTCGGACAGTTCGGCCTGAAGATCGGCCTGAAGATCGGCTTGTGCGGCGCGTGCGGCGGCCAGCAGGGTCAGGGTTTCTTCGGCGCGCGCGCGTTCCGCTTCCAGTTGCAAGGTCATGGCGGTCAGTTCGGTATCTGCCTGCGCCAGACGGTCACGCAGGGCCTGCGCGGCGGCGGCATCTGCAAGGCGGCGGCGTTCTTCTTCGGTCAATGCGGTTTCCACATCTGACAGCCGCGCACGCAGCGCTTCGGCGGCGGCGGCTTCGGCCAGACGCGCGGCCTGCGCAGCGTCCAGTTCTTCGCGCGCGGCGGCCAGATCCTGCTCCAGCGCGCTTTGGTCCCGGGCAGTGGCAAGGCGTGCTTCCTCGGACGCGGCCAGCTGTTGCACCAGTTGCGCCAGGGACGCTTCCTGCGATGCCGCATCTGCCTGCGCCTGCGCAAGCGCCGCTTCCACCGCGTCGGCGCGGGCGGCAGCCAGACGCGCGGCCTGCGCTTCTGCATCCAACTCGTCACGCAGGCGCGCAAGGGCCAGTTCCATGGCTTCCTGTTCAGATATCAGCACTTGCTGCGCCGCTTCCAACTCTGCCAGATCGGCGGTCAGTTCTTCCCCTTGCGCAAGTGCGCTGTCGCGCTCGCCAATCAGGGCGGCCACTTGTGCTTCAAACTGGGTAATCTGCGCCTGTGCGCTGCTGAGTTCTGCCTCTCTCGCGGTCAGGTCACGCGACAAACCGCTGATCCGGGCCAGTTGCGCGGCCATCAGGGCGCGGGCCTCATCCAGATCGCCTTCAAGGCCGGACACCTGCCCTTCCAGTGTTGACACCTGCGCGCGCGACAATCCCAGTGCATCGACCAGACTGGCAACTTCGGCACTTAGACCTTCAAGTTCGGTTTCGCGTGCGGTGATCGTGTCGCGCAAAACAAACTGCACGATCATGAAGATCGATAGCACGAACATAAGCACCAGCAGCAGCGCGGTCATCGCATCGACGAAGCCCGGCCATATTGCGCCGCTGACTTCGCGCCGCTGGCCCCTGCCGCGTGCCAGCGCCATGGGTTACGCCCCCCCGTCGCGGCGCACGCCAAATCCCGCGCGCGACAACTGGCGCACTGCCATTGTCAGGTTAGACAGATCGGACCGCAAATCAGCCGTTGTTTCCAGACGACCCGCAGACAGTTCTTCGGAAATACGCAGAAGCTGCCCGTCAATATTGCGCAAACGCATCCTGATTTCAGCTTCGGCATGGGGGCCGCCCTCGACCGCATCC
The DNA here is from genome assembly GCF_029581395.1 of Roseinatronobacter sp. S2. Lineage (GTDB taxonomy): Bacteria > Pseudomonadota > Alphaproteobacteria > Rhodobacterales > Rhodobacteraceae > Roseinatronobacter. The sequence continues at coordinate 1,900,030 of NZ_CP121113.1, read as the reverse complement.
TGACGGTAATAGCCAAGAAGTTCTTCCTGTGCGGTGGCAATGCGTTCCAGCACCACGGATGCATCCTGCGCATCCCTCCCGCCAAGCCCGCCTTCGGCCAGCCGGTCAATGGCCTGCACCAGATATCCCAGCGCCTGATCCAGTTGGCCGCGTTCAAAATCGGCCTGAACCTGCTGGCGGTGCATCGCTTCCATCTGTTCGGCCATCGCGTCCAGAACGTGCACAACCGCGCCCATTTCGCCGCCCTGTTCGGGATCGGTCCCTGCCATACCAAGGCGCGTGATGGAGCTGAGCCATTCTTCAAGCTGGCGGTAAAACCGGTTCTGCCCATGGCCCGCAAACAGTTCCAGCAACCCCACAACCAGCGATCCTGCAAGCCCCAGCAAGGATGACGAAAACGCCGTTCCCATGCCGCCAAGCTGCGCTTCAAGCCCGCTCATCAGGTTTTCAAACACCTGTATGCCCGTCTCGTTGGCTTCGGGGGCAAGCGAGCGGATTGTGTCGACCACCGCAGGAACGGTGGTTGCAAGCCCGTAAAATGTTCCAAGCAAGCCAAGGAAAATCAACAGGTTGATGATATAGCGCGTGATGTCGCGCAATTCATCCAGCCGCGTGGCCACGGAATCAAGGATAGACCCTGCCGAACTGGAACTGATCTGGCTGCCATGCCCGCGCCCCCGCAACAGTGCCGCCAGTGGCACCAGCAGCGCAGGCGGAACTGTCGCATCATGACCGGGGGTGCCCGCGGCAAACCCTTCGATCCAGACGATGGACCGGTTCAACTGGATCACCTGCCAGAACGTGGCAAGCACGCCAATGACAAACACCAGAAAGATGAATCCGTTCAGCCATATATTCGCAAGGAAAATACCTGCCACGCGTGGCAGGGCAAAATATGTTCCCACCGCAACCAGAACAATGACAAGAAACATCATCACAATCTGGCGGACCGGTCGGGAAAACTGCGTCTGAACCCCAAGCTGGGATCTGGCCATGGCGGGCTTCCTGATCCTCTGTTTTACAAGGGCACACTAGGTCAGTCAGAACGCACTGCCAACCGGTGTTTTAACCTTGGGCTGAATTATCATGGCAGATGTTGCGCCCGCGCGCAGCTTTCGGGCAAATGGCATGATGCAAGAAAGACCCCGTCGCAAGATCGGGGCCTTTCAGGATCATAATATCGCGACAGGAATGCGCGGCATGCCCTTAAAGCGGGTCTGCCGCCGTTTGGGATGCGTCGCGCTTGCGGCGGTTATCTTCCATGAACTGGTCGAATTCCGCTTTGTCCTTGGCATCGCGCAACCGGTGCAGGAATGTGTCAAACGCGGTTTGTTCATCTTCCAGCCGGCGCAGCGTATCTGCCTTGTAGGCGTCAAATGCCGAATTGCCGGAAGAACGCATCATTGTGGCCCCGTGACGGGCTTTTGTGCGGCAGGATTTTCCAAACATCTGTTTTCCCCAGATCATATAAGCCAGAAGCGCAAGCCCCAGTGGCCAGAACAGAATAAAGGCCAGCACCATCGCGGTGATCCAGCCTGCCTTGCCAAAGCCGTCAAGCCAAGCTTCTGCCTGACGGGCCCATGACATCGGCGCTGTCATTGTTGTCATGTCGTACCCCTTTTCATGGTTGGTGAATGTAATTCACATTTACATATGTGGCAGGTCTGATCCGGATTTCAAGGGAAAATGTAAAGATGCTTCACATTTTTTCGCACGCCGCCGAAAGGGAAAGCAATCTGCGCCCCTGCCTGCTATCAGGTGTCTGACTCCAGAAACCCCAAGCCACGCAAATACACCCCGACACCGCTTTCCAGCAATTCCTCTGGGGTGAAGGGCGCGCGCGCGCCGGGTGTGCCGCGGGCATAAAGGGCGACAATCCCGTGACTTAACGCCGTGACATGGGCTGCAAACATCGTCGCAGGCGGGCGACGGTCCGGCGGCATACGCGCCGACAAGTCAGCAGCCGCACGCAAAAGAACATTGTCTGCCCGCGCGCAGGCCGCAGCAAGATCCTTGCTGGCATTGACGGGCACGCCTGATTCGAACATGGCGGCGTAATGCCCCGGATGTTTGCGCGCAAAGGCCAGATATGCACGCCCCACCGCTTCGAAAGCGACAAGCGGGGACGGTTGCCCGTCCTTATAGGCGTATTCCAGCACGTCCGAAAACAGGTCGAACCCCTGCCGCGCAATCTCGATTATAAGATCCTCGCGGCCGGTGAAATGGCGGTAGGGCGCTGCCGCCGACACATCCGCGCGCTTGGCCGCCTCGGCCATGGTGAAGCCTTGCGGTCCGGTTTCCGCAATCAGTTCAAGCGCGGCCTCTACCAAAGCCTGCCGCAGATTGCCGTGATGGTAGCCCCGCTTGGCCATGTCCGCCCTGTCTGATTGCTTGCCCCTTCATAGAACAAACCGGCAAAAAGTGGAAACCGGTTTTCGGGCTGGCTTTTTGATTATTCAACATGTTAGCGCCCACGCGCTGCAAGACCAGGCCACAGGGGGCGGTTGTGTTTGCGAAATCCAACACGATGCTTGCATTGCGCCGCATGAACGCATAGATACCCCCGCGAGAGGCTGGCGCGGGCGAACGCCTTGCCAACCCGGTCAGGTCCGGAAGGAAGCAGCCGCAGCATTTTCCGTTTGGGTCGCTGTCCAGTCTCTCACCCCATCATCCGACATGATTGACAGAAACTGCGCGCACTCAACGCTATTGCGACAGGCTGCGCAGATAGTCGAACAACGCAGCGCCCCCCTGACGCAGTTCGACATGCATATCGGCACGCGCTTCTGCGTTGCCGGTGGCGCTGCGCAAAAACTGTTCGGGATTGGCCAGATAGGCCACGAAATTGTCCCGCGTCCATGTCACGCCGCCCGCGCGCGCGGCGCGCATCGCATCGGAATAAAAACGGAAATCGCCATCAGCACCGGCCGTGCGGCCCGCAATGCCATACAGGTTGGGCCCACTACGCCCGCCGCGCGCCAGAACGGTCCCGTCCGGCGCGGTGACTGTATGGCAGGTTCTGCAATCCGCCCACATGCGGTCCCCCGCATGTGCCATCGGGGCAAGCGCTGCAAAAGCCACTGCCATAAAGGCCCATTTAATACGCTGTTTCACCACATCCCCTTTTGGCACATGCCATGCGCAGTTATACCATTGCGCCCCGTCGTGACAAGCCAGCGCTTGACCGGACGGGGGCAACATTCACATGCCCGTATTCACATGCGTGTGACCTGAAATCCTATGGTTTCAACCGGTATCCGCTGCGCAGCCAGCCCCAGCACAGCACGCAAACCCCAAGTGCCGTTCCCGACACAACCACCAGCCCCAGAACGGGCGATGCGTCGGACGCGCCGATCATGCCGTAGCGCGCGCCATCAATCAGGTAAAAGACCGGATTGAACCGGCTGATCATTTCCAGCACCGGCGGCAGCCCCGAGATGGAATAGAATGTCCCCGACAGAAACGACAATGGCACGACAATAAAATTCGTGATTGCGGCAATCTGGTCGAATTTGTTGGAAATGATACCGGCGGCAATACCGATTGCCCCCAGCAGCACGGCCCCCAGCGTCAGGAAGGTCAGCAACCACACAGGGCGTGCCACCCCAAGGCCAAGAACAAGCCACAACGCCAGCGAGATAACCACACCGACCACCAGCCCGCGCGCAACCCCGCCCGCCAGATAGCCCAGCACCAGTTCCAGCGGCGACAATGGCGGCATCAGCGTGTCGACGATATTGCCCTGCACCTTGGAAATCACGATAGAGGATGATGTGTTGGCAAAACTGTTCTGGATAACAGTCATCATCAGAATGCCGGGGGCCAGAAACTGGATGAAGGGCACGCCCAGAACCTCGCCGCGCGCAGGCCCGATGGCCAGCGAGAACACCGCCAGAAACAAACCCGCCGTCACCAGCGGTGCCGCAAGGGTCTGCGTCCACACGACAAGAAAGCGCATCACCTCGCGCCAGGCAAGGGCTTGCAGGCCCAACCAGTTCATGCGCCCGAATCTGCGCATTCCCATGTCATACCTGTCGGGTTGATCTATCCGTTGATCCAACATTTTTACTGCCCTTTCCGGCTTTGGCGTCAGTTTCGCACGCTTGGTCATTGTATTTATGTGGCGCGGCTTGTATTTCACCACCTTGCCCTTACTGTTGGGCAATAGAATTCCAAAAGGGGCGCGTGACAAGCCCGCCCTGCCGCCAGCCGTGGAGCAGATGATGTCCTGGACCGACGAACGGGTCGAATTGCTAAAGAAAATGTGGATGGAGGGGCAGTCTGCCTCTCAGATTGCCAAGGAACTGGGCGGTGTTACGCGCAACGCAGTCATCGGCAAGGTGCACAGGCTTGGCCTGTCGAACCGGACCACCACAGATGCAGAAGCCCCCCCCACCCCGCAATCACCGCCTACTGCAAATGCAGGGGCGCAGCCTTCCAAACCCGCGACAGACACGACAGTCAGGCGCCCTGACCCGGTGCAGGCGCCGCCTGCCGCAGAACCCGCCGCACCTGTGGTTGATCTGGCACAAGCCAAGGCCGAACGCGCGGCCCGCCCGAAACCGCCGGAACCCGCGCCCGCACCGGAACCTGAAGTTGAACGCGCAACCGAAGTGGTCACAACGCCTGCGCCCTATAATCCGCGCCCGATCATTCCCGCAGGCCAGCCGCTGCCGCCGCAACCTTCTACCGATGAGATCGACCCTGAAGCGCTGGCAACTGTCCGCGAGATTGAAAAGACAGCCCGCAAGCTGTCCTTGCTGGAACTGACGGAACGAACCTGCAAATGGCCGATTGGCGATCCGGCGACCGATGATTTCTGGTTTTGCGGCCTGCCGGTAAAACCTGGCAAACCCTATTGCGAAGCGCATGTCGCAGTGGCCTTTCAACCCATGAGCAGCCGGCGCGACCGCAAACGCTGATCAATGGCTGTATTCCGTGGAAAAACCCGCGCCGCAAGGTTGCGGGTTTTTTGATGGAATATCCGCTTCACCTGCAACAGACGGGATGACGCATCAGATAAATGCGGTGCGGAAGGTAGTTGACGAAACAACTCAGGTATAATAACTGACGACATCAGTAGGGATTATCATGCGGATATCCGCAAAGCCAAAGTGCCGGACGGCACATCAGCCAACAGGGTTCCTGCGCTGTAACTTAGACCCCTGAAAGAGGTTAACATGACAATTTTGCGCAATTCCGTCTTTGCATTGGCCGCCTTCGCCGCGACCCCCACGCTGGCCGATCTGACACTGTATTCGGGCCGCGGTGAAACGCTGGTCGCCCCCATTATCGAAGCCTTTACCGCACAGACCGGCATCAATGTGAATGTCCGTTATGCAGGCACTGCCGAACTGGCCGTGCTGCTGCAAGAAGAAGGTGATGCATCGCCTGCTGATCTGTATTGGGCACAGGATGCCGCAGCCCTTGGTGCCGTGGTTGACCTGTTTGCTGCGCTGCCTGACTCGCTGGTTGCCGATGTGCCTGCGAGCTACCGTGACAGCGAAAACCGCTGGGTTGCCACATCCGGCCGTGGCCGCGTGATCGCCTATTCGCCCGAGCGCGTGTCCGACGAAGACCTGCCCGCATCAATGTTCGATCTGACCGATGAAAAATGGAAGGGCCGCATCGCCCTGCCTGCAACCAACGGCTCATTCCTGGCGCATGTCACTGCCATGCGTGTGCTGCACGGCGATGACGAAACCCGTGCATGGCTGGAAGGGATCGCTGCCAATGAACCCGTCGCTGTAAGCAACAACACGGCTGCCATTCAAGCCATTGGCGATGGTGAAGCTGATATTGCGGTGACCAACAACTACTACCTGAACCGCTTTCTGAACCGCGATTCAGATTTCCCCGTCACCCAGACGCTGTTCAGCAATGAAGGCGATATCGGCAACCTGCTGCTGGTTGCGGGCATGGGCGTTCTGGAAAGCTCGGACCACAAGGACGACGCACAAGCGTTTATCGAATTCCTGCTTTCGCCCGCCGCACAGCAATATTTCACTGGCGAAGTGTCTGAATTCCCCATCATTCCGGGCACGATTGTCACACGTCAGGACATCAATATTGACGACGTGACCCGTGTTGCGCCAGAAGTCGACCTGAACACCATCGGCGATCTGGAAGGCACATTGGAAATGCTGCGTGAAGTTGGGCTGATTTGAACCTGAGCACCACGATAACACCGGGCCTGTGGCGCATGCCACGGGCCCGCGTGATCTTTTCGGCCCTCGGTCTTTTGATCGGGGGCTTGATGGTGTTACCGCTGATTTGGCTGGTCATGCGCGCAACGCAGGCCGATCTGGTAACCGTGATCGACATGTTCACGCGCCCGCGCACGTTAGAATTGCTGCGCAATACTTTCGCACTGGTGGTCTGCACGCTGGCACTGGCCACGCTGATCGCGCTGCCACTGGCATGGCTGGTCAGCCGCACCAACCTGAAATATCGCAGATTTGTCAATATTCTGGCAATTATTCCGCTGGCCACACCGGGCTATGTCATGGCTTATGCATTGATTGGCCTGTCGGGCAATTTCGGGTTCATGAATCAGGTATTCGGCGTCACCATCCCGCGCCTGCAAGGGCTGTGGGGGGCGACGCTGGCGCTGGCGCTTTATACATTTCCCTATATTTACCTAAACCTGCGCGCCGCATTTGCAGGGCTGGACCAGTCACTGGAAGAAGCGGCCCGCGCCCTTGGTGCCACCCCGAGAGAGGTTTTTTTCAAGGTCACCCTGCCCCACCTGATGCCCGCGCTGATGGCGGGCTGGCTGGTTGTGGGCTTGTATGTGATTGGTGATTTCGGCGCGGTCGCGCTGATGCGCTATGAAGTGTTCAGCTACGCGATCTATATTCAGTATTCCGTCATGTTCGACCGTGTCTATGCGGCATGGCTGGCGCTGATGCTGATTGCCATCGCACTTTCGGTCGTGTGGTGGGAAAGCCGCCTGCGCGAAGGCGCGCATTATTCGCGCACCGGATCAGGGGCGGGCACAGCGCGGCGGCGTCTGAATCTGCCGCCTGCGTTGCAGGCGCTTGGCTGGGGGTTTGTCGCATTGGTCTTGCTGGCATCTGTGGGGTTGCCCATCGCGGTTTTGACCTTCTGGATGGTGCGGCTGGATGACCTGCCCGCAGTGTTACCAGCCTTGCTGCGCGCATTTTCGCAATCGCTGTCGGTGGCGGTTCCGTCCGCGTTGATGGCAGCGGCGATGGCATTGCCGGTCGCAGTGCTTGCCGTGCGCTACCCATCGCGGCTGTCGACATTGATAAACCGGCTGGCCTTTGTGGGGTATGCGGTGCCTGCGCTGGCTTTCGCGCTGGCTTTCGTGTTCTTTTCGCTGAATGCGGCGCGGTTCCTGTATCAAACGCAATTGCTGCTGGTGATGGTCTATGCGCTTAGCTTTCTGGCGCTGGCACTTGGTCCCATCCGGTCGGCGCTGTATCAGGCCCGCCCGTCGGTGGAGGAATCTGCGCGGGCGCTGGGGCATGGGCCATTGTCGGTGTTTGCGCGCGTCACATTGCCCACCATCCGCCCGGGTGTGGTTGCGGGTATGGTGCTGGTGTTTGTGATTGCCATGAAGGAACTGCCAATCGCATTTCTGCTGGCGCCCACCGGGTTCCGGCCCTTGTCGATCACCATGTTTTCGCGCACATCAGAAGGTATGTTGATGGAAGCCGCGCCCTACGCCGCAGCGATCATGGCCTTTTCAGCCCTTTTCGTAGGCTTCGTTTTGCGCCATGACAAGAAGGCCGGATAACGGCCAAGGAAAGACACTTCATGACCACCCTGCCCAAAAGCCTGAGTTTCAAGATGCCCGCAGAGGCAACGCCATCGGGGTTTCGTCCCGCTGCCAAGGCATTGCTGTTGGAAGTGAAACGCCTGCGCAAGCATTTCCCGCATGGTGACACGCCCGCCGTGGAACGTGTCAGCTTCGATCTGGGCGAAGGGGAAATGCTGGCACTGCTGGGTCCGTCAGGGTGCGGCAAGACGACAACCCTGCGCATGATCGGCGGGTTTGAACCGCCCGATGAAGGGACCATCAACCTGCATGGCAAGGACATCACCCGCCTGCCCCCCGAAGCGCGGGGTATCGGATTTGTGTTTCAGGATTATGCGTTATTCCCGCATCTGACCGTGTTCGAGAATGTGAAATTCGGCCTGCGCAAGCTGTCACGCGCCAAGGCCGACGAACGCGCACGCGAAATGCTGGCATTGGTCGGATTGTTCGGGCTGGATGCACGCAAGCCGCATGAATTGTCGGGCGGTCAGCAACAGCGTGTCGCACTGGCGCGCACCCTTGCGGTTGCCCCGCCCTTGGTGTTGATGGATGAACCGTTTTCCAACCTTGACGCGGCCATGCGCGTGGAAACCCGTCAGGAAGTGCGCAAACTGCTGAAAGCTGCCGGATCGGCATCCATTCTGGTCACCCATGATCAGGAAGAGGCGATGGCCGTGGCCGACCGCATTGCGGTCATGGAAGCCGGGCGTGTTGTCCAGATCGGCACTCCGGACGAGATTTACCGCAACCCCGTATCGGCCTTTGTTGCATCCTTTCTTGGACGCTCCAACATTCTGACGGGGACCGCATCGGGGATGGAAGTGAAGACCGAATTCGGCAACCTGCCCCTTAGCCGCGCGGCAAACGGGGCCGTGTCATTGTCGGTGCGCCCCGAACAGATCATGCTGGAGCCAGACCCAGAGGGCACGGCGTCCGTTGTCGGGCGCGAATTCCGCGGACATGACCAGTTGTTCTGGGTTCAGGAAGGCGAGCGCTGCATGCTGGTCATTTCCGGCGCAGGCGCAAGCATTGATATCGGCGCGAAAGTACGGCTGCGCATTTGCGATTGCGTGGTGCCGCTGGGCTGAAACCTGTCGGGCGGCGCGGTGGCAAATCGCGGCGATTGACGCGGTTGGATTGACGTTTAATCACAGCAATCCCAAGGCGCGGAGCGAAGGGCGCAGCCCGCCGCCCCATCGGCAGGCCGCGGGACGGCCCGCCGATGGGGCGGGCTTGGTGCACGCGTCTTCCGCACCCTCTCCAGCTATATTGTGAGTCCGCCGATAGCGCGGAAAAATCAGGCTTCGGCGTCCAGCCCTGCCGCAGCGGCCCCTGCAAGGGCTGCATCCGCGTCATTGTCCGATGTGTCGCCCGTCACGCCAATCGCGCCGACCACAACGCCGCCCTTGCGCAGCAGCACACCACCGGGAACCGGCACAACCTGCCCGCCATACACACCATTCACTGCGGCCATGAAATAGGCCTGCGCTTCGGCCCGCGCCATTTGTGCGCGCCCCGCCATGCCCAGCATGACCGCGCCATATGCCTTGCCCTGCGCAATCGCGAACCGGCCCGGTGCCGCGCCATCTTCGCGCTCAAAGGCCAGAACATGGCCGCCGCTGTCCAGCACCACCACTGACAACGGTTTCAGCCCCATCTCGCGCCCTTTGGCGCGGGTGGTGGAAATGATGGTGCGCGCCTGATCAAGTGTCAGTGTCATGTCTGCTTCCCTTCATGCAATTCATCCATGACAGACATACCCCAGCACGCGCCATGTGCAAGGATCAGATGCGTTCCAGCGCCAGTGCAATCCCCTGCCCGCCCCCGATACACATGGTCACAAGGGCGCGCTGCCCGCCGGTGCGGGTAAGTTCATGCAGCGCCTTGATGGTGATGATCGCCCCCGATGCGCCCACCGGATGCCCCAGCGCAATGGCCCCGCCATTTGCGTTCACACGCGCAGGATCCAACCCAAGGGCCTGACTGACCGCAAGGGCCTGCGCCGCAAATGCCTCGTTCGATTCGATCACGTCGAACTCATCCACGCCCAGACCGGTGCGCGCACACAGCGCCTGAACCGCAGGCACAGGGCCAATTCCCATGATATCAGGGCGCACACCTGCATGGGCGTAGCTGGTAATGCGCGCAAGTGGTTGCAGTCCCGCCTGCTGCGCGGCACTTGCCCGTGCCAGAACCAGCGCGCCCGCGCCGTCATTGATGCCGCTGGCATTTCCGGCCGTGACCGTGCCGTCCTTCGCAAAGGCCGGGCGCAGCGCCGCCAGTGCGTCTGCGGTGGTGGCCTTGGGGTGTTCATCCGTGTCGAAAACCACATCGCCCTTGCGCGACTTTACGGTGACGGGCACGATCTGCCCGGCAAAACGCCCCTCAGCGATGGCGCGGGCGGCGCGGGTCTGGCTTTCCAGTGCAAACGCATCCTGCATATCGCGGGTAATGCCATATTCGCGCGCAACGTTTTCAGCAGTCACCCCCATATGGCCCGTGCCAAAGGGGCAATTCAGCGCCCCCAACATCATATCTGTTCCGGCCACATCCCCCATTTTCTGCCCGAACCGCGCCGCAGGCAGAATATAGGGGGCGCGGCTCATACTTTCTGATCCGCCCACCAGCGCAAAATCTGCATCCCCCAGCGCCAGCGCCTGAATGCCCGAAACGATGGCCTGCACGCCGGACCCGCATAACCGGTTCACATTCATCGCGGGCACAGTTTCCGGCACGCCCGCCTTCATGGCCGCAAGGCGCGACAGATACATGTCGGCAGGTTCGGTGGCGATGACATTGCCGAACACCACAGTGCCGATCTGTTCCCCCGCGACGCCCGCGCGCGACAGGGCTTCCGTGGCGACAATGCGCCCCAACTCCACAGGTGTCAGCCCCGCAAGCGCGCCCCAGAACGTGCCAATGGCCGTGCGTGCGCTGCCCAGAATAACAATATCGTCCATCACTTCCCCCGTTCGAATACCACCTTGGCGGGCAGTCTAGGGCGTGACGGGATCGCAATCCATCACCAACAGATATGACGCAGCGTCCGGCGTGTCAGCCTCGGGTGCGTTTGATCTTCTTGCGGGCTTTTGCGTCCGCGCCTTTGCGCTTGCCAACCGCGCGCCGCACAGGACGGCCACGACCACGACCGCCACGCGGGTTGCGCGCGGGGGCTTCGCCCTCGACCTCCAGCAGTTCCAGGGCCAGCCCGCCGGTCACGGGTTCGGCCTCTGCCAGTTTGACCTTCACACGCTGGCCCAGACCGATGCGAAAGCCCGTGCGCTCGCCTTCCAGCACCTGTGTTTCGGGGTCGTGGCGGAAATATTCATCGCCGATGGCGCGAATGGGCACCAGCCCGTCCGCGCCGGTTTCATCAAGCTTCACAAACACCCCGAAGCGCGCAACGCCCGACACACGGCCGGTAAATTCCGCGCCAACCCGTTCGGCCAGAAATGCCGCCAGATAGCGGTCTGCCGTGTCGCGCTCTGCCGCCATGGACCGGCGTTCTGCCTCGGATATGGCCTTGGCGGTTTCGTCCAGATGGTCCACGTCCCATGGCGTCAGCCCGTCATCACCCCAGTTATGCGCCGCAATCAGCGCGCGGTGCACGATCAGGTCCGCATAGCGCCGGATAGGCGATGTGAAATGCGCATATTCACGCAAGGCCAGCCCGAAATGCCCAAAATTCTGCGCATTGTAATAGGCCTGCGTCATCGACCGCAGCGTGGCCATATTGATCAATTCGTCAAATTCGGTGCCTTCGGCCTGTGCCAGCAACTGGTTGAAATGGCGGGTTTTCAACACCTGCCCCTTGGCCAGCGCAAATCCCGATTCCCGCGCCAGTTCGCGCAGCGATTCCATTTTTTCGGGACTCGGTTCCTCATGCACACGGTAAAGCAACGCAGACCCTTTTTCGCGCAGGGTTTCGGCGGCCGCAACATTGGCAAGGACCATGAAATCCTCGACCAGACGATGCGCATCAAACCGTTCCTTGAACGCAACCGATGTGACGCGCCCTTCATCCGACAGCACGATCTGGCGTTCGGGCAGGTCGATATCCAGTGGCTGGCGGCGGTCGCGCGCATGGCGCAGCGCGCGATATGCGCCAAACAGGTCGCGCAACCCGTCCAGCAGTGGCGTGGTCGCGTCGTCCAACCTGCCTTCATCCGCGGCCTGCGCCTGCTCATAGGTCAGCGACGCGCGCGAGCGCATGATCGCGCGGTGGAAATCATGCGTAAGCTTGTTGCCCTGCGCGTCAATCACCATGCGCAGCGCCATGCAGGGCCGGTCCACCCCTTCATGCAGCGAACACAGATCGCCTGACAGAATGTCGGGCAGCATGGGCACAACACGGTCGGGGAAGTATGTGGAATTGCCGCGCCTGCGCGCTTCACGGTCCAGTTCGGAACCGGGGCGCACATAGGCCGCGACATCCGCGATGGCCACCCACAGGATGAACCCGCCCGCGTTTTCGGGGTCAGGGTCCGCGCTGGCCATGATCGCATCATCATGATCACGCGCATCCCACGGGTCGATGGTCATCAGATCCAGATCGCGCAGATCACGGCGCCCCTCCGGCCCTGCCGGTTCGGCGCGATCAGCCTCGGCAATCACCGCGTCGGGGAAGGCATCGCGTATGCCATGCTGATGAATGGCAATCAGCGACACGGCCTTGGGCGCGGTCGGGTCGCCCAGACGCGCAATGATACGCGCGGCAGGCGGACCGAAACGCCCCTTGCCTAGTGGTTCGGCATGGACCAGCTCGCCATCCTGCGCGCCGTCAGTGTCATGGGCGGACACACGCCAGTCACGGTCTGCGCCCTTGTCGATGGGCACAACGCGCCCGCCTTCGGCCGATTTACGGAACACACCCAGAATGCGCGCGGGGTTGGTGCCGATCTTGCGCATCAGGCGGGCCTGATAGTCATAATCGGGGCCACGAATGGCCTCGATCCGCGCCAGAACGCGGTCCCCCTCGCCAAGGGCGGGGTCATCGCTGCGGGTCAGGAACAGGATGCGCGGCGCAGGGCCTTCGCTGCGCCACTCGACCGCGCGCGCGAACAGATCACCCTGCGCATCAGGGGCCAGAATTTCCAGCACCGTCACGGGGGGCAACGCGCCTGTGCCGCCTTTGGATCGGCGGCGCGGCAGAACGCCTTCGCCCTCCAACTCGCGCAGCATGGCTTTCAGGTCGATCTTCGCGCCGCCCTTTATGTCGAACGCTTTGGCAATGTCGCGTTTGCTGGCGCCGGGGTTTTCCGCGATCCACGCGCGCAACTGGTCCAGTCCGGGAAGCTGTTTCATGCAAATCCCCTGCGTTCAGGTTGGCCCGCGCGCGTTGCGCAAGGCAGGGGTGTAACCCCTGCCTGGGGTGGGCGGGCGGGGCGGAACGGGCGCGGGCCAAGGCGGGATGCAAAGCGTGTCATTTGCCCCCTTTAGCACGCGCCATCTGTGTCGTCACGGCGCATTCCGATCACAATCGACGGTCACACTGGCCGCACCATATCCCGATGCACAATCCCCGCATCCAGATATTCCGGCCCATCTACGGAAAACCCCAGCCGTTCATAAAACCCGATTGCATGGGTCTGCGCACCCAGTCTGGCCTGTGTGACCCCGTCAATCTGGCGCAAGCAGTCCAGCGCGGCCTCAATAAGCGCAACGCCAACGCCCTGCCCGCGCATCTGCGCCAGCACGCACACACGCCCGATCTTGCCCGTTGCACCAGCCACCAGAATACGCGCGCAGCCGACCGCCTGCCCGTCCTTGTGCGCCAGAATATGCAGCGCATCAGTGTCACGCCCGTCCACTTCCTCAATCACGGACACGCCCTGTTCTTCAATAAACACCGCGCGGCGCAAGGCGTGGCAGGTGGCTAGATCCTCGGTCAGGGCGATGGACAATGTCATGCGAAATACGCCTGCAAGATACGGCCATAGACGGCTTTTAGCTGATGTATCTGGTCAATTTCGGCGTATTCATCAACCTGATGCAGGGAAGTGCCCACAAGCCCGAATTCCACGACAGGGCAATGGTCCTTGATGAACCGCGCATCAGATGTGCCGCCCGATGTGGACAGCACAGGAACAACCCCGCATTCATCCGTCACAGCCTGTGCCACCAGATCCGACAGCGGCCCCGGTGGGGTCAGAAAACTTTCGCCGGAAATGTGGAATTCCAGATCCAGCGTCACATCTGTGCCTGCGCAGACATCGCGCGCCACATCGCGCAACCAGTCCGACAGGCTTGCGCTTGTGTGCAGGTCATTGAAACGGATGTTCAGTGTTGCGCGCCCTTGCGCAGGGATCACATTCGATGCCGGGTTTCCCACATCTATGGTTGTCAGCGCCAGCGTGGACGGGTCGAAATGGTCCGTGCCGCGGTCCAGATCGTGGCGGGCCAGCCGGTCCAGATAGTGCACCAGAACCGGCAACGGGTTGGCCGCCTTATGCGGATAGGCTGCATGCCCCTGCCGTCCGCGCGCCACCACATGCGCCGTCATTGACCCGCGCCGCCCGATCTTGATCATCTCGCCCATGGTATTCGGGCAGGTGGGTTCCCCCACGATACAGGCCGACATTGCCTCTCCGCGCGGGGCCATCCAGTCCAGAAGGGCCACGGTGCCGTCCTGGCTTGGCCCCTCTTCATCGCCGGTGATCGTCAGGATCACGGCCCCGTCCGGCGGGGTGGTGCGCACGAAATCCACCGCCGCCGCCACAAAGGCCGCAACGCCCGATTTCATGTCACATGCGCCGCGCCCCCAGATGCGGCCGGCGTCACTTTCGCCGCCGAAGGGCGCGCGGGTCCAGTCATCGGGGTTGCCCAGCGGCACAACATCCGTGTGCCCGTTAAACCCAAGGCTGCGCGGATGTCCGCGTGCGCCCCAGCGTGCGAACAGATTGGGCGTGCCGTTGCGGTCGACGCGGATGCAGGTGAACCCTGCCCCCTCCAATACCGATTGCAGCAATTGCAGCGCGCCCCCTTCTTCGGGGGTGATGGACGGGCAACGCACCAGGTCTTGCGTCAGGGAAACGGGGCAAAGTGTATCAGTCATTTTCATCTGCATCGTTGAACCATGTTTTCTGTGCGACGATTACGGCATTTTCAGCCAATGCGCGCGCCATCAGATCGCGTTCTTGCTGTGGCACCTCATCGCCTGCAGCCAGGCGTTCATCCAGCGTGCCATAGCTTGTCACATCCAGCGGGCGCAAATCGGCCTGCTTCAGAACGGCCACGGTTTCGCGCACGGCCTCTGCCTCGTCCACGCCTGTGGCATAGACCAGAAGCCCCGCACCAGTGGCCCCTTTGGGCAGTTTGTCGCCGGGCATATGCCCCAGTTCGACAAGCAGCGTATAGACCTGT
This sequence comes from Roseinatronobacter sp. S2, assembly GCF_029581395.1. Taxonomy (GTDB): domain Bacteria; phylum Pseudomonadota; class Alphaproteobacteria; order Rhodobacterales; family Rhodobacteraceae; genus Roseinatronobacter. The sequence goes on along the minus strand of NZ_CP121113.1, from coordinate 1,884,885 downwards.
TGCGGGCGTTTGGGCTTTTCGGGCGGGGGAACGGGGGTATCGGGCATGACGGGTTCCTTTCGTGCAATTCAACTGTCAGGAATCGGCCTTCAGGGCAAGCCCCACGATACACGCACAGCACGCGCACGGGGCGCACGCACGGGGCTGGTCCCCGTTGCAGGGTTTCGGTATGCAAGGATCTGGACCAATTATGCGGAGTTGTCGTCATGTCCCATACCATCGCGGAACTTGCCAGGGCACTGGGGCTGCGCGCCGAAGGGGCGCTTGATCTGGCCATCACCCACGCGGCCGAACCTGCACAGGCAGGACCGGACGCGCTGGCCATGGCGATGGACCCGAAATATGCCGCAGGGCTGGCGCAAGGGCAGGCACAGGCGGCAATTTTGTGGGACGGGGCCGACTGGCAGTCCATGGGGCTGAAAGCCGCGATTTTCGCGCCGCGCCCCCGTTGGGCGATGGCGGGAATTGCCGAATTTCTGGACCCCGGCTATGATTTTGGCACGGGCATTCACCCGCAATCTTTCATTCATGCCACAGCGCAGGTTGCAGACGGGGCCTGCATCGGCCCGTTTACCAGCATTGGCGCGCGCGCCGTCATTGGCCCCAACGCCCGCATTGCCCCGAATGTAACCGTGGGCGAGGATGCCGTGATCGGCGCAGATGTCATATTGCATGCAGGGGCGCGCATTGGCGCGCGTGTGGTCATTGGCGCGCGCTTCATCGGCCAGCCGAATTGCGTTGTGGGCGGCTGCGGGTTCAGTTTTGTGACGCCCGAACCCTCTGGCGCGGAAGATGTGCGCGCCAGCCTGTCGGGGGAGCGACAGGTGCGCGCGCAAAAATGGCACCGCATCCAGTCACTGGGCGCGGTGCGCATTGGCGATGATGTCGAACTGGGGGCAAATTCGTCCATCGACCGCGGCACCATCCGCGACACGGTCATCGGGTCGGGCACCAAAATAGATTCGGTCTGCCAGATCGGCCATAATGTCCAGATGGGCGAAGATTGCATGATGTGCGGCATGGCAGGCGTTGCGGGGTCCGCGCGCATTGGCAACCGTGTCCTGCTGGCGGGCAAGGTTGCGGTGAATGACAATATCTTCGTTGGGGATGATGCGATTGTGGGCGGTGCCAGCCGCGTGTTCACCAATGTCCCCGCAGGGCGCGCAGTGCTGGGCGATCCGGCCACCAAGCTGGAAACGCAGCTGGAAATCCGCAAGATCATCCGCCGCCTGCCCCGGCTGGTTGCCAATGTCGCCAAATTGCAGGACGCCGTTTTCGGGCCAGACCGCAAGGGATGACAGCAAAAGGCCCGCAACAGCATGGTTGCGGGCCTTTTTACGCTTTCAGAACAGTGTTGTTTCAGGCTGCCTTGCGCGGTGCAGTAACCTTGGCAGGTGTATCCTCTGCCTCGGTGACCATGGCGTGATGCAACACCTTGATCGCTTCGTCCTTGCTGTCGCGCGGCAACAGGAACTGCACCTCGACACGGCGCAGGCCTTGCTGGGCGGCCAGTGCCTTGATGCCGGCATCTTCCAGCGCGCCCAGCCCCCGCGCCAGCACCGAAATCTCGCTTAAATCCGACCCGATGACCGACACCATAGCCAAGGGCCGCGCCGTCACTTCCGCATTGGGATAAGTTTTCATGATATCACGTTCGACACGGCGAATGGCCTTCAACGACCCGCTAAGATAATGCGTGATCGTGTTGGCATTGGAATGTTTTGACACAATCCAGATATTATGACGCGCCAGCGCATCCAGAATGCAGGCATCATAGCCCTTGACGCCAACCATATCGGGTTCATGCACTTCAAACGCGTGCACACCGAGGCCGGTGACCATTTCCACACGCCCCGCGCTGCCCCCGTCGGGACCAATCAGCGTGCCGGGATCTTCGGGTTCAAACGCATGTTTCACGCGTAAGGGCACATCGGCGCGGCGCAACACACGGGCGGCATTCGGGTGGATGGCTTCCATCCCCAGATTTGACAGCTGATCCGCCACGTCATAGCTGGTGCGGCCGATTTTGCGGGTGTTTTCTTCGCCCACAATCTTGGGATCAGCCGATGACAGGTGGAATTCCTTGTGGATAATCGCTTCCGCCGCGCCGGTCTGGGCGGCCAGATGGGCAAACACAACTTCGGAATAGCCGCGATCATATTCGCGCATCAGCCCCTCGCTGCAATGGGCATAGCCCGTCACGATAGGAAGTTCTGACGCAAGATCAATGCCTTCCATCGCGTTGTTCAAGCGCGTAGCCAGATCAGGGTTGCTGTCATCGCGCCAGCCGGACAGATCGACAAAGCGCGCGTTCACGCTGTGGCGTTGCAGCAGCAATGCGGTGACGAAGGCGGAATGCGCCTCTCCCATCCCGGACAGAAGTTCGCGCACGGTCTGCATTTGCTGGTCTATGCGGAAATGACCGTATGACCCAAGGCGCTGCAAATCCAGCAGACAGGCGCGCGCCCCCTCGATCCGGTCACGCACGAATGCGTCAGCGCGTTCGCGGTCACCGTCATGGTCCAGAATCTCGCCGTGGATTTCGCACATGCGCGCGGCGGTGTCGCGCAGCGCATCGCCCCAGCCCGCACCGCTGTCATCATTGGAGAAACGGGCATAAACACCGGGCGATCCGGTTTTTTTATGTTCCAGCAGCATATTGGTAATACCACCAAATGCCGACACGACAAAAACGCGGTTATAGATTGCGCCTTGATCGCGGTCGCCAACATAAAGCGTATCCAGCAATTCGCGCGCGCGGCTCATACAAGTGCCGCCGATTTTCTCAACAGTGTGAGTCATGGGTATTTGGGCAGGTGGCTTTTCACCCCTGCCCGCCTTTGGTTCAGGAATTTTCCAGCGCGTAAGACCCGTCTTCGCGGTGCACTTCCTTGCCCGTGACGGGCGGGTTGAAGCAGCACGCAAAGACCATCTCGGTCTTGCAACGTAATGTGTGCTTGTCATGCTGATCCAGCGCATACATGACACCGGGGCGCAATTCATGCACCTCTCCGGTGGCAAGATCTTCAATGCTGCCTTCGCCAGCTACGCAATACACACTTTCAAAGTGGTTCTTGTAGTGGAAGGTATGTTCACTACCCGCTGCGATGGTGGTGATGTGGAACGAAAATCCCATCCCGTCATCGGCCAGCAGCAGACGAACCGACTCCCATTGTTGTGCGCCTACGCGCCGGTCGGTTGTCTTTTCTTTGTGAAAGTCACGAATGATCATGCCTGCTTACTCCGCTGCAATTTTTTGACTGATTTGTGCCTGAACGGCAGCTTCAAGAATATCAAGACCAGCCGAGAATTGATCCTGCGGAATGGTCAGCGGGGCCAGAACCTTGACCACCTCGTCATGTGCGCCCGATGTTTCAATAATCAGCCCTTGTTCAAAGCAGGCAGCACAAATCGCCGCCGCCATGTCACCGCTGCCGACATCAACACCCTGCATCATGCCGCGCCCTTTCAGTGTGGCCCCCGGAACATGGGCGGCAATCGCGCGCAAACGTTCGGTCAGAAAAGCGGATTTCGCTTCGGTCTGGCGCTGGAACGCATCATTGGACCAGAATTTTTCCAGTGCCACACGCGCCGTCACAAAGGCATGGTTGTTGCCGCGGAAGGTGCCGTTATGTTCGGCAGGCTTCCACACATCCAGATCAGGGCGGATCAGCAGGCCAGCGAAGGGCAGACCCATCCCCGACAGCGATTTCGCCAGCGGGATCAGGTCAGGCTGAATGCCCATCCCTTCAAAGCTGAAGAATGGCCCGGTGCGGCCGATCCCTGCCTGAATGTCATCCATGATGACAAGCGCGCCATGTTCGCGCGCCAGCGCTTGCAGCCCCTTCAGGAATTCGGTGCTGGCCGCGTTCAGACCGCCTTCGCCTTGGACGGGTTCAATCAGGAACGCGGCAGGTGCATCAATCCCGCTGGAGGGGTTTTCCAGCATAGCGCGGATCAGGGCCAGCGAATCAACCCCTTCCATAGCTCCCTCGAATGGCATGCGCACCACGCCCGACAAGGACATGCCTGCCCCTGCCCGCTTGCCGGCATTGCCGGTTGCAGCCAGCGCGCCCATGGTCATGCCATGAAACCCATTGGTAAAGGCAATGATCGTTTCACGCCCGGTTGTCTTGCGCGCCAGCTTCATCGCCGCCTCGACCGCGTTTGTGCCGGTGGGTCCGGTGAACATGAACTTGTAGTCCATACCGCGCGGTTCCAGAATCAAACGCTCGAACGCTTCCAGAAAGTCGGCTTTCGCATCGGTGTGCATATCCAGACCATGGGTCACGCCATCACGGCTGATATGATCGACAAGCGCCGATTTCATGTCAGGGTCGTTATGCCCGTAATTCAACGACGAGCAGCCCGCCAGAAAGTCGGTGTAGCTGCGCCCGTCGGAATCGGTCATGGTGGCGTTCTGCGCCTTGGTGAATGTCACCGGAAAAGCACGGCAATAGCTGCGTGCCTGCGATTCGCGGCGTGAATAGATATCGGTCTTGGAACCGTGTGTCATGGCTTTTGGCCTCTCAATACGTCAATGAAGTGTTCTGCCTGCCGTCAAACGGGCATCAGGCTGCGATGCGCAGCGCCTTGCGTGGCAGGCCGATTGTGACCAGATGCTCTGTCGCATGCTGGCCATCCAGATGGTTGTCGCGGTCGAAATGCGGCGCGTCCGACAGACGCCCCCCCAGATCGCGCGCGAAACTGCGAAACAAGCCCCAGGATGCGGCATTGCTTTTGGTAATCGTTGTCTCCAGCGCCTGCACCTCTGCGCAAGCGGGCCGGTTCAGCATTGCCTTCAGCATCCGCTTGCCCAGACCAAGGCCGCGCGCATCTTCATGCACAGCCACCTGCCAGACAAATATCGTGTCCGGTTGGTCGGGCGGAATATGGCCGGAAATCCAACCCAGCACCTGCCCGTCGCGTTCGGCAAGTACACAGGTTTCAGCAAAATGGTCGCACTGAACCAGGTTCATATACATCGAATTCTGATCCAGTGGCGGACAGGCCGCTACCAGTTTCCAAACCTCTGACCCGTCTTCTTTGCATGGCTTGCGCAGGTGCAACAGATCGCCGGTCGGGCTTACGATTTTCAGGTTTTCTTTCGACATGTGCTCATTTTCTGGTCGTTTCCTTTGGAGGACGATATATAACGACCTCAGATTATTTTTCAACCGTAAGGATAATGAACTGAAACTTGACGATTTAAACGTTTATAATCTGACACTTAAGATCATAATTTCCTGAATATCTCGCGCAATTCCAAAAAATTGTTTCGTTTATGCAATTATTTGTTTGGCGAAGCACTTTGCAGGCAGTCCACAAATACTGCCGCAAGATGGCCCTTGATCTTGCGCGGCCAGCGCGGCAATGTGCGTGCCTACCCATTCCAAACCTGCAAGGCTGACGTGACCGATCGTTCTTCTGACACGCTTATTGCGCTGCGCCGAATCATGCACGCGCTTGAAGGAAACGCCCGCGCGATGGCGCGCGCCTCCAATCTGTCGCAGGCGCAACTGCTTGTGCTGTATACCTTAGCGCGAAACGGGCAGGAAATGCCGCGCGACATTGCGCGCGCGCTTGGCGTTGGTCAGGCCACGATTTCCACCCAGATCGACAAGCTGGAGTTGCGCGGGCTGGTGCGCCGTGAACGCAGGCATTCGGACCGCCGCGCGATCTGGGTTATCCTGACAGATACGGGGCGCGCCCTTCTGGACCAGACGCCAGACCCGCTGCATGAACGCTTCACCACGCGGTTCCGCAAGCTTGAAAGCTGGGAGCAAACCATGCTGCTTGCGGCGGTTGAACGGCTGGGCAGCCTGTTTGACGCCGAAAACACAACCCCCTTCCCCCCGACAGAGGACGCGCGCGGACCCGTCGCAGCGGAAGAGGCAGAGGGTTAACGCAATTTCAGTTGAAATGACCTGAAATCAACACCCTACAGCGTTTCAGCGAAAGCCCGAAACGCTGTAGACATGCCCCCGGCATTGATGCAGATCACCCGATATCCTGCAACTGCGCCAATGCGCGGCCAAGGCGGTCAATCTCCTCGGCCAGCAGGGCGGATTTCTCGCGCGCTTCACTGACCACCTCTTCGGGCGCGCTGGCCACGAATTTGGCGTTGTTCAAGCGTCCCTCTATGCCCGCGCGTTCCTTTTCGGCCTTGGCCTGGGTCTTTTGCAGCCGGTCTTTCTCGGCGGCAATGTCAATCACCCCTTCCAGCGGCAGCCCGAATGTGCCCCCTTCAACGGCCACGGTAATGGACCCTTTGGGCAGCGCGTCCACCTGCTCCAGTGACGCGATGCGCGCCAGTTTCGACACCAGCGCCATATTGCGCGCCAAGGCCGCCTGCCCGTCCGCATTCAATTCCAGCTGCACCATGTTCAGCTTTAGCCCCACTGGCACGCGCAATTGCTGGCGCGCGGAACGGATGGTTTCAATCAGCCCAATCACCCAGTTCATTTCGCGCATGGCGCCCGCATCCACCAGTTCCGACCCGTATTCCGGCCAGTCGGCATGCGCACAAATCTTGTCGCGCGCCCCTGTCAGGTGCCACAATTCTTCGGTGATGAACGGCATCATCGGGTGCAGCAGAATCATGCACTGGTCCAGCACCCACGCCATGGTCGCGCGGGTTTCCTGCGCCTGATCGCCGTCAAACAAGGGCTTGGCGAATTCCACATACCAGTCGCACACCTTGCCCCAGACAAAGGCATACAGCGCATTCGCCGCATCGTTGAACCGGTAATCATTCAGCGCCGCATCCACTGTTTCGCGCACGCGCGCGGTTTCGCCCATGATCCAGCGGTTCACGGTCGCCTGTGCCTGCGGCGGGGCCGCCTGCGTGGTATGGTTTTCCCAAACCCCGTTCATTTCGGCAAAGCGGCAGGCATTCCACAGCTTGGTCGTGAAATTCCGGTAACCCGCAATGCGTTGCGTATCCAGCTTCAGCACACCGCCAAGGCTGGCCATGGACGCATTCGTGAACCGCAGCGCATCCGCGCCGTATTCGTCAATGATTTCCAGCGGATCGACGACATTGCCAAGGGATTTCGACATTTTCTTGCCCTTGGCATCGCGCACCAGCCCATGCAGATAGATATGGTGGAAGGGGATCTCATCCACCACGGCAAGCTGCATCATCATCATGCGCGCCACCCAGAAGAACAGAATGTCCTGTCCGGTGATCAGCACCGATGTCGGGAAGAAACGTTTCAACTCATCCGTCTGCTCCGGCCAGCCCAGCGTCCCGATGGGCCAGAGACCCGAGGAGAACCATGTGTCGAGAACATCCGGCTCCCTGAACAATTCGACCGCTGCCAATCGCTCGCCACCCGTTTTCTCAGAACCTTTGGTCGTCCACTCAGAACGAGCATGCATTTCATTCGAACTGGCTGGGGCTGATGAGGAAACGCGGACATCGACCCCTTCTCCATAAAACTTAGATGCTAAGTGGATCGCTTCAGCCTCAGTCGACGCACAGAACTCTTTGGGGGGAGCTTTGTAACTGATATTTCCGCTAGGGAAATTTGGCCCATACCAAACCGGAATCTGATGCCCCCACCAGAGTTGCCGCGAGATGCACCAAGGCTCGATATTCTCCAGCCAGTGGTAATAGGTCTTCTCGCCGCTCTCCGGCATGATTTTCACGCGGCCATCACGCACCGCATCCAGCGCTGGCCCAACAACCTTTTCGGCGTCAACAAACCACTGGTCGGTCAGCATGGGTTCAATCACCACCTTGGACCGGTCGCCATAGGGTTGCATGATCTTCTTCGCCTCGACCAGCGGCACCAACTCCGCCGGGTCATCCTCCGCGCCCAGCTTGCGGCCCAGTCGCGCATCATCCGCGCGGGTCACGACCGCCAGCCCCTCGGCCGTGATTTCATCCACCACGCGTTCACGCGCCGCATAACGGTCCAGCCCGCGCAGATGGTCTGGCACAAGGTTCAGCGCGTCGGCTTCTGCCTCGGACAAGCTGCGCTCGCCCCGCGCCACCGCGCCCGCCACCACCGCCGCCTCGGCATAGGGCGCGCCATCGGCGCGCATCTGCGCGCGCGTGTCCATCAACCTATACATCGGTATGCCCCCGCGCTTGGCCACGCCATAATCATTGGCATCATGCGCGCCCGTAATCTTGACCGCGCCGGACCCGAAGGCGGGGTCAGGATAGTCATCGGTGATAATCGGGATCAAGCGGCGATGCTCTTTCGGGCCAACCGGAATTTCACATAGTTTTCCAACAATTGACGCGTAACGTTTATCCGATGGATGAACCGCAACCGCCCCGTCACCCAGCATGGTTTCAGGCCGCGTGGTCGCAATGGAAATATAATCGCGCGTCTCGCGGAAGATCACGTTCCCGTCTTCATCTTGCTCCAAATACTCATAGGTTTCACCGCCAGCCAGTGGGTATTTGAAATGCCACATATGGCCGTCAGTCTCGATATTCTCGACCTCAAGATCGGAAATCGCGGTTTCAAAATGCGGGTCCCAGTTGACCAACCGCTTGCCGCGATAGATCAGGCCCTTGTTATACATATCAACGAAAACCTTGATCACCGCATCGTGGAAATTGCCGTCCTCGCCCGCAGGCGCGCCCGGTGCGCCGGACATGGTGAACGCATTGCGCGACCAGTCCAGCGAACAGCCCAGCCGCTGCAACTGCCCGATAATGGTGCCGCCTGATTGCGCCTTCCAGTCCCAGACCTTGGCCAGAAATTCCTCGCGCGTGAAATCGGTGCGTTTCTTCTGGCTCAGCGCCAGTTCCCGCTCCACCACCATTTGCGTGGCGATACCCGCATGGTCCTGCCCCGGCTGCCACAGCGTATCAAAGCCCTGCATCCGTTTCCAGCGCACCAGAATATCCTGAAGCGTGTTGTTGAACGCATGGCCCATATGCAGGCTGCCCGTCACATTGGGCGGCGGAATCATGATGCTGAAGGCGTCATCGCGGCGCTTGTTCGCGCCCGCTGCAAACGCATCTTGCGCCTGCCACATATCGGCAATCCGCCGCTCGGCGGCCTGCGCATCAAAATTCTTGTTCATCGCCATCTGTCCGGCCCCATTTTCGGTAATCTGGGCCGTGTTTAGCGCCCCTGCGCGACAAGGGAAAGCCCTGCTACCGCCCTGTCATGCAGACTTAGCGACTGGCGCGGATCGTATCGCCGGGCTCCATGCGGGGGCTAAGTTCGATGACCTTGCCGCCAATGGTGCCATCCGCGCTTTTGCCCGCGACGATTTCCGCCGCATGGCGACCAATCTCGCGGCGGCAGGCATCGGTTGTGGCCAGACGCAGGCGCAACCCGTCCAGCAGTTCCAGCCCGTTGAACCCCGCAAGCCCGATCTGGCCGGGCACATCAAGCCCCTGATCCAGACAATACAGCAACCCGCCCGCCCCGATCATATCATTGGAATAATACAGGAAATCAAGATCCGGATTGTCCTTCAGAATGGCCGCTGTCATCTCGCGGCCCTTGGCCAGCGACGACCCGCCCGCGTAATGTGCGGTCGCAGCCAGTGACACGCCCGCCGCTGTCAGCGCTTCGGTGAACCCCTCAAGCCGTTTGCGCGCGCGGTGGTCATCGGGCATCTTGGACCCCATGAACCCGATCCGGCGATAGCCTGCGGCCAGAATCGCCTCTGCCATTTCGCGGCCTGCACGTTTGTGGGAAATGCCCACCATGGAATCAATCGGCGTGCCATCAATATCCATAATTTCGACAATCGGCACACCGGCTGCGGCCAGCATGGCGCGCGCTGCGTCAGAATGCTCCAGCCCCGCAAGGATCATGCCCGACGGACGCCACGACAACATTTCATAGATGACATTCTCCTCGCGCTCGGGCTTGTAATCGGTTGCCCCGAAGACAGGTTGCAGGCCCGAATCCTCCAGCGCTTCGGAAATCCCGCCCAGCACTTCAGGAAACACCATATTGGCCAGCGACGGAATGACCACCCCCACCAGATTGACCCGCTGGCTGGCCAGCGCGCCCGCAATCTTGTTGGGCACGTAACCCAGGGCCTTGGCCGCCGCCAGCACCTTGTCGCGTGTTGCAGGCGACACATCGGCCCGGTTGCGCAACACGCGGCTGACTGTCATTTCACTGACACCACTGGCATCAGAGACATCACGCAAGGTAAGGGGACGATGGCTTTCCGGGGGAAGATAGGGGGGCAAATCCGTAATCCTGTCAGAGTTTGTAAAGATGTAATGTTAGCCCCTGATGACAACAATGAGCAAGAGCGAAGCCACCCTCGTGACAAGCGCCGCGTGACGCGCTATTGCAGGACGCGCTGGCCCCGTGGCTCAACTGGATAGAGCAGCCCCCTCCTAAGGGGCAGGTTACAGGTTCGAATCCTGTCGGGGTCGCCAAAAAACCCAATAAAATATGGCGTTTTCTCAGTTGCTTGCGAAGGGCGCTGCAAAAACGCCCGTTTGATTTCCCGGCAAATCGGGCGCTGCAGACGGGATTTCTGTACAAAACCTGTACAAGTTTCGGGCCGATTCAGCCCCGCTGAGGCCCTGCAATGAGCTGGCGCGTCGCAACCGAATGCGCCGACCGCCGGTTCGGCAGCGCCGCCCGCAAGCAGATCATCATGTTCCTGGCCGACAAGGCGAGCGACGACGGATCGGGCATCTGGTGCTCCAAGGGAACGATCCAGCGCCACACCGAGCTGGGCGAGAGCACCGTAAAGCGGACGATCAGCGATTTCCTGCGCGAGGGCATCCTGATCGAGACCGGGCGCCGCCCCTGCAAGAACGGTTTCACCGTTATCTACCGCATCGTTCTGGCCCGCGTGATGGCGCTGGAATCCTCGGCGGAACCCGATGAGGGGACGGGGTCCACAGTGGACCCCGTCCAGCCTGAACCCGGTACGGGGTCCACCATGGACGGGGTACGGGGTCCACGGTGGACCCCAAACCACCCTAAAACCATCCATAAACCCCCTACGCGCAAGCGCGCGGAGGCGGCGGCGGAAGATGAAAGGTTCGAGAAGATCTGGGCGGCCTATCCGAAGGACCGCCAGCGCGGCAAGGCTGCGTGCCTGACCCAGATCGCAGAGGCCGTGAAGGAGGGAGTTGACCCCGACGACCTGCTCCGCGCCGTACAGGCCTATGCCACCGAGAGCGAGGGCTTCACGAGGTCCAAGGTCTGCTTCGCGGACAACTGGTTCCAGTCGCGACGTTGGCAGCCTTTCCTCGAAAAGTTCGAGGCCGAGCGCGAAACGGCGGAGGCCGTGCAAGCGGATCACCTCGCCCGGCTGGTCGGCTGGATTCGCGACCGCAGCCCCATGTGCAAACACATCACCGCGCCGCAGGTTGCAGCCCTCGTTGCGGCCGAGTTGGTGAGCGACAGCCAACTGACGGCAGCGGGGCTTGCGGCATGACTGGCGCGCTCTCCGCAGTTTGCACAGGGCATCGCGTCCATTGCGTCCTGCATCGCGCTTTCTGCATCGCGTCCCGTGTCCTTTGCACTGCGTCCTGTGCATCGCGCATCACGTCCTTTGCGCCGCGTTCCGCGCGCTCCGCACCGCGCATCGCGTCTTCCGCACCGTGCTCTCTGCACTGCAACCCAGCGCCCAGCCCCAATCCCTGCCGTCTCAGAAATGGCTCCAAGCCCCTGATCCGCCTCCGCTGACGCTGGAAGGCGGGGGGCTTGGAGGAAGTTGGCAAGAAATAGGAACGTAAACTTCACATGCGCCACCATCGTAAACTGACCGACGAAGAACGCCGCCAGATCATTGAAGCGCGCGGCGAAGGCATCCCCGCCGTCGAGTTGGCGCGCCGTTTCGGCGTCACGCCCCGGACGATCTACAACACGCTGAACCGGGCGAAGGCGCCACGCGCCGCGCGCCCTGCGCGAACAAAGACGGTGACAATGCGCGTCAGCGACCGCGACCTGACCGGCTTCATGACAGCGCTTGCCGGGCGCGGCATCACCGACCGTCCCGCCGCCATGCGCCGCCTGATTGGAACTGCAGACAAGATCCTGATGGGACCCGACCCTGCGATGGTCGCGAGGCTGAACGGCTGGACGGCCGAAATTCAAACCCGTGGCGCGGCGATCAACCAAATCGCCCGCAAGCTGAACGAGGCGAAGCTGCGCGGCCACCCGTTACCCTATACGGACAAAGACGAGGCGGTCATGCGCGCGATGATGGGACTCATGGTCACGTTCACCACAGATTTCCGCGCCCTGTGGGGCGCGAAGCTGGAAGCGATGTCGCAGGAGGTCGATGAAGCGCTGTCGGGGTTGGAGGCTAAGAGGCTTGGTGTTCAGTAGCCCGTCGTGTTCGCCACTGACACAAGATACTCGGCGACGGCTTTGAGCCCTGTTTGTAGGTGAGAATATGTGCATAGTGAATCGACTCCAGAGGTTCTTGAGCGTTCGTTGGCTTGATCGATGAGAATGGTCTGGTCGTTTGGCGATTCACATATATGGCTTAGAGGGCCGCACGAAATTGAAATCTCCTGTTCAACCAGATTCTGATCGCCCATTAGAGACTGAGAATGAAGACCAATTCGGATTTTTCGGTATCGCAAAACGGCTTGCACCCGTCCTACTAAAGGCGCTTGATGGGGGCGGTATGGTAGTTGGGCTTGAAGGTCCGTGGGGTTCAGGCAAGACGACGCTGCTGAACTACCTTCGAATCGAGTTGAACAAGACCAAAGCCGAAGATGTCTATGTGATCAGCTTGGCTCCGTGGCTCAGTGGTGACACTTCGAACTTAGTTGCATCACTGATCGAACCGATTGCGGATATCGTGGAGGCGGCGGAAAAAGCAAAACTCCCCCCCCCAAAAAAAGGAATTTGGGGAAGGGCAATAAAGTCGCGATCTAATCTGGGCAGTGTCCTGCGCTCATACGCCACAAAAACTGGTCGCACTCTCGCCCCTGCTGCTCGTTTTGCTGAATACTTCGTTCCAGGGGCCAAAATCGCGGGCGACGCCTTAGAACTTGGTTCGGACTACCTTGATCAATCCTTGCGACAGCCCACCACTGCGGAAACAAAAGCCGAAATTTCGCGCAAGATAACAGAGCTTGGAATCTCGTTTATCGTCATTTTGGATGATCTCGATAGGTTGGAGCCAGCACAGGCCGTGGAAGTCGTGCGACTTGTCCGGTCAGTAGCGGATTTTCCAAAGATCACATATTTGATGTGCTACGACCGCGAAATACTTTCCCATGCTTTGAGCAACGGACTCAACCTGAAAGATGGTGATCTATTTCTGCAAAAGATTGTACAACTGACTTTCGCGATTCCGTTACCTGAGCCGTTCGATCTACGGAAAAAATTCCTTGATGACGCCCTCAACATTTTTTCGGGCATCACGGGAAAAGTCGCCGAAGGCGGCATTCTTGAAGATTTAAAGAGCGCGGTTGATCGTGAGGGAGCAGGGCTCCGAACTCCCAGAGAAGTGAAGCTGGCGCTGAACGGAATACGGTTCATCTACCCGGCAGTTTTTGAGGATGTCTACTTCCCCGACATTTGTCGTCTTCACCTTATAAAGACCGGAAACCCTCGGCTCTACAGGTGGTTGGAGGAGTATCTTTCGGTCCGCTCTGTATTGGTGACCGGCGATGCATCGCTTGGAGACGATGAAAAGAATCGACTGGGTGAACAACTATTGGACATCTTGCCTTCCGACGTAACTGGCTCGACACGTTCGATCTGGGGCTTGAGGCGCTTCATACCAGGAGTAATCAAGAGCGACGTTGCGAAGGAAAGAGTTTTTTCCAGTTCCAGCATGTCGGAGGTCCGCGACATGGTTGGGCTGCGAAGGCTAGGCAGCCCAATTCACTACCGATACTACTTCGCTCTCACCCCGCCCAAGACCGTTATGTCAGATAAAGATTTTTCGGCTCTCCTGAGCCTAGCGAAGGAAGACCCCAACAAGCTAACACAAGAGTTGGTACGGTTGGCAAGCGAACGCAGAACTTCTAGTAAGTCATGGTTCGAACATGTTCTAGTTCGGCTGGACGATGCGCAAATTGAATCCCTTGACGGACCAACCGCACATGGAGTGAGCGTGGCCATCTCAGATGCCATGGACACCGTTTTAGAAACAGATAACCAACCACGACCGTTTTCAGTTTCCGTCGACAGTATTGCACGTCGAGTCGTAGAGGAGTGCTTGAAAAAACTGAAAGCAATTGATGTCAGGATATTCAAATTGACAGCCGAACACTTGGCTGTTCGATGTCCTTCGCTAAACTGGATTGTTGGGACATTTTTTCGTGCTCAAATCTGGAGCCACGGACTAGTCGGTGACCGCGCGGACCCTCCCGAATCTTGGGTCTTTTCTCAAGAAGAATTAGATGCACTGTTGGGGAAATTGCGGGAGCGCCTCGCGAAAGAGGAAACAAAAAGCAAAATCGCCCATTTGCCAGACGTTGCTAGTTATCTATTCGGCTGGAGGGACCTGGCTGGCGCCGAAGTTGCCAAGGCTTGGGTTAAAGAGTTTTCAACTAGTGACGACGGTTTTCTTAAGCTGTTGGAACACTTGCGGAGCTGGGCAATGAGCGACAGAGTCTACTACCCCCTTCAAAAGTCTTCAGTAAGCGCATTATTAGGCTGGGAAGAAACTGTTGAGCGGCTAGATGCGTTAGTCGGTTCAGAATACTCAGACACGGTTTCTGAGCTGAAAGCCGCCATCGAACAAGGTAGAGATCAGTGAGCGCCATTAGTTTACTGATAATTCCAGATGCGAGCCGACAAAAAGCTGCGATAAACCAAGAATAAAACCGAGACAAAACGTGAGCGAGAGCCATTTGTCAGATGGCGAACGCTAGATCAACGCTCTCACCTGTACCGCCCGCTGCATCGCATCAGTTGCTATCGGATCTCTGACCGCATGCGGCACCTGAGCTCTGATCGCCACAATTGTCCGCTCCAGAGCGGGACCAAGCCGATCCGACATGTCCTGCAACAATTCCAACGCGCGGCCCTTGGGCAGGCCCGCCGCACGGCCCTCCGCCTCGAAATGTCGAGGCACGATCTCGTCGACACCATAATGGCCATCGACCGACATGGCGAGCCGGTAGCGCTTTCGTTGGAGGCGTCCGGCGCGCACGATTGGTGCGACACTCAGGATGTCATAGAGGGGCGCGAGGCTGAAGCGGCCCTGACGTCCCAGACGCAGGCTGAAGTTCTTCGCATGCCCGTCCGAGGCACCAATTAGGTAGAAGAAAATCTGCGCCCGAAAGAAGGTCTCCCGGTCTGGGATCGGCGTGTCGGATTCCCGCAAAAGCTCCATGATCTGCGCGATGCTGGGGCCACCTAGGCTCTGGTATTTCATCGCGGAGGGGTAGCCCAGCGACTGGCAGGTATCCTCCTGCGGCAGGCGCTTCAGGGTGTCGCCCTGCCAAATCCGGTCAAAGCGCTCGACCGATAGAACCACCTGCCCCGGTAGGGTGATCTTCTCAACATGCGCGGCGGGCAACCCGATTTCGCGCGCAAGCGTCATGCAGAATAATTCGTTCTCGACACTGTCGCTCAGATCGATCTGAGCGGGGCCAGGCAGGATGACCATGGGAGTCTTGAAGATATGGCTGGTTGGTGTGATGCCACGCGGCTTGGCCCACTGGCCATCCACATGCAGGTACGCAGTCTTCTCCTGCGCCCCAGCGATGGAAATCCGGAAATCCTCATCCTCGCCTTGGGCGAGCGGGGCGGCGGTGAGGTTCTTCAGATCGGCGACCATCTCCTCTTCTGAGATGACGCGATACTGCATGTCCTGTTCTGCCGGGGCCTCATCCACCGGCAGAAACTGCAACGCGCCGACACAGTCGCGCCCCAGCACTGACAGCAGCGAGAACACATCCTTGCCCGGCGCCCCCACCCGCGCGGCGATCTTTTCGCGTAACTCCCCCTCCGCATCGGGGAGCAGGTTGTCGAACGCCGCGACAACGGGCTCGCCTTGCCATTTTGCCTTGGACAGCGGCAGGGCGCTAGCCGCCGGAAAGGCGGTGTCGGACGCTAGCCAGGTGGGGTCATAGGTGAAACCGATGGCGCCATCGGTCGCCCGCGTCAGGGTGCCAACCCTCGACCTCTCGTACCACACGGTGGTCTTGTTCTGGCGTGTGCCGCGACCAGCACGGGCGAGGCGGGCCATCTCAGATCATTTCCCTGTCCAGACGGTCTGTCGCAGACAGCTCTGCTTCAAGGGCTTCGAGGAGGCGCAGATAGACATCTAGGCTGACCGACACGACGCCGTTCTCGATGTCCGAAATGGTGGATTGTGCGGTGCCCGTCATCTCGCCCAGCTGCTTCTGGCTAATCTTGCACGCAGCCCTCCGGGCGCGCAGGACGGCCCCGGCTTGTCGCAGGCTGCGAATGGGATAGGTAGGGGTGCTCTTCATGGTGCATTGATAGCTTAAGAGCGATATTTTGGCAATATCGCCCTGAGGCTATAATTCACTGTGATAGTCCCAGAGCTATTGATAGCGCTTCGCAAGAACAAATCTCTACATGCCTGTGGCTACACCGGAGGCCTCATTCTCGTCCCAGCATCCCGCTCGGTGGGGCATCCTGCGCATCGTTGGCGGACAGTAGGCCTGAGCTAAGAGATAAGAGATCAGCAGTGTCTACCCATCCACCATCTAAGACCCCCAGATGCTGAGACATTGAAGTCATAAAGGTCGGAAACCGGTATTTCGCTGCAAGTAGTGAACCAAAGGGGTAGATCAGAACTGCGGACATTGTCTCCCGGATGAAGGAAGAGGCGGCAAGGCGGATGCCTTGGCAAACACTCGTTGCCTTCCTTCTGCTTTCGAGTGATACTTCCGGTCAGCGCGTGACCTTTTGTGTGAAGATTTTTTGCCAGAGGTTTTCAATGGCGGGGCTTCTGGGTGCCTGAACTGAATACTATAGTCGAGAATTCGGCCAGCTCACAGACGCTCTGCGGGCTCGAACTGTGGAGGCCGCTGCAAGGCGCAATTGCCGAGGCGATTCCCTTGTCTATTGATTTAGATTTCGACACTGAGATAGTTCAGCTCCCAGCGTTTTCTTTTAGGGTACGAGCAAGAAGAGCTACCATCCACCTGCGAATGACAAATGCAGATTTGATTCGTGGATCGCGGCTGGGAGAATATGTCCTTGACCCCCAAATGATAGCTGACGTTACCCAAAGCGTGAGGCACGCGATAGAAACTGAAGCTGGAGCTCAAGGACATATAGAAGTTGAAGTAAAACCCAATATTTTTGCGCGATTAACAGCTTCAGTTTTCTGGAGGAGGCGCCGGTCAAAAAAATCTGAACATGACCACATTGTTAAGTCGTCAATGCGGGTATCGCGAGTCATTCCACGAACAAACGGAAAATGGTCGATAGTTGAGCCTGTGGAACCTCACATTTTGAATGGGAGGTATATTGGAAGTGACGGGGAGAAGGAAGTTGGCCCGCTTTGCCTACTTACAATGCGTGGCTCAAGCTGTTTGGTCCAAGTAGTTGTTACCGTGAACCGACAAGACTTAGACATTTTGCAAAACAATACCGGAGCGCAGCACTCTCGGAACAAAGTGGCAGTTATAAATACGATGGTTAGACGAACGGTCGCCTCCAATCAGGTCACGAACTTCGCATTGCCCCCCAATATTGGTCACGAAGATATCGTTCTTGCGAGATCCGCTATGGAGGTTTCAGTTGAAGACGAATGACCCCCAACACGCAGCCTTTTCGGCTGTCTCAAAATCTGTAAGCGATGTGTTCTCTGATTTAGTTCAACTGTCCGGTCTGCGCCCCCAATTTGATTTCCAACATGCAAGGCTTGCAGGAGTTGATTTCGCGGGGTCAAACCTTTCTGAATTCAACTTTGATTACGCTGATCTGCGCGGAGCGAAATGGGCAAATCGATTGTCAGACCCTAGCACCTTGCAATACTCCCTGCGAGGTAATGGAACGAACGAAGTTCGTGGCACTGATTTCAAGGATTTTTCCGCCAAGGTCCTGTCAAAAGCACTGTGGGCAGAACGTTTTTTTGCGTTTCAAGTGCTAGTCGACAATTGGGGAGAGAACCCTGATACGGTCGAAGTTCTGTTGAAGCTATTGCCCACCAAAAGCGGAACCTACCTTCCACTTTGCTCGTTCGTCTACTTTTCCGCTTCATATTTGAACGACAACGAAGCCAAAACGCGCTGCATCAGCATGGCGAATGCTGGAGGATCTCAAGTAAACATTTATCGACTGAGAAAGCTGCGACTGTCTGCAAGCCAGAACGCAAAGTACTTTAAAACCGTTGATATGAAGCCGAGGTATCCGGCTGGTCTAACGGCAAAGGAACTAAAACCACTTCTGCGAGGACTGTCGGATATGATAGATTCCACAGTTCGTACGGAAAACAACAGTGCTCTGTGAATTTGAAATACAACGCTGCGGCATCAAGCTGAGAAAAGGGAATCAATCGAGGGCTAGGTTTAACCGACTCGGGAGTCACCGTCTGACCTAGATAAGGGCATATGGTTATTCCGGTAGACCAAACGCTCATAATGCACTAACATTGAAGTACGGTCACTTTATGAGTGCTAATGCAGTCCTTCACTAGCTAGGAACGGGGAGCTTCATGCCGGACTATTCAGAAGACTGGCACCCTGGCAGCTTCACAAAGAATTTTGGCTGGGGGCGAGATGGTCGTGGATTGGCTGAGCTGCACAGAGCCATCAGAGTTGGCTTCGGTGGGGAACGCATAGACATCAGCCGGGCACGTTTCCGTGAGCGACTGGAAGCGGAGAAGATGAATTTCTTCATCCCGGCGAATTTTTTCCTGTTCAATTATTCGGACGAAACCGGGGACTGGATCGCCTTCGATGAGTTGGTATTTCAGGCTACATCTTTTGATCATTCGGTTCACTTCGACAGACTTGCGCTCTTCGTTTTCAACATTTCGTTGGTAGGAAATTGGCAGGGCGCACGACAATATCAACGACGACCTGCTCTATGGTCAAACCGATACATCGTTGAAAGGTTGGCTAATACACACGAATGGGACGCAACCAAAGTGAATGCCGATGACATCCAGGCTTTTTTAGAGGATGATGAAAGATACAAGGCAAGGACGTCCCGGAAACTCAGCACGAATTTGAGTTTTCTATATCAGATAGGCGGTCTTGGCTCTATGGTTGCGGATACCATTGAAAGGTGGTGGATGAACGCTTCGTTCTTGGCGGCAGATCGGCTGTGCCTTCTTCGATATGCTCGCCGACTTACCAAATCTTCTATCGGAGAAGCACTTGATGAGTTCGATTTCATCCTACTCTCGGGTGGAAGAAACGTCGAGAAATCCTACGCGCTTGGCCGTCTACTTGATATGTATGTATCAGTCGGGGGGCCTGACAGGTTCCAACGCTCGGTTGAGGCCGTCAACTCAGGCAAGACAAACGATCCTCGTCCGTATGGCTTGGTAGACAAAAAGCTTCCCAGAGCGCCGAAGTCTCTTCCAGCAGGAGTCGTGAATGCGATGGATTGGTTGGATGCCTCATATGAGCTTCTCGATCATGATGAACTGGAGGCTTTTAATGTCGATATGTTTGTAAGAGAGGCGTCGATACGCGCCCTGTCGAATATTCGCGAGCGTGGCATCAAGCCTACAATGAGTTCGTCTGACCTTATGACACTGATGAGAGACTGACTTGCAACCTACATCAGCATGTTTAGACACGTCTGCTCTGATTGCGCTTCTCAATGACGACGAACAGGCGCACGCTGCGGTATTGCGTGAATTCCAAAAATACAAGTCAAGCGGAATGGTGTTCATCACCGAGGTTGTTTTTGCCGAGGCTTCCGCAGGCATGAATTCCGCAGAAGAACTCCGGCTGGCGCTAGACGAACTTGGCATCTCTGATCTCCGTGCAAATGATATAGGCCTTTTTTCAGCGGGCCAAGTCTATATGGAGTACAAACGTAGCAAAGGTACGGGCAAGAAGGACGGCGTTCTGCCTGACTTCATGATCGGTGCCGTTGCTAATGCCAATGGTGTCGCGCTGATCACGTTGAACGATCGAGATTTCGTCAGTAAATTTAATAATTTGGCTGTCGTTAACCCAATCAAGGCATGACATTCTATGAAAATTCGGGGGGAATCCGTGTTTCTAGCCAGTTTGCGTTTTCAAGTTTGGTATTTCTTGGCGTCGTTGGAATCTTCGAATGTTTGAGACCAGTACCTACAATGATCCTAGTGTAATGCCGATCAAGGCACGAGATCACTGGTCCTTCATGGAAACGAACTCTGCATCTGCTGTCATGAAGGCGGTATGCCCGGATGAGTGGGGCGACATTGTAGGTGTTCTGTCTTCGTACCGGTTGGAGCCTCGGTATTGGTTGCGGGCCGGTGGCAACAGGGGCGATATTGCCGAACAGATTGACAACGCATTTCATGAACGAGGCTGGCAAGAGACTCGACTAGACTTGTCGACCAAGGGGATTCTGTTTTCAAAGGACTCAGAAAAGATTGGAGAGCTACCCGAAGTATACCAAGAGGGATACCTAGTCGATAATTTCAAGAACAGAGTAGTTCTCGATGTCGAGTGGAACGCCAAAGACGGAAATCTGGACCGTGATCTAGCAGCATATCGCTCGTGGTACGAAGCAGGGGTGATATCGGCCGGCGTGATAATTACAAAAGACCGCCTGCCATTACTGAAATTGGCTCGTCATCTATGGGCTGATTACCAAGAAATGTTGCCTGTAGAGCAACGCACAAATAAGCTTCCGATAGACCTTACAACCTCGACAGTTACCGCATTTGACAAAGCCCAGATGAGAGTTCGTCGCGGTGTAATGGGTTCTTGCCCTGTACTGATTGTGGCTGCGAACGAAAAAACGTGGGATGGAACACCTTATCCTGCCGATTAACATGTTATTCTGCTGCAGGCCGCCCACGTTTCCTCAACTGTGTTTCAGCCAACTCCAAAAAAGACCTGACCCTTTGAATTGGGTAACCAGTCTCGACTGCTAGTTCCCTAATGCTTGCGCCAGCCTCATATCGAGTGCCTATCTCACGCCCGATTTCAATCGCTACCGTCTCTGGCAACTTCTCATTTGTTTGCAACGGGGGGAATATTTCACCTCCAGCGTACCCTTTATGTGCCCTACCACGAGGTTCTAAGTCCTCCGCTGCTTCGTCTCCCCAAAGCGTCCACCCTTTTTGCGGATGCCGGGCAAACATCTCGAGGTACGGGCCAGGTGAACATGATGTTATCAAGTCATACTGTTCATCTGGTTTACGTGAGTGCTCTCGCTTGCGTGTTTCAATTATGTTTACCTGCGACCTTGCTGGAGTGAGGGTTCGCATAGAACCCTTGACCCCGAACAGGAGTATCTCTGTCACGTTCCGGAAGTAGAATCCTACTCCACGTCCATCTGGGCCACCGTCTTTGCGGCGCTTGGCCCAAATGATGTTTGACACATAGCGAAACCCCCATGCTTCCAGTACCGCGAGACCATCTGGCAGAAGCGCATTCGGCACCCACAGATATAGGTGTGCGTTCTTGGCACAGACTTCGGAGACCGGGAGGGCTTTGATCGCATCAAGCTCCATGGTTGAGTAGCGGTCGAGACGGCGATGTTCCGGAGCTACCTTGCCTGTACGGTTGCTGAAACGCCAAGGCGGGTCAGCCAGCACGGTTGAGAAACCACCAACTACTTTGGGCAGAGCCGGAGGTTTTGCCTCAGGACGCAAAGGTACTACATTTTTTTTAGCCATTCACTGCTCCCGGATCTTTTGTTAGATCTTTATAGTGTGATCCTCAGAATAGCCAGCCCAAAAATCAAGTTTGGCGATCAAAGGACACTGCAGGTTTGGCTGACTTTGTGTCTCTTAACCTACACGCAGTCGTGCAGTTGCAGGCGAGCGTCTGCGATGATGATCCTTGCTGCAGCATTCAGAGGAAGGTTTGAACCGGGCAAGTCGAATGTGAAACTACGAATCTCAGTGCCCTAATCCAGTTATTCCGCCACAATCAGCGTCGGCACCCCCGAAACATCCACGTTCCGGCACGCATGCCAGGCGTCATAGGCACCTTGCATCCTGATCCAGAACAGCGGTTCATTCCCGAAAAGCTTGGCAAGGCGCACGGCGACCTGTGGGCTGACCGGTTTACGTTCGGCCAAAAGGTCATGTAGGTGCTGGCGCGATATGCCCAGCATCCGAGCGATCTCTGCCTTGGACTTTCCAGTCGCGTGGATCACGTCCTCGCGGAGCAGTTCGCCCGGGTGCGTGGGGCAGACGTTGCGGTTGCGGTGCATCTACGCCTCCTGCAGCTTCGCGATTGGTAGTCCAAGTTTTCTGTGGCTGCTCAGTCAGATACGAGCTGTTGTAGTTTTCGTTTGGCGAAGTGCAGCGTCAAAACTGAGCCAGTGAGGAAGGGCACAAGCGCCCCTGCAATTGCAACAATCACGATCTGGACCGCAGTAATCACAGTGAATTCGACTGTACTACCGAAGAACTGAAAGCGCAGGAATCCAGCCAAATAACAGGCGCATACAACAGCGTAGACGGGATACAAAGGTGCGAGTGGTTCTATCGCTGTGCTGTGGGCCCGTTCCAGTACCGCCCGACGCACACCCTGCCACTTTTTGCTCGGTCTTTCCAACAGTCTATTCCCTTACCAGTTCGATCCATGTGTGCACGTCGTCGGTGGCGACCTGGCGGCCCTCGACATGCGATTGATACCAGCGGGCGACGATTGCCCCCCGCTTTTCGCTTTTGATCCTGATGTTTTGCTCGGTCAGGTATCGGTCCAGCGAAGACTCGAAATCCTTGAGCGCCTCGATGTCGTGCGCCACCCGTACAGACTTTGTACCGAGCAACAGCCATGCGACATCAATTTCGAAGTTGTCGTTCATCGTGACCAGCGCTTCTACCGGAATGCCCCGTTTTCCCTTTTCATAACTGTGGTAGGCGCGGTGCGACACGCCAATCGCCTCGGCCATCGCTGCTTGCGACAGGCCGATCTCGTTCCGGGTGATCGCAAGACGCGCCCCCATAGCCACGAAAATGTCCGATGTCTCTCGCGTCATGCGCGTTTTCCGGTTGACCACAGCGCCATCCTGAGCAACTATCGCACAAAATGACGCATATTTACGTTTGATCCCATCTTAACACGTCAGATGGTGCTTAACAAGTGATTCCATGCGCAACCGCAGTCGTAACAAGAGCGAAAAGGATAACCAGCGTGACGGAGACAGAAAAAGCTGAAAGCTCGCAAATCCTGACCATCGGCAAGACCCCTGCCCAGTGGGTCGAGATCATGGCCACTCACGGGATCGAGATCTCCGAGCGGACGCTGCGCGAAAAGGCCAACGACACCGGCGCGTTCTTCCGGCTGGGGCGCACGATGCTGATCACGCCCGCGCAAATTGACACCATCTTCGAGGAAGGACAGGCATGCCGCTCGAAATCTACAAGCGTGGCTCCGTCTTCTGGGTCAAGGGCTGGGTTGAATACAATGGCCGACCGATCGCCGGTCCATACCGCCAAAGCACGCGAGCGACTACTGAAGCTGGCGCGCGGGACTGGATAAACGACGAAACGCAGCTTCAGGTCCGCAAGTACCTGATCGGGGAAGAGCACAGTCTGCGCTTTGCCGATGCGGTCGATTTCTACCACCCGTCTGCCAAGACTGCAAAACAGCTTTTGCCGATCCTCGATGAGATCGGGGATATGCCGCTGGGTTCGATCACGGGCGCTCTGCTGAAAAGCCTTGGCCGCAAGCTTAAGCCGAATGCCTGCACCGATACTTGGTGGCGTGAGATCGTGACGCCAGCACGGGCGGTGATCAACAACGCGCATGAGCACAAGGGCACCCCGCTTTTGCGCGTGAAGCGTTACGACAAGTTCGAGCGGATCGCGCAGGATCAGCGGCGGCGCAAGCCTAGCCGGATCGAGCGCATCCCCGCGACACGCGATTGGATCGAGGCATTCTGTGCCGCAGGCGATCCTTACAACGCGGCCTTGGTGCGGTTCATGTTCGAAACCGCAGCGCGGATTGATCAGGCAGTGTCCATAGAACCGGATGATCTGCGACCGGCCACCTGCGAAGTGCGGGTGAAGGCACAGAAGGGACACCCAGAAGGCTGGATCACCGTCTCGCCGCAGATGATGGGCGAACTGGTGGCACTGAAGCCCAAGCGACCCAAGAATCTCAAGACCGGGGCGCTCCTGTCGCCCCGCGTCTTCGGCTATGGCAGCCCGACCGGCTACAACAACCGCTGGAAGACGATCTGCAAGCGCGCGGGCATCCCTTACCTGTCGGCGCACCCCGCAGGGCGGCACGGGTTCTTCACCGAGCTTGTGGTCCGGCAAGGCGTTGATCCGGTCACGGCGTCCAAGGCCGGGCGCTGGTCAGACCCCAATTTGCCCATGCGCATTTACGCCCATGCTGAGACCGATGAGGCCGATGTTAGAGCGCGGTTTCGTACAAACTATGTACAGCCGACCCCTGACGAAAAGCCCAAGCACACGAAAACAAAGAAAGATTAGGAAAATGAATGAATCCCTCCTAAGGGGCAGGTTACAGGTTCGAATCCTGTCGGGGTCACCAATCGGTGCCACCTTGGACATTCAGCAAACGAATTGGCGCACGGGTGTAAACGTGGGGAATGGACGATGCCCGAAAGGCGGGTGTTCGCACACCCGCTGCCTTTCGTAGCGCGGTGCCCGTCGACACATGCCGACGGAACCACGCGCCGCCTAGTGCTACAAGGTTGCGTTCACCGCGCCACCGTCCAGCAACAGGTTCTGCCCCACGATGAAACCTGCATGCTGCGAGCACAGGAACGCGCAGGCCGCGCCGAATTCCTGTGCGGTGCCATAGCGGCCGGCTGGGATTGTGGCCTGTCGTTTGGTGCGCGCCGCATCCATGCTGATACCTTCGGCCTTGGCCACGCCCCCATCCAGCGATGTGGCGCGATCGGTGTCATGGATGCCCGGCAGCAGGTTGTTGATGACCACCCCCTTGCCCGCAACCTGACGCGATGTGCCTGCGACATAGCCTGTCAGGCCCGCGCGGGCGGAATTTGACAGCCCCAGAACGGGTATCGGCGATTTCACGGATTGAGAGGTGATGTTCACCACCCTGCCCCAGCCCCGTTCCATCATGCCCGGCACCAATGCCTTGATCAGCGCAATCGGGGTCAGCATGTTGGCATCCAGTGCTGCAATGAAATCGTCGCGGTTCCAGTCGGTCCACATGCCCGGTGGTGGCCCACCGGCGTTATTGACCAGAATATCCACATCGCCCGAAGCGGCCAGAACCTTCGCGCGCCCGTCTTCGGTGGTGATGTCTGCGGCCACCGTCACCACCTCGACGCCGTGCGCCGCACGAATGTCGGCGGCGGCCTTTTCCAACGCGTCGGACCCGCGCGCGTTCATCACCAGATGCACGCCTTCTGCGGCCAGTGCCTCGGCGCAGCCGCGCCCCAAGCCTTTGGAACTGGCACAAACCAGCGCGCGTTTTCCTGAAATTCCAAGATCCATAATGATGCCTCCCGTTATGGTATGCGCCAGATCTAGCACCGGAACGGACAATGTGAAAGCGGATGCGCCGTGCCTTATTATGTCGGAATTGCACATTTTTTCGCCGCAGGGGTTGCAAAGCCCCTTCACACCCATGTTACCATTAACCACCCAATCATCATAACCTGTCCCCTAATGACAGCAGGAGGGACCATGTATCGGAAAGTGATATTTCCGGTCGACCTGACGCATGTCGACCATTTGTCCAAGGCGCTACAGACCGCGATTGATCTGGCAAATCACTACAAAGCTGAAATCTGCTTTGTCGGCGTAACCGGCACAACGCCCAGTGCGTTGGCCCATAACCCCAAAGAATATGAAGCCAAACTACGGGCCTTTGCGGACGAGCAAGGCACGGCACATGGGCTGAAAAGCAGTGCATCTGCCCGTATCAGCCCCGACCCGACCATAGATACGGACAAAACGCTGCTTGCTGCCATTGACGATCTTGGTGGCGATCTTGTGGTGATGCAGACCCATGCCCCCACAGCACTGGATTATGTGTGGGCCGGGCATGGCGACACGATTGCCGCACGCGCCAACGTATCGGTCTTTCTGGTGCGCTAGGCCAACGGGCCGCTGACGCATCATCATCGCGAAAGCGCGGGTACAGGACGGCATTCCCCCCGCGCCCGTCACAGAAACCGGAGAAAAAAATGTCAGAACATGACGATGAAAATCAACAGACGGAACCATCTGACGCATTGCCGGAACCTGAAGGGGCGTCCGACATCATCGACACCGATTATGAAGTCGGTCAGGACAACATAACCCCGAGAATCGGCGCCTTCGGGCTGGACATCCACAATCCTGTCTTCGTGGTTTCGGGGCTGGTTGTGGCGGCGTTCGTGATTATCACACTGGCCTTTCAGAACCAGATTGGCCCCCTGTTCACCGATTTGCGCGGGTTCCTGACATCCAGTTTTGACTGGTTCTTCCTGATGGCAGGCAACCTGTTCGTACTGGTCTGTCTGGGCATTCTGGTGTCGCCCTTGGGCAAGGTGCGGCTGGGCGGTGTCGATGCGACGCCTGATTACAGCTATGCAGGGTGGTTCGCGATGCTGTTTGCCGCCGGCATGGGCATTGGCTTGATGTTCTTTGGGGTGCTCGAACCTGTCTATTACTTCGGCACGCCATGGGGCGATCAACCGCTGATGCGCGACATTGGCATTGTGGACGGCGTCCTGGCCGACCCGGCCGCGGTCGAGGCTGCACGCCTGACGGCGATGGCCGCGACTATCTATCACTGGGGTCTGCACCCTTGGGCCATCTATGCGGTTGTTGCGCTGTCGCTGGCGCTGTTTGCCTATAACAAGGGGCTGCCGCTGACCGTTCGGTCTATCTTCTACCCTATTTTCGGCGAACGCATCTGGGGCTGGCCGGGCCATATCATTGATATTCTGGCCGTGTTTGCAACGCTGTTCGGGCTGGCCACATCATTGGGCCTGGGCGCGCAGCAGGCATCTGCGGGTATAGGATTTGTGTTCGGGATAGAAGGCATCAATGATACGGTCACGGCATCGGTTATCCTGATTGCGGTGATCACCGGCATGGCGCTGATTTCCGTGTTGCGCGGGCTTGATGGCGGTGTGAAAGTGCTGTCGGAAATCAACATGGGCCTTGCTATCTTGCTGATGGCTTTCGTGTTGCTGGTCGGGCCGACGCTGACGCTGGTGACCCAGTTCTTCGGCAATCTGGGCGCGTATTTCAGCGAAATCGGTGCATTGTCCAACCCGGTCGGGCGTGAAGATGACGGCTACCGCCAAGGCTGGACCGCATTCTACTGGGCGTGGTGGATCAGCTGGTCGCCTTTCGTGGGTATGTTTATTGCCCGTGTCAGCCGTGGTCGCACAGTGCGTGAATTCATCACTTGCGTGTTGCTGATACCAACAATTGTTTCCGCCATCTGGATGACGATATTTGGCGGCACAGCGATCGACCAGTTGATCAACACTGTGTCCGAAAGCGCGGTGTATGGCTATGTCATCGACGCCTATGTGCCGGAACTGTCGCTGTTCGGGATGTTGTCTGAACTGCCGCTGGCAGCGATCACGTCAACGATTGCGATCATTCTGGTGATTGTGTTTTTCGTGACATCGTCGGATTCAGGGTCGCTGGTGATCGATACCATCACTGCGGGCGGCAAGATCAATGCACCCGTCAGCCAGCGCGTATTCTGGGTGATCTTTGAAGGGCTGGTTGCAGCGGCCTTGCTGATCGGCGGCGGGTTGGCCGCGCTTCAGGCTGCATCTGTATCAACGGGTCTGCCCTTCGCGGTTGTGCTGATTTTGGCGTGCTATGCCTTGATCAAGGGGCTGCTAAGCGAACCCCGCGGCTAGACGGGCATCACTGCAAACCGACGAAAAGGCGCCTTCGCGGGCGCCTTTTTGCTGCGGCACTTGCTGCATACCTGACGCGAGGTCGTGCTTGCCACAGAAACGCAATAGGACAAAACTTGTCCCACTCAGGGAGGAGTAAACATGCACAAGACAGCACTCGCGGCGGCCCTGCTGGCCATTCTTGCAGCACCTGCGCTGGCAGATCCGGCACACGGGCTTTGGAAAACAGCCCCCGATGACAACGGGAATTTCGGCCATGTCCAGATACAGACCTGTTCCAACGGAAAAATCTGTGGCGGGCTGGTCGCGGCCTTTGATGGCAACGCGCAGCAGATCGACTCGCCCAATATCGGGCGCGCCATTGTCTGGGATATGGAACCGCAAGGGGATGGCCAGTACCGCAATGGCCGCGTCTACGCGCCCGATCGCGACCGCACCTATAATTCCAGAATGGAGTTGCGCCCAAATCAACTTGGGGTTTCAGGGTGTGTGATTGGTATATGCCGCGAGCAGCTTTGGACCCGCGTGAACTAGGCCCAGACTGCAATCAGCCCATATCCCAGCCCCGCGCATTGGCGTCGGTGATGTCCGACGCCAATGATAATTCTTTCCTGACATGCTTGCTATTGCATTATTCATATCTATGCTGTCGCCCATGCCGCGCACGGGATAAGTCCCAGTTTTGCCGATCAGCGGAACATCCTTTGCGCAGGTTATTCGAGCGGGCAAGACATTAATCCCAATTTGATCAATCGTCGAAACTTTCGGATGTTGCACGCGTTTCGCATCTGAAGAGAGGAAGATTTGGGACAAAGGTACGGCATGTCAGGGACGAAATACGAATGCGAAGTGTTTTCCGCGAATGACTTTGTGGTCAGTTGGGGCATAAACGAGGGTGACGCCCTTGGCCCGCCGGAAACATGCGCGCTTGGGGACATATACTACCTGAAGCCCAACAGAACTTTTCACCCGCTGACCCTACATCTTGGCACCACAATCACAGTGGTGGAAGACCATGCGCATATATTGCCCGGCAACACGACAGTCAGCCCCCTGTGCCAGTTGCGGTTCATGGCGCAGGATGGCGATATTCTTGATGTGATCTTGCTTGCAATAGACGGGCGGCGATTTGGCTTGCCGCTTAGCCCCATACGCGCAGGCACCAGCTATTCCCTGATAGACATCGACACCACGGACACCGCACTGCGCTTGTCCGAAATCGTCCATGGATGCTTCGGGGCGGGAACACGGGTGACCATGGCCGATGGCAGCCTTGTCCCCATCGAGCAGCTGGATCAAGGCGACATGGTGCTGACGCGTGATCATGGCGCGCAACCGGTGCGTTGGCTGGGCAAGGTCACCTTGCGCGGCTATGGGGCGTTTGCCCCGGTTGTCATTCCCGAAGGCGGGATGGGCAATCTGCGCAGTCTGAAACTTGCCCCCCGCCAACGTATTTTCGTCTATCAGCGGGGGGACAAACGGCTGGGCCACCGCGCCGAAGTGCTGCTACAGGCGCATCACCTTGTCGGGTCAGCGGGGATCACCCAGAATGAGGGCGGGTTTGTGGATTATTACAGTCTGGCATTTGACGCGCATCAGATCATCTATGCAGAAGGCGTGCCAATGGAAAGCATGCTGGTGTCGCGCGCCGCCGTGACCCGGTTGCCTGCTGCGCTGAAATCCGATCTGGAAGCACGCTATCCGAATTTGAACCACAAACCCCATTTTGCGCAGGAAATGTCGTCAGATATGCTGTCCGGGCCAATGCGCGACATGATTTTCACACGTTCCTGACCGAAGGCCACGAAAGCAAAGTGACGGCTTTGATCTGATCTGCTATGAGTGCATCCCATAATTTCAGTGCATGACGGGACCCTGCGTTGGCTGCCATAAAAACGATCCTTGTAGCAACGGACTTGAAAAAACGATCAGCAGCAGCCCCCGAGCGTGCGGCCGCACTGGCGCGTGCGCTGGGGGCAAAGGTTGTTCTGGCGCACGCCATTCCCGAACGCAACGGGACAGTCGCACGTTTCAGATTGCGCAGAAACCCCAGCGATAGAAGCAAGATCGAAGCCGCCTTTGCGCAAATCAGACAGCAATATTCTGATGTCGCAATAGATCAGGTCATTGCATCGGGTTCGGTCGAGGATATCATTTCCCGGACTGCACATGACATATCGGCCGATCTTGTGGTTCTGGGTCTGCATAAGGTGCGCGCCGTGCTGGACACGTTGCGCCTGACCACCATGGAACGCATCACGCTTGCGGTGACCTGTCCGGTTCTGATTGCCCATACCGCAGGCGCACTGCCCTATCGTCGTGTGCTGGGCGCAATCACCTTCGCGCCTGCATCCGCACAAGCCTTGGCGACGGCCGGACGCCTTGCGCCAGATGCGGAATTTAACGCCATTCACGCCTTGCAACTGTCGCTGAAGGACAAACTGCCCAACTTCGACGCCGAAGAAAGTGCCGCCATGACCCAGACCATGCTGTTGCGAGAGGCGTTCATGCGCATGGACGGGTTGCCTACGAAGTTGAATATGCCCGAAATCGTGCCCGGTGGTGTTCATGAAGTGCTTCAATTTCGCATCAATGAACTGCAACCTGATCTGATTGTTATTGGCAGCGATTCAGGCAAAAAAGCTGACAGTCTTGGCAATTATGCCCGCGACCTGATGCGCGCCCCCCCTGCGGACCTGCTGATCGCCAAACCCTGCTGATCCCCCCCTGTACTGATGATTTTTCATGCCCGTTAGCGGGCATTCTCAGGGTGCATAGCCGTTTTTTCGAAAAACACTCGCAACCTGTAAAAAATTGCGCTATTTAATTGTTTAACGTTGAACTATCACTTTTGACGGGAGGGCTGCCAGTTATGGCCACACGGAAAACTGCCGCGAAATCAAACGTCTCGGCTGAAGAGTTGCTGGGATATTACCGCGACATGTTATTGATCCGCCGATTCGAGGAAAAGGCAGGTCAGCTTTACGGAATGGGCCTGATCGGCGGGTTCTGCCACCTGTATATCGGGCAGGAAGCCGTTGTTGTCGGTCTGGAAGCCGCAGCAAAAGAAGGCGACAAACGCATCACATCCTACCGCGATCATGGCCATATGCTGGCCTGCGGAATGGACCCCAAGGGCGTCATGGCCGAACTGACCGGGCGCGAAGGGGGCTATTCCAAGGGCAAGGGCGGCTCGATGCACATGTTCTCCAAGGAAAAGCATTTCTATGGCGGGCACGGCATTGTCGGCGCGCAGGTGCCACTTGGCGCAGGTCTGGCGTTCTCGGACATGTATAAGGGCAATGACAACGTCACCTTCACCTATTTCGGCGATGGTGCAGCCAATCAGGGCCAGGTTTATGAAACCTATAACATGGCCATGTTGTGGGATTTGCCGGTGATTTTTGTCATTGAGAACAACAAATACGCCATGGGCACATCCGTGCAGCGCGCCACCAAATCCCCAAGCCTGTGGGAACGCGGCGCAGCCTACGGCATCAAGGGCGAGGAAGTGGACGGTATGGATGTGCTTGCCGTCAAGGCGGCTGGCGAAAAGGCTGTCGCACATTGCCGCGCAGGCAAGGGACCGTATATTCTTGAGGTTATGACCTACCGCTATCGCGGGCATTCCATGTCGGACCCTGCGAAATACCGCACCCGCGACGAGGTTCAGAAAATCCGCGAGGAACGCGACGCGATCGAGCATGTGCGCGACCTGCTGTTGCAGGGCAAACATGCCAGCGAGGATGACCTGAAGACCATCGACAAGGAAATCAAGGCCGTCGTGAACGAGGCGGCAGAATTTTCCAAGGAAAGCCCGGAACCCGCGCTGGAAGAACTTTGGACCGACATCTACGCATCCAGCGTGCCGCAGAACGCTTGACAGGGGGGACAGGAAACATGGCAACCGAAATACTGATGCCCGCACTCTCTCCCACGATGGAGGAAGGCACACTGGCCAAATGGCTGGTGAAAGAAGGCGATACTGTAAGCGCCGGTGACATTCTGGCAGAAATTGAAACCGACAAGGCCACGATGGAATTCGAGGCCGTCGATGAAGGGATCATTGGCAAGATCCTGATTGACGCAGGCACCGAAGGGGTCAAGGTCAACACCGCCATCGCCGTGCTGCTGGAAGACGGCGAAAGCGCGGATGATATCGCAACATCTGCGCCCGCGGCGGCTGACGCGGCTGACAAGGCGGCCCCCGAAGGGGCCCCCGCGAAGGCCGCCGCCCCTGCTGCGCCCGCGCCCGATACCAGCCCAGACTGGCCCGATGGCACGAAGATGAAAACCCAGACTGTGCGCGAAGCCCTGCGCGACGCCATGGCCGAAGAAATGCGCGCCCATGACGAAGTCTTCATCATGGGAGAAGAGGTCGCCGAATATCAGGGCGCCTACAAGATTACCCAAGGGTTGCTGGACGAATTCGGCGCCCGCCGCGTGATTGACACGCCGATTACCGAACACGGTTTTGCCGGTATCGGGGTTGGTGCGGCTTTCGGGGGCCTGCGCCCCATTGTCGAATTCATGACCTTCAACTTTGCCATGCAGGCGATTGATCAGATCCTGAACTCTGCGGCGAAAACCCTTTATATGTCCGGCGGCCAGATGGGCTGTCCGATTGTGTTCCGTGGCCCCAATGGCGCTGCCGCACGCGTGGGCGCGCAGCACAGCCAGTGCTACGCCGCATGGTATGCCCAGATTCCGGGCCTGAAGGTCGTGATGCCCTATTCCGCAGCCGATGCAAAAGGCCTGCTGAAACAAGCCATCCGCGACCCCAATCCGGTTGTCTTTCTGGAAAACGAAATCCTGTATGGACGCAGCTTTGATGTGCCTGTGCTCGATGATTTCACCGTGCCCTTCGGCAAGGCCAAAATCTGGCGCGAAGGATCGGATGTCACCATCGTCAGCTTCGGGATCGGCATGACCTATGCGCTGGAAGCGGCCGAACGTCTGGCCAAGGACGGGATCAGTGCAGAAGTCATCGACCTGCGCACGATCCGGCCCATGGACACCGATGCGATCCTTGCCTCGGTCATGAAAACCAACCGTCTGATCACGGTTGAAGAAGGCTATCCGCAAGGCTCGGTCGGCAATTACATCACGTCGGTCGTCATGGAACGGGCATTCGACTATCTGGATGCGCCGGTCATCAACCTGACTGGCAAGGATGTGCCCATGCCCTATGCCGCCAATCTTGAAAAGCTTGCGCTGGTCACCACCGACGAAGTGGTCGAGGCCGCGCGCAAAGTCACCTATCGTTAAGGGAGGGAACACATGCCTACAGAAATCCTGATGCCCGCCCTGTCGCCCACGATGGAAGAAGGCACGCTTGCAAAATGGCTGGTCAAGGAAGGCGACAGCGTCTCCTCCGGCGACATTCTGGCCGAGATTGAAACCGACAAGGCCACGATGGAATTTGAAGCCGTGGATGAAGGTATCATCGGCAAGATCCTGATAGAGGCCGGGTCCGAGGGGGTGAAGGTCAACACCCCCATCGCCGTGCTTTTGGAAGATGGCGAAAGCGCCGATGACATCCAGACCGCCAGCCCCCCCGCCAGCGCTGATGCGCCGGAAGCCGCACCTGCGGCTGACGCGGGCGCGAAGGCGGCCCCCGCAGGGGCCTCCGCCGCGGCCGCCCCCCCCACACCGGCCAAGGACGGCAAGCGTATCTTTGCCTCGCCGCTTGCGCGGCGTATTGCCGCCGACAAGGGAATTGATCTTGCG
This sequence comes from Roseinatronobacter sp. S2, assembly GCF_029581395.1. GTDB lineage: Bacteria > Pseudomonadota > Alphaproteobacteria > Rhodobacterales > Rhodobacteraceae > Roseinatronobacter. The sequence continues at coordinate 1,851,298 of NZ_CP121113.1, read as the reverse complement.
CAAGTCTCAGGGTCCGGCCCGCATGGCCGTATCGTCAAGGCCGATCTGGACCACGCGAAACCCGCAGCCAGTGCAGCCCCCACTGAGGCCGCCGCAATGGCGACTGGCCCAAGCGCAGATCAGGTGGCCCGCATGTATGAAGGGCGCGATTATGAAGAGGTCAAGCTGGATGGCATGCGCCGGACAGTCGCCAGCCGCCTGACAGAGGCCAAACAAACCATCCCGCATTTCTATCTGCGCCGCGATGTGCAGCTTGATGCGCTGATGGCGTTCCGCGCCAACCTGAACAAGCAGCTTGAATCGCGCGGTGTCAAACTGTCGGTCAATGATTTCATCATCAAGGCCTGTGCCATGGCCCTACAGGCCGTTCCCGATTGCAATGCAGTCTGGGCCGGTGACAGGATTCTGCGGCTGAAGCCGTCAGACGTGGCGGTTGCCGTTGCCATCGAAGGCGGGTTGTTCACGCCCGTGTTGAAAGATGCGCATCTGAAATCGCTGTCTGCCCTGTCGGCAGAGATGAAAGACCTTGCCGGACGTGCGCGCAACAAGAAACTGGCCCCGCATGAATATGTAGGCGGTGCTATGGCCGTGTCCAATCTTGGCATGTTCGGGATTGAAAATTTCGATGCCGTCATCAACCCGCCGCACGGGTCCATTCTGGCCGTTGGGGCTGGCGTGAAAAAACCCGTCGTCGGTGCGGATGGCGAATTGAAGGTGGCGATCGTCATGTCGATGACCCTTTCGGTGGATCACCGCGTCATTGACGGGGCCTTAGGGGCTGAATTCCTGAAAGAAGTGGTCGCCTATCTGGAAAACCCGGTCACCATGCTGGCCTAAGCGCGTTCAGCGCTGTTCATAAGTTAAGAACAAGCTGCAACATACTGAAAAGGGGCGCTTTCAAGCGCCCCTTTTCCATGTGACCTATGCGAAAGCTCTCAATCAGGCTGTTGTTGTTCGCGCATTTCGGCCTCGATCTCGCGCCAGCGGGCAACAGCGCTGTTATGATCCGAAAGGTTTGTGCTGAACGTGTGGCCCCCTGTGCCATCGGCCACGAAATACAGATATGGTGTGTCGTCAGGGTCAAGCGCCGCCGCAATGGCTGCGCGCCCCGGGTTGGCAATGGGCGTCGGCGGCAAGCCGTCAATACGGTAGGTATTATAAGGCGTTACAGCGTCAAGTTCAGACCGCCGCAGGCCACGCCCCAACACGCCGCGCCCTTCGGTGATCCCGTAAATGACGGTCGGGTCGGTTTGCAGTCGCATCGGCATGCGCAGGCGGTTTACAAAGACACTGGCGACCTGGCGGCGCTCATCGGCCACGCCGGTTTCCTTCTCGACAATGGACGCCATGATAAGCGCTTCTTGCGGGTTGTCATAAGGCAGTTCTTCGGCGCGATTGTCCCAAAGCTGTGCCAGAATGGCGTCTTGTCGAGTTTGCATTTCCGCAAGCAGGGTCTGGCGGTCGGAATTGCGTGTGACAGAATAACTGTCAGGGGCAAGCATGCCTTCCGGCGGCACATCGCCCACCTCGCCGTCCAGAAATTCGGCCAGACGGACCCCTTCCCAAATCTGCCAGCTGGTTGCGCCTTCGGCGATTGTCACGCGATACTGCATATCCGACTGGGACGCAAAACCTGCATATTCTTCAGGCGGTTCCTGCCCCGCTTCAAATTGCACAACGGTTTCAAACCGTTGCGTCGCGGGGTCCAGTTCACGCACCAATGTCTCGATGCGTGTTACCCCGATGCGATACTGGATTTCGCTGCCGCATGTCGACGCCCCGCCGCGTGTCAGAATATCAAGTATCTCATCCATCGAGGCCGCTTCGGGAACCAAATATGACCCGAAGCGCAACTGGTCCGCGCGGTCGCTATATTGTGCGCCGATGCGAAACACCTGCTCGGATGCGATGGCGCCCTGCTCGGCCAGTCCGCGCGATACAACCCGCAGCGATGATCCGGGTTCCACACGAAAACACACCGCCTGCGACAACGGGCCGGGGCCAGAAAATTGCCGCTTACCTGCCGAAATGATGATTGCCACACCAACAAGGCCAACAATCATAAGTGTCAGGGCATTTGCTACAATATGGCGCACCATCAGTTGTCAATCTTTCCAAGGATCAGGCTGGCATTCGTGCCACCGAAGCCGAAGCTGTTGGACAACGTAAGCCGTATGTCACGTTTACGCGCGGATTTCGGGGCCAGATCAAGCGGGGTTTCCACAGCGGGCGTGTCAAGGTTCAGTGTGGGCGGCGCTATCTGGTCACGGATTGCCAGAATGCAGAAAATCACTTCAACCGCACCCGCGGCCCCCAGCAAATGCCCGATCGCCGATTTTGTCGACGACATGGTGGCCTTGGCCGCACTGTCGCCCAACAGTCTTTCGACCGCGGCCAATTCAATCACATCCGCCATCGTGGATGTGCCATGCGCGTTGATGTAATCCAGTTCTGACGGGTGAATGCCCGCGCGCGCCACTGCGGCCTTCATCGACCGCAGGGCACCGTCCCCATCTTCGGACGGGGCAGTGATATGATAGGCATCACCCGACATGCCATAGCCCAACACCTCGGCGTAGATTTTGGCGCCGCGCGCTTTGGCATGTTCATATTCTTCCAGCACCACCACACCGGCACCTTCGCCCATCACGAAACCGTCGCGGTCCGCATCATAGGGACGGCTGGCGGCTTTGGGGTCGTCGGCCCGTTTTGTTGACAGCGCCTTGCAGGCATTGAACCCGGCAATGCCGATTTCCGAAATCGGGCTTTCGGCCCCGCCTGCAACCATGACATCGGCATCACCAAACGCAATCAGGCGCGCGGCATCGCCAATGGCATGTGCGCCCGTCGAGCAGGCCGTGACAACTGCGTGATTCGGGCCTTTGAACCCGAAGCGGATGCTGACATGCCCCGACACCAGGTTGATCAGCGCGCCCGGAATGAAGAAGGGCGACACCCGGCGCGGCCCGCGTTCTTTCAGCAGCACTGCCGTTTCTGCGATACTGGACAGCCCGCCTATGCCCGATCCGATCATCACACCCGTGCGGCAACGGCTGTCTTCATCTTCGGGCATCCAGCCGGAATCGCGCACGGCCTGATCGGCGGCGGCAACCCCGTAGAGGATGAATTCATCGACCTTACGGGCCTCTTTGGGTTCCATCCAGTCATCGGGGTTGAATGTCCCGTCGGTTCCGTCACCGCGCGGAATCTCGCATGCATAGGTGGTGGTCAGATGGCTGGCGTCAAAGCGCGTGATCGTGCCTGCGCCCGATTGGCCCGCCAACAGGCGCGCCCATGTTTCCTCGACGCCGCAAGCCAGCGGTGTAACCATTCCAAGCCCTGTGACGACAACCCTGCGCATGTGCCCTCTCTTCTGTCTGCAAGCCCATATTATCGTTCTGATAGCGGGATTTGGCCCGCAGGGAAAGGGTTGAGCATGGCGTGATTGCTCACAAAGCGGCAAGCTGCGGGAACCTGCCGATCAGTCTGGGGCGAAAAAACGCAAAACGCCACCCTTTTGGGGTGGCGTTTCATATTCTGAAAACAACGGAAGTTTCAGGCAGCTTCCGTGATGAATTTCACTGCATCGCCAAAAGTCTGGATATTTTCGGCGGCATCATCAGGAATTTCAATGCCGAATTCTTCTTCAAACGCCATCACCAACTCAACGGTATCAAGGCTGTCTGCGCCCAGATCGTCGATGAAGGACGCGCCTTCGGTGATCTTGCCTTCTTCGACGCCAAGATGCTCGACAACGATTTTCTTCACACGATCTGCGATATCGCTCATGTTCTTCCTCTCGGTTTTTCGCCGGTATCCGGCCTGAAATGTCCCCAATCCGCCAGTAATCGGCGGTGTGTTGCGCGCCCAATAGGGCCTTCAAGCCCGCAGGTCAAGAGTATTGCGGTTCTGAAAACCGGCTCTCTCACTTTCATAGCACAGCGCCGCGCCACCGCAAGCGCGCAGCTTAGACCATCGCCATGCCACCATTAACATGAACAACCGCCCCCGTGACATAGCCCGCTTCCTGACTGGCAAGATACAGCACTGCGGCGGCAATATCGGCGGGGCTGCCCATACGGCCTGCTGGTATGCGCGCATTGATCGCCGCTTTCTGGTCGTCATTCAGCGCATCGGTCATGGGCGTCGCAATAAAGCCCGGCGCCACACAGTTCACCGTGATCCCGCGAGAGGCAACTTCCTGCGCCAGCGCTTTCGACATGCCGACCAGCCCCGCTTTGGCCGCGACATAATTCGTCTGGCCCGGATTGCCGGTTGCCCCCACGACGGAACTGATATTCACAATCCGCCCCCAGCGCGCTTTCATCATGCCACGCAAACTGCCCCGCATCAGCCGCATGGCGGCGGTCAGGTTCACATCCAGCACTTTTTGCCACTGATTATCGCTCATGCGCATCAACAGGTTATCTTGGGTGATACCGGCATTGTTGACCAGAATATCCAGGCTGCCCATGGCCTCGATCGCGCGCTTTGGCAGGGCTTCGACAGCGTCCGGTTCCGACAGGTTGCAAGGCAGCACATGCGCGCGTTCGCCCAGATCCTGCGCCAGTTCCTGCAACGGACCTTCGCGCGTGCCCGAAAGCGCGACCACCGCGCCAGCGCCATGCAGCGCCCGCGCAATTTCGGCACCGATACCCCCCGATGCGCCAGTTACCAGCGCGGTTTTTCCTGTCAGATCAAACATGATTACTCCCTTGGACCGGTCAGATTATGCGTTGCGTCGCGCCCCTATAGCAAGCCCTGCGGCCCACCGCCAACCGAAAGCGGGTTGTGCCGTTCCGCGCGACAGTGGCAAAAGGGGGCGACGCGCAGATAGCGCTATCATGTCAAGGAGGGGGACAAAATGTTGACCCGCGTGCAGATGACCCGGCTTTTCAAAACGGGCGTGCGTGCCGCTGACCCGCATGCGGCAGTGTGCGACGCATTGGCCGACGCGCCCTTGCATCTGCCCGATGGCGCGCGGCTTTATGTGCTGGCCATAGGCAAGGCCGCCCGCGCCATGATGCAGGCCGCATTGTCGGTTTTGCCCGCACCACATGCAGCCCTTGTGGTGACCAACTATGAAAACGCCGAATCGCTGGACGGGGCGCGCGTGATGGCTGCGGGCCATCCTGTTCCTGATGAAAACGGAATGCAGGCGGGACTGGCCATACAGAAAATGCTGGCACGAACCCGCGCGAAAGACGTTGTGCTGGTGCTTGTGTCCGGTGGTGGTTCGGCACTGGTGCCCGCACCTGTGGCCGGCCTGTCGCTGTCGGACAAGGCACAGGTCAATGATCTGCTGCTGGGCGCGGGGCTGGATATTGTGACCATGAATGCCGTGCGCCAGCACCTGTCGCGCATGAAGGGGGGCGGGTTGCTGCGCATGGCGGCACCTGCACAGGTGCAGGCAATGATTCTGTCAGATGTCATCGGGGATGATCTGCGCGCCATTGCATCCGGCCCAACTGTGGCACCCATTGCCACACGCGATGAGGTCCGCGCGCTGCTGGCCACGTCCGGGTTATGGGACCGCCTGCCACAGGCCGCGCGCGATGCACTGGCGAGACGCGAGGACACATCTCCCCTGCCCGATGCCGACAACCGGCTGATCGGGTCGAATCGTATGTCCCTAGATGCAATGGCGCGCGCCTGTGACGGCGCTTTGATCCTTTCAGATGCACTGACCGGCGATGTGGGCTGCGCCGCAGAACGCATTGTGCAGACGGTGCGCGATGGTGGCGGGCCGCGTGTTGCGCTGTTTGGCGGGGAAACGACCGTCCGGCTGCAAGGCACAGGGCGCGGCGGGCGCAATCAGGAACTGGCGCTGCGGGTGGCCACCGCGCTGGACGGCGTTGCAGGCTGGCGTTTTTTGTCGGGCGGCACGGACGGGCGCGATGGCCCGACAGATGCGGCAGGCGCGGTGGTCGATGGCGACACGCTGGCGCGCATACGGGCGGCGGGGGGGGATCCGGCGGCACTGCTGGCCAATAACGACAGCTACCACGCGCTGGAATTGGCCGATGATCTGCTTGTGACGGGCGCCACGGGCACGAATGTTGCCGACCTGCAAATCCTGTGCATTGACGCGTGATACCCCTTTTAGGCCCTTGCAGGGCGCGCAGGCTTGACTTAATCGGGGCGGCATGACCCAGCATCAACGCCTTCTGATCATCGATTTCGGTTCTCAGGTCACGCAGCTTATCGCGCGCCGCCTGCGGGAACTGAGTGTGTATTGCGAAATCCACCCCTATCAGCAGGTGGACGACGCATTTCTGGCCGAATTCGCGCCCAAGGCGATCATCCTGTCGGGCGGCCCTGATTCGGTCACGCGTGCAGGGTCCCCCCGCCCACCCAAAGCGGTGTTTACGCTTGGCGTGCCTGTCCTTGGCATTTGCTATGGCCAACAGGTGATGATGCAGGAACTGGGCGGATTGGTTGAAACCGGCCATGGCACTGCCGAATTCGGGCGCGCATATGTCACGCCTGCCGCCGACCGCCTGCCCTTGCTGGATGGGTGGTTCGCGGATGGCCGCGAACAGGTCTGGATGAGTCACGGTGACCATGTCAGCCGCATCGCGCCCGGATTTCAGGTATTCGGCACATCGCCCGGTGCGCCCTTTGCGATTACCGCCGACCCGTCACGAAATTTCTTTGCCGTGCAATTCCACCCCGAAGTGCACCACACCCCCAATGGCGCGAAACTTTACGAAAATTTCGTCCGGCTGGCAGGGTTCACCGGCGACTGGACGATGGCATCCTACAAGGATGAGGCGATTGCGCGCATCCGCGAACAGGTGGGCGACAAGCAGGTGATTTGCGGCTTGTCCGGCGGCGTCGACAGTTCCGTGGCGGCCGTGTTGATACACGAAGCCATCGGCGACCAGTTGACCTGCGTGTTCGTGGACCATGGCCTGCTGCGCCTGAACGAGGCCGAAGAAGTCGTGACCATGTTCCGCGACAATTACAACATTCCGCTGATTCACGCGGATGAGGCCGATCTGTTCCTTGGCGAGTTGGACGGCGTTTCCGACCCGGAAACCAAGCGCAAAATCATCGGGCGATTGTTCATTGATGTGTTCCAGAAATACGCCAGCCAGATTGATGGCGCGGAATTTCTGGCCCAAGGCACGCTGTATCCCGATGTCATCGAATCGGTCAGCTTTTCCGGCGGGCCGTCCGTGACCATCAAAAGCCACCACAATGTCGGCGGCCTGCCTGAAAAGATGGGCCTGAAACTGGTGGAACCGCTGCGCGAATTGTTCAAGGATGAAGTGCGCGCGCTGGGGCGTGAACTGGGGCTTCCCGAAAAATTCATTGGCCGCCACCCCTTCCCCGGCCCCGGCCTTGCCATACGCTGCCCCGGTGAAATCACGCGCGAGAAGCTGGAAATCCTGCGCCGTGCGGATGCGGTCTATATCGACCAGATCCGCCGCCATGGGCTGTATGATGACATCTGGCAGGCATTCGCTGCCATTCTGCCCATGCGCACCGTGGGCGTCATGGGCGACGGGCGCACCTATGATTTCGCGCTGGCATTGCGGGCGGTAACGTCTGTGGACGGCATGACTGCGGATTACTATCCGTTCACGCATGAATTCTTGGGCGAAACATCCACGCGAATCATCAATGAAGTGCGCGGGATCAACCGTGTCTTTTATGATTGCACGTCCAAACCCCCCGGCACGATTGAACTGGAATAATGCCTGTCGTGCTTCACGGTGTGCTGCGTTGCGCAGATGCCGCGCAGGCTGAAATTGTGCGCCGCCACCTGCCGGAACATATCCGCCTGTCGCGCGCCGAAGCAGGCTGCCTGCAATTCGATGTGACGCAAGATGCAGACCCGCTTGTCTGGACTGTGTCCGAGCGTTTCACGACCCGCGCGGCATTTGACGCCCATCAGCGACGGGTAAAGGCCAGTGCATGGGGACAGGCGACGACTGGCATCATGCGCAGCTATGAAGTGACCGATATTTGACACCCTGCGCCCGCCTGCGGGGCGACCTTGCGCGCAGAGCGTCAAAACGTCTTTTCTGAAACAAATCGCCATGCTACGCATAATGCAGGGCGGTCAAAGCCGCCGGTTCCGTGCCGGACCGGCACAGGACAGAAATGATAACAAAACCCTATGGGAGATACCTTATGAAAAAGCTGCTTCTTGCAAGCACCGCGCTGGCCTTCTCGGCAGGCACTGCATTCGCGGATGAAATCAAGATGGGCGTGCTGCTTGGCTTCACTGGCCCGATTGAATCTGTCACACCTTACATGGCCGACAGTGCAGAACTGGCATGGAGTGAAATCAGCGAAAGCGGGCTGTTCCTTGGCGGTTCCACCATCACGCCTGTGCGCGCTGATTCGACATGCGTTGACTCCTCCGCCGCTCAGGCCGCGGCAGAACGTATGATTTCCTCTGATGGCGTGGTCGCGATCATGGGCGCGGATTGCTCGGGCGTTACCATGGCTGTCTTGCAGAACGTGGCCATGTCCGCCGGTGTGCCGATGATCTCGCCCTCGGCCACCTCGCCCGCATTTACCACAACCGAATCGAATGGCCTGTTCTACCGCACATCGCCTTCTGATGCGCGTCAGGGTGAAGTAATGGCCAGTGTGCTGATGGAACGCGGCATCGACAATGTGGCCGTGTCTTATGTGAATGTCGATTATGGCGCAGGGTTTGCGGATGCGTTCGTATCCTCGTTCGAGGCATTAGGGGGCACTGTGACCGCACGCGTCCCGCATGAAGATGGCCGTGGCGACTACTCGGCAGAGGTTGGCACATTGGCAGCAGCCGGCGGCGATGCACTGGTCATTCTGGGCTATACCGATGGCGGCGGTTCGGTGCTGCGCACAGCGTATGAATTGGGTGCATTTGATCAGTTCGCCATGGGCGACGGGATGTTCGGGGATGAACTGATCGCATCTGTCGGCGAAGCGCTGGAAGGCACGATCGGCACGATCCCCTGGGCCGCAGGTGATGGAACCGAAGCGTTCAGTGCGCTTGCTCAGGCGGCTGGTATCAACTCGGAATCAAGCTTCACCCGCGAAAGCTATGACGCAGCAGCCCTTCTGGCACTGGCCGCACAGGCTGCGGGCGAAGCGACACCCGAAGGGATTGCCGCAAACATCCTGAACGTGGCCAACGCCCCGGGCGAGGAAATCCTGCCGGGTGATCTGGCACGCGGTCTGCAAATTCTGGCTGATGGTGGCGAAATCAACTATATCGGCGCCACCAATGTCGAGCTTGTAGGCCCGGGCGAAGCCGCTGGATTCTACCGTGAATATGTCGTCGAAGGCGGCGAGTTCGTCACGGTTCAGTTCCACTAACCACGAAAAGGATCCGACAGGATCCAACGGCCCGAGGAAACCCCTCGGGCCGTTTTCCGATACCACCGGAAAACAGGTGCGGCGGAAAACAGGTGTGGCGGAAAACAGGTGTGGCGGACAGGGAGTAACACATATGGCCATGATCAGGGTCGAGAACCTGCACAAGCATTTCGGCGGGTTCCATGCCGTTGACGGCGCATCGCTGGAAATTGAAAAGGGATCGATCACCGGGTTGATCGGCCCCAACGGTGCGGGCAAGACAACGCTTTTCAATGTCATCGCGGGCGTGCTGCCCCCCACATCCGGCCGCGTGCTGATGGAAGGCGATGACATCACCGGCCTGCCCCCGCATGCGCTGTTTGCCAAGGGCCTGCTGCGGACCTTCCAGATTGCGCATGAATTCCATTCCATGAGTGTGCGCGAAAACCTGATGATGGTCCCCCCCGCGCAATCGGGTGAAAACCTGTGGTCGGCGTGGTTCCATGGTGCCCGCGTGCGCGAAGAAGAACGCCGCATCCGTGCGCGCGCCGATGAAGTGCTGGAATTCCTGACCATCGATCATATCGCCGATGAAAAAGCGGGGCAGATTTCGGGCGGCCAGAAAAAGCTGCTGGAACTGGGCCGCACCATGATGACCGATGCGCGCATCGTGTTTCTGGACGAAGTGGGCGCAGGCGTGAACCGCACCCTGCTGAACACCATTGCCGATGCGATTGTGCGCCTGAACAAGGAACAGGGCTATACCTTTGTTGTGATTGAACATGACATGGAATTCATTGGCCGCATCTGTGATCCGGTGATCTGCATGGCCGAAGGCAAGGTTCTGGCCCAAGGCACGCTGGACGAGATCAAATCGAATGAACAGGTCATAGAGGCCTATCTGGGCACCGGCCTGAAAAACAAGGTCAAAGCCGAGGAGGGCGCGTTGTGATGTGGTTGCGCGCCGACAGCATGAGTATTTGGGGCAAGATGAACAACGCAAAAGGTGCGCGCCATGGATAAGCCCGTTCTGATAGGCGAAGCCATGACCGGCGGATATGGCGGCGCGGATATTCTGCATGACTGCACTATTGCGGTGGATAAAGGCCAGATTGCCGTGATTGTCGGCCCCAATGGTGCAGGCAAATCCACCGCCATGAAGGCCGTGTTCGGCATGCTGAAACTGCGCAAAGGGTCCGTGCGCCTGAATGACGAGGATATAACCGGACTGGCCCCGCAGGCGCGTGTCCTCAAGGGTATGGGGTTTGTTCCGCAGACAAGTAACATTTTCCCATCCATGAGCGTGGAGGAAAATCTGGAAATGGGCGCGTTTATCCGCCGTGACGATTTTCATGAAACGATGGAACAGGTGTATGAGCTGTTTCCCATTCTGCGCGACAAGCGCAGGCAGGCAGCGGGCGAATTGTCCGGCGGGCAGCGCCAGCAGGTTGCTGTGGGGCGCGCGCTTATGACCAGACCTTCGGTTCTGATGCTGGATGAACCGACCGCAGGTGTCAGCCCGATTGTGATGGATGAATTATTCGACCGGATTATCGAGATTGCACGCACGGGCATATCCATCCTGATGGTGGAACAGAACGCACGCCAAGCCCTTGAAATAGCAGATAAAGGCTATGTCATGGTGCAGGGCGCAAACCGCTACACCGATACCGGCCGCGCGCTTCTGGCCGATCCGGATGTGCGCAAAAGCTTTTTGGGGGGCTGATCAGGATGGAACCGCTAAACGCGCTTGTAAGCGTGACAAACTTCATGCTGATCCCTGCCCTTGCCTATGGCAGCCAGCTGGCGCTTGGCGCGCTGGGGATCACGCTGATCTATTCGATCCTGCGTTTCGCCCATTTCGCCCATGGCGACACAATGGCGCTGGGAACGGCAGCGGTTATCGGGGGGACGTTTTTTCTACAAGCACTTGGCGTCAGCATTCACCCCCTGCCAACCGCGCTTCTGGCCCTGCCTTTCGGGATGGTGGTGCTGATCGGCTATCTGCTGATCACGGACCGGCTGGTTTACCGCTACTACCGCCGCGTCAAGGCCAAGCCCATGATCTTTGTGATGGCATCGCTTGGGGTCATGTTTGTCACCAACGGCATTACCCGCCTGTTCATGGGCGTTAGCGAAACGCGTTTTGAAGATGGCGAAAGGTTCCTGTTTTCGGTCAGGGACTTCCGCGAATTTACAGGCTTGGCCGAAGGTATGGCGCTGCGCAGTTCGCAGGCCATAACCATTGTCACCGCGCTGATTGTGATGGTGGTGCTGTTCTGGTTTCTGAACCGCACACGTTCGGGGAAATCCATGCGCGCCTATTCCGACAACGAGGATCTGGCGTTGTTGTCGGGCATTAACCCCGAACGCGTGGTTATCATCACTTGGGCGATCACCGGCATGCTGCTGGTGACTGCGGGCACGCTTTACGGGTTGGACAAGGGCTTCCGCCCGTTCAACTATTTCCAGTTGCTGTTGCCGATGTTTGCGGCGGCCATTCTGGGGGGGCTTGGGTCACCCGTGGGCGCAATCGTGGGTGCGTATATCGTGGCTTTTGCCGAAATGGGCGTCACCTATGCATGGCGGCGCGTGTTCACCTATCTGATGCCCGAAGGGCTGGAGCCGACATCCATGATGCAACTGTTGCCGGTGGATTATAAATTTGCGGTCACCTTCGCAATTCTGGTGATTGTGCTGCTGTTCCGCCCGACAGGTATTTTCAAGGGGAAAGTGCTATGAACCTGACTGCGCGCGATCTGGGTCTGTTTGCGCTGATGGGGGCCGTTCTGGCAATGGTCGGCATGTTCCAAAGCCCCCAGCTGGCGATCACCATTCTGAACATGAGCCTGATTTCCGCCATCATGGCCTTGGGCGTGAACATGCAGTGGGGATATGCGGGCCTGTTCAATGTGGGTGTCATGGGCTTTACCGCCGTGGGCGGGCTGGCTGTGGTGCTGATTGCGCAACCCCCTGTGCCGGAAGCATGGGCCGCGGGCGGGCTTGGCGTAATGCTGGGGTTGATGCTGGGCGTTGCCACCATTCTGGCCGCTGTTGCCGTTTACAAGGCCATGACCCCCGGCAAACTGCGCGGAGCTGCACTGATTGCTGTTCTGGCGGTGGGCTATTTGCTGACCAGCTATGTATTCGGCCCCGCAAAAAGTGCGGTGCAAGCGGTCAACCCCGCATCAGAAGGGTATCTGGGTGGGCTGAACATGCCAGTCATTCTGGCATGGCCTGTGGGCGCAGTATTCGCGGCAGGGGTTGCATGGGTGGTGGGCAAGATCAGTCTGGGGTTGCGGTCCGACTATCTGGCCATTGCCACTTTGGGTATATCCGAAATTGTCATCGCCGTTCTGAAACATGAACGCTGGCTGGCGCGCGGCGTCAATAACGTGACCGGCATTGACCGGCCTGTTGCACGCCCCGTCGATTTGCAGCCCTTGCCATGGGTGCAATCGCTTGCCGACACCTTGGGCTGGAGCCTGTCGCAAACGGCCTCTGTGGTGTCGGGCTTAGGGTATGCAGGCCTGTTTCTGATTGTTCTTGGCCTGCTGATCTGGCTTGCGGAACGCGCGCTGAATTCCCCTTGGGGCCGGATGATGCGCGCCATCCGCGACAACGAGATTTCCGCCCGCGCGATGGGCAAGAATGTAACCAGACGCCACCTGCATATTTTTGTTCTGGGGTCTGCGGTGTGCGGGCTGGCGGGGGCGATGATGGTGTCTATGGATGGCCAGCTAACGCCCGGCAGCTACGAGCCGCTGCGCTTCACCTTTCTGATCTGGGTGATGGTGATTGTCGGCGGGTCCGGCAATAACTGGGGGGCCGTGCTGGGCGCGTTCGTGATCTGGTTTTTGTGGGTTCAGGTGGAACCGGCGGGGCGTTGGTTTATGGAACTTGTGACATCTGGCATGGCGGACGGGTCTGACCTGAAGCAACACCTGTTGTCATCCGCCGCCTATATGCGGCTTCTGACCATGGGGGTGGCGTTGCTGTTGATGCTGCGCTTCGCGCCCCGTGGCCTGATACCGGAACGCTGATGCGCCCCGCCTGCGCCATAGTGCTGCCTGCGGCGGGGCTGGCACGGCGCATGCGCGGCGGGGACAAGTTACTGGAACAGGTGGGCGGCATGGCCTTGTTGCGCCATGTGGCGATGCAAGCGTTGCACGCAAGTCCGGATGTTACCGTGACCCTGCGCCCGTCAGCGGCAGAACGGCTGGCTGTGATTGCTGATTTGCCGCTAACAATCTTGCGCATACCCGACGCAGATGAAGGTATGGCCGCCAGCCTGCGGGCCGCGGCTGGTTGGGCACGCGATACACAGTCCAGCGCGTTGATGATCGCCCTGCCCGACATGCCCGATGTTACTGCCGCAGATTTTCGCGCGCTGATCAATGCGCAGGCAAAACACCCCGATCACTGCCTGCGCGCGGCAAGTGCCGATCATGTGCCGGGCCATCCCGTAATACTGCCAAAGGCTTTATTTGCGGCGATGCAGGCGCTTCAGGGGGATCAGGGCGCGCGCGAAATACTGCGCGCCCATCCCCCGCATCTGCACCCGCTGACAGGCCAGCGCGCACTTACCGATCTGGACACACCCGAAGACTGGGACGCGTGGCGCAAGGCACAGGGCTAGGCCAGTCAGGGGGGCGCAGCCGGCCTTTTGCAGACATCGGGAAAGTCCCAGGGTGCGGAGCAAAGGCCGCAGGTGGCCCGCACCATCGGGGGGCCGTCCCGCGGCCTGCTGATGGTACTGGCTTTGTCCATGGCCTCACCGTCCCCATCAGCCCCTTTGAAGCCGCGCCTTATTCAGGGCCAGCCAGTATGCGGTTTGAATCAATGGCCCATTTTGCACTTCACCGCTGCCAATCAGCGCAATCAGCAGGTCAAACGGTATGACATGGCTGCGAATATTCTCGGCCTCGGTGTCCAGACCGGAAACCCCTTCATTCGCGCGCGACAGATCACATAACGCGACATAGGAATACAGATATTCCGATATCGCGCCCGGTGACGGATAGGACGCACCCACCGGAACAAGCGCATTTTTCATCAGGTGAAGCTGCGCTTCTTCCTGTGTTTCGCGCAGCGCACATTCTTCGGGGGTTTCGCCTGGATCAATGCGCCCGGCAATGGGTTCCAGCGACCAGCAATTCACATCGCCCCGAACATAGGGGCCATAGCGGAACTGCTCTATCACCAGCACAAGATCAAGCTTCGGGTCATAGGGCAGCAAGGTGACAGCGTCACTCATGACGAAAGCGGCCCGCCGGACGACCTCGCTTTCGCTGCCGTCAAAACGACGAAAACTCAGATCATCAACCTGAACCCCGAAGAAATAAGCATAGGGTTGCATCCGCTGGCGCGACACCACATCGCCACGATCCCAATCCCCGCGCAGGGTTGCGGGCTGCGACGACTGACCCGCGCGCATCTGCGATGCCGCATGCGCAAGCAGCATGGGATAGCGGGTTTTCAGCGCCTCTGGCGCATAGATTGCGCCAAGCGCGAACAGCTCTCTCGTGGCGATTACAGCCGCATCGGCCTGGCCAGCGCACCAATCAGAAAATGACCAAGGCTGCGCCAGACCCTGCGGCGCAACTTCAGGACCATACACCTGCACCTGAACCGACGCACCATCAGACAGCACTGTGATGACTTCGCGGCGATAATCAAAAAGCGCCTCATAGAAATCAAGTCTGGCAAGGGCGGCAGCATCCAGCGTCACAAGAACCCCATCGACCTGTTCAGTCGCGGCGCGTGCCAGCACAGGGTATCCTGATACATTGAACCGTAAGAATTCCGGCGCGGTGGCCGGACGTGCCGGAACATGCGTCCCCAAGACCGCAGCCCTTAGCCCGTCGTGGCGCAACGTGCCGAACAGGAACACATCTGTGCTCATCGGTCAAACCGCCGCGCTTCTGCCCAGCGATAAATCAGCGTCAGGGCAATTCCGGTACCGACGATCATGCCGCCCAGCATCAGCATGAAATCCAGATCCGTCATCCGCACAAGATGATCCACAAATACACCTACGAAGCCAAGAAATGCGTCTTCCAGATTGGAATACTGCATGCGATACCCGCGCCAGAATACATGATAACTGCCAAACAGCGTCAGGGCCAAAAATACAGTCAGAATAACACCTTGCAACGTATGAAATACGGATTGCACGAAATTGGCGTCGATATTCCTGCCCACGAAACGCCAGCCAACAAACGCTGCTATGCCTGCCAGATACAAACTGCCATCATCGCGGCGCGGCGGGTGTTCATAAAGAACTTTGTAGCTTTCGCCCGCATAAAATGCGAGCGCTGCAAAGAAAATGGCCGCGGCCAATCTGGTTAATGTCGGCATACTGTCATCCGCTATACAACCAGTTCTTACTACGGGGTGTTTGACAGCTTAACAACCGCAGGTCTGGCATTGGGGCTTAGCTTTCGGTCGGTCGTTGCAATACCAGCTGTGTAACGTCGCAACTGCCTGATCGAAACGCACCTGCGCAGGATGTCAGGTAAAATTCCCACATCCGCCGAAAACGCGTGTCATACCCAAGTGCCGAAATTTCGGGCCATTTTTCCGTAAAGGTCTGATGCCAGCGCCGCAGGGTTTCTGAATAGCTTTGCCCGAAATCATGGGTATCGCTATAGACCAGCCCGCTGGCCTCGGCCACCCGCCGCACAGGTCCGGGCGCGCCCAACATTCCACCCGGAAAAATATATTTCTGAATGAAATCAACATGATTTCGGTAACTCTTAAACCGCTCATCCGGCACCATGATGATCTGAACTACCGCATTTGCGCTAGGTTTAAGCAGGTCACGCACGGATTTGAAATAGGTTGGCCAATAGGCTTCGCCCACCGCCTCGAACATCTCGATGGACGCGATACCGTCATACTGGCCGCGCGTGTCGCGGTAATCTTGCAGCCGGATCTCGACACGGTCCTGAACACCTGCGGCTGCGATACGCGCCACGGCATAATCGTGCTGTGCCTGCGAAATCGTCAACCCCGTGACCCTAAGTCCACGCCTGACGGCGGCGTATTCCGCAAACCCGCCCCAGCCGCAGCCGATTTCCAGAACACTATCACCGGCCCTGACGCCCATTCTGTCAACCATCGCGGCATATTTTGCCTCTTGCGCGGCTTCCAGACTTTCCTGTCCTGTCTCGAATAGCGCCGAAGAATAGGTCATGCTGTCATCCAGCCACAGCTTGTAGAAATCATTCCCCAAATCATAGTGATAGGCGATGTTCTTGCGCGCCTGTGTCCTGGAATTTGCACGCATCCAATGGCGCAGCCGTTCCACCGCGCGCACCAGTTTCATCGGCAACACCTCGTCATACAGCGACGGGTTGTCATCATTGATCAGGTCCATGAACGCTTGCAGGTCAGGCGTGCTCCAGCCGCCTTCCATGTAGCTTTCGGAAAACCCGATATCGCCTTCACGCACAAGGCGCGCAAACAGGTCGGGATCATGAACTGTTATTGCGGCAACATGGCCCGCCTGTTGCCCCTGAAACCGGAAAATACGCCCGTCCGGCAACGTGACATCCAGCCGCCCCTTGTTCAGGCGCATGGCCATCGCATGCGCCGCGCCAAAAAAACGCGGCAGGTTTTCCTGATTATCAAGTGTTGTCAGAACCTGTGGCATCATGGTGTCACATAATATTGTGTCGTCACGCATTGGCAATATGGTCCTTGTCCCTGTCGCATGTTCAAGATTTTTTATTTTTTTCATAGGCATCCAGTGCCCGCTTGCGCCCTTGTGCCAGATCGACCACTGGACCTGGCCGCTTGTCCTGTGCACTCAGCCCCCATGCGCGCGGGCAGGCATCGAAGAATGACAGTGCCGTGTCAGGCGGCGCATTGCTAAGTTCGGCAAGCCAGGCCCTGCGGTATCGGGCCTTCGGGTCGAATTTCTGCGCCTGCGTATCAGGGTTGAAAATGCGAAAATAGGGTGCGGCATCCGGGCCGGACCCCGCCACCCATTGCCAGCCCATGGCATTTGCGGCCGGGTCCCAATCCACAAGGCAGTGCGCGAACCAGTCCTGTCCGACACGCCAATGCACCAGCATGTGTTTTGTAAGATAGGATGCCACCAGCATGCGCGCACGGTTGTGCATGCGCCCAGTGACATACATCTCGCGCATGGCCGCATCCACAACATCAATGCCAGTGCGGCCCTGTTTCCAGCGCAACACAGCGCTGTTTGTGTCCTGCCACCCGAAGCCGTCCCAACCCTCGCGCCAGTTTTGCTTCGTGATATGCGGTGTGTGATAGATCAGATGATAGGCAAATTCGCGCCAGACCAGCTCTTTCAGGAAATGCTCGGCCCCCGGTTTGCCTGCATCCAATGCGTGCTGGCCTGCATGCCACATTGCAACCGGGCTGATTTCGCCATAAGTCAGGTTTTCCGACAGGCCAGAGCATACATCCCGATCCAGAAAGTCACGCTGGTCCTTATACTGTGCGACGTTGCAATCCATGAACCGCGCAAGCCGCGCCTGCGCTGCATCCTCGCCGATATGCAAATGCGCCCGCACCACGTCCGCCCCGCGATTCATCCCAGCCCCAAGGCCCCAATCCGCCAGATTATCGCTGTCAGGCCAATGCTCCGGCGCTTGTATCTGTTTGGGCGCAGGCAGTGATGCTGCGACATCCATATCCTTTACCGCGCGCCAGAATGGCGAATAGACCTGATAGAACTTGCCCTGCCCCGTCTGCACCTGCCACGGTTCAAACAGCAAATGGCCCGAATGGCTCTTGGCGTCGCAGCCCATGTCGCACAAGGCCGCCTTGACCTTCCTGTCGCGCTCAATCTGGTCAGGGTCATATTGCCGCCCCCACCAAACCGCTGATGCGCCTGTCTGCCTGACCAGATCACGCAGCACCTCAACCGCATCCCCTTTGCGCAATATCAGCCGCGCGCCGATACGTTCCAGATTTCTGGCAAATTCCTCCAACCCCAGCCCAAGGCGCCATCGGGGTGCCGCGCCCAAGGTTTCCACAAGGCCATCGCAAACAAAAACAGCAATCACAGGCCGCCCCGATGACACAGCCGCATGTAGCGCGGGATTGTCAGCCAGACGCAAATCCCGCCGAACCCACCATATAACAGGGGAAGTCTGTGTCACGTTGCCTCAAGCTTCATCTTGCTAAAAATACTCATATCCCCACACGGCGGCGTTCTTACCGGCGCGCTTTCACAAAACCTGATCTAGCGCCAGAATTAACGCGTCAAGATCATCGGGTGTCGTATAATGCACAAATGACAGCCGCAGCACACCATGTGCCGGTTCGATGCCCAACCCCTGCAATGCACGGTCGGCATAAAAGCTGCCTCCCCCCGCCATGATCCCCTTCGCGGCAAGGGCCTTGGCCAGTTCAAGGCCCGGACGGGCATGTTCCAGCGCGACCGTGGGCGCGCGGCCAGCCGCCTGTTCAGGCCCGATCAGGCGCAAGTCATTGCGACCCTTTACATAGTCCAGCAAGGGTTGCAGCACGCGCGTTTCATGCGCGCGCATCAGGTCATGCACCTGCGCCATGCGTGCGGCGTCATCCAGTCCCGCGCTTTGCTTGAAATGATGGGCATGCAGCGCATCAAAATAATCTGCCATACCTGCACAGGCCGCAATTTGCGCATGATCAGGTCCCGCAGGTGTGAAACGTTTGTAAAGCACATCGGCATTGAAATAATGCGCCTGATTGGGCAATTGCCCACCCAGATCACGGCGCACCACCATCAGGCCCTGATGCGGCCCATAGGTTTTATAGGCAGAAAACAGATAGATATCTGCCCCCAACGCCCCCACATCCGGCAGGCCATGCGGCGCATAAGACACCCCGTCCACGCAAGACCAGATACCCGCGCGCCGCAACCCGTCACAGATTTGCGCAACCGGATTGATTTCACCCACAACATTCGAGCAATGCGGGAAACATACAAGCCGCACCTTGTCATCTATCAAGTGCCAAAGTGCGTCTGCGTCCAGATGGCCGCTGGCGGGGTCGATCTGCCATTCGCGCACGGTGATCCCGCGCGCCTCCAGCCGTCGCCAAGGGCCTGAATTCGCTTCATGGTCCTGATTGGTCACGACAATCGCATCACCCGGCGACAGCATTTCGCCAAAGGCCTGCGCCAGCACATAGGTATTGGCACTGGTCGAGGGGCCGAAGCTCAGCTCGTCACTCTCCACGCCCATCATTGCGGCCAGACGGGTGCGCGCCTCGTCCATCTCGGCCCCGGCGGCCTGCGACGCGGCATAAGCGCCATAGGGCTGAACCTTGCGTTCATGATAATAGCGAAACAGCCGGTCGATCACCGGCTTGCAGGTATAAGACCCGCCCGCGTTTTCAAAGAAGCGCTGGCCATCCAGCGCGGGCTGCGCAAACGCCGGAAACATGTCACGAACGAAATCTGTATCAAGTGCGGGAGTGGTCATTGCAGGGTTTCCCTTGGTCGGTTTTCCCTGCCAGTCTGCGTTGTCGAACCGGCGGACACAACCCGCAGCTTACCCCGCGCCCAGAATCACCCGGACATAATGCTGGGTTTCCGCAAACGGGGGAATGCCACCATGCGCTTCTACCGCGCCGGGGCCTGCGTTATATGCCGCAAGCGCCAGTCGCCAATCGCCAAATTTGTCATACATCATGCGCAGATAGCGCGCACCACCATCCAGATTTTGCTGCGGGTCATGCGGATCGACACGCAGCATCTGTGCCGTTCCAGGCATCAACTGTGCCAACCCGATCGCGCCTTTATGCGACACCGCAGCGGCATTCCAGCGGCTTTCCTGATGCACCAGACGCAAGAACAGATCTTCGGGAATTCTGTGCCTGCGCGCGGCACCGCGGGCCAGTTCGGCGAACGCACCCATTTCGGGGCCGGAATAGCGCGGAATGGCAGGTTCGTCCTGCGCCTTGTCACGCGCATTCGGCAACAACCGCACAGAAGCGGAATATTGTTCAGACAAACGCCCGTCGATGACACGCGATGCGCGCGATACCACATCGGACCGCCCTGCCCCGTCACCGCCGCGCGACAGGCTAAGCCCCTGCCCGAACACATCGGACGGGGTAGATGTGAAGATCATCGCAAGGCCGGATAGTAGAATGACTAAGCGCATAGCGAAGCTTATTACCGCAAATCAGCAAACAGAACTATAGGCAAAATACACATCAGACCCGCCAAAATCCGCGAATTTTACCCAGCTATCCGCCTGGCGCTGCATTCCTTGCTTTACGCCGCGCGGCCAATGATAGAAAACAGCCCCTAAACCAAACGCAGATTCTAGATGACACGCAGGGGGCTTATATGGCTGGATCGGTGAACAAGGTAATTTTGATTGGCAATCTGGGGCGCGATCCTGAAGTGCGCACATTCCCTGATGGCGGCAAGATCTGCAACCTTCGCATTGCAACATCCGAACGCTGGCGCGACCGGGCCTCTGGTGAACAGCGAGAGCGCACTGAATGGCACAATGTCGTGCTGCGGGGCGAAGGGCTGGTCCGTGTGGCCGAGCAGTATTTGCGCAAGGGCTCGAAAATCTATGTCGAGGGCACGCTGCAAACCCGCAAATGGCAAGACCAAAGCGGTCAGGACCGCTATTCCACAGATGTGGTGGTTGCAGGCATGGGCAGCACACTGACCATGCTGGACGGGCGCGGCGAAGGTGGTGGCGGCGGCGGATCCGCAGGGGGCAGCGGCGGCGGGCAGGACCGCGATCAGGGCTATGGGGCCAGCTATGGCAGCGCGGGCAGTTCCGCACCGGCAGGCCCGTCCGACATGGATGACGAAATTCCGTTCTAAGCCCCGCTTGACGGGTCCGGCGTCGCAGGCTAATGAGGCGCCAATGCGGGTGTAGCTCAATGGTAGAGCAGCAGCTTCCCAAGCTGAATACGAGGGTTCGATTCCCTTCACCCGCTCCAATCCCGACAGTGGTGCAAGGGGCAAGGCAAAGGGGCCGCAATGGTATCTGATTCCTTCTCCCATATCCGTGGCTGGGTCTTTGATCTGGACAACACGCTGTATCCCCCCGAAATTCGCCTGTTCGACCAGATCGAGCAACGCATGACCACCTTCATGATGCAGGAACTGAAGGTAGATCATGCCAGCGCGAACCGGTTGCGTCAGCACTATTGGGCAACCTATGGCACGACGCTTGCCGGACTGATGCAGTGCCATGGCATTGAACCTGACCCTTATCTGCACAACGTTCATGACATCGATTTTTCAGTGATCGCACCGGACCCGAACCTGCGCGACCGGATCGCAGGCCTGCAAGGGCGCAAGATCGTCTATACCAACGGGTCCCGCGACTATGCCAATAAGGTGCTGGACGCGCGCGGCCTGTCGGGCATTTTTGATGCGGTCTACGGGGTCGAGAATGCCAATTACAGGCCAAAGCCTGAACGCGCCGCGTTCGAGCATGTATTTGCGCAAGACGGGATTGACGTTAGCACCGCCGCAATGTTCGAAGATGACCCCCGCAATCTTGCGGCCCCGTTCGAGATGGGCATGCGCACAGTGCATGTCGCACCGCAAAGCCATGCCTCTCCGTTCATTGATCACCATACGGATGACCTGACAGCGTTCCTGACGCTTCTGGGCAAGTAGCGCGGCATCATGTCACGCAGCTTTGCGGCGGCGGAAAAACTATATCCCTCATAATCAAATACCGGAGATTATGAAAATGACCATGACAGCCACTCAGCCAGCCAATACCCCGACATTCCTGAAGAACGAACCTTGGGGCATCTGGGCAGGCATCCTGTTTGTGATTGCCACACTGGTGACAGCGATTGTGACCATGGGGCTTCCGGGGTTGGTGCTGGTCATGGTGCCTGCGGCACTGGGCATGCTGGCACTGCTGTGCTTCATCGTGTTCGGGTGACACGGGGCGACGCAACTGATTTATTGCCGGATGCTGCCTTTGGCCGCATTGCACCTGCCCGCCATAGCGCTAATGTCTGACCCAAGCTTGATAAAGGGTAAGATATGCGTGAAACAGTTGATATTGTGGTTTCGGGCGGGGGAATTGCGGGTCTAACCGCGGCAGCAGCATTCGGATCGCAGGGCTACAGCGTGCTGTGCGTTGACCCCACGCCACCCGTCATGGCCGAAGCAGACCCCAGTTCAGATTTGCGCACAACGGCGTTTTTGCAGCCATCGGTCAAGATACTGGAAACGGCGGGGCTTTGGCACAGGTTCGCCGCCCATGCCACACCCTTGCAGGTGATGCGCATCGTCGATGCGGGCGGCGACACCCATGAGCCGCGTGTCAGCCATGATTTCAACGCAGCCGATATTTCTGACCAACCCTTTGGCTGGAACCTGCCCAACTGGCTGTTGCGGCGCGAATGCGTTGCACGGCTGGAGGAGTTGCCGAATGTCACCTTTCGGCCGGGTGTCGGGACCAAATCCCTGCTCACGCGTGAAACTGCGGCATTGATAGGGCTGAGTGATGGAACTTCTGTATCGGCGCGGCTGTTGGTCGCGGCGGACGGTCGCAATTCACCCATGCGCGCCGCACTTGGGATCGGGGTGCGCACAACCCGTTTCGGGCAAAAGGCCCTTGCCTTCGCGGTGACCCACCCCATGCCCCATGACAATGTTTCCACCGAAATCCACCGTTCTGGCGGGCCATTTACCCTTGTGCCGCTGCCCGACCGCGATGGCAAACCCTGCTCTGCCATCGTCTGGATGGAAACCGGACCAGAAGTTGCCCGCCTTGCCGCCCTGCCCGATGCAGAATTCGAGGCAGAGATGAACATACGCTCTTGCGGGGTGTTGGGGGAGTTGCGACTGGCAACACGCAGAACAGTCTGGCCGATCATCAGCCAGATCGCCGAGCGCTTCAACGGGGAACGCACAGCATTGATGGCAGAAGCGGCCCATGTGGTGCCCCCAATCGGCGCGCAGGGGCTGAACATGTCACTGGCGGACCTGACAGCACTTGTCGACTTGGCCACGCCCGACAATTTGGGATCTGCTGAAATGCTGCGCGCCTATCACCGCAGGCGCTACCCTGATGTTGCACTGCGTGTCGCTGGCGTGGGCATGCTGAACCGCGCGTCCATGATCGCGGCGCAACCGATGCGGGATATGCGCGCCAGAATGCTGGACATGATGTATTCGACATCCCCCGTTCGCCACGCCCTGATGAAAATGGGCATTGGTGTCAGCTAGGGCATGATGCGATCAGGTTGACGCATCCGGGTTGTGTGGGGGGGGCGGCGTTTTGCGGGCAGCCCCGGCGCGGAATCAAGGCCGCAGGCCGCCGCGAATTGCCATCCATGCGCGCCCATCTGACATAACAATCCTACAGGGCATTGCGAAAACGCGGGGCTATTTTACACCGCGCGGGGCTGCACCGAACGCCGCTGGCGTTACGTTACCGCGTCGCTGGAACCTGCGCCACGCGATGAAAAATCTTTCAAACCGAACTATGCCTTGAACTGCACCGAAGTGCTGCTTATCTTCATGGGTGGCAGGTGCTGCTCTTCTCGTGTGTAGCCCTTTTCCAGTGGCCGATAAGCATCTCCGAGGGAGCTGGCTCTGACATGGTCCTGGCCTTGTTATCTGGTGCCCACCTGAACACTCAGGCTCTCGGGAAATTCACGCCACCACGGTTGCTGCGGGCCTGCCACCTTACGATTTTTCCGAAATTCTGATCCGCACCATATCGCTGTGATGCACGCCGTCACCGCCATGATGGTCGTCATCATCATCATCTTCAAACCCCATGCGCATTATGCGAATCGCAAACTGCGCGCCGGCAAAAACCAGACCGTTGAAAAAGAAAATCAGGAACAAACCCAGCAACCCGTCGCTTGATCCAAACACCAGACGTTGCAGATTGCCGATGTTGAAATAGATCAGGATCGCGGTGAATACCGCAGACAGGCCAAACCCTATCGCCACCTGCTGTATGTAGAGTTTGACAAGTTTTGGCATTTCATCTTCCTGACATGGCGGCTTGGATCTGATGATAAGCACGCAGTGTTCAAACACAAGGGATGCTCGCAGATCCAGACCAATTGTCGCGGGCATCCGCTGGTTGCAGCGGGGCGCGGGCACCGCATATAACTTGCCCCCAATGGCTTTAGCACCTATCCAGCGCACATGCGCATTCTGAACAATATCGTCACTGATCGCGGGTCGAAATACGCCGTGTCCGGTGGTCCCTGCCGCGACAGTGACGCGGCACGCAAATTTGTGGCCTTGCTGAAACAGGACCGGAAATTCGCAAAGGCCACGCATAACAGCTGGGGCCTGATCTGCGCGGATGGTCCGTTGAAAAGTGATGATGGCGAAGCGGGGGCTGGCATGACAATCCTGCGGATGCTGGAACGTGAAGGGCTGCGCGACCATATTATTGTCGTCACACGCTGGTATGGCGGAAAACACCTTGGCGGTGACCGTTTTCGGCATGTGCAAACGGCGGTGCGGCATTATATGGCGCAGATGTAGACTGCCGCGACCCGAAATGACCGCAAGACCCAGATACCTGCAAAACACCGAATATCTGCAAGACAAGGCATCCCGCCCGTGATCGTGATAGAACATGGCCCCGAAGGCCAACCCGCGCTTTTTGAAACGCCAAGCCAGATACTGGTCGCGTGGCAACCGCAAGATGTGCGCCCCGTGCTGGCCCGGGCAGAGCGCGCACGCCGCGAGGGCGCATGGATTGCCGGCTATCTTGCCTATGAGGCCGGCCATGTGTTTGAGGAACGGTTGCACAGCTCGCTCAAGGCTGATGGTAGTGCGCCTTTGGTCGTGCTGGGCTGTTATGATGCACCGGCATCTGCCGACGTGGTTCTGCAACACGCCGCAGAAACTGCGGCGGCGGCACGGCTTGCCCCTTTGCGCCCTGTGGTGGACCGCGCGGCCTATGACCATGCCTTCGCACGGCTGCAAGACTATATCGCGGCGGGCGATTGCTACCAGATCAACCTGACCTTTCCGCTTGCAACCGCGTTGGTGTCGGGCACAAGGCTGGGCTTGTATGGGGCGTTGCGCGCCCGTCAATCTGTAGGCTTTGGGGCCTTTATTGATGTCGGAACAGGGCCTGCCATCATCTCGCGCAGCCCGGAATTGTTCTTTCATGTGACAGGTGGCATCATCGAAAGCCGACCCATGAAAGGAACCGCACCGCGCAGCCCCGACCCCGTGCGCGATGCGGCCTTGTTGCAGGAGTTGCTGGACAGCGAGAAATCACAGGCCGAAAACCTGATGATCGTCGATCTGTTGCGCAATGACATTGCCCGCATTTCCGAGGTCGGGTCTGTCCATGTGCCGGAACTTTTTGCCATCGACAGTTTCGCCACCGTCCACCAGATGAGCAGCCGGATTCAGGGGCGCTTGCGCGACGGGGCCGACCTGCCGGGCCTGATGGCGGCATTGTTTCCCTGCGGTTCCATCACGGGGGCGCCGAAAATCCGCGCCATGCAGATCATCGCAGAACTCGAACCCCATCCGCGCGGCGTCTATTGCGGGGCGATCGGCTGGGCCGCACCATCGGGGGATCAATGCTGGTCCGTGGGCATCCGGACCTTGCGCATGTCGCCAGACGATCAGATACTGGCAAATGTGGGCGGCGGCGTGGTTCAAGACAGCACCGCCACCGGCGAATGGGAGGAAGCGTTGTGGAAAGCACGCTATATGCAGGCGCTGATCAACCCGGACTGAAACTGATTGAAACCATGTATTGGGACGGGCACGCCACGCGCAACTGGCCACTGCATCTGGCAAGGCTGCAAGCGGGCGCGCGCGTGCTGGGGTGGTCGTGCCCGCAACCGGTGATACACGGCCCCGGCCACCCCGCCAGATTGCGCCTGACACTGGATGCGCATCGCACAGTCAAGATAGAATCACACGCCCTGCCCCCTGCTGCCAAACTTTGGCGCATAGGTCTGGCACAAGAACGCCTGAATTCATCAGACCCATGGCTGCGCATCAAATCAACTCGTCGCGCAATATATGACAATGCGCGCGCAACCCTTCGCAGTGATCTGGATGAACTGATTTTTCTGAATGAACGCAATGAGGTATGCGATGGAACCATCACCACTGTCTTCTTTGACCGTGGTGCAGGGCTGCGCACACCGCCGCTAACGTCCGGCTTGCTGCCCGGTGTCTTACGTGCGTCACTTGATTGTCCCGAAGAACCCTTGTTGGCAAGCGATCTGCCACATGTGCGCCTATGGGTTGGAAACGCTTTGCGCGGCCTGATACCGGCAAGCTATATTACAGCACAAAATACCAGTATTTGAATGAATGGTCGGGGCGATAGGATTCGAACCTACGACCTACGGTACCCAAAACCGTCGCGCTACCAAGCTGCGCCACGCCCCGACTGAGGGCTATGTAACGAGGTTGCCCGCCCAAGAAAAGAGGCAATCTTGCCTTTGGCAGAAGAAACCGCATCGCATAGCGTTATGGATCACAAGGCCAGAGCGCAATAGCGTCATCAAGACGCGGGTGGCGCAGCTCTGACCCGACATCGATGCCCATTGAACGCGCCAATCCACCGTTGATTTCCAGCACCATCAAAACATTATCCCCACCGGGAATCGGCGTTGTGTCATGCGGGATGGCGTTGTGATGCACATGTGTCACAGCGCCCGTCGGATCGACAAAAATCATGTCCAGTGGAATCAAGGTGTTGCGCATCCAAAACGACGGGCTGGTCGGTGCCTCGAATATGAACAGCATGCCCGCAGATCTTGGCAGGTGTTCGCGATTCATCAGCCCCTTTGCGCGCAGCGCTTCGGTATCGGCCACCTCTATGCTGAAGCGCGCCTGCCCCCAATCGCCGCGCAAGTCGACACGTTCCGCACTGCATGCCGCCTGAAGCGGCCCGCCTGCGGCCAGCACTGCCATTGAAAACAATGCAATCGCGACAACGCGGCGAAACATCAGGCACCACCTGCAATATCAGTGCCTTGACGCAGATGCGGCATGCTCGCTTCCCACGGTTCGATCGACACGGCCATACGCCCACGCTCCCCTTCGGACACGCGTATCGCCAGCGCTTCGCCCGGCTGCAATTCGGCCAAACCGGCGCGGCGCAGGGTTTCCATATGGACAAATACATCTTCGGGCTTGCCAAATACATTGGCGAACCCGAACCCCTTGACCTTGTCAAACCACTTGACGCGCGCAGGCTCCAGCGGGATGGACATATCCACACCAGAGGCCGCCGCATCAGTATCATCAACGGCCGCACCTTCCTCGCCTTCGGGCGGCAGCACTTCCAGCACCTCAACCGTCTGAAGGCCGCGTGCCGTCTTCTGCGCATTGATGGTAATGCGCGCACCATCACACACAGAATTCAGTCCGAAATTGCGCAGCGCATTCGCATGCAACAAAATATCCGACCCTGCACCGGCGGCCACGATAAACCCGAACCCTTTGCTGGGGTCAAACCATTTGACGACACCGGAATATTGTTCTGTCGTCTCTTCAGGCGAAGTCATGTTTACTTGTTCCACATCTCATATTTGTATCGATCACGGCATGTCCATCCGCTTGCTCCGCCGGATTTCAACAGCATCATAACGCCACGCGCACGTCGATCAAGGTGATAGTCGCGTGACAGTCCACGCATCGGCAAGCGTTGTCCTGTGCCACCGGAAACGATCATGCAACCTGAAATCGCCATCCGCCCAGAATTCGATTTCAACCGGCGATATCCGGTAACCGCCCCAGAATGGCGGGCGCGGCGGGTTGGTCCCGTGACGCATGGTCTGGCGTGCCACCTCTGCCATCAGATCAGTGCGTGCCCCCAATGGTTGCGACTGACGAGAGGCCCACGCGCCAAGCCTGCTCTTGAGCGAGCGAGAGGCAAAATAGGCATCGGCTTCCTGCCCTTCAACGCGCGCAGTCACGCCCCGAACCCGTATTTGCCGGCGCAGTGATTTCCAGTGAATGACAAATGCCGCCTTGCCCGCTGCCTCAATTTCCTGCGCCTTGACGCTGCCATAGTTGGTATAAAAGACAAAACTGTCGTCCAATATGTCCTTTAACAGCACCATTCTTACATTTGGTAGACCATCGGCATCCACCGTGGACAAGGCAATTGCATCGGGGTCATTGGGTTCAACCGCCTGCGCCTCGGCCAACCAGGACCTGGCAAGCGCAAACGGGTCATCACCTGCAAAAATTCCGCTTCGCGTGCTCACGTATCCTCCGTCCCTAATTTCAAGGGGGTCACGCGCATCGCATTTGCCATGCTTCGATCTCCTCTAAAATTATGACAAAATGAAAATGTGCCATTTGTATTCATGATGCGCACAGTTTGCGCAACCCCTGAAGGACGGATTGCGGCACTCGAATGCGAAGATAGGGATCACATTTTATGCCTTCTCCCCCAAACAGGCTGACTTGCGCGGCCCCTGCGCTTGGCCTAAAGCAGAATTAACAGCTTACCAGCAAGGAGCGACAGGACAATGGCACAATTGATGAGCGGCAAGCGCGGCCTTATCATGGGGCTTGCAAATGACAAGTCCATTGCATGGGGCATAGCCAAAGCCCTTGCCGAGCACGGTGCCGAACTGGCCTTCGCCTATCAGGGCGAGGCATTGAAAAAGCGCGTGCTGCCGCTGGCCGCGAGTCTGGGAACGCCGCATCTCTTTGAGTGTGACGTGACGGACATGGCCTCGGTTGACGGGGTGTTTGACGGGTTGGAAAAACTCTGGGGCAGCATCGATTTCGTGGTCCATGCAATTGGGTTCTCGGACAAGAACGAATTGCGCGGGCGCTATGTGGACACCTCGCGCGACAATTTCGCCATGACGATGGACATCTCGGTCTATTCCTTCACGGCTGTGTGCAAACGCGCGGCCAAGCTGATGCCCGATGGCGGCAGCCTGCTGACCATGACCTATTACGGGGCCGAACAGGTGATGCCGCATTACAATGTCATGGGCGTGGCCAAGGCTGCACTGGAAGCGTCCGTCAAGTATATCGCCGAAGACCTTGGCAAGGACGGCATCCGCTGCAACGCCATCAGCGCAGGTCCGATCAAGACGCTGGCGGCAAGCGGTATCGGTGATTTCCGCTACATCATGAAATGGAATGAACTGAACTCGCCGCTGCGCCGCAATGTCACACAAGAAGAAGTCGGCAAGGCTGCACTTTATCTGCTGTCGGATCTCGGGTCCGGCACAACGGGCGAGAATCTGCATGTGGACGCGGGCTATCATGTCGTCGGCATGAAAGCGGTTGACGCCCCCGACATCGATGTTGTCACCGGCAAGAAGGACGCCTGACATGACCGACCGCCTGCCCCATGAAAAAGGCTTCCACATCAGCTGGGACCAGATTCACCGTGACAGTCGCGCACTGGCCTGGCGGCTGGACAAACAAGGCCCCGATGGCGGGCAATGGCGGGCGGTCGTCGCCATCACCCGTGGCGGGCTTGCTCCTGCCATGATCATATCGCGCGAACTCGACATTCGCGTGGTCGACACTATCAGCGTCAAATCCTATGACCATCAGTCACAGGCCTGCGCCGAAGTGCTGAAATCACCGCAGCCCGAAATGATGGGCGACGGCGAAGGTATCCTGATCATCGACGATCTGGTCGATACCGGAAAAACGCTGGAACTTGTGCGCCGGCTCTATCCCAAAGCACATTTCGCCACCGTCTACGCCAAACCACAGGGTCGCGACATGGTCGACACATTCATCACCGAAGTCAGTCAGGACACATGGATTTTCTTTCCATGGGACATGGCGCTGCAATATGTGGAACCCTACCGCGGCACCTGATCGCGCAGCCCTCGCACAGAACTGGAACCATTGCAGTTTCATTCTGGCACAAATATCCCCGAAAATCCGGGTTTCTTAAGGGGGGCTTGCCCCCCTTGAGGCAGGGGGTTTGGGGGGCGGCAGCCCTCCAAGGCCCCCTTTCGGAACACGCGCCCTCAATCCTCGAACAATTCGGATTGTCCGGTTTCAGGGCTGTCATCATCCTCGTCATCGCCAGGCGCATCGCGCCCGGGCATTGGCCGGCTGTCCAGCAGGCCCGCCTCGCGCAATTCACGAAGGCCGGGCAGATCGCGCGATGATTCCAGCCCGAAATGATCCAGAAACTCTGTCGTCACAACAAAGGTCACAGGCCGCCCCGGTGTCATCCGCCTGCGCCCCAGACGAATCCATTCCAGCTCCAGCAACTGGTCTATTGTGCCGCGCGAAACCGCAACACCCCTGATTTCCTCAATCTCGGCGCGGGTGACAGGCTGGTGATAGGCAATGATCGCCAATGTCTCTATCGCCGCGCGGGACAGCTTGCGGATTTCCACACGTTCAGCCTGCATCAGATATGCCAGATCGGGGGCTGTGCGCATGGCATAGGCATCGCCAACCCGCACCAGATTGACGCCCCGCCCCTGATAGCGCGTGCGCAGATGCGCTAAGGCTTCCGCAGCATCGCAGCCATGCGGCAATCGCGCCGCAATCATCGCCTGCGACAGCGGCTCGGTGCTGGCAAACAGGATGGCTTCGATCATACGCTCCTGCTCGGCCATGGGGGGCGCGGGAAACAGGCTTTTGTCACTGGTGTCTGCGGGCTGCTGGCTCATGATGGCGTCTTATTGCCCTGCCCGTCTGCGCAAATGCAAGGGGGCAAAGGTGTCGGACTGGCGCAATTCGATCTGGCCTTGCTTGGCCAGCTCCAGCGTGGCTGCAAATGTGGATGCCATGGCCGATCTTTTGCGCGCGGGCGCACCGCGCCAGCCTTCGGGCAGATAGGCTTGCAGACTTGTCCAGTCCGCAGCCCCCGGCACCATGCGTGACAACCGCTCCAATGCGGCCTCCAGCGGGTAGATATCGGTTCTGTCAAACGCATAGGGGCGGAATTCGTCGCGGGTGCGCAGCCGCGCATAGGCCCGCATCAGGTCCAGCAGGCTGGCGTCAAACACGGTCTTGCGGTTCACCGCCAGCGGTTGCGGCGCGCCACGCGCAAAGAAATCGCGCCCCTTCTGGTCACGCCCCATCAGGCGTGCGGCCGCTTCGCGCATGGCTTGCAGCCGTTCCAGCTGAAACGCCAGATGCGCGGCCAGTTCTTCGCCGGACGGGCCTTCTTCGGTCGGGTCCGGTGGCAGCAGCAGGCGCGATTTCAGATAGGCCAGCCAGGCCGCCATCACCAGATAATCGGCGGCCAGTTCGATGCGCAATTCCCGCGCTTTTTCAACGAAAACCAGATATTGCTCGGCCAGTTGCAACACCGAGATGCGGCGCAAATCCACCTTCTGGGTGCGCGACAGCATCAGCAGCAGGTCAAGCGGGCCTTCGAACCCGTCGACATCGACTATCAACGCCTCTGCGGCGCGACGCTCTGCAATACTGTCCTGAACCCAATCATCTGTCATGGGTGCAGTCTAGGACGCCTTGCGCGACCTGTCCATCCTGTCCCAGTCGCGCAGGCGGGCGACATAGCGCGCCATGGTGTCAACTTCCAGATTGATGCGGTCGCCAAGCGCCACATCGCCCCATGTCGTGACCTGTTTGGTATGCGGGATCAGGTTTATCCCGAATTCAGCGCCGTCAACTTCATTCACCGTCAGGGAAGTGCCGTTCAGTGTCACCGACCCTTTGGGCGCGATAAACCCCGCAAGGCTGTCGGGGGCACGCAGGCGCAGCCGTGTGCTGCCCCCCTCGCCTTTCAGCGCCACCACCTCTGCCAGTCCGTCGACATGGCCGGACACAATATGCCCGCCCAACTCGTCGCCCACTTTCAGCGCGCGTTCCAGATTGACGCGGCGGCCGTTTTTCCACGCACCCAGATTTGTCTTGGCCACGGTTTCCGCCGATACCTGCACTTCATACCAGTCCGGCCCCAGTGCCACCACAGTCAGGCAAACCCCGTCCGAGGCAATGGACGCCCCCAGATCAATCTTGTCCGTGTCATAAGATGTGCGGATGCGCGCGCGCAGATCCCCTTCCTGCACAAGATCCGAAACAACGCCAATATCCGTAATGATGCCTGTGAACATGACCTGATGCCTTCTGTTGCCGCGTTTTCCTGACCTAGACCGCAGCTTGTGCGATGGCAAGCCTGCCATAGTGATGCCGTTTTTGTTTACTATGTTGCTGACAGTCTGGCGCTTGGCGTTTAAGGGTTTGGGAATACGGCGTTTTGTTGGTAAGTGAAGCAATTGCAGGCTTGGTGTGACATGCGTATAAGTGGCGAGGGCCGGTGCTTCCTGCTGTTACAGGGACCACATGGACCATTTTTCAACAGATTGGGCAGAATGCTGCGGCAAACCGGCGCGCAGGTCTGGCGCGTTGGCTTCAATCAGGGCGATGCCGTATTCTGGCGCGACAAGGCGCATTACCTGCCCTTTACCGATACGCCGGAAAACTGGCCCGACAGGTTCCGCGAAATTTTGGCCAGCCATCAGGTAACCGATATCGTTCTTTATGGTGATGTGCGCCCCATCCATGCACAAGCCGTCAGCATTGCAAAAACCGCCGGTGTCACAATCCATGTCTTTGAAGAAGGATACCTGCGCCCCTACTGGATCACCTATGAACGCGGCGGCTCCAACGGGAATTCCGCGCTGATGGACATGTCCATCCGGGCCATGCGCCGCGCCCTGCGCAAAAGCGAGTTGGAACTGCCTGACCCGCCCGCCCATTGGGGGGATATGCGCCATCATATCTTTTACGGGGCGCTTTATCATTTCTGTGTGCTGGCACTGAACCAGCGCTACCGCCATTTCCGCCCCCATCGCGCGCTTGGCGTGGCGCAGGAATTCGCGCTGTATCTGAAACGGCTTTGGGCCATGCCGCTGACATCGTTGCAGCGCCGCGTTGCGTCATGGCGCATTCGCAATGGCGGGTTTCCCTATCATCTGGTGTTGTTGCAGCTTGAACATGACAGCAGCTTTCAGGCGCACAGTCCGTTCACCACAACAGTTGAATTTCTGGAACTTGTGTTTGACGGTTTTGCCAAGGGTGCGCCGCGCCATCATCACCTTGTCATCAAGGCGCACCCGATGGAAGACGGGCGCGCGCCGCTACAGGCGGCGATTGTGAAACTGATACAGGCCCACGGGCTGAAGGGGCGCGTGCATTTCGTGCGCGGCGGAAAACTGGCCGCACTTCTGAACCACGCACGGTCTGCCGTGACGGTAAATTCCACGGCTGCGCAGCAGGTCTTATGGCGCGGAATGCCACTGAAAATCTTTGGCCGCGCGGTCTATGACAAGCCGGAATTCGTATCAGATCAGGGGATAGAGGCATTTTTCGCACACCCCGCCCGCCCCGATGCACGCGCCTACAGGGATTACCGCCGCTTCCTGCTGGAAACGTCACAAGTTCCAGGTGGATACTATTCTTTGCGGGGCCGCCGGCAATTGATGCGACATGTAGTAGATTTGATGCTGGTCCCTGATGACCCCTATACGGCGCTTTTGCGCGGCGACGCGGCACCAAGGCAACAGGTGCGCAAGGTGAAGTAACCGCCAAGCCATTAAACCGCTTGGCGAAAACGCCCCAAGCCTGTATGAATGTAGAATAATTAACAGAGGCATGTCCTTTTCAAAGGAGCCCGAGCAGTGTTTGCTTTGTCTTTAAAATGGGGTCATTCAATGGCCCTTCTGGCGGCTTTGGCTGTCGCGTCTTCGTGTGGCGTTTCCCGCGATGGCCCCACCAAGAACGAAATATTTGCCGGGTCGGTCATGCGGTCGGGCGATGCGCATATTATCGGGGTCACACGGCAGGTCGCACAGGCCGCAAACCGTCCTGCCGCACTTGGGTTCAGCCACGCGCTGAAGGCAGGCGCATTGGTGGGGGGCGACACAATCCGTCCCGGTGACACGATCCGCCTGAATGTTTATGAAAACGTCCCCGAAGGGTTGCTGGCCCCCGAAACCGCCAATAACGCCATCATCGAGGAATTGCAGGTCGATGATGCAGGGTTTATTTTCGTGCCATATGCAGGGCGCGTGCGCGCGGCAGGCCATTCCCCTGATGCGTTGCGCCGTATCCTGACACAGGCACTTGACGAACAGACCCCGGAACCGCAGGTCGTGGTGTCGCGCGAAGCGGGCGACGGGTCAAGCGTGTCGGTGTCCGGCGGTGTCAATGTGCAGGGCGTCTATCCCATTACGCGCGCGACGGGGCGGCTAAGTGCAATGGTTGCACAGGCGGGCGGCATCAACATCCCGCTGGAAACCGCACAGGTTCTGGTGACACGCGGAAACCGGCAGGACAGCGCGTGGCTGGCGGATATCTTCTCAAATCCGTCGCTCGATATCGCGTTGCGCGGTGGCGACCGTGTGCTGGTAAAAGAAGATCAGCGTGCATTCTCGGTGCTGGGCGCGACCGGCGCATCCAGTCGCATGGTATTTGACACACAGACCATTTCTGCAATCGATGCACTCGCCATGGTTGGCGGGCTGGACCCGCTGCGCGCGGACCCCAAGGGCGTGTTTATCTTCCGCGATGAAGTGCCCGAAGTCGCAAAATCCATTCTGGGTCATCAGAACATCGTGACCGATCAGCGCTTCGTCTATGTTCTGGATCTGACTGCGCCCACAGGCATGTTCGACGCGCGTGATTTCAAAATCCGCGATGGCGACACCATTTTCGTGACCGAAGCAAGTTCCGTCCTGTGGGCTCGCCAGATTTCGGCGCTGACAGGGTCGCTGACGGCTGCATCTGTCGCACGCAGCGCAGCTACCGGCGACTGAGCCAATGCGCGCCTTTGGGCCGCAAGACATCCATGCCTTCAGCGGGGGCTTTCTAGGCCCCCGCCCCGCAGCGCGCCGCATCCGCAAAATCATGGGTCTGGCGGGCCTGCGCGTCCGGTTGGGATGGCCGGACAGCACAGGGATTGTCGCCGTGTGGGGGCATGCCCCACGCGCGACCCGCGGCGAGGGAGTGGCACGGCGCACCGGCGCATCCCTTATTCGCATCGAGGATGCGTTTCTACGCTCGCTTTTTCCCGGTCGCATGGGCGAGCCGCCGATTGGCCTGCTGATCGATCGCAGCGGTGTGCATTACGACCCGTCGCGCCCCAGTGATCTGGAAACCCTGCTGGCCACGCACCCCTTTGATGACCACGCGCTGATCGAACGCGCGCGCCGTGGCATGGCGCGGATGAAGACGCTTGGTCTGTGCAAATACGCAGCACATGATCCAGATGCCGCCCTGCCACCGCCGGGCTATGTGCTGGTCGTCGATCAGGTGCGCGATGACGCAGCGCTGCGCCACGGGGGGCTTTCGGGCGCAGTCCCGGACCATGTGTTCCGCGAAATGCTGGTGCAGGCACAACTGGACCACCCCGGCGCGCGCATCATCATCAAGACCCATCCTGAAACGGCACGCGGGTTGCGGCGCGGCTATTTCGGCCCGCTAGACTGCACATCCCCCAATATCACTCTGATGGACAGCATGCCATCAGGCTGGGCGCTGCTGGACGGGGCGATTGCAGTCTACACTGTGTCATCACAGCTTGGGTTCGAAGCCATATTCGCAGGCCATAGACCCCATGTTTTCGGCCTGCCCTTCTATGCCGGATGGGGACTGACGCAGGACCAGATACCCCATCCCCGCCGCCGCCGCATATTGACGCGCGCGCAGCTTTTCGCGGGTGCGATGCTGCTTTATCCCACATGGTATGACCCGTGCCGCGACTGCCTGTGCCAGTTCGAGGATGTTGCTGACCATCTGGAAGCCCTGATCCGCGCATGGAGAGAGGATCATCGCGGATATGTCGCGCTGCACATGCGGTTGTGGAAACGCCCACATCTTCAGGCATTTTTCGGGCGCTGGACAAGGTTGCATTTTGCCAGACACATTTCCAGACACAAGGGAAACACCGCGCGGCGCGTGATGGTCTGGGGCACAACACCCGCGCCCGATGGGCCGGTGACCCGCGTTGAGGATGGCTTTCTACGCTCGCGCGGGTTGGGGGCGGAACTGACACCGCCGCTGTCCCTGATTGCCGATGATATGGGCCTGTATTATGACCCGCGCACACCATCGCGGCTGGAACAGCTGCTGTCGCGCCCCCTGCCTGCCGGTGGCGAAGCCCGCGCACTGACCCTGATAGCTGCGATCCGCAAGGCCGCGCTAAGCAAGTATAACCTGAAAGGCACCACCCCCGCCCTGCCCGATGGACACCGCATTCTGGTGCCCGGTCAGGTCGAGGATGATGCGTCAGTCCGGTTGGGCGCAGGGCGGATCGCCACCAATCTGGCATTGCTGCGCGAAGTGCGCGCCCATAATCCCGACGCCGTGATCGTGTATAAACCCCATCCCGATGTCGAAGCGGGCCTGCGCCCCGGCGCCCTGCCCGCCGACACCGCGCTGCAATTCGCCGACATGGTGCTAGGGCGCGCAGACCCCGCATGGTTGCTGGATCAGGTGCAGGAGGTGTGGACCATGACATCCACATTCGGGTTCGAAGCGCTGTTGCGCGGTGTCCCCGTCACCACAACAGGCGCGCCTTTCTATGCGGGCTGGGGGCTGACGCGCGATCTGGGCGATGTGCCGGAACGCAGGTGCGCGCGCCCCACATTGGCAGCATTCGTGCATGCCACGCTGATTGATTATCCCCGCTATATCGACCCGCTGACGGGCCTGCCCTGCCCGCCGGAACTGGCGGTGGAAAGGTTGCAAGGTGGCGGCCTGCCCAAAGCGCCCGCCTTGCGCATGCTGGCAAAACTGCAAGGGCTGCTGGCCAGTCGCGCGCATCTTTGGCGTTGACGCGGCCAGTTGGTGGCTTACACCTGCGCGACGTGTAAAACCCCCGAGGCAAAGTTGAACCAAGCCCCCAACCACCCCATCAAGGCCGCATTCTGGATGTGCGGCGCCATCGCATCCTTTATCGCGATGGCCGTGTCCGGCCGTGCAATCCAGACGGTGCTGGATTCGTTTGAACTGATGTTCTGGCGCTCGCTTATCGGGTTCGCGATTGTCTGCGTCCTTGTGGTGGTTTCCACACGGTCCCTTGCAACCGTTGGCCCCGTGATCCGCCCGACCCGCCCCGCATTGCACCTGACGCGCAATATTTTCCATTTCGCGGGACAAAACCTGTGGTTTTACGGTCTGATGGTCATTCCGTTGTCCCAACTGGTCGCGCTGGAATTCACGATGCCGATCTGGGTGGCCCTGCTGGCCCCGCTGGTGCTGGGAGAGGTGTTCACCCGCAAGCGCCTGACTGTGGCCTGTCTGGGCTTTGTGGGGGTTTTGATTGTCGCACAACCTGGCGTGCAACCCTTGAACTCGGGGCATCTGGCGGCAATTCTGGCCGCTGTCGGATTTGCCATGAACCTGATGCTGACAAAACGCATCATGCGCCATGACGGGGTTTTATGCGTTTTGTTCTGGATGACACTACTGCAAACGGTGTTCGGGCTGGCGCTGGCGCAGATTGGCGGGTTCACATGGCCCCCTGCGGCAATTTGGCCCTGGCTGGCAATCATCGGCATAACCGGATTAAGCGCGCACTATTCCCTGACCACCGCACTTAGCCTTGCGCCCGCATCAACCGTGGCGCCCATGGAATTTTTGCGCCTGCCCCTGATCGCGCTTGTGGGCGTCTGGCTGTATGCCGAAGCGCTTGATCCGCTGGTTTTCGCAGGTGCGGCGATCATTGTTCTGGCGAACTGGATCAATATCAGGCGCACGCGGCCGCGCGCACAGGCAGATCGCGTGAACCCGCCGCCGACCTGACCATGTGGCGCGGGCGCAAGGTTTCATCGTTTAGCGCCTGCGGGTGCGAAAGCAAAGTGTTTGCCCGCGCAAAAAAAATGTTCAATCCTGCCCCGCACTATGGTCTATAGGGGACACCCGCCATCAATGGCGTGTGAATGATAAAAAAACACCATGGGAGGAAATCATGGATCGTCGTTCCTTTTTGAAAACCTCGGCACTCGGGGGCAGTGCGGCTGCCGCGACTTCGCTGGCTGCACCTGCTGTCGCGCAGGGCCGGATTACATGGCGCATGGTCACCACATGGCCGCGCAACTTCCCCGGTCTGGGCACAGGCGCGCAGCGTGTGGCCGACCGCATTACCGCCGCATCCGATGGCGCATTGACCGTTGAAGTGTTTGCCGCAGGCGAAATGGTGCCCGCGTTGCAATCGCTGGATGCCGTTATCGACGGCTCTGCCGAGATGAGCCACGGCGCCGCCTATTACTGGCAGAACAAATCCGTGGGCCTGTCCTTCTTTACCGGTGTGCCCTTCGGCATGACATCGCGCGAGTTGGCGGCATGGATGCGCATTCTGGGCGGTCAGGAACTTTGGGACGAAGTCTATGACCAGTTCGGTCTGCAAGGCTTCATGTCCGGCGACACCGGCACACAGGCGGGCGGCTGGTTCCAGGACGAACTGACCGGCATCGAAGATATTCAGGGCATGCGCTTCCGCACGCCGGGTCTGGGTGGTCAGGTCTGGCAGAAGATGGGCGCTAGTGTGACCAACCTTGCCGGTGGCGAAATTTTTGCAGCCCTGCAATCGGGCGCGCTGGATGCGGCTGAATTCGTCGGTCCCTATAATGACCGCGCGCTTGGCTTCCATCAGGTGCGCAAGCATTACTACACATCATCGTTCATTGAACCCGGCCTGGCCACAGAACTGGTCGTGGACAAGGCCAAGTATCAGGCCCTGCCAGAGAATTTGCAGGCCATCATCCGCGATGCCTGTCAGGCGGAATATGACGAAGTGCCGTCAGAATTCTATGCCAATGACCCGATCGCGCTGGCCGACATGGTCGACAACCACGGCGTGACCGTGCACCGCGACTGGCCCGACAGCATTCTGGAAGCAGGTGCAAACGCATCACGCGAATTGCTGGTGGAAATTCTGGACAGCGCGGACCCGATCAGCAAGCGCGTTGCCGAAGGATTTGTCAAAAACCTGAACCTGTTGCGGACACGGACGGAAAACACCGACCTGACCTTCGCACTGGCACGTCAGAAATATTTCGATATTTCCGATCTGGGTTAAGCTTGGGCTTGCCTGAGCAAGCATAGAATGACAAATGGTCCTGGCCCGTGTCAGGACCATTTTCACACGACCCTTACCCCCTTCCGCCCCCCGCTTTGGAGGATGACGTGACAGCGCTTTCTTATCTGATGCGCCTGATCAACCTGATCAACAGAGTGCTTGGCAATCTCTTCATGTGGCTGGCCACCGGTATTGTGATTGTCTGTTTCTGGGTTGTGGTGGAACGCTATATGTTCAGCACCACACGCCTGTGGATGCAGGATTTATACCCGTGGATGAACGGCATGATGTTCACGGCGGTCGCGGGCTATGCGCTGTATCGCAATGATCATGTGCGGGTGGATATTTTTTACAGGCCGGCCTCGACCCTGCGCAAGGCATGGCTGGATTTGTTGGGCGTGTGCATATTCCTGCTGCCTTTTGCGTGGGTTGTCTGGTCTTATTGCTATACATTCGTGATGCGTTCCATCGGGCTTGTGGAAGCATCATCCAACCCCGGCGGCATGCAGGGGCTGTTCGTGCTGAAAAGTTTCATTCTGGTATTCGCAGTAACCATCGGGCTGCAAGGCATTGCCATGGCGATCCGGTCCATCCTGATTATTGCAGACCGTGAAGACCTGATACCCGCCGATTACCACTATAAATACGATACGGAGCAAGCCTGACATGGATCCTGTGCTGATCGGTGAAATCCTTGCGGGATTGATGTTCTTCGGGGTCATTGGCTTCTTGCTGCTGGGCTTTCCGGTGGCGTTCACGCTGGCGGGCACGTCCATTCTGTTTGCCTATATGGGGCTGTATTTCGGCGTGTTCGACATGTCGAACCTGCGCGCGCTTGCCGGGCGGTATACCGGCTACATGATCAACGAAGTGCTGGTCGCGGTGCCATTGTTCATCTTCATGGGGGTCATGCTGGAGCGCAGCAATATTGCCGAGCAATTGCTGTCCACCATGGGGCGGCTGTTTGGCAATATGCGCGGGGGTCTGGGCATTTCGGTTATTCTGGTGGGCGCGCTGCTGGCGGCGTCCACGGGCGTGGTGGGGGCAACTGTGGTCACCATGGGGCTGATCTCGCTGCCTGCGATGATGCGCGCGGGCTATGATCCGAAACTGGCCTGCGGGTCAATCTGCGCGTCGGGCACATTGGGCCAGATCATCCCGCCATCGACTGTGCTGATCTTCATGGGGGACATGATTGCGGGCATGAACAGCCAAGTCCAGATGAGCCTTGGCAATTTTGCCCCCAAGACCGTGTCGGTGGGTGATCTGTTCGCAGGCGCAATGATTCCGGGCCTGCTGCTGGTGGCGCTCTATATCAGCTATATCATTTTCAAGGCCATCACCGACCCGCAATCATGCCCTGCAACCCCTGTCCCCCCCGAAGAAAAGGCGGGCCTGTGGAAAGAGATCCTGTTTGCGCTGGTCCCGCCATTGTTACTGATCGGTGCGGTTCTGGGGTCCATCCTTGGCGGTATCGCCACGCCGACCGAGGCTGCATCGGTGGGCGCTGTGGGGGCCACGCTGCTGGCCGCAATGCGCTGGCGGTTGTCGTTCAGGGTCTTTACCGAGGTGGCGCGGCGCACGGCCGTGGTAACATCGATGATCTTTATCATCCTGTTTGGTGCATCCGTTTTTGCCATCGTCTTTCGCCAGATGGGCGGCGACAATCTGGTGCGTGAATTCCTGACCACCATGCCGGGCGGCGCGATGGGCGCGATGGTCACCGTCATGATCATCATGTTCGTGCTGGGTTTTATTCTGGACACGTTTGAAATTATCTTCATCGTTCTGCCCATCACCGCGCCAACGCTGCTGCTGCTGGGCGTCGATCCGGTCTGGCTGGGCGTGATGATCGGGGTGAACCTGCAAACGTCATTCCTGACACCGCCTTTCGGGTTTTCCCTGTTCTATCTGCGCGGGGTGGCACCCAATTCCGTCAGCACGGGCATGATCTACAAAGGGGCAATTCCTTTTGTGATATTGCAGATTGTGGCGATTGCGCTGCTGTTCATATTCCCCGGTCTGGTTCTTTGGTTGCCATCCATCCTGTTCTGACACCCGCAGCCCCGTCCGCGTGATCTGGCAAGAATGCCGCAGCCTGTTAATCCTTGCTTGCGGGTTTTTGCCTGATGGGTCACTTAGGCCACGCAATAGGATCGTTGGACACTGAAATGCGCAAACCTGCCCTTATTTCGCTTTATATGGCGCTGTCGCGCATCTCGCCGCCGCTTTGGGCGCTGGTGCTTGGTGCACGCGCGCGCAATGGCAAGGAAGACCGCGCGCGTTTGGCAGAAAAATGGGGCCATGCCAGCCAACCCCGCCCAGCCGGGCCATTGATCTGGATGCATGGTGTCAGTGTGGGCGAATCCGTGGCATTGCTGACACTGATTTCGCGGTTGCGCGCAGAACGGCCAGACACGACAATCCTGCTGACAACCATCACGCAAGCCTCTGCGCAGGCATTGTCCAAACGCGCGCTGCCTGATGGCGTCATTCATCAATATATGCCGGTGGACACCCCCGCCGCAGTGCGACGCTTCATGACCCACTGGCGCCCCGATGTCACAGCCATTGCCGAGGCCGATCTGTGGCCGCGCATTTTGCTGGCCGCCAAGGCGCGGGGCTGTCCAATGATCTTGCTGAACACCCATGTCACACCGCGCCGCTACCGGCGCAGGCGGCGTGCCCCTGCGGCAAATGGCTGGCTGATGAACCTGTTTGACGAAATCCATGTGCAGGATTCCCGATCATATGATCTGTTTCGCGAACTGGGTGCGCCCATGGACAAGCTACAGGTGACAGGCGTGCTGAAAGCGGCATCCGATGCATTGCCGGACAACCCTGATGAACGCGAGAAGCTTGACGCCGCCATGGGCGCGCGCCCGCGCTGGCTGGCCGCATCGACCCGCGCAGTAGAGGAACCGCAGTTGTTTGACGCGCATGCATTGGCCTGCGAACGCGTGCCCGATATGTTGATGATTATCGCCCCGCGCCAGATGCGTGATGCCGACAAGACCCAAGCACTGGCCGTCGAACGCTTTGGCCCCGCAGCGGTGGCCCGCCGGTCCGTCGGGGATGCGATAACCCCGCAAACATCTGTCTATATTGCCGACAGCATCGGCGAAATGGGGCTTTGGTATCGGTTGGCACCTGTTGCCTATACCGGCCAATCCCTGCCGCTGCCCGACAGAGTACTGGGCGGCAAAAACCCGTTCGAGGCCGTGGCGCTGGACTGCATGATCGTGCATGGCCCCACCGTTGCCAATTTTCGCGAAGCCTATGACAGGCTGCATGCCGAAGGTGGCGCGCGGCTGGTAGAAGATGCCACCCAGATGGCACAGACCGTGTGCGATGCGCAGTCCCTTGATTTTCGCGCGCCCTTCATTGCCGGTGCGCATCGGGTGCAACATCAGAATATGATGCCGCTGGACAAGGCGCTGTCGTCCATCTTGTCGATTCTGCCTGCCCCGTCGTGACATAAGGCCGCCGAGTTCAACTGTGTCGGGCTGTTTTTGGGTTTCACCCTATGGGTGAAGTTGTTACATACATATCGATGCGCGCACATGTAAAAGGATGATTATCCATGGATAAACTTCGCGTCTATATCGGTTGGGACTCGAGAGAGGATATTGCCTATCAGGTTGCCAAACAATCGCTTGAAAAGCATGCCACGATCCCGGTCGAAGTGATCCCCATCAAATTGCAGGATCTGGTCGATCAGGGGCTGTATACCCGTGATATCGACCCGCTGGCGTCAACCGAATTTACATATTCGCGTTTCCTTGTCCCGCATCTGGCCGGATATGACGGCTGGGCGATTTTTGTCGATTGCGACTTTTTGTTCTTCGGCGATGTCGCGGAATTGCAGCAATATATGGACCCGAAATACGCGGTCCTGTGCGTCCAGCACGATTACACGCCCAAAGAAACCACCAAGATGGACGGCGTGCCGCAATCGGCCTATCCGCGCAAGAACTGGTCGTCCTTCATGCTGATGAATTGCGCCCACCCGTCGACCAAACAGCTGACGCCGGAACTGGTGAACCGCGAAAGCGGGGCTTATCTGCACCGGATGCAATGGGCAAAAGACGACGAAATCGGCGCGTTGCCCACCGGCTGGAACTGGCTGGAAGGCTGGTATGACAAACCCGCCGAAGGGTTTCCGCAGGCTGTTCACCATACCCGCGGCGGGCCATGGTTCAAAGAATGGCAGAACGTGGACTATGCCGCGGAATGGCTGGCCGAAGCTGCCGAGTATGAAGCAAAATCCGGCACCAAAGCCTGAACCCAGACATCACGCACAGCATGTCGCGACCGCTTGGCGTCACGCGACATGCACCGGCCCGAAAACCGGCGGTCGCCTTATACTATGCTCACTGAACGCTTGTATCACTGGTTCCAGAATACCAGCAGTTCCGCCGCAGTGCCGTGGGGTTGTTCCAGCTTCTGGGCTGCATAGACCTGCGCGCCGATAAGTGCCGCAATACGCCACGCCTGCTCCACGCGCCCGGCAGATACACCCTGCAACCGATACATCCGCTCAATCGCGTCGCAGGCGGATGAAATAGCCAACACCATTTCCAGCGCGGGCGCAGACGGCCAGCGCTGCGCAAGCATCGCAGGCAGATCGTGCAAAGACTGATCTGCATCCATGATCGCCTGCGCGGCGGCATCTGTCATATGCGTCAGGTAAGAGCGGGACATGATAATAGGGCGTGAC
Organism: Roseinatronobacter sp. S2; assembly: GCF_029581395.1. Taxonomy (GTDB): domain Bacteria; phylum Pseudomonadota; class Alphaproteobacteria; order Rhodobacterales; family Rhodobacteraceae; genus Roseinatronobacter. The sequence continues at coordinate 1,807,300 of NZ_CP121113.1, read as the reverse complement.
CAATAGTAAAATCCGATAGCCCCAGCAGGGTGCCGGTTCGTCCTATATCATGTATCAACGCGCCCGCCTGCACGAATTTCAAAAACTTTGTGTTATCCGCCGATCAAGCGGCACTTGGTGCATTCAACACTGGTGCCGCTTTACTGCGGGCCAGCCGCAGGCTTTGGAAATGTGCAATCTCGCGCTGTGTCCAGGCGCCTATATCCCATGCCTTTGCAGAGGTCCTAAGGGCCTGCATGCGCGCTGTTGCTTCTTCGCGGGTCATTGCAAGTGCCTGTTCCAGCCCGCTATCCATTGACCCCGCCGAAAACGGATTCACCGGCACGGCCCCTTCCAGTAGCACGGCGCAACCCGCAAATTCGGACAGGACCAGGGACGCAAACGGACGGTCATCGCGCGCGGCGCAAAATTCGGATGCGACCAGATTCAACCCGTCTGCCAAGGGCGTAATGGATGCAACATCTGCGGCGGCGTAATAGGCGACCAACTGCTCCAACGGAATGGCGCGCGAAATTAGCGACACGGGCTGCCAGTCGAAGCTGCCATAGGTGCCGTTGATTCGCCCGGACAGGGATTCTGTCTGCTCCTGTATTTCGGCATAGGCGGTCATATTCAGGTTCGCACCCACCGACACCAGCATCAGGCGCACCTTGCCATGCAGGTCGCGCCGGCGCTGCAACAGGCGGTCAAAAGCTTCTAGCTGCTCGATATTGCCTTTGGTGTAATCCGTGCGCGACACCGACAGAACAAGTTTGCAATCGCCCAGTTCCGCCCGAATTTCCGCAACACGGTCCTGCACTTCCGGCTTTGCGGCAAGGGTCTGGATATGGTCGAAATTCACCCCCACTGGGTTGGTGTGGATGCGCGTGCGCTCGCCCGCCACATCCAGTTCCAGCGGTGTCAGCCGGTCATTCAACGCACCACCTGTCGCCAACATGCGCGGCGGTGTTTCAGCCTCGTCCGTCAGGCGCGCCGCTTTCAGGCTTCGCACCACTGCCGCAAAGTTCTGGGCATAGCGCGGAATGTGAAAACCCACCGAATCGCAGGCAAGCAAACTGTCGATGATTTCACCCCGCCATGGCAGAACATTGAACATATCCGGCCCCGGAAACGGCGTGTGGTGGAAAAAGCAGATTGTGGCATCGGGCTTTAACTGGCGCAAATACCCCGGCACCAGCCACAGATTGTAGTCGTGAATCCAGATCACCGCGTCATCGGTGGCTTGTTCCGCCGCCGCCTCGGCAAAGGCCCAGTTGACCGACCGGAATGTCGGCCAGTCTACGGGGTCATAGTTATACCGTTCCTTGAAACCGTGCAGAATGGGCCAGAATGCCTCTTTCGATGTGACATGATAAAAGCTGCTGACCTGTTCCTTGGTCAGGGGCAGACGGCTGACGGTATAGGTGCCAAAACTGTCCGATATTTCGATCACCGGATCAAAACCGGGGTCGGATGTATCTTCGCATTCCTTCCATGCGACCCATGCCCCCCGTTTCGCGGTGCCAAAAAACCCTTTCAGCGTGGGGACAATGCCATTCGGGCTGGAATTTTCACGGTAGCGGGTCTTCCCCCCCTCAATCACTTCCTCATAGGGTTGACGATGATAGACAATGACAAGATCGGATTTCATAGGGTCACCTTCGGGGGGTTAGGATGCAGGGCGAATGCGCTGATCGCCTCTATTATGCCGCCGGCGCCCGGTTGGGCACAGTGACGCGCGCGGGACAGCGTGCGCGTGGCCGCCAGCAGGTCCGCCTCGGCACCGCCGACGACTGCACCATGCAGGCCCGTCTGAAACATGGACAGATCGTTCAGCGTGTCACCCGCGACCAGTACACGGTCCGCAGGCAGGCCCAGATGCGCGATCAGCCGCAGCAGGGATGGCCCTTTGCTGATACCTTTGGGCAGAATATCGACGAAACACCCGTGCGATATAAGGATATCCACATTCAGCCCTTGCAAGACACCAAGGCTATCAGGGTCAAACCCTGCACCATATTCATAGGACAGCCGGTAGCGGAAAGGCGCGGTCTGTAGCTTCAACCCAGAGATACCATGCAGCCGTTCGCGCACGGTTTCGCCATGCCCGCGCCACAGATCCGCAATCGGGGCTTCAAGTTCGACAAGGGGCTGCACACGCCCGTCCGTGAACCGCGCAATAGTCGTGCCGACATCGCCAATCACATATTCGGGTGCCGGAATTTCGCCGCTGGCACACAGATCGCTGATAAAATCAGGATCACGGCCTGTCACGAAAATAAGGCGTGTCCGGGGGGCTTGGGCGCGCAGCCAGTCATACAGGGTTTTGCGTGTTGTGGCCGTGCCACCCAGAAATGTTCCATCAAGATCGGTGGCAAGCACCATATCACAATTCGTTGCAGTTTCACTGCGTTTCAGTTTGGTTTGCATGTGAAAGAACATGTGGGCTTGCAGTCGGAATTGCCACAAACGGGCGGGAGTCCACGATCATTTCACCGTAAAAAACAAAAACCGCCCAAAAAATGGGCGGTTTTCCAGACTATCGTGCCAAAAATAAGGCAGATATGGCTTATGCCAGCGCCAGATTGGAGGCCGATTCACGACCGTCACGGCTTTTTTCCAGATCGAAGGTCACTTTCTGACCATCTTCCAGACCGCGCAGACCTGCGCGCTCAACAGCCGAAATATGAACAAAAATGTCTTTTGCTCCGCCTTCGGGCTGGATGAAACCGTAACCTTTGGTGGCGTTGAACCATTTCACTGTGCCGTTGGCCATAGTGATGTCTCCTAGTAGTTATGCTACCCACGTTATGCGGCAGCCCGGCTCAGTCAGTGCAAGATCGAAGTGACTGTGGCCGAAGTCGGAGAACAGTGGTCGATAGTGGTAACGTCGCGCACATAATTTGCTGCATTCACGCTGATAATGCAACAAAAATCGAAGTTATCATCATAAAATCCGCGTCGCCATATCCAGCATCCTGCATGAAAAACCCCATTCATTGTCATACCATCCAAAGACACGCAGCATGCCGTTTTGTGTCATGCGGGTTTCGGGCAACGCCATGACAATGCTCTCAGGCCGGGCGCGCAGATCGCTGGACACAAGCGGACGATCGGTCCAGCCAACCACCCCGCCCGCATCGCGCAAGGCATCATTCACCTGCTCCAATGTCGCAGGGCGCGACAACATGACCGACAGGTCCACCGCCGAGACAGACGCTGTCGGCACACGCACCGCAGCCCCCAGCAAACGGCCCGTCAACTGCGGCAACACATGTTCGACCAGATGTTGCGCGCTAGTGGTTGTTGGCACCATGGATAGTGCTGCCGCGCGTGACCGCGCCGGATCACCGCGCGGGGCATCGGTGGTGGGCTGGCTGCCTGTGTAGCAGTGGATTGTGGTCATGAATCCTGTCTCAATGCCCCAGCAATCATCCAGCAGCTTTGCAAGCGGTGCCAGCGCATTGGTGGTGCAGGACGCGTTGGATATCAGGTCATGTTCCGGCCTGAGGGCATCTTCATTCGCCCCAAGAACCACAGTCACCTGCGCTGCATCCGACGGGCCGGATATCAGGACACGGCGCGCGCCTGCACGAATGCCCCGGCAGGCAATATCGGTGGTATTTGCGTGACCGGTGCATTCCATGACAAGATCAACATCAGACAGATCGACCTGCGACAAATCTGCCGCATGTGTCAGGCGCAGCGAATGTCCGGCGGCGATCATCTGGCCATCGCGCAGTTCAACGCTGCCCCGAAACGGGCCAAAAACCGAATCGTATTCAAACAGATAGGCGCAATCTTCGGCGCTCGCGATGTCGTTTATCGCCACGATACGGACATCGGGCCACCCGCCCTGCAACCAGGCGCGCAGCACTGTGCGCCCGATACGCCCGAACCCGTTTATCGCCACCGTGACCATGACCAAGGCCCCCTGCCCGCCTTAAAAGAAACTTTGGCACAATTGGTCCGAATTTCGGGCCGGTTGCAAGGGCAAGCACCAAGATTAAGCTGATCTGCACAATATTACCCGACCATATTAATCAGGATTTGACAAAGCAAAGTGTTTTTGTCATCTATTACATCAACAGCCAGCCCACAGGTCAGCAAACGTGCCGGATTCAACGACCAGAAAGGCCCCGCAAATGAATGCGATAACCCGATTCGAACCGCAACAAACCCAGACGCCCCCTGTCCATGATGTCTATTCCCTGACACGCGGCGGCACGCTGGCGCAGATCCTTCTGGACGGCAAGACCTATCAGCTGCGGATTACACGCGCTGGAAAACTTATCCTGACCAAATAGAACCGGGGGCCAGTGCGGCCCCCGTTCGCATGCAGCAGCGGCAGACTCAATGCCCCAGAATCTGGCTTAGGAACAGTTTGGTCCGTTCTGATTTCGGGTTGTTAAAGAACTCCCGTGGTTCGTTCTGTTCCACAATCTGCCCCTGATCCATGAAGATCACGCGGTTTGCCACCGCCTGCGCAAAGCCCATTTCATGCGTGACGCACAGCATGGTCATGCCTTCTTCGGCCAGCGCGATCATGGTATCCAGCACTTCCTTGATCATTTCAGGGTCCAGCGCCGAAGTGGGTTCGTCAAACAGCATGATGCGCGGCTTCATGCACAGGGACCGCGCGATTGCCACGCGCTGCTGCTGGCCGCCCGACAACTGGCCGGGGTATTTCAGCGCTTGTTCGGGAATTTTCACCTTTTCCAGAAAATGCATCGCGATTTCTTCGGCTTCCTTTTTGGGAACCTTGCGCACCCAGATGGGGGCCAGCGTGCAGTTTTCCAGAATGGTCAGGTGCGGGAACAGGTTGAAATGCTGAAACACCATGCCGACTTCGGACCGAACCTTGTCGATATTCTTCAGATCCCCCGTCAGTTCGGTGCCATCAACGATGATCTGCCCTGACTGGTGTTCTTCCAGACGGTTGATACAGCGTATCAGCGTGGATTTGCCCGACCCTGACGGGCCACACACGACAATGCGTTCGCCGCTATTGACCGTCATGTTGATGTCGCGCAGCACATGAAACGTGCCAAACCACTTGTTCATTCCGGTGATCTGGATCGCGACAGCGTCGCTGACCTTCATCTTGCTGGTGTCGATTTCGCGATCTACGGGAAGTTCAATCGTCGGTTCGGTCATGCTACGACCCCCTTACTTGTGGTCCGTTTTCAGCTTGCGCTCCAGATACATGGAATAGCGCGACATGCCGAAACAGAAGATGAAGAACAATGCCCCGATAAAGATGAACAGCTCCCAGTAAATGCCGTTCCAATCAGTATCGGCGCGGATGGCATTTGACAGGCCAATCGGGTCCAGCAGGCCGATAAAGACAACCAGCGTGGTGTCCTTGAACAGGCCGATAAACGTATTCACGATGCCGGGGATGGAAATTTTCAGCGCCTGCGGCATGATGATCAGCCGCTGTGCCTTCCAGTAATCCAGACCCAGCGCATCCGCAGCCTCGTACTGGCCCTTTGGCAGTGCGGCAAGCCCGCCGCGGATAACCTCGGCCATATAGGCAGATGCAAACAGCGTTACCATGATGATCACGCGCAGGATCAGATCAAACGCTGTGCCCGGCGGCAGAAAGTAGTTCAGCAGCAAGGACGCCGTGAACAAAAGCGTAATCAGCGGCACACCACGGATGAATTCGATCACCATCACACAGACGGATTTCACAAACACCATGTCCGATTGCCGCCCCAACGCCAGCAGGACGCCGATAGGCAGCGACAGCGAAATCCCCGAAACACCGATAACAAGGGAGATCAGAAAGCCCCCGAACCTGTCAGAGCGGATGAAGTCCAGCCCGATCGGTGCCACCGATGTCATGGCGGATGTGAACCCCGCCGCAAACATGATCCACCAGATCACCGGCACTAGGATTGCCCCCGCGATTGCGATCAGTGGTGCGAATCTGGCCAACAGGCGATAGGCCACATAGCCCAGCACGAACCCAAGGATAACTGAGACCGGCAACCAGATCGACCCGCCCCAAAGCAGGTGATAGGCAATAAACGGATACAGCGCCGAAAAACCCAGCATCTTGCGCGGCACCTGACTGAACAGCACCGGTGCCAGCGCCACGAACATCAGCACCAGCGTCAGAACCGGGCGCCAGTAATGCTGCGGCGGATAGAACCCGAACAGCAACTGGTGCCACCGGTCCTTGATAACCGCAAAACACGCCCCGCTTGCGCCATCCAGCACTTCGCGGCATTCCCGCAAGGATTGCACATTCCACACGGTGTTCAACAGCCACGGCCCTATCGCCATAAGCGCATACCAGACGGCAAGCAGCGACAACACTGTAAGTGCCGTGTTCAACCAACCCGAGAACAGGTTCTCGCGCAGCCATTTTATCGCGCCCTTTTCCGCAATGGGCGGCGGTTTTTCGGGCAGCATGCTGTCACGAACATAGGCGACGGTCTGTGCGTGGGTATCGCTCATGTCTACCGCTCCTTCAGTTTGACGCGGGAATTATAGACATTCATTGCCCCTGATATGGTCAGGCTGATTGCCAGATATATCAGCATCATCAAAAGCATACCTTCCAGTTCGCGTCCGGTCTGGTTGATCGTGATCCCCCCCAGCGTCGAGCGCAGGTCCATATACCCCACCGCCAGACCCAGAGATGTGTTTTTGGTGATGTTCAGATATTGCGAAATCAGCGGCGGAATGATCACACGCAGCGCCTGTGGCAGAATGACAAGCCGCATCGTCTTGCCCGGTTGCATGCCAAGGGCAAAGGCGGCTTCGGTCTGCCCCTTGGAAATCGCCAGAATGCCTGCGCGCACATTCTCGGCCACGAATGCACCAGTGTAAATTCCAAGTCCCAGCCACATCGCAATCAGGGAATTGCGCAGATGCGTGCCCCCCGCGAAGTTGAAGCCGCGAAGTTCGGGATACTCCAGATATGCGCCAAGGGCGATGAAAATAACAACCACCGGGCCAAGCAGGATAAGGATGCTTTTCCACCATGTCTTCGGGCGCACGCCGGTCGCATTTTGTACCGCTGTGGCATGTTCAATCAGCCGTTTATTCGCATAAACGCCAACAATAAGGACAAGGAAGACCAGCAGCCAGTTCAACGACGGCGCAACCGGCCCAAGACGTAAATCACCCAGATCACGCAGGAACATAATGGACGGCACATAGACACCGCGGTTTGTGACCGCGACAGCATCATTAAACAGCATGCTTGCAGCAGGGTCATCCCCGCGAAACGCGCTTGGCGCTGGCATGGCCTCGGTCATGATGGCGCCAAAAATCAAAATCCACAGCAATGTCGGGATATTGCGGAACACTTCAATATAGACCGTCATCAACCGGCCGACGATCCAGTTATTGGACAGCCGCAGCACACCGGCAATGACCCCAAGAACCGTTGCCAGCATACAGGCAAGCACGGCCAGAATCATCGTGTTCAGAAAACCCACCAATGCCGCACGGCCATGCGTCATCTGGCTGTTATATTCTATCGGGCGCTGGTTGATATCATATCCGGCAGGTGCATTCAGAAAGGCAAAGCTGAAATCGCGGCCCAGGGCACGCAGGTTATTGACCGTATTGTCAATCAGCCATGCTGCGCCAAGCATCAGCATGAACAGGAAAAAAACCTGAATTGTAATTGAACGGTAGCGCTGATCATAAAGCAGCATGCTCAACCGAAAGGCCGGTTTCGGCGCTGTCGTCTTGATGCGCAGATCATCAGAGGTGGACATAATATACTCCCGTCCCCGGTTGCGCGGCAGGGCGCAGCCAAAGCATGATCAGATAACAAATTGGACTGATGCAGGAAAAACGCGCGCCACAAGGGCGCGCGTTTGCTGTTATATTAACGGAAAGGTGGCGCGTATAGCAGGCCGCCCTGTGTCCATTGTGCGTTCAGACCACGCGCAAGGCCAATCGGCGTCTGCTCGCCAATCGTGGCCGAGAAGATCTCGCCATAGTTGCCACCGGCGGCGATTGCACGAACAGCCCATTCGCTGTCCAGCCCGAACATTGCGCCCAGATCACCTTCGCTGCCAAGCATGCGGTTGATTTCCGGGTTGTCGGTGCCTGCCTTCATCTCATCGATATTGGCAGATGTGACACCCAGTTCTTCAGCCGCAATCAATGCAAACAATGTCCATTGAACGATATCCGCCCACTGGTCATCACCGTGGCGCACTGCTGGCCCAAGTGGCTCTTTGGAAATGACTTCCGGCAAGATCACATGGTCGGACGGGCTGGCGAAAGATGCCCGCGTTGCGGCCAGACCGGACACATCGGTGGTGTACACGTCACACGCACCGGCAAGGTATTGCTGCTGCGCTTCGGCATTGGTTTCAATTGGAACCGGCTCATAGGCCATGCCGTTGACACGGAAATAATCAGCAAGGTTCAGTTCGGTCGTGGTGCCCGTCTGGATACAGACAGTCGCCCCGTCCAGTTCCAGCGCCGAGCCGACACCCAGATCACGCGTGACCATGAAGCCCTGACCATCATAATAGTTGGTCCCGACAAAGGTGAAGTTCAGGTCAACATCGCGCGAGAAGGTCCAGGTGGTGTTGCGTGCCAGAACATCCACTTCGCCAGATGCCAGTGCCGAAAAGCGCGTTTGTCCGGTTGTCGGAACAAAGTTGACCGCCATCGGGTCTTCCAGAACGGCAGCCGCAACGGCGCGGCACACCGCAACGTCAAAGCCTTGCCAAACGCCGTTCCCATCGGGGGCAGAAAACCCTGCAAGGCCGGTGGAGACGCCGCAGTTCAGCTCTCCTCGGGTTTGCACTGTTTCAAGTGTCGACTGGGCCTGAGCTAGCCCTGCAACGAGTGATGTCGCGGCAAAAGCGCCGAGAAATACGGATTTCTTCATGTTTACCTCTCTGTTGTCGCCGCCTTCGCGGCGGTCTGCCCCGCGTTGTCCCGGGGTGTAGTGCATAAACCAAAACCGGTCTTCACTGTCGGCAAGTTTGCGCCGATAATCGCAAACCGGTCAAGCCTGTAAATGGCCATATGTCTGCAATTCAGATCAACTGCCTGAAAACCGACCGGTTTTCAGGTCAAAGTGCGGTTAAACTTTTCAAACCGCACAGCATTCAATCCAAACGACAAAACCTGCTGCACCACGGGGACAATACTGCCCAAAGAAAACGCAAGATTTGCCCATCATAAAAAAAACCGCCGCTCATGGGGCGACCATGGCGGCGGAAGTGGGGGTCAGAAAGCGCGGGCACGGGACGGTGCACAAAACGCGTGGCGGACTGACCCGCAGGCAGTTCAGGCAAAAAGTGGCAGATGAAGCGTGGCAAGAACCAGAACCGTCAGCGCAACGCCGCCCGCCAGATCTTGCCAGAATGCATGGCGATCAAATTTAGACTGAAAGTAGAACATGACACCCTCCATCCGGTTTGTTAACGATTTGTTCTCATTTTTTCGGGAACATGTCAAGAACAAATGAGAACATCAACCAACAGAAAGGTATTTTATCGCCTTGTCCTGCTCCATCAGCCAAAGCGCTGTTCGCGCGGCCAGCCCGCGCGGGCTGCGCAAATCGGGATCATCCGACAGCAATTTCCGCACATCGGTTTGGGCCACGGCCATCAATGCGGCCTGCCGTTCCAGATCTGCGACGCGAAACCGTGGCAGCCCGGACTGCGCGGTTCCAATCAGGTCACCGGCCCCGCGAATGGCCATGTCCTCTTCGGCGATTCGAAATCCGTCCTCGGTATCGCGCAACAATTTCAGGCGGCGCGCGGCTGTTTCCCCCAAAGGGGCCTCGTACATCAGCAAACAGGTGGATGCCGCACTCCCGCGCCCGACACGCCCGCGCAGCTGGTGCAACTGCGCCAGTCCAAAGCTCTCGGCGCGTTCTATCACCATGATAGAGGCGTTGGGCACATTCACCCCCACCTCGATTACGGTCGTGGCCACAAGAAGTTTGGTGCGCCCCGCGACGAAATCCGACATTGCGGCGTCTTTTTCATTCGGGGGAAGCTGGCCATGGACCAACCCGACCACCCCCTCGCCCAATGCGGCACGCAAATGTTCGAACCGCGACTGCGCCGCAGTCAGGTTTACCAGCTCAGATTCCTCGACCAGCGGGCAAACCCAATAGGCCTGCCGCCCTTCATCCATGGCCTGCCGCAGATGTGCCACCACTTCATCCATGCGCGCCGTCGACACCAGCGCGGTCTGGACAGGTTTGCGACCGGGCGGCTTTTCATCCAGCACAGACACATCCATATCGCCATATTGCGCCAGCGCCAGTGAACGTGGAATCGGTGTGGCCGTCATGACCAGCACATCCGCACCCACACCTTTGGCCGCAAGGGCCGCACGCTGGGCCACGCCGAAGCGGTGCTGTTCATCAACGACGGCAAGGCGCAGATCCGCAAACTCGACCCCTTTTTGAAACACTGCATGTGTGCCAACCAGAATCTGGATACGGCCATCGGCCAGCGCAGCCAGCTTTTGCGCGCGATCAGACGCCTTGTCGCGCCCAGTCAGCAGCGCAAGATGCACCCCCGCCATATCCGCAAGGGGTCGCAGGCTTTCCAGATGCTGGCGTGCCAGAATTTCGGTGGGCGCCATCATCACGCCCTGCCCGCCCGCCTCGACCGCGATCAGCAGCGCCATCAGGGCAACAAGCGTCTTGCCCGCACCAACATCGCCCTGCAACAGGCGGTTCATGCGCGCGGGCGCGGCCATATCTGCCGCGATTTCGGCCACGGCGCGACGCTGCGCATTGGTGGGGCTATACTCCAGCGCAGACAAAACGCTTTCTCGCAACCGGCCATCGCCATTGCTGGCACGGCCGGGCTTGCGCCGCTGACGCAGCCGCGCCAGCGCCAGTGTCATCTGGTGGGCAAAAAATTCGTCATAGGCCAGACGTGCCCGCGCCGGTGCGCCCGGCAGCACATCAGCCACAGTGTCGGGCGCATGCGCTGCCAGAACTGCACTGTGCCAGTCCGGCCAGCCTTCGCGCGCCATCAGTGCGGGATCAATCCATTCTGCCAGACGCGGGGCGCGCGCCAAAGCGCCCGCAACCGCCTTGATCATCAGCTTTTGGCTGACGCCGGCACATAAGGCATAAACCGGTTCAGCCGCAGGCAGGTTTGTCGCATCATCCGGGTGCAGAATATGATCCGGGTGCACCATCTGTGCCATGCCATCGAACAGCTCCAACTTGCCCGATACCAGCCGCTTTTGCCCGGTTGGCAACAGCTTTTGCAGGTATTCGCCGCGCGCATGGAAGAAAACCAGCTGAAATTCCAGCGCATCATCGCGCACATTCACCCGATGCGGCCTGCCGCGCCCCGTTGGCGGCTGATGGGTCAGGACCGTCACTTCAACCGTGGCGGTGGCGGGAAATTCCAAGCCCTGAATGGACGCGCGCCGCGAGCGGTCCACAAGCGCATGCGGCAGGTGGAATATCAGATCGCGCGGCGTTTCCACATGCAAGGCCGCGAAATTCCGCGCGGATTTCGGGCCAATACCGTCCAGCACATCCAGCCCTGCAAATAACGGGAACAGAATTTCAGGGCGCGCCGCCATGTCAAAGCGCACCGATCATGGCAAGCCACCCGTCTTCGTCAATCACCTCTACGCCCAGATCAGCGGCTTTTCTGGCCTTCGATCCGGCACCCGGACCGGCAATCAGCAAATCGGTCTTGGCCGATACCGACCCTGCGACTTTGGCCCCCAGGGATTCGGCGCGCGCCTTGGCCTCGGCGCGGGTCATCTTCTCCAATGTGCCGGTAAAGACCAGCGTTTTGCCCGCGACGGGGCTGTCGCTTGCGCGCGCTTGTGCAGGGGTGATGGTCAGCGCGCGCGCCAACGCATCAATCTCGTCGCTTTCTGCCGCGAACCCCGAAATCAGCGAGTCTGCCAGCACCCCGCCCACGCCATCGATTGATAGCAGATCAAGGCGTGCGGCACTTTCAGGGTCTTTTGCGTCTTGCAGGGCTGTCCGCAGGGCTTCCCATGTGCCGTAATGACTGGCCAGCATGTTTGCTGTCGCTTCGCCGACATGCCGGATTCCCAGTGAGAATATGAAACGCCCAAGGGGAATTGTGCGCTTTTCGTCAATCGCGGCAAACAGATTGGTCGCCGATTTCTCGCCCCAGCCTTCGCGGTTTTTCAGTTGGCGGGGCTGGCCGGGACCGAAGCGGTCCTTCAGGGTGAATATATCCTTTGGCGTGGCGATCCAGCCATCGCGCCAGAAACTTTCGACCTGCTTGGCACCAAGCCCTTCTATGTCAAAGGCCGCACGGCTGACAAAATGCTTCAGCCGCTCCACAGCCTGCGCAGGGCAAACCATGCCGCCCGTGCAGCGGCGCACGGAATCCCCCGGCTCTCGCAGGGCGGGGCTGCCGCATTCGGGGCAGGTTTGCGGGAACTCATATGGCACTGCCGTGTCGGGGCGCCTGCCAGGATCGACATCGCGGATTTTTGGAATCACATCGCCTGCGCGATACACCTCGACCCAGTCGCCTGCGCGAATATCGCGACCATCACGAATAACCATGCCACGCGAATCGCGCCCCATAATGTAATCTTCATTATGGAGTGTGGCATTCGACACAACCACGCCGCCCACGGTGACAGGAACCAGCCGCGCAACCGGCGACAGCGCGCCGGTGCGTCCGACCTGAATTTCAATGGCTTCCAGTTGTGTCCAGGCACGTTCCGCCGCAAATTTATGGGCAATCGCCCAGCGCGGGGTCGTAGACCGCAACCCCATCCTGTCCTGCAACGCCAGATCATTCAGCTTGTAGACGATCCCGTCAATGTCATAGCCCAAGCTGGCACGCTGCGCTTCTATCGCTGAATATACCGCAATCATGTCCTGAACCGACTGACACAAATGGGTTTGCGGGTTGGTGCAGAACCCAAGCTGCGCCAGCCGCGCGATTGCCGCCATCTGGGTATCTGCCAGCGGCTCTGATACATCGCCCCAGGAATATGCGAAAAACCGCAGCGGGCGGGACCGCGTAATGCTGGCATCCAACTGGCGCAACGATCCGGCGGCAGCATTGCGGGGGTTTGCAAAAACCTTGCCGCCCGCATCCGCCTGTCGGGAATTCAACGCTGCAAAATCCTGATGCGTCATGTAAACTTCACCGCGGATTTCCAGAATATCCGGTCCGTCACGCAGGGTTGACGGGATGTCGTCAATGGTGCGGGCATTTGCGGTTACATCCTCGCCCGTCGCGCCATCACCACGGGTTGCCGCATAGACAAGCGCCCCCTTTTCATAGCGCAGCGACAGGGAAAGCCCGTCAATCTTAGGCTCGGCTGTGAATGCAAGCGGGCTGTCCGCCGCCAACCCCAGAAACCGGCGAATACCGTCCACAAAATCTTCCACATCCCCGTTTGAGAATGCATTTGCCAGAGAGAGCATGCGCCGTGCATGCTGTATCTTGCCAAACCCGGCGGCAGGTGCCGCACCAACCCGGGCTGCGGGGCTGTCTGGTCGAACAAGGTCAGGAAACCGCGCTTCGATCTGTGCATTTCGAAGTCGCAAAGCATCGAAATCAGCATCCGGCATGATTGGTGCATCATCGCGGTGATACGCAATATTTGCGCGGTTCAGAATATCGGCAAGCCGGGCGAGTTCACCTTCTGCCTGCTCTGATGTCATTTCTGCCACCGGAACAATCTGAAACCCGCCCATGTCTGATGTGCTGGACACTGCCCTTTTCCCTCGCGCTTTGGCCATCATGTTTGCAAAGCGAGTGATAGGCGGCGTGGCCCGTCAGGTCCAGCCCGAAGACGCCGTATATTAATGCCGCTATGCTGACATGATCCTTGCTGGCGCAGGTTCAGTGGCCACAGCGGGGTCGCGCAGGACATACCCACGGCCCCAGACGGTTTCGATGTAGTTTTCGCCTGCTGTCGCTTCCGCCAGTTTCTTGCGCAATTTGCAGATAAATACGTCGATGATTTTCAATTCCGGTTCGTCCATTCCGCCATACAGGTGATTGAGGAACATTTCCTTGGTCAGTGTCGTGCCCTTGCGCAGACTCAGCAATTCAATCATCTGGTATTCCTTGCCGGTCAGATGGACGATCTTGTTGTCAACCTCGACGGTTTTGGCATCCAGATTAACGGCCACCTTGCCGGTGCAAATGACCGATTGTGCATGCCCCTGACTGCGGCGGACAATCGCGTGAATGCGCGCGACCAGTTCTTCGCGATGAAAAGGTTTGGTCAGGTAATCATCAGCCCCGCCGCCGAATCCGCGCAATTTGGTATCGGTATCTGTTTCGCCGGTCAGGATCAGGATCGGAGTGTCCACCCGTGACAGCCGGATCTGGCGCAACACGTCAAGGCCGCCAAGATCAGGCAGGTTCAGATCCAGCAAAATCAAATCATAATCATAAATCTTGCTGAGTTCGATCGCTTCTTCCCCCATATCTGTGCAATATACATTGAAATTTGAATGGGTTAGCATCAATTCAATACTTCTTGATGTGGTGGGATCGTCTTCAACGAGCAAAACGCGCATGAGGTTCTCCTTTGTCGCAGCTTTCACCACATTTAATGAAATTCGTTAATTCTCTATTACCAATACAGAAAAATAGCACCATCAACCTAAGGTTGTCGATACTTTTGCAAGCTTGTGACCTTCAGCGCCTCAATACCGTGCAGGGATACCGCAGTTTCCCACAAGATGAATTCTTCCTCGCTTAGGTCATAACGATCCTGCGCCGATTTGCGGGTCATCAGACCATGCTGAACCGCCAGCACCACAAGGGCTTTTCGACTGGCAACCCATCGCCGCGTATTCGCCGGGGGCAGGTCAGCCAAAGTCAGGACGCGCCCATCCGGCAACGTGACGGCGCGCGGCCCCTCGACCTTCTTGATATACATGTTGGCCCCTTTCCAGCTTCGTTTCGCGGCGATGATCGCGCGCCAGCCTTAATGGCGGGTTTATGAAACTGCGGATGCCCCCTTGAGAATACGTTGCATTTTCTTATATTTTGTCGGCAATCTTGCCGGAGTTCCCAAATGCCCTTTGACCCGCCCTTGAATTCAATGGGCTTTCCCAAAACGCCTGCGCAAACACGGGTGGTCGTTGCCATGTCGGGTGGTGTCGACAGTTCGGTGGTCGCCGCCGAACTGGCCGCCGAAGGCTATGACGTGGTCGGCGTGACATTGCAGCTTTATGATCACGGGGCCGCACTGGCGAAAAAGGGGGCCTGCTGCGCGGGCCGTGACATCCATGATGCCCGCCGCGTGGCCGAGGCGATGGGGTTCCCGCATTATGTGCTGGATTACGAATCCAAATTCCGCGATTCCGTCATTGACGAATTCGCAGATGCCTATCTGGCGGGCGCAACACCTGTGCCCTGCATTCGCTGCAACGAACGGGTGAAATTCCGCGACCTGCTGGAAACCGCGCGCGATCTGGGGGCCGACTGCATGGCGACGGGGCATTATATCCAGCGTATGCAGGGCGATAATGGTGCGGAGCTGCACCGCGCGGCCGACCCTGTGCGCGACCAAAGCTACTTTTTGTTCTCCACCACGCGCGAACAGCTGGATTACCTGCGCTTCCCCCTGGGGCACCTGCGCACCAAGGCTGAAACACGCGCCCTTGCTGTCAGGCACGGGCTAAGCGTGGCCGACAAGCCGGACAGTCAGGACATCTGTTTTGTGCCTGATGGCAATTACGCCGCAGTCATTGAAAAGCTGCGCCCCGGTGCCGCAGACCCCGGAGAGATTGTGGACATGCAAGGCCATGTGCTGGGACACCATGAGGGCGTGATTCATTATACCATCGGCCAGCGGCGCGGCCTGGGCATTGGCGGGCTGACAAAGCCGCTTTATGTCGTGAAGCTGGACCCCGACGCGCGGCGGGTGATTGTGGGGCCAAAAGCGGCGCTGGCCACCCGAACCGTGCCGGTGCGCGAAATCAACTGGTTGGGCGACCAACCCTTCACGGCGCAGTCAGAATGGGAAATGTCGGTCAAGCTGCGCTCGACCCGCCCGCCAGCACCAGCCATACTGCGGCCAATCTCGGACACCGAGGCAGAGGTGGACCTGCTGACCCCTGAAGAAGGCGTCAGCCCCGGTCAGGCCTGTGTGTTCTACGCGCCCGAAGGCAGCCGTGTGATGGGCGGTGGCTGGATATGGAAGGGACGTTGAGCCGCCCCTGTGCAGGGCTTGCGCCTGTTGGCCTTGCCCTTGCACCCCGCTAGGGGATAGGGAAGACAGGTACTAGCAAAAGGACAGGCACGCGCATGGCGTTGGCACCACTGGTCATGAGTTGCGGCGACCCGTCCGGGGTTGGTCCTGAAATCGCGGTCAAGGCATGGCGCGCCATGGGGCCAAGCTGCCCTTTTGTGTGGCTGGGCGATCCGCGCCATTTGCCCGACGGCACGGAATTTGAACTGGTGTCTTTGCCAGACCAGATGACCGGCCACAAATTTCCAGTGCTTCAGGTTGATTTCGCGGCAGATGCCGGTCCGGGCCAGCCCGACCCTGCCAATGCTGCAGGCGTGATCGATGCAATTCGTCAGGGCGTGGCACTGGTTCAATCGGGGGCGGCCTGCGGGCTTGTCACCTGCCCCATCAACAAGGCCGCGCTGAAGGCGGGTGCGGGCTTTGCCTTTCCCGGCCATACCGAATTTCTGGCCGATCTGGCGGGCGGTGCCGATGTGGTGATGATGCTGGCCTGCGACGGGCTGCGCGTGGTCCCCGTGACAATTCATATTCCGCTGTCAGACGTGCCTGCACAACTGACGCAAGACCTGCTGGAACGCAGTCTGCGCATCACCCATGCGGGCCTGATGCGCGATTTCGGGGTCGCAACACCGCGACTGGCCGTTGCAGGTCTGAACCCCCATGCAGGCGAAAGCGGCACCATGGGACAAGAAGAAATCACGGTGATAGCACCCGTTCTGCAAAGACTGCGCGCCGAAGGCATGGTGATTTCAGGGCCGCTGTCTGGCGATACCATGTTTCATGCAGGTGCGCGCGCGCAGTATGATGCGGCGGTGGCGATGTATCATGATCAGGCGCTGATCCCCATCAAGACGATTGATTTTGCAGGCGGCGTGAATGTGACACTGGGCCTGCCCTTTATCCGCACATCGCCGGACCATGGCACCGCCTATGACATCGCCGGTCAGGGCAAGGCCGATTCCACATCGCTGATTGCGGCGTTGAAATTGGCGCGCAGCATGGCCGCAAGGCGCGCCGCATGATCGACGCCCTACCCCCCTTGCGCGATGTGATCCGCACCCATGATCTGCGCGCCAGGAAAAGTTTTGGCCAGAACTTCCTGCTGGATTTGAACCTGACCGCGCGGATCGCGCGCGCAGCAGGCGATCTGCACGGCGCTGACATTCTGGAGGTCGGCCCCGGCCCCGGCGGTTTGACGCGCGGCTTGCTGGCCGAAGGGGCGCGCAAGGTTCTGGCCATTGAAAAAGACCCCCGTTGCATGCCCGCGCTGGCGGAAATCGCGGGTGCCTATCCGGGCCGGTTGCAGATCATCGAAGGGGACGCGCTGGCGGTGGACCCGCTGGCCCATCTGACCCCGCCGGTCAAGGTGGTGGCCAACCTGCCCTATAATGTGGGCACCGAACTGTTGATCCGCTGGATGACGCCCGCGCAGTGGCCACCCTTCTGGGACAGTCTGACGCTGATGTTCCAGCGCGAAGTCGCCGAACGCATTGTCGCGCGCCCCGGTTCCAAGGCCTATGGGCGGCTGGCGCTGATGGTGCAGTGGCGCGCAGATGCCCGCGTGGTACTGCATCTGCCGCCCGAAGCGTTTACGCCGCCGCCAAAGGTCAGTTCCGCCGTGGTGCATATTACGCGACTGTCAAGCCCGCGCTATCCGGCGGATGCGCGCGTGCTGGAAACTGTGGTTGCGGCCGCGTTCAACCAGCGGCGCAAAATGCTGCGCGCCGCCTTGCGCGGGCTGCACCCGCAAATCGAGGATTTGCTGCAACAGGTGGGCATTGCGCCCACGGCCCGCGCCGAAGAAATCGGCCTTGAAGGGTTCTGTGCCCTTGCCCGCGCCCTTGCTGCGGCGCGTAAATCTTAGGGCGTGCCCGCATTCATTTGCAGGCGCGCGCCCGGCTTTTGCAAGATTCACTGAAGCATTGTCATGTTAAACGGAATCACAAGGCTGGTTCATTCAGGGCCGAAGGGGACGTTGGGGCATGGACAAAGCCCGCGCCAGCGGTGGGCCGGGGACTGCCGATCCCGCGTTGGTGAAGTTCACTTTTTGCAGGCTGCACACTCCTGCGTTCAAAGGCTTGGCCTGCCATCAGCGCCTTGGGAAAGTCCAACGCGCGCTTCGCGCCAGCACCCACCGGACATATCGGCGGTGCGCCCCCCCCCGGGGGGCCTATTGCGGGGATAAAGGCACAGTCGGCAGGGAATATGCGTAGCGGCCATATTCGTCGCGCAACCAATCCGCCGCACAGGTGCTGACATCGCCCAACCGCGCAAGATCCGCTTCACGCATCCGCGCCGAACGGGTCAGCATGATACGGCGCGCAAGGCTGGTGCGCCCGCGTGGCGATTGGTAAAATTCATCTGATGACACCAGATCAGGCACCGGACTGCCCAGCATGGCAAGCGCGGGGTAGCTGCCCAGACCCTTATACAATGCAAGGCTGCATTCCGACGGATCACTTGGGCATTGCTGATCACACACATTGCGCAAAGGGGCACCCAGATCGGACTGCCCCAGCCAACCGCGCAGATCAGCATCATCAACGTATTGCCCCGACATACGCAACTGCGGATCACCTTGATCGCCGGTGCCAAGATCATCGGGCAAGGCAGGCCAGTCTGCCGCCAGATAGGACAATGTCGCGGGGAACCACTCTGCGGCCAGAAGTTCAGCGGGAAAGCCGCTTTCGCGTCGGCTGGCGATCACCAGCAAGGCTTCGCGCACAGCGCGGGTATCCCCTCTCTCCGCGAAACCCTGCGCGATATCCAGACCACCATCCACATGCCAAAGCCTGCTCCAAAGCTGTGCATAGGCAATATCGGGGGCGGCAATCGTCATCCAGTTCTGGCCGGACAGGCCACCGGGCGCGCGCAAAACGGAAATTCTGTCTTGTCGGGACAATGCCGTGACCCATGGCCCCTGCAAGGCGGATTTCTTGTCGATCACGCCCAGCAAGACGCGCGCCGCACCATTGCCGTCATGGGCCAGCCGCGAAAGTGCGGGCAAGGCGTCCTGCTCTTCATCACTCAGCCAGTTTTCAAAAGCGCTGTGAAAATCCGGGTCGGACCTGCCGGGTATCGCTTCTGCATCTGCGGCAGTGCCATATCCGGCCCAAGCGACAACCAGCGCACCAAACAAAACCTGTTTGCCCAGTTGGCGCAAGACACGCAACGGCATATCCTGTTGCCTCATTTAGCCTCCCGTTTCGGTTCACGCTGCTCAGTTACAGGCCGGAACGCAGATCTACACGCATGTCGATCCGGCAGACAGACCATCACTGCCATCCCTGCCCAGCCGCTGCAACAAGCCGTATTTTATAAAAGGATACAACAGAAATTTACCCAAATCCGGGCTGGCTATGTGGCATAACCAACGAAAGCACGATCAGGACAGGGGCATTCAAACCAACACCGCGCCACCCTATTGAGGGATTGTCGAAGCTGCAATCCGGTTCGTGATGAAAAATACCTTTCCCTGCACAAACTCATTTTGTTTCTACCTATTGCGCAATGACCGCATGCAACCCGCATTGTCGCCCAACCGGACAACAGACCGCAGGTCATTTACGCAGACACGCGCAAAATTACCTGCAAGGGCTTTTGAAGTAACTGTGTTTCGCCTATCGTGAAGGGTATGCACCATGCCCCCTGATTTGCGGAAAAAGCAGATATGTCAGACCAGTATCAAGACGACCTGCAAACTATTGACACGCCTGAAGCAACCGACACGCCCGTGTCGCGTGTTGCACAGGAGATTGACCTTGCAAGCGCCGGGACCGAGGCAGAGTGGCTGGCACGCCTTGATGAAATCGGCGACGAGCTTGATCCCGTCGATGGCGGGTTTTCCCCGCTTGGCGCACATCATGCAGCGCTCTACAGCGATGGTGACGACACCTTGCTGGTAACATTCGAAACCATCGCCACAATCCGCGAACGCCAGCCCGATCACCGGCCAATGGGGTTTACGCATGCACAGGCGCGGGGCTGGTCCAGCCTGTCCATCATGGCCCGCCAGCCGCGCTGGTTCCGCGATCCCGAAATTGCCGACTATTTCGACGCCCAGATTGACGCGGGCTTTTTTGACGGGTTCCGCCGTGTGTTGTTTTACGGTGAAGGGATGTGTGGCTATGCCGCCTGCGCCTATAGTCTGGCGGCTGCCGGTTCCACGGTGCTGGCGATTGCCCCACAAGCGACACTTGATCCCACGATCGCAGGCTGGGACCGCCGCTACATGCATGCGCGACGGCTGGATTTCACCAGCCGTTTCGGGTTTGCGCCCGCCATGCTGGACGGGGGACGGGGCGCGTTTATCGTGCATGATCCCGCGCGCAGGCTGGACATGATGCACGCAACCCTGTTCCGCCGCCCCTTCGTGACCGTGTTGCGCAGCCCCGATCTGGGCCGGGACACGGCCGCCGCACTGGCGCGGATGGGGGCGTTGGCCCCCATGATCGACGCCGCCGCGCAGGGGAAACTGACGCCAGCGGTGTTTCACACCCTGATGCGCGCAAGGCGCAATGACGGGGCCTATCTGGAACGCCTGACCAGACGTTGTGCCAAACTGGGCCGCCATCCCGCACTGACACTTGCGGCCGCGCGCCACGCGCTGGCGCAATCCGACAGCCGCAAGCTGCGCAAATGCCTGAGCAAGGCCGAAAAGCAATTGTCGCGCTGACGGCCTGCCTGCCAATTCCGCAGCCCCGCAAAATCCCGCACTGACCTGCGCATTCGGGCTGGAACTGGCTGCGGGTTTTGGCTAGGGAACATGCATGCAGCAGACCCTGACCATACCCCGCCCCGATGACTGGCATCTGCATTTGCGCGATGGCGCGATGATGCAGGCCGTGGCCCCTGAAACCGCCCGCCATTTTGCGCGCGCTATCATCATGCCCAATCTGGTGCCGCCGGTGGTGACCGGCGCGCAGGCCAGCGCCTACCGGACGCGCATCAACACCGTGACGGGCAGCAGCTTCACCCCGCTGATGACCTTATACCTGACCGAGCAGACGGACCCCGCAGATGTGGTTGCCGCCCATGCGGCAGGCATCATCACGGCGGTCAAGCTGTATCCTGCGGGCGCCACCACGAATTCGGCATCGGGCGTGCAGAATTTCGACCGCGTGCGCCCTGTGCTGGACGCCATGGCGCAGGCGGGCATTCCCCTGCTGACACATGGCGAGGTGACCGACCCCGCAATTGACATTTTCGACCGCGAAGCCGTGTTCATCGACCGTGTGCTGGACCCGATCCGCCGCGCAACGCCTGAACTGCGTGTCGTGATGGAGCATATCACCACCGCCAATGCTGTGGCCTATGTCCAAAGCCAGCCGGAAAATCTGGGGGCTACAATCACGACCCATCATCTGGTGATCAACCGCAATCATATTCTGGTGGGCGGGATCAAGCCGCATTACTATTGCCTGCCCGTGGCCAAACGCGAAAGCCACCGGCTGGCACTGGTGGGGGCTGCCACGTCTGGCGATGCGCGGTTTTTCCTTGGCACTGACAGCGCCCCCCACACGGATGACGCCAAAGAATCCGCCTGCGGCTGCGCGGGCTGTTTTACGGCGACAAACACAATGTCCATTCTGGCCCATGTGTTTGAAGATGCGGGCGCATTGGACAAGCTTGAAGGGTTCGCCTCGCGCAATGGTCCGGCATTCTACGGCCTGCCCGTCAATGACAGCACATTGACGCTGGAACGCGGCGATACCCCCGTCACCTATCCCGCCAGGATCGACACCGGCACCGGGCCGGTCACGGTCTTTGACCCCGGTTTCCCGCTGTTCTGGCGGGTCGCAGAATAAGGCACGCATATGATCCCTTCCAGTTTTCCCGACCGCCAGACTGTTGCCCGCCTGACCGCACGCATGCTGCTGGACATCAAGGCCGTGCATTTCAATGCGCGCGAACCCTTCACATTTGCCAGCGGATTGCAGGCGCCCACCTATATTGACTGCCGCAAGCTGATCAGCTTTGCGCGCATTCGCAGCGCGCTGATGGATTTTCTGACCTGCCGTGTGTTGGAAGATGCAGGACTTGAGGCATTTGACAACATCGCAGGCGGCGAAACGGCGGGCATTCCCTTTGCAGCACTTGTGGCCGAACGCATGGCGCTGCCCATGACCTATGTGCGCAAGAAGCCCAAGGGCTACGGGCGCAACGCCCGCATTGAAGGGGCCATGTCCGAAGGGCAGCGCGTGCTGCTGGTAGAAGACCTGACAACCGATGGCGGATCAAAGCTTAGTTTCGTGGACGCCATCCGCGACACAGGCGCAGAATGTGCGCATACGGCGGTGATTTTCTATTACGGCATCTTCCCCGAAACCGAACCCCGGCTGGCCGAACATGGCGTCAAACTGCACTACCTGTGCACATGGTGGGATGTTCTGGCAGAAGCGCGTCGCGGGGGCGATTTCGACACCGAAACCCTTGATGCGGTCGAGGGGTTCTTGCGCGCCCCCCGCGACTGGGCCGCAAGCTAACCGCAACAGGCAGGGAAAATGCCGCATTCATTCCGCCTTCGCGTCTATTATGAAGACACTGACCTAGCGGGCATTGTCTATTACGCGAATTACCTGAAATTCATTGAACGCGCCCGGTCGGAATGGGTGCGTGATCTGGGTATCGATCAGGCGAAACTGAAGGCCGATGGCGGCGGTGTGTTCGCCGTGCGCCGCGTGGTGGCCGATTACCGCGCCCCTGCCCGTTTCGATGATATGCTGGATGTCACGACAGCCTATGTGTCGCATTCCGGCGCGCGGCTGGAGTTGCGCCAATGCGTGCTGCGCGACGCCAAATTGCTGTTTGAAGCACAGGTCACGCTGGTGTGTCTGGCCGATACAGGCCGCCCGCAGCCGCTTCCTGCGCGGTTGCTTGCCCATTTGGGCGAAAATGTTACAAATTAAACCCAAGGTATAACGCGCTTGTGTTGGTAAGGCGCTTTTATTCCTGTATGCTTTGCGTCAAAGCAAGCCGCCCGAGAAGCGGCGCATTTTGAGTGAGCAGACCATGGACCCACAAACTCTGAGCGTGACGCAAGAGATCGACTTTTCTCTGGTTGCGTTATTTGCCCGCGCCACCCTGACCGTGCAACTGGTGATGATCAGCCTGATCCTTGCCTCTTTCTGGTCATGGGGCATCATCGTGCAAAAGCATATCCGCTACCGGCGTGCCCGTGCGGAAGCCGAAGAATTTGAAGCCGCATTCTGGTCGGGTGAACCGCTGGACGAACTGTATGACCAGATCGGCCCTGCACCCGCCACGTCACCGCAACGGGTGTTCGCGTCAGGGATGACCGAATGGCGCCGTTCGCACCGTGCGGACGGGGCGCTTATTCCCGGCGCTGTGGCGCGCATCGACCGTTCCATGGATGTGGCCATCAGCAAGGAATCGCGCGAACTGACCCAGGGACTTACCTTTCTGGCCTCTGTCGGGTCGGCGTCGCCCTTTATCGGGTTGTTTGGAACGGTCTGGGGGATCAAGCACGCGTTTGAGGAAATCGCGCTGGCGCAATCCACCAATCTGGCCGTTGTCGCCCCCGGCATTGCCGAAGCACTTCTGGCCACAGGGCTAGGCCTGCTGGCCGCTATTCCCGCAACGATCTTCTACAACAAACTGACCGATGATTCAGACGAGATTATTTCGGGATATGAAGCCTTCGCGGACGAGTTCAACACCATCCTGTCGCGCCAGATGGACGCAGCCTGATCCATGGGTGCGCAGTTTCTGAAAAAAGGCGGCGGGACGGGGCGGCGCAGACGCCGCGGCGGGGCCGCGCGCATGTCCGAAATCAACGTCACCCCCTTTGTGGATGTGATGCTGGTGTTGCTGATCATCTTCATGGTCGCTGCACCCATGCTGACTGTCGGCGTGCCGGTGGAATTGCCGCGCACATCGGCGGGCGCCTTGCCTGCCGAACAGGAAGAGCCGCTGTCAGTCACCCTTAGCACCGATGGGACGGTGATGATCATGTCATCCGAGGTCAGCCTGAATGACCTGATCCCGCAACTGCGTGCGATTGCCGCCGAACGGCGTGACAACCGCGTGTATCTGCGTGCGGACGGGTCCATTCCCTATGAACGTGTCGTTCAGGTGATGGGCGCGCTGAATTCGGGGGGATTCAACAATATCGGTCTGGTGACCGAACAAGGCGGCCCGCGCTTCGACGGGCAGCCTAACTGATGTAGAAAGCCGGTCTGGCACATGGCAGTCGCTGTTGACATCATATCACGGTTGGACACGGGGCAGAAAGTCTCGGGCGGGGCACATATTGCGCTGATCGCGTGGGTTATGCTGTTCGACCTGTTTCAGGCCCCCGACACTGCGTCCAGCATTCCGGTGACCGATGTTGCGCTGATTTCATCAGAAGAATTCGCGGCACTGTCCGCGCCCGCAAGTGCCCCGCCACCACCTGCGCCGGAACCCGAACCCGAACCGCAGCCAGCCCCCGCACCGGAGCCAGAAATTTCGGCACCCGAACCGATTACACCGCAACCCACACCCGAACCCGCACCGGAACCAACACCGCCGCCACCGACACCAGAACCGACACCGACACCAGAACCGGCCCCCCAACCCGAACCGGAACCTGCCGCACCGTCAACAGGGGTGATCTTTTCGCCACAAACCACACCGGGGGCCAGTCAGCGCCCGCGCCCGCGTCCTGTGGACCGCGTGGCCCCTGCCCCCACCGAAGCCCCGCCCGAGGACGCGCAGACAGATCTGGCCGCGCAACCGGCAACAACACCCGATCCGGGTGACGAACAATCCGCGCCGGTAGAAGAGCAGCCGGAAACCGCGCCGCCCGAAGCCACGACCGAAATCGTGACCGAAGCGACCGAAACCGACGACAGTTCGACCGAACGCGCGGCAGCGGCCCCCAACATCAGCCAGCGCCCGCGCCCGCGGCCCGACCGCCCGACGCCCGCGCCGGAACCGGAACCCGCGCAAACAGCCGCGGCACCCGACCCCACGCCCGAACCGACACCTACACCAACGCCGACACCACAACCCGACCCCGAACCCGCAGACGCGCCTGCGGATGCCATCAATGATGCGCTGGCGGCCGCCCTGGCCGAAAGCGCCGCACCGTCAGCCCCCGTCAGTGCCGGCCTGTCGGCCAGTCAGGCCGATGCGCTGCGTCTGGCAATCCAGCAATGCTGGAATATTGTGTCGCTGTCGACCGAAGCGCTGCAAGTCACCGTGACAGTCGGCTTTTCGATGACCCCGTCTGCCATGCCCGAACAGGGCACGATTCGCGTCGTGGGCGCATCTGGCGGGTCGGAAGCGGCGGTCAATCAGGCATTCGAAGTGGCGCGCCGCGCAATCATTCGCTGTGCAGGGGACGGATATGGCCTTCCCCCCGAGCAATATGACGCGTGGCGTGATATAGAGATTACATTCAACCCCGAAGGCATGAGACTCAGATGAAACGGATTTTCCAGATTCTGCCCCTGCTTGCCCTGACATGCATGACAATGTTCGTGGCCCCGGCCCCCGCGCAAGCGCAGCCCTTGCGACTTCAGATCACCGAAGGCGTGATCGACCCGATGCCGATTGCCGTTCCCGCCTTCGTGGCCGAGGATAGCGGCGGGGCGCGCTATACCGATGCGCTGGCACGCGTGGTGGTTGCCAACCTGACCGGCACCGGATTGTTCCGCGAAGTGCCCCCCAATGCCCACATTGCGCGGATCACCAGTTTTGATGCGGGCATAGGGTTTGCCGATTGGCGCGCGGTCAATGTTCAGGCGCTGATCACCGGCGCGGTGTCGGTATCCGGCAACCGTATGAATGTGAAATTCCGCGTCTATGATGTGGTGTCCGGCCAGCAACTGGGTCAGGGGCTGCAATTCGCAGGCACAGTCGATGACTGGCGGCGGATGGGGCACAAAGTCTCTGATGCGGTCTATAGCCGCATCACCGGCGAGGATGGCTATTTCGACAGCCGCGTTGTGTTCGTGGCCGAAACCGGTCCACGCGACAACCGCAACAAACGGCTGGCGATCATGGATCAGGACGGCGAGAATACTGAATACCTGTCGGACGGGCGCGCGTTGGTGATTGCGCCGCGCATGTCACCCACGGGCGACCGTGTTGTGTATACCAGCTACGATTCGGGCAGCCCGCGCATTGTGTTGCTGAACCTGTCCAGCGGTCAGCGTCAGATGGTCGGTGACCAACCCGGTGCGATGACCTTTTCGCCACGTTTCGCACCCGACGGGCAGTCGCTGGTCTATTCACTGGCGCGCGGCGGGAATACGGACCTGTACCGGATGGACTTGCGCAATGGCCAGCAAACCCAGCTTACCAATTCGCCATCAATCGCCACCGCACCCAGCTTTTCGCCTGACGGTCGCTTCATCACGTTTGAGTCCGACCGTTCCGGCACCAGCCAGATTTATATCATGCCAGCAGGCGGCGGCGAAGCCCGGCGCATCAGCTTTGGTCAAGGGCGGTATTCAACGCCTGTCTGGTCCCCGCGCGGCGACCTGATCGCCTTCACCAAATCGAATGCGGGCCGGTTTCATATCGGGGTCATGCGCACGGACGGGTCGGAAGAACGGCTGCTTACGGCGTCGTTCCTTGACGAAGGGCCGACATGGGCACCCAATGGCCGCGTCGTTATGTTCACCCGCGAAGCACAAGGCGGTGACCCGTCCATATATTCGGTTGATATTACAGGGCGAAATCTGCGACGGGTGACAACACAAGGCGCCGCATCTGACCCTGCCTGGGGACCGTTGCGCCCCTGATCAAGATCACACCTGCACCACCAACACATGACATCAACAAGACCAAGGGATAGACCCATGACACTGACAACCAAAACACTGCTTTTGCTGGGCGCGCTGGCGCTTGCAGCTTGCAACAACCCGCGCCCCGGCGACACGTTCGGCGGTGGGGGCGCTGACGGCTTCGGCGGCGAAGGGGGCTTTGGCACTGGCATCAGCACGGGCGAGCTGGGCGACCCCAATGACCCCCGTTCCATTGCGCATTTCAACCAGCGCATCGGGGATCGCGTATTCTTCACCGTGGACAGTTCCAGCCTGACATCTGAAGGGCGCGAGACACTGAACGCGCAGGCCCGCTGGCTGAACGCGAACGCGCAATATGCGATTGTGGTCGAAGGCCATGCCGATGAACGCGGCACGCGTGAATATAACGTGGCTCTTGGGGAACGTCGTGCAAACGCCGTTCTGCAATATCTGGTCAGCCAGGGCGTAAGCGCTGGACGCATGCGCACCGTCAGCTATGGCAAGGAACGCCCTGTCGAAGCCTGTGCCGCACAACGATGCTGGGATATCAACCGCCGCTCGGTCACGGTGATTTCCGGCGGTCTGTCGGGGTAACATCATGCGTTTGTTGCGGATCACGACCATCGCCATTCTGATGCTGGGGCCGGTTTCGGCCCCGGTACTGGCACAAGAGGCAGCACCCACGGCAGAGCAAGGCGACAGCCTTGCCCAGTTGCGCAGTGAAATCAGCGCCCTCAGCGCGCTGGTCGCAGATCTGGCGGCGAACCTGTCGTCAGGTTCGGGCGGGGCCGCGCAAACGCAAGGTTTCGACGGCAGCATGATTGACCAGGTGGAACGCATCCGCGAAGAACTGGCCAATCTGACCGCGCGCGCCGAAGCATTGGAATTTCGCATTCGCAGCGTTGTTGATGATGCATCAAACCGGATCGGGGATATGGAATTCCGCCTGACCGAACTGGAAGGCGGGGATACATCCGCCCTGCCACCCACGCCCCCGCTTGGCGGTGAAAATGGCGCGACCAGTGGCGGGGTCAGTGACCCCGTGCAGGCCCCCCAGCTTGCCGCTGGCGAACAATCCGCCTTTGATGCCGCGCGCGCGTTGCTGGATGACGGGGACACCGACGCGGGAAAATCCGCCCTGTCCGTCTTTCTGGAAACCTATCCGGGCAGCCCGCTTGCGGCACAGGCCAGCGCGTTGCTGGCACAGGCGCAGCGTGACACCGGCGCCGAATCCGATGCCGCACGCACATGGCTGAACCTGTATCTGGCCAATCCCGAAGGGCCTGATGCCCCTCATGCTCTGCTGGAACTGGGCAACAGTCTGGCGCAGTTGGGACAGCAGGCCGAAGCCTGCGTGATGTTCGAGGAACTGTTCACACGCTTCCCCGACGCACCACAGGCACCGGATGCGCGCGACGCCCATAGCCGCCAAGAATGCCCCTAGGCACGCCGCATACTGACGTGGACGCCCTTCGGGCTGGTTTTGCCGCGCAGATGCACGCGGTAGGCACCAGGGCCCCCATCCAGCGGCTTGGGGTGGCGGTTTCGGGCGGCGGGGATTCCATGGCCTTGCTGCGGCTGGCGCAGGACTGGGCGCAGCGCCACCAAAAGACCCTGCTGGTTGCAACCGTCGATCACGGGCTGCGGCCGCAAGCCGCGGACGAGGCTGCAATGGTTGCCCGCTGCGCGACCCGACTTGGCCTGCCCCATCAAACGCTTGAATGGCGGGGCTGGGACAGGCATGGCAACCTGCAAGATAACGCGCGCGAGGCCCGCAAGCGGCTGTTGTCACAATGGGCACAGGCCCATGCACTTGATGCCGTTGCCCTTGGCCACACACTCGATGATCAGGCCGAAACCTTGTTGATGCGCCTTGCGCGCGGATCAGGTGTCGAAGGGTTGTCGGGGATGGCTGCGCACCATGTCGCACAAGGCACTACATGGCTGCGCCCGCTTCTGGGAATGGGCCGCGCACAGTTGCGCGCCTATTTGCGCGCATTGCGGGAAACATGGGTGGACGATCCGTCGAATCACGATACCAGTTTTGACAGGGTCAAGGCACGGCAGGCGCTGGACTATCTCGCCCCGTTGGGACTGGATGCAAAGCGGCTTGGGCAAACCGCAGACCGCATGCGCGCGGCCCGCACAAGTCTGGATTTTCTGGCCGATGCGCAGGCCGCAAAAATCCTGACCGTGGAACATGGCGATTTTATCTTTGATGCTCGGGAACTGGACGCTCTGCCACAAGACACACGCACACGACTTGCAGCGCACGCCCTTCAGGCAATATCAGGCAATGCATACCGACCGCGTCTGGACGCCTTGCACGCGGCACTGCACAGCACATCGCGCACCACACTGCATGGCTGCGTATTGTCGCGCAGCAAAGGCGCGCTTAGGGTTACGCGCGAATACAGCGCCGTTACCCGCCTGCGCGCACCGATTGGCGCGACATGGGACGGGCGCTGGCGCGTTCAGCCCGTGTCTGCGCCGCCCGATAATGCGCACGATCTGCACATTGCCGCACTGGGACCGGACGGGGCCAACCAGTGCCGCCCCCGCAGCGACTGGCGTGTGCCTTATGCATCGCTTCTGGCCAGTCCGGCAGTCTGGCAGGGCACAACCCTTATAGCGGCCCCTTTGGCGATGCAAAATTGCGGCTGGCAGGCGGAATCTTACCATATTTGGCCACGCATGCGCATTTCTTGATACGTGCAGATTGATTGCAGAACTATGATCGCTATGTAACAAGGGTAAGAAGCACGCTTTTGTGCGTGATAACACCACGAACGGTGCGCGATACTGCGCTTTCGGGCAGCACTATACGCCGCGCACCTGATCGAAACCAAAGGAGACGCCCGTGGGCAACGCACGGAATTTCGCTTTCTGGATCGTGCTGTTTTTGTTGATGATCATGCTTTTCAACATGTTCAGCAACAATCAGGGCACATCATCAGCGCGCAGCGTGAATTATTCTGATTTCGTCCAGCGGGTCGATTCGGGCACTGTCAGCAGGGTTACCATTGATGGCGAACGCATTGTGTTCGTGGGCAGTGACGGCCAGCAATATTCGACCGTGCGACCAGACGACGCAGGCCTGACTGATCGGCTGCTGGATGCGGGCATCCCCATCGAGGCACGGCCCCAACAGCAATCCGGTTTCCTGTCCACGCTTATGCTGTGGCTGCCATTCCTGCTGCTGATCGGCGTCTGGATCTATTTCATGAACCGCATGCAGGGCGGTGGCAAAGGCGGCGCGATGGGGTTTGGCAAATCCAAGGCCAAGCTGCTGACCGAAAAAAGCGGTCGTGTGACATTTGACGATGTTGCGGGCATTGATGAAGCCAAGGACGAGCTGGAAGAGATTGTCGAGTTTCTGCGCAACCCCCAGAAATTCAGCCGCCTTGGTGGCAAAATCCCCAAAGGCGCGCTTCTGGTCGGCCCTCCCGGCACCGGTAAAACGCTGCTTGCACGCGCCATCGCAGGCGAAGCAGGCGTGCCCTTCTTCACGATTTCGGGGTCCGATTTTGTGGAAATGTTCGTGGGTGTCGGTGCCAGCCGTGTGCGTGACATGTTCGAGCAAGCCAAGAAAAACGCCCCCTGCATTGTCTTTATCGACGAGATTGACGCCGTCGGCCGGTCGCGTGGCGTGGGCTATGGCGGCGGCAATGACGAACGCGAACAGACCCTGAACCAGCTTCTGGTCGAAATGGACGGGTTCGAAGCCAATGAGGGCATCATCATCGTGGCGGCCACCAACCGCCCCGATGTGCTGGACCCCGCGCTGCTGCGTCCGGGCCGGTTTGACCGTCAGGTGCAGGTGCCCAACCCCGACATCAAGGGGCGCGAGCGTATCCTGGGCGTGCATGCGCGCAAGGTGCCGCTGGGTCCGAATGTGGATCTGCGCATCATCGCACGCGGCACACCGGGCTTCTCGGGTGCTGATCTGGCGAACCTTGTGAATGAAGCGGCATTGATGGGCGCGCGCTCAAACCGTCGCTTTGTCACCATGGAAGACTTCGAGTCGGCCAAGGACAAGGTCATGATGGGGGCCGAACGCCGGTCCATGGTCATGTCCGAAGATGAGAAGAAACTGACCGCCTATCACGAAGCCGGTCACGCGGTCGTGGGCCTGCATGTGCCCGAACACGACCCCATCCACAAGGCAACTATCATCCCGCGCGGTCGCGCGCTGGGTCTGGTGCTGTCGCTGCCCGAACGCGATCAGTTGTCTGTCAGCTATCGCAAATACAAATCCAAGATCGCCATGGCGATGGGTGGGCGTGTGGCTGAAGAACTGACTTTCGGGGAAGATGCGGTCACATCCGGTGCGGCAAGCGACATTCAGCAGGTCACCAAGATTGCGCGCGCCATGGTCACCCAATTCGGCTTCGACCCTGAATTGGGGTATGTCGATTACGCCAATGAACAGCAAAGCTATCTGGGCGCTTACGGGGGTGGTTCGAACCATTCCAGCATGACCCAGAAGATGATCGACGACAAGGTGCGGCAACTGGTTCAGGAAGGCTATGACACTGCCAAGAAAATCCTGACCGAACATGCCAATGATCTGGAAAACCTTGCGCAGGGCTTGCTGGAATACGAGACCCTGACAGGGCCTGAAATCGCGCGCGTCATGCGCGGTGAACCCTTGAACCGCGGCGATGATGATGCAGACACACCCGGCAGCGGCACCCCGTCGGTTGCGGCCATCCCCAAGACGCGTGGCCGCAAACGTGGCGACGAAAGCGGGGACGGTATGGAACCCGAACCGTCTGCGTAAATACCTGCGATATAAGACAAAAGCCCCGGCCCTGTGCCGGGGCTTTTTGTTGGGTGCAGTGCGCGGTCATGTGCAGGAATCGGGCTGGTCTAAATTCTGGCCGGAAGGGGTGTTCGTGCTTGGACAAGGTCCGCGCTGTCGGTGGGCCGGGGTCTGCCGATCCCACGTTATGGGAATGCAGTTTATGCAGGCTGCATATTCCTGCGTTCAAAGGCTTGGGGTGCCATCAGCCAAATCGGCAGGCCGCAGGACGGCCCGCCGATGGCGTGGGCCAGCTTCGCCCTTTGCTCCGCGCCTTCGCGATCGGTTACAGGCCATCCCGCAACCAGATTGCTTTGACCTGATTAGAGCATATCACGTTCATGCGCATTCACGAGACATGCTCTAACTTATTGATTTCGCATGTTCGAGAAGCTCAAAACCGGTTCCCACTTTTGAACAACATACTCTAAATCACGCCTGAAGATGCCGCAGCCCTTGGGTCACATCGGTGCGCAAGGCCAGCCGCAGCGCGGCATCGTCACCTGCACGCAGCGCTTCAAGGATCAGGCGGTGGTGCGGCGGTGCCGTGGTGCGGCGCAAGCGCGTGTATAATGCACGCATGGTCGGGCCAAGCTGCAACCACACCGTTTCCAGCAACCCCAGCATCGCAGGGCTTTGGGCGCGCAGATACAGGGTGCGATGAAATTCCAGATTCGTACGAATATACTCGACCGGATTTTGCTGGTTGACCGCGCGTGCATTGGCTTCGTTGATAATGTCCATCCGGTCGATCAACGCCAGATGCGCCCGCCGCAGCGCACGACTTGCCAGTTCCGGTTCCAGCAGCGCGCGGATCGAGGCCAGCTCCTCGATGCGTTCATTGCTCAGTTCCGGCGTAGTGACACGGCCCGACGCCGACAGCGTCAGCGCCCCTTCCGCCGACAGGCGGCGCACGGATTCGCGTGCAGGTGTCATGCTGACCCCGAAGGATTTTCCGATCCCGCGCAGCGTCAGCGCATGTCCGGGCGGCAATTCCCCATGCATGATTTGCTGACGCAAGCCGCGATACACCCTGTCATGTGCTGACAAGGGCGCAGTTTCAGCGGCAACAGAGGGGCGCAAGACAGATTTCTGCATCCGAAATTGTGATCACAAAACCCCGCTCTCGTCAATGCATTCAGTGCGGGTTCGGGGCGGGTTCGGTGCGGGTTCGGGCGACCAAGGTAGATACGACCAAAGCGTGATTTCATGTTATCTGCGAATGTCCTAACCTATGCGCCAGAACTTAGGGATATAGGAACACCGCCAATGCAAATGAATGACACCCGCCAGATCGCGGCCCCCCCGCAACAGGTCTGGACTGCCCTGTTCGATCCCGATGTTCTGAAAGCCTGTGTGCCGGGATGTCAGGACCTGTCCGGCAACCCCGAGCAAGGCTATGAAGCCGTTGTCGTTCAGAAGGTCGGCCCCGTCAAAGCGACCTTCAAAGGCATGGTCACAATGGCCGATGTCATAGAAGGCGAAAGCTGCACCCTGGTCGGAGAGGGCAAAGGCGGCGCCGCCGGTTTTGCCAAAGGGCAGGCGCGCGTCCGGCTGGAGCCTGCCGACGATGGCGGAACCCTGCTGCATTATGACGTTGATGCCAATGTCGGCGGCAAACTGGCCCAGCTTGGCAGCCGCATCGTGGACGGGTTTGCCCGCCGCATGGCCACTGAATTCTTCACCCGTTTTCAGGAACAGATCGAAGGGCCGGAAACGCCCGCGCCAGACACCGCCGCCGCCCCCGAAGCCGCACAAGACAGCGATGAGCCGCGCAAGGGCTGGGTCAAGCGCATCCTTGGATAAAGCAACCGCGAGAAAGCAGGAGCAGGCTTTGCGCGTCCTGAACATGCGTTCTCAATAGGCTAGAGTGGGTTGCGTGAATGGCGCATGAACGCGGGCACGCTATAGACCCGTGCGCAACGTCGTGGCGCAGCTTGCACGCCCCCCCGCGATCAGGTAACAAAATTTTACCAATTTCAGGGGGCTGCCATGCCGGTGATTACCAATATCGAAGACCTGCGCCGCATCTATGAAAAACGCACCCCGCGCATGTTCTATGATTATGCGGAATCCGGCAGTTGGTCCGAACAGACCTTTCGCGAGAATATCAGCGATTTCAGCCATATCCGGCTGAAACAGCGTGTTGCCGTCGACATGTCGGGCCGCAGCACCGCATCAAAGATGATCGGGCAGGACGTGTCCATGCCTGTGGCGCTTGCACCGGTCGGACTGACGGGCATGCAGTCTGCCGATGGCGAAATCAAGGCCGCCCGCGCCGCCGAAGCGTTCGGTGTGCCCTTCACCCTGTCAACCATGTCGATCTGCTCGATAGAGGATGTCGCGGAACACACCACCAAGCCCTTCTGGTTTCAGGTCTACACATTGAAAGACGACGACTTCATGCGCCGCCTGATTGAACGCGCCCGCGCAGCAAACTGTTCGGCCATTGTGGTGACGGTGGATTTGCAGGTTCTGGGCCAACGCCACAAGGATTTGAAAAACGGCCTGTCCGCGCCGCCGAAACTGACACCACGATCCATAGCCAATATGATGACCAAAATTCCTTGGGGCCTTGAAATGCTGGGCACCAAGCGGCGCTTCTTTGGCAATATCGTGGGCCATGCCAAGGGGGTCACGGACCCGTCGTCATTGTCGACATGGACATCGGAAGCGTTTGATGTGGCGCTGGACTGGACGCGCATTGCACAATTCAAGGAATGGTGGGGCGGCAAGCTGATTATCAAAGGCATCATGGACGCCGAAGATGCCCGCCGCGCGGTAGAAATTGGCGCAGATGCCATCATCGTGTCCAACCATGGCGGGCGCCAGCTGGACGGGGCGGTCAGTTCCATCCGTATGCTGCCCGCGATCATGGACGCTGTGGGCGACAAGGTGGAGGTGCATCTTGATAGTGGCATACGGTCCGGTCAGGATGTGCTGAAGGCGCTGGCGCTGGGGGCAACCGGCACATATATCGGCCGCGCCTTTACTTACGGGTTGGGTGCAATGGGTCAGGCCGGTGTCACCAAAGCACTGGAAATCATTCATAAGGAACTGGACATCACCATGGCGCTATGCGGCGAAACCGATGTGCACAACCTTGGACCGCAAAACCTGTATGTGCCGCAGGGCTTCGGT
Organism: Roseinatronobacter sp. S2; assembly: GCF_029581395.1. GTDB lineage: Bacteria > Pseudomonadota > Alphaproteobacteria > Rhodobacterales > Rhodobacteraceae > Roseinatronobacter. The sequence goes on along the minus strand of NZ_CP121113.1, from coordinate 1,772,425 downwards.
GACCCGACGGTATTGTTGTAACGCCACGGGGGCCTTGGGCGCATTTCGGGCACTGAAATGGCCTTCGCGGGGGTATTGGCGGGGGGGAAATCGCCTTTTGCCCTTTTCAATAACCCGAATCTGCCCTATAGCCGCCAGACTTACAGCCCGCACCCTTGGAGGCGGGCATTTCAACTTGTAGAAAATGGAGAATTCCAATGGCTGGTGAGATCCCGGATCTTTTGGCCGAGGTACGGACGGGGACAGGCAAGGGGGCCGCTCGTCAAGCTCGTCGTGAGCATAAAGTACCCGGTGTGGTTTATGGCGGTGGTTCCGACCCCCTGGCCGTGAACTTCAACTACCACTACCTGATCAAGATGCTGAAAGCTGGTCGCTTTGTATCGACATTGTTCAACCTGAAGGTTGAAGGTCAGGAAGATGTGCGCGTTATCTGCCGTGGCATTCAGCGCCATGTCGTGAATGGCCTGCCCGAACATGTCGACCTGATGCGCCTGCGCCGCACCAGCCGTATCAATCTGTTCATTCCGGTTGAATTCATCAACCATGAACAATGCGTCGGCCTGAAACGCGGTGGCATGTTGTCTGTCGTGCGCCCCGAGGTGGAGTTGAACGTGTTGGCCGGTGACATTCCGGAAAAGCTGGTCTTTGATCTGGCTGGTCTGCAAATTGGCGACACCATCACGATTTCGGCCATCAAACTGCCCGAAGGCACCAAGCCGACAATCGACCGCGATTTCGTGATTGCAAACATCTCTGCGCCGCGCGCACTGGTTGCATCCGACAACGAGGACGGTGAAGAAGAAGACGCAACCGCCGAGGAATAAGTCTTTCTCGACCGGAATGCATATTGTTTACGGGGCGCCCAGACAGGTGCCCCGTTTTCATTTGGCGCGGCGGATGCATGCAGTGTCCGGCAATCCCCCATCACGGCCAATTCAGGGCGGCTAGAGTCGAATTCGCACACTCAGCGCTTTTCACAAATGCGCTGGACCTTTATGCTGCACTGCACACAGGGGACATGTCACATGAAGCTATTTGTTGGTCTGGGAAACCCTGGAACAAAATACGCCGCAAACAGGCATAATATCGGGTTCATGGCGCTGGACCGTATTGCCAGCGAACACGGGTTTGCACCGTGGCGCAGCAAATTTCAGGGCAGCATGACCGAAGGCCGGATTGGTCGCGAAAAGCTGGTCTTGCTGAAACCGGGAACATTCATGAACCTGTCCGGGCAATCCGTGGGCGAAGCGCTGCGCTTTTACAAGCTGGAGCTTGCCGATCTGGTGGTCTTTCATGACGAACTGGACCTGGCCCCCGGAAAGCTGCGCCTGAAGCAAGGCGGCGGGCATGCGGGCCATAACGGGCTGCGATCAATTCATGCCCATGCGGGGCCGGATTATGCACGCGTGCGGCTGGGCATTGGGCATCCGGGCCACAAGGACCGCGTGTCGGCCTATGTGTTGTCCGATTTTGCAAAATCGGATCAGGACTGGCTGGATGCCCTGCTTCAGGGCATTGCCGATGGTGCCGGCGCCTTGGCACAAGGCGACGGGGCGCGGTTTTCAAACATGGTGGCGCTGCGCACAACGCCACAACGCAAGAGTTCATCCGATAAACCCGCGCCGGACGCCCCGAAACCTGAACCGGCACGACAGACTGCCCCGAAGGACGATCCCGCACCCATAGAAACACGCACGCCGCTGCAAAGGCTGATGGACCGCTTCAAATGACATTTCGGGATCATGCGCGCAGGCAAGCCGCCGCCTGTGCCGCGCTCGGCTCTCCATTAACCGCGCGGGTTCTGGGCCTTGTCGCCGACCGTCTGTTGCCGGGGCGTGCTGTGGCAGACAGGTTGCTGTATTGGCCCGAAGACCGGCTGAAACCCGACGCGGTGGCCCTGCGCCTTGCGGGCGCGTTGCATCATCTGGTGCTGTGCGGGCAGGCCCCCATTCTGTCGCGGCTTTATCACGCGCCGGACACGGTTCCCGATATCCAGCTTTGGCGCGCGATAGAAGCATTGTTGCGCCTGCATGAAAGCGCAATTTTGGCAACGCTGGATTTTGCCCCCCAGACCAATGAATTGCGCCGCTCAAGCGTCATCATCGCAGCCGCGCAATGGCTGACCGCTGCGTTTAACCGCCCGCTGGTCCTGTCGGAGCTGGGCAGCAGCGCGGGGCTGAACCTGATCTGGGATCATTACGCCTTAAGGGCGGGCGGTCATGATTACGGGCCGGACGATGCCGCATTGACACTATCACCGGATTGGCACGGCGCGCCCCCGCCTGCGGCAACACCTGTCATCCGTGCGCGCGCGGGCGTCGATCTGAACCCGCTGGACCCTGAAACAGACCGGTTGCGGCTGCTAAGCTATATCTGGGCAGACCAGCAAGACCGCCTGAACCGGACCGCACACGCCCTGGACCTTGCTGCAACGCTGCGTCCTGAAATCACGCGCGGATGCGCGATTGAGTGGCTGGAGCGGCGCCTGTCGCGCCCCCTGCCCCACGCCCTGCATTTTGTGTATCATACAATCGTCTGGCAGTATCTTGACCCTGACCTGCAAGAACGCGGGCGCATGGCGCTGGCCCGCACAGGCGCAAGGCTGCGTCAGGACGAACCGCTGGCGCATCTGTCGATGGAAGATGATGGCGAGGGGCCGGGCGCGAAACTGACCCTGACGCTGTGGCCCGCAGGCGATTGCATAGATTTGGGGCGTGCAGATTTTCATGGCGCATGGGTGGACTGGCGCGCACCCGCACTTCGTACCTGAAAGCACTGGTCGGGCTTGCCCTATGCTTTATTTCTGTCACGGTATCCCGAACACCCCGCAATCAGGAGAGCATCATGACAATCAGAATGGAGCCATCGGTAAACGTGCTGGGCGGCACCCTGGAGCCGTGTTCACGCGACCCGATGACCGGTTTCTTCCGCAACGGGGCCTGCGACACCTGCGAACAGGATCAGGGCAGGCATACGGTCTGTGCCAGAATGACTGCGGAATTTCTGGCCTATTCCAAGTATCTGGGCAATGACCTTTCAACACCGCGCCCTGAACATGCCTTTCCGGGGCTGAAACCGGGGGATCAATGGTGCCTGTGTGCCGCACGTTTCTTGCAGGCGCATGAAGAAAACGTGGCCCCGCTGGTCAACCTAAGATCAACGCATCAGAAAACGCTGGATATTGTCCCGCTTGTTGTGTTGCAAAGATATGCGACCGACATCGACTGACTTACATTCCGCTTTTGCCGACTGCGAAAAGGGCCGCATCACATCTGTGACGCGGCCCTTCGCACCTTTACCCCCTGTCAGGGTCAGTCGTGGCTTTGCGCCACGGTATTGGGTGTGGCGGCTTTGCGCTGGATGAAAAACACCAGCGCCGCCACACCAAGGCCAATGGCGTCGGAAACCCAGCCGCCCGAAATCATCGCAATCGCGGCCACACCGACAATCAGCCGCAACGGCCAGCCGATGGCACCAAACAGCCAGCCCTGCACCGCAGATGCCAGCAGGTAAATGCCCAGCAGCGCGGTAAAGAACACATGGATGATATTCAGCCAGTCCCCCTGCATCAGCAGGCCATCATTGAAGAAGAAGATGAAGGGCACGATGAAGGCTGCAAGACCGATCTTGAAGCTTTCAACCGATGTGCGCATCGGGTCGGACTGCGCAATCGCCGCGCCCGCATAGGCCGCAAGCGCGACCGGTGGCGTGATGGCCGACATCACAGCGTAATAGAAGATGAAAAAATGCGCCGTCAGCGGTTCAATCCCCATGCGGATCAGCCCCGGCGCAATGACCGCCGCCGCCACCGCATAGGCCGCCGTGGTGGGCATTCCCATGCCAAGAATGATCGCCACCAGCATCGCAAATACCAGCGCCAGCAACTGGCTTTGGCCTGCAAGCCCCAGCAGCATGGATGAAAACCGTGTCCCAACCCCTGTCAGCGCGATCACACCAACGATAATGCCTGCGGCCGCACATACCGCCACCAGTTGCAGCGACATGCGCGCGGCAATTTCAAACGCATACAGGATTTCGCGCACCAGCATCTTATGTGGCGTGAACCAGCTGACGACCGCCGCAGACGCCATGGCCAGCGTGCCCGCACGAATGACCGAATAGCCCATGAACAGCGCACCAATCAGAATGATGATCGGAATAAACAGGAACACACGCCGCGCCAGCACATCAAACCGCGGCAGCATATCACGCGGCAGCCCCTTCATGCCCTTTTTCAGCGCTTCCTTGTCGACCATGAAATACACGGATGTGAAATACAGGATCGCAGGAATGATCGCGGCAATCACGATGTCACGATACGCAATGCCGGTGATTTCCGCCATGATGAAGGCCCCCGCCCCCATGATGGGCGGCAGGATCTGCCCGCCGGAACTGGCCGCAGCCTCGACACTGGCGGCGGTTTGCGGACGATACCCCACCTTTTTCATCAACGGGATGGTCAAAGATCCGGTGGACACCACATTGCCCGCAGATGTGCCGTTGATCATGCCCATCAGGCCGGATGCAAACACTGCCACCTTGGCCGGCCCCCCGCGCGTGCCACCTGCGGCAGCAAAGGCAAAGTTCACAAAATATTCACCCACACGGCTGGCTTGCAAAAAGGCGGCAAAGGTAATGAACAGAATGATGTAGGTGGATGAAATCGCGGTTGTCGGCCCCAGAATACCGTTATCGGTATAGATAAACCCGAAAAAGCGCGCTGGCGCATAACCGCGATGGTTCAGAACCCCCGGCAACCATGGCCCGACAAACCCGTAAGCCAGAAACACACCCACAATAATAACCAGCGCCAAGCCCGCCAGACGCCGCGTCAATTCCAGGATCAGGATGATCCCCGCGATGGAGGCCCACATGTCATTAGGGTGCGGGAACACCTGTGCGCGCGTGCGCAGAAAATCAGCATGGCCAATAATATAGACACCAACAACAATAGCGGCGAGCGCAAGAAGCGTATCTGCCAGCGACAGGTTGGTGCGGTTTCTGATAGGCTGTATCCAACTTGCCACAAGCACCAGCACCGTGCCCGCGATCAGCGGATACCCGAAAGTCATAAGATGCTTGCCTGCGGGCGCACCTGTGGTGACCCTGTCGCCGGTCAGCAGCATAAGCGACACCTGACCAAGCGCCAGCACGATCAGCGCGCCACCTATGGCAAGCAGCCCTTTTTCGGCAATCGACAGCGGCGCGTCAGTGTCTTCGTCATGCAGCACACGCGCCGAAAACAGGATGAACCCCAAGGCCAGACCACCGGCGACATGCACAAGCCGGTAGCGCCAAGGTTCGGTTAGGTCGACCGACGGAAGGCCCAGAAAATCGGTGATGCGATCATGCAGACCATTCATCGCGCCCACATGAAACAGCGTGTAGACGATGCACATGGTGGTCACAATAATGCCCACCACGCCTGCGAAAACGCGCTGGTTGCCGGTGACGATCTCGTTGTCGACGCCCTTGGCAATATTGTCGTCTTCGGTTTGCGCAACCTGCGCTGCAGTTTGAGACATGGTTCCCCCAAATCTGGAAATTGCTGCGATGACTGGGCCATCATGGGGCACGAACACGCACCGGAAGTATCAAAGCCCGTGTATGCGCACGGTTCAAGAATGGGCCAGAGCGCGAACGCTCCGGCCCTGAATCACTGGGTAAATCGCAAGATCAACCTTTCAGGTCGTCGGAAATCTCGATCCCGATTTCCTCGAAATAGCGCACAGCACCGGGGTGGAATGGCAGGAACGAGTTGTTGCCCACATTCTCTGGCAGGGTCGCGGCAGCGGCTGCGTGAATCTGCAACATGCGGTCGTTGTTTTCCATCACCAGCTTGGTGATTTCATAGGCCAGACTTTCGGGCATGTCGGCATGTGCGATGGCGAAGTTCCACATTGCAACCGAATGCTGGTCTTCGTCCTGCGCTGTGTATGTACCTGCCGGAATGGTGAACTGCGACACTTCAGGGTGACCTTCCATGATGGTGGCCAGTTCATCTTCGGTGAAGCCGAACATATCGACATCAGCTTCGGCGGCCAGTTGCGAGAACGCGCCAATGGGCAGACCTGCCGCAAAGACGAACGCATCAACCAGACCATCTTTCAACTGGCCGGCCGTGTCGGCAGCACCCGCGTTTGACACAGTGACATTCAGACCCAGCGTGTCAAAGAAACGTGGCCAATAGGTGCCGGGCGTGCCGCCAGCGGGGCCTACACCCACGCGCTTGCCTTCAAAATCACTGACCGAAGTGATGCCAGAGCCGCGCAGTGCAACCCCCTGAAACGGTGTTTCATACATCGGGAACAGGGCGCGGATATCGCTGTGCTCCAGCCCCGGTGCCAGTTCGGACACACCAGTCCACGCCTCGAATGCCGGACCCATTGTCACCAGACCGATATCATGGTCGCGCATCTGAACAAGCGTGACGTTCTGAACCGGTCCGCCCGTCACTTCACCAGACGAATTCAGGTTCAGTTCTTCGGCCAGAAACCCTGCCAGACCATTGCCGTAAACAAAATAAACGCCGCCCTGGCTGGCTGTGCCAACCGTCAACTCGGATGGCCAGCCATCGCGGTCTTGTGCGGATGCTGCGGAAACCGCCATGATCGATGCAGCGGCCAGAGCCGCGAAATTGGTGTAACGCATTGGGAACCTCCCCTTTGGTTTTTGCGTATGTGCATTGCGCCTGCGCCACCCCTCACTCGGTGTCGCACGCACTGGGGGCACAGCAAACGGTTCCACCGATGAATTCAAGCGCGCATCACCGGGAAACCCCGTTTTTTGCGCGCAATCCGCGCCTATGTGTAGAAAGCTACACAATGCGGCCAAGGCGTGTGTGGTTTACTACACATCACCCTGTGCTGTATCTGGCCCAGCCGGCAGGAAATGGCCCTTGTCAATGCCATGCCGGACCAGCTTGTCATACAGCGCCTTGCGCGACAGACCCAAGGCCTCGTAGACCGGACGCAACGCACCTTGATGACGGATCAGCGCGTCCACCAGCAATTTGCGTTCATGCGCGGCCATCATATCCGCCAGCTTGCCGGAATTATCGCGCGGGGCAGTTGGCGTATCAGTCATCTGCACACCCAAGGCAAAACGCTCGGCGGTATTGCGCAATTCGCGCACATTTCCCGGCCAGTCATTGCGCGACAACTCGGCCAGAAAGGCCGGACTGGCCATACGCGACGGCAGACGATGGCGCAGGCAGGCCTCGGAGAGCAACCGTGTAAAAAGCTGCGGCACATCTTCAAGGCGTTCCGACAGCGGTGGCACGCGCAAACTGACCACATTCAGCCGATACAGCAAATCAGCCCGAAAGCGGCCTGCCGCAACCTCTGCTTCCAGGGCCACGCGGCTGGTGGCAATGAACCGCGCGTCCAGCTGATGCTGGGCATTCGACCCAAGCGGCGTGATCACGCGCTCCTCGATGACGCGCAGCAGCTTGCCCTGCACATCCATCGGCATTGCACCAATATCATCCAGCAAAATTGTGCCGCCGCGTGCATGATCGAACTTGCCCATGCGTGCCCGGATTGCACCGGGAAAGGCGCCCGCTTCATGGCCGAACAATTCAGATTCGATCAACGTGTCGGGAAGCGCACTGCATGTGATGGCGATAAACGGACGTGCGGCGCGCGGCGACAGGTCGTGAAGCGCACGCGCCACGATTTCCTTGCCCGTGCCAGTGTCGCCCACAATCAGCACATCCGCATCAGACGGGCCAATGGTGCGGATCTGGCGGCGCAGCGCGATCATCCTGTCGGACCGCCCCACAAGCCGCATTTCCAGATCATCGCTTTGTCCGGCCGCCGCGCGCAGCCGCCGGTTTTCAAGCACAAGCTGGCGAAACTCCAACGCCCGCACTGCGATGGATGCAAGCTGCGCGCCCGAAAACGGCTTTTCAATGAAATCATGCGCGCCCTCGCGCATGGCGCGCACGGCCAGCGGCACATCCCCATGCCCCGTAATCAGGATGACGGGCACATCGCGGTCGATGTCATGAATGCGGTTCATCAGCGTCAGCCCGTCCAGACCGGGCATGCGGATGTCACTGATCACCACCCCGCCGAAACCCGCGGTAATGCGGTCAAGCGCCGGTTCGGCGCGCGAAAACCCGTCCACCTGAAGACCGGCCAGATCGAGTGCCTGCGTGGTCGAATTGCGCAAATCCTCATCATCATCGACAAGCAACACGACGGGCGGGGTCATTCAGCGGCCTCGGCGGTCAGGGGGTGGGCCGCGTGCAGGCACAGCGTAAATTCCGCGCCCCCGTCGGGATGGTTGCGCACGGAAATCCGGCCATCAAAATCACGGATGATATTGTAGGAAATCGACAGCCCAAGCCCCAGCCCCTTGCCCACTTCCTTCGTTGAAAAGAACGGATCGAAAATGCGCGGCTGGACCGCATCGACAATGCCGGGGCCGTTGTCGCGCAAGCGCACCTCTATCATGTCGCCAACCCTGCACGCGGCCAAATCCAACTGCTTGGTGTCCTGCCCTTCGACCGCGTCAATCGCATTGGCCAGCAGGTTGACAAGCACCTGCTGCAACCGCACCGCCCCTGCGGTAACCAAAAGCGGCCCCTGCGCCAGATCCAGATCCACACTCAACCTCACCGCAGTCCGGTCCAACTGCCAGCCCAGCAATTCCTGCGCGTCCGTAATCACATGTTCCAGATCCACCGGCCGCAATTGCTGGTGCGGTTTGCGGGCGAAATTGCGCAAATGGCGGCTGATGCGGCCCATGCGGTCAATCATGCCCAGAATGCGCCCGATATTGTCATGCGCATCCACGCTGCGCCCGCGATCCAGCAACAATTGGGCATTTTCAGCATAATTGCGCGCAGCCGCCAGTGGCTGGTTGAATTCATGGCTTAGGGCCGCCGACATCTGGCCAAGGGCTGCCAGTTTGCCAGCCTGCACCAGTTCCGACTGGGTCTGGCGCAACCGTTCTTCAGTGGCGCGGCGTTCGCTGACCTCGTCGCGCAGGGCGTCGTTGACTGCGGCAAGTTGCGATGTGCGTTCGCTGACGCGGGCTTCCAATTCATCGCGGGCGGCTTGTTGCACAACAAGCCGTTCCGCCAGCTGGCGCCGCCTTTGCCACAGGATCAGGGCGGTCAGCGCCATCAAACCCAGCCCGAACCCTGCAAGCGCCACCGCACTTGCCGCCTGCACGCGTGCAGGCCGCGTGTTAAGCAGCACCTGCACCGTCCATTCCGCATCCGCCATAGGGGCCTGCGCGACAAGGTATTCCAGCTTGGCGCCATCATCGGCTGCGGTGCGCAACAAATCAAACCCGCTTGCATCCGTTTCGCGGGAATAGTCGATCTGCCCGATTTCAGCATTCGCATAGCGCCGCGTCTGCACCGTTCGCGCAAGGCGCGCGGACGTCAACGGCCCGAAAGACCGGAACAGCCAGTCCGGCCGGTTAGACAGGAACACAATATTTTCGGGGTCGGTCACGATGATGCGCACCTCGTCCGAGGCCCAGGTCTGTTCTATCTCATCCACATCAATCTTGATAACCATCACGCCATGACGCTGGCCTGCAACATCAATGGGCGCGCCAAAATAATACCCCCGCTTGTTGGAGGTCGTGCCCAGCGCATAAAACCGCCCCGCCCCCTTAGGGCCAAGCGCGTCAAAAAAATACGGACGAAACACGAAATTACCGCCCACGAAACTATGGGGCTGGTCAAAATTGCTGGCCGCCAGCGTGACACCGTCACGATACATGACATAAATGTCCGATGCGCCCAGCATTTCGGCGGTGTCGCGCAAATACAGATTGGCCGCGACCACCAGATCGGGGTCGCGCGGGGCCAGAACCAGCGAACGTATGACCCGCTGCTCGGCCAAAAGATGGGGCAAGCGTTCAAACCGCGACAATTGCCCGCGCAACGACGCCTCGGCCAGATTAAGCGTGTTCTGTCCCCGGTCCTGCAACTGCGTAAAATAGATCACGGTTGCGCGATGCCACGCAAGCCAGCCAAGAGCGACCACAACAGCCAATGCCGCGATCGCACCAAGTGCTAGCTGAAACGGGCGGTTCCATCGCATCGGGGCACCTGTGTGAATTGACCTGTATGCCAGACAACCCCAAGCCCGTCGCGATGTCAAATGTGACAATCAGGCATTGAACAGGAAATGCAGCACATCACCGTCCTTGACCTCGTAAGATTTTCCCTCGACGCGGAATTTCCCGGCATCCTTGGCACCGGCTTCGCCATTGCAGGTGATGTAATCATCATAGGCGACCGTCTCGGCGCGGATAAAGCCGCGCTCGAAATCACCATGAATGACGCCTGCGGCCTGTGGCGCGCTGGTGCCCACAGGAATGGTCCACGCGCGCGCTTCCTTGGGGCCGACGGTGAAATAGGTCTGCAAGCCCAGCAACTGATACCCCGCACGAATAAGCCGGTCGAGGCCCGCTTCCTCCAGCCCCATTTCCGACAGGAACATGGCCGCTTCTTCGGCGTCAAGCTGGCTGATCTCTTCCTCGATACGGGCAGAAATGACAACATGGGCCGCGCCTTGCGCTTCGGCCATGGCCGCCACTTTGGCCGACAGCCCGTTTCCGGTGCCCGCCGAGGATTCCTCGACATTGCACACAAACAGCACCGGTTTGGCCGTCAGCAACTGCAACATGCGCCAGTTTTTGGTCTCCTCGGCGCTGATCTCAACTGTGCGGGCGGGTTTTCCGGCCTCCAACGCGATAAGTGCGCGGCGCAAAAGCGCATCTTGCTCAACCGCTTCCTTGTCGCCGCCACGCAGCTTGCGCGACAGGTTGGCCAGACGCCGCTCAATGGAATCCATATCCGCGATCATCAACTCGGTCTCGATGGTTTCGGCATCTGCGACGGGGTCAATCTTGCCCTCGACATGGGTGACATCATCATCCTCGAAACACCGCAGCACATGGGCAATAGCATCCACTTCGCGGATATTTGCCAGAAACTGGTTGCCCAGCCCCTCTCCCTTGGACGCGCCGCGCACCAGACCGGCAATATCCACAAAGGTCATGCGCGTCGGAATCACCGCTTTCGATCTGGCGATATCGGCAAGCTTTTGCAACCGGTCGTCAGGCACCGCGACATCACCGACATTGGGTTCAATCGTGCAAAACGGGAAATTCGCGGCCTGTGCGGCAGCGGTCTTCGTCAATGCGTTAAACAATGTCGATTTGCCCACATTCGGCAAACCCACGATTCCCATTTTGAAACCCATCACCATTCCCCTGACTGGCATTCGCAAGGGCCGCTTTTAGGGTTTGGCCGCAGATGTGGCAAGGGCATCAGGAGGGATTGCTGATATTACATGTAACTTCGCACCAACGCCTCCGATACCAGCCGCCAACCGTCGGCAATAACAAAAAACGACAGCTTGAACGGCAAGGACACAATCGCAGGCGGCACCATCATCATTCCCATCGACATCAGAACCGCCGCGACAACCAGATCGATGATCAGAAATGGCAAGAAGATCAGAAAGCCGATCTGAAAGGCGCGCGCAACCTCACTCAGCATGAAAGCAGGCACCAGCACCGACAAGGGCGCATCTGCGGACAGATCCACGGCAGCGGCCGGGCGCAGGCTGGCCAGACTGTCATAGGTTGCACCGTCCACACGCGCGGCCATGAACTGGCGAAACGGATCGGCCACACGCAAAAATGCGTCCTCCAGCCCGATATCGCCGTCATTCAGGGGCACAATGCCGCCCTGCCACGCCGCGACAAATACCGGCTCCATCACAAAATAGGTCAGAAACAACGCAAGCGATACGATCAGCATATTGGGCGGCGACTGCATCAGGCCCAGCGCCTGACGCAGAATTGCCAGAACCGTCACAATGAATGGAAAACAGGTGACCATCACCAGAATACCGGGAACCAGACTAAGCAGCGTCAGCACCACGATCAGCTGAACACTGCGCACCGCCAGCGATCCATCATCGCCGAAGCTGAACGTCACCTCTTGTGCGAAGGCACTTGTGCCCGACAGCGCAAGCCCTGCCGCAATAATAGCAGTCACTATGAAAAACCTGAATAACATCGTGTTAAAGCGCCGCTTTCAGGTCGATGATTTCTGTCAGGCGCACCCCCAGAAACCCCGCATTCTCGCCCTCCATCTCCTCCAGCACGCCGCGGGCGATAAGCTTGTCGCCGATAAACAGCTCTACCGGGTCGTCGATGCGCCGGTCCAGCGGCAAAACCGACTCACGCCCCAGTCGCATCAACTCGCGCACCATGGGCCGCGCGCGCCCCACCGATACGGCAATTTCAACCGGCACCTGTTCCAGTATCGCAGTGTTCAGCTCACGTTCTTCCATTGTCAGGCCTCTTTTCTGTCCTTGAGCGCGATCTGGTGCGCGAAGGCTGCATGAAGCTGCGCAAGAACAGCATCCAGATCGATGTTTCTCTGTTGATCTTCAACGCGCAACGACACTTGCGCTTCGCTGTAGCTCGGCTCGTCCAGAAGCTGGATCTCCAGACCCGGGACCGCAGATGTCACGCGCTCCAGTGCCGCGCGTGCCTGCGGTGCACAATAAAGCTTCAGCGGCAGACGCGTCTCTCTGGCAGCCGCATGGTGCAGGTTTTCCAGAACAATCTCGGACAAGGAAAGGCGCAGAACTTCCGGAACCACCGCTTCAAGCAAGGACCGTGTCAGGGACAGAAACGAAGTTTCCAGCGCGCCATGCGCCTCATTATAGGTAAAACTGATTGCCTGAAGCGCTTCCAGTGCGGCACTTTCGCGAAGCGCATCTTCATCGCGCATCTGCTGCAAGGCATCATGCCAGCCCGCACCGTAGCCCTGCTCATAGGCATCCGCACGCAGGCTTTCTGCCGCCTCCGCATCCAGCAAGGGGGCTTCATCCGGCGCTGCGGTTTCAAACACCTCCAGCTTCAGCATCGCATTTCGCATCTATTTCCCCTTCGCGGAATTGCTGGTGTCATCCATCCAGTGGCGCAACACTTCGACCGATTCTTGCTGGCGTTCTGCAATCAGTTCACGCAATCGCGCGACAGGGTCGTCCGACCCGCCATATGCCTCGCCCCCTCCTCCCATTGCGGGAAAATCCAGGGCAAGCGGCATGTTCATTTCCGGAAATCCACCCCCACCCCCCATCAAGGCAGGGGGCGCATCGGTGTCAAAATCCGCGAGGCCCTGCACATTGGCGGATTGCGTGGCGGCCCGCAGAATCGGGCGCAGCACAAAGATGGCCAGAACCACCAGCGCAATCAGCGCAAACACCCATTTCAGCAATGTCATGATGTCCAGGTTTGAGGCTGAAAACAAACCTGAGCTTGCCTCGGTTCCCAGCGCGGCCACGGGTTCGAATGCAAGCGAGCGCAGGGTTATGACATCGCCGCGCGACTCATCATACCCTACAGCGGAGGCCACAAGTTCGTACAGGCCTTCCAGTTCGTCCGCATTGCGTGGGCGCCATGTCGCGACACCATCCGCATCTGTATCAGTAATTCCGTCGATCAAGACCGCGACGGTCAAACGCCGGATCGCGCCTGGAACGCGCTCGATTTCGCGGCGGGTTTCAGACACATCGAAATTGGTGCGCTGGCGGGTCTGGCTTTCGCGGTTTTGCGCGCTGCCGTCAGCCCCGGCCGCATCCCCATCGGGCAGATTGCTTGCAACTGTCACGCCCTGCCCGCGCGAATCGGTGCTGTTTATTTCGCTTTCCTCGGTGTCGGTGCTGATTGCGACACGCGTATCAGGATCGACCAGTCGTTCCTGAATCGTCTCGCGGTCGGTCACCGTCTCGACACTCAACTCGACCACGGCGCGGCCATAGCCGACATGGGCTTCCAGCAGTCGCTCCACCCTGCGGCGCATGTCGGCTTCACGGTCACTAGCGCTGCCATTCGGGAGCGATTCGGTTTCGGGACCATAGACCAGACCGCCCGCGCCATCGATGACCGACACATCCTCCGGCTGCATACCGGCAATGGCCGAAGCCACCAAAAAACGGATCGCGCGCGCCTGTGCAGGGTTGAGCATACCAGAGGTGGTTGTCACGGTAACCGACGCACTGGGTGCGATTTCACGCCGAAACGCGGAATTCGCCCCTTGCGAAATATGCACGCGCGCGGAACGAATATGCGGGCTTGCCGATATGGTGCGCGCAAGTTCCCCTTCGCGCGCGCGCCAGTAAGCGGCATCAAACATCTGGGATGTGGTGCCAAAGCCGGACAGCGAATCCAGCAATTCATAGCCGGAATGGGAATTGGCGGGCAAACCTGCGGCCGCCAGCATCAGCCGCGTCTCATCGCGCTGCGCGGAGGGCACGAAAATCGCATCCCCGCGCACATCATAGCGAATGCCGCGGGTATCGAGCATCTGGATCACTTCACCGGACGCCGCATCTTCCAGCCCTGCATACAGCAGTGACATTCCGGGGCTGGATGCAAGCCGTGCCAGTCCCATGATGGCCGCGAACATCAAAACGGCGGCCCCGATAATCATGACGCGTTTCGTCGTGTCCAGTGCGGACCAGAGCGACTGAATCTTCTGCACTGCGAATCTCCTTGTGCGGGCTTCTGCCCTTGACCTGATCGCAGTCTCGTCGCTCTCGCTTAACAATCGGTTAGTGACCTTGTGGCATACCAAAGAAAATTCGCTTTTCGGGAAATGGCAGATGACCACAGCCACAGACACACCAGCCAGTGACGGAACAGACCCCTCCAGAAAGTCGCGAAGGGGGCCAATCATTATTGGCCTGACAGGCGCATTATTGCTGGGGGGGGGGGCGTTTTTCGCGGTCTATTCAGGCATGATTCTGGCCCCATCGGAGCAAGGCAAAAAGTCTGCTGCCATCGCGCAGGATTTTGCATTCATCCCGATTGAGCGAATCACCATAAGCTTGGCGCCGGGGTCAACATCGCGGCATTTGCAGTTCGCGGGTCAAATCGAAGTGGAAGCAACGTCGCGCACCGAGATTGAGCGACTTCAGCCCCGGTTTATTGACGTCATCAACATGTATCTGCGCGCGGTCGATCCGCGCGATCTGGCTGAACCGGCCTCGCTGATCCGGCTGCGCGCCCAGATCTTGCGGCGGCTGCAAACTGTCGCGGGCCAAGGGCATATTCGCGATTTCCTGATCACTGAATTTGTACTTAGCTAAGGGGTTTCTTATGGCAATTCTGATAGATATCGCTGTTGCGCTTGGGGCCTTTCTCGCTGCCGCCTATTGCATGCTTCTGTCGCGCAGGCTGCGCGCGCTGACGCGGCTGGATGGGGATGTGGGTTCGGCAATCGCGATCTTGTCCCAACAGGTGGACGCATTGACTCAGGCGCTGAATGCAGCGTCGCAATCCAGCACCAAGGCAGAATCCGGTCTGAACCTGACAATTGCCCGCGCCGAAACCGCGACCCGAAACCTTGAATTGCTGCTTGCCGCCACGCAGCCGCGGTCCCGCACCAGCCGCGCGACGGCAGGTGCCGGCAACGACCTAGATTGTGACGAAGACACTGATTTTTCGCCCCTTATTCGTGACAAGGCGAAGAAACCTCGTGTTTTGCGACAACGCGAAGCAGCAGGTCGTCGCGCATGAAAAGACCGGTCACACGCAATCCAGCCCACAAACGCGGTGCATCTTCTGCACTTATGGTGTTGACGGGGCTGTTCTTTTTCGCGGGCCTGTCCCGTCTTGGCCTTGGTGTCGCGGAAGTTATCGCCGCAGAAAATACTCCGCCGCCAGTCGAGGCCACCACCACGCAGGAGGCCGCGTCACCCGATCCGGGCGATCTTTTCCAAAGCCTGCGCGCGAGAGAGGCACGCTTGCAGCAAATGGAAGAGCGCCTTGATCAGCGCGCCGAAGACCTGCGGCAAGCGGAATCGGATATTCGTCAGCAACTGGAACAACTCGCACTGGCAGAGGAACGCCTGTTGCAAACGCTGGCCCTGACCGAATCGGCCGCAGAGGATGATGTCGCGCGCCTGACAGCCGTTTATGAACACATGAAACCACAGCAGGCCGCAGATCTTTTCGGGCAGATGGACGTCCAGTTTGCCGCCGGGTTCTTCGCCCGCCTTAGGCCGGATTTTGCCGGCGCCGTCATGGCCGCACTCGATCCTATGACTGCCTACGCAATCAGTGCCGTACTTGCCGGACGCAACGCGAATGCGCCACAGAACTGATTTTTCACAAGTCGCGGAAGCGCTTTCTTAACGAAGCTGCGCCAAGATCATCGCTTGAAGCACATCACACACACACACAAGACAGAGGCTTATTGTGATAGCAATTGTTGGCATCGTTATTGTCTTCGTCATGGTTTTCGGCGGGTATCTTGCCGCCGGGGGCACGATGGGAATTATCCTGAAGGCGCTACCATTCGAGATGGCAATGATTGGTGGCGCCGCCGCGGGGGCATTCATCCTTGGCAACAATATCGCAACTATAAAAGGCACCGGGCGGGACATTTCACGTGTGTTCAAGGGACCGAAATGGCTGGCGGCGGATTATCGCGATCTCTTGTGCCTGCTGTTTGAACTGATCTGGCTGTCACGGCAAAATCCTGTCGCAATCGAGGAACAGATCGAGGCTCCCTCTGACTCTGCCATCTTTCTGAAATACCCAAAAATTCTGGCGGATCATGATGTTGTGGACCTGATCTGTGACACCTTACGCGCGGCATCCATGAATTATGACGACCCCCACCAGGTTGAAGAAGTGCTTGATAAACGGCTCGAAGCGCACAAACATCATGCGCTGCACACCAGCCACGCGGTGCAAATTGTTGCAGACGCCCTGCCCGCACTGGGCATTGTGGCAGCGGTGCTGGGGATTATCAAAACCATGGGTTCAATTGCCGAGCCGCCGGAGATTCTGGGCAAGATGATCGGTGGGGCGCTGACTGGCACATTTCTGGGGGTTTTCCTGGCATATTGTTTCGTAGGGCCGATCGCGGGACGCATGCGAGACATTGTCGAAGAGGACGATCATTTTTTCCAACTGATCCGCGAAGTGATGATCGCCAATCTGCACGCCCATCCTGCCAATATCTGCATTGAAGTCGGGCGACAAAACACACCACATCACCAACGCCCGGATTTCAGCGAACTGGAAACCGCGATGCGGGACCTCAAGAAGAACGTAGCGTAACTATGTGGAAATTCTTTATTTTTCTGGTCATACTGTGTATGCCCGTTATCGGCTTCAAGGCCTTTGCCCAAACCACCACAGTTCCCGTGCGGGCGGGGGAACATACAGTTTTCACACGCCTTGTCATTCAGATACCCGAAGCAAATGACTGGCGCCTGACACAGGACGGCCATTTGGCTATTCTAAGTATTTCAGGTCCCGCGCTTGATTTCGACCTGTCGCAGACGTTTTCCCGAATTCCCAGAACGCGCCTTGCTTCGCTACAGCAAACAGATACAGGTCTGGAAATGCGGCTGGCCTGTGACTGCATCGTTCGCGCCTCCGAGGATTTACCGCAGTATCTGGTCATGGACATCGTGGAAATCGAAGCCCCGAAGGCCAAGCCTGCAGCCAACACCACGCGCCCGCAAACCCGCTCTGTGCAAATGCAACCGGGGCGGCCCGATGTCGCGGTTAAAGCACCTGATCATGTCGTGACGGCAGGGCAATCGCTTGCCAACTCGCTGACCGGGCGTCTTGTTGAAACGCAGCAGCACAGGTCGTTGTTGCTCTCTCAACTCATCGGCGCACCTTTAGGTAATGTCGTAAATCTGCCCGCAGATGTTCCCTCGCAACCGATCGCGTCACTGGAAGGGATGACGCAGGACCTCGGGCGCGCCTTGTCCGAAGCCGTTGGTCAAGGGCTGTTGACCCCCGATCGGGATATCAAGCCCGCCCCCCAGCCAAACATGCCCGTCACAGAAGACAGACCGCACTCCGATGTGTCCGCGCAGGGCACCAATGCTTCCGGACATCTGACAATCACGGACAGCGTGGCGGCCGCGCGCGGGACCACGCCGCGCAGCTTGCAAAACGATATATTTTCAATCTGTCCGGCCCCGGCCAGCATCGACCCTTCGGAATGGGGGACGGATGCACCCCTGCTGCTTGCACCATATGGTTCAGGGGTGATGTACAATGAGATGGACGCGCTTGATCTTGACGCAACACGCAGCCTCGTGAAACACAACCTCTATCTTGGTTTCGGGGCAGAGGCGCGCCAGATCCTGTCTTTGATCAGGCCGTTCCGGCCAGAAGACGGGATTTTGGAAAGTATCAGCTATCTTGTCGATCTTGAACCCCTGCCAGATTGGCTTGCTGCACTGGATATAGGGGCTTGCGGTGGGGTCGCGCCGCTTTGGCAGGCGCTTGCCACGCTTCCGGGTCCGCTACCGGATAACTTTCCCGTTCCACAACTGGTTCAATTGCTTCAGGCCCTGCCTGCCCATCTACGACTTCATCTTGGTCCACATGTTATCCGCCACCTTGCCGCGCAGGGCCATTTATCGCAGGCACATAGCATTCGGGACAGTCTTGATCGTATCTCGGAGACACGTTCTGATCCCCTTCGGCTGGCCCAGGCAACGCTTGACCTGCCGCGGGTGTCCGAAAAGGACGCAGAAAGACTGGAACATGATCTGCTGTCTGATCCGACCATAGAGTCGTTAATTTTCTTGTTACAACGACAGGAAGCCTTGAATCTGCCAATCTCATCCGAGCTTGCGGATGAAGCGCAATCGCTGCTGCGGGCGCTTCGCGGTTCAGACGAAGGGCGCTCGCTCTCCACACTTCTTGCGCTAGGGTTGTCACGCTCGGAACGCATTGCCGATGCACTTGCGCTTGTGCGCATGAATGATGCGGGGCTGATTGCCCGAGAAAACGAAATCCTGCTGGAAGAACTGCTGCTGGATCTGACCGCGCGCGCCGATGACACGGTGTTCGTCAAGCAGATATTCGAGCACACACCCTGGGACCTGCCGCTGTCCACCGAAGGGAAAGAGGCGCTGGCAATCCGTCTTGCGTCGCTGGGATTTGAGGAGCAGGCATACCTGTTAACACAACCATCAGCGGACAGCGCCAGCAATGCGACACGCGGAGATGAAATGCCTGGACCGTTTCTGGCAGACGTTGACCCGCCGGTCCGGATTGCGCCGAAACCTGACGCGACCAACGTAGCAGAACCTCAACCATCCCCCCCAATGCCCGAGGATTCAGCCGCGCCCTCGGGGGGGGTGCAGACACGCACGATTGAGGAACCGATACTCGCACAATCAGTTCAGCAAGATGATATAGAATTTGCCCAAGGCACACCCCAATCCGTTGAAGGCGAATTTGGGGCAGAGACAGGCCTGCTGGACGCTGGCCGAAACACCGTCCTGAGCAGCGCCCAGTTACGGGAACGTCTGGCCGATGTTCTTCTTTCCAGCCCGTGACGGTTGAGAACAGATCAACAGTGTCAAACCAAAGACACACTCATGCCTGAGGGACTGTAGACGCGCGCCATCCCTTTGCGTTGGGGGCGGATCAGGGGCGTTTATCCCTGAGTTTCAAGCGGCGCTACTGGTCTAACTCAACCGCCCGCGCAGAAGCATCGGACCCGATTTCTTGCCTGCGCATACAAAATCGTACATGGCGGCATTTCATCGAGGCGGTTGGACGAACTCCCGGCCGCAGTTCCAGCCGCACAATCTGTCCGGGGCATGTGGAGCAAACATTCCGGCGATGCGAACCCGATTTTGTGACACGGTAAATATGCAACGCACCTCATGGTATTTCGGGCGGGTGGCGGTGGATCTGAGTTCGAATATTCGCACTGGACTTACCATAACGGCCGTTCCAACATGGGTATCGTTCGCGCGAAAACATGGGCGAAAGCGGACGACACGCACCTTGCAATAAGGAAAAATCATCGGATCAAAACCTGAGCACCCATCAGATAGGGATAATATGCCCGCTTTGTTCAAAACCCTCTGCCTTGTCATTTCTGCCATTGGTGCGCCGTCCCTGAGGCGCAAGCCCGATATCTGGAGAGGGAGAAGAAAAGCCCATATGCCCGACATGGTCATTGTCATGCAAGGTGGGCATCCCTGCCAATCTTCGGGCATTGCCGCTGGCCGCAAGCATTTGAATCCGGACGAAGGGGGCGGACCATCGTCAGACGATCGGGCTTTTGCACAATTCGCCGAATGCCTTGGGCAAGCTTTGCCGCGGCTACGGGCAACGCCTGCGGTATTTCACACCCCACAGATGTTCCGGCCCTGCGCATTGGCAATCCTTCTGGACCACAGCACTCCCGGATCAACCACATGACGGGGCGTGCGGAATTCGCTCCGCCATCATCGCCCGACCCCGACGGTTGCCCGGTCTGCGCAGCCAAACAGCCCCAAGTGTTCCTGTCTGTCGGGGGGCAGGACTATTTCCGGTGCCTGTCATGCGAAGCGCGATTTCTGGCGCCACAACACAGGCTGTCACGCGAGGACGAATACGCCCACTACCTGCACCACGAAAACCATGCCGACGACCCGCGCTATCGCCGTTTTCTGCGCAAACTGGCCGACCCGTTGCTTGAACGGCTTTCACCGGCATCGCATGGGCTGGATTATGGCTGTGGGCCTGGTCCTGCGCTTGCGGAAATCCTGCGCGCGGCCGGCCACAACGTGGCGCTGTTCGATCCGTTTTTTGCCCCTGATCCGGCGCCCTTGTCGTCAGTGTATGATTTCGTGACCTGCACCGAGACGGCCGAGCATTTCCATACCCCCCGCGCCGAATTTGCCCGCTTGCGCGGGCTTGTACGCCCCGGTGGCTGGATGGGCGTGATGACATGTTTCCAGACCGAGGATGCCCGCTTTGCGACATGGCATTACCGTAAGGACCCGACACATGTGGTGTTTTACCGCGAGGCAACATTTCACTATCTGGCGCAGCTTTGGGGGTGGACATGTCATGTGCCGGTCAAAGATGTGGTCTTGATGCAACGCCCTGTTTCGCGGTAGCGGTGGCGCCATGACAAAGCCGCATCTGCATGAGTGCCCCACCTGCCCCGCAAAACGGCGGGACGTATTGCAGATATACCCCAGCATACCCGCCGAATTTCCCGTGCGCGATGTGCCCATTGGGGGGCGGACACCGTGACCACATGGATGCATGAGGAACGGCTGAAAGCGGCCTTTGGTGTGGTCGCAAATTCGGGCGCGCGCAGTGTGCTTGATCTGGGATGCGGGGACGGTGATCTGTTTGTGCGGCTGGCCGCACATCCGGAAATCACACGGCTGGTGGGCGTTGATATTTGCACCGCATCACTTGCGCGATTGCAAAACCGGCTGTCGAAACTGCCGCAAACGGTGGCCAGCACCGAATTGCGCGCGGGGTCCATGACCGAAGCGCACCCTGCGCTGGCCGGATTTGATTGCGCGGTCTTGATCGAGACGATTGAACATATCGACCCGTCCAACCTGTCGCAGCTGGAACGCGCCGTATTCGGGCAGATGCGGCCGCGCATGGTGGTTGTGACAACCCCGAATGCGGAATTCAACGTGCTTCTGGGGGTGCCTGCGCACCGGTTTCGCCACCCCGACCACCGTTTTGAATGGCCGCGCGCGCGGTTTTGTAAATGGGGCGACCGTGTGGGTGCGGCGTTTGGGTATGATGTCAGCTATCGCGACATTGCGGGCTGTCATCCGGACCTTGGGGGTGCCAGTCAGATGGCGGTGTTTACCGCCCGACCATAAGCTGGCACGGCCAAAGGCCTGCTATGGTGTGAACAAAGGCCGCGCATAGCAGCAAAAGCCGCCTTGAACAGGGCGGCTTTCAACTTTGGCAGATCAGCGCATCAGCACCACGGGCACCTTGCACGAGCGGATCATTTCCGTGGTGGTGGACCCGATGATCAGACTGCGGATGCGCGAATGGCCGTAAGCGCCCATGACCAGCATATCAAAGCCCGCCTCGTCCACCAGTTTGCCAAGGGCTGTTTCCGGCTGGCCCGCAATGACAGATGTTTCCGCGTTGATCCCTGCGGCCTTCAGCAGCGCTTTTGCGTCGTCCAGCCCTTTCTTGACCTCTGCGGTGGCAGTGCCCACAGTGACAACATGCACCGAAAGCCCCTGAAACAGCGGGCTGCGGGCGATGTGATCAACGGCCTTCATGGACGATACGCCGCCATCATAAGCCACCAGCACCTTTTCGATGGGCTTGAACGCGCGCGAGGCGACAAAGACAGGCTTGGTGCTGGCACGGATAATGCGTTCCAGATTGGACCCCAGATGGCCCTTGGCAAAATCCGCCGCTTCGCCACGTTTGCCGACCATGACAACGCGGGCATCCTTTTCGACCTCGCTGACCGTTTCGACCACATCGCCCTGACGCAAGCGGGTTGTAATTTCGCTGACACCCGCCTTGTCCAGAATGGCGCGCGCATCTTCCAGTATGGCGCGGCCGCGGTGGCTGATCAGTTTGGCGCGTTGTGCATCCAGTTCGGCCAGTTCGGCCAGCAGGGCCGAGCGCGCGCCAAGGGCGATGGCGCCGGACAGGTCCGTCTTTTCCGGCGCGTCACGGCGGCCCAGCACATGCAGCAATTCGACAGGCGCATCCGTGCGCTGTGAAATCCACGCGGCATGTTCGCACACGCTGGCCGAATAGACAGACCCATCAATAAGGGCCACGATTTTCTGTGGTTGGTCAGTCATGTCATGTCCCCCTTCAATGCGACATCAGCTTGTCCATCGCGCCGGGCTTGTCATGAATGGCAAGCTTGTCAACGATGGTTTCTGTCGCTTCATTCATGCCGATCACGTCAACTTCGGCCCCGTCACGGCGGAATTTAAGGATTGCCATGTCCAGCGCCTGAACGGAAGAGATATCCCAGATATGCGCACGGCTGACATCAATGACGACACGGTCCAGCGTTTCACGGAAATCAAAGGCATTCATGAAATCCTCGACCGAGCCATAGAACAACTGCCCCTCGACGATATAGGTGCGGGTGCGGCCATCACGCGAAATTTCCGTGCGCATGGTAAACAGCTGCGCGATTTTGCCCGCAAAGAAAATGCCCGACAACAACACGCCGACCAGCACACCGATGGCAAGGTTATGGGTATACACCACCGTCACCACAGTCGCGATCATCACGATGGAGCTGGAGCGCGGATGCACCTTCAGCGCCTTGATCGACGACCAGGAGAATGTGCCGATGGCCACCATGATCATCACCGCGACAAGGGCGGCCATGGGAATCCGGCTGACCAGATCACCCAGCACAAGGATCATGAACAACAGATAGACCCCTGCTGCAAAAGACGACAACCGCCCCCGCCCGCCGGATTTGACGTTGATGATGCTTTGCCCGATCATCGCGCACCCCGCCATGCCACCGATAAAGCCGGTGGCGGTGTTGGAAATACCCTGCCCGATGCATTCCTGATCGCGGTTCGATTTGGTGTCGGTCAGGTCATCAACGATATTCTGCGTCATCAGGCTTTCCAGCAGGCCCACAACCGCGACGGCCACCGAATAGGGCAGAATGATCATCAGTGTCTCGAAAGTCAGCGGAATATCGGGGATCAGAAACACCGGCAGCGTGTCGGGCAATTCGCCCATATCGCCAACGGTGCGCACATCCAGCCCCAGCACAATCGCCACAATCGTCAGCACCACAATCGTCACCAGCGGCGACGGAATTGCCTTGGTCAGAAGCGGCAGCCCGTAGATGATGCCAAGCCCTGCTGCGACCAGAACATAAGTGATCCACGATACGTCGCGCGGGTCCAGTTCCGGCAGTTGCGCCAGAAAGATCAGGATCGCCAGCGCATTAACGAAGCCGGTCATCACCGATTTCGACACATAGCGCATGATGAACCCCAGCTTCAGGATGCCTGCGCCAATCTGCAACAGCCCCGCCAGCACCGTGGCCGCCAACAGGTATTCCAGCCCGTGATCGCGCACCAGCGTGACCATCAGCACCGCTGTCGCAGCCGTGGCCGCCGAAATCATGCCCGGCCTGCCGCCGGTAAAGGCAATCAGAACCGCGATGGAGAAACTGGCATAAAGCCCAACTTTGGGGTCAACGCCCGCGATGATGGAGAAGGCAATTGCTTCGGGAATAAGGGCCAGTGCCACGACAAGACCGGCGATAAGATCGCCGCGCACATTGCCGAACCACTGTGCGCGGTAAGCATCAAG
Source organism: Roseinatronobacter sp. S2 (assembly GCF_029581395.1). Lineage (GTDB taxonomy): Bacteria > Pseudomonadota > Alphaproteobacteria > Rhodobacterales > Rhodobacteraceae > Roseinatronobacter. The sequence continues at coordinate 1,748,302 of NZ_CP121113.1, read as the reverse complement.
TGTAATCATGTATTGGGTTCCTGACCGGAATAGACTGAGCGACAGCACTCCGGCTTTTCATGGTGGTTGTTCAGGTTATCCGGCGGATCAGCGGCCGGAAGAGCCACCCGGACTTGCACCGGGTCCATGCTATTTGACCTGCTGTTACGCGAAAAGATACATCTTGCGCAACCCGAAAAGGAAAACACCTTGCTGCATTGCAGCGCAGCGCGGTCAGAGTGCGGCTTTTCTGTGCATTTTCCGAACGCTACGGCGTGCGTTTTTTGTCAGGCCTCCAGCTCGGTGTCCCAATACAGGTAATCCAGCCAACTGTCGTGCAAATGGTTCGGCGGAAAACGGCGGCCAAGGTTGCGCAGGGTTTCGGCATCGGGGCGGTAAGGTGTCTGGCGCAGCTTCAGCCCTGAGTCCCGCAAGGTTTTGGACCCTTTCGCCAGATTGCAGGGTGCGCAGGCCGCGACCACATTTTCCCAGCTTGTCACCCCACCCAGTTTGCGCGGCACAACATGGTCGAATGTCAGGTCATTGCGCGCGCCGCAATACTGGCATGAAAATTCATCGCGCAGGAACAGGTTGAACCGTGTGAAGGCGACACGCTTGCGGGGTTTGACAAAATCGCGCAGCACGACCACCGACGGCACCCGAATTTCCATGCGCTGGCTGCGCACAACCTGATCGTATTCGGCCAGAATGTCGACGCGGTCCAGAAACACCGCCTTTACAGCATCCTGCCACGGCCATAGCGACAAGGGGTAATAGGACAGCGGCCTGTAATCTGCATTCAGCACCAATGCCGGGAAATTCCGCAGGCACACCGGATCACGCACAAAATCAGTTCTGAAATCACCATCCATAGGTGCCGCCTCCGTATTGGCACCCCCCAAGGGTTCGCACCCCGCAGGGGCTGTGGCGCAAAAACTCCTTACGCCGTGAGTTGGACTATATATAGGGCAATCCATCTGGCAAGTCTTTATGATACACCAAATGTCGCAGGATGGTTTTTAGCGCGTTCAGACAACATTGATGTGACAATTCATATGCACCTGCGGCATTTATGGTCAAAACGGTCGCGCGCCCCCCTGCCAGAGCTGCCGAACTGGCGTGCAATCTGTGAAATCCGCCTGTCCGCACTTGACGATACCAGTAGAATGGACGTAAGTTAGAATTATTCTAAATATGGTTCACCTGTGTCCGACCCAACCACCCTGCTGGTATTCCTTGCCGCCACCGTCACCGCAGTTGCGACCGGACTTGGCGCCTTGCCGCTTGTCGCGATGCGCAATGTCACCCCGCGTGCGCTGGCCTATGGCAACGCCCTCGCCGCAGGGCTGATGCTGGCCGCGACCTTCAGCCTGATTAGCGAAGGGTTTGAGTTTTCGGGCTTTCGCACGCTGATCGGGCTGGTTCTGGGATTAATCGGCATATGGCTGGCAAAACGGGTTCTGGACACGCGCACCGATGTCAGCATTGCCAATGTCCAAGGCGCGGACGGGCTGAAGATCCTGTTGATCATGGGGGTCATGACCATGCATTCCGCCGCCGAAGGTGTGGGGGTGGGCGTGGCCTATGGCAGCGGGCGGGAACTGGGCGATTTCATCACCATCGCAATTGCGCTGCATAACGTGCCCGAAGGGCTTGCCATCGCGCTGATCATGGTGCCGCGCGGCGCAAGTGTCGGCAAGGCGGCCCGGTGGGCAATCCTGTCATCTATGCCGCAGCCGCTACTGGCGGTCCCTGCCTTTTTGTTTGTGCTAAGTTTTGCGCCGTTTTTGCCAGTCGGTTTGGGGCTTGCCGCAGGGGCCATGCTTTGGATGATCTTCTCGGAACTTCTGCCAGACGCACGCGAGGGGGTGGAGCACGCGACAACCGGCGTCATTGTCACACTTTCTTTTACGGTGATGATGGGCCTGACACTTGTTCTGGGCGGATAGGCATTGCCTATGCCCTGCACGCGCCCCATATTCTGCATATGTTGAAACTTGCCCCTATTCTGATCCTGCTGGCATATGGACTGGTGATGTACTGGTTTTCAAGCTGGCGTACCAAACAAGAGCTGGATGAGAAATCCTCTCCGCTGGCCGATGCGCGGCTGAAACGGTTGACCGACCGCTTTGCAAAGGCAGTGGGCGTCGATCATATCAAGGTTCATATCTATGAAATCGAGCCGGTGAACGGGCTGGCAGCACCCGACGGGCGCATTTTCATCACCCGCGGATTCTATAACAAATACCGTCAGGGAGAGGTTACGGCAGAAGAACTGGCAAGTGTCATTGCGCATGAGCTGGGGCATGTGGCGCTGGGACATTCGCGCAAGCGCATGATCGATTTTTCGGGAACAAATGCCGTGCGCATGGCGCTGGCCACGGTGTTCAACCGCTTTTTGCCGGGCTTGGGTGTGATCATTGCGAATTTTCTGGTGTCTGTTCTGGCCGCAAAATTAAGCCGCAATGACGAATATGAAGCGGATGCCTATGCATCTGCGCTACTGGTCAAGGCCGAGATCGGCACCGCGCCGCAAAAAGACCTGTTTCGCAAGCTGGAAACCCTGACTGGTATGGGCGGCGGGATGCCCGCATGGCTGATGAGCCATCCTAAAACCGCAGAACGCATTCGCGCCATAGAGGAGAACGAGGCCCGTTGGGAAATTGCGCCCAAGCGCCTGTAGCCGTTTCTTTACCTTGGAAGGGGGGCGCGCCTTGCCCCCATTGAGGGGGCCACGGCGCGCGTCGGGACTTGCGCCCTCCGGTCCCCCCCGCCCGCTGGGCTGCGCGCCCGATTGCGACGCCCCGTCAGACGACGACCGCCGCCCCTTCGGTTGAATCGCCCACCGCCTGTCGGAAGGCTGCGAACATTTCCCGCCCCAGCCCGAATTCATTCGCGGACAGGTCTGCCGTGACAGGCGTGCGTGCGTCAAAGCCCTCTTCCAGCACATCCAGACGTCCGGTGACCGCATCAAGGCGCATCATATCACCGTCCTGAACCCGCGCCAGCGGTCCCCCCTTGGCCGCTTCGGGGGCCACATGAATTGCCGCCGGCACCTTGCCACTTGCCCCCGACATGCGCCCGTCGGTGACCAATGCCATTTTCAGCCCGCGATCTTGCAGCACAGCCAGAATGGGCGTCAGTGAATGCAATTCCGGCATGCCATTGGCGGCAGGTCCCTGAAAACGCACCACGACAATGGTATCTTCGGTAAATTCGCCCGCCTGAAACGCCGCCTTGACCGCTGCCTGTTCGTGAAACACGCGCGCACGCGCCGTGATCACATGGCGCGACGGGTCCACCGCCGAGGTCTTGATCACCCCCTGCCCCAGATTGCCCGTCAGTTGCTTCAGCCCGCCTGATTTCTGGAACGCCTGCGCAGCGGGGCGCAGAATGCGGTCATTCAGCGTATGTCCCGCGCCATCCTCCCAGACCAGCGCGCCGTTATGCAGTTTGGGTTCCTGCGCATAGCGTGCCAGCCCGTCACCCGCGATGGTGCACACATCATCATGCAGCAGGCCCGCATCCAGCAATTCACCAATCATGAAGCCCAGCCCGCCTGCAGCGTGAAAATGGTTCACATCGGCAAGACCGTTGGGATAAACCTTGGCCATCAACGGCACCATATCCGAGATATCGGCGAAATCCTGCAAGGTCAGTTCAATACCTGCCGCGCGCGCCATCGCGGGCAGATGCAGCACCAGATTGGTGGACCCGCCCGTGGCCATCAACCCAACAATTCCATTCACGAAAGCACGTTCATCCAGCACCTGACTGGCGGGGCGGTAATCATTGCCAAGCGCAGTAATGGCCAGCGCGCGTTCGGTCGCAGCGACTGTCAGTGCCTCGCGCAGTGGCGTGCCCGGGTTGACGAAGCTGGTGCCCGGCAGATGCAGGCCCATGAATTCCATCAGCATCTGATTTGTATTGGCGGTGCCATAGAATGTGCAGGTGCCCGGGCCGTGATAACTGGCCATTTCGGCCTTCATCAGGTCTTCGCGCCCGATTTCACCTTGGGCGAATTGCTGACGGATTTTTGACTTTTCATCATTCGGCAAGCCACTGGTCATGGGACCGGCAGGAATAAACACCGATGGCACATGGCCAAAAGTTGCCGCCGCAATGATAAGCCCCGGCACGATTTTGTCACAAACCCCAAGCCACACAGCCGCATCAAAACAGTTATGCGACATGGCAACGCCCGCCGACAAGGCAATCACATCGCGCGAAAACAGCGACAATTCCATGCCGGGCTGACCTTGGGTGACACCGTCACACATGGCAGGCACACCGCCTGCAACCTGCGCAGTGCCGCCAGCTGCACGCGCCGCGGCACGGATGATATCGGGATAGGCCTGAAACGGCTGATGCGCCGACAGCATGTCATTATAGGCCGTGACAATGCCCAGATTGGGCGCGCGGCCTGTGGCCAGATTTTCCTTGTCGTCCTGCATGGCGGCATAGGCATGGGCCTGATTGCCACAAGACAGATGCGCACGCACGGGTCCGGCATCAGCAGCGGCGCGCATCCGGTCCATATACTGCGCCCTTCGCGCGGCCGAACGGTTGCGAATTCTGTCCGTGACGGCTTCTATCCCGGAATTGATTGGCATGATCCCTCCGATTGGCTGGCGCGGTATGCGCGCGGGCGTAAGTTCAGTGTCCTGCCTTCGTATAAACAGTTAGCGCTAACGTGGCAAGCGATGTGAACAGGAATGCACTGGTTGCATAACGGGCTTTCCGTATTGTCCCTCGCAATGCTGCGATGCAGCGTCTATTTCTTGATGCAACAGACAAACACTATGGCAAGGCTTACAAAATGACACAACTTCACGATGAAGCACCGACAATTCTGGACGTGACCCGTCTGGAGCAAGACGCCCGCCGCCTGCGCGCAGCATACATTAAGGCAGGTATCCGCAAAGGCTGGGCACGTCTTGTGGCCCAGTTTCACACGGCACAGCACGCAAACGACCACGGCACCAGCAAAGCCTGATTGCCCGTCACGGGCGATGCAAGCTGTCGAAAAAGGCGGGCCAGATGGCCCGCCTTTTCATTTGGTTGCGCATCCGGTTATGCACCCATGACATGGCCCAGTTCCGCGCCGGACAGAACCACATGACGCGCGCGCCCCACGATCAGGGGATCAGGCTTTCTTGCGATTTCCGGGTCTTTGTCAGGATACTCAAGCGTGGACAGAAAATGCTTCATGCATTCCAGCCGCGCGCGTTTCTTGTCTTTGGATTTGATGACAGTCCACGGCGCATCGGCAGTGTCGGTATAAAAGAACATCGCTTCTTTGGCTTGGGTGTATTCGTCCCATTTGCCAAGACTTGCCTTATCGATGGGTGATAATTTCCAGCGTTTTAGCGGGTCTGTTTCGCGCGCGGTAAAACGGCGCAACTGTTCTTCGGGTGTGACAGAAAACCAGAACTTGTGCAGCCGGATGCCGGACCGCACCAGCATGCGTTCAAATTCCGGGGCCTGACGCATGAATTCCAGATATTCTGTCGGGCTGCAAAACCCCATCACCCGTTCAACGCCTGCGCGATTATACCACGACCGGTCGTAAAACACCATTTCACCTGATGTTGGCAGATGCTCGACATAGCGTTGAAAATACCATTGGCCCGCTTCACGTTCTGACGGCTTGTTGAGTGCCACAACGCGCGCGAAACGCGGGTTCAGGTGCTCGTTGAACCGCTTGATGGTGCCGCCCTTGCCCGCAGCGTCGCGCCCTTCAAACAGGAACACGAAGCGCTCTCCGGTATCGATGGCCCATTTCTGCACTTTCAGCAGCTCGGCCTGAAGGCGCGCCTTTTCCTGCTCATAAGTCCGCCGTGGCATTTTGTAGCGGTAAGGGTAGCGATCCGACTCGAAAAACGCATTAATCTCATCCGTGGTCAAGTCAGCGGGGTCGGGAACCCACCTGTAGGTCTTGGGCGCTGTCTTCATCTTCTGTGCCGTGTCTGCCTTGGGCAAGGGCGGTTTGGCCTCCTGTTCCACCACCTGCGGGGGGGCCGCATCAATATCAGGCACGGACTCATTTGCGGCGTCATTGTCAGATGCCACGGACTGCTGAACGTCCTGATCCGGCGTAATTGCGGGCGTGGTTGGCACTGCATCTTTCATTAACTGCTCCTGAATTGTGTTTGGGCGAAATATCAAGGTTGCATCATGGCAAATTGATGAAAACCTGTCTTTGATATTGATCAAATCACACCAGATTCAGCGGCCATCGTGTGTGTCCGGCCTGTCCGCGTCATAAATCTGTTTCATGAAGGCGGGCGCTGCGCCAGAACGACCCCTACGGCCATCAGCAAAATTCCGATCAGGCGCGGCAGATCAAGCGGACGCAGCCGCGCCCCGAACAGGCCGAACTGGTCGATCACGCAAATCGCGGCAATCTGCCCCAACAGCACGAACATCACGGCATTGCCCACGCCAAAACGCGGCGCAACCCATGAGATCGACAACAAGTAAAACGCAATCAGAATGCCCGCCAGAAACAGGTATCTGGGCTGTGCAGGCAGCGCTGTCACCGTATTCGCCTGCCCCAGAACCGCCGCGACCGCCACGGCCACAACAGCGGCAATCAAGAACATCATCGCGCCCGCAATCGCGGGCGATCCAATGCGCGCCCCAAGCTGCGCATTCAGCGCCGCCAGAACCGGCACACCGACACCTGCGGCCAGCATGATCAAGGCGTATTTAGCGGTTTCAGGGGTCATGGATGGCACCTTCTCAGTTTTCGCCACATTGCCAGCACCCGCCGCGCCCCGCCAGTGCGAAAATACCGCGCCCAACCCTTGCAGTGCCGCGGCGCTTGGATCAATACTGACAGCATGACAGGAACACTTCTCTCAATAGGGCACGGATACAGTGCGCAGGCGCTGGAGCCGCTTTTGCTGCCGCGCGGCTGGACCATCATTGGCACAACGCGCAGCACCGACAAGGCCCGCGCCATGACGGAACGCGGGGTAACCCCGTTGATCTGGCCCGGAAACCCGTTGCCGCTGGCGCAAGCCACGCATCTGTTAACATCGGTTTCGCCCCGCGATGATGATCCGGTTCTGGCTGCACATGGCGCGAATATTGCACGCGCGACCCATCTGCGCTGGGTGGGTTATCTGTCCACAATCGGCGTCTATGGCGACCAGCAAGGGGGCTGGGTCGACGAAGATACAATTCCCAACGCTGCATCTGCGCGCGCGCAGGCGCGTGTGCAGGCAGAAACCGCATGGCAGAATGCCTGCAACACGGCTGGGGTCCGGTTGCATATCTTCCGGCTTGCGGGAATATACGGGACGGGGCGCGGCCCGATTGCCAAACTGCGCGAGGGGCGCGCGCAACGTGTGGTAAAGCCCGGACAGTATTTTTCGCGCATCCATCAGGCCGATATCGGGCAGGCGCTGGATCTTGCAATCCATTCGGACATCGGCAGTCGCGTCTATAACCTGTGCGATGACCAGCCTGCGCCCCCGCAGGATGTGCTGGCTTATGCTGCCCGCATTGCAGGGTTACCCGTCCCCCCCGAAGTCCCGTTCGAGGATGCGGATCTGTCCCCCATGGCGCGCAGCTTTTATGCCGACAGCAAACGTGTCCGCAATGACCGCATAAAGCGCGAACTGGGGCTGAAACTGTTGTATCCGGATTACGAAAGCGGGTTGCGCGCAATACTGGACGCAGAAGGTTGATTGCCAAATCCGCGCGCCCGCGCTAATTGCCCGTTCATGCCACGATATGCCCTGAAAATTGAATATGATGGCCGACCGTTCTGCGGCTGGCAGCGTCAGGTCACCCTGCCGTCAGTCCAGGGCGCGATAGAATCCGCACTGGCAAAACTGGAACCTGATCTGCCGTCCATCGGGGCTGCGGGGCGCACTGATACCGGTGTGCATGCCATGGGTCAGGTTGCCCATTGCGACATGCGCCGCGATTGGCCCCCCTTCCGCCTGATGGCTGCCCTGAACCACCATCTGCGCCCTGCCCCTGTTGCCATCCTTGATTGCGCGCAGGTTGATGACAGGTTTCACGCCCGTTTTTCCGCAACCGAGCGGCGCTATCTGTTCCGCCTGCTGGCCCGTCGCGCCCCCCCCACATTCGAGGCAGGACAGGTCTGGAACGTCCGGCACGCACTTTCGCTGGCACCCATGCAGCACGCAGCGCAGCATCTGCTGGGCACGCATGATTTCACCACCTTCCGCGCAAGCCAGTGTCAGGCGGCATCGCCCGTCAAGACGCTGGACGCCATCGACATAGACTGCGTGACCCTGCCCGAAGGGCAGGAATTCCGCTTTTCGCTGCGCGCGCGATCATTCCTGCACAATCAGGTGCGCAGCATTGTTGGCACATTGGAGCGTGTGGGGTCAGGCGCATGGACACCGGAAGATGTGAAAACCGCGCTTGAAGCCTGTGACCGTGCCGCCTGCGGGCCGGTAAGCCCGCCCGACGGCTTATATCTTGCAGGCGTTGGTTACCCGTCAGACCCGTTCGCCACTTAAATGGCGCCTTCAGGCCGAATGCACGGCCCATGCCCTGACCGGACAGCCCCGTTCAGCCGGGGCTGACTTCCTCGACGATAACCAGATCGCGTTCTGCGGCCCCTTTGGCAAAGCCAAGCGCTTCTTGATATTCGGGCGAATTATAGCAGGCAACGGCATCTTCCACGGATGGGAAGCGCGCGACGACATTGCGCGCGCGTTCGCGCCCTTCAAGCTGAACGTAGCGTCCCGCCCGCGCGATAAACACGCCACCATGTGCCGCGATGGCCCCTGTCGCGCGTTTGGCGTATTCGCCATAGGCGTCCGCGTCGGTTACTTCGACATGTGCAATCCAAAGCGCGCTCATGCAGTTTCCTTTTCTATCAGGGACAGTGCGGCGGCCAGCGCCGCGTCCGCATTTGAAATATCGGCGCCGCCGCCTTGCGCCATGTCAGGGCGGCCACCACCGCCCTTGCCGCCCAGTCCGGCCACAACTTCGCGCACCAGATCGACGGCAGAAAGCCGTTCAACCAGATCCGCAGTGACACCGGCGGCAACCGCAGGTTTGGCCCCTGTATCCGCGATCAGAATAACCACACCAGACCCGAGTTTTTCTTTCATCGCATCAATCAGCGACGGCAGGTCCTTGCCGGAAACACCGTTCATGACCTTGGCAATCACTTTCAGCCCCGCAACGTCGCGCACATCATCGCCACCATCACCGCTGCCGCCCATCGCCACCTGACGTTTCAGCTGTGCGATTTCGTTTTGCAAGGCGCGGCGTTCGTCAAGCAGGGTGCGGACACGCTCGCCTACATCCTGTGCGGGCGCTTTCAACACGCCTGCAATTTCCGACAAACGGGCATCCTGCGCGCGCAGATAGGCCAGCGCCGCCTGCCCTGTCAGCCCCTCGACGCGGCGCACACCGGCAGATGACGCCCCCTCGCCCAGCAGGACAAACGCGCCAATATCGCCCGTGCGCCCGACATGGGTGCCGCCGCACAGTTCCAGCGAATAGGTATTGCCGTCATGGCCCTTGCCCGAACCGGCAAGATTGCCCATCGACACCACGCGCACTTCGTCGCCGTATTTTTCGCCAAACAGCGCCTGCGCCCCCAGCGCGCGGGCATCATCGGGTGTCATGATGCGGGTATCGACAGGGGTGTTCTGCCGGATAAACGCGTTCACCTCTGCCTCGATCTGGGCCAGTTGGTCTGCACCAATGGCCGCACCATGGCTGAAATCGAACCGCAACCGCTCCGCCGCGTTCAGCGATCCTTTTTGCGCAACATGGTCCCCCAATGCGCGGCGCAGCGCTTCATGCAGCAAATGCGTCGCGGAATGGTTGGCGCGAATGGCGCTGCGGCGGGCATGCGCCACCTCCAGCTTGACGGGCTGGCCCGTCACAATCTCGCCCTCGGTCACTTTGACAAAATGGATGATAAGCCCGGCAGATTTGCGTGTGTCTGTCACCTCAGCCACGCCGCTGCCCGACCGGATGAAACCGGTATCGCCCACCTGCCCGCCGGATTCGGCGTAAAATGGCGTCTGGTTGGTGATGATCTGCACCTCGCCCGTGGCAGATTTTGCCTCTGCCCCGTCCACAACAAGCGCCAGAACCTGCCCTTCGGCCGTTTCCATATCATAACCCAGAAACTCGCTGGTCCCGAAGCGGTCGGCCAGATCGAACCAGATGGTCGCATCGGCCGCGTCACCTGATCCTGCCCAACTGGCGCGGGCGCGGGCCTTTTGCTCTGACATGGCGGCATCGAATCCCGCAACATCCACGGCGCGACCACGTTCGCGCAAAGCGTCCTGCGTCAGGTCCAGCGGAAAGCCGAACGTGTCATACAGTTTGAAAGCGGCCTGCCCCGACAGGGTTGTCCCTTCGGGCAGCCCCTCCAACTCGGCATCCAGCAGCTTCAGGCCGCGGTCCAGTGTCTGCCGGAAACGCGTTTCCTCGGCGTGCAGGGTTTGTGTGATCAGGGCCTGCGCATCCCGCAATTCGGTGTAATGGCTGCCCATCGCGCTGACCAGCGCGGGCACAAGACGGTGCATAACGGGGTCTTGCGCGCCCAGCATATGGGCATGGCGCATGGCGCGGCGCATGATCCGGCGCAACACATAGCCACGCCCGTCATTTGCGGGCATGACCCCATCCGCAATAAGGAAGGACACGGCGCGCAAATGGTCGGCAATCACGCGGTGATGGGTCTTGCCCGGACCATCGGGGTCCGAACTTGTGGCGTGGCAGGACGCTTCGATCAAGGCGCGCATCAGGTCGGTGTCGTAATTGTCATGCTTGCCTTGCAGCAATGCGCCAATCCGTTCCAGCCCCATGCCGGTATCAATCGACTGTCGCGGCAATTCGGTCAGGCGGCCATCGTCATGCTGCTCGTTCTGCATGAAGACCAGATTCCAGATTTCAATGAAACGATCACCATCTTCTTCCGCACTGCCCGGAGGGCCGCCCCAGATGCTGGGGCCATGGTCAAAAAATATCTCGGTGCAGGGGCCGCAAGGGCCGGTTGGCCCCATGCGCCAGAAATTGTCGTCGGTCGCAATACGGATGATGCGGTCATCGGGCAGGCCCGCCACTTTTTTCCACATTTCAGCGGCTTCATCATCGGTATGATATACCGTGACCAGAAGCCGGTCCTTGGGAATGTCAAAATCGCGGGTCAGCAATTCCCACGCAAATGGAATCGCTTCAGCCTTGAAGTAATCCCCGAAACTGAAATTCCCCAACATTTCGAAAAATGTATGGTGGCGCGCCGTATAGCCGACATTGTCCAGATCATTATGTTTGCCGCCCGCGCGCACGCATTTTTGCGATGTGGTGGCGCGGTTATAATCGCGCTGTTCCAACCCGGTGAACATATTCTTGAACTGAACCATGCCCGAATTGGTGAACATCAAGGTAGGGTCGTTGCGCGGCACAAGCGGCGAGCTGTCGACCACCGCGTGACCGTTTCGGGCAAAATAATCAAGGAAAGTCGTGCGAATGTCGTTCAGACTGGGCATTTTTCACTCCGGCGCGAAAGCGGGACGGGACAAGTTTCAATCCCGTTTATCCGCGCAGACAGGGCCTGTCCACACCTGAGCCGTAATCTGACGGGTCGTCCTGCGCCCATATCCGTTGAAAAGCACAACGCGGTTCCGATTTTCGAGCAAGAACAAGGCTATATATCCCGGACACCCCCGGCTTGTTCAGTATATCATCGGGCGCCTGTCGGAAAACAGACACCCCAGGATTATATAGTCCTGAGCCGCTTAATCCTCGGTCAGGGATGCGTCGCCTTCCGCCATGGGAAAGTCCAGACCATGGGCTGCACGGATCTTGTCTTCAATTTCCAGCGCGCGTTGCGGGTTTTCCTTCAGGAAGGTCTTCGCATTCTCGCGCCCTTGCCCAATGCGTTCATCGCCGTAGGAATACCACGCACCCGATTTCTCGACCACGCCCGCCTTGACGCCCAGATCCAGCAATTCGCCGGTTTTGGAAATGCCTTCACCATACATGATGTCGAATTCCACCTGTTTGAAGGGGGGCGCGACCTTGTTCTTGACAACCTTGACGCGGGTTTGATTTCCGACCACTTCATCGCGGTCCTTGATTGCGCCGATCCGGCGAATATCCAGCCGGACGGATGCGTAGAATTTCAGCGCATTGCCACCCGTCGTGGTTTCGGGGCTGCCAAACATCACGCCGATTTTCATGCGAATCTGGTTGATGAAAATCACCATGCAATTCGACCGCGAAATCGACCCCGTCAGTTTGCGCATGGCCTGCGACATCAGCCGTGCGTGCACGCCAACATTCGAATCGCCCATATCGCCTTCAAGTTCGGATTTTGGCGTCAATGCCGCCACCGAATCGACCACAACCATCGACACCGCGCCCGAACGCACAAGCGTATCGACGATTTCAAGCGCCTGTTCGCCCGTATCGGGCTGGGAAATCAGCAGGTCATCCAGATTCACGCCAAGTTTGCGCGCATATTGCGGGTCCATCGCGTGTTCGGCGTCCACAAAGGCGCAAATGCCGCCCTTTTTCTGTTCTTCTGCAACGGCATGCAGGGTCAGCGTGGTTTTGCCCGAACTTTCAGGACCATAAATTTCGATAATGCGCCCTTTGGGCAAACCACCGATTCCAAGCGCAATATCCAGCCCCAGCGACCCTGTGGAGGTTGACTCAATCTCGGTCACCGGGCTGTCAGCACCCAGCCGCATGATCGAGCCTTTGCCAAACTGGCGTTCAATCTGGGCAAGCGCTGAATCAAGCGCCTTTTGTTTTTCCGCCGTCCGCTTGTCAGTCATTGTCAGCAAATCCGCTACAGCCATTGTTTCGCCCCTTATTCCACAGCGCGCCGCGCACGGCAATCGCAGGTTTGTTCATTAATTGTTCTATAATTCAAATTAAGGCACAAAGCGAGAACTTTTCTTGCCTCGCTCTCTGCGATCTTAGCGAAAACTGGTTAACAATCCGTTGACCTGCCATACGTCAGACAGTGTTGCGCGCAGCGCAAGGCGGGGTTGTCAAGGCCGCACTGGTAAAGTCAGCATTTCTGACCTAAGTTCCTGCATATGGGGGGAAACACCTGAGCAAAGGGTTTCCAAATGGCGAATATCACAACCAATGCAGTGAGCGGCAGCAATGAATTCGGCAAAAAGCTACTGGCTTTTGTGACGCGTCTTGCAACCATGTCACCCACATATCAGCGCATCAGCTACTACAACAGCAAGTCCGACGAAGAATTGGCTGAAATGGGCCTGACACGCAAGGATATTCCCGCAAAGGTCATCGGACCGCGGATGTATCTGTAGCATATCTTGCGGCACTGCGCGGCTACAGACATGGCACACCCGCGCTTGTCAGGAGTGTTTTTGTCCGCGCATTGTCACCGTGCAGTAAATTAAACGCACCCGGCGGCAGGTCTGCTTGCGCAGCAAGGCCTGCCAACAGTGTTGCAAACAAAACCTCGTTCGGGGGCGGGCAATAGGCAACGCCGCGCGACACCCCCTCGCCCAGGCGTTGCCCGAACCATATCGGATCGTGCCCGACTGACGCGCACAGACAGACCGGAGCGCCACCTGCGCGATGGTCATGACAAACACCCCCTGACATGGCCGCGATTGCGGTCTGTCCGACATTTGCGCCTTGCGCGGCAAGTGCGCGCGCAAGATCATCCGCAGCCCGCGCAATCAGCGTGGCAAAGCGCGTTCGTGCCGCGGGGTCCGCACCGCGCATGGTTCGGCACAGGCGTGCAATATCCGCCTGCTCTGCGGCAATGACCTGCCCGACCACATGGCCGTCTTGCAAGGTAACGGGCATTGCGTATGTCCCCAAAGGCGCCCGCCAAGCCCCGCCGACAAAATGCGTAAAAAGCCGTTCAGTGAAATCCTCATCCATGCTGGTGTCCTTAGCAGGGTGCGGCACCTGCTGCCAGACTTCACTATATACACAAAACGTGGCCCGTCGTAATTTGCGCAAGCGCGGGGATGTAAATTTCGCAAAGCCGCTTGCATAGGCGTTGCGGCTGGCACATCTATGCCGGACCTGCGCAAAACGGAAAACATCGTATGAGCCAAGACCCAACCAAACGCGGACTGATCGCATCGCTTCGCGGCAATTTCATCGCCGGTCTGGCCGTGATCGCGCCCGGCGTGCTGACCATCTGGCTGGTCTGGAACGTGATTACATGGATTGACGGGCTGGTTCTGCCGCTGATCCCGCGCAGTTTTCACCCGCAGGCGATGGTCGGGCTGGATGTGCCCGGTGTGGGGGTGATTGTATTTGTCATCTTTACGCTGGTGATGGGCTATTTCACAAAAGGGCTGATCGGGCGCACGCTTGTGGGCTGGGGCGAACGCATTGTCGAGGCGATGCCCATCATCCGGTCCATCTATAACGCAGTCAAGCAGATCGCCGACACGATTTTGGCGCGCACAGCCCCCACATTTGACCGCGCCTGTCTGGTGCAATACCCGCGCCCCGGCCTATGGGCGATGGCGTTCATTTCGACAACCACGCGCGGGGAAATCGGGGATCACCTGTCGGGCAAGGGCGATATGGTGTCGATCTTCCTGCCCACCACGCCGAACCCGACATCAGGGTTCTTGCTGTTTGTGCCGCGTGAAGATGTGATCGAGCTGGACATGTCGATCGAAGATGCCGCGAAACTGGTGATTTCAGCGGGTCTGGTGTATCCTGACACACGCAAAGGCAAGCCACGCAATGGTGGCGATACGCCGCCCGTCAGTATCCCAAAGGGGTGATCCGCGCCCGGCGTGTTTTTTGGGGGGGTGGCCTAAAGGGGACGCACAAAGGCGCGGAGCAAAGGGCGCAGCCCGCCGCGCCATCGGTGGGCCGTCCTGCGGCCTGCCGATTTGGCTGATGGCAGGCCAAGCCATTGAAGTAAGGGATATTCAGCCTGCATAAACTGCATTCTTATAATGTCGGATCGGCAGACCCCGGCCCACCGATAGCGCGGGCTATATCCATGGCCTCAATGGCAGCAAAAGGCCAAACTCTGCCAACCATGCGCTTCAACAGATACGGCTGCGCGCTAGTTGAACATCGCTTCCAGATCAACCGTCATGCGGTCATTCAGATCGGCTTTATGCCGGTCCAGAAAGCGCGTGCAGGCAGCGCGCCCTGCCTCTTTCAGCGAATGCAAAAGATACGGTGTCGGCGTGACCTTGCTGGTGACCGAAAGCGTGTTCATAAGGTCGTCATCGGCCACCATATGCAACAAGACATCCTTCATTGTGCCACGCTCCATGCGGCCTTCGGCGATCAGGCGTTTGACGAATCCTATGGCGCGCATCTCGCGCAGCAGCGATGAATTGAAGCTGATCTCGTTCAGCCGGTTCTGTATCTCCTGTGCTGTGCGCGGCAGGCTGTCCCGCACCAGCGGGTTGATATTCACTATCATAATGTCATCGGGCAAATGCGGCTCGAACAAGGGGAATAATGCGGGGTTTCCGGTATATCCCCCATCCCAGAAGGCCTCTTGCTTGCCGGTTTTCGGGTCGACAAATTCCACGGCCTGAAACACGGTCGGCAGGCATGCGGATGCAAGGATCACATCGCAAGTCAGCTCTTCCCCCGAAAACACCCGGATCTTGCCGGTGCGCACATTGGTCGCGGCGATATACAACTCCGGCCCGGACTGGCTGCACACCTTGTCAAACCGCAAGGACCGCACGACCGGTTCCAGCGGGTTGCGATAGAGCGCACCATATTGATAAGGGCTGGTCATCAGCGCCGCCATATCCATGGGCGAGACCGGCATCAGGTTTTCCATCCACGAATTTATCACGCCGATCGGCGGCAATGCCTGCGCAATCCAACCCGTCAGGCGCAGGTCATGCACCGCCCCCACCTGATGCCAGATCTGGTCCAGAAGTGCACGCGCGCCGGCACGCCCGCCGTCCGCCATGCCCGCCTTCAGCGCGGCGGCGTTCAACGCGCCTGCGGATGTTCCCGAAATCGCTGCAATCTCGATCCCGTCATCTTGCAACAGACGGTCCAGAACCCCCCATGTAAACGCGCCATGCGCGCCCCCGCCCTGCAATGCCAGATTGATACGCTTTACCATTATATCGCCTTTCAATACCGCGCCTTGCGGACAGTCGGCACACGCCCCCTTAACCGCAAACGCGACAGATCAAAATTCAGAAGTTCCAGACAGCCCCGCAGCTTTGCACGCCCCCCTGGGCGGGCTGCGCGGGGCCGGTCCTTCACCTTGCCAAAAATACTCATTCCAGCATCAAATCTGCCCGCATCGTCAAAGCGCCGTCCAGCCTCCGTCGACCGAAATCGTGGTGCCGGTGATCTGCGCTGCCGCGTCAGAGCATAAAAACACGGTCGTGCCTCCGATTTGCTCGACAGTGGCAAATTCCCCTGAAGGCTGACGCGACAGCATGACTTCCTTGATCACTGTTTCACGGTCCATGTTGTGGGTTTTCATCTGGTCGGGGATCTGCTTTTCGACAATCGGCGTCAGCACATAGCCCGGACACACAGCATTGCAGGTCACCCCCTTGCCCGCGGCTTCCAGCGCGGTCGTCTTGCTAAGCCCCACAACCCCGTGTTTCGCGGCAATATAGGCGGATTTATAGGGGCTTGCCGTCAACCCGTGCGCCGAGGCGATGTTGACCACACGCCCCCACCCTTTTGCATACATCCCCGGCAGGGCCGCCGCAGTGGTATGAAACGCCGATGACAGGTTGATCGCGATGATCGCGTCCCATTTGTCCTGCGGGAATTCTTCAATCCGCGCGACATGCTGAATGCCTGCGTTATTCACCAGAATATCGCAGCCGCCAGCCTTTTCTATCAGGGCGCGGCAGTCGTCCGGTTTCGACATATCGGCCTGAATATAGGTGACGGACGCGCCGGTTTCGCTGGCAATATCGGCCGCGATCTGGTGATCTTCTGGTGTGTCGGAAAAGGAATTTATCACCACTTCCGCGCCCGCGCGGGCCAGTTCGCGCGCGACCCCCAGCCCGATTCCCGAATTCGACCCCGTGACGACCGCGCGTTTTCCTGCAAGCTGCATTCTTCTTTCCTCTTACATATTTCTCTGCTGTGCAGCATAGACGGAAAAATGGAAAACCCAAAGCAAAGCTATCGCGCAGTTTTGAACAGGTATCCCGAATCGCGCAGGCCAAAAAAAAACGCCCGCACAAGGCGGGCGTCAGTAATTGAGGCAGGTTTCATACAGGCAAGAAACCTATCGAGCAGTGAGTCATATATAGACCTTGTGACGTCGTGTTCCAAGCTAAAAGTTTGAAAACTCTGTCATCGGACTGTAGCGTATGGGGAAACTGTGCCCCGAATTCATCCCCCCGGAGTCGCTTGAATGTTATCAAAAATATGTCGAAACACGACCGCAACCATCATTCTTGCGATGGGGTGCGCAGCCCTAAGCCCTGCATTTGCACAGGCCACCCATGGCATAGCTATGTATGGTGACCCTGCCCTACCACCAGATTTTGAACATTTGCCCCATGTGAACCCCGACGCGCCCAAAGGCGGACGCATCGTTCAGGGCGAAGTCGGCGGCTTTGATTCGCTGAACCCGCATATCCTGAAAGGGCGCAGTCCGTGGCAATTACAATATTTGGCTTATGAAAGCCTGATGGGCCAGAACTGGGACGAACCCTTCACACTTTACGGTCTTTTGGCCGAATCGGTTGAAACTGATGAAGCCCGCACCTGGGTTGAATTCACCTTGCGCCCCGAAGCCGCGTTTTCCGATGGCAGCCCCGTCACGGTTGAAGATGTGCTGTGGTCCTATGAAACGCTGGGCACAGTGGGCCACCCCCGCTATCACGGCACCTGGGCGCGGGTTGAACGTGCGGAAATCACGGGCGAGCGGTCCATCCGCTTCACCTTTACCGAGCCTGACCGCGAATTGCCGCTGATCATGGGCATGCGCCCGATCCTGCAAAAGGCGCAATGGGACGGGCTGGATTTTGCCGAATCAGGCACATCGGTTATTCCCATCACCACCGCGCCCTATGTCATCGACCGGTTCGAAGCGGGGCGCTATGTCTATCTGAAGCGCAATCCCGACTATTGGGGCAATGACCTGCCGTTCATGCGCGGACAGGCCAATCTTGATGAAATCCGCATGGAATTTTTCGGCGATGGCACCGCCATGTTCGAGGCCTTCACCTCTGGCATGCTCAACACCATGCGCGAAACAAACGCGGCATCATGGAACACGCGCTATGATTTCCCCGCCATGCAGGCAGGCGAGGTGGTGAAATCGGAAATCCCCCATGAACGCCCGTCCGGTATTGCCGGTTTCGTGATGAACAGCCGCAACCCCCTGTTTTCCGACTGGCGTGTGCGCGAAGCGATGATTCACGCGTTTAACTTTGAATACATCAACCAGATCATCAACGCGTCCGAAGACCCGCGAATCACATCCTATTTCTCGAATTCGGTTCTGGGCATGCACGATGGCCCGGCAGACGGGCGCGTGGCGGAATTTCTGGCCCCCTTTGCCGATGATCTTCTGCCCGGCACACTTGAAGGCTACACGCTGCCGGTATCGGATGGCAGCGTGACAAACCGTGCCAATATGCGCGCGGCCACCAATCTGCTGGCCGAAGCGGGATGGGACGCAGACAGCGCGGGCGTTTTGCGCAATGCAGATGGCGACCCGTTCCGTTTTACCATTTTGCTGCGCCAAGGCTCCAGCGAGGTTCTGGCGATTGCCGAGATTTATTCCGAAGCCCTGTCGCGGCTGGGAATGAATGTCAACGTCACCCAGATTGATTCGGCGCAATATACCGAGCGCACGAATGCGTTCGATTTCGACATGGCCTATTACATTCGCGGCCTGTCCCTGTCGCCCGGTGCTGAACAGCGGCTGTATTGGGGGTCTGACGCGGCAACTGCGGAAGGGTCCCGCAACTGGATGGGCGTTCAAAGCCCTGCGATAGACGCACTGATCGAACGGCTTGTCACATCGAACGATCAGGAAGATTTCATCGACAGCGCCCGCGCATTGGACCGCGTTCTGACAGCGGGACGACATGTCGTGCCCTTCTGGTTCAACGACCGCGCCCGCATCGCACATGCGCGCGAGCTACGCTTCCCCGAACGCCTGCCAATCTATGGCGACTGGATCGGCTTTCAGCCCGATGTCTGGTGGTGGCAGGAGTGATCTGCGACTGCGCTTTGTCCGGCTTGGCATTGCCTGAACGGGGTCCGGCCTGAGTCAGGCCAGACCGGCAGATCAAGGCGCATGCGTCACATCGTCATGTATGAATTCGTCAATATATCTGCGAGCACTGGGCTATCTTAAACACACAGCCCAATTCGAAAGGCTTTCAACATGACCATGATCCGCAACACCTTGCTTGGTGCCACCCTTTGCAGCGCCCTTGCAACGACCGCAATCGCCGATGAGGCCAGCAAGCTGGTCACTGTCGTCACATCCGACAACGCACAAACCCAGTTGATGGCCATGGTGCTGACCACACAAGCCGTGGAGCAAGGCGCGGATGCGCATATTCTGCTATGTGGGCCGGGCGGCGATCTGGCATTGATCGATGCCCCCGAAAGCGCGACAGCAGGCCAACCGCCGCGCGATGCCAGCCCGCAGGGCATGCTGCAAAACCTGATGGCCAACGGCGCCACGGTCGAGGTCTGTGCCATCTATCTGCCGGGTATGGGTGCCGATGCATCTGTCTTGCTGGATGGTGTGGGCGTTGCACAGCCCCCGGCAATGGCGGGCGCTATGATGGATATGACAGCCCGCGTCTGGTCATTCTAAGCTGTCGGGCGGGATAGAGCATATCACGTTCATTCGCATTCACGAGACATGCCCTAACTTATTGATTTCGCATGTTCGAGAAGCTCAAAACCGGTTCCCACTTTTGAGCAGCATGCTCTAGTGCCGAACACCTGTCGGCACAGATGCCCTGAGGCGCGGAGCAACGGGCGCAAGCCCGCCGCGCCACAGCCCTGCTCAGGCGGACAGGCCACCCGCCAACGGGCAGTTCCAGCCCGATCAGGTCATTGCATGAATGCGAATGAACGCGGGCACGCCCTAGGGTTTCATCAGACTTGGCGCCAAAACCTGTTTTATCGCCGCACTCGCCGCCTGAACTTTGGCACTGCGGTGCAGGTCCACATGCGTCACCAGCCATATTGGTGCGGACCATTCGGGTTGGGGTTCAACCACCTGCACCAATCCTTCAGGGGCAAGCGCTGGCGTCAGAAAGCCCAGTCCCATACCGCTGCGCGTTGCATCGGCGCGAACCGTGGTGCTGTTGCTGCGCAACGCAACCTTATACCCTGTCTGCCGCAGCCATATGTCGAACGGGGCGCGGACATTCACGGCATCTGCGGCGATGAACAGATGCGTGCCCAGATCGTCCATCCCCGACGGGGTGCCGTGCTGCTTCAGATAGCTTTCGGCACCATACAGCCCGAACGACAAATCCCCCAAAGGCTGCACCACATTATCGGGTTCCTGCGGGCGGGCACCGGCACGAATGGCCAGATGCGCCTCGCCATATTCAAGCTGCAAAACGCGTTCTTCGGTGCGCAGGCAAGGGCTTAGCGCAGGATGTTCATCCATCAGGGCCTGAATGGCGGGCATCAACAGGCGGCATAGCTCCGGCACGGTGGTTATCACAAGATCGCCGCCAATTCCGTCTTGTAACCCGTGCAGCCGCGCGGCCAGCGCATCGAAGTTCTGTTCTGCGCCACCGGCAACTTCGGCCAATGCCTGCCCCGCTTCGGTCGGGGAATACCCTTTTGCGTGGCGCTGAAACAGCTTGACGCCAAGCCGGTCTTCCAGCGCATCAATATGACGGATGACCGTTGCATGATGCACACCCAGCGCATGGGCCGCGCCACTTACAGTGCCGGCACGCGCGACATGCAGGGCAGTGCGCAGTTCATCCCATGGGGCAAGGCTCATGCGTGTCGACTCCGTCCAGATGGGTCATTGCAGGATGGGCGTTCAGGCGATGCCGTGTCAAGCAATGTCACGCCGCGCCGACAAGCGCATCATATTCGGCCAGCAACGCGTCCATATCCGCCCCGTCAGGGCTGGTTCGCTGTGCCAATGCCTGATCTGCACGCTGCTGCGCAGCAGCGCTCATGGGCGGGCATGCGCCCGCAAGACTGCGCATTTCATCCAGATTGCCATTGCAATGCAAAACGATATCACACCCAGCCCGCAACGCGGCATCTGCACGCGCAGCGACTGGCCCGCGAAGCGCCTGCATCGAGATGTCATCACTCATCAACAGGCCCGAAAACCCGATACTGTTGCGGATCAGGTCGATCATCCGTATCGATGTCGTGGCGGGCAAATCAGGATCGATGTCAGAAAACACCAGATGCGCACTCATTCCCATGGGCAGATCAGCCAGCGCACGGAATACCGCAAAATCGGTGTGTTCCAGATCCTCGCGGGGCGTATCAACCACCGGCAGTTGCAGATGACTGTCCAGATCGGCGCGGCCATGACCGGGGATGTGTTTCAGCACTGGCAGCACACCGCCCGCCAGCAACCCGTTTGCCATGGCGCGCGCGCAGGCGGTCACGGTGTCCACATCCTGCCCGTAGCAGCGGTTGCGCAAAACGGCATGCGTGTGGGCGAACGCAATATCCGCCAGCGGCGCGCAATTCACATCCACCCCGACTGCACGCAATTCCCCCGCGATAAGACGCCCCCGCACATACATGGCGCGCGCGGGGTTGGCGCTGCGCTGTGTCTGCTCTAGCGCGGGCATCCATTCGCGCCAATGCGGCGCGCGCATGCGCTGCACGCGCCCGCCTTCCTGATCTATCAGAATGGGAATATCGCGCCCCAGCACATCGCGCCAATCCGCGCAAAGCGCGGACAGTTGGGCTGGCGTTTCAACATTGCGCGCAAACAAAATCGCACCCCAAGGGGACGCATCTGCGATAAACCGGCGCTCCATGTTGTTCAGGCGCGTCCCCTCGCAGCCGAAAATAACTGCGCGCGGTGTCTGGCTCATCGTACAAGCACAGGAATACAGTCGATATTCTGTGCAACCAGCGCTGAACAGAACCGCCGTGCATCGCGTTCATCTTCAAACCCGTGCGCGCGCAGGCGGTAAAATACCGACCCGCCGCTATGGGCCGCTTCGATCACGCGGCCACGGTCATCCAGCAAGGGCGAAAAGCGGCGTGCCAACTGGTCCCATGCCGCACGTGCCGCCGGTGCATCATCAAATGCACCCAGTTGCACAAGGCGCGTGCCCGGCCCGATGCTGGCAGGGTCCACATCCAGCCCGCGCGGCGATGACATACCCGCCGCCACAGACGCGGCAATCGCGTCGGCGTCGGAACTGGAAGATACCGTCGCGGGCGCGCTTTGCGCGGCGGGGGTGGCAGCGCGCGCAACCTGCACATCCTGCCCGCGTGCAGGCGGGCGCACCGAACGCGACACGGCAAGGCGGTTGGGGGTGACAAAGCCCAGCGGCTCGCCACTTATTTCGGGCACGTCAGTTTGCAATGAAACCGGAATGGCGGCCTCGGTGTCAGAGGAATAGTCGGATGAGGGGGGCTGAATCTGGTCCGCCTGACGCGGCTGAATGTCATTTGCGCCCAACCCTGTCGGGGGCGGTGCCAGCATAATCGCGCCACTGCCATCATCATCAGATGCGGCCGCCAGTTCGTTTATCGCCAGACCCTGAAACGCAGCCTGCCGTCCACCGGGGTTTTCGGGGGCCACGCGCGACGGCCCTTCCAATGCACGCACAACCGGCACGCCCGACACATCACGCTGCATCATCTGCCATGTCCAAACACCAGCCGCAACCACAAGCGCAAGTGATATAACCGCCCCGAAGGCATGCATCACGGCATTGGGCCGCATCGTCAGCGACGCGCCCCCGCCACCACCGGACATATACTGGGGCGCATGCGGTGCGGCACCCCGCCGCGCGGCATTCACGGGCGGTGCATTGGGCGCAGGCGCATAGCCCTGTGACGGATGCGCGTATGCGGCGTGCGGATTATATGCAGCATCAGGGGCATAGTGGCCGGGCTGCGCCGGATAAGGCGCATAGCCTTGCGCAGCACCATAGGCAGGATCTTGCATCGGGGCGTATTCGGGGGCGGCCGCAGGGGCGCGCTGGGGCGCGCGTGCATATTCCGGTGCATAACCCGCACCGTCACCATATCCATGATAGGAATGCCCATCAGAATGCATGTGGCCGGACCTGCCATTCACCGGCACATGACCGTGGGCATTATCTGCGGGGAAATACCTGCTCTCACCCATAACTGCCTCTCTCACGTGCGAGGCGCAGACAGACTGCGCCCGCTCACATGGTTTTTCGACGTTTGGCAAGATGCCTGCTCGACACTGCCGCTTTTGCTGCGCGTTTTGCGCTTTTTATATTTTTCACGGACAGCACGTTCCCGCCCTGCCCGTTTACCTGACCACAGTTGCGCATTTTAGCGCATTTCAGTGACTGGCGTGACACCTAGGATAGCAAGCCCGGCGGAAATAACAACGCCTGTCCCGCGCGCGAGTGCAATTTTGGCCGAGGTTGTGGCAAGATCGCCCTCTTGCACGAAACGAAGTGCGGGCGTGTCATTGCCACGGTTCCACAATCCGTGAAATTCCGCTGCCAATTCAGACAGATAGGCGGCAATTCTATGGGGTTCTTGCGTGCGCGCTGCCAGTTCCACAATCCGCGGCCATTCGGCCAGTTTCCGCATCAGTGCCAGTTCGGCAGGGTCATCCAGCATTGTATGCGCCGCATTCGCAAGCGCCGTGTCATCTGTTGCAACGCCCATATCCGCCGCCTTGCGCAGCACCGAGCATATCCGTGCATGGGCATATTGCACATAGAACACCGGATTATCGCGGGATTGTTCAAGCACCTTGTCAAAATCGAAATCCAGCGTTGCGTCGTTCTTGCGGGTCAGCATGACAAAGCGGGTGACATCTGCGCCCACTTCATCCACCACATCGCGCAGGGTCACAAATGTGCCTGCACGCTTGGACATCTTGAACGGCTCGCCGTTCTTGTAAAGTTTCACCAACTGGATCAGCTTCACCTCCAGCGGCACACGACCATTGGACAGCGCCGATACGGCCGCTTTCATCCGCTTGACATAGCCGCCATGATCGGCGCCGAAAATGTCGATCAGCAGATCAAATTCGCGCGCTATCTTGTTGTAATGATATGCAATATCAGGGGCGAAATACGTCCAGCTTCCATCCGATTTCATGATCGGGCGGTCAACATCGTCGCCATGCGCGGTCGACCGGAACAGGGTTTGTTCGCGCGGTTCCCAGTCTTCAGGCGTCTTGCCCTTCGGCGGCTCCAGCGTGCCGGTATAGATCAGGTTTTGCGCGCGCAGCCGTTCAATGGCGGTCTCGATCTCGCCAGTGCCGTAAAGCGCTTTCTCGCTGGAATAGACATCCATGCGCACACCAAGGGCGGCCAGATCCTCGCGGATCATGCCCATCATGCGATCCGTTGCAAAATTGCGCACTGTCTCCAGCCACACAGACTCGGGTTGGTCAAGGAACGTCTCGCCGAACTCGGCCTTCAGCTCCTCGCCCACATCTTTAAGGTATTCGCCGGGATAAAGCCCATCGGCAATTTCGGGCGACAGGCCATGCGCCTCGCGGTAGCGCTCATAGGCTGACCGCGCCAGAACATCGACCTGCGCGCCACCATCGTTGATGTAATATTCGCGCGTCACATCATAGCCTGCGAAGGCCAGCAGGTTGCACAATGCGTCCCCCACCACCGCGCCGCGCGTATGGCCCACATGCATAGGCCCAGTGGGGTTTGCGGACACGAACTCGACATTTACCCGCACCCCCTGCCCCATATCCGAGCGTCCGAACGCCAGGCCGTCGGTCAAGGCCGTTGCAACAACACCTTGCCATAACGCCGGCGACAGGCGCAGGTTCAAAAACCCCGGCCCCGCGACTTCTGCACTGTCAATACGGGCATCTGCGGTCAGGGCTGCGGCAAGCGCATCGGCAATCTCGCGCGGTTTCAACCCGGCAGGTTTGGCCAGCACCATCGCGGCGTTCGTTGCCATATCGCCATGCGCGGGATCGCGCGGCGGTTCTACCGCGACATTGCTGAAATCCAGGCCTTGCGGCAACGCGCTGTCAGCGACCATGGCCTGCAAACAGTCCAGCACCAGCGCACGAATATCGGAAAACAGGTTCATCTTGTCCGTCCTTGTTGCTGCGT
Organism: Roseinatronobacter sp. S2; assembly: GCF_029581395.1. Taxonomy (GTDB): domain Bacteria; phylum Pseudomonadota; class Alphaproteobacteria; order Rhodobacterales; family Rhodobacteraceae; genus Roseinatronobacter. The sequence goes on along the minus strand of NZ_CP121113.1, from coordinate 1,723,103 downwards.
CTGCCCTACGCCGCAGGCGCGCGGGCGTCAATGCCCGCGAAGCCCTTGTGTCGCGGGGTTGGGGGTGTATGGTTGCGCTAACACACCCTTACATAAGGATATAAACATGCGCTGGGGAATACTGGGGGCGGCCAAGATCGCCCGAACCGATGTCGCGCCCGCCATCCAACTGGCAAACGGTGCCGAACTGGTCGCTGTGGCCACGCGCGAGGTGGCGCGCGCTGCACCGTTTCAGGCTTTGGTGCCAGGGTTGACGGTTCACAACAGCTATGACGCCCTGCTCGCAGACCCGAATATTGATGCGGTCTATATTCCCCTGCCCAATCACCTGCATGTCGAATGGTCAGTGAAAGCGGCGCAGGCGGGCAAACATGTGCTGTGTGAAAAGCCCATTGCCCTGCATTCAAGCGAAATCGACCAGTTGATCGCCGCGCGCGATACCACTGGCCGACTGATTGCCGAAGCGTTCATGGTCGCCCACCACCCCCAATGGGCACTGGCGCGTGATCTGTTGGCGCAAGGGGCCATCGGGCGGCTGGAACATGTAGACGGGTGTTTCACCTACACCAACCGCGACCTGAGCAATATCCGCCATATCGCCGATATGGGGGGCGGGGGCTTGCGTGATGTGGGTGTTTACCCTTGCTTTGTGACGCGCATGACAACCGGCATGGAACCCGAAACCCTGCGCGCCGATATCCGCACCCAGAATGGTGTCGATATTTTCGCCCGCGTCTGGGCCGATTTCGCAGATTTCACCATGTCGTTTTACTGCGGGATGATGCAGGCGCGGCGTCAGCAGATGGTGTTTCACGGACAAGACGGCTGGATTGCGCTGAATGCACCGTTCAACGGGCCGAATTACGGGGATTGCCGGGTCGACTGGTGCGACGCCGACGGGCAGATCACCACGCGGCATTTCAACAACATCAACCAATATGCGCTGATGATCGAAGCTTTTGGCCGGTCGGTGCGGACTGGCAGCGCTTTTGCCTGCCCGCTGGAAATGTCGCGCGGCAATCAGGTGATGATCGACGCGATCTTTGACGCAGCGGCTTAGGGCATATCGCGTCGGGGTGGAACGCGGGACTGGTTGAAATGGTCTGAAGGCGGGGGCATTACGGCCATGGATAAAGCCCGCGCTATCGGTGGGCCGGGGTCTGCCGATCCGACATTGGTGCAGTTCACTTTATGCAGGCGGTATATTCCGACATCAAAGGCTTTGCGTGTCACTGACCAAATCGGCAGGCCGCGGGACGGCCCACCGATGGCGCGGCGGCCTGCGGCCTTGATTCCGCGCCTTGGTCGTGCCCACGCAAGCATCAGGCCCAAAATCATTCCAGACAGGCCCGCAGCCGGTCAGATGCGCACGCCTTCGCGCCCAGCAAGATCGGTGAAGAACTGCCACGCCACGCGGCCTGACCGGCTGCCGCGCGTGGCCTGCCATTCGATTGCCTCGGCGCGCAGGCGTGCGGGGTCGATATGCAGGCCATAGGCCGTGCAATAGCCCTGAATCATCGCCAGATACTCGTCCTGATCACACGGATGGAACCCCAGCCACAGGCCAAACCGGTCTGACAGCGACACTTTTTCTTCAACAGCTTCCGACGGGGAAATCGCGGATGAACGTTCATTTTCGATCATGTCGCGGGGCATCAGGTGGCGGCGGTTCGATGTCGCATACAGCACCACATTTTCAGGCCGCCCTTCGACCCCACCATCCAGAACCGCCTTCAGGGATTTGTAATGCTGGTCATCATGGCTGAAGGACAGATCATCGCAAAACAGGATGAACCGCGCATCCACCTTGCGCAAATGGGCCATCAACCGCCCGATCGACGGCAGATCCTCGCGCTGGATTTCCACAAGCTTCAGCGCCGATTCCGGCACCTGTTCCAGCACCGCTGCATGAACGGCCTTGACCAGCGATGATTTACCCATACCGCGCGCGCCCCACAAAAGCGCATTATTCGCAGGCAGACCGCGCGCAAACTGGACAGTGTTGGCCAGCAATGTGTCGCGCGAACGCCCGATCCCCACCAACAGATCCAGCGCCACGCGGTTGACCTGCGCTACCGGCTGCACATGGTCGGGGCTGACATGCCAGACGAATGCATCTGCACTGGCAAAATCGGGGGCAGTATCGGCAGGCGGCGACACACGCTCCAGCGCATCGGCAATGCGGCGCAGGCTTGATGCGGTGTCTTCGTTTTGCAGGTCGGTATTCGCGGCGTCAGATGGCAGAACGAAAGGCGGCAGGGTCATTTTTCGTCTTCCATCTCGTCGGCGAATATTTCGTCATCTTCGTCCAGCAACCCTTCACGGCGCAGTTTTTCATTCCGCTTGCGTTCGACGCGTGCCACCAGAAAAATCGAAATCTCATACAGGCCATAGACCACTGCAAACAGGATGATCTGGGTGATCACATCAGGCGGCGTGACGAGGGCGGCAAGTGTCAGAATGCCCACCATCGCCCATTTGCGCCCGGATCGCAGGCCCGCCTCTGACACCAGCCCGGCCTTGCCCATCAGGGTCAGCAGAACCGGCAGCTGAAAACACAGCCCGAACGCCACAATGAACTTGATGGTCAGGTTCAGATATTCCTGTGCAGACCCCTGAAACACAACCGACAAAGGTGCCGTTGCGGGGCCACCTTCCAAAGCCTCTCCCGCGGCGCCGAATTGCTGGAAGCCAAGGAAGAAATTGTAAGCCAGAGGGGTGACAATATAGAATGCAAATGACGCGCCCAGCAGGAACATGAACGGGGACGCGACCAGAAAGGGCAGGAACGCACCCTTTTCAGACCGATACAGGCCGGGTGCCACAAACCGCCACATCTGCATCGCAATCACTGGAAACGACAGCATGAAGCCGCCCAGAAGCGACACCTTGATTGCGACAAAGAACCCTTCTTGTGGGCTGATGAAAATCAGGTCACAGTTTTGCCCGCGATCAGCAAGGGCCGAACATAGCGGTGCGGTCAGAAAATTGAAGATCGGCGTCGCGACGGTAAAGCAGGCCAGCATTGCAAGCACGAATGCCAGCACGGATTTAATCAACCGTGATCGCAATTCCGCCAGATGTTCGATCAATGGCGCGCTTTTGTCTTCGATATCATCCTGGGCAGGGGATTTTGTCATGTCATGCTCTCGTGCAGCGGCCCTTAGGCTTTGGACGCCGTGTCATCTTTCGGGGCTACATCAGGTGTATCGGGGGGGGCGCTTGCTTTGCTTGCTTTGGCAGTGCGGCCACGTCCCGCATCCGCCTTGGGGGCGCGATCTTGACGCACCTGTTCCATTTCGGCCGCGATCTCGTCCAGTTCGGCTTCATCTTCATCATTGCTGGCATCTGCGTTGCTGGTATCTGCGGCAGGACCGGTTTTCTTGCCCTTGGAGGGAGCATCGGGCTTCATCGGGTCCCAGTTCCTAAGCTTGTCCAGCTCATCCATACCCATTTTCTTCGGGTCGGTCATCCCGCGCAGATCGCGCGCAACATCCTTGACGCCGCTTTCATCTGCGGCTTCATCCATTGCGCGTTGAAATTCGCGCGCCATATTGCGGGCCTTGGCGGTAAACTGGCCAAGGGTCCGAAACATCTTTGGCAAGTCTTTCGGACCGACAACGATAAGCGCGACAACGCCAATCACCAACAGTTCAGTCCAGCCTATATCCAGCATTGAACACCCCCTGCACGCCTATTTGCATAGGCATTGCGCGCCCCACAGGGCGCATGATTGCGCCGCTGCGCCTGCGTGGATCAGGCTTTGTCTTTTTCGTGTTCGGTTTCCGGCGTCACGTCACGGGGTGTGCTGGACGCCTCGCCGTTTTTGTTCTCCAGCTCCTCGGAGCCATCGTTCAGACCCTTCTTGAAGGATGTGATCCCTTTGCCGACCTCGCCCATCAGGGCGCTGACCTTGCCGCGTCCGAACAGGACAAGAACGACGACTGCGATGATGATAAAGCCCGCCGGGCCAATATTATTGAGCATGATTTTCTCCCTCCGGTCATGCTAACAGCATGACAGCGCGTGTCTACATATTCCATTTATGGATTAGCAGCAGGCAATCAAAGCCCCAAATTGGAAATCGTTGAATTTTCCTGCCACATTGCCGCTATAAGAGCGTTACCTGGCCGGGTTCGGGCGACAGAATGCCATGAACTGCCATATTTGTGATCAGGATTGGTAAACTGCGGCCGCGCCACTGCCTTGTCGCAGGGCAGGTTTCAGTTGATATGGCGCTTGCGCGTCAGCGCTTTTGTCCCGCGCACCGCATTGCGACCGGATGCTTTGGCCGCATACAGGCGCGCATCGGCCTGCGCCATCAGGGTATCAACAGTGTCACAGTCAATATCGCATTCTGCAACGCCCATGCTGGCGGTAAAACGGACATCAGGACATTCAGGCGCAACGGCTTGTTCGATTGCAACGCGCACGCGTTCTGCAATGTCCAGCGCTGTATCTGCATCAGCCGCGACCAGCACGCCGAATTCTTCGCCGCCCAGACGCCCGAAACGGTCTTCAAGGCGCAGTTCGGATTGCACAGCGGCCCCGACAGTGCGCAGCACCGCATCGCCTGCGGCATGGCCGAAACTGTCATTGATCGCCTTGAAGTTATCAAGATCGAACATGATCAGGCTGTATTCTGTGCCATCGCGGCGGTTTTCCGATAGTGCGCGCGTCAAATCATCCGCGAAGGCACGGCGTGTCATTGCGCCGGTCAGCGCATCGCGGTGGGCTTCAAGCCACAGGGCGGCATGATCCACGACCAATGCTGCGAAACTGGACAAAAGGGCTTCGGCGTTCGGTGCGAAACTGCTGGCGAACGCACGCAGCGTGCCAATGCGTTGCGACTGCTGCATCAATGGCGCTTCAAGGCAATTCAGGCCGACAGGCACCGGCAGCGGGGCATCGCCATTGAATTGCGCGCAAACATGTGTCGCGCCTGTGGTTTGGCGGATCAGTGCAAATACAGTGTCAAAACGCGTATCATCCGGTCCAACCATGGCCAGGTTCTGACCATGCGCTGCCGCCCCTGTTTCAGGCGCAGCCGGTATCTTTTTCTCTGCGATGATCTGACGATGGAAACTCATGGCGACACCTTGCAACACTTCATGATGCATGTATCGCTGTTAACTATGGTCAGGCTTGGGTGCAAAGATGGCAAAAGCGCGATGAATCTTGACGGATAATTAACCAAATATGGCGAAGTTGCCACAATTGGTAAACGCGCTCCTAATCCTACAGCCAGAATACATCTTTAGGTTGTAAATTGCTGAAATTCAACAACTTTTGCTAACCCTGCGTCCCGTGCCGCAAATCGCGGAAATTGCGCTTCTGGCGATCTGTCCAGAACACCTGAAGTTTGGTTCCCTCATCCGTCTGCACTTCGTGCTCGACAACACCTTGTTGAAACAACCACGCCCGCGCGCGCCCTTGTTCAAATCCAAGGGTCAGCGTTTCAAGATGGCGCACATCATCCAGAATAAGGGTAATTGCATCAAAAAACCCGTCCAGCCCCTGCCCGGTCACCGAAGACGCAAGAAAAACGCCTTCGACACGGGCCGCACGATTGGTGACGGCTTCGGCAGATTCGGCATCCAGAAGATCAGACTTGTTCCACAACTCGACCAGTGGCGTTTCCTTGCGCACGCCCAGATCCGCCAGAATTGACCGCACATTCTGCGCCTGCGATTCGGTTTCCGAATGCGCGATATCACGCACATGCACGATCAGGTCTGCTTCCAGCACTTCTTCAAGTGTCGCGCGGAAGGCTGCAACAAGCTGCGTCGGCAGGTCCGAGATGAAACCCACCGTGTCCGACAGGATCACCTGCTTGCCCGTGGGCAAGGTGACCGCGCGCATGGTCGGGTCCAGCGTGGCAAAAAGCATGTCCTTTGCCAGCACATCTGCACCGGTCAGGCGGTTGAACAATGTGGATTTGCCTGCATTGGTATACCCCACCAGCGCGACCACCGGAAAGGGCACTTTGCGGCGCGCGGCACGGTGCAGGTCGCGGGTTTTGGCCACTTTTGACAGCTGGCGGCGCAGGCGCACCATCTGCTCATCAATGGCGCGGCGGTCAGCCTCGATCTGGGTTTCCCCCGGACCGCCCACGAAACCAAGCCCGCCCCGCTGCCGTTCAAGGTGGGTCCATGCCCGCACCAGACGCGTGCGCTGGTAGCTGAGCGCCGCCAGTTCCACTTGCAACACCCCTTCGCGGGTGCGCGCGCGGTCCGCGAAAATTTCAAGGATAAGGCCGGTGCGGTCAAGCAGCTTGACCTCCCATGCGCGTTCCAGATTGCGCTGTTGCACCGGACTGACCGGCCCGTCAATCAGCACCAGATCCACATCCAGATCGGCCATGCGGGTGCCAAGCTCTTCAACCTTGCCGGTGCCGAACAACAGCCCGGGATGCGCCTTTGGCAAGCGCACCACCTCTGCGCCGACAACATCCAGACCGGGCAGCGCATACGCAAGCGCCTGCGCTTCGGACAACGCATGTTCGGGAAGGCGGCCACGATCGACCGACCTGATATCAGGATGCAAAACATAAGCGCGGGTCGGGCGTGTGCCCCCCTCGCCACCAAGTTCAGAAACGTCAACCGGCGCGCGTGCGATCAGCTTTCACCTTCATATAGGGAAATGGGCTGGCCCGGCATGATCGTTGAAATCGCGTGCTTATACACAAGCTGGCTTTGGCCATCGCGACGCAAAAGCACACAAAAATTATCAAACCAGGTAATAACGCCCTGAAGTTTGACACCGTTAATCAGAAATACCGTCACCGGAACCTTGTTCTTGCGAACATGGTTCAGAAATGCGTCCTGCAAGTTCTGTTTATCATTGGCCATGCGTCTGCCTTTTTGTCTTGGGCTTGTTGCTTTACGCAGAGAGCCGCGTCTCCCTATGTCATCAGTATGAAACGCCAGATGGAAAACTTCCAGACCCGTTGGGCGACAAATCAGGATTTAAGGCAATTTTCTTTCACTTCATCGGCTTTGCGGCGCTTTCAGACACGGACAAAGGCTACGATCTGGGCCAAAGCACGGATAACAGCAACAGAAATTCCAACCTGCCAAGCACCATCCCCGCCCCCAGAACCGCCCTTTGCGCATCCCCAAGTTCGGACCATGTCAGCGAAACCGACCCTGCAATATGCACAAGCGGGCCTGTCGTTGTAAGGGCCGCCACCGCATAGGTCAGCGCATCTTCCATTGTCGTGCCCAAAATCGTCAGGGCCGCCATGACAACACCCAGCCCCAATATGAAGATCAGCAAGAACAGCCACGCCGAAAACGCCCCTTCGGTGCGCAACCCGCGCATATGCGCCCCGTGCCCCCCCACACCGGCGGGGTGAACCAGATGCTCCAACTCATACCTTGCCTGCCACATCAACGCGAAAACCCGCATCAGTTTAAGCCCGCCTGCGGTTGTCGCCACGCCCCCCCCGATCAGGGCCAGCCCCAAAAGGACAATGCCCGCAGGCCCCGCAAAGAAGCCGTCCTGCAAATCTGTGCCGCTGCTGATAAACCCCGTGGTCGTCAGGAATGACAGCCCGTTGAAGACAACACTCCATAATTCGCGCGCGAAGGTGGACACGCCCCCCCCCTCGCCGTGAAACGCGTATGTCAGGACGAACAGCGCACATAAGCCCACCAGCAACACCGCCGCAAAGGCAATTTCGATCTGCCGCAAGTTCAGCCGCGCGCCATGCTCTCTCGCGCCAGCAAGCCAGAATGTCCGGCTTAGGCCCAGCAACAAGAACACAGCCAGCAGCGCCTCGGTCACCCCGGTCAGCGGCGCAACCTCCCACCCTGCGCCCGGCACGATGCCGGATGTGGACAGCGCCGACATGGCAAGAATAAGCGCCACAAGCGGCGGGTTGCCGGCCATGGACAGCGCGACCCACAGCAAAAGCGTAAATCCGGCATAAAGCGGCGCAATCAGCCCGATCTGCAAGCGCAAACGCTGAAGCGTGTCATCGGGTGCCGCGCCGGTGCTGTAGTCGATCATAAGCTGCTTGCTTAATGCGGGTCCGGCCATGCGCCGTTCATTGCGCACGGCCAACACCTCGAACCCGCCCATGTTCATTGGTGCCAGAATGGCAATCACATACACCAGAACGAACAGCCCCCCCAGCCAGCCGGTGATGCCGCGCCACAGGTGCACGCTGCGCGGCACCGCGCCGTCCCGCACACCGTCCAGCACCGTGGCCCCCGTGGTGGTAAAGCCCGACAGCATTTCAAACCACGCATCCGCAAAGCGAAGTCCGGGGACCGCTTCAGTCAGGGGAATGGCCATAAGAAGCGGCAAAATGACATAGGCCGCCGACAACACGAAGAACGGGTGCGAAATCAGCCTGTCTTTGGGCTTGCGCGATTTGTTCGCCAGATAGATCAGCGCCGTGAAGCTGCCCAACAGGGCGGCCGAATACAAGAAGGCACGCGCACTTTCATGTTCGCGCAAGGTAAAGCCGACTGCCGCGGGAATGATCATTGCCACGGCAGTCACGGCCACCAAGACCAACAAAATCACGGTTCCACGCGAACCATGCGCCATATGCGCCCCCTTGCAGATGTGAAATTTGCCTTAACAATCAACACCAACTAATTGATATTGAGTTATTATTCATCACATCAGAAAAATTCGACCGCGACTTGCAACAATTCGTCCACTTTGGGCACATCTTCCGACAATGCAAAGATTACAACAAGATCGGCTTCGCGCAGGATCATGCTGCCCGTGGGTTTCATGAATTCGCCCTTGCGCAGCACCCCGATCAGCAGCGCCCCTTCAGGAAAAGGAATGTCGCGCACCGCGCGGTCGGCAAGCTGCGATGTGCCCAGAACCTGCGCCTCGATCACCTCTGCCTCTCTGTCGCCGACCATATAGATTGACCGCACACGCCCATGCCGGACATGGCGCAGGATGGAACTGACCGTAAGCGCGCGCGGGTTGATATAGGCATCAACCCCCAAGGCATCGGCCAGCGGCACCAGACTGGGATCATTGATCAAAGAGATGGACATCTTACCCCCCAGCGATTGCGCGCGCACCGCCGCCAGCAGGTTGGTCTTGTCATCATCAGTCAGCACCAGAACCGCATCGGTCTTGGAGATACCGGCCTCGTTCAGCAATTCGGCGTCAAGCCCGTCGCCATGCAGCACGATAGACCGCACCAGCATATCCGCCGCCTTTTCGGCGCGCGCCCTGTCACGCTCTATCACCTTGACGCGCACGCGTTCCGGCTGCGATTCCAGCATGCTGGCAACGCTCAGGCCCACATTGCCGCCACCGATCACCAGAACCCGTTCCTGCCGCGTCTGGGTCTTGCCAAACACCTCGAAACAGCGGCTGACATCGCGCGCATCGGTCAGGACATAGATCTGGTCGCCTTCGAATAACTGGTCTTCGGGTTCGGGGGCAAACAGGCGCTTGCCGCGCCGGACACCGGCAACCATGACCCGCAATGTCGGAAACAGGTCGGACAACTGGCGCAAGGGTGTGTTCAGCACAGAACATTCCACATGCAGCGTCATGCCCATCAACAATGCCTTGCCGTCAAAATATTCATGCACATCAAACGCACCCGGATAGGCCACCCGCTTCAGCGCGGCCAGCGACACCTCTCGCTCAGGGCTGATGATGACATCAATGGGCATATGTTCGCGCCGGAACAGCCCTGCATACTGGCGTTCAAGATAGGTTTGCTGGCGCAGGCGCGCAATCTTGCGGGTGACGCCAAACACCGAATGGGCCACCTGACAGGTGACCATGTTGACCTCGTCCGAATAGGTCGCAGCGATGACCATATCAGCATCTGCGGCGCCTGCCTTGTCCAGAACTTCCGGATGGCTGGCAAAGCCAAGCACCCCTTGCACATCCAGCGTGTCGGTCGCGCGCTGGACAAGCGCGGGGTTGTTGTCCACGATCGTCACATCGTTGTTTTCACGCGACAGGTGGCGGGCAATCTGCCAGCCGACCTGTCCGGCCCCACAGACAATCACTTTCATGGCGCGCGCGCTCCTTTACCGGTTGGCCAGACAACATGACCGCTTACGCCATCTTCTGTCAGCCTTGCTGCGTGCATGCAAGCGGCACATACGCGCCTAGCCTGGGGTCTTGGCTGTGCTGACGCCCAGTGATTTCAGCTTGCGGTGCAAAGCCGACCGTTCCATGCCGACAAAATTCGCGGTCCTGCTGATATTTCCACCAAAGCGGTGAATCTGCGACAGCAGGTATTCGCGTTCAAAGAGTTCACGCGCATCGCGCAATGGCAGGGCCGTCAATGCACCCGACAAGATGACCTTTGCCGTATCGTCAATATCAGCCGAGGGCGCGCGGCTGTCATTTTGCAGATCCCCAAGGCCGATTGGCGCGGATGCATCCCCAAGGATCAGCGCGCGTTCAATCACATTGCGCAACTGCCGGATATTGCCGGGCCAACGCATGGTCTGCAAATGCGCCTGCGCCGCATCTTCAAGACTGCGCCGTGGCAACCCTTGGGATTTATGCAACAAATCAATGAAATATGTGGCCAGAAGGGGAATATCCTCTCGGCGTTCTTCAAGTCCGGGAACGCGAACGGGCACTACACTTAGCCGGTCCAGAAGTTCCTGCCGGAACTGCCCTTCGCGGATCAGCGCGGGCAGGTCATGGGTTGTCGCACTCATCACGCGCATGTCCACGCGCACCTTGTCCGCACCACCCACACGGGTGAATTGCTGATCAACCAGAACACGCAGAATCTTGGATTGCGTGCCGACCGGCATATCGGCCACTTCGTCAAAGAACACGACCCCCCCATGCGCCTGCTCCAGCAGACCGGGTTCCACGCCACGATCGCCGCTTTCGCGCCCGAACAGCACTTCTTCCATGCGTTCGGGTTCCACCGCAGCAGATGACACGCACACAAACGGGCCAGACGCGCGGTCCGAATTTTCATGCACAAAGCGTGCCGCCGCTTCCTTGCCACTGCCCGCAGGCCCGGTGAACATGATGCGCGCGTTGGAAAATGTCACCTTTTCCAGCTGCGCACACAGGTTGCGAAACGCGTGGCTTTCGCCAATCAGTTCGGATGAATGGGTATCGCGGCGGCGCAGGTCCTGATTTTCCCGCCGCAGGCGCGACGCTTCCATGGCGCGGTTTATCACCACCATCAGCTTGTCGATATTGAAGGGCTTTTCAATAAAGTCATAAGCGCCCTGCTTGATGGCCGCTACCGCAATCTCGACATTGCCGTGGCCGGAAATGATGACGATGGGAATATCGGGATTGGACCGCTTGACCTTCATCAAAATGTCGATCCCGTCCATCTTGCTGTCCTTCAGCCAGATATCCAGAATCATCAGTGCAGGCGCATTTGCGTTCACCTCTGCCATGGCCTGATCGGAATTCGCTGCAAGTCGCGTTGAATATCCTTCATCCTTCAGAATGTCCGATATCAATTCGCGGATGTCGCGTTCGTCATCGACAATCAGGATGTCACTCATGCCCCAACTTCCCCGTTATGTGTTTCATTAGTGGTAAGGTTTTGTTCTGCCGCAGTTAATAGTGGCAGGTTTATAACAGCCATTGCCCCGCGATGGTCGCATCCATCAAAGACGGGTGCATCCTCCAGTCGCAATGTGCCGCCATGCTCTTCGATGATCTTGCGCACGATGGACAGGCCAAGGCCGGTCCCTTCAGTGCGCGTTGTCACATAGGGTTCAAACAGCCGCGCGCGGTCTTCCGGCAAGCCGATCCCGTTGTCGCAAATCGTGATTTTCAAACCGGCATCATGGACGGCAAGCGAAATGCGGATTTCGGGCACATAGGCGGCTGCACCTTCGGCGTCGCGTCTGGCCTCTGTCGCCTCGCCTGCGTTCTTTATCAGGTTCGTCAGCGCCTGCGCCATCATCGTGTCGTCAACATCCAGCACCAAAGGCGTGTCTGGCAGGTCGCTTATGAATCGCACATCAGGCTGGCCACTTTCCTGCAAAACAATGCAGTCCCGCAATATCGCCACAAGATCATGTGCGCGGCGGTCAGGTTCCGGCATGCGTGCGAAGCGCGAAAATTCATCAACAATGCGGCGCAAATCATTGGTCTGGCGTACAATTACCGATGTCAGCTGCGTCAGGCTTTCGGCATCTTCCGTGTCCAGCTTGCGCGAAAACTTCCGGTCGATCCGTTCTGCCGACAACTGGATGGGGGTCAGCGGGTTCTTGATTTCATGGGCAATACGGCGCGCAACATCGCCCCATGCGGCCATGCGCTGCGCACTGACCAGATCGCTGACATCATCGAAGGCCACGACATACCCTTCAAGCCGCCCGTCGCTGCGCCGCCGTTCGGCCACGCGTACCAACAAGGTTTCCAACCGCCCGGACCGCGACAGGCGCACTTCTTCCTGCACCCGTCCAAGGGCAACCTGACCGCCCTGCAAACGCCCCAAAAGGGGCGCGAATTCCGGCACGACATCGGCCAGGGCGCAATCATGCGCCATATCTGCATCTGCTTCGATCAGCGCCTCGCCCGCCTTGTTGATGAAATCCAGACGCCCCTGCGCATCCAACCCGATCACGCCCGCAGTGACCGACCCGAGTACGGAGTCAAACAACCGCCGGCGCGCTTCGATCTGGCGGTTGTTTTCAACCAGCGTTTCGTGCTGGCCCTTCAACTGCGTGGTCATCTGGTTAAACACCCGCCCCAGAAGCGTAATCTCGTCATCGCTGCGCGCCAGTTCGACCTGCACATCGAAATCACCCGCACCCACACGCTGCGCCGCTTCGGCCAGACGCCCCACCGGGCGCGCAAGGCGTTCGGCAAAGGACAAGCCCAGCCATACGGCACCCAGAATCAGGATCAATGCAAAGCCCAGATACAGTGCTGCAAACTGAAACAGCAACTGCCCGCGTTCCTGTTCCAGTTGCTGATACAGCGCCACCGTTTCGCGCGTTTCATCCAGCAGCGATAGAATTTCGCCATCCACTTCGCGGGCGACGTAAAGATAGCGGTCAACAAAATTATTCAAAGCAACAATGGCGCGGAACTCATTGTTTTGCCAATCTCTTATGACAACAATATCATCGCGTGATGCGGCAATCGAATCCGGTTCCGGTGGCGTGAAATTAAACCTGTAGGACCTCTCCCCGCGCGAACGCAATTCACCTGTGCCATCCACCACGAATGCCACGCGCAACCCGCGCTGGATACCGGCCTGCCCTTCGGACAACAGGTTGCGCAAATCTCCTTCATCCATGAACGGAAAGACGCGCCGCGCCGTGTCCAGATACTCTGCCAACTCGCGGGTATCGACGCGCAGATCGCGTTCCTGTTCAAACTGATACGCCTCTGCTGCGGCAAGGGATGCGCCGACGACGCGCTGCACACGGTCCGAAAACCATCCTTCCAGACCGACATTCACTGTTAACGCGGCGAACACCGCAACTGTAATTGTGGGCACCAGCGCGATTGCCGCAAACAATGTCGACAGCCGCAAATGCAACTTCGACCCCGCAGAATCAGACCGCCGCGCCGCAACCAGCCGCGCCACCCGCACAGCGACAAGGCCCGCAGCAATCAGGATATAGACTAGATCGGCCAGAAGAATAAGGAACAAGCCGCTGGATTCGACCGTTTCGCTAAGCGGGCCAAGGGCAAGCAGGGTCAACAAAACCAGTGCTGGCCCAAGCAATATAAGCAACACAGTCGCAACTGCTGAAAAACGCGGGTTCCAAAGGCGCGAAAACCGCCCCGCAGCCCCTGTATCTTGCGTCAAACCCAATTCTGACAAGGCACCCCACCACCACCGCTTCGGTCGCAATTACAACGACCTGTCATTCAGCTTAACGCTGTTGCGGCCAGAATGACACATCAACTGTGGTAATTCTACATCAAACAGCGGCAGGGCGCATAAACGCGCTACACGCCCAGATGCCGCCCGTATCACGTCAGTTTGCGCCTGCGCGATACTTCAATTTCCAGTTCGGTGATCTTCTTGCGCAATGTGTTGCGGTTAATTCCCAACAGATCAGCACAGCGCGCCTGATTGCCCCCAGTCGCATCCAACGCAATTTCGATCAGCGGTGTTTCGATTTCACGCAAAATACGCGCATGCAGCCCCGGCGGCGGCAAATCCTGACCATGCAGGTCAAAATACCGCCGCAGATGGCGCGCCACCGCCTCGGACAGGGTTTCCCCGCTGAAATTCGCCCCGATTGCAGCGGCGCTTGGCTGGCTTTTCAGCGCAGTTTCCATTTCAGTGCGCGAAATCACCGCCTCTACACCTGTCAGTGTCAGGCGACGCAAGGTGTTTTGCAACTGGCGCACATTGCCGGGCCAGGAATAGGCCCGCACAAGTTCCAGTGCATCAGGCGACAGTTTACGCTGGATGGCCCCGTCTTCGGCGGCCTGCCCCAGAAAATGCTGCGCAAGCGGTTCCAGATCATCAATGCGTTCGCGCAAGGCAGGCACATTCAGCGTGACCCCGCCAAGGCGGTAATACAAATCTTCGCGCAGTTTTCCTTCGGCCAGTGCCTTGGCAAGGTTTGACTGCGCGGTTGCCATGATGCGCGGGCCGTCATCCTGCACCATGTCCAGAACGCGCGCGGCACGCAACTGCGCCTCGTCGTCATAGCTGCCCAGTTCATCGAATAACAATGTGCCCCCGCGCACCCGCGACAACAACGTTTGCGCGCCATCGGGCGAACGGAAATCTTCGGATGTGGCGCTGATGAAGGGCTGGCCGCGCCGGTCAGACAAATCATGCAGGGTACGCGCGATCAAGGATTTCCCTGTGCCCGACTCCCCCGTTATCAGAACCGGCATGGCCGAATTGATGACCCGCGCAATCAGCCGGTACAGTTCCTGCATCACAGGTGTGCGCCCGACCAGCGGCAGCCCGTCCATACTTAGAACATCACCACGCGGTGGCGCCGATGCGGGGCGGTTGACAACTTCGGTCGACGACATCAGCCTGCGGTTCTTCATCGCAGCCCCTGCCCGCTTCAGCAATTCCGGCAGGTCAAAGGGTTTGGGCAGGTAATCATGCGCATCCACTTCATTGGCCTGAATGGCAGTCATGATGGTGTTTTGCGCTGAAATCACGATAACCGGCAGGTCAGGACGTTCCTGACTGATTTTCGGGATCATTTCGATCCCGTTGCCGTCTGGCATCATGACATCTGTAATCACCAGATCGCCGCGGCCTTCCTCGACCCAGCGCAACAGCGTTGTCAGGCTGGAAGTCGCATGGACCTTGCAGCCTGCTCGCGTCAGCGCCTGCGTCAATACGGTTCGGATTGTTCGGTCATCATCAGCGACA
The DNA here is from genome assembly GCF_029581395.1 of Roseinatronobacter sp. S2. GTDB lineage: Bacteria > Pseudomonadota > Alphaproteobacteria > Rhodobacterales > Rhodobacteraceae > Roseinatronobacter. The sequence continues at coordinate 1,707,796 of NZ_CP121113.1, read as the reverse complement.
AGGACAGTTCCGTCCATCAGGCATACTCCGTTGGGATTGGCTCCTGCGGCGCCTGCGGCGCGCGGGGTAGGGAAATTCGAAACACGGTCCGGCCAGGTTTGCTGTCTACGCTGATCCAGCCGGTATGCGCTGATATGATCTTGGACACCAAGGCAAGCCCCAGACCTGTGCCATTTTCCCGCCCGGACACGAAGGGGTCGAAAATGTCACCCGCAATGTCTTCAGGCAGGCCTGGCCCGTCATCTATAATTTCAATATGGATGGGCAGGGCCACATCCTCGCCATGGCCACCGCGCACCCTCAGCGATTGCTCGAAATAGGTCTTGATGCGTATCCGCCCACCGGCGGGCTGGACCTGTGATGCATTTTTCAACAGGTTCAGAAACACCTGCAACAACTGGTCAGGATCGGCCCAGACAGGCGGCAATGACGGGTCATAACTGTCGGTAATGCGCATATGCGCGGCAAAACCTACCGCAGCGGACCGGCGCGCGCGTTCCAGCACATCGTGAATATTGACCGGCCCACAATCTGGCGGGCGCTGGTTTCCAAACTGTTCCACCTGATTGAGAAGTTTCACAATACGCTGTGTTTCCTCGACAATCAGATCGGTCAGTTCACGGTCCTCAGCGCGCAGGTTCATCGACAAAAGCTGCGCGGCCCCTGCAATCCCTGCCAGCGGGTTCTTGATTTCATGCGCCAGCATCTGCGACATGCCGATGACCGATCGCGCGGATTGGCGGATACCTTCTGCCTGACCCAGCTTGCCCGCGATTTCGCGCGGGTTGATCAGCAACAACACCAGATCCTGACTGTCCCCGATAAGCGCCAGTTGCAACGAGCACTGAACCGGCGCGCGGATGCCAATGGTCAGATGCACATCGTTGATGAAAACCGGCGCGCGATTGGCCCGGCACCGCTCCAGGGCGACATCCAGCGACGCATCCATTTGCATAAGCTGCGCCAATGCGCGGTCCAGCACGCCGCGCCGCGACACGCCCAGAAACTGCTCGGCCGAAGGGTTGCAGTCCACAATAGTTTCCTGGCCTTTCACCACCCCGACCATCAGCGCAGGCAAGGGAAGCGCAGACCAGATTGCCCCTGTAACCGGTGGTGTCATGCGGCCTGCCCCATATCAGCCACTCCCATATCAGCCACCGGAGAAAGAGCGTCGGGCAAAAGCCGCAAAACCTGTGCGGGTTCATGCGATGTCTGCATGTGCCGGCGCAGCTGCGCGCACCCTTGCGCATATTGTGCATACCACCCCAGATGTTTGCGCGCGACCTTCATGCCCAGCGCGGTGCCGTAAAACGACAGCATGTCTTCATAATGCGCAGCCACCAGATCAACCAGTGCAGACCCTGTCGGCACATCAGGGTGCGGCTGTCCGAACAGATCTGCCGCAATCTGCGCCAGAACCCATGGCCGCCCCTGCGTCCCGCGCCCGACCATCACCCCCGCCGCGCCCGATTGCGACAGGGCCGCGCGCGCGGTGTCAGCGCACAAAATATCGCCATTGGCGATAACCGGAATATGCGTGGCGCGCACCACATCACCAATCGCGCGCCAGTTGGCCTGCCCTTTGTAGAACTGGCAGCGGGTGCGGCCGTGAATGGTGACCATCCGCACACCCGACGCCGCAGCACGCTGCACCAGATGCGCGGCGTTCAGGCAATCATCATCCCAGCCCAGACGGGTTTTCAGCGTGACCGGAATGGACACAGCGCCCACCACTGCATCAATCAGGCGCAGGGCGTGATCAGGTTCGCGCATCAGGGCCGAGCCTGACATGCCGCCCACAACCTTCTTGGCGGGACAGCCCATATTGATGTCGATCACCTCGGCCCCGCCATCCGCGACCATGCGGGCGGCCTGCGCCATCCAATGCGGGTCGCGCCCTGCAATCTGCACGGCGGTGCGCGCCTCGCCCAGACCCAATTCGCTGCGGGCGCGGGCGCGCATCGATGGCTTGGCCTGCACCATTTCCTGACTGGCCACCATTTCCGACACCACCAACCCCGCCCCGAACTGCGCCACCACGCGACGGAATGGCAGATCGGTGATCCCCGCCAAGGGGGCCAGCAACACCGGGGGCGTGATAGTCACGCGCCTGTCAGCGCCCGTCAACGTGATCCTGTCCAGTGCTGTGTTGGTTGCCGTCATGCGCCCTATCCTGAAGTTCTACAGCCGCCATACACCCAATGGACCACGCAGCGCAAACGAACTAACCAAAGCTGTGACGCGAATTTCATCAAGCGCCTATATTTTAATCACGCATGATCCGTCAACGCGTGGATTGTCAGCACCCCCTGCTTCAGCCTATAGCAGTCGCGCAAGCAAGAGGCCCGACATGACGCATAGCATCGCTGCAATCATTGTCGCCGCCGGGCGCGGAACCCGCGCAGGCAGTGGCACGCCCAAACAATGGCGCAGATTGGCCAACCGTCCGGTTCTGGCGCATACGCTGGACGCGCTGCGCGACGGCGGGCTGACGCGGCTGGTTCTGGTGCTGCACCCTGACGATTTCGCGTGCGCGCAAGATCTGGACCTAAGCGGCGTGCAGATCGTGGCGGGTGGTACGACGCGCATTCAATCGGTTCGCGCCGCACTGGATGCACTGGCACCGGACCCGCCCGACAAAGTGTTGATTCATGACGGGGCGCGCCCGTTCGCCGCCGCCGCAGTCATCAACGGCGTTCTTGCAGCCCTTGAAACCGCACCAGCGGCCGCACCTGCACTGCCTGTCAGTGATGCGTTGTGGCAGGGTGCGGATGGGGTTGTCTGTGGGGCTGTGCCCCGCGACGGGCTTTACCGCGCGCAAACGCCACAGGGGTTTAATTTTACGGCCATCCATTCGGCGCATCGCGCACATACCGGCCCCGCCGATGATGACGTGGAAATTGCGCGTCTGGCGGGACATGATGTTGTCATAACACAAGGTTGCGAAGATAATTTCAAGCTGACATATCCTGCTGATTTTGACCGTGCGGATGCTATCCTACGGAAAAAGACGGGTTTGCATGAAGGGAGTGGGCAGGCGATGGATATCAGGCTGGGAAACGGATTTGATGTGCACCGCTTCGGGGCGGGAAACGGCTGCTGGCTGTGCGGCGTGCTGGTCCCCCATGATCGCGCATTGCAAGGCCATTCGGATGCCGATGTTGGTATGCATGCGCTGAGCGATGCCATCTATGGTGCGCTTGGCGAAGGCGATATCGGCCAGCACTTCCCCCCCAGCGACCCGCAATGGAAGGGCGCGGCCAGTCACATTTTCCTGCGCCATGCGGTGGAACTGGCGCGCAGGCGTGGCTTTCGCATCAGCAATTGCGATGTGACACTGATTTGCGAATACCCCAAGATTGGCCCGCATGCACAAGCCATGCGCCACGCGCTTGCAGACATCACGGGCATTGACGTGGCGCGCATCAGCGTGAAGGCCACCACATCGGAAAAACTGGGCTTCACCGGCCGCGAAGAAGGCATTGCAGCGCTTGCAACCGCATGCCTGATTGCACAGTGATGGGACAGTAAAGGGGCATTCTGCCCCCTCTGGGCCTGCGGCCCATTCACCCCCGAGAGTATTTGGGGGCAAGATGAAAAGGAGTGCGGCATGCGCATGACACGTCTGATTGCAACTTTTTTCGGGGCGGGGCTGTTGCGGCCCGCGCCCGGAACATGGGGCACTGTGGCCGCGCTGCCTGTGGCATGGGGTCTGCATGTGTTGGGCGGGTTCTGGTTGCTGGCGCTGGCCACAGCGCTGGTGTTCCTGCTGGGCTGGTGGGTCACCATTCAGGAAACCCGCGGCATGGCAGACCCCGACCCGTCAGAGATTGTGATTGATGAAGTGGCGGGCATGTGGCTGGCGCTGTGGCCCGTGTCAATCGGCGCAATGATGCAAGGCGTGGCGGTATCGGCATTATGGCCGGGCTGGATTGTGGCCTTCATCGCATTCAGGGCGTTTGATATTCTGAAACCCGGCCCTGTGGGCTGGGCCGACAGGTTACACACACCGCTGGGCGTGATGCTGGATGACATGATCGCGGGCGCGTTCGCGGCGGTGGTGGTCATCGTGCTGGCCGTCCTTGCGCATGGGGTCTTGATGGTATGACCCAGCCCGATGATGTTTTGCGCGCAGCCCGCGCGCGCAAGGTGAGGATTGCCACAGCCGAAAGCTGCACCGGCGGCATGATCATTGCCGCGCTGACCGATATTGCGGGATCATCGGATGTGGTGGATCGCGGGTTTGTCACCTACTCAAACGCCGCGAAGGAACAGATGCTGGGGGTGCAGGCCGCAACACTGGACGCCTTCGGGGCGGTGTCGGAACAGGTGGCGGCAGAGATGGCGCAAGGGGCACTGGCGCGGTCCGCAGCGGGGCTGGCGGTCGCAGTGACCGGCATTGCAGGCCCCGGCGGGTCGGAGCGCAAACCCGAAGGGCGCGTGTGCTTCGCGCTGGCAGATGCGCAGGGCGTCCGCGTGGAAACGGTCGAATTCGGGCCACTGGGCCGCGCAAATGTCCGGCAGGCCACTGTCGCGCATGCCCTGAGTCTGATGTTGCAGGCACTGACCAGCGCTGATGATCAGCCGTAAAGGGCCTTGGCGCGCGCTTCAAACGCGCCCACGATCCGGCGCATGGCCTGATCGAACACAACGCCGATCAGCTTTTGCAGCACCGGGTTGCGGAATTCGAAATCGACATGAAAATCCACCACGCACCCGCCCGCCGGATTGTCCTGAACCTGCCAGCGTGACTGCATATACTTGAATGGCCCGTCAATATAGGCGGTGTCAATCTCTCCCTTGTCGGGGAACAGTTTGACGCGGCTGCCAAAGCGTTCGCGGAACACCTTGAAGGAAATGACCAGATCGGCCTCCAGCTCCTCGCCGCCATCGATTGGCTTGCGCGAACGGATTCGCGCAGCCGACGTCCATGGAAGGAATTCCGGATAGCGCGCCACATCTGCCACCAGATCGAAAATCTGCTGCGCTGTATACGGCATATCGCGGTGCTCATGATGCTGCGGCATGTGTTCACTCTTTCCTGTGTTGTGCACATGTCCTAAAGTCGGCCCGAAAAATCAAGAGGCTGAAATGACGCAAAAACCTTATGTCATCGACCAGATGATCAGCGCCAAGCAAATCGCGGCACGGGTCGAGGAACTGGCGAGCGAAATCACCCGCGATTTTGCGGGCACCGAAAAGCTGGTCGTGGTCGGTCTGCTGCGCGGGTCGTTTGTGTTTATTGCCGATCTGGTGCGCGAGATCGACCTGCCCGTCGAGGTCGATTTTCTGGAAGCGTCCAGCTATGGCAACTCCACCCAATCCGCCCGCGAGGTGCGCATTCTCAAGGATCTTAGCGGAAAAATAGCGGGGCGGGATGTGCTGGTTGTCGAAGACATTGTGGATACAGGCTACACGCTTAGCCATGTGCTGCAAATGTTGTTGGCGCGCAGCCCCGCGCGGCTGGAAGTCTGCGCGCTTCTGGACAAACCATCCAGACGCGAAATGGATATTCGCGCCAGATGGACCGGATTTGAAATTCCTGATGAATTTGTGGTTGGCTACGGCATTGACTACGCCCAAAGAAACCGCAACCTGCCCTATATCGGCAAGGTGCGCTTCACCTGAGGGCGGCATCACGCGCCCGTGTGTTGATCTTCGCGGGCGGCATCGTAAGGTGAAGGTGCCAGTATTAACCAGCCTGAGGGATATTCATGAAGCCACGTTCCGTTTTTGGCGCAAGCCTGATTTGCAGCTTTCTTGCCTTGCCTGTTTTGGCGCAGGAAAATCCCGAAATTGGGCAACGTCAGGGCCAGTTCAACCTGATCGTCCATAATTTTGCAGTATTGGGCGGCATGGCGCAGGGACGCGTGGATTATGACGCCGATCTTGCGCAAACCGCGGCCGACAACCTGTTTCACATAACCCGCCATGACCAAAGCCGCCTGTGGCCCGAAGGAACCGACGCAGACAGCGTTGACGGCACACGCGCCTTGCCAGCCATCTGGGAAAACCTGGATGATTTTGTCGCGAAATTTACCGACCTTCAGACAGCCGCTGAAGGCGTGCAGGCCGTTGCAAGTGACGGAATGGACGCGCTGCGTCCCGCTGTCGGCGCGCTTGGCGCGGCCTGTCAGGCCTGTCATCAGACCTACCGCGCAGAAGCAAGCTGACCGGACCAGCGCGGGTTAGACACGAAAAGAGGCGCCCGTGCGGCTGTGTCGCGCGGGCGTTTCCCTGTAATTGACACATATCCGAATGCACCATCATCATGACCACACCAGACCCATATTCACGCAGCAATAAGCCGGTTCTGACACTACTGGCCGGGGTGGCCATTGGCGGCGCGGCGGTCGCCGCGACCCTTTGGTGGGTAAGTGCGCCAACACCCGTATCGGCGGCGCGCATCGCGGGCCTGACGGGTGATCCACAAAACGGAGAGGCCGTGTTCCATGCAGGCGGCTGTGCATCATGCCACATGGCGCCCGCGTCAGATGCCGACCCGCTGGTTCTTGCGGGCGGGCGGGCGTTTGCGTCTGATTTCGGCACCTTCCATGCCCCGAATATCAGCAGCGATCCGGTCCATGGGATCGGCGCGTGGTCACAGGATGAATTCATAAATGCCGTGATGGCGGGCGTTTCACCGGATGGGCAGCATTATTATCCGGCTTTCCCCTATACTGCATATATCAAGGCAGACCCGCAGGACATTGCGGATCTTTATGCCTTCATGACCACCCTGCCCGCAGATGCCACACCGTCACGCGCGCATGATCTGGCGTTTCCGTTCAACATACGGCGCAGCGTCGGGGTGTGGAAAGCGCTGTATCTGGATGATGACTGGACCATCACAGGCGATCTGACCCAAACCGAAGCACGCGGGCGCTACCTGTCCGAAGCGCTGGCCCATTGCGCCGAATGCCACACCCCGCGCAACGCCCTTGGTGCGCTGGACGTCAGCCAATGGATGCTGGGCGCGCCCAACCCCTCAGGACAAGGGCGCATTCCCGCAATTTCAGGGCCGGATTTCAACTGGTCACTGTTTGACATAAGCGCCTATCTTGAAAGCGGGTTCACGCCGGATTTTGATGTTGTGGGTGGGTCGATGGCTGCGGTTGTCAACAGCCTTCAACAACTGGACAAATCCGAACTTGACGCGATTGCCGCCTACATCCTGCGCACCAACCCATAACCGCGCCGCATTTTGACAGGGCCGCAGGCGTGTGCGGGGTTGTGCGTTGCCGCAATCGCGCCCATACTTATTTCGAACCGTGCGAAACCGTCAGTCATTCAGGATCAGATGCCAGACCAACCGGAAAACCCGCGCCTTTCAACAGTCAACCGTCTGACTTTTGGCGAAAAATTCAGGCTACAGACATGGCTGATGGGCATTATTGCATTTGCCGTCATCCTGTTTTTGCTGGTGCAGGCAAAATTCATTCTGATCGCACTGGCGATTGCGATTATCCTGTTTTCGCTGACATCGGACGCAATAAATTCCATTTCCCGCCTGCGGCTGGGCAATTTCAGAATTACCAACTGGCTGGCCTCTGTCGCGGCGGTGTTCCTGATTGCGTCGGGGTTGCTGACACTGGCGGGGCTGGTGATTTCGCAGATAAATACCGTGCTGACCACAACATTGTCCTACACCGATGACGCACAAAGCGCGATTGCGCAGATGTTTTCGTGGATGGGCGAGGATGTGGAACAATCGGTGCTGCAAACGATGCGCAGTATCGAAATTTCAGGCTATCTGCGCTCTGCCGCCGGTCAGGCGGGCACAATCCTTAGCCAGTCGGTGCTGATTATTCTGTTTGTGGGCTTCATGTTCGCCGAACGGGTCTGGTTCGACACCAAGCTTGAAAACCTGATGACCCATAAGGAACAGGCAAAACGTGTGAATGCCATTATCGGGTCCATCATCCGGCGGGTAAACCGCTACCTGCTGGTCAAAACATTGATCAGCAGTGTGACGGGCATTGTGGTGTTCCTGATCATGAAGGTCTTTGACCTGCAATTCGCAGCGGCAATGGGCTTGTTGACCTTTGTGTTGAACTTCATCCCGTCTGTCGGGTCCATTATTGCAACGCTGATTGTCACGCTTGTGGCCTATATTCAGGTCGCAGAACCGTCTACCGCCGTGCTGATTTTTGTTCTGGCGGGCATGGCGCAGTTTCTTCTGGGAAATGTCATCGACCCGATGCTGATGGGCAAGACACTGCGCCTGTCGTCATTCGGGATCATCATTTCACTGGCGTTCTGGGGCGCGGTCTGGGGCATACCCGGCATGTTCCTTGCCGTGCCCTTCATGGTGGTGGTCATGATAGTCTGTTCCCATATTCCCGCGGCCCGCCCTGTCGCGGTGCTGCTGTCGCGCGAGGGGCTGCCAGAAGAAGAATTTCCATTAACGCCTGTATCACCCGATAGTCTTGATGAAGATGAACAAGCTTTTCAGCGGGTTGTCGGCGCAGAATAAGGCGCCTGCCTGAACCTGCATTGAGTGCCCCCAAAACGGGGCTTGCAGTTCATCCGGTTCTTGGGTGCGGGGGCGGCGCAGTGCACCTGCCCCGGCGTTATGGCACGTCCAGAAGCGCCGCTGGTGCAGACAATCCGGCAGATGCCCTCGGCAGACACAGCAAACCCAGAATATGAAACAGCCGCCAGAGCGCGTCGTGTTGATTTGCATTCACACGACCCACTCCAGCCTTCTGATAACGCATGTGCCGGACGCGCAAAACCGGTTCCCGCTTTGCGCGACATGATCTAATCCAGCCTTGACCAAACGACGCCGCTGCCTGTCACCACCGCATCAAGTTGCTGGTCTGTATCTTCGACCGGAAGCGCGTCACATATCTGCGCATCGAACGCCAGACCGATTGCAAGCACGGAGCCTGCGTTGCGCAGCTTTTCCAACGTCCGGTCGTAAAACCCGCCACCATAGCCCAGCCGATAGCCGTTGCGGTCGAATGCCAGCAGCGGCACGATCAGGGCCTTGGGCGTCACCGGGTCGCGTTGTGCGGGAATCAGTGCCTTGAACGGTCCTTCAGTCATTCGCGTTTCTCGCGTCCATCGGTGAAATTCCAGCGGCAGGCCTGCACCCGCGATGACGGGCACACAAACAGGTCCGGGATGGTGTGTCATGATGGCCAGCGGGCTTAGTTCTGATCGCATCGGCATGTACCCTGCCAACGCGATTCCCGCCAGATCGGCACCAAACCGCATGCTCAACAATTGGTTGAAACAAACCGCTGCGGTATCTGCATCCGTGCCGGACTGGTCCGCCAGAAACGCCGCATTCCTGCGCGTTGTGGCCTCCGCACGGGCCAATGCTTTTCGGGTGGAAATGTCGCTTTGCATCCTGTCCTGCCATGTTTGGGGGTTTCGCACCTTATGCAGCACGAACAGACGGAAAGCAAAACCGGCAGTGTCTTATCTAAGGCTTTCTTAGGTGGGATTACGCATATACGCATCTGACGCGACGACAGCCAAAGACGCCAGAAACAAACCCGCACCGCCGAAAAGGCTATAGGCAACAAATGCCCAGAACACGCTATGGCCCGAAACCAGAACCAGTCCCGCAGACACAAGCCCGGTCAGTATCGCAATCAGCATGGGTAGTATCAACATTTTGTCAAATCCGCATATAACTTCAAATGCTATCCATAGAAGAAATATCATAACCAAATGTAAACGGGCGGCAAAATCATATTTGTCATATACGCAAAAAAAACCGGACTGCTTGTTGCGCAAAAAATCGCGGGCTCATCGCCCCCCATACCGAAAGGCCGCGCACAGCGCCGATACACGGGCGACCGCGATCAGGCCTTGCCCGCCTCAAATTCCGTATTCAACGTGCGAACAAAGTCATTGAGCCACGGTTGGCGGTCGCGACGCTGGCGTTCGGCCTGAATGATCCCGCACAGGGCTTTTTCCGTGGCGTCCAGATCATCATTGACCAGAACGTAATCATATTCTGCCCAATGGCTGATTTCATCGCGGGACTTTTGCATCCGCCCCGCGATCACCTCGTCACTGTCCTGGGCGCGGCCACGCAGGCGCGATTCGAGCTCCGCAATAGATGGCGGCAGCACGAAGACTGAGATGACATCCTTGCCCAGGGATGAATTGCGCACCTGCTGGCCGCCTTGCCAGTCGATATCGAACAAGGTGTCGTGGCCCTGCGCCATAGCCCGTTCCACCGGTCCCTTGGGCGATCCGTAGTAGTTTCCGAACACCTCGGCATGTTCCAGCATCTCGCCCGCATCAATCATAGCGGTGAAATCTTCGCGGGTGCGGAAATAATATTCGCGACCATCCATTTCGCCCGGTCGGGGGGCGCGTGTCGTCGCTGAAACCGAAAACCGGATGGACGGGTCCCAAGCAATAAGACGCTTGGCCAATGTTGATTTCCCTGCCCCTGACGGAGAGGACAGGATGATCAGCAGGCCGCGTCGTGTCATAGTGGTTACTCCAGGTTTTGAACTTGCTCGCGCATCTGATCGATCACGGCTTTCAGTTCAAGTCCAATCCTGCTTAGCCCAAGATGTTGCGCTTTGGAACACAGGGTATTTGCTTCGCGGTTGAATTCCTGTGTCAGAAAATCAAGCCTGCGCCCAATGCCCCCATCTTGCTGCAACAGATCCTTCGCGGCGTCACAATGCGCGCTTAACCTGTCCAGCTCTTCAGTGACATCTGCCTTGATCGCAATCAGGGCAAGCTCCTGTTCAATCCGCGCACCGTCTGGGCGCACAGCTTCGGTCAGGTGCTCTGCGGCTTTGCGCATCGCCTCGGCCAGTGCCCGCCTGCGTTCTGGCAGCAGGTCACGGGCGGCCATGGTCAACGCGTCAATCCTGTCCAGCATTGCATCGATGACCTGCGCAAGCTTCTGTCCTTCGCTTAATCGCATGGCGTTGAAATCATGCAGCAGCAACTCGAAATCCTGCGCCACAATCTGGCCCAGATTCGCGGTGTCAAATGCGGCGAAATCATGTCCCGAGGGCATAACCGAACGCCATGCCAGCACATCAAGGGCAGACGGGGCCGACAGCTGAACCCCTATCGACTGCGCCTTGGCGGTCACTGCGGTCATGCCCGCAAGAACCGCATCCAGCACGGTATGATCTATCATCCCGATCGAAGTGACGCCGCGAAAACTGGCCTTCAGTGTCACGGTGACATTGCCGCGCGAAACACAGGCGGCCAGACGATCCCTCAGTTTTTTCTCAATAAAGCCAATACCTTCCGGCAATCTAAGACGAACATCAAGGCCGCGCCCATTCACCGAACGCATGTCCCATTCAAGGTCCAGATCAACCCCGTCAATCGCCGTAGCAGTGGATTTGCTGGCAAAACCCGTCATCGAATACATGGCGATTTTCCTTGTAACAAATGCCCGTTCAGCCAGAGATGCCCGCGCCGGGTCTGCGCGCGTTAACCATTTCCGCAAAATGTGGCAGAAATTGGGAAAAAATTGCGCTATTCATGCCTTATTAAGACATGTTGCCAGAATATGAAGTCGGCAGAAAGCCGGAAGATCTGGTCCCGCCCATGCGCCACATATGAACTTCCGCCGAGTTGAAAGGTATAGCAATGACCGAATCCGCATTCACCCCGAGAAACGCAGCAATGCTGAACGCGACTGATACACGCGACGCCAGCTTTTCCATGATCAACCGCGTTTGCACCTATTGGGCATCACTGCCAAAGACGGGGCTGGCCCCCGACCGGATGCTGGTTGATGCGCGCGCCCTGTCGGATGTTCTGGCACATGTGTTTCTGGCAGAACTGGTCACCCCGCGTGTGGCGCGGCTGCGCATCATCGGGCATCGCGTCGAGGAAATGACAGGGATGGACATGCGCGGCATGCCATTGACCACGCTGTTTTGCGGCACTGCGCGCGAAGAAATCATGACAGCGTGCGAACAGGTCAGCCGTGGCGCGCGCGTGACATTGTCCTTGCAGGGCGAAGAAGGCTATGGTCGGCCCCAACTGGACGGGTTGCTGGCGATGATGCCACTATGCGACAGCAAGGGGCGCATTTCCCGCGTTCTGGGCGTAGTCGGGCACAAGGGGCAGATCGGTCGCACCCCCCGCCGCTTCGGACTTGCGGCACCGCAGATTCTGCCTGAACCGGAACTGCCATCGAAGGCGGCGTCGTTCCTGCGCGTCATCAAGGGCGGCAAGGCGTAGGCGTCCGACAATTCAACCGCGACCCGAGCGAAAACCGCGCCGGTGCATCTGCCCCGGCGCGGTTTTTTTTATGTTCAATACATGCCCTGCGGCCCGCAGACTTACATGGCAGCGGCCAGCTTCTCGCGGCGCCCGACAAGCTGTTCTGCAACCAGAAAGGCCAGTTCAAGTGACTGGCTGGCATTCAGTCGCGGATCGCAGGCTGTGTGATAGCGCTGCGACAAATCCTCGTCCGACACGGCACGCAGGCCGCCCGTGCATTCAGTCACATCCTGACCGGTCATTTCAAAATGAACGCCGCCCGGAATGGTCCCTTCTGCATTATGCACAGCAAAGAATTCGCACACTTCGCGCAACACCGAATCAAACGGGCGCGTCTTGTATCCGGTTGATGACTTGATGGTGTTGCCATGCATCGGATCACAGGTCCAAAGCACATTCGCCCCTTCTTCCTGCACGGCCTTTATCAGGCGTGGCAGATGATCGCCAACGCTGCCTGCGCCGAAGCGTGCAATCAATGTCAGGCGGCCCGGCTCGTTCTCGGGATTCAGCTTGGCAATCAGCGTCTTCAGGTCATCCGCGCTCAGGGATGGCCCGCATTTCAGGCCGATCGGGTTTTGAACGCCTGTGCAGAATTCGACATGCGCACCGTCTGGCTGACGGGTCCGGTCACCAATCCAGATCAGGTGCCCCGACCCCGCCACTGGCATGCCAGAGGTGGTGTCGATCCGGCACAGCGCTTCTTCGTATTCCAGTAGCAGCGCTTCATGGCTGGTGAAGAAATCCACCTCGGCCAGATCCCTGTTGGTCTCGGACGTGATGCCCGCAGCGGTCAGAAAATCCAGCGTGTCGGAAATACGGTTTGTCATTTCGCGGTAGCGTTCTGCCTTGTCGCCACTGGCAAAGCCCAACGTCCAGTTATGGACACGGTGCATATCTGCATACCCGCCCTTTGAAAAAGCGCGCAGCAGGTTCAGGCTGGCTGCGGCTTGGGTATAGGCTTGCAGCATACGGTTCGGGTCCGGAATGCGCGACTCGGCGGTGAAATCGAACCCGTTGATGATATCCCCGCGATAGCTGGGAAGGTCCACGCCGCCCACAGTTTCCATCGGCGCGGAGCGCGGCTTGGCGAACTGCCCCGCCATACGGCCAACCTTGACTACAGGCACTTTGGCACCGTAAGTCAGCACAATCGCCATCTGCAACAGCACCTTGAATGTGTCGCGAATAGTATCAGCCGTGAATTCAGAGAAGCTCTCGGCGCAATCGCCCCCTTGCAGCAAGAATGCCTCGCCTTTGGCGGCGGCGCCCAGCTTGCGTTTCAGGGCGCGCACTTCACCCGCGAATACCAGCGGCGGGTATTTCGACAACTGCCCTTCGACACCGGCCAGCAAATTCTGATCCGGATAATCGGGCATCTGGATCCGGGGCTTGTTGCGCCAGGTTGATTTCGTCCAGCCATTGGTCATGGCACCCTCCGGTTTATCTTGATCCGATGTGTTAGCGGTCGCAACCGCAGGTGCCTCTATACGAAGGTGGGGCCGGGTATGCAAACACGATTGGGCTTGTCACGTTGAATGAAAGCTGATTGTGTCCATCGATATCCATCAGAATGATGCAGCACCCAAGATGGCAAGTTCCACGAAAACAAATCCCCCCCCGTCCCGTGTTCAGCCGGCTGCGGCCCAGCCGGCCATAACAATACCGCGCCATTTTGCGTTTCTGCTGCTGGACAGATTCACGCTGATTGCGTTTTCTGCGGCCATAGAACCTTTGCGGCTGGCCAACAGGGTTGCGGGGACAACACTGTATACCTGGCAGTTGATCAGCGATACCGGACAGCCGGTGATTTGTTCCAACGGCACGCAAGTCACTGTTCATTCCGGCATGGAAAACCTGCACAAGGAAGCCACCGTCATCGTCTGCGGCGGCGTGGATGCAAAACGCGCAACAACCCCAAATATTCTGGCGTGGCTGCGCAAACGGGCACGGTATGGCAATATAATCGGTGGTATCTGCACCGGTGGCTGGGCCTTGGCCAAGGCAGGTTTGCTGGACAACCGGCGCGCGACGATCCACTGGGAAAACCATACCGGCTTTGCCGAGGATTTTCCCGAAATCGACCTGACAAAATCTGTTTTTGTGATTGATGGAACACGCGTCACATCGGCGGGTGGCATGGCATCGCTGGATATGATGCTGACCATGATCGCCAATGAACATGGCAGTCCGGTGGCCAATTCCGTGGCTGACCAGTTGATCTATTCGTCCATTCGCACGAATCGCGATACGCAGCGCCTGTCGATCCCTGCGCGCATTGGTGTCAGGCACCCGAAACTGGCCCGCGTGATCGAGATTATGGAAAGCCATATCGAAGACCCGATCAGCCCCGCCGATCTGGCCGAGGAAGTGGACATGTCCACCCGCCAGCTAGAGCGGTTGTTCCGCCGCTATCTGAACCGCAGTCCAAAACGCTATTACACCGAATTGCGACTTGAGCGTGCCCGCAACCTGCTGATGCAAACGGATATGAGTGTGATCAACGTGGCACTGGCATCGGGGTTTACGTCACCGTCGCATTTTTCAAAATGCTACCGCGCGCATTACAACACCACCCCCTACCGCGAACGCGGCGCGCGGTCGTCCGACAGCCCCCAATAGGCGCGGACCTGTCGCATTGCCATGTCAGACAGTATCGCAGGGCTGGGTAATTTGGGCCTTTAAGGGGATGGTTGTGACTTGGACAAAGCCCGCGCCAGCGGTGGGCCGGAGACTGCCGATCCGACATTATAAGAATGCAGTTTATGCAGGCTGCATACTCACAAGATCAAAGGCTTGGACTGCCATCAGAGTAATCGGCAGGCCGCAGGACGGCCAGACCTATGGCGTGGGCGGGCTGCGCCCTTTGCTCCGCGCCTTGGGAAACTTCAACAAGGCCAGCACCACCCGCCAACCGTATGCTTCAACCTTATCGGACGACACCCCAAACACAAAAGCCGCACAGAAACCCGTGCGGCTTTTGTGATAGTCAAGATCGCCGCCCCTGCAAACCGCAAGGCAACGGCCATGCGCGTCCGTCAATAGTCGCGAATTTCCGCGTCTGCGACCAGTTCCTGCAATTTGACATCCGCCATGCGCCCGATGCGCTGATCGAACAGCATATCGGTCATCCGGTTGTCACTGGGGCGGTCCTCGAACTGCAATTCACGCGCACACAGCATCAAAACTACCAGATTGTTACCCTCGACCGTGTTTGCAGACACTTCATTGCGATCAAGGCGTGCCAGTTCCACAGCATCGGATTGCGCGATATTGCGCTGTAATTCGGTGCGCTCGCTCAATGAATCGTCGCTAAGGTCGCCAGCAAAGCCCCCAAGCTCGGCACAACTGCGCACGCCTGCACGGATGCGCGCCACCCGTTCAAGGTTAGCTTCGCTCCGCCCACCGGGAAGCAGCAGGCGTTTATAGGTCAGTTCAATCTGGTCGGCGGGTATATCGCGGGTGCTGTCACTGGCGCGCAGCTGGAAATATGCAAAGGCTCCGCTCAATTCCAACGGGCCAACGATTTCACCGGGGCGCGCCACGGAAAGTGGCGCGGCAATATTTCCGGGCAGGTTTTCCAATGGCATCCAGTCCAGACGCCCGCCCTGATCGCGGGTGCCCGCCAGCGAGAACTCTCGGGCGATGTTGGAAAATTCTTCTGCCGTGCGTGCGGCATCGATCATTTCCATGATCTGGCCGACAGCATCGGCGAATTCAGGATCGCTCGGCAGGAATATCTCGGAGACCAGAACGCGGGTTGTGCCGCGAATGGCCGCAACATCGCGGGCGCGCGCAACATCACTGTCAGTGACCGACACCACGCCCGGAAATTCGCGTTCTGCCACCTTGCGCCACAAAAGGCCCACTGTGACGAACTGCCGGAAGGTTTCGGCATCAATCCCGCTTTCACGCATGACGCCCAGCACTTCTTCTGTGCTCAACTCGACGCGCGCTGCGAATTCGGCCATCCCCTCGGCCACCTCGTCGCTGGTCACGCGAATGCCCTGACGGCGCGCATAATCCTGTTGCACCGCCTCTTCGGTCAGGCGGGTCAGCGCTTCGCGGCGCATATCGGCGGCGCCGGTATTCAGCAATTCCAGAAATGCCACCCGCTGGGCAACATCATAATTCGTGATGATCCGGTCATTGACCTTGCGCGCAGGCGCAAACGTGCCTTGAGCTTGTGCGGCTGTCGCTGCCCAAAGCACCCCGGCGACACACAGCATCATCACAATGCCAAGCCGCGAAACGATGGAAGATTTGAAAAAACGCATCAGGTCAGGTCCGTTCGGTTGGTCTGGAAATTTCATGGTCACTCAGGTGTTGGCATACATGACAAGTGTAGCTTTGTCATCTATGCGCTGCTATCGCTTTTCAGGCCTAATTGCATAAGTGTTGCAGTCCGCCCCTCCTTGGTGGTCAGCCACCGGAACATGTTCGCCGCGCCCGCGACGGATTGCCGCCAACGCCCAGCACATCAATATTCAGCCCGAATCTGGTCGTGTCGCTAGAAGATGTCGCAGATGCGAATCTGCGTTCGACTTCCATCTCCATGCGCAGGCACTCGTTCTCGAAGCTCAATCCGGCCCCCAGACGTGCCGCACGATTGCGGGCAATGTCATAACGCCAGTTTACGCTGGCGGTCCAGTATTCATCCAACGCACGCGATCCGTCCAGCGACCATTCCGCCGCTTTGGACGGGCGGTTTTCCGCAGGATCGGCGCGAATATGCATGTAAGTCGTGGAAATGGAATAGTCCTGCGTGCTCCAGTCCAGTTCAAGCGCGTTGCGTGACAGGCGGAAATCGGAATTGAACAAGGCGCGGTTGCTAAGCGTCAGGCCCTGATCGGTATCAAGCGAGCTGACAAGCAGCCAGTCCGACCGCCCCCCCGCCAATGGCGAGTCGGGCGAAAACTGGCCAAGGTCGCGCTTGCGCCAGACACGTCCCAGCATCAATGTGCTGGACCACCCCTGCGGATCATGCCGTGTCCAGCTTAGCCCCAGATTGGCGCGCAATCCCATTTCCCGCTGATCGCGCGCGGCAAACCGGGTGTGGGTGAACAGGTTGCCTTCGTCCAGTTCCGGCAGGCTGCTAAGGTCATTGGGCAGCGCATCGACACGGTCCCGCCCCCAGATAACCTGTGCCACGGGTTCCACCACATGGGTTGCCCCGCCCGCAGCGCCCCGCACCAACGGCCAGCGCAACTCTGCCATGACATTGGGAACAACGCGGGTGGTGGATCGGGCAAAACCCGTCGCGCCCGGTGATATGTCGAAATGATCCACCCCAAGGTTAAAACCAACGGCCCCCAGCACGCCTGCGGGCAATACGGCATCACGCCGCCAATCCAGATCCGCACTGAAACGCGCGACGGATTTCACATCAGCGGCCAGGGGGCTGCGGCGTTGGTGCCCGTGAACCTCGAATCGCAGCCCGGCAATGCCACCAAGACCCGGCATGTCAAAGCGGCGTTCATAGAATGCCTGCCCGATCTGATTGGGCAAGGTGCGGTTGGTGTCGACAAGCCGCAAGGACCGAAAGTGTAATGCCTGAATTCTGACATACTCATCGCGGCGCACGCGCTCCAGGGTGATATCGGATGTCAGTTGCGATTCAGAGCGGTCGTAATCATCCAGCAGCGAACGGTCGGACACTTTTGTCAGATTGAATGACAACTCATATCCGCGCCCGACAGCGAACTCGCCCCGTGTGTAGCCCATCGCCCGTGTGCGCCCACTGCGAATCGAATCGCGCGCAACCAGCCCGCCCATTTCCAGCATGCCCGTGGCGAATGCCTGCCTGTAGCGCAGTTCCAGCGCGCGCGTTCCTTTTGTGCCCAAAAAGGGTGTGACCGTCAGGTCCTTATCTTGGGAGAGAACTATGAAATAGGGCGCGCGCAGACCAATACCGTGGCCCGTATCCACCACAAACTGCGGGCTAAGCCATCCGGTTGCCCGTTCCAGCGAAGGATCGGGCACACGCAGGCGCGGCAGATACGCCACCGGCAAGCCGAACAGGCGAAACTGGGCATTCTCGAAATAAATCTGTTTTTCTTGCTGATCATGCACCACCCGTGTGGCGCGCACTTCCCAAAGCGGGGTCTGCGTTTCTGCGCAAATTTCACAGGCTGACGCGATGACGGCATCCATCTGGGTGAAGCGCTCGTCCACGCGTTCGACCTGATGGGCGGAAATCTGCAACTGCTGCTCCAGCACGACCCGTGCCGAGCGGATCAGCCCGCGCCGAAACCCGTCATGCATTTCTGCGGCGTCCGCCAGCATTACCACGCTGTCGCCTTCGGTCAGGGTCAGCGGACCTTCGATCTGCAAACCACCAGTCTGGCGGTCATAAATGATACGCCTTGCCCGCAAGCGCGTCTGGCCTGACAAAGCCTCAACATTGCCTTCTGCGATCAGGCGGTTTGGACCATCCAGAAACAGACGGTCCGCAACCAATGTGGCGAATCCCTGTTCAACACTTTGGGTCTGCGCGAATGCAGGCATGGGCGGTGCCACGACCAGCCCCCCCGCAACAAACAGGGCAGCAAGGCACGACCGCGCGACAGCACGAAATTTTCGGCCATGTTGCGGACAGGCCCGAGGCATCAGCCTTCCTCCAAATTCAGCAGCAGTCCCACTGCAAGCAGCAATGTTGCAACAGGCGGCCCCCATGCAGCCAGCATGACAGGCACCTGTCCGGTTTCCCCCAAAACCTGTGCAAAGTTACGCAGAAAGAACAAGGTGAATCCAGCCAGAATCGTTATCAAGGCCCGAATTCCTGCACCGCCCGCGCGGGCGTGGTGAATGCACAATCCCAAAGCCAGTAACATCATGCCCGTCATCAGAACCGGAAGGGCAAGTTCCATGTTCAGCCGCATCCGGTGTTCCAGCGCCGCGAATCCGGCCCGTTCCAGTGCGGCAATAAATCCCGGCAACTGGGTCAGCGGGACGGTGCGCACCTGTGCAAAGCTGTCCCTGATCTGTTCCGGCGTCAGGTCGGTCGGCAGCGTGACACGCAGCGATCGCGTTGCCTGCTGTTCAGGGTTCATTTCCGACAGGTTCCATTGCTTGACCAGATGCAGCGACCAAGCACCGGGTTGCAGTTCGGCCCGCGCGGCGCGCAACCGCGCGGACAAGCCGTCATTGGCGTCAAATATCAAGAAGGTTACGTCGTGCAAGACAGTGCCGGTGTCTTCTGCGCGCGGTGAAAATATGACCGTCTGGCCCTGACTGTCGGCCTGCCGCAACCAGACATCCTGCCCGCTTATGATCACCGCACTTCCGGCATCGCCGCGCAGCTGCGCCTGCGCGCGGCTGTATTCGCGCGTTGTGCTGGCAACCAGCGGGTTCATCACGGCCACAAACACAATGCTGAAGGCAAAAAATGCCAATGCCGGTACGACAATCAGCCGCGGCACCGACCGCCCCGCAGACCGGATGACCACAAATTCGGAACTGCGCGACCATGCCAGCGCAACCCACATCGCCGAAAGCATCAGCACAAGCGGTGCGATTTCATATAATGATTCCGGTGTATTCAGCGCCGACAATCGCAAAATCTGGACCATTCCGGCAGATTGCCCGCTGAACCTGCGCATTTGCTCGACCATGTCCAGAAGCAGCAACATGCCCACGAAAACGCCAAGAACCATGACACACGCAGCCAGCAAACGCCGGATAAGATACAGATCAAGCGTCATGTTACAGCCCCGGCTTGCGCGCGCGCCGTCCAGCCACGCCCCCGCGCACGGCTTGCCCACCACAGCATGACCACCACGACAGCACTGCCAAGGGCAACCGGCAGAAAGGCAAGCCACGCGAGTGCTGCATTGCGCAACGCAAAACCGGATGCTGCATTGCTGGCCAGCTGAACCAGGGCCAGCACGATAATCGCGCCCAACACCTGCCGCCAGACACCCAACCGGCTGAACTGTCCCAGACAGATTGCCACAAACCCGATCAGAGATGTCATGACCGCCAGCAACGGCTGTGCAAAACGGCTGGCCAGTTCGAAACGGACCTCTGCGACAGAAATTTCCAACGTCTCTAATTCTTCGGGGTCAGGCGAAATCAGCTGGCTGGTGGGCAGTTCGCGCACATCCGCGCGCCGCCCCGCTGGCCCGACCAACGCACCTATATCGAATGTCAGATCGTCAAAACTTAGCGTGCCCAAACGATCCGGCCCTTCACGATAGATCAGCGCGACACCGTCCAGCAAAACCAGCGCCGGCCCCTGCACCCCCGGAACCAGCAACGCGGAACTGGCATTATATTCGACGCGCGTGCCTGCGGTGCGGGAATCAGACAAGAACACATCAAGCAGTTTCCCTTCAGGCGTTATTTCCCGCACGAAAACCACAATATCGTCGGCAGGTTGCAAAAACTCCCCGGAACGCAGCAAGCGAGAGGTGATATTCTCGGCGATCTGAACCTGACGCTCGGCCAGCTGCATCCGCGACAGCGGCATCAGCACATGCATCAGGAAAGCCAGCATAAGCGCCGCCACCAGCCCGAAAACCGCCACTGGCAGCAGCATCCGCACAAAAGACAACCCCGTGCCTTGCAGCACCACCAGTTCGTTATCGCGCGTCATCCGCATGGCGACATATACTGCCGCTGCGAATGCAGACAGGGGCAGGACCACACGAATGACATTGGGCAGGGTCAGCGCGGAAAGTTCCAGAAAAATCCAGAAACTCTGGCCATCCCCCACGATTGCATCGAACAACCGTGCGGCACGATTGACCCAATAAACCGAAATCAGCACAAGCGAGAAAAAGGCAAAGACCGTCAGCAACTGAACCAGAAGATATCGGTCAATACTGCGCACTTGTGCCAAACCCCTGAACCAGAAACTGCGAGCGACAGTATGCCTATGGTCGCATAATTGAAAGCGATTCGCGCGGGCGCATCCTCGCAGATGTTGCGCGAATACCCGCATTCCGGCTTGCCACACTACCAGATTTGCGACGCGTCCTTGCGTTTAGCCGCGCGCTTGCGGCAACACAACGCCCGTTCGCCATGATCTGCACGGCACACGCGCGCAGGACAGCCCCCTAGCGTTGTCGTGCCGCCGCAAGAATAGGCCCCTGCCCGCGTTCCTGAACCAGAACCACGACAGGGCCGGACCCATCCAGCGTGACATCTTTCCGGAAGGGTTCAAGTCCGTCCCATTGCGCAACAATGTCCCACTGCGTGACGATGTTATGATAGGTGACCTTGCGGCCCT
Organism: Roseinatronobacter sp. S2; assembly: GCF_029581395.1. Lineage (GTDB taxonomy): Bacteria > Pseudomonadota > Alphaproteobacteria > Rhodobacterales > Rhodobacteraceae > Roseinatronobacter. The sequence goes on along the minus strand of NZ_CP121113.1, from coordinate 1,686,336 downwards.
CATTCTCGCCACCCATGATTTCAACCTCGGCGGTGTTGCGGTAGCGCACGATCTGAATATCCGCCGGCGGTTTCAGCGGGAAGGGCGAGCGCGCGTCAATGCGCATCTGGCCATTGCCGGACGGGGTAAGCGATACAACAATCTGTTGCGATCCCGATGACTGGGCCAGATGGTCCTGAATAAGCCCCATCACCTTCATCGTGGCAGATCCCTTCACCTCGTCCTGCCCGCTGATAATCATTTGCGGGGTATAGACGGATGCACGGCCATTGTTGCGCGCATATTCCTTCTGGCGGGAACTGAACGCGGACTGTCCGAAACTGTCGGCCCATCCGATATAGTCCCAGTAGTCCACATGCAGTCCAAGGGCTATAACGTCATCACGTTCTGCAAGTTGCTGCAACACTGCATCCGCAGGTGGACAGGCCGCACAGCCTTGAGATGTGTAAAGTTCCACGACAACAGGATTGGTTTGCGCCTGCGCCGTGGATGCAAGTCCCATGACCACCCCGACCAGTGCAAAAGCGGCTTCCTTCGGGCGCGGAGCCATTCGCATATCATTCCCTTCCGGTTTCATAAGCAAGGCTGATCTAACCATGTCCACGACATCGCGCCAATCAAGGTTTTGAGAGGAAAGCACAAACATGACCCTAAGGTAACACTGCAACAGTCGAAAATCATTTTTTGTGCACAATGGTATACAAAAACGCGCATTCCCACTTGAACGAACCGCAGTGATAGGGCAAATGCTTATGTAGCAAAACCCTTCAACCCCTAGAGGGAGGCCACCTTATGACCATTATCGTCGGACAGGACAGCGCGAAAGCGCGCAAAACATTAAGCGCAGGCGGCAAGACCATTGCATATTATTCAATTCCGGCGGCGGAAGCGGCAGGTCTGGGCGAGTTCTCGAAACTGCCCGCCAGCCTGAAAGTCGTGTTGGAAAACATGCTGCGATTCGAGGATGGCAAGACCGTGTCGCTGGACGACATTAAGGCCTTCTCCGACTGGGGCAAAAATGGCGGCAGAAACCCGCGCGAGATTGCCTATCGTCCGGCCCGCGTGCTGATGCAGGATTTCACCGGCGTTCCGGCCGTGGTGGATCTGGCAGCCATGCGGGATGGCATCAAGGCCTTGGGCGGCGACGCACAAAAAATCAACCCGCTGACCCCTGTTGATCTGGTGATCGACCACAGCGTGATGATTGATGAATTCGGCAATCCGCGCGCGTTCCAGATGAATGTAGACCGCGAATATGAACGCAATATCGAACGCTATACCTTCCTGAAATGGGGTCAGAAAGCGTTCAACAATTTCCGCGTTGTGCCACCGGGCACCGGCATTTGCCATCAGGTCAATCTGGAATATCTGGCCCAGACCGTCTGGACGGATGAAGATCAGAATGGCGAAACCGTGGCATATCCTGACACGCTGGTCGGCACGGACAGTCACACCACCATGGTCAATGGTCTGGCGGTGCTGGGCTGGGGCGTTGGCGGTATTGAAGCTGAAGCTGCTATGCTGGGCCAGCCCGTGTCGATGCTGATCCCTGAAGTGGTGGGTTTCAAACTGACCGGCGCCATGACCGAAGGCACGACTGCCACCGATCTGGTGCTGAAAGTTGTGCAACTGCTGCGCGCCAAGGGTGTGGTTGGCAAATTCGTCGAATTCTATGGCGAAGGGCTGGATCACCTGCCCCTGGCCGACCGCGCGACCATTGCCAATATGGCCCCCGAATATGGCGCAACCTGCGGCTTCTTCCCGATTGATCAGGAAACGCTGCGCTATCTGGAACAGACCGGCCGCGACAAGGACCGCGTGGCGCTGGTCGAAGCCTATGCAAAAGAAAACGGTTTCTGGCGCGGGGCGGATTACGCACCCATCTATACCGACACGCTGGAACTGGATATGGGAACGGTTGTTCCAGCAATTTCGGGACCGAAACGCCCGCAGGACCATACTGCGCTGGATCAGGCTGCACAGAAATTCCTTGATGTCGTGTCCGAATACCGTGGCACTTCAACCTCTGCGGACGCTGTCGGAATGGCAGACGAAGGCCCTGCCCCGACCGCGCCGGTGGACCCGCGCAAAACCGCCAAGGTCGATGGCGAGGAGTATACGATCCACGACGGCTCTGTCGTGATTGCGTCCATCACATCATGCACCAACACGTCGAACCCATATGTCATGATCGGGGCCGGTCTGGTGGCGCGCAAAGCGCGTGCGCTGGGTCTGACACGCAAGCCATGGGTGAAAACCTCGCTCGCGCCCGGATCGCAAGTCGTGTCCGCCTATCTGGAAGCGGCAGAGTTGCAAGAGGATCTGGACGCCATCGGCTTCAACCTTGTGGGCTATGGCTGCACCACCTGCATCGGCAATTCCGGCCCGTTGCAGGAAGAAATCTCCAAGGCGATCAGTGACAATGACCTGATTGCAACATCGGTTCTGTCGGGCAACCGCAACTTTGAAGGGCGCATCAGCCCCGATGTGCGCGCCAACTATCTGGCCAGCCCGCCGCTGGTTGTGGCCTATGCGCTGGCCGGTGACATGAATATTGACATCACCAAAGACCCGATCGCGCAAACACCCGATGGCAAGGATGTCTACCTGAAAGACATCTGGCCCAGCCAGAAGGAAATTGCCGAACTTGTCGAACGCACAGTGACACGCAACGCCTTCACGTCGAAATATGCCGACGTCTTCAAAGGCGATGAAAAATGGCAGGCTGTGGAAACCACGGATTCGGAAACCTATGACTGGCCCGCATCCTCGACCTATATCCAGAACCCGCCCTACTTCCGCGACATGGGGGCCGAAGCCGGCACCATTTCCGACCTGAAAGATGCGCGCATTCTGGCCGTTCTGGGTGACATGATCACCACCGACCACATCAGCCCCGCAGGCAGCTTCAAGGCGGAAACACCTGCTGGCAAATATCTGACCGAACGTCAGGTTCCCGTGCGTGAATTCAATTCCTACGGGTCGCGCCGTGGCAACCATGAAGTCATGATGCGCGGCACCTTCGCCAATATCCGCATCAAGAACGAAATGCTGGATGCCGTCGAAGGCGGCTATACCAACGGACCTGACGGGCAGCAGACATCTATCTATGATGCCTCCATGGCCTATCAGGACCAAGGCACGCCGCTGGTGGTGATTGGTGGTGTGGAATATGGCGCAGGCTCCAGCCGTGACTGGGCGGCCAAGGGCACGAACCTGTTGGGCGTCAAGGCTGTGATCGCGCAATCCTTTGAACGTATCCACCGTTCCAACCTTGTGGGCATGGGTGTTATTCCGTTTGAATTTACCGGTGATGACAACCGCAAGTCCCTTGGTCTGACGGGTATGGAAACCATTTCGATCAGCGGGTTGGAAGGGGATCTTAAACCCCTTTCCGAAGTGCCTTGCACCATCACCTATGAAGATGGCACGCAAAAGGTCATCACCTTGAAATGCCGCATCGATACCGGCATCGAAAAGGAATATGTCGAACATGGTGGCGTGCTGCATTATGTGCTGCGCGATCTGGCTAAATCAGCCTGAACAGGCCTGCTTTGAAGCCAAAATCCCAAAGACCCCGGCCATCATGCCGGGGTCTTTTTTGTCACGGCACCGTCGGTTGACGCCACCGCCCGCGCGCATTAGTCAGCATCATCATCCCCCGAAAAAGAGATGCGCCATATGTCGACCCGCGTTATTGCCCTGTCCATTCTGGCACTCGTGCTGGGCTTCATCATAGTTATGGCTTCGGTCACATTCTTCGTGCGCGACCCCCTGCCCATCGTCGGGGCCAACCAGACGCTTTTACTGCATTCCGTCGATATACAGCCACAGATCAGGACGGCTGTGGCCATTGACGGGGGATACCGCGTTGATCTGACTGTGGAGCATGCGGAAACGCAAGACCCCCAGGCGCAGCTGCGTCCCACGGGTGGTACTGCCATCATGCTGGACACCGGCACAGACAGCGCAGGTGCGTGGTCTGCGTCCGGTCAGATGACACGCCCGGGCCGGTGGGAACTGGTTTTGACCGAAGGACCAACGCGCGAGGTCATCTCGTTCATCGTGCGGGAATAATTATCCGCGCTGCGCGAAAACAAATGCACCCTCATGGCGCCGGAACCCTGCGGCATCATAGAAGGATATCGCAGCCGGTGCGGATAGCAGCAGGCAGGTTTTGACATCAGGTGCGGCCTGCGCGGTTTGCGCCAACAATGCCTTGCCAATCCCCCTGCCCTGATATGCGTTATCCACACACAGATCAGAGCAATACAAACAATACGCCCAGTCCGTGATAGACCGTGCCACCCCGATCAGATGTTCCCCGTCACGGGCCGTCACAATCACCTGCGCACCGCGCAGCATTGCGTCAAGCCGCGCGAGGTCCGAAGGCCTGCGTTCCGCCAGACCGGATGCGTGTAAAACGCGCGCAAATTCAGCCACGCTCAGATCCGGCTCATGGGTATATACAATACTCAATGCGCCTGCGCCCGTTCGATCGCGGGCCTGATACGGTTGGCGACCACATCGCGCGTGATCGGCCCCGCAAAACGCAGGATGATGGTCCCGTCACCAGCCACAACATAGGTTTCCGGCACCCCATACAGGCCCCAGTCCAGCGCCATGCGCCCTGTGGAATCCTGACCGCTGGCAGCAAACGGATTGCCCAGCTCATCCAGAAAATCCAGTGCGCGGTCGGCCTGATCACGGTAGTTGATGCCATAGACCGGCAATTCTTCTGCCAGTTCTTCCAGCAAAGGGTGTTCTGCGCGGCAAGGTGCGCACCATGATGCCCAGTAATTGACCAGCTTTACCTCACCATCGCGCAGCGTGTCATTGTCGAACAGGGGCAATTCGCCCAGCTGTGTCAGCATCACACCGGGGGCTTGTTGCCCTTCGCGCGCAGATGGCAATGCTTCGCGGTCATCGCGCATATTCCCGAACCAGAACAACGCCGCCAGCGCCAGAAACAGCACAGGTGGCAGGAACATTAACGGTCTGAATTTACCCATTTCCGACCTTTCGGTTTTCAACCTCGTTCAACTGCTGGCGCACAGCGCGCCCGCGCAGCCAATACCATAATGCCAACCCGCCAATCAGCCCCAGAGAGGCCAGATAGGCCAGCGACACTTCCATCGCATAGCGTCCAAGATCGGGCATCAGACCATCCTTTCACGCGCCACAAGCGCCTTCATGCGGCGTGCGCGAATTTCGGTGCGCGTGCCCGCCAGAACCAGCGCCACGAATATCAGGCCAAAGCCCACCATACTGACATATAGCGGCGCCTTATAGGCCCAGTCCATGCGCGTGCCCGGTGCCACCGACAAGGACGCGCCCTGATGCAGGCCCTGATTCCAGAACAGCGCCGCGTAGCGCGACAGAACCGCAAAGACCGACCCGACAAGGCACAATACTGCCGTCAGGTCCGCGCCGGTGTCAGGGTCATCAATCGCCGACCACAGCGCGATATATCCCAGATAGAACAGAAACAGGATCAGGAAAGATGTAAGCCGCGGGTCCCATGCCCACCATGTCCCCCACATCGGCTGGCCCCAGACCGCACCGGTAAACAATCCGATAAAGGTCATCGTCAGCCCGATGGGCGCAGCTGCCTTGGCCGCCAATGCACTGACATGGTGCCTGCGGATCAACCACACCAATGATGCCACCAGCATCATGACCCAGGCATTGATCGCCATCATCGCGGCAGGCACATGGATGAACACGATCTTGACAGTCGACCCCTGGCGAAAATCGTCAGGCGTGAAAAAGAACCCCCAGATCAACCCCGTTGCGGTCATCACGACAGCCGCAACCGCCACAACCGGCAACAGCCAATCCGTGGTGCGCATAAATTTCAGCGGGTTTGCATATTCCCAAAGCGATGCCATTGTGCTCACCTATCCTCAGTTGGGGTCGCTCTCAAGCCTGTCGCAGCGGCCCTCACCGAAGGTTTATCCGTATCACAAGGGCAGATGCAAAGGGCAATAATGCCACAGCCCCTGCAGTGATGCCCGCCAACAGCGCAACCGGTGTCGCCACCTCCAGCCCCTGCGCCCCGCGCGCCACCACTTCGGCCCCGAAAACCAGTGTCGGAATATATAGCGGCAACACCAGCAGTGACAATAACAAGCCGCCGCGCTTCAACCCCACCGTCAAGGCCGCGCCGAATGTGCCGATCACGGACAGCGCCGGTGTGCCAAGGGCCAGCGACACAACCAGCCAGATATAGGCTTGCGGCGGCAGATACAGCAGCAACCCCAGCACCGGCGATACCAGCACCAGCGGCAGGCCCGTTGTCAGCCAGTGCGCCAGCGCCTTGATGGACACAACCCCTTCCATCGGCACCGGCGCAGTCGCCAGCAAATCAAGCGAGCCATCCTCAAAATCCAGCGCAAATATGCGGTCCAGCGACAGCAAACACGCCAGAAGCGCCCCCACCCACAAAATACCGGGCGCAATACGCGCCAGTATGTCCGGCTCTGGCCCCACACCAAGCGGGACCAGAACCGCCATGATCAGGAAAAACGCCAGCCCCAGACCAAAGCCGCCGCCTGCGCGAAACGCCAGCCGCAGATCGCGGACCAGAAGCGCAATCACAAGAATGCCTCGTCGAAATGCCCGCTGCCGGTGCTGTCCAGACTGGCCTTGAACGGCGTCAGATCCAGAACGCCAACCTCTGGCAGGCCAAGGTCGATATGCGTGGCAATCAATGCCATTCCGCCGCCCGCCAGATGGGCGCGCATGACATCTGCAAACAACGCAACCGAAACCGTGTCCAGCGACACGGTCGGTTCATCCAGCACCCATATGGGGCGCCCTGTGACCATAAGCCGCGCCAGTCCCAGACGCCGCTTTTGCCCAGCCGACAGGTTTTGCGCCGCACGGCCCGCAAGCGGGCGCAGGTTCATCTTGTCCAGCGCATCCCCGACGCCTTTTGTGCCATAGATCGCCGCCCAGAATGACAGGTTTTCCGCCACGCTCAGGGTGGTCTTCAACCCGTCGGCATGTGCGGCATAGGCAATGGAATCAGGCGGGCAGGTAATGTCGCCCGCCCGTGCGGGTTGCAGCCCTGCGATGGTGCGCAAAAGCGTGGTCTTGCCGCAGCCGTTGGGCCCGCGCAAAACCAGCGCCTGACCGGCCTCCAGCGAAAACCCGACCCCTTCCAGCAAAGGAAGCCCGCCACGCGCACAAGCAAGGTTCGTGACACTCAGACCCAAGATGCGCCCCTTTGTGACAAAGTGCCGCAACAGCACTTCATCTTGCAAAAAATACTCAAATACGCCCTATCCGACCGGCAGCAGCGCGACAGCCACGCGCCGCTGTTCGGACAGCACAACATTATATGTGCGGCACGCAGCCGGGCTGTCCATGATCTCGACCCCAAGACCTGCCGCTTCCAGCGCCTCGCGCAGGGCGGACGGGATATGTGCGATTGCGCCGCCCGTGCCAATGAACAGCACATCCACCTGCCCCGCCAGGTCCAGCAGGGCATCATGATCATCATACCCGCCCCAGGGCTGCACATCCCCGCCCGCAACGACCAGCGGCGCGGGATGCGCGATGCCCGCGATACGAAAGAAATCCGGCCCATACCCGTCAACAGGTTTCGCAGCGCCGAAATCAACTTCGGTCAGGCGCATCTCACCCCTCCTTGACGCCGAATTGCGTGCCGGATGTGTCGCCCGAATTCTTTGACCAGTCGCGCTTGACCCCCAGCCGCAGCAGCACCGCCGAGGCAACGAAGACCGATGAATAGGTGCCCACGATCACACCCCAGATCATGGCAAACACGAACCCGCGGATCACATCGCCACCCAGAACGAACAATGCCAGCAACGCCAGCAATGTTGTCACAGAGGTCATGACCGTGCGCGACAATGTATCATTGATCGACAGGTTCAGAACTTCCTTTATCGGGCGTTTCTTGAACTTGATCAGGTTCTCGCGCACGCGGTCGAACACGACCACTGTATCGTTCAGCGAATACCCCACAATCGTCAGCAATGCCGCAATGATCGCCAGATCAAACCTGATCTGCAAGACACTGAATACCCCGATGGTCAGCACCACATCATGCACAAGTGCTGCGACAGCCCCGACCGAGAACTGCCATTCAAACCGCAGCCAGATGTAGAACAACACCGCCGCAAGCGCCAGAACGACCGAAATCACCGCCGACTGGATCAGTTCGCCCGACACTTTCGGACCGACGGAATCCACCGCGGCGAATGTCAGTGTCGGGTCGAGCGCTTGCAACGCATCGCGCACGGCCCCAATTTGTTCCGGCGTGATTGCCTCGACCCCTTCCTGCGCCTGAATGCGGACACTCGCAACATTGCGGTCCGACGCGAAGGCGGGGTCAAACACTTCGGTGATGGCAACATCCCCAAACCCCAGTTCCGCAATCGCACCGCGATAGGCCGCGATATCAACAGGGGCCTGCGCTTCGGTCCGGATGGATGTGCCACCCCGGAAATCGATGCCGAAATTCAGCCCCATCACCAGAAAGGCAATGATCGACAGCACCATCGCCACAGCGGATGCGCCAAATGTGCCCTTCCAATAGCGGAAGAAGTCTATGCTTGTGTCCTGTGGAACAAGTTTCAATCGCATTGCGTGTGTTCCTTCAGATGGCCAGAGTTTTCGGGCGACGACGTTCAAAATAGATGACCATCATCAGGCGGGTGACCATAAGGGCCGTAAATACGGATGTCAGAATACCCAGGCCCAGTGTCACCGCAAACCCCCGCACAGGCCCCGACCCCATCGCAAACAGGATAAGCGCTGTGATGAAGGTGGTGATATTGGCATCCAGAATGGCTGACAGTGCTTTCTCATAGCCCAGCTCAATCGCGCGCGCAGGCCCTTTGGCGGTGCGCATTTCCTCGCGTATCCGCTCGAAAATCAGCACGGTTGCATCAACCGCCATACCAATGGTCAGCACGATGCCTGCAATACCGGGCAAGGTCAGCGTGGCCCCGATCAGCGACAACAGCGCGAAGATCATCGACACATTCAGAAACAATGCAATATTGGCAATGATCCCGAATATGCCATAGCTGGCCAGCATGAAGCCCAGAACCGCGATCATGGCAACAATCGCGGCAATCTTGCCTGCATCAATACTGTCCTGCCCCAGTTCGGGGCCGACGGTGCGTTCTTCCAGAAAATCCATTTCCGCAGGCAACGCACCTGACCGCAACAACACGGCAAGACGGCTGGTTTCGTCCACCGTGAAGCGGCCGGTGATAATACCCGACCCGCCCGCGATATGGCTTTGGATGACAGGGGCGGACACCACTTCGCCGTCCAGAACAATCGCAAACGGGTTGCCTATATTTTCGGCCGTATACAGGCCAAAGGCACGCCCGCCCGCCGGATTGAACCGGAAATTGACGGCGGGCCGGTTGTTCTGGTCCATGCCGGGCTGTGCATCCACCAGTTGGTCGCCAGTGACAACGGGGGTCTGCTCTACAATATAATAGGTGCCCGGTTCATCCATGGACGGATATAACAGATTGCGCGGACCCGGCACTTCGTCAGGGTCGGATGTGACACGGACCACTGCGTGAAATGTCAGCCGCGCGGTGGTCCCGATAAGCGCTTTCAATTCTTCGGCCGATCCAATGCCCGGCACCTGAATCAAGATGCGGTCGGCCCCCTGACGCTGGATCGTGGGTTCGCGCGTGCCTGCCTCGTCCACGCGGCGGCGGATGATTTCCAGCGACAGCCGCATCGTGCGTTCATCCGTTGCGGCGCGTTCCGCGTCGGACAATGTGACAACGATTTCTTCGCCTTCGACGCGCACATCAAGGTCGCGCGCGGCCCCGAACCCGCTGATCGATTCGGTCGGTTGCGCAAGTTCGCGCACATAGCTTGCCGCCTGATCTATGGCGTCGGTGTTGGCGATACGCACTCGCAATTCACCCGCATCATCGGAGGGCATACGCCGCACCGCGCCCACGCTGGCGCGTTCCGACGCCAGACGGTCCCGCACTGCGGGCCACATGCCATCGATGCGGTCTGCGTAAACATCAGACACGCGCACTTCAGCCAGAAGATGCGCGCCGCCGCGCAGATCAAGACCCAGATTGACCAGAAAGCCGGGCAGAAAACCGGGCCAGGCACCTTTGTCAGCTTCCAGCGCGGCATTGCTTTGGCCTGTTGCCAGCTCAATGACAGCGTCATTGTGCCGTTCCACCCGGTCATAGAACAGGTTCGGCATGGCAAACAGAAGCGCAAGCGCGCAGGTCGACCAGATCAGGATGCGTTTCCACATCGGTATTTGCAACATTGGCGCGTGGTCCCTGTAGTGTCTGTGTGTTCAGGGCATCTTTGTGTTCGGATGCGGTATTTCAATGCCCTGACATGGTGTTATCTTCGAATGCGCCCTGTCATCCTTGGGATGTGATGACAAGGCCGCATCGCAGCGCAGCGGATTTATTCTTTTGTCGCCGGTTCGGTCTTGGACATGACGGTCGCGATGGTTTGCTTGACCACGCGCACTTTCACACCTTCGGCAATCTCGACTTCCAGCTCGCCATCTTCCTTGACCTTGGTGACCTTGCCGATCAGCCCGCCCTGCGTCACGACCTGATCGCCACGGCGCAGCGCCTCGACCATGGCTCTGTGGTCTTTCATTTTTTTCTGCTGCGGACGGATCAGCAGGAAATACATGATCACGAAGATCAGGACAAACGGGATGATCGAAATCAGACCACCGGCGGCACCGGCATCTTGCGCATAGGCAGGGGTGACGAACATGAAAGCTCCTTACGGCTGTGGCACCCGACAGGCGGGCATATTGCCCGCCCCCACAGCGCATGCGCAGGGGCGGAATTGGCGCGCACCCTACTGGCAGGGCGGGGCCTTGGCAAGGCAGCGCAAGGCGCAATCGGGCCAGCATTCCGGCCATATAGCGCAGATCATGATAAAAATGACGGCAGCTACCAGCGGCCCGACAAGCTGCGCAGCACCAAAGCGCCGCGCCGCCTGAATTCCGATGGCAACAAACCACCCTGCGCCACAAGATCGGGGCGCTGTGCCGCGCGCTGCAAAACGGCACCGGCCTGCCAGCCTGTCAGCATCACCGGCAGGACGGATGCGGGCACCGAACAGCGCTGCGCACGCGCCCGCGCCAGATGTGCCAGCCCGTCGCGCGCCAGCCCCGCAACAGCGCTGTCGCGCCCGTCCACAAGCGGAATGCGCCCGGCCGCCTGTAGCTGCGGAATTGCCACCAGCCAGCTTGCCAGCCCCGCCGCGAACCCCATGTCACGCACAGGCGCCTCGGACGTGGGGGGGGCACCCAGCGCGAGCGCCGCCAACCACATCAGATTTCCCGATGTCGCCTGAATATGCGCCAAAAACGCCGCATCATCCGCGAAGGGCGCGCGGTAAATTTCCCAATGCCGCGCAGCAACCATGCCCTGCCCCAGCGCAACCGGCAAATCCGCCGCCTGCCAGACCTGCGCCAGCGGCGCCGCCACCTGATGGCCGCGCGCGGGCTTGCCTGCGGCGATGTCATCCAGCACATCGGCCCAGAATTGCAGCCGCATTTCAGCAATCAACGGTTCCTGCGTCACCCAAGGCGCGCGCGCAAGTTCCAGATTGAACGCATAAAGCGGCCATAGTCGCGCGCGCGCCGCATCGGGTGCGGCGATTGTTGCGGCGTAGCGGTCCGGATCGCCCTGCTGCACAAGTGTCGCAAGCTCATCCGTCAACAGGGGCCACCACCATCAGCGCATAGGCAATCTCCGACGGGGCCGCGCGCCAGCGGGCAATTTCCAGCTCTGCCTCGTCAAGGGCCGCTGCCAGAACGCCGGTTGCATTCGGGCGCAGGCTGGCAATACGTTTTGACATGGGAATGTAATAGGCTTCCCACGCCGCACCGATCTGCATCTGCTCGCCCAGCACACGGTAGCCCGCCGCCGCGACCCGCGCGCGAATGCCCGCGACATCAGTGATTTGCGGGTATTGCGCCCAAAAAGCCTGCGCTGCCGCAGACGGGCGCGACAGCAGGCAAGGTTCGGAAAAGGCAACCGCCCCCCCCTGCGCAAGCGCCCCGCGCCACAGGCGCAGCGCTTCCGTGATGCCCAGAAAATAGACCGCCCCCGCGCACCAGATCAGATCATAGGGACCGGTCAGCTTGGCCATATCCCCCTGCTGCACCTGCACGCGCGCCCCGAAGGGCGCTGTGCGTTTTTGCGCGGCCGCCACGAATTGCGCGATCTGGTCGATGGCGTCGATCTGCGCGCGGGGCCGTTCCTTGGCCAGGGTCACTGTGTCCGCGCCCGACCCGCAGCCCGCATCGCAAATACGCGCGAAAGCAGGCGTTGCCGCAACCGACAATGCCCAGCCCAGATCGGCCGCAGCCCCCGGCCCTTCGCGCGCCAGATCGCTGTAAAGCGTCAGAAACGCCTCATCCGGTGTCAGGTCTTGCATGGTGTCACCCCGTCGCGCAGGAATTTCCAGATCACAGCATCCAGCAGCGCCTCGAAACTGGCATCGACGATGTTGGGCGACACGCCCACGGTCGACCAGCGCCGGCCCTGCCCGTCCTCGCTGTCGATGATAACGCGGGTCACAGCCTCGGTGCCGCCTTGGGTGATGCGCACTTTGAAATCGACCAGCTTCATGTCGTCGATCACATCCTGATAGGGGCCAAGATCCTTGGCCAGCGCTTTCGACAACGCGTTGACCGGCCCGCGATCATGCCCTTCGCTGTCCATGGATTCCGACACGGACAGTTTCTTTTCATCCCCGATTTTCACCACCACCACGGCTTCGGACAAGGTGACAATCCGGTTATACTTGTTCTTGCGCCGCTCGACTGTGACGCGGTAGCGCTTGACCTCGAAAAAATCGGGCACCTGCCCCAGCGCACGGCGCGCCAGCAATTCGAAACTGGCCTGCGCGCTGTCATAGGCATAGCCCTGATCCTCACGCTCCTTGATCTGGTCCAGAATGGCCCCCAGCCGCGCATCGCCCTTGTCCACCTGCACGCCCATATCAGCCAGGCGCAGGCGCAGGTTCGACTGCCCCGCCTGATTGGACATTGGCACAATACGGGCATTACCCACCTGCGCGGGGTCGATATGCTCATAGGTTGTGGGGTCTTTCAATATCGCGCTGGCATGCAGCCCCGCCTTGTGCGCGAAGGCAGATGCGCCGACATAAGGCAGCGTGCGCAGTGGCACGCGGTTCAGAATATCATCCAGCTTGCGCGAAATACGCAACAACCCTTGCAGCGCGTCCGCGTTGACGCCGGTGTCAAAGCGGTCCGCATAGGCGGGCTTCAGCAGCAGCGTGGGAATAAGCGTGGTCAGCGATGCATTGCCGCAGCGTTCCCCCAGCCCGTTCAGCGTGCCCTGTATCTGGCGCGCGCCCGCCTCTACCGCCGCCAGCGACCCTGCCACGGCCTGCCCTGTGTCATCATGGCAATGAATGCCGATCCGCGCGCCCTTGATGCCGCTGTCTATGACCGCGCGGGTGATGGCGCTGATTTCCGACGGCAGCGTGCCGCCGTTGGTGTCGCACAGCACAATCCAGCGCGCGCCCGCGTCATGGGCCGCATGCAGGCAGCTCAGCGCGTAATCGGGATTGGCCTTGTAGCCGTCGAAGAAATGTTCGGCGTCAAAATGCGCCTCGCGTCCCATGGCCACACAATGCGCGATAGAGGCGCGGATATTCTCAAGGTTCTCGTCCAGCGTGATGCCCAGCGCGGTGGTGACGTGGAAATCATGGGATTTGCCCACAAGACACACCGCATCGGTGCCCGCATTCAGCACGGCCGCCAGCACATCATCATTTTCCGCCGACCGGCCCGCGCGTTTGGTCATGCCGAAGGCCGTGAAGATGGCCTTGGTTTGCGGTTTGGCGTTGAAAAATTCGCTGTCGGTGGGGTTCGCGCCGGGCCAGCCGCCTTCGATATAGTCAATGCCGAGTTGGTCGAGCATGGCGGCGATGGCATGCTTTTCCGGTGTGGAGAATTGCACGCCCTGCGTCTGCTGACCATCGCGCAAGGTGGTGTCATAGAGATAGAGGCGTTCACGCATTTCTTGCAACTTTCAGACCAAGCTGAAGATGCTCTAATTGTGCTTTATGAGACAATCTTCCAGACAGCGGCTGCGTTATCGAAAGATCTGGATTGAGCATGATTCCTCGTTTTTCTGCAATCTGTTCGAGATCTTCTCGCCTAACTATCGAGTTACCACGAGCGATATCTTTTGCCAAAGTATGCCAACCCATAGCTTCCATTTCTCCTGACAGTTTCCAAGATGGGGCACTGCCATCTTCAACAGAAACACCCGAAATATGCAGAAAACCTCTCAACAAGTCCGAATGTCGCCAGTTCTTTTCACCTCTTGCAGCAAGACGCATCTCGAAGATTTCCTGTATTGCGGCTTTAACATCGATTGACTCGACTCGGATTGACATTGATCGTCGAGCCAAACCAACCAAATCCAAAGATGTGCGAAGAGCAGGCCAGTCTTTTTCTTTAGCAAGGCGATGAAGCACTGCGATGAAAAGTGGGGTGTTTAGATCGTCTGAAAGAGCCTCTTCGGCCTCACGCGGCACAGGAGCAAAACCGACATTTTCAGTCATCGCATACCAAGACCGAAGCAATTCCTCAGCCTCCCTCGCTTTATCTTCTGTCCAATCCATCGGACTCCGGTAATGCGTCGACAGCATCACAAACCGGATCACCTCGCCCGGCCAGCCCTGCTCCAGCAAATGCCGCACCGTAAAGAAATTGCCCAAGGACTTGGACATCTTCTTGCCGTCCACCTGCACCATCTCGTTATGCAGCCAGTAGCGCGCAAACCCCGCATCGGGGAAGGCGCAGCAGCTTTGCGCGATCTCGTTCTCATGGTGGGGGAATTGCAAATCAATCCCGCCGCCGTGAATGTCGAAACTGGCCCCCAGCAACTCATGGCTCATGGCCGAGCATTCGATATGCCAGCCCGGACGCCCCCGCCCCCACGGGCTGTCCCAGCCGGGCAGGCCCGCATCGGACGGCTTCCACAGCACAAAATCCATCGGGTCGCGCTTGTAGGGGGCCACTTCCACCCGCGCGCCCGCAATCATGTCATCCACAGACCGCCCCGACAGCCGCCCGTAATCGGGGTAGGACCGCACATCAAACAGCACATGCCCCGACACTTCATAGGCATGGCCCTTGGCAATCAGCCCGTCAATCATGGCAACCATCTGGGTGATGAACTGCGTGGCGCGCGGCTCCGCAGCAGGAGAGATCACGCCCTTCACAGAGGGCCGCAGCGCGCCCAGCGCGTCCATATCGGCGTGATACCAGCCAATCGTTTCATCCGTCAGCGCCTGAACAATCGCATTCAGGGGGCGGGCATCCCCTTCGGCCTGCATCTTTGCGGCGCGCGCGTTGATCTTGTCATCCACGTCCGTGAAATTGCGCACATAGGTCACATGCTCCGCCCCGTAGACATGGCGCAGCAACCGGTACAGCACATCAAACACCACCACAGGGCGTGCATTGCCCAGATGCGCACGGTCATAGACCGTGGGGCCACAGACATACATACGGACATTATCAGGGTCCAGCGGGATGAAGTCATCCCGCTTTCGGGTGCGCGAATTGTGCAACCGTATCTTGGTCATGTCCTCTCCTCTCGGGCCATGCTGGCGCGCGGGCGGGGGATCACTCGATCAGGGAAATGAAAACAAGACCACCCGCCGGAAACTCAGCGGCAAATGCAGCAGCAAATCATGCAGGTCAAGGTGTTCATGACGCGACCATACGCGCGGCCCCCGCTGCTGCCAAGCCCAAAAACGCGAAAGCCCGCGCCTTTGGGAGGAAGGGCTCGGGCTGGCAGGCCAGGGTCTTTTATCGGAGGAGCACCCGCTGGCCGGTCTTCAGTCGTGCAAGGGGTCAGATGTCAGCTTCCTTGCCCCGCACCAACGACTGAACCACATAGACCAGAATTGCGAAACCCACCGCCCCTGCGACAAAAACGCCCAGCAGCACAATCCAGTCAATCGGCCCGCCGATATCGGCAAAACCCGAATTCGTCATCATCATGACAAACGCCACCGCCGCCACGCCGCCAATGGGCATGGACAGTTGCGCCAGCAGGAATTTACGCATCGACATCGCGCGGTCACGCACCAGAACATAGACATAGCCAAGCGTAATCGCGACGGCCACAGCAACCATGGCCCAGAACAGCCCACGCCCGAAGATTTCCTCGAACACAGCCAGAAGCGTCATCAGGGTGAAGTCTTCCATTTTTCATCCTCTCATACGGGCCGTTTCATCTTGCCCGAAATACTCGCAGGGGTCCGGGGGCGGCAGCCCCCGGGGGCAAGGTCAGGCGCGACCGCGCAGCATGGCGTTATAAGTGGCTTTCAGCGCGACTTCCTTCATCAGCCAACTGATCCACAATTCCTCCAGCGGGGCAATCACACCGGGGAAGGACGGGGTCAGGTTGTCCTTGTAGTCGAACTCCACCAGCATGGCGCGGCCAATGCGGGTGATCAGCGGACAAGACGTGTAGCCGTCATACAGGCGCGTCCCTTCGCGGCCCGAAATTTCGCTGACCAGATGATCCTCGACCACCGGAATGTGAAACTTGACCGACGCGGCGGTCTTGCCCTTGGGCACACCATTGATGTCGCCAATGCCAAAGATGTTGGCATAGCGCGCATGACGCAGCGTGTGCATGTCCACTTCGATCCAGCCCTGATCTGTCCAGCGATCGGCCCATGCCAGACCGGAATCGCGAATGACCTGCGGCGCACGCTGCGGCGGGATGACATTGATGAAATCCCACTTATCCGTTACATCCCCGTCGGGCGTGGTAAATGTGGCAGTCCTGGCCCCCAGATCGATGCCCTTCAGCACATGCTGGTAGCGGTAGGTGATGTTGCGTTCATCCATGATCTGGCGCACGCGGTGGTGAATGACCGGCACCCCGAACAGGTTTGTGGCCTGCGCATTATAGATGAAGTCGCATTTGCTGCGGTTGCCCTTGGTGGTGGCAATATCTTCGCCCAGAAAGCACAGCTTGACGGGGGCGCCTGCGCATTTCATCTCGGTCGCGGGGCGGCCAAACATGCCAATGCCCCCCTCGTCGGTGAATTTGTCCAGCGCCTGCCAGCTTAACGCGGCGTGCTCGGGGCTGGCATAATGGGCCGCGATCCCGTTTTCGGGGCCGGCCATGCTCAGGTCGAACCCTTCGATTGCGTCCCAGTCCAGCACCAGACCCGTGGCAACAATCAGGTAATCATAGTCAATACGCTGCCCGCCGGTGGTGGTGACACGGTTTGCGTCGGGGTCCAGTTCGGCGGCATATTCGTTGACATATGTCACACCGCGCGGCAGCCATTGTTCCGTCGACGAAATCGCATAATCGGCCTTGCGCAGGCCCGATGCGATCAATGTGAAACCCGGCTGATACCAATGCTGCGGGCGTCCGTCCAGCACAGTGATCTGTGCACCATCCAGACGCTCAGTCAGACGGTTGGCGATTGCAGCGCCCCCTGCCCCTGCCCCCATGATCAGAATGCGCGCATTGGTGCGCTGTGCCTGTGCCGGTTTGCCCGCAGCCCCCAACGCTATGGCTGCACTGCCACCGGCTGCAAGGCCCATAAAACCGCGACGACTGGTTGCAAGCTTTTGCAGGTCCATCATCGAATCCCCCCGTTTCAACAAAATATATACTCAAGAAATCATATATAACTTTACGAATATATGATCCAGATCAAAACGGTGCCCTTGCGGGACAATTTTCACGACGCTGTGACCACAGCGCTGAAACTATCTGCCCGCGCCCCCCGTTTCAGCATTGTTAACCAACAAACCCGAAAATGGAGATTTTCATGCTCAAGCTTACAGCACCCACCCTTATGGCAGTATTGATGACAACTGGCGCATCCGCGACCACAGCTGTCGGACTTGCCGGTGACCGCACACTTGTGTCCATCGATCTGGAGACAGCGCAAGTCATCGGAATGCAGGACATCGACTATGACGGGCGTATCCTTGGCATCGACTTCCGGCCCGCCACGGGCGAGATTATTGCAGTCACCGACGAATTTGCAGTTGTGAATGTTGACCCCGAAACGGGTGAATGGTCAATTGTGACGACCATGGACACCCCGCTGGAACATGGCGAAGATGACGTTGTGATCGTCGACATCAACCCCGTCCCCGACGCATTGCGCTTCATGTCCGGCACTACGAACCACCGTGTCAATCTGGGCAGCGGCGCGGTCACCGTTGACGGCAGCCTAAGCTTCACTGATGGCACTGAAGGCATGCCCATGGTTGGCGGGACGGCATATGCCAATTCCTTTGGCCAGCCCGACAGCACCATGATGTACAACATTGACACAGCGCTTGCATCGCTGTTGCAGCAAACAGCGCCAAATGACGGCGACAATGTCGTGATCGGTGAAACAGGCGCCATGTTTGACGGCCCGGTTGCCTTCGATATCGCCACCACGGCAGACGGCGAAAACACCGCCTGGCTGGTCGCCAATGGCGCGTTCCACACGGTTGATCTGTCCAGCGGGATGGTCACCGAAAGCTGGGAGATCGAGGCACTCGACGTGGTTCTGCGCGACGTGACAGTGTTTCACGCAGCCGACTGACGGGCAGGGTTTACCGGCCCGAAGTGTTGGGTAACAAGTAAAAAGTAAGTCGGGCCATCAGGCGCAGGGCATCTACTGCCCTGCGCCAGTTTCGTTTGGCCAAACAGGCACAGGCCACGCGCGCCGCAGATGATAACCGGCAGCAGACGACACGTCAGACTTGATCTTGATCAATGACAGCCGCCCCGATGACCGGATAACAAGCACCAAAATATTATGATTTCTGCACAAGGCCATTGTGGGGGCCATTGCCTACGCCCCGACCCGCGTTTCGTGCTTTATAGATGGGAGAGCTTTGAATGCGTCTGACAACCCGCACCAATCTGGCACTACGCACGTTGATGTTCTGCGCGGTCAATCACGACACGCTGGTGCGCAAGCAAGACGCCGCACAGGCAATCAATGCATCCGAAAACCATCTGGCACAGGTGATCAACAAACTTGGGCAGGACGGGTTCATCACCACATTGCGCGGCCGCCATGGCGGGTTTCATCTTGCACGCGATCCGTCCTGCATCAGCGTGGGAGAGGTGTTTCGCAGCTTTGAATCCGGCCTGCCCTTCATGGAGTGCTTTTCTGATACCAACACCTGCCCGCTAAAGGATCACTGCGTCATGCGCCCGCATCTGTCGCGCGCCGTGGAATCCTTCTACAGCGCATTGGACGATCTGTATCTGTCCGAACTGGTGAACTGCAATGCCGGTCTGGAAGCGATCCTGTCGGTCGAAGGGCCGCGCGTGCCCAAGCGTTGCGCCCCTGTGCATGTGGATATGACCGCAACCGTTGCCGTTATCGCACCCGAAACTGTCGCCTGAACCACGCCGCGCACATGCCGGAACCGGCCTTGCGTATCATGATCTAGCCGATATTCGGCTGCGACGCCGCCAGCGCGGATTGCGCCGCGCGGATAAACGCGGTTATGCGCGCCGCGTCCTTCACACCGGGCCGGATTTCAACACCAGAGGACACATCGATCTGGCGCGCGCCTGTCAGGCGGATGGCCTGCGCGACATTGCCCGCATCAAGCCCCCCCGCCAGCATCCACGGACAATTCCAGCGCCGCCCCGCAATCAACCGCCAGTCAAAGCTTAATCCGTTGCCACCGGGAAGCGCCGCATTTTCCGATGGCTTGGCATCCACCAGCAACTGATCGGCAACCTTGCCATATGTTTCCAGATCTTCCAGATCCTGCGGTCCGGCCACACCAACTGCCTTCATGACAGGCAAACCGAAACGCTGGCGCACTTCGGTCACACGCGCGGGCGGCTCATGTCCGTGCAGCTGCAACATATCCAGCGGCACGTCCTCTGTCAGCCTGCGCAGCATGTCGTCATCCGCGTCGACTGTCAGCGCAACCTTGGCCACGCCTTCGGGCACGGACAGCGCCAATGCGCGCGCTTGCGCAAGGGACACATGGCGCGGTGATCTGGGGAAAAACACAAACCCCACATAACGCGCGCCCGCAGTCACGGCGGCGGCTACCGTGTCAGGGTCGCTTAACCCGCAAATCTTGATATGAACAGCGTCCGACATATGCCCTCAGCGCGCGTCAAGAACGGCAAGAACATCATCCTTGCGGGTCTGGGGCGCAATGGTTTCCACCCGCTTCAGATCAGCGCGCAGCGCCTCTGCCTCGCGGCGGGCGCGCGATGCTTCGCTGCGATAGCCATGCTCGCGCAGCCATTCCCACACAAACCCCAGCAGCAACCCGAACCCGATTGCCAGACCAAGGATAATAAACAAAGGCAGCGTCATCGACAGGTTGAACCCCAGCACGCCGGCCAGTGCATCAGGCAGCAACTTCACCGTAATCACGGTCCGGTTGGCCAGCGCGATTGTCAGCAGGATCACAGCGACAATCGTCAGCACGCCATAACGCAGATAGGTCAGCATTTTTACTATTCCTCAATTCCGTTCAGCCGGTCGCGCAACAACTTTCCAGTCTTGAAAAACGGCACGGCCTTTTCTTCTACCTTGACACTTTCGCCAGTGCGCGGGTTACGCCCGATACGGGCGTCGCGTTGCTTGACGGAAAATGCGCCGAACCCACGCAACTCCACCCGCTCGCCGCGCGCAAGGGCTTCGGTGATTTCTTCAAAGATCGTGTTCACAATTCGCTCGACATCGCGCTGGAACAGGTGCGGGTTTTCATCGGCTATTATCTGGATCAGTTCCGAACGAATCATTTATGTCACCCCCGGTTTTGTGCGCAGCGCGTTCCGCGTCATCACGGACACAAATGCAAGCTACGGCATTTTTCCAATGACTATAGGATGAAATGCCATGCGAAGGAATAACCAATAGTCATTGAAAGCACATGCTTTTGTAGGTTTTTTCACCGATGGGCAATATTCAGCCAACCTGTGGCCCATTGCGCGGGTCACTGCCCCTTCCCTCTAGCGGGTTGCTGGCGTAGGGCTGACAGCGAATGCCAAAAGGTGCCCAATATGTCAAAACATGCCGTCATCCGCCTGAAACCCAAAGCCGAAGCCCGCGCTATCCGCCACGGGTTCCCTTGGGTCTTTGCCAATGAACTTGTCACGGACCGGCGCACCCGCGCATTGCCCGCCGGGTGTTTCGCCACGCTGGAAGATTCCGAAGGCCGCCCGCTGGGACTGGTGACGGTCAATCCGGTGTCGAAAATCATCGCCCGCATGATGGACCGCAACCCCGATGCAGAAATCAACATCGACTGGCTGGCAGACCGCATTTCACGCGCGCAGGAACTGCGCACGCGGCTGCACGACACACCCTTTTACCGGTTGGTCCATGCCGAAGCCGACGGCCTGCCCGGCGTGGTGATCGACCGCTTCGGCGATGCCGCCGTGATCCAGCCAAACGCAGCATGGGCCGAGGCGCAGTTCCCGCTTCTGGCGCAGGCGCTTCAGCAAGTCACCGGCGTGTCCACCATTGTCAAGAATGGCAGTGGCCGCTCGCGCGCGCTTGAAGGGCTGGATGAAGAAACTGTCCTGCATTGCGGCAGTCTGGACGGGGCCGTGCCAGTGGAAATGAACGGCGCCACCTATATGGCCGACCTGTTGGGCGGGCAGAAAACAGGTTTGTTTTTCGACCAGCGCGACAATCATGCCTTTGCTGCACGGCTGGCCAGGGGCGCGCGCGTTCTGGATGTCTTTTCGCATGTCGGCGGCTTTGCGCTGGCAGCACTGGCGCAAGGTGCCGCATCCGCGCTGGCGGTGGACAGCTCCGCGCCCGCATTGGAACTTGCAAAGAACGGTGCCACCGCAAGCGGGCTGGATGACCGTTTCCAGACCCGTCAAGGCGATGCCTTCGCAGCAATGGAAGCCCTTGCCGCTGAGGGGGCGCAGTTCGATCTTGTCGTGTGTGACCCACCCGCATTTGCGCCCAACAAACCGGCACTGGACAAGGGCCTGCGCGCCTATGAACGCGTCGCACGTCTGGCGGCCCCGCTGGTGGCACCGGGGGGTTATCTGGGCCTGTGTTCATGCTCGCACGCCGCCGACCTTGGCAGTTTTCGCAACGCCAGCGCGCGCGGCATCGGGCGCGCAGGGCGTCGCGGGCAACTGATTCACACAGGCTTTGGTGGCGCAGATCATCCGCAATTGCCGCAACTGGCCGAAAGTGGCTACCTGAAAGCTGTTTTCTTCCGGCTGGACTGATGCGCGCGGTTCTGGACGCCTGCGTGCTATATCCGACGGTGTTGCGCGAAATACTGGTGGGTGTGGCCGCGCGCGGCGGCTGCACACCATTTTGGTCCGCGCGTATACTGGCCGAATGGCAACGCGCGGCCGCACGGCTGGGACCGGCTGGCGCAACAATCGCGGCGGGCGAAATCGCGCATCTGCGCAGCTTGTGGCCAAAGGCCGAAATCCCTGCGGACCCCAACCTTGAAGCCCGCCTTGATCTGCCCGATCCGGCTGACAAACATGTTCTTGCAACCGCGATTTCCGCACAGGCCGATTGCATCATAACACTGAACCTGAAGGATTTTCCGGCGCGTGCCCTGCATGGCGAAGGGCTGCATGCGCAAAGCCCCGATGCGTTTTTGATGGCGCTGTGGCTGGAGCGCCCCGCCATTGTCGAAGATGCCGTCCGCGCTGCCCGAATCGCGACCGAGGCCGCATCAGGACGCCCGCAGCCCCTGCGCGCACTTTTGAAACGGGCAAAACTGCCGCGCCTTGGCAAGGCACTGGAATGATCCCTGACTGCGGGGTTCAGACAATTTCCCGCCTGCCCCTTGCAGCCCCCCAAGCGCAGGACTAAGATTCAAGCAACATATTTCAGTTATCAATGACCCGAACAGGTCCAGACAAAGGCAGGCGCAATGCAAGACCCGATTGAAACCTACATGAACCTTGTCCCCATGGTCGTCGAACAGACCAGCCGCGGGGAACGGGCCTATGACATCTTTTCGCGACTGCTGAAAGAACGGATCATCTTCGTCAACGGCCCTGTTCATGACGGCATGTCCTCTCTGGTCGTGGCGCAGTTGCTGCATCTCGAAGCAGAAAACCCTTCGAAAGAAATTTCGATGTATATCAACTCTCCCGGTGGTTCCGTGATCGCGGGGATGAGCATTTATGACACGATGCAATATATCAGACCCGCCGTGTCGACACTGGTGTGCGGGCTGGCCGCGTCGATGGGGTCGGTCATCGCGCTGGGGGGCGAAAAGGGCATGCGGTTCTCGCTGCCGAATTCCGAATTTCTGGTGCACCAGCCATCAGGTGGCAGTCAGGGCACCGCAGCCGATATCCTGATCCAGTCGCGCCATATCGAGCAGACGCGCGAACGGTTCTACCAGCTTTACATGCGCCATACCGGCCAGGATTACGAAACAGTGCAACAAGCCCTTGATCGCGACAAATGGATGACACCCGAAGAAGCAAAAGACTGGGGCCATGTTGATGAAATCGTGACATCACGCACTGAAGCAGCCAGTACATGATGAAAAATCGGGTTCAGGGCAGGAAATTTGTGAAAACAAGCGCAGTTTTGCATTGTTCCTGCCCCCCGACTGACCTACCCTTACAAGGGAAGAAGGCCGGCGTGACAGGCCCGTTTCGCAAGGCAGGCCCTTACCGCAGTCAAGACCACAGAGGTATGTGATGGCAACATCGGAAAAAGACAGCAAGAACACCCTTTATTGTTCCTTCTGTGGCAAAAGCCAGCACGAAGTGCGCAAACTGATCGCAGGACCGACAGTATTCATCTGTGATGAATGTGTTGAACTGTGCATGGACATTATCCGCGAAGAAACCAAGACAGGTGGCCTGAAAACCACCGACGGGGTGCCAAGCCCGCGCGAAATCTGCAACGTGCTGGATGATTATGTCATCGGGCAGGAACAGGCCAAGCGCGTGCTGTCCGTCGCGGTTCACAACCACTACAAGCGTCTGAACCACTCTGGCAAATCCGGCGAGGTGGAACTGTCGAAGTCGAACATCCTGCTGATCGGCCCCACGGGCTGCGGCAAGACATTGCTGGCGCAGACACTGGCGCGCATTCTGGATGTGCCCTTCACCATGGCGGACGCGACCACACTGACCGAAGCGGGCTATGTGGGCGAAGATGTTGAAAATATTATCCTGAAGCTGCTGCAATCCAGCGAATACAATGTTGAACGCGCGCAGCGTGGCATTGTCTATATCGACGAAGTCGACAAGATCACCCGCAAGTCTGACAACCCGTCGATCACGCGGGATGTATCCGGCGAAGGGGTGCAGCAGGCGCTTTTGAAGCTGATGGAAGGCACTGTAGCCAGTGTTCCGCCCCAAGGCGGGCGCAAGCATCCGCAGCAGGAATTTCTACAGGTGGATACGACCAATATCCTGTTCATCTGTGGCGGTGCATTCGCGGGGCTTGACCGGATTATCTCGCAGCGCGGCAAGGGTTCGGCCATTGGCTTTGGCGCGGACGTCAAGGATGAAAGCGCGCGCACCATCGGCGAATCCCTGAAGGCGCTGGAGCCGGAAGATCTGCTGAAATTCGGCCTGATCCCGGAATTCGTGGGCCGCTTGCCCGTGATCGCCACATTGATGGATCTGGATGAAGATGCGCTTGTCACCATCCTGACCGAACCGAAAAACGCGCTGGTCAAGCAGTATCAGAAGCTGTTCGATATTGAAGGCGTGGATCTCAACTTTACGGATGAAGCGCTGCGCGCGATTGCAAAACGCGCGATTGCCCGCAAGACAGGGGCACGGGGCTTGCGCTCTATCATGGAAGACATCTTGCTTGATACGATGTTCGACCTGCCCGGTCTGGAGAATGTCAGTGAAGTTGTCGTCAACGAAGAAGCCGTAAGTTCAGAAGCCACACCGCTGATCATCTATGCCGAAGCCAAAAAAGGCACAGCCAGCGCAGGTTAAGCCCTGACATCTTCATGAATATTAAAAACCCGCCATTCCGGCGGGTTTTTTTATATCGGGAGGTGGTCAGTCAGTGAATTATTCCATGGCGGCATGAGCGCCCCGCACCACGACGGTGCCTGACCCGGCACCGTCAAATCTGCATCACCCGCGCGAGCGTCGCCCGCCACGCCGCCCGCCCGTGCGCGCGCCTGCATCCATGGCCGCTTTTGAAGCTTCGGCAAAGCTGACACCTTCCTTGACCGCATCAAGCACTTTCGACAACCCGATCCATGCGCCCCCGTTCGCATCATGGTTCATCAGCAGGTTGGCGGCACGAATGGCCTCCATCTCGACAGAACGCACGGGGTTCATGATCGCACTGGTCATGCCCGCACCGATTGCCATGGGCAAAAACGCCGCATTAATCCCGTGGCGGTTCGGCAGACCAAAGCTGACATTGGACGCCCCGCATGTGGTGTTCACGCCCAGTTCTTCACGCAGGCGGCGCACCAGTGCAAAAACCTGCTGGCCCGCGCTTGCCATGGCGCCAATCGGCATAACCAGCGGGTCCACGACAATATCATGCGCGGGAATGCCGAAATCCGCGGCGCGTTCGACAATCTTTTTCGCCACGGCAAAGCGCACTTCCGGGTCTTCCGATATGCCGGTATCATCGTTGGAAATGGCGACCACAGGCACGTTATATTTCTTGACCAGCGGCAGCACCAGTTCCAGACGATCCTCCTCGCCGGTGACGGAATTCAGCAACGGGCGGCCATAGGCGGCCTGCAAGCCCTGCTCCAGCGCGCCGGGGACAGAACTGTCAATGCAAAGCGGCACATCGACCACCGCCTGCACCCGTTCAATCAGCGCTTTCATCAGCGTTGGTTCAACAAAATTGTTATCCGCATAGCGCGGGTCATCGGCCATCTTGTTGGTAAAGACTGCCCCCGAATTCACATCCAGCACCATCGCCCCGCAGGCAACCTGCTCCAGCGCGTCGCGTTCCACAGTCGAGAAGTCGTCCATTTCCAGTTCTGCTGCCAGTTTCTTGCGGCCTGTGGGGTTAATGCGTTCGCCAATCACGCAAAACGGCTCGTCAAAGCCAATGACAACAGTTTTGGTTGCGGATTCAAGGACAGTGCGGGTCATGATCTCTCCGAAATGATGGGTAAGTCAGTGTTGCGCCGGTTGGGCGGCTGCCCCACCATTGGCGATATTCCAGTCGGCACTGGCCTTGATCCCGCCCAGCGGGAAAAAATGCAAGCGTTCCACGGTAAAATCAGGGTTCGCGGCTTTATGCGCGGCCAGTTCGGCCACCAACTCTGTCGGCTCGAACGGCAGCAACAGTTTCGACACATCCCTGGCGCGCTTTTGCAGCACACGCAGGGACGGGCCAACACCGCAGGCAATGGCGAATTTGATCAATGTCTGTAATTTCGCAGGACCGGCAATACCCAGATGCACAGGCAGCGTGATCCCCTGATCGCGCAGACCATCGGCCCAAGCGATAACCGGCGCGGCTTCAAATGCGAATTGCGTGACGATGGCCATGTTCACGCCGGTCGATTGTGCGAAATCCTGCTTCCAGCGCAGCGCGTCCGCGATGATCTCATGCCCGCCATCGGGGCCAATATCACGGTTGCCTTCGGGGTGGCCCGCGACATGCAGGCGGTCAAACTTGTCAAACAGCCCTGTTTCCAGCAACTGCATGGAATTGTCATAGGCCCCCTTGGGCGTTGTCACACCACCGCCCAGCATCAGCGCCTGCCGCACATCCGCATCACCTTGATAGCGCGACACCCAGTCTGACAGTTCCTTCCGGTCATTGATGATGCGCGCGGGGAAATGGGGCATCGGCTCCATCCCTGCCGCGCGCAGACGGGCGGCGGTCGCCACCATGTCGGCGATTGGCGTGCCATCAATATGGGCAATATAAACACGCGTGCCCGCAGGCAGGATGGCGCGGAAATCGGCAATCTTTTCGGCAGTGCGCGGCATCACCTCGATGGAATAGCCCTGCATCAGGGCCTCGACATCGGGGCTGTTCGCTGTGGTCTGGCCGGATTGTGCGGAGCGACGGAAGTTCAAAAGCGCCATGATGCTCTCCAATAAACGGGGGCGGGTCATATTTGTCAGACCTTCGCCGCCCAACCATCATTGGCGATCAGCAGCTTCAGCCTGTCTGCGTCATACTGCGCTTCCAGCTGCTCTGCGGTGGTTT
Organism: Roseinatronobacter sp. S2; assembly: GCF_029581395.1. Taxonomy (GTDB): domain Bacteria; phylum Pseudomonadota; class Alphaproteobacteria; order Rhodobacterales; family Rhodobacteraceae; genus Roseinatronobacter. The sequence continues at coordinate 1,659,150 of NZ_CP121113.1, read as the reverse complement.
TCGCGACATCTTCATCACTTCCAGCGACGTCCACAGGCGGCGCTTTGCGCCACTCTGCCAGATAGGCATCGGCGTCGCGCGCGCCCACCTTCATGGCGCAGCGGTCAATGGCCTGTTCAAACCGTTCGGAAAGCTGGATCTTATGCGCATTGCGCCCCTTGCCCGCGATAACCTGTGCAGGAATATCGCGCCAGTAAACAATCACAAGCGAAGCCATGTTTTCCCTTTCATGCGTGCGTTGCCCCATGGTTGCATCTGCGGCAGGACAAATCCCGCCCGATTGCGACCAGCGCCCACGCTGTGCCGACCTGTCAGACCTACCCCGCACGCCCCCGAAAAGCGAGTGGGCGCTCCCGTCAAATCTTTCAACTTCATTATGACTGCGATGACGAATTACCCGCCCCGCCCGCACGCGCAAACACTTGCTTATTCCGGGTCGGTTGATTACCTTTGACGTAACACGATATTGGAGGGCGAAATATGACGCCCGAGCGTCCCGCAGGCGTGGGCGCTTTCCCGAACTCGACGCACGGCGCGGCACCAGTTGCCGCTGTCCGAAAATCGGCAAAGGCACCGCGCCACCCCAAGCCAAGGCCGCCGCAATTATATGCGGCACTTGATTTGGGGACGAATAGCTGTCGCATGTTGATTGCCCGCCCCCATGGCGGGCACTTCGAAGTCGTGGACAGCTTTTCAAAAGCAGTTGAACTTGGCACCGGCCTGAAATCGTCGGGCCTGCTGTCCTATCATCCGATGCAACGCACCTTGCAGGCGCTGCGGATTTGCCGCGCCAAACTGGAACGCCACAAGGTCACACGCATGCGTCTTGTTGCGACCGAAGCGTGCAGGCGTGCCCGCAACAGCCGCGATTTCATTCGCCGCGCCCATGCCGAAACCGGCCTGCGCCTTGACATCATCACCGCCGAAGAAGAAGCGCGTCTGGCAGTGGTGTCCTGCGCGTCGCTTGTGGCGATTGAAACCGAACAGCTGTTGGTGGTCGATATTGGCGGCGGGTCAACCGAACTGGTGTGGATAGACCTGTCGCGTGTAGCCCCTGAAAAACGCCGTAATGCCATCATGGGCATGTATCGCGGCGCGTTCAACCGCGATCCCGTGGCCGACAAACCGCAGGTCATTGACTGGATCAGCGTGCCGCTGGGTGTGGCTACGCTGAAGGATTACTTTTCCGATGTCGATGACGACGCGGCGCGCTTTGCCTTGATGAGCTGGTATTTCGAAGAACAACTCGAAGCCTTCACCCCCTATAGCGATCTGACACAGCATAAGGGCTTTCAGATCATCGGCACATCAGGGACAATTACCACGGTTGCGGCGTCTTACCTGCGGCTGAAACGCTATGACCGGTCCAAGGTGGACGGGCTGGTGATGAATTCGGGACAGGTGGACAAGGTCATCCGCGAATATCTGGCCCTTGGTCCCATCGGGCGCAGACAAGACCCAAGCATCGGGCGCGACCGGCACACGCAAATCATGTCGGGGGCTGCAATTTTGACCGCATTAATGCGCGTTTGGCCCACTGAACGTATGTCGGTTGCCGATCGCGGGTTGCGCGAGGGGCTGCTTTACGCGCAGATGAGCCGCGATGGCGCGCTTGACATGAAAGCCTGACGAAAGGCGCAAGATAAATGAAAACACCAAATACATCCGGTCGCGGCAGCCGCGAATTGAAGGTCAAGGTCAAGACCGCGCGTGGACGCAAACTGTCGTCCACGCGCTGGCTGGAACGGCAGTTGAACGACCCTTATGTGGCGGCGGCGCGGCGCGATGGCTATCGCGGGCGGGCGGCATACAAGCTGCTGGAACTGGACGACAAGTATCGCTTCCTTGTGCCCGGCGCGCGGGTCGTCGATCTGGGCTGCGCGCCGGGTGGTTGGTTGCAGGTTGCCGTGCCGCGGGTCAATTCGCTGGGTGAAAAGAAGGGCAAACGCACGGGCTATGTGCTGGGCGTGGACCTGCAAGACGTTGAACCCCTGCCCGGTGCCGAAGTTCATGTGCTGGATTTTCTGGATGAAGGCGCGGATGATCTGGTCAAGGAATGGCTGGGCGGGCCGGCCGATGTTGTGATGTCGGACATGGCGGCCGCGTCCAGCGGGCACAAGCAAACGGACCATATGCGCATCATGTCGCTTTGCGATGCGGCGGCGCATTTTGCCTTTGACGTGCTGGAAGAAGGCGGCACATTCGTGGCCAAGGTGCTGGCGGGCGGGGCCGAAGGCGAGTTGCAGCGCCTGCTGAAGCAGAACTTTAAAAAGGTGGCCAATGTCAAACCCCCTGCAAGCCGGTCTGACAGTTCGGAAAAATATGTTGTTGCCCAAGGATTTCGCGGCGGACGTGAAGGTAACGCCGAAAGCGCCCCCGAATGAAGGATCGCTTTGCCACACGCCCTGGTGAAGAACATCTTGATGCGCCATTCCCGATGCAGGCCGAGATTACATTTATCGGCCATATAGAAAGCCAATGGTCGCTGGAAGATTGCCCCAAAAATATCGCACAGGCGCGCGAGGCCGCAAAACCCGCGCATCTTCAGATTGAACCGCAGTTTCGCGCGGGCCTTGACGGGATCGCGGTGGGGGATGCGCTGGTGTTGCTATACTGGATGGACCGCGCGCCGCGTGACCTGATACGCCAAATGCCGCGCCACCGTGACACGGCGACTGGCACGTTTAACCTGCGTTCCCCCGCACGGCCAAATCCGATTGGCATGGGCGTGGTCAGGGTTGTGGCGCTGGATGCGGGTGCAGGGCGGGTTACGATTGATGCCATTGACGCGATTGACGGCACGCCGCTGATAGATATCAAGCCGCACATGCCACGCGCCGACCAGCTTCCGGCCTAAGCACAATGGGGGGTGTGCTGAAACTGGTTCTGGTGGCTGTTGCCCTCTATGTGCTGATTGTGGCCCTTCTGGCCGCGTTCCAGACCTCGATGATCTTTCCGCGCAGCCTTGTAGGCCCCGCCCCGCCCCTGCCCGACCGGACGGAGCGATTGACCCTTGATACCCCTGACGGGGATCTGCTGCACGGGGTGCGCATACCGGGGCGGCGCGATGATACGGCCCTGCTGCTGGGGTTTGGCGGCAATGCGTGGAACGCCGAAAGCATGGCGCTGTTTTTGCACCAGCACGCCCCCGACCACCCCGTTGCGGCCTTCCATTTTCGTGGCTATGCACCCAGCATCGGCACCCCGTCTGCGCAGGCCTTGCGCGACGATGCGGTCTTGATCCATGACCATATGACTGACGGTGCAGCGGGTGTCATAGCCGTAGGGTTCAGCATTGGCGGCGGGGCTGCTGCGCATCTGGGGGCTGTGCGCGATGTGCAGGGTGTGGTTCTGGTCACACCCTTTGACAATCTGCGCAATGTGGCGCGTGACAGCATGCCATGGGCACCCGTCAAATGGCTGCTGCGCCATGACATGGACCCGTTAACCGATCTGCGCGACCGGCCGCTGCCTGTCGCCATTGTGGCCGCCAGCAACGACGAGGTGATCGGCATCGCCCGCGCGGACGCGTTGATTTCAGGGCTGAAGGATGCTGACCGCGTCACGTTGCATACCGCGCGCATTGCGGCGCGGCATAATGACATTTATTCCCATCCGGAATTTGGCGGGGCATTGCGCGCGGCATTGCGCCATGTGGCCCCGTAGCTTGTGAACGGGTTTATCTGGCGGTGCGCGCGATGCTGCGCGTTTGCAATATCACAAAGGCGCGGAGCAAAGGGCGCAAGCCCGCCGCGCAAACGGCGAAAGTCCCGACCTTACTTGCCCTGCTCCAGATCATCGGCCACAGCTTCGGCGCGTGCGGCCAGTTCGGTCAGCGCGTCGGTGATATCTTGTGGCACGACAGGCACTTCCACATGGCGCGGCTCCGGCATCGGGCGGGCATGCAGGCGCGAGATTTCTTCGCGCAAGGACGCCAGTTCCGCCTCGGCGGCTTGCAGTTTGTCTTCGACACCTGCGGTGCGGTCGGCCAGCATCAGGCCGGACATCAGCAACATACGTTCTGCCGGAACACGGCCAATCTGGTCCAGAAGGGTGCGCGCCTCGGCGTCCAGCATTTCAGCAGCCGCCAGCAGGAACCCTTCTTCACCGGGCTGGCAGGCAACCTGAAATTCCTTGTGGCCAATGATGATAGTCTGTTCAGGCATGGTCATCCCCTGTCGCGATCAAGGGCTTCAACTCCCCAAGAACATCTTCCATCTCGACCATGTCAGCCGCACGCTCGGCGCGCAAGGCTTCGAGTTCGGCCAGAAGCGAGCGGTTGATTGCGCTGGGTTCAATCACCATAGCCTCATGTCCGTCGCGCAACTGGCGGTTGGCTTCTATCAGTTTGGTATTGGCCTTTTTCAGGCGCAGCATTTCAAGGCTTTGCAAATCCAGCTGTTCGGTCATGCGGGCCAACCGGCGTTCCAGCGTGGTAAAGGAACTTTCCTGCCGCTGGCGCACGGCATTGACCCGTTCGGTCAGCTGGGCGGTTTTGGCGCGTTCCGCGTCCAGTTGGGCGCGCAGCTCTTCCATCTCTTGCGGGGCCTGCGCAACTTGTGGGGCCTCCACCTGTGGGGCCGTTGCCGCCGGTGCGGCGCGCGCCGCGTCCACATTGCGCGAAATCCGGTCGAGCGCGCGAATTATGCGCTGCTCCAGATTTTTTATATCGCTCATATACGTCCTGCTTTCTGTCGCCCTGTTCCGAATTCTCTTTTTGTCATGCCGAATCACGTCTGGCAAGTCAGCCAAGGTTATCTTGAAAAGCCTACAACCAAACCGGCGTTTTTCCAACATTGCCAATGCAAAGCCCCGCCAAGGGCCGCCTTTGCTTGAACTTGCGGCCCAGACTGCTATGGAGAGCGCAAACATCGCCTCATAAGGACCGCTGCCCGTGGATATTGCCGCCCTTCGTCAAGCCAACCCAGAACACTGGAAAAAAGCCACCGCCATCCGCACGCTGGCCATGGATGCGGTGCAGGCCGCAAATTCCGGCCATCCCGGCATGCCCATGGGCATGGCTGATGTGGCCACCGTGCTGTTCGAGAAGCACCTGAAATTCGACCCCAAACACCCCGATTGGGCAGATCGCGACCGTTTCATCCTGTCTGCCGGTCACGGGTCCATGCTGATCTATGCGTTGCTGTATCTGACCGGATATGAAGATATGACGCTGGAGCAGATCAAGAATTTCCGCCAATGGGGGGCCATCACCGCAGGCCATCCCGAATACGGCCATGTCAAGGGCGTGGAAACCACGACCGGCCCGCTTGGTCAGGGCATTTCAAACGCTGTGGGCTTCGCCATGGCAGAAGAAAAACTGCGTGCCGAATTCGGCCCCAAAGTCGTGGATCATTACACCTATGTCATCGCTGGTGACGGCTGCCTGATGGAAGGGATCAGCCACGAGGCCATCGGGCTGGCAGGCCACCAGAAGCTGGGCCGCCTGATCGTGATGTGGGACAACAACGACATCACCATTGACGGGCGCGTCAGCCTGTCGGATTCCACCGACCAACGCGCGCGTTTCGCCGCCGCTGGCTGGAAAGTGCTGTCGTGCGACGGGCATGACCCTGCCGATATTGACCGCGCGCTGACAGCGGCCAAAGGGTCTGATCGCCCTGTGCTGATTGATTGCAAGACCACCATCGGCTTTGGCAGCCCCAAGAAGGCCGACACAAACGGCGCGCATGGATCGCCCCTTGGCGATGCGGAAATTGCCGCCACCAAGGAAATCTATGGCTGGCCGCATGCTGCATTCGACATTCCTGCCGATATTCTGGACGCATGGCGCAGCATTGGCGCCAAAGGCGCCGAGTCTCGCACCGCATGGGAAGACCGTTTCGCCAAGCTGTCGGGCACCAAACAGGCCGAATTCACCCGCCGCATGGCAGGCGAGGCCCCAAAGAAGCTGGAATCCGCCATCCGCGCGCTGAAAAAACAGATCAGCGAAACCGCGCCCAAGGTGGCCACGCGCAAATCATCGGAAATGGTGCTGGAAGTTGTCAACGAAATCATGCCCGAAACCATGGGCGGGTCTGCGGACTTGACAGGGTCGAACAACACCAAGACCGCAGGTCTGGGCGTGTTCAGCGCCGATGACCGCAAGGGGCGTTATGTCTATTACGGCATTCGCGAACACGGTATGGCTGCGGCGATGAACGGCATGGTGCTGCATGGCGGTGTCAAACCCTATGGCGGCACATTCATGTGCTTCACCGATTATGCACGCGGGGCCATGCGCCTGTCGGCACTGATGGGCGCGCCCGTCACCTATGTGATGACGCATGATTCCATCGGCCTTGGCGAAGACGGGCCAACGCACCAGCCGGTTGAGCATCTGGCCATTTTGCGCGCCACCCCCAACACATATGTGTTCCGGCCCTGCGACACGGTGGAAACCGCCGAAGCGTGGGAAATTGCCCTGACCGCGCCAAGCACACCTTCAGTGCTGGCGTTAAGCCGGCAGAACCTGCCCACGCTGCGCCTTGATCACAAGGTCAAGAACCAGACCGCGCAAGGGGCCTATGTGCTGGCCGAGGCAACAGGCAAACGTCAGGCCATCCTGATGGCAACAGGGTCAGAGGTGGAAATCGCCATGGCCGCGCGCGAGTTGCTTCAGGCCGAAGGGATTGGCACACGCGTTGTGTCCTTCCCCTGCTGGGAATTGTTCGCGGACCAGCCCGAAGCCTACCGCCGCAAGGTTCTGCCCGCAGGCCCCGTGCGCGTGGCCATTGAAGCCGGCGTGCGCTTTGGCTGGGACCGCTGGCTGTGCGATGAACGTGGCCGCCGCGAAAAGGCCGGTTTTGTAGGTATGGACGGGTTCGGGGCATCGGCACCCGCGCCCGAACTTTACAAGCAGTTTGGCATCACCGCCGAAGATGTCGCGCAAAAGGTCAAGGAGCTGTTGTAAGCCCCCCTGCGGGCGCGTGCCAAGCATGGGCCCAAGGACTTGTGTATCAAAACACGAAAGCCCCGCCGCACCTGCGCGCGGGGCTTTTTCATGGCTTGCTGGGGGGGGGTCAGACAAATTGTTCGCGGATCAGGCGTTCTTCCAGCCCGTGGCCGGGGTCAAACAGCAGCTTATGCGCAATGCGGTTGTCCGACCTGATATCGACACTTAGCACATTGCGCACCGACCGGCTGTCGGCATCGGCCATGACCGGGCGTTTTGCAGGGTCGATGACTTCAAAACGCACATGGCTGTCCTTGGGCAGCAACGCCCCGCGCCAGCGACGGGGGCGAAAGGCGGCAACAGGCGTCAGCGCCAGCACATCCGACCCGATGGGCAGGATCGGCCCATGCGCCGAATAATTATAGGCGGTTGAACCCGCAGGCGTGCTTAGAATCACGCCATCACAGACCAGTTCATCCAGCCGCTGCCGCCCGTCAACCACGATGCGCAGCTTCGCGGCCTGCGCACCCTGTCGCAACAACGACACTTCATTAATGGCCAGCACATCGGCCTTGGTCCCGTCGATTCGCGTCGCACTCATCCGCAGGGGGTTCAGCACGGCCATTTCCGCCTGTTCCAGCCGCGCCAGCAATCCGTCCGTGCTATAGGCATTCATCATGAACCCGACCGTGCCGCGGTTCATGCCGTAAACGGGTGTGTCCAGCGCTTGGGTGGAATGCAGCGTCTGCAACATGAACCCGTCGCCCCCCAAGGCGACAATCACCCGCGCGCTGTCCAGCGGGCAATTCCCGTATTGCGCGCTAAGATCCGATAACGCCGCTTGTGCGTCCGGGGCCGCGCTGGCCAGAAAGGCAATATTTGCAGACATGCTATCCTCTGCGGTGTCAGGGTCGGGTGTCAGGGTCTGTCGCGCCATGTGACCTGTAACAACCCCGATTGGCAAGGGCTGGTTCCCATGCCAGCCCAAGCGCGCCAATAGGAAACCCGCGCGTGCAGATGGGTCGCTGAACCGCACCCTTGCGCCGCAATCAAGCCTTTTCCAAAGGGCCTTCATGCGCTAATTGATCCCCGAACCCTGATCAGACCCTTCCGGAGGCTGCCCAATGGATACGACACCACGCGATACTGGCTTTTTCACCGAAGCGATCGAAAGCCGCGACCCAGAAATCTTTGCCGCGATGCAGGCCGAACTGGGCCGCCAGCGCGACGAGATCGAACTGATCGCATCAGAAAACATCGTCTCCAGGGCGGTTATGGACGCGCAAGGGTCCGTGCTGACCAACAAATATGCCGAAGGGTATCCGGGGCGGCGCTATTATGGCGGGTGCCAATATGTGGATGTGGCCGAAAATCTGGCGATTGAACGCGCCTGCAAATTGTTTGATTGCAGCTTTGCCAATGTGCAGCCCAATTCGGGGTCGCAGGCCAATCAGGGTGTGTTCACCGCGCTTCTGAAACCGGGCGATACCATTCTGGGCATGTCTCTGGATGCAGGCGGCCACCTGACCCATGGCGCGAAACCCAACCAGTCGGGAAAATGGTTCAACGCGGTGCAATATGGCGTGCGACAAGAAGATTACGCCATCGATTACGACCAGATCGAAGCGCTGGCCCAGGAACACCAGCCCAAGATGCTGATTGCGGGCGGGTCTGCCATTCCGCGCATCATCGATTTCGCCCGCATGCGCAAAATCGCCGACAGCGTGGGGGCCATTCTGCTGGTCGACATGGCACATTTTGCAGGGCTGGTCGCGGCGGGGCTGTACCCCAGCCCGTTCCCGCATGCGCATGTTGCCACCACCACCACCCATAAAACCCTGCGCGGCCCGCGCGGCGGCATGATCCTGACCAATGACGAGTCCATCGCCAAAAAGGTCAACTCGGCCATTTTCCCCGGCATTCAGGGCGGTCCCTTGATGCATGTGATTGCCGCCAAGGCCATCGCCTTTGGCGAAGCGCTGCAACCTGGTTTCATCGACTACCAGAAACAGGTGATCAAGAACGCACAGGCGCTGGCAGATCAGCTGGTCAAGGGCGGCGTCGACATTGTGACAGGCGGCACGGATTCGCACCTGTTGCTGGTGGACCTGCGCCCCAAAGGCGTGAAGGGCAACGCGACCGAAAAGGCACTGGGGCGCGCGCATATCACCTGCAACAAGAACGGCATTCCGTTTGACACCGAAAGCCCCACTGTCACCAGCGGCATTCGTCTGGGGTCGCCCGCAGGCACAACGCGCGGCTTTACCGAAGCCGAATTCCGCCAGATCGGGGACTGGATCGTGGCTGTTGTCGACGGGCTGGCCGCAAATGGCGAAGATGGAAATGCGTCCGTCGAAGCCCGCGTCAAGGCCGAGGTTGCGGCACTTTGCGCCCGCTTCCCCATCTATCCACAGTTGTAACAAAAGGGGCCTGTGCGGCATTCGCGCAGGCCATGTCCCCATGCTGAACATCTTGCGAAACGGCACGCCCACTGACCTGCCGCCCCTGCTGATTGTGCATGGGCTGTTCGGGTCCGCGCGCAACTGGGGGGCCATTGCCAAACGGCTGGGCGACAGCCGCAGCGTGATCAGCGTGGATATGCGCAACCATGGCGAAAGCCCGTGGTATGACAGCCATGGATATGACGATCTGGCCGGTGATCTGGCGCAGGTCATCGCCGCCGAAGGTGTCGCAATGGATGTGCTGGGCCATTCCATGGGCGGCAAGGCTGCGATGATGCTGGCGCTGACACGGCCTGAACTGGTGAACCGCCTGCTGGTCGCCGATATTGCGCCCGTCACCTATGCGCACAGCCAGTCGCATTTCATCACCGCGATGCGCGCCGTGGATATTTCAGCGCTGAAAACCCGCGCCGATGCGGATGCAGCACTGGGGGCCAATGTCGCGGACCCGGGCGTGCGGGCGTTTTTGCTGCAATCGCTGGACCTGCGCGCCTCACCACCGCGTTGGCGCCTGAATCTGGATGTGCTGGAACATGAGATGGGCCGCATCACCGGCTGGCCCGATGATGTGCAGGGCAGCTTTGACGGCCCTGCCCTGTTCCTGAGCGGGGCAAAGTCCGATTATGTCCTGCCCGAACACCGGCCCGCCATCAAAGCCCTGTTTCCGGACGCGAAATTCGCCAAAATACCGGACGCAGGCCATTGGATACATGCAGAAGCCCCGCGCCCGTTTGAAGCGACCGCGCGCATGTGGTTCGACTGATCGCGGTGGGTTGCATCCGTCACGCAGCACGCGCACGCCTGTTGATTTCGCCTGCTGAAATGCGCCAGACTGATTTCGGGCTTGGCGCAATACAGCTTAGTTTTCGATCAGCTTGCGCGCGATGATCCAGCTTGCGGCCACACCGACCACAGCCCCCCCCGCAGCCCATCCGAGAATCGGCTGAAGCGTGTCCTGCCCGATGGACAGCGCAACAACGACACCGATACCCGCACAGGTTACGCCGACAATACTGAAAATCAGTGGAAACATTCTGGTCATGGTCGCCCTCGTGTCAAATGAATGCACCACAGCAACCATATTCCGGACGCGCGAACCTTGATTTGGCGCAAATTCGATCACAAAATTTATCACGCGGTCCAGATTAACACTCAGCCACAATCCAGCTTCGCGCGCAGCACGCCACTGTCCCCTTCCAACGTGCCCGGACGAATTTCGCACCCTGTCACATCAACAATAGCGCCCGCCATCGCAGGACGCAGCCGTGGCTGGTCGCGGCGCGGCGCGTAGCCATGGCGAATAACCTCGACACTATCACCCGCTTGCCAGACAGTCATCGCATACCCTGCCGCAGTGACGGATGTGGCCGTGCCATGCGCCAGCCATGGCGAAGGTGAATCGCATGCTGCAATGAACAAAACGGGGATGAAAATCCATTTAAACATAAGTCACAGGATTTCACGCCTTGGTTAAAATAAAATTAACTGCAATCTTGCACGAAACAATGCTGTTCCCATATTGCAGACGCGCGCGAATCTGACTAAACGCAGGCGCAGCGGGTGATTAGCTCAGTTGGTAGAGCGCTTCGTTTACACCGAAGATGTCGGGAGTTCGAGTCTCTCATCACCCACCAGAACTTCCAAATACCAGGCCAAGATCTGCGAAGTTCGCGGTTACCTGACGGACAGAATGCGGTGTTTCGATGGCAGGGTTCGTTGCATCGCAGGTCGGGTGGTCGGGCGCATACCGGGCAATCACGGCGTTTGATTTGCAATGCCGTGGATAATAGGTCACCCTTCATCACCAGATAACTAACGAAAGTAGCTTACAATGCCTGATCCTGCGCGCGCCGTGTTCGGCCACCTTCCTGATGGTCGGCTGGTTGAACAGATCACCTTGCGTGGCGGCGGGATGGTCGCGCGTGTCCTGACGCTTGGTGCCATTGTGCAGGATTTGCGCATGGACGGTGTCGCGCATCCGCTGGTCCTTGGGGCAGAATCGCCAGAACCCTATCTGGACCAGATGCAGTTTTTCGGCGCGATTGTGGGCCGGTTTGCAAATCGCATCGCGGGCGCAACGTTTGAAATTGATGGCCAGACCTACCAAATTCCGGCCAACAGCCCCGGCGGGCACGCATTGCATGGCGGGCCACAGGGCAGTTCGCAGCAGTTGTGGCAAATCACAGCGCAGGCCCCCGACAGTGTAACCCTTGCCTTGCACCTGCCAGATGGTGACATGGGGTTTCCGGGCAATCTGGATGTGCGCGCAACAATCTCGCTGCCCGCCAGCGGGACACTCCAGTTCGACATTCAGGCCAGCACGGACCATGCGACACCATGCAGTTTTGCGCATCACGGCTATTTCATTCTTGATGACACCGGCAATCTTGCGCAGCATGATCTGCGAATAGACGCAGAGCATTATCTGCCTGTTGATGACGCGCTTATTCCAACTGGCAGAATTGAACCCGTTGCAGGCGGCGCATTCGATTTTTGCACAGCGCGCAGCCTGTCGGGGCAGTCACTGGATCATAATTTCTGCCTGTCGTTGCAGCAAATGCCCCTGCGCCCTGTGGCATGGTTGCGCAGCAAGGCATCTGACATATCCATGCGGATGGACAGCACCGAACCGGGGCTTCAGGTCTATACGGGTGCGCAAATCCCGAAAGACGGGCTTCAGGGGCTGGGCAATCGGCGCTACGGTCCGTTCGCGGGCATTGCCATGGAAGCGCAGGCATGGCCCGACGCGCCGAACCGCCCCGCGTTTCCTTCCGCGATCTTGCGACCGGATGAACAATACAGCCAAAGCACGCGCTATGTCTTTGGCAAGGCGCAACCGGACCCGGACGCAGGCACATGACACTGGCCCGTGACGCGCATAGCTGACCCAGACAGGGCAGAATTCCGCGCATCACGCAAATTGTCAGAACCAGGCCGTTGAACGCCCGGCTGAAATCCATACCTGTTTGACACGACAGACAGGAGAGTTGGATGAAGCTGCGCTATATTTTCCCCGTCGCACTCGCCATGAGTGCGGCACCCGCCCTTGCGGACCGGCAGCCCCCGGCACAGGCCCTGCCCCTCTCCGAGATTGTCGCAGGACTGGAAAGCCAGTATGACATCGCCTGGATTGACGAAATTGAATGGGATGATGACGGCTATTGGGATGTCGAATTTTTTGCCCGCGATGGCAGGAAGGTCGATCTGAAAATAGACCCTGTAACGGGCCAAACGAAGGATGACATGCTTCATCGCTGAAACCGATTCGCCCTGTCCGTGCAGTGCCTGCGGGCAGCAAGTCAGATGTGGTTAAAACAAGGCGAATTGGGGCGGCAATGTGGCGGACCAGCGGCAGCTTTTTGAACAGGTCTTTGGCCAATCGAATGGCACCTACCCGTTCGGATAGGTCCTTGCGCAAACAGGTAGGAAAGTCCTGTTTTCGCCGCATTTTTTATCCACCTTCCCTTTTGAGAAAATTTGAACAATGCGTCACAGTTAAAGGAAGATGAACCGCTAACTGGAGATGTAGAGTGAAAGTCCTGATTGTAGAAGACGATGGATTGATGGCGCAAACCATCGCAGCCCTGCTGGGTCAAAGAAAATTCAATGCGACCATCGTGTCAGATGGTCGTTCCGCATTGGAAATGATGGAATTATATCCATTTGATGCTGTTTTGCTGGACCTTCGCCTGAAGCGGGAATCCGGGCTGGATGTGTTGCGCGAGGCGCGCCGCAAGGGAATAAGCTACCCGATCCTGATCCTGTCGGGCGATATGGAAATATCGACCAAGGTTGAAGCGTTGGGCGCAGGCGCGGATGATTATATTACCAAGCCGTTCAAGATTGACGAACTTAGCGCAAGAATTCTGGCAGTTGTGCGCCGCGCGAACGGACATATCAACACCAAGGTCACGATTGGCGATCTGGTCATTGATCTGGACGCGCGTATTGTCACGGCCCATGGCAACATGCTGACGCTGACCAGCAAGGAATATGATATCCTTGAAACACTGGCCCTGCGCAAAGGCAGAACACTGAGCAAAGACATGCTGATGAGCCAGCTTTACGGGGGTGTGGATGAACCCAGCATCAAGATTATTGATGTTTTCATCTGCAAGCTTCGCAAGAAGCTATCTGATGCACTGGACGGGAATTGCCCGATTCAAACGGTCTGGGGCCGCGGCTACATGATAAAGGAGTGTGCAGACGAACCCGCCCCGGAAAATTATGCAATGTCAGCATGAATGCGGCGCTGTCCGGCAGAACTCAGTTGAACCCAAGATCGCGTGCGAGCATGGCTGCCTGAGTTCTGTTGGCTACGCCCAGATGGCGGTAGATTGTCTTTACATGAAGTTTCACTGTAGCTTCGGAAATGGACAGATCCAGACCGATCTCCTTGTTTGATTTCCCGTCGCACAACCCCCGCAACACCTGCGTCTCGCGCCTGCTGAGGTCTTGCAAAACCGGATCGGCGCGCCCGTCTGCATCTTGCAAAAACCCGGCAGGCATATAGGTTTCGCCCATCAACATGAAGGTCACCGCGTTTCGCAGGGATTTCGCGGGCAATGTCTTGGGAACGAAACCTGCCGCGCCCACACTCAGCGCCTCGTCAATAACAGATCTCGGCGCATCGCCCGACATTAGCGCCACATGCGCCGCACGCTTGTGTTCCAGCGCATCCTTCAAGCCGTTCAGGCCATTCATGCCGGGCATACGGTAATCCAGTAAAAGCAGATCGTATGGTTCTTCGCCTTCCATTAATGCGACGGCCTGCGCATAGCTGTTTGCGCCATCGACCTGAATATCGCCAGCGCTGGAAAGGAACATAACCAAGGTATCACGCAAAAGATCATGGTCATCCGCGATCAAGATACGCATCCCTGTTCCTTTCTGTAATGGTCAAAGTCAACAAAGAAACTGAACCCGACATTCATACGCCGTGTTCATATTTCCAGATACACTCAACCGCGCATATTCATTGTTTCAACAGTTTCATAATTTTCGGTAGCAAATTAGACCTATTTCGTGGCTCATCAAAAACAAGTGTGGCGCCAATGAATTCGTCGCCCTCCCCCTCATTCTCCGTCAGAACGACAACCGGCAGATCGTTTCTGGCCCGATGTATTGCCTTGATCACACTGGTTGCGGCGCTTTTGCAAATGGACCCGTCCAGAACAACCATATCCCAGCCTGCAACCTCTGCCAAAAGAAACTCTTCGGCGTCCGTGGCGCTGTCACATGGCACGCCCAACCCGCCTGCATTTTCCAGCAACCCGGTCAATGCGCGCAGTTTTCGGGTATCATGCCCAACAACAAGAAACGATGCGCCGTGCAGGCATCCCTTGCGGGCCGCAGATATGCTTTTCCGGGCGGGGCTGTCCAACGGCCACATGATGGTGAAGACGGTTCCCTGCCCGGGTGTGGTTTCCACGGCCAACGCCCCATCATGGTCCCGGACAGCCCCGACGACGATAGCCAACCCAAGGCCCGTGCCACGTTCCCCCTTGGTGGAAAAATAGGGTGTGAACATGTTTTCGCGTGTTGCCGCGCACATACCCGGCCCATTGTCGGACACTGTAATCTTTATATATTCCAGACCATCGCGGCAGGTTCCTATATCAAACGCCCGGCGCGCGTCATCGGGATCAGGGGCATCCATGCAAACCGTTATTTTGCCTTCTGCGTGTTCGGACACCTGCGAACTGACAGCATCACGGGCATTGATGCACAGGTTCAGGATGGTTTGCATCACCGCGGTCTGGTCAGCCATGCACATAACGGGGCTTCGCGGCATGTTCAGGTGCAACTGCACCGGCGGGCGCAACCCGGCGCGGACAAGATCGACAGCATCGCGCACCGGAACACACAGATCTATCAGCGCCTTGTCGACCTTCTTTTTGCCCAGGGCCATCATGCGGCGCACCAAACCCGAAGCCTGTTCAACTGCGGACCCGATATTTTCTGCAAGGGCCTTGCTGTCGGCCGCGCCGGTTTCTTCAATCAGGCTGGCCGCACCGGAAATGGCCGCAAGCAGATTGTTGAAATCATGCGTCAGGCCCGCCGCAATCTGGCCGACCTCTTCGCGGCGGCGCGCAAGCGCAAGTTCCTCGCGCAGACGTTCCTGTTCAATCTCGATATGCAGCTTTTCCGTAATATCACGCAAAATGCACAAGATCCCGCCATCGCTACTGCGCGTGGCCGAGATTTCCACATCGCGAACGCTGCCGTCACTGCGCCGTGCCGTGGCCTGCCCCTGCCAGAACCCGTGGGCGGCAAATGCCGGAACGACCACCTCGTCCAATGACGCGTCGCCCGCGCTGCTGATCATGTCGCGCCAGAAATGGCCCAGCACCAGATCAGGGCCGGACTGGTTGAATATCTGCGCCGCAGCCGCATTCGCGTAGGTTATAATACCATCTTCAGTCAACAACGCGATCCCGTCGCGCGATGCATCCATAGCGCGCGCACGGTCCGACAGGGCGCGCTGCTCGGCATCTTTCAGGTCGGTTATATCAGACAGGATTGCGATGCGCCCGCCATCCGGTGTCGGCTGTTGAATATGGCGATACCAACGCCCCGCAAGGTTGTGCACGCTGGATTGGGTGTATTTCAGATGAAAGCCCTTCAACTGGGCGGCAATCCATGCCTGCTTATCGGCAACATCCTGCGCAAAGCAGCCATGCGCCACCCCGGCGGAAAGAATGTCGAACAGGCGGGTTCCGGGCACAAGAACAGGGCACAATTCCACAAAAAGATCACGATACCTGTCGTTGCACAGCACCAGTTTCTGATCGGCATCATACTGAATGAACGCGTCTTGCATGATGCTGACCGCACTTCTTAGCTGCGCACGGGCGGCCTGTTCGGCCTTCAGGGCAAGTTCAAGATTGCGCGCATGAATGCGGTATTGGGTCAAATCCGTCTGCACAGACATAAAGCCGGTCAGATCGCCGGAATCGCCAAATATCGGCTGTATCGCCAGCTCCACCCAATACAGTTCACCGGATTTGGTGCGATTCAACACTTCGCATGTGATTGCGCATTCCGAAGCAAGTGCCTTGCGTATTTTCGCGATGGTGTTCTGGTCCGTCAGGGGGGATTGCAAAAACGCGCCCGGTTTTTTGCCCAGCACATCCGCAAGTTTATAACCTGTGCGCCGTTCAAACGCGGGGTTGGTCCATTCAATCCGCCCCTTGGCATCGGTGATGACAACAAGGTTGGTGCTGTTCATCGCAATCTGGCCAAGGCGCTCGATCTCGATACGCTGGGTATGCGATTGCGTAATGTCACGCACTACAGCAACATAACCGCCGCGCCCGTCAACATCTGCCGGACGACGTGCGGCAGACACCGAATACCAGTATTGCCTGCCTGCCATATCCAGTGAACACTGGTAGCCGGTGACCAGTTCCTTCTCTTCCAGTTCCGACCGGATTTGATCCGCCAAGGCACCGATATGTGCAGGCAGACAGTCTTGCAGGGGTTTGCCAACAAGACTGTCCAGCGCGATCGGCAGGTTCATCTGGTCATTCACATGATAGCCCGTAACCCGCATATCATCGTCGAATTCCAACAACACATCGGGCAGCACACTTAACGTTGCGCGCAGCTTCTGGCGTTCCAGTTCCTTATGTCGGCGCGCTTCATCAACGTCCGCTTCCGTCTTGCGCCGCATCAGGAGTGTCGCAATGACATTTGCAACGGATTTCAGCAGGTGAATCTCGCCCGGTAAAAACGAACGTTTCTGGCGCACGGCATCATAGCCGACAAACCCCAGAACGCGCCCGTCATGCTGTAGCGGAACCGCCAGAAGCGACTTTATGCCCTGTTCTTGCAAGGTGTTGCGCAATTCTGACCCCTTGGACAGGGCCAGAACATCAGGGACATAAACATGCCCGTCAGCATCAAAACCCCGCCACCAGGGATCTGCCACTGCGGCGGGGATGTCCTGCAACTGGTCCTTGACGGACCCAATGCCATCGGCACACCATTCATAGGTGTTTGAAATACTGTCTGGCCCGGTTTCCTGAAAAACATATGTGCGGTCAGACCCGCAAAACCGCCCCATCCGCAAAAGCGCGGCCCCTATGGCGGTGTCCAACTCCTCCAGCGGGGCGCCAAGAAGGGCATCAATCAATTCCACGCTCAGCGCCTGTGCTTCGGTCAAGCGATGCAGGACTGCCCCCAACAGATCGCGCGTGCCCTTGTCCGGTGTCGAATCAAAGGTTCTTTCCAGAAACGTCGTATCCTTCAACGATGATAACGCGGCGCTGCGCGTCACCTCTGACTGTTTTGCAAGCGCCATATCCAGCAGTGCGGCTGCATCTTGCAGCTTGTTTCTGGCATCAAGCGCAAGCGCGCCCCCGTCAGGCAGCTGGGCGACAATCGCAAGCGGCTGCACACTGTCATCCAGCCCCCGCACCACCACCGAATATATGCCCGCGGGCGCGCGATGCCCCGCCCATAAAACCGCGCTGTCAATGCGTTGCAGGTCAGGGATGTGGTCCATGTCAGACGCACAGATGCACACAAGTCTTTCATCTTGCAGTGCCACCAGCGCACACGCCTTGGCGTCGATCCCGCGCGACAAGGCTGCAAGCAAAGCACACATCGCGGGCAGTCTGTCGCCTCGTATGCACGAGGCCTGCACGAATTTTGATACCGCACCGGACCAGCTATTTTCTGCGTCGTCTGTCATGCAACGGCCGGACGGTTCAGGGACTGTCGCGCATGCGCAATATCGTCATGTGCCAATGTCAGCAATTGATCCAGCTGCCCGATATGCAGCGGCAAGTTCGCACGCATTTCCTGCGCATACGCGCCCGAACCCATCATGCCCAAGGTCAGGGCGCCACCCTTGAACGTGTGCAACAGGTCATCCTGCGCCGCGCTGTCCCCATCGTTGATCACCGCGCCCAGATCATTTTGCAATACCGTGATGTCGGATTCAAACCGGTCGATCAGGGATGCCACGATATCCAGACCAAGCGCTGCGACAAGATCATCAAGCTGCGGGTTATCCATCACGCCCACGGACACCGGCAGATCCTCGGGTTGCTCCGCTGTCGTGTCGACATGAGCAGCACCGGCAGGGGCGGAATCTGTGCGTGTGCCAGTGTCAGGCGTGAACTGCGCCAGAATGCGTGCAAGCACCGCATTGGTCACCGGCTTGGGCACAAACGCATCCATTCCGGCATCAAGGCAGGCGTCGCGATCTTCGGAAAAGGCATTGGCGGTCACCCCGATGACAGGCAGCGTCAGGCCCATGCCGCGTAAAACGCGTGTCGCCGCCACCCCGTCCATTATCGGCATCTGCATATCCATAAGCACAATATCAGGTTGTATATTCTGCAAGAAAGTGACCGCTTCATGGCCATTTCGTGCCTCCGAACACCGGTGGCCCAAATTCTCCAGAATTCCCTTCATCACGTCCAGGTTGATTTCATTATCTTCAACCACCAACACATGCAGCGCGTTGGGCGGGTCCTGCATGCCGACAGCGCTTGAATCTTCAGGCTGCGGGGCATCTGCATCAACCACCTTGCGGACCGGCACTTCGAACCAGAACAAGCTGCCCTTGCCCAGCGTGCTTTGCACCCCGATCCTGCCCTGCATTCCGTCAATAATGCGCTTGCAAATCGCCAATCCCAAACCGCTGCCACCGTATTTGCGGGCGTATGACCCATCCAACTGGCTGAATTCCCGAAACAGGCGCGGCATATCTTCCGGTGCAATTCCGATCCCGTCATCCTCGACTTCGATACGCAAAACATCATCACCTTGCAGGATCGCGCGCAGTTGAACGCACCCTTCCGGCGTAAATTTGATCGCGTTGCCGATCAGGTTGATCATGACCTGACGCACGCGCGCATCATTTGTCACAACTTTGCCCGACGGCATGTCTACTGTAAGCGTCAAACCCGCCTCTTGCGCCTGCCCCTCGAATGCCTTGGTCATCAGGTCGCGCAATTCATCAAGGTCCAACTCGCCCGAGCGCCCCTCAAACTGCCCCGCTTCCAGTTTGGAGAAATCCAGAATGCCATCAATCAGGTCGCGCAACAGGGCCGCCGATGCGCGGATCGTATCCAGCCGGCGCATTTGCTGGTGCGGCAGCGGCGCGAATGACAACAGATCCGCAGACCCGATAATGCCGTTCAGGGGGGTTCGGATTTCATGACTCATGGTGGCAAGGAACGCCGATTTCGCGCGACTGGCGGCTTGCGCCCGCAGGGCCTGCCTGCGGCTGCGTTCCTGTAACAAGGCCATGTGCCGGTTTGATCTGGCAATCCGGCGCAATTGCGTCATCAACAGCGCGAAAATACCCAAGAATGCCAGGATAAGCACCAGCGCGAGCAACGCAAGCTGATCTTGTATTTCACGCCGCAAGATCCTGTCATCAACACGCATGGCGTTGATCGCCGCATTCGCCCCAAGAACAAGGTCATTTGAAAGTTGTGCCTGCGCCTGAAGTTGCGTGGCAACTTCAGTCATTTCCGACAGGTAGTCATCGCTTTCTGGCACAAGCGCGTCAATGCGCGGGGCAAGCGCGACTATATACTGGTTAAACGCAGTCACGCGCTGTGACAGCTTCCCGTCACTGCTCAGATCCAGAAAGAATGTGCCGCCTGCAATCAGGCTGACGCGGCTGTATAGAATATCATAGCTGCGCACGAACTGATCATGCAACCCGGGGTCACCTGTTTCGACAATCAGGAAAGCCAGACTTTCAAGTTGGCGCAAATGCCTGTCAGACTGGAAGATTGCCCACATCGCATCTTCGCGAACGACCGAATCCATTTCACGTTCCGTATCCAGCAACCGCGAGAACAGCATCCACGCGGTCAGCACGCTAAGTAATGCAACAATGCTTAGAAATACGACGCCAGCGCGGTCGCGCCAAAGGCTTGATGGATGGCGTCGTGGAAATTTCAAGGAAGCACCTGAATCGCTTTCACCTGCCAGACCGAACGCCCGTAATAGACTTCATTGCGCAATTCGGGATTTTCGTTGAACGGGTAGATGACAAATAACGGCCCCTTGTCGCGGACTGACATCGTATCCCCGTTCTGCCGCGAGGCAAGAATGACGTCATGGGCCTGAATATCGTCCCAAGGCATGTTGGCGGCGTAATCATTGATGGCAACGAAGCGCAATTCGGACCCCACTGCGCCGACGGCTGCCATCAGGTCAACAAGTCGCGGACCGGAAAACTGCTGCGGGCCTTCATGCCAAGGGGTTTCGACATCAATGACAAGCTGGTCCAGCGCTTCAAGCATTTCCAGATCGAACTGCGCGGCACCTTCGGTGTTTGTAACGGCAACCTGTCCGGAAATTTCAAGAATAACAGTGCCCTGCGGCTGGTCAAGAGCTTGTGAGGCAACCGGGCTGGTGGAAAACAGCAAAAAAAACGGTAACAGATAGCGAGTAAATCCGAGCATTCTTCAATCCTTGCACAAGTGTTAAGTCAAATCTGTCTGCGACTTAGCGCATCGACAAATTCTTCCCATCTGTGTCACCAGAATCTTAACCAATTCTAAACCGAGTTTGTTTTTATATAGCTGATGCGGCAATCAGTGGCACAATAATTCACGCAACGCGGATGCCAGTGTCGCACGGGTAAAGGGTTTGCCAACGCAACCGTCAAACCCAACCTTCAGGTATTGTGCAACCTGCTCTGGCATGGCGTTTGCGGTGACAGCCAGTGCCGGAACAGGCGGCATTGCGCGCAATGCCTCGCTTTCGCGGACACTGCGCATGACATCGGTGCCGGCCACTTCCGGCATGTTGATGTCGAGCAATAACAGATCGAACGGGTGGGTCTGCCAAACGCCGATCGCTTCGCGGCCATCCACGCATAAGGTGACATCCGCCCCCATCTTACGCAGCATTACATCCAGAATCTTGCGGTTTGCACGGTTGTCATCTGCGACAAGAATATGCTGTCCGGTCAGATCAAGCTCATCAATCTCATCCCGGCTGTTGACAATTTCCGGCAAGGGCAGTGACAGGGTTGCTGTCGTGCCCCGCCCCGGCGCGGAAACAAGATTCAGGCTGCCATCCATAGCATCACCTAACCAGCGCACGATGCTAAGCCCAAGGCCGCTGCCCCCATACCGGCGCGCGATTCCATCATCTGCCTGCAAGAAGGGTTGGAACGCCGCCGCCAGTTCTTCGGGTCGCATGCCGATGCCGGTATCCGTGACGGTAATCGTCAGTTCGTCCGACGTGCCAAGGTCAAGGGTCACCACAACACGGCCCTGCGGAGTGAATTTGACCGCGTTGGAAAGCAGATGGTGGATCATCTGGCGCACACGCGGGCCGTCGCCCAAACGCCGCCCGCGCGCGCCACCCAAATAGCGGCAGTCGAATTCCAGACCTTTGACTTGCGCATCATGTCGATGAATTCGCATTGCCCTGTCCAGCGCATCCACCGGATCGAACTGCACGGAGTTCAACGCAAGGGTTCCGCTTTCCATGATGGCAATATCCAGCAAATTGCCCAACACATCCGAAAGGTTCATCGCCGCATCCGTGATCATGCGCAGATTTGTCCGTTGCTCAAGGTCGGTGCTGTCGCGCATCATCACTTCTGACATGCCCATGATCGCGGTCAGGGGCGTGCGCATTTCATGGCTCATCGTGGCAAGAAAGGCCGATTTCGCCCTGCTGGCCCGTGCGGCAATGTCGCGCGCCTGCGCGATATCACTGACATCACTGGCATAACCGCGATAGCCCGCAAACTGGCCTTCGGCATCCTTGAACGGCACAATATTGACCTGCACGGCACGCACCTGCCCGTCCGGCAGCCGGAAGGTCAGAAGTTCATTTTCAACCGACTGGAACGGTGCACCAAACAATGTGCTAAGCGGCTGGCCTTTGCGCGCTGGCGCCGCAAACCGCCCGCCCAGTTGATCAACATGCACCCCCTGAACCCTGTGTGTCGAGGCGCCGAGTGCTGATGCCATGGCATCAGACACATAGGTCAGACAGCACGCGGCATCTATCTCGAAAAACCATGCGCCGCTGATGCGGGCAATGTCGCTCATCCGTGCGGCAAGCCGGTCATGCGCGGCGCGGATTTCAACCATATCAGAAATGTCACTCAGCGTGATGACCAGAAAGCGCGCCAGACTGCCCGCATCCGGCACTGGCCGCAGCGCAACCTGCGTCCACACACGCGAGCCGTCAGCGCGGGTCAACTCCAGACTGCACGCGCCTGCCTGTCGCGCGGCAATCGCCGCTTCAAGATCGCGCATTGCAGGCGATCGCGTATCTTCTTGCAGCACTGCAAGCGGCCCTTTTCCCAGAACTGCGCCAAGATCGTTGCCGCTGAACCGTGCCAGTGCATCACTGGCAAACAAGATGGGTGTGTCCGGCTTGCTTGCATCGACAACTGCGATGCAGGCACCTGCCGCCGCGATCACGGTTTCAAGCAGCTTTTCCCGCTCCTCCGACGTTTTTTGTGCTTCATGCAAGGCCAGCAGGTTGCGGACGCGTAGACGGAATTCATCAATATTGACGGGTTTTTCCAAAAAATCCGTCGCACCGGCCTTGATGGCATCAAGCCGGGTGCGCGCATCATTATCGCCTGTTATCATGATGATAGGCAAATGCCGCGTCTTGTCATCGGCACGCAATATGCGAACAGCATCGATTCCCGTTGCATCAGGCAGCCGATAATCGAAGACCGCCAGATCCGCCCCGTCGCGACATGCCGCAATCCCGTCAAAGGCGGAACTGCACCCGACGACACTGCAATCGGGCATCGCCGCAAGGGCAGCGGTCAGAACCTGCAGGATCATGGGATGGTCTTCGACAATGACAATGCGCATGGTAACCCATGATTGGAATTCTTCTGCGCCGATCCTAAAAGGAATAACTTTACAAGATATTTATAGATCGTGGGGCAAATGCCCCCGCACCGGATAAATCAGCGTTTCCAAACGGCTACTTATGCTACGGGGGCCAACAAGACGAACACCGTGCCGCAATTTCCGGACGGGGCCTGAATTCGGGTGTATCTGACGCATGAATGTGCCCCCGAAAACACAAGATAGGCATTTCAGGGGAATCTCCGCTTGTTCCGCAAATGTTCTTGTTTTTCACTTGGAGTTCCCCCTGGACAGGACTATGTTAGCGCAAGGCGTGGTTGGGGATGCATATGGCCGAGCAGAAATTCATCGAAGTGCGCGGTGCGCGCGAACACAACCTGAAAAACATCGACGTGGATATTCCGCGCGATCAGCTTGTGGTCATCACCGGGCTGTCGGGGTCTGGCAAGTCGTCACTGGCCTTCGACACCATCTATGCAGAAGGGCAGCGGCGCTATGTCGAAAGCCTGTCGGCCTATGCGCGCCAGTTTCTGGACATGATGCAAAAGCCCGACATGGACCATATTTCAGGCCTGTCACCCGCAATTTCCATTGAGCAGAAAACCACCAGCAAGAACCCGCGCTCCACTGTTGGCACGGTGACCGAGATATATGACTACCTGCGCTTGCTGTTTGCCCGCGCGGGCACCCCCTACAGCCCCGAGACCGGCCTGCCCATTGAAGCGCAGCAGGTGCAGGACATGGTCGACCGCATCATGGCGATGGAAGACGGCACGCGCGCCTATTTGCTGGCCCCGATTGTGCGCGACCGCAAAGGGGAATACCGCAAGGAATTTCTGGACCTGCGCAAACAGGGCTTCCAGCGGGTCAAGGTCGATGGCCAGTTTTACGAATTGGACGAGCCACCCACGCTGGACAAGAAATTCCGCCATGACATTGATGTCGTAGTCGACCGTCTGGTTGTGCGCGCGGGCATGGAAACACGGCTGGCCGACAGTTTGCGCACAGCCCTTGATCTGGCCGATGGAATTGCCGTGCTGGAAGAAGCGCGCGAAGACGGCGCGCGCATGACATTTTCGGAAAAATTCGCCTGTCCGGTCAGTGGCTTCACCATTTCCGAAATCGAACCACGCCTGTTTTCGTTCAACGCCCCGACAGGCGCCTGCCCTGCCTGCGACGGGTTGGGGGTGGAGTTGTTTTTTGACGAACGCCTTGTCGTTCCTGACCATGCGCTGAAATTATATGACGGGGCGATTGCACCATGGCGCAAGGGCAAGTCGCCCTATTTCCTGCAAACGATTGAATCACTGGCCAAACACTATGAATTTGATGCCCGTGCCCCGTGGAAAGACCTGCCTGCGCATGTAAAGCAGGTGTTGCTCTATGGCTCAAACGGCGAGGAGCTGCCGTTTCGCTATGATGAAGGCGGGCGGGTCTATAACGTGACGCGCGCCTTTGAGGGTGTGGTGCCGAACATGGAACGGCGTTACCGCGAAACCGACAGCGCATGGATTCGTGAAGATTTCGAGCAATACCAAAACCACCGTGATTGCGGTGTCTGTGGCGGTTACCGTCTGAAACCCGAAGCGCTGGCGGTCAAGATTGGCGGGCTGCATGTCGGGCAGGTCACGCAAATGTCCATCAAGGAAGCGCTGGACTGGGTCAAGGGCGTGCCAGACTCGCTAAGTGGGCAGAAAAACGAAATCGCGCGTGCCATTCTGAAGGAAATCCGCGAACGTCTGGGGTTTCTGGTCAATGTGGGGCTGGATTACCTGACACTTGGACGGCATGCGGGAACATTGTCCGGCGGCGAAAGCCAGCGTATCCGGCTGGCCAGCCAGATCGGCAGCGGCCTGACGGGGGTGCTGTATGTGCTGGATGAACCCAGTATCGGTTTGCACCAGCGTGACAATGATCGCCTGCTGGTGACATTGCGCAATCTGCGCGATCAGGGAAATTCCGTCATTGTTGTGGAACATGACGAAGAAGCCATCCGCACAGCGGATCATGTGCTGGATTTTGGCCCCGGTGCCGGTGTGCATGGCGGGCGTGTGGTCGCCAAGGGAACGCCCGCGCAAATCATGGCCGACCCTGCCAGCCTGACAGGGCAATACCTGACCGGCGCGCGACAAATCGCAGTTCCGAAGGTGCGGCGCAAGGGTAATGGCAAGAAACTGAAAGTGGTCAAGGCCAGCGGCAACAACCTGCATGATGTCACAGTGGACTTTCCATTGGGCAAATTCGTGTGCGTGACGGGTGTTTCGGGGGGCGGCAAATCCACCCTGACGATTGAAACCCTGTTCAAAACCGCAAGCATGCGGCTGAACGGCGCGCGCCAGACACCCGCACCTTGCGAAACCATCAAGGGGCTGGAGCATCTGGACAAGGTCATCGACATTGACCAGCGCCCCATCGGGCGCACGCCACGGTCCAACCCTGCCACCTATACAGGGGCGTTCGGGCCAATCCGCGACTGGTTCGCGGGCCTGCCGGAATCGAAGGCGCGCGGCTACAAGCCTGGGCGGTTTTCATTCAACGTCAAGGGTGGCCGGTGCGAGGCCTGTCAGGGCGATGGCGTGCTGAAGATTGAAATGAATTTCCTGCCTGATGTCTATGTCACCTGCGAGACATGCAAGGGCGCACGCTATAACCGCGAAACGCTGGAAATTCTGTTCAAAGGCAAAAGCATAGCCGACGTTCTTGACATGACAGTTGAAGAAGCGCAGGGATTTTTTCAGGCCGTTCCGTCCATCCGCGACAAGATGGATGCGCTGATGCGTGTGGGGCTGGGATATATCAAGGTTGGCCAGCAGGCCACCACCCTGTCGGGCGGCGAGGCGCAGCGCGTGAAGCTGGCCAAGGAGCTGTCGCGCAGATCAACCGGGCGAACACTGTATATTCTGGACGAACCGACCACCGGCCTGCATTTCGAAGATGTGCGCAAACTTCTGGAAGTGCTGCATGAACTGGTGGATCAGGGCAACACAGTTGTCGTGATCGAACATAATCTGGATGTGGTGAAAACCGCCGACTGGATTATCGACATCGGGCCGGAGGGCGGCGATGGCGGCGGGCAGGTTGTGGCCACCGGCACCCCCGAACAGGTCGCCAAGGTCGAAGGCAGCCATACGGGCCATTATCTTGCGCCAATGCTGAAACAACGTCGGGTTGCCGCAGAATAGCGGGACGCGGTTTTCCACGTCCCGAACCTGCGCTGACAAATGGCCAGAACATGTCGCGCGAATGCGGATAAATACTGCGATTTCATGGCAGTGTGATGTCAGACAGAACCGCAAGGCTGGCCAATTCTGACCTGACAAGAGACGTTGAAGTTACCCAAGGCGCGGAGCAAAGGGCGCAGCCCGCCGCGCCATCGGCGGGCCGTCCCGCGGCCTGCCGATTTGGCTGATGACAGTCCAAGCCCATGATCTTGGGGGTATGCCGCCTGCATAAAGTGAACTTAACTATTGTCGGATCGGCAGACCCCGGCCCGCCGATGGCGCGGGCTTTATCCAAGCGAGAATGACAATTTCAGGCCAGAACCGCAACCAGATACTTCAACCTGACCCGACCACGTTCCAGCCCTCTTGTTCAGGGCATCAGGCTGTCAAAATGCGCATCCAGTGCCTGACCTGCCTCGTCAACCGTATCAACTACGCTGAAAAAACTGCGGACATTGGATTCGGCGAATTTCTGTTCGATCACATGTTCGATCAGGGCTGCCAGCGGTTTCCAATACCCGTTGGTATTCAGCAGCAGGATCGGCTTTTTGTGCAACCCAAGCTGGCGCCATGTCAGAACCTCAAAGAATTCATCCAGCGACCCTGCCCCGCCCGGCAGCACGACAATCGCGTCAGAATTGGTGAACATGACCTTCTTGCGCTCATGCATGGTTTCGGTGACGACAAGTGTGGACAGCGACTGCCTGCCCTGTTCGGCCTGCATCAGATGGGTGGGGATAACGCCGAAAGTCGGCGCACCGCCGGTTTGTGCCGCGCGCGCCACCTCGCCCATGATGCCAATGTCACCCGCGCCGTAAACCAGCCGCCAGCCGCGCTGCGCGATCAACTGGCCCATATCGCGCCCGGCTTGCACATATGCGGGGTCCGCGCCTGCGCGCGCACCGCAAAAAACACATACAGACAGGGGTAAAACGGGCATGGCATCAAGACCTTGTGTCGGTTTTCTTTTGCCCTCGGATACCCTGCTTGGTATGGTCATGCAAGGTAAAGGCGGCGTTCGTCATGGACCGCAGGTTCATACACGTCCAAAGGATCACCTCATGCTGAAATATCTGCCGAAAGATACGCTGGCACAATGGGCAGTCGGGACCGTTGCAGTCGCCGGTGCGGCGTCCGTGGCGTATATCGTGGTCTTTCCGCCAGATCGGTCGGAGCCGGTTGACACAGCACCCCGCCTTGGCGCGATGTCCGAACCATTTGTTGCAGACGGCCCCGACGCAGAACCCGAACCCGACATGCGTGTCGCCATGGCCGAGCAGCTGAACGATGCCGCGCCGCGCTTTGATCTGGTGCGGGTGACCGATATCGGCGATGTGCTGATCGCGGGCAAGGCACCGGCCACCAGCACGGTTGCCGCCCTGATTGACGAAGCGCAGGTGGCCCAGACCATCAGCAGCGCCGCGGGCGAGTTTGTAATGATGTTTGAGGTGCAACCCAGCCCTGCCCCACGCGTTCTGGAACTGGAAGTGCACCTGCCCAGCGGGCATCGTGTGCGCTCCGCAGATACGCTGATGCTGGCCCCGCGCAGTGAATTGCTTGTCGGGCAGCGCGACACTGATGGCAGCACCCACGCGGTTCACATGGCGCGCGAAGTTGAAACTGCGCCACTGTTTCCCGACCTGTCACCCCCCCCACGACCGCAGCCGGATACTGGCATAGACATGGCAGGAACAGCCGCAGCGCCAGATATTGCAAACGACGCAGACATGCCCGGGACCGAAGAACAAACCGCACAGGCACAGGCGCAGGACATGCCGATGGCAATCCTGATGCGATCTGACGGCAGTGTGCAGGTTCTGGGCGAAGCCGCGCGCCTGCCCCAGACGGGAAGCGCGGGTAATGTGGTGGTGGACAGCGTGGTCTATGATGCGCAAGGCGACGTGGCCCTTGGCGGGCGCAGCCGGTCTGCGGGCACCGAAATCCAGATCTATCTGGACAACCAACCCATCATCCGCACGCGCGCCAGCGCCGATGGCAACTGGCAGGCCCAGCTTGACGGGATTGAACGCGGTGTTTACCGCCTGCGCGTTGACGAACTGGATGACGCAGCGCAGGTCGTGTCGCGCGCCGAAATTCCCTTTGAACGGGTTACCCCGCAGATCGCGCGTGGCAGCGACGGGCCGCAGGCACTGATCGTGCAACCCGGCAACACGCTTTGGGCAATGTCAGAAGCCCGATTTGGGGACGGACAGCGCTACATGCGCATTTTCGATGCCAATCGCGACCAGATCCGCAACCCCGACCTGATTTTCCCCGGTCAGGTGTTCATCCTGCCCCCGCCCGAAGGGTGAAATCGACACCACTGGCGCGCGGCGGGCAGTATGTTTTGGCCATAACGCAACTGGTCAAACCGGATGGGTCTGCCTAGATTACGCGCATCAGGAATTGAAAGCTTATCATGTCACCATCCTATCGCGCGAAGGCGCCCGATCCAACGGGCAGCCCCGCAGCAGCCGCGCCCCCGTCAAACGGGCTGCGCATCATTCGCCGCGTTATCCCCTATCTGTGGCCCAAGGGAGAGTTGTGGGTAAAGCAACGCATCGTTCTGGCGCTGACAATGCTGGTCATCGCCAAGATGGTGGCCGTGGGCACGCCGTTCTTTTACAAGGCGGCGGTCGACGCGCTTGCAGGCGAAGGGGCGGCATGGATGCTGGCCCTTGGTGCTGTCGGTTTGACGGTTGCCTATGGACTTGCGCGCTTGATGGAGATTGCGTTTCAGGAATTGCGCAATGTGCTGTTTACGCGTGTCGGACAGCGCGCCTTGCGCAAACTGGCCTTGGAAACATTCGAGCATATTCACCGCCTTTCGCTGCGTTATCACATTACACGCAAGACAGGTGGCCTTAGCCGGATCATCGAACGTGGTGTGAAAGGCGTTGAATTCCTGCTGCGGTTCTTGCTGTTCTCGATTTTCCCGCTGATGCTGCAACTGCTGATGATTGCGGTGATTTTCTTTCTGATGTTCGATGTCTGGTATCTGGCCGCCGTGGTCGCCACAATCTCGCTGTATGTCTGGTTTACATTCCGCATCACCGAATGGCGCGTCAAACAGCGCCGCGAAATGAACCGTCAGGATACGGACGCCAACCAGAAGGCGATCGACAGCCTGCTGAATTTCGAAACGGTCAAGTATTTCAATGCCGAAGGTATGGAAGCGCGCCGGTACGACAGCGCCATGGCACAATATGAAACGGCGGCGGTGGCCACGAATTATTCCTTGGCATTCCTGAATTTCGGACAGGCGTTTTTGATCACCACAGGGTTGGTGGTGGTCATGGTGATGGCGGCAATGGGCGTACAAAACGGCGCGCTAAGCGTTGGCGACTTCGTTTTGGTCAATGCCTATATGATCCAGATTACCATGCCGCTGAATTTCCTTGGCACGGTCTATCGCGAAATCCGGCAAGCCCTGGTCGATATGGGCGAAATGTTTGACCTGCTGGACCAGCCCGCAGATGTCACCGATGCCCCTGATGCCCGCCCCCTGAAGGTCAGCGGCGGGGAAATCCGGTTCGATAAGGTGCAGTTCGGGTATGACGCGGCCCGACCCATCCTGAAAGGGGTGGACCTGACCGTGCATGCGGGGCAGACCGTCGCAATTATCGGGCCTTCGGGGTCGGGGAAATCCACAATCGGGCGGCTGCTGTTCAGGTTTTATGATGTAACAGGCGGGGCCGTGCTGATTGACGGGCAGGACTTGCGCACGGTCACGCAATCCAGCCTGCACGGCGCAATCGGCGTCGTCCCGCAAGATACGGTGCTGTTCAACGATACCATCGCCTATAACATCGCCTATGGCCGCGAAGGCGCAACCCGCCAGGAAATCGAGGGTGCCGCGCGCGCAGCCCGCATCCATGATTTCATCTGCTCGCTGCCCGAAGGTTATGACACTGCCGTAGGCGAGCGTGGCCTGAAGCTGTCAGGCGGTGAAAAGCAGCGCGTGGGCATTGCACGGACCTTGCTGAAAAACCCGCCCATTCTGCTGCTGGATGAAGCTACATCAGCGCTTGATACCCGAACGGAGCAAAGCATTCAGGAAAGCCTGCGCCAGATGGGACAGGGGCGCACGGTGATCACGATTGCGCACCGGCTGTCAACAGTTGTGGATGCAGACCGGATCGTTGTTCTGGACGAGGGGCGTATCGTCGAGACTGGCACACATGATGACCTGCTGGCGCGCAATGGCCAATATGCGGAAATGTGGGCACGCCAACGCGCCAACAGCCACGAGGCGTGAACTCCATATCCATTGATCAGAACATCACAGGGCATTTCGCCATCATGTGCCGCTAAAGCGTGTCGCGTTCACTTGCATTCACGCGGCTCGCTCTGACCTGTTGATATGCAATGTCCGGGGGGGGGCGCAGCCGGTTCCCGCTTTTGCGCGACACACCCTAAAGCGGACTATCCCCGATATTCGTCCAGTTTCCTGCGCATCAGCGCAAACATGAAGTCGCGGTATTTCGGGTCATCCAGCGCGACATCAAGAATCGCCTCCAGATAGCCCCGCTTTGACCCGCAGTCAAAACGCTGCGACTGGTTTATGATGGCCGAAACCTTGCCTTGCGCGGCCAGTATATCAATCGCATCAGCCAACTGAATCTCGCCCCCGGCACCCGGTTTCAACGCGCGAAGGATTGCAAACACCTCTGGTTCGAACACATAGCGGCCATAGGACGCAAGATGCGATGGCGCGTCTTCCAGCTTGGGCTTTTCCACCAGCCCCTTGACGGCCAGCGTGCCATCACTTTGCATATCCCCCGGCCGCAATATGCCGAATTTCGACACATCTTCCGGCGCGACCTCGCCTACTGACAGCAAGGTTTGCGGCTTTTTCTCATATGCGCTGATCAGTGCTTCGGTGGGCAGGGGCGATCCCTTCATAAAGTCATCGGCCAGCAAAACCGCGAAAGGGGCATTACCCACTGCGGGGGCTGCACACAAAACCGCATGGCCCAGCCCCAGCGGCGCGGGTTGGCGCACAAACAGGCATGATACGCCTTCGGGAACGATATTTCGCACCATGTCGCGCATCTCTGTCTTGCCCGCTTGCAGCAACTGGTTCTCAAGCTCAAGATTGGCGTCGAAATGGTCCCCGACTGCACGCTTGTTGCGCCCGGTCACGAAGATAAGTTCTGTCACCCCTGCGGCAACAGCTTCTTCCACCGCATATTGAACAATGGGCTTGTCAATAATTGGCAAAAGTTCCTTGGGCATCGCTTTGGTTGCAGGCAGAAAACGTGTTCCTAATCCGGCAACGGGAAAAACGGCTTTTGTTATTCGTGTCATGAAAGCTCTATTAACTCCTACTTCTTTGGATTGAAGTGTCGGAAACCTGACAATGGGCGCTAACGAACTGAACTACCACCCTACAAATGGTGGAAAATCTGTACTGGTGCCGGCTGAGGGACTCGAACCCCCGACCTTCGGTTTACAAAACCACTGCTCTACCAACTGAGCTAAGCCGGCTTCCTTCGCGACTTCTATTTGCTATTCTCACATTTCTCAACACCGATTTTCATGTATCCTGGCGCAAAGCACAACTTTCGCACCGGTGCTGGCGAACTGACGATTTTCGTCCCATAAGTGACTAAAATCTGACATAATTTTAGATAAAACCGTTCTATGAACAGGGGGTTTGTACATGGATATTGCGTTACACTTGGGCGCGCACCTGACAGATGAAGGCAGATTGCTTCGGTGTCTGACAAAGAATCGCACACTGCTTGCACAGCAGGGAATCGATGTGCCGGACCGCGCGGATTACCGCGACATGCTGCTTAAGCTGGTGTCGGCATATCCGGAAACACAGATCGAACCGGGCACGGACCAGATTATTCTGGACAGCATTCTGGAAGATGATAACGCCGCACGTCTGGTCCTGTCAGAGCCTGATTTACTGGCTTGGCAGGGCGGATCAGTGCGCACGGCCCATTTTTATCCCGCAGCCCCACAACGGATGAAGGCGCTGCGCGAATGCTTCATCGGCCATAACGTGACGCTGTTTCTTGCAATACGCAATCCTGCATCCTTCCTGCCCGCCCTGTTGAACCGTGTAAAGCGCGGGCAGGCAGAAAAGATTCTGAACTCTGTCCAGCCTGAAAATCTGCGCTGGTCGGCATTTGTGGAAACACTACGGGCAGCCTGGCCTGAAGCGCACCTGACCGTGTGGTGCGATGAAGATACCCCGTTTATCTGGCACAAACTGCTTCGGACGGTGGGCGGCTACCATCAGGACACACCTGTGAAGCATAGCTTTGACTGGTTTGATGAAGTCATGGTGCCGGGGGGGGCTGAAAAGCTTGAACACTATCTGAACACCGCCCCGCCCGTTGATGATGATCATCGTCAGCGCGTGATCGGTGCATTTCTGGACAAGTTCTGCGACGAGGCGAAGATCGAAGTGGATGTCAGCGTTGCCGGATGGGACGAAGACAAAGTCGACCTTCTGTCCGAATTGTATGAAGAAGATGTCACAACGCTTGCGTCAACGAACGGTGTCACGCTGATACAGCCCTGACGGTCCGTCGCCCCGTTGGTGAAGTGAACGGTTCCTGTCCGAAACCGTTTCACATGGCCAAACAGATATTGTGGTGAAATGTCGTGAGGGGGGGGCACGATGATTTGCCCCGCCACAATCACACCATGCCAAGCGCGGCCTTGTACAAATCCAGCACCGCTTCTTCTTCGGCAATCTCATCGGGCTTGCGCTTGCGCATGGCGATGATCTTGCGCAGAACCTTGGTGTCATAGCCGCGGCCCTTGGCTTCTGCCATAACCTCTTTTTGCTGGTCGGCTATGTCTTTTTTCTCGGCATCAAGATGCTCATAGCGCTCTATAAACTGGCGCAACTCATCCGCGGTCACATTATACGCATCATTCGAAATATCGGTCATTGGCGGTCCCTGTTTTGGGCTGGTTCACAGTTGCGCTGTGATGCCCAATCCCTGCTGCGGGCGCAACCCCCGACGCCAAAGCACTGCGGGGAAACGCGTCAATTCGCCAGATTGTGCGATTTGCCGCATCTGCAAAATAATTTTCATTTTGAAATACCACACGACTTTGATAAAGTGATAAAAATACAGACAGGCGGAGTAATGCACCAGACACCTGAACGCGACTTGCGAAAATTTGAGAAATCCTTGCCAATAGCCCTTTTGCGCACACGAGAGGCGACGACGCGGCTGTTCAAACCCTTTATCGATCTGCATGATTTGACGATGCCGCAATGGCGCGTTTTGCGCGCCCTTGCCGAAGCCGACGCCCTTGATGCACGCACGCTGTCTGAACGATGTGTCATCCTGCCGCCATCGCTGACACGGATTTTCCGTGCCATGACCCTGCGCGGTTTGATCCGACAGGTGGAATGCGCCGACGCCCGCAGGCATATGGTCGCGATTACCGACACGGGCCGCGCCCTGTTTGAACAGGTCTTGCAGGAATCAGAACCGGATTACATGCGCCTAGCTGCGGCTTTTGGCCCTGAGCGGCTGGACATGCTGCTGGATCTGCTGAATGAACTGCGCGATACGGCGCAAGGGCTGGTCGACCAGTCGCAACAGCAAGACACACGCAAGGTGATGCCCGGTCGCCAGTGACCCCATCAGGCAAATTTGCGCAAAACCAGCACCGCATTCAGCCCGCCAAATGCAAACGCATTGCTGACGACAACGTCAACGCTGGCATGACGGGCCTTGTTGGCAACCGGGTCGGGCACGCAGTCGGCGTCGAATTCGGTGTGATTGATGGTTGGCGCAATCACATCGTCATTCAACGCCATCAGGCAGGCCAGCAATTCCACAGCGCTGGTGCCACCAATAATATGGCCATGCATGGATTTGGTGGATGACACAGGTAGCCTGTCCAGATGACTGCCCATCACGATGCGCAGGGCTTGCGATTCCACCCTGTCATTCGCCGCAGTGCCCGTGCCATGGGCATTGACATACCCGACATCTTCGGGCGCCACACCCGCGTCGGACAGGGCGGCGCGCATGGCCCGCACGGGGCCATCCACATCCGGCATGACAATATCACCGGCATCCGCACTTAGCCCGAAGCCCGCAACTTCTGCCAGAATATGTGCGCCACGGGCGCGCGCATGTTCCAGATCTTCAAATACGAAAACGGCACCACCCTCGCCCTGGACCATGCCAGAGCGGTCGCGCGAAAAGGGTCGACATGTGTCCCGCGCCATGACACGCAGCCCTTCCCATGCCTTGATCCCGCCAAAGCCAAGCATCGCGTCTGATCCGCCCGTCAATATGACATCCGCCACACCGGTGCGCACCATCTGGAACGCCTGCCCCATTGCGTGATTCGCCGACGCACAGGCTGTCGACACGGTGAAAGCCGGTCCCTTCAGACCAAATTCCATCGAGATATGCGAGGTTGCAGCGTTATGCATCAGGCGCGGCACAACAAAGGGGTGAACGCGGTTCTTTCCATCGGCATAGACCGCGCGGTAATTGTCATCAACCGTCAGGTTCCCGCCCCCAGCCGTGCCCATGATGACCCCGGCACGAAGCCCCAACGCATCATCTACTTGCAGGCCGGATTGCGCGACGGCTTGGCGTGCCGCCACAAGGGCGATCTGCGCAAACCGGTCCAGCAATGGCAAGATGTTGCGCGCAAAATGCTGTTCGGGATCAAAGCCGTGAATTTCTGCGCCCACGCGCACGCTCAGGCGGTCCACATCGCGGCAGGTCAGCGGGCCGATACCGCACTGCCCTGCCCGCAAGGCCGCAAAAGTGCTGGCCACATCATGTCCCAAAGCATTAAGCGTGCCAGCGCCGGTTATGACAACCCGCCTCATGCGGCTTGTCTGGCGATCAGCTTTTCGACCTCTGAAATGATCGCACCGACGGATGAAATATCAAACCCCGCCTGATCCGGCGCATTGGCATTGAAGGGAACCGACACATCAAACGCCTCTTCAATGCCAAAAATACATTCGACCAATCCAAGGCTATCCAGCCCAAGGTCTGACAAGGACATTTCCATGCGAACCTCGGACGTGTCGACCATCGCCTGTTCGGCGATGATATCAATCACCCGCCTTGCCGCATCACTGGTATTCTGCATGTATTCGAGTCCCATCGGGAACACTCCATATCGTGGCAGATATGTTCCATATCGTGGCAGAATGTAACAGCTTCGCAACAGAGGGCAACTCAAAACCGTGTGGGCTGAATATGTTTCCCGACCGCATCCCTGCGGTGGGAAATCATACTGGCCGACTGCGGAATGCAGCGCGTCAGACAGCCCCTTGCACAGCACCGGCGCGCACCAGCGCGTCATAAATGCGCGCGTCACGGCCATAAATGTCATCGCGGAAGTTCAGCGCGCCGCGCACATTGGTGAATGCGGTGCGGTAGACCAGATGAATTTGCACAGGATCATCCAGATAAACGCGGGTCTGTTGCCCCGTGTTCAGAACTGAATGATACAGATTGCGCGGATCATCTGTCTGGCGCGACAGCAGTTCATAGGCAAAATCACGCGGGTCATTCAGCCGCACACATCCCGATGAATGGGTGCGCACCGTGGTATTGAACAGATGGCGTTCCGGCGTGTCATGCAGGTAAATTGCATAGGGGTTGGGGAACATGAACTTCACTTCGCCAAGCGCATTTGTCGGGCCGGGCGGCTGGCGCACGTTGAAGGGGAAATTCGCAGGCGTGTAGCGCCCGAAATTGATCGCCTCTCTCGGGACAACCCGACCGCGCGCATCAACGATTTGCAGATGCCGCGCCCCGCCCGATGCCAATGCCCCCCAATACGACCGCGCGATGATAGAGCGCGGCAGCGTCCAGTCAGGATTGATTTCAAGATAGGTCATCCGGTGCGAAAACTCCGGCGTTTGCCGGTCACCTGCCTGCGCCCCCACAACGGCGCGCGTCTCGAATGTCACCTGATCAAAATCAACAATTTTGGCGCTGAAATCCGTAAGGTTAACCCAGATATGGCGGTCACCGCGCGGAATGTTCAGCCAACGCTCGCGCTCCATGGCGACGACAACCGATTTCAAGCGCTCCTCGGGGCTGATGTTCAGTGCCCGAATTGTTGCCGGTCCGACGACTCCATCAGCTTCAATTCCATGGTTCACCTGAAAATTCAGAACCGCTGTCTGCAACGCCGAATCGTAGCTGGCCGCTGCTGAACGGTCCAGATACCCCATGGCAATAAGCCTGTTGCGCAAAGTAATGACCGCCTCACTGGACGTTCCCGGCGTAAAGCGAACATCGGGCACGCGCGGCCCCCAGCCACCATTTGCAATCACCTTTTCCAAGGACTGCTTGGCGCGAAACAGGCGCGCATATTCCGGCGCATCCGGTGCAAGATTGCGCATAAAGGCCGCCGGTTGCGCAGTCACAAACGCGCGCAGCAACTCTGCCGCATCAGGGCGCGGCAATTCACGCACAAAATTCCTGTCGATCCTGCCGGGATCAATCACACCGCTGGTCAGGTCTGTTGCAAAACTAAGAAATACCTTTGTGATCCTGGCTTCCAGAAGCGCGCGGTCACGTTCGCTTTCAACCGCTTCAAACGCAGCGACAAGGCCGGGAAGATCATATTTCGCGGCTGGCAAACCGTGATCCCCCGCGCGTGTCAATGCATTGATCAACGCGGCACGCCGGTCCGCATGCTCTGCCCCTGTCCAGACGGGTGCAAAATCACGCTCGCGGTAAAAGGCCGAAACCCCGCTGTCGAAAGACGCCCCTTCTGCAAGCGCCTGACGGAAAACCGGAAACTGCTGTGCATGTGCCGGAAGTGCCCCGCCGACCCCCAGCACACAAACCAAACAGACTGCACCTATGCAAGAGCTGAACCTTGATACGACATTTACGGATAACAATGCACACCTCCTGCGGGAATCATAATTCAGTGATCACAAGGGTGGCAAAATATCGCCGATCAGGTCCATTCACAAGCCTGCGAGGACCGCATTACCCCCGACAGAGTGTTGCCTTAAGGTTTCTTTTAGCAAAATCCTTCACACTGCCGGCATGACACGACACAAACCCGCAATCACAATGGCGCGCCGCCATGCCCATGCCGCGCCGGATACGCCCCCTCTTTTGGCGAATTTCCGCTTAGTTTCGCGGCGCGATGGAACCGCCCGCCTATCTTTGCTTGGGTTACATCATCAAATATGTCACAAAGCTGACAATAGTGATGCATGCGACGCAAGGGAAAATGTCCATAAACGGACACTCTCGTTCGCATGGGGACCATCGCTTCATAACAAGAATGACCGTCAGGACAGGAAAAGGGACAGCCGTTCAGATGAGTGAACACGATTCCAACCGGATTACCCGCAGATCTATTCTTGGTGCGTTTGCAGCGACCGCAATTTCTGCTGCGCCATTTTTCCCCGGCGTCACGGCCTATGCACGCGGATCGGGCGACATTCGCAGACTGCATTTCTATTCGGGACGGACGGGTGAAAAAATCAATCTGATTTACTGGATTGATGGGTCTTACATTCCTGAATCCTTGGCCGAAATCAATCACTTCTTCCGCGACTGGCGCAACAATGCGGTCCATGGAATCGATACACGCACGATTGATTTTCTGGCAGCCGCCCATAACATGCTGCGCGTGAATGAACCCTATATGCTTTTGTCGGGGTATCGTTCGCCGCAAACGAACGCGATGCTGCGTGCGCGTTCAAGGAATGTGGCGCAAAACTCGCTTCATCTAACCGGCAAGGCCGCTGACGTGCGCCTGCAATCGCGTTCCGTGGCCCAGATTGCCCGCGCTGCGGAAGCCTGCAATGCGGGTGGGGTTGGCCGTTATTCCAGATCGGATTTCGTGCATTTCGATTGCGGTGCAAACCGCAACTGGGGAAGCTGACGCACCCACGGCACGCCAACGAACATACTGAAGAACCGGTGCCGTATCCGCACCAAGCATGACGGCGCACCTTTTGTGCGCCTTTTGCCTGTTTTAATTGCCCCACTCATATTTTCGCCGCATTACTGCACTAGATTGGCTATAGTGAAAGCAGCAACTGCCGACCGCGTATGTAAACGTTAGCCCACAGTTCCAGGTGAATAAAGGCATGTTAAGTTTCGAAAATGTCAGCAAGTCCTACTGGACTGGCAAACAGCATAAGGTCATTCTGGCGAATGCCAGTTTCACGATTGATCCGGGCATGCGGCTGGGGATTC
Organism: Roseinatronobacter sp. S2; assembly: GCF_029581395.1. GTDB lineage: Bacteria > Pseudomonadota > Alphaproteobacteria > Rhodobacterales > Rhodobacteraceae > Roseinatronobacter. The sequence goes on along the minus strand of NZ_CP121113.1, from coordinate 1,620,543 downwards.
TGGCCCAGAACGGCACCGGCAAGACAACCGTTATCAACATGATGGCAGGATTGGAAAAGCCTGACAGCGGAAAGATTCACCGCAATTGCAGTGTTTCCTTTCCCCTGGGGTTCATGGGCGGGTTGATCACCAAACACACCGCCACCGAAAACATCCGCTATATCGCCACGCTATACAGTCTGGACCCCGACTATGTCGAAGCGTTCTGCCGCTGGATGTGTGACATCGGTGAATATTTCGACATGCCCATCGGCACATACAGCGCCGGAATGCGCGCACGTCTGGCCCTTGCACTGATGCTGGCCATGAACTTTGATCTGTATCTTGTTGATGAAGGCATGCCATCCACGACGGATACCGCATTCAACAAACGCGCAGGAACGGTAATGCAGGAACGGTTCGAGCAATCCGGCCTTGTAATTGTGTCGCATCAGGTAGAAACCTTACAACAATTCTGCAGTGCTGCCGCTGTGCTACGCGACGGCAAGATGTATTTTTTCGACACGCTTGAACAAGCGAAAGAACTGTATGACTACTCCAGTTAAATCCCAACGGTTTCGTTTGCGTAAAACAGCGCAAAGTGCAACGCTGTCGGCGGTGGCAGGCGAAGATCAATCCCCTGAAAGCACGTCTGCGCAGGTTCAGCGCCCCGCGCATCCTATTGCCACGGTAAGCGTGCAAAAACGGCCAAGGGCCGCGCCACGCAGCGCAGCACCCGACATGATCGAGCATGAAAAGCCCGATGATACCGTGCCGCAGCCCCCCGCTGCTACGGCAACTTCGGATCAGGAAGAAACCAGCGTCACCCATGACGAAGAAAACGCTGCGGAAGTAGCACACACATCACCGCCCCCCCCCGCGCCCGAGCATTCGGCAGATGTCGAAGGGGCCGCAGGTGTTGCGCTTACCATCGATGCAATCCGCAGCGAAGGGCTGACAGCACGTCAATTGCGTATGGCCATGCGCGTTGCGCAAAAGCACGGAATTCGCGCAACTTCCGCCTATGAGGCGGTTCTGATCCTGCGCCAGCGCGGGATTGACCCTTTCGCGCGTGCAACCATGCTGGAACTGCTGGATGATGGTGAAAAATCAACATCCAGAGAGCTTGCCCTGCGCGGGGAAACCGCACCGTCGGTGGCAAATGACCCATTGAACGCCGCACAGGCGCGCATGGCCAAGATCGCTGCAGACCGCGAACGCGAACTTGGCAAGGTGCGGCGCGACATTGCAAAACGGCGGCGCAAACGGATGCTGTTGCTGGGGGCAAGGCTGCTGGCCTTCGTCACTTTGCCAACTTTCATTGTGACATGGTATTTCTATGTCATCGCAACCCCCATGTATGCCGCGCAAAGCGAATTTGTCATCCAGCAAGCCGACAGCCAGTCTGGCATGGGCGCGCTGTCAGGTGTGCTGCCATCGGCCGGGGGCATGGGCATGGGCGGGGGGCAGAGTGAAGCAACCTCTGTGCAAAGCTTCCTGCAATCACGCGGTGCGATGCTGCGGCTGGACGCCGAGGAAGGGTTCAAGGACCATTTCCGCGCACCCCATATCGACATTCTGCGCCGACTGGCAGAAGATTCCACCGACGAGGCTGCCTATAAGCTGTATCAACGCCACGTCCAGATCGGCTATGACCCGACCGAAGGCGTTGTGCGCATGGAAGTGATCGCCGCATCACCCGAAGATAGCGAGCGTTTTGCACGCGCGCTGATAAGCTATGCCGAAGAACATGTCGACATGATGACCCAGCGCTTGCGCGACAGTCAGATGCGCGAAGCCCGCGACAGTCTGGAAGAAGCGCAGGAAAAACTGATCGAAGCACGGCAGGCCGCCATTGAATTGCAGGAACGGTCATCCATCATCTCTGGCGAGGTAGAGCTTTCATTGCTGTCGCAACGCATTGTGGCGCTGGAAACAGAACTGACCCAGACACGCCTTAGCGTTCAGGAAATGCGCACGAATGCAAGACCAAGTGCCGCGCGGCTGCAACCGCTGGAACGCCGCGAAGAAGCCCTGCGCGCGGAAATTGAAACCCTGCGCAATTCCATGACCCAAGGGTCAAGCGAAGGCGGGTCGCTTGCACGCATCCAAAGCGAATTGATCATGGCCGAAGCCGAAGTCCAGACCCGCGAAATGATGCGCGCCCAGGCCATGCAACAAGTCGAAAGTGCGCGGATGGAAGTCAGTCGACAGGTCCGCTATCTGGCCCTGTCGGTGGAACCCATCGCACCGGATGAAGCCACATACCCACGCAAGCTGGAAAATTCGATTGTGGCGTTCCTGATCTTTCTTGGTGTGTATTTGCTGGCGTCCATGACGGCATCGGTGCTGCGCGAACAGGTATCCGGTTAGGGCATATTCGCCTGATATAGCAAGTCAGCGGCGCGGGTTTCAGACGACCTGCCCCGCTGCCCAGCCTGATGACCACGCCCACTGAAAATTATACCCGCCCAACCATCCGGTGACATCCACAACCTCGCCTATGAAGAACAGCCCCCTGACGGATCGCGATTCCATAGTCTTGGCATCCAGCCCCTTGGTGTCCACGCCGCCCAATGTGACTTCCGCGGTCCGGTAGCCTTCTGTCCCCACGGGGACAACGTGCCATTGGTGAACCGCGTCCCGCACCCGTGCCAGCGCCGCTTTCGACTGGTCTGCCAGATTGCCCTGCACCTGCGCACGCTGAACGGCCTGCCGCGCCAGCTTCTCTGGCAACATCTTACTTAGCGCCGTGTGCACTGCCTGTCGTCCGTTCCGGTGCTTTTCGTCCGCCAGCACCGACAAGGCGTCTGATTCAGGCGCCAGGTCGACAACAACCGCCTGCCCTTCGCGCCAATAGCTTGAAATCTGCAATATTGACGGACCGGACAGGCCACGATGAGTGAACAACATACCCTCCAGGAAGCGTGTTTTGCCGCATGCCACCGACGCGTGAACCGATACTCCGGCCAATGGCTTCATTTCTTCAACTTGCCCCGTCGAGAAGGTCAGGGGAACCAATGCAGGGCGCGTTTCAACCAAGCGGTGCCCGAACTGTTCCGCCAGTTGATACCCGAACCCCGACGCCCCCATTTTCGGGATCGATTTTCCGCCAGTCGCAACCACCAGATGCGGCGCATGCAGTGTGCCTGCGCCGGTTGTCACGGTGAACCCGTCCCCATGTGACACATCGCTTACGGCAGTTCCCAGATACAGCTGCACACCGGCCTGCTGCAAATCAGTGACCAGCATCGACACAATCTGGCGCGAAGAACCGTCACAGAACAACTGGCCCAGCGTCTTTTCATGGAATGCGATTCCTGCCTGCCGGACCCGTTCGATAAAATCATGCTGCGTGTAGCGGCGCAAAGCCGACAAGGCAAAGCGCGGGTTTTGCGACAGGAACTTTTCCGGCGCAATATCAAGATTGGTAAAGTTGCAGCGCCCGCCCCCCGAAATACGAATCTTCTCGCCCGGGGCGCGGGCATGGTCAATCAGCGCGACCCGCCGTCCGCGCCGCCCCGCCTCGATTGCGCAGAACATTCCTGCGGCACCAGCCCCAAGGATGATGACATCAAACCGCTGCATCCTTCTCTTTCATCTTGCTTTAAATACTCTGGAATCAGGAACGCCCTGCCGCAGGCAGGGCGTGACATATAGGCGCGCGGCGCAGCCGCACAGTCTGGCAAGATCAGAAATGCAATGCGCGGCCATAAGCGTCAAGCACGGATTCATGCATCATCTCGCTCAGCGTCGGGTGTGGGAAAACCGTGTTCATCAGGTCTTCTTCGGTTGTTTCCAGCGCACGGCCCACAACATACCCTTGAATCAACTCCGTCACTTCCGCACCGATCATATGCGCGCCCAGCAATTCGCCGGTTTTGGCGTCGAATATTGTCTTGATCATGCCTTCCGACTCACCCAGTGCGATGGCCTTGCCATTGCCGATGAACGGGAAACGCCCGACCTTGATGGAATAGCCCTGCTCTTTTGCTTTCGCTTCGGTCAATCCCACCGACGCGACTTGCGGGTGGCAATATGTGCATCCGGCAATGCTGCTTGGGTCAACCGCATGCGGATGGCCACCTGCGATCAGTTCGGCCACCATCACCCCTTCATGGCTGGCCTTATGTGCCAGCCAAGGGCCATTGGTCGCATCGCCAATCACATACAGCCCCTCAACGCCGGTGCGGCAATATTCATCGGTCACAACGAAAGAGCGGTCGATTTTCGCGCCCAGTTCTTCCAGCCCCAGCCCTTCGGTATTGGCCACAATACCCACGGCGGAAATAACCGTGTCAAAATCCTGAGTTTCCGTCTTGCCGCCCCGTTCAATATGGGCGGTAACCTTGCCCTTGGCGCGGTCCAGCTTCTTGACCATGGCTTTGGTCATAATGGTCATGCCCTGTTTTTCGAACTGCTTTTGCGCGAATGCACTGATTTCGGCGTCTTCGACGGGCAGAATGCGGTCCATCACTTCGACCACGGTCACTTCTGCACCCAGCGTGTTGAAGAAACTTGCAAATTCGATCCCGATGGCACCGGACCCGATAACCAGTAGTTTCTTTGGCATGCGTTTGGTCTGCAATGCGTGCTTGTAGGTCCACACAAGATCGCCATCCGCTTCAAGTCCGGGCAATTCGCGCGCGCGCGCCCCTGTCGCCACAATAATATTCGGCGCCATCAGGGTTTCGGTGCCCTTGTCGGTCTTGACGCTGACCTTGCCTTTGGCAGGCAGGGTCGCCGCACCCATGACGACGGTGATCTTGTTCTTCTTCATCAGATGGCCGATTCCGCCTGACAACTGCCCCGCCACCTTGCGCGAGCGTTTGACCACGGCATCAAGATCAAAGCCGATCTTTTCGGCGGTCAGGCCGAATTCCTTGGCGCGGTGCATCAGGTGGAACACTTCGGCAGAGCGCAGCAAAGCCTTGGTCGGGATACAGCCCCAGTTCAGACAGATGCCGCCCAAATGCTCGCGTTCGACGATCGCCACGGATTTCCCCAGTTGGGCTGCACGAATGGCCGCAACATAGCCCCCCGGCCCTGCACCGATTACGACAACGTCAAACGATCTGTCGGCCATATGAGTTCCTCCTCCTGCACGCACATCTGAAAGTAGTTTGGCATTAAACTATTTACCCTCACGTCGCAACGCGCAAGAGGAAACCCCGCCATGCGCCACCGGCATAACTGGATCACGCAGCAGCTTTCAGTTCATTCAGGGCGTCCATATATCCGCCGCGTTCCAAAAAGGCGCGTTCGGGCGCAGTGCTTGCGCGGCCCAGTGCCGCGTTGCGGTAGGGAAAGCGCCCGAATTCACGGATCACCGCGCGATGCGCGCGCGCATGCAGCAAATTATCAGCCCCTGTTTCCGGCATACGCAACAGGAACATGCGCACACAACGATCCTGATCCATCTGGCTTTCGGAATGCATCAGCGGCAGATAGAAAAACTGGCGGGCAGGTTCGGCAATCTGGCAATCAAACCCAAGATGACAGGCACGCGCGGCTACACGGCGCGCCATGTCGTCCGTTGCAAAGGCCCGCGCATCATTGCGAAACATGTTGCGCGGAAACTGGTCGGCGACGATCAGGAAGGCCAATGCGCCACGCGGGCACGAAGCCCAGTTCATCAATCGCCCGTCCCGCGCTTTTTCCCATAATTTCAGATAGCGGTCACGAATCTGCGCATCGACTTCGTCGCTTTGCGCATACCATCCTTGCGGTCCGACTTCTTCCAACCAGAACGAAATGACATCATCAACGCTGGACATGGCTTTTTTCCTTGTGTTGCCTGTGGCAAGAATCGTGCCAGCACCTTGACCTTCAGGCAAGTCAATTACCCGTTTTGCACAGAAAAACAGCAATATCTTGCTGTTTTACAACAGGTTCGGCCCGTCAGGGCGTGTTTTCCTGTTCGGCATTTTCTGTCATCTCGGTATACACGGCCTCGACCGTGGCGGCGGACACAACCGGAGAGACGGGCGCAAACGGCCCTGTCTGGTCCACCGGCACCGCCGGACGCTGGGTCATGCGCCACATTGCATAGATTGCCAGCGCCAATGTCAGCAGGACGATATACAAGAAAAACCCGGATGGGCCGATCACCCCCATCAACCACCCGATGCACAGCGGGCCGATGATCGCACCCACGCCATTGACGAACAACAACCCCCCAGATGCCGCCGCCATCTGGTCCGATTCCAGATAATCGTTCGTATACGCCACCAACAGCGAATACAGCGGGTTCGAGATGCCACCAATAATCAGCGCAACCCCCACCAGCCACACAAAGCTCAGGTCAAATATAACCGCCGTCACCCCGCCCAATGTGCCCGCAAGCGCGACATAGACCACCAGTTTGCGCCGGTCCATCCGGTCCGACAGCCAGCCCAGCGGAAACTGGAACACCAGCCCGCCAAAATAAATGGCCCCCGTAAAGACCGAGATTTCCAGAACGCTCAGCCCCGCCTGCGTGCCCCAAACGGCGGTCATGCCGAACATTGCGGCAAACACGCCCCCCATCAGGAAAATCCCCACCACGCCCAGCGGGGACACGTCATAAAGCTGGCGGATACTCATGGATTTGGTGGTGCCGAATGTGGGTGCCGGACTGACCGACAGCAAAATGGGCGCAAACGCCAGCGACACCAGAACCGAAGGAATAACAAACAGCATGAAGCCCGCAGGATCTGCAAAGTTGATCAGGGCCTGCGCACAGATGATTCCCACCATCTGCACGATCATATACAGCGACAGCGTCTGACCGCGGTTTTCATTGGTGGATGCGTTGTTCAGCCAGCTTTCGGCCGTGACATAAACGCCCGAGAAACAAAACCCGATCAGAACACGCAACAAGGCCCAGACAATCCAGTCAGGGATTGCTGCGTACAGAACCAGAATTGCGGAAATCAAAGACCCCAGTGCCGCAAACACCCGCACATGGCCAACCCGCCGGATAAGTTCCGGCGTTGCGCGCGACCCGAACAGGAACCCGACAAAATAGGCAGACATGACAACCGACATCTGAAAGGTTGTGAACCCTTCGATCGCGCCGCGAATCCCCAGCAATGTGCCCTGCACACCATTGCCGACCATCAGCAACAGCATACCCAGCAAAAGCGCCCAGGATGCAGTAAAAACATGCAACATCGTCATACCTGTCTGTTGAAGTCGTCAGGCCAAGCCTAACGACTGGCCACCATCGCCGATACCCTTAGTCATGCGTATGTATCGGGAATATGATCAAAGCGACCATTTATAGGGGGATTCAGTCGGGAAACAGCAACGACGCATCCCCATAGGAAAAGAAGCGGTAACGTTTCGCAATGGCATGGGCATAAATTGCCCTGACGCGCCCGCTGCCCATAAGGGCCGAGACTAGCATCATCAGCGTTGATTTCGGCAAATGGAAATTTGTCATCAACCCGTCAGCAATGCGGAACCGGAACCCGGGGGTGATGAAGATATCGGTCTTGCCACTCCATGGTCCAATCTCGCCGGGGGCTGTGGCCGCAGTCTCGATCAGGCGCAACGCGGTTGTGCCGACCGCAATAACGCGCCCGCCTGCCGCTTTGGTATCCATGATGGCTTTTGCGGCAGATGGTGTGATCTGGCCCCATTCGGCATGCATTTTATGGTCGCGGATGTCATCCGTCTTGACCGGCAGGAATGTGCCCGCGCCCACATGCAGGGTCACTTCCGCAAAGCGCACCCCGTTGGCGCGCAGGCCATCCAGCAGGTCGGTATCAAAATGCAAGGACGCGGTCGGCGCGGCCACAGCCCCCCTGTCGCGGGCAAAGACTGTCTGGTAATCATCGCGGTCGCGCGCATCGGCGGCGCGGCGTCCGGCAATATAGGGCGGCAAGGGCATCTGGCCTGCGACATCCAGCGCATGATCAAAAGCGTCCCCGTCCATATTGAAGCGAAGCACCACATCTTCGGCTGTTTTTTCAACGACTTGCGCCTGCAAGCTGTCCGTGAACACCACGTCATCACCCATGGCAAGCTTGCGCAAGGGCTTGGCCAGCGCGCGCCAGCTGCCATCGGGGCAAGGTTCTATCAGGGTCACCTCGATCTTGGCGCTAACAGGGCCTTGGGCACTGTTGCGCGGGCGCTGCCCTGTCAGACGGGCCGGAATGACGCGCGTGGTGTTGATAACCAGCAAATCACCGCGCCGTAGAATATCGGGCAGGTCCTGCACATGACGGTCCGAAAACACATCGCCTTGCGCCAATAGCATCCGCGCAGCAGGGCGCGGACGCACAGGGCGCGTGGCGATCAGGTCTTCAGGCAGATCAAAATCGAAATCGGACAGCTTCATGAGCACACCGCACTTGGTTTGGCCTGCCCCTTTAACTTGCCACAAAGACCGCTACAACAGGGCAAGTCTTCAAATGAAAGGAAACCGACATGTTAGAGCAAGGTGACACTGCCCCCGATTTCACACTGCCCCGCGACGGTGGCGGCGAATTGACACTGTCCGCACTGCAACCCGCCAAGGTTGTGCTGTATTTCTATCCGCGCGACGACACGCCCGGCTGCACCACCGAAGCGCTGGAATTCACAGCCCTTGGTGCCGAATTCAAGGCCGCAGGCGCACAGGTGGTCGGCGTGTCCAAGGACACAGTCGCCAAGCATGACAAGTTCATCACGAAACATGATCTTGGGGTCGCGCTGGTATCCGATGCAGACAGCGATGTGTGCGAACGCTATGGCGTCTGGGTCGAGAAGAACATGTATGGCAAAGTGTCGATGGGCATTGAACGCGCGACATTCCTGATTGGCGGTGACGGTCGCATTGCGCAGGTCTGGCGCAAGGTAAAGGCCAAGGGCCACGCGGAAGATGTGCTGGAGGCTGTGCGCAACCTATGACACAGTCCCTGCGCGAAATGGCCGTCGATGTGTTGACCACAGCGGACGGGCGCGAAAAATGCGCCCGCTCGCGCCGGCATGCGGCGGCGTGGTTTGACGCGCGCAAGGCAGGCACGCCCCTGCCCCTTGGCATGGCCGAACCGCCCCTGCGCCCTGCGCGTCCTGACCGGCCCGAACTGCTGGACCCGCGCGATGTCCCGCGCCGCCGCCCCGGCAGCGCGCAGGGGCGGATCGCCATTTTGCATGCCATTGCGCATATCGAACTGAATGCGGTCGATCTGCACTGGGATCTTGTTGCGCGCTATGGCGACATTGATATGCCGGTGGGCTTTTACGATGACTGGGTCAAGGCCGCGGACGAGGAATCCAAGCATTTCGGGCTGGTCTGCGATTGCCTTGAATCCCTGGGCAGCCAGTATGGCGCACTTCCCGCACATGCCGGAATGTGGCGCGCCGCCGAAGACACCGCCAGCGATATTCTGGGCCGTCTGGCCGTAGTGCCAATGGTGCTGGAAGCGCGCGGGCTGGATGTCACCCCCGGCATGATCGAGATATTCACCCGCGCGGGTATGGATGACGCCGTTGCGGCGCTGAACGTCATCTATGCCGAAGAAGTCGGGCATGTGGCCTACGGGTCCAAATGGTTCAACTTCTTATGTGGGCGCGACGGCAAAGACCCGCAGCCGGTGTTTCTTGAACTTGTGCGGCGCTATTTTCACGGCCCGCTGCGCCCGCCGTTCAACGAAGAAAAGCGCGCGCAGGCCGGTATTCCACCAGATTTTTACTGGCCATTGACCGAACCCGATCTGGGTGGGCACGGGTAATCGGGCAATTTGGGGGACGAAAACACTCGCGTGATACGTGCATCGCGGCATTTTGGTTCCCCCAAAAGACGTAGATAACACATTGAATCGGCAGAATCTCGCTGATCGGTGCCTTCAGGGGTGATGTTGTGCTGCAACAGTCAGGAAAAATCTTGCAGCACTGGTGAAGCTTGCGTAATCACACAGGGGGCGCTGATGTGTGTACGGGTTCACATCGACTGTTGTTTGTATGCCCTTGTCAGAAGGCGAAATGGGAACTCTGCTTTGAAACAAATGCTTATGCAACTGAATCACCGGCTGGAGCGCCACCTTCCCGAACAAAGGCTTTTCCTTCGATCAGATACCACCACGCGCTTTGTTCGCCTGCGCCCCGTAACACAGGCTGTGGCGCTTGCATCTCTGACCAGTTTCTTTGCATGGGGCATCATTGCAACATCAATCCTGCTGATGGATTCCATTGGGTCGGGCAATTTGCGCGACCATGCAGAACGCGATCAGGCAACTTATGAACAGCGCCTGAACGAACTGGCGGCAGAACGCGACCAGCGCGCCATTGAAACAGAAGCCGCGCAAACCCGCTTCTCCGAAGCAATGACCCGCATTTCCGATATGCAGCTGCAACTGCTGGCCTCGGAAGAACGACGTCTGGAGCTTGAAACCGGCATCGACAATATTCAGCACACCATTCGCCGTGTTGTGCGCGAACGCGACGAAGCGCGCGCCCGTCTGGCCGAAGTGACAACCACGCTGGAAGCGGAAACCGGCACGACGCAGACCACCGCAGACCGGTCGCGCGAAACAGAAGATATGCTGGATTACTTGCTGATTGCGATGGACAAGATGGCGGGATCAACGCGTGAACTGACGCTTGATGCCGAACAATCCGTCAATCAGGCGCGGCATCTGGCCCTTGAAAACGAGTTGCTTCGCGACCGCAATCATATGATCTTTTCCCAGCTGGAAGACGCGCTGGAAGTTGTCGTCGAACCGCTGGAACGTGTTTTCCGTGCAGCCGGTGTGACCCCCGACCAGATACGCCGTCTGGTGCGGCAAGGGGCCAATTCGCAGACCGCGTCACTTCGTCCGATCTCGGTGTCCACATCCGGTGTCATGTCGCAGGATCAGGACATTGCACGCGCCAACGCTGTGTTGCAGCGTCTGGCCGATATTCACGCCTACAGGCTTGGCATCAACCGGTTGCCTGTCGCGCGCCCCGTATCGGGCAATGTGCGCGAAACATCCGGCTTTGGCATGCGCCGCCATCCGCTGACCGGTCGCAGCACCATGCATAACGGCCTTGACTGGGCAGGATCACGCGGGACCGCAATTCATGCCACCGCCGATGGTGTGGTCAAATCCGCCGGGCGTCAGGGTGGATATGGCAATCTGGTCATCATCCAGCATGAATTCGGGATCGAGACATATTACGCTCATTTGAACTCAATGGACGTGCGGGCGGGACAAAGGGTATCGCGCGGACAGAAGATTGGTGGTATGGGCACGACTGGAGCGTCAACCGGTGTGCATTTGCATTATGAAGTGCGAATCAACGGTAGACCAGTAAACCCGCAAACCTACATAAGGGCCGGACAGCATGTTTTCTAAAAGCCGCATCAACGAGACCGCAAGCAAACCTTCAAACGAGGCAGCACCGGCGTCCCCTCCTGCGGAAACTCCATCCTTCCTGCGTCAAGGCGGCGCGGATACCGCCCCCGCACAGATGACAAAATCCAAACCTGCCGCATCTGTTCTGGCGTCTGATCTGACGGTAACCGGCAACCTGAAAACCACAGGGGATGTCGTTATCGAAGGAAATGTTGATGGTGACATTCGCGCGCATCTGCTGACAGTCGGTGAAACGGCCACCATCCGCGGTGAGATCGTTGCCGATGACATCGTGATCAACGGCCGCGTCATCGGTCGGGTGCGCGGCCTGAAAGTGCGCCTGACATCAGCCGCGCAGGTTGAAGGCGACATCATTCACAAGACAATCGCCATCGAATCGGGTGCGCATTTCGAAGGGTCCGTGCAGCGTCAGGATGACCCGCTTCAAACATCTCGCGGGGCGACAGGGCAGCAACCGCAACACCCCCAGTCGTCTGGATCTTCAGCGGCATCCGCGCCCGCACCGCAGCATCAACCGGCTGCAATGTCCGAAGCCGTGAAAAAAGCAACTGATCAGAAGAAAAACGCCGGCAATTCCTAAGCCCTTTGCAAAATTCACACAGGGCCGCGATTGATCAAGCCTCAATCGTGGCCCTGTTTGCATTTCAAAGTGAAAAACCGGTTTTGCACCTTGAAATATAACACAGACCCCACGCCATTTCTGGCCGCGTGATCCTGTCTGTCATCATAAATTTGAAATCTGGTACGGGTGGGGAGACTCGAACTCCCAAGCCTTGCGGCGGGGGATTTTGAATCCCCTGCGTCTACCATTCCGCCACACCCGCGTGCCAGCAGTGGGTGAATACCGCGCCTTTGCGCCGCCTGCAACTGCGAAGATGCATCGGATGAAAGTTATTTCCGGCCCCGGATCAGTGCCATGATCCCTTCAGATTGACTCGGCGTGGCAATTCATTTATCAGACGATAACTGTTGCGACAGTTCATCCGATCGCGGGACGCGAAATGTATGCGTCTCATAACTGTTCCGGCCCGACGCCGAAACCATGGAAACGCATGACAAAATTTTCTGATCTGAAGCTGGACCCCAAGGTCCTGAAAGCTATCGACGAAGCGGGCTACACAGTCCCTACCCCCATTCAGGCGCAAGCCATCCCCTACGCGCTTGAAGGGCGCGACGTGCTGGGCATTGCACAGACTGGCACGGGCAAGACCGCGTCTTTCACGCTGCCGTTGATCACGCGTCTGGGGCGTGGCCGTGCCCGCGCGCGCATGCCGCGTTCACTGGTGCTGGCACCAACACGCGAACTGGCCGCCCAGGTGGCTGAGAATTTTGACACTTACGCCAAACACACGCGCCTGACCAAAGCCCTGCTGATTGGTGGCGTGGCATTTGGTGAACAGGACAAGCTGATTGATCGCGGCGTTGACGTTCTGATTGCGACACCGGGTCGGTTGCTGGACCATTTCGAACGCGGTAAGCTGTTGCTGACCGGCGTCGAAGTGATGGTTGTGGATGAAGCCGACCGCATGCTGGATATGGGGTTCATTCCCGACATTGAACGTATTTTCGGCCTAACGCCGTTCACACGGCAGACCTTCTTCTACTCTGCCACGATGGCACCGGAAATCGAACGTATCACCAATACGTTCCTGTCCAATCCCGCACGCATCGAAATTGCGCGTCAGGCATCCGCATCCGAAACCATCGCTCAGGAACTGATCCAGTTGCAAGCGACGCGGCGCGATACTGCGGCAAAACTGAAGCGCGAAACCCTGCGTGCCGTGATCGAAGCCGAAGGCGAAAAGCTGGAAAATGCGATTATTTTCTGCAATCGCAAAGTAGATGTCGATATTCTGTACAAGTCACTTGTGAAACACAAATACGACGCAGCCCCCATTCATGGTGATCTTGACCAGTCGGTGCGCACGCGCACGTTGGAAAAGTTCCGCGCAGGCGATCTGCGGCTGTTGATTGCATCCGATGTGGCCGCGCGCGGCCTTGACGTGCCGTCCGTCAGCCATGTGTTCAACTTTGACCTGCCATCGCACCCTGAAGATTATGTGCACCGCATCGGGCGCACGGGACGCGCCGGAAGAACCGGCAAGGCCATTTCGATCATGGTGCCGTCTGACCAGAAATATCTGGATGCGATTGAAGCCCTGTTGCAAAAGACCTTGCCACGGGTTGAAGCCCCCGAACTGCAAGCCCCTGTGCGCGTTCGCCACAAGGACCGGCCAGCGAAAGCCGAAACTGCCGAAAAGGTGGAACAACCCGCACCGCGTGAAGCGGCGCCGCAAGATAGCATTGCCCAGGATGACACTGCGCAACGCGATGTGGCCCCTGCACCCGCCCCCGCCGCGCGCGCTGAAAAACCACGGCGCGGCGGACAGCAGCAGCGCAACACACCAGCGCGCGAACATGCCCCGCGTGAACGCAATTCCAACCGTGGCGACAACGTGGTTGGCATGGGCGACCATGTTCCGGATTTCCTGCTGCGCGAATTTCGCAGCGCCTGACGACATATCGCGCCGCTTGCGGGCGTCACACATAAACAAAAGCCGCGCTGGACCCAGCGCGGCTTTTTGACATTGAGTAGCCCCCATTCAGCGATACAACAGCGATACTTTGTTGTGAAACAGGTGCATTTTTGCAGGGTCGGCTTTCAACTTCACGGTTTTGCCGCGCAAATTGTTATGTGTGCCTGCAAGTTTGGCAAGCACAGGGGCGGCGTCGGGGCCATCGGGCTTGAAATACAACACCGTCAATTCGCCCAGTGCTTCGACCAGATCGACCTCTCCCTGATACACGAAATCATCATCATCTGTGGCAATCAGGTCTTCGGGGCGCACGCCCAGATTGATCCGCAGGCCCTTGTCGGCATCAGTTGTGGGAATATCGACGCGCGCCGTGCCGCCGCCGGCCAGCTTGACCGCCGTTTGCGCACCGGTTTCGGTAACTTCGCCGGCCAAAAGGTTCATCGCAGGCGAGCCTATGAACTGCGCCACGAATTCGCCATTGGGGCGCTCATAAAGATCTAGGGGTGAGCCGACCTGCGCAATCCCGCCACCCGCCAGCACGACGATACGGGTCGCAAGGGTCATCGCCTCGACCTGATCATGGGTGACGTAGATCATGGTCGAATCGGGCATCGATTCCTTCAATTTTGCGATCTCGATGCGCGTGGCCACACGCAACGCCGCATCAAGGTTCGAAAGGGGTTCATCGAACAGATACACTTTCGGGTCGCGCACGATAGACCGGCCAATTGCCACACGCTGGCGTTGCCCGCCAGACAGCGCTTTCGGCAAGCGGTCCAGATAGGGGCCAAGTTGCAGGATATCGGCAGCCCGGTTTACCGCGGCGTCAATCTCTGCCTTGCTTTTCTTTGCGATTTTCAACGCAAAGGCCATGTTGTCGCGCACAGTCATGTGCGGATAAAGCGCATAGGACTGGAACACCATGGCAATACCGCGCTGCGCGGGGGGGATGTCATTGACGACCATGTCATCAATTTCCAATGTGCCCCCCGTTATCTTTTCCAGCCCTGCAATCATGCGCAGCAGTGTGGATTTCCCGCAACCCGACGGGCCGACAAAGACAATCAGCTCGCCTTTCTTGATGTCAAGATTGACATCCGACAACACTTTGACTTCGCCATAGGCCTTTTCAACATCTGTAAGTTTCAGATCTGCCATGCTGTCCTCCCCTTCATTGTTTTATCGCCTCACGACAAGACAGGGCTGCCATGGCCCCAGATGCACCAACCCGTCTTCGCCAGGGCCGGAACTGTTCAGGTCCTGTCCGACAGTGACCCAATGCCCTTCAGGCAGATACAATGTTGCCGGATCATGGCTTAGGTTGAAGGCACAGAACATCACCTCGCCCGCCTCCTCGCGGATAAAGGACAATGTATCGCCGGACACATGCAAATCGCGCAACACACCGTGGGTCAATGCACGGTGGGCGCGGCGAAACGCAATCGCGCGGCGGTAGTGATGCAGCAAGGCATCGGGCGCGCGTTCCTGGGTATCAACGGCCAGTCCCACATGTTCGCGCGCCACCGGCAACCACGGAACCGCAGTCGAAAACCCGCCATTCACAACTGATCCGGTCCATACCATCGGGGTGCGGCAGCCGTCACGCCCCTTGAATTCAGGCCAGAACTGAATGCCATACGGGTCTTGCAGATCATCAAAACACAACTCTGCCTCTGGCAGGCCCAGTTCCTCGCCCTGATACAGGCACACGGAACCGCGCATGCACATCATCAGCGCGGCATAGGCCCGCGCCGCTGCGGGGCTAAGATCCCAACGTGTGATGTGGCGCGGGACATCATGGTTTGAAAATGCCCAACACGCCCAACCATCCGGCGCCACATGGTCCAGATGGCGCAGCACTGCGGATATGCGCGCCGCTGAAGGTGCGTCTGCGGCCAGAAATTCGAACGCATAGCACATCTGGACCTTGTCGTTGCCGGATGTGTATTCGCCAAGGATTTCAAGGCCCTTCTGGGCATCGCCCACCTCGCCCACGGCAGATGCGCCATAGGTGTCCAGAACCGCACGGAACCGGCGCAGGAAATCCAGATTTTCCGGCTGGTTCTTGTCGTAGATATGTTCCTGATGGTTATAGGGGTTCACCGCAGGCGCAATGGTGGCGTTGCGCTGTTCGGGTGGCAGGGCCGGGTTGTCACGCAACTGATGATCATGAACATAGAAATTGATCGTATCCAGACGAAATCCGTTGACCCCGCGTTCCAGCCAGAACCGCGCGACATTCAGCAATTCTTCCTGAACTGCGGGTTCGTGAAAATTCAGGTCCGGTTGCGATGACAGGAAGTTATGCAAGTAATACTGGCACCGTGTTGTGTCCCATGCCCAGGCAGAGCCACCAAAGATCGACAGCCAGTTATTGGGCGGTGTGCCATCCGGTTTGGGGTCAGACCACACATACCAGTTTGCACGCGCATTATCACGGCTGGCGCGGCTTTCCTTGAACCACGGGTGCTGGTCGGATGTATGCGACAACACCAGATCAATCAGCACCTTGATGCCCAGCTTATGCGCCATGCCGACCAGCGCATCAAAATCCGACAATGCGCCGAACATTGGATCAACATCGCAATAATCCGACACATCATAGCCGAAATCCTTCATCGGTGATGTGAAGAACGGGCTGATCCAGATCGCATCCACCCCAAGGCTGGCGATATACGGCAGGCGTTCCACGATACCGCGCAGATCGCCGATACCGTCGCCATTGCTGTCTTGATAGCTGCGCGGATAGATCTGATAGATCACCGCACCACGCCACCATTCGGGTGAAAGCTCCAGCCCGCGTTCAGGCTGCAACAGGGTTTGAACAGACACGAGGTTCTCTTTCCTTATTTGACAGAGCCGGCCAGCAGGCCGCGCACCAGATAGCGTTGCATTGTGAAAAAGACGAGCAACGGCACCGCGATGGACACAAACGCCGCTGTCGCCAGAATGCCCCAGTCCCCGCCCCGAGAGCCAAGCAGATCATCGGCAATCTTGACAGTCATGACCTGCGATTCCGCGCCCGATGGCAAGAAAACCTTGGCCACAAGCAGATCATTCCATGTCCACAGGAACTGAAAGATAGCAAAAGACGCAAGTGCCGGAAAACTAAGCGGCAAGATAATGCGCACGAAAATCTGGAAATCCGTGGCACCGTCCACCTTGGCAGATTCGATAATGTCGCGCGGCAAGCCGACCATGTAGTTTCGCAACAGATACACCGCAAGCGGCAACCCGAATCCCGTATGCGCAAGCCATATGCCAAAGAAACTCTGGCCGATGCCGACATCCGTGTGCAGCTTCAGCAACGGCACCAGCGCCAGTTGCAACGGCACCACCAGCAACCCGACAACCGCTGCGATCAACAGCCCCCTGCCCGGAAAATCCATCCATGCCAGCGCATAGGCCGCAAAAGCCGCAATCAGGATCGGGATGATCGTGGCAGGGATGGTCACTGTCAGCGTATTGATAAACGCGCGGTCCATCCCGTCGGCAAACAGCACGGTCCGGTAATTTGCCAGCGTGAATTTGGGCGGCGTTCGCGCTTCAAAATACAGGGTCGGGCCACGGGTTATTTCTTCAGGGCTTTCAACCCTGTAGCGCCCGTCGCGTTCAATAACAACTGTGCCACCGGTGCGCAATTCGGACACCTGACCTGCGACGAATTCATCGGGTGCGACCGCGCGCGTGCCGTAAGCCGCGACAACGCCTTCGCCATCGGGGAAATTCTGAGCCAGCGCGGGATCATCAAAAACATTGCCTTCCAGAATGAACACGCCGCCTTCTTCGCGCGCACCATCAGCCGCCACACGCGCACGGAAATTCAGATCCACCGAAAACGGCGCCTGCCACCAGCCGGAATTTGAAATCTGGTCGCGGTCGCGGAACGATGACACGAACAACCCGATTGTCGGCAGCAGCCACAGCAACACGAGAATAACCACTGTGATATTAACTGCCAGTCTGCCACCCTGATTTTGTCCAGCAATATTGTCCATTGTGTTCCCCTCCCCGCCTTAGCGCATTTCTTTTCTGGCTTGCCGGATGTTCCACACCATCACCGGCAGCACGAGGATCATGATGACGAAAGCAACAGCCGTTGCCCGCCCGTCATCGCGGAACATGTAGGTCATCATATAACTGGGCAGAATGTGGGTTCCGAAATTGCCGCCGGTCATGGTGTAGACAATGTCGAACACCTTCAGCACCAGAATGGTGATCGTGGTCCAAACGACAATAATTGTGCCCATGATCTGGGGCACCTTGATGGAAAAGAACACCTGAAACGGGTTTGCCCCGTCAATAATCGCGGCCTCGATGGTTTCTTCGGGAATGCCGCGCAGCGCCGCCGACAGAATAACCATGGCAAAGCCTGTCTGAATCCACACCAGAATGAACATCAGAAAGAAATTGTTCCAGAAGGACACCTGAATCGGATCAACCGGCACCAGCCCGATAAAGTCGCGCAGCGAATTTATGATGCCGATATCGGGATTGGCCGAATAGACAAATTTCCAGATCAGCGATGCCCCCACAAAGGAAATCGCCATAGGCATAAAGATCAGGGATTTGGCGATATTTCCCCAGGACAGGCGGTCTGTCAGTTGCGCAACCAACAGCCCCAGAAACGTGGCCATTGCGGGCACGAACAAAACCCACAGCATGTTGTTGAACACCGCCGTGCGGAATGTCCCCTCGTTCATCAGATCAAAGTAATTCCCCAATCCGATGAAATTCATGCCGGACCGGTCGAAAAGCGACCGATAGAAAGACCCTATAACCGGATATACCAGATACAGGCTAAGGGCGAATATGGCGGGAAACAGGAACAGCCAGGGGCGCACTTTGTTTGCACGGTTGATGTTGCGCCCTGCGTGCTGGCCACGCGCAGGAAAGATGAACTTGTCCAGTATCAGATTGGACGCGTAGAAATACCCGACACATCCACCGACACCGATGATGATCGTCAATATCCCTTGCAAGATTGGTGACATCTTCCCCCCTTCGCCGCCGCAATCGCTGCCAGGACAGCGCCCCGCCAGCTGCGCTTGCTTTTAGAAAAGCAGTTGCAAAAAGCGGGGCCGCAACATGTGCGGCCCCGCCAAAATGGCTTTAGCGCATCGCATCCCAGCGTGACTGGATCGCATCGGCCGCGGCCTGTGCATCGCCTTGGGTGGTGTAATCGACCATGCCGGTCCAGAACGCCCCTGCGCCAATCTCGCCCGGCATCACATCGGATGCATCAAAGCGGAATGTGGTCGCATTCAGCAAAATCTCGTTCATTGCGCGCAGAGAGTCGTCGCCGAATGTGTCCAGATTGACGCCGGTATGCGGCGTCAGGAACCCTGATTGCGCCATCCAGATTTCATGCGCGATGGGCGCTTTCAGGAATTCGATCAGGCCGCGCGTCGCGGGGCTGTCATTGGTGATGGCAAATTGTGTGCCTGCACCAAGAACAGGCTCCCCCAGATCGCGTTCACTTGATGCGGGGAAGTAAAAGAAGTCGTAATCAAAACCGAATTCCGACCCTTCGGGAAAGAAGGACGGAATGAAAGACGCCTGTTTGTGCATGTAGCACGCGGGCGGGATCTGGAACAAACCGGCGGGGCTGTCGCGGAAATCGGTGGTTGCGGACGCTTCCGCGCCGCCTTGCGCCCAGCCATCGGTGCGCACGAATTCGCCGTAAGCTTCAATCGCTTCTACCACGCGGGGGTCGTTGAACGGCACGTCATTGGTGATCCAGCCGTCGTAAACTTCCGGTTCGTGCAGGCGCAGCATCATATCCTCGACCCAGTCGGTCGCAGGCCAGCCGGTTGCCGCACCTGACCCAAGCCCGATGCACCATGGCGTGCCACCATCCTCGACCATTTGCGCGGACAGCGCTTTCAGGTCTTCCAGCGTTTCGGGGATTTCATAGCCCATTTCATCAAATTGTTCGGGGCTGTACCAAACCAGCGATTTCACATCGACCTTATAGAAGAATCCGAACATTTCCTGCTCGCCATCGGGATTGGCAAACGTGCCCAGATCAACCCATGACTGACCGGCCGCATAGTTTTCTATCATCCAGTCGGCGGTTTCCTGACCCAACGGCGCCAGCGCGCCGATTGCCGCCATGTCCGATGCCAGTCCGGGTTGCGGGAACACTGCGATATTGGGCGCGGAATTTGCCTGAACCGCGATCACGATGTCCTGCTCGAAACTGTCAGAACCAGAATAATTTACGGTCGCGCCTGTAGCATCTTCAAAATAGGCAAGTACATTGCGCAGCATGCCCGCATCCGGCTGCAACCATGGGCCGGTGACCGTAATTGTTTCGCCACTGAAATCATGCGCTGCCGAGAATTCCTCGAAACTGTCCCAGTTGAAGCCGTCGGTGCCCGGCTCAACGATCAGGTCCTGCGCGGACGCACCACCGGCCAACAGGGCAAGCGTCGCGACGCCTGCGTAAAATTTGGTTTTCATTGTCATCCTCCCAAGGTTGACGATCTATTGTGCACAATTTTTTTGCTTGTGCTGATCAGCATCCCAGCAGTTTGGAATCAGTTTTCCAAAACGCTTTGGATATCCGGACATTTGCCGATCATATTGGGCAAGTCAATCATCGATGTATCAGATTACCTTTTTTTGTTAGCTGACTTTGCAGTTGCAGCATTACATGAACTGGAGTTTTTGCTTTCCAAGAGTCGCTTTTTGCGCATACTGCATCGAAACATCCAAGGCGGTTTGGCTAAACAATGGGCATCACACTGAAAGAACTTGCGGCCTCTTTGAAACTGTCGCCGACGACGGTTTCACGCGCGCTGAACGGATACCCGGAAGTGAACGCCAGAACCCGCAAACGCGTGCGCGATGCAGCCGAGCACGCAAATTATCACCCCAACACACGCGCCCGAAGCCTGGCGACGGGACGCACACATGCAATCGGGCATGTGATTCCGCTGTCTTCCAGTCATGAAATCGTAAACCCCGTATTTGCCGATTTCATCGCCGGCGCGGGCGAGGCCTATTCCCGCGCGGGCTATGAAATGGTGCTGAGCATGGTTCCCGATGCAGATGAGGCACAGGCGTATCGCAACATGATTGCGCGCGGTTCCGTTGATGGCATGATCGTCCACGGTCCCAAACTGGATGACCCGCGCATTGCCCTGCTGACACAGCTGGGTGTGCCGTTTGTGGTGCATGGCCGCTCCAGCGGGGTGGCTGCGCCCTATTCGTGGCTGGATATCAACAACAACCGGTCCTTCCGGCGGGCCACGGAATTCCTGCTGCAACTGGGCCATCGCAGGATCGCGCTGATCAATGGTCTGGAAAATATGGATTTCGCCATGCGCCGCCGCACCGGATATCTTCAGGCGCTACAGGATGCAGGCGTCGGCGCGGACCCCGCCCTTATGCGGCAGGCCGAAATGACAGAAGTGTTCGGCCACCGCGCCGCCACCGAACTGATGCGCCTGCCCGACCCGCCCACAGCGTTTTTGTCTTCGTCCATGCTGGTGGCCTACGGGCTGCGGCGGGCCTTGGTCGATCAGGGCGTCCGCATGGGGCGGGATGTGTCGGTCATCACCCATGATGACGATCTGTCCTACCTGCCCAATGGCGACGGGCTGCCGCTGTTTACGGCAACACGGTCATCGGTGCGCGACGCTGGCCGCCAAGCCGCCGAAATGCTGTTGCAGCTGATTGGCGCGCCTGAACAACCGCCATTGACCTGTCTGATGGAAACCACGTTGATTGTCGGGGAAAGCACAGGCGCCGCGCCGCAATGAACACTGCTACACCACAGATACACAATGCCACAGCAACAGTGCGGCTTGCGCAGACGGGGATTCCCGCCGTGCATGCCAAGGGTCCATATTTCAGGCATGGGCCGTGAAACATGGCACTGTTGATCATGGCTGCGGCGTTAAGACCTTGCAGCGCCTGCCCGAAGCGTCCTATCACGCGCACGACGCCACCATCCTGACCTGAAGAAGACAGATCCATGACTGCACCACTTGGCACGACACCTGCACCGCTTGTTCTGGTTGCCGACATTGGCGGCACGAATACCAGAATGGCACTTGCGCGCGGGCGCGATCTGGTCGCCGGCAGCACCACCCGTTTCAGAAATGCCGAGTATTCAGGACTTGGCGAAATCGTATCGCAATATCTGTCCCGTCAGGATGCGCTGCCCGAAAAGGCGGCCTTCGCACTGGCGGGGATCATCCACGGCGATCAGGCCGAAATGACCAATCTGGGCTGGAAGGCCGATGCACGCGAGATTGCGCGCGACAATCGCATTGCGCATGTGCATTTTCTGAACGACCTGCAAGCCCAAGGGTATGCTGTGGGCGGATTGCCCGCAAGCCATCTGCGCACAATCCGGCATGGCCAGCGCGAAGGGAACACACGGCTGGTGATCGGGCTGGGAACCGGCGTGAATGCAGCGCCCGTTTTCACCACCAGCGCGGGGCAGTGCGTTGTGCCCGCGTCAGAATCCGGCCACATACATCTGCCGCTGCGCGGTCAGGATGATTACAATCTGGCCGACTGGCTGGTTGCACGGCGCGGTATAGCCTCGGTCGAGGATGTTCTGGCCGGTGCGGGGCTGGAACGGTTGTATAGCTTTCATGCCGAACAGACAGGCGTGGCGGGCGGCAAGGATGCGGCCGCAATACTTGCAGCGATGGAGACGGGCTGCACGCTGGCCCAAAGTGTCGGGCGTCACTATGTGCGGCTTTTGGGGCAGACCGTGGCCAGCCTTGCGCTTGTTACCCTGCCCTATGCGGGCATTTACCTGATTGGCGGCGTGGCGCGGGCGTTCACCCCATGGCTGGACCAGTTCGGGTTTGAAGCCGCCTTTACCGATATGGGGCGCATGTCGGCGCTGGTGCAGCGCTTTCCCGTGGCGATGGTCGAAGATGACTATGCAGCACTTGCAGGATGTGCCGCCTACCTGACGTCGCGTTGATCGCGGGGCGGCATCCGCTGGCCGATATAGTTCATGACATAGGCAAGGGCCACAAAAGCAACCGCAATGCCCGCAAGATTGGGCAGCACCCCGTCCCAGCCCAACCGCACCACATTCAAAAACGGATAGGGATACCACCCCGTAAGCGCGCCGCGCAACAGCGCATAGGCACCGTAACACGCGGGCCATATAATCCATGACAGTGGCCGCGCACCGCCACGCGGGTCAACGCGCGACACTTCCATCAACCAGAACCACAGCACTGCGGCAGGCAAAACCGTATGAAACGCCTGATCGGTCCACCAGCGCAACCCGTTGGGATTGAACAAATGCGCCAGCATGATGTGATAGACCAGCGCCACCATAATCATGGACAGGGTCAGCATACTCATCCAGCCAAAGGACAGCCGCCGCCCGCTGATGGCAATGGTCAGGAATGTCACCGCCGTCAGCACATTGGTCAGGATGGTGAAATACCCCCCCGAACGCCACAGCGCGGCGACAATGCCGCCACTGCCCATGCGCAGCGTCATATGCGCAGTCAGGGCCGCCACGGCAATACCGCCAATCATTCCCGCAATAATGCGGTATTTCGGATCTATTGCCAAAACTGACTGCTCCTGATCGACCTGTCGTGATGGGGCTGGATAAGGGGGTATCGGGCGTTGAATACCACTTGCCCAAACCGGCGCAACGGGGCAAGGCTTGGCATCATGGACTGGCGAGATCAAGGCATATTGTTAAGCGTTCGCAAACATGGCGAGGCGACGGCCCTGACAGAGGTATTCACCGCATTGCACGGGCGCCATGCGGGTGCCGTGCGCGGGGGTGCATCGCGCAAGATGGCCCCTGTGCTGCAACAAGGCGCGCAGCTGGACGTGCACTGGCGGGCAAGGCTTGAAGACCAGATGGGGAATTTCACGGTCGAATTGTTGCAACCCCGTGCGGCCCATATCATGGGCGATCGTCTGGCCCTGCTGGCATTGGGATCGGTTTGCGCGCTATGCCGCTTCGCCCTGCCCGAGCGCGCGCCCTATCCCGGCCTGTATTCCGCAACGGTTGCGCTGCTGGACGCGTTGGGTCAACCGGGCTGGCTGCATGCCTATGTTCTTTGGGAACTGCATCTGCTGGAAGATACGGGTTTCGGGCTGGATCTGGACCGTTGCGCGGTGACAGGCGCACAGCAGGGGCTGGCCTATGTCAGTCCGCGCACGGGCCGCGCGGTCACCATCGAAGGGGCGGGTGAATACGCAGCACGTTTGTTGCCCCTGCCTGCCGCATTGCTGAATGGTGGCCCGCTTGATGCGACCGATCTGACCAAGGCACTGGCAATCAGCGGGTATTTCCTAAGCCACCGGCTGGCCCATGCTGTCAACCAGCGCCTGCCAGAAGCCCGCGCGCGGTTTGTTTCGGCACTGGATTGACGGGCCAGCGGCAACATGCCCCAACCTGTCCGACACTCAGGCGCCAGTGTCGCGCAGGCAACGCGCCTCGATCACGACGAAAGCCTGCGCCCATGGGTGATCATCCGTCAGGCTGACGTGAATCACGGCTTCATACCCGGACGGGGTCATCTGTGCCAACCGCTTTTCCGCCCAGCCGGACACATGCATCACGGGCTGTCCGCCGCTTAGGTTGGTTACCCACATGTCGCGCCATGAAATGCCCATTGCAAGGCCGGTGCCCAGCGCCTTGGAGCAGGCTTCTTTCGCGGCCCAGCGCTTGGCATATGTCGCAACATCATCCCCGCGGCGCTGCGCACGCGCAAGTTCTTCCTGCGTGAAGACACGGTTGCGAAACCGATCACCAAACCGCTTCAATGTTCCTGCGATGCGGTCGATATTGGCCAGATCGGTTCCAACACCCAAAATCATGAAGGCATTACATCCGCGCCAAAATCATCTGCCTGCGCATTTCGCGGATCGCAGCATCCAATCCGATGAACACCGCCTCTCCGATCAGGAAATGCCCTATATTCAGCTCTACCACCTCTGGGATCGCAGCAATTGGCCCGACATTGTTGAAATTCAACCCGTGTCCGGCGTGAACCTCCAGGCCGATTTCATGGGCGAATGCCGCAGCCGAAAACAAACGGCGCAACTCGGCATCGCATTCTGCGCTCTGGCCGTTTGCGCAATGCTCCGCATATGCGCCCACATGCAATTCGACAATTTGCGCCCCCACACGGGCTGCGGCCTCGACCTGCGCCTCATCGGGGGCGATGAACAGCGACACCCGGGCGCCGGCGTCGCGCAAGGGCGCGATATAGTCACGCAGGCGATTATCGTCACCCGCCACTTCAAGGCCACCTTCGGTCGTCCGTTCCTCGCGTCGTTCAGGAACAAGACAGACAGCATGTGGCCGATACTTGACCGCGATGGCTTGCATTTCGGCGGTTGCGGCCATTTCCAGATTTATGGGCAGGGTCACGGCGGCCATCACGGCAGACAGATCTGCATCCACGATATGGCGGCGGTCTTCACGCAGATGCAGCGTAATCCCGTCAGCGCCCGCCTGCTGTGCCAGTTGCGCCGCGCGCGCCGGATCAGGATCGCGCCCGCCGCGTGCATTGCGCAAGGTCGCCACATGGTCAATATTCACGCCAAGTCGCAAAGGTTGATCTGTTCGTCCGTTCATACTGATCCCCGCATTCGCTGTGATCTGACCCTGTCTGCGGCATACAATAGCCTACGCCGCGCCAAACTCAATGACCCTGCATAGCATTCACCGTGCCTGATCATTTTTTCGTGCCTGTTCAAACCGTTCCTGTATCTTCTTCATCCGGCGATTGCGATAGGCGCGGATCAGCGGAAGGGACAGAAAATACGCTGGCACGCCGCACACGATCCCTATCAGCGTGCCACCCAACATATAGGGGGCAAACACATCCCAGCCGAAATGCGCCATGTTCTGCCAGCTGACCGGTTCTGATGTGAAAATGGATATGCTGTTTCGCCACAATTCTTGCCACACGGCCCCGAAGGCGCGGATTGCGTGCTTGCCGATCAGTGTATTTTCAACCCCCAGAAGGAAGCTTCCCAATTCAAGCGCAGACATGGCGATGATCGGAAAGGTGAAAGGGTTGCCAAAAAATGTTGCCAGAAGCGACGCAAGTATATTTCCCCGCAAGGCCCACGCCACCAACGCCGACGCCACGAAATGCATTCCGAACAATGGTGTGCAACTGACTGCGACCCCGGCGGCGATGCCGCGCGCAATCCGTTCAGGGCTGTCGGGCAAGCGGCGCAACCGGTGCATGACATAGCTGGCCGAGCGCCCCCACCCCCCACCGGGGATAAAGAAATTCACCAGTCTTTGGCGAAAGTTCCTAGGATTACGTCGTTTGAACACCACCGGCGACAGACCTTCATTCAACCTGACCCGAACAGGCCAGTCATGGGCGCAAGGACGGATCGCGGGTCCGTATAATTTGCGCCACAGATGTTTCAGCTTCCAGCGCAGTCATCACCTCATGCAGATGCGCAACCCCACGCATCTCCGCTTCGACCGTAAGACGATAGAAATCCGGCTTTCGATCCACAAAGCGTAAATCCGAGATATTCGCCTTATGCTCGCCAATCAAGCTGCATACGCGACCCAGCACACCTGAATCGTTTGAAATCGTAAGATCCAGTGTAACAGAATAAACCGGCGGGTGCGTGCCATCTTGCCAACGCAAATCAATCCAGCGGTCGGGCTGGTCCTCGAATTCGGCCAGGGCGTCACAATCCATGGCATGGGCCACAACCCCTTTGCCGCGATAGGTAATGCCAACGATACGTTCCCCCGGCAGGGGTTGGCAACATGCGGCACGACGAAAGGACTGGTCCGCGTTCAGACCAAGGACCGGGCGCGATGCATCCACCTGCGGCGTGTCCGACACCCCGTCAGGATACAACACCGCCACCACCCGTCTGGCGCTAATTTCTGCGGCACCGACGCGGGCGCGCAATTCTTCTGCATCGGGAATGCCCAGTATTTTGGATGCCGTGGCAAGCGCCTTGTTGCTCATTTCGCGGTTGGCATTCTCGAATGCGGCGCGCAGCAATTCTGTGCCCAAGCGCATGAACCGCGCGCGGTCCTCATCGCGCAACGACCGGCGAATGGCGGCCTTGGCGCGTCCTGTTGCGGCAATATCAATCCAGCTGGCCTGCGGGCGCTGCCCTTCGGCGGTGATAATCTCAACCGATTGTCCGTTGCGCAGCCGTGTCCATAGCGGCACGCGCAGCCCGTCCACCTTGGCGGATACGCAGCTGTTGCCGATACGGGTGTGAATGGCATAGGCGAAATCCAGTGGCGTGGCACCGCGCGGCAGCTGGATCACATCGCCCTTGGGTGTAAAGCAAAACGCCTGATCCGAATACATTTCCAGTTTGACATGTTCCAGAAACGCATCGTGATCTTCTTCCGATTCCAGTCCTTCGGTCAGGGTCGCAATCCATTTTGCCGGATCAACAGCAAACGGGTTCACGGTGCGCTGGCCATCACGATACGCCCAATGCGCGGCAACACCGGCTTCGGCCACCTCGTGCATTTCACGGGTGCGTATCTGGATTTCCACGCGCTTGCCATCGCGCCCCGACACGGTTGTATGAATCGACCTGTAGCCGTTGGATTTGGGCTGACTGATATAATCCTTGAACCGCCCCGGAACCGCGCGCCAGCGGCCATGCATCAACCCCAGCACCTTGTAGCATTCATCAACCGAGTTGGTGATGATGCGAAACCCATAGATGTCAGACAGGCGCGAGAATGCCAGTTCCTTTTCCTGCATCTTGCGCCAGATCGAATAGGGCTTCTTGGCGCGCCCGAACACAACGGCATCAATATCGGCACGTTCCAGTTCCGTTCGGATGTCACCGCTGATGCGGTGCAACACGTCACCTGCTTCGCGTTGCAACGTAATGAAACGGCGCAGGATGGAATTGCGCGCTTCGGGGTTCAGCACGCGAAAAGCAAGGTCTTCCAGTTCTTCGCGCATCCATTGCATACCCATACGACCGGCAAGCGGTGCATAGATATCCATGGTTTCGCGGGCTTTCTGGGCCTGCTTTTCGGATTTCATTGACCGGATCGTGCGCATATTGTGCAGCCGGTCCGCCAGCTTCACCAGAATGACACGCAAATCACGCGACATGGCGATCAACAGCTTGCGTATATTCTCGGCCTGCTTGGCTTCAGATGATGAAATTTGCAGATTGGTCAGCTTGGTCACACCATCGACCAACTCGGCGATTTCCTCGCCGAAGATCTGCGCAACCTCTGAATAGGTTGATTTCGTATCTTCTATGGTGTCATGCAAAAGCGCCGTGATGATGGTTGCATCATCAAGGCGCATTTCTGTCAGCAATGCAGCAACAGCAACCGGATGGGTGAAGTATGGCTCGCCCGAATGGCGGAACTGCCCTTCATGCATCGCCTCGCCATACTCCCAGGCGCGACGAATAAGATCCTCATCCGTTTTCGGGTTATAATTGCGCACCAGTGCGATCAGATCAGCAAATGTGATCACGCGCGTAGGACCTTCCCCGAAAGCGTATCATTCCAGATTGAACCGACGGGCAGGAAACCCGTCGGCCACGCGACATTCAGCCTGCCTGACCTTGCGCTTCCATAAGGGCGCGCAGCATTTGCTCTTCGCTCATGCTGTCTTCTTCAGGCTTGTCCTGTTCTGCGCGGCCCATCAGCAGGGCCATGTTGTCATCTTCTGGCAGGTCAACTTCGATTTGCGTTTGCAGGCTCTCGATCAGCCGCTCGCGCAATTCATCCGCAGATTGCGTCTCGTCCGCGATTTCACGCAGGGACACGACAGGGTTTTTGTCGTTGTCACGGTCAACCGTAATCGGCGCACCCGCCGCGATTTCACGCGCACGATGTGCCGCAAGTGCGACCAGTTCGAAGCGGTTGGGAACTTTATCAACGCAATCTTCTACCGTTACGCGGGCCATGAGCAGACTCCAATTCAGACATATGTGGGCCAGAACCTGCTGCATACTGCGCGAATCATCACAGTGCAAGCGCCAGCAGGTCACAATTCCATGCGTTTTAGCGCGAAATCGGCGTGATCTGCGCCAATTCCTGCGGATCAAGCGCCGCATGCATGGACCGAACGCTTTGCCCTGTTACAGGATGCACCCAGTCCGGGACAATATCCATCAGCGGATGCAAGACAAAAGCACGCTCCTGCAATCGGGGATGCGGCAGTATCAATTCGGGTGGCGCATCCTGCATCTGTTGCGCCAGCGACAAATCTGCCCAATGGCGGTATGTCGGCAGATCAGGCAGAACGCGGTCGCCCATGGCCAGCAGATCCAGATCCAGAACCCGCGCCTGCCATCGCGCGTTGCGCTGCCGTCCTGCCGATTCTTCGATCCGGTGCAAAATATCCAGTATCGCCTGTGGGCCAAGATCACATGCGCACACAATTGCGCTATTGACAAAGTCAGGTCCTGCACCAGCAGGAAAGCAGGGTGTGCGAAAATACCGGCTTTGTGCGATTACCCTTATTGAATTTATTGGCATTTCTCGAATGGCGTAATCCAATTGCGCAACCGGACTATCCGAATGCCCCGCCAGGTTTGACCCCATCGCGATCAGGATCGGATTGAACTCAGCCTCGTTTAGGATATTTAACATGTATGTATGGTCCTTGATGGACAGTTTATATTTTGCATAGCCGTCATGCGTATTTCCCTAAAGTCATCGTGTGATAGGTTATATTAAACAAAGGTAAAACCATGTTTTACAAAGATGAGCGCTTGGCGCTTTTCATCGATGGGTCGAACCTTTACGCGGCCGGAAAAGCCCTTGGTTTCGACATAGACTACAAACTTCTGCGGCAGGAATTCATGCGCCGTGGCAAATTGCTGCGCGCGTTTTACTACACAGCGCTGCTTGAAAATGACGAATACTCGCCCATTCGCCCGCTTGTCGACTGGCTGAACTATAACGGTTACAGCATGGTCACAAAAGCTGCGAAGGAATACACCGATTCCATGGGGCGCCGTAAAGTCAAAGGCAACATGGATATTGAACTTGCCGTGGATGCGATGGAACTCGCCCCACGCCTTGACCATGCCGTGCTGTTTTCAGGCGATGGTGATTTTCGCCCGTTGGTTGAAAGCCTGCAACGTCAGGGCGTCAGGGTTTCTGTTGTGTCAACCATCCGCAGCCAGCCGCCGATGATTGCAGATGAACTGCGCCGTCAGGCTGACAATTTCATCGAACTGGATGAACTGCGCGATGTTGTCGGACGCCCCCCGCGCGAGCCGCGTTTTGACCATCAAGACGCGCAGGAAACTGCCGAATAACAATCTGACGCGATACAAAAACAAACAAGCCGGGCATTGTAAAATGACCCGGCTTGTTTCTTGGCGCTGTCGGGACAAACTGCCACTACATGCCTTCGCCGAAACAATCCTTGACCAGTTCGCGCAAGGCATCGGCCAGATCCTGCGCCTGCGCACCGCTTGTGCGCACCATAATTGATGTCCCGCGCGATGCAGCCAGCATAAGCAAACCCATGATGGAATCCCCCGGCACGCTCATGCCGTCCTTGCTGACTTCGGCTGTGGCATCATGACGTTCCACGACTTCGACAAACTTCGCAGAGGCCCGCGCATGCAGCCCCTTTTCATTCATGATTTCCAAAACCAGCTCAACCATCGTGTGTCGTATTTCCTTTTTGCGCGCAAATGGCGGTCAGATCCCTTGACCCTGACCACCGATCTCAAGTGAGTTAATATATTTTCGCCCGGCATCCAGTGCCGCAGTGGTTGCAGCCTGCATGGACATGTCGCGTGACTTGGCCAGCTTGATCAGCATAGGCAGGTTCGCACCGTAAAGAATACAACGATTTGGGGAAGCACATGCGGGCAGTGACAGGTTCGAGGGCGAGCCGCCGAACATATCGGTCACGACGATCACGCCCTGACCGGCATCGACCGCAGCCGCCGCGTTCAGGATCTCCAGCTTTTTGGCGTCGCGGTCATGATCATACTCGATCGCGATCGCCCGAATGCCATGTTGCTTGCCGATCACATGTTCTATTGCCGCAAGGTACTCGCGTGCAAGTCCCCCATGTGCGACGATCACGATTCCGATCACGCCCGAACCTTACTCATCTTTGCCAGTTTTCGGCGGGTCTGCCGAAACACGTTCCAATTCTCTATGACGTATAGACACCCGCCACATGGTCTGCGCAAGTGCCTCTGCCAGTTTTTCTGCGGTTGCAACCGATCTGTGACGCCCGCCCGTGCACCCAAATGCGATTGTCAGGTGGGATTTCCCCTCTTGCGCGAATTCCGGCAGCAGGCTTTCAATCATATCGCGAACGCGTCCGAAGAACGGGTCAAATCGCGGATCGCGGGCCACATATTCCGAAATCCGTGGATCGCGCCCGTCAAATGCCCGAAGTTCGGGGTCCCAATGCGGATTGTTCAGGAACCGGCAGTCAAAAACCATATCAACCGCTGTCGGCAAGCCGCGCTTGAACGAAAAGGACTGGATTTGCACATGCATCTTGCCCTGCCCGTCCCTGTCGAACAGGTGGTGCATCTGTGCGCGCAGGTCATGGGGGGTCATGGCGTTCGTATCAACCAGCACATCCGCGCGCTGGCGCAGCGGGGCCAGCAGGCGCAATTCCAGCGCGATTCCTTCGCCAACCGGGGCTTCCGGCCGCAGGGGATGGCGCCGCCGTGTTTCCGAGAAGCGCCGGTTCAGGGTGTCCGACGTGCAATCCAGATACACCAGTTCAAAATCAAGGCTTGGCAGCCCATCCAGCATCTCTACCAGTTTCAGAATGCTGTTTGCAGAAAAATCACGGTTGCGCGTATCAATGCCCAAGGCCAGCGGGGACCGCAAAGGCGCCTCGACCAGTCGCGGCACCAGTGAGGATGGCATGTTGTCAATCGCCTCGAACCCCACATCCTCCAATGCTTTCAGCGCAGTGCTACGCCCGGACCCGGCTGGCCCGGTAATCAGGATCAGGCGTTCAGTATCTGGTGGAAAGCTTGACATAGCGACATGTCCTTTGCTGTGTCCGTCATTCCGGGTCATCCCGCCCCATCCATGACTTATGAAGAACATATTGCCGCAACGCCGCTGCAAAAGCCCTGCTCTCGACCTTGTGTAATGTGGGGACTTGCACGCCAAGGATGCAGGTCGACCGGTATTGCGGAAAACGCGCCGTTTCAGTCAGGTCAAGATTGACCAGCACCGAAACCCGCACCAGCGAAAGGGGCGCGGCGTGCAGCAGCCCCATACCACGCATTTCAATCATGCCGCGAATAGATGCAGGGGCATCCGCAACCAGCGTGGTGCCGTTGAACATGATGCGGGTCTGATCATCCGCCACCAGTCGCGCGCCCATCGCCATCAGTTCCAGCGCAAGTTCGGATTTACCGGCACCGGAACGCCCCGTCAGCACAAGCGCGTGCCATCCTGTGGGTGTTTCGAAAGCCACTGTGCTGGCATGCAGCAGGGTTTCCGCCCCCGCCTTCACACCGGCAGACCAACGACGAATCGCGCCCCCAAAGGCGGGCTGCCCATAGGCGCATCGGACAAGCGGATGTTTTCTGCCCAGATCACACCCTGGTGGGCCTCGACAATTTGTTTGGAAATAGCCAGACCAAGACCGGAATGGTTGCCGAACTGTTTGACGGGGCGTTCCGAATAGAACCGCTTGAACACTTTTTGCAAGGCATTGTCAGGAATGCCCGGGCCGGTATCTTCCACCACGATCAATACGCGGTCATTGCGCTTGCGCGCCCATATCCGCACGGCATCGCCATCTTCGCAAAATGAAATCGCATTTGTGATCAGATTGACAAACACCTGCGCAAGCCGCCCTTCCAGACCGGTTACCAGAATGGGGTCGGGCGGCAACAGTTTTATGAATTCAACGCCTTTTGTCGTCGCTTCCTGACTCAGATGTTCGCAAAGGTTGTTCAGCAGGTTGATCAGGTCGAATTCTTCTTCTTCTTCCTTGACCAGTTCGGCATCCAGCCGTGATGCATTTGATGTGTCTGAGACCAGCCGGTCAAGCCTGCGCACATCATGCTCGATGACATCCAGCAAGCGCTGGATCTGGTCCTCGCGTTTGGCCATGCGCAATGACCCTACCGCTGAACGCAAGGACGCCAGCGGGTTCTTGATTTCATGCGCAACATCTGCGGCGAACTGTTCATTCGCTTCAACACGGTCATAAAGTGCGCTGACCATTCCGCGCATGGCGCGCGACAGATCCCCGATTTCATCCGGCCGCCCTGTCAGATCGGGTATGCGCACCCGCCCCGCATGTGTGCGCCGCCCGTCACGCCGTTTGCCAAGTTCGGCCGCCATGGCCAAATCGGCCAGCGGGTTCGCAATCGTCGATGCCAAAACGAAACTCAGCCCGATGGACACAAGAAGCGCAATCAGGAAGAACTGCAAAACCTGCTCGCGGTCATGGCGCATCAGCGCGGCCGTGTCGCGCGCATCACGGCGCAAAATAACCGCGCCCGAGAATACATCGTTACTCAACACCGGGGCGCTGGCGGCGATCCACATATCATCATTCGGACCGCGATGCGTATAGCTGTCACGCGCGCCCTGCTGGTTGCGCGCGAAAAGGTCCTGGGCAATATCGGCAAAATCCGGTGCGCGCTGTTCTACCAGTTTGGCGCCGGTCACATAGGTCATGCCCGACCAGATGCGTGTTAATGTATCACTGATAAATGTCGTTCTTTCGGACAGAACGTCATTGTCGGGACGCTCGGTTCCGTTCAACTGCGCAGCGATTGTGCCGTCTTGCGCGACCAGAACAATCGCGAAGCGTTCATCAAGGGTCAAACGACGGGCCAGCACATCCTTTGACGCGTCGATCCCGCCTGCCGCGCCAACTATATCCGCGACAATCTGGGCGGTTTGGCGCAATGTCTGTTCTTGCTGGCGCAGCAAACTGTCGCGAAACGGGTTCGTAAACAACACGCTGACGACCAGAATAACCAGCGCGACAAGGTTGAACAACACGATCTTGCGCGCAAGTGGCGAGCTGGAAATGCTTAAAAACCCGCGCTTGGCACGGGTTGCACGCACTTCGGACTCTACCGCGTCACCGGGACCGACCCAGTCGTCGCCAAGAACAACGTCGGCTCTGGACGCTGTAACCTCTGTTTTCACACTAGCACCTGCTGCCACCCAAAGGGGCTACCCCTGTTTTATCAGGCTTCGTTATACTTGTACCCAATCCCGTAAAGGGTTTCTATCGATGAAAACTCTTCGTCGACGCTGCGCATCTTCTTGCGCAAGCGCTTTATGTGACTGTCAATCGTCCTGTCATCGACATAGACCTGATCATCATAGGCCACATCCATAAGCTGGTCGCGCGATTTCACGACACCGGGCCTTTGCGCCAAAGCCTGAAGCAGCAGGAATTCCGTGACTGTCAGCGTGACGTCCTTGCCCTTCCATTTGACGGAATGGCGCAACGGGTCCATTTCCAGATTACCGCGCACGATGGTCTTGGCTTCCTCGCCACCTTCCTCGCCGCTTTCGATCGCTTGTTTGCGCCGCAACAGGGCGCGGATGCGTTCCACCAGCAAACGTTGGGAAAAGGGCTTTTTGACATAGTCATCAGCGCCCATGCGCAGCCCCAGAACTTCGTCGATCTCGTCATCCTTGGAGGTCAGGAAAATAACCGGCATCTGGGTTTTCTGGCGCAACCGCTGCAAAAGTTCCATCCCGTCCATGCGCGGCATTTTCATGTCCAGCACCGCCATATCGGGTAATTTACGATTGAATGCCTCTAACGCGGATTGCCCGTCATTATAGGTTTCCACCTCAAAGCCTTCTGCTTCCAGGCATATCGAAACGGATGTCAGAATATTCCGGTCATCATCGACAAGTGCGATCCTCGACATGTGCCTGTCCCTTTTCACTGCTGTAAATGGCGCGAGTGCCTTATTTTTGCCACATATTCACCCAGACGAAGGTGAGACGCAATAAAATACTTGTCAGGCGCGGCTGGCAACGATGCGATTCGTCCCGAATTGTGCTAATGCGCAACACATTCATCTCCTATCGGTATTAATATTGCGCTAACGCGCAGATGGTTGCGCTAACTCCGCCAATGACGCCTATCAATCGCCGCATTGCCGGTGTTATAGCAAATCACATGGAGTTCTGCGCCTAGGCTGGACGACCATACCCTTGACGGCCATGACCGGCCTTGACCCAAATTGTTCTAGCGCCAGACGGAGCAGTCATAATGAAAAATTTCCGCGTCAACCCAAATAAACGCTTGGAAGATCAAGGCATTACGGGTGCGTCGGCAGTGTATTACAACCTGTTGGAACCAGCGCTGATAGAAGCGGCGGTCAAACGCGACGAAGGGCAGATTGGCCTGGGCGGTGCGTTTCTGGCAAGCACAGGTGCGCATACTGGCCGCTCGCCCAAGGACAAGTTCGTGGTGCGCACGCCATCGGTCGAGAACACGGTCTGGTGGGAAAACAATGCCCCAATGCCCCCCGAGGCGTTCGACCGGCTGTATGATGACATGCTGGCCCATATCAAGGGACGCGAATTATTCGTGCAGGACTTGTATGGCGGTGCCGATCCAACGCACCGGCTGGACGTTCGGGTTGTGACAGAACTGGCATGGCATGGCCTGTTCATCCGGCATATGCTGCGCCGTCCCCAAGCGTCGGAGTTGGAACATTTCGCGCCGGAATTCACGATCATCAACTGCCCCAGCTTCAAGGCCGATCCCGCGCGCCATGGCTGCCGGTCCGAAACCGTGATTGCGCTGAATTTCGACCGCAAGCTGATCTTGATTGCGAACACGGCCTATGCCGGCGAGAACAAGAAATCGGTCTTTACGCTATTGAACTACCTGCTGCCTGAAAAAGGTATCATGCCGATGCATTGCTCTGCCAATCATGGCATTGATGATCCCGATGATGCGGCGGTGTTCTTCGGTCTGTCAGGCACGGGCAAGACCACCCTGTCTGCGGACCCGTCGCGGATATTGATTGGCGATGACGAACACGGGTGGTCAGACAAAGGCATCTTCAATTTTGAAGGCGGCTGCTATGCCAAGACCATCAATCTGGATGCCGAAGCAGAACCCGAAATCTATGCGACCACGCACCGCTTTGCCAGTGTCGTGGAAAACATGGTGTTCGATCCCGACACGCTGGAGCTGGATTTCACCGATGACAGTCTGACGGCGAATACCCGTGTTGCCTATCCGCTGGATGCGATTTCGAACGCATCGGACACCTCGCTGGGGGGTGTTCCCCGCAACATCATCATGCTGACCTGCGATGCTTTCGGCGTGCTGCCCCCGATTGCGCGGCTGACGCCCGCACAGGCGATGTATCATTTCCTGTCGGGATTCACGTCGAAAGTGGCAGGAACCGAGCAAGGCGTGACGGAACCACAACCCACATTTTCGACCTGCTTTGGCGCCCCGTTCATGCCGCGCAGGCCCGAAGTCTATGGCAAACTGCTGCAAGAAAAGATTGCAAAATTCGGGGCCGAATGCTGGTTGGTCAACACCGGCTGGACGGGCGGGGCCTATGGCACCGGATCGCGTATGCCCATCAAGGCCACGCGCGCGCTTCTGAGTGCCGCACTTGACGGATCGTTAAGCACTGTTGCATTCCGGCGCGACCCGAATTTCGGCTTTGATGTGCCGGTGTCTGTGCCGGGCGTGGCGGATGTGCTGCTGGACCCGCGCAGAACATGGGAAGACCCAAACGCATATGACGCGCAGGCCACAAAACTGATTGCCATGTTCGCCGAAAATTTCGCGCAATATGTGCCTTTCATTGATGATGAAATCAAGCAAGCCGCCATCGGCTGAGGGTGACCCGCATCATCTGATCTGACCGACGGAAAAAGCCCCGCCGCGGTCGCGGTGGGGCTTTTGTGGCATTTCTTCAGCGGGCTTTGTCCCCCGTCGTCTGCAACACCGTCCCCGGGAGTATTTAACGCAAGATGAAACCTGCGATGCGGGCTTAAGACCCGCTGGCGCGGCGATACCAATCCGCAATCTGCGCGCGCGCGGTCGCATCCATCAGCACCGTGCTTCCCGGTGGCATGGCATGGCTGATCCCTGATTGCAGATAGATGCTCTGTGCGGCGCGCGCGACCTGCGCTTCGGTTTCAAGAACCACCCCCTTGGGTGCCCAATGCAAGCCCGGCCAGACCGGGTCTTGGGCATGGCACATCGAGCAATGGCCAACAACGGTCCAATACACATCGTCAAAATGCGGATCATCGGCAAACCGCGCCGCAGTCGGGGAAAGGCTGGCGAATGCGTCCTCCTCATCGCGCGGCTGGCCCAGCGTCGAGAGCCATATAATGGCGATGAACAGCACTGTGGTTGCAGCCCATGTCCACCATTTATAGCCGCCACCCATATGCATGGTGTTGAAAAAATGCCGGATCGTCACCCCCATCAGAAACACCAGCCCCGCTATTAGCCAGTTATATTCGGACGCAAAGGCCAGCGGGTAATGATTTGACAGCATCAGAAAAATGACCGGCAAGGTCAGATAGTTGTTATGGGTGGAGCGCTGCTTGGCAATCTGGCCGTATTTTGCATCAGGTGT
This sequence comes from Roseinatronobacter sp. S2, assembly GCF_029581395.1. Lineage (GTDB taxonomy): Bacteria > Pseudomonadota > Alphaproteobacteria > Rhodobacterales > Rhodobacteraceae > Roseinatronobacter. Next base: position 1,583,150 of record NZ_CP121113.1, on the reverse strand, counting down.
CCTGCCTGCGCGCAAATCGGCAACCACGATTTTCTGATTGGGAATAATGATCATGAAGACATTCGCACTCATGATCGTGGCCGTAAACGCCCCCAGATGCAGCAGTGCCGCGCGGCCCGTAAACACCTGCGTGTAGCCCCATGCCATGATGACCAGAAGCACGAACAAAAGCACCATCAGACGGTTATTGTTATCCCCGAAGCGGGATTTGCACAAAAGGTCGTAGATGACCCAGCCCACCGCAAGCGACGCGACGGAAATAGCAATCGCCTGCCATACCGCCAGATCCATAACATCGACATCAATCAGGTAGAATTCCGCACCGACATAATAGATCAACGCCAGCAATGCGAAGCCCGACAGCCATGTCGCGTAGCTTTGCCATTTGTGCCATATCAGATGTTCGGGCAGCCGGTCCGGAGCCACCATGTATTTCTGAATGTGATAGAATCCGCCGCCATGGACCTGCCATTCTTCGCCATATGCGCCCTTTGGCAAATCGGGGGATTTGCGCAGGCCCAGATCCAGCGCAATGAAATAGAAACTTGACCCGATCCAGGCAATTGCCGTGATCACATGCAGCCAGCGCAGCGCGAATTCCGCCCATGCGCCCATGACAGCCAGTTCCAGCATCAGACATCCTCCGATTATCAGGTGTTACGCAGGCTATACCGCTGCATGGCTTTCTGTTAACCCAATTAAACCCCTAGCACTTTCAAATGCAGCCTGAAAATACCAATGGCCTATATCAACAACATCAGGATGTTCGTGCGCGTCTATGAATTAGGCAGCATGTCGGCGGCTGCGCGTGACCAGCGCACATCACCTGCTGTCGCATCAGCGCGGGTGGGGGAGTTGGAAAAGCATCTGGGCGTGCGGCTGTTCAACCGCACGACACGTTCGCTGAAACCCACATCCAACGGAGAGCTGTTCTATGATGGCGCGCTGAAAATTCTTGATGCCATATCCGAGGCAGAATCCACCCTGACACACGCAACAGCCCAACCGCGCGGGACCTTGTTCGTGGCTGCCCCCCTTGGCATTGGCAGGCGGTTGATTGCGCCCCATATGCCTGCATTCAAGGCAGACAACCCCGAAACAGAGCTGCGCCTGCGCCTGTCCGACCGTAGCATAGATATCACTGCCGAAGGGCTGGACGTGGTATTCCATCTGGGACCACTGGAAGATTCCGCACTGAAGATGCGTTTCATCGCGGAATGCCCGCGCATTTTATGTGCCGCACCGGATTATATTGAACGGCGCGGCATGCCGCAGGACGGCGCAGCCCTGTTGGCACAAGGCCATGACTGCCTGAACCTGCGCTTCCCCGGCGCGCGCGAATTTCAATGGACCTTGCAAACGGCCACCGGCCCGCAACGGTTCAAGATAAGCGGGCCGTTCGAATCCGATGACGGGGATGTTCTGACAGGCTGGGCGCTGGACGGGCATGGTATTGTCATGAAACCGGTCTTCGAGATTGCAGACCATCTGCGCAGCGGCGCATTGGTACCCGTGGCCGCAGCAACGCCCCCCCTGCCCGTCACGCTGGCGGCACTTACCCCCCACAAGCGCTTGCGCGACCTGAAAGTGTCCTTGTTTACCGATTTCATTGCCACAAGGATCAGGGCTGAACTAGCTGCAATGACCACAGCTTGAAACCGTCAAACACTTGCGCGGAATGTGTGCCAAAGCGTAACGATCTGCTTGCCCGTCCAACTGACAAATTCCGGTTGCGTCCACACCACGACCAACACACAGACAAAGACAATCTGACACGACACGATAACCTGCATATGGGTGCAAAACGGTTCCTTCCGTGTCTTATGGCGCAGCACACGCCGCGCCCATAATCCCCCCGGGGACCCACCCCAGAACATCACGCCCAGCAACTTGCTTTCCGGTATACGCCACTCGCCATTTCGGGCGCGGCGCTTGTCTATCCAGAACAGCAAAACGGCCAGCATGTTGATAAAAAAGAAATAAGCTCCACCGAAGATCAGAACGCGCAGTGTTGCGTCACTGGAAAGGGCTATCAAATCCATATGGCCGGACCTTGTGTCACTTCATCCCGTCACGAATTAACCTATCATTCTGACCAAATTCAGGCACTCAACTGCCGCGATAGGTCGAGAACCCGTAAGGCGACAGCAAAAGCGGCACATGATAGTGGCTTTGCGGATCATTGATCCCGAAACGAATGGGAATTTCATCCAGAAACAGCGGCGCGGCGCCCGCCTGTCCGGTGGCACGCAGATAGTCACCTGCCGCAAAGACCAGCTCATACTGGCCAACGCCAAACGCGGCCTTGGGCAAAATCGGGCTGTCGGTGCGCCCGTCATCATTGGTGACCATACGCGCCAGTTCCACACGCGCGGTCCCTTCCAGCCTGTAAAGCGTGATCTGCAAGCTCTGCGCGGGCGCACCGCGGGCCGTATCCAGAACATGGGTGGTCAGAAAACCGGACATTGCGCGTCTCCGTTTTGTGCAAATATAAAGATAAGCCTAGACGACCAGCACGGCTGCGCACCAGCCCCTTGCCTTGACCCTTCATTTCAGGTCTTTCAAAAAATGACTGAAAGCGGAAGTGGTAATCTTGTTTTATCACAGTGTTATTCTGATGATCGGAGGCCCCCTTGCAACGCTACCCCCGCAACCTGACCGGATATGGCGCAACACCCCCAAATGCCGCTTGGCCGGGGGGCGCGAAAATCGCCATATCGCTTGTGCTGAATTATGAAGAAGGCGGCGAGAACTGCCTGCTGCATGGCGACGCCGCGTCCGAGGGGTTCTTGTCCGACATTCCGGGGGCTGCGCCATGGCCGGGGCAACGTCACTGGAACATGGAATCGATCTATGACTATGGCGCGCGGGCCGGATTCTGGCGGCTGCACCGGCTGTTTACCGCGCGCAATCTGCCCGTTACGATATATGGCGTGGCCACAGCGCTTGCGCGCAACCCCGAACAACTGGCGGCCATGAAGGCCGCGGATTGGGAAATCGCCAGCCATGGCCTGAAATGGGTCGAGCACCGTGACATGTCCGAGGATCAGGAACGCGCCGCCATCCACGACGCCATTCACCTGCACACCGAAACTGTGGGCACGCCCCCGCGCGGCTGGTATACGGGGCGCTGTTCGGTCAACACCGTGCGGCTGGCGGCGGAGTTGGGCCAGTTTGACTGGATTTCAGACACCTATGATGATGATCTGCCGCACTGGATGGAATTTGGCGACCGCGACCAGCTTATCCTGCCCTACACGCTGGAAGCCAATGACATGCGCTTTGCAACGGCACCGGGCTGGGTGACAGGCAGTGATTTTGAATCCTATCTGAAAGATGCCTTCGATGTGCTTTATGCCGAAGGGGACGCTGGCGCGCCCAAAATGCTGTCCATCGGCCTGCATTGCCGCCTGATCGGGCGGCCGGGCAAGATTGCGGGGTTGATGCGTTTTCTGGACCATGTGCAGGCACATGAAGGCGTGTGGTTCGCGCGACGCATGGATATTGCGCAGCACTGGGCCACAACCCACCCCCACCAACGCCGCACCCGCCCCAGCACGCTGGATCACGCAGGTTTCGTGGCGCGTTTTGGCGGTATCTATGAACACTCGCCTTGGGTTGCAGAACGTGTCCATGCGCTGGAACTGGGGCCTGCCCATGACAGTGCGACAGGGCTTGCCAATGCCTTCGCGCGCGCCTTCCGTGCGGCCAGCAAGGATGAACGCCTACAGGTCCTGCGCGCCCATCCCGACCTTGCGGGAAAACTGGCTGCAGCCAAACGCCTGACACCGGAGTCTACGACCGAACAAGCCAGCGCGGGGCTTGACGCCCTGACAGACGAAGAACGCGCTACATTCCAGAAACTGAACACCGCCTATGTCGAAAAACACGGCTTTCCCTTCATCATCGCCGTGCGTGACAATACCAAGGCCTCAATCCTTGCGGCGTTCCAGACACGCATTCAGCATGACACTGCGACCGAATTTGCCACCGCCTGCCAGCAGGTCGAACGCATTGCAGAATTGCGCCTGAACGACATGCTGGCTTCATCTTGCTGAAAATACTCAAATCCGGTCAGGCCACCTGAAATGACGCAACATATCACCCTACGCCCGCTAACCGCGTCGGCATTCGCCCCGTTCGGCGATGTGCTGGAAATTCAGGGCGCGCCTGACAAGCTGATCAATCAGGGCCTGTGCGGGCGTTTCCATGACCGCGCGGCACTGGATTTCGGCAGTGGCGGGCGGGCCGGAATTTCCCTGTTCGACGCACAGCCCCGCGCCCTGCCCTATTCCCTCGACATGATGGAGCGGCACCCTGATGGCACGCAGGCCTTTATTCCCATGCATTGCGAAGCCTTCCTTGTGATCGTCGCGCAAGATGATGGCGGGCGCCCTGCCACACCGCAGGCCTTTGTGACGAACGGGACGCAGGGTATAAATTTTCACCGCAACATCTGGCACGGGGTTCTGACGCCCCTGGCCCACCCCGGCAGGTTTGCGGTGATCGACCGGATCGGGGACACACCGAACCTGCAAGAACACTGGTTTGATACACCATGGCAGGTGCGACACGCAGATTAACTTAATCGGCGATAAATCACCGCCATCTGCCAAGCGGGCGAACCGCAGTCAGCCATCGCATATATTCAACAGGCTTACCCATTGGCCATCATTCAGCAGCGCCCCATGCGCGGGCTGGGTCAGCGTGTCCATATCGGGGCGCAAGGCGTCCGCGATCTGTTGCGCGGCAGGGTCCAGCGGCACCGGGTTTTCGGTGAACACACGCAAAGACAAGTCAAGCCGGTCAAAGCGCAACTGAACCGCCTCCATATCCGGCGGTGCCAGCGGCGCGGCCAGAACCGAGCGCGCATAGCCGCGCGCGGCACCGGCGCGCAATTCCCCCGAAGTCAGCAGGCGAAACGTGCTCAACACCCCGACATGGCGCAATAGCGGGCGCAGCGGGTCATCTGCGGCTGCGCGCACACCGGCCACCGCGAAGGCACCGGCAAGGGCCTCCACACTTTCGGCCTGATCCAGAAGGCGGGCATCCATCACGAACAGCCGTCCGGGAAAATGCTGTATGCGCGGGGTGTCCTGCGGCAGGCCACGCATGATGACGAGTCGCGCGGGCGCGTCGAACAAGCGGCGCTGCAACACGCCCAACGCACTGGTGCCAAGCCCGCTTTGACACGAAACCGCGCCGGTCTGCACCAGATCGGCCAGCAGGCGATCTGCAATTTCGGTGCGCTTGGCCATGGGCACGACCGATGCGGTATGGTCCACCAATGCAGGCGGCATCAGAAACGCACCAATCCCCAGAATGACAAGACTGAACGCTGCCATGATCGGCAAGCGCAGCCGGTCAAACATGCTGCGCGGCGGTGCCAGCGCCGCATGCAGTTCTTTCAACGCATCGATCAGCAGATCTTCATCCAGTTCCAGCACTTCGCTGGCATCGCCATCCGGGCTGAACAAGGCGGGGCGCTGGCCGGGGTTCAACCGCTCTATCGCGGCCAGAGACCAATGCGACAGAACATGCATGCTGCGGCTGTCCATGATCACAAGTGTCGCGTCCCCGAAGGATACGACAACTTCACGGCGCTGGTCTTCGACCCCGCCGGACCAAAGGCCCATGCCTTCTAACTTATGATATTTCTTAAGCGCGGTCGTCATGCCGCTTGCCTGCTCTGCCGTTTTGAAGGCACCTTAGCGCAACTTCGCACACAAGGCCAGCGTGTCACAACGCACGCACATATTCGCGCAAATCGCCTTTCTGTATCTTGCCGGTGGCCGTTTTCGGCAGGTCCATGAAGACCACCTGCTTGGGTGTCTTGAACCCCGCCAGACGTTCGCGGCAAAAGGTGATCAGGTCCTGCTCGCTGACCTGCGCACCTGCTTTCACCTCGATGCAGGCGCAGGGAACCTCGCCCCATTTTTCGTCGGGCTTGGCAACAACCGCAGCCAGCCCGACTGCGGGGTGCTTCATCAACACCCCTTCCACCTCGACCGAGCTGACATTCTCGCCACCTGAAATGATGATGTCCTTGGCGCGATCCGCGATCTTGATATAGCCATCCGCATGCCAGAATGCGATATCGCCGGAATGGAAATACCCGTTGCGAAAGGCATCTGAGGTGGCTTGCGGGTTTTTGTAATACCCCTTCATCACCCCATTTCCACGATGCACGATTTCCCCCAAAGCAACCCCGTCACGGGCAACCGGCGTCATGGTGTCGGGCTGTATGACGCTGACATCTTCCATGAAGGGCATAAGAACGCCGGTGCGGGCCTTCACATCTGCGCGGTCATCGCCGCGCAAGCTGTCGAACCCGTCATGCCACAGACATTCGGTTGCGGGACCATAAGTTTCGGTCAATCCGTAAACCTGCGTCACATTAAACCCCAGCGGTTCAATCGCGGCCAGAACGGCCGCAGGCGGCGGCGCACCTGCGGTGAACACTTCGACAGTATGATCAAACGGCAACCTGTCTTCGGGGCGCGCAGTGATGATGGTCTGCAAAACAATGGGCGCGCCGCCGAAATGGGTCGCCTTTTCAACGCTGATCGCGTGATAAATGCCCGCAGCCGTCACATCCCGCAGGCAGATGATGCAGCCCCCCAACGCGGGAATCATCCACGGATGGCACCATGCATTGCAATGAAACATCGGCACAATCGTCAGATACCGTGGGAACAAGGTCATACGCCATGAAATCGGCTGGCTGAGGGTCGACAGATACGCGCCGCGATGGTGATAGACCACGCCCTTGGGGCGACCGGTTGTGCCAGATGTGTAGTTCAGCGCGATGCTTTCCCATTCATCCTGCGGCATGATCCATGAAAATTGCGGATCACCTGCATCCAGAAATGCCTCATACTCGATGTGGCGTCCTGACGGGGTGAACCCCGCTTCGGTGTCGGGAACCTCGACAATCACGGGCGGGCTGTCCAACGCTGCGCAGGCGGCTTCGGCCAGCGCCAGCAACGCGGTATCCACCAGCACAAGTTTTGCCGCACCATGGCCCAGAATATACGCCACCGTATCCACATCCAGTCGTATGTTGATGGCATTAAGCACCGCCCCGCAGGCAGGCACGGCAAAATGCGCCTCGGCATGGGCGGGAATATTGGGCAAAAGCGTTGCCACCACATCGCCTGATGCGACGCCATGTGCCGCCAGACTGGACGCAAGGCGTGTCACCCGATGGGCATATTCCGCATATGTCCGGCGCGTCGTTCCATAGACCAGCGCATCACGGCCCGCGAACACATCCGACGCGCGCCGCAAATGCGACAACGGGGTCAGGGCCACATGGTTTGCTGCGTTTCGGTCCAGTCCGGTTTCATCTGCAAGCCAGCCCATCGCCCCTCCTACCTACGCATTGCAAGCACCCCTGGCGGGCACCTTGAATGAAATTATCCAACATTCATCTGAATTGAAATAAAATTCCACGCCTTGAAAATGTCCAGTTGTTTCCCTGATTCTGTCCTTAACCACGGGTTAACCTTCATCAGAGGCAAGAATGCACCATCAACAGTGCGGATACAGAAAGAGGATTCGAAATGCTGAATTCAGGAACCAATGCGCATGCACATATTGGCAGTCTGTCAGCTTTTGCCCCCGCAATCGCTGCGGCCATGCACAAGGATGCCGGACTTTATGATGTCGCCCTGCGCGAAGACGGGTTGTTGCCGGGCACGCTGATCGGCACGGATTCGGGCTGGCGTGGTGTGGAAACCATTCTGGCCGGTGATCTGGTTCTGACCTTTGACAATGGCATGCAACGGGTCGAAGCCAATCACACGATAACGATCGCGCAAGCCAGCCTGCCAGCACATAAGGCATTCATGATGGTCATTCCGGCAGGTGCTCTGGGCAACCGCAAGGACATATCACTGCTGCCCTGTCAGGAAGTCATCGTTGAATCCGACATGGCCGAAATCGACTTTGGCGAGCCGTTTGTGCTGATTCAGGCCCTGATGCTGGAAGGGTATGGCGGCATTCACCGCGCCCCTATCACGGGTGATCTGAGCATTCACATGCTGACCTTTGCGACAGAACAGGTCATTCATTGCGCCGGTGCCGCCCTGGTCAGTGCCCGTGCCGAAAGCGATTTTTCGCCCCTGCATGCAGCCGCCGCCATTGGCACGCTGGACACACCCCGCCTTAGCCTGTCGCAACTGCAAAGGGTCGCAAATGCCCTGAAACAGGATGCAGCCTGCGCGGCACACACCGCGCAAGCTGCCTAGCACAATCATGCAGCGGCTGAAGCGCGGCCTGCATAAAAACTGCGACCCGATTGTGCCATCTGGCGCAGCAGATCGGGGGCCTTGAAGCGCGCGCCAAAGCGCGCTTCAAGATCGTCGCACACGGACACCGCGAATTCCGCGCCCAGCATATCCAGCCATGAAAACGGCCCGCCCGACCATGGCGCAAAGCCCCAGCCCAGAATTGCGCCGACATCCCCTTCGCGGATATCTTCCAGCACGCCGTCTTCAAGGGCGCGCACCGCTTCCAGCGCCTGGGCGAACATCAGGCGGTGCTGCACCTGAATGACATCAGGTTGATCGTCCGATTGCGGAAACTGGTCAGCGATCCCCTGCCACAACCCCTGCCGCTTGCCCTTGTCGTCATAGGCATAGAAACCGGCTGCGGATTTGCGGCCCAAACGGCCCTGTTCGACCATCCAGAACACAACCTCGTCCACGTCACTATCGGCATAGGCTTCGCCCATGGCCGCACGCGTCGCCTTGGCAATCTTGGCCCCCAGATCAAGCGATGTTTCATCGACCAGTTGCAGCGGTCCCAACGGCATGCCCATCAGCTTGGCCGCATTTTCCACCAGCGCGGGCGCCACCCCTTCGCGCACCATGCGCATGCCCTCATTCAGGTAGGGAATGATGCAGCGGTTGGCATAGAAAAACCGCGCATCATTCACAACAATCGGGGTTTTGCGGATCTGGCGGACAAAATCCAGCGCCTTGGCCACGGCGCGGTCGCCGGTTTCACGGCCCTTGATGATTTCCACCAGCAGCATCTTGTCCACCGGACTGAAGAAATGGATGCCGATAAACTGGTCCGGCCGCGCACTGGCCTTGGCCAGATCGGTGATCGGCAGGGTCGATGTGTTGGTGGCAAAAATCGCGTCTTGCGGCAGCACGGCTTCGGCCTTGGCCGTCACTTCGGCCTTGACCTTCGGGTCCTCGAACACCGCCTCGATCACCAGATCGCAGCCGCTCAGCGCGTCATAATCGGTGGTGGCGACAATGCGCCCCAGCACGTCGGCCTTCTTGTCCTCACTCACCTTGCCACGCTTCATGCCCTTGTCAAGAATACCCTCGGCATGGGCCTTGCCCTTGTCCGCTGCCGCCTGCTGCGCATCGATCAACACCACATCAATACCGGCATTGGCCGCAACATAGGCAATGCCCGCCCCCATCATGCCTGCGCCCAGAACCCCCAGTTTGCGGACTTTCTCATCCTCGACCTTGGGGCGGTTCGCGCCTTTTTCCAGTGCTTCCTTGTTGATGAACAACGACCGGATCATCGCGCCGGAACTGGGGTTCATCAGCACATGCACGAACCAGCGCGCCTCGATCCGCAAGGCGGCGTCAAAAGGCACCATCGCCCCTTCATACACTGCCGACAAAAGCGCCTTGGCCGCCGGATAGACCCCTTGGGTCTTGCCATTGATCATGGCAGATGCGCCCACAAAGGTCATGAACCCCGCCGGATGATAAGGCGCACCGCCGGGCATCTTATAGCCCTTGGCGTCCCATGGCTTGACCAGATCGGCGTCTTTTGCGCCCAGCACCCATTCTTTCGCGCGCGCCATCAGGTCTTGTGCGGGGACGACTTCATCAATCAAGCCCGCCGATTTGGCTTTCTTCGGGTCCGACAATTTGCCTTCCAGCAAGAAGGGTGCCGCCCCCATCGCGCCCAGCTTGCGCGCCAGCCGCGTGGTGCCGCCCGCGCCGGGGAAGATGCCGACCATGATTTCCGGCAGGCCGATCTTGGCCTTGGGATTATCGGCTGCGATGATGCGGTGACACGCCAGCGGGATTTCCAGACCAATGCCCAGCGCGGTGCCCGGCAGGGCCGCCACAACCGGCTTGCCCCCCTTCAGGGTCTTGGGGTCCATGCCCGCGCGTTCAATCTTGCGCAGGCAGCGATGCAGCGACATGATCCCGTCAAACAGGCCCTTTTCGGGCTGGTCACCCGCCATGTCCTTCATTTTGGCAATGACATTCAAATCCATGCCACCTGCAAAATCCGCCTTGGCAGAGGTGATGATGACGCCCTTCACGGCCTCATCCGCAACCGCAGTGTCGATATGCGCTTCAAGTTCGGCCAGCCCATCAAGCGACAGCACATTCATGGACTTGCCCTGAATGTCCCATGTGATGATCGCAACGCCATCAGCATCTACGGAATAGTTAAAATCAGTCATGTTCTTTGCCCCCCTTACACGCGCTCGATGATCGTGGCAGCACCCATGCCGGATGCAACGCACAGCGTTGCAAGGCCGGTGCCTTTGCCCGTGCGTTCCAGTTCATCCAGCAGCGTGCCGATGATCATGGCCCCTGTTGCGCCCAATGGGTGGCCCATCGCAATCGCCCCCCCGTTGACGTTGACGCGGTCGCTGCCCACGTCAAATGCCTGCATGAAGCGCAGCACAACTGCGGCAAACGCCTCGTTCACCTCGAACAGGTCGATGTCAGAAATCTGCATGCCAGAATCGCGCAGGATTTTCTCGGTCACAGGCACAGGGCCCGTCAGCATGATAGTCGGGTCCGTGCCGATCTTGGCCGTGGCGCGAATGCGTGCGCGTGGCTTCAGCCCGTATTTTTCGCCGAACTCCTTGTTGCCGATCAAGACGCCCGCCGCCCCGTCAACAATGCCGGATGAATTGCCTGCATGGTGGATATGCTCAATCCGTTCCAGATGCGGGTATTTCATCAAGGCAATCTTGTCGAAGCCCGGCATCACCTCGCCCATATCCTTGAATGCGGGTTTCAGCGCGGACAGGCTGTCCATGTCCGTTGCGGGGCGCATATATTCATCGCGCTCCAGTATGGTCAGGCCGTTGATATCCGTGACCGGCACGACCGAACGGGAAAAACGCCCGTCCTGCCATGCTGTGGCTGCGCGTTTCTGGCTTTCAACGGCCAGTTCATCGGCCATCCGGCGGGTGAAGCCGTATTGCGTGGCGATGATATCAGCCGCAATGCCTTGTGGAACAAAATGCCGCTCCATCGCGACAGACGGGTCTACGGCCACCGCCGCCCCGTCCGACCCCATGGCAACGCGGCTCATCATCTCGACCCCGCCTGCGACATAGGCCATGCCCGCGCCACCGCGCACCTGATTTGCGGCAATATTCACCGCTTCCATGCCGGATGCACAAAAGCGGTTTATTGCCAGCCCCGGCACCTGTTCGTCGAAATCCGATGCAAGAACCGCGGTGCGCGCAAGGCACCCACCCTGTTCGCCCACCTGGGTGACATTCCCCCAGATCAGATCCTCGATCGCGCGGGTGTCCAGATCATTGCGGGATTTCAGATGGTTCAGAACCAAGGCAGAAAGACGCACGGCTGTCACTTCATGCAGGCTGCCATCGGCGCGCCCCTTGCCCCTTGGCGTGCGGATGGTGTCATAGATAAAAGCGTCGCTCATGTGGTCCTCCGTAGTCTGTTGTCGTCATTGTGTTTCTGTGCATTCAACCCGGAATAAAAGCCCCAGATCGGTGGCAGGTCATGCTTGATCCGACCCGCAAGACACCTGGGCTGCCTTGTTTTCTGAGTATTTTTTGCAAGATGAATACCTGCACCTCTCACCTTATGTTAACCTTGATAGGCCATCATCATAGATGCGGTACAGGCTGGAGAGCCGATGACCGCGCAAGGTGAAGCCGCCCCGTTCTGATGATGCCACAAGCGGAGGGACGGGGCGTATCAAACAAACTGCGCCTTCATCTTGCCTCAAAATACTCTCGCCGAAGGCGCCAGAAGTCATCGCTTGCGCGCCTCAAGTTCCGAATTGAACATCCGCAAACGGTGACCCAGATTTTCCGCATGGGTCACCGACTCGAAATTCTCGAACAGGAACGACAGCGCCTCGCCCTCTTCCAGACCGGCTTCTTGTGCGAAGCGGCGCAAACGGCGGTAGCCATCTTCGGTCATGGCCATGTTGAACCGGCGGGTCAGACGAAAACGTTTGGGCATGATACCTCCAGCATCGGAAATCAGGGCGCCATATGGCACGCGGCGCCCTTTGTGTCGGGCCTAGAACTGCTCGGGGCTAAGTGCCATCATGGCATCGGACCCGCTGCGAATGCGCGCCAGATGCAATGCTGTCGCAGGCAGATGGCGCGTCATGTAATAGCGCCCCGTTGTCAGTTTCGCGTTCAGAAATGCCTGATCCGTTGCGCCGCTGTCCAGTGCGGAAAGCGCGGCTTTTGCCATTTGCGCCCAAGCCAGACCAAGGCAGACATGCCCGAACATATGCATGAAATCATTGGACCCTGCCAAGGCATCATTGGGGTTTTTCATGCCGTTTTCCATGAAATACAGCGCCGCCGCCTGCAAATCCTTGGAGGCTGATTTCAGTGGGGTCACAAATTCCTCAAGCCGGGCATCCCCGTCGCATTCCTTGATGAAATCCTTGACCAGCGCAAAGAACGCCATCACATGTTTGCCGCCATCCTGTGCCAGTTTGCGGCCCACAAGGTCCAGCGCCTGAATGCCGTTCGCACCTTCATAGATCATCGCGATCCGCGCATCACGGGCGTATTGCGACACGCCCCATTCCTCGATATAGCCATGCCCGCCATAGACCTGCTGGGCCTGAATGCACATGTCAAAGCCCTTGTCGGTCAGAAAGCCCTTGATCACAGGCGTCAGCAACGAGATCAGACCATCGGCCTGCGCGTCATTCATGCGGTGGGCGCGGTCAATCTGGCTTGCCCCCCAGATGGTAAATGCGCGTGCCCCCTCAACGAAACTTTTCTGATCCATCAGCATGCGGCGCACATCGGGGTGCACGATCAGGGGATCGGCAGGGCCATCAGGGTTTTTGGTGCCTGTCACGTCGCGCCCTTGCAGCCGGTCAATCGCATAGGCCAGTGCATTCTGATAGGCGATTTCGGCCTGCGCGTAACCTTGCAGGCCCACACCCAGGCGCGCTTCGTTCATCATGGTGAACATGGCGCGCATCCCCTTGTGCAGATCGCCCACCAGATAGCCAGTCGCGCCGTCATAATTCATGACGCAGGTTGCATTGCCGTGAATGCCCATCTTCTCTTCGATCTTGCCCACGGAAACAGCGTTCGGCGCACCAAGGCTGCCATCATCCTTGATCATGACCTTGGGCACAATGAACAGGGAAATTCCTTTGGTTCCGTTCCCCCCGCCCGGCGCCTTGGCAAGCACCAGATGGATAATATTTTCCGCCATGTCATGATCACCGGCCGAGATGAATATCTTCTGGCCGGTAATCTTGTAGCTGCCGTCATCCTGCGGGTCGGCTTTGGTGCGGATCAAGCCCAGATCAGTGCCGCAATGCGGTTCTGTCAGGTTCATGGTGCCGGTCCAGTCAAGGCTGATCATCTTTGGCAGGAACAGCGCCTTTTGTGCATCCGACCCATGCGCGATAATCGCGGAAATGGCACCATGCGTCAGACCCTGATACATGTTGAACGCCATGTTCGCGCCCGAAAACAATTCGCCCACCGCAGTTTGCAGCACATAGGGCAGGTTCTGGCCGCCGTATTCTTCGGGCAGGTCCAGTCCGTTCCAGCCGCCGGCCTTGACCTGCTCGAACGCGGCCTTGAACCCTTCGGGCGTGCGCACCACGCCGTTTTCCAGCCGGCACCCCTGCTGGTCACCGATTGCATTCAGCGGTGCCATTGCACCTTCTGCCAGCTTGGCGGCTTCGTCCAGAATTGCAGACGTAAATTCCTGATCCAGATCGTTATATCCGGGAATTTCGGACGAACTGATCTTCAGGAAATCGTGCAGAACGAAGTTCAGATCCTTGGTAGGCGCGGCATAGCTGGGCATTCGGTTCTCTCCATAGTGTCTTCGGGGCTGCGGGCGTGGGGCGCAACTGCGCTGCAAATCACTCGGCGGCTTCGGGTTTGTCGGTCTGGCGCAGAACACTTTCGCCCCATGACAGCTCTTTTTTAAGGTCAATGATGGCTTCGGTCAGTTCGTCGCGCTGCCGCTCCATATCGGTCAAACGCTCCAGCGCGATTTCATAGGTTTTGCGCAACTGCTTCAGTTCGCTGTCATCGCGTTCATACATGTTCAGAAGCTGGCGGATATCTTCCAGACTGAACCCAAAACGCTTGCCGCGAAGGATCAGCTTCAGACGCGCCTGATCGCGGCGGGTAAACAGCCGGTGCTGGCCATCACGCCGAGGATACAACAACTCCTTCGATTCATAGAATCGAAGTGTGCGTGGTGTTACGCCGAACGCATCACACATCTGCCTGATTGTTTTGACATCTTGCGACATGCCATCCTCCTTTCGGACATTGCGCGACTCCCTAAGGCGCGCTGTCTTGTGGATGAACATATGCAAGTTGACGTGAAGGTAAAGTTAAACGCAACGTCAGAAAATCAGGTTACGTCACGTCTTGCCACGATCCAGAAGCCTGGCCGCATCTTCGCGCAGCTTTTGCAGGTCGCTGATTGTGCGTTGCAGATCTTCCGCCTGATCTTGCAGGGCGACAAGCTGGCGGTCAGCCATCTTCAGCCACGCAACCAACTGCGTTTCAGTCCCGGATTTTTCATATATTTCCAGCCATTGACGAATTTCCTCCAGGCTGAATCCGAAACGCCGTCCGCGCATGATAAGCGTCATTCGGGCCACTTCACGCGGGGTGTAGAACCGGTTGCGCCCCTCTTTTTCAGGGCATAGCAGTTCAATATATTCATAATACCGCAAGGTGCGCGGCGTCACATCGAACTTTGCACACATTTGCTTGAACCCTATTCTGGTGTCCGTCACTTTGCATGCCTCCCTGAAATACACCCCCATGCTACGCGCTGCATGACGCCGATGCAATTGCCCACGCCCCCCTTGCCATTTACGCAAGATCGGTCACAGATAGAAGTCCCACAAGCGTTCGAGGTTCCCATGTCGTCATCAGATCCGCAAAGTTTCATCTCGGCCCTGCCCTTTGCGCGCGCGCTGGGAATGCGGCTGGAAGCCATCGACGCGGGCGAGGCGCGAATTTCCATGGACTGGGATGCCCGCTTTGTGGGCGACCCTGCCACCGGCGTCATTCATGGCGGGGCGGTTTCGGCATTGATGGACACCTGCGGGGGGGCGGCAGTCATGTCCTATCCTGGTGCAACAACGACTGCGACCATTGATCTGCGCATCGACTATATGCGCGCCGCAACACCCGGACAGCGCATAACAGCGCGCGCCATCTGCTACCATGTCACGCGCAATGTGGCCTTTGTGCGCGCCACCGCCCATGACGAGGACGACCTCAACCCTGTCGCCACGGCCGCAGGCGCATTCACATTTGATCGCGCACAAAAGGTGCCGGAATGAAACACCCCGAACCCGTGCAACAGGTCAAATACCGGCGTGATACCGCACTGCAAACGCTTGTGGGGGCAATTCCCTATGCGCAATTCCTTGGCATTCAGTTTGAACGCCACGGCGATGAACTGACCGCAGTGCTGCCATTTAACGACAGCCTGATCGGCAATCCCATCCTGCCTGCGTTGCATGGCGGGGTGATTGCGTCCTTTCTGGAAGTGGCAGCCATTGTGGAGTTAAGCTGGGCGATGCTGTGGGAAGAACTGGAATCCGGCCGCCTAAGCGCGGAAAGCATGGCCGAGAATATGCCGCGCCTGCCAAAGACCATTGATTTTACCATAGATTACCTGCGCACGGGCCTGCCACGCGACGCCTATGCGCGCGCGCGCGTCAACCGTTCGGGGCGGCGCTATGCCAGCGTCCATGTCGAAGCATGGCAAGACAACCGCGCGCGTCTGTTCGCACAGGCGACCGGGCATTTCCTCATGCCGCAACCCCCACTGCCCCCGGCCGGCAGGGACTGACATGCAGCCATCTGTGACCGCGCCGCAGCCTGTGACAAACAGGCGCGTTCTGCGCATTGCGGTGCCCATTGTTCTGGCCAATATCTCAGTGCCGTTGCTGGGCGCGGTCGATACCGGCGTGGTGGGCCAGATGGGTGCTGCTGCACCCATTGGCGCGGTGGGGCTGGGGGCTGTCATTCTGGCGTCAATCTACTGGATTTTCGGCTTTCTGCGCATGGGCACAACCGGGTTGGTGGCACAAGCCAGCGGCGCGGGTGATCTGGCCGAAAGCGGCGCAGTGCTGACGCGCGGCGTTATGGTTGGGCTTGCCGCCGGTGTGGTGATGGTTATGGCGCAGGCGCTGATTATGGCGGCGGCCTTTCGCATTGCCCCCGCCAGCGAAGCGGTCGAGGCACTGGCGCGTGATTATCTGGCAATCCGCATCTGGGGCGCACCTGCAACAATCGCGCTTTATGCGGTCAATGGCTGGCTGATCGGCACCGAACGCACACGGTCCGTGTTGATTTTGCAATTATGGATGAACGGGCTGAATATCGCGCTGGATCTTTGGTTCGTTCTGGGGCTTGGCTGGGGCGTGCAGGGTGTGGCCATCGCCACCTTGATTGCGGAAGCCACATCGCTGGTGCTGGGCCTATACCTGTGTCGTGCGGCGTTTTCAGGCGCGCAATGGCGCGACTGGGCACGGGTATTCGACCGCGTGCGCCTGCAACGTATGTGGGCGGTGAATTCCGACATCATGGTGCGCACCATCGCATTGCAAGGTGCAATAACGGGGTTCATGTTCATGTCGGCGGGGTTCGGGGATGTGGAACTGGCCGCAAATCAGGTGTTGTGGCAGTTCTTGATGATCACGGCATTCGCACTGGACGGGTTTGCCTTTGCGGCAGAAGCTCTGGTTGGCAATGCGGTGGGGGCGCGTTCTGTGGTGGCCATGCGACAGGCAGCCCTGCGCGCCTGCGCATGGGCCATCGGCGCGGCGCTGGTTCTGGCGCTGGGGTTTGGGGTGCTGGGTCCGTTTGCGATTGACCTGATGGCCAAGGATGCAAGCGTTCAGGCAACCGCGCGCATATTCCTGCCCTATGTTGTTGCACTTTGCGTGCTGGGGGTGGGCGCCTATATGCTGGACGGTATTTTCATTGGCGCGACCGGCACGCGCGAAATGCGCAACAGCGTGGTGCTGGCTGTGGCAATCTATGCGGTCATAATCTGGTGGGCCGTGCCGGTCTGGGGCAATCACGCGCTTTGGGTCGCCTTGATGGTGCTGAATATTCTGCGCGGCGTGTTTCTGGCCGCGCTATACCCAAGGCTAGAGCGGCGTTTGAGCACAGATTGCTGAGTATTTATGGCAAGATGAATTTACAGCCATTTGTCCCGATCAGTGCCCACAGCATCTGCCACATGTGTGAAACCGTCGCGCTCCAGCAATTCGATCAGGCCGTGATTGATGCGCGACACCAGTGACAGACCGTCGTAAACAAGCGCCGAATACAATTGCACCGCCGATGCGCCCGCAGTGATTTTCGCATAGGCCTGCTGCGCCGAGGACACACCGCCCACACCTACCAACGGCAGTTTGCCATCCGTCAGCTGCGACAACTGCGCCAGAACGCGCGTGGATTTTTCAAACAATGGCGCGCCCGACAATCCGCCCGCTTCATGCGCATGCGCACTGCGCAGCCCGTCGCGCGACAAGGTGGTATTGGTGGCAATGATGCCATCAAGTCCGGCCGCAAGCGCCACTTGCACGATTTCGCCAAGTTCATCGCCTGACAGGTCCGGTGCGATCTTCAGAAAGACCGGAATCGGGCGGGGCAATTCTGCGCGCGCCGCCATGACGCCTGCCAGAAGGGCCGCCAATGCATCTGCGCCCTGCAAATCCCGCAGCCGTTCGGTATTGGGCGACGAGACATTGACTGTGGCGAAATCGATATGCGCGCCCGTCATGCGCAGCACTTCCGCAAAATCGCCCGCGCGGTCGCTGCTGTCCTTGTTCGCCCCTAGGTTCAGCCCCAGAACCATACCCGCAGGCCGCGCGCCCAGCCGCGCGGCGATGGCCTGCGCACCTTCATTGTTGAACCCGAACCGGTTGATGACCGCGCGGTCCTGCGTCAGCCGGAACAGGCGCGGGCGCGCATTGCCCTGTTGCGGGCGGGGTGTGGCGGCGCCCACCTCGACAAAGCCGAACCCTGCGCGCGACAGTCCTTTCAGCGCGGTGGCGTTTTTGTCAAACCCGGCGGCAAGCCCCACGGGGTTGGGCAAATCCAGCCCTGCAACCCGCGTTTGCAGCAGGGGCGACACCACGGGGCGCGGCATGGGAGTGAGCCCTGACTGCAATGCCCGTATCGCCAGACCATGCGCCACTTCAGGGTCGATCTGGCGCAACAGGGCCAGCCCCGCGCTTTCAAGGATGCTCATACCAGCCCTTTCGGGAAAATATGTCCGGCCGCACCAAGTGGCAGGGAAGTGTCCCAAAGCACATCCGTGCTGCGCAGTTTCCGGTACAGATGCGGAAACAGATCCCCCCCGCGTGAGGGTTCCCATTTCAGGTCTGCACCCAGTTCCTGTTCATTGACGGCAATCAACACCAGATCGCTTTCCTGCGCAAAATGCTTTGCCGCAGTTTCCATCACCTGAGCAGCGGTGGAGAAATGAATATAGCCATCCTTCAGGTCCACGGGCGCACCCGATGTGTGCCCCTGTGCAACCATGTCATCCCATTCGGGGCGGCGGAATATTTTGTAAATCAGCATGCAGTGGTCTTGCCCAATACGCGCGCCAAGGTCAATTCCTTACAATGGCCCGGGCAGCCGTTCTTCACTAAGCAACACATTGGCATCCACCGCACCGATCCCCGGCAGTGTCATGATGCGGCGGCGCAAGATGCGCTCAAAATCCGACAGGTCGCGCGCAACCACGCGCAGCCGGTAGTCATAAAGGCCAAGGACATGCTGGACCGTCTGCACTTCGGGGATGGCCGCGACCGCGCGTTCAAAATCCGCGAGGCTGACACGCCCCTTGGCGGCAAGGCTGATGCCCAGAAACACCGTCACCCCGAACCCCAGCGCCGTGACATCCAGATCCACGCGCTGGCGCGCAATCGCGCCTGCATCGCGCAACCGTTTCAGCCTGCGCCATGCGGCGGGCTGGCTAAGGCCCAGCGCGCGCCCCAGCGCACCTGCACTTTGGGTGCTGTCTTGGGCAAATGCGCGCAACAAGGCGCGGTCTGTATCATCAAGATCAATCATGGTGCCGCGCCGGATACATGCAAAGGGGTCTGCGGCCCCGTTCACCCCGAAGTATTTGTGGCAAGATGAAGATCATATCGGCAGGCTTTCTTCGGATTTGATGTCGGACAGATGCATCAGCGCCTCCAGGTCGGAAATATGCGGCAGGGTCAGAATGCGGTCGCGGTAGATTTGCTGGTAATGGGCCATATCACGCGCAATGACATTCAGGCGCACATCGACGCGGCCAAGAAAACTCTGGATTTCGAGAACCTCTGGCACATGGCGGGCGGCGGCTACAAATTCATCAAAGGCGCGCGGGTTGGTCTTGTCCAGCGTGATCCGCAAGCTGACTTCGACCTGCCAGCCAAGGGCGCGCCAGTTGATCACGCCCTGTTGCCCGCGCAAAATGCCCGCGTTGCGCAGCTTGTCCAGCCTGCGCCAACAGGTTGCTTCAGTCATCCCCGCGCGCGCGGCAAGCTCCGCAGTGCTGGCATCGGGGGCGGCCATAAGGTGGCGCAGCAAGCGGCGGTCACTGTCATCTATGCGCATGATTATTACACTATATCTTTTTTAACGAATGATAATTACCATATTTTATAAATATACGCGAGATATGAAACGCATTTTCCAAATAAACCACTATCCTCCGCCCCAGACACATACCTAATGGAGGAAGTATCATGCGCGTCTATTATGATCGCGATTGCGATGTTAACCTGATCAAGGATAAAAAAGTCGCCATTCTGGGCTATGGCAGCCAGGGCCATGCCCATGCGCTGAACCTGCGCGATTCGGGCGCTAAGAACATTGTTGTGGCCCTGCGCGAAGGCTCAAGCAGCGCCAAGAAATGCGAAGCCGAAGGCCTGAAGGTCATGGGCATTGCCGAAGCGGCCGCCTGGTGTGACGTGATCATGTTCACCATGCCCGATGAGTTGCAGGCGGAAACCTACAAGAAATATGTGCATGACAACCTGCGCGACGGCGCGGCGATTGCCTTTGCGCATGGCTTGAACGTGCATTTCGGCCTGATCGAGACGAAGCCCGGCATTGACGTGATCATGATGGCCCCCAAAGGCCCCGGCCACACGGTGCGCGGCGAATACACCAAAGGCGGCGGTGTGCCCTGTCTGGTAGCGGTGCATCAGGACGCGACCGGCAAGGCCATGGAAATCGGCCTGTCTTATTGTTCAGCCATTGGTGGCGGGCGTTCGGGCATTATTGAAACCAATTTCCGTCAGGAATGCGAAACCGACCTGTTCGGGGAACAAGCGGTTCTGTGTGGCGGTCTGGTTGAACTGATCCGCATGGGTTTTGAAACCCTGGTCGAAGCGGGCTATGAGCCGGAAATGGCGTATTTCGAATGCCTGCATGAAGTGAAGCTGATTGTGGACCTGATCTATGAAGGTGGCATCGCCAACATGAACTATTCGATCAGCAACACCGCCGAATATGGCGAATATGTCAGCGGCCCGCGCATTCTGCCCTATGACGAAACCAAGGCGCGGATGAAGGCAGTTCTGACCGACATTCAGCAGGGCAAATTCGTGCGTGACTTCATGGCGGAAAATGCTGTTGGCCAGCCCTTCTTCAAGGCGACGCGCCGCATCAATGACGAGCATCAGATCGAACAGGTCGGCGCGAAACTGCGCGCGATGATGCCATGGATCGGTGCGTCAAAAATGGTCGACAAAGACCGCAACTAAACACCACATCACTGCCCCTGCCCTTTTTGGGTGGGGGCAGAGTGTGCAGCTGCGCGTTGTGGCATGCGCCGTTCAACTGCGAGCGTCGTTATACATGTCAAACAGCGCTTGGGCACCCGGCATGTCATCGGGGCGTTGCAATGACCGCGTCGCCAGTTCTTGTTCAATAATATGGAAATAATCTACGCGCTGTAGGGCCTGCGACCATTGCTGCGCTTCCAGATGCGACATGAACTGGTTATGCCGCAATTGAACAGACGCAAGAAGCTGCGCATCTGTCTGGTCGGCATAGGTTGTGGTCCATTGCTCCAACTGAGCATCCGAGAGGCGCTGAATACTGTAGCGTGGCCCATCTTCTTCGGGGTCTGGATACAGGACAAACCGCAAACTGCCTTGAATAGAGTTGGCAAGATCTGTGCTGCCTTGGCCGATCTGGACCACAGAAAACGCGCCCAGCCCGATCACGGCCGCAGACAGGACGACCCAGTCCACAGTGACAGCCCCGGATTCGGAATCCCAAAGAACGCGCACACATTCCTGTTTGCTGCAAATTCGCATTCTATTCCATTCCTTGACTGCGCCGGACCCGATGCATAACGCCCTGACAAAACGTGATTTCTAGGGCTGAATTCGGACAATTTTGCGACTTGGTTCTGATTTCGGCATGGAAGCCATCCCTGACATCGTGGCTGGACATCGCGGCAACACCATCGCACTACTGCACATGTTCAAGACCTCGCACAACCCAAGGGCCGCTTCCATGCCAACCACCCCGACCTTGTCAAACTGGATATCGCTGATCACGCTGGGCCTGATCTGGGGTGCATCCTTTTTGGGAATTGCAATCGCGCTGGAAGGGTTTGCGCCGCTTTGGGTGGCTGCGGGCCGTATTGTGATCGGCGCACTGACACTGACAGGCGTTGCGCTTGTTCTGGGCGTCAGGCTGCCGTCACGGCCGGAGGTTTGGGGGTTTGCGGCCGCGATGGGGGTGTTTTCAAGCGCGCTGCCGTTCTTTTTGCTAAGCTGGTCACAACAGCATGTCACATCGGGCTTCGCCGGTATCAGCATGGCGGCCATCCCGTTATTCGTGCTGGGGTTTGCACATTTTCTGGTT
This sequence comes from Roseinatronobacter sp. S2, assembly GCF_029581395.1. Lineage (GTDB taxonomy): Bacteria > Pseudomonadota > Alphaproteobacteria > Rhodobacterales > Rhodobacteraceae > Roseinatronobacter. Next base: position 1,561,021 of record NZ_CP121113.1, on the reverse strand, counting down.
CCCGGTGAACGGCTAAGCAACGCGAAAGCGGGCGGGTTCATGCTGGGCCTGTTGGGGGTTGGTGTTTTGATCGGCCCCGGTGTTCTGGCCGTGTCGGGGTCCGAGTTGGAAGCGCTGGCGCGGCTGGGCTGCCTTGCGGCCGCATTAAGCTATGCGGTCGGGTCAATTGTGACGCGCCGCTGCCCCGATGTGCACCCGATGGCGTTTGGCGTGCTGGCACTTTGGGTGGCAAGTGCCATCATGCTGCCCGCAGCGCTGTGGCAAGAAGGCATTCCAGCCTTGCCCGAACCGCGCCCAATGCTGGCATTGCTTTTCCTGGGGCTGTTGCCCACCGGCTTGGCGACCTTGCTGAAAATCAGCATCATCCGCAGCGCGGGGCCAAGTTTTCTGGCGCAAGTGAATTACCATGTGCCGGTATGGTCGGTGTTGTTGGGCGTCATGATCCTGTCAGAGGAACTTTCGCCACGCATTCTGCTGGCGATGGGGATAATCATTTCAGGATTGATGGTCAGCCGCAGCAGGGGCGCAGCGCGCAAGCCTGCGACGTGACGGGCGGATTGCGCGTGCCTTGGGCCGCCTGATCACGCGGTTTCGCACATCACGAAAGCGCGCAGCACCTTTGTGCAAGACGCATCACCGGCGGAAAAACGCGTCCCGAAACCCCATTCCGCGAACGACCTGCATTGCATGATGGGCCTGATCGGCTTGCGCAAACGGGCCGACTGTCACCACATTCAAACCCTGCGCCACATGAATACCCGCAGGCAGGCCCTGCGCCTGCAACCGCGCGCGCAGGCGCGTGGCGTTGTCCGGCACCCTGAAACTGCCAACCTGCACATGACTGCCATGCTGGCGTGCAACCACTGGCGCAGATGCGGGCATCACGGTGTTTGACGGCAGGGCGATCGGGCCATGATGGCCTGCATTCGGCCCCAAACCTTGCGGGAAATGATCGGGATGGCCCACGCACAGCACCATCAGGCGCGCATCACTGGTGCGCACAACCTGACCGAAGGGTGCATTCAACGGGCAATCAAGGTGGCGGCCGGACGCATCGGCCTGACGCGGACCAGTGCGGCGCGGTGCGGCGCGGCGGGGGCTTGCAGTGGCGCGAACAGGTTCTTTCCCGCCCATAACAGGTGCAGGGCGGACAAGGGAACCTGACGGTTGCGGTATTGTCTGAACAGACGGGCTTCGCACTTCTGCGCGAATACTGGGCGTGCCATCACAAACCGGCTGGCGGTCCGCGCCGAAACGCGGCACCCATGTGACAGCCCCCCCGAATGTGGAACGCAAAAACACACAACCGCGGCTGTCGACAAATTCGCGCGCATCATAGCCTGCGGGCGGCAGTTCGGCAGGCCCAGGTCCATTTGTCTGGGCACCCGCACCCGAAATCAGGGCAATGGAAAAAACAGTCGTAATTGCAAATAATCTGACAGACATGAAACCCCCGCTTCAACCCTTGAAGCATGCCCCTTAACTGATTTGAAAGTAAACCCGATTCGGGCCGTGGCGTGGCTTATGATGTGCCAAATATCCGGTCACCCGCATCCCCTAGTCCCGGAACGATATATCCGTGCTCGTTCAGGCATTCATCCAGCGCGGCGGTGACAATGCGCACATCGGGGTGCGCGCGCGCCATACATTCCACACCTTCGGGGGCGGCCAGCAGGCATTGAAACACAATATCCGTGGCCCCTGCGGCCTTGATCAGGTCAATCGCTGCCGCCGCAGAATGGCCCGTTGCCAGCATGGGATCGACAACAATGACACGCCTGCCTGCAAGTTCAGGGGGCAGTTTGCAGTAATATTGCACCGGACGCAGCGTCGCCTCGTCCCGATACAGGCCAATATAGCCTACACGCGCGGTCGGCAGCACTTCCAGCATGCCGTCCAGCAGCCCGTTGCCCGCCCGCAGGATGGACACCAGAACCGGATCGGGGCAATCCAGCACGGGGGCCTGCATTTCAGTCACGGGGGTGGTGATGGTTTGCAGGCGCAGCGGCAGGTCGCGCGTCACTTCATAGGCCAGAAACTGGCTGATTTCGCGCAGCAGGCTGCGAAAATCACGGCTGGACAGTGATTTCTCGCGCATCATCGACAGTTTATGCACGACCAGCGGATGTTCAATAATGGTCAGGTCGGGGTGGGACATGCTTCCTCCAGTCGATTTTGTAGAAGTGCGCGCGCAGGCGCATCAAGAAAAGCCGCATCAAGCGCAATGCGCGCGATGTCGGCAAAGTCATCCCTGCCCCAGCCAAAGCACTGTGCAAGCGCGCCATATTCCTGCGTCATGCTGGTGCCGAAGAACGGCGGGTCATCGGTGGACACCGTGACCTTTACGCCCGCATCACGCAACCTGGCAACCGGATGATCGGGAAATTTCGCATAAAGACCCAGCGCGATATTGGACGCGGGGCAGATTTCCAGCACCACACCCGTTTCGGCCAGTGTTTCCAGCACTGCGGGATCTTCAATCGCGCGCACGCCGTGGCCAATGCGCGACACCCGCAAATCCTGCAAGGTGGCGCGAATGGCATCCGGTCCCGCCCATTCACCCGCATGCGCAGTCAGGCCCAGCCCCGCTTCGCGCGCGGCATCAAAGGACCAGATGAAATCCTTGGGCTGAAACTGCGCCTCATCGCCTGCCATCCCAAAACCTGTGACGAACTGGCCCGCTGTTTCCTGCGCACAGATGGCAATCCTGCGCGCCTGTTCGGGGCCGTTATGGCGTATGCAGGTCACAATGGCGCGCATGACAATACCGGATTGCGCCTGCGCAGTCTGTGCCGCGGCGTCAATCGCGGCCAGATGGTCGCGCCATGCACTTAAATCCCCGCCACCACAGAAATCCGGCGACACGAAACATTCGGTGTAGATGACACCATGACTGGCGGAATTTTCCAGCACAGCCAATGTCAGGTCGTGAAAATCCTGCGGGGTTTTCAAGGCCGTGCAGACCGCGTCATAGACGGACAGAAAGCCGCGAAAATCCTGCCAGCGATAGCGCCCCTGTTCGTCAAACAAACCTGAAAGGTCAACATGGTTGCGCTTGGCACGGTCGCGGATGAAGGCAGGCGGTGCCGCCCCTTCCAGATGCAGATGCAGTTCCAGCTTTGGAAGGGCGGCAAGCGTGTGACGGTCCATCATGGCAAAAAACTCCGTCCCGGGCCATGGGCGGGCACACCCAGATGTGCAGCAATGCTGGCGGCGACATCAGCAAAGGCACAATGCCCGATCTGGTGCGCACCATAGCCCGCCACCAGCACCGGAACGCGTTCGCGCGTATGGTCAGTGCCCGGTGCAGTCGGGTCATTCCCGTGATCGGCGGTGATCACCAGCATATCGCCCGCGCGCATTTGCGCCAATGCTTGCCCTGCCACCTTGTCGAAGCGTTCCAGCGCACGCGCGTAACCCGAAACGTCACGCGTATGGCCATACAGCGTATCAAATTCAACAAAGTTGCAAAACGTTAAAGAACCAGCGTCTGCATTGCCCATCAATCGAAAAAAATGCTCGAAAAGTGCACTATCACCGTCTCCCTTATGTTGCTGCGAGATACCCTGTCCCGAAAAGATATCACCGATCTTACCCACAGCATGAACCTGCCCGCCTGCGCCCTGAACCCAGTCGCATAATGTTGGTGCCGGGGGGCGCATGGCGAAATCGCGCCTGTTGCCGGTGCGCACAAACCCTGCATCCTGCGTTCCCACAAACGGTCGCGCAATCACGCGCCCGACGCGCATGGCGTGCAACGCAGGGGCCAGATCGGCACAAAGCCTGTGCAAGCGGTCCAACCCGAAACCCGTTTCATGCGCCGCAATCTGCACCACGGAATCGGCAGATGTATAGCAGATGGGCCAGCCCGTGCGCAGATGCGCGGCCCCCAGTTCCTGCACGATTGGTATTCCCGCCGCGTGGCAATTGCCCAGTATCCCGTCCGTGCCCGCAAGTGCGCAAATCTGCGCCACCAGTTCTGGCGGAAAGGCGGGGTCGCGTCGCGGAAAATACGTCCAGGCCCACGGCACCGGCACGCCTGCCAGTTCCCAATGACCTGACGGTGTGTCCTTGCCCAGCGATACCTCTGTCGCGGCGCCCCACATCCCGTGTGGCGTGGCGGTCAGCCCCGGCGTGGCCATTCCCGACGCCAGCCGCACCGCCGCCCCCAGCCCCAGCCCGTCCATAACCGGCACCTGAAGCGGGCCGCTGCGCCCGTCCTCTGCCCGCCCGTTGGCGCAAGCCGCGATTACATGTCCAAGTGTGTTGGCCCCTTGGTCCCCGAAATCGGCGGCATCAGGTGCCCCGCCGCACCCGACGGAATCCAGCACAACAAGGAATGCGCGCGCCATCAGCCTTTGTCCATATGGCGCGGCCCGAAGGCACCGGGCAGCAATTCGGCCAATGTCATTGTCAGTTCCTGCCCCGACAGGGTTACCATGGTGACCTGCGTGTCCGCGCTGGCAAATTCAGCGATCTTCTGGCGGCAGCCACCACAGGGGGGCACCGGCGTGGGGCTGTCGGCCACCACCACGATTTCCGCAATTTCGCGCGCGCCACCGGCCACCATGGCGGCTATGGCACCGGCTTCGGCACATAACCCTTCGGGATAGGCTGCATTTTCCACATTGCAGCCGCCAAAAACCCGACCGTCCGTGCTGCGCAACGCCGCGCCCACCTGAAAACCGGAATAGGGCGCATAGGCCATCTCGCGCAATCTGCGTGCTTCCAGCAAAAGCGTCATATGCCCCCCGTTGATCCAGATTGATACCTAGGCGCGATTTTGCGTCGGGGCGCGGCGCATTGCAAGCGGGCGTTACCCCATCGCGCGCGCACCGCTGCCGGAACCCGAGGGAAAGCAGAACTTGCCCTTGCGGCAATTTGGTTTAATACTAAACAAAATTAAACTCGGGGGACCAACATGACCGACCTGCCATCGGATGACAGCCGTCATCCTGCCCTGATCTATCATGAATATCCGCGCCCCGGTAAGTTGGAAGTGCGTCCGACCAAACCGCTGGCCAACGGGTATGACCTGTCGCGCGCCTACTCCCCCGGCGTGGCCGAAGCCTGTCTGGAAATCAAGGCAAACCCCGAAGATGCGGCCCGCTACACCGCGCGCGGCAATCTGGTGGCGGTGGTCACCAACGGCACGGCTGTGCTGGGCCTTGGCAATATCGGGGCGCTGGCATCCAAGCCGGTGATGGAGGGCAAGGCGGTTCTGTTCAAGAAATTCGCCAATATTGACTGTTTCGATATTGAACTGAATGAGCCAGACCCCGAACGGCTGGCAGACATTGTCTGCGCACTGGAACCCACGTTTGGCGCGATCAATCTGGAAGATATCAAGGCACCGGATTGCTTCATCGTGGAACGGATCTGCCGTGAACGCATGGGAATTCCGGTGTTCCATGACGACCAGCACGGCACGGCCATCGTTGTGGGGGCGGCGGCCACCAATGCGCTGCGCGTTGCAGGCAAGGCGTTCGAGGATATCAAGATTGTCAGCACGGGGGGCGGCGCGGCCGGAATTGCCTGCCTGAACATGCTGGTAAAACTGGGGGTGCGGCGCGAAAATATCTGGTTGTGCGACATTCACGGGCTGGTCCATGAAGGCCGCGAGCAGGATATGAACCCGCAAAAATCGGCCTTTGCACAAGCCACCGACAAGCGCACCCTTGATGATGTGATTGACGGCGCGGATCTGTTTCTGGGCCTGTCCGGTCCGGGCGCACTGACCGCAGCACATGTTGCGCGCATGGGCAGGCGCCCGATCATCTTCGCACTGGCCAACCCGACACCGGAAATCCTGCCCGATCAGGTGCGCGAAGTGGCCCCCGATGCGATTATTGCGACTGGCCGGTCGGATTTTCCCAATCAGGTCAATAACGTGTTGTGCTTTCCGTTCATTTTCCGCGGTGCGCTGGATGTGGGCGCAACCGAAATCAACGATGCCATGCAGATCGGCTGTGTCGAAGGGATTGCCGCCCTTGCACGCGCCACCACCAGTGCCGAAGCCGCCGCCGCCTATAAGGGCGAACAGTTAAGCTTCGGGCCGGACTATTTGATTCCGAAACCGTTTGATCCGCGCCTGATGGGCGTTGTGGCCAGCGCGGTGGCCAAGGCTGCCATGGACTCGGGCGTGGCAAAACGCCCGCTGGACGACCTGACCGCCTATAAGGCCAAACTTGATGCGTCTGTCTTCCGGTCGGCCATGATCATGCGACCGGTGTTTGAAGCCGCGCGCGCTGCGTCACGGCGCATCGTCTTTGCCGAAGGAGAGGATGAGCGCGTGTTGCGCGCCGCTTCCGCCATGCTGGAAGAAACCACCGAAGTGCCCATCCTGATCGGGCGGCCAGAGGTGGTGAACATGCGGCTGGAACGCGCGGGCCTGTCCATCCAGCCGGGGCGCGATTTCGAACTGGTCAACCCACAAGATGACCCGCGCTACCGCGATTACTGGCAAAGCTATCACGCGCTGATGGAACGCAGCGGGGTCACCCCCGATCTGGCGCGCGCCATTTTGCGCACCAACACCACAGCCATCGGCGCAATCATGGTGCACAGGGGCGATGCCGACAGTCTGATCTGCGGGACATTCGGGCAGTTCCTGTGGCATTTGAACTATGTCACGCGGATTCTGGGCAGCAAAGACCGCCACCCCGTGGGCGCGCTAAGTCTGATGATCCAGCAAGAAGGGAACCTGTTTATTGCCGACACGCAGGTTCACCCGAACCCGACACCCCAGCAGATTGCCGAAACCGCCATCGGTGCCGCCCGCCATGTGCGCCGCTTCGGGCTGGACCCCAAGATTGCGCTTTGCTCGCACAGCCAGTTCGGCAATCTCGACACACCGTCGGGGCGCAACATGCGCGCAGCCCTTGAAATACTGGACGCGGCCGGTCTGGATTTCGACTATGAGGGCGAAATGCATGTCGATGCGGCGCTGGACCCCGCGCTACGCGCACGCATGTTCCCCAATGCGCGGTTTTCAGAACCCGCCAATGTGCTGATATTCGCCAATACGGATGCGGCCAGCGGGGTGCGCAACATTCTGAAGATGCGCGGCGATGCACTGGAAGTCGGGCCAATCCTTATGGGCATGGGAAACACCGCGCATATTGTCACCCCGTCCATCACCCCGCGCGGGTTGTTGAACATGTCGGCGCTGGCCGGAACGCCGGTATCCATTTACGGCTAAGGTCGCAATATCGGCCGGGCTTTGCAAACCTGCCTTCCCACCCCCGCAAAAGGGTGGGGTTTTCGTGAATTTGCAAAAATTTGCAAAGCAATTGTGCAAATTTTTGCGCCGCAACCGCCATGTTCCCGTTAACAGGATTGCGCGCGCGCGCTGCTGTCGTCTATCTGATGATCAATGCTCAGGTTCATGGGAGGGACAGTCATGCGTTATGCCGATTTGCACCAATGGTCGATTTCAGACCCCAACGGGTTCTGGATGGAACAAGCGCAAAAAATCGACTGGGTGCGCCCCCCGTCCAAGGCATTGTTCGACGACAACGCCCCCTTGTATGAATGGTTCAAGGATGGGCTGGTCAATACCTGCTGGAATGCGCTGGACCGCCATGTTGATGCAGGGCGCGGCGATCAGGTGGCCGTTATCCATGACAGCCCCGTCACCCATTCAAAACGCGAACTGACATATCGTGAAATGCGTGACCGCGTGGCCTCTCTCGCGGGGGCGCTGCGCGCCAAAGGTGTGCAAAAGGGCGACCGCGTTATCATCTACATGCCCATGATCCCCGAAGCCCTGGAGGCAATGCTGGCCTGCGCACGGCTGGGGGCGATTCACTCTGTTGTTTTCGGCGGATTTGCCGCAAATGAACTGGCCGTGCGGATTAATGATGCGCAACCCAAATGCATTATCGCCGCATCCTGCGGGCTGGAACCGGGGCGCGTTATTCATTACAAACCGCTGCTGGATGGCGCGATTGAACTGGCATCACACACGCCTGACTTCTGCGTCATCTTTCAGCGCGAACAGGAAGTTGCCAAGCTGACAGATGGCCGGGATTATGACTGGCATGCGTTTCAATACGGTGTTGCATCGGCTGAATGCCTGCCGGTCGAGGGGGACCATCCCGCCTATGTGCTGTATACGTCCGGCACGACAGGCCAGCCCAAGGGGGTGGTGCGCCCGACTGCGGGCCATCTGGTGGCGCTGCAATGGACGATGAAAAACATCTATGATGTGGACCCCGGCGATGTGTTCTGGGCAGCAAGCGATGTGGGCTGGGTCGTGGGGCACAGCTATATCTGCTATGCGCCGCTGATCGCGGGCAACACCACCATCGTATTCGAAGGCAAACCCATCGGCACCCCCGATGCAGGCACCTTCTGGCGGGTAATTTCCGAGCATAAGGTCAAAATCTTCTTCACCGCGCCCACAGCCTTCCGCGCCGTCAAACGCGAAGATCCCAAAGGCGAATTTGTGCGCAAATATGACCTGTCCTGCCTGAAAACTGTCTATCTGGCAGGCGAGCGTGCCGACCCTGACACCATTGAATGGGCCCAAGACCAGTTGAAGGTGCCTGTCATTGACCATTGGTGGCAAACCGAATCCGGTTGGCCGATTGCGGCAAACCCGATGGGGATCGAACCCCTGCCGGTCAAACTGGGATCGCCTGCAGTCGCGATGCCCAGCTATGACATTCATGTGCTTGATGAAGGTGGCAATCCGGTCGGCGCGAACACATTGGGCGCCATCGCCATCAAGCTGCCCCTGCCCCCCGGCACGCTGCCCACATTGTGGAACGCCGAAGACCGCTTTCGCAAAAGCTATCTGGACCAGTTTCCCGGCTATTACGCAACAGGGGATGCGGGATATGTGGATGCGGATGGCTACGTCTATATCATGGCGCGCACAGATGACGTGATCAACGTTGCCGGACACCGCCTGTCAACCGGCGGCATGGAAGAAGTGCTTGCCAGCCACCCTGATGTCGCAGAATGCGCCGTCATCGGCATAGCAGATGACCTGAAAGGCCAGCTGCCATTGGGTTTCCTGTGCCTGAATTCCGGCACAACACGCGACAATGCAGCGATTGCGCAGGAATGTGTGAAACTGGTGCGCGACAGGATTGGCCCCGTCGCCGCATTCAAACTGGCGGTGGTGGTCGACCGCCTGCCCAAGACGCGGTCGGGCAAGATATTGCGCGCGACAATGGCCAGCATCGCAGACGGCAAGGCTTACAAGATGCCCGCCACGATTGACGACCCCGCCATACTGCCAGAGATTGCAAAAGCGCTTCAGGGGTTGGGCTACCCGAAAGGCTGAAACAACGCCATGCGCGGGCAAGCCACCGCGCATGGCACGGCCTTGTGATTTCGTCACTTATGCAAGTGAAGCGCCGGAGCCAGCGCTGTATTCTTGACAATTTATATCAAGACTTCGCGGACTTCTGATTTTCTGGCGCTAGATTGAAACACAGGCAGGTCATATTTTTCTAAATTCAATCAATCCTGCCGGGTTTCCAGAAGACTGCTCTCCGTAAGGTTGCAATCTGATGGGTATACTGTAACAATCGGATGCGCTAAAATAGTCGTAGGGGACGCTACGTGGGAATTTGGGCAAAATTATGACATCTTTTGGGCAGCAATATGACATCCGACGCGCTCGACCGTAAGATATTTCTCGCCCTTCTGGAAACAGGTGGTAGCGATGTGGCGGCTGCCCTGGCAGAACAACTTACACAGGATTTTGCGCGGCTGCACAGCGATCTGCAAGCGCATCTGTCTGTTTCGAATTCCGGCACAGACCTGAATTTTCAGGCAATTTACATGATTGCACACGAAATGAAGGGCCTTGCACTTACGATCGGGGCGGTCGCTTTGCCGGAACTATCTTTGCGCGCGGAAAAAATGGCGCAAAATAAGGACGGTGCGGCCCTTGCCGCCGCATTGCCCGAAGTGATCGATGAATGTGATCGTGTTCGAACCGCCTTGGCGCAATTTATTGAGAATATGTAAATGAATGTAAACATGAGTAGCCAGTCAACCATATCTTCGCTTCTGCTTGTTGAAGACACGCCGTCGCTGCAAATGCTTTACCGGACCATCCTGCGTAAAGCGGGGTACAATGCCATCTGTGCCTCTAACGGGCAGGAGGCATTGTCAAAATTCGCCGAATCCCGGCCGGGCGTGGTGTTGCTTGACCTTATGTTACCGGATTCAGATGGCATGGTCGTCATGCGCGAAATGCTGGCACTGCAACCAAGCACACGCATTATCGTCATAACTGCAAACGGGTCGGTCAATGCCGCAGTCGAAGCAACGCGTGCGGGCGCACATGACTTTCTGGTCAAGCCATTGGGCGACATCCGCCTGATAAGCGCAGTGGCCAACGCCCATGCCGAAAGTCAACGGGATTTGCCCGCTGATATTTCCAGCAACGAGCAGACGACAGACGCCATAGATTCTTCATTCCTTGGCCAGTCCGAGGTGATGCACCAGCTACACAAAAAAATCAGCGCGGTTGCCAAATCCATGGCGCCGGTTTTTGTGTTGGGCGAAAGTGGCACCGGCAAGGAACTTTGCGCGCGCGCCGTGCACCTGAAATCGGCGCGGTCCAAGAACCGTTTTGTCACCTTTAATTGTAGCGCAATCCCGCGAGAGATGCAGGAATACGAACTGTTCGGGCAGGCCCAGCGCAGCAATGCGCCATCATCCGGCATAAGGGCCGGTGCCTTGATCAAGGCAGATGCTGGCAGTCTGTTTCTGGAAAACATTCACGACATGGCACCTGCTGTGCAGGCAAGGCTTTTGCATTTTCTGCAAAACGGGACTGCGGCACCAACAGGGGGCGGTGATCAGGTCAGGATTGATGTGCGCATCATCTGTGCGGCCACTCGTGACCCGGCAGAAGAAATGCGCAGCGGCAAGCTGCGCGAAGATCTGTATTACAGATTGTTTGTTATCCCCATGCATGTCCCCCCCCTGCGCGACCGGGGCGAGGATGTGAATATTCTGGCGCGTCATCTTCTGGTCCAGATCGCGCAGGAAGAAGGCAAAACCTTTACCGGACTGTCCGGCGAGACTACTGCAATCTTCCGCAAGGCCCCGTGGCGGGGAAACCTGCGCGAACTGGTGAATGTGCTGCGCCTTGCTGTGGTGCTGCATGATGGCCCGATCGTGACCCCGCAGATGCTGCCGCCGGAACTTCTGAGTTATGCCGACGCGGACTCAGCAGTCACGCAAACGGGTCTGCCATCCGGTGCGACACCCGCCGATGTTCTAAGCGGCATGACCATGGCCGAGATCGAGGAGTTGGTGATCACCTCTGCGATCCGGCGCAATGCGGGGTCCGTGCCCAAGGCCGCGCGCGAACTGGACATTGCCCCTTCGACCATCTATCGCAAACGCGAATCCTGGGCATCGTGACATCATCAGCCCCTGCGCCGAAGGGATAAAATGCCATCTATCTTGATTACGGGCTGTTCATCAGGAATAGGCCATAACGCAGCGCATGCCCTGTCACAGCGGGGCTGGCAGGTCTTTGCCACCTGCCGCAAACCACAAGACTGCGACAGGTTGCGCGCCGAAGGACTGGACAGCTTCGTGCTGGATTACACGGACACTGCAACGATTCATGAGGCTGTGGCCCAAGCGCTTGAACGCACGGGCGGAACACTGGATGCGGTGTTTAACAACGGCGCTTTCGCGATACCCGGTGCGACCGAAGATCTGCCTACGGACGCGCTGCGCAGCATCTTTGAAACAAACCTGTTTGGCTGGCACGAACTGACGCGCGCAGTCCTGCCCGTCATGCGCGCGCAGGGGCATGGGCGCATTGTGCAGAATTCATCCGTTCTGGGGCTGGCGGGGCTGAAATGGCGCGGCGCCTATGTCGCCACGAAATTTGCGCTTGAAGGGCTGTCTGATGTGCTGCGTCTGGAACTGACGGGCACCGGAATTCATGTTGTGCTTATTGAACCGGGGCCGGTGACATCGCGCATACGCCAGAATTCCATCCCGCATTTTGAACGCTGGATCGACTGGGAAAACAGTCCCCGCGCGCAGCAGTATCGCGACGCACTTCTGGCGCGCCTTTATGACAAATCGGAACCCGATTTCTTTGAACTGCCCCCCGATGCGGTGACCCGCCGCCTGATTGCTGCCGTTGAAAGCCGCCGCCCGCGTCCGCGCTATTATGTCACCACGCCAACCTATGTGTTGGGCGGGCTGCGCCGTGTTCTGCCGACGCGGCTGCTGGATTACGTTCTGGGCAAAATGTAGCAACGGTTGGTTTTCCCCTCGCAATTGGCGCGGGGACGATTAAGTTGCAGCCAAATCGATAAGGAGTTCCCGACATGCTGCTGCAAGACCCGATGTTCCTGATCGCGGCATTCGCGTCGCTGGTGGTTCTGGTGGTGCTGCTGATCGGAATCGGCGGGTTTGCCAAAGGCGGCGAATTCAACCGCAAGCACGGCAACAGGATGATGCGCTACAGGTTGTATGCACAATTCGTGGCCGTGGTTCTGATTGTCGCTTTTGCCTATTTCCGTTCGAAAGGAGCCTGATCCATGGTTGTGCTGAACAAGATATACACCCGCACCGGCGATTCCGGCGAAACCGCGCTGGGAAATGGTGCGCGCGTGGCCAAGCATTCGCAACGTGTGACCGCCTATGGCACTGTAGACGAGTTGAACGCAACGCTGGGTCTGGCACGGCTGCATGCCAGCGGCGATCTGGTGGACGCCTTGTCACGCATTCAGAACGATCTGTTTGATCTGGGCGCGGACCTGTGCCGCCCCGATATGGAACGCGACAAGGACGCCGAATACACCCCGCTGCGCATGATCCCGTCGCAGGTGGACCGGCTGGAACGCGAGATAGACGCGATGAACGCAGATCTGACGCCGTTGCGCAGTTTCATTCTGCCCGGGGGATCGGCATTGGCGGCACATTTCCACCTGTGCCGTACAGTGGCACGGCGCGCAGAACGCGAAACCGTTGCCCTGTCGACGATCGAAGGGGTCAACGAATCGGCAGTGAAATACCTGAACCGTTTGTCGGACTGGTTGTTCGTTGCCGGGCGCATTGCCAATAACAACGGCGCGGATGACATCCTTTGGGTTCCGGGCGCAAACCGTTAGCGCAGACATATGCTGTAACGCGGCGTCGGGATTTGCCATCATGTCGTTTTTGCATTGTTTTCTGCAAGTGTAAGTCGTTAGAAACGAACAAGCTTTGCTAAAGGGAGATACACGCCAATGAAGGTTCTGGTGCCAGTCAAGCGCGTGATCGACTATAACGTGAAAGTCCGTGTCAAAGCGGATGGCAGCGGGGTCGATCTGGCGAATGTCAAAATGTCGATGAATCCGTTTGACGAAATCGCGGTAGAAGAAGCGATCCGCCTGAAGGAAAAAGGCGTTGTGACAGAAATCGTGGCCGTGTCCATCGGTGTGAAGCAGGCGCAGGAAACGCTGCGCACCGCATTGGCGATGGGGGCGGATCGCGCAATTCTGATCAATGCCGCCGATGATGTGCATACCGATATCGAACCGCTGGCCGTGGCAAAACTGCTGAAAGCCGTGATCGATGAAGAACAGCCGCAAATCGTGCTGTGCGGCAAACAGGCCATCGACAATGACATGAACGCAACCGGCCAGATGCTGGGCGCGCTGACCGGATGGGCGCAGGCAACTTTCGCATCCGAAGTGTCGGTTGATGGGGACCACGCGACCGTGACGCGCGAAGTGGACGGGGGCTTGCAGACGATCAAGGTCAAACTGCCCGCGATTATCAGTGTGGACCTGCGCCTGAATGAACCGCGTTACGCATCGCTGCCCAACATCATGAAGGCCAAGAAAAAGCCGCTGGATGAAAAAACACCCGCCGATTACGGCGTGGATGTCAGCCCGCGTCTGGAAATCGTGAAAACGACAGAACCTGCCGCGCGATCCGCAGGCGTCAAGGTCGGTTCGGTCGATGAGTTGCTGGCGAAACTGAAAGATGAAGCGGGGGTAATCTGATGGCAGTTCTTCTTCTGGCCGAAGTCACCGATGGTGTGCTGAACATGGATGCAACCTGCAAGGCGGTGAGCGCTGCGGCGCAACTGGGCGATGTGACGGTCCTGTGTGCGGGCGCAAGTGCGGCAGACGCTGCCGCAAGTGCCGCGAAGATCGACGGGGTGGCCAAGGTTCTGTGCGCCGAGGATGCAAGTCTGGGCCACCGTCTGGCCGAGCCCACCGCCGCGCTGATTGTCAGCCTTGCGGGCGATTACAGCCATATCGTGGCCCCCGCGACGACGGATGCAAAAAACATTCTGCCCCGCGTCGCAGCGCTTCTGGATGTGATGGTGCTGTCCGATGTGTCGGGTATTGTCGATGCTGACACGTTCGAGCGTCCGGTTTACGCGGGCAATGCAATCCAGACCGTCAAATCCGGCGATGCGACCAAGGTTCTGACAATCCGCACATCCACTTTTGACGCGGCTGCTCAAGGCGGATCTGCAAGTGTCGAGACCATTTCAGCCGCAGACAACCCTGCCCTGTCGGAATGGGTCGAAGACAAGGTTGCCGCCAGCGACCGGCCAGAGTTGACCTCGGCCAAGGTGGTTGTATCCGGCGGGCGCGGTGTGGGGTCGGAAGATGACTTCAAGCTGATCGAAGGGCTGGCCGACAAACTGGGTGCAGCGGTCGGTGCATCACGCGCCGCAGTCGATTCCGGCTATGCGCCCAACGACTGGCAAGTGGGCCAGACCGGCAAGGTGGTCGCCCCCGATCTGTATATCGCCGTCGGCATTTCCGGCGCGATCCAGCACCTGGCGGGTATGAAAGACAGCAAGATCATTGTTGCCATCAACAAGGATGAAGAAGCCCCCATTTTTCAGGTGGCAGATTACGGGCTTGTGGGCGATCTGTTCACCATGGTGCCGGAACTGACCGAAAAGCTGTAAGCAGCGGCACGCGACATTGGAAAAGGCAGCCCTATCACAAGGGCTGCCTTTTTTGTTGGCGCGGGGTCTCATCAGGTTGAAACATCCGGTTTGCGGGTGATGCTCCTGACGGAGGCGCTCGTGCCTGAATAAAGCCCGCGCTATCGGTGGGCCGGGGTCTGCCGATCCGACATTCAAGGAATGCACTTTATGCAAGCTGCATACTCCCAAGATCATTGCCTTGGCGTGTCATCAGCCAAATCGGCAGGCCGCGGGACGGCCCACCGATGGCGCGGCGGCCTGCGGCCTTTGCTCCGCGCCTTGGGGCATTCGCAATGTCTGCAAAAGGCCAGAACTAACCAGCCTTGTAACCCTGCCTGACGTGCCACTGCCATAGCCGCGACGTCTCGCGACAGCGCGACTCAAAACTCAGTTCAGGTCTTTCAACAACCGCCCGTGGCGGCGCACTTCGCCCAGCACATCCCCGAATGTCAGCAGCCCGCGCGATTTCAGCATCGGCATCAGCTTCAGGAACGCGTCCGCCGTGGCCACAGTGTCCCCGATGGCAGTGTGGCGGGCCTCTTCCGGGATGGTAATTCCCAGTCGCGCAGTCAGCGCATCCAGCGAATGCTGTTCCAGCTGGCCATAGACCACCGCCGACAACAGCACCGTGTCCAGCACCGGATGATCAAACCGCACGCCCATGGATTTTTCGTGCCTGCGCAGAAATTCCATGTCGAACGGCGCATTATGGGCCACCAGCACCGCACCGCGCGCGAAGTCGTGAAAACGTTTGCCCGCCTCGGTCATGCTGGGGGCGCCCTTGACCATGTCATCGGTAATGCCATGCACCTCGGTCGACGATGGCGGAATGGCGCGGGCGGGGTCAACCAATGTGTCAAACACCTCTCGCTTCACGCGGCGGCCATTGACCACGCGCACAGCCGCAATCTGCACGATTTCGTCGCTGGACGGTGTCAGGCCGGTGGTTTCGGTATCGAACACAACATAGGTCAGATCTTCCAGCTTGCTTTCCAGAACGCCCGCATTGCGCGCCTTGGACAGCAATTCGAAATCATAGACAACCTCGCGCTGGATCGGTGCAGGCCGCGTCGTTGCGCGGCGCGCATTGGGAATGGGCAGGCGCACAGCGCCCCCGCTATCGCCGCGCGCTTCAGTCCAGGCTTCGGTCGCATGGGCATTCAGCACAGCGCGCGCCGTCAGGTCGGGCGTGTCGGGGTCCAGCGGTTCTGCCAGCCATGAATCGAACACGCCCACTGGCAATGACGGGCCTTGCCAGACAAGGTCCAGCACGGCACCCGGCCCGTCCTCCTCGCTCAGAACCAGCCGGAAACTGCGGGCATGGCCGGCCTGCGCCAGTCTGTGCCCCAGCCAGCGCAGCAACAGCGCCAGTTCAAACCCGTCACAGGTCAGCATAAGTTCCGGCCCGTCTGTCTGCAATTCCAGACCAAGGGTTTCAAACTGCGCGCGCACCCCGTCCATCAGGTCGGGGGAGCGTATTTGCGTAAGCGGGCGCCAGTCATTGCGCCCCGCATCATAGCGTTGGCCCAATTCGGTGATGGCAGTGGTCAGCCCCTGCACTTCGGACAGCATGGCCGCAGTCAGATCCGCCGCCTGCGCCATTTCGCTGTCTTCGGAAATAACACCAATGACGGTTTGCAAATTCGCCGCTGGCCTGCGCACGCGGTCAAACACTTCCGCCAACAACGCCTCGCGCGCGGCATGGGCGGCCAGATCGGCGGTGACATCGCGCAGGGTCAGCACGAAACCGGGGCGTTGTGTATGCTCGGTCCGTCGCAGCACCCGCATCCGCCCCGACAACAGCCGCCCGCTGCTGGTGGTTGCACAAATCAGGTCAGATGCCGCTTCGGGATCGTTCAGCTTGGCCAGACGTTCATAGGCATGGCGCACCGGCCCTTCGCGCAGGTAATCCAGCAAATTGCGGTCCAGTCCGGGCGCGCCCCCGGCTTCCAGAATGGTGACGGCCTGCCCGTTATAGAATGCCAGCTGATAATCGGCAGTGCATAAAAGCACCGCAACCGGCACATCCGCCAGCAGTTTTTCCAGCCGCGCCTTTTCGCCCGACAGCCGCGATGTTTCGCGCGCCACCGATTCCGCCAGCGCCGAACGGGTTTGTGCAAGCGAACGTGAAATTTCCGCCGCCGCGGGCGCAAGATCGCCAAGATAGCGCGCGCGTTCCTTGTCATGCCCCAGATCGTCATGAATATCCGCATGTGCACGGGTGCGAATGGCATTGGCCAGCCCGTCAATGGCACGCGCGACATTCATATCAAACAGATACCAGATACCCGTCACCAGAAACAGGATCAGGAAGCCCGCCAGAATACCCGCCTGCGCCATGGGTGCCAGCAAATCAGGGCCGATGTCGCTGCGCGACAAAACCAGCCAGCCGGCGACACCCACCGCCACGATTGCCCCCACCGCAAGCAGGGCGAAAAACAGCAGAACACGGATACGCAGGCCAAGGCGTTCAAGCATCGGTGCGATCCGGCGGATGCGCGGAATCACCCGCAAGTATCTTGCGAACTTCTTCGCGCAACTCTTTCAGTTCAAACGGTTTTGAGATAAAACCATCCGCCCCCATGGCCAAGCCCTTGCGCCGTTCCATGGCCGACCCGCGTGCGGTCATCATCAGAATGCGCACATCGGCGCAATCAGGGTCTGCGCGCACTGTCTGGCAAATGTCATAGCCCGACACTTCTGGCAGCATGACATCAAGCAACACCAGATCAGGCTTGGTCTCACGGATCATGTCCACAGCGCCCGCCCCTGTCGCAAGGCGGGTCTGGGCATACCCTTCACGGGTCAGCAGATAGTCCAGCGCTATGGCGATGTTGTCCTCATCCTCGACCACCAGAATCTGAACCTTCTTCGCGCGGTCCTCCATATGCGGCTCCTCCTCCACAAGCGACGATAAGAAACGGATCATCAGACGCCAGTTGATACCATTCCGCGTCCACCGGTATCCCTGCATCATTCAACCGTGTGCCTTCGGTCAGGTCGGCACGGCGCGCTGTGGCGCAGTCGAACAATGACTGGAACCCGAATGTAAGCGCCCAGCGTTCCTTGAGTATAATTCCGGTTTTCACCAGATCGGGATTGTTGCGATTGGTCTGCCGGACCCGGTTGTCAATCGCGGTGATACGGGTGCTGAGCGGCACAACATAGGTCCATGGCCGATACCAGATGCGGTGTTCGTTCTTGCTGACGACGGTAACTTCATCGGGCAACCCCGCTTCAAATCGTCCGGCCCAAGTGTATTCAAGCCAGACCAGCATGCACACCATGCCCGCGGCCGCCCCGAACGGGGCAATCCAGTCGGGCAGGTTGCGCCAGCTTAGCCGGTGCAACAGATGCGCCACGCCAAAGCCGCCAAAGCCTGCGACAATAACCGCCAGAAACTCCATGATCATAGTGGGCTGGTCCTTCTAGCCTAATGTTCCGGCAATCTGGCCAACGGCTGATTGCATTGTGCGCACCACGACGAATGCATCGCGCAAATGGCTGCGTTCAAAGTCCGACAGGTCGGACGGTGCAAGAAAATTGTCAGGCTTGCGCCCCATCCGCACCAGTGTTGCCTGATTTTCCAGCCGCAGATCGGCAATCAGGTCATAGGCTTCGATCAGGTCGCGTGCACCCGAAACCGAAATGATCCCCTGCTCTTCGGCGGCCAGCAGGCGCGCACGCGTGTTTACCGCCGTCAGCCGCCCGCGCAACGAATAGACGCGCGCAAGGTCTGTCACCGGCACCACGCCGCCCAGTTTCATATCGACATGGTTCTTATGCTCGCCCGACCGGATGGTCGCGAAGCCACGCAACAACCCAAGCGGCGGGGAATGCTTGATGGAATTCGAAATCATGTGGACAACAAAGATGGAATTCTTGCTGGCCGCTTCCAGCGTTTCTTCCTGCAAGTCACGAAACAGGCTGACCTGTCCGCCGATCGGGCGCAAATCAAACATGACGGATGCCAGCATTTGCGCTTCGGGCGACGGTGTGTTGATCCAGCCCTGAAAATAGCGCCGCCACACCCGCACGGGCTGACACCAGCGCGGGTTTGTCGCCATCATGTCACCCGGGCAGTAGAAATACCCCGCAGCGCTTAATCCATCCGATACATACCGCGCCAGATCGGCGAAATAGGACATGTCATCGGGGGTCACACTGTCATCGATAATGATGCAATTGTCCTGATCGCTGACGCCTGTCTGCTCTTGCCGGCCCTGACTGCCGCAGGCGGCCCACAGGTATGGCACGGGCGGCGGTCCCAGCTTTTCCTCGGCCAGCTTCAGCAGCCGCCGGGTGACAGTATCGGCAATATCGGTGATCAGGCGGGTGATCACGTCATGTGCGTTATGCGCGCCCACCAGTTGCAACAGCAATTGCGGTATGCGTTCGGTCACATGGGCCAGATCGTCATAGCTTTCGGCGACTGCGGCATCGCGCACCAACTGTGCAGAACTGATCGCCTGAAACCGTGTCAGGTCTGTCTGGGTGATCATGCCGACAAGCATGTTGTTGCGCACGACAGGCAAATGCCCGATGCGGTGCTCCAGCATCATATGCAAAATATCAGACCCCAACGAATTGGGCGACAGCGCCATCGGGTCCGGTGTCATCACATCAAGCAGCGGCGTGTCCAGCGACCGCCCTTCTGCCAGAACGCGGCCCGACAAATCGCGCGTGGTCACAATGCCGACCAGCTTGTCCCCATCCACCACCGCAACACAGGAAATGCGATTGTCGCGCATCAGTTTTGCCGCTTCCTGCGCATTCATTTGCGGTGTGGCAATAATGGGTTTGCGCGCCATCAGGTCCGACACCTTCAGCGTGGCAAGATCATTCTGTCGCCCCAGCTTGCCGCCTGATGGCACACCACGGCTGAAAAAGCGTTCAAATGCAGGGAAATTGGCGATCAGGTAGCGCAGATCACTTGCGGGCAGGCATAACAGGACCGAGTCTGCGGTGGCGGTTGCCGTGGTCACCGCCCGCCCGTCGCGCAGCAGCCCGCGTTCCCCGAATGAATTGCGCGGCGCCAGAATGGATACAAGCGCGCCGTGTGTGTCGGTCACCTCGATCGCGCCGGATTTGACCAGATAGACACCGTCAACCGGCTCGCCCTCGGAATAGATGACAGTTCCTGCCGGCACCTCGCTGCGGCTGAAGCAACTGGCGACACGCGCCAGTTCGTCCTGCGGCAGTGAATCATACGGGTGCACGGATTGCAGGAATTCCAGAACCTTCGGGGCGCTTTGGGTCATGTTCGTTGTCCTGATTGCACCGGCCCGGATTTGGGACGGCCTGCCCCCGGTATCACGGGGACAGGCCAATGTCTTTGCGTCAGATCAGTGATCGACGGCCCCGCCTGCCCCTTTCGGCACGCGGATGGATTCCACCAGTTCCTGAATTTCTGCCGGGGCGTCATTCGTCATCTTGTTGACGATATAGGCCGCTGCAAAGTTCAGCACTGCACCCACCGCACCAAAGCTAAGCGGCGAGATGCCGAACAGCCAGTTGTCAGGTGTGTTGGGCAGCATGTTGGTGCCGGGGATGAAGAACCAGCCCAGATAGGTGAAGATATACAGCACCGTTGAACCAAGACCCACGATCATACCTGCAATCGCACCCGAGGAGTTCATCTTCTTGCTGAAGATACCCATCATGATAGCAGGGAACAGCGACGATGCTGCAAGACCGAAGGCCAGCGCCACCACCTGCGCCGCAAAGCCCGGCGGGTTGAGGCCCAGATAGGTTGCCAGCGCAATCGCAAAGGCCATCGAAATACGGGCAGCAAGCAATTCGCCCTTTTCCGAAATACCCGGATTGATCATCGACTTGATCAGATCATGGCTGATGGCAGACGAAATCGCCAGCAACAGACCTGCCGCCGTGGACAACGCTGCCGCCAGACCGCCAGCCGCAATCAGGCCGATAACCCAGCTTGGAAGTTGTGCAATTTCAGGGTTTGCCAGAACCAGAATATCCTGGTTGAAGGTCACCATTTCATTGCCTTCCCAGCCTTCTTCAATGGCGCGGGCGGGTGGGTTCGCCTCATTATAATACTGGATCAGACCATCGCCGTTCTTGTCCTCGAACCGCAACAAACCAGTGTTTTCCCAGTTGATCATCCAGTCTGGCCTTTCGTCGAATGCCAGTGGCTCTCCTGCGACACCGTTGGGATAGAGTGTGGTGATGATGTTCAGACGCGCCATTGCACCAACAGCAGGTGCAACCGTGTAAAGCAGCGCGATGAAGACCAGCGCCCAACCTGCCGATTTCCGTGCATCTGCCACTTTCGGAACGGTGAAGAACCGGATGATGACATGCGGCAGACCAGCGGTCCCGATCATCAGCGACAGGGTGAACAGCACCATGTTGAAGGTTGATCCGTGATTGCCGGTATAGTCATTGAAGCCCAACTCAACCAGCACTTCATTCAACGTGGTCAGCAGCGGCTGGCCCGATTCTGTGTGCGTGCTGAACAGACCCAGCTGCGGCAAAGGATTGCCCGTCAACTGCAACGAGATGAACACCGCCGGAATTGTGTAGGCGATAATCAGCACGACATATTGCGCCAGCTGCGTGTAGGTGATGCCCTTCATGCCGCCAAGAACGGCATAGATGAACACAACGCCCGACGCGATGAACAGGCCGGTCTGGTTTGTCACTTCCAAAAAGCGCGAGAATGCCACGCCCGCACCGGTCATCTGACCGATAACATAGGTGATGGACATAACCAGAAGCGAGATGACAGCCACCAGACGCGCGGTCTGGCTGTAGAAGCGGTCCCCGATGAAATCTGGCACGGTGTAGCGACCGAACTTGCGCAGATAGGGCGCCAACAGCATGGCCAACAGCACATAGCCGCCCGTCCACCCCATAAGGAAGGTCGAGTTGCCATAGCCCACGAAAGCGATAAGACCCGCCATCGAGATGAAGCTGGCCGCAGACATCCAGTCCGCCGCCGTGGCTGCACCGTTGACAATAGGGTTGACGCCGCGCGACGCCGCATAGAAGTCAGAGGTCGTTCCGGCGCGTGCCCAAATCGCGATACCAATGTAAAGCGCGAAAGACGCGCCCACAAAGATTAGGTTGATTACAAACTGATCCATTTTTCAGGTATCCCTCATTCTTCCACGCCAAACTCTTTATCGAGTCTGTTCATGTACCAGGTGTAGTAGAAGATCAGCACGATGAAGGTCAGGATCGAGCCTTGCTGCGCGAACCAGAACCCAAGATCGGTGCCACCGATTGGAATACCCGACAAAAGCGGGCGTAGAACGATGCCGAACCCGAAGGACACAAGCGCCCATATCACCATAGAAATGGTGATAATGCGAATGTTGGCCTTCCAGTAGGCGTCTGTCGACTTGTCTGACATTGTGACGTCTCCCAGTTTCCTCCAGTGCCGCCCCCTAATGGGGCTGGCTTCCTCTCTTGCAGTGGGCATGTCGTGTCAGGCACACGTCCACTGTGTGCAGGCCTGATTGCTCCTCAAGGCCTGCATTCGGGCGTTTTGAAGCGCCCGTCCGTATTCCGGTTTCCCGGATAACTACGCTGTCACGTCCTGTACGACCGCCGCCAACGCGGTTGCGACCTGGTCAATCTGACCCATCGCATCCACACGCTTCAGCGCGCCCTGCCCTTCGTAATATGTGATCAGCGGTGCTGTCTGGTCGTGATAGGCGGCAAGTCGTGCGCCCACGGTTTCGGCATTGTCATCAGCGCGCCGCTTGAATTCGGTTGCGCCGCATTTGTCGCAAACCCCTGCAACTGCCGGTTTCTTGAAGCTGTCGTGATACCCTTCGCCACAATTTGCACAGGTGTAACGGCCTGAAACGCGTTCCACCATCGCATCATCATCCACATCCAGCGAAATGGCCGCCCCCAGCGTCATGCCCTGATCGCCAAGCAGCGCATCCAGTGCTTCTGCCTGTTTGGCGGTGCGGGGGAATCCGTCAAGGATTATCCCCTTGGCCGTGTCAGGTTCAGCCATGCGGTCGCGCAAGATCGCCAGCACAATTTCATCACTGACCAGCCCGCCTGCATCCATCACTGCCTTGGCCTGATTTCCCGCATCCGTGCCCGCAGCGACTGCCGCGCGCAGCAAATCGCCAGTAGACAGTTGCACCAGCCCGAATTTTTCTTCCAGCATGCGCGCCTGCGTGCCCTTGCCTGCCCCGGGGGGGCCAAGCAAGATAAGAACGGCGGATTTTGTCATTATGTCCCTCATCCCTGTCAGGCCCGGTTCATGCGGTTTTCGATAAGTTCATCGACCACCGACGGATCGGCCAATGTCGAGATGTCGCCCAAAGCGCCAAAATCATCTTCGGCAATCTTGCGCAGAATACGGCGCATAATCTTGCCAGAGCGGGTTTTCGGCAGGCCCGGCGCCCATTGAATAAGATCAGGGCTGGCGATAGGGCCAATTTCGTGACGCACCCATTTGACCAGTTCCTTGCGCAGTTCTTCGCTGGGTTCCATGTTGTTCATCAAGGTCACATAGGCATAGATCCCCTGCCCCTTGATATCATGCGGGTAGCCGACAACTGCCGCTTCAGCCACGGCTTCATGTGCGACAAGGGCGGACTCAACTTCGGCGGTGCCCATGCGGTGGCCCGATACGTTGATCACGTCATCCACGCGCCCGGTGATCCAGTAATCGCCATCGGCATCGCGGCGGCAACCGTCACCCGTGAAGTAATAGCCTTTATACTGGCTGAAATAGGTTTCCATGAAACGTTCGTGATCGCCCCAGACGGTCCGCATCTGTCCGGGCCAGCTTTCCTTGATGCACAACACACCTTCTGCTGCGGTATCTGTCTGAACTTCAGCAGTTGCAGGGTCCAGAATTTCCGGCACCACACCGAAAAACGGCTTCGTCGCCGAACCGGGCTTGGCCGGAATGGCACCGGGAAGCGCGGTAATCATGTGGCCGCCCGTTTCGGTCTGCCAGAACGTGTCGACAATCGGGCAACGGCCCTTGCCGACATTTTCGTTATACCAGTTCCACGCTTCGGGGTTGATAGGTTCGCCCACCGATCCAAGCAGTTTCAACGACGACAGGTCGTGCTTTTCAACCCATTGCGTCCCTTGCCCCATCAGCGCGCGAATGGCTGTTGGCGCAGTGTAGAACTGGTTGACCTTGTGCTTGGCGCAGACTTCCCAGAAGCGGCCCGCATCGGGATAGGTCGGCACGCCTTCGAACATCAGCGTGATCGCGCCATTCGCCAGCGGCCCGTATATGATATAGCTGTGGCCGGTCACCCAACCGACATCCGCGGTACACCAGAACACATCGCCATCATGATAATCGAATGTGTATTGCTGCGTCATCGCCGCATAAACCAGATACCCGCCAGAGCTGTGCACAACCCCTTTGGGCCGGCCAGTCGACCCCGATGTATAAAGAATGAACAGCGGATCTTCTGCGCCCACTTCTGTGCAGGGGCAATCTGGGCTGGCTGCGGCCATTTCGGCATTCAGGTCGATATCGCGGCCATCAATCCATGTGGTCTGGTCGCCGGTGTGTTTGACAACAAGGCATTTCACCTTGTCCGAGCAGTCAAACAGCGCCTTGTCGGTGTTGGATTTCAGCGCTGTGCGGCGCCCGCCACGCGGCGCGGTGTCGGCCGTGATCACGGCCTTGGCCTGACAGTCATTGATGCGGTTTGCCAGTGCATCCGGCGAAAACCCTGCGAACACGATCGAATGAACCGCCCCGATCCGCGCACAAGCCAGCATCGCATAGGCCGCTTCCGGGATCATCGGCAGATACAGCACAACGCGGTCGCCCTTGCCGATACCCAGATCTTTCAGCACATTCGCCATGCGGCTGGTCTGATCCAGCAATTCACGATAGGTGATGTGCCGGGCCGGCGTCTTGGGGTCATCCGGTTCCCAGATGATGGCCGTCTGGTCGCCGCGCGTGGGCACATGGCGGTCAATGCAATTGGCCGACACGTTCAGCGTGCCATCTTCAAACCACTTGATATCGACATTGCCATACTCGAACGTCGCGTTCTTGACCTTGGTAAAGGGCTTGATCCAGTCAATACGCTTGCCGTGCTCGCCCCAGAAACCGTCCGGATCGTTGATGGATGCAGCATACATCTGCTCGTACTTGGCCGCGTCGGCATGCGCATTCGCCACAAACTCATCAGAAGCGGGATATATATTTGACATGAATCTTCCTCCAGTCTCCGAGGGGGCTTGAATCGCCAAAATATGCGACAGCTCCCCCATAAATTTCCGGCGCGACACAACGGCCGACGCCCTTCCCCGACGCCTGTATAACGCATTCGTCAATGATTGTGTAACTTTTTTTAACTAAAGGATTTTTTTGTAAATTTATTCACAATAATACTGTCAATAGTGTCAATAAATTTTCGCTGCACCGCAGGAAACCATTGTTTTTATATTGTTTTCTACACATATATGTTACCTTAATTCGGCCACGTTCGTAGCATTGTAAACACCGGGCAGGACATGTCAGCGCAAACACCGCATGCGCAACAAGTGAAAAGTTTTCCAGCCAAATTCGCACATAAGTGATTCGGGACGTTGCGGCATACGCGCTAATCATGCGCGCTCACAAAGCTATCCTTGCAAGCCCCGCCCACATGGCCCAAAACGCAAAAGACGTCGCATGCGCCAGCAAGGAAGGGCCACAACCATGATCCCGATCCAAGGATATAAAGGGGCGCGCGTTGCCGTGTTGGGGCTGGGACGGTCGGGAATGGCGACCTGCGCAGCACTTGCAGCAGGTGACGCAATCGCGTTGGCATGGGATGAAAGCCCGGAAACCCGCGCCGCCGCCGAAGCCAAGGGCATACCCCTGCATGACCTGACCAAAACAGACTGGTCCAGCGTGGCCGCGCTGATCGTCAGCCCGGGCATTGCGCATCTTTATCCGACGCCCAACCGCATCATTTCCGCTGCAATTTCGGCGGGTGTGCCTGTCGACAATGACATCGGGCTGTTTTTCCGCAGCTTCGCCACGCCGGAAACCATGGAATTCGAATTGCCGCCCAAAGTTGTGGCCATCACCGGATCAAACGGGAAATCCACGACAACGGCCTTGTTGCACCACATTCTGGAACAGGCCGGACGCCCCACACAGATGGCGGGCAATATCGGCAAGGGCGTCTTGTCCATCGACCCGCCGCAAAACGGGGAAGTGGTGGTTCTGGAGCTGTCCAGCTACCAGACCGAACTGGCCCGCGCCCTGACCCCTGACATCGCGGTATTCACCAACCTGTCAGCGGACCATCTGGACCGTCACGGCGGCATGGGCGGCTATTTTGCGGCCAAGCGCCGGCTGTTTGCCGAAGGCGGGCCGGACAGGGCCGTGATCGGCGTTGACGAATTCGAGGGGCAGTTTCTGGCAGGGCAACTGGGGCAGAACCCCGAAGACATGCGGGTGATCCGCATCTCCTCTGGTCAGAAGCTGGCCGGACCGGGCTGGAACGTGTTTGCACGCAAGGGGTTTCTGGCCGAATACAGGCGCGGAAAACAGGTTGCATCAGTTGACTTGCGGTCGGTCAAGGGGCTGCCCGGGGCACATAACCACCAAAATGCCTGCGCCGCCTATGCCGTGGCGCGCAGTCTTGGCCTTGCGCCGCGCATGATCGAAGATGCGCTGCATACCTTCAGCGGCCTGCCCCATCGCAGCCAGCTTGTCGCCGAAGCCGGTGGCGTGCGCTACATCAATGACAGCAAGGCCACAAATGCCGAAAGCGCGGCACAGGCGCTACAGGCGTTTGATCGCATTCGCTGGATCGCGGGCGGACTGGGCAAGGATGGCGGCATCACCTCGCTTGCGCCACATCTGGGACATGTAACCAAGGCCTATCTGATCGGCCATTCAGCGCGCGAATTTGCCCTGCAACTGGGCGACACGGACCATGAAATCTGCGAAACCATGGACCGCGCCGTTGCCCGCGCCATGCGTGATGCGCAATCAGGCGATGTGGTTCTGCTGGCCCCCGCCGCTGCCAGTTTTGATCAGTTCACGGATTTTGAAAGCCGTGGCCAGGCCTTTATCGATGCTGTCACCGCGCGCGTATCGGAGCAAGGCACGCCGGATGAACAGTGATGACAGCCTGCGCGGTTTTGCCTTTGCGGGTGCTGCATTTGCGATCTGGGGCATGCTGCCCTTCTATTTCAAGGCGCTGGATCATGTCCCGACTGTAGAAGTGATCGCGCATCGCGTTGTCTGGGCCGTGCCCTTTGCGCTGGTGGCCCTTATTGTGCTGGGGCGCACGGATGATCTGCGCACGGCCATCCGCACGCCGCGCATGCTGGGCATGGCGCTGGTCACTGCGGCGCTGATATCCATCAACTGGGGCACCTATGTCTGGCTTATACAGTCCGGTCAGGCAATGGATGCCGCGCTTGGCTACTACATAAACCCCATTTTCAATGTGTTTCTGGGGGCAACGCTGCTGGGCGAGAGATTAAGCGCGCGACAATGGGGGGCTGTCGGGCTGGCGGTGGCCGCAGTTGTTGTGCTGACAGTTGATGCGGGCGCGCTGCCACTTGGCACTTTGCTGATCGTGTTCAGTTGGGGCAGCTATGCGTATTTCAAGCGCGCCCTGCCTATTGGCCCCAATCAGGGCTTTGCGCTGGAAGCGTTGATCCTGTTGCCCTTCGCGATTGCGTATATGGTCTGGGCACAACTTCAGGGAACGACGTTCAGCGCGCAAGCCGGTGCGTTGGACTGGGCGCTGCTTGTCGGCTGCGGGCTGGTCACAGCCGCGCCCCTTATGCTGTATGCGAACGGGGCGAAAGCGTTGCGCCTGTCGACCATTGCCATTGCGGGATATTCGATTCCAACGATGATTTTCCTGATTTCGGTGTTCATTTTCCGTGAACCGTTCGAGGGGGCGCGCGTGATTGCCTTTCCCATGATATGGGCCGCGATGGCGCTATACATTCTGGAAATTCTGCGCAAACGGCGGGCCGGATTGCAGTGATGCACTTTGACAGGGCGGGAAACGAAGATACATAAGTCGCATGACATTTCTGATTAATCGCCCGATTATCACCATCGTTATAATCGCAGCACTTTTGGCCGGATTGTGGATTCTGGTCACACGCGCGCCTGTCTACCTGCCCCGTCTGGATGACAGCGCCCCGCCGCCACCAGATGAGAACGCGCGCGTTTTCGGGTTTGCCACGCTGACCAACCCGCTGGTGCGACTGGTCGTGCTGGGGCGTGCTGCCCCCGCAGAACCCGCAACCCTGCGCGGCTGGGACCGCAACCGCCGCGACCTGCGCGCCACGCAGGATTTCATGTTGCAAGGCGTGGTTTTCACGGTAACGCCCGAAGAAATGATACGCCTTGACCGCTATGAACGCACCGGGCGAAAGTATCGCCGTGATCTGATGACACTGGAAGACGGCGAAACCGCGTGGGTTTACCGCCTGATTGGCACCACCGGACCAGAGGCACTGGCCGACTAACCCTACTTGAACTTGCACTTTACGGATCGACCCTATGAACAAGCTGCATGACACCCTGCCCCGCGACCATTTCTGGCCCCTGCCTGCCCATTCCAACGCAGGACACACGCCGCGCCGCGTCGGGCTGGAAATTGAATTCGCCGAGGTTAGCGTAGATGATGCCGCAGAACTGGTGCGCGCGCTTTGGGGTGGGGAAATCTGCACGCAGGGACCGCGCGACATACAGGTAAAGGGCGGGCGGTTTGGCGATGTAAAGATCGAGCTGGACATCGCGCTGAAAACCAAATGGGCCGAAGACATTGCCGCCAAGGCGCTTGGGGATCTGGTTCCAGTGGAAATTGTCACGCCGCCGCTTGCGCAATCTGACCTGCGCCATGCCGAGCATCTGACCAGTGCATTGCGCAAGGCCGGTGCAAAAGGCAGCCGTGCCGCGCTGGCCTATAGCTTTGGCCTGCACCTGAACCCCGAACTGCCCACACCCGATGGCGGCGGCCTTGTTGCTGTTGCCCGCGCCTATGCGCTTCTGGAAGACTGGTTGCGCGCATCCGACCCGATTGATCCGGCGCGCAACATCATGCCGTTTGTGGACCGCTGGCCGACTGCACTGGTGGAAGCGCTTGTCGCGGGCCAAAACTGGACTGTCGATGATCTGGCGATATGCTATGCGCGCCACGCACCGTCACGCCAATACGGGCTGGACCTGCTGCCCGCGCTGGAACATTTGCGCCCCGAATTGCTGGCGGACGTGCCGGACACACAGCTTAAGGGCGGGCGGCCAACCTTTCACTACCGGCTGGCCGATGCCCGCGTGGATGAACCCGGCTGGAGCATTGCCTATGAATGGAACCGCTGGGTCCTGATTGAGCGGGTTGCCACCACACCTGATTTGCTGGACGCGCTGGCCAGCGACTGGACACAGCACCATGCAAGCCTGACATCCACGCGCAGCGGCTGGGGCGCACAGGTCGAACGCAGGCTGGAGCACTACCCCGCCCTTCTGCGCAACTAATGGCTGCCAATTCCCACGGGGGACAGTCTTAGCGCACTTTCAGCGTGGCCAGCCCGATCAGCGCCAGCACAAGCGCGATAATCCAGAACCGGATGACAATCTGCGGTTCGGCCCAGCCCTTCTTCTCGAAATGGTGGTGAATTGGCGCCATCAGGAAAACCCGCTTGCCGGTGCGCTTGTAATACAACACCTGAATGATGACCGACAGGGTTTCAACGACAAAGATACCGCCCACAATCGCCAGAACGATTTCATGCTTGATCGACACAGCAATCGCCCCCAGCGCACCACCCAGCGACAGCGAACCGGTATCGCCCATGAACACCGCAGCAGGTGGGGCGTTATACCACAAGAACCCAAGCCCCCCGCCGGCCAGCGCGGCGGTAAAGACCAGCAATTCGCCCACACCGGGAACATAATGCACATCCAGATAGGCCGTGAAATCCACCCGACCGACCGCATAGGCAATCACCCCCAGCGTGGTTGCGGCAATCATCACCGGCATAATGGCAAGCCCGTCCAGACCGTCCGTCAGGTTGACCGAATTCGCGGCCCCCACAATGACAAATGCGCCAAACGGAATAAAGAACCACCCCATCGACAACAGCACTTCCTTGAACACGGGGACCGCAAGCTGGCCTTGCAAATCGTCGGGATGCACATACATCGCAGCCGCACTGGCCAGCAGCCCGATCAGAATGCCAACCCCCAGGCGCACCCGTCCGGGCACGCCCTTGACGTTGCCCTTGGACACTTTCGCCAGATCGTCTGCAAACCCGATTGCGCCGAATGCAACGGTCACCAGCAGCACGATCCAGACATAAGGGTTATCCAACCGCGCCCAAAGCAGGGTTGACACCGTCAGCGCCGACAAGATCAGCAACCCCCCCATTGTGGGCGTGCCGGTCTTGGTCAGCAAATGGCTTTCGGGGCCATCTTCGCGAATGGGCTGTCCGTTGGATTGTCGCCGCTTCAGCATATTGATCAGCGGTTTGCCGAACACAAACCCGAAAATCAGCGCCGTAAAGAAGGCCGCACCCGCGCGCACCGTGATAAACCGGAACAGGTTGAATCCCGGCACGGTGCCTGCAAATTCGGTTAAAAAGTAAAACATGGTGCTTCCTTCAGCTTCTTTTCCGGTCGCGATTGCCGTGCGTGGGTGCGGCCAAAGCGCGTAGCGCGTCCACGACACCTGAAACGCGGCTGGCCTTGGACCCTTTTACAAGAACAATATCGCCGGGGGCGACCAGCATATGAACCATTGCGGCCAGATCCTGCGCTTTCGCCACATGGCGTCCACGCTGGCGTAATGGCAATTTCCGCGACAGCGCTTCCATACGCGGCCCGACACAATGCACCAGATCCACGCTGGCTATTGCCGTATACTGTGCAATGGCTTCGTGCAGGGCATGTTCCTGCGGGCCCAGTTCCAGCATATCGCCCAGAATGGCAATGCGCCGCCCGCGACGGCCTGTCTGGGTCTGCGCGGGGGTGATTTTCGCCAGCATGTCCAGCGCCGCTTCAAGCGATGCGGGGTTGGCGTTGAAGGCATCGTCGATCAATGTGAAGCTCAGTTCTTCGACCGTGTCCAGCATGATGGTCTGGCGCAGCCCGCGCCCCGCAGGCGGCTGCCAACGACCAAGGCCAAGGGCTGCGCGCGCCAGATCAAGCCCCAGCGCCTGCGCCACCGCCAGACAGCCCAGCCCGTTCATGCCGAAATGCGCACCGGCATTGGCCAGCCTGACGGACACGCGCATCCCGCCAACATTGGCGCGCAAGACCAGCGCGGCCTCGGTCTGGGTCATGTCTTCGGGGGTGACAGCATCCGCGCCATACCCGAACGGCCAAAGTGTTGCGCCCGACCGGACCGCCGCATCCCGCAAAATCGGACTTGTCGGCAGGTCACAGGGGAATATTGCATGACCTTCACGCCCCAGAGCCTTGAAAATACTGGCCTTTTCATGCGCAATGCCGTCGATACTGTCAAACGCTTCCAGATGCGCAGGCGCGATTGTGGTAATCATTGCGACATGTGGGCGGGCCAGTTGCGCAAGCGGTGCAATCTCGCCCGGTTGGTTCATGCCGATTTCAATGACCGCGAAATCCGCATCGGGCGCAAGGCGCGCCAAGGTTATCGGAACCCCCCAGTGATTGTTGAAGCTGGCTTCCGCCGCATGGGTCTTGCCAATCTCGGACAGCATTTCGCGCAGCATTTCCTTGGTCGAGGTTTTGCCCACAGACCCTGTCACAGCAATGACCTTGGCGCGGCTGCGCGCACGCCCCGCCGCGCCAAGTGCACTCAGCGCGGCCATCACATCGGGCACGATCAGCAGGGGTGCATCATGCGGCACCCCGTCTGGAATATGGTCCACCATGGCCGCGGCCGCGCCTTGTTGCAGGGCCTGCGTCACGAAATCATGCCCGTCCCGTGCGGCTTTCAGTGCGACAAACAAATCCCCCGGCTGCAAGCTGCGCGTGTCAATCGAAATGCCGCTGGCGGTCCAGTCGGCGCTGGCCTGCCCGCCTGTTGCGCGCGCGGCGTCGGATGCTGTCCAAAGGGTCATGCGCGGGCCTCCAGTGCGGCGATGGCAACGCTTGCCTGTTCGACATCATCAAAGGGATAGACAGTGTCGCCAACGATCTGGCCGGTTTCATGGCCCTTGCCTGCAACCAGAAGCGCATCGCCCGGTCCCAGCGCATCGACTGCGCGCAAGATCGCCTCGGCGCGGTCGGACACTTCAAGGCCCTCCGGGCATCCTTGCAGAACCTGAAGGCGGATCTGCGCAGGGTCTTCGGACCTGGGGTTGTCATCGGTCACATAGGCAAGATCGGCATGGTTCGCGGCCGCCTGTCCCATCAACGGACGCTTGCCCTTGTCGCGGTCCCCGCCTGCGCCGAACACGACAAGCAGACGCCCCATGACATGCGGGCGCAGCGCTTTCAGCGCAACCTCCAGCGCGCCGGGCGTATGCGCATAATCAACGAACACGGGGGCACCATTGGCGCGCGTTCCCGCAAGCTGCATGCGTCCGCGCACCCCGTCCAGCAGCGACAGGCGCAGCGCAACATCATCAGGGTCGTCCCCGCAGGCCAGCACCAGCCCAACCGCGGCCAACACATTTTCAGCCTGAAACCCGCCAATCAGCGGCAGGTATTCCTGATAGGTCTTGCCCGCATAACTGAAGCGCAACGTCTGCCCCGCCGCGTCAAAACGCTGGCCCAGAATGCACAAATCTGCATCCTTGTTCCGCCCGATGGTCAGCGTGCCCTGCCCGCGCGCTTCGGCAATGGCCAGAATATCCGGCCCGCGCGGGTCATCCATATTTATGACGGCCACACCATCATCGGGCAAAAGCCTGTCGAAAAGCTGCGCCTTGGCCGCGAAATAGGCATCCATCGTGGCGTGATAGTCCAGATGATCCTGCGACAGGTTGGTAAATGCGGCCGCGCGCAGGCGCACCCCGTCAAGGCGGCGCTGGTCCAACCCGTGCGAAGATGCCTCCATCGCGGCATGCGTGACACCTGCCTGCGCCATCTCGGCCAGCAGGCGGTGCAGGGTAATCGGGTCCGGCGTGGTATGGGCCAGCGGGGCCGAATACGCCCCTTCGACACCGGTGGTGCCCAAATTCACGGCGTCATGGTCCAGAAACGTCCAGATCTGGCGCGCGAAACTGGCAACCGATGTTTTGCCGTTCGTGCCTGTCACCGCAACCATCTGCGATGGCTGGGCTTGAAACCACAGTGCGCAGGCCGACGCGAAAGCGGCGCGCGGGTCTTCGGCCAGAACAAGCGCGGCGTCTGATCCTGCAAGCGCGTCTTTTGCTATTTCGGCGCCTTCGCGGTCAGTCAGAATGGCAGATGCCCCCATGCGCAGCGCATAGGTGATAAATTCACCCCCGTGCACACGACTGCCGGGCAGCGCTGCAAACAACGCCCCCTTGCGCACCTGCCTGCTGTCCAGCGCCAATCCGCTGATGATGACATTGGACCCGCGGGTCGGGCTTAGTCCAAGCGCGGAAAGCGGGCGTAGAGGCGGCTGGTCAGTCACGCGCGTTGGCTCCTTGCGGGGTGGAAGTGCTGCCTGTTAGCCCAAAACGGAACCGCTGTTCAATGGCGCACTGAAGATTGATGTGCAGCATCGAAGGACGCATTGGCGGCTTCCAGCCGAATGGGCCGTATATCCAGCAATGGCGCAATGCGGCGCGTAATCTCGGCGGAGACGGGAACTGCGGTCCAGCCAGCCGTGCGGCGCGGTTCGGGTCCGGTGGTGTCTGCCCCCTCATCAAGGGTGACGATCAGCACATAGCGCGGGTCATGCGATGGAAATACGCTGGCAAATGTCGCCAGAACCGCATCCTTCATATAACCGCCGCGCGGCCCCGGTTTATCCGCTGATCCGGTCTTGCCCCCCACGGGATAGCCCGCGATGCGCGCGAACGATGCCGTGCCTTCCTGCACCACCTGATGCAGCATCAGGCGCAACTGTTGCGATGTCTGCGCCGAAATGATCTGCGCGCCCGCCTGCACATTTTCCTGACGCTGCAATGTCGGCGTGATCTTGCGGCCACCATTGACAAGGCTGGCGTAACCTGCGGCCAGCGCCAGCGGGCTTGTGGACATGCCATGCCCGTAAGAAATGGTCATCACCGACAAATCCGACCAGCGATCAGGCAACAACGGGCGCGACCGCGCCGCTTCGGCCAATTCGATCGGCGCAGGGTCCAGAAATCCGAACTTGCGCAAGAAGTCCTGCTGCGCTTCGGCGCCAATGGCCTGCATGATGCGCGCGGTGCCGATATTTGACGATTTGACCATCACTTCCTTGACCGACAATTCCGACCCATAGTTGCGGAAGTCATTGATACGAAACCGCCCCCATGTCAGCGGGCCGCGTGTGTCGATCATAGTGGCGGGTGTGACCGCGCCCGAATCCAAGCCCTGCGCCACGGCAAAACTTTTCATCACCGACCCAAGTTCGTAATACCCCTGCACCGCACGGTTGAACAACGGGCTGTCTGCGGGTTCGCCTTCGGTCGGGGGGGCGG
This sequence comes from Roseinatronobacter sp. S2, assembly GCF_029581395.1. Classification (GTDB taxonomy): domain Bacteria; phylum Pseudomonadota; class Alphaproteobacteria; order Rhodobacterales; family Rhodobacteraceae; genus Roseinatronobacter. The sequence continues at coordinate 1,526,562 of NZ_CP121113.1, read as the reverse complement.
GGCGCAGGTTGGGGTCAAAATCCGGCAGGGACACAAGGCTGATCACTTCGCCCGTATAGACATCCATCAACACCGCCGATGCGCCTTTGGCATTCAGCATATGCATGCCGCCTTCCAGCACTTCCGTCACCGTGGCCTGAACCGTCAGATCAAGGGACAAATGCAACGGTTCTTTTACCTTGGCGGGGTCGCGCAGGCGGCTGTCAAAATACAATTCCGTTCCCGCAACCCCCAGCAGTTCCGCTGCGCGCACCCCTTGCTGGCCATAGCGCGCGCCACCAAGGACATGTGCGGCAATGCGGCCATTTGGATAGACGCGCATGTCACGCGGGCCAAACAACAAGCCCGGCTCGCCAATGTCATGCACGGCCTGTTGTTGTTCGGGCGACAGCTGGGCGCGTATCCAGATGAAGCGGCGCTGCGGGTCGGTAAACCGTGCAGCCATGCGGTCGGCATCAATATCGGGGAAGATGCGCGCCAGTTCCCGGGCCGCGCGCACCGGGTCCACCATACGGCGGGTTTCGGCATATAGCGCATGGGTGGGCAGGTTCGTGGCAAGAACGCGCCCTTCGCGGTCAAGAATATCGGCGCGCGCGCTGGAAATATCCTCGGACAGCCCAACACTCATTTCAAGCGGTGCGGTCGCGGCCAGAAGCCCCATGCGCGCGCCCAGCAGCACAAAACCACATAAGAACAGCAACGCCAGCGTCAACAAGCGCCCCTCGGCTTGATTGCGGGCCGCGTCGCGCATGTTTTCAAGGCGCAGACGGCGGTTTTCCTGTTCGATATAGTCAGGGTTTTCGCCGGTTTCGCGCGCTTTCAGCACACGCGCCAGCGGACGCAGCGGGGTGCGCATCATGGCGTGTCCTCCTGTGGCGCGGGGGGGGTGGATTGCAGATCACCGAACACTTCGACGGCGGTGGAATAGTCGCTGCGCAGCACCGGCAGCGGATAGGCGACCTGTCCGATTTCGCCGAAATGGTCTGCGGTCATAGGCACCAGCCGCAAACGCGCGAAATTCACATCCACAAGTTCGCGCAGCCTGTCTGGGCGGTTCAGATAGGCCCATTCGGTGCGCTGGATGGTTATGGCATTGCTCAGGCTTGCAACTTCGCGCTCTAGCGCGCGGCGTTCATTCATGGCCTGCTGGGTCAGGTGGTTTTCACGGTAGGCCCATGCGGCAAGACCGATCACGGCCAAAGCAGTCAGGAAATACAGAAAACTTCGCATGATGTCCTATTCCAGATTATCAAGGGCAAGTCCCGGCAACCCAAGGGCGGCACGGTCGGCTTTTGCGGCGGGGGCATCGGTGCGCAATGCCATGCGCAACCGCGCAGACCGCGCGCGCGGGTTTTGCGCCAGTTCATCGGCATCCGCACTGACCCCGCGTTTTTCAACAAGGCTGAAGCGCGGGGCATCTGTCGGCGCTTCGGGCGCATATCTGTTGGCACGCCCGCCCTGCCCGGCACGCAGATGCAAGAAGCGCTTCACGATACGGTCTTCCAGCGAATGAAAGCTGACAACCGCCAGCTTGCCGCCGGGACGCAGCGCGCGTTCCGCCGCTTCCAACCCCTGCACAAGGGATTCGAATTCGGTGTTCACCGCAATGCGTAGCGCCTGAAAGCTGCGGGTGGCGGGGTGGCTTTGGCCGGGTTTCGGACGCGGCAGGCAGCTTGAAACAATTTCGGACAGGTGCAGCGTTGTTGTGACGGGACTTTCAGCCCGCGCGCGACCGATTGCGCGCGCAATCCTGCGTGATGCACGTTCCTCGCCGTAATGATACAGGATATCGGCCAGGACGGCTTCGGGCGCGGTGTTCACCAGATCGGCGGCACTTGGTCCCGATTGCGACATACGCATGTCCAGCGGGCCATCCTTGCCGAATGAAAAGCCGCGTTCAGCCTGATCAAGCTGCATCGACGACACGCCAAGATCCAGCACAATCCCGTCCACGGGCCCGCCCGCATGCTGGTCAAGCTGGGCAAAATTTCCCTGAACCAGCCGCAGTCTGTCACCATAGCGTCCCGCCCAGTCGCGCGCCATGTCCAGCGCCAGCGGGTCACGGTCCACGCCGATCACCTGACCCGCGCCCGCATCCAGCAGCGCGCGGGCATACCCGCCCGCCCCGAATGTGCCGTCCAGCCAGACCCCTGAAACAGGGGCCAGATGGGCCAGAATGGGGCGTATCAGAACCGGAATATGGGGGGCTTGTTCCTGCGGTGTCATGTCGAACTGGGGCGCGGTGGCAATTTCGTCAGCGGATTGAAGCGCGGTCCCTGATCGGCCATATAGGCGCGGGTTGCCGCTGTCTTGGTCGCTTCAAACGTGTCTTCGCGCCAGATCTGGAACCGGTCACCCAGCGCAATGAACAGCGCCTTTTCATCGCCATCCAGACCAATCTTGTCACGCAGCTTTTGCGGCAGCACGATACGGCCGTCTTCGTCAATCTGAATGTCCTGCGCCAGCCCGTGAAACAGCAATTCCAGCGCTTCGCGGTCATCGCTGCCGGGTTGCATCTGGTCGATGCGTTCTTCGATATCCTCGATGGCGTTGACGGTGTAGCAATCCAGCCAGTTCTGGTCGTCCAAGCCGTAGACGATCACCAGATTGGGGCGCAGGCCGTCGGTCCAGTCGGGATCTCCGGTTTCGACAACACGACGGAAAGAGGCCGGGATTGATACCCTTCCCTTGCTGTCCACCTTTTGGTGGAAGGAGCCTCTGAACCTGCGTGCCACTGCCCGGCGGTCCCTTTTTGTCATGGACCCCGTCCAGCGGGATCTGAAAATGAAAACGGCGGATCGAGCTGCTGCCACTGCCCGATCCGCCGACTGTCCCATCGCTGGGTGCCCGGTTTGCGCTGCGTCCTTGGGGGAGGAAATGCTGCCTGCCTGCGCGCCGGATCTGTTTGTTTCAAGATAAAGCGGGTGCCTGTATGAAACTGTCTGCCTCGGTCGGGGTCTTTGTTGCCCCTTTACTGCCCGTCTATCTTGCATAAAGGGATGACATGGGAATGCATGGTAATCAACTGGAAAATACGGGTAGGCAATGGCTGGACCGCGCGACAATCCTACTGTATTCAGTAATGGAATTCCAAAAATCACTAGATGTTGCGTGAACATTCCAAGAACCGCCCCAAATGCCGCATGACCATGCCGTCCCATTCAGCACTTCATGGGCCTGAAGAAAGTTCGGAATATTTTTACGCAACTGCCCCAACGTTGCATATCGGCAACAACAAAATGCCAGATCGAATGGTCAATTTTGCGGATTCTGGCGGGAATCACCTGAAATCACGGCGAATCACGGGCCGTTGATTCGGATGTCATTTGCAATCAGCCCATTGCGCGGGTGCTTACCGTCTGGATGAAGCGTCATTCCCATAAAATACCATCCGCAGTACCGGCAGTGTGCAGGGGCATGCTCGCGCGGGTTTGGCGGTCCGACGGATGGCGCACCCGCAGGCGGCGTAGTCACCTGTTCTGATTGTGACGTCGTGATGCTCACCCCGCCCTCAGGACACTACCGGCAATTCCGTGATCTTGTAGTGATGCGCAATCCGCCTGCCCGCCACCAACAGCTTTGCAATCGCTATGACAAGCGGCCCCTGATCGGTCTGAAAGCAAAGTTCAGGCAGATACGCCCCTTTACAGGTTTGCAGGCAACCACAGCGCCAGATCCGGCACCGCGATCAACAAAAAAGCCATCAGCAGCATCAGGCCTGCGTAGGGAATCGCGCCGATCATGACCTCGGACAGGTTGCCGCCCCGCCTTGCCCCCTGCACCACATATAGGTTCAGCCCCACGGGCGGCGTAATCAGCGCCATTTCCACCAGCACGATCATCAGAATGCCGAACCAGATCGGATCATAGCCCAGCCCCACGACAATCGGCACCATGATGGGAATGGTGATGACCATCAGCGACAGCGTCTCAATAAAGAACCCCAGCACGATATAGATTGCGACAATCACCATCAGCGTCATGAACGGGGTAAACCCCAGCCCTTCCATGAAGGCGCGCAATTCGCGGCCCAGCCCTGCGCTGGACAAGGTGAAATTCAGAAACGCCGCGCCCAGCACCACCAGCATGATCATTGCAGTGATGCGCATGGTGCCAAACAACGATTCCTTCAGCATGGGCCAGTTTACGCCCCCCGAAAGACCCGCGATCACAAAGGCCATGCCAACGCCCACAGCGGCCGCTTCGGTCGGTGTGGCCCAGCCTTGATAGATGGACCCGACAATCGCGGCAAATAGCAGAAAGATCGGAATCAGATGCACCAGAACGCCCAGCATTTCGGGAAAAGGGTAGCGCCGCCGCTCGCCCCCCAGTTCGGGGCGCACCATGCAGATCAGCGCGGTCAGCATACTAAAGCCCATGGCCAGCATCAACCCCGGTATAAGCCCCGCCACGAACAGTTGCGGGATCGATGTTTCGGTTAGAAAACCATAGACGATCAGGTTGATGGACGGCGGGATCATGATGCCCAATGTCCCGCCCGCAGCAATTGCGCCTGAAAACAGGCGTGGGTCATAGCCCAGCCGTTCTGCCTGCGGCATCGCGACCGTCGCCACAGTCGCCGCTGTGGCCACCGATGAACCTGACGTGGCCGAAAACAGCGTCGCCGTGCCGATATTGGCATGGATCAGCCCGCCCGGCAGCCAGCTTAGCCAGCGATCAAGTGCTGCATAGGTTTTCGCCGCCACCCCGCCGCGCACCAGCACTTCGCCCAACAGCACAAAGAAGGGAATCGCGATCAGGGTCGAGGAATTTGACGACGACCACACAAACTGCCCAAGGCCGCGGATCAACGGGAAGGGCGTGAAAAACTGGTCCACGCCAAACCCCAGCAAAAACAACACAATGCCCACCGGAATGGTCAGCGCCATCAGCCCTAGCAACCCGCTGAAGATGTACAGGATCATCTCGATTGCTCCAGTTCATCCGCGATCTCGTTGCGAATGCCGATGCGGCGCTCCACCACGCCCGGTTTGCCCTGCAACACCAGAATAATGCACAGCAGCGTGACCGCGCTGCACATAAGCGCAAACCACACCCACCCCGCAAACCACAGGCTTTGCGGGATCCATAGGGGTGTTTCCAGCACAGTGTTGGCGCGCGAATTGTTGGTGATGGACCGCGCCAGAACGGGCCATGCCCGAAAGGCAATAATGATCACCGTGGCCGACATGGCCAGCATCGCCAGCAGGTCCAGAAACACCCGCCCCCAGCTTGCAAGGCGGGTGCGCAACACCTCGATCCGGATATGGGACAGTTCAAGAAGCGCAAAGCCCATACCCCATGCTGTCGTTACGGCCATCACATAGCCGGTGATTTCCGTTGTGCCGCCCAGCGATGTGCCAAAGCGGCGCAAAGTGATTTCGAGCAGCACATAGCCCACGCAGGCCAGCAGACCCAAGCCCACCACCAGCGCGATCACGCGGTTTATCTGACGCAGAAGATCGAAAATCCGCATGACCATGTGCTGCCCCTTTTTATGTAGCGGCTATCAATCCAGCGGGACCGTCACGCCAACCACCGCGCCCACGCTGTCATTCCAGCGTTGCGCCCAGTCATTGCCCGCGCGCGCCGCCCAGTCGGGCAGCACTTCGGCAATCAGGATAGTGCGGGCGGCGTCAAAATCGGCCTCTGACGCTTCAACAAGGACCATATCACGCGCATCGCCGTAAGGGCAGTCGCCATTGCCTGTCAGGCAGGCCACATCATTGACCAGCGCATCCTGCGCCGAGGCCCATGCGGGCGCTTCGAATTCGGTGGCGATGGTGGCCGCGATCAGGTCCTGCATATCGGCATCAAGACTGTTCCAGAGATCCAGATTGATGGCCGTCACCACAGGGTCCCAGCCGCCCAGTGGCAGCGTGACCAGATGGGTGGACACTTCCCACCACCCCGCATTGTAGCCCGACCCCGCGCCCGTCACCGCGCAGTCAATCGCGCCGCGCTGCAATGCGCCCGGCACTTCGCCGAAATCGACATTCACGCCCTCTGCGCCCAGCGCTTCCAGCAGTTTCGCGGTCATCCGGCCCGACCCGCGCACTTTCAGCCCGCGCATGTCATCCAGCCCCGACACTTCGGCATTGCAAAACACGATCTGCGGCGGATAGGGCGCAATCGCAAGCACATGGCTGTTGAACCGTTCGCGGAAGATATCATCCACCATCGGGCGCGCGGCGTCGACCATGGCCAGTGCCGTGTCGGCATCAAGTGCGACCAGCGGCACATCAAGACCCTCCAGCTCTGGCGCATCGGCCACAGCGTAATCGCCCACGGTCATGGCGACATCATACACACCATCGCCCAGCAGGTTGAACACATCGCCCACGCCAAGGCCCATTTCATTATGCGTGGTCAATGCAACCTCCAGCGCGCCATCTGACGCGGCGGGCAGGGTTTCATTCCAGAACGGGGCCTCGAACTGCTGGTGCAGGGGCAGGTTTGACCAACTGCCGACCACAGACAACATTTCGGCACTGGCCGGCATGGCCAGCGCGCTGGACAACATAAGCGTTGATGCAAGCTTGAGTTTCATGGGTCTCTCCACTGTTGGTTGAGGGTTTCTTATCGTTTCTTATGGTTTCCAGATTGGCTGCGCCGCACCCTCGTCAATGTCGGCAATCAGCATATGTCCGGGCGCATGCGTGATAACCAGCGGGATGCCTGCGGACAGCAGTGCGTTTTGCGATGTCACGCCACATGCCCAGAATACCGGCACGTCATCGGGGTCCATGCGAACCGCCTGCCCCCATTCGGGCGCATCCAGATTGGCAATACCGATGGCTGCCGGGTCCCCAACATGCACGGGCGCGCCATGCGCAAGCGGGTATTGCGCGCAGATTTCCACCGCGCGGGGCACATCGCCACCGCGCAGCGGGCGCATGGACACCACCATGGTCCCGCCGAACATATTGCCCTGCTCCAGCGGCAGGGATGTGCGATACATGGGCACCGTCAGGTTCTGCGCGACATGGCGCATGGGAATGCCTGCCGCCATCAGCGCACGTTCGAACGTAAACGAACACCCAAGCGCGACCGTCACCATGTCATCGCGCCAATGCGCGGCGATATCCGTCACTTCTTCGGCGAACTGGCCATCCCGATACAGCCGGTAGCGCGGCAGATCATGGCGGACATCAATATCCGGCCCCAATGTTGGCAAGGCAGGGTCGCCCGTTTCACCAACCCCCACAATCGGGCAGGGTTTGGGGTTGCGCAGACAAAAGCGCAGAAAATCCAGCGCATAGGCGCCCGGCAGGATGGCGATGTTGCATTGCAGCTTACCCGGCGCAAGTCCGGCAGTGTGGCCGCTGAATGCGCCTGAACGGATCGCCGCGCGCAATTCGGCCAGTGTTGGGGAACTGCCTATGCCCTGATCTGTCACGCCCGCCCCCCTGCTTGTTGTCATGCGCCGTTATGGGGGATGGTTGCGGATAAGTTGTATCAGATCAAATCGTAATTTTTGATACTTGATGATCAATTCAGGTGATCACCAAAGCCGTGCCACTTCTGCTGCGAAATGCGCGCAGCGTTCAGCCAGTGAATTGCGCGGCTCTGCCATCCAGGATGCCGTGAAATCCAGCGATGACGGGGTCCAGCCGGGGTCGAAACGGCATAATTGCCCAGACGTGACACGGTCCTGCGCCAGTGCATTCGGGATCGGCCCGACCCCGATACCCGATGCAATCATCTGGATACTGGCCGACAGCGACGCACAGCTGAACACCCGCACGCCCGGGCCGTGGCGTTTGCCTAATTCCTCGACCAGTTCACGATAAGGGCGGGTGTTGCGCGCATAGCTGATGACAGGCGTTTTCAGAAAATCGGGCGGTCCGCCTTTGGCCGCCCGATACCAGCCCAATTCAAAACTGGGCAGCGCAACATTATTGACCGAATAGGCCGATACAGGCCCCATAAGCAGGGCCAGATCAAGCTGGCGCGCCAGCAGCGCCTCGCGCAGGTTGAAAGATATATCGACGGTCAGTTCCAGATTCAGGCGCGGGTATTGTCGGCTTAGCCCTTCCAGAAAACGGGGCAGCCATGTTTCGGCTATGGTTTCCGACGCGCCGACACGAAACAACCCTTCCAGTCCCGTTGGGTCACTGACACGCTGGCGGATTTCTTCCTGCACAAAGATAATCTGCTCGGCATATCCGCGCAGCAACTCGCCTTCGCGTGTCAGCACCACCCCGCGTGTCGTGCGTTCAAACAGTTTGACCTGAAGCGTGTCCTCAAGGGCCTGCAAGCGCGCGGTCACTGCGGGTTGCGAAATATTCATCTGTTCGGCGGCGCGGCGCACGCCCTGCAAGCGCGCAACCCAAAGAAACGTCTGTAACTGGTCCAGCGTCACAGCGCGCGCGCACCGTCAAAGGGCTGCACGCTGATACCCGCCGCCCTTAAGCCCGCATGCAACGCATGGGCCAGCGCCACGGCACCGTCTGTGTCGCCATGCAGGCAGATGGTGTCGATCTGCGCGGGCAAATGCGTGCCCTGCGCCGTGATAATCGCACCCGCCTTCAGCATGGCCAGAATACGCGCACAAACCTGTTCGGGATCATGGATCACCGCGCCGGGCAGCTTGCGGTCCATCAACAGCCCCTGCTCGGTATAGGCGCGGTCGGCAAAAATCTCGGATGCCATGCGCGCGCCAAGGGCGCGGGCCGCAACGGCCTGTGCGGTGCCGGAAATCACCATCAGGATGATCTGCGGATCAACGGCCAATGCCGCTTCATAGCAGGCGCGCGCAAGGGCTTCATCCTCGGCGGCCATATTGGCCAGTGCGCCATGCAGTTTCAGATGGCGCACCTGCCCGCCTGCCTGACGCGCCATGGCCTGCGCGGCACCCAGTTGATAGGCCACCAGATTGCGCGCCTCAACAGGTGCGATCTGCATGCGCCGCCGCCCGAAACCTTGCAGGTCCGGCAAGCCCGGATGCGCGCCGATCCCCACCCTGTTTTCCACCGCCAGCCCCATCGCCTGCGCCATCACATCGGGGTCGCCCGCATGAAATCCGCATGCGATATTGGCCGAGGTGATCACCTTCAGCAGGTCTGCATCCGCGCCCATGGGCCACGGGCCGAAACTTTCGCCCATATCTGCATTCAGGTCTATCCGTGTGATCATGGCATTTCCCTTTCCAGATCATCGCCGCGCGTGACGCCGCTGATCAATTGATAGGCCAGAAGATCGGCCATGTCATGCGGGTCGCGGATCATCGGGCGCAGACCACCGCGCAATCCGGCACGGCGCGCCCCCTCTGCGCGTTCCAGCGCCACGGCCTGTTCCAGATCGACAAAGGCGAATTTCAGCGCAGCGCCCTGCGGGGCCTGCACCAGTCGCGGCAGATCGCACGGCAGCACCGTGCCAATGCGTGGATAACCGCCCGTTGTCTGGCATTCGGCCAGCAGCACAAACGGCGCACCGTCACCCGTGATCTGCACATCCCCCGGAACAATGGTTTCCGACAGAATATTCAGGCCCGCATCCAGACCAAACCCCGCACCGTCACACACCAGCCGCTGGCCCATACGGTTGCCACGTGCATCCTTGCAAAAGGTGGTGTCTTGAAACCGCGCAAGTTCCGCCTGCGCAAACAGCCGCGTTTGCGGGGTTTGCACCAACCGCAAGGTGCCGCCATCGAAGCGCGGCAAAGGCGTGAATGTCTGGCCCACGCGTGTGCCATTGTCAGCACCGGTCGTCAGGTTGTCCCCGTCTGCCAGCATCCGCCCCACGCCCGCCGCAAGATGCGCGGAGCGCGCGCCAAGCATCACATCCGCATCAATCCCGCCGCCGATATGCACATAGCTGTAGCCGCCCGCACTGCCTGCCAGATCCAGCGTGGCCCCTGCGGGCAGCATGTGGCTGGCATTCCATGCCAGCGCCGCCCCATCACAGTGCGCGCGCATCGGTGCGCCCGTCAGCGCAATGCGCACAGGGTCGGACACCTGAAAGGTCACAAAACTGCCCGCCACTTCGATCGCCGCGAAACTGTCATCCTGCCCCAGCAACGCCGCCCCTTCTGCAAGTGCCAGCAGATCAGCCGCACCGCCGCGTGACAGGCCCTGCGCCAGATATCCCGCGCGGCCACGATCCTGAAGCGTGACCCCCGGCCCTGCGCGTTGCACCGTGATCCCTGCCATCAGCCCAGCTTCTCCGACACGGCACCGCCCGCGTCATCGCTCTGGCGGATGTTTTCATATTCTTCGCGCGTGACAGGCTTGAAGACCACCTCGTCGCCAGGGCGCAGCACAAACGGGTCGGGCTGGTCCGGCCGGAACAGCCGCAGCGCCGTCTGGCCGACATGACGCCAGCCTGTGGGTGTGCTGACGGAAAACAGCACCATCTGGCGAATGGCCACCGCCAATGCCCCTTCGGGCACGCGCGGTGTCAGGCTGGTCTGGCGCGGAATGTCCCATTCGGGCGGCAATTCGCCCAAGTATGGCTGGCCCGGCGCGAAACCAATGGTCTGCACACGCAAAGGGGCAGCACAGATCGCGGCGATTGCGTCCTTGGCCGACAGGCCCGCCAGTTCGGCGGCATCATCAAGCTGCGGTGCAAGATCGGTGCCAAACACCGCTGGCACATGCCATAGCCTGCGCCCTTGGGGCAACGGGGCCTGATACCAGTCGCGATGCGCAAGCATATCGGCAAGCTTGCGACGCAACTGCGCATGATCCGCACCGTCCAGATCAAAGCGCAGATAAGTTGACGTAAGCGAGGTTGCCGTTTCCACAACCGCTGACAGGTCTTCCGCCTCGATCGCGGCGCGAAACGCCAGCGCCGCACGGTTTGCAGCCTCGTTCAGCTGCGACCCGAAGCTGACCAGCAGCCCATCGACGCCAATCGACTTGATCGACGGCAGGCCCGCGGCCGCATCGCCTATGTCGGTAATGTCGGTAATGTCGGCCACACAAGCCCCTTCCCTTTACTCGCTTGCATTACATTGACAATTTATCGTCAAATTGTCAATGTATCTCTCACGCTCCGCCCCTGACAGGATGTAATCCCATGACGCGCCCCCCTGATACCGCACCGCAACATGACAGCTTTCCCGCAGATATCGGGCCGGTCGTCAGCTCGGCGCATCTGGCGAATTCGTCCCTGCCTGCGCTGTCCGAACTGGAATTTGCCCTGACCATGGCCAATAATGCCTTTCAACGCTGGATGGTGCGCTGCATGACCGCCGCAGGCATGCCGGGCTTGTCACCGCTGGACGTGCTGATCGTGCATCTGGTCAACCACCGCGACCGCACCAAGACGCTGGCAGATATCTGCCTTGTGCTGAATATTGAGGACACGCATCTGGCCAATTACGCCATCCGCAAACTGGTGCAGCACGGGCTGGTCAGGACAGGGCGCACGGGCAAGGAAAAAACCGTGGCCATAACCGACGAAGGGCAGGCGCTGTGCACCCGCTACGCCGAAATCCGCGAAGCGCTGGTCGTGCGCGCCGCCCGCCAGATGGGCCATGACCCTGCCGATATCAGCCGCATGGCGGCCATGCTGCGCACGTTGTCAGGGGCCTATGATCAGGCCGCACGCGCGGCTGCGGCGATGTGACCCATGCCGCAGTCGGGGAACTGCTTAAGAAACTGTCGCAATCGCCCGTCATGCGCGCCAATCCAGAACCGATGATCGCGCGATGCATCGCGTCACGCCCCTTGCATCCGCGCCCGTCGCCCCCTACATTAGGCATGTTCCGCAAGGGACTATGGACATAAACGCGCTCGTAATAAGCGGATCGGACCCGGGGGCGGTACCCGGCGGCTCCACCATTCATCCTTCATTTGGGGACAATGGGGCCGAAACAGGATCGACGAACGTCTAAAGGGGTTAGCTTTGTCTCGGTGAGCCACCACCGTTATCGGTGCAAATCGTACAGTTGCAAATGACAACCGTGCTCCGGTAGCAGTTGCTGCGTAAGCAGTAACCAAACCGAAACTTAAGCCCTTGCGCTTAGCCGCGTAAGGCGGGGTTCGCAGGCACCTGGCAACAGAAGCCTGCATTTTCATACATATAGCCAACTTTGACGACGTCTTTGCACGAATGGCAGGCGGCTGGCAAAAAGTGGCAAAAAGCGCGTCCCCCCTCTTTCATTCGGGGATGATTTGCTTATGCTGCAAAAGCAAGGCACATGGGACATGTCACATGGAATACGTCACATGGGGCACGGCAAAATGCGAAGGTTGAACCAGACATGACACGCGGCATAGATTACGGCAATTTGATGCACGAAGCCATGCGCGGCCTGATCCGCAGCGTGATGGAAGGTGTGGCGCAAAACGGCCTGCCCGGCGCGCATCATTTCTTCATCACCGTTGATACCGGCCACCCTGACATGCAGATGGCCGACTGGCTGCGCGACCGCTATCCCGAAGAAATCACGCTTGTGGTGCAAAACTGGTTCGACAATCTGGTGGTCGATCCTGACGGGTTCGCGATCACGCTGAATTTCGGCAATTCGCCTGAACCGCTGTATATTCCCTTCGATGCGATTTCGACATTTGTTGACCCGTCGGTAGAATTCGGCCTGCGGTTCGAATTGCAGGGCGATGAAGACGACGAGGACGAAGACGACAGCTTTGACGAGGCCCCGATGATGGAAGACGCCCCGTCAGAGGAGAAAAGCGGCGAAGTCGTCAGTCTGGACAAGTTTCGCAAGTAATCAGGGGACTGCCCCCGCGCGCGCATTGTCGCGGGAATGCAGGAAACAGGTCCGCGCATCATAAATTTGCGGGCAGAATCATCGCAGCTGAACCCCGCAAGCCCGGCAGGAACTGGTCTTTTACGATCATTTGCGCTTGGACAAAGCCCGCGCTATCGGTGGGCCGGGGTCTGCCGATCCGACATTTGAGACGCGCAGTTTATGCAAGCTGCATATTCCTGCGTTCAAGGACTTGGCCTGCCATCAGCCAAATCGGCGGGCCGCGGGACGGCCAGACCTATGGCGCGGCGGCCTACGGCCTTGATTCCGCGCCTTGGGGCTTCCCCGATGTCAGCAAAAGGCCAAAGACAGCACACCCTTCCCCGCTCAGACCATAGCACGACGCACAGCCCGCTTAGTATGCCATCGCATACTGATTGATTTCCCCCCGCCAAGCCGCTAAGCACTGGGCAAATCCTGTCCAAGACAATGGAGCCTGCCCATGACCACCACCCGCACTGAAACCGACAGTTTCGGCCCGCTTGACGTTCCCGCAGACAAGTATTGGGGCGCGCAGACGCAGCGCTCCATCATCAACTTTCCCATCGGCTGGGAACGCCAGCCCGTGCCCATCATCCGCGCGCTTGGCGCTGTCAAATGGGCCTGTGCATTGGTCAACCGCGAACAAGGCACGCTGGATGCGGAACTGGCGGACGCCATCACGACAGCCGCGCAGGAAGTGTTTGAAGGCAAGTTTGACGACAATTTCCCGCTGGTGGTGTGGCAAACAGGGTCAGGCACCCAATCCAACATGAACGCGAATGAGGTGATCTCGAACCGCGCGATTGAAATTCTGGGCGGCGAAATGGGGTCGAAAAAACCTGTTCACCCCAATGATCATTGCAATATGGGCCAGTCCAGCAATGACACCTTTCCCACCGCCATGCATGTGGCCATCGGCATGCTGGCGCGCGATGTGCTGTTGCCGGGGCTGCACAAGCTGCATGCAGCACTCGCCGCGAAATCCGACGAATTCAAGGATATCATCAAGATCGGGCGCACGCATACCCAGGACGCCACGCCCCTGACGCTGGGGCAGGAATTCGGCGGCTATGCCCATCAGGTGAAAATGGGCATAGCGCGCGTGGAAATGTGCCTGCCCCATATCTATGAGCTGGCACAGGGCGGCACGGCTGTGGGCACGGGGTTGAACACCCGCAAGGGCTGGGATGTGAATGTCGCAACCCATATCGCAAAAATCACCGGCCTGCCTTTCGTCACCGCCCCCAATAAATTCGAGGCACTGGCCGCGCATGATGCGATGGTCATGTTTTCGGGCGCGCTGAAAACCGTGGCGGGGTCACTGTTCAAGATCGCCAATGACATGCGGCTTCTGGGGTCCGGCCCGCGTTCGGGACTGGGGGAGTTGATCCTGCCTGAAAATGAACCGGGCAGTTCCATCATGCCCGGCAAGGTCAACCCCACACAGGCCGAGGCACTGACCATGGTGTGCGCGCATGTCATGGGCAATGATGCGGCGGTGGGCTTTGCAGGGTCGCAGGGACATTTTGAGCTGAACGTCTATAACCCGATGATGAGCTATAACGTGCTGCAATCCATGCAGCTTCTGGGCGACGCTGCGTCCAGCTTCACCGATAACATGGTGGTGGGCACCCGCGCAAATGTGGAACGCATCGACCGCCTGATGAAGGAATCGCTGATGCTGGTCACAGCACTTGCGCCCACCATCGGCTATGACAACGCCACCAAAGTGGCCAAGACCGCGCATAAGAACGGCACGACATTGAAGGAAGAAGCCATCGCATTGGGATTTGTGGACGCCGAAACCTTCGACCGCGTTGTGCGGCCAGAGGATATGATCGGCCCTAAGGACTGAACGGTCTGGCGCGCCCGAAAGGGCGCGCTGACTTTGCGCGCAAGGGACCATAGCCAACAGGCACATCAGCCAGCAATGCCCCCTGAATGCGCCGCAACCCCGCTATGAAATATCACTTGGCGACAAGACAACTTTTGCCCGTGCAACGCACGGGCAGCGCCCGAACCGCCCCCACGGGGCGGGCGCTTCTCGCCCACCCCTCGGTTCGGGCGCGGGCACATCTTGACGTGTGGTGTTCGGTCGCCCCCACTTTCCTTGTTGCGCCCCCTGCCCCTGCACCGCTACCTTGGCAACCATGAGCCAGATCATCAACCTTCGCACCGCCCGCAAGCAGACCGCCCGCGCCAAGGGGCGGCAGATGGCGGATGCCAATGCCGCCAAACATGGCCGCAGCAAAGCCGAGCGCAGTTTGCAGGACGCGCGCACCGCCAAGGCACGCGCGGAACTTGACGCGCACAGGCGCGACCCCGATACATGAGCGGGCGGCCCGTCAAACATTCGCTGACATTGCGCGGGCATCGCACATCCGTGTCGCTGGAAGATATCTTCTGGCGGGAATTCCGCCGCATCGCGCGTGAACGCGGGGTGGCGCTGAATGTGCTGGCCGCGCAAATCGACGCCACGCGCGGCGATATCGGGCTGGCCTCTGCCATCAGGGTGTTTGTGCTGGAAACAGCGCTGCACCCCGACCTGCACGACCCCTGACCGGCGTTCAGCGTATTGGCATGCCTTGTCCGCGTGTCACACGGCGCTGTGCGGCAATACGGTAGGGCGCGTTTGGCGCACCATAGCCATCATGGCGGCCATCGCGCTGGACAACCTCGAAAAACAGCCCGTCCCCGCGCGGCATGCTGAACAGCTGAAAGAAGCTGCCGCCCTCATCCTCATCATACAGAATGCTCTCCCCCTCCAGCCGGTCCACAAGGTCTTGCGGCAACCCGAAACGCGCCTTCAGATCGGCATAGTAGTTGGCACCCAGCCGCAGCCGTTCAAACCCGCATGCGGCCAGTTTGGCAGAACTTGCGAATATATCGTCGGTGCTGAAGGCCACATGCTGCACCGATGCGCCCAGACTGTCCTGAATGAAGCGCCCGGCGAAAGTGCGGTGGTTTTCAGCCCCGTTCAATGTCAGGCGCAGACCACCGCTTTTGATGGCCTGTGACCGGACCAAACCGCCGGGGTCAATAACATCAACGATGGGTGATTTCTGCGCATCAAACAAGGTGGTGTAATATAACGACCAACTCAGCATTTCATCATAGGCCATGGTCTGGCCGATATGGTCAATGCGCCTCAACCCGGCCCCGCCCGATACTGGCTGCACCGCAAAATCACGTTCCCAGATACGCCGCAGTTCCGGCCCGTCATCCAGCAAGCGCAGCAGCCCGCCACCCAGAGAGTGCAGCGCAGGGATCGACAATTCACCGGGGCCATGTTCGGTTTCATCATCGGCCAATGCGCCCAGTTCGTGCGCGCGGGTCTGCGCGGCGGCAGCGTCGGGCACTTGCAGGGCAATCTCGCTGATGCTGGTTCCGTGGTTCACCCATGTCATATGGGCATGGCCGCGCGTTTCTGTATTGATCAGAATGTTGATATTGCCCTGCCGCCACAGGGACACGGATTTGGACACATGATTTCCGGCATGTTCAAACCCTGCCCCCGCCAGAAACGCCCCCAGATCGTGTTCTTCATCCGCTGATGTGGCGAATTCCAGAAACGCCACATCCTGCGCCTGTTGGGGCGCGGGCATGGCGGGCAGGCGCTGCGGCAGGTGCGGTTCCGCCCGGCGCGCCGCATCCAGCAATGCCTTCAGCGACCGCAACCCGTCGCGCGCGATGACGCCTGCGACACCGCCGCGAAACTGGTCGTTGAAAATTTCGGGGCTGAATACATGGTCATACCCTGTGGCCAGAACCGCCCGCGCAAAGCCCACAACATCCATCTCCCCTTCCAGCGGCATGCACCGGAAATGGCGCGACAGATACAGCAGGTCCATGTCAATGCGCGGCGCATCGGCCAGATGCACATAGAAAATGCGGTCGCCGGGAATGCGGCGGATGGTGTCCACATCTATGCCGCGCGCAAGGGTATGAAAACTGTCCAGCACCAGCCCAAGTGCGGGATGGTCCGCGCGGCGCACAATTTCCCATGCATCGCGGTGGTCATTGACATGCCGCCCCCAGGCCAGCGCTTCATACCCCACACGCAGGCCACGGCGTGCGGCACGTTCCCCCAACGCGTGCAGATCGGCGGCAGACCGGTCCACGCCCCCGCGCGCCGCCGGATGCAGGTTTGAACACACCAGCATCAGATCGCAGCCCAACTCCCCCATCAGGTCGAACTTATGTTCCGCCCGCGCGAAAGCACGACTGCGCAGCGGCTCCGGCAGCCCTTCAAAATCGCGGAAGGGCTGGAACAGCGTGATCTCCAGCCCGTGATCGCGCACCATCCGCCCGATTTCGCGCGGGCTGGCATCTGACGCGATCAGGTCCTGCTCGAATATCTCGACCCCGTCGAACCCTGCGGCGGCAATGGCCGCCAGCTTCTGGCGCAGATCACCGGCAATGGACACAGTGGCAAGGGACAGTTTCATACAGCATCCTCCGAAGGGGCAAGCAGGTCGGCGCGCAGGCGTGCCAGATCCAGCCCCAACCCGTCTGAGAACAGCGCCCATGCCTGCACGCCCTGCCAGAAAAACAATTCCCACCCCGACAGCACTTGCGCACCTTGCGCGCGGGCATCTGTCAGAAACTGCGTCTGTGCAGGCGTATAGACCGCATCGAACACCCATTGCGTTCCCGCCAAGGCGCTGCGCGCAAGCGGCGTGCCGCCATAGCCCACCATACCGACAGGGGTGCAGTTGACCACCCCCTGCGCGCCCGATGCCGCCGTTTCAGCACAATCGGCAATCTGCACCGACAATTGCGGCGCGGCGCGCTGCAAATCCGCGGCCAGCGCGCTGGCCTTGGCGCGGTCGCGGTCCACAAGGCGCAAGTCCTGCACCCCCAGCGCGACCAACCCGAACGCCACCGCACGCCCCACACCGCCCGTGCCAATCATCAACACCGCGCCGGTTGGCGCATCCCCGCGCAGACCGCGATAGGCGGCGATAAAACCCGAATAATCAGTGTTGTGGCCCATTGGCCCGTCCGGTCCGAACAGCACCGTGTTGACCGCGCCCACCGCGCGCACCTGCGGATCGGCAACCGTGACATGCGCCACCACCTTTTCCTTATAGGGGTAGGTGATGTTCAGCCCGCGATACCCTTGCGCTGCGGCACCCGCAAACACGGCTGCAAAATCCAGACCCAGTGCTGCGGGCACCAGCCGGTCATATTGCACGCGCTTCCCGTTCTGCCTGCCCGCCAGAACATGCAAAAGCGGTGAACGCGATGCAGCGATATTGTCACCAATCAGGCCAAGCAGCAGATCAGGGGTCATAGGTCACTCTTTTGGTTTGGGGCGTGCGAAAAACCGCGCTTTCGCCCATTTCCAGGGCGGCGTGTGCGACAGGAAAATAAAGATAATGGCGGCCAGCAACACCGATGACAGCGGGCTTGAAAACACGCCGTCAAAGAAGCGGCCCCAATCCTCGCGTGCGGTGATAATCGCACGCCGCCAGTTGTCATCCAGCAAGCGCGACAGGATCACCCCCAGAATAACCGGACCCAGCGGATAGCCGTAATGGCGCATGAAATAGCCCAGCACACCAAAACCCAGCATCCAGTAGACATCGGTAATCGCGTTATTGACCGCATAGGCCCCCACGATCGACAGGATCAGGATCAGCGGGATCAGCACGGCGCGCGGCATTTCCACCAGTTTGGTGAACAGCCGTATCCCCGTCAGGCCGAAAATCAACAAGAAAATATTGGCAAATGTCAGCGCGCCCACGATGAACCAGAACATTTCGGGGCGGTCGATCATCAGCATCGGGCCGGGGTTCAGCCCGTGGATGAACAGCGCACCGATCATGATCGCGGTCACCGCATCACCGGGAATGCCCAGTGTCATCATGGGCACGAACGCGCCGCCAACGGCTGCATTATTCGCGGCCTCTGGCGCAACCAGCCCTTCCATGGCCCCATCACCAAAGGGGCGTTCAGGGTTCTTGGTGACACGTTTCGCATGGTCATAGGCCATCAGCGCCGCAATATCGCCGCCCGTGCCCGGCAAAGCGCCAATGGTCACGCCAATGGTCGATGTCTGCATCGACAAGGGCAGGTGTTTTCGCACCACCTTCCATGACGGAATGATGCGGCCCACCTTCTGGCGAATGGCCTTCTTGTCGACATGGTGCAGTTGCAACAGCGCCTCAGATACGCCGAACATGCCGATCATGACCGCGATAAAGGAAATGCCCCCGTTCAGCAGCGACAGATCAAAGGTAAAGCGCGGCGTGAAGGTCAGCGGGTCGCGCCCGACTGCGCCAATGGCAATGCCCAGCGCACCGGCGAAGATACCCTTGACCAGCGATCCCGTCGACAGTGACCCCACCAGCAAAATGCCCAGCACCGCCAGAAACATGTAATCACGCGGCTGGAACCGCAGCGCGAAATCCGACACCAGCGGCGCGGCCACGGCCAGCACCGCAATTCCGACAAAGCCGCCGATCACGGACATGACCGTGCTGACCCCGATGGCCTGACCGGCCTCGCCGCGTTTGGCCATCGGGTAGCCGTCCAGCGCCGTGGCAATGGCCGACGGTGCGCCGGGAATGTTTAACAAAATCGCGGTGCGCGCGCCGCCATACACGCCCCCCATATAGATGCCCACCATCAGCGCCAGCGCCGGATAGACCGACCATGAGAAGGTGAACGAAATCAGGATCGACACTGCCATCGTCACCGACAGGCCCGGAATGGCCCCGATATAGATGCCCGCGAATGTGCCCAGCGCCACCAGCGCCAGAAGCTGCGGTTGGGCCAGAACCGTTACAAATGCTGAAAGCGCCTCCATCACCGGACCCCGCTGAACAGATTGCGGATGATCTGCACAAGTTCCGCTTCAGGCACGATACCGGGCGGCATAAGCACAGTGAACACAATGCGGAACACGATCCAGATACAGACCAGCGCCCCCAGCCCCACGCCCACGGAAAACACCCACCCGCGCCCCAAAAGCCGGATACCGAACACCAGAAACAAAGCCGTTGTGGGCAAGAAACCCAAAGGGCGCACGGCCAGCGCATAGGCGACCAGACACCCGACAAAGGCCAGCACCCGCCATGGCAGAATGTCGCGCGCAATGCTTTCGCCGGTGACTTTCGGCAGGCGGATTGTCTGGAAAAAGATAATCGCCATGCACACCACCATAATGGCTGCGGTCACAACCGGCACAGTGCCGGGTGCAGACAATTTGTCAAACCCCGATATGCCAAAGGCCTCATTCAGCAAGACCGCGCTTGCCACCAGCAAGAAGCAGGTAAAGAAAACCTCTCCGGGGCGGCGTTGTTGCGGATATCCCCCCGGTGTCGCGTCCGAGGTTCCGTCATGATGATCATCGTCACCGCGGAAATTGGGGTCCATTGCATCCTCCCTGCATCGGGCGAGCCAGCAACCGGCGCATGTCGTGCCCTACAAAAGCCAGCTTTTGTGGCACATCGCGCGTCCGGCTGCGGATCATGTGTTGGCATTCCGAATGGTCGCCTGCGCAACACGGGCGTAAAGCAATTTCAGGAAATCCACCAAGGATCAGCGAACTGAAATTGCGGCAAATTAAACGTCCACAGGTCGGGCTGGCAGTATCAAGCCGCAAACCGGTAGAATAATATACCGCCCATCAGGCAGACGGGCGGTGAAACCAGACCCGCATCACGGGTCTGGTCCAAGGCGTTCAGGGCCGTTCGATGCCGAAATCTTCGGGCGAATTCTGCGTCACACCCGCATCATGCAGCAGCCATGTGGTGTTTTGCTGCCAGCGGTTCATGAAGTCGGCGGCTTCGTCACCGGCAATATTCATCATGGTGAAGCCGCGATTGTCGATCATCTCGACAAAATCGGCATTCTGGGCGGCTTCGGAATACGCAGCCTGAAGCGCGCCGACCACATCATCAGGTGTTCCGTTTTTCACGAAAATTCCGAAAAACGGCCCCCATGGCAACAGATCATCATAGGCGTCATTGAACGATGCAACGGTCGGCACGTCGGGCAGGCGTTCATTCGATTCCACATCGAACACGGCCAGCGGCTTCATTGTGCCTGCGCGAATGCCTTCGATCGCGGCGCCCAGAACGGCGGGCATCACGTCAATCGCGCCACCTTGCAGCGCGGTCAGTGCGGGGCCATCACCATCAAAGGGAACGGAGATCACATCCAACTCACCCTCGACCGCGTTCATCATCGCCGTGATAACCGATGGCAGGCCGCCGGGACCAGTTGCGCCAAAGCGCACTTCACCGGGGTTTTCCGCGATGAATTCCATCAGTTCAGCATAATCGTTATACGGTGTGTTCTGGCCGGAAACCAGAATAGGCGTGCCGCGTGCCAGCAGGTTGATCGCGATGAAGTCGCTGTAATCCTTGTCGCCAAGGCCCATGACCTTGTACAGCAGCGGGTTTTCCGCGCCCATCAGCAATGTGTAGCCATCTGCCGCCTGATCGGCCACATGGTTCAGACCAATCGCGCCCACGCCGCCAGTCATGTTCTGCATCACAACCGTGCCGCCAAGCACCGCTTCGGCATGCGGGGTCACAGACCGCATCACAACATCGGTTGACCCACCGGCCCCCCATTGGATAATGCCCTGAATTTCCTTGGTTGGGAAATCCTGCGCCATAGCGCCCCCTGCCCCGATAAGTGCGGCGGAAACTGCACCGAATACAGTATATTTCATTATATCCTCCCTTAGCGGCGCGACCACCGCGCCTTGTTTCTGTTATTGCGATATATCTGCATAACGTCAAATATCAAATATGACGTTCTATGAACCTGATGTTAATTCTTGTGCTGCGCCGTATCACTCCACTGGTCCGTGGCCCGCCGCAATTCGCGCCGGAAACGCTCTATCGTGTATTCGGCAAAATTGGACAGGTTGCGCCCTTTTTTGCGCACCACATTGACATGCACAGTCGCTTCTTCTTGCAAGGGGCGGCGCACCAACCCCGGCAGATACACCTCTGCGACAGAAAATTCGTCGATCAACGCAACCCCCAGCCCATGGCGCACCAGACTGACCACGGTTTGCGCAAAACGCCCGCGCATGCTTTGCTCAAGCGGCACGCCTGCATCTTTGAAGGGCTTGGCCAGAATGGCGCCATACGGGTCGGACGGGTCCACACCGATCAACGGCTCGCCCGCCAGATCGCGCACTGACAAAACGGGCCGCTCGGCCAGTCGGTGCCCTTCCGGCAGGACAACCACAATGCGCCCGCGCGCCAGTTCAGTATTCTCGACCCCGGGGTTCTGGATCGCGGACGACATGATCACGAATTCCCCCCGTTCAAGCAGCAGGTATTCAACCGTTTCTTCAATTTTCAGGATGTTCAGATCAATGAACAAGTCAGGGTAACGCCCGCGCACCGACCGCAAAACCCGCGCCGCAATGAATTGCGCCACCGATGGGGCTGAAGCGAAAGCCAGATCGGCCCCGTCGCCCTTTTGCAGATTAAACAGCGCATCATGCAGGTTTTCGACACCGCGATGCACCTCGCGCACCTGATCGAAAACCGCGCCCGCTTCGACTGCGGGGATGAACAACCCCTCGCGGCGTTCAAACAGGCGCAGACCAAGGGTTTCTTCGGTATGTTTGACAAGGCGGCTTATGCCGGGCGGCGACACGCCCAGAAACTCTGCCGCCCCGCTGATGGTGCCACGCAGCATGACCGCGCGAATAACCTCGATCTGGCGCAGGGTAAGTTCTTTCATGATGTCCTCCGATGCGTAGATTAACATAGCGTTACGCATTGCGCAAAAACGATAATTGACGTTAACGAATTTTCCTTTGAATGCTGCCTGCAACAAGGGAGGTGCGCGTGACCCCACAATCCTATGACATCATCATTCTGGGGTCCGGGGCCGCAGGGCTTGCCGCAGCGGTCACAGCCGCATCGCACGGCGCAAACGTGCTTGTTCTGGAATCCGCAGGTGTTCTGGGGGGCACAACCGCATTGTCAGGCGGATGGATATGGGCGCCCGGCACGTCGCTGGCACACGCGGCGGGCATTGATACCGCGCAAGACAGCCCGCGCCGCTACTTGCAACATGTTCTTGGCAACCATTTCAACCCCGAACGCGTGGACGCATTTCTGGACGCAGCGCCCAGAATGGTAGACTTCTTTCATAACCAAACAGCGGTGCAATTCGATCTTGGCGCTGGCATTCCAGACACTTACAGCCATGTTCCGGGCGCAGGCATGGGCGGGCGGTCGGTCATTGCGCGCCCTTATGACGGGCGCAAGCTGAAGCAAAACATCACTTTGTTGCGCCTGCCGTTGCGCGAAACCACCTTTCACGGGATGACCATTCAGGCAGGGGCAGACCTGCGCAGCTTCATGACCATGACGCGGAATGCGCGGTCGTTTTTGCATGTGACAGGGCGGGTGCTGCGCCATGCCCGCGATCTGGCCCTGCATGGGCGCGGAATGGACCTGCGCAATGGCGCGGCACTGGCCGCGCGGTTAATGCGATCCGCGCTTGATCTGGGGGTGGACTGGCGGGTGAACACCACCGTGACGGCATTGCTGCGCCACAAAAGCGCTGTGGATGGCGTGCAGCTGGCCTGTGGCCAGATCATCACCGCGCGCAAGGGCGTCATTCTGGCAACGGGGGGCTATGGCTATGACACCGCACGGCGCGCGCAAACCTTCCCCCGCAACGATAGCCATGACAGCCTTTCGGTGCCCAGCGCGCAAGGCGGTGGCGCGGCACTTGCAACAGCACTCGGCGCGCAATTCGACCAAAGCGCCGCCGCACCTGCCGCCCTTTGCCCCGTGTCACAGGTGCCCTATCCCGACGGGGCACGCGGGCTGTTTCCGCATATCATTGACCGGGGAAAACCGGGTGTCATCGGGGTTTTGGCCAACGGACGCAGGTTTTGCAACGAAGGGCTGGGATATCATGATTACGTCACCGCCCTGCTGGACGCGACGCCGCCTGACCAGCCCGCGCAGTCATGGCTGGTCTGCGACCACCGCTTTCTGCGCCGCTATGGTCTGGGCATCGTGCGCCCTGCGCCCGTGCCATGGGCGCAGTGGCAAAAGCGCGGCTATCTGAACACGGCGGACACAGTTCAGGGCCTTGCACGCGCCTGCGGCATTGATGCGGCCGCGCTGGCGCGGACCGTTGCGAACTGGAACACCCATGCCGAACGCGGACACGATCCCGAATTCGGCAGGGGAACCACACCCTATATGCGCCTGCAAGGCGACCCCGACCACGGCCCGAACCCCTGCGTGGGCCCCATTGCAAAGCCGCCCTTTCACGCGGTCAGGGTCACGCCCGGCAGTTTCGGGACATTCGCGGGGCTTGCCTGCGACGGGGCGGCACGGGTTCTGGACACTGCGGGCGCGCCCATCGCGGGGCTGTATTGTGCGGGCGCGGATGCCGCCAGCCCTTTCGGCGGGTTCTATCCGGCAGGGGGCATCAACCTTGGCCCTGCCATGACCTTCGGTTTTGTTGCGGGCCACCATGCCGCCACAGGCGAACGCCCATGACCCGCACGATATCGCTGGCCCATCTCAGCGCGATTTCCCTGACCCCGCCCGACCTTGTGCACGCAGCGGCAGATGCGGGGTTTGATGCAGTTGGCCTGCGCCTGCTGCGCGTCACAGATGACAGCCCCGGCTACCCGCTGATGGATGATCCGGGCCAGATGCGCGCGACCCGCGATGCATTGGCGCAAACCGGACTGTCGGTGTCCGATATCGAATTTGTCCGCATCACACAGGATCTGGACCCCGCAACGCTGCGCCCCTTGCTGGATGCCGGCGCGGAATTGGGCGCGCGCCACCTGATCTGCGCGCCCTATGATGATGATCTGGCGCGGCTTGGTGACAAACTGGACCAGATCGGTGCGCATTGCGCCGCGCGGGACCTGTCGCCGGTGCTGGAATTTTTTCCATGGACCCCGGTGCCCGATCTTGCCACCTGCTGGGATGTGGTGCAGGGCTGCGCGCCGCATGTGGGGGTGCTGCTGGATGTGCTGCATTTCGACCGGTCCGCCAGCACATTGGACCAGATCGCGCAAATCCCCCCTGCGCGCCTGCCCTTCATTCATATCTGCGATGCACTGCGCCACCCGCCCTACACAATTCAGCAGTTGCTACACACCGCACGCGAGGATCGCCTGACGCCGGGCACAGGGCAGATTGACATTGCGGCCATTCTGGCAGCCCTGCCGCCTGATACCCCACTGGGATTGGAAGTGCCCATGAAGCAGAATCAGCCCATCGCGCGGCACCTACTTGACCTGTTTGAAAGCGTTTCAAGGCTATAAAGCGCGCATCCCTGCCGGATTGCCGAAGTGTGGCACATGTGGACACGTCATTCGGATTTCGACTTTCACCACTATTGTATTCATATTCATGAATTTGTATATATATTGAAGCCCGTTCACGAAGGAATATCGCAATGAAGCTTCTACGCGCCGCCGCTGTCGCGCTGATTGGAACCACGCTTCCCGCCATCAGCACAGAATTAACGCTTGTCCCCCAACAGGTGACCGACTGGAAAGCCGTGTTTGCGCAAGTCCAGCCACAAACCAACCTGCCTGCCCGCGCACGCATCAGCGGCACCCTGTCGGGCCTGCATGTGGTCGAAGGCGACATGGTTCAGGCGGGGCAGGAAATCGCCCTGATCACAGATGACAAGCTGGATCTGCAACTGGCCGCACAGGATGCGCAGTTGCAAGCACTCGCCGCGCAGTTGGACAACGCCCGGACCGAGTTGCGCCGCAGCGAGGAATTGCTGGAACGTGGTGTCACTACCGTGCAGCGGCTGGACGGGTTGCGCACCCAGGTCGAGGTTCTGGAAAGCCAGATTGCCGCGACCCGCGCGCAGCGATCCGTCATCGAACAACAAGCCAGCGAAGGCATCGTTCTGGCCCCCGTTTCAGGGCGTGTGTTAACGGTCCCTCAGGCGGATGGTGCGATCATCATGCCCGGCGAAGCAGTGGTCACTATCGGCGGCGGTGGTGTATTCTTGCGCCTTGCCATTCCCGAACGCCACGCCCACGCCCTGACCGAAGGCGATTCCATTTTCATTGCAGCGCAACAGGGCGATGTGACCGGCACGCTTGCGCGAATATACCCCCGGATCGAAGGCGGGCGTGTCATGGCTGATGTTGCTGTGGATGATCTGGACGGGACATTTGTAAACGCCCGCGTTCTGGTCCGCCTGCCAATCGGTACGCGCGCGGCCCTGCTGGTGCCGGAAGCTGCGCTTGGCACGCGCGCTGGCCTTGATTTCGTGCAGGTTGCAGGGCCATGGCAGGGCCTGCGCACTGTCGTGCCCGGCCAGCGCCACCAGATTGGCGGGGTGCCGATGGTCGAAATCCTTAGCGGCCTTGGCGCGGGTGACACGGTGGTATTGCCATGACCGGCCCCGCACAAAACCTTGGCATTGCCGGGCATTTGACCAAGGGCTTCATCCGTTCGGCCCTGACGCCCCTGATCATGCTGGCGGCGCTGGCCATGGGGCTGATTGCCCTGATGCTTGTCCCGCGCGAAGAAGAGCCACAGATTTCCGTGCCGATGGTCAATATCCTGATGCAGGCACCGGGGCTGAATGCAGATGACGCCGTGCGCCTTGTGTCGCAACCCATGGAACGGATCATTCAGGCCATTGACGGGGTCGAGCATGTCTATTCCCAGACCCACGATAACCGCGCCATGGTCACAGCGCGCTTTGTGGTCGGCACCCCGTCCGACACTGCCATCCTGCGCGTGCATGACAAGGTGCGCGCGAATATGGACCAGATCCCCACAGGCATTCCCGAACCGCTGATCATCGGGCGCGGGATTGACGATGTGGCCATTGTCACCCTGACGCTGGCCAGCGCGCCCGATGCGGGCATCAGCCCCAATGATCTGACGCGCCTTGCACGCGAAATGCGCGCCGATCTGGCGCGCGTCACCGATGTGGGCCTGTCCTATATCGTCGGCGAGGCACAAGAGGCGATCCGCATTGCGCCAGATCCCGAAAGGCTGGCGCTTCACGGCGTGACGCTTCAACATCTGACAGGCAAGGTGGCCGCCGCCAACCGCACCATGACCGCAGGATTGCTGCGCGACGGGGGCGAACAGATTGACCTTGTTGCCGGTCAAAGCCTGACCGCGCCTGCAGAAATCGCGGGGCTTTTGTTGACCACCCGCGACAACCGCCCCGTCTATGTCGGCGATGTGGCCGATGTGGAATTCGTGTCCGACACATCCGACCGGCTGGTGGCCCATATCACCCGCAGGCCTGACGGCACCATCCAGCGCGAAGCCGCCGTGACCATGGCCTTCGCCAAACGTGGCGGGGCAAACGCCGTGGTTGTGGCCAGCGCCCTGCTGGACCGCGCGGCCACGCTGCAACAAACCTTGCTGCCCGATGGGGTCACGCTGGAAATCACCCGCAATTACGGCGAATCCGCCGAAGGCAAGGCCAACACGCTGCTGGTCAAACTGTTTCTGGCCACATTGTCGATCATCGCATTGACGCTGATGGCCATCGGCTGGCGCGAAAGCATCGTGGTGGCGATTGTCATCCCGGTGACCATTCTGCTGACATTGTTTGCAGCTTGGATCATGGGCTACACGCTGAATCGCGTCAGCCTGTTCGCGCTGATTTTTTCCATTGGCATTCTGGTGGATGATGCGATTGTCGTCATCGAAAACATCGCCCGCCACTGGGGCATGAAGGATGGGCGCGACCGCATCACCCGCGCCATTGACGGCGTGGCCGAAGTGGGCAACCCCACGATCGTCGCCACCCTGACAGTTGTGGCAGCCCTTCTGCCCATGCTGTTCGTGTCGGGGCTTATGGGCCCTTACATGAGTCCCATTCCCGCTGTGGCCTCGGCGGCGATGATCATTTCGTTTTTCATTGCCGTGATGGTCACACCCTGGCTGATGGTCAAGATCGCGGGCAATGCGCCGATGCATGCCCATGACGGCGCGGATGGCGGTCGGCTGGGGCGGGCTTTTGCCGCAGTGGCACGCCCGGTGCTGGCCACCAAGGCGCGCAGCGCGCTGTTCCTGGTTGTAACGGTTGTGCTGTCCTTCGGCTCGCTCGGGTTGCTTTATACGCAGCATGTGACAGTCAAACTGCTGCCCTTTGACAACAAGACCGAACTGGCCGTGGTGATCGACATGCCCGAAGGCAGCGCCGTGCAGGCCACCGATGCTGTCGCGCAATCCGTGGCCCGCATCGCGCTGGAATTGCCCGAAGTCACCTTTGCACAAACCTATGCCGGCACGGCGGCACCGTTCAATTTCAACGGGCTGGTGCGGCATTACTTCCTGCGATCAGACCCGCATATGGGCGATGTGGCGCTGACCCTGTCGGGCAAGGGGCGCAGCAGCCATGCTGTGGCGCTGGACCTGCGCGCGCGTCTGGACAAGCTGGAGCTGCCGGAAGGGGCCAGCCTGAAAACTGTTGAACCACCCCCCGGCCCGCCCGTGATGGCCACCCTTCTGGCCGAAATCTACGGCCCTGACAGTGCCACGCGCCGCAAAACCGCGCACCGGTTGCGCGCAGCCTTCGAAAGCGTGGATTTCATTGTCGATGTGGATGACAGTTTCGGCACCCCGCCCCGGCGGCTGCGCGCGCTGATCTCGCCCGACCAGCTGGAATTTTTCGGGGTGCAGGAACACGATGTGTTCGACACCATCGCCGCGCTGAATGGCACGCAGACAGTGGGCTATTCCAGCCGCGGCGAAGGCCGCCACCCCATACCCCTGATGATCGCACGCGACAAATCCGACAGGGTGCTGGATGAACGCTTCCTCTCCACCCCCATTCCCGCCAATGCCCTGCCCGCCGCAACCGGTATCGTGGAACTGGGCGATGTCGTGAGCATTGCGCAGGAACGCGCCTCCTATCCGGTGTTCCGCCGCAATGGGCGCAGCATTGAAATGGTGACCGCCGAACTCGCAGGGCGGTTTGAAGCCCCGCTTTACGGCATCATCGAAGTGGGCCGCGCCCTTGATGCGATGGACTGGCCAGATGGCGAAAAACCCGTGATCTTGCTCAATGGTCAGCCCATTGATGACAGCCGCCCCACCATTTTGTGGGATGGCGAATGGGAAGTGACATGGGTAACCTTCCGCGACATGGGGGCCGCATTCGGGGTGGCGCTTCTGGGCATCTATGTGCTGGTCGTGGCGCAGTTCGGCTCTTTCCGGCTGCCGCTGGTTGTGCTGACACCTGTGCCGCTGACATTTCTTGGCATCATGGCAGGGCACTGGCTGTGGGGGGCGCCCTTCTCGGCCACCTCGATGATCGGGTTTATCGCGCTTGCGGGCATCATCGTGCGCAACTCCATCCTGCTGGTGGATTTCATCCGCCACGCGGACCCGACCGGCAAAAGCCAGATCGACATCTTGATTGACGCGGGCGCGATCCGGTTCAAGCCTATCCTGCTGACCGCACTGGCCGCGATGTTTGGCGCATTGGTCATCCTGTTCGATCCCATCTTTCAGGGGTTGGCGTTATCACTTCTGTTTGGTCTGCTGACATCGACCTTGCTGACTGTGTTGGCAATACCGGCGATCTACCGGGTGTTCAAAACCTGATGACACATGATCGCAAATTCGCATGACCACAGGGGCGCTGCCAGATAGCGCCAGCGCCCCTGCGTGCAAGTTTATCAACAACGCCCCTTGCAATTACATACGCAAACAGGCATACGGGTCAGGCAAAGCTTCTTCATTCGATCTTCTGTCTCCTTTCGGCTTCAGTTGCGACTCTGACGACACTGAGCCAAGCCATCGCAATACTGCGGGTGGTACTTAATAAGGAGATATCACGATGGCCAACGGCACCGTGAAATGGTTTAACGCAACCAAAGGTTTTGGCTTTATCGCACCCGAGCATGGCTCCAAGGACGTTTTCGTCCATGTGACCGCTCTGGAACGCGCAGGCATTCGCCAGCTTGATGACGGCCAAGCCGTCACATTCGATCTGGAAAGCGACCGCAATGGCCGCGAATCCGCGACGAATCTCGCTCTGGCCTGAACCGGTTTCCGGCTAGACTGACATTAAAACGGGGGTGAGGTTTCTCACCCCCGTTTTTTTCTGTTCAAAACCCCGACTGTGGCAGACAGCACCCGGCATCGCGCAATTGCCTCCCCCCCCAATCCTGTGCAAAACCAGTTCATGTTTCATTCTGGGCCAAATATCCGCAGGGGGTGAATTGGGCCACAAGGCCCAAGAGGGGGCAGCCGCCCCCCTCTTTCCCGCCCGTGCCAGTTTCTGAAACTGCTTTATCCCCGCCATGCCAGCCTGAACACGAAAAGGACATATGCAAATGCAACGTGTGACCATTACGCTGCCCGATGCGCTATGCGCCGATCTGGATGCTTTCGCGGCAGCGCGGCGCTATGATACCCGCTCCGAAGCTGTGCGCGATCTGCTGCGCGCCGGATTGCGCGAACAGGGTCAGGGACCGGAAGACGGGGATGCAATGGGCGTTCTTGCTTACGTCTATGACCATGACACCCGCGATCTGGCACGCCGGCTGATGCACCACCACCATGACCACCACGCATTGGGCGTGACCACGAACCATGTGCATCTGGACCATGAAACCTGTCTGGAAACTGCTATTTTGCGGGGGCCGGTGACAGCGCTGCGCGCCTATGCCGACGGGGTTCTGGGCCAGCGCGGGGTGATGCATGGAAATCTGTTCCTGATCCCGGTCGAGGCCCGCCAGCACACCCATGACCATGGCGACGGGCCCGAAACCGCGCATGAACATCTGCACGTCAAGGACAGCTTCTGATCTTGCGCGTCAACCAAAGCCTCTGAACCTGCCCCTCAACAAACGCGCCCCGTTTTCGTGCGGTGCATATGCGTAGCACCCTCATGCGGGGTCAGGGAATGGGGCACTTCCTGCCCATGCGCGGCCATCAGGCGTGCATCGCCCAACACATCGCGCGCAGGCCCGTCGGCACAAATGCGGCCCGCATCCATCACAATCACACGCGGGCACAGTTCCAGCACCAGTTCCAGATCATGGCTGGCAATCAACAGCGCCTGATCTGTCTGGTGCAGCAATGCAATCAGCTTGCGGCGGTTGCGCAGATCCAGCGCTGCGCTGGGTTCATCCAGCAACATCAGCGCAGGCCGCATCACCAGCGCCCCCGCGATACAGGCCCGCCGCTTTTCGCCACCTGACAACTGGTGCACCGGACGATCGGCCACTGCGGTCAGATCACAGGCCGCCAAAGCCTGCGCCACACGCTGCTCCAGCGCGGGGCCTGCCAGCCCCATATTGCGCGCACCAAAAGCCACATCCTCAGCCAGCGTCGGGCAGAAAAGCTGATCTTCGGCCTGCTGGAACACCAATGCGACATCGGGCAGGAACTGCCCGCTGCGCACCTGCCGCCCGTTCAGGCGCACGACCCCGCCAAGCGGCGCCAAAACCCCCGCGATGGACAAAAACAGGCTGCTTTTGCCTGCACCATTGGGACCAACAAGCCCCACGCGTTCGCCCCGATGCAGCGTCAGCGAAATGTCGTGCACAACCGGTTCCTGCCCCGGCCAGCCCGCACTTAGCGCGTCCAGATGCAACAGTTCCGTCATTGCCTGCGGCCCATCCCCGTTCACAATGCGCGATCCGCGAGGACAAGCGCGATGCCCGTCGCTGCGGCCAGCCCCATACCCCGAATGTCGCGCGCGCCAAGCGGTGGTAAAACGGGTGCGCCCCCCGCCGCCCCATAGCCGCGCAGACGCATCGCCGCCCACAGGGTTTCGGCGCGGCGATGGCTGCGGATCAGCACCGCCGCCAATATCAGGCCATAATCCGGCAAGCCGCGGCCGCCGCCCTTGCCGCCACGCAGCCGCCGCGCCAGCAGCGCGCGGGACAGTTCAGCGCGCAATTCATCCACATAGCGCAGCGTCAGAAGTGCCAGATCGGCCATCAGCG
Source organism: Roseinatronobacter sp. S2 (assembly GCF_029581395.1). Lineage (GTDB taxonomy): Bacteria > Pseudomonadota > Alphaproteobacteria > Rhodobacterales > Rhodobacteraceae > Roseinatronobacter. Next base: position 1,494,937 of record NZ_CP121113.1, on the reverse strand, counting down.
CAGGCACCCCCAGCGCGCGCGCGCCCGCGACCAACTGGTACGGCGGCAAAGGGGCCAGTAACGCCAGCGTCACGGTCACGATCGCCAAAAGCCGCGCCGCGATCAACAGCCCCGCCGCCAACCCTTCGGCGTGCCAGCGCAACGGGCCAAGCTGCCACAGCACCTGTGTTCCCGCCACCAATGGCAGCACCAGCACAATACCCAAGGCCAGCACGCCCGCCCCGCGCAACCGCAACGCGACCTGCGCCGCGCCCATACCCGAGCGCGCCAGCACCGCCAGCGCCACCGCCCCCAGAACCGGCAGCAGCAGGGCATTGCCGACCGCTGCAAATGCAAACGCCAGCATCAGGGCCATGACCAGCCGCGCGCGCGGGTCAGGCTGTGCCGGTGCGTGCGTTTTCGGGGCGGACGTGATGTCAGCCATGCGGCACCAGTCCCGGCTCAACCCGGCGCAGCACCCGCAAAAGCGCCACCACAACCGCCCCTTCGGCAAGAACCAGCGGCAGATGCGCCAGCAAGAACGCCCTGATCGCCACGGTTTCCGTCCCTGCATCCAGCGCAACCGGCAGGCCCGAAAGCACGATCGCAGTAAATATCGCCAGCGCAAGGACCACCGCGCCGCTGCCCGCGACCAGCGCAGCCACATCCGGCCAGCGCCGCCCCGCCGCGCACCAAAATCCGTATGCCAGCAACGCAGGCAGCCCCAGAATAAGCCCGTTCAGCCCCAATGTGGTCACCCCGCCATGACCAAACAGCACCGCCTGCAAAAACAGCCCCACCATGATGGCGGGCATGGCAAACCAGCCCAGCATCACCCCCATCAGCCCCGACAGCATCAGGTGCACAGATGTCGGTGGCACCGGAATTGCGACAAGCGAGGCTGCGAAAAACACCGTCGTCAACATGGCCGCGCGCGGGATTGCGGCGCGCGGGTCAGGCTGGCGGTTCACCCGCGACAGGGCAAACGCGGTCAGCACCCCGCTGGCCGCATACCCCGCAAGCGCAAATTCAACCGGAACAATTCCGTCAGGCAGATGCATCTGGCCTGCCTTTGTTGCGCAAGGCAAACAGCGCCGTCCCCAACGCCCCCCAGGCCACCAGCGCGATCATCACAGCGCGTTGCAGCCATGTATCCTGCGGGGATGTGGCAATGATAACAGGCGCGCCCGCGCTGATATCGACATGGGCCATAACCCCATGACCGGCCTGACGCACCTGCACCGACCAGCGCCCGGCAATATCATCGGGGATAAAATCAAAACGCCCGTCACGGTCTGTTATCCCGCGCCCCCACACATCGGACGGCGCGTCGGGTGCGTAAATGATGACCTGCGCCTGCGCCATGGGCGCGCCGGTGTCGTATTGCGCCTGTAAGCGGATGGCCTGCGCGGATTCGGCGGTCATCAGGGCTGCATGGGAAAAGGCCGCCTGCGGGGCGCAAATCCCTGCCGCAAAGCAAAGTGCCACACCTGCCAGACTATTGCCCACCAGATTACCGTGTCGTGACATGGCAATGCCCCTTGCCCACATGGCCCGGATGCAGCCCGCCAGCTATAATGGGCAGGTCCGTCGGCAGCGCGGCGATAACGGGTTTGAACATGGGCGGTCCTTTTGGCAGATGGACGGGTAAGCGCGCAGTATGACGATTGCGTAAATTTGTCATACACCGCACTGCACCTAGGTCAATCCGTCACCATTTGGGCAGATTTGCCACCAGCGCCCCTGCAAACAGCCCGTATCTGCCGGAAAACCCCTATGGAAGGCGAGGCACAGATTTGGCGATACCCTGTCTGGCGGGGGCAATGCCGTATCGGCGGGTTCGCAAGCCTTTATCAGATTTGACTATTTTTTGACCTTTTCGCCCGCAATTTGGGCAATATCTATACACAAAACCCATCCGGCCCGCAGGCGCGTTTCTGCGTGATTTCATGAAGCGCGCTATACCTTCGCTTGGTGCAGATACTGCGCAAGGCTGGCGTCAACGCCGTCGGCATAGATCATGTCCAGCCAGTCACAAAACGCGTCGGCAAAACGCGGCTGCTGCGCCAGATCGCCATAATACTGGCGTTGTTCCAGCCACAGCCGCGGGTTTTGCGCTGCGGCCTGTGCCACCGATTGAAGCGCGTCCCAGTTCGGGTCATTTGCGTCAATGGCGCTGCCATCCTCGCGGGTGCCTGTGCAATAGCGTGCCCATAGCGCAGAAACCAGCGCCAGCCCCGTAACCGGCGCGCCGCTGTGCAACCCGTCACGGATGGACGGCACAATAAATCCCGGATGGCGGCTGGACCCGTCAAAGGCCACGCGGCGCGTGGTGTCGGCAATTTCAGGGTTGGCAAAGCGGCGTTCGATCTGGTCCAGATACGCCAGCGGTGTGGCACCGGGCACCGGCGCGACATGGGGGGCGATCTCATGACGCACCACGCGGCGCAGAAACGCGCGAATACGGTCATGTGCCATGGTTTGCGCAATGGTGCTTAGCCCCAGCAATTCACCGCAATTGGAAATCACCTGATGACCGCCATTCAGGATGCGGATTTTCATGGCCTCGTAATCATGGACGTTGTCGGTAAATGTCACACCGGCGCGGTCCCAGTCGGGGCGGCCTGCGCAGAAATCATCTTCGATCACCCATTGGCGAAAATTCTCATGTGTCACGGGCGCGGCGTCATCTATGCCAAACCCGTGCGCCAGTGCGATTTCGCGCGCCCCCGTGGCAGGCACGATGCAATCGACCATGGAATTCGGGAAGGTGCAGCGGGCATCTATCCAGTCCGCCAGATCGGGATCGGACAGGCGCGCAAGCGACACCACGCTCTGACGCAACACCGCACCATTGCCTTGCAGGTTGTCGCAACACAGCCCTGTAAACGGCCCTGCCCCGCTTGCGCGCCGCAACCGCAGTGCCGCAACCATGGCCCCGAATGCCGTGCGCGGGCGCGCAGGGTTCGCCGCGTCATGCACAATATCGGGATGCGCGCTGTCAAAGCCCCCGCTGGCAGGGTCAATGAAATAGCCCCCTTCGGTAACGGTCAGCGAGACGATGCGAATTGCAGGGTCGGCCATCTGCGCCACCAGTGCTGCATTGTCAGGCTCCACGGCCAAAAAGCCGATCATCGCGCCCGTCACTTCGGCAGATTTGCCGGAGGGGTCCAACTCGACCAGCGTGCACAGACAATCCTGCGCAAGCAGCCTGTCGCGCATGGCGGCGTCGCCCGCACGCACGCCCGCGCCAAGGATCGCCCAGTCATGGTTCAGACCCTGATCGAACAGCCGGTGCAGATACCACGCCTGATGCGCACGGTGAAAATTGCCCAAGCCAATATGCACAATTCCCGCCGACAGCTGCGCGCGCCCGTAGCGCGGCACCCGCACTTGCGCAGGCAGGCGGTCCAGTGTGGCAAGGGTCAGGGGTGTCAGCTCATCCATTGGCCACCATCGACATTATAGGTTTGCGCCACGATGTAATCTGCATCGCTTGAGGCCAGAAACACGGCCATGCCGGTCAGGTCATCGGCCACGCCCATACGCCCGAAGGGAACGCTAGCCCCCACTTCGCGCTTTTTCTGGCCCGGTGGCTTGCCTTCATATTGGGCAAAAAACGCATCCACGCCGTCCCAATGCTCGCCATCGACGACGCCCGGCGCAATCGCATTCACGTTGATCCCATGCTTGATAAGGTCCAGCCCCGCCGATTGCGTCAGGCTGATGATCGCGGCCTTGCTTGCGCAATAGACGCCTACAAGCGCCTCGCCCCGCCGGCCGGCCTGCGACGCCATGTTGATGATCCTGCCGCCCTGCCCGCGTGCGATCATGTGCCGCGCCACCGCCTGAAGCGTAAACAAGGTGCCCGCTACATTGATGTCAAAGCAGCGCGCATAATCGTCGCGCGTAATTTCGGCAATGGGGGCTGCGGTGAAGATGGCGGCGTTGTTGATCAATATGTCAATCTGGCCAAACTGCGCAACTGTTGCATCCACCGCCCGGTCAATGCTGGCCTGCTGCGTGACGTCCATTTCCACCGCAAGCGCCCCATCGCCCAGACGCGTGGCTTCGTTCTGCGCGCGGGCCATGTCGATATCACCAATCGCCACGCGCGCCCCTTCACGGATATAAGCCTGCGCAAACGCCAGCCCGATGCCGCGCGCGGCCCCTGTGATCAGCGCGGTTTTGCCTGCAAGTCGTGTCATGCGATACGAAGTCCCTGTTCATCAAAGCGGTGAATGACATCTGCGCGCGGTGTCATGTGAATGCGGTCCCCGTGGCGAAAGCCCACTTCGCCATCGGCGCGCACGGTGATCGTGTCGGCCAGTCCGGTGTCATGGACATGAAAGAATGTATCCGACCCCAGATGCTCGGACACGGCCACCACGCCCGACCATTCCCCGTCAGTGGCCGAAACGGTAATATGTTCGGGCCGCACGCCAATTGTGTGGGCGTCGTGTTTCGCGGCCTCGGCCCCCGCAATCAGGTTCATTTTGGGCGATCCGATGAACCCTGCGACAAACAGGTTGCGCGGCGCACGATACAGATCCAGCGGGCTGCCCACCTGTTCGATATGGCCTGCGCGCAGCACCACGATCTTGTCGGCCATGGTCATCGCCTCGACCTGATCATGGGTCACATAGATCATGGTCGTTTCCAGCCGCTTGTGCAGTTCGGAAATTTCCAGTCGCATGCCCACCCGCAGCGCGGCATCCAGATTAGACAGCGGCTCGTCAAACAGGAATGCCGCCGGTTCGCGCACAATGGCGCGGCCAATGGCCACGCGCTGGCGCTGCCCGCCCGACAACTGCCCCGGTCGGCGTTCCAGATAATCGGTCAGGTTCAGCACCGATGCGGCCATATCCACGCGCCGGTCCTGTTCGGCACGGTCCATGCCCGCCATGCGCAACGGAAAGGCTATATTCTTGCGCACCGACATATGCGGATAAAGCGCGTAGGACTGGAACACCATGGCCAGCCCGCGTTTTGCGGGGACAATGTCGGTCGCATCCTGCCCGTCAATGCGGATGGCGCCTGATGTCACATCCTCCAGCCCGGCGATCAGGCGCAGCAGCGTGGATTTGCCACACCCCGAAGGGCCAACGAATACCGCAAACTCCCCATCCTCTATGGTCAGATCAAGCGGTGGAATGACCGTCACATCGCCGAAGCTTTTGGTCACCTGGTCAAGAACAATGCGTCCCATGTCATCTATCCTTATTTCACCGCGCCAAACGTCAGGCCGCGCACAAGTTGCTTCTGGCTGAACCAGCCAAGGATCAGGATCGGCGCAATGGCCATGGTCGATGCCGCCGAAAGTTTGGCGTAAAACAACCCTTCCGGGCTGGAATAGCTGGCAATGAAGGCAGTCAGGGGGGCGGCCTTGGCAGCGGTCAGGTTCAGGGTCCAGAACGCTTCGTTCCAGGCCAGAATCACATTCAGCAACACCGTGGACGCAATGCCCGGTATGGCCATCGGTGTCAGCACATACAGGATTTCTTCGCGCAGCCCCGCCCCGTCCATACGCGCCGCTTCAAGGATTTCACCGGGGATTTCCTTGAAATAGGTATACAGCATCCACACCATGATCGGCAGGTTGATGAACATCAAAACGATGGTCAGCCCGATGCGCGTGTCCAGAAGCCCGAACTTGATGAAAATCAGATAGATCGGATACAGCACCCCCACCGCGGGCAGCATTTTTGTGGACAGCATCCACAACAAAATGTCCTTGGTCCGCTTGGACGGCACAAAGGCCATGGACCACGCCGCAGGAATGGCGATCAGCATGCCCAGAAAGGTGGACCCGCCCGCGATGATGATCGAATTCCACAGGAAACGGCTGTAATCCGACCGTTCCTGCACGACACGGTAATTGTCCAGCGTCCAGTCGAAGAAGAACCACACGGGCGGGTCGGCAATGGCGGTGGCTTCAGTCTTGAAGCTGGTCAGAATGGTCCACATGATCGGAAAGAAGATCAGCAGACCCACCATCCATGCAAATGCGGTATTGATGATCTTGCGTTGGGTTGTGGCGGCGCGGGCCATGATGTCCTCCTCACCTGTCCAGATTTTTGCCAACAATGCGCATCAGAAACAGCGCAAGGATGTTGGCCAGAATAATTGCATAGACGCCGCCTGCGGAACCCAGCCCCACATTCTGGCTTTCCAGAACACGCTGGAAGATCAGATAGGTCAGTGTGCGGGTGCCGAATGCGCCTTGGGTGGTCACGAATATCTCGGCGAAGATGGCAAGCAGGAAAATCGTCTGAATCAGCACGACAATCGTAATGGCGCGCGCCAGATGCGGCAGGGTGATATAGATAAACCGCGACAGCGGCGATGCCCCGTCCATTTCGGCGGCTTCCAGCTGTTCACTGTCCAGCGACTGAATGGCCGTCAGCAGGATCAACGTCGCAAATGGCAGCCATTGCCATGACACGATCAGAATGATCGACGGCATAGATGCCTCGGACAACCATGAAACCGGCGTTGCCCCGAAAAACCGCCATAAATGCGCAAACAACCCGTTCACTGGGTCCATGAACATGTTTTTCCACACCAGCGCGGACACTGTGGGCATCACGAAAAACGGCGCAATCACCAGAATGCGGACAATCCCCTGCCCCCACATCGGCTGGTCCAGCAAAATCGCCAGCAACACGCCCAGCACGATCGTAATCAGCAACACCCCGCCCACGATCATCAATGTGGACTGAACGGCAGGCCAGAACGCGCTGGAATTTACAAACCGGACATAGTTTTCAAACCCCACCCAGCCCAGATCGCCGCCGCGCATGGGCAAATAGCGCTTGAAGGAAAAAATCACTGTCATCGTCAGCGGGACCATCATCCAGCCCAGAAGCAGAATGACTGCGGGGGCCAGCATCAGGCGCGCGGCGGTTCTGGAAGCCTTGGTTGCCATGGTCATATCTCCGCCATGGGCGGCAGGGCGCCGCCGAAGGAATGGATGAGGGGGGGCACGTCAGAGGAAAAAGCCAGGGGGTGGCGCGCATGCCACCCCCTGGCCGGGGAGGAAAACGTCAGTAACCTGCCGATTCCATCGCGTCAGTGGTCAGCGCTTGCGCACGTTCCAGCGCAACTTCGACCGATTGCTGGCCAGCCAGCGCATTGGCGAATTCCTGACCGACTTCGGTTGCGAAACCGGCAAATTCGGGAATGGCCACAAACTGAACGCCGGTGTAGGGAACAGGATCAACCGTCGGCTGCGTCGGGTCCGCCGAATTGATCGAACGCAGGGTCATTTCCGCGAAACCGGCCGCTTCCAGATAGTCCGCATTCTCATAAAGAGAGGTGCGCGTTCCCGGCGGCACATTGGCCCAGCCTTCGTTTTCGGCAACAAGGGCGGTGTACTCCTTGCTGGTGGCCCATGCGATGAACGCCTTTGCCGCATCCGTTTGCTGCGAACCGGCAGGAACGGCCAGCGACCATGCCCAAAGCCAGTTGCCCCGCTTGCCAAGCCCGTTATCGGGGGCCAGTGCAAAGCCAACCTGATCAGCCACAGTGGAATCATCAGGGTTGGTCACAAAACTGGCGGCAACGGTTGCGTCAATCCACATGCCGCAACGGCCCTGCTGGAACAGCGACAGGTTTTCATTGAACCCGTTATTTGCCGCACCGGGGGGGCCATATTCGCCCATCATACCCATGTAGAAATTCAGCGTATTGGCCCATTCTTCGCTGTCGAACTGCGCGTTCCAGTCTTCATCGAACCAGCGCGCGCCAAAGCTGTTGGCCATGGCCGACAAGAAGGCCATATTCTCGCCCCAGCCCGCCTTGCCGCGCAGGCAAATGCCATAGGTGTTGTCAGTGGTCATGGCGCTCGCCGCTTCACGGATGAACTCCCATGTCGGCGCTTCGGGCATTTCCAGACCGGCAGCCTCCATCAGGTCGGTGCGATACATCACCATAGAACTTTCGCCATAAAACGGCGCGGCATATAGTTCGCCGTCTACCGTCAGGCCGTCACGGATGGCAGGCAACAGATCATCTGCATCCCATGCGTCAGGCAGGTCGTTCAGCGATACCAGCCAGCCATTTTCACCCCAGATGGGCACTTCATAGGTGCCGATGGTCATGACATCGAACTGGCCGCCACGGGTGGCGATGTCTTGTGTGACACGCTGGCGCAGCACGTTTTCTTCCAGTGTGACCCATTCAAGGGTGATGTCGGGATATTGCGCGTTAAAATCGGCGGTCAGGCCCTGCATGCGGATCATGTCACCATTATTGACGGTGGCGATGGTCACGGTGCCGGACAAATCCTGTGCATGCCCTGCCGTCGCCGTAGCAATGGCCAGCGCACTCGCGATACCGAGTGACGTTCTGATAGACATCCGTTCTCCTCCCTTGGTTGATTGGATGATGTTCCGCAAGGTAAGTCGAATCACTTCGCGCAGTCAATATAAATTTTACGCGCGCAAATTTTTATGCTGATGCCCGCATCACCAACCGCCCTTCAAACAAGGTTTCGGACCGGGCCTGCCCGGAGCGGCCACGTTCAATCAGATCAAACAGAATTCGGGTGCTGCGATTGGACACAGCTTCATAATCCTGCGCCACGGTTGTCAGCGGCGGACAGGTGAACCGCGAGAACGGGTGGTCATCAATGCCCGCCACACGCAGCGCGCAATCCGCCGCATGTCCCACCCGCAAGCCACGTTCATAGCACGCGGTCAGAAACCCGATGGCAAGGCGGTCATTGCTGCACAGCACTGTATTCGTGGTTAATTGCCCGCTGTCGATCACCTTCAGCGCGCCTTCATAGCCGACCTTTTCAAACTCCCACCCGTCCCCTGCGACACGCACCACATTCGGCGCATGCCCAAGGCGTTCCATCACCGAAACATAGGCGTTGCGGCGTTTGTTCGCGTTTGGGTTCACCGGCTGCATTTCGAAAAAGCATGGCGGCGCACCAGTGCGGCACAGATATTCCACAATCTGGTCCACGAATTGCGCGTTATCAGACCCGACAAAAGCCTCTCCCACGCCTTCGATATAGCTGTCGAACAGCACTGTGGGCACGTCCTTGCAGAATTTCTCGATGCTGGACCTGTCAGACCGCCGCCCCAGCGGGGCCAGCAATGCCCCCGCCGGTTTCAGCGACCGCAGGCTGTCCAGAATGTCATTCTCCAATGCCTGATCGCCATGCGAACTGAACAAAATGGGCCAAAAGCCGGATTCGATGCAGCGTCGTTCAATGCAGCGCGCGATTTCGGCAAAGAACGGGTCCGCCAGATAGGGCACGACAATGCCGATATTCTTCGTCAGCTTGCGGTTCTGGTTCACCGCAAAAATATTGGGGCGGTAGTCATATTGCGCCAATGCCTGTTCAATCCGGTCGCGGGTGGTCTTGCGCACACTTTCGGGGTCATTGAAATACTTGGACACGGTCGGCCGCGAAATGCCGGTCAAGCGGGCGAATTCTTCCATATTTCTGATCTTGGTCATTGGCCCATCAACATTTTTCCTGTCCGTTTCTATCGCATTGTCAGGGCTGGCGTTGCAATCCTGTGCTGTAAAAAATTACCTTTACACGCGCAAATCATAAAATTTTACAATAGGCGCAGGTGTCAAGATTGGTCAACAGCGCGGGCGCGCTTACACACGCGACCGGCCCGGCCTGCAATGGAAGGGGGCAGTCGCCACGCCCCTTGATGGCGGCGCCCCATTGACCACCCTGCCCCCCGTCATTACCACTGGACGCACGCATAATCAGGAGCGCGCGCGCCATGTTCCAAAGCTACACAGCCACCACCCGCCCGGATGATGGCCCGCCCCGCCTGCGCGCCTTGCGCAGCACCTTGCAAAATCAAGGCGTTGACGGGTTCATCATTCCGCGCGCCGACGCCCATCAGGGTGAATATGTGGCCGCATGTGATGAACGGCTGGCATGGCTGACGGGGTTCACCGGCTCGGCGGGGTTCTGCATTGTGCTGCCTGACCGCGCGGGTCTGTTTGTGGACGGGCGCTACCGTGTGCAGGCGCGGCTGCAATGCGCGCCTGATTTCACCCCCGTCAACTGGCCCGAAACCAAACCCGCCGCATGGCTGCAAGATGCCTTGCCAGCGGGCGGGATCGTGGGGTTTGATCCATGGCTGCACACCCCTGATGAAATCGACGCGTTGGAACAGGGGCTGAAGGGCAGTGGCATTTCCCTTCAGCGCATGGAAAACCAGATAGATGCGCTGTGGACCGACCGCCCCGCCCGGCCCGCTGCGCCCGCGCGCGCCTATCCCGAAGATCTGGCAGGCGCGGACGCATCCGCCAAGCGCCAACGCCTTGGCGCAACCCTTTGCGCCGCGGGCCAGCGCGCCACCATTCTGACGCAGCCTGACAGCATTTGCTGGCTTTTGAACATACGCGGCGGCGATCTGCCACGCCTGCCGGTGATGCAGGGATTTGCGATTGTCCATGATGATGGCCGCGTGGACCTGTTTGCGCCGCCCGAAAAACTGGATGGGGTGGATCTGGGCAGCGGTGTGCAAATTCGCCCCTTTGAAGCGTTTGAACCTGCGCTGCGCACGCTTTCGGGGCCAGTGCGTCTGGACAAGGGGTCTGTGCCGTTGCGGGTGCTGGATATACTGCGCGACAGCAATGTTCCCACCAGCTTCATGCAAGACCCCTGCCTGCTGCCCAAAGCGTGCAAGACGCAGGCCGAACTGGCAGGCGCGCGCGCGGCGCATCTGCGCGACGGGGCAGCAATGGTGGAATTCCTGTGCTGGCTGGATGCGCAGGCCGCCGAACTGGTTGCCAACCGCGACCATGTCCTGACCGAGATCGACATCGCGCAACATCTGGAAGCGTGCCGCCACGATACCTGCGCGCTGCAAGACCTGAGCTTTGATACAATCGCGGGGTCCGGCCCCAATGGCGCGATTGTGCATTACCGCGTGACCGAAGACAGCAATCGCCGCCTGATTCCCGGTGATCTGATGCTGGTGGATTCGGGCGGGCAATATCTGGACGGAACAACCGACATCACCCGCACAATCGCTATTGGCCCTGTGGGCCAGTTGGAAGCCGAATGTTTCACCCGCGTCCTGCAAGGCATGATCGCAATTTCGCGCGCGCGGTTTCCGCGTGGCGTGGCAGGCGGGCATCTGGACGCGCTTGCGCGCTATCCGCTTTGGCTGGCGGGGCTGGATTATGACCACGGCACCGGCCACGGCGTTGGCGCATTCCTGTCCGTGCATGAAGGGCCACAGCGCCTGTCACGCATTTCGCAAGTGCCGCTGGCCGAAGGGATGATCCTGTCCAACGAGCCGGGATATTACCGCGAAGGGGCTTTTGGCATACGGATCGAAAACCTTGTAAGCGTGCGTATGCCCCCCACCCCGAAAGGCGGCGATGCGCGCGACTGGCTGGGGTTTGAAACCCTGACACTCGCGCCGATTGACACACGCCTTGTGATGACCGACATGCTGAGCACGGACGAACGCGCGTGGCTGAACCGTTATCATGAACGGGTTGTCACGCTGCTGTCGCCACTGGTACGAGAGCACGCACGCAGTTGGCTGGCCGCAGCGTGCAGTCCTGTATAAGATGAATATCCGCGGACAATTTGCGCACTTTGCCTTCAGGTCAAACCCTGCAATAGTGCGCGCGACAGGGAAAACAGCAAGGACACAAACAGCATGATGCGGCATTTGAAGATATATCCCGCCGAAGGAACATGGGTGGTGCGCGCCAATGGGGCCGTGATCGGGGAAAGCAACGCGGCGCTGGAACTTATCCAGCGTGACTACCCTTTTGTCATCTATTTCCCACGCGAAGATATTGCCGCCGCGGTTCTGGAACCCTCGGACCGGACGCTGATCTGCGATGATCGCGGCGCGGGCGAATTCTACCATATTTCCAGCCCCGAAGGGCTGTTGCAAAATGCAGCCTACAGCCTGACTGCGCCAAGCGAAGCGGCGGCCCAGGTGCAGGGTTATCTGGCCTTTGACGCAGGAAAAGTCACTGTCGAACGGGTGTGACCGCCATGCAAGCCGCGTTTGATGCCCTGAATGCGCTGCTGGGCCACAAGTTTACCACTGGCGCGTCGGACAGGGCGCTGCACGGCCAATCGGAATCGCATTTCGCTGATATGCCGCCCGATGGCGTGGCCTATCCCGAAACCACCGCTGATGTCGCTGGCATTGTGGCCATCTGCGCCGAACACCGCATGCCGGTTATCGGCTGGGGCGCGGGCACGTCGCTGGAAGGGCATGCGCTGGCCCCGCAGGGCGGGATTACCGTTGATTTCAGCCGCATGAACCGTGTGCTGCACATCTGCGCCGACGACATGCTGGCCATTGTCCAGCCAGGTGTTACGCGCGAGCAACTGAACGAGGATTTGCGCGCAACGGGGCTGTTTTTCCCGGTGGACCCGGGTGCCAATGCCTCGATCGGGGGGATGGCGTCAACGCGGGCATCAGGCACGACCGCCGTGCGCTATGGCACGATGCGCGACAATGTTCTGGCACTGGAAGCGGTGCTGGCCGATGGCCGCACCCTGCGCACCGGCACCCGCGCGCCCAAATCCTCGACAGGGTATGATCTGACTGGGTTGTTTGTGGGCGCCGAAGGCACGCTTGGGCTGATCACCGAACTGACCTTGCGCCTGCGGGGCCAGCCGGACGCCATATCTGCGGCAGTCTGTGCATTCGACGACATGGAATCCGCGACGCAGACTGTTATTCTGACCATCCAGTCCGGCATTCCGATGGCGCGTATCGAATTCATCGACGCAACATTCGTGCGGCTGTTCAATGCGCAGAACGGCACCGATATGCTGGAAAAGCCGCATCTGATGGTGGAATTCCACGGCTCGCCCCAAAGCACCCGCGAACAGGCCGAAAGCTTTGGTGAAATTGTTGCTGATATGGGCGGCAGCGCCTTTCAATGGGCAGACCGGCCTGAGGACCGCAACCGCCTGTGGAAAATGCGCCACAACGCCTATTACACCGCGCGCGCGGCATGGCCCAATGCGCATGCGATCACCACGGATGTCTGTGTGCCGATTTCCAAACTGGCGCAGGCCGTCCGCGAAACCGCCGACGATATTGCAAATTCCGGCCTGCCGGGGCCAATTCTGGGCCATGTGGGCGACGGGAATTTTCACGCCCTGCTGCTGCCTGACGGTGATGATCCCGCGCAGATTGCCAAGGCGCATGCGCTGGCCCATACCATGGCCGAACGCGCGCTGCGGCTGGGTGGCACGGTCAGCGGGGAACATGGAATTGGCATGGGTAAACTGAAATACATGGACGCCGAACATGGTGCAGGCTGGGACGTGATGGCCAGTGTGAAAGCGGCACTGGACCCGCAAGGCATTATGAATCCCGGAAAATTGCTGCGCCAGACGTAACGAATTCAGCCCCGCGCAGGAATTTCACCTTTCCCTTGGCCTGCTGGCGTCTTACATGCCCCGAATGAGTGATGAATTGCGCCCCCGTTTCTGGGACACTGTGCCCCTGAACAAGATGACCCCGCAAGAATGGGAAGCCCTGTGCGATGGCTGTGGCAGATGCTGCCTGAACAAGCTGGAAGATATTGACACAGAAGAGCTGGTTTTCACCCGCGTGGCCTGCCGCCTGTTTGACGACAGCACATGCCGGTGCGGCAATTACGAGATCCGCAAGCAAATCGTGCCGGAATGCGTTGTGCTGACACCAGATACCCTGAACGACATCGCATATTGGATGCCCGCAACCTGCGCCTACCGGCGGCTTCATGAGGGGCGCAAGCTGCCCCAATGGCACCCGCTGATCACGGGCGATGCAAATTCGGTGCATGCGGCAGGCATTTCCATGCAGGACCGCACTGTGTCAGAAGCCCAGATCCCGCTGGACGACTGGGAAGATCACCTGCTGGAAGATGATGCGTGATGAAACTGGCGGGTTCGGCTGAAACAGTCTGGTTGGGGTGATTGTGGCCTGAAGGGGACATTCGCGCTTGGATAAAGCCCGCGCCATCGGTGGGCCGGGGTCTGCCGATCCGACATTATTTGAATGCAGTTTATGCAGGCTGCATACTCCTGCGTTCAAAGACTTGGACTGCCATCAGCAAAATCGGCAGGCCGCGGGACGGCCCACCGATGGCGCGGCGGCCTGCGGCCTTTGCTCCGCACCTTGGAATGCCGCCTTCAGGCCATATTCGCGGTCCGGCAACCCGTCCTAGGGCTTACGCAACTGCAATTCGCGCGCCACTTCAGCACGCACCAGTTTGCGGATATTGCGCGTGATCCGTTCGCCCAGTTCGCCCTGCAATTCCTGACGCACGATATTGGCGACGATCTGATACAGCATCGCTTCATCTATTACCGGATCATCTGATGATGCGGCGGTCTGCTGCGGATCTGTCAGATCGCCCGCATGTGCATCGGGCGCAGGCCGCAATGTGTCCGGCGTCACGGAATGCGAATGGTCACCGTCCGCTTGGGATTGCGTTTTCTGTTCTGACAAAACACGTTCAAGCCGCGCCAATGTGGCTTCAAGCACAAGATCGCCGTCTGCATCAGGCGGCAACGCCGAACTGTCCGGCCGGGTCGCATCGTCCACAGCGGCGGTGGCAGTTTTTTGGTCCGCGTCGCGCTGGTTCATCGCGCGCAGCACATGAATTGCACTGGGCGTGTCATCTGTCGCAGTCGGGCCTGCGGCCTCGCTATCGCCAGTGGCATCATCTGTTTGCGCATTCGCGGTAAAAGCGCCCTGCGCGCCGTTAGATTCGCCATTTTGCGCATCATTAATGCCAGCAGGCAAATCGGATTCCGGTTCAGCCGGATCGTCAGACACGCGCAATTCCGATGTCAGGATCAGCTTGCCAGGTGCCGCGCTGCCGTCATGTTCGGGGGCCGTATGGTCCTGTCGGGGTTGGTCCTGCGAGACCAATCTGCGGATTGATGACAAGACATCTTCGATTTCACGCCGTGACATTGCTTCTGTCATTCCGATCTGCCCTATTCCTTGCCCGCCATATAACGCCCCGCGCGCCTTCTGCTCGGGCACATCAGGATTGCTGAAACATCTTATCCCACAAGTCTTAACGCCTCGTCGCTTATGGCACAATCTTTCTGTTGCGCGCGCGCACGCGCGCCCCGGATCAACGCGCAAGCATCAAGGCACTGCACCACAGATACCGCACCAGTGCCGCCTGCCCGCGTAATCCGGTGCGGGCATAGATACGTTTGGAATAATTGCGCGCGGTTTCCACCGTCAGGCCCAGCTGCGCGGCAGCCGCACTCAGCGATGCGCCTTCGCCCATCGCGCAGGCAAGACGCGCCTCGGCGCGGGAAATACCAAGGGCTGCGGCAATATGAACAGGGTCGGGCAGCGGGGCATCTGTCCGGCGCAAATAGGCCATCACCTGCCCCGGCATAAGCCCCTTTGCTGGTGTGTCAGACAAAACCAGCAGATCAAGCCCCGCAGAAAGTGTGTGCAAGGCAGGCGCGTCTTGCGGTTTGGCAATGTCGAGCACTGCCCGCGCGTCCAGCCCGTGCCCCGCAAGCAGGCTGGCCGCGACCGTGTCCACAGTCACGATTGCGGGCCTGGTCACATCCAGAACCATGCCACCAACGCCAATCCGGCGCGCCAGATCCTGCATCCGGTGCAGCCGCGCGGTGATTGCCTGCGTGGCGTGCCATTGGTCCAGCGCTTGCGCCACATGCGGCGCAAAAGCGGCCAGCCGCGCGCCATCAGCGGCACGAAACGCGCCCTTGTCGCGGCGCAGGACCAGACAGGCAGCGCCATGCCTGCAATTCAGGCCAATCGCACGATTATCTGCCCCCAGCCACTGCATATCCTGTGCAAGGGCACGGTCGCGCAATTCTTCGCCCGAATAGACACGGCCCGCGCGCAGCCCCGAAAACAGCAGCGGCAATGGCGCGGCGCGCGATTGCGCCGCGCTAGTCCTGTCCCAGCCCCAAATGTGTTGCGGCACGAAGATCTGCGCGGCGTCTGTCTGGAAAAACGCTGCAAAATCGCGCAGGAAAACCGGCCAGTCCAGAAGCTGGGATGCCACATCACCCAGTTTTAGCAACAGCGTGGACTCTTCCGGTTCCAGCATGAATGGCCTTTGGTTTAATCTGCGTCAATGCCCGCGAAAGCGCACCCTCCCATTTGGCAGGTTTGGTCATGCTAAGCCCGATCTTACGGCATGTCGATCCATATCATGCCGCACCTGCCAATCACGGGGTTGCGCAGGATCAATTCGACCGCCAGCGTAACCTGATAGAAGCACCGCAATGACCAGAGCACAGGAAAACACCAACATGCGCGATCACAGCACACCCTGGGCCACCCCCGCCGAAGACGTTCTGACCCAGCTTGACAGCCAGCCCGACGGGCTGGACGCGGATCAGATACGCCAGAAGCTGGAAACGCATGGCCCCAACAGGTTGCCGGATGCCCCCCGCCCCGGCCCGCTGATGCGCCTTGCGCGGCAGTTCAACAACCTGTTGATTCTGGTGCTGGTGGGCGCGGCCCTGATAACGGCAGCATTGGGCCACTGGATCGATACGGGCGTGATCATGGCAGTGGTCACCATCAACGCGGTCATCGGTTTCGTGCAGGAAGGCCGCGCCGAGGCCGCGCTGGACGCCTTGCGCGATATGCTGGCGCCCAAGGCAAATGTCATACGCGCGGGCAAGCGACAGGCCATTTCCGGCGCCGATCTGGTTCCGGGGGACATTGTTTTGCTGGAAGCGGGCGACAAAGTGCCCGCTGATCTGCGCTTGCTGGATGTGGCTGGCCTGTCGGTGGAAGAAGCCATTCTGACAGGGGAATCCGTGCCGGTGCGCAAATCCGTCACGCCTGTGGATGCAGCGGCCGATCTGGGGGACCGCAAGACCATGGCGTTCAGCGGGACCATGGTTGCCGAAGGCACCGGAACAGGGGTTGTCACCGCAACCGCCGATGGCACGGAAATCGGACGCATCAGCACGATGATGTCGCAGGTCCAGACCCTGAAGACCCCGCTGATCCGTCAGATGGAAGTGTTTGCCAAATATCTGACAGGGTTCGTCATGGCATTGTCGGCGGGCATATTGGCCTTCACCCTTGCCTTCCGCGACATGCCCTTTGCCGAAGCGTTCATGGTCGTTGTGGGCCTGTTTGTCGCCGCAATCCCCGAAGGTCTGCCCGCCGTGCTGACTGTGACACTGGCCATCGGCGTGCAGACCATGGCGCGGCGCAATGCCATTATCCGCCGCTTGCCAATTATCGAGACACTGGGCGCGGTATCGACGATCTGTTCAGACAAGACCGGCACGCTGACGCGAAATGAAATGATGGTGGCGTCGGTTGTCACCGCGACGGACACCCTAAAAGTCACCGGCGAGGGGTATTCCCCCGAAGGCCATGTTCAGGGCGGCGACCGCACCACGCTGGACGCCATGGCAAGGATCGCTGCATTGTGCAACACCGCCGCATTGGTGCACGATGACAAGGGCTGGCGCGTCGAGGGGGACCCGATGGAAGGCGCGCTGCTGGCCTTTGCTGCGCGGGCGGGGCGTGACCCTGACCAACACCCGAAGCCCCGCGCCAGCATTCCGTTCGATGCGCGCTATCGCTATATGGCGGTATTGCAGGGCGGACAGATCCTGCTGAAGGGCGCGCCCGAACAGGTGATTGCGCATTGTGCCCAGCAACTGGGACCGGACGGCGCGCAAACGCTGGATCGCAGCTACTGGAATGACGCGGCCCTTGCCATCGCCAATGACGGCCAGCGCGTTCTGGCACTGGCGCAAATGGCCCATGACGGGGATGATCTGACACATGACACGGTGGCGAAGGGGCTTGTTCTGGTGGGGCTTACAGGCCTGATCGACCCGCCGCGCGAAGAAGCGATTGCCGCCGTCGCCGAATGCCACAGCGCCGGTATTTCCGTCAAGATGATCACGGGCGACCATGCGGGCACTGCCGCAGCTATTGGCCGCCAGATCGGGCTGACACAGACCGACACCCCCCTGACCGGCGCGGAAATCGACCAGATGGATGATACCACACTGGAAGCTGCAATTCGCCGCACCGACATATTCGCGCGCACCAGCCCGGAACATAAATTGCGACTGGTGCAGGCCCTTCAGGCGCGCGGTGCAGTTGTGGCCATGACCGGCGACGGGGTGAATGATGCGCCCGCCCTGAAACGTGCCGATGCAGGTATCGCCATGGGTAAAAAAGGGTCCGAGGCCGCGCGCGAAGCATCCGATTTCGTGCTGGCGGATGACAATTTCGCCTCTATCGCGGAAGCGGTGAAACAGGGGCGCGCGGTCTATGCGAACCTGAAGAAGGTGATCACCTTCCTGCTGCCTGTAAACGGGGGAGAGTCGATTTCCCTGATCATAGCTGTGTTGTTCGGGCTGATGCTGCCCATCACGCCGCTGCAAATTCTGTGGGTCAATATGGTCAGTTCGGTGGCGCTGGCCATGTCGCTGGCCTTTGAACGCGCCGAGGCAGGCATTATGCGCCAGCCCCCGCGCGCGGCCAATGCGCCGATCATGTCACGCTTCATCCTGTGGCGCGTGTTTCTGGTGTCGGGCTTGTTTGCTATGGGCATCTTCGGCCAGTTCGGTCTGGCACAGGCGCAGGGCGCAGGTCTTGATGAAGCCCGCACCATGGCGCTGAACACGCTTGTCGCCATGGAAGTGTTCTACCTGTTTTCCGTGCGCTACCGGCAAGGGGGATCGATTTCATGGGAAGGGGTCAAGGGCACACCGGCTGTGCTGATCGCGGTCGCGCTGGTCGTGGTCCTGCAAGCTGGCTTCACCTATCTGCCCTTCATGCAGGCCCTGTTTGACACGGTCGCCCTTAGCGCATGGCAGATTGCGCAATGCACGCTGGCGGGTGTCGCATTGCTGTTGGTGCTGGAACTGGACAAATTCGCCGCGCAGACTTGGAAGAAACTGGGCGCGGGCTGACCCTTTCGGTTGCTTGGTTTGGCCGCGCCGGACTGTCTACAATCTGACATAAACGACATTCTTTGGCCCAATTACAGCCAGATTCTGCTGTCATCTGACGGGCAGAGTACTTGTGTCTGGAGCATGTCATGAACAGTCAAATCATTATCCGTGGAACCGCCATTGCCATTGCCGGTATCGCTGCGTCCATCTTTGCGGCCAAGGAATTCATCGGCGATCCATCGCAGCCCCAGCCTCAGGCGCAGACCCAATCCACGCCTCAAAGCGCGAATGGCACGGTGGTTGGTGCCAGCCTGATCGGGGCCGGATCGTCAATTGCGAAGGATGAGGGCGCGATACCTGCCGCATCACTGGCTGAACCCGACCTGCCCCTGAACATCGATACCGCCACCACCGAAAGCGCGGACAGTGCTAAGCCGGAACTTATACTGGGCGCGCTGGAACCCGATCTGCGCGGTGATAACGCATTGCGTCTGGATGCCGATTTTCGTCCGGAACTGGCGCTGGCTGAAGCGAGCCTTGACGAATATGACGAACATCACGCCGACTGCTCGGCAAATATCGCCCTGGAAGCAAGCGTCGATGCCCTGCTGAACATGCGCCTGTCGGCCCCGTGCAACGCATCGCAACGCGTGGTTATCAGTCATGGCGATCTGGCGTTCAGCGCCTACACCGATGAAGACGGGGCATTCTCGGCCTATATTCCCGCGTTGGCCGAAGACGCCAGTGTCGATGCCTTTCTTGAAGATGGCACATTGTTACAGGCCAGTACCACTGTGCCGGATGTCACGTTGCATCACCGTGTCATCGTCCAATGGACGGGTGATTTCGGACTAAGCCTGCACGCGTTTCATCAAGATGCGGCCTATGGCAGCAGCGGCCATATCCATGCATCCCGCCCGTTTGATCCTGACCTGCAAGAAGCATTTGTCATCAGTCTGGGCGAAACACATGGACCCGACGCGATGATGGCGCATATCTATTCCGTGCCGGTCGCCATGCTGGGGCAGTCGCGCGTCGAACTGGAAGCCGCCCATGATTTCCGCAGCTGCGGAAAGGATCTGTCAGCCTATGTCCTGCAAAGCGATGGCGGGCAGACAGCGGGGCTGAAGGAATTGTCACTGGCCATGCCGGACTGCGGCCCTGATCAAGGGGTGGCTGTGATCGCGCTGCCGTTTGAACATGCCCAGCATGCGCTGCCGCTGGATCTGCAAGACACGGCCCTTCTGATGGCCGCTGGTCAGGACTGAGCACGCAGTCCGGGGCCGCACAATCAGGGCTGATGCGGCGCGGCCCTACAGCAACCCGCTGCTGCGAAAGCTTAATTCGCAGGATTGGCCGATAACAATATGGTCATGCAGGGTAATCGACAGGGCCGCGCAGGCCGCTAGAATGGTTTGCGTCATGTCGATATCTGCCTGCGACGGGGTGGGATCACCGGACGGGTGATTATGCACCAGAATTAACGCCGAGGCATTCAGTTCCAGCGCGCGGCGCAGAATTTCGCGCGGATAGACCGGCACATGATCAACTGTGCCCTGCCCTTGCGCTTCATCTGCGACAAGAACATTCTTCCGGTCCAGAAACAGCACACGGAACTGTTCGGTTTCGCGGTGCGACATGGCGGTGTGGCAATAATCCAGCAATGCGGCCCAACTGGAAATGACCGGCCTGTTCATCACCCGTGCGCGCGCCATGCGCTGTGCGCAGGCTTGCGCAAGTTTCAATTCGGCAATCACGGCATCACCCACCCCGCCGACCGCGCGCAACCGTGCGGCAGGCGCTGCAATCACGCGGTTCAGATCGCCAAATGTATCAATCAGGCTGCGGGCCAATGGCTTGACATCTTGTCGCGGGATGGCGCGAAATAAAAGCAATTCCAGTAATTCATAATCCGGCATGGCATCCGCGCCACCATCCAGAAAGCGCGCGCGCAATCTTTTGCGGTGATCGCGCAGATAGGACGGCACAGGCGCGGGCGGAACAGTTACACCCGCTACCGCCCCGAACAGGGGCAATGCCGCATCTGAAAATCCTGAAGTGTCCTGTGCCATACCCGCAAGCCTAGCTTGCATTGGCTAAGAAACCGTTAACCAGAGTATACCGCAGTCACATGATACACTCTGATCTTTTGTTTTCGCATGTCACGGTCGCGCACAATGGCACAGGCCCAAGATCAGTTTTTCATGCCATCCCAGAAGCTTTTAACCTTGTCAAAAAAGCCGCTGCTTTCGGGGTTGTTTTCCGCACTCAGCTTTTCAAACTCTTCCAGCAATTCCTTTTGCCGTGCCGTCAGATTAACCGGCGTTTCCACAGCCAGTTCGATCAGCATGTCGCCCTGACCACCGCCGCGCAGCGCGGGCATGCCCTTGCCGCGCAGGCGCATCTGCCGCCCCGACTGGCTGCCCGCAGGCACCTTGACGCGCGAGCGCCCGCCATCGATGGTCGGCACCTCGACCTCTCCGCCAAGGGCGGCACGGGCCACGCTGACGGGGACATGACAATAAAGCGTGACGCCGTCGCGTTTGAATATCTGGTGTTCGGCCACATTGACGAAAATATACAGATCCCCCGCAGGACCGCCACGCAGCCCCGCCTCGCCCTCGCCCGACAGGCGGATGCGCGTGCCGGTTTCAACGCCTGCGGGAATATTGACCGACAGGGTTGATTCCTTTTCCACACGCCCTGCGCCACCGCAGGCGGCACACGGGTTCTTGACGATCTGGCCATTCCCGCCACAGGTCGGACAGGTGCGTTCAACAGTGAAAAAACCCTGTTGTGCCCGCACCTTGCCCATTCCCGAACAGGTCGGGCAGGTGACAGGTTCGGCCCCGCCTTCGGCGCCGGTGCCATTGCAGGCTTCGCATTGCGACAGGCGCGGCACACGGATGGTCTTGCGCGTTCCGCTAAAGGCTTCTTCCAGCGAGATGCGCATATTATAGCGCAGGTCCGACCCGCGGCTGGCACGCGTGCGTGCGCCGCCACGCCCGCCACCGACGAAATCGCCAAACAGGTCTTCGAACACATCGGAAAATGCGCTGGCAAAATCGCCATTGCCGCCAAATCCGCCGCGTGCACCCGCCGCACCCGGATGACCACCCCCGCCGCCCATGCTGCCATCGAATGCGGCATGACCAAAGCGGTCATAGGCGGCCTTGCGGTCGGCATCTTTCAGCGCATCATAAGCCTCATTGGCTTCCTTGAACTGCGCTTCGGCATTGGGGTTGTCAGAGTTCCGGTCGGGGTGCAGTTCCTTGGCCTTTTTGCGATAGGCTTTCTTGATTTCCTCGGCAGAGGCGGAACGGCTGACGCCCAGAACTTCATAGAAATCGCGTTTGGCCATGTGGGCTTACTTTCCAATGATGCAACCGGCCTGAACGAATTCAGACCGGCTACGGGTTTCCTGCCAAGGGGTTTAGCTGCGCTTGTTGTCGTCGAGATCTTCGAAATCGGCGTCGACAATGTCATCATCAACACTGCGCGGTTCATCTTCACCGGCATCAGCACCGTCAGCGGCTTCTGCCTGCGCCTTGTAGATGGCCTCGCCCAGCTTCATGGATGCCTCGGTCACGTTCTGGATGCCGGACTTGATCTTGCCCGCATCATCCCCTTCAACCGTTTCCTTCAGCGCGGCCACTGCCAGTTCGATCGCTTCAACCGTGGTCGGGTCAACCTTGTCCTTGTGCTCTTCCACGGATTTTTCGGTCGAATGGATCAGGCTTTCTGCCTGATTCTTCGCCTCGACCAATTCGCGGCGTTGCTTGTCGGCCTCGGCATTGGCTTCGGCATCCTTGACCATTTTTTCGATATCTTCATCCGACAGACCACCCGATGCCTGAATGGTGATCTTTTGCTCTTTGCCAGTGCCCTTGTCCTTGGCGGACACGTTGACAATGCCGTTCGCGTCAATGTCGAACGTCACCTCGATCTGGGGCATACCGCGTGGTGCCGGCGGGATATCTTCCAGATTGAACTGGCCCAGCATCTTGTTGTCGGCCGCCATTTCACGTTCACCCTGGAAAACGCGGATTGTCACGGCGTTCTGGTGATCCTCAGCCGTGCTGAACACCTGGCTTTTCTTGGTCGGGATGGTGGTGTTGCGGTCGATCAGGCGGGTGAACACCCCGCCCAGCGTTTCAATGCCCAGCGACAGCGGTGTGACGTCCAGCAGCACAACATCCTTGACGTCGCCTTGCAAAACACCGGCCTGAATGGCCGCACCCATGGCCACCACTTCATCAGGGTTCACGCCTTTATGCGGTTCCTTGCCGAAGAAGTTGGTCACTTCCTCGATCACCTTGGGCATGCGGGTCATGCCGCCCACCAAGATCACCTCGTCAATGTCGCCTTTTGACAGGCCGGCGTCTTTCAGCGCGGCCGCGCAAGGCTTCAACGAGTTCTTGATCAGATCGCCCACCAGCGATTCCAGCTTGGCGCGTGTCAGTTTCATGACAAGGTGCAGCGGCTGGCCGGTGTTCTTGTCCATGCTGATGAAGGGCTGGTTGATTTCCGTCTGGCTGGAGCTGGACAACTCGATCTTGGCCTTCTCGGCGGCTTCTTTCAGACGCTGAAGCGCCATCTTGTCCATCGTCAGGTCGACGCCGTTCTCTTTCTTGAACTCCGATGCCAGGTAATTGACGATGCGCATGTCGAAATCTTCGCCACCAAGGAACGTGTCCCCGTTGGTGGATTTCACTTCAAACAGGCCGTCGTCAATTTCCAGAATGGTAATGTCGAACGTGCCGCCGCCAAGGTCATAGACCGCGATGGTGCGGGTTTCTTTCTTGTCCAGACCATAGGCCAATGCGGCAGCGGTGGGTTCGTTGATGATGCGCAGCACTTCAAGACCGGCAATCTTGCCCGCATCCTTGGTGGCCTGACGCTGGGCGTCGTTGAAATAGGCAGGCACGGTGATCACAGCCTGTGTCACCTTTTCACCCAGATAGCTTTCGGCGGTTTCTTTCATCTTTTGCAGGATGAATGCCGAAATCTGGCTGGGGCTGTATTTTTCGCCGCGCGATTCGACCCATGCGTCGCCATTGCCGCCATCAATGATGTTGTAGGGAACAAGGTTCTTGTCCTTTTCCACTTCGGCATCTGTCAGGCGGCGGCCAATCAGGCGCTTGACGGCATAGACAGTATTGGTCGGGTTGGTCACGGCCTGACGTTTCGCAGGCTGGCCGACAAGGCGTTCGCTTTCCGTAAATGCCACGATGGACGGCGTTGTGCGCGCGCCTTCGGCATTTTCAATGACCCGTGCGCTTGCCCCGTCCATGATGGAAACGCAGGAGTTGGTGGTCCCAAGGTCGATCCCGATGACTTTAGCCATGATGTGCATCCTCTTCTTCAAGCGATGTGGCAGCGGGCTGGTCCTGTCAGGCCCCGGCCCATCTGTTTTTCGTTGTAATACCCCGCTGGGGTGTCTTGTGCGCTATATAGGAAGGGGGTTTGAGAGCTGCAACCGTAACAGAGCTGTGAAATTGCACGAAAAGTGCAATTTCTTTCCACATACCGCGTCGCAGGGTCGCGCTTGCGGCGCTGCACCTGACCTGTCATTGAACAGCAAGACCATCGAAATAGGAGTAAAGTGATCATGCTATACGTTGATATTCCAAGCCAAACCGAATTGGGCCAACTTGTTTCCGCCCGCGGCGAGGCACAAATCAGTATCTATCTGAAAACCACCCCCGAAACGCAGCACATTGATGCGGCCCGCACGACGCTGAAGCAACTGACGCAGGACGCGGTAGAGCAGTTGCAGCAGGCAGGCGTTGCCAAGCGCACCATCTGGCCGATTGAAGAACAGCTGCATGACCTGATGGATGATGACGACTTCTGGCGTTTGCAGGCCAATTCTCTGGCCATTTTCGTGACCCCTGACAGCCTGCGCAGCTACCGGTTGCCCAATCATTTGTCTGAAACCGTGCAAGTGGCCGACAGGTTTCATCTGAAACCGTTGTTGCGTGCCGTGTCCATGCCGCAGCACGCCTTCGTGCTGGCGCTGGCCGAAAACGAGGTGCGCGTGATCGAATTACTGGGCGATCAGCCCGCGCAGGAAATCAGGGTGCCCAACCTGCCCAAGGATGCCGCATCGGTTGCGGGCACCGCGAACGTTAATTCGCGCAGCTATTCGGGGCGTCAGGGCGGCGGCGAAGGGCAGAAACACCATCTGCGTCAATATGCGCGCGCGGTTGATGCAGGCCTGCGCGCCCTGCTGTCAGGCCGCCACGAGCCGCTGATTCTGGCGGCAACCGACCCGCTTTTGTCGATGTATCGCTCGATCAACACCTACCCGCACCTGGCCGAACACGCCATTACCACAAGCCCCGTGCGCGTGCCCGCCCATGAGTTGGGCGCACAGGCCCGTGAAATCGTTGATGGCATCAACGACGCCTCGGTAAAAGCGTTTGGCGAGCTTTATGCCGCACGCGAAAACGAAGGGCGTGCAACCACGCAAGTGGCGCGCGCCGCGCGTGCTGCAACCTTCGGGGCGGTGGACACCCTTCTGGTGGATATGGACACTGTTGTGCCGGGCGTTGTTGATGAAACAACGGGCGAGGTGACATTTGACACCGATCAAAGCGCCGTCAGCTATGGCGTGATTGATGAAATCGCAGGCCGTGTTCTGGCAAATGGTGGCAAGGTCATCGCCGTGCGCCGCGCGGATATCCCGCAAGAAGCAGAACTTGCGGCGGTGCTGCGCTACGCGATCTGATCCCCTTACAACCATTCGTAGCGAAACGGGGCCGGGAATTTCCCGGCCCTTTGGCTTGAATGGGGTTTGGGGGCATGAAGAACGCCCGCGCCAGCGGTGGGCCGGGGACTGCCGATCCCACGGTATAGGGGTTCACTTTATGCAGGCGGCATACTCCAAAGCTGAAAGGCTGGAATTGTCCATAGGTCATCGGCAGGCCGCGGGACGGCCCACCGATGGCGCAGCGGGCTGAAGCCCTTTGCTCCGCGCCTTGGGGCGTCCCCTTCCCGCGCCGTTTTATTTACGCAGCCAGCCCGCGCCCTTTCAGCAGCGCGTCCACCCCCGGCATACGACCACGGAAGGCGGTATAAAGCGCCTCTGCCTCGTCACGTCCACCGGCGGACAGGATGAAGCGTTCCAGTTTCGCGGCGGTTTGCGCATCGAACGCACTGCCCGCCTCGCGGAACGCCTCGAACGCGTCGGCATCCATAACCTCTGACCACATGTAGCTGTAATATCCGCTGGAATAGCCATCGCCCGAAAATACATGCGCGAAATGCGGCGTTGCATGGCGCATCCGTATCGCGCGCGGCATGCCCAAGCCGTCCAGCACCTGCGACTGTTTCTGCATGGGGTCGGCAGGTGGCGGGCCGTCATGAAATTCCAGATCCACCAAGGCAGATGCCACATATTCGACTGTCGCAAAGCCCTGATCGAAATTCTGCGCGGCCAGAAGGCGATCCAGCATATCTTGGGGCATGGCCTCGTCCGTATCCACATGGCGGGCATGGCGGGCCAGCACTTCGGGCACTTCCAGCCAGTGTTCATACAATTGGCTGGGCAATTCCACAAAATCGCGCGCCACCGATGTGCCGGAAATCAGCCCGTAAGTCACATCTGACAGCATCTGATGCAACGCGTGGCCGAATTCATGAAACAGCGTGCGCGCATCGTCATAGGACAGAAGCGCCGGATCGCCCTTGGCGAAATTGCAGATATTCACGACGATTGGCCGCACCTCGCCGCCCAGTTTGCGCTGGCTGCGCATGGTTGAACACCACGCCCCCGACCGTTTGGACCCGCGCGCAAAATAATCGCCGATAAACACCGCCATATGCTGGCCATTGCGTGTCACCTCCCATGCGCGGGCATCAGGATGATACAGGGCCACATCCAGCGCGCGGAATTCCAGCCCGAACAGCCGGTTTGCGCAGTCAAAAGCGGCGGCGATCATATTGTCCAGCGACAGGTAGGGTTTCAGCGCGGCCTCATCCAGATCATGTTCTGCACGGCGCAGTTTTTCCGCGTAAAACCGCCAGTCCCACGGCTCCAGCGGGCCATCACACCCGTCTGCATGCAGCATCGCCTCCAGCTTGGCGGCGTCTGCCATGGCCTTGGTGCGCGCAGGCGTCCAGACCTGCATCAGCAAATCGCGCACCGCATCGGGCGTGCCCGCCATTTCGGTTTCCAGCTTGTAGCGGGCGAAACTTTCATACCCCAGCAGGCCCGCGCGTTCGGCGCGCAAGGCCAGCACTTCGGCCGCGATTGCGCGGTTGTCGGTCTTGCCCCCGTTTGCGCCGCGTGCGGTCCATGCCTCATAGGCTTTTTCGCGCAGGTCGCGCCGCGTTGAAAACTGCAAGAACGGCACAATCAGCGACCGGTTCAGTGTTACCACATAGCCGTCGCGCCCCCGTTCTTCGGCGGCCGCTTTTGCATTGGCAATCACGAAATCCGGCAGGCCCGCCAGATCCTCCAGCGGCATCATCCAGTCGCGTTCATCGGCCAGCAGGTTTTGGGTAAATTCCGTGCCAAGGCTAGCCAGCCGCGATTTCACATCGGTCAGGCGCGTGGCATCCGCCCCTTCCAGCGCGGCCCCTGCGCGCACGAACATGCGCCGATACAACATCAGCACGCGCGCCTGTTCTGCGTTCAGGTCAAGCTGGTCGCGGCTGGCCCAAAGGGTTTCGATCCGGTCAAACAGCTTGCGGTTATTGATGATTTCCGACGAATAGGCCGACAGTGTCGGGGACAGTTCGCGTTGCAGCGCTTCGCGTGCGGGGTTGGAATCACTGCCCGACAGGTTGAAAAACACCCCCGCCACGCGGTCCAGCAAGTCATCGGCGCGTTCCATCGCGTCAATGGTGTTGGCGAATGTGGGCGCATCGGGGTTGTCGGCAATGGCAGCGTAGGCCGCGCGGCCCGCCTGAAGGGCCGCCTCAAAGGCGGGTGCGAAATCCCCGTCCCGAATATCGGCGAAGGGCGGCAGGTGAAACTCTGTCTGCCAGTCGGAAAGAAGCGGGTTTGTCATCAGGTGCCCTTTGTGTGTCATGTCTGACGCAGGCTAGACCATGACCCGCCCAGATGGAACAGCGCTGTCTGCCGGTTGTCGCGTGCAGCAGCATGCCGCGAAGGGGGCAGATTATGCCTGCGCCGCCTGCGGGGCTGTCCCGCAGGTGGCGCGGGGCCGATCATCCCGTGCAGCCGCCGGAATTTACCGCCCCGATCCCCGCATAAGATATCCAGCGTGTGTTCACGTTCCCAGCGGCTGAAATGGGACACAAAGGAATTCCATTCCTGCTTTTTCAGTTTCAGATAGGCGCTGGAAAATTCCGCCCCCATCATCGTCATCAACGCGCCATCCGCTTCATAGGCGCGCAGGGCGTCCAGCATGTTCAACGGCAATTTGGGGGCCCCTTCGACCTTGTGGCCTTCGGCATACATGTCAATATCCCAGCGTTTGCCCGGATCGGCATTGGTGCGAATGCCACTAAGCCCCGCGGCAATGACAACGGCCTGCAACAGATAGGGGTTGGCCGCCCCGTCGGGCAGGCGCAGTTCAAACCGCCCCGGTCCGGGCACGCGCACCATATGGGTGCGGTTATTGCCCGTCCATGTCACGGAATTGGGGGCCCATGTTGCCCCTGAAATGGTGCGCGGTGCATTGATGCGCTTGTAGCTGTTCACTGTGGGGTTCGTGATCGCCGCTAGGGCAGATGCGTGTTTCATGATACCACCAAGAAACGCGCGCCCCTTGTCGGACAAACCCAATTCGCCCGTCTGGCCCTGCCCCTTGTCAGTGGCAAAGACATTGGCTTTCGCGTCCTTGCCCTTGCCGTCCCAGACCGAGATGTGAACATGACACCCGTTGCCAGTTAGCCCTTCGATGGGTTTGGGCATGAATGTGGCGCGGAAGCCGTGCTTTTCGGCCACAGATTTGGTCATAAACTTGAAAAAGCTGTGCTTGTCTGCCGTGGCCAGCACATCATCGAATTCCCAGTTCATTTCGAACTGGCCATTGGCATCTTCGTGGTCGGTCTGATACGGGCCCCAGCCCAGATCCAGCATGTAATCGCAAATTTCGCGGACCACATCATAGCGGCGCATCACCGCCTGCTGGTCATAGCAGGGCTTGGCGGCAGTATCGAACGGGTCTGAAATCTGGTCGCCTGCGGGGGTCAGCAAGAAGAACTCGGCCTCGATGCCCGTCTTGACATGCAGTCCTTCGCTGGCGGCGTCATCAATCAGGCGGCGCAGCACATTGCGCGGGGCCTGCGCCACATCCTGCCCTTCCATGATGCAGTTTGCAGCCACCCATGCCACATCCGGCTGCCATGGCAGTTGGATCACCGATGACGGGTCGGGCACGGCCAGCATGTCGGGATGGGCAGGGGTCAGGTCCAGCCAGGTGGCAAAGCCCGCAAAGCCCGCGCCATCTTCCTGCATGTCGGCAATGGCCTGTGCGGGCACCAGTTTCGCCCGCTGTCCGCCGAACAGATCGGTAAAAGAGATCATGAAGTATTTGATGCCGCGTTCCGCTGCAAAGCTTGCAAGATCGAGTGTCATTTTCTTGTCCCTGTTGGTCGCGTGTTTTCAAAGTGATTGCGCGGGCCGGACCCCCGTCCGACCCGCGCCAAATGGTTTAGTAGCCAGTTCCCGGTTTGCCGGGATACCAGTCTGTGCCCGCAAGCGGCACCTGCGCCATGGCAGCCGCTTCCATGGTCAGCGCGCACAGGTCTTCGGGTTCCAGATTGTGCAGGTGGTTGTGCCCGCAGGCGCGTGCGATGGTCTGCGCTTCCAGCGTCATCACCTTCAGATAGTTGCTCAGGCGGCGGCCTGCCTCAACAGGGTCAAGGCGCGCGGCAAGTTCGGGGTCCTGCGTGGTAATGCCCGCCGGATCGCGCCCTTCATGCCAGTCATCATAGGCCCCTGTCGTCGTGCCCAGTTTTTGGTATTCGCTTTCCCATCTGGGGTCATTATCGCCCAGCGCAATCAGTGCCGCCGTGCCAATCGCGACCGCATCCGCACCCAGCGCCAAGGCTTTGGCCACATCCGCGCCGGTGCGAATGCCGCCCGAGACGACAAGCTGCACTTCACGGTGCATGCCAAGATCCTGCAATGCGCGCACGGCGGGCCGGATACAGGCCAGCGTCGGCAGGCCCACATGTTCGATGAACACATCCTGCGTGGCAGCCGTGCCGCCCTGCATGCCGTCCAACACCACCACATCCGCGCCCGCCTTGACCGCCAGCGCCGTGTCGTAATAGGGCCGCGTGCCGCCGACCTTGACATAGATAGGCACCTGCCAGCCGGTGATTTCACGCAGTTCCAGAATTTTGATTTCCAGATCATCCGGCCCTGTCCAGTCGGGGTGACGACAGGCAGACCGCTGGTCAATCCCTTTGGGCAGGGTGCGCATTTCGGCCACGCGGTCAGAAATTTTCTGGCCCAGCAGCATGCCGCCGCCCCCCGGTTTTGCGCCCTGCCCCACAACGATTTCAATCGCATCGGCGCGGCGCAGATCATCGGGGTTCATCCCGTAGCGCGATGGCAGGTATTGATAAACCAGCTTGCTGGAATGGCCGCGTTCTTCGGGCGTCATGCCCCCGTCGCCGGTGGTGGTGGATGTCCCCGCAGCGGATGCCCCGCGCCCCAGCGCTTCCTTGGCCTGCGCCGACAGCGCACCAAAACTCATGCCCGCGATGGTAACGGGAATGTCCAACTCGATGGGTTTTTTCGCAAACCGCGTGCCAAGGGTCACGCGCGTGTCGCATTTCTCGCGGTAGCCTTCCAGCGGGTAGCGGCTGATCGACGCGCCCAAAAACAGCAGGTCGTCAAAATGCGGCACCTTGCGTTTTGCGCCGCCCCCGCGAATGTCATAAATGCCCGTTGCCGCCGCACGGCGGATTTCTGCATTGATGGGGTTGGAAAACGTGGCCGACTGAATCGGCACTGTGCGCGGAATGCGGGTGTCATGATCGTTCATTGTCATATCCTTCAATATGCAGCCGCATTATCAACATCAAAATTATAAAGCTTGCGCGCAGACCCGTAGCGCCGGAAGTCCTCGGGCCTTGCATCCGCACCGGCGCGGTCCAGCAGATCGCGCAGGAGTTCCAGATGTTCGGCGCGCATTTCCTTTTCCACGCAATCCGCCCCAAGGCTTTTGACCGACCCGCGCACGAACAGGCGCGCTTCATAAATGGAATCGCCCAGCGCATCACCCGCGTCGCCACACACCACCAAGTTGCCCGCCTGCGCCATGAAGGCCGACATATGGCCCACATTGCCATGCACCACGATGTCGATCCCTTTCATGGAAATCCCGCAGCGAGATGAGGCATTGCCCTTGATGACCAGCAAGCCACCGCGCCCTGTGGCGCCTGCATACTGGCTGGCATCGCCATCAATGATGACGGTGCCCGACATCATGTTTTCCGCCACACCCGGCCCGACCGATCCGGTCACATGAATATGCGCCTGCTTGTTCATGCCCGCGCAGTAATATCCGGTGACACCGCGCACGGTGACTTCAATAGGCGCATCCAGCCCCACGGCGATGGCATGCGCGCCACGTGGGTTCAGCACTTCCCAAGCGGTTGCATTGGTCTGCGCGGATTGCGCCTGAAGCGTGCTGTTCAACTCACGCAAGGGTTGGGTGGCAAGATCAATAGTTTGCATGATCAGTGGCTCCAGAAATAAACAGTGGCGGGTTCGGGTTCCCAGACGCGCGCCGCATCGATACCCGGCAGGTTGACCAGCGCGCGATATTCGGACCCGAAGGCTACATACTGATCGGTTTCGGCCATGACCGCAGGCTTGCACGCGATCGGGTCGCGCACCACGCCAAAGCCGTCCTTGGTGCCCACAACGAAGGTGAAGAACCCGTCAAGATCCTCAAGCGTGCCTTCCAGCGCCTCGCCCAAAGTGGCACCTTGCTGCATTTTCCATGTCACATAGGCTGCGCCCACTTCGGTATCATTCTGGCTGTCGATGCGCACGCCAGCACGCTTCAGGGTGCGGCGCAGGTTATTGTGGTTGGACAATGATCCGTTATGCACAAGGCATTGGTCGGCCCCGGTTGAAAACGGGTGCGCACCTTGGGTCGTCACGGCAGATTCGGTGGCCATACGCGTATGCCCGATGCCGTGACTGCCCGACATGGACGCCAGATCGAACCGCGCGGCGACATCGCGCGGCAGGCCGACTTCTTTATAAATCTCAATGCTTTGTCCATCACTCATGATGCGCAGACCGGGGCGTAATGTGGCCAGGGCATCGCGCGCGGCCTGTGCCTGTGCGGCAGGCAGGGTCAGCACCGCATGTGTATCAGCGCGGCGCTGCGTGACGTCGGCCCCCAACATCTGGCCCAGTTCATCGGCCAGTGTGGCAAAATCCGCATCCGCCGTGTCCGACTGGACAGTCAGCTTGGCCTGCCCCGCCTGCCCAGCCCCGTAAATTGCGATCCCTGCACTGTCGGGGCCGCGATCTGTCATTGTCACAAGCATATCTGTCAGCATCGCGCCAAGCTGCGGCTCCAGCGAACGATCTTTCAGAAACAGCCCAACTATTCCGCACATCACCAATTCCCTTGCAAATTGCGCTTGGGCAAACGCTATCAAGTGGCCTCATCGGAATCAACTGGTAAGAATATATTTTTCCCTTCAGTTACTTTAGCGCTGAAATTTCGTGCAATTCAGGCCCGCCACACTGCCCAGCACCAACATATGGCACGCGCATAGTCGCGAAATCCGGTCCGGCCATCCGTGATTGCAGCATATTGATTCGGGCCGAATGATACCCCCCGCCCCTTATTTCCTTCCCATTCAGGGTGAAATATTGACCAAAGATAAACCAGCAAGCCGCGGTAATAGCGAGTTCGTATTTATTGAGGATTGCGCCTTCTACCGCACCGACCGAACGCCCATCCGGTGGTGCATAGCGCAATATGACGACGGCAAGCCCACATCAGCCGGTATCTGGCCCGATCTGGACACGGAACCACCCCTTGAACGTTAAGTCAGCCGTTTTGCGGATAGGCGATGATCGACAGATAGCGTGCGGGCAATTTTTCCAGCCCTTCGGGGCCGTGAGGGGCATCTGCATCGAAGAACAAAGTGTCGCCAGGTTGCAAATGGTACAGTTGGTCGCTGTGACGATACAGCAATTCCCCTTCAAGCATGTAAATCGTCTCAATCCCGCCATGCTGAAATGTTGGAAAAATGTCAGCGCTGGTGCTCAGCGTAATCAGATAGGGTTCGACCATCACCCCGCTGGCATTCACCCCGATATGCCCCAGCAGGTTATATTGATGCCCCGCCCGCGTGCCTGCACGTTCAATCTCGACCCCTTCGCCAGCCTTGGTATGCACCGCTTCGCGGTGTTCCTCAAAGCGGCGAAAGAACGATGTCAGCGGCACGCTCAGCGCGTTGGCCAGCGTCTGCAACGTGGTCAGCGAAGGCGAGGTGTTGCCGTTTTCGATCTTGGACAACATGCCAATCGACAGGCCGGTGGCCTGCGCCAGATCGGCCACCGTCATGCCCTTCTGGTGCCTGTAGCCGCGCACTTCCCGCCCGATAGCAACTTCCAGCACCTTTTCGCGTTCTTCACGCACAAGGTGCGGGTCTTGGGAAAGCGCTGTTTTCGTATCCTTGCGCGGGGCGCTTTGGGCATGCTTCAAGATGATTCCTCCTTGACTGCGCAACAGGGCACGGCACAAACATTCCCCAACCGAACCGGAACACAGCAGCTATGTTTCATCAGAGTATAGATTTGACAACCGCAAATGAAAATATGCATCTGGGTTTCCTGATTTTTCCGGGCTTCCCAATGGCCTGCCTGACGTCGCTGATTGAACCCTTGCGCGCGGCGAATGAAATTGCAGGTCACACACCCTTTCGATGGACCTTGTTGTCAGAAACGGGAACACCAGTGGAAAGCAGCGCACAAGTGGCGTTTCACCCGTCGGCCAGTCTGGCGCAAAGCGGGGCGCTGGATTACCTGATCGTGCTAAGCCCGCCCAATGCGCAGTTTGAAAACCCGCGCAGTGGCAATGCCGCCCTGCGTGCGTTGGAACGCCACGGCACCGTTCTTGGCGCGGTCAGTGGGGGGGTGTTTCCGCTGGTGCGTGCGGGTGTCATGGCAGATCGCGTGTGTTCGGTGCATTGGTGTTATGCAGCCGCCTTCGCCGATGAATTCCCCGACCACGCGACCACCGATGATGTCATCATGACAGACGGGCGGCGGGTTACAGTGTCGGGTGCCGCCGCCGCGTTTGATCTGTCGCTGATGCTGATAGAAGCGCGCCTTGGGCCGGAAATCATGACCGAAGTGGCCTGCTGGTTCCAGCACCAGCCCGGACGCGGCGCAGGGACAAGACAACGCATCCCAGCCCTGCGCGCGGCAGCCACCGCAGATATGATGCCCGAACCCGTTGCCAGCGCGGTGCAGATCATGTCCGATAATCTGGAAGATCCGATCTGCATTGCCGATATCTGCGAACAGATCAATGTGTCGCCGCGCCATCTGGAACGGCTGTTCAAAAAACTGACGGATAAAAGCCCGCTGGCCTATTACCGCAACCTGCGGCTGGCGGCGGCGCGGCAACTGGTGCTGTATTCCAACAAATCCATGCGTGAAATTGCGCTGGCGATCGGCTATTCCTCGGCCAGTCCGTTCCGGCAGCGTTATCAGGAAACCTACGGCCTGCCGCCCGAAGAAGAACGCCGCAAGATCAATGTGTTCCGTGTGCAGGACAACCGGTCCGTGCCGTCGGCGTGAACGTGGCTCAGAACGCCGAACGCGCGGCGGTGATCAAGGCGTGATGCAGGCTTTGCGCTGACGACCGCGGGCCGTAGACGGTATTGCCGCCCCTGTGGGACAGCACGAAACACCCCAGATGCTCAATCACAGTGCGCCGCGCAGACCCATCCGTCATGCGCGCCGTGTCCAGATTGCACAGCCGTTCAAACAACGCACCCAGCCCGTCCCCGTGCACATCAAACCGCACCCAAGCCCCGCTTTGGTCGGTGACACTGGCCATGTCGCCCAATTCGGCCTTCAGGCGGGCGGCCAGATCGGTCTGCGGGTCATCCAGATCATAGGGGCCATCGACCATCCAACAATGTTGCGCCATCCAGAACGCCCCCAGCGCAGGTCCCTGGACACATTGCGCCACATCGGGGACCGGCACGCCAAGAACGCTTGCCAATGCCTTGGTGCAGGCCGCGTCCTGCCCAAGGCGCGCGGCAACGGACGCCAGCGCCCTGTCGGGGTTTTCCGTTATCGTGACGGGGCCAATGGTGTCGCGTTGCGGCGCACTGGTCCCCAGCGCGGTCAGGGGGGCAAGGTCATGCACGAAGGCGTCCTCCGTCTGGGTCGACAAAATGGGGTGACACGACAGTCACTTCGGTATCATGTCCCGTCAGGGGCGACGCCGCGCGCAGCACATCGCCAAGGCGCGTATCGCCCGCCTTCAGAAACCCAATGGCAATATAGCTGTCCAGCGTGGGGGAATAGCAGGCCGATGTCACATAGCCCAGATCGTTGGCGGCGCGCAGGGCAGCCCCCTTTTCCAGCAGATGCGCGCCTGCAATCACACGGTCTTGCGGGGATGTGGGCATGAACCCCACCATCCGCAGGCCATTTTCTTCTTGCAACCCTTCGCGGCGCGACAGCACTGCGCCGATGCTGTCTTTCTTGTCGCTGACCATGCGACCCATGCCAAGGTTCAGCGCCGTTGTCTGGCCGTTCAGTTCATTTCCGGCGGCATGGCCCTTTTCTATGCGCATGACGCCCAGTGCTTCGGTGCCGTAGGGGGTGACATCGAATTCGCGGCCCGCGTCCATCAACCGGCGCATCAGCGCATCACCATAGCGCGTGGGCACGGCAATTTCATACGCCAGCTCGCCCGAGAACGAGATGCGAAACAGCCGCGCAGGGTAGCCGCCGCAAACGGTAATTTCACCGCAGGCCATGAACGCAAACCCGTCATTGGACAGGTCAAATTCAGGGTCCACAATCTTTTGCAACAGCGCGCGGGACTTTGGCCCGGCCACGGCAAATTGCGCCCATGCTTCTGTCGTGGAAATCAGCTGCACATCCATATCCGGCCACAGGCATTGGCGGGCAAACTCCATATGGCGAAACACCGACACTGCATTGGCCGTTGTGGTGGTGACGACGAAATGATCGTGCGCCAAACGTGCGGCGGTGCCGTCATCCATAGCAATGCCATCTTCGCGCAGCATCAGGCCATAGCGCACACGGCCCACGGCCAGTTTGGCAAACCCGTTGCAATAGATGCGGTTCAGAAATGCCGCCGCGTCACTGCCCTGCACATCAATCTTGCCCAGTGTGGTGACATCGCACACGCCGACACTGCAGCGCGTCGCGCGCACTTCGCGGTCCACGGATTGCCGCCAATCAGTTTCGCCCGCGCGGGGGAAGTATTGCGCGCGCAGCCACATGCCAACCTCGACAAATGTTGCGCCTTGCTCAACCGCCCAGGTGTGGCTGGGTGTCAGGCGTGTGGGGCGAAAATCGCGCCCCACCGACCGGCCCGCAAGCGCGCCCAAGGCAACCGGCGTATAGGGCGGGCGGAACATGGTTGTGCCGGTTTGCGCAATGCTTTGGCCCGTCAACTCGGCCATGACCGCAAGCCCCCCCATATTCGAGGTCTTGCCCTGATCGGTGGCCATGCCAAGCGTGGTGTAGCGTTTCAGGTGCTCCACGGCGCGGAACCCTTCCTGATGGGCCAGCGTCACGTCCTTCACAGTCACATCATTCTGGAAATCCAGCCATGCGCGCGCTTTCGTGCCGCCCACATGCCAGAACGGCGTGATGCGGACCTCCCCATCCTCGGCCATGGGCAAATCAGGGGTCTGCGCGGTTTTGCCCAGATCGGACAGGGCCTGTATGGCGGCCCCTGCCCCCGATGAAAGCGCGCCCTGCGTGCTGAACTGTCCAAGGGCCGCGCCCGCAACCTGCATGCCCTGTGGCAGCGCCCCGCCCGGCACGAAGGCCGCGATGGCATCATCCCATTCAGGCCGCCCGCGTTGGTGGCTGCTTAGCGCCACATTCGGGTTCCAGCCGCCCGACACGCCAAGCGCGCCAATGCTGATGCGGTGTTCCTGCCCGTTTGCCTGCCGCACTGTGACGGATTTCAGCCCCAGCCGCCCTGCACTGTCCACTACTTGCGCGCCTGCCATGACCTGCACACCATCACAGGCGGGTGCATCAGCGCGGGTGTCGATAATCGCGGCCACATCAACGCCCTGCGCCAACAGGTCACGCGCGGTGCGGTGGCCGTCATCGTTATTGGTTAACACGGCCACAGTTTGCGCAGGCGTCACCGCCCAGCGGTTGACATAGGCGCGCAATGCGCCTGCCAGCATGATGCCGGGGCGGTCATTATTGGCGAATGCTATGGGCCGTTCAATCGCGCCCGCGCACAATACCGCCCGTCTGGAATAGATGCGCCACAATATCTGGCGCGGCTTGCCCGGTGCAGGTTGCGCCAGATGGTCGGCCACACGTTCAACGGCGGCGTAAATGCCGTGATCAAACGCGCCCAGCACAGTGGTGCGCGCCAGCAACCGTACATTGGGCAGGCTGGCCAGTTCCGCGACAACACCCGCCGCCCAATCCGCGCCAGACTGGTCACCCAACGCATGGGTTTCGACATTCAGCCGCCCCCCCATGCGAAAATCCTCATCCGCAAGGATGACGCGCGCACCTGCGCGCCCTGCGGTCAGCGCGGCAGCCAGACCGGCAGGCCCCGCCCCGATGACCAGCAGGTCACAATGCAGAAAACCCCGGTCATACCCGTCAGGATCGGGGTCTGTGGTGATGGACCCCAGCCCCGCCGCGCGCCGGATGATCGGCTCATAAAGCTTTTCCCAGAATGCCGCAGGCCACATGAAGGTTTTGTAA
Organism: Roseinatronobacter sp. S2; assembly: GCF_029581395.1. GTDB lineage: Bacteria > Pseudomonadota > Alphaproteobacteria > Rhodobacterales > Rhodobacteraceae > Roseinatronobacter. The sequence continues at coordinate 1,457,132 of NZ_CP121113.1, read as the reverse complement.
TAAAAGCCAGCCGTCAAAAAGTTCGACAGCCGGTCATTGATGGCCAGCGCATCGAATTTCAGGCCGGGCCATGCGTTTTGCGAGGCTGCATTCAACCCGTCGAACAATTCTGCCACTGTGGCGCGGGTGTTGGGTTCCTGCCACCCGCCCTTGCGCAACTGCACCAAGGCGTTGGGTTCTTCGCTGCCCGCAGACAACACCCCGCGCGGGCGGTGATATTTGAACGACCGCCCCATCAGCCGCACCCCATTGGCCAGCAATGCCGAGGCCAGCGTGTCGCCCGCATGCCCATAATAGGGCCGCCCGTCAAAGGTAAAGCGCAGCCGCGTTGAGCGGTCGATCTGCCCGCCTGTGGGTAACCTGTTCATACGCCCCGCCCCTGTTTGCGTGCCACATCGCGCGCCAGTTCCACAGAAGTGATCTCATGGGTTACGGTGTTGCGGGTAACAACCAGCCAACTGCGGTCGCCTTGTTCGTGAAACCACAACTCGCGATGCTCGCCCGCCGGATTGTCGCGTAAGTAAGCGTAGTCGTAGAACGCATCTTCTGCGCCCCCTGCCATTCCATCGGGGCGATCGATCAGACGCGCATCGCCCAGATAGGTGAATTCCTGCGCATCGCAGGGGCCAAGAAGCGGGTGGTTGATGATCATGCGCGCCCCCTTTGGCGGATGGCCCAGAACGGGGCCGGGTTATTTGAGTATTTCTGGCAAGATGAAACCTGCATGGCGCCCCTCAATGCAGGTTGGGCTGCGCGCCCATCCCTTTTTCATCGATCATGCGGCCGCGCCTGAACCTGTCAAACCGATAGGCTTTGGCCACGTCATGCGGGGTGTCGGTGGCCAGCAGATGCGCGAAACACCATCCTGATGCAGGCGTGGCCTTGAAGCCGCCGTAACACCAGCCCCCGTTGAAATAGAGGCCATCAATATGCGTGCGGTCAATGATGGGCGATCCGTCCATGCTCATATCCATCACGCCGCCCCACATGCGCAGCAGGCGGACACGCCCAAGGCCCGGAAACAGCGCCATGCCGCCTTCGGCCACATCCTCGATCACGGGCAGGTTGCCGCGCTGCGCGTAGGAATTATAGCCGTCAATGTCGCCGCCAAAGACCAGCCCGCCCTTGTCGGACTGGCTGCAATAAAAATGCCCCGCCCCGAATGTGATGACACCGGGCAGAACGGGTTTCAGCCCTTCGGTGACGAAAGCTTGCAGGACATGCGATTCGATCGGCAGGCGCATGCCTGCCTGCGCCATGACGCGCGAGGAATTGCCCGCCACCGCGACCCCTACCTTGCCCGCGCCTATAAAGCCGCGTGTGGTTTCGACGCCCAGGCATGTGCCGTTTTCAATGCGGAAACCAGTCACTTCGCAATTCTGGATGATATCCACGCCGCGGCTGTCGGCGGCGCGTGCATAGCCCCAGGCGACCGCATCATGGCGCACCGTGCCCCCGCGCCGCTGCGCCAGCCCGCCCTTGATGGGAAAGCGCGCATCGTCGAAATTCAGGAACGGATATTCACGCCGAACCTGATCGGCACTTAGCAATTCCGCGCCCGCGCCGTGCAAGATCATGCCATTGCCACGGCGGATGAATGCATCGCGCTGCGCGTCGGAATGAATAAGGTTCAGAATGCCGCGCTGGCTGACCATCGCGTTATAGTTCAGATCCTGCTCCAGCCCTTCCCACAGTTTCAGGGAAAATTCATAGAACGGTTCATTCCCGTCCAGCAGATAGTTTGACCGGATGATCGTGGTATTGCGCCCGACATTGCCGCCGCCGATCCAACCCTTTTCGAGGACGGCGACATTGCACTGGCTGAACTTGCTGGCCAGATAATGGGCCGTCGCAAGACCATGGCCGCCGCCCCCGATGATGACGATGTCGTAATGTGGTTTAGGGTCCGGGTTGCGCCACGCGGGCGTCCAGCCTTTATGGCCGCTCAGGGCTTCTTTCAGGATTTTGAAACCGGAATAGCGCATGCGAAACACTCCTTGCAGTTCGGTATTAGCGGATCAAGGCGGCGTTCATGTTGTGAAATCGGACAAGCCTGTGTTCAAATGCGACTCCGCATACTGGATTTCATCAAAGCAGTCTTTTGCCCCCGCGCTATTTATTCCACGCTAATTCGTTGTTCTAAAATTTCTTTTCAGGGTATTCCTGCGCAACACACACCACAACCGAGATTTCATGAACCCGCGCGGTTTCCGGCCCACCCCACCAAACCCATCGCAGGACGAACACCCGCCCCCAGTTGCAGATCGCATCGCGTGATGTCGAAGCGGCGGTCGAATTCACCAAGCGGCACCTGATTAAAGAACAAAAGCTGTTGATGCACGAAACCTGACGCATCCGTCACGCCGCGGGATAGGCCTGCCGTGGGGCAAGCCCCTGTAGCGACAGGCCGCCCCGGTCCTGACATTGTGCCGAAAGTTGCCCACGCGCCGACATTTCGCGGTGCAGCGCCGCTTCATGCTGCGACAACCAGTCGGGCACAGAACCAAAAGCCACAATGCAGGCCTTGCCGTCTTGAATGCGGACAGCCGGCCAGTCCCCGATCAATGCGTTGTCGATCCCGAACAGGGCCTGACCCCACCTTGCGCAAAGCGGGCCGGTTGTCTTGATTGAAACCTGCGGCGAACTTAATTGCGCAAGCTGATTTTCAGCAGCGGCGAACAGGGCATCGGCGCGCATGTCTTCAAGAGGGCGCAACTTTTTCGCCTGCGCCTTGTCTTTGGTATTCAACGAGTGCTTGATAAATTCCTTGCCGATGATCGGCACAAGTAACTTGGTCACGCGGCGAACGTAGCACCACGTCCCGCTTCGACACCGAAGATGCAGAGTATCCGCGCAGTCTTTCATGCCTCCTTTGAGTCCCACCAAAGTGGCCCAAATTTGGCATGTAAGTGTCTGATACTAGGTATAGAGTCGTATTTTCAACGCCCTAGGTAGAATATGGTGGAGCCAAGCGGGATCGAACCGCTGACCTCTTGAATGCCATTCAAGCGCTCTCCCAACTGAGCTATGGCCCCACCGTTGCGCCAGCTTCCTGACGATGCCCGCCTATTACGAAAGCAAATCCGCCAACGCAATAGGAAAAACCGGCACCGTCAAAAAATTGACAGCTTAATCTTCGTCATCACCGGCAACATCTGCCAGATCGTCCAGCGCGACGGTATCGTCGTCTTCATCTTCCAGCAGTTCATCATCCACGTCGACGGAATCTTCATCATCGACCAGCAGATCTTCGTCGTCCTTGAGTTTCTTCTTGGACTTCTCGGCCATGGCAACGACCATCGACTCACGCCGCTCTGGTGGTTCGACCGTGACTTCTTTTCCGGTATACGGGCTGATGATAGGCTTCTTGTTCAGGTCATAAAACCGTTTGCCCGTTTCTGGGCAGACGCGCTTTACGCCCCATTCTGGATTGGACATCGAGTTTTCCTTTATTCGCGTGCCTTCCTTCAAGCCAATTGCCGTGCCATAAGTGATGCGGGCTGTAAAGCCCCCTATCCACCCCCGTAGCCTTCAGGCCAACAGATGAAACACCGCTGACATGGCGCGATTGCCAAATAAACCGCTGGAGCAGACCGAACGCGTTGAACTGGACGGCACCCCCGGAATCGAGGTGACGCTGCGCCGGTCCGCGCGCATAAAACGCATGTCGCTGCGCGTGTCCGGCCTTGACGGGCGCGTGACGCTGTCGATTCCGAAATCACTGCCAAAGGCCACGGCATTGGGGTTTCTGTCCGAAAAACAGGACTGGCTGCGTAAGGCGCTGGAACGGGTGCCCCAACGAATGCCCGCAACCATTGGCAGCACCATCATGTTCAAGGGCGCGCCCCTGCATATAGCCGCAGGCACCACGGCGCGCATGCACCATGACGGCCACACGCTGTTCGTCCCCGCCGACCCGGACGGCACCAGAACGCCTGCGCGCGTGGCGGCGTTTCTGAAGCACCATGCGCGCGGGGCGCTGGTTCCGGCGGCGCAGGCCTATGCGGACGCACTGGGCAAGCCGGTCGCGGCCATAAGCCTGCGCGACACGCGGTCGCGCTGGGGGTCATGCACAGCGGACGGGCGGCTGATGTTTTCATGGCGGCTGATCATGGCACCGCCGCCGGTGCTGGACTATGTCGCCGCGCATGAGGCCGCGCATTTGCGCCATATGGACCATTCGCGCGCCTATTGGGCCTGTGTGGCGGGGCTGATGCCCGATTTTCAGCACCACCGGACATGGTTGCGCCAGAACGGCGCGCATCTGCATGGCTACAGGTTCTAAAGCATGTCGCGTCAAATATGCGCGGGGCCATAGCGTTCAAGGACATCATGCACGGCCCCGTCAGAACGCAGCACCGACCGGAACAACGCCACCTCCTGCACATCGAACGGATCGGTGCAAAACCGCGCATCCCGTGCAACGGCGGTTTCCAGTTCAATGCGGTCAAAGCTGCCTTCGCGCAGATAGGACAATGTCACATGCGGGTGAAAGCGGCGGGGCTTCAGGTGAAAGCCGCAGCCGCGCGCAAGGGTCAAAAGCTTTGCCTGAAACCGCGACAACCCCTCGTCCGGGGCGACTACGGCGTGCAGGTTATGCGGCCTGTCCTTGCCAAACAGCCCCAGCCCCCTGATCTGTAGCTGCAAGGCGGGAATGGGCAACCCGCTTAGGGCCAGATGCAGGTCTTCCAGTTGGTGCAGCGTGCTGTCACCCAGAAACACCAGTGTGATGTGAAAATTCTCTGGCGGTAGCCTGCGCTCAACCGGCATCAGAAATTGCTGCAATACAAGCTGGCTGCGAATGTGCTGGGGCAATTCCAGCGCCAGAAATGCGCGAATCACGGGGCCTCGTCAGGTTTGCCGGGGCTGAAAACGGCGGCCACATCATACAACACCGGTTCAAACCGCGCGCAAAGCCGCGCAATTTCGCGGTTACGCTCGCGCATCTGGGGGGTGCGCAACATGGCCTGAAAATCGGCGCGCGCCTGCCAGCGCGAATAGGTGGAAATGCGGGTCTGGGCATCATTGACATGAATGGCACCCCCCAGAAAACCGGGCTGGAAGCGGATCACCTTGTCATAGGCATCGCTCAATGCATCCAGAACATCCGTGCACGTCCCCGGTGTCATTTCAAACGTGCTGATAACTGTCTGACCGTCTGTATGGGCGGTAATCTGCATGGTGTGGCCCTCCTGACCTGTATGGTGCAGCAAAGCGGGCGCGGGATCAATCGTTGAGCATTGCCATAAGGCGCGCTTTCTCGCCATGGTCATCCGTATCGGAAATCGCACGCGCCAGCGCGTCCAGTGACGCCACATTATGGCCTGCACGAAAACTGTCCACATGCGGCAGCATGGCACGCACACCGCGCGCGCGCGGCGCAAACGCGTCCCAGCGCAGCAGCGGGTTCAGCCAGATCAAGCGCCGTGACGACAGGTGCAGGCGCTGCATCTCATGCCCCAGAAGTGCGGGATCATCGCGGTCCAGCCCGTCCGATATCAGCAACACGACCGCGCCCTGCCCCAGCACCCGCCGCGACCAGTCGACATTGAAGGCGCGCAGGCACGCGCCGATGCGCGTGCCACCTTGCCAGTCCTGCGCCTGCGCGCCAGCCGCGTTCAGGGCTGCATCCACATCGCGGCTGCGCAAATGATGGGTGATATTCGTAAGCCGCGTGCCAAATGTGAAGGCATGCACCTTCGACCAGCCCTGCCCGCGCCGGTTGGCCACCGCATGCACAAAATGCAGCACCATGCGGGAATATTGCGACATGGACCCCGAAATGTCGCACAGCACAATCAATGCAGGCCAGCGTGTCGCGGGAGCGCGGCGATAAATGCGGGTCATTTCGCCCCCATGACGCAATGCGGCGCGCATGCTGGCACGCCAGTCGGGCCTGCGCCCTGTGGGGCTGGGGCGCAGGCGGCGGGTTTTGAGCGGCCTGACCGGCAGGTGCAGCCGCGCCAGCATGCGCTTTGCATCCGCCATTTCCTGTGTGGACATCTGTTCAAAATCCAGATGCCGCAGCCGTTCATCAGCAGAGGCCGTCTGCGATGCATCGATCTGGATTTCGGTATTGTCGCTGTCATCGCCTGATTGTGGCGGCTCGGGGGCCTGCGCGCCGTCCAGAAGCGCCTCGGCTGCGCGTTTTGCCGCTGATTCGGCTGCTTTTTCTTCGGCGACATTGCGGATCGCAGGCAGCATCAGCGACATCATATGTTCCAGATAGCGCGGATCGCGCCAGTAAAGGCGGAATATCTGGTTGAACACCTGCCGCTCTTCGGGGCGGTTCACAAAAACCGCATGCAGGGTCCAGTAAAAATCGGGCTTGCGGGCAAAACCTGCGGCGGCGACCGCCTCTATTGCCAATCTGACACGGCCCGGTCCGATCGGCAGGCCTGCACGCCGCAAGGCCCGTGCGAAATGGGTGATATTGTCCACCAGCTTGCCATCTTCGGGGATGGACAGGTCCGCGTAGCGTGCCATGTGTCACACACGATCAAGGGGCGTTGCCCCTCTTGGCTGCGCCAATTCACCCCAGGATATTTTGACCAGAATGAAAATCATGACGGGGCCAGGGACTGGCGGGCCTCGTCCAGGATGCGGCTGGCTTCCAGCCCTTGCAGGCGGGCGATGTCATCTTGATATTTCAAAATTGCCCCAAGGGTGTCGGCGATCACTTCGGGGGAGAGTTCCACGACATCGAGTGCAAGCAGGCATTTGGCCCAGTCAATCGTTTCGGCAACGCCGGGTTTCTTGAACAGGTCTTCGCTGCGCAGCCGCTGGACGAAAGCCACAATTTCGCGCGAGAGTGTGGCAGAGGCTTCGGGGGCGCGCGCGGTCAGGATGTCGAGTTCACGCTGGAAAGCGGGGTAATCCACCCAGTGATACAGGCAGCGCCGCTTGAGGGCGTCATGCACTTCGCGGGTGCGGTTTGATGTCAGAATGACAATCGGTGCCTCGGTGGCCTTGATCGTACCCAGTTCCGGGATGGTGACCTGATAATCCGAGAGCGCTTCGAGCAGGAACGCTTCAAAAGGTTCATCCGTGCGGTCAATTTCGTCAATCAGCAAGACAGGCGCGCCACCCGGCTGGGGGCGCATCGCTTCCAGAAGCGGGCGTTCGATCAGAAATTCGGGGCCAAAAAGCGTGTCCTTGATCGCCTGTGCGTCGCCGGTCGCTTGGGCGGCGCGGATTGCCAGCATCTGCGCCGCAAAATTCCATTCATAAACCGCAGAGGACGCATCCAGCCCCTCATAGCATTGCAGCCGGATCAGACGCCTGCCAAGGGCCGTTGCGAGGGTGCGGGCAATTTCGGTTTTGCCGGTGCCCGGCTCCCCTTCAAGAAAAACGGGGCGTTGCAGCTTCAGCGCCAGATACACCACTGTCGACAGCGCACGGTCGGCGACATAGGCATGCGCGCGCAGCAATGTCTGCACGCGGTCGATACTGGACAATTCTTCGCTCACCTGATGCCCTTTCGTGATGCTGGACAGTTTGCACGCTGTCGTGCGGGGGCGCGGGGGTCAAGACCAAACACCTGCACCCGACACCAAAGGACAATACCCCGCCCGCCACAGCCCCGCCACGCACCAACCTGTGACGACCCGTCGCGCATTTGCAGTGCGAGAAAGCTTTGCCAAGTCATGCGTTTGGTTTAAGACTTGAGCCATGATAGTAGAACTTGGACATTTCGCCCTTATCCTGGCCTTTGCTGTTGCGCTTGCGCAGGCGGCCATTCCCCTTATTGGCGCGCATAAAGGCTGGCGCGACTGGATGCTGGTGGCCAATCCCATGGCCAGTGTCCAGTTCGGGCTTGTGGCCTTCAGCTATGCGGCGCTGACCTATGCCTTTCTGGTGTCGGATTTTTCCGTGAAACTGGTTGTGGACAATTCCCACACCCTGAAGCCGCTGATCTACAAGATTTCCGGTGTCTGGGGGAATCATGAGGGGTCGATGCTGTTATGGGTGCTGATTCTGACGCTGTTCGGGGCGTCTGCGGCATGGTTCGGGGGCAACCTGCCTGCAAGCCTGCAAGCGCGGGTGCTGGCGGTGCAATCGGCCATTACAGCCGCGTTCATGGCCTTCACCATTTTTACGTCCAACCCGTTCACAAGGCTGGCCTTTCCGCCCTTTGACGGGACCGACCTGAACCCGCTGCTGCAAGACCCCGGTTTGGCGTTTCACCCGCCGTTCTTGTATCTGGGCTATGTCGGACTTTCGATGGCGTTCAGTTTCGCGGTGGCGGCCCTGATCGAAGGGCGGGTTGACGCGGCATGGGGGCGCTGGGTGCGGCCCTGGACATTGGCCGCATGGGTGTTTCTGACCATCGGTATCGCAACAGGGTCCTGGTGGGCCTATTACGAGCTTGGCTGGGGTGGGTTCTGGTTCTGGGACCCGGTCGAGAATGCAAGCCTGATGCCGTGGTTGTTTGCCGCAGCATTGCTGCATTCGGCCATCGTGGTAGAAAAGCGCGAAACGCTGAAAAGCTGGACCATCCTGCTGGCAATCCTTGGGTTCGGCTTCTCCTTGATGGGCACATTCATCGTGCGATCCGGTTTGCTGACATCAGTGCATGCGTTTGCGATGGACCCCGAACGCGGGGTTTTCATCCTGATGATCCTTGCGGCGTTTATGGGCGGGGCATTGACACTATTCGCCATCCGCGCCCCGGTGCTGGAGGCCAAGGGCGTCTTTGCAACCGTCAGCCGCGAATCTGCGCTGGTGATTAACAATGTGTTGCTGGCCGTGTCGTCCTTTGTGGTGTTCATCGGCACGATGTGGCCGCTTGTGGCGGAAATGCTGTTTGACAGGGTGCTGTCAGTCGGTCCGCCGTTTTTCAACATGGCCTTTACGCCGTTCATGGTGGCGCTGGCCATGGTGCTTCCCATCGGGGCAATGCTGCCCTGGAAACGCGGGAATCTGGCGCGGACCATGCGCCCGCTCTGGGGGCTGGCGGTGTTTTCGGTGGCCATGGGCGCACTGACATGGACGTTGCAGACCGGACATTCGACGCTGGTTCCTATCGGGCTGGCATTGGGGTTGTGGGTTGTGCTGGGATCGGTGGTCGATATCTGGACGCGCACGGGGCGGGGTGACTGGCGCGCGCGTCTGGGGCGCATCACACGCCTGCCGCGCGCCGATTGGGGCAAATTCACTGCACATGCGGGCATGGGGATCACCGTGTTCGCGGTTGCGGCCCTTGTTGGCTGGGAGTCCGAGGATATTCGCGTGGTCCAGATCGGCGAGACCTATAACTATGGCGGGTATGACCTGACGCTGACATCCGTGGACCGTGTTGAGGGGCCGAATTATGTGTCGACCATGGCAACAATCGAGGCACGGCGTGACGGGCGGTTCATTGCAAATCTGCAACCGGAAAAGCGCTTCTATCCGATTGCGGGCATGCCCACGACCGAAGCCGCCATCGACTACCGCGTGACGCGCGATCTGTATCTTGCACTTGGCGATCCGCAAGATAACGGGGGCTGGGCGGTGCGGTCCTATATCAAACCGTTTGCAAACTGGCTGTGGTTCGGGTGTTTCCTTATGGCACTTGGCGGCATCTTCAGCCTGAGCGACCGGCGCTACCGTGTGGCCGCAGGCGCAGGCAAAACCCGCATCGACGCGGTGCCGGCAGAATGAGCATGTTTCGCACCCTTCTGGCGGTTCTGGCAATCGCGATAAGCAGCCCGTCATGGGCTGTTCAACCCGACGAAATTCTTGACGATCCGGTGCTGGAATCGCGGGCGCGCGACATCTCGGCGGGCCTGCGTTGTCTTGTGTGCCGCAATGAATCCATCGACGAATCAAACGCAGATCTTGCCCGCGACATGCGGTTGCTGGTGCGCGAACGGCTGGTCGAAGGGGACAGCAACGAAGACGCGGTTGCCTATATTGTGGACCGCTATGGCGAATACGTCCTGTTGCGCCCGACAACCGAGGGGGCCAATATCATTTTATGGGTAGCCGCACCCGTTATGTTCCTGATCGCGCTGGGGTCGGCAGTGATATACCTGCGCCGCCGTGCCAGGGCACCCGAAGCCGACAAATCGGGACTGAGCCCGGAAGAAAAACGCCGCTTGCAGGAATTGCTGAAAGAATGACGCGTGGTTCGGGCTTTCCCCTGTTGATGACTGCGCTAAGGTAGCGCAGGATTTTCGCCAGGGGACCTGCATGGATTACGACACGCTGACAACCAGTATCGACGACGCCGGAATTGCCATTGTTACCATGGCAAGGCCGGAAATGATGAACGCGCTGAACAAGCAGATGCGCGCAGAACTGACGCATGCCATCAAGACCATGGCCCCCAAAGCGCGCGTTCTGGTGCTGACAGGGACAGGGCGGGCATTCTGTTCGGGGCAGGATCTGGGTGATGGCGGCAATGCCGCGCAGATCGATCTGGAACGCACCTTGCGCGAAGAATATGAGCCGCTTTTGCATGCGATTTACGACGCACCGGTTCCTGTCATCGCGGCTGTGAACGGTGCGGCAGCGGGGGCGGGGGCCAATCTGGCACTGGCCGCAGATGTGGTCATCGCCTGTGACAGCGCGGTGTTCATTCAGGCGTTTACGCGCATCGGGCTTATTCCTGACGCGGGCGGCACCTATTTCCTGCCCCGCCAGATAGGGTTTGCCCGCGCGATGGGGGCCATGCTGTTTGCCGATCGCATTACCGCGCGACAGGCCGCCGACTGGGGCATGATCTGGGAAGCCGTGCCTGATGAAAGCTTTGAATCGGCATGGATGGCGCGGGCAGTCACATTGGCCAACGGTCCCACAGTGGCCTATCGCAATATTCGCCGCGCCCTGCGCGCAAGCATGTCGAACACACTGGACGCACAACTGGCCCTTGAAGCCCAGCTTCAGGCAGAGGCCGGAAAGACCCGTGATTTCAAGGAAGGTGTGCTGGCATTTCTGGAAAAGCGCCCGCCCGCATTTGAGGGACGCTAGAGCATGTTGCTCAAAAGTGGGAACCGGTTTTGAGCTTCTCGAACATGCGGAATCAATAAGTTAGAGCATATCTCGTGAATGCGAATGAACGTGATATGCTCTAAGAGGGGGGCTTTCGGGCCACGCCCCTGCGCCCGTGATGCGCGGAAGTGTCACGTCAGATGCAACAGCAACGCTGGTTGATTCTGGCCTTTTGCGGACATTCGCGCTTGGACAAAGCCCGCGCCATCGGTGGGCCGGGGTCTGCCGATCCGACATTCAAGGAATGCACTTTATGCAAGCTGCGCAATCCTGACTTCAAAGGCTTGGCCTGCCATCAGCCAAATCAGCAGGCCGCGGGACGGCCAGACCTATGGCGCGGCGGGCTTCGCCCTTTGCTCCGCGCCTTGGGAACTCCCAACCGCCCGCATCAGGCCAAGAGCACCCACGATCATAGGTTTCAACCTTACAGGATCAGGCACTAGCTTTGCGGATCAGGCCCGCGCCATTCGTCCATATCCTTCAGCGCTTCCATGACTTCGCGCGGCATGTAGGTTTCATCATGTTTGGCCAGAATCTCGCTTGCCTGAAAAATACCGTCCACAAACCGGCCGGTTCCGACCATGCCTTCATTTTCAGTGAACAGATCGGGCAGAATACCGCGATAGCGCACCTCGACCGATGCGGGGCCATCGGTCACGCGAAAGATCACCGTGTCGGACTGCCCGCGAATGATGGACCCCGCCTCGACCAGCCCGCCGATGCGAAACACCTCGTTCGGGGGCGGGGGCGCGGCCAGCACGTCGGAAGGCGAGCGGAAGAAATTGATCCCGTCCCGCATGGCATAACCGATCAACGCAGTCGAAAACGCCAAGGCCACAGCCGCGACCATGATGATCTGAATGCGACGGGTCTTTTTCAGGCTTTTCATCGTAACCTCATTTCATGGGAAAAGCGGTGCGCCCATAAGGCCCGCCCCCTCTTCCAGACCAAGCATCAGGTTCGCGTTCTGGATGGCCTGCCCCGATGATCCTTTGCACAGGTTATCCAGTGCAGCAATCACCAGCGCGCGACCGGGAACACGATCCCCGACAACCCCGATATGCACGAAATTTGATCCGCGCACATCATGAGTCGATGGTGTTGTGCCAAAAGGTAGCAGATGAATCATTGATTCAGCGCAATATCTGGCCTGCAAAACTTCGTGAATGCGCGCGGCATCGCCATCCAGCCACGCCGTTGCCAGAATACCACGGTTCAACGGCACCAGATGCGGCGTAAACTGGATCTGCACGGGCCTGCCCGCAATGCGGCTGAATTCCTGATCAAACTCACCCAGATGGCGGTGTGTGCCACCAACCGCATAGCCCTGCGTGCCCTCGGATAATTCCGCATGCAGCAGGTTTTCCTTCAGCGCGCGCCCTGCCCCGCTGACCCCGCATTTCAGATCAAGGATAATGCGATCAAGATCGATCACCCCCGCTTCGATAAGCGGGCGCAGGATATATTGCCCCGTAGCCGCATTACAGCCCGTGCCCGCCACCAGCCGCGCGCCGCGAATTTCATCGCGGTAAAATTCCGTCAGGCCATAGACCGCTTCGTGCTGCAAATCGGGCGCAGCATGCGGCTGTCCGTACCATTTTTCATATTCCGCAACATCGCGCAGGCGGAAATCGGCGGACAGGTCCACGATTTTCAGATCGCGCGGCAGCTTCTTGATGACCGCCTGAGAGGTCGCATGCGGGAGCGCGCAAAACGCCAGATCAATGCCCGCGAAATCCACATCCTCGATGCGGCACAGATCGGGCAGGTCCAGATGGCGCAGGAACGGAAACACCTTGGCCATGGGCTGGCCTGCCTTGCGTTCGCCCGTCAGCGCGGCGATCTTCATGTCGGGATGGGTGGCAATCAGGCGCACAAGTTCGGCGCCCGTATAGCCCGAAGCCCCGAGGATGGCTATTTTCTTGGTCATGGTTGTGGTTCCCTGTGCAGTCGGTGCGCGGGCGCGTGCGTTTCAACAATATGCGCGTCCCGCGCGGGGAGTATTTAAGGCAAGATGAAAGCGGGCGCAGTTATGCAGCCCGAAAGGTGATCTGTCGTCGCAGGAACTGCGTGGCCTTGCGCGATACATTCACCGGATTTCCCGTTGTCAGAAATGCGCTGTCCCTGCCAGCCCCGATCATGTCGGGGCGGCGTATCAGGTAATCTGCAAGACTTGCCGCGACCAGATTGGGCTGCGAATAGACATCAACCCGCTCTCCCAGCGCTTCGCGAAAGGCATGTTCAACCAGCGGATAATGCGTGCAGCCCAGAACGGCGGCTTCGGGGCGTGGCATGCGGCGCAGCAGCGCTTCGACATGGGAATGCACCAGCGCTTCGGCCAGTTGCATATCGCCTTGTTCAATCGCATCGACCACACCGCCGCAGGGCTGCGCCTCGACATCGACACCGATGGCACGGTAAGCCAGTTCGCGCTGGAACGCGCGGCTGGACACGGTCGCAGGCGTGGCAAACAGCGCCACATGTTTGACCGCCACTTCGCGCGGGGGGGAATTGTCGCCCCAGCCGCGTTCGGTCAATGCCTCGATCAACGGAACAAAGACACCCAGCACGCGCTTGTCCTCGGGCACCCATGTTTCCTGCATCCGCTTCAGCGCCGCCGCAGATGCGGTGTTACAGGCCAAAATCACCAGATCGCAGCCATCTTCCCACAGGCGTTCCACGCCGGCGCAGGTCAGCGCATAAATGTCGTCGGCATCGCGCACACCGTAAGGCGTATGGGCATTGTCGCCCAGATACACGAAGGGCACATCCGGCATACGTTCGGTCACTGCGCCCAGAACGGTCAATCCGCCCAATCCCGAATCGAATACGCCAACCGCCATGCGCCTGCCCCACAGTCATGAATTTCAACCTGCATACGTCCGGCGCACGCAGAAATCCAGCCTGTTCGCGCCTATTGTGCCGCAACGCGTGCAGGCGGGGCATCAAAACCCGCAAGCAATTCGTCGCGGCGCTGCGCGGCCGCGGCTGCATTGCGGTGCTTGACCGGCCCGAACCCGCGAATGTGCAGCGGCAATTCCGCCAGTTCCACCGCGATATCATGCGTGTCCGGTGTCACTTCGGCCAGAATGCGCGGCATCAGCGCCTCGTAATCGCGGATCAGCTGGCGTTCCATCCGGCGTTCGGATGTGGCGCCGAACGGGTCAAGGACCGTGCCGCGCAAGACCTTGAGCGGTGCGAGAATGGCAAAGCCGCGCATGATCCATGGCCCGAAGCTGCGCTTGAGCGGTCGACCATCGGACCCCATGCGCGACAGCAGGGGCGGTGCCAGATGGAAGCGGGGCGTGAAATTGCCGTCGAATTCCGCGCGTGCCTTGTCCAGCGTTTGCAGATGCAGGCGGGCCACTTCATATTCGTCCTTATAGGCCAGCAGCTTGTGATAGCCCTTGGCCACCGCTTCGCGCAGGCGCGCATCAGGGGCCTGTTCCACCAGTTCGCGGTAGCGTTTTGCAAGGCGCGCCGACTGGTAGCTTGCCAGATGGTCCGCACGCTGCGCGATCATGTCATCCAGCGATTTCGGCATCTGTGCCACGCTGTCCGCCAGCGCTTTTGCCGCAGCCTTGGGGTGGACAACCGCCCAGCGGCCCAGTGCAAAAGCGCGGGTGTTGCCGTCCACTGCGGCCTTGTTCAACGTAATCGCGCGCAGAATTGCCGCTTCGGACAGGGGGACAAGCCCCATTTGCCACGCCGCCCCCAGCGCAATCATGTTGGAATAGATGCTGTCACCCAGCAGCCGCTTGGCAAGTTCCGAATAGTCAAACAGGTGCAGATTGTCACCCAGCCGCGCCTGAAGCGCCATTTGCAGATCGTCGCCGGGAATGCGGAATTCCGTGTTGCGGGTGAAATCACCAGTGATGATTTCATGGGTGTTCACGGCGGCCCCTGTCTGGCCGCTGCGCATAAGGCCCAGTGTTTTCGCGCCGGCCGTCACCACCAGATCGCCACCAATGACGCAATGCGCCTCGCCCACGGCCACACGAATGGCGCTGATATCTTCGGGGGTGTTGGCGATGCGGCAATGGATATGCACCGCGCCGCCCTTCTGGGCCAGCCCTGCCATTTCGATCATGCCCGCGCCCTTGCCATCAATATGGGCTGCCATGGACAGGATTGCGCCGATCGTCACAACGCCCGTGCCGCCCACGCCAGTGATGACAATGTTATGCGTGCCACGGATTTCGGGCAGCGCGGGGTCTGCCAGCTTCGGCAACTCGACCGACTGGGAAGCGGCGCGCCGGGGTTTGGCCCCTTCCAGCGTGACAAATGACGGGCAGAACCCCTTGAGGCAGGAAAAATCCTTGTTGCACGAGGACTGGTCAATCGCGCGTTTGCGCCCGAATTCGGTTTCCACGGGCACAATGGACACGCAGTTTGACTGCACGCCGCAATCCCCGCACCCTTCGCAAATGTCGGTATTGATGAACACGCGCTGGTCAGGGTCGGGAAATTCGCCGCGTTTGCGCCGCCTGCGTTTTTCAGCAGCACAGGTCTGCACATAGATGATGGCCGAAACGCCCTGATGCGTGGCACAATCACGTTGCACGGCGTCAAAATCCGCGCGCGGGTGCCAGCCTACAGACCTGGGGAAATCCGCGCGCTGCGGTTCTTCCTTTTCGTCAAACACCACGTCGATTTTGCGCACGCCCATCGCGGCCAGTTCATGCGCGATCTGGTGCGGCGACAAGCCGCCTTCGTTCTTTTGCCCGCCGGTCATGGCAACGGCATCATTATACAAGATCTTGTAGGTAATATTCGTGCCCGCAGCCAGGGCCGCGCGAATGGCCTGCACGCCGGAATGGTTATAGGTGCCATCGCCCAGATTCTGGAACACATGGGTGCGGCTGGAAAAGGGCGCTTCACCAATCCAGTTCGCGCCCTCGCCGCCCATCTGGGTGAAGCCCACTGTGTTGCGGTCCATCCATTGCACCATATAGTGGCAGCCAATGCCCGCATAGGCACGGTGACCATCTGGCACGCGGGTCGATGTGTTATGCGGACAACCCGAACAGTAATAGGGCAGCCGCGCGGCCAGATCGGGGGCGTTGTCGGCGCGGCGCGCATCGGCCAGCAGGGCAAGGCCCGCTTTCACTCGGTCGGTGCCGCGCCCTTCCTCGATCAATATCTCGCCCAGACGTTCGGCAATCATGATCGGGTCCAGCGCGTAGCGGGTGGGAAACAGTTCGACCTGACGCCCGTGTTCACATGTGTCGCCCTTGTGCCAGCCATAGACACGCCGCCCACGCCGGTCGTCAAAAATGGCTTCCTTGACCTGAACTTCGATCAGTTTGCGCTTTTCTTCAACAACGACAATCAACTCCAGCCCTTCGGCCCATTCATGGAAACTTTCCATATCCAGCGGCCATGCCTGCCCGACCTTATAGGTGGTCAGGCCCAGACGCGTGGCTTCATCCGCGCCAATGCCCAGCAGGTTCAGCGCATGCACAAGGTCCAGCCAGTTCTTGCCTGCGGCCACGAACCCGATTTTGGCACCGGCTTTGCCATAGACGCGGCGGTCCATGCGGTTGGCGCGGCTGAACGCTTCGGCGGCAAAACGCTTGTGGTCGATCATGCGCGCTTCCTGCGCGACAGGGGTGTCCACCAGCCGGATGTTCAACCCACCATCTGGCAGGGCCAGATCAGGCAGGACGAACTGCATCCGGTGCGGGTTGCCATCGACCACGGCTGTGGCCTCGACCGTGTCTTTCATCGTCTTCAGGCCGACCCAGACGCCCGCAAAGCGCGACAATGCATAGCCGTAATGGCCGAAATCCAGCACTTCCTGCACACCGGCAGGCGACAAAACGGGGATATAGGCATCGACCATGGCCCAATCCGACTGGTGCAATGTGGTCGAGGATTCGCCCGTATGATCGTCACCCATCGCGACCAACACGCCCCCATAGGGTGATGTTCCCGCCATATTGGCGTGACGAAACACATCGCCCGTGCGGTCCACACCCGGCCCCTTGCCATACCAAAGCCCGAAAACACCGTCAAAACGCCCTTCGCCGCGCAGTTCGGCCTGCTGGCTGCCCCAAAGCGCTGTCGCGGCAAGGTCTTCGTTCAGCCCTTCCTGAAAGCGGATGTTTGCAGCCTGCAACAGCGCTTTTGCGCGGTTCATCTGCTGATCAACCGCGCCAAGGGGCGACCCACGATAGCCGGTAACATAGCCCGCAGTGTTCAGCCCTGCCTGTTGGTCGCGCGCGGCCTGCTGCAACATAAGTCGCACCATGGCCTGCGTTCCATTCAGCAAAACGGGTGATTTCGTCATGTCGAACCGGTCGTTCAACGAAATATCCTGCCGCCCCATCTGCACCTCCCAGCACTGTTGCGTATAATCCGATCATAGGTCAATATTTCTGACCTACAAAGTGAAAACTGGGTAATTCAGCGCTTTTGTGATCAGATAAAACCCCGTAGAACGAATCATCTACTTTTGCGCAAACATCTGTATGGAACTGTTGGTATGGACTGGGACAAGCTAAGAATATTTCACGCAGTGGCGGACGCGGGCAGCCTGACGCATGCCGGTGACACGTTGCAGCTGTCTCAATCAGCGGTCAGCCGCCAGATTCGCGCCCTTGAAGAAGGGCTGGATACCGTTCTGTTCCACCGCCACGCCCGTGGGCTGATTCTGACCGAACAAGGCGAATTGCTGTTTGACGCCACCAAATCCATGAGCAGGCAGCTGGAAACAGCCGCCGCACGCATCCGCGATGCAGAAGATGAAGTGTATGGTGACTTGCGTGTGACCAGCACCACAGGTTTCGGAACACTGTTTCTGGCACCGCGCCTGACATCGCTTTATGCGCAATATCCCGACCTGCGCATCGACCTGATGCTGGAAGAACGCGTGCTGGATTTGCCCATGCGCGAAGCCGATATCGCCATCCGCATGAAAGAACCCAGCCAGGCTGACCTGATCCGCAAGCGCCTGATGACAGTGAATATGCGGCTTTTTGCCAGTTCGGAATATCTGCGCGCCCATGGCACACCGCAAAAAATGGAAGACTTGAGGGATTTCCGCCTTGTGTCGCAGAACATTACATCGGCACAGGTCAGCGCGGGCGCACAACTTATACGAGAGTTGACAGCCCAACCCACCCGATCAAGTTTTACCGTCAACAACTATTTCGGTGTCCTTCAGGCGGTGCTGAACCATCTGGGAATCGGCGTCCTGCCCGATTATGTCGGCGAGGATTTTCCCGAACTGGTCCATGTCCTGCCAGACATTGCCAGTGGCGACATTCCGGTATTTCTTGCCTATCCCGAAGAGCTGCGCCATTCGCGCCGCATCTCGGCGTTCCGTGATTTCGTTGTCGAAGAAATCGTGGCCTACAGGCGCGCACGGCAAATGTAGGCCTGCACAAGCGCCTTCTGACATGAGGCATGTTCGCAACGCATGGCGGCAATGTGCCATACGCAAAGCAATTTAACTTGCGTAATGCCTAAGCAATAACCTATCTAGAAGTTAAGGCGTTTGAGTTTATAGCTCGCGTCTTTACCTCCCTGTTGGACTTAGGCCGAGCTTCGTGCTCGGCCCTTTTTTTGCCGTTTTACAGGGCATTTCAGCACCCGCCCGCGCGGGAATCACCTATACATACGCCTTGAAAGTTTATTTTCGCCGACAAAATGCGCACCGCGCACAAGGCTTCAGCAGGCATGGGCGGCGTCCATTCATTTTGTCGCTTTTCGCTTTATGCGTGTATTTTTGCGTATCCGCCACAGTTTCATGACATGCGGGCAACCATATCAAAGCTGCCCTCTTTCCCATCCGACCCCTTTGCCGTAAGGGGAAGAAACGGCCCGACACTGGCGCGGGCGACACGTTTTTGCCCTGCCCAAAGGTGCCCTGATATGACCGAACCTGCCATCACCCCCGACCTGATTGCCGCGCATGGCCTGAGCCTTGATGAATATGACCGCATTCTGAACATCATCGGGCGTGAGCCGTCATTCACGGAACTGGGCATCTTCTCTGCCATGTGGAACGAGCATTGCTCCTACAAATCGTCCAAGAAATGGCTGCGCACCCTGCCCACTACCGGCCCACAGGTCATTTGCGGCCCGGGCGAGAATGCGGGCGTGGTCGATATTGGCGACGGTCAGGCGGTGATTTTCAAAATGGAAAGCCACAATCACCCCAGCTATATCGAACCCTATCAGGGCGCGGCCACTGGCGTCGGCGGCATTTTGCGCGATGTGTTCACCATGGGCGCGCGCCCGATTGCGGCGATGAATGCGCTAAGCTTCGGGGAACCCGGCCACCCCAAAACCCCGCATCTGGTGCGCGGCGTGGTCGAAGGTGTGGGCGGATATGGCAACGCGTTCGGCGTGCCCACCGTGGGCGGCGAAGTGCGCTTTCATCCCGCCTATAACGGCAACTGCCTAGTAAACGCCTTTGCAGCCGGTCTGGCCAACGCGGATGAGATTTTCTATTCCGCCGCCAGCGGTGTCGGCATGCCGGTGGTCTATCTGGGTGCCAAGACAGGGCGCGACGGTGTGGGCGGGGCCACCATGGCCAGCGCCGAATTTGACGACACAATTGAAGAAAAACGCCCCACAGTGCAGGTGGGCGACCCGTTCACTGAAAAACGCCTGCTGGAAGCCTGCCTGGAGTTGATGGCATCGGGCGCAGTGATTTCCATTCAGGACATGGGGGCGGCCGGGCTGACCTGTTCTGCGGTGGAAATGGGCGACAAGGGCGGGCTTGGCATCAAGCTGGAACTGGACCGCGTGCCGTGCCGTGAAACCGGCATGACCGCCTATGAAATGATGCTTTCGGAAAGTCAGGAACGCATGTTGATGGTGCTGAAGCCATCCATGGAAGCGCAGGCGCGCGCGATATTCGAAAAATGGGATCTGGATTTCGCCATCGTCGGCGAAACCATTGCCGAAGACCGCTTTTTGATCCTGCAAGGCAATGAAACCAAGGCCGATCTGCCGCTGTCGAAACTTGCCTCCAGCGCGCCGGAATATGACCGGCCGTGGATTGAAACGCCCGCGCCCGCCGCTTTGGGCGATATTCCCGAAATTTCCGCAATGGACGGGTTGCGCGCGCTGATCGCCTCGCCCAACTACGCGCATAAAGCATGGGTATGGGAGCAATATGACACCATGGTCATGGCCGACACCATACGCGCGCCGGGCCTTGGTGCGGGTGTCGTGCGGGTGCATGGCACGGACAAGGCGCTTGCGTTCACCAGTGACGTAACCCCGCGCTATGTGCGCGCCAACCCGTTTGAAGGCGGCAAGCAGGCCGTTGCCGAAGCCTATCGCAACCTGACAGCCGTGGGGGCCACACCACTGGCCACGACCGACAATTTGAATTTCGGCAACCCTGAAAAGCCCGAAATCATGGGCCAGTTCGTGGGGGCCATCAAGGGCATTGGCGCGGCCTGTGCGGCGCTGGATATGCCCATCGTGTCGGGGAATGTGTCGCTGTATAATGAAACCGACGGTCAACCCATCCTGCCCACCCCCACCATTGGCGCAGTGGGGTTGATTGATCATGTCGACAATCTGATCGCGGGCTTGCCGGAAGATGGCGATCTGGTGCTGGTCATCGGCGAGACACAGGGCCATCTGGGCCAGTCCGCCCTTCTGGCCGAAGCGTTCGCGCTGGAACAGGGCGACGCGCCGCATGTCGATCTGGACATGGAGCGCCGCAACGGCGAATTCCTGCGCGACAACCGCCCATTGGTCAAGGCCGCAACCGACCTGTCGGATGGCGGGCTTGCACTGGCGGCCTTTGAAATGGCCACCGCCGCAGGGCTTGGTCTGACACTGGACACGGATGATATCGCCGCACTATTCGCCGAGGATCAGGCCCGCTACCTGATTGCATGCAGCTTCGATCAGGCCGAGGCGCTGATGGTGGCCGCCGGTCAGGCCGGGGTGACGCTTGCCCATATGGGCCGGTTTGGCGGCGATACGGTCACATTCGGCAAGGACAGCGCGCCGCTGGCAGAACTGGACGGCATTTACAAAACCGCCTTTGGCCGCGCGATCGGTGACGCTTGATTCCCGCACACACGGGGATTACCTTCACCAAAAGACAAACGGGGACGCAAGATGGCCATCACTGCCGAAGAACTGGAAACCCTTTTGAAAGAGGGCTTTCCCGAAGCACAAGTCACGATCACAGACCTTGCCGGTGACGGCAATCATTACGCTGCCGAAGTTATTGACGCAAGTTTCCGGGGGTTGAACCGCGTGCAACAGCAACGTGCCGTTTATGCCGCGCTGAAGGGCAAAATGGATGGCAACCATGGCGAATTGCACGCCCTTGCCCTGACCACCAAAGCCCCCGACTGACAATTGACAAAGGACCACAAAACCATGAGCGCGCAAGAGACCAT
Organism: Roseinatronobacter sp. S2; assembly: GCF_029581395.1. Classification (GTDB taxonomy): domain Bacteria; phylum Pseudomonadota; class Alphaproteobacteria; order Rhodobacterales; family Rhodobacteraceae; genus Roseinatronobacter. The sequence goes on along the minus strand of NZ_CP121113.1, from coordinate 1,435,773 downwards.
CAAACAAACCGTCGAAAGCAATGACGTGGTGCTTTACATGAAAGGCACCAAGACAATGCCGCAATGCGGGTTTTCCAGCCGTGTGGCCGGCGTTCTGAACTTCATGGGCGTTGACTATGCCGATGTGAACGTTCTTGCCGATGATACAATTCGTCAGGGTATCAAGGATTACTCCGACTGGCCCACCATCCCGCAACTTTATGTGAAGGGTGAATTCGTGGGCGGGTGTGACATCATCACTGAAATGACCCTGTCGGGCGAGTTGGACCAGTTGTTCGAGGCCAAGGGCGTGACCTATGACAAGGACGCCGCCGAGAAAATTCGCGAAGCGAACGCCTGATTGCAGGTATTTCGAATCCGGCAGTGCCACTGCGCTGCCGGATGTCGGGTGCCCCCTGTTCGTGCACCCGTGTTACTGCGTCCATGGCCGCGCGCCGCCGGTATCTGCCACACGGCGCATGACCATGCCCCCCCCACCTTGAGTGCTGATCGAAATTGCCCCGCTGGCGCGCAAATCGCGCGGCGTAATAAGCAGGCATGTCCCCGACCGCGTGTCGGGTTGGGCCGATGTCACGACAATGCGCCCGTCCGTGCACAGGTCTGGCAAATAATCCAGCCCGCGCTGCCCCAGAAGATGCACCACATCCAGCCCGCCGCTGCGCATTTGCACCGCGGGGGTACGGGGGTCCGACAGACCGGCCCGCGCGAATCCGTCCGTTTGTGCGCCCAGATCGCCATCCGCCTGCAACCAGCTTTGCACAGCAAATGATCCTGCCCTGTCGCGGCTGATCATGCGCCCCCCCTCGCCCATAAGGCCCAGAACCACGCCGTCATGCGCGATCAGCAAATCAGGGCGGTCACTGCCATGCACCCAGCCCAACAACGCCAGCACCACTGCCCCTGCCCCAAGCCAAGCACCACGCCCGCGCCAGATCACGATCCATATGCCCCCCAACGCCAGCACCGGCAAAACCCAAGGGGCAGGCTGGACAACCGGCATCACCGCGCCATCAAACCCGCTGACCGTTTCGGCCACACGCAATATCCACAAAATTGCAGGCTCCATCACCCGCAAGCCAATCCAGTCCAGTCCGAACGGGGCCAGCAGGGCCGCCAGAACGGCTGCGGGCATAATGACCAACCCCATCAGCGGCACGGCGGCCAGATTGGCAATCAGGCCGTATTCCGCCAGCCGGTTGAAGCTGGCCGCAGAGACAGGCGCGGTTGCAATACCCGCAACCATTGAACAGATGATCACGCTGACAACGGGCCACAGCCAGCGTGGAATGGACCTGCGCCATTCACGCTCTGCACTAAGCGCGCGGAACACGGCCACCAATGCGATGGTCGCGGCAAAACTCATCTGAAAGCCCGCCTGAACCAGCGCTTCGGGGCGCAGCAAAAGAATGACCAACGCCGCCATCGCGACCGACCGCAACGAAATGGCGCGCCGGTCCAGCAATATGGCGCAAAACATGACCGCCACCATAATGAAAGCCCGTTCTGTCGCCACATTGCCCCCCGACAGCGCAAGATAGAACGCCCCCGCCCCCAACGCGCCCAATGCGGCCAGTTTGCGTGTCGGCGCGCGCAGCGCAAACCACGGCACAAGGGCCATCAACAGCCGCAACAGCGCGAAAACAAACCCCGTCAACAGCCCCATATGCAGCCCAGATATGGCCAGCAGATGCGCCAGATTGGAACGGCGCAAATCCTCCAGCCGGGGTTGGCTGATACCAGACCGGTCGCCCGTCAGAATGGCACTTGCAAAACCGCCCGCATCACCCGGAAGCCTGTCTTGCACTGCCGCAGATATCTGCATGCGCAAGCGGTGGATGCGCAGACCGGCCGCGCCGTCCTGCGGCGGGGCGCGTGCCAGAACCGGGCTGCGCGTATAGCCCACCGCGCCCAACTGCTCGAACCACGCAAGACGTCTGAAATCAAACCCGCCGGGTTCAGAGGGCGCAGGCGGCGGTGACAGATGCCCCGTCAGCATGACCCGCAGGCCCGGTGCAGGGTCAATATACCCTTGGTCCCCATGCAGGCTGACGCGCACACGCGCAGGGGTTTGCGCGCCCTCCATCCCTTCCAGAATGACGCGGTCCAGCGTCAGGCGCAGCGCGTCGCTGGCCGATCGGTCAATCTTGACAATGCGCCCTTCTATCGCGCCGTAAAACCGGAATGGCAGCACGGGCGCAGATACCAGATACACACGCAAACCGGCCACCAGCATGCCCACGCAGACCAGCATCACCGCAAGCATAAACGGCGACATGTCTTCTGCCATGAACCGAAGTAACCCCAGAACCCCCGCCACAACAATCACCAAAAGCGCCCATTCGGCAGCGGCGGGTTCGCGCGGCAAGGCGAAATATGCCCCGATACCCAAAGCAAGACACACCGGCACGAACAAAAACAGATGCCCGCGCTGCAACGCAATCGCCCCGCGCAGGGCCGAAAGCGGCATCACAGACGCGTTGAATGGAAAGGTCAGCATATGCACCCTTGTTTCCGCCCCTGACCTTGCCTAGAACCACAGTTGATGCTGCCAAAACTTCGTTACCAAAAGGTAAAAATCCGATGTCCGATGCGCCTGTTGTCACACGCTTTGCCCCCTCGCCTACGGGTTTTCTGCATATCGGGGGCGCGCGGACAGCGTTGTTCAACTGGCTTTATGCCCGCGGACGTGGCGGTAAATTCCTGCTGCGCATCGAAAATACCGACCGCGCCCGCTCCACCCCCGAGGCAACAGCGGCGATTCTGACCGGACTGACATGGCTGGGTCTGGACTGGGACGGCGAACCTGTCAGTCAGGCCGCGCGCGCGGATCGGCATGCGCAGGTTGCCTGTCAGATGCTGGCCAGCGGGCACGCCTATAAGTGCTTTGCAACGCAGGACGAAATTGAGGCGTTTCGCGAGGCCGCCCGCGCCGCTGGCAAATCCACGCTGTATCAGTCGCCGTGGCGCGATGCCGATGCGGCCACCCACCCCGATGCGCCCTATGTCATTCGCGTCAAGGCCCCGCGCGACGGGGAAACCGTGATTGCCGATCAGGTGCAGGGCAATGTGCGCATTCGCAATGACCAGCTGGACGACATGATCGTGCTGCGGTCAGACGGGACGCCCACCTATATGCTGGCGGTGGTGGTCGATGATCATGACATGGGGGTCACGCATATCATTCGCGGTGATGACCACCTGAACAACGCCGCCCGCCAGATGCTGGTTTATCATGCGATGGGCTGGGATGTGCCGGTCTGGGCGCATATTCCGCTGATCCACGGCCCCGATGGCAAGAAGCTGTCCAAACGTCACGGCGCATTGGGGGTCGAGGAATACCAGCGCATGGGGTATCCGGCGGCGGCGATGCGAAATTACCTGACGCGGCTGGGCTGGGGCCATGGCGATAATGAATTCTTTACCGATACTCAGGCAAAAGAATGGTTCGACCTTGGGGGAATCGGCAAGTCACCGGCGCGGCTGGACTTCAAGAAACTGGACCATCTGACCGCACAGCACATGACCGTCGCGGACAATGCTGCACTGCTGCAAGAACTTCTTGCATTCCTGAAGGCCACCGATGCGCCAGACCTGACTCCAGCACAGATTTCGGGTTTGACGGCGGCCATGCCACTTGTGAAGGAGAAAGCGAAAGGCTTCAATCAAGTCATTGAAAAAGCACATTTTATTCTGACAGAGCGCCCGATTGAGATGGATGAGAAAGCGGCCCAATCCCTTGATGATGTATCCCGTGGTATACTGAGGGAATTGACGCCGCGCTTGCAAACTGCTACGTGGGATCGGACTATACTTGAGGACATTATCAAGGAAACCGCAGAGGCACACGGCCTGGGTCTGGGCAAGGTTGCGCAACCCCTTCGCGCTGCGCTGGCAGGGCGAACCAGCAGTCCGAGTGTTTTCGACATGATGATTGTGCTGGGCCGCGAGGAATCGCTTGCCCGCATTCAGGATGGAACGACTTGAGCCGACAGGGCTATTGTGCCCCGAAAGCCGCGGTCAGGGATCGTCTGCGAGGTGCCTTGCCCGCAGGCAACAGGGAAAGGATGCGCAATGGCGAATAGTACCGAATCTGCAAAGCTGACCATAGGCGACAAGGAAATCGAACTGCCGATCATGAAACCGTCGGTCGGCCCCGATGTGCTGGATATCCGCAAGCTGTATGCGCAGGGCGATGTATTCACCTATGACCCCGGCTTCACCTCCACGGCGGCCTGTTCATCGACCATCACCTATATTGATGGCGACGCAGGCGAATTGCTGTATCGGGGCTATCCAATCGAGCAGCTGGCAGAAAAATCGCATTTTCTGGAATGCTGCTATCTGCTGCTATACGGTGAACTGCCATCGGCGGCCGATCTGGAAGATTTCGAAAGCCGTGTGACCCACCACACCATGATCCACGAACAGATGCAGTATTTCTTCCGTGGTTTCCGCCGCGATGCGCACCCGATGGCCATCATGGTGGGGGTTGTGGGGGCAATGTCTGCATTCTACCACGATTCGACCGATATCAACGACCCGTGGCAGCGCGAAGTAGCCGCGATCCGCATGATCGCCAAGATGCCGACCATTGCCGCCATGGCCTATAAATATTCGGTCGGGCAACCGTTTGTTTACCCGAAAAACAGCCTCGATTATTCCGGCAATTTCCTGCACATGTGCTTTGCCGTGCCCGCAGAAGAATATGTCGTCGACCCGATCCTGAGCCGCGCAATGGACCGGATCATGATGCTGCATGCAGACCATGAACAGAACGCGTCCACATCCACTGTGCGGCTGGCATCCAGTTCGGGGGCGAACCCGTTTGCATCCATCGCGGCAGGGATTGCATGCCTTTGGGGGCCTGCCCATGGTGGTGCAAATCAGGCCTGTCTTGAAATGCTGCGCGAAATCGGCACGGTTGACCGCATCCCTGAATTCATTGCGCGCGCCAAGGACAAGGACGACCCGTTCCGCCTGATGGGCTTTGGCCACCGCGTCTACAAGAATTTCGACCCACGCGCGAATGTGATGAAACAATCCGCAGACGAAGTGCTGGGGCTGCTGGGCATTGACGACAACGAGACACTGAAAGTCGCCAAGGAACTGGAACGCATCGCGCTGGAGGATGAATATTTCGTCAGCAAGAAGCTGTATCCGAATGTCGATTTCTACTCCGGCATTATTCTGGAAGCGATGGGGTTCCCCACATCGATGTTCACGCCAATTTTCGCGCTGTCGCGCACAGTTGGCTGGATTTCGCAGTGGAAGGAAATGATCAGCGATCCAGAACAGAAAATCGGCCGCCCGCGCCAGCGCTACACCGGCGCACCACGCCGCGATTATGCCGAGATCGAGAACCGCTGAAATTTGCGCAGCGACACCAAAAAACGCCGCCCCGATGGGCGGCGTTTTTATTTGCACACTGGAATCCGCCCAAGTGAAAGGTTAGGTCACGCCCTATGAAACAGTTCCTGCCCACACTGACCTTGCTTGCAACAGCCGCCTTTGTGCTGTCGCCCTATGTGACAGACCCGTTCAGCGGGTTTGACGCGCAGCGTTTTCCGGTCCCGCAGATTGACCCGCCAGTTCAGCCAGCGGGCTATGCGTTTGCGATCTGGGGCATCATCTATCTGTGGTTGGCGGTATTTGCCATCATGGGGGTCTATGCCCGCAGGCACGATGCCGACTGGCACCATGTGCAAGGCCCCATGATCCTTAGCCTTGGGCCGGGGGCCTTGTGGTTGTGGCTTGCGGGGTTTTCGCCGCTTGGCGCAACCGTGCTGATTTTCTGGATGCTGTTTTTTGCCATTCAAGCGCTGTTGCGCGCGCCAATGCGCGACCGATGGGTGCTTCAGGCACCTGTGGGCCTTTATGCGGGCTGGCTGACGGCGGCAGCGCATGTGTCGCTGGGGGTATCGCTGGGCGGCTATGGGCTTGTATCGTCGCAATGGGCGGCCATCATCGCACTTGCGGGCGCAACCGCGCTGGCAGTGTGGGTGCTGGCGCGCCGCCCCGACAGCCCTGATTACGGCGTTGCTGTCATCTGGGCCTTTATCGGGGTGTTGGTCGCCAATCTTGGGGGCACGGCCCTGATCATCGGGGCCACATCGGTGGCGCTGCTGATCGTCGTGCTGGCCAGTGCGCGCAACCTTTGGGCTGGACACACGCAGGCCGCGCTGTAACACAACGGTATCACACGGGCGCAAGCCATGGAACGGAGTGCCACATGCCAGATCATGACCCGCTGATCTTTCAACCCGATGGCAGCCTGACACGCCTGCGCGCAATCATGCGTGCCTTGCGCGACCCGGACACCGGCTGCCCATGGGATATCGAACAGGATTTTGCGTCCATCGCCCCCTACACGATCGAGGAGGCCTATGAAGTGGCCGATGCGATTGAAAAAGGCGACTGGCCCGCGCTTCAGGGCGAATTGGGGGATTTGCTGCTGCAAGTGGTCTATCACGCCCAGATGGCCGAAGAAGCAGGGCATTTCACCTTTGACGACATAACGCGCGGCATTTCCGACAAGATGGTCGCCCGCCACCCGCATGTGTTTGGCGATGAGCGCCGCGATAAAAGCGCGCAACAACAGGTGCAGGATTGGGAACGCGTCAAGGCCGCCGAACGGGCCGCGCGCGCGCAGGGCGGCGTTCTGGATGATGTGGCGCTTGGTCTGCCCGCCCTGATGCGTGCGGTGAAGCTGCAAAAACGCGCCGCGCGCGTGGGGTTTGACTGGCCATCCACCGATCAGGTTCTGGACAAGATACTTGAGGAATCGCGCGAATTGGTAGAAGCGCGCGACACGCTAAGCGATGTCGAGGTCGCGGAAGAATTCGGCGACCTGCTGTTTGTCATGGCCAACCTGGCGCGACACCTGAAACTGGACCCCGAAGAAGCCCTGCGCGCCGCAAACGCCAAATTCACCCGCCGGTTTCAAAGCATTGAACGCGCGCTTGCCGCACAAGGGCGCAGCCCTGCCGACAGCACATTGGACGAAATGGACACGCTTTGGAACGCCGCCAAAGCCCGGGAAAAACGCGATGCAGCCGAATGACAAAACCCTGACGGAGCAGGGGTTGCCCGCACAGGGGCGCGGCACAATTCTGTTGCTGGCTTGCGGTGCGCTGGCGCGTGAAATTCTGGCACTGAAGGCCGCCAATAGCTGGACACATATGGATTTGCTGTGCCTGCCAGCCAATCTGCACCTGTGGCCGGACCGTATTCCCGATGCGGTTGAAAAGGCCGTCATCCAGCACCGCGACCAGTATGAGACGATATTCGTCGTTTATGCCGATTGCGGGACTGGCGGATTGTTGCAGGCAAGATGTGACGCGCTGGGGGTGCAAATGGTGCCCGGCCCGCATTGCTATGCGTTTTTCGATGGCGTAGATGAATTTGCCGCCCGGTCCGGGCAAGAAATCACGGCCTTCTACCTGACCGATTTTCTGGTGCGCCAGTTTGATGCCTTTGTCTGGAAACCTATGGGATTTGACCGTCACCCCGAACTGATCCAGATGATGTTCGGCAATTACACCAAGCTGATCTATCAGGCCCAGACCAATGATCCCGACCTTGATGAAAAGGCGAAGGATGCCGCACGCAGGCTGGGTCTGGCCTATGAACGGCGGTTTACGGGATATGGTGATCTGGCGCGGGAGTTGTCGCGGCTGTAACGGCGATTCTGCCCTTTTGCGATCATTCGCGCTTGGCCAAAGCCCGTGCCATCGGTGGGCCGGGGTCTGCCGATCCGGCGTTGGTGAAGTTCACTTTATGCGGGCTGCATAATCCCAAGATCATAGGCTTGGCGTGCCATCAGCCAAATCGGCAGGCCGCGGGACGGCCCACCGATGGCGCGGCGGGCTTCGCCCTTTGCTCCGCGCCTTGGGCATTCCCACTGACCGCAAAGGCCAAAAGCGAAACAGGACATGTCGATCCGCTCTCACCACGGCTTCGGCCCGAAATGCAAATCAGCCGCAGCGAATCAGATAGGCCGTTGCCGAACCGGCGGCTTCTGAATGCAACAGGTGGTGGCCGGATTGCTGACAAAAATGCGGAATATCAATCACCGCCGCCGGATCAGACGCCAGCACGCGCAAGACCTGTCCGGGTGCCATCTGCTGCAACCGCTTTCGCGCCTTCAGAACCGGCAACGGGCATAGCAGGCCAATGGCATCAACTTCGTGATCGGCGACAATCTGGCACGTCATTTGCTGCGCCCCTTGCGGGCGCGCGGCGGGCGCGGTGTCAGCCCTTCTTGCAACAGCGCAGTCATGGGGTGGTCGGGGGCATGAGTGCCGTATTGGTCCAGCATGGCGCGAATTGCCTGCAACGGTTCTTGCCCGACAGGCAAACTCAGCGCCCAGTCAATCAGGATCGACCGGCATTCATCCATGCTGATTCCATCCATCCGGTAGCTTTCGCGGATCAGCCCCTTCGGGTCATGTGCGTGTGTCATTCTCAGCGTCATCCTGCATCGCCGCATCAGGGGCAAAAATTGAATCTATCACCGTTGCCGACATTGTGCACATGTCTTTCAGCCTGTCGGCCAGAATACTGACGCTTTCGCAGCCGACCGAATTCAGGATGAACTTCTGCCCGCCACGACCAAGATCTGCGACATCGGAAATCTTGTCGGCCAGTTGCCGCCCCGTTGCCTGCATCGTCCAGCACAGGCGATAGGCGCGCAGCAGGCACTGCTCGTCCTGCGCGCTGATCACCCCGGCTTTGGCACCGGCGCGCAATTGTTGCTCTACACGGCGCGCATGATGGCCCGCCGCAAGCGCGCAAAATTGTGCCGCCAGTTCGATATCCATCAGCCGCCCCGGCCCTGCCTTGGCATCCCACAGGCCATGCGCGGGTTTGGCCTCGGACAGTCTGGCGCGCATATCGGCCACATCCTTGCGGATATTTGCGCCGGTGGATTTGTCCTGCAACAGCGTCCGGCGCAGCCCTTCGATCGTCTCGCCCAGCCCCACCGAGCCTGCAACCCGCCGCGCGCGCGTCAGCGCCAGATGTTCCCATGTCCATGCCTCGTTGAACTGATAGTCGCGAAACGCGGTCAGGCTGGTCGCAACAGGGCCTTGCCGCCCCGATGGGCGCAGCCGCATATCCACCTCATACAGGCGCCCTTCGGCAGTGGGTGCGCTGATGGCCGTAAGATACGCCTTGGTCAGGCGGGCAAAATAGCTGCGTGTGTCCAGCGGGCGCGGCCCGGCAGAGTTTTCGGACGGATCGGCATCATAAATCACGATCAGATCCACATCTGACGCTGCGTTCAGCCGTCCTGCCCCAAGCGACCCCATGCCAAGAACAACAGCCCCCTGTCCCGGCGGCGGGCCATGTTTGCGCGCAAATTCCGCCACCACGACAGGCCACAACGCGCCCAGTGTCGCTTCTGCCAGCGACGCGTATTCTGTGCCTGCCTCGAACGCGTCAATCAACCCGCGCAGGTGATGCACGCCAACCCTGAAATGCCATTCCCGCGCCCAGACGCGCGCGGCGTCCAGCTGACGTTCATAATCATCCAGCTGCGCCAGACGGTCGGCAAGGTCGTTTTGCAAGGATGCGGTTCCCGGCCATGGTGCAAAGAACCCGCCGCCGATGACAGCGTCGAACACTGCCGCGTTGCGCGACAGATAGCTGGCCAGCCGCGGCGATGTGGCGCAGATATCCACGATAAGATCGATCAGTTGCGGGTTGGCCTCGAACAGGGCGAACAGCTGCACACCGGCAGGCAGCCCCCCCAGAAATCGGTCGAACTGCACAAGTGCCGCTTCGGGGTCTGCCGCATCGTGCAGCCGTGTCAGCAATGCGGGCCGCACGCGCTTGAACAATTCTTTGGCGCGATCAGACCGCAGCGCTGCATAACTGCGCCAGCCTTCGATAATATCTTGCTGGGTGTCGGACAGGTCGGGTTCTTCCACGCTGTCGCCCGTATCCGGTGTAAAAAACCCTTCGGTCAGTTCGGCCACGTCGCGCAACCTGCGCAAAAGGCGGTCACGGAATGTGCCGGTGTTGTCCAGTCCGACGAAATGCGCAATCCGGTCCAGCCCTTCGGCACTGGTCGGCAGTTTCTGGGTCTGGGCGTCCTGAACCATTTGCAGGCGGTGCTCGATCTCGCGGTGCTCAGCATAATGCGCGGTCAGTTTTTCAGCCACATCTGCGGGAATCCACCCTTTGGCGGCCAGTGCGGCCAGCCCGTCAACCGTGCGCGAGCTGCGCAAATCAGGATCGCGCCCGCCCGCAATCAACTGGCGGGTCTGCGTGAAAAATTCGATCTCGCGGATGCCGCCCTGCCCCAGTTTGATATCATGCCCTTCCAGACACAGCGCGCCCCCCAGACCCTTATGCGCCTTGATGCGCAGGCGCATGTCATGGGCATCCTGAATGGCCGCGAAATCCAGATGTCTGCGCCACACGAAGGGGCGCAGCGTTTCCAGAAACCGCCGCCCTGCGGCCAGATCCCCCGCACAGGGCCGCGCCTTGATATAGGCCGCGCGTTCCCATGTCCGCCCAACGCTTTCGTAATAGCGCTCGGCCGCATCCATCGACAGGCACACAGGCGTCACCGACGGGTCGGGGCGCAGGCGCAGATCGGTGCGGAACACATACCCTTCGGCGGTGTAGTCGGACAGCAACCCGCACAGTTTGCGCGTCACACGAATGAAACTGGCGCGCGCATCCAGATAGTCATCGGCGCTGAAACGGGTTTCATCAAACAGGCAGATCAGATCGATGTCAGACGAATAGTTCAACTCTCTCGCGCCCATCTTGCCCATGGCCAGCACCACCATACCCGCACCAGTCGCTGCATCCTCGGGCACTGCGCCGGGCAGCTTCTTGCGCCGGATTTCATCAGCAACAAGGGCTGTCAGGGCGACATGGGTGGCGCGGTCGGCCAGATCGCTAAGCGCGCCGGTGACCTGATCCAGCGACCAGACCCCGCCCAGATCGGCCAGCGCCGCCAGCAGGGCAACGCGGCGTTTGGCCTGCCGCAGCCGCGCGGACATGTCCGGCAGCGCAACACCGTCCAGTGCATCCAGTTCCGTTTGCAGATAGTCCCAGGGGTCGGTGACAAACGCACCCTCTATCCAGTCGCGTTCACGCGCCATCAGCGTTTTCAGATAGGGGCTGCACCCGGCCGCGCCGTCAATCAGGTCTGCCTGCTGCGGGGTCAGGGCAGGGAAAAGCGCGCGCGCCTCCGTGCCTGCGGCGCGGTCATAGGGAATCGGGAAGCGGGTGATTGGCCAGAAATTCATGCGGCAACAGTGCCTTTCGTTGCGCGCAAGGTCAATTCGGCCAAGGGCGAAACAGACCCTATTTCATGACGCATCATATGAATTACCCCGTTTGCGGGCGGGTTCGGCATGAAGCCGAAAACAGGCGCATTTGCGCGCCACTTGCGGCGCTTGTCTTTGCCGCGCAAAGGTAGTCTGAATGCGCCCATGACCCTGCTTGATCCGCTGCTTTACAGTTTTGTCTTTCTTGGCCTGTTTTCACCCGGCCCGAATGTCGTGATGTTGACGGCATCGGGGGCGCGTTTCGGGTTCAGGCAAACCATGCCGCACCTTTTGGGCGTCGTCATTGGCGTGGGCATCACGGCGGGTGTTACCGGCCTTGGGGTGGGCGCGCTGATTCTGGCCAATCCCGCGCTTGGGTTGGTGCTGCGCGTGCTGGCCGCAAGCTGGATTTTGTATATGGCGTGGTCCTATTTCAACGCGACCCGCCGTCCGGCATCGGACACGCAGGACACCGGCCAGCCCATGACACTGCTGCAAGCGGCCCTGTTTCAGTGGATTAACCCGAAAGTGTGGGCAATAGCGTTTGCGGCATCGGCGGGCTATGGCGCAGGAATGACGCCCGCGCTGGAAGGGCTGCGCCTTGGTCTGGCGTTCAGTTCTGTCAATCTTGGGGTCTGTCTGTTCTGGACCAGTGCGGGCGCGCTGCTGACAACGCTTTTACGCAACCCGCGCCACTGGCGTGTTTTCATGCGCGTCATGGCGGGGTTGCTTGCGCTGTCGGCATTAATGGTGTTCGTCTGACCCCTTTTCTGACGCTTCGTAATGGCCCCCTTGTCATGGCGCGCAAATCTGGTAGCGTCTTTTGATCAAATTCACGGGAGTAACAGCCATGGCCCTTGACCGCCCCACACCCAATGATCTGCGTGCCTTCTGGATGCCGTTCACAGCCAACCGCCAGTTCAAGCAGGCCCCGCGCATGCTGGTGGCCGCTGATGGCATGTTCTACACCACATCGGACGGGCGGCAGGTGCTGGACGGCACGGCAGGGCTTTGGTGCTGCAACGCAGGCCACAAGCGCCCGAAAATTACCGAAGCCATCCAGAAACAGGTCGAGGAACTGGACTATGCGCCTGCATTCCAGATGGGCCACCCCAAAGCGTTTGAATTGGCAAACCGTCTGGTGGACCTTGCGCCCGAAGGCATAGACCATGCGTTTTTCACCAATTCGGGGTCCGAAAGCGTGGAAACCGCGCTGAAAATCGCGCTGGCCTATCACCGCGCCAAGGGCGACGCCAGCCGCACCCGCCTGATCGGGCGCGAGCGGGGCTATCACGGCGTGAATTTCGGCGGTATTTCGGTCGGTGGGATCGTCAGTAACCGCCGCCATTTCGGCGCGATGCTGGTGGGTGTGGATCATATGCCCCACACCCATATCCCGCAAAACCAGTGGTCAAAGGGCCAGCCGGAACATGGCGCAGATATTGCGGACGAGTTGGAACGCATTGTGGCGCTGCACGGCGCGGATACAATTGCGGCGGTCATTGTTGAACCGGTGGCAGGGTCCACAGGCGTTCTGATCCCGCCCAAGGGCTATTTGCAGCGCCTGCGCGACATCACACGCAAACATGGTATTCTGCTGATCTTTGATGAAGTGATCACCGGCTTTGGCCGCCTTGGCAGCCCCTTTGCAGCCCAGCATTTCGATGTGATGCCCGACATGATCACCTGCGCCAAAGGGCTGACCAATGGTGTGATTCCCATGGGCGCAGTGCTGACAACGGCTGAAATCCATGATGCGTTCATGACCGGCCCCGAAAACCTGATCGAGCTGTTTCACGGCTACACCTATTCCGGCAGCCCGATTGCATCGGCAGCAGGGCTTGCCACGCTGGAGACATACCGCGAAGAAGCGCTGTTTGAACGCGCGGCGGAAATGGCCCCCTATTGGGAAGAAGCAGTGCATTCGCTGAAGGGCCGCCGCCATGTCATCGACATTCGCAATATGGGCCTTATCGGCGCGGTGGAGTTGGAACCAATCGCGGGCGCGCCCACGCAACGCGCCTTTAACGCCTTCCTGAAAGCCTATGAAAAGGGCGTGCTGATTCGCACGACCGGCGATATTATCGCCATGTCGCCCCCGCTGATCATTGAAAAAGCGCATATCGACCAGTTGATCGGCACCCTTGCGGACGTTCTGGACAATCTGGACTGATTATATGAGCAAATCGTTGAAACGTGTGGCCCGCGCCCTGTCGGATGCGGGCCTGCCCGACACCATTGTTGAAGCTGGTGAAACCCGCACCGCCGAACAGGCCGCAGCCGCATGCGGCTGCGAAATTGACCAGATCGTGAAATCAATCATCTTTTGCGGGGTCTCATCGGGGGCGGTGCGGCTTTTCCTGACCGCAGGCGGCAACCGCGTCTGTGCGCAAAAAGCATCCCGCCTGACGGGCGAGGAGTTGGGGCGCGCGGATGTGGGCCTTGTGCGTGCAACCACCGGTTTTGCCATTGGCGGTGTCGCCCCGATAGGCCATCTGACCCCGCAACCCACATGGGTTGATCCCCGCCTGCTTGAATTCGCAACTGTGTGGGCCGCGGCAGGAACACCACGCCATGTCTTTTCAATTGCCCCCCGCGTGCTTATGTCATTGTCGAATGCAACACTTGCGGATTTTGTCGAATGACCCTGCCCGACCCAGAGATGCAGCCTGAATTTTATGCCGATGTGCCGTTGAAGCGCGTCGGTGCCTGGGCGATTGATCTGGTGGTCACGCTGCTGCTTACGCTGGTCGGGGTGGTCCTGACCCTGTTTGTCAGCGTGTTTTTCCTGCCGGCCCTGTTTGCCGTTGTCGCAATCGGGTATCGCACCGTGATGCTGGCACGTTACGGCGCGACGTTGGGCATGATGGCAACGGCCCTGAAATGGCGCGGAATTGACGGGCGCACACCTGACGCGATAACCGCATTCTGGTACAGCGCCATGTATGTGGGCATGTGGACGGTATTCCCGCTTCAGGCGGCATCCATGGTCATGATCCTGTTGACGCCCTATCGGCAGGGTTTACATGATTTTGTCCTGAATACCACAATGCTACACCGTATCGCCCCGCAATAGCGCATTGAACCAATGATGGCTTGGCGCGACAGCAAAGCCTTGCTAATGTGCCAGCCATCCCATTGCCAACAAGTTTAGACTCATGCGCCATAGCCTACCAACCATTCCGCAATTTTATGTGACGGCCCCGCAACCCTGCCCCTACCTAAAGGGACGCATGGAACGGAAGCTGTTCACGGCATTGCAGGGTGATCAGGCAGAGGCGATGAACGACACGCTGTCCAAGCAGGGGTTCCGGCGGTCCCAGAATGTGCTGTATCGTCCGTCCTGTTCGGATTGCCGCGCCTGTTTGTCCGCACGCATTCGTGTGGCCGATTTCACACCATCACGCAGCCAGCGGCGCACGCGGAAACGCAATAACGCGCTGATGCGCGAAGTAAACAGCGCATGGGCCACAGAAGAACAATATGACCTGTTCCGCAGCTATCTGGACACGCGCCATGCAGATGGCGGCATGGCCGATATGGATGTCTTCGAATTTGCCGCCATGGTCGAGGAAACGCCGGTGCGCACACGCGTGATCGAATACCGCAGCCCGTCAGAGGACGACAAAAGGGAATTATCCGCTGTCTGCCTGACCGATGTGCTGGATGACGGGCTGAGTCTGGTTTATTCCTTCTTCGATCCGGCGATGGATAAACACTCGCTTGGGCAATATATCATTCTGGACCATATCGAACTTGCGCGCGCCGCAGGGCTGCCTTTTGTGTATCTGGGCTATTGGGTGCCCGGCAGCCCGAAAATGAACTACAAGGCGGGCTTCAACGCATTGGAAGTGTATCACGAAGGGCAGTGGCGCGATCTGGGCGACCCGTCGGATTATTCAAGTGCAACGCACCCGCTGTCAGTGCCACCAATCGCCGAACAGGTGACCCAACTCGTCATGCCCCGCGAAATGTCCGCGCCCGTGGGCCTGTCGCAACGCATACCGCTACGGGGCTAACCGCCCTGCCCCTGCCGCCCCCTGCGCGTGCGGTCATTGCGGGCGAAACAGTTTCCACGCCAGCCAAACGCGCGAAACAGCGGTCACAAGGCACAACACGCCGAACCCGAATGCCAGCGGCACAAACCAGTTTGGCAGCAAGCATAAGGCAATAAAGAACAGTATCGTTTCCGTGCCTTCCAGCAACCCGCCGGTGAAATACAGCGATTTCACACCATGGGTGTCAGTGTTCATCCTGCGCCGTTCTGCCAGCACCGAAAAGCCCAGAAACGACCCTGCATTGACATAAAAGCTTAGCAACAAAAACGCCCCCGCCACCCCATGCGCGGCCGGGTCCAGAATGACAAAGGCCAAGGGAACAGCCGCATAAAAAACATAGTCACAGGTGATGTCCAGATACCCGCCGAAATCACTGACCCCATGCGCGCGCGCCACGGCCCCGTCCAGCCCGTCGGCCAGACGCGACGCCAAAATCAGCAACACTGCCAGAATATAGGCCTGCGCCACAATCGCACATGCCGCCGCAATCCCGAACGCAAGCCCGACAAGGGTGACCGTGTTCGCACTGAACCCCAATCTTGCGATCTGCCCGCCGATCCTGTTCAGCGGCGGATCAATCAGCGGGCGGATATGACGATCAAGCATGTCTGCGGCCTTTCACCATCAGGGCTTTGCCGAACTTGCCCTTGCCCCATGCAGTTTTGCATATTCGCCATGGCGTGTGTGGTTCAATCACAACAAAAATCATCCGGCGCCCGTCCCTTATCTGGCTATTGATACGCGCGGCCAAAACAGAATGTTTCAAAAAAATTCATCCAGATCGCGCATCAAAGTCTTTTTGCGTGAAACAGTTTGCCTTGGCGCGCGTATATGCACAAAAGAGCCGGACAAAAAGGACATGATATGAAAACCTTGATACTGGGAACGGTGCTGGGCCTTGGCAGTTTGCTGCACGCCCCTGCACTGGCACACGATGTTGACCCGAAAAATTGGGACATGGTGCTGGAACAGGCGCGCGGTCAGACAGTTTACTGGCATGCATGGGGCGGGGATGCACGGATCAATGCGTTCATTTCCTCGGTCGGGGATGATTTGCAGGCGCGCCACGGTGTCACGCTGGAACATGTGCGGCTGGCGGACACGGCGGATGCTGTCACCCGTGTCCTTTCCGAACGCAGTGCCGGACGCGATGCGGGCGGCGCAGTGGATGCGATCTGGATCAACGGGGCCAATTTCGCGTCGATGAAGGAACAGGGCCTGCTGTTTGGCCCCTTTGCCACGGATCTGCCGAATTGGGCGCTGGTGGATACGGATGCAAACCCCAGTATTGAAGTGGATTTCACCCTGCCGGTCGACGGGTTTGGCAGCCCTTGGGCCATGTTCCAGATGGTGTTTGAATATGACAGCGCCACCCTGCGGGAGCCGCCGCGCACGCTGGATGCCCTGCGCGGATGGATTGCGGAAAATCCGGGGCGGTTCACCTATCCGCAACCGCCCGATTTTCTGGGCACCAGTTTTCTGAAACAGGCGCTGTATGGCGTGCTGGATGATCCTGCCATCCTGCTGTCCCCCACAGATGATGTGGATTATGATGCGGTGACAGCCCCCCTCTGGGCCTTTCTGGATGAGATCACGCCCAATCTGTGGCGGCAGGGGCGCGCCTATCCTGCCAATGAACCCGCACTTGGGCAGTTGCTGGCCGATGGGGAAACCGACATCGCGTTTGCCTTCAATCCGGGGCGGGCATCGGCGGCCATAGCAGATGGCGAATTGCAAGACAGCGTGCGCACCTATGTGTTTGACGAAGGGACGCTGGCGAATTCGTCCTATCTGTCCATCCCCTATAATGCCGCCAACAAGGCAGGTGCGCTGGTGCTGGCAAACATGATCCTTGACCCCGAGATTCAGGCCCGCGCACAAGACCCTGATGTGCTGGGCTTTCAGACCGTGCTGGGGTTGCACTTGCTGGAACCACAGGACCGCGCGCGGTTCGATGCGCTGGAACTGGGCATTGCCACCCTTGCCCCCGACCAGATGGGCGCGGGCCTGCTGGAGCCGCACCCAACATGGATGACCCGCATTGCCGAGGACTGGGCCGCGCGATACGGCACAGGGCAGTAACATGCACCCCCCGCGCGGCTGGTCGCTGGTGCCATGGGTCAGCATTGCGGTGCTGGCCCTGCCGGTGCTGGCGGGCCTTGCGGGCGTTATTGCGCCCGCCTTTGGCTACATGCCAGCCTTGGGGGGACATGCTGTCACGCTTGATGCGTGGCGCGCGACCCTTGGCTGGCCGGGCCTGCCCGCCGCGATACGCCTGTCGGTTGTCACGGGTGTAACTGCCACCGCGCTGTCGCTGACCCTGACCATCCTTATTGTGGCGGCATGGCAGGGCACGCGCAGTTTCACCTGGGTGACACGCGCGCTTGCGCCCTTGCTGGCGCTGCCCCATGCGGCGGCCGCGTTCGGGCTGGCCTTTCTGATTGCGCCTTCGGGCTGGATGGCGCGGGCGGTATCGCCCGCCCTGACAGGCTGGGACCGCCCGCCCGACCTGCTGATCGTCAATGACCCGTGGGGGCTGGCACTGGTCGCGGGGCTGGTGATCAAGGAAGTGCCGTTTCTGCTGTTGATGACGCTGGCCGCGCTGGGGCAGTCCGACAGCCTGCGCAGCCAGCTTGTCGCGCGGTCTTTGGGGTATGGGCGCGTCACGGGCTGGCTGAAAACCGTGCTGCCGCGCGTATACCCGCAAATCCGCCTGCCGGTTTATGCGGTGCTGGCCTATTCCATGTCGGTGGTGGATGTCGCGCTGATCCTTGGGCCAACGCGCCCGCCGACACTGGCGGTGCAGATCCTTGACTGGATGACCCGCCCAGACCTGTCCATGCGCTTTCAGGCGGCGGCGGGCGCGGTGGTGCAACTGGCGCTGGTGCTGGGGGTGCTGGGCCTGTGGCGGCTGGGCGAACATGGGGTGGCGCGCTGGGGGCGTGTCTGGGTGGCAAATGGCGGGCGCGGCGTGCTGGCCGACCACAGCTTGCGGCCACTGGCGGCCATGGGGGCGCTGCTGATCGGGGGGGCCGTGGCGCTGGGGCTGGCGGGGCTGGTGGTGTGGTCCTTCACCACGATGTGGCGCTTTCCGGACCTGCTGCCGCAAGCCTTCGGCTTGCGCAACTGGACAGGCCAGATGGGCAGTCTTGGCCCCATCACACGCGACACGGGCCTGATTGCGCTGGGGGCCACGGCCATTGCCATGGCACTAAGTGTGTCGGTGCTGGAAGCGGAAGCGCGCGGACACAAAACCCATGCCATCGCGCTGATTTACCTGCCCCTGATTGCGCCGCAAATCGCGTTTTTGCCGGGGCTTGCCAGTTTTGCGCTGACTCTCGGGCTGGACGGGTCGCGGGTGGCGGTCATGGCGCTGCATCTGGTGTTCGTGCTGCCCTATGTCTATCTGTCGCTGGCTGATCCATGGCGCGCATGGGACGCGCGCGCGGGCCTGTCGGCGCAAGCGCTTGGGGCTGGTCCGTGGCGCGTGCTTTGGGCCGTGCGCCTGCCGATGCTGGCGCGCCCCTTGCTGATTGCGTTTGCAGTGGGATTTGCCACATCGGTTGCGCAATACCTGCCCACACTGCTGATCGGCGCGGGGCGCGTGACCACTGTTACCACCGAAGCGGTGGCCCTTGCCAGTTCGGGCAACCGCCGCCTGATCGGGGTTTGGGCGGTGGTCCAGATGGCGTTGCCGATGGTTGTTTTCGCGCTGGCACTTGTGCTGCCCGCCTTGCTTTTCCGCCGCCGCCAAGGCATGCGCATAACATGACCCTGCGCCTTGAAACCCTGAGCATCACGCTGGCCGGTCGTGTGCTGGCCCAACTGGACCTGAGTGTTTCAGGGGGCGAGGTGCTGACCATCATGGGCCCGTCAGGTTGCGGCAAATCCACTGTCCTTGCAGCCCTGATCGGAGCCTTGCCGCCTGCCTTCCGCATGCGCGGGCAAATCTGGCTGAATGGCGTGAATGTAACGCAGACACCCACCCATGCGCGGCGCATGGGCATTCTGTTTCAAAATGACATCCTGTTCCCGCATATGTCGGTTGCGGGCAATCTGGGATTCGGGTTGCCCAAACACCTGCCCGACCGCGCAACCCTGATCGACACCGCCTTGATTGAGGCCGGATTGCCCGGCATGGGCGCGCGCGATCCGGCCACATTGTCAGGCGGGCAGCGCGCGCGCGTGGCGTTGATGCGCAGCCTGTTGTCGGCCCCGCGCGCGCTTTTGCTGGACGAGCCGTTTTCAAGTCTGGACAGCGATATGCGCGCCAGCATGCGCCGGTTCGTGTTTGACCGCGCCCGCGCGCGGGGCCTGCCGGTGATCCTTGTGACCCATGATCATGATGATGCCCGTGCCGCCGCAGGTCCGGTCGTCACGGTGATGGGAAAGCCGGTCAAAGACGAACGCCTGACCCCATAGATGCAAGCTGCAAGCGATGGCGGAATTTGGCCTGAAAGGGACGTTGGGGATTCTTAAGGCGCGGAATCAAGGCCGAAGGCCGCCGCGCCATAGGTCTGGCCGTCCCGCGGCCTGCCGATTTGGCCAGTGACACACCAGGCCTTTGAACGCAGGAGTATGCAGCTTGCATAAAGTGAACTTCACCAACGTCGGACCGGCAGACCCCGGCCCACCGATGGCGCGGGCTTTGTCCAGGTTTGAGCCTCCCCTTCAGGCCACTTGTGTCAACGACATCATTTCTGACGCCAGTTGATTTCCACCTTAATTCGCCTTGCGTGTGGGCATGAAGGGCAGCGGCACAACAGGAACACCATCGTCCAGCAGGGCTTTGGCCTCCTGCGGGCGGGCCTCGCCATAGATCGGGCGGTCGGGTATATCCCCCAGATACATCGCACGGGCCTGAGATGCGAAATTATCCCCGACATAGTCGGAATGCGCCTCGATATGGGCGCGCAATTCCCGAAGTTTCGCGGCCAGTTCGGGCCTGTGCTCAGGGCTATGTTCGCGGCTGTGTCCGGTATCGGTGGCGGGCTGTGCGGATTGGGCGGGCGGCTGGCCCTGCGCCACGGCAGGGGCCATCAATGCCTTCTCAACCGCTGTGTCACCGCAGACCGGACAGGCAACAAGTTCACGGGTTTTCAGGCTGTCAAACGCCGCGCCAGACTGGAACCAGCTTTCGAAGCCGTGCCCCTGCGCACATCTGAGAGAGAATTTGATCATGATCCACGACCCCTGATATTCCATAGGTGTAGTTAAACGCTGATGCGCGTAATTCAAGTTGAAACGCTTGTCCGCAGGTCAAACTGCCCTAGCTTTA
Organism: Roseinatronobacter sp. S2; assembly: GCF_029581395.1. GTDB lineage: Bacteria > Pseudomonadota > Alphaproteobacteria > Rhodobacterales > Rhodobacteraceae > Roseinatronobacter. Next base: position 1,415,152 of record NZ_CP121113.1, on the reverse strand, counting down.
ACGCTGATATGACGGGGTTTTCGATGCGTGTGGTAATCTTCATTATTCTTGGCGTCATGCTGGCATTGCCTGCACAGGCGTTCACATTCACGGGCCTTGACGGCCAAACGCTGGATTTGAACGACTGGCGCGGGCAACCTGTGCTGGTGGTCAACACTGCATCACTGTGCGGGTTTACGCGTCAATATGGGGACATGCAGGACGTGTATGCCGATTACGGGCCGCGCGGTCTGGTTGTTCTGGCGGTCCCGTCCGATGATTTCCGGCAGGAATTGTCCAGCAATGAAGAGGTCGAGGATTTCTGCCGCGTGCAAACCGGCCTGACATTCCCCATCACCGAAATCACCAATGTGCGCGGTCCGGATGCGCACCCGTTCTATCGCTGGCTGAAGGATACGCATGGCGCGGTGCCCACATGGAATTTCAACAAGGCCCTGATTGGCCCGGACGGTGAATTCATGGGGTTCTGGGGGTCGGGCACGCGCCCCAATGCGCGCACAATCACACGGCAAATTCGCGCAGCGCTTCCGTGACGCCGCGTTTCATCGGGTCGGGCATCTATCGCGGGTCCAGCTACGGCGCATGGCACCCGCTGCATATTCCGCGCGTGTCCACGGTGATGGACCTTGCGCGTGCATTGGGGTGGCTGCCCCTGTCGCAATACCACACCAGCCCGCGCGCCAAGCCCAAGGCGCTGACATCATTCCACACCCCCGACTATATCACCGCCCTGATGAAGGCCGAAGCGCTGCAAGCGGTGACAGACGCAACACGCGCGCGCCACGGGCTGGGCACAACAGCCAATCCGGTATTCGCCGAAATGTTCCGCCGCCCCGCCACAGGCGCAGGCGGGGTGATGCTGGCGGCAGAATTGCTGCGTGATGGCGGCGTGGCGCATGTGCCCGGTGGCGGCACACATCATGCCATGGCCGACCGCGCGAACGGGTTTTGCTATCTGAATGACCCTGTGCTGTGCCTGCTGGCACTGCGGCAAATGGGGCTTACGCGCATTGCCTATGTCGATATTGACGCGCATCATTGCGACGGGGTGAACGCAGCACTTGCCGGTGCGCCAGATATGCTGATGATATCGATCCATGAAGACCGCCGCTGGCCCTATACGGGCGCACTGGGCGATGATGCAGGCGGGCGGGCGCTGAACCTGCCGGTGCCGCGCGGATTCAATGACACCGAGATGCGCCACATCCTGCACCAGCTTGTTATGCCCGTGCTGGAACGGTTCGACCCGCAGGCGGTGGTGTTGCAATGCGGGTCCGACGCCATTGAAGAAGACCCGCTGTCGCGGCTGGCGCTGTCCAATAACGCCCATGTGGAAACCGCGCTGGCGCTGCGCGATCTGTCACCGCGCCTGATTGTGCTGGGGGGCGGGGGCTATAACCCGTGGTCGGTCGCGCGCTGCTGGACGCGGGTGTGGGGCGCGCTGAACGGCCATATGGCCGAAGGCCCCCTGCCAGATGCCGCGCAAGGTGTCTTGCGCGCGCTTACCTGGAACCGGCGGGGCGCGGGGCGCACGCCCCTTGATCACTGGAAAACCACACTGAACGACCCTGCGCGCGAAGGACCGGTGCGGCCTGAAATCACCGACGGCGTGGCCAGTCTGCATGCGCGATTTGACGCCACGTCACCACATTCGCGGCACCATGGGCCACAGGGTCGGAAAAAAACCGCCCAATGCCCTGCCCCAAGTCCATAGGCCACCTTGCGCCGCCCCCTGCACAAGCCTATGAAGTGGCGCGAAAACCGTGTGGAGGGGTCGGCCAATGCCGCTTCTGGTAATGAAATTCGGCGGCACCTCGGTTGCGGATCTGGAACGGATTCGCAACGCGGCGCAAAAGGTCAAGGCAGAGGTCGCGCGCGGCTATGACGTGATCGTCATCGTCTCGGCGATGTCGGGCAAGACCAATGAACTGGTCGGCTGGGTCAATGAAACCTCGCCCATGTATGACGCGCGTGAATATGACGCCGTTGTCAGTTCGGGCGAGAATGTGACTGCGGGCCTGATGGCGCTGACGTTGCAGGAAATGGAAGTGCCCGCGCGCAGCTGGCAAGGCTGGCAAGTGCCCATTCAGACCACCAGCGCCCATGGTGCGGCGCGGTTTGTCGATATTCCACGCGCCAATCTGGACGCCAAATTTTCCGAAGGGTTCAAGGTTGCCGTGATCGCGGGTTTTCAGGGTGTCAGCCCTGAAGGGCGCATTACCACATTGGGGCGCGGCGGGTCTGATACCACGGCGGTGGCCTTTGCTGCCGCGTTCGATGCAGAACGCTGCGACATTTATACGGATGTCGACGGCATCTATACCACCGACCCGCGCATTACGTCCAAGGCGCGCAAGCTGGACAAGATCAGTTTTGAAGAGATGCTGGAACTGGCCAGCCTTGGCGCGAAGGTGCTGCAAACGCGGTCCGTCGAGTTGGCGATGCGCTACAAGGTGCGGCTGCGCGTGCTGTCATCTTTTGATGATACGGATGAAACATCAGGAACCCTGGTCTGTGATGAGGATGAAATCATGGAATCGAAAGTCGTGTCTGGCGTGGCCTATAGCCGCGAAGAAGCCAAGCTGACCCTTGTCACTGTCGAAGACCGCCCCGGCATTGCCGCCGCCATTTTCGGGCCATTGTCCGAAGCAGGCGTCAATGTGGACATGATCGTCCAGAATATTTCCGAACAAAACTACAAGGGCCGCGAAAAGCCGGTCACCGACATGACATTTTCCTGCCCTGTCGATCAGGTGACACGCGCGCGCAAGGCGCTGGAAGCGGCGCGCGATGCCGGTTCCATCAGCTATGATGCGCTGGAAATAGATGAGGACGCAGCCAAGGTTTCGGTTGTGGGCATCGGCATGCGCAGTCATGCAGGCGTTGCCGCGCGTATGTTCCGCGCATTGGCGGATGAAGGTGTCAACATCAAGGTCATTGCGACATCAGAAATCAAGATTTCAGTCCTGATTGACAGGAAATATATGGAACTGGCTGTTCAGGCGCTTCATGATGCGTTTGAACTGGACAAGGCAGGCTGACCCACCAGCCTGCAGAAATTTGGAGGGGCCATGCCCCACAGAACACAAACTGACAGCCGCATTCTATTGCGCCGGTTGCGCGACACGCTTGCACAGGGCAGCCCCGGACAGGAGCGGCTGGACAGGATCACGACAATCATAGCCGAATCCATGCATACGGATGTCTGTTCGGTCTATCTGTTCCGCGACCCCGACACGCTGGAACTGTGCGCGACCGAAGGGTTGAAGCCGGAATCAGTGCATCACACCCGTTTGCGGCTGGGCGAAGGGCTGGTGGGCAAGTCAGCGCGACTGGCCCGCCCCATCAATACCGCCAACGCCCCGGCCGAGGCAGGTTTTCGCTACATGCCCGAAACCGGCGAGGATGTTTTCACATCATTTCTGGGGGTGCCGATCCAGCGTTTGGGCGAACGCCTTGGCGTTCTGGTCGTCCAGTCACGCGAATCGCGCCTGTATTCCGAGGACGAGATTTACGGCCTTGAAGTGGTCGCGATGGTGCTTGCGGAAATGACCGAACTGGGCGCTTTCGTGGGTATGTCCGCCGACATGCCGTCACCGCATATGAGTCAGGCTGTCTTGCATGGCATTCCCGCCCAGGAAGGAGAGGCCGAGGGCAATGTCTGGCTGCATCAGCCGCGTGTGGTGATCACCAATCTGGTCAATGATGATTCCGAGGCCGAGCTGGAGCGCCTGCAACAGGCGGTCAACGCACTGCGCGGATCCGTCGATGACATGCTGGCCGCGACCCGTTCGCGCGACAAGGAACATATGGAAGTGCTGCAAACATACCGCATGTTTGCCCATTCCCGCGGCTGGCTGAAGCGGATGGAAGAAGACATCCGCCTTGGCCTGTCGGCAGAAGCCGCCGTCGAAAAGGAACAATCCGAAGCGCGCGCGCGGCTTGAAACAGTGCCGGACGCCTATCTGCGCGACCGGTTGCATGATCTGGATGACCTGTCGAACCGCCTGCTGCGCATTCTGACAGGCCAGGGACATGAAACCGGCGCGGAAATGCCCGAACGCCCCATTCTGGTGGCGCGCAATATCGGGCCGGGTGAATTGCTGGAATATGGCCGCAAGCTGCGCGGTGTGGTGCTGGAAGAAGGGTCTGTCGGCAGTCATGCCGCGATTGTGGCGCGTGCGCTGGCCATTCCATTGGTTATCAATGTGCAGCGCATCACCACCGATGCACTGAATGGCGATCATATTCTGGTCGATGGCACCGAAGGCGTGGTGCATCTGCGCCCCGATGACAGCATCAGTTCGGCATTCCGTGACAAGATGGCGATGCAGGCCAAGGCACAGGAACGCTATGCCAGCCTGCGCGACCAACCGGCAACCGCCCTGTGCGGAACGCGTATCAGCCTGAAGATGAATGCGGGCCTGATGGCGGATTTGCCGTCCCTGCCCAGTTCCGGCGCAGAAGCCGTGGGCCTGTTTCGCACCGAATTGCAGTTCCTGATCCGTGACAAAATGCCCAAACGGTCCGAACTGGTGGTGAATTACACCCGCGTTCTGGACGCGGCCAAGGACAAGAAGGTGTATTTCCGCACCCTCGATATAGGGTCTGACAAGGTCATGCCCTATATGAAACGCCCGGATGAACCGAACCCCGCAATGGGCTGGCGGGCGCTGCGTGTGGGCTTGGACAAGCCCGGTGTGCTGCGCATGCAGTTGCAGGCCCTGATCCGCGCCGCCGCCGGACGCCCGCTAAGTGTCATGTTCCCGCTGGTGGCACAGGCCAGCGAATTCGACCGTGCCCGCGATGTGCTGATGCGCGAATTGGACCGCGAACGCCGGCTTGGCCATATCCTGCCCGAGAAGGTGGAAGTGGGCACCATGCTGGAAACCCCGTCACTGGCCTATGCGCCTGACAGTTTCTTTCAAAGCGTGGATTTCATCTCGATCGGCGGGAATGACCTGAAACAGTTCTTTTTTGCCGCTGATCGTGAAAATGAACTGGTGCGGCGCAGGTATGACACGCTGAACCTTAGCTTTCTGGCCTTCCTTCAGCATATTGTGGATCGGTGTCATGTTGCGGGAACCGACCTGTCCTTTTGTGGCGAGGATGCTGGGCGTCCGCTTGATGCGCTGGCGTTCGCGGGAATCGGCATTCAGGCGCTGTCCATGCGCCCTGCATCCATAGGGCCGGTCAAGTCGCTGATCCGGCGGGCCAACCTGAATGAAGTTTCTGAAATCATTGCGCGCAGTCGCGTAAAGGGTGCGGAAAGTGCGCGCCCTGCCTTGCTGGATTATGTGGCCGCACTGCCCTGATCGATACTGTCTTGCGCACTCTTCGCGTCTTGGGCGGGGTCATACTGCACGACAGTGCCACGCACACCGCCCCACGCCCCCTGCACTAGTTCCAGCCCCAGAATACGCGCGGGGTTCGTGGGCGGCGGCATATGGACCCCCTCCAGACGGTGAAAGCCGAAGCGCTGGTAATAGGGTTCATCGCCCACCAGAAGCACCCGCGCCCAGCCCAGATGTGCGGCGCGCGTCAGGCTTTCGCGCATCAGCCAGCCGCCAAGCCCTTCGCCCTGATGGGTCGGGTGAACGGCAATTGGTCCCAGCAGCAAAACATCGTGGCCTGCGACACATACAGGCCAGAACCGGATCGCCGCCGCAACGCCACTGTCATCGCGCAGCAACAGACACAGGCCAGCCACAGGCGCCACAACTTCGCGCAGGCGGTAGGATGACAGCGCTTCACGCCCCGGTGCGAAGCACAGGTCATAAAGGGCCTCGACCTCCCACCAGTCCGAATTAGTTTCCTGAAATAACCGCATGATCTGTTCCCTGCGCCATCAGCGCTGGCAGCCGCCCTAGCATGAGGCTACACTGGGCGCAAACCTAGAAGAGGCACACTTTGTTTTACGAACCCCGCAACGGTCACGGGTTGCCGCATAACCCGCTCAACGCCATCGTGACCCCCCGTCCTATCGGGTGGATTTCCACGCGCGGGCGCGATGGTCATGACAATCTGGCACCGTATTCGTTTTTCAACGCTGTCGCCTATGAACCGCCACAGGTGATGTTTGCATCCACCAGCGCCAAGGCCGACCGCGACGGCACCAAGGACAGCGTGGCCAATATTCATGAAACCGGCGCCTTTTGCGTCAATATCGTGGAACATGCCGCGCGCGATGTCATGAACACCACATCCGGCCCGTGGCCGCGTCAGGTCGATGAATTCCAGAAAGCAGGAATTCCGCGTGAACCCTGCCAGATGATTGATGCCACACGCGTGGCAAATGCCCCTGCCGCACTGGAATGCCGGATGACCCAGATTATCAGACTGGCGGGAGAGGCCAATTTTCTGGTTCTGGGCGAAGTTGTCGGCGTGCATATGCGTGATGACTGCATGCGCGACGGCATGTTCGACATTACCAGCTTCAAGCCGCTGGCGCGCTGCGGCTACCGCGACTACGCCGTCGTTGAACAGGTGTTCAGTCTGAAACGCCCCGGAGAGTGACACCAGCGCGCATGGAAACACTAGGCTGGAAGAATCCGGTCTGAAGGAGAGGTTGATCCCTGGACAAAGCCCGCGCCATAGGTCGGGCCGGGGTCTGCCGATCCGGCGTTGGTGAAGTTCACTTTATGCAGGCTGCATACTCCTGCGTTCAACGGTCTGGCCTGCTATCAGAGTAATCGGCAGGCCGCGGGACGGCCCGCCTATGGCGCGGCGGGCTTCGCCCTTTGCTCCGCGCCTTGGGGCGTTCCCTTCCGGCCGGCACTGCCCGCAAACCGCCTGCTTCAACCTGACCGGATCACGCGGCTCACGCCGGTCAGGCCAGCCATTCGCTGAATTCATCAATAACGCTGGCGTAAATGTCGCGCTTGAACGGCACGATGGCGGCCAGCATGTCCTGCGCGGTAATCCAGCGCCATTGCGAAAATTCAGGGTGCTGCGTCTGGATGTCGATCTGGTCATCGCGGCCGGTGAAGCGCATCAGAAACCAGCGCTGTTTCTGCCCGCGAAAGCGTCCTTTCCAGATGCGCGGCACAATGTCATGCGGCAGGTCATAGGCCAGCCAGTCCCGCGTTTCGGCCAGCGGCACCACCAGATCGGGGGTGACACTGATTTCTTCGTTCAATTCGCGCAACGCGGCAGTGCCGGGGGTTTCGCCTGCATCAATGCCCCCTTGCGGCATTTGCCATGCAGGGATCGCGCTATCAATGCGTTGGGCCGCAAAAATCAGCCCGTCCGCATTTATCAGCATCACCCCCACGCAAGGACGATAGGGCAGTTGCGCTATTTGTTCCGGCGTCATGGCGTGTGTTTACCGCCCGTTCAGCGCAGTCAGACCCCGCAGGATATCCAGCGCATAGGCAAGCTGGTAATCGTCCTGACGCAGGCGTGCGACATCTTCGGCCTGTCTGCGCTCTTCCTCCAGCTGGCGACGCTCGTCATCCGTAATATCGCTGTTGTCCAACCGCCCGCGCAGGTCGTTTTCAGACCGCGTGCGTGGCGCCTCGGCCTGATCTTCCTCGATCGGTTGGCGGCGCGGCTGTTCGACAACAATATCCGGGGACACGCCCAGCGCCTGAATGGACCGGCCCGAGGGGGTATAATAGCGCGATGTCGTCAACCGGATCGCGCCATCCCCGCGCAAGGGCACCACGGTCTGAACCGACCCTTTGCCGAAACTGCGCGTGCCCACCACAATGGCGCGGCGGTGGTCCTGCAACGCGCCCGCCACGATTTCAGACGCAGACGCAGACCCTGCATTGACCAGCACAACCATCGGCTTGCCTTCGATCAGATCGCCCGACTGAGCATTGAACCGCTCGCCGCCGCCTTCATTGCGTCCGCGGGTCGAGACAATCTCGCCGCGGTCCATGAAGGCATCGGACACGCGAATGGCCTGTGTCAGCAAACCGCCCGGATTGTTGCGCAAATCCAGCACAACCCCGCCCAGCTCGTCCAGCCCGCCGAGTTCGTCAACGGCCTCTTGCAAGCCGTCGCGCAGGTTGGGGAAGGTTTGCTCGTTAAATGTCGTCACACGCAGGATGACGTTATTTCCTTCGGTGCGCACACGCACGGCCTGAAGGCGGATGGTGTCGCGGATGATCGACAGATCGAACGGTTCGGCGACACCTTCGCGAATGACAGTGATAATGATTTCGGACCCGACAGGGCCGCGCATCAGATCAACGGCTTGCGACAGGTTCAGGCCCATCAGCGCTTCGCCATCGACATGGGTAATCAGATCGCCCGGTTCCACGCCTGCCTGATCGGCGGGTGTGCCGTCCATTGGGGTCACGACCTTGATGAACCCGTCTTCCTGCGTCACCTCTATGCCAAGCCCGCCGAAGGACCCGCGCGTCTGGGTGCGCATGTCGTCATAATCATCGGGCGGCAGATAGCCTGAATGCGGGTCCAGCGATGTCAGCATGCCGTTTATTGCAGCTTCAATCAGCTTGGCGGTTTCGACATCATCCACATATTGGTTACGGATGCGTTCAAACACATCACCGAACAGGTCAAGCTGTTCATAGACCGAACTGGTCTGACCACGTTCCTGTGCCAGCAGCGGGGCTGCAACCTGCGTGGCCAGCACCACACCCGCAAGCGCACCGCCAAATCCTGCCACAACGTAACGTTTCATGATTTTGATCCTATTCTGGTTCCTGGCGCACAGTGAATGCGAACCATGGCTCCGGGTCAATGGGGTTCCCGCCCTGTCTTAACTCAAAATAGAGTGTTTGATTGCGTGTTCCAGTCCCCGCCCCTGCGGAATCTTCTGCGGGCATGGTTCCAAGGGGGGCATTACGGGGTAAAATTTCGCCGGTTTCCACCATTAACCCGCCCAGCCCCACAAAAACCATCAACATGTTTTCTGCCGGTTCCAGTATGACCGCGTTCCCCTGCCCCGCCAGCGAACCGGCATAGCGCACGGTTCCCGACCATGGCGCAGTGACCAAAGCATCCGGCGTCGTGGCCAGCACCAGACCGGCGCGCGCAATGCCCGCAGCATCTGGCTGATTGAAACGGCGCAGGATTGTGGCGCGCACCGGCAATTCCAGCGTGCCATGCGCCGCTGCAATGCCCGCCACGGGCGTCGTGCCCAGCGCAGACTCTCCTTGTGCCAGTTCGGCGGCAAATTCGTCCAGCGTCGCGGCATCCTGTGCCAGCATTTGCAGGCGTTCGGGATCGTCAAACAGCCGCTTTGGCAACGGGCCGCGTTCGGAAATCGCCTGTGCAAGCGCGATACGGGCATCTTGCGCGGTGCCAAGGCCCTGTTCCAGCGCCAAAAGCCCGTATTGCCGCGCACGGCGCAGGGCGCGCAATTCCTGCAACTCGTCGCGCAATGCCGCAACTTCCGCGCCCAGCCCTGGTGCCAGTTCCCCCAGCAACTGGGCCGCGCGCGCAGCGTCCAGCGCACCGGACGGGTGCACAAGCGCAGTGTTTGCATCAAGCCGTTCCGTCGCCATCAAAACCGCCAGCAGGCGCGACAGCTCGCTGCCCCGCGCCGAAAACACGCGCGACAGCGATGTTTCGCGCAGCTGCACATCGCGCAACCCTTCGCGCAGGGCGACCATGCCATCTTCATAGGCCTGAATCGTGGTGCTGAGTGCGGCAATCCTGTCGCGGCCCGAACTGGCCTGCTGAAGATCAGCGCCTGCATCTTGCAGCGTGCGCGCCGCCGCCATCGCACGATCCGCCGCATCGCCCAGCGCGGGCGCAGATGCCAGCGCAAGCCCTCCCGCGATCAGGGCCGCGATCAGGGCCGCGCGGATCATTCCACCGCGATCAGGCTTTTGCCTGTCATCTCTGGCGGGGTGTCCAGCCCCATCAACTCCAGCAATGTGGGCGCGACATCGGCCAGCCGACCCGCGCGCAGGCACGCCCCCGCAGGCCCGCCAATCAGCACCACAGGAACAGGGTTCAGGGTATGCGCGGTATGTGGCCCGCCGGTTTCCGGGTCGATCATCATTTCGCAATTGCCGTGATCTGCGGTCAGCACCATGGCCCCGCCTGCCGCCGCCAATGCATCCAGCGCCGCGCCAAGGCCAGCATCCACGGCCTCGACCGCGCGAATGGCGGCATCCAGATCACCGGTATGGCCCACCATATCAGGATTCGCAAAATTAACGACAATCAGATCATAGCCCGCGCCAATCGCCTGAACCAGCTTGCCGGTCACGTCACCCGCCGCCATTTCAGGTTGCAGATCATAGGTCGCAACCTTGGGGCTGGACGGCATGAAGCGGTCTTCGCCCGCTTCGGCATCTTCCTTGCCACCATTCAGGAAGAAAGTGACATGCGGGTATTTTTCGGTTTCCGCCAGACGAAACTGCCGCAGGCCCCTCGCCGCAACCCATGCCCCCAGCGTGTTCACGATCTTGCGTTTGGGAAAGACCGTCGACATGAACGCGTTATGTGCGTCGGAATATTCGACCATGCCCAGAAGCGCGCGCCATTGCGGCGTCGCGCCCCGTTCAAACCCGCTGAAACTGGGGGCTGCAAGGGCCGCCAGAATTTCGCGTGCACGGTCCGCGCGGAAATTCAGACAGAACAACCCATCCCCGGACCGCGCGCCTGCATAGCCCGAAATAATTGTGGGCGCGATAAATTCATCATTCTCGCCGCGCGCGTAGGCTTCGGTCACGGCCAGACTTGCAGTTGCTGCCGCCAGCCCTTCGGCGCGCATGATCGCATCATGGGCGCGCTGCACACGGTCCCAGCGATTGTCGCGGTCCATGGCCCAATACCGGCCAATCACAGTGCCGATACTGGCCCCGTCGGGCAGGCTGGCCTGCAACGTGTCAAGGAACGGGCCAGCGGACTGGGGCGCCACATCCCGCCCGTCGGTGATTGCATGCACCACCACCGGCACACCGGCGGCGCATATTGCAGCAATCGCGGCTTGCAGATGCGTGATATGGCCGTGCACGCCGCCATCGGACACAACGCCGAACACATGCGCGACCCCCTTGCTGGCCTGCATCTTGTCAATAAAGGCCAGCAGCGCGTCGTTGCGCAGGAAACTGCCGTTTTCCAGTGCCAGATCAATCTGCCCCAGATCCATCGCCACCACACGGCCCGCGCCGATATTGGTATGGCCCACTTCCGAATTTCCCATCTGCCCGCTGGGCAGTCCCGCATCCGGTCCGTGGGTGATCAATGTCGCATTCGGGCATTCCCGCATGACACGGTCAAAATTCGGCGTATTGGCCTGTGCCACCGCATTGCCGGTGCTGTCGGGGTTCAGGCCCCAGCCATCAAGGATACACAAGACAACAGGTTTGGTCATGACGTTTCCCTTTTTCGCGGACCGGGCCGAAGACATGCAGCCTTCGGCCTTGGAGTATTTGTAGCAAGATGAAACACGCCTGCGATCAGCCCTTCAGTCGCCGGTTGCGCGCCGCAAGCAGTTTCAGACGCAGCGCATTCAGCTGGATGAAGCCCGCTGCATCTTTCTGGTCATAAGCGCCTGCGTCATCTTCGAACGTGACATGCGCTTCGGAATACAGGCTGTGATCGGACCAGCGCCCGACAGTGCGCACAGACCCTTTGTACAGTTTCAGCCGGACCGTGCCAGTCACATGTTCCTGACTTTTGTCGATGGCGGCTTGCAGCATTTCACGTTCGGGCGAGAACCAGAAACCGTTATAGATAAGTTCCGCGTAGCGCGGCATCAGGCTGTCCTTCAGGTGGCCCGCGCCGCTGTCCAGCGTGATCTGCTCGATCCCGCGATGCGCTTCCAGCAAGATGGTGCCGCCCGGTGTTTCATATATGCCGCGCGATTTCATACCCACAAAGCGGTTTTCCACGAAATCCAGCCGCCCGATACCATGTTTGCGGCCATATTCGTTCAGCGCGGTCAGAATAGTGGCGGGGGACATCGCGGTGCCGTTGATGGCCGTTGCATCACCCTTCTCGAAGCTGATTTCGATGAATTCCGGCGTATCGGGCGCATCTTCGGGGTTTACGCTGCGCTGATAGACATAGTCGGGCGCATCTTCGGCAGGGTCTTCCAGAACCTTGCCTTCGGATGATGTGTGCAGCAGGTTGGCATCCACGCTGAAGGGCGCTTCGCCGCGTTTGTCCTTGGCGATGGGTATCTGGTTGGCTTCGGCGAATTCCAGCAGCTTGGTGCGCGATGTCAGGTCCCATTCGCGCCACGGTGCAATCACCTTGATGTCAGGGTTCAGCGCATAGGCCGCCAGTTCAAAGCGCACCTGATCATTGCCCTTGCCCGTCGCCCCGTGGGCCACGGCATCCGCGCCGGTGGCTTCGGCAATTTCCACCAGACGTTTGGAAATCAGCGGCCGCGCGATGGACGTGCCCAGCAGGTATTGCCCTTCATAAAGCGCATTGGCGCGAAACATCGGGAACACGAAATCACGCACAAATTCTTCGCGCAGATCCTCGATGAAGATGTTTTCAGGCGCGACCCCCAGCAATTCCGCTTTCTTGCGCGCCGGGTCCAGTTCCTCGCCCTGACCAAGATCGGCGGTGAAGGTCACCACTTCGCAATCATATTCGGTTTTCAACCATTTCAGGATGATCGACGTATCCAGCCCGCCGGAATAGGCAAGCACGACTTTTTTCGGGGCATTGGGTTTAGCGGACATCATGGCGGCTCCGGTTGGATGACGGGGTTTTCATTCGTCTATTGGCTTTGGCGAAGTGCTGCAAGGGCACAGGGGTTCTGCTGCGCCACAGATGTGGTATGGCTTGCACAAAACCCGCTGTCGGAGATCACATGCAAAACCGTCTGGACCTGCTGAGAGGGGTCATCCATCCATGGCACCACGACCATTTCGGCCACATGAATGTGCGCCATTACGCGCCTTTCTTTGATGATGCCTGCTATCACATGTGGACAGCGCTTGGCCTGCCCTATAGCCGGATGCTGACCGAACACGGGGTGCACACAGTCTCGGCGCAGGCAACAACGCGGTTCATTCAGGAATTGCAGGCAGGAGATCTTGTTGTGATTGATGGTATCGTGTCACGCATCGGCACAAAAAGCTGCGCCTTTCACTTGCGCATGATGCACGCAGATACAGGCGCATTGCACGCCACCTATGATCTGGTCGAGGTGTTTTTCGACCCCAAATCCCGCAAATCCGCCCCGATGCCGCAACATATTCGCGACAAATTGCAAAACTGGCTGGTGCCGTCATGACAACATTCCGGCAAAATGCCACCACAGCCACACAGGCGCTGCGGGAATTATTCCCCCCCACGCCACTGGTGCGCAATGATTACCTGTCACAACGCTACGATGCCGACATCTGGCTGAAGCGCGAGGATTTGTCGCCCGTGCGCAGCTACAAACTGCGCGGCGCGTTCAATGCCATGCGCAAACGGCTGGCGGCATTTCCCGACCAGCGCCATTTCGTCTGTGCCAGCGCGGGCAACCACGCACAGGGTGTGGCATTCGCCTGCCGTCATTTCGGCGTGCAAGGCACCATTTTCATGCCGGTCACGACCCCGCAGCAGAAAATCATGAAAACCCGCACCTTTGGCGGCGATCATATCGACATAAAACTGACGGGCGATATTTTTGATCAGGCGCTGGATGCAGCGCAGCGTTTTTGCAGCGATCTGGGCGCACACTTCCTGTCGCCCTTTGACGATGATGACGTGATCGAAGGGCAGGCAAGCGTTGCCGTCGAAATGCTGGAGCAGCTGGGCCGCGCCCCTGACATGCTGGTCCTGCCGGTGGGCGGTGGCGGGCTGGGCGCGGGCATGTCGGCCTACCTGAAAAGCGCGGCCCCCGATATAGCCCTGCGTTATGTGGAACCCACCGGCGGCGCAAGCTTCACCGCCGCGCTGGATGCAGGCAAGCCAGTGACCCTGCCCCGTCTGGATACATTCGTGGATGGGGCATCCGTCGCGCGGCTTGGCTTGCGCACATTTGACAGATTGCGCGACACCCACCCCGATCAGGTTTTGCTGGCTGCGGAAAACAGGGTATGCGTGACAATCCTTGATATGCTGAATCAGGAAGGCATTGTTCTGGAACCGGCGGGCGCGCTGTCCATCGACGCGCTGCAAGATATCAGCGCTGAAATTCGCGGCAAAACCGTCATATGCGTGGCATCTGGCGGGAATTTCGATTTCGAACGCCTGCCAGAGGTGAAGGAACGCGCCATGCGTTTTGCGGGCACGAAAAAATACCTGCTTTTGCGCCTGCCCCAGCGGCCGGGGGCGTTAAGGGATTTTCTGGGCATCCTTGGCCCCGAAGATGACATTGCCCGTTTTGAATACCTTAAAAAAACCGCCAGAAACTTCGGCACGGTTCTGTTGGGCATTGAAACCACGCAGCCACAGAATTTCGCCAGCCTTTTTGCGCGAATGGAACAGCACGGATTTACATTCACGGATATTACGAATGACGAAGTGATCGCAAATTTTGTGATTTAACGGGCATAGCGTTCAGAAATATTAGCGCGCCCCTGCACACCATGCCAAACGGCATTTGGTTTCGGGGCGTTGTATGCCATGATGCGCGGGGCTGGAATGTCAAACCTTGTCGCGCCACACCTCTCGCAATGTGGCAATCGCTTCGGGAAAATCGGACAGAACACCTGCACGGATTTCATCTGTCTTGGTATCTTCGCCGGCCAGCTCTTCGGCACGCCCGCAAACATCGGCCATTTCCCGCAACCCCAGATTCAGCGCAGCCCCTTTCAGAAAATGAAACTCTGCCATGCGCACATCTGCGGCATCTGCCATGCGCAACCGCGCCAGCGCGTCATCCACTTCTTCGACAAAAAGGGTCAGCACTTCTTCAAACGCCTCCTCGCCGATTTCATTATGCAGTTCGCGCACGCGATCCCAATCTATCACAGGCCCACCTTTCACACAGATTTGGCATAGCATAAGAGCATTTTCTTAACGTGCAGTAACCCCGCACTGCGATAAAATCGGCGCGAGATTTACAAGTTGTTAAACCGGGGATGCAATTCTGGCGGTGATTTCACTTTCGCCGTTCACTGCTGCCCGGGGCGCCCTTTGGAAACAGATAAAAGCAAACGTATGGTTTGTGAGGCTGGATTACCAGCCCGAAAACATGCGCTGATCGTGGATGACAGCCGCGCGCAACGGATGATTTTTGCGCAGCATTTGCAGGGCTGGGGCTATGAAACGACAGAAGCGGCCTCTGGGGTGGACGCGCTGGCATTATGTCGCGGCACGCATTTCGACCTTGTGCTGTCGGACTGGATGATGCCGGGAATGAACGGGCTACAGTTTTGTCGTGCGTTTCGCGCATTAAGGAACAAAAAATACAGCTATTTCATACTTTTGACGTCGAAAAACGACAAGAACGCGGTGGCCGAAGGGTTGAATGTCGGGGCTGATGATTTTCTTAGCAAGCCTGTCTCGACGATGGAATTACGCGCCAGAATCAGCGCAGGTGAACGCTTGCTGGACATGGAACGCGAAGTGCGCAAGGCATTGCAGCAGTTGCAGAATGTGCATGATGCGCTTGAACGCGACCTGCAACAGGCCCGAAAACTGCAACATGCCCTGATTCGCGACCGCTTTCGCGATTATGGAAGCAGTCACCTGTCACTGCTGCTGCAATCCTCGGGGCATGTGGGGGGGGATCTGGTTGGCACATTCCGGATTTCCGCCAGCAGGATTGCCGTCTATTCCATCGATGTGTCGGGCCATGGCGTGGCCGCCGCGATGCTAAGTGCGCGCATCAGCGCCTTGTTCGCCGAAGGCGCGCAAAGCCAGAACATCGCCTTGACCCATGATCCTCATAAGGGCGAGGTTTCGGCCTGCGCCCCCGAACATGTCGCCGCGCGCATGAACGAACTTATGCTCAGCGAAATGGAAACCGAAACCTATCTGACCCTTGCCTATGCGGACCTTAACCTTGCGACAGGTCAGGCCACCATCGTGCAGGCGGGGCACCCGCATCCGGCAGTGCAGCGAAAATGCGGCAAGGTGGAATTCGTGGGCGCAGGCGGGCTGCCTGTCGGGTTGATCCCGCAGGCCAGCTATTCCAGCTTTGATGTGATCCTTGCACCGGGCGACAGGCTGTTCCTGTATTCTGACGGTATTACAGAATGCTGCGATGGGCACGACCGCGAATTCGGGCAGGACAGGCTGGGCCGTATGATGGAAAACCTTGCTGACACATATGGACTGGATTTTCTGGATTCGCTGAAATGGCAGCTTGGCAGATGGTCAGGAAAAGACGAATTCAGCGACGATGTCTCCGGCGCGATCTTCGAATTCCATGATTACGCCCCCGAGCACGCAGTTGGCGTTCATATGCCGGACCCCTGATCGCGCGGCCTTGCGTTCGGCCCTGATTGCAGCAAGACTGGCTGGCGAAGTTGCAAGAATATGCCGGGGCGCAACGGCGGGGCCACCTGCTGACATTTGATGGCGCCCCGCCCCAAACAGTATGGAGCCACCTTGAGCGAATTTCTGACATCCCCCACCGGACGATCATTGGCCTATGCCCGCACCGATGGCGATGGTCCGGGCATCGTTTTTCTGGGCGGGTTCAAATCGGATATGTCAGGAACCAAGGCCCTTTTTCTGCAAGACTGGGCCAAAGCCAACGGGCGTGCGTTCTTGCGTTTCGACTATTCGGGACACGGACAAAGTTCGGGCGCATTCACGGACGGATGCATTGGCGACTGGGCTGAGGATGCGATAGCCGTGCTGGACGAACTGACCGCTGGGCCACAGGTTCTTGTTGGCTCGTCGATGGGCGGGTGGATCGCGTTGCTTGTCGCCCGCGCCAGACCTGCGCGCGTGCATGGCATTGTCGGCATCGCCGCCGCACCAGATTTTACCGAAGACAGCATGTGGCCACAACTGACACCGGCCCAACAGCAGCAGGTCTTGCAGACAGGGCAAACCACGCTTCCCAACGACTATGATGACCAGCCCTATATACTGACGCGCCGCCTGTTCGAGGATGGAAAAACCAGACTTGTGCTGCGCGACCCGCTACCGCTGCCCTTTCGGGTGCGCCTGTTGCAGGGCACAGGTGATGAGGCGGTGGATGTGTCCGTGCCCCTGCGCCTGATGGCGCACGCAGATTGCCCCGACATGGAATTACGCCTGCTCAAGGATGTGGATCACCGGTTTTCAACACCGCATTGCTTGCAGCTTATCGCCGCAGCAATAGATGACGTGTCTGCCAGCGCCCCTGCCATTGCGTGATCTGCCGGCTATTCAGGCACCAAGCAACGCAAGCGCCTGTGCATGAAGCTGCGGGTTCGCCGCCGCAATGACCTGCCCGCCTGAACCGACCGCGCCGCCCTGCCAGTCGGTCACCACCCCCCCCGCCGCTTCGATCACGGCCAGCGGGGCGGCGATGTCATAGATATTCAGCCCCGCTTCAATCACCAGATCAATCTGGCCCAAAGCCAGAAGGGCGTAGGCATAACAATCCATTCCGTAGCGTGTCAGCTGGCATGCCCCCGATACGCGCTGAAACGCGTGCATTTCTTGCTTCGTGCCAATTTCGGGAAAGGTGGAAAACAAGATCGCCTTGTCCAGACCGGGTGTTGCCCGGCACCGCAAGTCAGATGTGCCATGCGGCCCTGTGCCATGGGCCACGCCCAGACCACCGATAAAGCGTTCACCAATATAGGGTTGGTCGATCACGCCCAGAAATGGCCCCTGATCGTCGGATACCGCGATCAGAACCCCCCAGCAGGGGCTTCCACTTAGGAACGAGCGCGTGCCATCGATTGGGTCAATAACCCAAGTCAGCCCTGAAGATGTGGCCAGTGGCCCGAATTCTTCGCCAATGATGCCATCACCGGGGCGCAACTGCGCCAGCCTGTCCCTGATCAGCTGTTCAACAGCACGGTCCGCCACGGTGACAGGGTCAAACCCGTCACCAGACTTGTTGTCGGCAGTCAAATTGGGTTGCCGGAAATGGCGCAGCGTTTCTGTCCGCGCCAGATCAGCAAATTCATGTATCAATTCCAGAATCTGCGCCTGTTCCCCGCGGGAAATATTCGTGCGGTTCTTCACTCTGGAAATCCTTGTGTCGCGGTCGGGAAACCCCTTATTGGCCTGTCAGGCGCAAGACCGCAACCACGCAGATGCGCGCGCTAGGCCGCTTCACCCAATGCGCGTGCCAGATCAAACAGGCGTTTGCGCTGGTTTTCGGGAATCGCGTAATATGTCCGCAAAAGATCAAGGGTTTCCTTGTTTGACAGCATATCGTCACTATGGCTCATCTGATCCGCGTTCACATCCTCAAAGAAGAATGTGATCGATACCTTCAGGGCTTGTGCAATATCCCACAGCCTGGAGGCCGAAACACGGTTCATGCCGGTTTCGTATTTCTGGATCTGCTGGAATTTTATTCCAACAACTTCTGCGAGTTGCTGCTGGGTCATGCCAATGGCCCAACGACGCTGTCTGATACGCTGCCCAACATGGATATCAACAGGATGCGACATTAATTTCCCCAGTCCACAATCATTTTCATTCACTCATCAAGAAGTCATCGAGGGCATTAACACACTGATACTACGCAGAGAACTTAGAACAAGTAAGCTTGCCGCAACACTACTGCCCTCGATGGACGACACGAACTCCGACGCGGCAAGCTCAACCACTGGTGTAAAGTAACTTGCCCCGAATAGATTGATCAAACGTTTCATTGCCCCAAAATTTTGAAATATTCGCAAATTGCATTGCGTTTTGCAAACAACCTGAGGCTGAATGAAGCGCATTGCAAATACCGCTGGTGGGGAACCCCTTGTCCCGCCCCGGCAATTCGGCAAGATTGCCTGAAACAGCAATCATGGAACACCAGAATGCGCGCAGTCCGCCTTGAAAATATCGAATCACTTCCGGCCATAAGCCAGGTTCCCACGCCGCGCCCGGAACGGGGGCAAATCACCGTGAATGTGGCCGCTTGTGGCCTGAATTTCGCGGATTTGCTTACGATGAAGGGGCAATATCAGGAACGGCCACCATTGCCGATGACTTTGGGCATGGAAATTTCAGGGACTGTGCGCGAAATCGGCCCTGATGTGGACGGGTTTCATGTGGGACAGCGTGTCGCGGCGTTCACCGGGATGGGTGGTCTGGCCGAAGTTGCCCTGTGCCCGGCAGAGCGCTGCATCGCACTGCCAGACGACATGACAATGACGGATGCTGCGGGTTTTCTGGTGGCATATGGCACGTCGCATCTGGCACTTGGGTACCGTGCCAGGTTGCAGCGCGATGAAACACTTGTTGTTCTGGGGGCTGCTGGCGGTGTCGGACTGACGGCGGTTGAAATCGGCGTGCAGATGGGGGCGCGCGTGATAGCCGTTGCCCGCGGGGAACAGAAATTGCAGGTCGCAAAACAGGCGGGCGCAGCGATTTGTCTGGACAGCGACACCACCGACTTGCGCCGCACCCTGAAGGATCTGGGCGGGGTCGATGTTGTGTATGATGCCGTCGGAGAGCCGATGGCCAGCGAAGCCCTGCGCGCCCTGCGTCCAGAGGGGCGCTTTCTGGCCATTGGCTTTGCGGGGGGCAAGGTGCCACAATTTCCGGCCAATATATTGCTGGTCAAGAACCTGACAGTCATCGGGCTGTATTGGGGCGGCTATCTGAACTTCGCCCCGACGCCCCTGACAGACAGCTTGCGCGAGTTGTTTGACTGGTATGCGCAGGGGCGGCTGAAACCGCATGTCAGCCATGTGCTGCCCTTTGATCAGGTTTTTGAAGGGTTCGAATTGTTGCGAAATCGGAAATCAACCGGCAAGATCGTCATATCAATGCAGTAGAATGCGCAGGAATGTCGCGCCGCAAGGGGAAGCGGATCAAATCCTGTCTATTTCACTACGGAAATGCTTGAATTCTGTGGCTTTCGGCACGATATTCCTTGCATGACCGCGCGGGGGACTCCGCGCATTTTTTTGACCGGAGGTGAAAATGGCCAATTTCAACACGATGCGCGCTCAGGTGAGTGGTGCTCGCGCTGAACAGATTGACGCGGGTTTGCGCGCCCATATGAACAAGGTTTACGGCACCATGTCCGTGGGTATGCTGATCACAGCTGCTGCCGCATGGGCGATTTCCGGGCTGGCGGTCACCACAGATCCGAGTGCGGCTGTCGCCCAGCTGCCCAATGGCACGCTGCTGAACAGCCTTGGTGGTGCAATCTACCTGTCGCCGCTGCGCTGGGTCATTATGTTCGCACCGCTGGCCTTTATCCTGTTTGGCTGGGGTGCGCTGATGCGCCGTGCGTCGGCCGCTGGTGTGCAGCTTGGCTTTTTCGTATTCGCAAGTGCGATCGGCCTGTCGCTAAGCTCCATCTTTCTGATGTTCACCAGCTATTCGATCACACAGACCTTCCTTGTGACCGCAATTGCCTTCGGCGGGCTTAGCCTGTGGGGATACACCACCAAGAAAGACCTGTCGGGCATGGGCACATTCCTGATCATGGGTGTGATCGGCCTGATCGTGGCGATGGTGATCAACATCTTCCTTGCAAGCCCTGCAATGATGTTTGCGATTTCAGCCATCGGCATTCTGATCTTTGCTGGCCTGACCGCATTCTACACCCAGCAAATCAAAAGCGATTATGTCGCGCATGCCATGGCTGGCGATCAGGAATGGCTGGACAAAGCTGCAATTGATGGCGCGCTGAGCCTGTATATCAGCTTCCTGAACATGTTCCAGTTCCTGCTGATGTTCATGGGGCAGCAAGAATAACGCGATACCATAACACATGCGACACAGGGCCAGTGGAAACACTGGCCCTTTTGTTTTGCGTGGCGGGAGGTGGGCGGCGCATGCAAACCGCACGAACAGGACCCCCATATACTCTGATCATATCCGAAACAGCCCCAAGCGCTTATCCGTTCTTGGCGTGAAGGGGGCGTTGGGAAAATACCCCAGTGCGGAATCAAGGCCGCAGGCCGCCGCACTATCGGCGGGCCGTCCCGCGGCCTGCCGATAGCGCGGGCTTACTCCAAGGGCGAAGGATTGCTTCAGGCCAAAACGATCCGCGGCCAGTGCCACGTCCACTTGATAAACCGACGCGCGCAACGCGCAGATAACCGCAGGCACATGCTGGCATCACCGCGATTCAACCCTTGCCGCAAACAAAAACCGCGCCCGAAGGCGCGGCTTTCAGTCAGCTAAAGTCGGGCAGGATTACTTGATCTTGCCTTCTTTGTATTCGACATGCTTGCGCACGACAGGGTCGTATTTGCGCGTTGTCATTTTCTCGGTCATGGTGCGGGCATTCTTTTTGGTCACATAGAAATGCCCGGTCCCCGCGGTCGAGTTCAGACGGATCTTGATGGTGGTCGGCTTCGCCATTTTTTACTCTCCTGAACCGGGACACGCGCCATGACAGCCCTGCGCCCGTGAATTCTGAAACTGCCTTCTACAAGGCTCCCGCCCCGTGTCAACCGGATTCCCGAAATATTCCGCCGCGAAAGCCATGGTTTTCGCCTGAACGGCAGAAAAAATGAATGTGCGGATGGTCTGTAAGCCGGGTTCTGTTCAGGGGGCAGTTGCCCCCGTCGATGACCATTCATCTGCCCCTGCCCTTGCGGACAGGATCTAGCTGCCAACCCGGACTTCAGGCTGAAGCGGCCCTGCGGAGATATCCCGGAAGGATCATACCCGCGCGAAGTCCCTATTCGGCATTGCTCCCGGTGGGGCTTGCCATGCCAGTCCGGTTGCCCGTCCTGCGGTGGGCTTTTACCCCACCGTTTCACCCTTACCATGCATGCATGGCGGTCTGTTCTCTGTGGCGCTTTCCCTCGGGTTACCCCGGCCGGGCGTTACCCGGCACCGTCACTTCATGGAGCCCGGACTTTCCTCGCGCAGGGGCATGCGCCCCCGCACGCGGCCATCCGACCATCCGCACACGCCCCACATAGGCAAAGCGGGACTGCGCTGCAACTGCTACAATCGCACAGGCATATAAATGGTTCGGGCGCAGCCCCTTGTCGGCTGCGCCGCCCTGTTCTAAGCAAGATATATGCAAACCAAGGGGGTATCATGCGCATTCTGGTAACCAATGACGACGGCATCAACGCCCCGGGCTTGCAGGTTCTGGAACAGATTGCACAAAATATCGCGGGACCGGATGGCGAAGTCTGGGTCGTTGCGCCTGCGTTTGAACAATCCGGCGTGGGCCATTGCATCAGCTACACCCACCCGATGATGATCGCCAAGCTTGGCACGCGCCGCTATGCCGCCGAAGGGTCCCCTGCCGATTGCGTGCTGGCGGGCCTTTATGACGTGCTGCAAGGCGCGCGCCCCGATCTGGTGCTGTCAGGTGTTAACCGTGGCAATAACGCCGCCGAGAATGTCATGTATTCCGGCACTGTGGGGGGCGCCATGGAAGCGGCCCTGCAAGGACTGCCTGCAATTGCATTATCGCAATATATGGGCCCGCTGACCGAAGACCTGCCATCCATCTTTGACAGCGCCGCAGGCCATGGGCAGGCGGTGATCGAACGCCTGATCAAAGAGGCCCCCTGGGACAAGGGCGACTACAGGCTGTTTTACAACGTGAACTTCCCCCCTGTTGCAACGGGCGATGTGAAGGGGCTGCGTGTCACCCCGCAAGGCTACCGCCGGGACACGTTTTTCGGGGTGAAGCCGCATATCTCGCCGTCGGGGCGGAAATTTCTGTGGGTGACCGGCGGGCCACAGCACCAGCCGACAGCGCCGGGAACCGATGCGGCGGTCAATCTGGACGGCTATATTTCGGTCACGCCCATGCGCGCCGATCTGACGGCACATGATGCCCTGAGCGATGTGAAAAAGGCACTTGAATGACGCAAGGTGACGACGATCTGAGCGAGCAGCGCATGCGCTTTATCTATACCATCCGTTCGCGCGGGGTGACGGATGCGCGGGTGCTGTCGGCAATGGAACGGATCGACCGGCGTGCCTTTGTCACCGGCATATTCAGCGACCGCGCCTATGAAGACATGCCCTTACCCATTGCCTGCGGGCAAACCATCAGCCAGCCGTCCGTTGTGGCGCTGATGACCGAAGCCTTGCAGGTCAGCCCCCGCGACAAGGTGCTGGAAGTCGGCACCGGATCAGGCTATCAGGCCGCCATCCTGTCCCAGCTTGCGCGCCGTGTCTACACGGTTGAACGTCACCGCACGCTGGCGCAGGTGGCACAGCGAGTGTTCAACGATCTGGGGTTGCACAATATAACAAGCATGGTGTCAGACGGGTCGTATGGTTTGCCTGAACAGGCCCCGTTTGATCGCATCATCGTGACTGCTGCGGCAGAAGACCCGCCCGGCCCGCTCTTGGCGCAGTTGAAGATCGGGGGTATCATGGTTGTGCCGGTGGGTCAGTCAGATACAGTGCAAAGCCTGATCCGCGTAATCCGGCATGATGATGGTTTTGAGTATGAGGAAATGCGCGCAGTGCGTTTTGTGCCCCTTCTCGAAGGTCTGGGGCACTAAAAGAAAACTAACGGTTGCGGCGCGGGACACAAAACCCGCCAGCGCCATTGCGCGACACAGCAGAGGTGACAGGAAAATGCATCTGAAACGCCAGGTGACACTATTAAGCAGCGCAGCCCTTCTTGCGCTTGCAGCCTGCGAAGGCTTCGACCCCGACCTGCGCCCTTCAACCGCAGGATTCACCACGGCAGATGCGGCACGCGAGATCACGGGACAGCGCCCAAGACCGGATTCGCGCGGCGTTATCTCATATCCCGACTATCAGGTTGCTGTCGCCCGCAGCGGTGACACGGTCGCCACCGTAGCCAGCCGCATCGGCATGTCAGAAAGCGAGTTGGCAAGTTTCAATGCATTGACACCGGAAACCAGATTGCGCTCCGGCGAAGTGCTGGCCCTGCCGCGCGGTTCAGATGCGTCGGGCGGCGCGCCACGCGCAGGCGATATAGAAATATCCACACTGGCCGACAGCGCCATCAGCCGTGCCGAAACGGGACAGGACACCAGCCCGCGCGCCCCCGCCCCGACCCAACCCGCAGAAGAGCAGCCGACACGCCATGTCGTTCAGCGCGGTGAAACCGCCTTCATTATTGCGCGTCTGTATAACGTAACGCCCCGCGCCCTTGCGGACTGGAACGGGCTGGACCCGGAAATGCGCGTGCGTGAAGGACAGACGTTGCTGATCCCCGTCGGGCGCCAGCAGGACACGCGGCAGGCGGCGGCCGCACCGCCCGAACCCGAAGAAACCACCGCGCCCGGCAGCGCCAGCCCTGCCCCGCCGCCGCCCAGCGCATCCACCCCGCTGCCGGAACCCGTGCCTTCGGCGGATCAGGCGCAAGAAGAAGCGCAGGCCGCAACACCGCCTGCGGCCGACCTGTCGCAGGAACGCACCGAAGCATCGCGCACAACCTTCGTCATGCCGGTGGACGGACGCATCATCCGCGCCTATTCGCCGGGCCGCAACGAAGGGATCGGGATTGCCGCAAGCGCGGGAACGAATGTGCGCGCCGCCGCCGCCGGAACGGTTGCGGCAATCACGCGCACGACCGGCAATGTCAATATCATGGTGATCCGCCATGATGACGGGCTACTGACAGTCTATGCCAATATCGACAATCTGGATGTAGCCAAGGATGCACGCGTGTCGCAGGGGCAAAACATCGGCAAGGTCGCGGCAGGCGATCCCAGCTTCGTGCATTTCGAAGTGCGGCGCGGACAGGAAAGCGTCGATCCGATGCGCTATTTGCAATAGCCGCGTTCGTGCAACGGGTCCAAAGGGCAAGCCCGCCAGGGGTGCCCATTGGACCCGCCGCGCGCGAAAGCATGGATCACGTCAGGGCTAGAGCATGTTGCTCAAAAGTGGGAACCGGTTTTGAGCTTCTCGAACATGCGAAATTAATAAGTTAGAGCATATCTTGTGAATGCGAATGAACGGGATATGCTCTAATCACCGCCACGCGGCCCGAATTGCCGCATGAATCTGGCATCAATGCCATCCTTCAGCCGCCACAGCCACCGCCCTTCCAGCGGCAACCCCCATTTGTCAGCCAGTGCCGTCTTGTCGCCAAGTGACACAAGTTTCAGATAATCGCGCTGTGGCTGGTATGCCCGCTGCGGCCCCGCGCCCAGTGCCGCGCGCAGATTGGCCAGCAGAAACGGCGCCTGCCGCACCGCAAACACACCCGCTTTCGGACGGGGGGCATGTGTCATATGGGCACAATCACCCACCGCGAATATCCGGTCATCCGACAGCGTGCGCAAATGGCGGTCCACCTTGACGAACCCGCGTTCAAGCGCCAGTCCGGTCGTGCGAAGCCAGTCTTGCGGACGCGTGCCCGCGACGCCCACCACGAAACTCGCCGGTATGCTCTGCCCGTCTGCACAGCGCAGATGATCCGCCTCGATACCGGTAACTTCGGTATGCTCCAGAACCTCGATCCCGAAATGCGCAAGATGTGCCAGTAACCGCTTGCGGGCAAACCCGCCTATATTTGGCAAGGCGCGCCCCCGGTCAATGACACGCAGCTTATGCGCGCGCCCCGTCATCCTGAACGCCATTGCCAGCGCCAGTTCCACACCGGCCACCCCTGCCCCCAGAACCGCAATATCGGGACGCAGCGCGCCCCTCTCGACGCCGGCCAGCCAGTCCTGCCAACGCCGCGCATATGCACCAAGCGGCTTGGCCGAAACAGCATGTTCAGCATATCCGGGCAGTGCTGGCAGGTCAGATGTGATCCCGATATCCAATGCCGCAAAGTCAAAGCGAATATCCCGAAACCCCGCGCCACCTATCAGCCCCGCCGCCCGGTCCAGCCTGTCGACCTTGCCCAGAACCAGCGTGCCGCCCACCCTGTCGATCAGGTGTTGCAGATCGATGTCCAGATCCTCGCGCGTATAATGCCCGGCAATGAATCCCGGCAGCATACCGGTATAGGGGGCCTTGGGCGCGGGCGTGATCAGGGTAATCCGCGCATCCGGCAGCGGCATTTGTGCCAGTTGATGCAAGACCAATGCATGGGTATGCCCGCCGCCAATCAACACAATTTCTGCGGGCTGCCGCTTTAAGCCGTTCATATCATGTCACTCTTCCAGTTCACCACGGCCACACTATGCCGCCCCCCTGCCAAACACGAGGCAGAAGTGACAATTATCCGTCACAAGGGTGCTATCAAGGTCTTGACGCTGATTCAGCACTGCACTAAACGCAACCCGTGCTTGGCGGAGTAGCTCAGTTGGTTAGAGCAGCGGAATCATAATCCGCGTGTCGGGGGTTCAAGTCCCTCCTCCGCTACCATCAAAACCCGACACTTTGGGTTTTCGCCTTGGATAGCCGCCAAAATCCCTTAACATCAACGTCAAGTCCCGCCTCCGACGGCATCACGGCCACCGCGTTGACGAGTTCGCGGATGATTCCGACCGCGGCGTGGTCGGCTGCGCCAACGATGACCCGCGAGGCCAGCCGGAGTTGCCTTGGCGGTGCGGCTTATCCAGCTTGATGGGAAACGCGCCTGACGCGACAAATCAGGTGTAGGTCTTGATGACCGCCACGCAATTGCCTTTGGTATTGGTGTATTCGAACACATGGCAAAAGCGCCGCCTTGTTCCATCCGACAAAACAGTTTCACCGCAGGCCATGCCGGTTCTGCCATGGGAGATCGCGTGTCCCACAGTGACCGACTTGCACGCGGTGCCCCCTGCAAGGGCCTGATCCAGCGCGACAAAACCTTGCACCACCGCGCCCGTCGGGCGTTGCCAGATAACCGCATCGCTTACTGTCCCGGCCTCAATCCGCCCCGTTTCCAGCGTGATTGCCACATGCTGCGCAAACCGGTTCCGGGGAGAGTTCCCGCAATCCTTGCTGCCGATAATTTCCGTCATCATGTGTGTCGGGATCTGATTTCGCAAAGCATCCTGATATCTAACGGCTGGCCTGCTTTTCCGTCAACCCCGTAGGCGCGGCTCCAGAAGCAGCCACCAACCCGCACAGACTGGCGTGATGCATGAACCCCACCCGTTTTCCGTGTGAATTCATACACTGGGGCGGCGGCAGGGTAAGTGTGCCCATGCAGATGTGTTGTGACGACCTGCCCGTGCCGCGCGGAAATTACGGAATTATCGTCTGGTCCCGCCACAATCAGGAACGCACGGGCCTGCTTCGCGCGCCCCGCAACTGTGCACCGGCTATCTGCGTTCGATCATATGATTGCGTGACGCACCTTTGCGGACACCCATTCGCTCACAACCACAGTGCCAAGAATGACAAGGATAATCAGCATAACCTGTGGCCAGGCAAGCATGTTCAGGCTGGAATTCAACTGCGCGCCAATACCGCCTGCGCCCACCAGCCCCAGAATAGCGCTTTCGCGGATGTTGATATCCCACCGAAACACGCTGATCCCGTAGAAACTGGGCAAGACCTGCGGAACGATCCCGTAAGTCAGGATCTGGCCTTGTGACGCGCCCGTAGCGGTGATCGCTTCGACCTGACGGATATCGGTTTCCTCGATCGCTTCATACAGCAACTTGCCGATAAACCCGATAGATCGCAGCGCGATGGCCAGAATGCCCGCCAGAATACCCGGCCCCAGAATGGACACCAACAACAGCGCCCATATCAGCGAATTGATGGACCGCGTGGCCACGATGACAAACAGCGCAACCGGCCGCAGGATCAGGCGTGACGGCGTCGTGTTGGAGGCCGCCAGAAAGGCCAGCGGCACGGCCATTGCGATGCCCAGCAGCGTGCCAAGCGTGGCAATATTGATGGTGTCCCAAAGCGGTGCCCAAAGCCGTTCCATATAAGACCAGCGCGGGGGAAAAGCACGGCTGCCGATATCGGCTGCGGCATTGGGCGCATCCCAGACGAAAGCCCATATCGTGCGTTCCGTCATCCGTTCCCAGCACCAGACAAACAGCGCAACACAGGCCAGCCACCCTGCCCATAGCATCAGGCGCGCGCGCGGGGTCCGATGTGTCCAGACAGGCGTTTCAGCGACAACCACGCTCATTTCATCCACTTTCGCAAATAGCCGGAGGAGTATTCGGCCATCATGACAATGGCGATGATGATCAGCAGGATTGCGCCTGCGCTGTCATACTCATACCGCGACAGCGATGTATTCAGTGCCGCACCTATACCGCCCGCACCCACAATCCCGATCACAGCGGATTCGCGGAAGTTGATGTCCAGCCGATACAGCGAAAGCCCAAGCAGGCGGGGCATGACCTGCGGTTGAATGGCGTAATTGATCAGCTGAAGCCAGCTTGCGCCAGTGGCGCGGATCGCCTCTGACTGCGCCTCGTCTATGTCTTCGATATCTTCGGCCAACAGCTTGCCGATAAAGCCGATGGTGGCAAATGTCAGCGTCAGGAAACCTGCAAACGCGCCAAAGCCGAACAGCGCCACGAAGAAAATCGCCACGATGATTTCCTGCAACGCGCGGCTGACAGCAATGATGCTGCGGCAGACGTAATACACCCAAGCCGGGGCGACATTCCGCGCCGCCCCAACCCCGATGGGAACCGAAATCAGCACCCCCACCACAGTCGAGGTGAAGGTCATGGTCAGGCTTTCCATCAGCCCGTTCGAGATATCGCGCCAACGGGTGGTGAAATCAGGTTGCAGGAATCCTGCGACGAAGCGCTGCGCGCGCTCCATTCCGGCAATCACGCGCGCCCAGTTCACCTCGATCGTGCCAATGGCAAGCACCAGATAAACTATCGCACCGACGGCCAAAGCAATGCGCCATCCCCGCGACTGCACCATCTGCGGCGGTTTGCGCCATGTTGTTGGGTAGGCCGAACTCATAACGCCCTCAGCATCTTTTCGGCCTGCGCCTTCTCCTCGGCTTCGGCCTCTGCATCCTCGGCGGCACCGTTGCGCATCGCGGTCCAGTCCTCCTCGCCATAGATCTGGGTCAGGACAGTTTCGGTCAGGCCCTCGGGCGGGCCGTCAAACACCACACGCCCGGCCTGCAACCCGATAATCCGGTCCGCGAACTGCTGCGCCAGCACCACATCATGAATGTTGATGATCGCAGGCAAGCCACGCTCGCGGCAGATTTCCACGATCAGGCGCATGATCTGGCGGCTGGTTTTCGGGTCAAGGCTGGCGGTGGGTTCGTCAATCAGCAGCAATTCGGGGTCTTGGGACAGCGCGCGCGCAATCCCCACGCGCTGGCGCTGACCACCTGACAGCGCATCCGCGCGCTTGTCGGCATGTTGCATCAGCCCGACACGGTCCAGCAGGCGAAACGCATTTGAAATGTCAGTGGCGGGGTAGCGACGCATGAAACTGCGCCAGAACCCCACATAGCCCAGTCGCCCCGACAGCACGTTTTCCATAACCGTCAGCCGCTCGACAAGCGCATATTCCTGAAAGATCATACCAATGCGGCGGCGTGCGCGACGCAAGTCAGCCGTGCGCAGGGCGGGCAGGTTCACATCATTCAGCAGCACCTTGCCCGATGTGGGTTCCACCAGCCGGTTTATGCAACGGATCAACGTTGATTTGCCCGCACCTGATGGACCGATCAGCCCGACAACCTGCCCCTTGGGCACCTCAAAAGAGACATCCGACAGCGCCTTGTCGCCTGTCTTGTAGGTCTTGGTCAGACCTTCGATCCTGAGCATATGTGTCCCTTTCCGCGTCAAGGGACGGCAGGCAGAACCAGCGCTCTGCCTGCCGTCAGATGTATGGGTGCCGAAAATTCAGTTGCAGGTATAGCTCACGCCCATTGCCGCATCGATCTGGCGGATAACCGACCAGTTTTCCTGAAACGTGATCGGGATGAACTGGCTTTCGCCCTGTGCGCCAAATTCACGTTCCAGCCCGGTGCCGTCCCATTCAAAGCTGAAGAAAGCTTCCTGAATTTTTTCCTGCAAGTCGGGATTCAGGTTATAGACCGTGCCATAGCCCGAGGTCGGAAAAGTGTCGGATTTATAGATCGTGACCAGATCATCACGGCTGACCACATCGCGCGCGACCATGCGTGTCAGAACCGAATTGGCGATGGCGGCAGCGTCATAGTCCTGATTGGCCACACCAAGGATCGAGTTGTCATGTGCGCCGGAAAACGCAGGCGTGTAGTTTTCGTCGACAACCAGCCCGAATTCAGCTTCCAGCAGCGCTTGCGGTGCCTTGAAGCCGGAATTTGATGTCTCGGCCGTGAAGGCCAGTTGACGCCCGTCTAGGTCTGCAAGCTCTTCGATGCCCGACCCCGGATAGGTGATGATTTCCATCTCATACCCGAAAGAACCATCCTCGGCGGCCATCATGGTGAAGGGGCGGAAACCGGCACAGGCCACGGCAATCGGGTTCGATCCGGTGTTGATGGCTGCGATATGCAACCGGCCCGCGCGCATTGCCTCAAGCTGGGCTGCGTTGGACTGAACTGGAAAGAACTGCACTGGCTTGCCGGTAACTTCAGACATGTGGTCCAGAAATTCGGCCCAGACATCTTCATACACTGCCGGATCCTCGACCGGGGTATAGGCAAAGACCAGAACCGCCGGATCAACCCATTCGCTGGGGTCGGTCGGGATGTCAGCTATCAGATCACCATCTGCATCCGTAAAGCGCGGGTCAAGATTGAAAGCGCCCGCAGGCACTGCCATCGCAAGGCCAAGCGCCACTGTCGAGAGAAGCCGTGCAGTCATGTCATGTTCCTTTCAGGTAACGTTTGTGGCTACGCAGCTAGCCCCCCCTGATGACAGCAGGGTGACACCTGCATGAAGGTTTGATGACAATTCGGAACAGGAAAGACCCGTCAGGAAGTCTATGCGCCAACAGATGTCACGACAGGTGTCAGCACTGCCGCAAGGGCATAAGTGCAGGCGCAGGATTTAGCGCAGGCATGCCCGCCCGGCCCAACGATCAATCGTCGATTGTCCCTACAGATCATCCCGGCGGGCAACGCGCCTCATTCCAGTGCGCGCCGCACCTCGCGCGCAAGCCGCGCTTCGGTTTGGCCCTGCGGCCCCATGCGATCGGCCCAGTCCAGTGCCGCGCTGCGCAATGCGGAATTGCGCTTGCCGGTGGCGCGCACCGCCATCGAAATGGCCTTGCTGACATGCGGGCGCGCATCATCGGCGCAGGTTTCCGCCAATGCCAGCGCCTCCAGAAACGGCGGGTCGCCGGCCTGCTTGTCATGAACCGACAGCCCCCAGACCAGCGCAAAACCCGCCCGCCGTGTATAAAGCCGATCAGACGCCGCCCAGCGGGGCACGGCCTGCCACGCCTCCGGTGTCTTGTCGAACAGGCGAAAGCAGGCGGTGTCGCATATGGCCCAATTGTCGAATTCGGCCACCATCGCATCCATGCGCGGCAGCGTCAGCGTGGCGGGGTCGTCCAGCAGCAGCGCCAGCGTGCGCATCTCATACCCGCCATCAGCCCAGAGTGCGGCGGCAAGTGCGGGGTCTTTCGGGCGCTTGCGCGCGAAGGCCAGCATCTGCCCCATGGCAACGCCCATGGCACGGTCGTTCGGGATGCCGTAGCGCCGCAGCTTCTGCCGTTCCGTGTCGGATGCACTGGCCGCCAGCCAGTCCCTGACCCCCGCCAGTGTCAGCGGTGTCGTATCCGCACGCGCCGCGCCGCTCATTTCGCCGCGCGTTCAAGGGCGGCAATGTCGATCCGTCCCATACCAAGAAAGGTTTCCATGGCCTTCGGGTCGGGCGACGACAGCAATTGCGGCAGATGGCGGGGGATAATCTGCCATGACAGGCCGAAGCGGTCCTTCAGCCAGCCGCAGCGCTCGGCCTCTGGCACGAATGACAGCGCGTGCCAGTAATGGTCGATCTCGGCCTGATCCTCGCAGAACACGACAAAGGAATTCGCTTCAGTAAAGGTATAGGCATGCGGCAGCGCGCTGTCGCCTGTCATGAAGGTCTGGCCCGCAAGCTGGAACTGCGCGTGCATCACTGTCCCTTCGGGGTCCGCGCCCGACCCGTCATGCCGCAGAATCCCCTCAACGCCGGACTTTGGGAAGATGCTTGTGTACTGCGCCAGCGCCGCCTCTGCCTGTCCGGCCTGCGCGCCGGTGAACAGCAGCATTGGCGTCATCACCTGCCCGCCGGTCTGCGCGGGGTCCCCAAGGGCCAGTTGCCACGACACCCCCCAGCGGTCATCAAGCCAGCCATAGCGCGGCGCCCAGGGATAGGCATCAAGCGGCATGTGGACCTGCCCGCCCGCGCCAAGTTCTTGCCAAGCGCGATCAAGGGCTGCACGGTCGTTGATATTCAGGAAATATGACACTGCCGGTGTCGGGCGAAACCGCGGCCCGCCATTCAGCGCCAACATGGGCTGCCCGCCCAGGTGCATCTGGACGTTCATCGCCGTGCCCTCTCGCTGGCCATGAACCTCAATACCGGCCTTACCATAACGGCTGACCGTGCCAATACCCGATCCGGGCAGCAGCGATGTGTAAAGCGTGGCAGCCGCTTCGGCGGCGCTGTCGAACCACAGATGCGGGATGATCTTCTGGCCAGTCATATTACCCGCCCCGCAACCCGCAAAAAACCGTCAGTATACGCGTGTCTTGCTGTGGGAACATGCGCATGAATGCTGGGCATGGGCTGACTCCTTCTGGTCTGGGGGCGCGCGGCAAATTGAACTTGCGGCCCCACCGTGGCAGTTTGTGGCTGGACACATTGCGGGCACGCGGTCACAGCTCATCCGGAACATCTCTTTGACTTGAATATCAGAACTCTCTTGCATATACAAGTTTATGACATACATCACATGAGGCAAGACACATGACAGGAATGACGGGCTGAACAATGGACCACCTTGACGCGGCGCGGATCATGGCCGCCGACTGCCTGTGCTTTCGCGCCCGGCGTGCGGCGCGGGCAATCACACGGGCCTATGACGCCGCCTTGCGCCCCACCGGGTTGCAGGCCACGCAGGTGACGCTGATGAATGCCATCACATTGGGGCCGGATGGCGCGCAGCCAATGGGGCGCCTGTCCGAAGGGCTTGCGCTGGAAATATCGACCCTTACCCGCAATCTGCGCGCGCTGGAAAAAGCGGGTCTTGTCACGATTGGCCGCAGTGAAACTGACCGGCGCGTGCGGGTTGCGCGGTTGACAGAGGCGGGCAAAACAAGGCTGGCCAATGCGCTGCCCTATTGGAAACAGGCACATGGAGAGATTGTCGCGGCACTTGGGACCGATACCGCCGCAGCCCTGCACGCAGCCCTTGACGCCACATCGCAGGCGATGGCGGCTGCCGGGCATGTGGGGGCCGCATATCAGGGCGACTGAACAGAAGGGCCCGCAGTGATGCGCCAACCACCACCTTCACGCCGCTGGCGGCATGATCGGCGGCAGGGCGGCTACACCCCGATCACTCTGTGCCGGAAGGGCCGGAAAAGGGCAAAAAGCGGGGCGTCGCCTACCCTTCGGATTTTTCCGCCAGTGCAAGCCATTCTTCCTCGGCCGCGGACAGCTTGGTCTGGCGTTCATTCAGCGCTTCGGTGGCCTTGCGAAATTTCAACGGCTCGCGGGTAAAAAGGGCGGGATCGGACAGCAAGTCTGTCAGTTTTGCAATCTCGGCTTCCAGTCGCGCAATTTCCGCAGGCAGCTTTTCCAGCCGGTAAGACTCTGTATAGCTTAGCGCGGGTTTGCTTTGCGTCTGCTTGGCGCGGGACTTGCCCTTCTGTGTGCCGCCCGCCGGTGGCGCAGCGCCGGTCGCGCGGGCATCATCAGGGCGCTGCGCCATGTAATCGGACCAGCCACCGGCATAGGCCGTCACCCGCCCCTCGCCTTCAAACACCAGTGTCGTGCTGGCCACGCGGTCGATGAAATCGCGGTCATGGCTGACCAACAGCACGGTGCCGTCAAAATCGCCCAGCAAATCCTGCAACAGATCCAGCGTTTCCACATCCAGATCATTGGTCGGTTCATCCAGCACCAGCAGGTTGGCCGGTTGCGCCATGATCCGCGCCAGCAACAACCGCGCCTTTTCGCCGCCCGACAGGGACCGCACCGGCGCGCGCGCCTGCGCTTCATCGAACAGAAATTCCTTCAGATAGCCCACCACATGCTTGGGCGTGCCGCGCACCATCACCTGATCGGCCTGACCGGACACGCGCATCAGCGGATCGCCCGTCAGGTTCTCCCACAGGCTGGCATTGGGGTCCAGTTGCGCGCGGCTTTGGTCAAATATCGCCGTTTCCAGATTGGTGCCGCGCCGGATGGTGCCGCTGTCGGCCTCTTCCGCGCCGGTGATCAGGCGCAAAAGCGTGGTCTTGCCCACGCCATTGGGACCGACAAAGGCCACACGTTCCCCGCGCATGACGCGCAACGAAAAATCGCGCAGGATCACCCGCCCGTCATAGGATTTGTTCACGCCCTCCAGCTCGGCCACCAGCTTGCCCGACGGCGCGGCAGTTTCCAGCGCCATCGCGGCCACGCCCTGCCGCTTGATCTGGCTGGCGCGTTCATCGCGCAGGGCCGCCAGCGCACGCACACGCCCCTGATTGCGCTTGCGCCGCGCGCTGATCCCTTCGACCGCCCAGCGTGCTTCGGCCTTGATCTTGCGGTTCAGCTTGTGGCGCGCGTCATCCTCATCAGCCCATATCTTGTCGCGCCAGTCCTCGAACCCGTCAAAACCGGATTCGCGGCGGCGCACCTGCCCGCGATCCACCCATAGCGTGGCGCGCGTCAGACTGCGCAAAAAGGCGCGGTCATGGCTGATCAGCACAAACGCCGCGCGGGTTTCGCGCAGCCGCGCTTCCAGCCAGCCGATGGCGGAAATATCCAGATGGTTGGTCGGCTCGTCCAGCAGCATCAACTCGGGCGCTTCGGCCAGCAGCTTCGCCAGTGCCGCGCGGCGCCGCTCGCCGCCAGATGCAAGCGCGGGGTCCAGATCGGGGTCGAAATCCAGCCCTTCGGCGGCCATTTCAACCTTGTAATGCTCGGCCGGGTCCAAAGCCTGCGTGGCATATGCGCCCAAAGTGGCAAATCCCGCAAAATCGGGGTCCTGCTCCATATAGCCCACCGACACACCGGGCGAGAGGGCGCGCGCGCCGCGATCAACCTCTGCCAGACCGGCCATGACTTTCAGAAGGGTGGATTTTCCCGACCCGTTGCGCCCGACCAGCGCCACGCGGTCCCCGGACTGGACCACAAGGTCAAGCCCGTCAAAAACGGGGTCGCCGCCGAATGTCAGGGAAATGCCGGATAACTGAAGAAGGGGTGCTTGTGCCATGGGCGCGGTATAGGCGCGGGCGCGCGCAGGGAAAAGCGGAAATTTGCACGCTGGCCCTGCCTGCGCCCGCAGATGGCCCGCCCGCCCAACCCCGCTGCACTGCATTGCGCAGTGCAGCTTGCCATCTGCGGGCGCAGGCAAGGCCGGATCAGATGTCGCGTTTGCGCGCCTGTGCCCCGTTGATTCGCCTATCCAGAACGCGCAAAACCGGCCTCCGCCGCCCCGCGCGCCAGTCCAGCACGGCCCCGATTGCAGCACCAATGGCGTCCAGATAGGCCCTGTCCGACGGGCGCGGACACGCCACCGGATGACATGCAAGCGCTGCGGCCATCAATGTCCCGTTGCCAAGTTGCGGATGCACCTTGCCGCAGCGCTTGCGGTAGCAATCCGCGCAATGCGCGTGCGCCAGCAATGCGGCCATGACGCGGGGCCAGCTGTCGCGCGGACGGGCCATCAGCACACGCGCGGCGGCGCAAATATCGCCATGGGTGATCTCGCGCATCATTCAGGCCCGCGCACCGATCCAGCCCGCACAGCCCTCCGGCCCGCGCGCGGATGGCAAGCTGTGGCACGCATGTGCCACAGCGGGGCGGGCGGGTGGGCCATCTGCGCGCGGGCCGGAGGGCAACATCCCCTCATAGGGTGACATCCAGCCGCGCAAATGGCCCCGGCCCCACCACATCCGACAGTTGCGCCACCTCGACCCCGAATGACGCACCTGCCCCGTCGGCCTGCTGCGCGGCCAGTGCGTAGGCCCACGCGGGGCTGTCCACCACCTGTTCGCGCAGCACCTGCCCGCCCTGCACCACGCGCACCACATAGCGTTCCGCCACCTCCGACAGCGCCACATCCGCCACGCCCCAGCCATCCCCGCCACGCCGCGTGCGCCGTACCCAACTAAGTGCCACATCGCCCCCTGCCTGCACCTGTGCGCGCAGATGCACGGGCCGGTAGGGCCGCAGCCCCACGCCCGCGAACACAACGCTTTGGTCACGATGGCTGGAATCAGTCAGCGGGCGGCTGGCAGGGCCAATCCTGTAGGTCCGCTCCAGCCCCAGCGCATCCAGCGGCAGGCCCAGCTGCGCCAGACGGTCGTCCACCATCACCACAACCGCGCCTGCCGGCCAGACCTGCGGCATCACCCCGTCCGTGCCCTGCTGGCCGCGCAACCGCAGGCGCAGGTCATAGGTGTCGGGCGCCACCAGTTCAGCCTCGGAAAACTGGAACACCTCCCACTCCGCACCCGTGCCTATGGCCATCAGGTTCGCGCCCGACAGCACATCCTCCGGCGCAAGCGTTTCCAACGCGCCCGATACCATCTGCACCCGCAGCGCAGGGCCGCGATCCCACAACCCTGCGGGCGCGGCAAAAAGGGCAGTTTGCGTGATCCCCACCCGCGCAGGCGCGCCGATCATCGCGTCCAGCTGAAACGCACCCCCCGCCCCGGCAAGATGCACTGCCACCGCCCCGCCCCATGGCTGCGCGGTCACTGCCAGCCACGGCGCTTGCGGCACTTCCTCGCCGGTGATCAGCGGCAGGTCCAGAAACAGCGCCTGCACCGGCGCGGGCGCCTCAAAACCTGTCAGCATGTCCCCGTCGCGGCCCGTATCGCCCCAGCCATAAAGGCCCGGCTCCACGCGGGTGGCTTCAACTTCGCGCGCATCGGACACTATGGCGCGGTCGATCCGCCACAACCCCGACACCGCATCCGTCCCGTCATCTGTGTCCAGCGCGACCACATCCCCCGCGCCAAGCGCGCTGGAGGGGGGCAACGCAAACCGTGCCGTATCGCGCGCCACGCGCGATTCCGCCAGCCAGCGCTGCACGATCAACTGCGCCTCGCCCGCGGTCATGACAAGCGGCAGGTCGGACCCCGCCGCGCGCAACGCACTGTCATCAGGGAAGGCCGCCTCGGCCAGCCGCAGGTCGAAATCCGCGCCTTCCTCGACATAGCCCAACCGGATGCGCCCGGTCAGATCGGCCTGCGGGGCGCGCACCAGCGTCAGATCGCCCCCCTGCCCCTGCACCAGATCATCGCGCGTCAGCCGCGCCTGCGGGCGTGCATGGCGCATGGCAAAAACCAGCTTGCCGTCGCGTTCTGCCACATCCACGCCATAGGCCAGCATCAGCGATTGCACCATCGCACGCGCGCTGTCGGTGGAGGGGGCTGCAAACCCGCGCACCACGCCATGCACCCGCGTGACATCCACATGCGGCATGCCTGCTGCCGCGCAAATGGCGGCAATCACCGCATCCAGCGGCTGGCCTGTTGCGCGGCCCGTCAACCAATGGCCCAGCGCCCAGTTCGCCCCGTCCGACCACAGCGTGCGGTTGCCCGGAAACCACGGATAAGGCCGCGCATCCCATGCCCATGCATGCGCGCGCGACATATCGACCATTGGCCCGTTATACAGCTCCGATACAGGGTTATGCGCGGGATCGGCCCAGTAGTCGCCCATCGCGCGAAAATATTGCATCTGGATCGCATCATCGCGCCACCCGCGCGAAAAATAGGGCAAGGCGCTTTCGCTGGATTTCGGGTCGACAAACACATTCGGCTGGTTGGTGCCCCGGTCAATGGCCGCGCAGCCATATTCGGTAAACCAGAACGGCTTGGACCGTGGCACCCATGCGGTGGGTTGCGCGCTGCGCACACCATTCACGCGGTCATGATGGTCATTGCCCCACCACCCTGCCAGATCCTTGGTGCGCCAGATCCAATCCTCCCCCCAGTCCGACGCATCCACAATCGGGGTGCGGTTTTGTGCGGCGCGGTCGGTGTCGCTGGCATAATACCAGTCATACCCTTCGCCACCCGCAACATTGGCCTTCAGATAGTCCAGATTATGCACATCCCCCCAATGCGCATCCAGATGGTCGGTGCCGTCCCGCCAGTCCGACAGGGGCATGTAATTGTCGATACCGATGAAATCTATGTTGTCATCCGCCCAAAGCGGGTCCAGATGGAAAAACCGATCGCCGCCCGCAGTGATATAGCCGAAATATTCCGACCAGTCGGCGGCATAGGTCAGCTTGACATCCGGCCCGAGGATGGCGCGGACATCCGCCGCAAGGGCGATCAGCGCGGCGACAGCGGGAAAGCTGTTATCCGCGCCCCGAATTTGCGTCAGCGCGCGCATTTCGGACCCGATGCAAAACGCATCCACCCCCCCTGCCGCCGCGCACAGCGCCGCCTGATGCAGGATAAAACGCCGGTAGCGCCACTCAAGCGGGCCGGAATAGCTGACACTGCCGTCTGATATGGTGAAATCGCTGGCCTGCGCCGTGCCGAAAAACGCGGCCACTTCTGCCGCCGCATCTGCCGTGCCGTCAGGGCTGCCGCTCTCGCCCGGGGCCTTGGACGTTGTAATGCGCCCGCGCCACGGCAAATGCGGCTGGGTGGATGCGTCCGACCACGGGTCCGGCAAGGTGTTGCCGGGCAGAATATCCATCAGGATAAACGGGTAATAGACCACCTTTTGCCCGCGCGCCTTCAGCGCCGCAATCGCCTGACGCACGGATGCATCGGACGGGGTTCCGCCATAGACCGGCCGCCCGTCCACGCGGGGCACTTGCGGGGTTTGCGCGGCTGTGCGCCCTGCCACAACCCATGGCGCGGCTGGGGCCACGCGGTTGGAATATTCGACCTTGGGTTCCACACGGCAACTGCCCGCGCGCAGATCATCGCCAAACCATGACACAATCAGCAGGCTTGATCCGCAATTGGGCAATTCGCGCGCCAACCCGTCCAGCGAGGCCAGCAGATCAACGCGGCCTGTGGGGGAATTCAGGTTTTCGGGTACTTCCTTTGGCTGGTTCAGCAGCGCGGGGCCTTTGTGGGTATAAACGGGCGTAGTAGACAGCGCGAAATCCCCGCTGCCGGGCATCAGGGCCACAGCGCGCAAATGATCGGCCAGTGTCTGGGGGGCGGATTGGGGGTCAGGTGCCGGTGTGGCGCGGATCACTTCGAAACTGAATTGCGGCACGCGGTTGCCATAAGCACCAAGGGCCAGATCCTCGATCACGACATAGGCAATCCCGCGATAGGCCGGCGCGTGCCCCGCCCCTTGGACGGCATCAATCAGCGGGTCGGGCAACTGGTCCTCCCCCCCTATATAGATGCGCAGGTTCAGGTCAGCAGGTGTTATTTCCTGCCCGTCCGCCCAGATGCGCCCAACCCCCAGAATGGGGCCTTCGCACAGCGCCACCGCCAGCGACACCGAATAGCTGTAGGTGCGCACAGTAGGTTCTGGCGGCGATTTGCTGCCACCGCCGCCGCCCCCGCTGGTGCGCCTGCGTTCCACAAAATCGCTGGCCCAGATAACCTGCCCGCCCAGCCGCACCCGCCCCCAGACCTGCGCCACGGGTGTGCCGTCAGATGCGCCGGTCAGGCGCAGGCGTTCAATCCGTCCCCCTTCGATTAATTGCGATCCGCCCCCCGCACCCCCCATCAGGCGCTGATCGATCATGCGCCCCATCGTGGCGCCCACCGCGCGCCCGATGACCATGCCCGACAGGCCGAAAACCGCCCCGCCAAACCCTGATCCGATGGCCGCACCGGCCGCTGCAAGCACTATGGTTGCCATTCTATGCTACTCCGTTTTCAGCCCTTTGGCAGGGCGGGAAAATCAAACCGCGCCACGATACGCCGCGCCCATGGGGCAGAAAGCGGCGCCTCACACACGCCTGCGCGCGGGCAGGCATGCACAAACGCAGCCCCCCCGCGCGATTGCAGGCCCAGATGTTTGGCCATGGCATTGGGGCCAAGGCGAAACAGCAGCACCTGCCCGTCTGCGGGCTGCGGCGCATCCGACAAATGGGTGCGCAGCGCGGCCCAAAGCGGCTCCGTCCCTGCCGCTTCGGACCAGTCGGGGGCGTAAGGGGGCACATGCGGCGCGGCGCGCCCGTAAAGCGCGCACCACACCCCGCGCACAAGGCCCAGACAATCCGCCCCTGCCCCGCACAGTGCCGCGCGGTGCCGGTAGGGCGTGCCAATCCAGCCGCGCGCCAGATCCAGCGCGCGCGTGTTCAGATGGGGTGCGGGGTCCATGCGCCCTAGCCCCTGATCCTGCCGCCGCGATTGGGCTGGCCCTGACGGGGATAAGCCGTCATCCAGTCATCGCCCGGAATATGGGGAAAGCCCCGAAAATTCAGGAAATTGGCAAATTTCAACCGGCAGGTTCCGGCCTGCTTGTCGCAGCCTGCGTCCAGCCGCACCATGTCGCCCGCGACAAGCGGCGCGCGAATGCTGTCCCACAGCGTGATCACACGCGCACCATCCGCGCCAGTCTGGTCGTGCCGCACCAGCCCCACCAGCCCCGCCGCCTGCCCGCTTTGGACAAGGGCGCGGCCATGGTTGAACCAGCCCGCGCTGATTGATGGCACGGGCGCAAAACGCAATTCTGCCCCGCGCACCGCCACCAGCGGCACCTGCACAAAATACCCCGGCGTGTTCAGGTCAAACCGGCATGCCCCGTCGCCCAGCACCGCCGCACAGGCCGCGTGATAGACGCGCCCGCCTTGGGTGTTCAGCGCCTCGGACAGCCCGCGCAATTCGGCGCGAAACGCCCCGCCTGCGCGCGTAATCTCGCCCAAACTGCCGCGAAACAGGATCTGGCGTTGCGCGACATCGGCCCAGTTCACCTGCCAGATGACCAGCCCTGCCCCGTCATAGCGCCCCGCCATGATGTCCGACTCGCTCAGGCCCGCATCCATCAGCGCGCCGACCGCTTCGGAATTGTCCACCGCCAGCCCAGTGACCTGTTCCAGCGCGCGTGCGCTCAGACCCGCATTTGCGGCGAATGTCACGCCATCGAATGCCAGATCGGCATCATGGTCGGTAAAGCCCAGAACCACACCATCGGCGCGGGTGACAGACCATGCGCGCGCAATCGTGGTGGCCCCGCTGTCCAGATGGGGTTGCAGGCCACTCATAAGCGCACCTCGACCACCGGCACTTTGGGCACTTCGCCCGCGCGGAAACTAGCCACGGAGATTTGCAGCATATCGGTGTCAAACCGCACCGGCACATCGAATTCGAACCCGGCGCGGATTTCCACGCCATTTTCCGGCGGGCGCATGAATGTGACCACGCCGCGCGCCACGTCCACGCTGTAATCATTGCCCGCCAGCAGCGCGTCCTGCCCAAGTGCTGCCAGAACACTGCCTGCCACGGGTTTGGCGATCGCGCGCCAATAGGTCTGTGCGCCCGACGCATAGGCCTTGCGCAGCGCAAAACTGCGCGACTGCCCGTCCCCATGGCCCAGCAACTGATCATAGGCGGTAACGTCCACCGATGCAGGCGCAGACCGGAAATCGCCCCAATCCTTCCAGCGGAAGGCATGCAGCATGCCGTGGCGCGCCTCAAAGAACGCGATCAGCGTTTCCAGATCATCCAGCGCACGCAGCCCCGTGCCCGCGTCATAGCGCCTGCGCGATGCGGACCACGGGCTGTTGCGTTCTTCAAACCCGTTGGCAAGGCGCACGATTTCGGTGCGCCGCTCCGGCCCGCCCAAGGCGCCGAAACTTAGCGCGGGCGGAAATCTGATGTCGTGAAATGCCATGATGCGGCGTCCTTCCTTGTGGTGTCAGCGGTTGCGCTGCCCTTGCGCCAGCAGGCGCTGCATTTGCGCGGCGATCTGGGTCTGGCTGCGTTCAAACCCCGCAACATCGGGGGTGGTGACATTGATGGTGACAGTCATGCTGCCCCCCCCGCCGCCTGCCGCACGCACGCCCAAACGCCCGTCGGGGCCACGCGACAGCGGCATGATGGCTTCTGGTCCGGCCTCGCCCATCAGCCCTGTGCCCCCCCCGCGCATGGGAAAGGCCGTGGCCTGGCTGACCACACCGCCCTTGGCAAACGGCATCACGCGCCCCGCACTGAACGCGCCCCCTGCCGCAAATGGCATGACCGACCCCATCATCCCCGCCACCCCTTGGGCCAACGCGGACCCGAACGCGTTTTGCACAGGGCGCATGGCAGTGTTGTAGACCGATTGCGACATGCTTTGCGCCACACCGCGCAGCGCGTCCTGCAACCGCATCCCGTCAAACACCACACCATCAAAGGCACGGCGCAGACCCGACCCGAAATTGCGCGACAGGCTGTCCACTTCGCGCCCTGTAAATGTCAGGCTGCGGCCCAGTTGGGCAAGTTCGGCGTCAAAATCCGCAACCAGCCCGGCAGACTGGCCAAGGCGCGATTCAAGCGCGTCAATCTGGGTTTCAAAATCGGAAATGCGGCTCATGATTGCGGCCCTTTCACTTGGTCGGGGTAACGCGCGGCCAGATCTTCCAGCCGTGCGCGGGTCAGGGGGGCGGGGGCGCTGTCCAGCCCCAGCATGATCATCAATTCCACCGGCGTCAGCGCCCAGAAATCGCGCGGGTGCAGGCGCAACCGGTGCAGGCCAAGGCGCATCAGCGCGGGCCAGTCAAAGGGGGGCGGGGTGGTCATGGCGGTGGGGTGAAGGCATGCGCCAGCAGGCTGGCCGCCACGCGTGCAGCGCCCTGCAAGCCGCCGTCGATTTCCGCGCACATCAGATCCGCCGCGCTGCCCTGCCAGCCGCCCCCGCGCAGGCCCGCCACCACCAGCGCCAGCACATCGCGGCTGGAAAACTGCCCGCCTTCAAACCGTTCGACCAGTGCCAGAATGGTGTCGGTGCCCATGGCGGTTTCCAACTCCGCCAGCGCGCCAAGCGTCAGGCGCAGCACATGAGGTTGCCCGTCAATGGTCAGCGTCACCTCGCCCGCGAAAGGGTTGGCCATGCTCACGCCGCCACGAAATCTAGCCGGCCGGCCGAC
This sequence comes from Roseinatronobacter sp. S2, assembly GCF_029581395.1. Taxonomy (GTDB): domain Bacteria; phylum Pseudomonadota; class Alphaproteobacteria; order Rhodobacterales; family Rhodobacteraceae; genus Roseinatronobacter. The sequence continues at coordinate 1,372,204 of NZ_CP121113.1, read as the reverse complement.
GCCAGCGACACTTCAAATGTGGCCTCGCCATTATGGCTGCCTGCGTAATCAAGGCCGGTAATCATGAACGGCCCTTCAATGACCCCGAAATCAGGGATGATGACCTGAAAATCCGGCGTCTCGCCATTGAAGAAAATGGCGCGCGCGCGCTCATCCGTGCCCGCATCGCGAAACACGCCCGCGCCCGATATGCTGGCCGATTTCGCGCCAGCGCCCCCCAACAATTCGCGCCAGCCCCCTGTTGAGGACAGCGATGTGACATCAATCGTTTCGGCGTTGAAGGACACGCGCGTGGCGCGCAGCCCTGCCATTGTTTCAAACTGGCCATCACCAGTCATGTCGACCTTGATCAGCAGGTCCTTGCCGTTTTGTGCGCCCATGGCGATACCTCCGGGGAATGGAAAATCAGGTGTTGTCTTCGACCCGCGCACGAAAGCGCAGGTCGATGCGGCGGGTCTGGTTGCCTTCCAGCTTGCGGGCCTGCGCGCGGTCAAACCACAGCCCCACCAGACGCCCGCGCGCCAGCGCAGGCAGGGGGGGCGTGTCCAGCACATCGCAAATGCGCGCGGCAATGTCCTTGGCGGCCAGAAACCCTGTGGCATTGGTGACCACGGCAATCGTCAGGCGGTGTTCTGCCCCCGCGCCCGTCTTGTCGGACCGGTCAACCGCGTCTTCGGTGCCGATCAGCGCATAGGTTGCGGGGGGCGTGGCAGGCGGGATGGCGTCATAGATCGCGCCCTGCAAGGCCGCCTGCAACGTGGCATCATTGGCCAGATGCTGGAAAATCGCGGCTTGCAGCGCGGGTGCCATGGCGTAGCTCATGCGGGGGCCTCCTCAATGGCGGTGCAGATCAGGTAGCGGCCTTGCGCGTCCGCCTCCGCCACCGCCAGAATGCGGAAAATGCGCGCACCGTCGCGCAGGCGCTGGTCAGGGCGGGGGCGGCGGCCGGACCCTTGGGGGGCCGCGCGCAAGGTGATGCGCAGCCGCACTTCACCCAAAGGGCCAAGCGCTGCCAGACGTTCGCGCCCGCTGCCTGCACGGATTTCAGCCCAAAGCGTGCCAAGGGCCTGCCATGTGGTGGAAAACCCGCCCGCGCCATCGGGCACGGTCACAGGCGACTCCAGCACCAGCGCGCGGGTCAGTTGGGGGGCGCGCGCACTCATGCCCTGCCCCCCATGCGAATGTCGCGCCAGCGTTCCAGCAGGGCGCGGATGCCGAAATCCATATCCTGCGCGCCGCCCGTGTCGCGGTGTTCATAGTATTGCGCGGCCAGCAACAGCACAGCCTGGCGCAGATCGGCGGGAATATCATCCCATGCCGCGCCAAACCCCGCCGAAAACGCAATCTGCACTGTCCCGCGCGTGGGAATAGTGGGCAATGCAGTGCCCGCGGCAACAATGCGCGGGCGTGCCCCGTCCGCTTGCAGGATATAGCGGTCAGCGGGCACGACGGTTTGCGCGCCCATACGGTCGCGCAGCGTCAGGGCGGTCACGTCTGCAACGGGGGCGCGGGGCAAAACCTGCGCATATTCATCGCGCCAGCGGGTCAGGCGCAGCGTATAGTCGCGCAGGAACAGCGCGCGCGACACACGCCCTTCAACGCTGTCCAGCGCGGCGCGCAGATACTGTTCCAGCAGGGCATCTTCGGTCGCGCCATCGGCAAATCCCGAAGACAGGCGCAGATGATCCCGAAACGCCGCCACAGGCAGCGCAGAGGGGGGGATAGGGCTTGTTGCTTGCAGGTCCATGACAGCAGCCTTTGCGCAGGGGTCAAAGAATGGGGAAAACGGGGGCACGCGGCGGCGCGACCTGCCTGCATATGCAGGGGCGCAGAATGGGAACACCGGACAGGCAAGGCCCGCCGCCGCGCGCCCCCTGCCCGGCCCCGTGCCGCGTATGTGCGACAGGGCGGGTTGGGGGCAGGACTGCGCGAAAGCGGGTCGCGCAGCCCCGAACAGCCCTTAGCTAAGGGCGAATTTCAGCAGCTTGATGGCCTTGAAATCCGACACATCGCCGCCCACGCGTTTGGTGGCATAGAACAACACATGCGGTTTCGCGCTGAACGGGTCGCGCAACACGCGCATGTCCGGGCGTTCGGCAATGGTATAGCCCGCCTCGAAATCGCCAAAGGCGATGGCGCAGGCATCATTGGCAATGTCCGGCATATCTTCGGCCACCAGCACGGGATAGCCCATCAGGCGCGCAGGTTCGCCCGCCGCCAACCCGTCCGACCACAAGAAGCGGCCATCGGCATCTTTCATCTTGCGCACAGCACCCGCAGTTTTGGAATTCATCACAAAAGCTGCATTCGCGCGGTAGGTAGCGCCCAGCGCATAGACCAGATCGACAATCGCATCGGCGGCATTGGTGCTGGCAAAATCGCCCGCCGCCCCGGTCGCAATATAGCCCAGGTTGCCCCATTCCCAGATTTCATCAGGAATGTCGGAATGCGTCAGGAACCCGCGCGGTTTGTCCACCCCGTCCCCGCTGATGAAGGCCGCCGCTTCCGCACGCGCGAATTTTGATGCAATGCGCGCGGCCAGCCAGCCTTCGATGTCAAAGGCGCTGTCATCCAGCAGGCGCTGGCTGGCCTTGGGCATGGCCGACAATTCATGCAGGCGGATGGGAATGCGGTCAATCGCGGGGCTGTCGGATTCGGCCACGGCACCACTTTCGCTGGCCCAGCCCGTTGACACATCGGTATGATCCACCAGCACATCAAACGAAGAGGCCTCGACCGTGACGACAGCGGCAATCGCGCGGATGGATGCGGTTGCGTGCAGCACACCGCGAATGGCCTGCGCGGTTTCAGGGTCGATCAGATAACCGCCCTCGGCGGCCACCTGGGTATTCAGGCCCTTGGTTTCCATGTCCAGCGTGCGCATGGGCGCATCATCGCCCGAACGCAGATAGGCGTCGAACGCCTTGTGATGCAGGGTTGCGCCTGCATCTGCGCAGCTAAGCACGGGGCGGGCGGGGGAAAGGGCAGTCTTGCGGTCCAGCATGGTCAGTCGCTCTTCCTGTTGTTGGAATTTACGGATAATTTCGGCCTGAAAGGCGCCGAATTCGGTGGTGAAATCGTGCAAGGCGGTCTTCAGCTCGGGCGCGTCCGGGGCGGGTGTGCCGGTCCGGCCCGCAGCCAGTGGCGCGGGGTCGTCTGTCATGTCGCTCTCCTGCGAAAATGAAATGAATGTGCAATCAGGGGCCAAGGTAACGGATGCGCCCCAAGATCAGGTGAAGCATGCGCGCGCAGCCCCTACAGGCGCGCAACACTGGCGCGCGCATCGCGCAGACTGATGGTGGCGGCGTGCAGCCCCGCCAGCAGGTCGGATTTCGCGCTGAGGCGCGCCTGCACCTGCATGGGAAATGTCACAAGGCTGACTTCCCACAAATCCAGTTCAACCAGATTGCGCCCGCCGGTGGCCAGCGCCTGCGCGCGCACCGTGCGGTAGCCAATGGACAACCCGTCCAGCGCGCCTGCCTGCACCAGCGCGCAGGCTTCGCGCGCGCGCGCCACATCGGGCAGCAGGCGGCCCTTGACGAACAGGCCATGGGCATCTTCAAACACCTGATCCCAGATGCCGATCGGCTGGGCGGGGTCATGCTGCCACAACATGCGCACATGATCGCCCCGCGCGGCCAGTCGTTGCAACGATGCAGCATAAGCACCGGGCAGGACCGTGTCGCCGCCCTTGTCGCGCAGCCCGAACACACTGGCATAGCCTGCGATACTTTGCCCGTCGCGCAGCGTCAGGCCGGTTTCGGGTTTGCAGAACTTGTATTCCATAATGCCCCCTTTCATTGGGTTGCAGCCAGCAGCGCCAGCGCGCCATGCAGCAGCACACCTGCGGCAACGGCATAGACCGCCAGCCACAGGCGCCGCTCCAGCCGCTCGACCGCGCTTTCCAGCCGCGTCATGCGAAATTCCAGCGCTTCCTTGCGCGCCTCGAACACGCGTTCCTGCGCGTCGATGCGCGCCTGCGCGGCTTCAAAACTGTCATACAGATAGCGCGACCCGCCGATCTGGCGGCGCGCACTCATGCCCCCTCGACGCGGGCGGGCAGGCCCAGAAGGGCGCGTTTTTCAGCATCACTCAGGAAATCGGCCTGACCGATGCGGCGCCATTGCTGCTCGCGTTCTTCGGCCAAGGCGGGCACCTGATCCAGATCCGGTTTCAGCGTCACGGCACCGGGCACAAACCCCGACAGCCAATGCGCCACTGCGGCACTGACGCGCTGCGCCATGGGCAGGACCGTCAGGCGGTAAAACGCGCGGTTGGCTTCCTGGTAATTGGCATAGGTGGCGTCCCCCGGAATGCCCAGCAACATGGGCGGCACCCCGAAGGCAATGGCGATTTCGCGCGCTGCCGCTTCCTTGGTGCGGTGAAATTCCATGTCGGACGGCGAAAAGCCCATGGGCTTCCAGTCCAGCCCCCCTTCCAGCAGCATGGGGCGGCCGGCGTTGCGCGCGCCCTGATGGTTGGTTTCAATCTCGGATTGCAGGCGGTCGAACTGCTCGGCACTCATGCTGCCCTGCCCGTCTGCGCCGCGATAGATAATTGCACCGGACGGGCGCGCGGCATTGTCCAAAAGCGCCTTGGACCAGTTCGACGCGGCATTATGCACATCGACCGCACGCGCGGCGGCCGTCAGCGGCGACAGGCCGTAATGATCATCATGGGGATGAAAGGACCGGATATGACAGATGGGTGCCAGACCATCGCGCACATGAAAGCGGTGTTTGCGCGCCCCCACTGTGTAATCCCACGCGATGGGCCAGCCATCGGGGCCGGGCACCACGCGCATGCGCTCTGATCGCAGGACATGCAATTCCTGCATGCCGCCGTCCGGGCTTGTCACGGCTTCAACATAGGCATTGCCCGACAGCAAAAGCTGCGAATAAAGCGCATCAAAGAATTCGGCGCGCCCCTGTGCGGGGTTGGGCTGGGTGATCAGATCCAGCAGCGGGTGCACCTCGTAGCGGCGCGCGCTGTCCTGCACCACCAGCGGCAGCGCACTTGCGGCTTCTGCGATCAGCCGCACGGCGCGAAACCCGATCGGGTTGCCCAGAAACCCAGCGCGCGCCAGTGACACGCCATCGCGCATGCCAAAGGACACGCCCCCGCTGCCCGCGACCCCCGGACTGGCGGTTTTGGCCCCAATGCGGCCCGCCGTCAGCGGCCCCACGGCAGACGCCTTTGCCTCGGTCAGGTCGCCTGCGCCAGTCAGATCGCCTGCCGCGGCGCGCACGGGTGGCTGTGATTTGCGAAAGATATCAAACATGTCGGATATGCTCCATTCCTTGGCCGTTTCATCTTGCCAAAAATACTCAATTGCGGCGGTCGGGACTTGCGTCTGCGGCATCCGCCCTGCCCGCCTGAGTCAGGCTGTGTGAAAACCACCCTAGCGCGAAGGCATGAACCCCCGCTTATTACAGCGTGCGCACCTTTGGCCGCGACCAGCGCGCGGCGGGGGCCAGCACCAGATCATGCAAGGCCCAGACCAGCGCATCCACGCGGTCGGGGCTGCCGGTGCCTGCAAACCCCTGCGCCGTCATCTGCGCCATCTGATCTTCCAGCGGGCCAAGGCGGGCTGCGTGAAACACCCGCCCCTGTTCATAAAGGGCGGCCACAGGTTCGGCGCGCAGCACCTTGCCGCGACTGGCATGCACGGCGCGAAACGGCACCAGCGGGTCGATATGGCGCAGCACCTCTCCCACCAGATTGCCGCCCTGGTTGACTTCGGCCACGATGCGGTCGCCGCCATGGCGGTGCAGCGCGTCAATGGCCGCACGCGCCCATTCGCTGGGCGATGTGGCGCGCAGGCTGGCATCTTCCAGCACATAGGCGCGCCAGTCGGCGGGCGGGCCTTCGGTCACCGCGCCCACAACCACAATCCCGCACAGGTCGGACCCCGCATGTCCGCTGACAGCAGGGTCGACTGCCACCACGATGCGCGAGCAGTCCGGCGCATGGCCCACCCGCGCCCCTTCCAGCAGGGATTGCGGCCATAATGTGCCTGCCGCATCTTCCAGCAACTGCCCGTCGAGTTCCTGCCGTTCCAGCCGCGTGCCACGGTAGCGGTGGCGGATTTCTTCCAGAAAGGAGGGCGCGAGCCATGCGCGGTTTGCTTCTGTCGCGGCATGGGTCAGCACAGTCGACGGCGCGCGCAAAATACCCTTCAGCGTGGCCTGATTGCGCGGGGTCGTGGTGACCAGCTGGCGCGGATGTGTGCCCAGACGCAGCGCGAATTGCAGCATGTCCCATGCCTCTTCTGCCTTGGGCCATTTAGCCAACTCGTCACACCAAGCGGCGTCAAATTGCGGGCCGCGCAGGGCCTGCGGGTCGGATGCGCTGAAACATTGCGCAACGGCCCCGTTGGGCCAGACCAGCCTGCGCTTGGTCGCTTCCCAATGCGGCATGCGGTCGACGGGCGAACAGGCCATGATGCCGCTGTCGCCAAAGACCATCACATCGCGCGCCTGATCATAGGTTTCGGCCACCAGCGCCACTCGCCGCGCGGGCCCTGCATCCAGCGGGCGCGCCCCTTCGACCTGCGCGCGCACCCATTCGGCGCCCGCGCGCGTTTTGCCCGCGCCGCGCCCGCCCATGCACACCCATGTCCGCCAGTCGCCCGCGGGGGGCAGTTGGTGGGGGGCGGCCCAGAATTCGAACAGCCATGGCAGGGCTGCCAGCGCCTCATCACTCAGGCTGTCCAGAAATTCCGCCACTGTCTGTGGCGGCGCGCAGGCAAGCCAGTCTGCGGGCGATTTCGTCCCTTGCGGCCCCAAGATCAAGGCTGGCGGAGCGGGCATCTGCGACACCCTTGAGTTTCTGGATATTGGCACGTTCATGATAGGCAATCTCCAATGCCTTGCGCAGGCTGCGGAACTCTTCGGCCAGTTCCTTGCCAGCCAGCGCAGCGGGCATATCGTCATAGGTTTCAAGAATGCGCGTCAGCCGCGCGATGGAATGGTTCAGCAACTGCTCGGAATAGGACACCATGTTTTCAGGTGTCGGCCCCCCGTCGGCCCGCGTGTCGGGCTGCGTGTCGTTGTTCATAAGGTTTTGCCTGCCTCTCTGGCCCCTGCACGGGGCGGGGGCACAGCACCGCAGCACCCCCGCGCTACCCGGACCCCGCCAAACACGGAAGCATCAGAATAAGGCAAAACCCTGTGCGCCCCGCTAAGGGCGCGTGCGCTGCTTGTTGTGGGGGAGGACGTCGGAGTTTCCCAAGGCGCGGAATCAAGGGCTTCAGCCCGCCGCGCCATCGGCGGGCCGTCCCGCAGCCTGCCGATTTGGCAAGTGACACACCAAGCCATTGGTGCCGGAGTATGCAGCCTGCATAAACTGCATTCCTATAAGGTCGGATCGGCAGACCCCGGCCCACCGATAGCGCGGGCTTTATCCAAGGGTGAAGGGCAGGTTCAGGCCAGTTCCGCCCAGCCTTGCGATTCCGTCCGACATGACAATGCCATATGCGCAGCTCAAACCCGGCCACATGCCGCCAAACCCCTGCCGCGCCACCCCAGCCTATAGCGGCCAGAAAATCGGGATGAAGAACGCAGCCGTGGGGGCCATCACAAAATGCATCGGAATGCCCACGCGCATAAAATCGGTGAACTTATACCCACCGGGGCCGTAAATCAGCGTGTTGGTCTGATACCCGATCGGCGTTGCAAATGCGGCCGATGCGCCAATCATCACCGCCACAACCAGCGGGCGCGGGTCCACCCCGATGGCCAGCCCCAGACCAATGACAATGGGCGTCAGCACCACTGCCACGGCATTGTTTGTCACCAACTCGGTCAGGGTAATTGTCAAAAGATACACTGTCAGAATCAACAAAAACGGCGGCAGATCGGCCAGCATGGGCGCCACACTGCCCACAATAAGCGTGACTGCGCCCGAGGCCTCCAGCCCCGCGCCAACGGCCAGCATTGAAAACACCAGCGCCAGCAACCGCCCGTCGATGAAGCCAAACGCCTCATCCGCGTCGATGCAGCGCGTCAGCAACACCACAGCCACACCTGCGAAGGCCATCAGCGAAATCGGGGCCAGATTCAGCGCCGAGAAAATGACAATCGCCATCAATGTCGCAATCACAATCGGCGCATGCCCGCGCCGGTAGGCCCGTTCCGATGTCAGCGTGATATCACCCAGATTCATCTCCTGCGCCAGCCGCTGGATGTCTTCGGGCGCCCCTTCCAGCAGCAGCGTGTCGCCCACCCGCACCACAAGATTTTCGAAATTCGTGCCGATATTCTGGTTTCTGCGATGCACCGCCAGCGGATAGACCCCGTAGCGCCTGCGCAACCGCATGCCCCCCAGCGCGCGGCCCACCATTTTGCAATCGGGGGGGATCAGCACCTCGACCGTGGTGGTCTGCACCGATGACAGGCGGTCCACATCGCGCGCGGTGTCATTCCCGGGCGACAAGTTACCCGCCTCGCGGGCTTCTTCGACCTGGGTGACATCCTTGTTGGCCTTCAGGCCCAGCACTTCGGAAATCTGGGTGCGCAGAACAACGCGGTCCCCCGCCTGCAACACCACATCCCCCAAATCCCAGCGCAGCGACGTGTCGCCGCGCAACACGTCAATCACCCGCGCACCTTCACGCTTGAACAGGTCCACCTCGGCGATGCGCTTGCCAAGCAGGCCCGATGTTTCGGGAATGGCCACTTCGGTAAAGAATTTGGTGCGCCCGCGATCGGCCATGATATCGCTCATGGAACTGCGTTCGGGCAGCAGGTGACGGCCCACAAGCAACAGATAGCTGACCCCCACCACCGCCATGATCGCGCCCAGTTTGGTGATTTCAAACACCGTGAACGGGGCCAGTCCGTTGGCGCGCGCCACCCCGTCCACCAGCAGGTTTGTGGATGTGCCGATCAAGGTCAGCGTGCCGCCCATGATCGACAGATAACTTAGCGGTATCAACAGCTTGGAAGACGTGGTCTTCAATGTTTTGGCCAGTGTTATGAACACCGGAATCATGACCACCACAATCGGGGTGTTGTTCACAAACGCAGACAGGCCCAGCACGGTCAGTGTCAGAATGGACAGGGTCAGCACGGGCGCAGTTTTCACATGCTTGATCGCCAGTTGCGTGATCCAGTCCAGCGCGCCGGTGCGCACCAGCGCCCCCACAATGATGAACAGCGCGCCGATGGTCCAGGGCGCATGGTTCGACAGCGCCGCAAAGGCCGCATCGCGCGGCAGGATGCCCAGGACCAGCATCGCCACCGCGCCGCCTATGGCTGTGACCTCGACAGGGTAGATTTCCTTCATGAAGGCAATGAACATGCCCACAACAATAGCCAAGGCGATAATGGCCTGCGCAGTCTGGCCCAGTTCCAAGCCCAGCATTCTACCCCCTGACGCGCCGGCCTTGTTGTCCGGCCCATTGCGCAACTTATTGCGGGTCCGCCGCGCCATTGCAAGCCCGCGCGATATATCCAAGGGGGCGCACAGCCATCAGCACTGCATGACAGCCACATTTCCGGGCAATCCGGGGCATGGCGACGGATGCCTGCGTGGCCTTCGGGCTGTGGCACGCGCGCGCGGGGGGCATGCCCGATATGCTACTGGTCGCGCTGGGGTGGCGGGGTGGAGCCCTCTTTGATGAATGCTGCGGCGACGACCGGCGACAGCTTTCGGCAAGTTCCTCGTTTAAACCGCACGCGATCCATCGTAAGTTTTCATAAAACTAGGCTTTGTGCTGAGCGGAGGCGGAAATGAAGCGGGCACTTAAATTCACGGCGACTGCGTTAGTTGTTCTCGGTGTGGGCTTTACAGGCTATGGCGCTTTGGGATATTGGGACGCCATCCGTCAGTCGGACAAATACGAAACGCGCGCCGATGCCTTGATAGCTGATGGCCGAGGTCCGGACGGTCTGGGCGCTGAACGCCTTCGACAACTCGTCTTAGTGCAAGACCCCGCCTACCTGGAGCACAGCGGGATTGATTTCTCCACTCAAGGTGCCGGGCTGACAACAATCTCTCAGTCACTTTCCAAACGATTGGGGTTCGATGAATTTCGTCCTGGCATCGGCAAGATAAGGCAGACGGGCTTTGCTTTGGGCTTGGAAAGCCAACTCAGCAAAGATCAGATTCTTGCGCTCTGGCTTGATTCTGTCGAGATGGGGCGCGGTCCAGATGGATGGATGACAGGATTTTTCCACGCAAGCGAAAGCATTTATGGCCGACCGCTCATGGATATCTCCGATCAGGAGTATCATCGTCTTTTAGCTGTGTTGATCGCTCCAGGCCAATTCCGACTGCTCGAAAGAGACGATGCGCTTGATGACCGCAGCTCTCGAATTGCGAGACTGATCTCGGGGGACTGTAGCCCGGAGGGTCAAAGAGATGTCTGGCTCGACAGCTGTGTGTAGGATGCCGCGCAGCAGGCGTGAAGCAGACATACAAGCGTGCACAATGAAAGTCCGCTAAGCCCCGCACTGCCGCCATCTGGCCTGTATCCTGTCATGCAGCGCTGTCGCGAGGGCGCGGGAAGTGTGGACTATCCTCTTGCGGCTCTCGGGGCGGTGCGGGGGTTTGTGAAAGCCCGCGCCAGCGGTGGGTCGGGGTCTGCCGATCCGGCGTTTGAGGCGCGCAGTTTATGCGAGCTGCATACTCCCAAGATCATAGGCTTGGCGCACCATCAGCCAAATCGGCAGGCCGCGGGACGGCCAGACCTATGGCGCGGCGGGCTGACGCCCTTTGCTCCGCGCCTTGGGAACGCCCAACCTGCGCCACAGCCCCGAATACCCTGCCTTGCGATTTGCGACCGCGCCCGTGCGCGGGGTGCGTCACGCCAAGGGCAAAATCAGCCCGAAAACCCTGCCACGCCCGACAGGTCCAGCGCGGATGGCCCCGCCTGCGGCAGCCGCCCGCCGATGCGCACCATTTCAATGCGGGTGGCCTGCCCTGTGCGGTCATCGGTTTCAATATAGGTGCCCGACACAGTGACCGCCCCTTGCGCGGGTTCGAACCTTGCGCGCGGCATGCCGGTGATGAAGCGGCGCATGGGTTCGTCTTTTTGCATGCCGATCACGGAATCATAATCGCCGCACATGCCCGCATCGGACTGAAACGCCGTGCCGCCTGCCAGAATCTGCGCATCGGCTGTAGGGATATGGGTATGCGTGCCCACCACAAGGCTGGCGCGCCCGTCGCACCACAGCCCCATCGCGGCCTTCTCGGATGTGGCTTCGCAATGAATATCCACAATCGCGGCCTGCACCATGCCGCCACGCGGGTGGGCGCGCAGCACCGGATCAATCGCGGAAAACGGGTCGCTATAGGGCTGTTTCATGAACACCTGCCCCAGCGCCTGCGCGACCAGAACACGCCGCCCGCCCGCTGCATCAAACACCCGCGCGCCCGCACCGGGGGCACCGGATTTGGCAATATTCAGCGGCCTGATGATGCGCGTTTCCTGCGCGCAGAATTCGCGCATGGTTTTCTGGTCGAATGCATGATCGCCCAATGTGATGACATCGGCGCCCGCCTCCAGCAGCGCTTTCGCGTGTTCAGGCGTCAGCCCCATGCCGCCTGTGGCGTTTTCGCCATTCACAACCGTGAAATCCAGCCGCCAGTCGCGGCGCATAACCGGCAAAAGCGCGGCTACCGCTGCGCGCCCTGCCCGTCCCATAACATCGCCCAGAAACAATATTCGCATGCGCGCAGGTCATAGGGCTGTGCGCCCATCAGGGCAAGGCCAAACCGCATGCATGCGTCAGCGCGCGGACACCCGCAAGCGCACCAGTTGGGTCAGCGGCACGCCAAGCGCGCGAAACCCGTCCAGCGACAACTGGCTGCCCGCCCCCGCAGGCGCACCTGACGGGCGCAATTCGACCAGTGCTGTGGTTCCGTCCGGTGCCTGAATGCGCCCCGGCATCACTTGTGTGACCAGCCCCGTGCGCAGCCATAATCCTGTTTCCGTGGGCGCACCAAGTCCGGCCAATGTGTCGCCAAGCGCCTGTCCGGGCACCGCAGCCGCAACGGCCGTGGGCGCAGTGGCATCACCATCCGGATCATCTTCAGGGCGGGTCACAGGGCGCACGGTCTGCCCATCAGCGGCCTGCGCCACGGCGCGCGCTTCTCCCCGATCAGCGGCAGACCGGCCGAACGGGCCGGGAAACTGTGCGCAGGCTGACACCACCAGCACAGGCAGCAAAAGGATTACAGGATGCGGCATGTATTTCATAATATGCAGTCTAATGTGAATGATGAGAGAGAACAATCATCTTCGCGCTTGCCGCACGCATCAGTGATGGTTACCTTCGGGTCCATGACAGCACCACTTATTGACCCGTTTGCCCGTCCGATTTCATACCTGCGTGTCTCGGTCACGGACCGTTGTGATTTTCGCTGTGTCTATTGCATGGCCGAAAACATGACCTTTCTGCCCAAGAAGGAACTTCTGACGCTGGAGGAACTGGACCGCATGTGTTCGACCTTCATCCGGCTTGGGGTCGAGAAACTGCGCATTACCGGCGGCGAGCCGCTGGTGCGCAAGGGGATCATGACATTCTTTCAGTCGATGACGCGCCATCTGGACGCAGGCACCCTGCGCGAATTGACACTGACCACCAATGGCAGCCAGTTGCGCCGCTATGCGCAGGATCTGGCCGATTGCGGGGTGCGGCGGGTGAATATTTCGCTGGATACGCTGGATGACCAGAAATTCGCCGATATCACCCGCTGGGGGCGTCTGCCGCAGGTGCTGGACGGCATTGATGCAGCCCAGAATGCAGGACTGCGCGTCAAGATCAACGCGGTCGCGCTGAAGGGGTTTAACGAGGATGAATTGTTCAGAATGGTCGACTGGTGCGGCAGCCGCGACATGGACCTGACCTATATCGAGGTCATGCCAATGGGCGATCTGGGCAATGAGGACCGGCTGGACCAATACTGGCCCCTGTCAGATTTGCGCGCGCGGCTGACCGAACGCTTTACCCTGACCGATCTGGCGGAACGTTCGGGCGGGCCTGCGCGCTATGTGCGGCTGGAAGAGACGGGCCAGAAAATCGGCTTCATCACGCCGCTGACGCATAATTTCTGCGAAAGCTGCAACCGCGTGCGGCTGACCTGCACAGGCGAATTGTATATGTGCCTTGGTCAGGAAGATATGGCCGATCTGCGCGCGCCCTTGCGCGCCAGTGCTGATGATGCGCTGCTGGAACAGGCCATCCGCAATGCCATTGCGCATAAGCCCAAAGGCCATGATTTCGACTATTCCCGCCAGAAGGTTGACGGACAGATGACCCGCCATATGAGCCATACAGGCGGGTAGCGGGTCGAGTCTGGCCAGAAGGTCGCGTTGAGTGCCCAAGGCGCGGAGCAAAGGCCGCAGGTGGCCCACGCCATCGGCGGGCCGTCCCGCGGCCTGCCGATTTGGCTGATGGTGCTCCAAGCCTTTGAAGTAAGGATATGCCGCCTGCATAAAGTGAACTTCACTGGCGGCGGATCGGCAGACCCCGGCCCGACCGATGGCGCGGGCTTTGTCCATGCCCCAACACCCCCTTCAGCCCCAAAATCTCCCGCGAAACTCCCTGTTCTCCCCCGATCCAACTGTCCCGTGCCACCCCAGCCTTGCGCGGGCGCGTGCTTCGCGCTATTGCCGTTAGCGCAATCACCCCCTTTCGCCGCCGCAGGAGCGACCCAATGACCCCCACCGAACAAAGCGAACGCGCCCTGAAACTGTGCCATCTGGCCCCTGTCATTCCGGTTCTGGTCATTCATGATCTGGCCCATGCACGCCCCCTGGCCGAAGCACTGGTCGCGGGCGGCCTGCCGGTTCTGGAAGTGACGCTGCGCACGGATTGCGCGCTGGAGGCCATCGCACAAATGGCACAGGTCGAAGGGGCCGTACTCGGCGCGGGCACAGTTCTGACGCCTGCGCAGATGGAAGCGGCGCGCAACGCAGGCGCGATTTTTGCGGTATCACCGGGGTCGACACCGGCGCTGCTGGACGCGGCGCGCGTGAACGACATGGCGCTGCTGCCCGGCGCGCAAACCTGCTCGGAAGTGATGGCGCTGCTGGAGCAAGGCTATAGCGTGCAGAAATTCTTTCCCGCCGAATCCGTGGGCGGGGCGGGCGCGCTGAAATCCATTGGCGGGCCATTGCCACAGGTCACCTTCTGCCCCACGGGCAGCATTACGCCCGCGCTTGCGCCCGATTACCTGAAACTGCCGAATGTCGCCTGCGTGGGCGGCAGCTGGGTTGCGCCCAAGGCCATGATGGATGCGGGCGACTGGGCGGGCATCACGGCGCTTGCGCGCACAGCCGCCAGCCTGCCCCGCTAACGATCCGGCAGCGCAACACCGCGCCGGAACGCTGGCGCGGCCACGGGTGTCGTATTGGCAACACCCTGTCGCCCAAATGCACCGGCGCAGTCCCGCCTGCCCATCTGTAGGCTGGACGCGACGCGCTATAGCTGCGTATCACTGGGTTGAGGCAGGCCAAAAACAGGCAACCACAACAGGTTGCATCATGAACTTCATATCCCGACGCGGGTTTATCACCACAGGCGCAGCTGCATCCGCATTTGCATTGGGTGCATGCGAGACCACCACCGCCACCGCCCCTGCGGCCAGCCCGCGCATGACCGATGACGGGCGCGTCATTGCCACCACGCGCACCGAACCCATGTCGCCGGTTGCCGAACGCTACGGGATCACGCCCATCAGCTATGAAGCGCGCCCAGACGGTGCCCATACGCTGCGCGCCACCGGCATGAGCATTATTCCCGCCGAGTTTCACCGCGATGTGGTGCCCTACCCCACCCGCTACGGCCCCGGCACAATTGTAATCGACAACCCCGAACGCAAGCTGTTTCTGGTGCTGCCGGACGGGCATGCGCTGCGTTATGGCATTGCGGTCGGGCGCGAAGGGTTCACATGGCGCGGGACAGGCACAATATACCGGCGCGCGCAGTGGCCGACATGGACCCCCACTGCAAACATGATCCGGCGTGAGCCGGACCTGCGGCGCTTTGCGGGTGGTATGCCGGGCGGGCCGCAAAACCCGCTGGGCGCACGCGCGCTGTATCTGATGAGCGGGGGACAGGATCGGGGTTACCGCATTCACGGCACACCGGAATGGTGGCTGATCGGGCAATATGTGTCATCGGGCTGTATTCGCATGGTCAATCATGACGCGATTGATCTGTATAACCGCGTGCCCAACGGAACCCGTGTTGTGACGATCTGAGGGGGGGCGCGCTGCGGCGTGGCCGCGTGGGTTTTGGCCTGTTGCTGCCTTTCATCCTTGGACAAAGCCCGCGCTATCGGTGGGCCGGGGTCTGCCGATCCGGCGTTAGTGAAGTTCACTTTATGCAGGCTGCATATTTCGACATCTAAGGGCTGCACTGACGCCAGCCAAATCGGCAGGCCGCGGGACGGCCCACCGATAGCGCGGCGGCCTACGGCCTTGATTCCGCGCCTTGGGTGCAGGCACAATGTCTGCAAAAGGCCAGTTCATCCACCACGACGCCGCCAAATCACGCGCGCAGGAGGTTGCGCAACAAACACGCGCAGTTGAGATGCAAACCCCACCCGCACAAAACCCCTACGCGCTGAGCGGCCATGCCCTGCGCCCGTCGGCCCATGCGCGCACCGCGTCGCCAAACGCCTCGAACAGGGGGCGCGACACGGGGTCGGCACCTGCCTGCCATTCGGGGTGCCATTGCACCGACAGCGTGAAGCCTGCCGCACCCTCGATATAGATTGCCTCTGGCGTGCCATCGGGGGCTTGGCCGTCAATCACGACGCGTTGGCCCGCCGTCTTGATGCCCTGCCCGTGCAGGGTGTTTGTCATCACTTCCGGCGCGCCCATCAGGCGGTGAAACACGCCGCCTTCGCAAAAGCGGACCTTGTGGCGCAGGGCAAATTTTTCTTCCAGCGTTCCATCAGGGGGCATGCGGTGGTTCATCCGCCCCGGCAAATCACGGATTTCGGGATATAGCGTGCCGCCCATCGCCACATTCACTTCCTGAAAGCCGCGACAGACCCCCAGAAACGGCTGGCCACGTTCCACACAGGCGCGCACCAGCGGCAAGGCAATCGCATCACGCGCACGGTCGAAATCACCATGGGCGGGGGTCGGATGCTCGCCATATTCTTCGGGGTGGACATTGGGCCGACCGCCGGTCAGCAAGAACCCGTCGCACACATCCAGCAATTCCGTCACAGACACAAAACGCGGGTCGGACGGCACCAGCAGCGGCAGGCAACCCGACACTTCGGCCACCGCTTCGGAATTCATGGTGCCGCCAGCATGGGCGGGGTACTGATCATTGATCAGAAAAGCATTGCCAATGATCCCGACGACTGGTCTGCGCATCGCTTATCCTGTTGCAGTGATGGCCCAGTGTAGCAAACCCCGACAAAAGGTCGAGGGGGCAGGCCATAAAACACCCGCAACCGCCAAAGATTTGATCATTTTTCCTGCCGCCACGCGCTGCGATGCACTTCAAAGATATAAATCTTCTCCGCGTTACAACGTTGGGCAGAACAGGTGCCGATATAGCTGCCGGTCTGCACAAACCCCAAACGGTGCAGCAACGCCATAGATGCGGGGTTGTCGTGATAAACATCAGCACGCAGGCGGGGCAGTGTGAAACGCGCGAATATCAGGTCAATCAGCCCTGCCAGACAGGGCCGCATAATGCCTTGCCCCTGACACTCAGGGTCAAGGAAATAGGCGATCTCGCTGGTCTTGCCCTGTGCAAAGCCCACAGTGCCGATCATCGCACCATTGCCCGTGTCAATCGCCAGCCGGAAGGGCGGGGTGTTGCGCGGGGCCAGTTCTGCGACCAGCGCCTGCGCCTGTTCCAGCCGCCAGTCCACCGGAAAGGAAAACAGCATCCGCCCGACCTGCGGGCGCGTGACAATCGCACGCCACGCGCCCGCGTCCTGCGGCTGCAAGCGGCGCAGATGCAGGCCCGAAAGGGCGGGGTGGTGTATCGGTATTGGCAGCGGCAGCATGTGTCACCCGCCCCCCGTGATCAGGCAGACATACGCCGGATATAGGTCCATGTCGGCACGTTCGCGCGCCGCGCCACGCAATAGGCTTCCGCATCGCCCAGATAATCAAAGGCGGCATTGGTCAGCACATGCGCAGACGCCGTGTTGTCCTGAAACACTTCGGCAAACAGGGTGCGCGATTTGTGCGGGTTGGCCTTGATCACGCAACCCAACGCTTCGGACGCATAACCTGCATTCCAGAATGCAGGCGCCACCCAGAACCCGATCTGGCTTTGCTGGCGGTCCAGCGGCTTCAGCGACAGCAGGCCCAGCACATGCGCGGACCCTGTGGCCGACCCGTCCATGACCCACACATCCTCGTCGCGCTTGGGCGACTGGGCGCGTTCGATGAACTGCTCTGTCGCGCCGGGCGGCAGCGGATGCGGGATGGACCGCGTGCCTTCGGCGACTCGCTTGTCGCCCGAATGCATGGCCAGAAGCGCCGAGTCGGATTTCTGCAAGGGACGCAGCACCAGCCGTTCCGATGTCAGGATCGGTTGATCTGCAAGAATCAGGGTCGTCACGGTCATTCCACTCCTCCAAATAGGTCGTTTGCACGGCCGCAGCACTCTCCTCCAGGCGCGGGATGCCAGAAAAGAAGCAGGGCCGGCATTGCTGCCGACCCTGTTTCTACATCTTAAATGTAAAAGTTCGGCTTACTCTGCTGCGTCCACCATCGGGCTAATGGATACATAGCTGCGACCCTTCAGACCCTTGGTAAAGGTCACATGCCCTTCGGACAGTGCAAAAAGGGTGTGATCGCGGCCCATGCCCACGCCATTGCCGGCACAATGCTTGGTGCCGCGCTGACGCACGATAATGTTGCCGGGAATAGCGTGCTGCCCACCATAGAGCTTGACGCCAAGGCGGCGACCGGCAGAGTCGCGACCGTTACGGGAGGAACCGCCTGCTTTTTTGTGTGCCATGAGGGATTACTCCTTATCAGCTGCGAATTGTTTGGCCTGGTCAATCCAGCCATCACGTTCGATCCGGCCTTTGAATGACAGTTGGTCATCCATATAGGCAATCTCTGCGGTATTCCAAGCGGCAATCTGGTCAAAATGGTACACACCATTTTGATTCAGCAGACCTTCCAGCTTGGGACCGACGCCGGAAATCTTTTTCAGGTCGTCTGCCTTGCCGTCGCGGGCCTCGGTCAGCAGGTTCGTGGGCTTGCTGCCTTCGACTGCGGGCGCGTCTGCATCTGCCTTGGCGGGCTTTGCAGCTTTTGCAGCTTTTGGCGCTTTCGCTGGGGCGGCCGCTTCAATCGCGAAGCCCGACACAGACCCTGTGCCGATGGCGGCCATCACGCCGGTTTTATCCGCGCCGGATGCCAGAATGTCGGTCACGCGCACCAGTGTCAGTTTCTGGCGGTGGCCTTTGGTCCGCTGCGAGCTGTGCTTGCGGCGACGCTTGACATAATGGATGACCTTGTCGGCCTTGATCTGGTCGATCACTTCGGCCTGCACGGCGGCACCGTCAACAACAGGCGCGCCGATCACAGGCGCATCACCGCCCAGCATCAGAATTTCGTTGAACTGGACTTTTTCACCAGCTTGTGCGGCAATACGTTCCACGCGCAGCACATCGCCTGCCTGCACACGGTATTGCTTGCCACCAGTTTTAAGGACCGCAAACATCGGTCTGTTCCTTCATCATTTGCCGCGCCCTGTGGCCCCCGCGCATATGCGGGCGTTGATCTGCCTCGGGCGGCGTGCCCGCATTTGCGGGCAATACCCATACCCCGCGCGGACCGCATGCCCGAACGGAAGCTGTCCTATGCGGGAATCGGGGGCAGGTGTCAAGCGGGAGAGTGGGGGGATGGGGAGAGGGCACTTTCTTGATTTCGGCAAATGTCCGCTTCGATGAGGTGGGAAATGCCGGAGCTGAATGTCAAAACATCCGCTCGCGCCACGGGTGCACTTCAACCGCTTTCGACCTGTCCGAGTATTGTGGCCGATGGGGAAACTCATCAGGCAGCGCTTCCACAACTTCCCAGACATAGCTCGTTACCTCAAAGGGCACATCCAAAAGGTCAATGGCCTGACCTTTTACACCAATGAATTGAACGTAACCTTTTGCAAGTAAGGTTACGGCATGTCCGGCGTCTTGTGCGCCTGTAAACCGTTTCTGTTTGTGGTGCCTAAGATATCCTAGGATTATTCGTTCTTTATCTGTCAGGTATGGAATATCAGCTAAGAAAGCCTGCTTCTTCTTTGTGTGAAACGCTTTCCTGCGCCTATCTATGCGATAGCCTTCCGTAGCTTTCCATCCTTCTGGGATTATCGAAAACATGAACAAGCATCCTGAGAGGATGGCAACAACAATCGAAAGTGGTCGCGCCCATAATCCAACATCATCAAGACTCAGTGCGTCCGATCCATCTATCAACACTATCAAAAGGCTACCCGCGAACAGGCCTCCCGTAATCCTGGCAGGTAGTTCGAGTGCCTTGATCCAACCGGAGTCCACTAGCCGCATCCCACATATTTTGAAAGCAAAGATCAATAGAAGTTTTATTGCGTAAGCTGTCCTACGTCCAGACCGCAGTAACTGCCCAAAAAGCGCCCCCTACCCCGCCACTTCACGCACATCCTCCCCCAATGCCACACGCTCCCCCGCCTGCCAGACCGCACGCAGGGACCAGTCGGGGGACAGCAGGACCAGATCGGCGCGGGCGCCCTGTGTGATGCGCCCGCGATCTGTGGCGCCGATCAAATCGGCGGGGATGCGGGTGGCCATGGACAGGGCGCGGGCGGCCTCCACACCCAACCCCGCCAGACAGGCCAGTGATTGCGGCAGCGAAATATCTGCCCCCGCAAGCGTTCCGTCCGCCAGTGTCAGCCGCCCGTCCGCGCGCAGGATGCGCCGCCCCCCAAGGGTGATTTCGCGCAGATCCGTGCCTGCAAAGCCCATGGAATCGCTGACCAGATACAGCCCGTCCGGCGCTTTCATCTGCAACGCCACCGCCATGCATTCGGGCGCGACATGCACGCCATCGGCAATAATACCTGCCACAAGCGGGCTGGTCAGCGCCGCGCCCAGCAGACCGGGCGCGCGGTTTTGCAGCGCGCCCATGGCGTTATACAAATGCGTGACACTGCGCGCCCCTGCCCTGTGCGCGGCCAGTGCGGTGGCCGCGTCGCAGCCCGAATGCCCAAGGCTGACGATTGCGCCCGCTTCCGCCAGTGCCGCGATCTGGGCATGCGTGGCCGCTTCGGGCGCAAGGGTGATCATCAGCGCGGGCAGCGCTTGGGCGGCATCGCACAGCAGGGCCAGATCATCCTTGTTCATGGGACGGATAAGCCCCGCGTCATGTGCGCCCTTGCGCGCGGGGTCCAGATGCGGCCCTTCCAGATGCAGGCCCGCAAAGCCCGCCACGCCTGCGCGCGCAGCATTCAGCCCTGCGGCAATCACCTGCCGTGTCACATCAGGGGTGTCGGTGATCAATGTGGGCAGGATGGCGCAGGCCCCCAGCCGTGCATGCGCGCCGCAGATGCGCGCCAGCTGGCCCGCATCCGTTCCCGCACCCACCATGACGCCCGCGCCGCCATTGACCTGCACATCCACCAGACCGGGGGCCAGGATGCCCGCGCCCAAGTCCTGCGCGGGCGCGGGCAGTGCATCCCCGTCCGCGTGCAGGCCCAGAATGCGCCCCTGCGCCGACAGGCTGACGGCGGCATTGGCATGCATCCGCGTGCCGTCAAAGATATGGGCCGCTTTCAGAACCTGTATCGCCATCAGACAGTCTCGGTCACTTTGCGCAAATAGCGCGGGGTGTCGGGGGTCAGCCCGCGCCTGCGCGCAAGCCCTTCTATGAACGCATAGAAGGACACGACCCGCAACAACGGATCGACCAGCGGGTGCAGGGCCGCGGGCGCAGGCAGGGCCACCAGATCGGGCAGATCGGCGGTGACAAACACATCCGCGCCTTGTTGGTGCAGCTTCTGCGCGGTGGCGGCAAAACTGTCGCGCGCCGCATCTTCGCAGATCATGCCCAGCACCGGAAAGCCGCGTTCCACCAATGCGGCAGGGCCGTGCAGCACTTCGGCGGCGGAATAGGCTTCGGCATGGATGGCGGATGTTTCCTTGAATTTCAGCGCCATTTCGCTGGCAATCGCATAGCCCGCGCCACGCCCCAGCACGAACAGCGCAGGCGCGCGCACCAGCCTGTCGGACAGCGCGCCCCAATCGCAGGCCAGCGCCTGTTCGCAGGCATCGGGCAGCGCCTCCAGCGCGTTCGACAATTCGCGGTCATCGTGCCATGCGGCCAGAAGCGCCAGCCCCCCCACCACCGAGGTGACGAAGCTTTTGGTTGCCGCAACACTGCGTTCCGGCCCGCAATGCAGCGGCAGGCAATAGCTGCTGCCCTGCGCCAGATTGCTGTCGGGGTTATTGGTCAGCGCCACGGTTATCGCGCCCGATGCGCGCGCCGCACGCGTCATGGCCACGATATCAGGGCTTTGGCCCGATTGCGATATTGCCAGCCCCAATGTGCGCGGCAGCCGCAGCTTGGCATTATAGACCGACGCGACCGATGGTCCCACCGAGGCCACGGGAATACCCGCCAGAATTTCGCAGGCATATTTGAAATAGCTGGCCGCATGGTCCGATGATCCGCGCGCCACGGTGATCACCAGTTGCGGATCGAACGCGCGCAGATTGTCGGCGATAAGGCGCAGGCTTTCGGCATTGCCCTTCAGGCAGGCCGCGACACTGGACGGGATTTCCGCGATTTCCTGTGCCATCAGGGTCTGTGTCATGAAGATGTTTCCTTTTGTCTTGCGCCATGGCGTGCTTGCCAGATGGCACCATCAAGTGCGGTTCCTTTGGGGGCCGCGCGGTGCAGATACGCCCCGCCCTGCGCCATGATCCGGTCCAGCAGCACAGGCCCAAGCCCGCCTGTGGGGGCCACCGGCATATCATGCGCGCCAGCCTGTAAATGGGTGATGGCGCGCAGCAGATAGGCGCAGCCCCGGTCCAGAATTGCGCCAGCAACCGGGCAATGCGCGCGGTCATGTTGCAGCACCAGCGGCGCAAGGGCCGCGTAATCCGCAGGGCGTGCCCGGCCTGCAAAGCTTATGATCTGCGGCAGCGGCCCGAACTGGTGCGAAAGCGCCTGAACCAGCGGGCCGTCCTGTCCAACCCCGTCGCGCGCATGCAGGCACAGCCGCAGCGCTTCGCGCCCGATCCAGGCGCCGCTGCCCTCGTCGCCCAGCGCCAGACCATAGCCGCCCATCCGCTGCATCTGCCCGCCGCGCTGGCAGGCCAGCACCGATCCGGTGCCCACGGCCAGCACTATACCGTCATCCTGCCCGAACGCGCCCTTCAATGAGATGTCGATATCGCCCATGACGGACACCTGCGGATAGGGCAAGGCGTGCAGCAAACGCTGCGCTGCGCCCGATTCACTTGCGCCCGCCAGCCCCAGCACAATCTGTGCATCTGTCGCGGCCCCGTCGGGCAGCATGGCCCGCGCCATCGCAAATGCCCGCGCCAATGCGGTTGAGATTTCGCGCAGCGCACCATCAGGGTCGCTGGAGACATTGGCCGCACCACCGGTTACAACCTGCGTGCGGCGCCCGTCTGCCAGCTCTGCCTGTGCGCGGCAGCCTGTGCCGCCACCATCCAGTCCAATGAAGATGCGCATCCCTGCCCCCCTTTGAATTTCACAATACCAAAAGAATACCATATGAAAAGTGGTTTCTTGCGCATGCGACCACTGCAAAAGCCATGATGGCGCGATATTATCACGTTAAGAGTGCCATATTACTGCATGAAAAGATTGATTTTCCATGAAATTGACGGGTTTTTAAGGGTGTGCTTTTCAGCCATACGGTCGAATTTTCTAGACAAATGGTATTCTTTTGGTTCTATATACCACAGGGGACGCGAAAAGAAACGGATCGCCGGTCCGGCATGCTGCCCCACGCCACAACAAGGAGGACTGCAATGACGACCCGCAAAACCCTGATCCTGTCGACAGCCATTGCCCTATGCGCAACAGGCACAGTTGCACAAGATGTCACGCTGACAATCGAAAGCTGGCGCAATGACGATATTTCCATCTGGCGCAACCAGATTATTCCGGCTTTTGAAGCCGCGCATGATGGCATCAAGCTGGATTTCCAGCCGATGGCACCTGCACAATACAATTCCGCGCTGAATTCCAAACTTGATGCAGGCACCGCAGGCGATATCATCACCTGCCGCGCCTTTGACGCATCGCTGCAACTGTTTGAACGCGGACAATTGTCCGACCTGACCGATCTGGACGGGATGGAAAACTTCTCCGATGTGGCGAAATCGGCCTGGTCTACGGATGATGGCGATCAGACCTTCTGCGTGCCGCTGGCGTCCGTCATCCATGGATTCATCTATAATGCCGAGATTTTCGAGGAACTTGGCCTTGAAGTGCCCACCACCGAAGAGGAATTCTTTGCCGTCCTGGACGCGATTGAAGCGGATGGCGGCTATATCCCGATGGCTATGGGCATCAATGACCAATGGGAAGCCGCGACCATGGGCTATGCCAATATCGGGGTGAACTTCTGGGGTGGAGAGGCAGGACGCGCGGCCCTGATCGCGGGCGAAAGCAGCCTGACAGATGATGCATGGGTGGAACCGTTCCGCCAGCTGGCCCGTTGGGCGCCCTATCTGGGCCGCGGGTTTGAATCGCAAAGCTATCCTGACAGCCAGAACCTGTTCACGCTGGGGCGTGCGGCAATCTATCCGGCCGGATCATGGGAAATTGCGGGCTTCCGCGAACAGGCCGATTTTGAAATGGGGGCATTCCCGCCGCCAGTCCCCGCGGGGACTGACGGCTGCTTCATCTCTGATCATACCGATATGGGCATCGGGCTGAACGCAGCATCCGCAAATCAGGAAGAAGGACGTGCCTTCCTAAGCTGGCTGACTGGCAGCGAGGCATCAAGCCTGCTGGCCAACGCCATCCCTGGCTTTTTCCCGCTGTCCAGCGCCGAAGTGACGCTGGAAGACCCGCTGGCACAGGAATTCCTTGGCTGGCGCGAGCAATGCGAAAGCACCATCCGGCCCTTTCACCAGATCGTTTCGCGCGGCACGCCGAACCTGTCGAACGAAAGCTGGACGGCTGCGGCAAATGTGATGCGCGGCACATGGACACCGGAAGAAGCGGGCGAAGCGCTGCAATCGGGCTTGTCATCGTGGTATGCACCGCATCAATAAGTGCCATTTGCGGCCCCTGACCTGATCGGGGGCCGCGCCATTCCCGCCACTACCGGAGGGTTCCATGCCCCAGCCCCGCCGCCGCGCCCCGCGCAGCCCGATCCGCTGGCATATTGCCGTGTTTCTGGCCCCTGCCGTGCTGATCTACACTGCGATCATGATCATCCCGCTATTTGGCACGCTGAACCTGTCGCTGTTCACACGCGGCGAAGGGGGGGCGCGCGAATTTGTCGGGCTGGCCAATTTTGCCACGCTGTTTGGCGATCCGCGCTGGTCGGGGGCGTTCTGGAACGCAACAGGGAACAACCTGTGGTTTTTCGTCATTCACATGCTGGTGCAAAACCCCATCGGCATTGCGCTGGCGGCAATCCTGTCCACGCCGCGCCTGCGCTTTGCGGCCTTCTACCGCACGGCAATTTTCATTCCCGCAATCCTGAGTTTCGTGATCGTGGGGTTTGTGTGGAAACTGATCCTGTCGCCGCTTTGGGGGGTTGCGCCCAATTTCATGGACGCCCTTGGCGTGGGCAACTGGTTCGCGCCATGGCTGGGGCTGGAGCGGTCCGCGCTGACCACGCTGGCGCTGATATCGGTCTGGCAGTTCGTGGGCATTCCCCTGATGCTGATCTATGCCGCGCTGCTGTCCATTCCTGATGAAGTTCTGGAAGCCGCCGAAATGGATGGCATCACCGGCGCATCACAGTTCTGGAAAATCAAGCTGCCGCTGATCCTGCCCACGATCGGCATCATATCCATCCTGACATTTGTGGGCAATTTCAACGCGTTCGATCTGATCTATGTCACCCAAGGGGCACTGGCCGGGCCGAATTACGCAACCGATATTCTGGGCAGTTTCCTGTTCCGCACCTTCTTCGGGTTTCAGTTGCAGCTGGGTGATCCGCATATGGGCGCGACCGTGGCCACGGTGATGTTCTTCATCATTCTGGCGGGGGTGTCGCTGTATCTGTTCGGTGTTCAGACGCGGCTGCGCCGCTACCAGTTCTAGGGGGTCATCATGTCTGCACGCGCCAATATCCTGCGCAGTTCCGCCGCACATGCGATCCTGATCGCCTATACGGTGCTGGCATTGTATCCGGTGGTGCTGATCGTCATCAATTCGATGAAGTCACGCCGCGCCATTTTCAACGACCCGCTGTCGCTGCCCACGCGCGAAACATTCGATCTGGTGGGGTTTCATACGGTGCTGGAGCAGGGCAATTTCCTGCTGTATTTCCAGAATTCCATGATTGTCACTGTGGCATCGCTGTTTTTCGTGCTGCTGTTCGGGGCAATGGCGGCGTTTGCACTGGCCGAATACCGCTTTCGCGGTAATCTGCTGATGGCGCTGTATCTGGCGCTTGGCATCATGATCCCCATCCGGCTGGGCACGGTGGCTATTCTGGAAATCATGGTTGCGGCAAATCTGGTTAACACGCTGACGGCGCTGATCCTTGTCTATACCGCGCAGGGTCTGCCGCTGGCGGTGTTCATCTTGTCGGAATTCATGCGGCAGGTCTCGGATGATCTGAAGAATGCCGCGCGGATTGACGGGCTAAGCGAATACCGCATCTTCTTTACCATCGCGCTGCCGCTGGTGCGCCCTGCCATGGCCACAGTGGGCGTGTTCACCATGATCCCCATCTGGAACGATTTGTGGTTCCCGCTGATCCTGGCCCCGGGGGAAGCCACCAAGACACTGACACTGGGCAGCCAGATTTTCCTTGGCCAGTATGTTACCAACTGGAACGCGGTTCTGGCGGCGCTGACGCTGGCAATCTTTCCGGTGGTGGTGCTGTATCTGATCTTCTCGCGTCAATTGATCCGGGGCATTACAAAGGGGGCCGTGAAATGATCCGTGTTCTGGTAACGGGGCTGGGCCAGATGGGGCTTAGCCATGCGCTGGCATATGCCAAACTGCCCGAATTTCAGGTTGTGGGGCTGGTGAACCGGTCCGATGTGGCCCTACCCGATGCGCTGGCGCATCTGAAGATCGAGCGTGATTTCGACGCAGCACTGGCACGCCTGAAGCCCGATATGGTGGCCATCGCCACCTATTCCGACAGCCATGCCGCCTATGCGATCAAGGCTATGGAGGCGGGCGCACATGTGTTTGTCGAAAAGCCGCTGGCCACCAGCGTGGCCGATTGTCAGGCCGTGGCCAATACCGCCGCGCGCACAGGGCGCAAGCTGATGGTGGGCCATATCCTGCGCCATCACCCGACATGGATTGCG
Organism: Roseinatronobacter sp. S2; assembly: GCF_029581395.1. Classification (GTDB taxonomy): domain Bacteria; phylum Pseudomonadota; class Alphaproteobacteria; order Rhodobacterales; family Rhodobacteraceae; genus Roseinatronobacter. The sequence continues at coordinate 1,345,738 of NZ_CP121113.1, read as the reverse complement.
CTGATTGCAGCCGCGCGCGACATGGGGCCGCCCTATGTGTTTCGCCTGAACCTGAACCAGCGATCAAGCGGGCCGGCATGGGATATTCATAAAGCGCTGATGCAATCGACCCCGCCCATTGTGGATTGCGGTGTGCATTATGTCGATGTCATGTGCCAGATCACCGATGCCGCCCCCGTGGAAGTGCGCGGGATGGGCCTGCGCCTGTCAGATGAAATTGCGCCTGATATGTATAATTACGGGCATTTTCAGGTGATCTTCGCAGACGGATCTTGCGGGTGGTATGAAGCGGGCTGGGGCCCGATGATGTCGGAAACCGCGCATTTCGTCAAAGACGTGATTTCACCGCAAGGGGCCGTGTCCCTGCGCGCGCCCCAAGGGCTGGGGTCAGCCGATGTCGAGGGGCACACCGCCGCCGACCATCTGATTCATGCGCCCGCAGGACAGGGTGAATCCGTCACCACATTCGCGGACAGCCCCGGCCATCAGGGCCTGTGCGACTTGCAGGCCGCCGCCATGGCGCGCGCCATCGCGCAAGATCACGACATGTCGCGCCATATCAACGATGCCGTGCGGTCTGTCGCCGTCTGTCTGGCCGCCGATGAAAGCGTGCGCACCGGCAAGACCGTGCGCATCGCATAACCAATACCAAGGAGGGCCTGATGGGCAATCTGACACTTGATAAAGTCTGCAAGTCCTTCGGCACGGTCGATGTGATCCGCGAAGTTGACCTGACGGTGAATGACGGCGAATTCTGTGTCTTTGTCGGCCCGTCGGGGTGCGGAAAATCCACGTTGCTGCGCATGATCGCAGGGCTGGAAGACATCACATCCGGCGAGGTCAGGATCGACGGCACCGTGGTTAACACCACCCCGCCATCACAGCGCGAAATTGCAATGGTGTTCCAGTCCTACGCGCTTTATCCGCATCTGAACGTGCGCGACAATATGGGGCTGGGGCTGAAACAGGCGGGCCAGCCGCGCGCACAAATTGCGCAAACGGTGGAGCGCGCGGCGAGTATGCTGGATCTGGACGCCTATCTGACGCGCCGGCCTGCGGAATTGTCGGGCGGGCAGCGCCAGCGCGTGGCCATTGGCCGCGCCATTGTGCGCAAGCCCAAGCTGTTCTTGTTTGACGAACCACTGTCCAATCTGGATGCGGCGCTGCGCGTGCAAACCCGCATTGAAATTGCCAACCTGCACCGCGAGTTGGGCGCAACCATGATTTATGTGACCCATGATCAGGTCGAAGCCATGACGCTGGCCGACCGGATTGTGGTGTTGCGCGACGGTCGCATTGAACAGGTCGGCGCGCCGATGGAGCTGTATAAAAACCCCGCGAATGAATTCGTCGCGGGCTTCATCGGGTCGCCCAAGATGAACTTTCTTGACGCGCCCGCGCTGGGTGTGGCGGGCAAAAGCCTTGGTATTCGCCCCGAACACCTGACCTTGTCGCAGGATAAGGGCATGATCGAAGGGCGCATTAGTCATGTGGAACAACTGGGCGGTGAAACACTGATTTACCTGCGCGCAGACCCGCACGGCCTGATTACCGTGCGCCTGTTTGGTGAACACGCCGCCGAAGTCAATGACCGCGCGTTTGTGACCCCCGACATGGACCGCGCGTTCCATTTTGGCGCAGATGGACAGCGCCTGAGCATGTGATAAACCCGCAAAACCGACATAAAAGGCCCTTGTGCATGACCGAATTTTCCGACCCCCGCTACCGTGATCTGGACCGCTGGGACAGCCTGACCGCCCTGCGCGCCATCTGGGAAAGCCAGATGGCCGCGATTGCCAGCATTGGCCCTGCCCTGCCCGCACTGGCCGATCTGGTCGAGGGGGCCTTGCCCCGCCTGCGCGCGGGCGGGCGGCTGGTCTATGCGGGCGCGGGCACATCCATCCGCATTGCCGTGCAGGATGGCACCGAACTTGGCCCGACTTTCAACTGGCCCGACGCGCGCACGCAGTATCTGATTGCGGGCGGTGAAGCGGCGCTGAAGCTGGGCATTGAAGGCGCGGAAGACGACGCAGATGATGCCCGCGATCAGGTGACGCGCGCAGGTATTGACGCGCGCGATGTTGTCATCGGCATTGCCGCAAGCGGGCGCACCCCCTTTACTGTGGCGGCGGTCGCGGCGGCGCGCGCGGCGGGCGCGCTGACCATCGGGGTTGCGTGCAATGGCGGCACCCCCCTGCTGGACGCAGCGGAGCATGCCATCACCACCGAAACCGGTGCCGAAGTGGTGGCAGGGTCCACCCGCATGAAGGCAGGCACGGCGCAAAAGGTGGTTCTGAACATGATTTCAACGCAGATCATGGTGCGGCTGGGCCATGTGCATAACGGGCTTATGGTCGATATGCGGCCCCAGAACATCAAACTGCGGGGCCGCGCGCAGGCCATGGTCCAGCGCATTTCGGGTGTGCCTGCGCAGGCGGCCACAGCCGCGCTGGAGAAATGCGGCTGGCAGGTGAAACCGGCGGTGCTGGTCGCCATGGGCGCAACCCCTGACGGCGCGAATGCCGCACTTGACCGCGCGGGCGGCATATTGCGTGACGCCATGGCCGCACAGCAGGCCGCGCCATGACATTGCACCACGACCTGCTTGCCTCGCGCGCCGAAGACACGCCCATCTATGTCCGGCTGGCCGCGATTTTGCGCGAGAAGGTCCAGCAGGGGGAATTTTCCGTGGGCGATGCGCTGCCATCCGAGCGCGACATTGCCGAACGCATGGCGGTGTCACGCGTCACGGTGCGCAAGGCGATTGACCTTCTGATGCGCGAAGGCGTGCTGTCGCGCAAACACGGGTCCGGCACCTATATCGCGCCACGGATTGAACAACCGTCCTCCATGCTGGCGGGGTTTTCCGAAGATCTGCGCAGGCGCGGGCTGGTGGCGGGGTCGGTCTGGCTGGAAAAATCGACCGACACCGCATCGCCTGATGAGGTGATTGCCTTCGGGCTGGCAGTGAATGCGCGCGTCAAACGGTTCCGGCGCATTCGCACCGCAAATGGCGAACCGCTGGCGCTGGAACATGCCATCATTCCCGAAACCTACCTGCCTGATCATGACAGTGTGGAGAATTCGCTGTATGCGGCCCTTGATGCAGTGGGCAACAAGCCGGTCACGGGGCTTCAGCGCGTCACGGCATCGCTTGCATCTGAAGAAGAGGCGCAGAACCTTGGTGTGCCCAGCGGGGCGGCAGTGTTGCGGATTGAACGGCGCGGCTATCTGACTGATGGCACCATGGTGGAACTGACAAGATCGGCCTATCGCGGGGACCGTTATGATTTTGTCAGCGAATTGCGCGAGATCTGACACGGGCGTGACGGGGATGTTGGGGCATGGACAAAGCCCGCGCTATCGGTGGGCCGGGGTCTGCCGATCCGACGTTTGAGACACGCAGTTTATGCAAGCTGCATACCCCTACTTTAATGGCTTGGCGTGTCGCTGGCCAAATCGGCAGGCCGCGGGACGGCCCGCCGATGGCGCGGCGGGCTGCGCCCTTTGCTCCGCGCCTTGGGGAAATTCCAACGCCACGTTCAGACCAGCCCCCCCCGACCGGAGTGTTGCACCCCGATCCGACCATGGTCTAGGACGACCGCCTTGCGCCGCGCCGCGCGCGGATTTCACCGCCCAGTTCCAGCGTATAGGACGCCAGTTCGTCAAGGGCGGCAAGCGCGGGCCGTGGTTTGCCCGCCTCCAGCGCAAGGGTCAGCCCGTCATGCAGCGCAATGATGCGCCCGCGCGAGCGTGCGGTGAACGTGATCATGTTCATCAGCGGTTGCATCGCTTCCACTGCGCCTGCCAGATGCCAAGACAGCACCGGATTGCCCGCCGCATCGACCAGCGCGCGGTGAAACGCCACATCGGATGCGCAAAATTCCTCATCCGACAGCCCGTCCGTGCCCTGACGCGCGATTTCGGCGCGCAGACTGGCCAGATGCGCCGGTGTGCGCCGCGCGCAGGCCAGCGGCACGCAGGCACGTTCAAGGGCAAAGCGCGCCTCGCAGGCGGTTTCGAAATCAACAGTGTTCATGGACAAAAGCAGCGTGGCCGTTGTGACCATATGATCCTGCGCCTGCTCGAAACTCAGCCGGTTGACGAAAGCCCCGCCTGTGGCGCCGCGCTGGGTGCGGATCAGGTTTTGCGCGGCCAGCCGTTTCAGCGCCTCGCGCACGGTGGGGCGGGACACATTGAAGCGTGTGGCCAGATCGGATTCCGATGGCAAGCGCCCGTCAACCGGCAGATCGCCCGAAACGATTGCATCGCGGATGGTCTGCGCGATCTGTTGGGAATAGTCGCGTTCGCTGTCCAGATCGGTTTTCACCTGCGCACCTTTGCCATATGTCAGACAATTAACATTTGCCAGACCGTGAATGGCCTGATATGTCATACATATCCGAAGCCAAGCGTGCAGCCAACCCCCAAGGTGCCGCGCGCGCCCCGTGCAAAAGGCAGGTTTTCATGCAGCTTGCAGCCGGTTTGCGAAGAATGCGGGCACCGCACTGGCTGGGGTTTTATGGCATGGTCTTGCTGGCATGGGCGGCGTTATATGCCATGCAACTGCCGCCAGATCTGGTTGCGGCGGCCAATCTTTATGGCGCGGAATTCTGGCAGGCCCTGTGCCGCATTGAACCGGGGCTGGCAGGAGCGCCGAATATCTTTGTGATGTGGGCCTTGATGTCGGCCGCGATGATGGCCCCCACGGCACTGCCTGCATTGTCGACATGGGACGATCTGGTTCAGACCGGACGCGCGGCAGGGTTCGCGGCATTGCTGGCGGGCTATCTTGTGGTGTGGCTGGGATTTGCCGTCCTTGCCACGGGCGCGCAACTGGGGCTGGCGGGCGCGGGGTTTCTGAACCCGTTGGGCGAAAGCGTGAATATATGGCTGACCGCATTGCTGCTGGCGGGCGCTGGCGCTTATCAATTTTCAACATTGAAGGATGCTTGTCTGGCCAAATGCCGCCGCCCGCTGACATTTTTCATACAATACTGGGATGACGGGCCGTGGCGCATGGGGGTGCGGCTGGGGGCTGTCTGTCTGGGGTGTTGCTGGGCCTTGATGGCGCTGGCCTTTGTGGGGGGCACCATGAACCTGCTGTGGATGGGCGGCGCAATGGTGCTGATGATGCTGGAAAAACTGCCCCGGATCGGCGCGGTTCTGACGCGGCCCCTGGGCTACGGGTTGATTGCCGCAAGTGCTGCGGTTGTGATTTTTGAACTGGGAGGATGGACATGAGCGACACACTGGAAAAACCCGCCCTTGGCACAGTGCCTTGGGCGATCAGGGGCGAATTGATTCTGAACTGCAACTGCACGGTATTTTGCCCCTGTGTGGTCAGCCTTGGCAAACATGCCCCGACAGAAGGCTATTGTCAGGCATGGGCGGGGGTGCGGATTGATAGCGGCCATTACGGCGACGATGACCTGTCGGGGCTGAATGTCGGGCTGCTTCTGGAAATTCCGGGATTGATGGCGCGCGGCAACTGGCAGGCGGCGGCGTTCATTGACGACCGCGCCACTGATGCGGCCTATGACGCGCTGGTCAACATTTTTTCGGGCGCGGCACGCGGCACAACGGGGCTGTTTGGCATGCTGGTCAGCGAATTTCTGGGGGCCGAACGCGCGGCCATCACCTATGAAAATGACGGCGACAAACGCCGCCTGATGGTGGGCAAGAAAATTCAGGGCGAAGTCGTGCCCGTGCGTGGCGCGGACCCCGACCGCGAAATTGTTGTCACCAATACCGAATACTGGATGGGGCCGGATATTACGGTCGCCACGGCCACCAAGGGGCGCGTGCGCGCCTTCGGGCGGGTCTGGGATTTTGATGGCCGCAGCGCGGAAATCTGCCAGATCGACTGGCACGGCCCCGGCCGTTAACCACAAAAGTCGTTAACCACAAAAGCCGTTAACCACAAAACAGGAGAGCATCATGAGCTTCAACGCACTGATTGTCGAAAAGAACGAGGACGGCAAAACCCAAGCCAGCGTGCAGCAGATCACCGAAGACCAGTTGCCCGAAGGCGATGTGACTGTCGCGGTCGAGTATTCAACCGTGAATTACAAGGACGGGCTGTGCATCGGCCCCGGCGGCGGGCTGGTGCGCAACTACCCCCATGTGCCCGGCATTGATTTCGCGGGCACGGTCGCGGCGTCGGGCGATGCGCGCTACCAACCCGGTGACAAGGTCGTGCTGACCGGCTGGCGCGTGGGAGAGGCGCATTGGGGCGGCTACGCGCAAAAGGCCCGCGTCAAGGCCGACTGGCTGGTGCCCCTGCCAGAAGGGTTCAGCACACGGCAGGCCATGGCGGTGGGCACGGCGGGGTTTACGGCGATGCTGGCGGTCATGGCGCTGGAAGATCACGGGCTGAAGGCGGGCAACGGGCCGGTGCTGGTGACGGGCGCTGCGGGGGGTGTGGGGTCTGTCGCGGTGGCGGTTCTGGCCGCATTGGGCCATGAGGTGGCCGCCGTGACCGGACGGCCAGAGACCGCAGATTATCTGCGCAGCCTTGGCGCGGCCCGCATCGTTGCGCGCGAGGAGATCAACGAGACCGTCAAGCGCCCGCTGGAGGCCGAAACATGGGCAGGCTGCGTGGATGCCGTGGGCGGCGCGATGCTGGCGCGCGTGCTGGGGCAGATGAAATATGGCGCATCGGTTTCGGCAGTGGGGCTTGCGGGCGGGGCGGGCCTGCCTGCAACGGTCGTGCCGTTCCTGTTGCGCGGCGTCAACCTGCTGGGGATCGATTCGGTGATGCAACCCTATGACAACCGCGTGCGGGCATGGGGCCGGATTGCGCGCGATCTGCCCATGGACAAGCTGGATGCGATGATTCAACCCGCCACATTGGCCGACCTGCCGCAACTGGGCGCGGACATTCTGAAAGGCCAGATCAAGGGGCGCGTTGTGGTGGATGTGAACGGCTGATCTGGTGGCTTGGCGTGTCGGATGGATGCGTCAGGGTGGTAAGTTCTGACCTGAAGCGGTCATTGGGGAACATCCCAAGGCGCGGAGCAAAGGCCGCAGGCCGCCGCGCCATCGGCGGGCCGTCCCACCGCCTGCCGATTACTCTGATGGCAGTTCAATCCTTTGATGTCAGGAGTATGCAGCTGGCATAAACTGCATTCTTATAATGCCGGATCGGCAGACCCCGGCCCACCGCTGGCGCGGGCTTTGTCCATGGCCTGAACCGTCCACCTCACGCAACCCGCACCCCGCGCACCCACACGGCCTGTAGCATGGGGATTGCTGCGGGCAGCGCCACGCGGATCAGATCGGCACGCAGCCCTTCGCGCAGCGCACCGCGATCAGCCAGCCCTGCCGCGCGTGCAGGCGCTTGCGTGACAGCCGCAAACCCGCGCGCCAGATCGCCGCAGCCCTGCCCCAGACGCACCGCACCCAGCAACAGCGCGGCGGGCACATAATCCGATGACAGAATATCCAGCCGCTCTGCCTGCGCCAGATCCCCCGCCGCCACATTGCCCGAATGCGACCCGCCACGGATCAGGTTGGGCGCGCCCATCATCACTGCAATCCCGTGGGCATGGCATGCCTGCGCCGCCGCCAGCGTTGTGGGAAATTCGGCCAGACGCACCCCGTGGCCCGCAGACGCCGCCACCTGTTCGGTGGTGGTGTCATCATGGCTGGCAAGTGTCGCGCCATAGCGCTGCGCGGCTGCGACAATCGCGGCTTCATGCGGGCCGCGCACCTGTGCGCCAAGGGCCTGCTGGCGGGTCACATGCGCCTCGAATTCAGCATCATTCATGCCGTATTTCCCGCGCATATAAGTGCGCAGCTGCGCAAGGTCCGCGAATTGCCGCTGGCCGGGCGTATGGTCCATCAGGCTGACAATACCGATGCGGTCATCCGTGCCGAATTCATCCAGTTCGTCCAGCAGGGTGTCTGAACATATCTCGGCGCGCAGATGCAGGAAATGGCTGATCTTCAGCGCGCCCAGCGCGCGCATTTCCAGAATTTCGGAGGCCAGCGCACGCGCATATCGCGCCCGTCCGCGCGCATCATCGCGCAGCAACGACCCGATGCGCAACGCGTCATATACGGTGGTGATGCCGGTGCCTGCCAGTTCGCGATCATGCGCGATCACGGCCCCCGCATGGGGCCAGTCCACACCGGGGCGCGGGGCCAGATGGCGTTCCAGATTGTCGGTGTGCAACTCGATCAGCCCCGGCGCAATCAGATCACCCTGACAATCCACGGCACCCTTGGGCACGCCGTCGCCCGTGTCCAGCGCGGCAATCAACCCGTCGCGTATGACGATTGCGCCGTGGCAAACCTCGGTCGGGCGCACGAGGCGGGCATTTGCAAGTACAAGCTCTGTCATTATATCGGTCCTTGGATTATGCGTTACCGTCTTGTCACAACCCTGTGCCATGCAAAGGGCCATCACCAAAAGGACGGGTCATATGTCGGCAGAATTTCAACGCTTTGCGATCTATTACACGCCACCTGCGGGCAGTGCCCTTGCGCATGCGGGGGCTGCATGGCTGGGCTGGGATGCGGATAAGGGCTGCGCTATGGCGCACCCCGATCTGGGGCTTGATCTGGCCGCCCTGACCGAAACACCGCGCAAATACGGCCTGCATGGCACGTTGAAGCCGCCAATGGCGCTTGCCTGCCCTGTCCCCGATTTTCTGGATGCTGTCGAAACCCTTGCAGGGGATATGGACCCTGTCGCATTGGGCCGGCTGCGGTTGCGCCCGATGGACGGGTTTCTGGCCATTATGCCCGAAACCCAGCCCCGCGCACTGGGCGATGCGGCTGCGCGGATCGTGCAGGATCTGGACCCGTATCGCGCGCCCCTGTCCGAGCATGACATTGCCCGCCGCCGCAAAGCCGGGCTGACGGCGCGTCAGGACGCGTTGTTGCTGCGCTGGGGCTATCCCTATGTGATGGATGAATTCCGTTTTCATGTCACCCTTAGCGGCAAGCGCGACCCCGCGCAGATGGCCGATGCCCTGCGCGCCGCCCATGCCTGGTTTGACCCCGCACTTGCGGAAGACCATCATCTTGATGCGCTGTGCGTCTTTGGCGAAGGGGCGGACGGACGGTTCCATCTGGTCACGCGCTTTGCGATGCGCGGGTAATCGCGGCCAGCATCTGCGCCACGGCTGCATCAACCGTGGCGTCATTCATGATGACCACGGCCCCCGCAGGCGGTGCCAGCTCGGCGCGCTTCAGGCGTGCAGCAATCTCGCGCGCACCTTCGCGCCCGCGCGCGCGCAGCCGCTGCGCCAGCACTTCCGGCGGGGCGGTGATCATCAGCACCATCAGTTGCGGATAGGAGGCTGCAATCCCCTGCAATGCCTTGCGCGAGCCGTTGAACACAACCACCCGCCCCTGCGCAAGATCGGCGTCAATACTGGCGGGAATGGCATAGCGCAGCCCGTGCGCGCCCCAATGAAACGCAAAACGCCCCATGGCAAGCTGCGCATCAAACAGCGCGTCGGATACGGCCTGATGATCCTCTCCGCCCGCATCCGGCGCGCGCGTAATGATGCGCTGCGCCACCACAATATCAGGGCGCGTCCGCGCGACTTCCGCAATCAGCGTGTCCTTGCCCACACCTGACGGCCCCACAACCGCGACCAGCCGCCCGCGCCCGCCATGCGCGATCATGCGCTCACCATGGCGGGGGTGAAGCCTGTCACATCAACCTCGCGGTCGCAGACCGCCGCGCGGGCATCCGCATCGTGGAAAATGCCCAGAATGGCCGCGCCGCGCGCCTTGGCCTGCAAGATCAGCTCCAGTACAACTGCGCGATTGGCCGCATCAAGGCTGGCTGTGGGTTCATCCAGCAACATCACCGGCCAGTCCTGAATAAACCCGCGCGCGATATTGACGCGCTGCTGCTCGCCGCCCGAAAATGTCGTGGGCGACAAGGACCACAGCGGCGCAGGAATGTTCAGCCGCGTCAGCAAGGCCCCCGCGCGCGCCAGCGCTGCATCTTCGTCCACGCCCTGCGCCAATAACGGCTCGGCCACGATCCGCAGCGTGGGCACACGCGGGATCACCCGCAGGAACTGGCTGACATAGCCCAAGGTGCCGCGCCGCAAGTCCAGCACCGCGCGCGGCTCTGCGCGGCACAGCTCCACGCCTGCCACGCGAATGGACCCTGTATCACAGCGGTAATTGCCCCAGATCATGCGCATCAGCGTCGATTTCCCCGCGCCTGATGCCCCCGTCAGCGCCACGCATTCGCCAGGGTCTACGCGCAAGGCGGCCCCTTCCATCACGGACAACGCGACGCCGCCCTGATTGTGCAAGACGAACCGCTTGCCCACGCCTGCAATCTCGATCATGCGCCTATCCCTTCATCTTGCCAAAAATACTCAATCAATCCACGCGTCCAGCCCCCTGCGTCAGACCTGAAGCACCGAACTGACCAAAAGCTGCGTATAGGCATGCTGCGGATCATCCAGCACCTGATCGGTCAGCCCCTGTTCCACCACGCGCCCGTCCTTCATCACCATCAGCCGGTCGGCCAGCAGCCGCACCACAGCCAGATCATGCGTGACAATCACCGCCGACAGGCCAAGGCGCCGCACCAGCCCGCGCAGCAAATCCAAAAGCCGCGCCTGCACGCTGACATCCAGCCCGCCTGTGGGTTCGTCCATGAACACCAGCCGCGGCCCTGTCACCAGATTGCGCGCGATTTGCAGGCGTTGCTGCATGCCGCCGGAAAACGCGCGCGGGCGGTCATCCACGCGGCCCACATCAATTTCAACGCGCGCCAGCCAGTCGCTTGCCTGCGCGCGGATGTCACCGTAATGGCGCGCGCCCACGGCCATCAGCCGCTCGCCCACATTGCCGCCGGCGCTGACATTCATGCGCAGCCCGTCGCGCGGATTCTGGTGCACGAAGGCCCAGTCCGTGCGCGCCAGCCAGCGGCGCTCGGCCTCGGTCATGCCTAATATGTCATGCGGGCCGTCCTCGCGGGTGTCAAACAGCACGCGACCCGCATCGGGGGGCAGATGACCGGCCAGACAGTTCAGCAGCGTCGATTTGCCCGATCCGCTTTCGCCGACAATGCCCATCACCTCGCCCGGCCACAGCGCGAAGGACACATCCCCGCAGCCCAGATATGCGCCGTAGTGCTTGCTCAGGTTTTCGACCTGCAAAAGGGGCGTCATGCAGCATCCTCCGTCCTGCCTGCGGCCACGCGGGCCGCGCAATAATCGGTGTCCGAGCACACGAACATCCGACCCCCCGCATCATCGGTGATCACCTCGTCCAGATAGGACACCGTTGATCCGCACAGCGCGCAGGACTGCCCCGCAGCCTTGGTCGCGGTGAAGGGGTAGTCGTCGAAATCCAGACTCTCGACGCGTGTGAAGGGCGGCAGCGCATAGATGCGGCATTCGCGGCCCGCCCCGAACAATTGCAACGCAGGCGAATTGTTCAGCTTGGGGTTGTCGAATTTGGGAATGGGCGACGGGTCCATGATATAGCGCCCCTCGACCCGCACCGGATAGGCATAGGCGCGCGCGATCTCGCCGTGGCGGGCAATATCTTCATAAAGGCGCACTTGCATCAGCCCGTAATCTTCCAGCGCATGCATCACGCGGGTTTCCACCTCTCGCGGTTCCAGAAACCGCAAGGGTTCGGGGATGGGCACCTGAAAGACCAGAATCTGCCCCGCAATCAGCGGCGTTTCGGGTATCCGGTGGCGGGTCTGGATGATGCTGGCCTGCGCTGTGCGTTCCGTCACGGCCACATCCGCGACCCGCTGGAAGAACTTGCGGATGGACACGGCATTCGTGGTGTCATCCGCGCCCTGATCAATGACTTTCAGCGTGTCTTCGGGCACCAGACAGGCGGCGGTCACCTGCACGCCGCCTGTGCCCCAGCCATAGGGCATGGGCATTTCGCGGCTTGAAAACGGCACCTGATAGCCGGGAATAGCCACAGCTTTCAGGATGGCGCGGCGCAGCATGCGCTTGGTGGCTTCGTCCAGATAGGCAAAATTATAGGCACTCATGCGGGTCTCCTGCGCGCCCTCGCGGAGCGGGTGGGTGGGTGGGTGACGCGGGGGCGCGCCCTGAACAACGCCGGCAGTCATTCTGCGGCCTCGGGTACCGCACACGCGTCGCGGCGCAGCTTGCGGATCAGTTCCAGTTCGGCCTGAAAATCCACATAATGGGGCAGCTTGATATGCTCCAGAAAGCCGCTGGACTGGATATTGTCGCAATGCGACAGCACGAATTCCTCATCCTGCGCGGGCGCATCGCCAATATCTTCGCCCAGTTCGCGCGCGCGCAGCGCCCGGTCCACCAGTGCCATGGAAATCGCCTTGCGTTCCGACTGCCCGAACACCAGCCCGTAGCCGCGGGTGAATTGCGCGGGTTCGGACTTTGACCCCTGAAACTGGTTCACGGTTTCACATTCCGTCACCATGATGTCGGCAAATTCAATGTCGAACCCCAGTTCCGGCAAATAAGCCGCAACCCGCACATGCCCGATGCGCAATTCGCCCACGAATGCATGATTGCGGCCATAGCCGCGCTGCGTGGAATAGGCCAGCGACAGCAGGAACCCTTCATCCGCGCGCGTCAGTGCCTGCAACCGCAAGGGCCTGCTGGCGGGAAATTCCAGCGGCGCGCGTGTCAGGTCCGGCACATCCGGCCCGCCCTTCGCGTCGGGGGCGGGTTCGGGTTGCATCAGCCCCTCTTCCCCCAGATGCGACAGGATATGCGGCACGGGATCAGGGCTGGCGGCGGATTCGGGCGCGGGCGCGGGTGCCGCATCACCCACCAGATCAAAATCCAGCAAACGATGTGTGTAGTCGAATGTCGGCCCCAGCACCTGCCCGCCCGGTGCGTCCTTATAGGTGGCTGAAATCCGGCGGATGATCTGCATATCGCCCGTATCCACCGGCACACTCGCGCCAAAGCGCGGCAAGGTGGTGCGAAACGCGCGGATCAGAAACACCGCTTCAATCACATCGCCGCGCGCCTGTTTCAGCGCCAGCGCCGCCAGATCGGGATCATGCAGCGACCCTTCTGCCATCACACGGTCCACGGCCAGCGCCAGTTGTTCGCGGATCTGCGCCACCCCCAGATCAGGGACGGCCATATCCCCGCGCCGCGCCTGTGCCAGCCAGTCATGCGCGTGCTCAATCGCGCGCTCGCCCCCTTTTACCGCGACATACATCAGCAGCCCCCTATTTTTGTGGAACGCGGCAGGGCGGCAAGGCGCGGGCCACAGGTGAACAGCACATCCAGCCCCAAGGGAAAGCGCGCCGCGTTTTCCGCCAACGCCCCCACATCCGGCAGGGACAGGAATGCCTGCGTTTCAATTCCCGGCCCTGTCAGGCGCGCGCCGTCATTGTCCAATGCGTCCAGCTCAACGATCAATGTGGCAGAACGGTCGGGGTATTCGGCGCTGCCCTGCGGATAGGCGGCAAGGGGGCCAAGCGCATCCCATGTGCCCAATGCGAAAACCGCATCCGCAGGCCCGACAAGTGGTGCGCCCAGATGAAACGCCACCCAGTCGCGCAGGGCTGCCGCATCATGTGCGCCCGCCAGATGCAGCGGTGTCGTGGCATCGGCCAGTGTCAGCAACACACTGGCCGCCGCGGGCGAGCAAGGCGCAGGGCCCTGCGGCCCGTCAAGCGTGACAATCCGGCCCGGATGCGCCATCGCATCCAGCACCTGCCGGAAGGCGCGCGCCCCGTCGCGCGCGGGATCAATGAAACCGGCTGTCAGATGCGCGCTCATGCGTCCCCCCGTGCCATTGTGAAAAAATCAACCTTGGTCGCCGCAGCCCGGCGCGCGCGTGTATCTGCATCATTGCGTTCAGCATCGCGCAAGGGCCCCAGCACCCGCGCATGCAGCCCCGCCCCTGCCCCAGTCTGCAACAGCGCGTCCAGCAGCGCCGCGCGTTCAGCCTTGCGCGCACTGCGCCCTTGCACCAGCGCATGTCCCACAGTGCCGCAATCCAGCCGGACAGTGGCGCGCGTCACCGTCACCTCGCCCAGATTGAACGCAGCGCCCACAGCGCCTGCGCGGCCCTGCGCCATCATCGCGCCCATCTCGGGCGCGCGCAGCCAACTGAAGGCAGGCGGGTCATCAGGCCAAAGCGCATCCAGCCGCGCCAGCGGCGCACGCGCGATCAGGCCCATCCAGTCACGGCGGGCAAAGGGTTCAGCAGTCATGGTCTGGGCTTTCAATCTGTTCTAGACAACTAGACAAATACAACCTTTATGCGCTACATTCAAAAGGATTTTTATGAAAGTTTCACGACATGACCAAACCGGCTGCCTTGTGGCAAAGCATATGTGACATCTTGCGCGCCGACATCGCACAGGGCGCATGGCGCGCAGGCGCGCGCCTGCCGACCGAGGCCGCGCTGGCGCAGCGCTTTGATGTGAACCGCCACACCATCCGGCGTGCGCTGTCGCAACTGTCTACTGAGGGGCTGGTGCAATCGCGGCGCGGGGCGGGCGTTTTTGTGCGCGTGGCACCGGTTCCCTACCAGATCGGCACGCGCACACGGTTTCGCCAGAACCTGCTGTCGGCGGGGCGCACCCCGTCGCGGCGGTTGCTGCATCTTGGGGTTCAGGCCGCCACGGACACCGAAGCGCGCGCCTTGGGGCTGGACGTTGCAGCCCCCGTTCATGTGGCCGAAACCATCAGCTTTGCCGATGATCTGCCTGTGTCACTGGCGCGGTCATGTTATTGTGCCACGCAGTTTCCCGCACTTGGTGCGGCATTGCGCACGCTTGGGTCCGTGACAGACGCGCTGGCGCAGGTTGGCGTCAGCGACTACACCCGCAAATCCACACGCCTGACCGGCCATAATGCCGACCCTGTGCAGGCCCGCCATTTGCAGATCGACACTGGCGATGCGCTGATCCTGTCCGAATCCGTCAATATTGGCCCGACGGGAACCCCTGTCGAATACGGGCGCACCTATTTCGTGGGCATGCGCATCGAACTGGTGCTGGAGTAGCGATGCAGCACTGTCATGGAAGTGCAACATCTTTGCGGTATCTGCCCGCCAAAAGCCAAAGGAATCCTGTCTATGCCAAGTCTGAACCTTCGCCTGACCGGCGCGCTGTCATTGCTTAACTCCACACTTGAAGATTGTGACCTGACACTCAACGGCACCACCTTCGGCCCCGCAGACAGCGCCACCCATGAAGTTGACTTGTCCGGCTACTGGCTGCTTCCCGGCATTGTCGATCTGCATGGCGACGGGTTTGAACGCCACATACGCCCGCGCCCCAGCGCGCCCTTCGACAAGCGCCACGCGCTTCAGGCCGCCGATGCGGAACTGGCCAGCAATGGGGTCACAACCGCGTGGTTCGCGCAAAGCTGGTCATGGGAAGGCGGCGCGCGCGCCCCCGACGAGGCCGTGGCCCTGCTGGAGGCGCGCCGCCAGATTGCCCACCGCCTTGGCAGCGACATTCGCATCCAGCTGCGGTTTGAAACCCATATGCCCGATGACCATGCCGCGCTGATGGCCACGGTGCGCAGCTATCATCTGGATTACATTGTCTTTAACAACCACCTGCCCGAAGCGGTGGAAATGGCTGACACCAAGCCCGCGCGCTTTGCCACATGGGCCGCACAGAACGGCCATGAACCCGATGCGCTGCTGGCCATTGTGCGCGCCGCCAAACAGGCCGATCCAGATATCCCCGCCTTTCTGAAAGGTCTTGCCGCAGATTTGCGCGCACATGGCGTCACGCTTGGCTCGCATGACGACCCCGATGCCGCAACCCGCGCCTTCTATCGCGGCATTGGCGCACAGGTCTGCGAATTTCCCACCAGTATCGATGCCGCGCAGTCCGCCCGCGCAGCCCAAGAACCTGTCTTGATGGGCGCGCCCAATATCGTGCGCGGCGGGTCGCAATCGGGCAATATCGCCGCCATGGAACTGGTCGAGGACGGGCTGTGCGACGCGCTGATCTCGGATTATTACATCCCCGCAATGGCGCAGGCCGCATGGGCCATCGCCGATGCCCGCGCCCTGAGCTTCGCGCATGCATGGGAAATGATCTCAACCCGCCCTGCCGCCATCATGGGGCTGCATGACCGCGGCCGCCTGACACCCGGCGCGCGTGCCGATCTGGTGGTGATGAACCCCAACACACGCCGGATTGAAGCCACGATTGCCAACGGGCAGATCACCTATTCCAGCGCACAGGCCGCGCAGCGCTTCATTCAGGCTGGACCGCGCCTTGCGGTTGCCGCACAATAAGCTGACATGAGCTATGCCAGTCTTATCACGTCCGAGTTGCGCCTGATCCGGCCAATCGATCTGCTGGAAACCGACCATCTGGACCGCGCGCATCATTGGGTGCGCTCAGCGCGTGATCTGTGCCGCATCCGCCCGCCCGCGACGCCCCCCATGCATCTGGTCAGCTATTTTCCGGTGATCGACCGCGGACATATCCTGCTGGGCGATCACATCTCCTCTGGTCTGTGGCTGCCGCCCGGCGGCCATGTCGCGCAGGGTGAACACCCGCGCGACACAGTGGCGCGCGAATGCCTTGAAGAACTGCGCATGCAGGCGCGCTTTGTGCACCCCGCGCCTGTATTTGTGACAATTTCCGAAACCGTGGGCGCCACCCCGCATGAAGACGTGTGCCTGTGGTATACCCTACAGGGCTGCGCGACCCGCCTGCCCGATTACGACCCGCGCGAATATCGCGCGATGCGCTGGTTCCGGTTCAATGATGCGCCCTTTGACGACACCGACCCCAATCTGGAACGGTTTGTGGGCAAACTCTCCGGCTTGCCCGCCCTTGCGTGACATGCATCGCCTGACCCATAGGATCAATGCAGCGTCACATCTTCATATTTGGCCAGAAACGCCTCGATCTCCAGATGGCGAAAATCACTCAGCGCCATGCGCAGACGGTCATGATCCCAATCCCACCACGCCAGCTCTGTCAGCCTGTGCGCAATCTGCTTAGGAAAACGGCGGCGCAGCTTTTCTGCGGGCACGCCCACAACAATCGTATAGGGCGCCACATCGCGCGTGACCACCGCGCCCGCCCCCACAACCGCGCCATTGCCGATGCTGACATCGGGCCGGATAATCGCGCCATGCCCGATCCAGACATCATGCCCGATACGCACGTTGCGCGCCGCGCGGGCTTTGAAAAACGCCGCATCATCCGCTTCCTGCGGCCAATACAGGTTGGATCTGTATAGAAAATGATGCAGGCTTGCGCGGTCCATCGGGTGGTCTGTCGGGCCAATCCGCACATTGGCCGCGATGTTGACGAATTTGCCGATTGTCGCATTGGCAATGTCGCAGCCCCGCGCACAATAGCTGTAATCGCCCAGTGTGGCGTTTGACAAAACACTGCCCGCCCCGATTTCGGTCCACGCGCCAAGCCTGCTGTCGCGGATCGTGCAATCGGGATGAACCAGTGCGCCATCAGGCGAAAGCTGTCGTGTCATATCTGTGATCCCTGCTTTCATTCTGGCCAAAATATCCCCGCCGGAGGCACCGGCGGGGACCACTGGCACAAGGCCCGCGCTCAGTGCCCGCGCTCGCCGATGAACCGCTTGCGGATCAGTCCCGACCCCCAGTCAATGATCGCAATCACCACCAGCACATTCAGCACCACAAACGCCACCTGATCAAACAGCCCCGCGCGGAACCGTTCAATGATGATCATGCCGATCCCGCCCGCGCCCACAAGCCCCAGAATGGTTGCCGACCGGGTCGAGGATTCGAACGAATACAGCGATAGCGATATAAACACCGGCAATATCTGCGGCAGGTAGCCATAGCGGATGATCCGCCCTGTATCGGCCCCTGTGGCGCGCACCCCTTCGACCTGTTTGCGGTCGATATTCTCGATCGCCTCGGAATAAAGTTTGGCCAGATTTCCGGTGTCGGATATGAAAATCGCCAGCACCCCCGCAAGCGGCCCCAGACCCACGGCGCGCACGAAGACCAGCCCCCAGACAATCTGGTCGATGCCGCGAAAGACGTCCAGCAACCGGCGCACCCCGTGGCGGATCACCCCGACGGGCATGGTGTTGCGCGCGGCAAAAAAGGCCAGCCCCAGCGCAAGGATCGTGCCCAGAAACGTGCCAAGAAACGCCATTGCAATGGTCTGGGCAATGCCTTTGTAGATATTGGCGTATTGCCAGCCGGCCATATCCTGCCAGATGACCATGCGCGTCATCAGCGCCCATGCCCTGTCGGACGCGTTCAGCAATTTCCCGATCTCGAAAAAGCCAAGCGACCAGATCAGATAGACCACGATAAAGGCCCAGCTTGCGGCTTTCAGCGTGGTGACAAACGGGTCGCCAAACGCCTTGGGGTGACGTTTGCGCGCCGCCGCGATATCGGCGTCGGATATCGCATGGAAGGTCAATGTGCTCATTTCAGGGACTCCTTGCCGATCAGCGCATGGCGCGCGCGTTCGGACAGCAGGTCGATTATGGTGACGGTCAGCACAACCAGCAGCAGCACGGCTGTGACGCGGTCGTCGGAATAAAAGCTGATGGTGTGGCTTAACTCGGCACCAATGCCGCCTGCCCCCACAAACCCCACCACAGCGGATGCGCGCACGTTGATTTCAAACCGCCACAGCGCATAGGATGTGAAATTGGGCAGCACTTGCGGCAGGATGCCATAGCGCATCTGCTCAAACCAGGACCCGCCCACCGCTTTCATGCCGTCCACAGGCCGCATGGAGGCGTTTTCGTTCACCTCGGAGAACAGCTTGCCCAGCGCGCCGGTTGCGTGAATGGTGATGGCCAGCACACCGGCCAGCGGGCCAATGCCCACCGCGAACACCAAAATCAGCGCAAACAGGATTTCGGGAACCCCGCGGCAGAATTCCAGAAACCGCCGCGCAAGCGCCCCTACCCATGGATAAGGCGTGCAGTTGCGGGCCGCCAGAAACGACAGCACAACCGCCAGGCCCGTGCCCAGTATCGTGGCCGTCAACGCCATCAGGATGGTTTCCCAGATCAGGCGCAGGTATTTCCAGAAATCATTATACCAATACCCGATCGATCCGGCAGGAAAGCGGCCTGCCTCGTTGCGGGCGTCAAACAGGACATCCCATTGCAGCGCGGGCATGACGGTGCCGAAATATTCAAATATGCGCGGGATACCTGTGGCCAGACGGTCCGGCGTGAAGCGCGATATCCAGACAGACCACGCCAGAAAGGCCACAAACAGCACCCCCAGCGTCACATTGATAACCATGCGGTCGCGGATCATCTGGGCGCGGTGGCCCTCAAACACGGAAACGGGGTCGCGGTCCGCGCCGTTGTCCGGCCCGTTTGTTGTGATGCTGGCCATGTCAGTTCACCACGCGCGCTTCGGGCTGCGCAGGTTTCGTGCCGGGGCGCAGCGCCGTCGATGTCATGGATTCGGAAAACGCCTCTTCGGCTTCGGCGCCGTAAATTTCGCGCGCGGCCTTATCTGTCAGTTCTTTCGCTGTGCCATCAAACACGATGACGCCATCCTGCATGCCGATGATGCGGTCGCAATAATGGCGTGCCGTGTCCAGCGTGTGCAGGTTGCAGATGACTGTCAGCCCGTCTTCTTGATTGATCGCGCGCAGCGCGTCCATCACCACCTTGGCGTTCATCGGGTCAAGGCTGGCGATGGGTTCGTCGGCCAGCATGACGCGCGGTTCCTGCACCAGTGCGCGGGCGATGGCCACACGCTGCATCTGCCCGCCGGACAAGGTGTCGGTCTGTTGCAGCGCCACATGCGCCATGCCCAACCTGTCCAGCGCGCGAATGGCAAATGCGCGTTCTTTTGCGGTGAATATGCCCATCATCGAGGATGCAAAGCCATGATGAAACAACCGCCCCGACATGACATTGGTCAGCACGTTCAGGCGGCCCACAAGGTTGAATTGCTGAAACACCATCGCGCATTCATTGCGCCACTGGCGCAGCGCGCGGCCTTTCAGCGCGGTCACGTCCCGCCCCTGAAACAGCATCTGTCCGCCCGATGGTTCGTTCAGGCGGTTGATCATGCGCAGCAGCGTGGATTTACCCGCGCCAGAGCGCCCGATAACGCCGACCATCTGGCCGTCGGGGATGGTGAATGTCGCGGGTTTGACCGCGACGGTGTCATTGAACTGTTTGGTCAGGCCCTTGAATTCAAGCATGGGTTCTCTCCTGTCAGCGGCCATGAAGGGGGGGGGGACAGGCCGCAAAAAAACCAAAGGCCCCCGCGTTTTCGCAGGGGCCGGGTGGGTTTGGATTTCTTAACGCGACTCTTCGAGTTCCTGACGGCGCAGCGCAACCGTGCCTTCATAGAAGCCGTGGTCGATATCGACATAGCCGTTATCGTCGCCACCGGCAGTCAGCTGGTAGCATTCAGGATGCTCGGTATTCATGCTTTTGTGGAACTCCAGAAGCAGCTCGCGGGCTTCTTCCGGCAGATCCTTGCGAAACACCGTCGGGCCGTTGGGGATGATGTCGGATTCCCACACGATGCGCAGGTCGTTCATGTCCAGCAGGCCATTGTCGACCATCCGGCGCAGGTTGCCGCGCGAATACCCTTCCTCGAACTCTCCTTGCAGCGATGTCCATGTGACGCCTGCATCATACTGACCGTTCAGCACCGCGATCACGCCTTGTTCATGCCCGCCCGCAAATCCGGTGCTGCTGAAGTAGTCGTCATCGATGATACCTTGCAGGCGCAACTGCCCCCTGGGAAACAAATAGCCCGACGCCGAATTCGGATCGGCATAGGCAAGGCTGCGGCCTTCCATATCCTCAAATGTCATGATGTCGCTGTCGGCGCGCACATACATGACCGCGTAATACCCAAGGCTGTCGTCAAGCTGGGCGCGGGTCAGAAGCGGTTCTACCGCATCGGGGTCTTGCAGATAGATGCCCGCATAGGCGGATGCACCAAGGCCCGCAGTATGCAACTGCCCCGCCAGCAGGCCCTGCATGACACCCGCATAGTCGGCGGCTGGATACAGCTCGACCGGCACGCCAAGCACATCTTCGACAAGTTCCTGCATGCAGTCATAGCGGCGCAGGCGGTCGGCTTCATTCTCGCCGCCCAGCAGGCCTATATTGAATGTCCCGAAATCCGCGCGCCAGTCGGCCGCCGCAGGGGCAACACTGGTCATAAGCACGGCAAACGTGGCTGCAACGCCGGTGATGGTTCTGGTCATTGTGGTCTTCCTTTTTCATGGATGATCAACACGCCCCCGCCAAACTGTGCCGCGCGGGCAAATGAAAAGGGCGGCCCGTGACGGGCCACCCTTCAGGTCAGATCAGCGCGAACCGGCAAGTTCTTCGCGGCGCATTTCCACAATGCCCTCGAAGAACTCATGGGTCACAGGTTCCCAGCCCAACCCTTCGCCATAAGTTACGTTGTAATAGCATTCCGCGTCTGCATCATGCTGGGTCGCCAGATAGTCGATGACGATGTCCTTGACCTCTTGCGGCAGGGCCTGACGGATGACGACAGGGCCGTTGGGAATAATCGGGCTTTCCCAGATGATGCGCAGATCGGCCATGTTCAGCAGGTCATTGTCGATCATGCGCTTCAGGTTGCCACGGGTATACCCTTCGGCGGGGTCACCCTGACCGGAAGCCCATGTCACGCCTGCATCATACTGGCCTTGCAAAACGGCAATCACTGCCTGTTCATGCCCGCCACCAAAGCCAGTGCGGCTGAAGAATTCTTCTTCCACAATACCGGCACGGCGCAATTCAAAACGCGGGATCAGATAACCGGATGCCGAATTCGGGTCCGCATAGGCCAGTGAATGGCCTTCCAGATCGTCCAGCGAATGAATGTCTGTGTCCGAACGGGTGTAAATCGCGGCAATATAGCCCAGCGACCCGTCCGATTCCTTGGTCACGAAGATCGGTTCAACCGCGTCCGCATCTTGCAGGTAAATGCCCGCATAGGCCGACGCGCCCAGCGCTGCGTATTCCAGCTGGCCCGCCAGCAGGCCCTGCATCACACCGGCATAATCGGGCGCGGGGAACATCTCAACCGGAACACCAAGGCGTTCGGACAGCGCCGTGGCCATGCAGTCATTGTTGCGCAGGCGGTCTGCTTCATTCTCGCCGCCCAGCAGGCCGATGCGGAAGGTGGGCAGGTCATTGCGCCAGTCGGCGCTGGCAGTCATGGGAAGGGTGCTGAGTGCGGTTGACGCAACAAGCAGACAGGCAAGGGCCTTGGTGGTCATTTGTGTGATCTCCGGATCAGGTTGGCAGCTTTGGTCCCGTATTCGGGAGTGCCGACCTGATCGCAGGGGTTTGTAACACCGCGATGAGAGAAATGTGAAACTTCATGCAGCGCCTTCGGGCAATCCGCCGCAATCCGGCGGCGCATGATACAAACCTGTTGCCTGACGACAGGGCACAAACGGCAAGGCGCGCAAAAGACACCGCGCGGGGGGGGAATGCGTGCTACTGCGTCTTATTCTTGCGTTGAAACGGGGGAAACGCTGTCGCGTCGTGATTTTGCGCAAGCCCGAACCGAAAAAAGCCATCCCCGTTTTGCTGGAATTGCCTGTGCCCGGATATGCGAAAACGCGAAAGAACCGGATCGGGCGTATGCCCTGTGGCCGTGCATATTACGCTACAAAAACAATTACATACGGGCGAAAGTTTCAGTTTTCAAAGTGGTGCCCGGGGGCGGAATCGAACCACCGACACGAGGATTTTCAATCCACTGCTCTACCCCTGAGCTACCCGGGCACGGGTGTGTGAGTGTCACACAAAACGCAACTTCTTGCGCTGGGTGCGGGCTTCTTATGTCAGGGAAATCGTGCTGTCCAGAGGGTTGTTGAAAAAACGCGGTGATTATCACCCGGAAAATTTTTGCGGGGTGTCGTCACTGTCCATATCCGGCAATTCCTCGACCTCGGGGCCGGGAATGGCGTATTCCCCTTTAAGCCAGCGCGCCAGATCCACATCGGCGCAACGGCGCGAGCAGAAGGGTTTGAACGCGGGAACTGTCGCGCGTTTGCAGATCGGGCAGGACATTACAGGCAGACCGATAGCGCCACGCGGTCGCGTTTGCGCGTCAGTTCATAATTGCCAAGCGGGGTCCAGCCGGCCAGCACGGTGTCGCGCCCGTCCCGCCGGAAGCTGGCGCGCAGGGATTGCTCCAGCACCTGCCGGTCTTTCTTGGCGCAAGGTGCGAAATCAATCATCACCTGCCCGCCCAACCCGCGCAGGCGCAACTGGCGGGGCAATTCGCGTGCGGCTGCAATATTCGCCTTCAGCCCCGCAGCGGGGCTGGTGTCGGGGCCAGTATTCACATCGATCGTGACAAATGCGCTGGTCACTTCAACCTGCATATGCGCGCCCCCCGACAGGGGCACATGCGCCTGACGCAGGCTGTCTATGGCGTCGATTACATTGTGGCGCTGGAAACTGTCTGCCGCATCATCCAGCGTGTCGGGCATGGCCCAGTCGCGCCACGCGGCCATATGCGGACCTGCTGCGGCCACAAGGGTTTCCGGCGCACCCGATGCATCGGCCAAGACCTGCTGGGCCAGTTCACGCATCCGCGCGATGTCATGTGCAATTTCGTCCTCATCCGCATCCGCACAGGCCGAGCGCAAGATCAGCCCCATGCCGGTTTGCGCCCCCTCCATCGCGCTTTGCGCCAGACCGGCGAGGATTGCGCGCAGATCATCGTCCACAATCTGGCGCGAAATGTTCAACCCCGGCGCATCCGGCGTGACAATCGCATAGCGGCTTTTGAACAATAGTCGCGTTGTGACAGGGATAGCCTTGCCCTGTTCGGCAAGCCCCGTCACCTGCACCAGCACCGGATCACCGGGACGCAGGCCCTTGGTCTGGCGCAGAAAGCCGCGCAAACCATCGGGCAAATCCACGAACGCCCCCCCCAACCCCTTGACGGGGCGGCCCATTTTACCACGCAAAATGGTTTCGGGTGCAACAACACCATCGGGCAAGGCAAGAATGACATCATCCAGATGCCCGTCGATCATAAGCGCTGCGGCTTCCTTGCCATTGAACTGGTCAAGGGCAATCACACTGCCTTTCATGGGGTGTCATCCATTTTATAGCCTGCCGCGCGCAACAGGGTTACAGTTTCGACCGCAGGCAGGCCCATGACGCCCGTGTATGACCCGGATATCCACGGGATGAATGCGCCGCCACGGCCCTGAATGGCATAGCCGCCTGCCTTGCCCTGCCATTCGCCACAGGCAAGATAGCCGTTCAGGTCGTCATCGGACAAGCGCTTCATCTTTACAGTGGTCACCTGGGTGCGCATCCAGTGCCTGCCTGCGCGCCGCAACGCGACCGACGTGATCACCGAATGGCGCCGCCCCGCAAGTTTCAGCAGAAATTCCGCCGCCTGCGCGGCATCACGCGGTTTGCCAAGAATGCGACGCCCCAGCGCAACTGTGGTATCTGCGCACAGCACGATATCATCATCATCTGCGGCAATCGCATCCAGTTTCGCGCGCGTCACCCGTTCGCAATAGGGCCGCGGCAGTTCCTGAGCATGCGGGGTTTCATCGATATCGGCCGCGATAATTTCGTCCGGCACAATGCCAAGCTGTGCCAGAATTTCGCGTCGCCGCGGACTTGCAGACCCAAGGATCAGGCGCATGCCTTATTTGAAGCGGTAGTTGATACGACCCTTGGTCAGGTCATAGGGGGTCATTTCGACTTGAACCTTGTCGCCGACCAGAACACGGATGCGGTTCTTGCGCATCTTGCCTGCCATATGTGCGTTGATCTCATGGCCGTTTTCCAGCTCGACCCGAAACGTCGCATTTGGCAGGAGCTCCTTCACGACGCCTGGGAATTCGAGCAGTTCTTCCTTGGCCATGGTGACTCCATATTTAAATTCTGCGCAGAATTGCGCGTCGCTTAGATGATCGCTATTGTGGTCTTTTTCAAGCGCTATATGGGGGCTTCACCACCTCTATCGGCCCCAAAATGCGGTTTTTCTGTTCATTCCAATGCGCATGGTTCAGAACCGCCCCCTCGCGGCGCACCCGCGCTATGGTATCGGGATCAATTTCCGCGCAGGTCCAGCCGGGCGTATTCATGGCGGTTTGCGACACTATTCCGGTTTCAGGAAAGCCCAGATCCGGCGGGCCATAGATTGCGGCGGCCCCGACATTCATGTCGACCGCAGGGCACCACGGGGCGGGTCCGACTGTCGGTGCATGCACACATACGCACTGGTTTTCCAGCGCGCGCGCCATCGACCCCACCTTCACGCGCGTATATCCCGCCAGTGTTTCGGTGCAGGACGGGGCCAGCAGGAACTCTGCGCCGGAATCGACCAGGGCGCGCGCCAGCAGCGGGAATTCACTGTCATAACAGATGATCACCCCGATCTTGCCCAGCGCGGTATCAAAGACCTTTAGTCCCTGTCCCGGTGCGATGTCCCATTCCTCGCGTTCAAAACGGGTCATTATCTGTTTGTCCTGATGCCCGATCACACCATCGGGCCCATAAAGGACAGCGCGGTTCACCGGACGCGCGCCCCCCGCCATGGCAGGACCACTGGCCCCAAGGATATGCACGCCGTGCGCGGCGGCCAAACGGCAATGCAGCGCAGTGACCGCCGCGTGATGGGACATCACCTCGATCAGGGCTGCTTCCAGATCGCCGGCAACGGCTGCGCCCCCAAGGCTGGCCAGTTCCATGGCGCCGTATTCAGGAAAAACCAGCAGGTCCGCACCGTCAGACACGGCTTTTGCAACCCAATCGGTCAGCTTGTGTTCATATGCGGCCCAATCGGGCAGAAAATCCAGCGGATAGGCGGCAGCGGCTATTTTCATAGGTGTTTCATCCAGAATTGTAGCGTTTTCGAGCTGTCCTCGTCTTGTTCCACATCACGCCATGAAAACTGCGCGGCAATACCTTGCAGGGGGGCGTAGCCGCGTTTGCGCCAGAACCCGTCCAGCGGGGTATAGGCGGCGGGGCGCGCGGGGTGGTCATCCGGTCGCACAACACTGCAAAACGCCACAAGCCCGAACCCGTGGGCGCGCGCATGTGCTTCGCGCAACTCAAAAAAACGATGCCCCGCACCCTGCCCGCGATAGTCCGGCAACAGCACGGATTCCGCGCAATAGAATATCTGCGACACATCATGCGGGCTGTGGGCGAAGGCCTGCGCAAATTCCGCATCTGCATCGGCCATGGGCAGGCCGGTTGCCGCGCCAACCAGTGTTTCGCCATCAAATGCGGCCACAACAACAGCGCGGGGATTGTCCCGATAGACACGCAAATATGTGCGTTCATAGTCGCGGTCGCCATCATACAGATAGGGCCAGTCGCGAAACACCCGAATACGCAGTGCCGCCAACCCAATGATCACCGGATCAATCTGCGCGCCGGACAAGGACAGAAAACGCAGACTCATGTGGAAACCTGTCTGATCCAGTCTTGCAGGTTGTAATAGGTTGTTATGCGCGTAATTTTTTCGCCCTTCAGCGCAAAGAACGACCCCGCAGGCAGGATATATGTCTGGCCGTTGGCCGCGGGCAGGCCCGGATCGGTTTGCAGATATTCGCCATGCACAGTGAATTCCGCAGCCGCGCGCGTGCCGTGGTCATTCACGAAAATCACCATATCGCGCAACTGTTCGCGGTAGCTGACACCCATATGTGCGCAGAATTCGGCGAATTTCGCGCGGCCCTTGCGCATATCGCCCTGATTGACGAAATGTTCCACATCATCGCTGACAAGTGCCAGCATGGTTTTGGTATCACCGGTATTGAATGCCTCGAAATAGCGGTTGATGATCTCTCGGCTCATGTCTTACCTTTCTGTTGGCGGCCCGAACCGGCCCAGCAGCCGTTCCTTTATCTGGTCGCGGGTCTGGCGATAGGCGTCCAGCTTGGCCTCTCGCGTCTCTCCCAGACCTGACGGGTCCATGATGGGCCAGTATTCGACATCGATATGTGCAAAGCGCGTCAGTTCCAGCGCCTGACGCTGACTGGCCGGTGACAGCGCTACAATCAGGTCGAACCCGCCCAGATCGTCGCCCCATTCGATCATTTCATCGAAAGACCGCGCGCGGTGGTGGTCCAGTTCAACCCCGTCTTCGGCGCTGACCGCAATTGAAAAGCCGTCAATGTCACGGTCGCTTTTGACCCCCGCAGATTGCACATAGGCGCGCTGCCCATACATTTTTTTCATCAGCCCTTCGGCGATCGGCGAGCGCACTGAATTGTGGTCGCAGCAAAACAGGATCGAAGAAGGGATACGACCTGCCATTCAGCCCCCGAAATGCAAAACGCACACCAGGGTGAACAAGCGCCGCGCGGTGTCTATATCCATCTCGGCCTTGCCTTCAAGGCGCTCTTGCAGGATACGCGCGCCCTCATTGTGAATGCCCCGCCGCGCCATGTCGATGGCTTCAATCTGGCTGGGGGGCAGGCGCTTGACCGCTTCGAAATAGCTGCCACAAATCTGGTAGTAATCCTTGACCACCTGCCGGAACGGCCCCAGTGACAGCTGCAATTCAGCTATCTGCGCGCCAGCTTCGTTCTTGATGTCAATGACAAGGCGCCTGTCACGAATACCAAGTTTCATAGCAAAAGGGCCATCGGGTGCCAGCTTTCCATCACGGGCGGCCAGCACAAAACTGTTGTCTTCCAGCAGGTCAAACACTGCAACCTTGCGTTCCTGCTCGACCTCTGGTGTGGGGGTCGGCAATCCGCAATCATCGATATCTATCTGGCAAATCCGGCTCATCATCGCTCTTTACACTGGGTTACAGAAACTTGATGCCCCGTCCTGACACCATGCGCAAGGCGCTTAACCGCGATAACGCGCCGCTGCTAGTGCGCGGACGGTGCCCAACATACGCATATGATCGTGAAATTCCGTAATTTGCAGCCTAGCGCGCCGCGTTCGCGCAGAACACGTCATAGACAACTTCGATAATCCGCGCGGCGCGCTGGTCATGCAGGGAATAGTAGATGGTTTTCCCGTCCCTGCGGCACGACACAAGCCCTTCCAGCCGCAAACGCGCTAGCTGCTGGCTGACGGCCGCCTGACGCGACTGCAAAAGGTGTTCCAGCTCTGTCACGGATTTTTCGCCCGATGACAGGTGGCACAGAATCATCAGCCGCCCTTCATGTGCAAGCGCCTTCAGGAAATTTGACGCGGCCTGCGCCTGCTCTGTCATATCCTGAGGGGTGACCCCCTCTGGATTTGTGTCTTTCATCTCAAGCAGATCGTCCGCGATGGTGCTTTCAATCTTCATGGATCACCCCTAGAATCCCGGCACTGCCTGACCGGGACGCCGCCGCGCGCGACATCACGCACAACAATTGCAGTAAATCGAATATGTAAGCAAATCTGCGCAAAATGCAAGCCGCACAACCGGTCTTGCGCAAAACTTGGCCTGAAACGCGGTTTGGGCGCAAAAACGGGCACATCCTGGATATGGAAACGCCCGCTGAAACCAGTCAGCGGGCGCATCAGTCAGTTCCGGCTTGTCTTAAGCCTCGCGCGGGTCATCGCTTTCGCCATGATTGCGGGGATCATCATCGTCCATACCGGCAGCGCCGATATCGTCGAACAGTTCCGAGATTTCGAATTCAGCAGCCGCTTCTTCTTCAGCAGCCAGTTCCTGAATGGATTTACCGGAAGCCTGTAGTTCAGCTTCTTCGGCGGAACGTGCGACATTCAGATGAATCTTTGCTTCGACTTCGGGGTGCAGGGAAATTGTTGCACCATGCAGCCCCAGCAGTTTGATCGGCGTCGGAATGACGATCTGGCGGCGTTCGACGGTGACACCCGCTTCGGCCAGAAGATCGGTGACATCGCGCGGGCTGACAGAGCCGTAAAGCGCGCCGCCATCAGATGCCTGACGGATAACGATATAGGTTTCGCCATCCAGACGCTCGGCCATGGCCTGCGCTTCCTTGCGGGTTTCAAGGTTCTGCACTTCCAGTTCCGCCTTGCGGGCCTCGAAGGATTTGATGTTGTCATCAGACGCACGCAGCGCCTTGCCTTGCGGCAGCAGATAGTTACGCGCGTAACCGGGCTTGACGCTTACGACGTCGCCCATCTGGCCCAGCTTGGCCACGCGTTCAAGAAGGATCACTTGCATGTCTCGTTCTCCTTATTTCACGGCGTAAGGCAGAAGTGCCAGAAAGCGGGCGCGTTTGATGGCGCGGGCCAGCTCACGCTGTTTCTTGGCAGAAACGGCGGTGATGCGCGATGGCACGATCTTGCCGCGCTCTGATATATAGCGCTGAAGCAGACGCGTATCCTTGTAGTCGATCTTGGGCGAATTCTCACCCGAGAAAGGGCACACTTTGCGACGGCGGAAAAATGGTTTTGCAGCCATGTCTTATACTCCTACTGGATCAGGACGCACGACGACGCGGTTCGCGCTCGTCACGTTTCTGCATCTGGGCAGAAGGCCCTTCTTCATGGGCTTCGACCTTGACTGTCAGAACCCGCATCACGTCATCATGCAGGCGCATCAGACGCTCCATTTCCTGCACGGCGCTTGCGGGCGCATCGGTGCGCAGGAAGGCGTAATGCCCTTTGCGGTTCTTGTTGATCTTGTAGGCCATTGTCTTGACGCCCCAATACTCGTGTTCAACGAGTTTCCCGCCATTGTCGGACAGGACGGCACCAAAATGTTCGATCAGCGCTTCGGCCTGTGTATTCGACAGATCCTGACGCGCGATCATGACATGCTCGTATAGCGGCATGCGATCTCCAATCATGTATGTGGTGCATTTCAAAAGGCGGGCCGTCTTTCCACCCCCACCTACGAGAGCTGCACCGGTTCCATTGCTCGTGGAAAGACAGGGTTGCGCATAGGGCAGTTGGGGCCTGCTTGCAAGTGCATTCAGCCCGCAGGCCGGACAGAAACAGGATGAATTGGCGCTAACGCTGATTGCGCCGCTTGCCATATGCGCCAAGTTTCAGCATAACCGACAACAACAGTTTGCAAACAAGAGGGGTCCATCATGGCTCATACTACACCCTTGGTCACGGCACTTGGCGGCAATGACACCATTGCCCGCAAGGTGGCGATGGTTCTGTTCGGTTCGGTTCTGGTGGCCATGTCGGCCCAGATCAGCGTGCCGATGTTTCCGGTGCCGATGACCCTTCAGACACTGGTAATTTCGCTGATCGGGCTGACCTATGGGTCGCGTCTGGCGGCGGCGACGCTGGTCACCTATCTGGCGCAGGGCGCGATGGGCTTTCCGGTGTTTGCAGGCGGGGGGGCAGGTGCCGTGCATCTGATTGGCCCGACAGGCGGTTTTCTGGTGGGCTTTGTCGCCATGGCATGGCTGACCGGCCTGCTGGTGGAACGCGGCATGAACCGTGGTTTCGGGCGCCTGTTTCTTGCGGCGCTGATCCCGGCATTGCTGCTGTTTATCCCCGGTGTTCTGTGGCTATGGGTCATCACACCGCTTGACCTTGAAGGCGCCTTTATGGCGGGTGCCCTGCCCTTCCAGTTGGGTGGCGTCGTGAAATCTGCGGTCGCTGCACTGATTGCGACGGGGGCCTGGGCTGCGCTGAAATCGCGCGTCGGCTAAGGTATTGTCAGATACTGCAAAAGGCGGGCCGTGTGCCCGCCTTTTTTCATGGCGTATGTGGTTTGAAGGGGGCGGTCGTGCTGGGAATAAGCCCGCGCCAGCGGTGGGCCGGGGTCTGCCGATCCGGCGTTAGTGAAGTTCACTTTATGCAGGCTGCATACTCCGACACCAAAGGCTTGGCATGACATCAGCCAAATCGGCAGGCCGCGGGACGGCCCACCGATGGCGCGGTGGGCTGCGCCCTTTGCTCCGCGCCTTGGGGGAACTTCTTCAGCCAGCCATCCGCATCCCTGCGCGCGGCCCTAGCCCCGATGCAGTTCGGACAATGCCGCTTCGCATAATCCGAATTCCAGCCACTGACACCCTGCGCATAAATCACTTAGCGAACCGGGCGGAACATGCGTGCGGATACGCGATTGCGCGTCAGACCATGTCAGGCGCTGGCCCGCGTGCAGGCCCAAAGCCTGCGCGTGCCGGTCGTCCAATGCGGCAATCTGGGCGGCCTTGACGCAGGATTGCCCGCGCCGGTGCGGGCAAGGCGTGCAAATGCTGTCGGCGTGGGTGGTCACCTTTATCAGTGTGTCCCCACCATCGGGGCCGCGCAACCTTGCAACAATCGCGGCCATGTTCTGGGTAAAGCTGCCCGAATACCCTTTGCCCTGAAAGCCCAGCGCACACAGAAAATGATGCGGGCGGAACTGGACAGCCTTGGTCATTCCGCCGCTTTGGGCATGAAACCGCGTTCGATCATGTCCTGCGGTGCAACGGGGTATTCCCCCGAAAAACAGGCATCGCAGTATTGCGGACAGGCATTGTTGCGCCCTGCCGCCTCGCCTGCGGCACGGTAAAGCCCGTCAAGGGACACAAACCTAAGGCTGTCCACCCCGATATGATCGCGCATTTCATCTTCGGTCATCCGTGCGGCCAGCAGATTTTCGCGATCAGGGGTATCAACCCCGTAAAAGCAGGGCCATGCTGTCGGCGGCGATGCGATGCGGAAATGCACCTCGGCGGCGCCCGCTTCAATGATCATTTCCTTGATCTTCTGGCTGGTCGTGCCGCGCACAACCGAATCATCCACCAGAATAATGCGCTTGCCGCGTATAAGCGCGCGGTTCACATTCAGCTTCAGCCGCACGCCCATGGACCGGATCTGCTGTGACGGCTCGATAAAGGTGCGCCCCATATACTGGTTACGCGTGATCCCCAGCGCGAAGGGAATGCCCGATTCCTGACTGAAGCCAATCGCGGCGGGCGTGCCGCTATCGGGCACAGGGCAGACCATATCGGCATCAACAGGCGCTTCGCGGGCCAGTTCAACGCCAATCTGGCGGCGCGTTTCATAGACGGACCGCCCTGCAAAAAAGCTGTCAGGGCGCGAGAAATAGACATGTTCAAAGATGCAGAAACGCGGCGTTTTCATCGCAAAGGGCCGCATGCTTTCGACACCCTTGGCGCTGATGACCACCATTTCGCCGGGGTCAATCTCGCGGTCGAATTCGGCCCCGATAATGTCCAGCGCACAGGTTTCCGATGCCAGCACCCAGCCATTGGCCAGACGCCCCAGAACCAGCGGGCGCACACCCAGCGGGTCACGCACACCGATAAGCTTGGTGCGCGTCATGGCGACGATGGAAAAGGCCCCTTCGGCGCGGCGAAGCGCATCCTTCATCCGTTCGGGAATCGTTTTCTGAAACGACCGCGCCATCAGGTGAATCAGGCATTCGCTGTCGGAACTGGACTGGAAGATAGACCCGCGTTCAATCAATTCGCGGCGGATGCTTTCGGCATTTGTGATGTTGCCGTTATGCGCAAGCGCTGCCCCCCCCATGGCGAATTCGCCAAAGAAGGGCTGGACGTCACGAATCTGTGTGGCCCCTTTGGACCCCGCCGTGGAATAGCGCACATGGCCTATTCCGATTGATCCGGGCAATCCTTCGATCACGCCAGCCTTGGTGAAATTGTCCCGCACTAGGCCGAATCTGTGGGCGGAATGAAAACCTGATTCGGGGTGATGGGTGATGATTCCGCCGGCTTCCTGACCCCTGTGCTGTAGGGCATGAAGGCCAAGGGCTACGAAATTGGCGGCGTCTTCCAGCCCGATGCAACCAAATACGCCGCATTCTTCGCGTAGCTTGTCATCATCGAAAGGGTGGCTGAGCATGGGCGCATTAGCTCCTGTCTGCTATGTCGCGCATGCACTAACCCATCGGCGGGCGAGTGTCACGCCTTGATGCAACACCAGTCCCGCCAAGTTGTGCGCGAAGCCCGCTTTAGTTGCACACAGCAACCAGTTCTTCGTACTTCTGAACCAGCCAGTTGGGCGCATCATGCGGCACAGCATCATTCAGATTGCCCGACAACTGCCCGAACACCGCCGCAGAGCGCGAGTTTTCGACCATATCGACAGACCCTGCGGGAACTGCGCGGTCAAACACCAGAAGCGCGATGGCCACCAACAGCACACCCCGCGCCACACCGAACAAAAAGCCCAGCGCCTGATCCAGCCCCCCAAGGGCGGAATTGCGCACGAATGACGAAAACAGCGGCGTAAACAGTGAGGCCAGCAACAGCGCGATTGCAAACACCACGGCAAAGGCGGCAATCACCGTCAATTCGCAGCTGTCGCCCAGAAACCCGCCAACAAACGGGATTTCACGGACCAAAGGCTGCACTGCCGGTGCCAGAACATAGGCCAGCACAGCCGCCGCGACCCATCCCAGAATCGCCATCGCTTCGCGCATGAAACCACGCGAATAGGCCAATATGCCTGATACAATAATGACGACCGCTACACCGCCGTCGATGATTGTAAAGCCTTCCATGACAGTCTCCCTGTGGGCGCTATGGGCGGCCCTGACGTTTCTGTTCAGCCTGCGCCAAATATCTGTCCGACCACTTCGGCAAGATCAGGCATTTGTCGCAATATCATTTCATCCACCCCCAACGGTTTTGCAAGTGTCGGGGCGATTGCTGTGCAGAAACCAAGTTTTTGCGCCTCTTTCAACCTGTTTTCGGTCTGCGCGACCGGGCGCAAGGCCCCCGACAGGCTGATTTCGCCGAAAACCACTGTATCTGCGGGCAGTGCTATGTCTTCGCGCGCCGATAAAAGCGCGCAGGCCACCGCCAGATCAGCGGCGGGTTCATGCACGCGCATGCCACCGGCGACATTCAAAAACACATCCATGCCCGCAAACGGAATACCGCAGCGCGCTTCCAGCACGGCCAGAATCGTGGACAGGCGCGCGGAATCCAGCCCCACGACAGTGCGGCGCGGCGTGCCCAGCGGCGAGGGTGCGACCAGTGCCTGAATTTCCGTCAGCATGGGGCGCGTGCCTTCAATCCCCGCAAAAACAACAGAACCCGGCGCAGGCGCGCCACGTTCGGACAAAAACAGCGCCGACGGGTTTGCCACTTCGGCCAGGCCCGCGCCTGTCATTTCAAACACGCCAATTTCATCGGCGGGGCCAAAGCGGTTCTTGACGGCGCGCAGAATGCGGAACTGGTGGCCGCGCTCGCCCTCGAAATACAGCACCGTGTCGACCATGTGTTCCACCACACGGGGACCGGCAATCTGCCCTTCTTTGGTGACATGGCCGACAAGAATGACCGACACGCCGCGCCGCTTGGCAAAGCTGACAAGTTCGTGTGCGGCAGCGCGCACCTGCGACACCGACCCCGGCGCGCTGTCCACGCTGTCCAGCCACATGGTCTGGATCGAATCGATCACCATCAGGTCGGGGCGTTCTGCATCCACGGTTGTCAGAATGTCACGCAGGTTGGTTTCCGCGCCCAGTCGCACGGGCGCCTGCGACAGCCCAAGGCGTGCGGCCCGCAGCCGCACCTGCGCGGCCGCTTCCTCGCCCGAGATATACATGCAGTTCAGACCGGAATTGGCGAATGCCGCAACCGCCTGCAACAACAGCGTCGATTTGCCGATACCGGGATCGCCCCCCACCAGAATGGCCGAGGCCGCAACCAGCCCGCCCCCCAATACGCGGTCGAGTTCGGCAATGCCGGATGTGCGACGTGGCGGCGGGGTTTCGGAATCCGCCAGCGTTGACAGCGCAATCTGGCGCCCCTTGGTGGTGCGCGGGCCGGGGCCTGCTGAAAGCGGGGCTTCTTCGATGATGCAATTCCACCCGCCGCAGGCATCGCAACGCCCGGCCCATTTGCGATGGGTTGCGCCGCAGGCGGTGCAGGTGAACTGGGGAAGCGCTTTTGCCATGACCGCCGTTATTGCAGGGTGCGGCTAGTCGCGCAAGCCGGTGCTGATGCGGTGCAGGCGCAGAACGGCAACTTCCGGCAGTGCCTCGGTCAGGGTGTCGGCCAGTTGCGCTTCGGTCTGGCGGGGATCTGCTTCGGGGCGCAGATCGGCCAGCAATTCCACATGCAGACCATCGTCAAAATAGCCAAGGCGCAGCGAATCGAGTGCAATCACCATCGGATGGGCCTGCGCAAGGGTCATGATCATGCCCTCGACTTCGGCGCGCAGGGGGGCCGCTTCGGCGCCAAACCCCTCGAAATGGCCCGCCGGTTCCACATGGATGATCAGATCGGACAGCGCGTCAATTTCATCCAGCGCACGCGCACGCGCCACTTCGGCAATGCGGTGCCCTTCGGTCACGCTGATCTGGGGGTCCACCATCACGGACACATCGGCCAGCGTCTGCGCGCCGTGCTGGCGCATGCGCAAATCGCGCAGGCCCTGCACACCGGGGGTGGCCGTCAGGTTCCCTTCAAGTGCGGTGCGCAGATCATCGGGGGCTTGCGTGTCCACCAGTTCCGCGGCGGCGGTTTTGCCAAAGCCCCAGCCCGCATGCAGCAACATCAGCGCAATCACGATGGCCGCCAGCGGATCGCCCCAGCCAAACCCCAATTGCGCCGCCCCGATCCCCACCAGCGCCACTACGGACGACAGCGCATCCGTGCGGTGGTGCCATGCGTTGGCTTCCAGCAATGCCGACCCGGTGGCGCGACCAACCCGCAAGGTATAGTGATACAGCGCTTCCTTGACGATGATCGACACCGCCACCACGCCAAGCGCCAACGCCCCCGGGGCCAGTTCGCCACTGGACAACAGCCGCGCGGACGCGTCCCAGATGACCCCCACCCCCGTCAGGGCCAGTATGGCGGCAAGCGCCAGCGTTGCCAGCGTTTCAAAGCGGCCATGGCCGTAAGGGTGGTCCGCGTCGGGCGCGCGGGCGGACTGGCGCAAGGCCCAAAGCACCATGATATCGGACGCCATATCGCCAAGGGAATGAAACCCGTCCGCGACCAGGGCGGGGCTGGCCAGCATAAGCCCTGCGGCGATCTTCAGGACAGACAGCACCAGATTGATCGCCGCGCCCCCCAGCGTGACATGCATTTTGGCCTTGGTATTCGAAGGGCTGGTCATGGGCATTAATCCGGCACAACTGGACGGGCATGGGCCGCGCCGTTTGTCCGACCTTATCCGCCGTGTCAAGCAGGGCGCAACCGTCAAAGCGCTATGCGTGGCCCCTGCCCCCCTGCCCGCCTGTTACGCAAAAACGCCGTCATCGCGTGTAATCTCTGTCATCAGCCAGTCGCGAAAGGCGCGCACCGCCGCACCTTCGGGCGCATGTTCCGGTGTCATCAGCCAGTATCCCGACCCATTGCCCCAGTCCGGCCCAAGCGCCACCAGATCGCCTGTGGCCAGTTCACTGTGATACAGAAAAGGCGGCAGCAACGCCACACCAAGCCCCGCCACACAGGCCTGCGCCAGCGTGGCAAGATGTTCGAACACCATATCCGGCGCGGGTGCGGGCGGCAGGTCATGCGCGGCCATCCAGCCGTCCCATTCTGCGGGGCGTGTGGCGAGCGCCAGCCGTGGCAGGCGCGCAATCTGCGCGGATGTCGTCCCATGCGCGCCCGACAGTGACGGGGCCGCCATAGGCTGCACGCGGTCTTCGAACAACTGCAAGGCCTGCGCCTGCGGCCAGTCGGGCCGGCCCGCGTGAACGGCGGCATCCACCCCTTCGGACAGCAAATCGAATTGCCCGATGCGTGTGGTGAAATGCAGCGTGATTTCAGGATGCATACGCAGGAAACGCGGAATGCGCGGGATCAGCCAGCGCGTGCCAAAGGTGGGCAGGATGGCCAGTGTCAGACGCCCTTTGTCCTGCGCGCCCTGCAAGGCCAGCGCGGCTTGTTGCAACTGCTGCAAGGCAGATTGCGCGGCCGTCGCATAGGCCCGCCCCTGCGCGGTGGGCGTTACAGACCGTTTGCCGCGCACCAACAGCACCTGCCCCAGCTGCGTTTCCAGCGCGGCCACCTGACGCGACACCGCAGATTGCGTCAGCGCCAGTTCCTGCGCCGCAGCCGTAAAACTGCCCAGCCGCACCACCGCGTCAAATGCCTGCAAGGATTGTGTCGAGGGAAGAAACCGTCTGGAGATCATTTAGCATTCCATTTCAGAATGAGTATATGCAACATAATTCATTTATGTTTGCGCATTCATACCTTATTCAATGCTTAACTGGAATAATCAGCAGGATACAGATCATGCCACTGGCCCCCCCCGCATTGAAAGCAAAAGACGCCCCTGATCTGGGCAAATTCGTCTGGGACGACCCGCTGCGTCTGGAAAGCCAGCTGTCAGAGGATGAACGCATGCTGCGCGATGCCGCGCATGAATTCGCGCAATCCACGCTACAGCCGCGCGTGATCGATGCCTACCGCGAGGAACGCAGCGATCCCGAACTGTTTCGCCTGATGGGGGATGCGGGCCTGTTGGGCGCCACCTTGCCCGAAGCCTATGGCGGGCTTGGGGCGTCCTATGTCACCTATGGCCTGATCGCGCGCGAGATTGAACGCGTGGATTCCGGCTACCGGTCCATGATGTCGGTGCAATCGTCGCTGGTGATCTATCCGATCTATGCCTACGGGTCGGAAGAGCAGCGGCAAAAATACCTGCCCGGCCTGTGTTCGGGGCAGTTGATCGGGTGTTTCGGCCTGACCGAACCGGACGCAGGGTCCGACCCCGCAGGCATGAAAACCCGCGCCGAGAAAACCGCCGACGGCTACCGCCTGACCGGAACCAAGACCTGGATTTCCAACAGCCCCTTTGCCGATGTGTTTGTTGTCTGGGCAAAATCCGACGCGCATGGCGGGCGCATTCGCGGCTTTGTGCTGGACAAGGGCATGAAAGGGCTAAGTGCGCCCAAGATTGGCGGCAAACTAAGCTTGCGCGCGTCCACCACTGGTGAAATCGTCATGGACGGGGTCGATGTAGGCGAGGATGCCCTGCTGCCCAATGTCGAAGGGTTGAAAGGGCCGTTCGGCTGTTTGAACCGTGCGCGCTATGGCATTGCATGGGGCGTGATGGGGGCTGCCGAATTCTGCTGGCATGGCGCGCGTCAATACGGGCTGGACCGCAAGCAATTCGACAAACCACTGGCGCAGACGCAGCTTTTCCAGAAAAAACTGGCCGATATGCAGACTGAAATCACCCTTGGCCTGCAAGCGGCCCTTCAGGTCGGGCGGTTGATGGATGACGCACAGGCCGCGCCGGAAATGATTTCGCTGATCAAGCGCAACAATTGCGGCAAGGCGCTGAATATCGCCCGCATGGCCCGCGACATGCATGGCGGCAACGGTATATCAGAAGAATATCAGGTCATCCGGCATATGGTGAATCTGGAAACCGTAAACACCTATGAAGGCACCCATGATGTGCACGCGCTGATATTGGGGCGGGCGCAAACCGGACTTCAGGCATTTTTCTAGGCGTTCCGGTAAATCCGTCAAGAATGAAACGCCGGGCTGACGCCCGGCGTTTATTTGAGTATTTTGGGCAAGATGAAGTATATCGTGGCACAATTGCCCGCGCCTATGAAAGACCGCCCCATGACCGAACGCCTGCCCGCCCATCAGATTGCCTATATCGCACTTCGGGATATGGTGTTGTTCGGGGAACTGGCACCCGGCGACGCGGTCACAATCGAGGGGCTTGTCGCACGCCTTGGCCTTGGCATGACGCCCATACGCGAGGCGATTCGTCGCCTTATTGCGGAAGGCGCGCTGCAAATGCAGGGCAACCGGCGCGTATGCGTGCCCCGACTGACCGACGCCGCGCTGGCCGATCTGGGATATGCGCGCGACGCGGTTGAAACACGGCTGGCAGAACAGGCGGCAGGCCAGTGCGATGCCGCCATGATCGCGACATTGCGTGCGATAGATGCCCGTCTGGATTACGCAATTTCAACAGGGAACATTCCCGCCTATCTGCGCACGAATCACGAATTCCATTTCGCGCTGTATTCCTGTGCGGGGTCAGATGTGCTGCACGCGCTGGCGGCGTCCCTGTGGTTGCGGTTCGGCCCGTCCCTGCGCGTGGTCTGCCAGGTGCCGGACGGCACGGGGGCACGCGGCGCAGATGGGGAAATGCTGCATATGCCCGACCACCACAAACACGCCATTGCCGCGCTGGAAACCGCGGACATACCCGCGCTGAAAGCGGCCATACGCGATGATATTGCCCAAGGTGTTGCCAATATTCGTGCAGGGTTGCATGCGGGGTTGCTGGGATAGTCCCTTTGGGTCGCCACGCATAATTTGATCAAATTACCTTGACGGCACCCGCAACCCGCGTATCCTTACCCGAAATCCCGAATTCTGGAGCACGGACATGACATTGCGCAACACCCCGCCAACGGCTGAATTGCAGGCATTGGATGCCGCCCATCACATGCATCCGTTCACCGCCAATACGGCCCTTGGCCAAAAAGGCGCGCGCGTCATCACCCGTGCCGAAGGCGTGCGGCTGACCGACAGTGACGGTGTGGAGCTGATTGACGGTATGGCAGGGTTGTGGTGCGTCAATATAGGCTACGGGCGGCATGAACTGGCGGATGCCGCCGCCCGCCAGATGCGCGAATTGCCGTATTATAACACGTTTTTCCAGACCACCCATGTCCCCGCCCTGCAACTGGCGGCGAAACTGGCAGAACTGGCACCGGGCGATCTGAACCATGTGTTCTTTGCCGGTTCGGGGTCTGAAGCCAATGACACAAATATTCGTATGGTGCGCCAATACTGGGCGCTGAAGGGCCAGCGGGAGCGTCGCACCATCATTGCGCGGCGCAACGGCTATCACGGGTCCACCATGGGGGGCGGCAGTCTTGGGGGGATGGCGGCCATGCATGCGCAAGGCGGCCTGCCGATTCCGGGCATTGTGCATATTGACCAGCCCTATTGGTATGGCGAAGGGGGCGATATGACGCCCCATGATTTCGGCCTTGCCCGCGCACGCCAGCTGGAAGAGACGATTCTTGAACTGGGGGCCGACACTGTCGCGGCCTTTATTGCCGAACCCGTGCAGGGTGCGGGCGGGGTTATCATACCACCTGAAAGCTACTGGCCGGAGATCAGCCGCATCGTCAAGAAATACGGCATTTTGCTGATCGCCGATGAGGTCATCACCGGTTTCGGGCGCACGGGGCACTGGTTCGGGTCGCAAAGCTACGGCATTCAGCCCCATATCATGACCATCGCCAAGGGGCTAAGTTCAGGCTACCAGCCGATTGGCGGATCTATCGTCTGCGACGAGGTGGCGCAGACCATCGGGCAGGATGAATTCAACCACGGCTATACCTATTCCGGCCATCCGGTAGCTGCTGCCGTTGCGCTGGAAAACCTGCGCATCCTGCATGAAGAAGGCATCATTGAACGTGTGCGCACCCACACGGCCCCCCATCTGGCGCAGGCCTGGGGCAGTCTGGCCGATCACCCGCTGGTGGGCGAGGCCGTGTCGCGTGGCATGATGGCCAGCCTTGCGCTGACGCCGGACAAGGCCAGCCGCGCGCGCTTTGCGTCAGATGCGGGCACAGTGGGCTATATCTGCCGCGAATATTCCTTTGGCAACAATCTGGTCATGCGCCATGTTGGCGACCGGATGATCATTGCGCCGCCCCTTGTTATTACCCCTGCGGATATTGACGAATTGGTCATTCGTGCCCGCAAGACGCTGGACCAGACCCTTGATCATTTGCAGCGCGAAGGGTTGTTTCAGGCTGCGGCCTGACGCAACGCAGATTTGCGGGCTTGATTTCCCGTTCCCCTGACTGACACACTAGGTTTACATAAATGGTGTCGTAAGGGACGCAAAGGGCCCAGTCCCCAAGCCGCAAGTGACCCCAAGCAGCAAATGACAGGCAGCCCATGTCCAAAACCACTGAAGGCGCAGAACACCCGACAACGGGCCACGCGGCCGAGGTATTTCTGGCGTTTCTGAAGCTGGGGTTGACCAGTTTTGGCGGGCCAATCGCGCATCTGGGTTATTTTCGTGATGAACTGGTCACGCGGCGGCGCTGGCTGGATGACCGCGCCTACGGCGATCTGGTGGCGCTGTGCCAGTTCCTGCCCGGCCCCGCGTCCAGCCAGGTGGGATTTGCGCTGGGGATGATGCGCGCAGGCTGGCTGGGGGCGCTGGCGGCGTTTGTGGCGTTCACGCTGCCGTCCGCGCTGGTGCTGCTGGTCTTTGCGATGGGTGCGGCCAGTATTGCGGGGCCGGTCGGAACAGGCGCACTGAACGGGCT
This sequence comes from Roseinatronobacter sp. S2, assembly GCF_029581395.1. GTDB lineage: Bacteria > Pseudomonadota > Alphaproteobacteria > Rhodobacterales > Rhodobacteraceae > Roseinatronobacter. The sequence goes on along the minus strand of NZ_CP121113.1, from coordinate 1,304,665 downwards.
GAAGATTGTTGCGGTGGCCATCATCGCGCAAGCCGTCTGGGGGATGGCGCGCAATTTGTGCCCCGACCGCGAACGCGCAACCATTGCCGTGGCCGCTGTGGCGGTTCTGGCGTTTGTGCCGGGGCCGTTTGGGATGGTGGGTGCAATCTTTCTTGGTGCCATGGCGGGGCTGGTGCTGGGCCGCGGGGCAGGAATGCCCGCCAGCGGCAATGTGCAGATGCCGGTATCGCGAAAGGTGGCGCTGTCGGCGCTGGTGGTGTTTCTTGCGCTGCTGGTTGTGCTGCCGATGCTTGCAGGCCAAGGGCAGGCTTTTGCTGTCATCGACAGTTTCTACCGCGCGGGCGCGCTGGTCTTTGGGGGCGGGCATGTGGTGCTGCCGCTGTTGCAGGCCGAAATTGTCGCCCCCGGCTGGGTGTCGCCGGATGAATTTCTGGCAGGTTATGGCGCGGCACAGGCTGTGCCGGGGCCGTTATTTACCTTCGCAGCCTATCTGGGTGCGGTGCTGGGGCCAGAACCGAACGGCATAGCGGGGGCTGCACTGGCCCTTGCTGCGGTGTTTGCGCCGGGGTTCTTGCTGCTGGTTGGTGTGCTGCCCTTCTGGGACCGGTTTCGCACGATGGCACGCGCGCAATCCCTGATGCAAGGCGCGAATGCGGCGGTGGTGGGTATTCTGGGGGCGGCACTTTATTCGCCCGTCTTTACCAGTGCGATTGGCGATCTGCGCGATTTCACGCTGGCGCTGGTGTGTTTTGTGGCGCTGATGGTGTGGAAAGCCCCGCCTTGGGCCGTGGTCATCATTGCGGCGCTCGGGGGCGTGGGGCTGGCCTTTATGGGGCAGCGGCCCTGAAAGGGCATCAACCGAAAATCTGGTGCGGGTGGAGGGACTTGAACCCCCACGCCTTGCGGCGCCAGAACCTAAATCTGGTGCGTCTGCCAATTTCGCCACACCCGCTTTGCGCGCTACTTAGCAAAAGCAAAAAGCGGATGCGAGCACTATTTTACCTGCGCGGCATATCTTCAACACGCCCCCGACACTGCCGCAGAAATGCGCCCCCTGGGGCAAGGCCATAACCTGCGTGCGCGCATGTCAGCCCAAGGTGAAATCACTGACATGCGCCACCACGCGGGCCGGTGTGTTTTCACTGTTGGAAGACACGGCAACTGCCACAAGCTGTTCCAGTGGCTGGTTGAAAACGCGGGGAAAATCACGCGCAAGATCGACATTCTCGGAAAACTGGCCCGTTTCGGGCCTGCGCGTGATCAGATTGCGCAGCCGGTCTGGCGCATGCGGGCTTGGCACCACTGTGCCCGGTGCCTGATTGCCCCCCCAAGTATACATCAGCACATTCACCGCACGGTTGCGCAACAGCCGCGAAATGCTGGTCCCTTCGCGCACGCGGGCGGCCTGGTCGGCGGGCATGCTGACGAAGAACACGCCCAGATTGCGATCATCATTGCCGATTTGCGACAAATCAGATGCCGGGGCCGAGGATTCGACCTGCCATGTCCAGCGTGCAGTTGTCCGGCCACGTAAATCATCTGGCAGGATACGGTATAGAATGGATGATGCGCCGTCTGATATGACGGTCAGGCGGTTCGGGCTTAGTTCAAACCGGTTCGGGCTAAGCCGCCTGAAGGTCAGATGATCCCATGATGCATCGAATGTGACCGGCCCGGCCTGCACGGGCGATGTCTGCGTGCCAACAAATGCGACACCTGCGGTTGCGCCGGTAAGGAAAAGTCTGCGGGACAGGGTCATGGGTTCCTCCTTGTTGGGGCCTGTTGATGATAGTTACGCAAAACGCAGGCCATAAGTGTCACGACCGCGCTCACAATACCGCGATGATCGCGGTGGGCGGCGGATAACTTGCGCATAAGCGCCCTTTCCTTTCGGCCTTGGTGCGTTAGGGTTTGCCCCTGACAATCACGCGCGGGACAAAGGCAGGGTTCCTTGAAAGCCAAACTGATATTCGTGACAGGCGGTGCGTCTGGGCTGGGGCTGGAACTGGTGCGTGCGGCGCGCCGGAACGGCCATCGCGTGATCTGCACGGGCCGCAGGGGCGCGCAGGATCTGCCCGTTGATTTTCCCGATATTCCCTATCTTTCCTGCGATCTGGCGTCAGAGGATGGCGCGCATATGGCCGCCGACTGGGCGCTTCGGCATTCTGGCGGGCAGATTGACTGTGCGATTCTGAATGCAGCCGACGGCCATTTCCGCCCGCTGATGATGGAAACGCCTGACGCGATCACGCGGGTTTTGTCGGTGAATCTGGAAGCCAACATGATACTGGCCCACAGGCTGTATCCCACGCTGGGGGGCGGCCATTTGGCGCTGATCGGTTCGGTGGCGCATAAGGGGGCGGCGGGAATGCCGGTTTATGCCGCCAGCAAGGCCGCACTGGACGGGTTTGGCCGCGCACTGGCGGAAGAATGGCGCGGGCGCACTTGTGTGCGTGTGCTGCACCCCGGCCCCACGGCAACAGGCATGGCCGAACGCGCGGGACGCAGGCCCAATGCGGCCGACAAGCTTTTTCTGGCGCCGCGCCCGATGGCGCAGGCCGTGCTGGATGCAGCGCTTGCCACCAAGGGGCCTGACCGTCAGGTTATTTCCTATGGCCGCGTGCTGTTCAGCCCGGCGCGCTGGCGGCGTAAGGGGGCCGCGTGATGACGCGTGTGTTGATCACGGGGGGAGGCAGTGGCCTTGGACAGGCTTTGGCGGCGCAATGCCGCGCCCAAGCTGGCATGTCGGTCTGTGTGCTGGATATCGCGCCCCCCGCTGACGGGGCCAGCGACTGGATTACCCATGACATGGGCGACCCCGCCAATGACAGCTGGACCGCGTTATCGGACACATTGGCGGCCAAGGGGCTATTTGATCTGGTGATCCTGAACGCAGGGATCAATGCAACAGGCCGGTATGAGCAGGTGCCGGTTGCCGCGCATCTGGCAGTTGCGCGCGTCAATCTGCTGGGGCCGATGCGGCTTCTACATATACTGCTGCACAAAAACCTTCTGGCATCAGGGGGGCGGGTGGTTTTCATCTCGTCGTTATCGGTGTTCACGGGCTATCCGGGGGCGGCAAGTTATGCTGCCAGCAAGGACGGGTTGGCCTGCCTTGCGCGGTCGCTGCGTAAACCCTTGCGCAAGGCCGGCAATATCAGCGTGCAACTGGTGTGCCCCGGCCCGATGGACACCCCCCACGCCACGCGCCACGCCCCCGAAGGCGCGCGCGCCGACAGGCGTATAGCCCCCGCAAAAGTGGCGCGTATGATCCTCGCGCAGCCTGACAGGCGTTTTTTGCTGGTGCCGGGGGCTGGCGCGCGCATGGCGGCGGCGGCGGGGCGGGCGTTCCCGCAGACAATGACGCGCATCATGGGCAAAGTCTTGTTCCGCAAGCTGACCTGAGCACGCGGCATTTGCTTGGCGAATGGCCTTTTGCTGCCGTTAATGCCATGGACAAAGCCCGCGCCAGCGGTGGGCCGGGGTCTGCCGATCCGACGCCAGTGAAGTTCACTTTATCCAAGCGGCATACTCTGACATCCAAGGACTGCGCTGACGCCAGCCAAATCGGCAGGCCGCGGGACGGCCAGACCTATGGCGCGGCGGCCTGCGGCCTTGATTCCGCACCTTGGGGCTTTCCCAACGGCAGCAAAAGGCCATCCGCCAAAACATAGCGGCGCAAGGTTTCCCCTGCGCCGCCGGATCTTGAACCATCAAGGCTGACCTATTCCGCCGGAACCGCGTCCGCTTCATAGCTTAGCGGTTGCGGCAGATGCACCAACATTTCCTTGGGGCAAATCTGCACGAAATGCGCGCGCTCACGGTCCCAGTTGCGCAGGATTTCCAGCGCGCGCTGCGATTCCGTTTCCTTGGCATGCATTTCAATCAGACCTTTCAGCTGATCTTCCCAATGATCCACCGTGACCGCGCAGGTCACCAGTGATTCCATGTTGATCAGGTCTGCCGCCTGCCCTTCGGGGTCATACAGATACGCCATGCCGCCCGTCATGCCTGCGCCGAAATTCGCGCCGATACTGCCAAGGATGACAGCCACGCCGCCAGTCATATATTCGCACCCGTTCGATCCGCAGCCTTCGATCACGACTTTTGCACCGGAATTGCGCACGGCAAAACGTTCGCCCGCGCGGCCTGCGGCAAACAAATGGCCATCAGTTGCACCATAAAGCACCGTGTTCCCGATGATCGTGTTGTCATGCGCAATCAGGGGCGATGACATGCGCGGGCGCACCACGATCATACCGCCTGACAGGCCCTTGCCGACATAGTCATTGGCATCACCGAACACTTCGATCTTCAGGCCCGGCGCGGCAAATGCCCCCAGCGACTGGCCCGCGCTGCCTGCCAGTTTAACAGTCAGGTGGTCGGGTTGCAGGTTGTTGCGCATGCCAAACCGCTTGACGATATGACTGGATGCACGCGTGCCGACCGTGCGGTGGGTGTTTTCCACAGCATAGGACAGTTGCATCTTTTCACCATCTTCAAAGAAGCGCGCGGCATCGCGGATGATTTCGGCATCCAGCGTGTCGGGCACTGCGTTGCGCGGCTTGTCGCGGTCATAGCGGATATGCTCGGACCCGTCGACGGTCAGCAACAGCGGGTTCAGGTCCAGATCATCCAGATGCGCCGCACCACGGCTGACCTGCGCCAACAGATCGGCACGGCCAATCACTTCATCCATCGACCGCGCGCCAATGCTGGCCAGAATTTCACGCACTTCCTGCGCATAGAACGTGATCAGGTTCACCACCTTGTCGGCATTGCCGGTGAATTTGGCGCGCAGGTCTTCGTTCTGCGTGCAAACCCCCACAGGACAGGTGTTCGACTGGCACTGACGCACCATGATGCAGCCCATGGCAATAAGTGCAGCGGTGCCAATGCCATATTCTTCGGCCCCCATCATGGCGGCCATGACAATATCGCGCCCTGTGCGCAGCCCGCCATCGGTGCGCAATGTCACCCGTTCGCGCAGCTTGTTCATGGCAAGCACCTGATGCGCTTCCGTCAGGCCCATTTCCCATGGCAGGCCCGCATATTTGATGGACGTGGCAGGGCTGGCCCCCGTGCCGCCATTATGGCCGGAAATCAGAATGACATCGGCCTTGGCCTTGGCCACACCGGCCGCGATTGTGCCCACGCCCGATGATGCCACCAGTTTCACAGTGACCTTCACACGCGGGTTGATCTGTTTCAGGTCATAGATCAGCTGCGCCAGATCCTCGATCGAATAGATGTCATGGTGGGGGGGCGGTGAAATCAGTGTCACACCCGGCGTCGAATGGCGCAGGCGGGCAATCAGCTTGGTCACCTTCATGCCCGGAAGCTGGCCGCCCTCGCCCGGTTTCGCCCCCTGTGCCACCTTGATTTCCAGTTCTTCGCAGGCATTCAGGTATTCAGCGGTCACACCGAACCGGCCCGATGCCACCTGCTTGATCTTCGCGCAGGGGTTGTCGCCATTGGGCAGCGGGTGGGCGTGTGCGGGATCTTCGCCGCCCTCGCCCGAGTCCGATTTCGCGCCAATGCGGTTCATGGCAATGTTCAGCGTCATATGCGCTTCGGGGCTAAGCGCCCCAAGGGACATGCCGGGGGTGACAAAGCGTTTGCGGATTGCCGTGATGCTTTCCACTTCTTCAATCGCAATCGCCTTGCCCAACGGTTTGATGTCCAGCAAATCGCGCAGGTGAATGGGCGGGTTGGCCTGCATCGCGGCGCTGTATTGCTTCCACAATGCATAGCTGGACTGGTTGCAGGCATGTTGCAGCAGATGCATGGTCTGCGCTTCCCATGCGTGTTTTTCGCCCGAGCGCCGCGCCTTGTAGAACCCGCCAATGGGCAGAACATCCTGCCCGCCGCGCCAGCCCTTGGCGTGCACTTCTTCCAGTTTCATCTGGATGCCGTTCAGACCAATGCCGGAAATGCGGCTTTGCATTCCGGGGAAATATTCCGCACACAACGCGCGCGACAGGCCGACAGCTTCGAAATTCAGGCCACCGCGATAGGATGAGATTACCGAAATGCCCATCTTGGACATGATTTTCAGCAAGCCCGCATCAATCGCGGCACGGTAACGGCGCATTGCATCGACAAGCGACCCTTCCACCAGCCCGCGATCAATGCGGTCGGCAATCGTTTCCTGCGCCAGATAGGCGTTGACGGTGGTCGCCCCGCAGCCAATCAGCACCGCAAAATAATGCGGATCAATACATTCCGCCGACCGCACATTCAGCGAACAGAAAGTGCGCAGCCCTTTGCGTGTCAACCAGCCATGCACTGCGCTGGTCGCAAGAATCATGGGCATGGCAACCTTGTCCGGCCCCTGATGCTCATCCGTCAGAACCAGATGGCCCGCACCGGAGCGCACGGCATCTTCGGCCTCGGCGCGGATACGCGCCAGACCGTCGCGCAGCGCATCGTCGCGCGCACCAATCGGGAATGTGCAGTCAATGAACGCGACCTGATCCCCGAATTCGCGCACCATCTCGTCGAATTCGCCATTCGCGACAAAGGGGCTTTCAAGAACCAGAATTTCGGTCTGGCTGCTGTCTTCGTCCAGCACATTGCGCAGGTTGCCAAAGCGGGTTTTCAACGACATCACACGGAATTCGCGCAAACTGTCGATGGCCGGATTCGTCACCTGGCTGAAATTCTGGCGGAAGTAATGCGACAGCGGGCGATAGATCTGGCTGAGCACCGCCGACGGCGTATCATCCCCCATCGAGGCGATCATTTCCTTGCCGTCTTCGGCCATGGGTGCCAGAACCTGCTCGACCTCTTCAATGCTGTAGCCTGCCGCCACCTGACGTTTGCGCAATTCGGCGCTGTCCAGTTGGCGGGTTTCCGGCACATCGCGCAGCTTGTCATTCAGATCGACAATCTTGTCGTTCCAGTCCCCGAACGGTTGCGCGGTGGACAGTTTGTTCTTGATTTCGGTGTCGTGATACAACCTGCCTTGGACCATATCGACCGCGATCATCTGGCCCGGACCCAGCGCGCCCTTTTCGCGCACGCCAAGTTCGTCGACGACGACCATGCCCGCCTCGGACCCGGCAATCAGCAACCCGTCGCCTGTCACGACATAGCGCATGGGGCGCAGGCCGTTGCGGTCCAGACCGGCGCAAACCCAGCGCCCGTCAGTCATGGCCAGGGCTGCGGGGCCGTCCCATGGCTCCATCACGGAATTACAATAGGAATACATGTCACGCCACGCCTTGGGCATTTCCACGGCCTGTTTGGACCACGCTTCAGGCACCAGCATTGTCTTGGCCATGGGCGCACTGCGGCCTGCGCGCACCAGCACTTCGAACACGGAATCCAGCGCCGCCGAATCTGAGGCGCCCGACGCCACGATCGGTTTGATATCTTCGGCCATGTCGCCGAATGCCGATGACGCCATGCGGATTTCATGGCTTTTCAACCAGTTCAGGTTGCCTTTCAGCGTATTAATCTCGCCATTATGGGCCAACATGCGGAAAGGTTGCGCCAGCCACCATTGCGGGAAAGTGTTGGTCGAATAGCGCTGGTGATAGATGGCGAAGGCCGATTCAAAGCGCTCGTCCTTCAGATCGGGATAGAATTCCGCGACCTGTTCGGCCAGCATCATGCCCTTGTAGATGATCGACCGGCACGACAGCGAACAAATGTAGAAACCCGCGATACCTGCGGCGGTGATCGCTTTTTCAATGCGGCGGCGGATGACATACAATTCGCGCTCGAATGTTTCTTCATCCGTGCCCTTGGAATTGCGGATCAGGATTTGTTCGATTTCAGGACGCGTTGCATTGGCCTTGTCGCCCAGCACGCTGACGGTTACCGGCACATGACGCCAGCCGTAAATCGCATAGCCCATGCGCAGAACTTCGGTTTCGACAATCGTGCGGGACCGTTCCTGCGCTGCAAAATCCGTGCGTGGCAAGAACACCTGCCCCACGGCCACCAACTGGTCGGTCATGGGTTCATGGCCGGTGCGGCGGATCTTGTCATAGAAGAAGTTGACGGGGATCTGCACATGAATGCCCGCGCCATCGCCTGTCTTGCCGTCTGCATCAACCGCGCCGCGGTGCCAGATTGCCTTCAGTGCATCAATGCCGTGTTCAACCACCTTGCGCGATGGTTTGCCGTCCAGCGACACCACCAGCCCCACCCCGCAGGATGAATGTTCATCTTCGGGTTTATACAGGCCATGTTCAGCGACAAAGGCACGGCGGGCTTCTTCACGGGCGGCCCATGCGTCATCATATTGCGTCATGTCAGGTTCCTTTGATCGGAATGCGATTATTCGGCAGCGACCTGTGCGGGTGCCGAAAGATAATTCAGAATCGATTGCGCAGCTTCACGCCCGTCGCGGATGGCCCAGACCACAAGGCTGGCCCCGCGCACGATATCGCCCACCGCCCAGACACCGGGCATGTCGGTTTCATGCGTGTTGAACTTCGCGCGGACAGTGCCCCAGCGGGTCACCGGCAAATCGGGCACGCCCCAGAGTGTGGGCAGATCTTCTGCTTCAAAACCCAGTGCCATGATCGCCATATCTGCGGTTTCGGTGTAATCCGCGCCTTCGATCACTTCGGGGGAACGGCGGCCGGATGCATCGGGCTGGCCCAGACGCATTTTCTGGACGCGAACACCTGTCACGCTGCCATCATCATCGGTGACAAAACCCGCAGGTGCGGCAAGCCAGACAAATTCGACACCTTCTTCTTCGGCGTTCTGGGTTTCACGGCGCGAGCCGGGCATGTTTTCACGGTCACGGCGATACAGGCATTTGACCGAAGTTGCCCCCTGCCGGATGGCTGTGCGCACGCAATCCATGGCCGTATCACCGCCACCGATGACAACAACACGCTTGCCACGCGCATCAAGTGCGCCCGAATCGAATTCCGCGACATCATCGCCGAAACTTTTACGATTCGACGCGGTCAGATAATCCAGCGCCTTCAGCACACCTGTTGCAGACGCATTGGGCGTGTTCAGATCGCGCGCCTTGTAGACGCCTGTTGCGATCAGCACGGCATCATGTTTACCGCGAATGGCGTCAAAGCTGATATCTTCGCCGACATTGCAATTCAGGACAAATTCAACGCCGCCATCTTCCAGCTGCTCGATGCGGCGCATGACAACGGGTTTTTCCAGCTTGAAGCCGGGAATGCCATAGGTCATAAGCCCGCCCGCGCGGTCATAGCGGTCATAAACCGTGACTTGCACGCCTGCACGGCGCAGCACATCTGCGGCGGCCAACCCACCCGGACCGGCACCGATAATGCCAACGGATTCAGCGCGGTCTGTCGCCGCAACCACAGGGCGCACCCAGCCTTCCTGCCATGCAAGATCCGTCAGGTATTTCTCGATCGAGCCGATGGTAACAGTCCCGTGGCCGGATTGTTCAATGACACAATTCCCTTCGCACAAACGGTCCTGCGGGCAGATGCGGCCGCAGATTTCGGGGAAGGTATTGGTGGATTGTGACACCTCATAGGCTTCCTGCAAACGCCCTTGGGCGGTCAGCATCAACCAGTCGGGGATGTTGTTGTGCAACGGGCAGTGGGTCTGGCAATAGGGCACGCCACATTGGCTGCACCGTCCAGATTGCTCTGCGGCCTTCTCGGCGGCAAATTCGCGGTAGATTTCATCGAAGTCTTCGGTCCGCAAGTCCGCTGGGCGCTTTGGGGGCGTTTCCCGTCCGACTGTCACGAAACGGAGCATTTGCTGCTTGGCCATGGCTGATCCTCCAGAATTCTGAAACTGTGTCTTAGACAAGGTCTGGCTCAAAGAAAAGTCATACATACTGACCTAAATCAATAATTTTTTAGCAGTTCGGCGAATACTTTCCGATTCCTCTTGCAAATTATGTCAATAATGCTGTCATATTTATATGATTGCCTTCAACGCTCATTTCAGTAGCTTGCCCAAAAACACGGGGACACCATGACCTTTTTTCACCTTTTCCTGCTTGCAATAATTCAGGGCGTTACGGAATTCCTGCCCGTATCCTCGTCTGGCCACCTGATTTTGCTGCCCGCGCTGACATCGCTGGATGATCAGGGGCTGGTCATTGATGTAGCGGTTCATATCGGGACATTATTCGCGGTTTGCTGGTATTTTCGCGCCGATGTCGGGCTTGCGCTACGCGGTGTGCCGCATCTGCTGCGCGGCAACCTGAACGACAGGGGCGGTTTTCTGGCCTTCTGTCTGGCAATCGCGACGGTCCCTGTGATCATACTGGGGCTGATTTTCAAGATATTCGGCATTATGGAAATGATGCGCAGTGTTGCCGTCATCGGCTGGATGATGATCATATTCGGTATCGTCCTTTACCTGACCGACAAGATGGGCAAACAGACCCGCGTGGCGCAGGAATGGACGATGAAGCACGCCCTTATTCTGGGGCTTTGGCAGGCGATTGCGCTGATCCCGGGCACATCACGGTCGGGGATTGTCATTTCTGGCGCGCGGGCGTTGGGGTATTCGCGCCATGATGCCGCGAAACTGTCCATGCTGATGTCGATCCCCACGATCATTGCATCCGGCACGCTTATGGGGCTGGATGTGGTGCTTATAGCGGATTGGCAGGCGGCAAAAGACGGGGCCATTGCAGCCGTTATTTCGTTTTTCGCGGCTTGGGCGGCGCTGGTTTTCATGATGAAGCTGCTGCGCTCGGTCAGCTTCACGCCGTATGTCATTTACCGTCTGATTCTGGGCACGGTCCTTCTGGTTATCGCGTATAGCTGATACCCCCGCAGGGGCCGCGATCAGCCCGCCCCCTGCCCCGGCTTGACCGACGTTGTTACATAATTCACCGACAGGTCACGCTCGGAAATCGACCAGTCCCAGCGCAGCTTGTCAAAAACAAATCCCTTGCGGTCCACCGGATCGAACCCAGCCTGCCGCAGCAGGTCATAAAGTTCATCAGGCGTGATGAATTTGGACCATTCATGTGTGCCTTTGGGCAACCAGCGCATGACATATTCGGCGCCGATGATGGCCATCAGGTAGCTTTTAGGGTTCCGGTTCAGGGTTGAGCACACCATCATCCCGCCCGGTTTCAGCAAACGCTGGCAGGCCGTCAGATAGGCCAGCGGGTCGGCCACATGTTCGACCACCTCCATATTCAGCACAACATCGAACTGCTCGCCCGCGTCTACCAGTGCCTCGGCGGTGGTGTGGCGGTAATCGATGCGCAGCCCTTGCTGTTCGGCATGGATTTGCGCGAGGGGAATGTTGCGCGCGGCGGCGTCCGCGCCCACGACATCCGCGCCAAGCCGCGCCATGGGTTCCGACAGCAACCCGCCCCCGCACCCGATATCCAGCAAGCGCAGCCCCTTGAAGGGGTCGGGCGTGGACATGTCACGCCCGAATTCGGCGGCAATCTGGCGGGTAATATAGTCCAGCCTGCATGGATTAAGCATATGCAGCGGCTTGAACTTGCCATGCGGGTCCCACCATTCGGCGGCCATTGCTTCAAATTTGGCGACCTCTGCGGGGTCAATCGTTGATATGGTCATGCGCACTCCGGTTTTTTTCATCTATCGCATATGGCAGGCGGGCCTTTACAGGTATATAGTCCAATTTATGGATAAGTCTGCCGGACATGACACCGCAGTTTCGGGTCTTTACCCGATACCCGAACCATTCGACCAGCGCATGCTTGATGTGGGGCATGGGCATCAGGTCTATGTTGAACAATGCGGCCATTCCGATGGCATTCCCGTCGTTGTTCTGCATGGCGGGCCGGGCGGCGGATGCAGCCCCGCAATGCGGCGGTTTTTCGATCCGCGGACCTATCGCGCCGTCTTGTTCGATCAACGCGGATGCGGCCGGTCAAAACCGGCAGCCAGCATCGAGCACAACACAACACAGCACCTGATTGCCGATATTGAACAGATTCGCCAGACGCTGGGAATCAAGCGTTGGGTCGTGTTCGGCGGCAGTTGGGGGGCAACATTGGCGCTGGCCTATGCGCAGGCCCATCCCGAAAGTGTGGCCTATCTGGTGTTGCGCGGCGTGTTTACCGGCACACAGGCCGAACTGGACTGGTTTTATGGCGGCGGTGCCGGTCGCTTCTTTCCCGAACTATGGGCGCAATTTACCCGGTTGATTCCGCCGGATGAGCAGCATGATCTGATCGGCGCCTATGGCAAGCGGCTGTTCAGCGGGGACCGCCAGACCGAAGACCGTTTTGCCCGCGCATGGACACGCTGGGAAAACGCGCTGGCATCCATTCAGACGCGCGGGCTTGGCGGTGCCGATGCGCCCAGCACCTATGCCCGTGCTTTCGCGCGACTGGAAAACCATTATTTCCGCAACGGGTGCTTTCTGGGCGAAGGGCAGGCATTGATGAACGGGCTGGACCGCATGCGCCACATTCCCGGAACCATCGTTCAGGGCCGCTATGACATGATCTGCCCGCCGAATACGGCATGGGAATTGCATGCTGCATGGGGCATGTCGCGGCTGGAAATGGTGCCAGTGGCAGGGCACGCCCTGTCCGAACCGGGGATCAGTGCGGAACTTCTGCGCGTGATGAACCACCTGCGACACGACACGCACCGCCTGAACCTTTAGCGCTTGCGTTTCCATTGGCGCCGACCTATATGAATGCCAACAGCGGCGCCTGTGAAGGCCCACCGGAAAAACCAACGGGCCGCATGGCCCGTTTTTTTATTTTGCCCCTTGGGAGGGCTGCATGAGCGACCTGATCGCCAAAACCACATTGGACCAGCGTGTTGCTGCCATCGTCGCCCCTGTCATCGAAGGACTGGGGTTCGAACTCGTGCGGTTGCGCGTGATGTCAGGCAAGACGCCAACACTGCAAATCATGGCCGACCGTCCCGAAGGCGGGATAGAGGTTGAGGATTGCGCCAGAATTTCGACCGCCGTTTCCGCCGTTCTGGATGTCGAAGACCCGCTGGACGATGCCTACACGCTGGAAGTGTCCAGCCCCGGCATTGACCGCCCCCTGACCCGGTTGAAGGATTTCGACGTCTGGAACGGGTATGAGGCGCGTCTGGAAACCACGGAACTGATTGACGGACGCCGCCGCTTCAAGGGCGTTCTTGCCGGTGTCGAAGGCGAAGAGGTTCTGATAGAAATCGAAGAACATGGCGAGCAACTTACCATCGGGCTGCAATTTGACTGGCTGTCAGAAGCGAAACTGGTGCTGACCGATGAACTGATCGCCGAAATGTTGCGCACACGCAAAGACAGCGGCGCCATTGACGAAAGCAAGTTTGACCAGATCGAAACGGACGCGCCCGACACCGGTGCGGACCAAGAGGAGCACTGAGACATGGCGATCACCTCTGCCAACCAGCTTGAACTTCTGCAAACCGCCGACGCAGTCGCCCGCGAAAAGATGATCGACCCTGAACTGGTCGTTCAGGCGATGGAAGACAGCCTCGCACGGGCGGCCAAGTCGCGCTACGGGGCCGATATGGACATTCGCGTTCGGATCGACCGCAAAACCGGCGTTGCCACATTCAGCCGCGTGCGCACCGTTGTCGCTGATGAAGAACTGGAAAACCACCACGCCCAACTGACCGTCGCGCAGGCAGCGCCCTATCTGGATGACCCCAAGATTGGCGATGAAATCAGCGATCAGGTGCCGCCAGTGGAACTGGGGCGTATTGCGGCACAATCTGCCAAGCAGGTGATCTTGCAAAAGGTCCGCGAAGCAGAACGCGACCGCCAGTATGAAGAATTCAAGGACCGCGCAGGCACCATTCTGAATGGTGTCGTGAAACGCGAAGAATACGGCAATCTGGTCATCGACATTGGCCGTGGCGAAGCTGTGCTGCGCCGCAACGAAAAAATTGGCCGCGAAAGCTACCGCAATGGCGACCGCATCCGCTGCTATGTCAAGGATGTGCGCCGCGAAGCGCGCGGTCCGCAAATTTTCCTGTCGCGCACCGCGCCGGAATTCATGGCCGAATTGTTCAAGATGGAAGTGCCCGAAATTTATGACGGCATCATCGAGATCAAGGCCGTTGCCCGCGACCCCGGTTCGCGCGCCAAAATCGGCGTGATCAGCCACGATTCGGGCATTGACCCTGTGGGCGCCTGCGTCGGCATGCGCGGCAGCCGTGTTCAGGCGGTTGTGAACGAACTTCAGGGCGAGAAGATCGACATCATCCCCTGGACAGAAGATCAGGCGACATTCCTTGTGAACGCGCTGCAACCTGCCGAAGTCAGCAAGGTTGTGATCGACGATGATGCAGGCAAGATCGAAGTCGTTGTCCCTGACGAGCAATTGTCACTGGCAATCGGCCGTCGCGGCCAGAACGTGCGTCTTGCCAGCCAGTTGACCGGCCTTGATATTGATATTGTCACCGAATCTGATGATTCGGCGCGCCGTCAGGCTGAATTTGCCGAACGCACGCGCCTGTTCATGGAAGAACTGGACATTGATGAAATGATGGCCCAGTTGCTGGTTGCTGAAGAATTCAGCTCGCTGGAAGAAGTGGCCTATGTCGATCTTGATGAATTGCTGGCCATTAACGGGTTTGACGAAGACACTGCAAACGAATTGCAGACCCGTGCGCGCGAAAAACTGGAAGCGATTGCAACTGCTGCGCTGGAAAATGCACGCGCCCTTGGGGTTGACGACAGCCTGATCGGGTTTGAGGGTCTGACCCCGCAGATGGTCGAGGCACTGGCCAAGGACGGCATCAAGACACTGGAAGATTTTGCAACCTGCGCCGACTGGGAACTTGCAGGCGGCTGGACAACCGTGGACGGCGCGCGTGTCAAGGATGAAGGGTTGCTGGAAGCCTTTGACATGAGCCTTGAAGAAGCGCAGCATCTTGTCATGACCGCGCGTGTCATGCTGGGCTGGGTTGATCCGTCTGAACTGGAACCCGCTGAAGAAGATGCGGACGTCGCAGATACCGAAACTGCGGACGAAGACAGCTAAGCAAAGGCATGGCAGGCATGGCCCGCGGCGGCAAAAAGACGGAACAGGACGGCCCGGAACGGCGGTGTATCGCAACGGGCCAGTCACAACCGGCGGCCGGGCTGATCCGCTTTGTTGTCGGGCCGGACAACCAGATTGTCCCCGATCTGGCTGGCAAGCTGCCCGGTCGTGGGATATGGGTAAGTTCCGATCGCGATGCGCTGGCCCGCGCCGAGGCGAAGAAACTGTTTTCGCGGGCAGCAAAACAGCAGGTCAGCGTGCCCGACGGGCTGGTTGATCTTGTAGAACAGCTGGTGACGAAGCGGGTTCTGGAATTGCTGTCGCTGGCGCGAAAGGCCGGCTTTGCGATCGCCGGATATGAGAAATGCCGCGATCTGGCACTGAAGGACCAGATGTTTGTGTTGATCCAGGCAAGTGACGGATCACCCCGCGGAAAGACGAAATTGCGCCCCCCTGACGGGGACGACAGTTACATAGATTGCCTGAATGCACAGGAATTGGGTTTTGCATTTGGACGGGAACATGTGATACATGCCGCGCTTCGCTCTGGTGGACTGAGCAAAGCTGTTGTACAGGAAGCGGCAAGATTGGCCGGACTGCGCCAGATAATCGGCGGAACGACCGCCGGAGAGGACAAGACGAACGCATGAGCGATACTGACGGAAAAAAACCACTCGGACTCGGCGGCAAAGGCGGCCAGGTGAAGCAAAGCTTCAGCCATGGGCGCACCAAATCTGTGGTGGTCGAGAAGAAGCGCAAGCGTGTTGTGGTCCCGAAACCAGGGGCAGCAGGGAGCACACAACCCTCCAGCGGTGCGACACCGCGCCCTGATCCGGCAAGACGCCCTGCCGGCATTTCTGATGCCGAAATGGAACGCCGCCTGAAAGCACTGGCCGCAGCCAGATCCCGCGAGATCGAGGACGCAGCCGTTCGTGCAGCGGACGAACAGGCACGCGAAGAAGATCGACAGCGCCGCCGCGATGAAGCCGAAGCGCGCGAACGCGAAGAACGCGAACGCGAAGAAGCGTTGCGCGCGAAGGCGCAAGAAGAAGCCCGTGCCGCGGCTGAAGCCGAAATTCGCAAAGAGCGCAAGGATGCAGCAGAGGCCGAGGCCGCCAAACCGGCAGCACCGACAGCGCCAGAAGCGCCGCTTTCGGAACGCGCACGTCCTGCATCCACGGACGCGCGCAAGGCCCCCAAACGCCCCGATGATGACCGCCAGGCCCGTGCAAAACCGCGCGAGGATGCTGGCCGTCGTTCCGGCAAGCTGACGCTGAAAGATGCGCTTTCCGGTGATGGTGGGCGTCAACGTTCCATGGCTGCGATGAAACGCAAGCAGGAACGCGCCCGTCAAAAGGCGATGGGCCAGTCGCAAAGCCGCGAAAAAGTTGTGCGCGAAGTGCAACTGCCTGAAACCATTGTGGTTCAGGAACTGGCCAACCGTATGGCCGAACGCGTGGCCGATGTGGTCAAGTCGCTGATGAAAATGGGCGTCATGGCGACCATGAACCAGTCGATTGACGCCGACACCGCCGAATTGCTGATCGAGGAATTCGGCCACAAGGTTGTCCGTGTTTCCGATTCTGATGTCGAGCAAGTCATCCATCAGGTCGAGGATGCGCCGGAATTGCTGCAACCCCGCCCGCCGATCATCACGATCATGGGCCATGTGGACCACGGCAAGACCAGCCTTCTGGATGCGCTTCGCAAAACCAATGTGGTTTCCGGCGAAGCAGGCGGCATTACGCAGCATATCGGGGCCTATCAGGTCAAAACCGAATCAGGCGCAGTGCTCAGCTTTCTGGACACACCGGGCCATGCTGCATTTACCAGCATGCGGGCACGCGGCGCGAATGTGACCGATATTGTGGTGCTGGTTGTGGCCGCCGATGATTCGGTGATGCCGCAAACCATCGAGGCCATCAACCATGCAAAAGCGGCCAAAGTGCCCATGATTGTCGCGATCAACAAATGCGACAGGCCCGCAGCCGACCCCAACAAGGTGCGCACAGGATTGCTGCAACACGAAGTTGTCGTCGAGGCGATGTCGGGCGATGTGCAGGATGTCGAAGTGTCGGCCGTTACCGGCATGGGGCTTGATACCCTGCTGGAAGCGATTGCCCTTCAGGCAGAAATTCTGGAACTGAAGGCAAACCCGGACCGTTCCGCAATGGGTGCCGTGATCGAGGCGCAACTTGATATCGGGCGTGGTCCGGTCGCGACTGTTCTTGTGCAGAATGGCACATTGCGTCAGGGCGACATCTTTGTTGTGGGCGAGCAGTGGGGCAAAGTCCGCGCGCTGGTCAACGACAAGGGCGAACGCGTCAAGGAAGCAGGGCCTTCGGTTCCTGTCGAAGTGCTGGGCCTGAATGGCACCCCCGAAGCGGGCGACGTGCTGAACGTGGTTGAAACCGAAGCGCAGGCGCGTGAAATCGCGGATTACCGCCAGCAAGCCGCCAAGGACAAACGCGCAGCCGCCGGTGCCGCCACCACGCTGGAGCAGCTTATGGCCAAGGCCAAGGCTGACAAGGACATCTCGGAACTGCCGGTGCTGTTGAAAGCCGATGTTCAGGGGTCTGCCGAAGCGATCGTTCAGGCGCTTGAGAAAATCGGCAATGACGAAGTGCGCGTGCGTGTGTTGCATTACGGTGTGGGCGCGATCACCGATACGGATGTCGGGCTTGCCGAAGCATCAGGCGCGCCGATCATCGGGTTCAATGTGCGGGCCAATGCGTCAGCGCGGCAATCTGCCAACCAAAAGGGCGTTGAGCTGCGCTACTACTCGATCATTTATGATCTTGTCGATGACATCAAGGCCGCTGCATCAGGGCTGTTGTCGGCGGAAGTGCGCGAAAACTTCATCGGTTATGCCGAAATCCGGGATGTGTTCAAGGTGTCCGGTGTTGGCAAGGTTGCAGGCTGTCTGGTCACCGAAGGGGTGGCACGGCGTTCGGCGGGCGTGCGCCTGCTGCGCGACAACGTGGTGATTCACGAAGGCACGCTGAAAACCCTCAAGCGCTTCAAGGACGAGGTCAAGGAAGTGCAGTCCGGTCAGGAATGCGGTATGGCCTTCGAGAATTATGAAGATGTCCGCGTGAAAGACGTCATCGAGATTTTCGAGCGTGAAGAAATCGAACGCACGTTAAGCTAAATCGGGCAATTGCCCCTTTTTGCCGCAAATTTGAAATGCCGCAAGCGCCATACCGGCCTTGCGGCATTTTCATGTCTGTTCTGATGCGCATCACCTTGTCTGACATGCGTCAGGGGCTATCTTTGCAAAAGAAATCGTTTCTGTGACGGTTTTGCTAAACTTCATTCCAGCCGCGCTGTTTGCTACCGGAGTATGCCGTGAACGTTCCCATATCCCCCAGACCAGTTGATGTCCGGTCCCAAAGTCGATACGTCCAGCAGACATCAGGCGGTGACACATCAACTGACGAGGGCACGGTGCTGGAACAGGGCTTCATACCGGACACAGGTAATGCACGGGCGTTTCGCGACGCGCTGGGCCAGTTTGCCACCGGCGTGACGCTTGTCACCATCGCCAGCGAAAACGGGCCGATGGGGTTTGTCGCAAACAGCTTTTCGGGCCTGTCACTGGACCCTCCGTTGATATTATGGTCACCGGCCCGGTCATCCAGCCGGTTTGCGCATTTTGCGACGGCGGCGCATTTTTCGGTTCATATCCTGCGTGATGATGCGAAAGACTGGATTGCACGCTTTGGCCGTCACGGCGCTGGCTTTGACGGATTGCAACATCTGGTCACGCCCGAAGGCAACCCTGTTCTGGACGGGGCGCTGGCGCGGTTTGATTGCGCCTTGCATGACACCCATGATGGCGGGGATCACCTGATTGTTGTGGGGCGTGTCCTGCGCTGCCACAGCAGCCGTGGTGCCCCGCTTGTGTTCAGCCAAGGCAGCTATGGCAGCTTTCACCAACAATCCTGAATGACGCGCCAGACTACGCCGGACATCGCAGGGGCGATTTTGGCGCAGCCTGGCGGTTCGGACAAATAACAAGCCCAAGGCATTGCCCGCCAGCGCCCCGCACATGCCGGAACAGGCGTGATCATTTGCGAATCATCTTGCCGGCATCACGCCACACGGCCACGCCACCTTCGGGCTGGCTGTTTGCAGCGACGGTGGCACGGCATGGGCGCAAATTACGAACGCACGACAAGCAGTTCATATGCGAAAACCGCCCCCCCGCGATAACGGGAGGGCGGTTTTTCAACACATCAACGCTGATAAATCAGCCCTGACGTGCCTTAAATTTCTTTTGTGTCTTGTTGATAACATAGACACGGCCCTTGCGGCGCACGATTTGACAATCGCGGTGGCGCTGCTTGAGCGACCGGAGCGAGTTTCTGACCTTCATCGGCCTTCTCCTTATCGCGGCGCGCTTGCGCCATTGCGGTTATCCTGCGGGATTGCAGGGGTTAATGGTGGGCACGACAAGGTTCGAACTTGTGACCCCTACGATGTCAACGTAGTGCTCTACCACTGAGCTACGCGCCCTGACAGGTCCATCCACATACGCCCCAAACAAAAGGGACGCGGGATGCAACCGCGCCAATTGCGGCCCGTATAGAAAGAATCGCAGGCATGATCAAGGGCTTTCGAAAGCCAGATCATTCGCGCTATAGTTATTTTCTGAAACATGGCCGGACAAATGAACGCATTTAATTTTTTTCCTGCGCGTATGGCGACAAGTGCGGTGGTTTTCGCCTCTCCGCACAGTGGACGGGAGTATGCGCCCGAGTTCCTGAAGGCGTCCGTTCTGGACGAACTCGTGCTTCGCTCGTCCGAGGATGCCTATGTCGATCTGTTCCTGAAAGGCGCGCCAGATGTCGGGGCACCCGTGCTGCTGGGCGGCGTGCCGCGCGCATTCGTGGATTATAACCGTGCGGTCACAGAACTGGACCCGGCGCTGATTGCCGATATTCCCAAATCCATGCTGAACCCCCGCATCATGTCTGGTCTGGGGGTGATTCCCCGTGTTGTTGCGGGATCGCGCGCCATCTATGCAGGCAAGATCACCCGATCAGAGGCCGAGGCCCGCCTAACGCGTTTCTGGCATCCCTATCATGACAAGCTGACCGTGCTGATGGACCAGCAACGCCGGCGTTTCGGCAGGGCGATTCTGTTCGATATGCATTCAATGCCCCGCGATGCCACCAATCACGACCGCAGATTCGCGGGCAAACGCCCTGACATCGTGCTTGGCGACCGCTTCGGGGCAGCATGTTCAGGGGATATCAGCGACAAGGTGGCCGCAGTGTTCACGGCAGCGGGTTTCCGCGTCGCGCGCAACGCCCCCTTCGCTGGCGCGTATATTGCGCAGCGCTATGGCACCCCGTCGACAGGCCAGCATGTGGTCCAGATCGAAATTGACCGCGGCTTGTATCTGAATGAAGCAAGCGTAACGCCGAATGCCAATTTCGACCATTTCGCCAATGTCATGGGCGGGATCGTTCAGGAACTTGCGGATATTGGTCGCGCGCGCGACCAGACAGTGGCCCTCGCGGCGGAATAGGCTGGTCGTTTATCGTAGTGTCATGCCCTGATGCGCTGGCAAGGCTGGTTAATTCTGGCCTGAAGAGGACTTTGGGAATGCCCCAAGGCGCGGAGCAAAGGCCGCAGGCCGCCGCGCCATCGGCGGGCCGTCCCGCGGCCTGCCGATTTGCTGATGGCAGTCCACGCCCATGATCTTGGGAGTATGCAGCAGGCATAAAGAGAACTTCACCAACGCCGGATCGGCAGACCCCGGCCCACCGATGGCGCGGGCTTTATCCATGGCATCAACGGCAGAAAAAGGCCAGCACCGCCCACAAACCGGATGTTTCAACCTGATCAGATCACGCGACAGGTATTCAGCCGCGCCCTGTCTGGGTTGGTGTGGTGCCAAAGATGCTCAGGTCCAGATCCACGCCGCGCTTGGCCGCACTTTCCGACACGGCCTGCAACAAGGTCTTGTTGCGCGACAGCATCCGGCGAAAACGTGCTTCATCCAGTTCAAGAAGTGTGGAATGGCTGATGGCACTGACCATGGCCTTGCGCGGCTCGCGTGCAAGCATCCCGATATGGCCGAAAAATTCGCCACGGCCCAAACGCGCTTTCTGGCCCTTGCGTTCCACCTCTACCGCGCCGGAGGCAATGAAGTACACGCAGTTCGCCACCTGCCCCTTGCGTATCAGCACAGCGCCCGGTTCGACATAGCGCGTGGTCAAAGCGCGAGAGAGGATCTGGCGTTGCTCATCCGTCATGTCCTTGAACAAGGGGAAGCTGCGCACGAATGCACTTTTCTGCAATGCAAAGTCCAGATGCGGGCGGGCCTCTACCTTGGTGCGGGCCGTGTTGGCGCGGTTGCGCAGGGTGGTGTATAATTCGCGGCTGATCAAACCGTCACTGAACAGCGTTTCATATTCGCGTTCTTCCAGCCGCAAACTGGTCCGGCGAATGAACCTGCGTTCCATTTCTTCGGCATAGCCGGGGTATTGCAGCCGCAGCCCTTCAATGGCGTTTTCTGTTTCCTCTTCGCGGCGGCGCAGAAGTTCGTGCAACAGGTCGGCCACGCGGCGGCCATGGATGCGCCTGATCTTGTTGTCCAGAAACCCGTGCAACTGTCCCAGAACCAGCCGCTGGTTCAGCAAAATCTCGAACCGGTCTGCTGTCATGGTTTCCAGCAGCCATGACCATTTCAGGCGGCTGTGCAACCACACGGCCACCCGATACCACGCGCCATAGCCCAGCGCCATCCGGCCTGCGGCACGGTATTCATAGCGCCCGCCCTGCCGTGTGCGTTCAATCAGGCGGTCCACATCTGTCAGCATCTGTTCCACCAGACGGGCCGAAAACAACTGCTGGCGGAAATTGTCGATAATCAGATCGCGTTCACGCCCCGCCAATGCAATCAGCCCCAGCGTAATACGGTCACGGTCGGGAATGGCCTGCGCGTTTTCCGCCAGATCCACGGCAATATCCAGCCGCGCGGCAAAGCGCTTGGCCTCTGAACGAATAACCTCTTTGGGCAGGCGGTAATCGCGGGTCGTATCGGCCACCGCTTCGCGCACATTCTGCAACGCGACCGCAATAACCTGATTGGACAGCGCGGTGTCCAGTGCGGGCAATCTGTCCAGCCCCAACCGGCCGATGACCCAACGCAGCGTTGTCCCCTGCACCAGCAACGTGAACAGGGTAAAGCCCGTGGCCAGAATGCCCACCTCGCGCTTGATTGCGGGCGGGACCAGCGCACTTTCGGTCACCGCCAGCGCCAGCGCCAGTGTGACCGCCCCGCGCAACCCGCCCCACAGTATGGCCACGCGGTAAGGGCGGTCCACGCGCGGGGACAGTTTCAGCACCGACAGCACAGGCAGCATGCCAAACAAGATCACGGCGCGCGCCACAAAAGCCGCAACAACAATGACCCCGATCAGGAACACATCATTGGGGCGCACATCACCCATAAGCCGCGGGATCAGCAAGGCCGCCAGAATAAAGATCAGCGCGCCCGCCCAATAGGCCAGCACGTCCCAGACTTCGCGCAGATAGTTGTAACTGGCAGGGGTCAACCGCCCCGGTCCCAGCAGGTTCAGGGTCAGCCCCGACACCACAACCGCAATCACCCCCGACGCAGAGGCAACCTGTTCCGCAACGATATAAGTCAGATAGGGCAGCGCCACACTGACAGACACCTGCGCGCGCGGAAATGTCGGGATCAGCGCCATCAGGGACACGGTTACGCGCGCGAATACCCAGCCGATGCCCACCCCGCCCGCGATCAACCACGGAAAGGCAACAAGTGCCTGTTGCAAGGTCGGGTCCGGCACGCCCAGCATGACAAAGGTGATGAAGAAACCAAACAGCGCAATCGCGGCTGCGTCATTCAACAGGCTTTCACCCTCGACAATGCGGGTCAGGCGTTGGGGGGCCGCGATGTTGCGGAAAATACTTACAACCGCAGACGGATCAGTGGTGGACACAATCGCGCCGATCAGCAGACACGCGACCAAAGGCAGCGTGGTAAAGGGCTTGAGCGCGTAGCCGATCACCACCGTTGCCACGACCACAGCCATCACCGCCATGACCAGAATGGGCACCCAGTCATCCAGCATCCGCCGCGCATTCACCATAAGTGCGACCTGAAACAGCAATGTCGGCAGCAGAACATACAAAAATACATTCGCGCGTATCGGCTGCTCCAGCAAACGCCTGACGGTCGGGTTCAGTGCCTCGCTCAGGTCGGAATTCAGCAAATACAGCGCGATACCGCCCAGAATACCGCCAACGATGGCCAAAATCACAGTAAAAGGCAGCCTTGCCCGTTCAGACAAAGGTTCGGAAATGCCGATAACAACGAAAAGCGCTGCAAGCGCTGCAACAAGGGTAATAATGTCCATGACTTTTTATAGCCGGAAAACTGCGTTAATCTAATACGTTAGCATCACATTGATGACATTTTCCCTACAGCGCGATGTGTTTGCATCGGATAGGGGCAGATTTTCGTGGTAATGCGCAGCCACACGGCCCAATCAGGGGGACTATGTTATTCAGGCTTATGCCATGGTGAAAAAGGCATTCTCTCTTGCGCTGGTCGGTGCGGGGGTCATATGTTCGGCACGAAACAGAATACCGGGGGCACGAAATGGACATCAGGACAGTCGGAATTGTCGGCGCAGGCCAGATGGGGAACGGCATTGCCCATGTCTTTGCATTGGCCGGTTTCGATGTGACGATGAATGACATATCCGAAGATGCCCTGAACAAGGCGGTTGCGTTGATTGACGGCAACCTTGAACGGCAGGTTTCACGCGGCAAGGTCTCGGCCGAGGATAAGGCCGCCGCAATGGCGCGCATTCGCACCACAACCAATTTGCACGAACTTGGACCTTCGGACCTGATAATCGAGGCCGCGACCGAACGCGAAACCGTCAAGCAGGCCATTTTCGAAGATCTGCTGCCCCATATCCAGCCGCATACGATCCTGACATCGAACACATCGTCCATTTCCATCACACGACTGGCCAGCCGCACTGACAGGCCCGAAAAATTCATGGGCTTTCATTTCATGAACCCTGTGCCTGTCATGCAGCTGGTCGAATTGATTCGCGGCATTGCCACGGATGAACCCACCTATAAGGCCCTTCTTGCCGTGGTCGAGAAACTGGGCAAAACTGCCGCCAGCGCCGAGGATTTTCCGGCCTTTATCGTGAACCGTATTCTGATGCCGATGATCAACGAGGCAGTCTATACGCTTTATGAAGGTGTCGGTTCGGTCAAATCCATTGACGAGTCGATGAAGCTTGGTGCAAATCACCCGATGGGTCCGCTGGAACTGGCTGATTTCATTGGGCTGGATACCTGCCTTGCGATCATGAATGTGCTGCATGACGGGCTGGCCGATACGAAATACCGCCCCTGCCCCCTGCTGACCAAATATGTCGAAGCGGGCTGGCTGGGGCGCAAGACGCAGCGCGGGTTTTATGACTATCGCGGCGAGGCGCCGGTGCCCACGCGCTGACGCACACGCGCCAGCGCTTGCGTTGACATGGAACAAGGCACCTTCGCCTGAAGCTGGTATAATCCCGCATCAGGAGGAGGGCCGACCATGATTAACGAAAACGATATTCTGGATATGACATCCCTGACGCGCGCGCAGATCGCGGCGATTGCGGAACATGAACATATCACCCCGGTGCTCGCGGCAGAACTGGGCGAGTATATGATGCATATTCACCACGGGCCACAGCATGTGCAGCAGATGATCTGCGACGACATTGCCCATGCATTGCATGCGGGTGATCTGGGCAAGGCACGCGGGCTGTATGCCACCCTGAAGCAGTTCATTGCAGAACACCCCGAAGCCTTGCGTGGCAACGGGTAAGCGCATCACGCATAGTTGCTGAACAGGGCTTTCAACTGCGCAGCGCTGTGCGTGATGTCATGGGCCGCTTCTACACGCGCGCGCCCCACGGCACCCATTGTTGCCAGTTCTTCCGGCGATGCCTGCATGCAGGCGCGCATCGCATCTGCAAGCGCTGGCACATCGCCTGCGGGCACCAGCCAGCCGGTCCGGTGGTCGACCAGTTCGGGGATGCCCGCAATATAGGTGGAAATCACCGGCCGCCCCAAGGCGTGCGCTTCCATGATCACGATGGGCAGGCCTTCTGCGAAACTTGGCAGCAACAGCGCGCGCGCATCCGCAAGCGCGCCGCTGACTGCGGCATTATCCGCCCAGCCACGCAATTCCACATGATCTTGCAGCGCATGGCGTTCAATCGCACGGGCAATTGCAGGCCGCGTGTCGCCATCCCCTATGAATATGACGCGCGCTTGCGGGTGGGTCTGGTGCAACTCGGCCAGCGCCGCCACAATCAGTTCCTGTGCCTTTTGCACGCATAGCCGCCCGACACACACAAACGGTGCATCTGCGGCGGGTGGTGGCGCGGGGCGCAGCACTGCCATGTCCACCCCGCACCGCACAACATGCAGTTTGGGCCAGATACCCATGCCATATGCCAGCGCCAGCTGAACCCGCGCGAATTCGGTAATGGCCACCGCAAAGCGCGCGTGATGTAGCTTCAACCGAAGGGACGCCGCAGCAGGGTTTACAAATTCATCGGGACCATGCGCAGTAAACGAATACCCAGGGCCACCAAGCTGCGCGCACAGCACTGCAACTGCGGCGGTATTCGTCGAAAAATGCGCATGAACATGTGTGCACGCACCCGCCGCCCGCTTCAGATGCACCGCTTCCAGCAGATAGGCCACATGGCGCACGAAGGTTCCGTGGCCTGCGTTGCGCTGCATTTGCCATGCCGCCCGCGCGGCGCGCCACATCCCGCGCGGATTGCGCACCCCCTCGGACAGGGCCATGCCCGCCAGCCGCAAACCGCCGGGGGCCAGCAAATAGGTTGTTCGTGTCTGCTCATCGCGGTCAGCTTCGTCAACCAGCGGCTGGTCCCAGGGGCGCACGGCGAAGCGTGTGACGGACACGTCTTGCGCTTCGAGTGCTGCAATCTCTCGCCGGATAAAGGTGGCAGAGGTCACCGGATAGGTATTCATCAGATAGGCAACATGCATCCCACCAGTCCCGTCAAAAAAATCGGGTCAGTGTGTCCAGACCTGCCGACGATTGGTTGCAAAATTGTCGCCATACCCGCCCGGACGCAGATTCGGGCGGCGTGATTTGGGTTCAATGACGTTATATTCAATGCCGTGGGCGCGGGCATAGGCTTCGGCGGCCTCGCGCTCGTCAAACCTAAGTTTTACTTGCGCGTCCATATCGCCGGAACTGGTCCAGCCCATAAGCGGATCGATCCGGCGCGCTTGCGCGGGCGAAAATTCCAGCACCCATTGATGCGTTTTGGCCGTGCCGGACTGCATGGCGTTTCTGGCAGGTCGGTAAATACGGGCACGCATGGCAAACCTCTTGTAAGGACGTCTGTTTTATGCGCGAAACCTGCCCCCGATGCAAGTATCGACACGGGCGCAGTTTTACCCAAAAACAATTGCCCTGCATCAGCCATGCGTGAAACAGCCTGCCTGACAATCAGCCCCTGCCCCAACTGTGGCTTGAAACACCGCAACAACCCGTCTATACGCCGCGCAGGGCGAAACATGCCCCTGATAACCACAACACGCCGCGTGGCCCCGATTCGTCGCTGATGGGGCTTTCCGGCATAGGAGATAGCGACATGAAACTGA
The DNA here is from genome assembly GCF_029581395.1 of Roseinatronobacter sp. S2. GTDB lineage: Bacteria > Pseudomonadota > Alphaproteobacteria > Rhodobacterales > Rhodobacteraceae > Roseinatronobacter. The sequence continues at coordinate 1,278,036 of NZ_CP121113.1, read as the reverse complement.
ATGAACTTCGCGATAACGAAGGCGCAACCAAGAAACGCATGCGCGTAGGCCGTGGCCCCGGTTCGGGCAAAGGCAAGATGGGTGGCCGCGGGATCAAGGGCCAGAATTCGCGTTCTGGTGTGGCGATCAAGTCCTATGAAGGCGGCCAGATGCCGCTTTACATGCGTCTGCCAAAGCGTGGCTTCAACAAGCCCAACCGCAAGGCATTCGCTGTTGTAAATCTTGGCCTGATCGAAAAATTCATCGCCGACGGCAAGCTGGACGCCAGCAACACCATTACCGAAGATGCGCTGATCGCATCCGGTCTGGTGCGCCGCAAGCGTGACGGCGTGCGCGTTCTTGCCAAGGGCGAGATCAGCACAAAGATCAACCTGCAAGTGACCGGCGTGTCCAAATCGGCACAGGAAGCTGTCGAAAAAGCTGGCGGCACGGTCGAGATTCTGGCGCCTGCCCCGAAAAAGGAAGCGGCGGAAGCCGAATAATGGTTGTGACCGGCGCTTACGCCGCTTACATCACCGCATAGGGATTTCGCGCCGCCGACCGGGACCCCGGTCTGGCGGCGCTGACATGTAAGAGAGAGACGAGCATGGCATCTTCTGCTGACAAACTCGCGGCCAATACCAGCTGGGGGGCGCTGGCAAAGGCGACCGACCTGCGCAAGCGCATCTTTTTCGCGTTGGGGCTGCTGATCGTCTACCGCATCGGCACTTATATTCCGGTTCCCGGTATTGACGGTCTGGCTTTGCGTGAATTCATGGATGAAGCGGCGTCGGGCATCGGCGGCATGCTGAACATGTTCACCGGCGGCGCCATCAGCCGTATGGGCATTTTCGCGCTTGGCATCATGCCCTATATTTCGGCGGCGATTATCGTGCAGCTGGTCGGCGCGATGTATGAACCGTGGAAACAGCTGAAAAAAGAAGGCGAAATGGGGCGGCGCAAGCTGAACCAGTATACCCGCTATCTGACAGTGCTGCTGGCGCTGGGGCAATCCTACGGTCTGGCCGTGTCACTGGAAGCCGGTGATCTGGCCACCGATCCGGGCTGGTTCTTCCGCGCCGCAGTGGTCATCACGCTGGTTGGCGGCACCATGTTCCTGATGTGGCTGGGCGAGCAGATCACCGAACGCGGCATCGGTAACGGTATTTCGCTGATCATTTTTGTGGGCATTATCGCAGAAATTCCCGCCGCACTGGCACAGTTCCTAAGTCAGGGCCGTTCGGGTGACATTTCGCCTGCGGTGATTGTCGGTGTGGTTATCATGATTATCGCGGTGATTGCGTTTGTCGTGTTCATGGAACGCGCAATCCGCAAGATCACCATCCAGTATCCGCGCCGTCAGGTCGGAATGAAGGTGTTTGACGGCGGGCAATCGCACCTGCCCATCAAGGTGAACCCCGCAAACGTGATTCCCGCAATCTTTGCATCCTCCTTGTTGCTGCTGCCCACCACTGTCGCCACATTCTCGGGCAATTCGCAAAGTGAACTGATGGCCACGGTGCTGGCATATTTCGGCCCCGGCCAGCCTGCATATCTGATGTTCTTCACGGCAATGATCATCTTCTTCACGTTCTTTTATACGCAAAACGTGTCATTCAAGACCGATGATGTGGCCGATAACCTGAAGAACCAGAACGGGTTTATTCCGGGTATTCGTCCGGGGAAACGCACGCAGGACTATCTGGATTATGTGGTGACGCGCCTTGTCACAGTGGGTGCAATCTATCTGGCAGCGGTGTGTTTGCTGCCGGAAATCCTGCGCGGACAACTGGCCATTCCGTTCTATTTTGGCGGGACATCCGTTTTGATTGTTGTGTCGGTCACGATGGACACAATCAATCGCGTTCAGTCGCATCTGCTTGCGCATCAATATGAGGGGCTGCTGGAAAAATCACAGCTTCGCGGCAAAGGCAAGCGTCGCGGCACCACTGGCAAACCGAAGGCACCGGCGCGGCGATGAATATCATACTGATCGGCCCACCGGGTGCGGGCAAAGGCACCCAGGCGAAACGCCTTGTGACCGAGCGTGGCATGGTGCAGCTGTCCACCGGCGACATGCTGCGCGAGGCCAAGACCTCGGGCACGGAAATGGGCAATCTGGTTGCCGATGTCATGGCCCGCGGCGAACTGGTCACCGATGAAATCGTCATTGGCCTGATCGCTGAGAAGCTGGACAGTCTGGATGGCGCGGGGGCCATCTTTGACGGGTTTCCACGCACATTGGCCCAAGCCGATGCGTTGGAAGCGCTTATGTCGTCCAAAGGCGGTGCCATCGATCATGTTGTCGAAATGCGCGTGGATGATGATGCCTTGGTGGCCCGTATCACCGGACGCTTCACCTGCGCGACCTGCGGCGAGGTGTATCACGACACCACACGCCCGTTAAAGACGGCAGGCGTTTGTGATGTATGTGGCGGGACCGAATTTACGCGCCGCGCGGATGATACCGAAGATGCGCTGCGCACCCGTCTGATGGCCTATTACAAGCAGACATCCCCCCTGCTGGGCTATTACCATGCCAAGGGACGGCTGGAAGTCGTCGATGGCATGGGCGAGATGGACACGGTTTCCGCCAAGATTGCCAGCATCCTGACAACGTGATCAGCAGGGCCGCAGAACTGGCCGATTGACAGTCACAGCATTGGCCTTGACCTTTGGCGCGAAAACGCATACGCGACACACTCATACGCAGAATCGCGCCCTGTTTCGGGGCGCGGTGTTGTTTAAAATGCACGCGGGCCATGCCCCCGTGTTGTGAAAAAAGGTTCTGGGATTACGGAACCGCAACGAAAGGAAGACCCGCGTGGCACGTATTGCTGGCGTAAACATCCCGACGGGGAAGCGCGTCCCCATCGCCCTGACTTATATTCATGGCATCGGTTCGAAATTCGCGCACCAAGTCTGCGAAGCAGTCAATATTGACACTTCACGTCGTATCAATGAATTGTCGGACGCCGAAGTTCTGGCAGTTCGTGAATATATTGACGCGAATTTCACTGTTGAAGGTGACCTGCGCCGCGAAGTTCAGATGAACATCAAACGCATGATGGACATCGGCTCTTATCGTGGTCTGCGCCATCGTCGCAACCTCCCTGTGCGCGGTCAGCGCACGCACACCAATGCGCGCACGCGCAAAGGTCCGGCAAAAGCTATTGCCGGCAAGAAGAAATAAGGGGAGGGTTCAGAAATGGCTCGTGATAAAACCCGCGTTAAGCGGAAGGTCCGCAAGAATATTGCCGCTGGCGTCGCGCATGTGAATTCCAGCTTCAACAACACCAAGATCCTGATTTCTGATGTGCAAGGCAACGCGATCTCATGGTCGTCGGCTGGCACAATGGGCTTCAAAGGGTCGCGCAAGTCGACACCTTATGCTGCGCAGCTTGCCGCAGAAGATGCTGGCAAAAAAGCACAAGAGCATGGCGTGAAAACTTTGGAAGTCGAAGTTCAGGGTCCAGGCTCGGGCCGTGAATCGGCACTGCGTGCGCTGGCCGCTGCCGGTTTCAACATCACATCTATTCGTGATGTCACGCCAATGGCGCATAACGGCTGCCGCCCACCCAAGCGCCGCCGCGTCTAATTCAGCAGATTTACAGGTCGGGCTGCGCATATCCGCGCGGCCCGATTACGTCATTCTAGATCCTCGGGCGTTGTGTTGCTGGGTCATGGCAATGCGACAGGAATGGAGGCGACCATGATCCATAAAAATTGGCAAGAACTAATAAAACCTGTGCAGCTTGATATCAAGCAAGGCGCAGATGCAAACCGCAGTGCAACTGTCACCGCAGAACCGCTGGAACGCGGCTTTGGTCTGACGCTGGGCAATGCATTGCGTCGCGTGCTGATGTCATCGCTGCAAGGTGCTGCAATTACATCTGTTCAGATCGACAATGTCCTGCACGAATTTTCGTCCGTGCCGGGTGTGCGCGAAGATGTGACCGACATTGTGCTGAACCTGAAAAGTGTTGCGTTGCGCATGGATGTCGAAGGGCCAAAGCGCGTGTCGCTGTCGGCACAGGGTCCGGGCATTGTGACCGCAGGCGACATCACCACCAGCGCGGGTATCGAGGTTCTGAACAAGGAACTGGTTATTTGTCACCTTGATGATGGCGCGTCCGTTTACATGGAACTGACCATCAACACCGGCAAAGGCTATGTTTCAGCCGACAAGAACCGCCCCGAAGATGCGCCAATCGGGCTTATCCCGATTGATGCGATCTTCTCGCCGGTGCGCAAGGTCAGCTACGAAGTTCAGCCTACCCGCGAAGGGCAGGTTCTGGACTATGACAAACTGACGATGAAAATCGAAACGGACGGGTCGGTCACACCAGAAGATTCCGTGGCTTATGCCGCGCGTATTCTGCAAGACCAGCTTCAGGTCTTTGTCAACTTCGACGAACCCGAAGCCGCTGGTGCGAAAGATGCCGATGACGGACTGGAGTTCAACCCGCTTCTGCTGAAGAAAGTGGACGAGCTGGAACTGTCTGTCCGTTCGGCCAACTGCCTGAAAAACGACAATATCGTTTATATTGGCGATCTGATCCAGAAGACCGAGGCAGAGATGCTGCGCACCCCGAATTTCGGGCGCAAGTCGCTGAACGAGATCAAGGAAGTTTTGTCGGGCATGGGCCTGCATCTGGGTATGGATGTAGAAGAATGGCCGCCTGAGAATATTGACGAGCTGGCCAAACGGTTTGAAGACCAGTTCTGAGGGGTGGGGCATCTAGACGCCCCGCCTGCAAGATAAAAGCGTAGGGCGCGTGCATGTGCGCGCGCCCTACGCGACCCGGGCCAAAAGCCCCAAGGAGAGCCGTGGTCACGCAATCCACGGCCAGACAAAGTAAAAATGACGACGTTAAAGGAGATATCACATGCGTCACGCCAGAGGTTACCGCCGCCTGAACCGCACCCATGAGCACCGCAAGGCGCTGTTTGCGAATATGTCAGGCTCGCTCATTGAACATGAGCAGATCAAGACCACCCTGCCCAAAGCCAAGGAACTGCGCCCGATCATCGAAAAGCTGATCACGCTGGCCAAGCGCGGCGACCTGCATGCGCGTCGTCAGGCCGCATCGCAGCTTAAGCAGGACATGCATGTTGCCAAGCTGTTCGAAATTCTTGGCCCGCGTTACAAGGACCGTCAGGGCGGCTATGTCCGCATCATGAAAGCCGGTTTCCGCTATGGTGACATGGCGCCCATGGCGATCATCGAATTCGTCGAACGTGACGTTTCCGCAAAAGGCGCAGCCGATCTGGCCCGTCTGGAAGCCGAGGACGCGACCGAAGAATAAGCCTGCGCCCCACGCAGCGTGCCTTATGGAAAGCCCGCACCGGATGTGCGGGCTTTTTGCGTTGAATTGTCTGCGGGCGGATACCTATATCATGGGGAATGCCGGTTCAGAAAAGGGAATGCGTTTATGCGTCTTGTAGTTGTGCTTGCGATGGTTTGCGCAGCAATATTTCCTGCGGCTGCGTCGTCGCAATCCGTGCCCGAAACATTGGGTCAGGTGCAGCTTAGCTTTGCGCCTGTAGTGCGTCATGCCGCCCCTGCCGTTGTCAATATTTATGCCCAGCGCATTGTCGCGCAGCGCCAAAGCCCCTTTGCCGATGACCCGTTTTTCGGGAATTTGTTCCGTGATTTCGGTCAGATCACACCGCGCGTGCAGGACTCGCTCGGGTCCGGGGTCATCGTGTCTGACGACGGGATTGTTGTGTCCAATTTCCACGTTGTGGGGAATGCGACCGAAATTCGTGTCGTGCTGAATGACCGGCGTGAATATGATGCCGATATTGTCCTGACCGATGAAGAAAGCGACCTTGCCATTCTGAAGCTGCGCAATGCGTCCGATTTGTCAGTTCTGGAATTTGCCGATTCCGATCAGGTTGAGGTGGGCGAGCTGGTGCTGGCCATTGGCAACCCGTTCGGAGTGGGGCAAACCGTGTCCAGCGGCATAATATCCGGCCTTGCACGCTCTGGCATCGCGGTGGGGTCCGGGCGCGGCTATTTCATCCAGACGGATGCCCCCATCAACCCCGGCAATTCAGGCGGCGCACTGGTCGATATGCAAGGGCGGCTGGTGGGCGTGAATACAGCAATCATCACACGCTCTGGCGCATCGCATGGAATTGGCTTCGCCATTCCTGCCAATCTTGTGGCGCAGGTGGTGGAACAGGCGCGCGACGGGCAGACACGGTTCCAGCGCCCATGGGCCGGCGTCACCGCGCAGGCGGTCGATGCCTCTCTTGCGCAAGCCTTTGATCAACCCATCCCCGAAGGTGTCATCTTGCTGGACCTGCACCCTGACAGCCCTTTGTCTGAAGCGGGCCTGCAACGTGGCGATATCGTCCTGAGCGTGGATGGCGCGGCCGTCAATTCGGCACCGGAAATGATGTTCCGGCTGGCCAGTCAGGGTATCGGATCATCATCCGAGCTGTCCTACCGGCACGGCGATGACATACGCACGACACGCATGAACCTGATAGCCCCGCCGGAAACACCGGACCGTCAGGCGCGCAGCATTGACGGGCGTTCCGCGTTGCGCGGCCTGTCGGTCGCGCGCATCAATCCCGGTGTTATCGCGGAATTCAACCTGTCGCCAAGTGCGGAAGGTGTGCTGGCCACCAGCGTTCAGGATTTTGCCGCCCGCACAGGATTGCGCACAGGCGATATTTTGCTGGCCATCAATGGCGAAGATGTGCACACCACCGATGACGTGCTGCGCCTGAGTGCCAGCCAGTCGCGGAACTGGCATATCGACGTCTTGCGCGATGGCAGGCGCGTTTCGCTGCGCTTTCGGATATGACGGTATTTCGGGCTTTTACTGGCGCATACATGGGCGTAGCCTGTGGCCATGCCTGATCTGTTTGACACATCCGCCGATGCAGCCCCGCCCAGCGCCAACCGACCGCTGGCAGACCGGCTGCGGCCTGCCGATCTGACACAGGTTATCGGTCAGGACAAGGCATTGGGACCAGACGGCCCGTTAGGGGCAATGCTTGCCAGCGGGCAACTGGCGTCCCTGGTGCTGTGGGGGCCGCCCGGTGTGGGTAAAACCACGATTGCGCGCCTGCTGGCCCATCAGACCGACATGCATTTCATCCAGATCAGCGCCATTTTTACCGGCGTGCCTGATCTGCGCAAAGTGTTCGAGCAGGCCAAGATGCGCCGCCAGAACGGGCGCGGCACATTGCTGTTTGTGGACGAAATCCACCGTTTCAACAAATCCCAGCAAGACAGCTTTCTGCCCCATATGGAAGATGGCACCATCACATTGGTGGGGGCCACGACGGAGAACCCGTCTTTTGAACTGAACGCCGCGTTGTTGTCGCGCGCGCAGGTTATTGTTCTGGAACGCCTGACACTGGCTGCGCTGGAACGTCTGGCCCAGCACGCAGAACAGGAACTGGCACGCCCCCTGCCCCTGACCGGCCCTGCCCGCGAGGCGTTGTTGGAAATGGCCGACGGGGATGGCCGCGCGCTTTTGAACCTGATCGAACAGGTCATGGGCTGGAAGGTGACGGGGAAACTGGACACAGACGCCCTTGCGCAGCGCCTGATGCGGCGCGCGGCGCAATATGACAAGGGCGGTGATGCGCATTACAACCTGATATCGGCGCTGCATAAATCCGTGCGCGGGTCGGACCCTGACGCGGCGCTGTATTGGTTCGCACGCATGATCGATGGCGGCGAAGACCCGCGTTATCTGGCCCGCCGTCTGGCACGGATGGCCGTCGAGGATATTGGCCTTGCCGACCCGCAGGCGCAGCAGATCTGCCTTGAAGCGTGGCAAAGCTATGAACGGCTGGGCAGCCCCGAAGGCGATCTTGCACTGGCGCAGGCGGTCATCTATCTGGCGCTCGCCCCCAAATCGAACGCAGGCTATGTGGCATGGAAAGGGGCGCTGGCACTGGCCAAGAAAACCGGATCTACCGTGCCGCCAAAACATATTCTGAACGCGCCGACCAAACTGATGAAAGATCAGGGCTATGGCGAAGGTTATGCCTATGATCACGATGCCGAGGACGGGTTTTCAGGGCAGGATTATTTCCCCGAAGGGGTAAAACGCCCGGTGCTGTATCAACCCGCCGAACGCGGCTTTGAACGCGAATTGTCCAAGCGTGTGGCATGGTTCGCCAAATTGCGCGCAAAACGCGCGCAATAGCCTGTTGCCCCGCCTGTTCCCCCGCGTGTGTTTTGGCAAGATGCCGCGCTGATCCGCACATCAGGGGGGGCGCGCGCAGGGCAATCGGTTGACAACAGGCCACGGGCAGGAAAAGGAAGGGCCACACACAAGGAACAGATCATGAGCGCAGTGCAAACACGACAGGTGGGGCCGGAAGATGGCGGGCAAAGGCTGGATCGCTGGCTGAAGCGGCAATTCCCGCAGATCACACAAATCCTGATCGAGAAAGCCTGCCGCAAGGGCGAAATCCGCGTTGATGGCGGGCGGGTCAAGGCGTCCAGCCGCATCGAGGCTGGCCAGACCGTGCGTATCCCGCCCCTGCCCGACACACCCGCAGCCCCCCCCACCCCGAAAACAGGCATATCGCCCGCCGACGCCGAAATGATCCAGCGCGCCGTTCTTTGGAAAGATGCCCATATCATCGCGCTGAACAAGCCCGCCGGTCTGCCCAGTCAGGGCGGCAGCGGACAGGGCGCGCGCCATGTCGACGGGCTGACCGAGGCATTGACCTTCGGGTTCAAGGAACGCCCCGTTCTGGTGCACAGGCTGGACAAGGACACGTCAGGGGTGCTGCTGCTGGCGCGCACCCCGCGCGTGGCCCGTCGTCTGGCCGAGGCCTTTCGTCACCGTGAAGCGCGCAAGATATACTGGGCGCTGGTCGCGGGTGTTCCCCAGCCTGCCAAGGGCACAATCCGTTACGGCTTGTTGAAAACCGGCGGGCGCGGTGCAGGCGAAAAGATGCGCTGCATCCACCCCGCCGAAGTGGACCAGACCGAAGGCGCGAAACGTGCCATGACCGAATTTGCAGTTCTGGAACGGCTGGCGGGGCGCGCGGCATGGATGGCGCTGTCACCGATCACGGGCCGCACCCACCAGTTGCGCGCACATATGGCAGAAATGGGCCATCCCATCATCGGTGATGGCAAATATGGCGGGTCTGCGCAGGAAAATCTGGGCGATGGCTGGGGCGCGGGTATCGGCGGCGCGGTCAGCCGCAAGCTGCATCTGCATGCGCGGTCCTTGCGGATCATGCATCCGGTTACCAACAATCTGCTGGACCTGACCGCCCCGTTGCCAGACCATATGGAACAAAGCTGGAAACTGTTTGGCTGGAATGCACGCGATGTGCCCGCCAACCCGTTCGAGGATGAAACATGACCCGACGCCTTGTCATTTTCGATGTGGATGGCACGCTTGTGGACAGTCAGGGCCATATTCTGGCAGCCATGGAACTGGCATTTAGCACCATTGGGCATGACCTGCCTGCCCGCGCGCAGGTTCTGTCCATCGTCGGGCTGTCGCTGCCTGTCGCAATGGCACGGCTGGCACCGGAACTGGGCCCGGCAGAACACTTGAAACTGGTTGTCGCCTATAAGGACGCGTTTGCGTCCTTGCGCGCGCAAGACCTGTCCCCCCTGTATGCAGGTGCTGCGGACGTGTTGGCGGGGCTGGCCCTGCAAAGCGATCTGGTCCTTGGCATCGCAACCGGAAAATCGCGGCGCGGGCTGGACCATCTGGTGGCCGCGCATGGCTGGGCAGGGCAGTTTGCGACGATGCAGGTATCCGACGACCACCCGTCAAAACCGCATCCCGCGATGATCCATGCCTGTCTGCGCGAAACCGGCATTGCGCCCGCGCATGCGGTCATGGTGGGCGACACCACCTATGATATGGACATGGCGCGCGCGGCGGGAATACATGCGCTTGGCGTCAGTTGGGGCTATCACCCTGCCGATGCGCTGGGTCCACATGTCATTGATGATTTTGCGGCCCTGCCCGCGGCCTTGGGGCGCATCTGGGCAGCGGGTCAGGCATGAGCGGTTGGGTCAAAAAGCGCTTCTGGACGAACGCCGTAGTCGAGGCGGCAAAGGGCGGCTTCACTGTCACGCTGGACGGGCGTTCGCTGAAAACACCAGCCAAGGCACCGCTGCTGGTACCGACGCGTGCTTTCGCGGACCTGATCGCGGACGAATGGCGCGCACAGGGCGATGTCATAAACCCCGAAACAATGCCAGCCACACGCGCAGCCAATGCCGCAATCGACAAGGTGCGTGGCCAGAAAACCGAAGTGACCGCGATGATCGCCGATTATGGCGACAGTGACCTGACCTGTTACCGTGCGCAAGCACCGCAGGAACTGATTGCACGCGAAGCGCAGGCATGGGACCCGTTGCTGGACTGGGCCGCGCATCGCTACGGAGTAAGACCAGCCACCTATGTCGGTGTGATCCACGCCCCGCAACCGGCGGTGCTGCTGGCCAGCATGCGCACAGATGTGGAACGCCTTGATGCGTTCGAACTGACGGCCTTTCATGATCTGGTGTCGATGTCGGGATCGTTGATTATTGGTCTGGCAACGATCGACCGGTTCGCCACCCCGCAGGACTTGTGGACCGCATCACGCGTGGACGAAGATTGGCAGATAGAGCAATGGGGCAGCGATGAAGACGCCGAAAGGCTGGCCAATGGTCGCAGGTGCGCGTTTCTGGACGCCGCACGCTTCTATTTTGCGCTTCAGTCCGGCTGATCCAGATCGCGCGGCACAATGAACGCCACTGCCTGCCCGCTGCCATACCCCACAGCGCCCCAATCGGCTGCGTCAAATTCCGCAACAAGCGTTGAACAGGTCGGATAGCGGCCAAAATCCGGGTGGGTCGGGGGCACGCGAAGCAACATGCGCGCGAACGCGGCAATGCCCGGATTATGCCCAATCATGATGACCGTTTGCGCGCGCGCCGTGCGCAGGACGCGCAGCATCACTTCCGGCCCTGCATGATACAGCGCCGCTTCAAACTGTGCGGGCACGGCTGCGGGAAATTCGGCCCCCAGGCGTTCCCATGTCTGGCGCGTGCGTGTCGCATCCGACACCAGCGCTTGCTGCGGCAGATAGCCCTTGCGCACCAGCCAGCGCCCGATCACGGGGGCCGCACGTTGCCCGCGCGGGTTTAGCGGACGCATATGATCCGAATCCAGCGGGTTGTCCCAGTCGGATTTCGCGTGGCGTGTCAGGATCAGGCGTAGGGTCATGGGTGAAACTGCCTCATATGGAATGCAGATTGGTCCGGGTGCCTGCCAAAAGCGCGCGACACCGGACAGGCGGCCCGCACAGCGCAGCCCCCCGATATGCAGCGCTGACCGTCCGCACTGTCAAGGAACGCATGGCAGGCGGGCACATCATACCCTTGCGGTGTCAATGCGCCCACAGGGCAGGCTGTGGTGCAGGGCTGCGCGCAGCCTGTGCAGGGGGCTGCGGGGCGCGCGGGCTGGTCCAACATGTCAGCGAACCCCAAGGCCCCGCGAAAAGACGCCCAAAGTCCCGCCCTGTCATGCACCAGAAATTGCACAGGCGACGACCAGACGCGGCCCGTTGCCAGCGCCCAACTGTAGAACGGGTGCGGCGGCCGGACGCCAAACGGATAGATTGCGCGCGCGCCCAGCTGCTGCGCCATCACATCAATGATACGGCGCGACCAGCGGTCCATCGGATCGGGGGTGCCGTCGATATACTCGGGACTGGCCGTGAAGGTTTCCCAGAAGCCCGGCCCGTGCGGGCCAAGCAGAACCAGCGTCTGCACACCGTCAGGCAACACTGCCTGATCACGCTGAACACTGCCCATGACAGCAAGTGCATGTGCCTGCGCCAGATCAGCAATGCGGTCCGGCACCTGCGGCATGCGTCATCCTTATGCTTTGGCCAATGGCACGGACTCGCGGATAATACTGCCCGCGCCGTGATCGGTGAACAATTCCAGCAGGCACGCATTGGGCGCGCGCCCGTCAAGGATGACCACAGCACGCACGCCCCCGTCAATGGCATCAAGGGCGGTTTGCGTTTTTGGAATCATGCCGCCCGCAATCACGCCCTTTTGGGTCAATGTGCGGACATGGGCGGGGCTAAGCTGTGTCACCACATCACCGTGCTCGTTCTTTACGCCAGACACATCCGTCAGCAGCAGCAGGCGGTCGGCCTTCAGCGCGGCGGCAATGGCACCTGCGGCCGTGTCGCCGTTGATGTTATATGTCTCGCCCTGCAACCCCATGCCCAGCGGCGCTATGACCGGAATAAACCCGCCTGTGAACAGATGATGCAGCAATTCGGTGTTAATGCTTGACGGGCGGCCCACAAGCCCCAGTTCGGGGTCGTCAGGTTCGCAGGTGACCATGCCCCCATCCTTGCCCGACAGCCCGACAGCCTTGCCGCCTTCCAGCTGGATAGCCTGCACAATGCGTTTGTTCACAGACCCTGACAGCACCATTTCAACCACATTCATGGTGGCCGCATCGGTCACACGCTTGCCGCGCACGAATTCGGACTGGATGTCCAGCTTTTGCAGCATTTCGTTAATCATCGGTCCGCCACCATGCACGATGACGGGGTTCACACCGACCTGACGCATCAGCACCACATCGCGCGCGAAAGACGCCATCTCTTCGGCATCGCCCATGGCGTGGCCGCCAAATTTGATGACGACGATTGCGCCGGAATAGCGCTGCAAATACGGTAGGGCCTCGGACAGGGTCCGGGCGGTGGCAAACCAATCCTGTGTCATGGGGCGTTGCTTCTTCATGTTAAGTCAGGTCCGCGATAATCGCGCGCAAAGTGGGAATACCGTCCCCCGTCTCGGAGGAGGTGACAATAATTTCCGGATATGCGGCGGGATGTTTGGCAAGCGCGCTGCGCACCTGTTCCAATGTCTGGTCCCGTGCTGCACTGCCCAGCTTGTCAGCCTTGGTCAGCACCACCTGAAAGGTGACTGCGGAACTGTTCAGAAGTTTCATGATTTCCGCATCGACCGGCTTGACCCCGTGGCGCATATCCACCAGCAAGAACGCCCGTCGCAATGTGGCCCGCCCCGACAGATAGGCTTTCAGCAGGCGCTGCCACCGTTCCACAATGGGAATGGGCGCTTTGGCGAAACCATAGCCGGGCAAATCTACCAGATAATGACTGTCCGCAACTGTGAAATAGTTGATTTCCTGCGTCCGGCCGGGCGTGTTGGACGTGCGCGCAATCGCCTTACGCCCCGTCAGCGCATTGATCAGGCTTGATTTGCCCACGTTGGAACGGCCAGCAAAGCACACTTCCATCCTGTCTGCAGGCGGCAGGCCGTCCATGGCGACCACCCCTTTCAGGAATTCCACCTGACCGGTCATCAGTTTGCGCCCCCGTTCGGCGGCCTCAGGGGTTGGTTCTTCGGAAATGGGGAAAGGCAGTTGTGTCATGCGCAAAGCTCCGGTGTGTCGCCCGTGCGGATGGTGCCGCCGCGCGTGACAATGGCGTAGACGCCAAAATCTGTGTGGCCATAGCCTGCGTCCAGTTCCGCAAGCGTATCAACATCAATCCGGCCCGTGGCGCAATCCACCATTGTCGCGCGACACCGGGTGATACGTTCGACAATTTTCAGCCGCGCGTCCCCGATGGCCAGTTCGCGGTCCAGCAGGTCAAATTCTTCCCATGGGGCAAGCCCGTCCAACCACAGATTGCCGCGCCAGCGGTCAAGTCCCAGATCACGGCCCAGACGTTTGCCCAGCACACGGTTTGACGCAAGGTTCAGGATGGATACGGATTCGAAATCCGTGTCCGTCATGCCCCGCCCTGCGGTGACCAGCCGCACCGGCTGTGCGCGCCCGCCCGCCATCAGTGGCGCAACCCAGTTCAGAAAATCCGCCTGTCCTTGTGCGGTATCGGGGGCAAATGTCAGGGACGGGCGTGCCGGATGGGTCAGGGTGATCTGGCCCGTCCCGTCATCCAGCTGCGCGGAAATTGCCTGCAATGCGGGGGTTTTCGCGCCGCGCGTGAAATTCATGCACGGGTTCCAGCCGTCGCGCAATCTGGCCGCTTCATGGGCGACAGCCCACTGACGGTCGAACGGCAGGCAACGCCCCTCGCTCAGGGCGACATGTGCCAGCTCTTGCCGACCATGCGCCTTGATGGGATGGCGGAAAATATGCGCCAGCCGCCACCCCATGTGCCTAGCCCTTCTTCTTCTTTTTCACGCCAATATTACCCAGAAGATCCGGCCTGCTGCCATTCATCGCCATGATGGAATATTGCTGCGTAAAGGTGATGACGTTGTTCGCGATCCAGTACAGCACCAGACCCGATGCAAACCAGCCCAGCATGAACATGAATATCCACGGCATCCACATCATCACGGCCTGCTGAATGGGTTCGGTGGGTGTCGGGTTCAGTTTCATCTGCAACCACATCGACACACCCAGCAAGATGGGCAGAATGCCAATGAACACCATCGCCAGAATGCTTTCGGGGTGCGGTGCCGCCCAAGGCAACAACCCGAACAGGTTCATGATGGATGTGGGGTCAGGCGCGGACAGATCGTTGAACACGCCGAACCATTGCGCATGGCGCAAATCGATCGTGACGAAAATAACCTTATAAAGCGAGAAGAAGATCGGAATTTGCAACAGGATCGGCAGGCAGCCCGCAGCGGGGTTCACCTTCTTTTCCTTATACAGCTTCATCATTTCCTGCTGCATCATCTGGCGGTCATCGCCCGCGCGTTCCTTCAGCGCCATCATTTCGGGCTGAAGTTCCTTCATCTTGGCCATGCTGACATAGGATTTCCACGCCAACGGCAGCAACACGGCCTTGATCAGCAGCGTCAGGGTAATGATGGACCACCCCATATTTCCGATGATTCCATTGATGAAATACAGCGTCGCAAAGATGGGTTTGGTCAGAAAGAAGAACCAGCCCCAGTCAATCGCATCAATGAACCGGTCAATCCCCAGTTCACGTTCATAGGCGCGGATGATGCTCCATTCCTTGGCACCGGCAAAGAACATCGTCTGGACCTGTTCGCTTTCGCCCGGACCGACAACCAGTGTCGGCAGGTCGGCGCGGGTCTGGTAGACATCGCGCGACGGAATAAACCGCGACACGGCTGAAAACGCCTGCCCCGGTTCGGGCACAAGCATCGCCATCCAGTATTTGTCACTGATGCCCAGCCAGCCGTTTTCAGCAACTTCGGTCACACGCGCATTCGTATTCTCGCGCTCATGGACGCGCAGGTCACGAATGGCCTTGTATTTGTCTTCATTCAGCTTGCCATCGGCAACTTCGATGAACCCTTCATGACTGATGAAGAAATTTTCCAGATCGGACGGTTCGCCATGGCGTGAAAGCAAGCCATAGGGCGCAACCCGCGCCGTGACATCACCTGTGTTTTCAACGCCTTGCGTGATGGTGAACATGAAGTTTTCGTCCACATCATAGCGTTGTGTGAACCGCACGCCCTGATCGTTGGTCCAGGCCAGCATCACAGGCGCGCCCGGTGCAAGGCGCGTGCCGTCCACCAGTTCCCAGGCGGTGCTGGCACCCGGCACGTCATCCCAGCCCATATCACGGCCCGGCCGCCAGCCATGCAGCGCGTAGAACGCCTCACGCGAACCTTCGGGGGTCAGCAAATGCACAATGTCGGAATCGGCATCGACCGTTTCACGGTAATCGCGCAGCGCCAGATCGTCGATGCGGCCACCACGCAGGTTGATCGTGCCGACCAGACGCGGGGTATCGATGTCGATACGCGGCAATTCCGGCAGCCCGTCGCTGTCAAGCCCTTCGACCATAGCGGGCGCCTGCTCGCCTTCGGCAAGGGGCAGTTCAGCCACATCGGCGGCGTCCTGCGGCGCGGGTTCGGGCGGTGGGAACATCCACATCCAGACAACCAGCACAAACAGGCTGAGAGCAAAGGCCAAAAGCAGATTGCGGTTCTGTTCGTCCATGAAAAGGCCGTTTCCTGTCACATAATGGGTCGCGCCCGGTTCAACAGAAGCACTGGGCAAAGGTCAAGCGGTTTTCCCTGTTTTATCCTGTCACAAGGTCAGATCAGGGGGCGCATTCGGGTCGGGCGGGCGTTTGGCCCCGCGCGCAAGGGCCAGAAAGTCGAAAAGCTGTGGGTCCGGCATATGCGATGGACGCACATTCATCAAGGCACGGAACATGACATTCCGTCGTCCCGGACTGCGCTTTTCCCATTCATCCAGCAGCGCCTTGACCTGCATGCGTTGCAACCCTTCTTGCGACCCGCACAGATCACAGGGAATGATGGGGAAATTCATGGCCCGCGCAAACCGGTCACAATCGTCTTCTGGAACAAAAGCCAGTGGGCGGTAGACAAACATATCCCTGTCTTCATTCAGCAGTTTCGGCGGCATGGTCGCCATACGCCCGCCGTGAAACAGGTTCATGAAAAAGGTTTCCAGCAGATCATCGCGGTGATGGCCCAGCACCACAGCGCTGCACCCTTCTTCGCGGGCAATGCGATACAGGTTGCCACGCCGCAACCGCGAACACAGCGCGCAATAGGTGCGCCCTTGCGGCACCTTGTCCACAACAATGGAATAGGTGTCCCTGTATTCGATTCGGTGCGCGATCTGCATCCGTGTCAGGAATTCGGGCAGCACCGTCGCCGGAAAGTTCGGCTGGCCCTGATCCAGATTGCAGGCCAGAATCTCCACCGGCAACAGCCCGCGCCATTTCAACTCGATCAATGCTGCCAGCAATGTGTAGCTGTCTTTTCCGCCCGACAGGCAAACCAGCCAGCGCGCCCCTTGCTCGATCATGCCATACTGCTCGATCACGGCGCGGGTTTCGCGGATGATGCGCTTGCGCAGTTTGCGAAATTCGGTCGTGTCAGGGGCACCTTGCAAAATAAGCGGAAGATCAGCAGTTTCGTCAAGCATTCGGGGAACCATCCTTGATTATATGCCTATGCAATAAAACCCGCCGCACTGCAAAATCAGCGATGCTGTTTTGCATCATGATCGGCATCCGCGCCCGGCACGGGGTCATAGCCCGCCCCCCCCAATGGATGGCACCGCCCGATGCGCCGCATCGTAAGCCACGCGCCCTTGATCGCACCGTGACGTTCCAGCGCTTCCAGCGCATAGGCAGAACAGGTCGGCTGATAGCGGCAGCCATGCCCGACCCACGGGCTGAACACGACGCGGTAAAACCGCACCGGCAGCGAAAAGACCCATGCCAGCGGGGTCATTGCCCTGCCCCGTGCAGCTTTTGCAATACATGTTCCAGATCGGCGCACATGGCGCCAAAGTCGCGGCTGACAGTCGCATCTGGCCTGCCGACCAGAACATAATCCCAGCCTGCCTGCCCCTGCCCCGCCATCACAAGCCGCGCGATTTCACGCAAACGGCGTTTGGCGCGGTTGCGCATAACGGCATTGCCGACTTTCTTGGAGCAGGTGAACCCAACGCGAAAGGGGCTTTCATCGCCACGCGCGCGGGCCTGCACCAGAAATGCAGGACACGGCATGCGTTTGCCTTTTGCCACGCGCAAGAAATCAGCGCGCCGCTTCAGAATATCGGGTTTTTCATATGATAAAACCGCCGACGCATCCGCAGCGCAGGCGATTTGCCCAGCCACATCTGCTTTCGGCGGTGCCATCATGGTCCCTTCCGGCCCGAAACCTCGGGCCAAATACCTTAGGCCGACAGTTTCTTGCGGCCCATACGACGACGTGCGTTCAGAATCTTGCGGCCGGCTTTGGTTGCCATGCGTGCACGGAAACCGTGACGGCGCTTGCGGACCAGATTGCTGGGCTGATAGGTGCGTTTCATCGCTCCGTTCCTTCATTCCGGCAACCGCAACCCCTTCGGATTCGGCCACCCATCCAATTACAGACCCGCCAGATACGGCCCCGAACCGCGCAAGTCAATTCGCAATTGCACGGTTTCAAGTTGAATTTGGCAAAAATCACATCGGTCTGTAATATTTGCGCGAATATACTCGCAGGCGATCAACCTGTTGTGATCATGCTATCGCGCGCGAAACAATTGCGCCATCTGATACGAAGGTTAGGGACAATACCAATAAAGGATCGCCCCGTGAGCAACTCTGCCCCACTGCATTCGTCACGATGGCGCCAGCGCCTGCCCCTTGTGTTTATCGTTTGTATAGCAGTCATCGGCGCAATCCTGCTGCGCGATTATCTGGGGTTTGACGCGCTGCGCGACAACCGCGACGCTTTGGTGGGGTTTCGTGATGCGCATTACACCCTGACGGCTGCGATGTTTGTCGTGGCCTATATCGCAATCGTTGCCTTTTCGCTGCCCGGCGCGACGGCGGCCACCCTTACGGGGGGCTTTTTGTTCGGGCTGTTTCCGGGTGCGCTGTTCAATTTAGTGGCCGCCACGACCGGGGCCGTGTTAATTTTTCTGGCGGTGCGCGCAGGGTTCGGGCGTGCCATGGCTGCCAGGATCGATGCCAGTGACGGGCGGATGAAACGCCTGACATCCGCCATCCGTGAAAATGAAGCGCCTGTGCTGTTTTCCCTGCGGCTGATGCCGGTGCTGCCGTTTTTTGTCATGAATGTCATTCCTGCCCTGATCGGCGTGCGCCTGTCTGTCTTTGCGGCCACGACCTTCTTTGGCATATTGCCGGGCGGCTTTGTCTACACATGGGTTGGCGCCGGTCTGGGCGAAGTGTTTGCCCGCGATGAAACGCCGAATATGGCCATCATCTTCGAGCCGCATATCCTTGGCCCGCTGCTGGCGCTGGCGGCACTTTCCGCGTTACCTGTCGTCATTAAAGCGCTGCGCAAAAAGGAAGCCCCGCTATGAGCGATCTGAACACCGACATTTGTATCATCGGCGCAGGGTCCGGTGGCCTGTCCGTGGCCGCAGGGGCGGTGCAGATGGGCGCGCGCGTTATCCTGATCGAAGGCCATAAAATGGGCGGAGATTGCCTGAATTATGGCTGTGTCCCGTCCAAGGCGCTGCTGGCACAGGCCAAAGCCGCCAAGGCCCGCGGGGGCGCAGAGCCGCAGGATTTCCGCACGGCGATGGACCATGTGAATGCCACCATCGCCACGATTGAACCGCATGATTCCGTTGACCGGTTCGAAGGGCTGGGCGTGCAGGTCATTCAAGGCTACGCGCAGTTTACCACCCCTCACACGGTCAAGGTGAACGGCACCACCATCCGTGCGCGCCGTTTCGTCATTGCCACCGGATCAAGCCCGCTGGTGCCCCCGATCCCCGGTCTGGACGGCGTGCCGTTTATGACCAACGAAACCCTGTTCACGCAACACGATTGCCCCGGCCACCTGCTGATTATCGGGGCAGGGCCAATCGGGCTGGAAATGGCGCAGGCCCATCGCAGGCTTGGCGCAAGGGTCACCGTGATTGATGGCGCATCCGCGCTGGGGCGCGAAGACCCTGAGGCGACAGAGCTTGTGGTGACACAGTTGCGTCATGAAGGCATTGAAATAATCGAGCACGCACAGGTCGAGAAGGTTTCAGGCCGCGCCGGCGCAATAGAAGTGCAGGTCAAGGGCGGCACCATATTCGCAGGCACGCATCTGCTGGTGGCCGTCGGGCGCAAACCCAATCTGGAGCGTTTGAATCTGGATGCAGCAGGCATTACCCATGACCGCAACGGCATTAAGGTGGGCGCCGATCTGCGCAGCACGAACCGCCGCGTATTTGCCATTGGCGATGTGGCGGGGCATGGGCAATTTACCCACCTTGCAGGCTATCATGCGGGCCTTGTTATCCGGTCCATCCTGTTTTCCCTGCCGGTCAGGGCGCGGCACGACCATATCCCGCGCGTCACCTATACCGACCCCGAACTGGCCCAGATTGGCCTGACCGAAGCGCAGGCACGCCAGAAGTTTGGCGGGCAACTTAGCGTGCAGCGTATCGGGTATGACCAGATTGACCGCGCGCAGGCAGACGGGCGCACCGACGGGTTCATCAAGCTGATGGTCGCACGCGGACGGCCTGTTGGTGTCACGCTGGCAGGCGCGCAGGCGGGCGAGTTGATCGCCCCGTTTGCGCTGGCGATCGCCAATAACCTGAAACTTGGCGCGATTGCCGCGACAGTGCTGCCATACCCGACATTGGCGGAAATCGGCAAACGTGCGGCTGGGGCCTATTTTTCGCCCAAGCTATTTGATAACCCTATGATAAAGCGCGTCGTCAGAATGGTGCAGAGATGGCTGCCCTAAGAATCGGCGCGCGCATGAGGGAGCATGTTCGTCAACACGCTGTCGGGTCGGTTCCTGTTGCTTGCCGTTATCTTCGTGATGCTGGCAGAGGTGCTGATTTTTGCGCCATCGGTGGCCCGCTACCGCGAGGAATACCTGCTTGCGCGGCTGGAACGCGCACAGATCGCATCGCTGGCGCTGCTGGCGTCCGATGGGTCCATTGCGGGGGAACTGGCCGGGGAACTTCTTGAAAACGCAGGCGTTTTTAACGTAGTTCTGCGCCGCGACGAAGTGCGCGAACTGGTCCTGTCATCCCCCCTGCCCGGCCCTGTCGATGCAACCTATGACCTGCGCACAAGCACCATGTTCACCCTGATCAGGGATGCGTTTCAGGAACTGGGCGCGCGCGAAACACGCATCATCCGTGTGATCGGCGACCCTGTGCAACGTGGCGGATTGCTGATTGAAATTGCGCTGGACACGCGTGATCTGCATCAGGAATTATGGGATTACGGCCAACGTATCCTGCTGCTTTCGCTGGCGATTTCCATTTTTACGGCGTTGTTGCTGTTTTTGTCCGTGCGCTGGTTCGTTGTTACACCCATGCGCCGGGTTATTCAGTCAATGGCTGTCTATGCCGAATCCCCGCAGGATCAGACACGCATCATCACCCCGCAATCCAGCATCCGCGAATTGCGCGATGCGGAAGAAGCGCTGCACAAGATGCAAAACGATCTGACAGGGCTTTTGCGCCAGAAGGACCGCTTGGCCCAGCTTGGCGGGTCGGTGGCCCGCATCAGCCATGATCTGCGCAACATGCTGACAACGGCGTCAATGCTGGCCGACCGGATGGAAGCCAGCGATGACCCAAGCGTAAAACGCGCCGCCCCCAAACTGGTGGGGTCATTGTCGCGCGCCATCAACCTGTGTGAAGCCACGCTTGCATTCGGCAAGGCCGAAGAACCACCGCCCCGCCTGACACGCGTGCAACTGGCCCCCCTGATCGAGGATGTGATCGAAAGCGAACGCCTTGCCCTGACCGACGGGGCGCAGGTGACATTTCTGGCCGATATTCCGGGCACGCTGCATTTGCGCGCCGACGAAGAGCAGCTGTTTCGTGTGCTGCACAATCTGGTGCGCAATGCGCGGCAAGCGCTGGAAGCCACCCGCCAGCCCGGCGTGATTGAGATATCGGCGCAGGACAGCAAGTCTGATGGCCAGAACGGTGTGTGCATCCGCGTGGGCGACAGCGGCCCCGGCCTGCCGCCGCGCGCCCGCGACCACCTGTTCGAGGCGTTTCAGGGCGGTGTGCGCAAGGGCGGTGTCGGGCTGGGACTGGCGATTTCGGCAGAGCTGGTTCACGGCCATGGCGGCCGGTTGGAACTGACGCGTTCGGACGAAGACGGGACAGAATTCCGCATCTGGATGCCGAATTCAAATTGACGGATATTTTGTGAAAATACTTGCAAGCCCCCCTTGCAATGCCCGCAACAGGCGGATAGTTAGCCCCCAACGCGCCCGTAGCTCAGCTGGATAGAGCACCAGACTACGAATCTGGGGGTCAGAGGTTCGAATCCTTTCGGGCGCGCCATACCTTCACTTGCATGTGTAATTATTGGTCCATACAGGCGATCCAGCGCCACATGTATGCTGCCTGAACGATGCCTTGGGCGGCTACAGCCGGGCTGCGATCATGCGAAGTGCAACCGCATGGCGGGTCGGATTCTGGCCTTTTGCGGTCATTCGCGCTTGGACCAAGCCCGCGCCATCGGTGGGCCGGGGTCTGCCGATCCAACGGTGTAGGGGTTCACTTTATGCAGGCGGCATACTCCAAAGCTCAAAGGCTTGAGACAACATCAGAATAATCGGCAGGCCGCGGGACGGCCCACCGATGGCGCGGCGGCCTGCGGCCTTTGCTCCGCGCCTTGAAGCATTCCCAACGTCCCCTTCAGGCCAGCACCACCCAACCGGATGTTTCAACCTGATCCGACGACGTTTTACGATGCAGGCCGGTTTGCATTTTTCGCAACCGCCCGCGCGCCCGCCTTATGCGACAGGTTGCGCAAGCCGGACGGCGGTTTTGCCGGGCCAAAGCCGCTCTGACGGCATGATCAGAACCGTGGTCGGGTGCGGAGCGCGGATTTCGCGCTCACCGTCATGGCCGATCAAGCTGCCTTGGGGCAAATGCTCGAACCCGCGCCAGTCACTTGCGAAACGGAAATTATCAGTTTCGACCGTCACAGGGCCGGACACTTCATAAAAGCGCATGGCGTCAGGCACAGGCAAGGGGCGGTGCGTGGCCACAAATTCCTGTGGCACCACACCTGTCGCGGCCAGAAAGGCCAGCGTCGTATCAAGCGCAATATCGGCGGCAGGCAGTTCCCAATGCTGACCGCATTCGACCAGCAATGCATTGCGTGGCGAATGCTCATCCGCGAAATCCGCATAATCGCGCATCCGCACACCTTCATCATGGCCGCGATCACTGACCGCAACGGCAGGTGTGCCAACCGCGCGCGCCAGTTCACGCCCCTTGGCCAGCGGTCCGGCAATCGTCAGCGGTTCGGTTTTGTGTTGCATCGAATGAATGTCCAGCAACAGATCAACACTGTCCAGCCAGGGCCGGATTTCGCGTGCGCGCGCCAACTCGATCGTCAGCTTGCGGTTGGCATCTTCCAGAACCTGCGCCGACCACAGGCGGTTGAAATCCTCATCCACCCAGCGGCTGGCATTCGGGTTTGCCGCGTCAAACGCATGATAGGCGGCGGTGTTGATGAAAGCCAGCGACAGCCTGCCCTGCCGGGGGCGTACATCATGTTTGAACAGCCAGTCCAGCGCGATGGCACCACAAGGTTCATTGCCATGCACCACCGCACTTACCGCAACATGCGGGCCGGGCTGGCCGCTGTCGAATGTCCAGATATAGGGGGTGCCGGTATTTCCGGCCGCGTATGCGCTGATATCGGGCGGGGTCAGTTCCACGGGATAGGAAAAGAGTGTCATATTCTGGGCCTTTATGATTGGTCAGCAGCAAATTCGGCCAGATGCACTGACAGGTCATTCAACATCACTTGCAGGGACGAAAATCCGTCATTGGGTTGGCGTGTGGCCTCATTCATATACAGGCTGCGGTTGATTTCTATCTGTATGGAATGGCGGTTCGCGGCCGGGTTCCCGTTTGCGCGCACCAGCTCCATCCCCTTATACGGATCGTTAATGCCGACCGACACGCCGCGCGCGACCAGAAAATCGCGGATGGTTTGTGTCAGCGCAGGCGCGCATGCCGTGCCATCGCGGTCCCCCAAAACAAAATCGGCGCGCGTGGTGCCCATCGGTTCGGGCGACATGGCGCTGGCATGGTGCGGCATGGAATGGCAGTTGACGTGCCAGACCTGCCCCCAGCGGCTGTGGGTCGCATCCAGAAGCGCGCGCAGTTTGCGCTGATAGGGTTGGTGATAGGTGTCGATGCGGTGCTGCACCTCTGCCGCGGTAAGGGGGCGGTCATACATCGGCGCGCCATCCGGTGGCACCCGCGTCCAGCACAACCCTATGCCATTGCGGCTTTTGACAGTTGGGCGCAGGGCCATGGCCAGCGTGCCCTCAATCTGCGCGGGGTCCAGATCATTCACCGCGCGGTTGGTATCTGCATAAGACCGCGGGAAAAGCGCATGAAGCATCACACCGCCAACATCCACCACACCCGCAAACAGGGTATGGACATGCGTATCTTCGGCCATGCGCAGGGCCGCGCCGTCCGCGATGGGGCGAAAATCGGCGGGATAATCGGTGCCGGAATGGGGGCTGTCGAACACCAAAGGCACATGCTGGCTGTCCGCGCCCACGACTTCCAGCACACCGGGAATGATGGTCATTCGACACCTCCGTCTTCCAGATGGCAGGCCACGGCGCGGGGGCCGGTATGCCGCAGGGGTGGCACTTCGCGCGAACATCTTGGTCCGGCAAAGGGGCAGCGTGTGTGAAAATGGCATCCGGGCGGCGGGTTCATCGGCGATGGGATTTCACCCTTGATCGGCTCGAACCGGCGTTTCTCGAATGACAGGCGGGGCACTTCGGCCAGAAGCGCCTGCGTATAGGGGTGGCGGGCGTCGGCATACAGTGCCTCGGTCGGGGCTATTTCCACGACGCGGCCCAGATACAGAATGACCACCCGATCCGAGATATGTTCAACCACGCCCAGATCGTGGCTGATGAACAGATAGGCCAGCCCCAGTTCGCGGCGCAACCGCATAAACAGGTTCAGAACCTGCGCCTGAATGGACACATCGAGTGCGGCCACGGATTCATCACAAATCAGGAATTGCGGGCTGACAGCAAGCGCGCGCGCAATCACGATACGCTGGCGCTGGCCGCCGGAAAACTGGTGCGGGTAGCGGTCGCCGGCTGACGGTTCAAGCCCCACGCGTTCCAATGTGTCCGCCACGAATTCGCGGGCCTGCGATTGCTTGATGATGCCATGATACACAGGCGCTTCGGCAATGATTTCGCGCACCCGCATCCGCGGATTAAGCGAGGACATGGGATCTTGAAAGATCATCTGGATCTGTAGCGCCGCAGCCTTCGTCTCGGCGCGGTTGCGGGTGGTGATGTCAGCACCCTGAAACAAAATTCGCCCCTCAGTGGCGGGCAGCAACCCCGCGATCATCCGGCCAATGGTGGATTTGCCCGACCCGCTTTCGCCGACCAGCCCCACCACCTCGCCGGGGGCTATGGAAAAGCTGACATTATCGACGGCATGCACTGTGGCGGGTTCATGCCCTACCCCCATGCGCGCGGCCATGCGCGCGGCCATATCGTGTTCTTCGCGAAACAGCTTCGAAAGGTTTTCAATTTCAATCAAGGCATCGCTCATTGTGCCACCTCGGGTGCCGGTTGCATCGGGTGGATACACCGCGCGTGTTGCCCTGTCGGCATTTCGCGCGGCAGTTGTTCGGCACGGCAGGCATCGGTTGCTTTCGGGCAGCGGGGCCGGAATGCGCAGCCTTGCGGCAGATCCAGCAAGGGCGGCGTCATACCGGGAATTTGCGCCAGATCGCCACCGCGCTTGTTGCGGCTGGGGATCGATTCGATCAGCCCATGCGTATAAGGATGCGCCGGATAGCGCAGCACGGTGGCCGCCCGCCCCTGCTCGACAATGCGGCCCGCATACATCACGGCAATATTGTCGGCCAAGCTGGACACCACGCTAAGATCATGGGTCACCCAGATCAGCGCTGTGCCGCTGGTTTCAGCCAGCTTCTGCACTTCGGCCAGAATTTGCGCCTGAATGGTGACATCCAGCGCTGTGGTCGGTTCATCCGCGACGATCACTTCGGGGTCGTGCAGCAGCGCAATGGCAATCGCCACACGCTGGCGCATGCCGCCCGAAAACTGGTGCGGATAAGCGTCCATACGTTCAGCAGGTGACGGGATGCCCACACGCGCCAGCGTGGCAAGGCAGCGTTCGCGTGCTGCTTCTTTGCTGATGTGCACATGCGCCTGAACCGCCTCGATCATCTGGGTGGAAATTTTCAGCACGGGGTTCAGCGTCATCATCGGGTCTTGAAAGATCATCGCGATATGGCGGCCACGAATGGCCTGCCATTCACGTTCGGACATATTGGCAAGATCGCGCCCCTGATACAGGATACGCCCGCCGACAATGCGGCCCGGTTTGTCCACCATCCCCATGATCGAAAATCCGGTGACGGTCTTGCCAGACCCGCTTTCGCCCACCAGACCCATCACCTCGCCACGGTTGACACTGAAGCTGACACCGTCAACCGCAGGGACAACGCCTGCACGGGTGAAGAAATGGGTTTTCAGGTCTTCAACCTGTAGAACAGCAGTCATATCAGCGCCTCAGACGGGGGTTAAGAACGTCGCGCAACTGGTCACCGACCAGATTGATCGCGATAATGGCAACCAGCAGGGCAATGCCGGGATACACACTGATCCAGTAAGCCCCTGACAACAGGTAGGAATAGCCATTGGCGATCAGCAGGCCCAGCGACGGTTCTGTGACCGGCACGCCCACACCAAGGAAGGACAGCGTTGCTTCCAGCGCAATCGCCTGCGCGATCTGCACAGTGGCCACAACAATCAGCGGCGGCAGGGTGTTGGGCAGCAGGTGGCGAAACATCACCCGCGCATGCCCAAGCCCCAGCCCGCGCGCGGCGGCAATATAGTCGCGCTGCCGTTCCACAAGCGCCGATCCGCGCACCGTGCGCGCATAATAGGCCCATTGCACGATCACCAGCGCGATGATCACCTTGTCCACGCCCTTGCCCAGAATGGCCAGCAGGATCAGCGCCACCAGAATGGCCGGAAAGGACAGTTGCAGGTCCACAACCCGCATGATCAGCGTGTCGACACGGCCGCCGAAATAGGCCGCAGTGATGCCCATTGCCATACCGATGGCCAGCGCGCACAGCGTTGCGGTGACCGCGACCATCAGACTCATCCGCAAGCCGTATATGATGGCCGACAGCATGTCGCGCCCCTGCGGGTCCGTGCCCAGCCAATAGGTCATCCCCCCAAAGGATTCCGACCCCGGTGGCATGTTGTTGTCCATGATCGACAGTTGCGACAGATCATAAGGGTTCTGTGGCGTGATCCACGGCGCGAAGATCGCAGACAGCGCCATCACCACCATCACAAACAGACCGATCATCGCCAGCGGGCTTGCTGCAAAATCCAGCATAGCGGCCCGCAGCGGGCTGATGGCCTTGGCCTTTTTCGCGGGCGTGGGGTTTGGGATATCGGTCATTGTGCCCCCCGCTGCGCCAGTCGCACCCTTGGGTCCAGCACGGAATACAGCAGATCAACAAGGAAGTTGATCAACACGAACAGGAATACAATCAGCATCAGATAAGCCACGATCACAGGACGATCCAAACGGTTGATGCTGTCGATCAGCAGCTTGCCCATACCGGGCCATGCAAACACGGTTTCAGTGACCACAGCAAAAGCGATCATCGAGCCAAGTTCCAGCCCCAGAATGGTCACGACAGGGATCATGATGTTTTTCAGCACATGCACAAGCACCACCCGCCGGTAGGACAGCCCCTTGGCGCGGGCGAATTTGATGTAGTCCTGCATCATCACCTCGCGCGTGCCCGCGCGCGCCAGACGGATGACAAGCGCCATCTTGAACAGCGCCAGATTGATTGCAGGCAGGATCATGTGTTTCAGCCCGTCCGCATTCAGAAAGCTGACCCGCAAGCCCAGAAACTCTGTCGTCTGGCCGCGCCCGCCCGCAGGCAGCCACCCCAGAAAGACCGCAAAAATCAGGATCATCATCAGACCTTGCCAGAAATTCGGCAGACTGAACCCCAGAATGGACCCGGCCATAATGCTGCGTCCGGTGAACGTATCGGGCTTCAACCCCGCAATCACGCCCAGCGGCACGCCAAACACGATGGCCAGCACCAAGGCAAATAACGCCAGTTCCATGGTTGCAGGCAAACGTTGCAAAATCACAGACATGGCACTTTCGCCATACACAAACGAGCGCCCGAAGTCGCCCTGTAGCAAGTTGCCGAAATACACCCAGAACTGTTCCCACAAGGGCCGGTCCAGCCCCATCCGTTCCATGACTTCCAGCCGCTGGCGTTCAGTGGCTTCGGGGTTGATCAGGATGTCGACGGGATTGCCAATCGCATAGACGCCGATGAAAACCAGCACCGCCATTGCAATCACGGCAAGCAGGCTTTGGCCCAGACGCCGAAGCAGGTACGCCACCATGACGATTTTCTCCGCTGGCAAAAGTAACGTGATGCGCCGGGATTAAACCCGGCGCATGTGACATGTGGTTGACGCTTAGTCTGCCCGAACCACGGCAGCACCCAATGTATATTGGTCCGCGCGTGCTTCATATTCCAGACCGGGGGCCAGTGCCCATGTCGTCAGCTCATAGTGGATAGGCACAATGGCGAATGTGTCCATCGCGATTGTGCTGGCTTCGCGCAGCAGCGCTTCGCGTGCATCATCATCGACCGTTTGCAACGCCTCGACCAGCCGGTCGTCGATTTCCGGGTTGGAATGGCGGGCAAAATTGGTGCCGCCAAGGCTGCGGTCAGGGTCGCGAGTGGCAACAAGCGCGCCCAGTGGCGACGACATTTCACCAGTGCCGGCACCCCAGCCCGCAAGGAAGGCCGAGAAGTTGAAGCCATTGCGGTCTGCAATGAACGCCGAGAATGTCTTGGCGTCTACTTCAGTCTGCACGCCAACCTGTGTCCACATCTGGGCTACAGCCTGCGAAATCGGACCATCGTTGATGTAGCGGTCATTGGGCGTGCCCAGCACGATCGAGAACCCGTCTTCATAGCCCGCTTCCGCCAGCAATTCGCGCGCACGGTCGGGGTCGTAAGAAATGGCCGGACGGTCAGGGTTGGTGCCGAACATTGGCGCGGGCAGCAATTCGCCTGCGGGTTCCGACAGACCCAGCATCAGCCGGTCGCGGATGGCTTCGCGGTCGATGGACAGCGCCAGCGCTTCACGCACACGGACATCCTGTAGCGGGTTGGTGTCACCATCGATCCCCGGTGTGGGGGCATCACCCTGATCCAGCGCAACGTAAATCACGCGGTTGGACAGGCCCGAGGATATGGTGAAACCATCCCCTTCAATCCGCGCGATGTCCTGCGTGGGCGGGTTTTCGATCATATGCACGTCACCTGCCAGTAACGCGGCCACGCGCGCGCCGGAGTTGGTTAACGGGCGCATCACGATTTCATCCCATGCGGGCGCATCGCCAAAGAAATTTTCATTGCGCGACAGGCGCAGTTCTTCGCCGCGAATATAAGCGCCCAGCGTGTAGGGGCCGGTGCCGATCGCAAAATCAGGGCTGTTGAATTCTGCCGATGCGGGCGCGTCGCCAACACCTGTGCATTCGTCGCCACCAAAGACCACTTCATCTTCAGCGCCCGAGACACTGGCCGACACAATCCCGAAGGTGGACAACTGGTTGGGCAGCAGCGGCGCGGGGCCATCGGTTGTGACGATCAGGGTGTAATCATCTTCAGCCTCCAGCCCGGCGATGGCGCGGGTATACAGCGTGAAGGGCGATGGTGCGTCAGGAACCAGTGGAATACGGCAGATTGTGTAGATCACATCGCGCGCGGTGAACGGGTCGCCGTTGGAAAAGGTGACACCTTCGCGCAGGGTAATGCGCCATGTTGTGTCATCAACCGCTTCCCATTCCGTGGCAAGGCCCGGTTCCAGAAGCTGGTTCGCGTCCTGCACGATAAGGGGCGTAAAGATATGGCGGGCCAGTGCGTTATTCGGGCCAAGGTTGTGATAATGCGGGTCCACGGATGTGGGTTCGGACGCAAGCCCGATCCGCAGCGTTTCGGCGCCAACAGCGCCCGCACACAACGCAAGCGCCGCACTGGCGGACATTAATAGTGCTCTTGATGAAGTATTGGGCATTTGAAGCTCCCTGTTTGTGGTTTTCGCACGCCTTGCGCACGGCGTCTTCTTGATCTTTTGACAGGGCGGCCCGCGCAAGTGCATGACCAACACAAGCCGCTCTTGCGTTAAACGCTACGATGCATTAATAGCATTGTAAATAGAAAACATCATAACCAAAACGCATAGGAGGCGCGGTGCCTGACGAGAATAGCAAGAATGACGGTTCGGACATAAGGTTACGGGAACTGCGCGTTCTGCGCGCCATTGTGACCACCGGAACAACAACGGCAGCAGCCGATCTTTTGGGAATTTCGCAGCCCGCAGTCAGCCGTGCGCTGGCGCAACTTGAAGAACGTCTTGGGCGTGCATTGTTTTCACGCGAAAGCGGCCGCCTGCTGCCCACAGCCGAAGCGCTGGGTGTGGATGCGGAACTGGACATATTGTTCAAGGTTCTGGCCCGTATTGAAAACCCCGACCGGCGCGCACCCGATCCCACAGTGCCCCTGCGCATTGCCGCGCCCCCCACCATCGCGCACCGTTTTCTGCCCGGCCCTGTCGCCGATTTCGCGCGCCGCTTTCCCGAGCAGAAGATCTTGATTGATGTTTTGTCCAGCGATGTGCTGGTCACGCAGGTCGCCGAAGGGCGCGTGGACATCGCCCTGTCCGATGCCGAACCCAACCATGCCGGGGTTCGGGTAGAACCGTTCCGCGATTCGGATGTGGTGTGTCTGATGCAACGCACTGATCCTCTGGCCACAAAACCCGTCATCAGACCTGAAGATCTGGACGGGCGCGCCTATGTCGCGCAGACCCGCCGCCATTCCGCGCGCGTCGCCAAGGACCGCGCGCTGGCCGCAGCCGGGGTGCAGCCGAACATAACCATTGAAACCGCGACCGTTGTTTCGGCAGCAGAACTGGTGCGCGAAGGGCTTGGCGTTGCGCTCATCAACCCTTTCCCCACCGCCCTGCGGCTGGACCCCAGCCTTGTTACCCGCCCGTTTGCGCCGCGGATCACCCTGCAGACCAGCTTTTTGTCGCCCGCAGACATCCGCCATTCGTCCGCCACGCTGGCGTTCATGGCGATGGTCCGCGCGCGGGCCAACCAGACCCACACCGGAGAAATCTGATGCCAAGTGCTGCCACGCGAACCGCCCTTGAAGCCCTGATTGGCTTTGACACCACCAGCCGCAATTCCAACCTGCCGCTGATCGACTGGGCCGAAGACTGGCTGACACGCCACGGCGCCACCTGTCGGCGCATCTATGATGAGACAGGAACCAAGGCCAATCTTTGGGCAACCTTCGGCCCCGCCGACGTGCCCGGATGGGTGTTGTCAGGCCATACCGATACAGTGCCCGTGGACGGACAGGACTGGAGCACGGACCCGTTCTGCCTGACCGAACGTGACGGGCGGTTTTTCGGGCGCGGAACATGCGACATGAAGGGCTTTGTCGCCTGCTGTCTGGGCCTTGCCCCTGCATTGCAGAACGCGCAACTGGCACGCCCCGTGCATCTGGCCCTGTCCTATGATGAAGAAGTGGGCTGTATCGGCGTGCGCGGATTGCTGCGTGACCTTGCCGCGCAGCCCGTCCGGCCAATGGGGTGTATCGTGGGCGAACCGACGCTGATGCAGGTCTGCATCGGGCATAAGACAAAACGCAGCCTGCGCGCCACATTCACCGGCACCGCAGGCCATTCGTCGCGCGCGCCGGAATTTGTCAACGCGGTCGAATATGGCGCAAGGCTGATTACGCGGATGCAAACAATCGGGCGGCGGCTTGCGACCGAAGGACTGCGCGACCCGCTTTATGACACCCCGCACAGCACCGCACATGTGGGCACGGCACATGGGGGGACCGCGCTGAACATTGTTCCCGAACGCTTCGTGACAGATTTCGAATTTCGCGTCCTGACCCAAGAAGATGCCGATGCACTGGTGAGTGAGATCCGCAGCTATCTGTTCGATGAATTGCTGCCACAGATGCAGGCCACCGACCCCGCCGCCGGGATTGAACTGGACCTGATCGCGGCGTTCCCGGGGCTGGATACGGATGCCGATGCGCCAGTCGCGCTGACGGCGCGCAAACTGGCCCGCAGAAATGACAGCATCAAGGTGGCCTATGGCACCGAAGGCGGGCTGTTTGACGAAATGGCAGGCATCCCGACAGTCGTCTGCGGCCCCGGTTCGATTGGCGAGGCACATCGCGCAGACGAATTCGTCACGCTTGAGCAACTGGACGCCTGCGAGCGCTTCTTGCATGGCGTCATTGACGAATGCCGCTAAGGGTTTGGCAGCCTGCCAATACCCGCGCCATCAGCGCGGATCAAAGCGTATCGCTGCCAAGTATCCGGCCCAATGCGCGCCCGACGCGCCCTGACAGCCCGACAAAAACCGCGTCAAACGCCTGAAACATTGCACGGTTGAACGCAACGCCGGGCGGGCTGGCAGAATATTCGATATAGTCCTGTAACTCTGCGTCACTCAGCGGCTGGTAGGCCATCAAAAAATAGGATTCGATCCAGTCCACAACATCGCGGCGTATGTCCGGCTCCTGTGCCTGCACAAGATTCAGCAAATCCTCGGCACTGAAACCGGCACTCGCCCCTTCTGCCAGCATACCCCGATAATATGCATAACTTGTGTTCATCCCAAGCGAGACATTCAGCTCAATCAGGTCATTCACCGCGATACGATCGCGAATCATGGCCAACCGGCCCGCATCATCCGTGTCTTGTCGGGACGCGCGTGCATCCAGAAGTGCAAGCCGGGCCATTTCATCAACTTCGTCGTCCAGCAACGCCGCGCGGGCCGACACTTCCAGCCGCATGATGCGCTGCCCCAGATCCGTGGTTGCAAAGCGGATCGCGTCATCGCGGACCTCTGGCATCGGCTCCAGCGCCTGCTCCAGCGCGTCAACGAAGGCGGCCAGCATCTGGTCGGTGTCGTATATTCCGGCAAGCTCCGCACGCCAGATATCCAGCTCGCGCGATGATAGCGGCGCCGCGCCTTCCTCGCCAATGGCTGTCCTGCCTTCAGCCGCCATCACCTCGAACAGTTCAGGCAACAAGAACGCCTCGGACAGATTGTTGGCGTGTGCCGTGCGCAGGAAGGGCAACAGCGCCGTTGCGCAGACCACAACAATAATGCACGCACGCCATGCCTTGGCTACCATTCCTGACCCTCATATTTCTAGGTATGTCATGCAGCTTCTATCCCACCAGCAGTATCACGCAAACAACATTCACGCGATCCAACCGCCCCGCGCAAAATTTCCGCATTTTTGCGGCGCGGCACAATATTCCCCTTGCATGCACAGCCTGACCACAGTAACCACCACCCCGATCACGGAGAGGTGCCGGAGTGGTCGAACGGGGCGGTCTCGAAAACCGTTGTCCCTTTACGGGGACCCAGGGTTCGAATCCCTGTCTCTCCGCCAATTTTTGAAATGTCAAGTCAAAAATTTTCTTATATTTCAATAAGATAGGTGGCCCGCTTCCTTCTTCGGCGCCTGTTTTTGCTCGGGTTTTGCTCGGGTTTTGCTCAACAGGGCATGTGTGCGCGAGGCAGGATGGGAACTTGGTTCGCGATGAAAGCAAAATCGCGCTGACAGGCTCTGTGAGCCGAATCCAAAGCGTTCTGCTGCCATGCCAGCGAAAGACCTTGATCGCGCCCAGAACGGCTCACAGTGGCTCCCTGCGGCCCATTGCTTTTTTGTTGGGCAACCAGCGTCAAGGCTGTGCCTTCGAGAAACGCTGGTTGGGGGTGTTCACATGCTGATCTCTACATCAGGTTTGCCAGCGGCAAGCGCGCTAAACCAGGCAAGGCAAAGTTCTTGTGAACGATACATGCCGCCGTAGGCTTCCTCTTCATCACGCTTCACTTTGGGGAAGGTGGAGTAGATGAATCTGATGTCGTCGCGGTCGGTGATCCCATAGAGGTGGAAAAAAACGGCATCAAGTTTGGCGCGCAGTCCAAGGCGATGGTCAGCGTTCCAGACAAACGGTTGACGCACATTGCCTGCCTCGTCCACATAGCCCATATCATGTGCGAAGCTGGCCATATCGTGGGCTGTGTATGTCAGTTCAAGAACCGCGTCCTGCACAACTTGCGCGGCAGTCTTCTGCCCGAATGTCATCGACTGGAAACAGTTTGGCGGAATGATCGGAAGTTGTTCCAAAATATACTTATTGAGGTTACGGCTTTGGATCTTGTTTCGAGCAACATAATCGCAGGGTATCGAATTCAGGTTGGCGAGAAGCAAGGCGGCCATCTGGGCATGAAGTCCATCGAGAAGCGGCAGCTTGTTTCCTGTGCCCACTCTGGGCACCATTGCAGCGATCAATGAGCGTTCGTTGTTGGTGTTGCAGATATCATTGAAGCCTATGGCATAGCCTTTTTGCATTCCCCTCATTTGGCTTGATGGCACCCAATATCGGGGTTCGGTGACGAAATCGGGTGAAGCCAAGTCGTCGTCGGTTGAATGCACGGCTTGTCCTTGACCGCTGACAGATCCAGCGGGAGTTATGATTGACGCATAGCGATGATTGTAAATCTGAACGCTTTTGCCCTCATACAAGGGAAACCACAGATCATTTGCTGTTTGATAACGGTGCTGCCCTATGGGCCAAGCATTTTCACTTTCGAGAAGTTCTGCTTTGGTTCTGAAGTGCTGACTGTCATTGGTCATGTGAAACATTGTGAAGTATTTACAGTTCCAGTGACCTTTCTCTATTCCATTTTCCACGCGAAAGAATACAGGTGCGGTGCCATACATATGAGACACGATTTGAGCATCGCGTTGTGATCTAAAGATAGGGAGTGTTCCTGTGTTGGGGTTGACCGTGGTCAAAGTGTCAACGTCAATCTGCACAGTCAGATTGTTCTCTTTCGTTGGAAGTGAATGAAGCTTCACAGCGTATTGTATCGAGTCAAAGGTGTTTTCAGTGTTTGTCAGAACGATGACGGTGGGCTGATCCTCCGCGTGAACATCTTTGAACAGCCATCGCCGCTTGTTTTCAAACGAAATGAAAGATTTCAGTTTTTTGTTCGAGGTGACATTTGCCACATACTTTGCGCTGGTTTTGTCTGTTCCAATCCCGATCGGAACCAACAGACCAATCATTCCGTTTTTTGCTGTGAGGGTATGGGCTCGTTCGACGAACAAAGAATAAAGGTTGATGTCGCCGCCAGAGAGCAACGGGTAATCACCAAGACTTCGTGCGACAGTGATGGCGGTTTCTGCCCTTTCAGCGGCTTTGGCATATTCCTTTGCCAAAGGGTCGCCCGCTGTTTCGAGGGCCGCGATCATGTTCTTGCGATCCGAGGCGCGCGGTGCTTGAGAAATCTCTGGGCGCCGCTCTGCAAACCATTCAACCTGTTGCAGTTTCATGCGGTCCCAAGGCGGGTTGCCAATGATTGCGTCAAAGCCGCCTACAAGCGTGTCTTCTTCCCAATTTGACCAAACGCCAGGGAAAGCAACTTGCCAGTTCAGAAAGTTTTCCTCGGCAATGAGCAATCTCGCTTGGGCCAAGATCTCTGCAAAGCGTTGGTCTTTTTCACGTTTGATCTTTGGTTCTCGGTTTCCCATGGCAATGGCCAGCGGGTCGCCAAACTGCCCGTCAAAGAAGACCTTGAGCGCTGCCTTGCCTGATTTGTCTTTGGTGTCGATCCAGTTGAGTGCATGGATGAATTTCAACAACGCGTCGAGCGGCGCTGTCATTTCTTCAACCTCGGCGAACACATCTGCTGATCTGTGCGCTTCGGCAATTTCGGCGTCTGTCAGACCCTCAACAATCTGCATTTTGGAAGCGGCACGCAGGGCGCGCTTTATGGGTTCGTGCAGAAGAAGAGGCGTTCCATATGTTGCGGCTTTCTCAATGCCTTGCTTGACCCATGAACCAAACAGGCTGTCTCCGCAGCGCAAATGGTGGTCAAGAAATGACAGAGGTGCGCCAACCGTGAAGGTGTGAAGCCACAGCGCCACTTTGGCCAGCTCCACCGCCATGGCGTTCTTGTCCACACCATAAATGCACCTTTTGAGAACCATGCGGCGAATGATGTGACGGTCATCAAGTTGGTCTTCGTCGATTGTCCACTTTCGCACATCGGCGTTGGTGAGAATGGTGCCGCGAATGGTTTCAATGCGTTCGCCCAACGGGGAAATGTAATCTCCCCATTCTTTGGGAACATCTTGTTCTGCGTCTGCCATCGCTCTGATGACATGATCAGCCAAGAAGTCGACAAGGCTCACGAGAAAATGCCCTGACCCCATTGCGGGATCACAGATTTTCAGTTCAAGCAATTGGGTCGCGGGATCAAGGGTTTTCAGCGTGCTCATCTTGCGATGGTCAGGCAGGTTGCTGTCGGCCAGTTCAGCGACCTTGGCACGGAATGCACGCTTGCGCGCGTCAATCAAGGGTTCCAGAGTTTCCGCCAAGATCAGTTGAACGAGATCATCAGGGGTGTAGTAACTGCCTGAAGCTTTGCGCGCGAAAATGTTGGGTCGAACAGTGATTACATTTTCGTCTTCGACAACTTCGTATTCCAGAAGCCGTTCGTAGATGGATCCCAATTGTTGAACCGAAAGGTTGCGATAATTGATGTATTTTCGTCCATCAGTCGTTTGCTCAAACGACATCGCGTCAATGACGCGGGCCATGACAGAATCGGGTATGCGGATGTTGGTCAAGATCGCGTGGCGTTCTTGGTCGAACAGCCCGCCATTGTAAGGCGGCAGGCCGATGGAGGTGTCGCCTTGATCAATGGCGATAAACAGGTCGGCAAGGGCAGCCCAGTAACGTGCGGCTGTGTCAGAAAACGTGTCGTCGCGGTCTTTTCGTTCTTTGACGTCGAATCTGACTTTGTTGCGCAGCCCGTAATCATCATAGCGGCTGTCACGAACAGGCAAGAGATCTCGGTCTTCGGCATAAAGAATGAACAGGAGGCGGTAAAGCAAGATGAGTGCTGCTTGTCGCACCTCTTGCAAGTCGGCCTCGGGTGCGGCCTTGACAATGGCTCGCACCAAGTCCGGAAAGACTTGGCCAAAGACCTTGTTGGACAGGTCTTCAGCAACACGCTCTTCGTAGACCCGCCCCTCTTCGAGGGCCTTTTCATGAAATGTCCGCTGGTCGCTGCCAAGTGGCACAAAGGCGTTGCGCCGGAAAATCAGGAAGAACACCGTGAGCCAGTGTTGCTTGTCGCCGTCATTGAGTGCGAACAAGCCTGCGTCGTGGCCTGGGACATCCAGAATGGTGGCAAGGTCCAGCTCAAAGAACTGTTCAGAAATCGACCGTGCGCCCGAGAAGTAGAGGCGCCATTTTGCCCCGTTGGTCAGGATTCCCCACCGCAGGTTGCCGCTTGTGATGTCATCAATTCGTCGCAGGTAGCGCAACATCTGGGTTGAAGGCGCGGTTTCCTCGCCTCGCTTGCCAGAGCGGCGATCAAGAGGACGCCCCCAACGCTTTGACTCCACAACGGCGCGCCCAAAGCCGTAGCGCTTCCACTCTTCAGGGAAGCCGTTGGCCTTGGCTTTCACCTCCGTGCTTTCGAACATGAGGCCATCGGGGACGTCTTCACGGCCCTTGGGTGAGAGGTTCTGCTGTCTAAGGGAGTCTGTCCACCCAAGGACTTCAAGAATCGGCCAGATCAGGTCGTCTTCAGTTTGACTCTCGTTGGGGGTCTGGTCTGTTGGAAACTTGTCAAACAGGTGTTGGAGCCGTGATTTGAAGGCTTCAAGAGACGCAGGATCGATGTCTGCCCACTCCGAGACCGTTTGGATGGACTCTGTCAGGAAGTCAGAAGTGAACAGACTTCCTTGGCTCGCTATCTCGGTGCTCACAAACAGTTTCCTGACTTTTTGACGCATGTTCAAAGAGGTAGCCTGAAGATGGCTTGTCGCCTTTGTGGCACTGTCGAGCTTTGTGTTCAACGCAAAAGCA
Source organism: Roseinatronobacter sp. S2 (assembly GCF_029581395.1). Taxonomy (GTDB): domain Bacteria; phylum Pseudomonadota; class Alphaproteobacteria; order Rhodobacterales; family Rhodobacteraceae; genus Roseinatronobacter. The sequence continues at coordinate 1,240,538 of NZ_CP121113.1, read as the reverse complement.
CAAAGACAGGAGGCAGTTCTGAAGGTGTAGCCTGGTTATGAATCTGGACAGTTGTCAGGCGCCGCCAAATGAGAAACCCCGCCCTGCGGGGCTGTCATCACTCATTGGAACACCGCTTCTTCCAAGCGATTTGTTCGTGTCCCGTGGGTGTGTATGAGTGGCCGCATTTCACCCATTCTTCTTTCAACAAGTTGCCGTCCTCGTCCCACCATTGATATGCGGGCCCATCTTCTCTGTGGAGTTTTCCTTCTTTCCGCCACTCTTCCCTGACTAACTCGAATGTGTCCAAATCGAACTCTTTGACCGCAGGGCCGTCGAGCCTGTGCATTCCTTGCAGCCAGTCGAAGGGTTTCTCACTTGTGCCCCACTGCGGTTCCCACCACCGCTGCTCCCAGCGTTCCATCAACAAGCGTCCGTTTTCGTCCCACTCCTGCAATGCTGGCCCGCCTACACGGTGGAGATAACCATCGAAAATCCACTGTTCTTGTTTCAGTTGTCCGTTTTTATGCCACTCCTGCAAGGCGGGACCGTCTGCCCTGTGTGGCGTATCGCCTTTGAACCATTCTTCTTCCATCAATCGCCCATTTGCGAAATGCTTCCTTTGGACTCGGGTTTTGTCTGTGCTGCTCATCTCAAATCCTCACCGCTCAATGTCGGGGTGGTTTTCAATGATTTTGATGAGGGCGGCATGATCTCTGGTGATTTGCGCAGTTCTGTGATAAATTTTAGGCGATCGCCATTCCAGAAGATAGCAGGGTTGATCCAGAACAGGTGGGGTAGGTTTGAGCGTGCAATGATACCTTTTTTGATGAGTTCATCGATCGCTCTGTAAAATGACGCCTGACTGTAACCTTCACCTCGAACAGTTTTGTGGTAGTTGTCCGCGTCTTTGGCGTGCAGATAAACCACGTCATTCTCTTTCTTTTCGCCAACACTGGCCATGACGACTTCAAACAGCTTCTGCGCGTTCTTCGATGTGTCGAAGAAGATATGTAGAAACCTTGTAAAAACTTTGACAAAAGAATCTGAATCAACTTCATAAACTTTTGAGATTTCGGCCAACCCTTCTTTTGTTCCTGAAACAATACCGACCATCATCTTTGGATCATCTACTTCAAGGGCAGTTCGTTTTTTTCTGGTTTCCATTTCGAACCCATACCAAAACGGATTTTCCAACCAGAGGATCTTCTCCTCGGTGTTCGTCTTCACGGTCGTGAATTTTGCCGGGACCTTTTCAGGGATGTGTGATCCGGGTGGTCTGTAAACGCTGTTTGCATGCTTCATTTTCTGATCCTGCCTTGTTTTTTCTCAATGCAAGATAGGAACTTTCTCAAAAAACAACAAAATTCAGAGAAGGTTTCTCAAAATATAGAGAGTAAACTTCTCTGCCCGTGAGAATCGGAATTGAATGAATTCAATGACTTGGTTTATTTCCCTTCTTATTCTTTAGGAAGCCCCCGATCTGGGTGTTGACTTGCCCACTTCTCGGGGGCGGCTTCGCCGCAACCAAGTGCAGCCGTTCCAGCGCGCGCGGAGATGTTCGCCGTGATCAGTTTTCCAAGTAGAGGCGGCTCATTTGTTAGCCCCTCTGCCTTTCTGTTGTCATCTGCGCTGCGGAAAATACTAGCGGACTCAAGGGCTTAGACTGCCCTGTTCTGTTGTGTGCTGTGGCCTCTCGATCACACCCGCCCGTGTCGGGGGGTGTTTGCCCTGTAAGCGGCAAAAAAGTGACGCCATATGCCCATGACTTCGAACCCGCTGACGGGTCGCCTCGCAACAATACAGGAGTCCAAATGACAACACAAGACCTTTTCAACGCGTATGAACACGCCGCCCGTGTCGCCGCCGCTCAACAGACCCCCGCCGCCGTCGCCGCCTTCGTGCGTCTCGAACGCGCCGTAGATGAACACAACGCTCAAATGTGCGCCCTCTCCCGTGCTCGTGCGCTTGTGTCTGCCTGAACCATCCAACCCACAACCAAACAAAGAAAGATCCCAGATGAAAACCCAACCAAACACCCCCGCCGCCGCCGCCATTGAACTGGCAAACAAAATCGCCTGGATTCAAACTCTTCCTGATCTGTCCTGCGATGTCGAAGATGATCTTCAGTCAGGTTGGGCCTATGCTTGGCCCGGTGAAGATGATGATGACGATATGACCGAATTGGAATCGGGCTGGGCTGATGACTTCGGCGATGATGAACAGGGGGGCGCGTGAAGATGAACCAACCGCTCAACACACTGTGTCTCGAAACCTTTCCCGTCATCAATCTGGCCCTGTGTCTCGCTCGTATGCGTGTGGGAGTCCCAGATGACATCAGGGAAGAACCAGGGTTGGACTTGATAAATGAGGAAGAGGTTTTGGCCGCTCTGGCCTGTCTTCCCGACCAAAGCGTGTGTAATGACGCTTTCAAAATCAACCTGCACCCCGATTCGGCTGTTGTCCTCAACGCAATGGATGACTTTGATTTCTGCCCTGAAAACACCCGTCATTTTGCGCTGGGTCTGTGTCTCTTTGCGGCCCTTCACATTCGAGGCGCGTTTTGATGTGTTGGTGAAGCGCAGCAACGCTGTGAACAAAGAAAGGCCCCGCCGTTTGGTGGGGCCTTCTGTCATCTCTGTGGCGGGCTTCTTGTTCGCTCTGCCCTCGGCTTCAAGGCGGGTGGCTGTGGTGGCCTGTGTGGCCTTGGTGGTCGCAAGGCCTCACCTTCTCTTGGCAACATGGTTTTTGCCGCCTGCTTGATGATGGCCTCTTTGTCTGCGTCTGTTCGCCTCGCCTTCGGTTCGGGCGCAGATGTTTGTCGCTGCACCCGTGCTGGGCACTCCTGTGAGGGGCCTAGCGGCTCCTGAGGACTCTCCACTTGCTGCCAAGGCCGCGGCTTCTTTGTTGGCTTGTCCGCTTGATGTGCGGGGTCTGCCTGCGTCCCTGAAAAGAAAGCCAACACACGGCCAAACAGGCTGTCTTTCTGCTTCTGTGGCTTTGGGGGGGCTGCTGTCTTCGGCGTTGGCTCGGTTTCGGTGAGTCCCTTCCTCAACAAAATCACAATGCTCTCCTGTTCAGGATTGGGCTGTGTCCATGTTTTTGCCGACGCTTGCGGGGGTTTCTCTGGTGCGGGCTGTGGCTTTTCCTGTGTTGCAGGGCGCAATTGCAAGACACCCTTACCCTTTGGCCGATTCTGTCGCGGATCTGGATGTATAGGCGTAGCTAGAGCCTGCTCTTGTCTGCGTTTCTCCAGCTCTTTTTTCTTGCGCCTGTCTGCTAGTTTGAAAGCCAAGACCCCGCTCTCCATCGCCGCCTCAAACAGGGCGCTGGTGTCCGCTATGGCTTCCGCTGCGGTGTGGTCGCCCTCGTCTCGGATCTTGCCGTCTGTGTTTGCTGCCTTGACCAGTGCGGTGGCTTTGTTTGCCTCGCTCCACAAACCCAACATGGCGACGTTGCGTCTCTTGATCCGTTTTGCCTCTCTGTAAAAACGCGGTGCCAAAGGCACGGGTTTGCCCTGTGCCTTGGCTTGTTCTGCGGCTTTCTCATGCTTGCGCGCAACGGCAACCAATCGTGGGCCAAGGTGTCGCTGTGGCTCTTGCTCTGGCGCGTCTCCTGCTTCGGCTCGGCGGCTCAAGGATCGGTGGTCGATCATCTCTTCCACGCCCGCCTTTTTCAGGGCGGCGTTGGCTCTCTTCGCCCATGCCTCCCGCATGTGTTCAAACTCTTTTGATCCCGTTGTGCGGTCGTCCAAAATGCGGGTCTTCTTGCCAAAGGCTCCATCTGCCCCAACCTGTCGGCTGGTGATCATCACATGGGCGTGTGTGTTCTTTTTGCAGCCTGGCGTGGTGTTTGCTGTTGTCATCATCAGGTGGTTGGCTGTGGTCGGCTCGGGCGTTGTCTTGGGGTCGTGAACAACCCATGAACAGGCAACCCCATAGCGATCCCTCATCATCAGGCAATGCCCGTTGAGTAGTTTCTCCTGTGTGGCTAGGTCCAACTCGTGGGGCAATGCCAAAACGATTTCACGGGCCGTGATGGAGTTTTTGCGATTCTCTGCGGCCTCTGCGGCGTTCCAAAGTGTTTCGGGGGTGTCGGTCCAACCGATCACACCCTCGGCCACAAGGTCGCCTTTGCGTGTGAAGTCGTGGGCTAGGCCTGTGCGTTCGTCCGTCATGCGTGCATTGTGGCGATAGGCCGCCGCCGCAACTGCGGATCGCCCGGCGGATCGTTTGATCGCCTGGATCTTGTGGTGTGCTGCGGCGTGCGTCTTTCCCATTGTGTGCGTGTCCCTGTCGTTCGTCTTTTTCGGCCCTGGCAAGGGTCGCCCCCTCGGAGCGGTAGCGTGAGAGCGCAAGGGTGGCCTGTGGCCGCCGCAAACCTTGGTTTGCTTACTTGCGCCCTTCAATCCTTCGCTCCGCATCAGATTTTCAGGGGCGGCTCGCTTTGCGCGCCGTGTTCAATTCACTTGGAGCCTTTTTTTGGTGACCGCAAAAAAAAGGCCCACTTGTTGATCAGAGAAATCAGAGCAATGAGAGTGGTCATGTCGAAAAGGGTGTTGGATCTTGAGAAGCGGGCGGAACAACTGCGCGCACAATATGAAGCAGCGGCGGCTCGTTTGAAGGATGAAAAGCGGCGCGCAATGACTCGGCGCAAAGTCATCATGGGGGCCGCCCTATTGTCGGCTATGGAAAATGACAAAGACAAAGACAAAGTCGCAAGGCTGGAAGCGTATCTTCTTCGGTATGTTTCAGCCAAAGATCTGGCGTTTCTCGAGTCTCAAAAGCAAATCGACGGGTGATAAAATCGGCGGTAGACGATGTGTTTTTTTCTGCTCAAAATCAACTTGGGAAAATTGTCCGAGTCTTTTTCCTCACATTTTTGTTTTCCAGCTTCGTTGTCTCTACCTCTGTTTCGCCAACGAAATGGCATTGTCAAAAAAGGAAAATCGACATGACGAAAATCAAAACTTTCTTCGCAACTGAAAAGGGTGCAGCCCTGGTTGAATATGGCATTCTGGTCGGTCTGATCGCCGTTCTGGCCATCGCTGCTGTTCTGGCACTGGGCGAGCAAGTCCAAAACGTGTTCCTGACAGTCGACAGCACGCTGGAAAGCAATCTTGGGCCGGACTTCGGACAAGATTGATGTTTGCTTTCACACTCTCTGTGTGATTCAAAATCAGAACCCTTTGGTCATAGTGGCCAAAGGGTTTTTTTGCGCATATTCTTATTTTATTTTGTAGAAATAGCCTCACGAACCTAAATGTTCATTGTGGCGAACGGAAGCGAAGCCTTCGTCCACTCCATTGACTTGGTAACTACCGAAAACCCTTGGGATGTCACCCCAAGGGTTTTCTTCCAACGACCTTGCAGCAATGTAATTTCAGATTCTTGATGTCACTGATATTCTTCTGATGACTTCAAGTTTCTTTTCAAGGCTTGCCCCTTTTCCATAGCGTTCTCGGCGTATTGTGTGGCCCATCATGTCGGCGGCGATCCTCTCTGGGATTTCCTGTGCTGTCATGCGGTCCTCAAAACTGTGGCGCAATGAATAGGCCCGATGATCAGGGCTGGGGAACAGCCCCGCTTGTCTGATAATGCGGTTTGTGTCCGTGCTCCATTTGTCCCGCCCTCGGTATGTTGGGAAGCCATCAGGACGGCGGCGCATGGCTTCCAAGGCGACCCCCCAAAGGGGAATCTGTCGCTTGCTGGCCTCGGTCTTCAAAGTCCTGTTCTTGTCGTTTATGTCAATGAAAGGGATCGGGGCGTTCAGGTGTATATCATCGGCATGTAGGCCGTGAATCTCGCTGGGTCTGGCTCCTGTGTTCACCATCACTAGCAAAACGTCCAATGCCTCCCTGTCCAATTCAGGGATTGGGTTTTCACACAATAGGGTGTCCCTGATCCAGTCGGATTCAAAGGGCGGGATTGCTCGGCCAGCTTTCTCTTTCAAGGCAAGACCAGCAAAGATCTTTGGGTCGCTCCATCTCTTGAAAGTGCAAAGTTTGGTGATCATGCCTGAAATGTGGATCAGGTCTTTGTTGGCTGTGCCGGGGCTTCCTGCGGCCTCTTCGGGATCTGCCAACCTGTCCAACCACCAGCCGCGAAAATCAAGCGCATCGTCTCGGGTGATTTCCAAGATCGGGCGGTCTCCAACTGCCTTGATAAAATTGCGCGCTGCCTTGATCCTTGGGTTTCTCCATCGGCGGATTGCGTCCGGTGTTTTGCCTTCGGTCTCCTGCTTGGCGATCTTCTCATATTCATCAAACAGGGTGGAAACCATCAATTTGGGCTGGTCAACACCCCCCAACAAGGCGGCGGTGGTCTCTTTGCTCTCCGCCTTGGGGTCAGCCTCTTTCAGGGTCAACAAGCGGGCCACAAGGTCTTCGATCGGCCCTTCAATGATCTCTTTGTTGGGCTTGTATGCAACACCATGACTCGCGGCCAAGTCTCGGATTTTGTCGTAGTGCTCGGGCGTGCCTTCGGTCGCGAGTCGGGCAGAGAGGCGGCGGTCAAGGTTTGCAAAAATGCCGTCTCTCGTCTCAACCGCTCGGCGGTGTGCGGTGGCTTCGTCTGCTGTGCGCAATGACAGAAACAGATCGCGCCGTGGCTCGATCTCGCGGTAGTGCTCGGGGATCCAAAGCCTCAAACAAAACAGCCCCTTTTTCCCCCGCCTGTAAATCTTCATACGTCCCGCCTTTGCTCCACTCTCTCCGCCATCATGGCGGGTTGCGGGCGGTTCCTCAAGCACTTTTTTGCTCGGTATTTGCTCGGCAATCGCTCGATATTTCGAGATTGGAAAACATAAGACGAGATTTATAGTATTGATTATAATAGATTATTTTAGAAACCTGCTGTCGATCGGCAAGATTATGAATCTCTGTCTCTCCGCCATATTGGCACTTAAGCTATTGTTTTTACAGATTTTTTTAAACCAGAAGCTAGCCTTTGCATGTTCCTATGCATGTCGGGGAGCTGACCGCAAACCGCTGTTTGTTGTGCTCATTGCCACGGAAACGTGAAGTCGGATCTTGTGCTATCATCGATAGTTGCCCCAAAGTTCACATGAAATTGTGGGGAACGGTTATATGATGAAAATAACAGGTCTAGACGCGATCATGAAGAAAACAGAGCAAATGTCGAAGTTTGCCAGTGAAATTGACGGTGAACTAGCCAGCGTTAGCTTCGATCCAAGTGATCCGGTAAGTATCGAAGCTGCGTTGCAGCAACTTAACGACGCAATCGACGAAAAAACCCGATCCTATGAGCGCAACGATTGGATACAGAACCTTGCCGAACAGCTAAAAGAGCAAGGGCGTGACAGTATTCTTGAAAAAGCTGCGGCTGCAAGGATTGGGAAATAGTGTGTAATGACCATCGCATCCGCGCTTGAAGACCTTAACAATGCAATTCTAGACATACAGCAATCCGACTATAACACATATGATAGGCCGATAAGAAAATTGGCTTTGGCCTTAAATGTCCCTGATTTGCAAGCAATCAACGAGGAACTTAAATCGAAAGTTGATTTCGAAGATTTTGTAGAACGTTCAAATAGTGGCGGTTCGATGCTTGGTAGCGCCCAACTAGATTGGCCATTGGAAAAAGAGCTTGAGCTTGGTTTGACGTTGCAACTAATTGAGAAAGCCGGAAAAGACCCTGAATGGCTTCTGAGTTTTTCACATGAATGGTACCATGATGGACACAAAATAATCGCTGGGATAAGAAAGCTGACACGTTCCGTGTTGATCCCCTTTGCCCGGGATTACAAAGCGTTCTTAGCCGATAAAGCCCCTACCGTGCCTTTAGAAAACAGGCCAAGCAACAAAACAAAGGTTTTTATTGTCCATGGACATGACGAAGGCCCGCGTGAATCTGTTGCCCGATTTTTGGAGAAATTGGGACTTCAGCCGGTAATTTTGCACGAGCAGGCGAGCCGTGGAATGACTATCCCAGAAAAGCTAATAGCACACGGGGACGTGGGTTTTGCGGTCGTTCTTTTAACACCTGACGATTTAGGGCGGGTAAAAACCGCAGCAAAAGATAACCCTCGGGCGCGTCAGAATGTCATACTTGAACTTGGGTATTTCGTGGGACGCCTTGGGCGTGACAAGGTGTGCGCACTTCTAAAAGGTGGCATTGAAATTCCGTCTGATTATGTCGGAACGGTTTATATCAATTGGGATACCGGGAACGCATGGAAACTAGAGCTGGCTAAGGAGCTTCGGGCAGCGGAGTACGATGTAGACTTTAATAAGATATAATTGCCACACTCCGCCAAACGTTCGTAGCATCACTCTCCCGTCGCAAGCGGCGCTTCGGTCGGGACAAGAACGCGGGTCGCCATGCCCTTTTCGATACCTGGACTATAGAAGGAACGCGGGATTTCAGCGGCTGCGCTAGCAAGCTTTGCGTCAAGCCCCGCGACTTCCTGCGCCACCTTAACCCGTTCGGCGGCGTCTGGCGCATGGGCAAGCCGATCTGCCTGATGCCGGAGCTGATCATCTAAGTGTCATTTCTTGCTGCCCGTATAAGATTGCCGAGGGTGCGGAAGACATCCACCCTTGCAGAACCGGGGCGCCAGGCAAGGACAACACGGCGGGGGCAGGCGTCGGGCAGTGGTGTCAGTTGAACCTGTATGTTGCCGGTTACACCTGCCGCTACGGCAAGGTTTGGCAAAAGCGTAATGCCAAGCCCTGCTGCGACCATCGCAATAAGGGTGGTCAGGCTGGTCGCAGCGAAGGTGTCATTGGTGGCGAGCATCTGCCCCGGATAGGCCGCCAAAGCATGTCGATGCAGGCAATGGCCCTTCTCCAGCAGCATAAGCTGGCCGCTGTTTGTCAGCGCCTGTGTGCTGTGGGGCGCGGGCCAGTTCGCGGGGGTGGCCAGATGATAGCCGTCTTCGAACAAAGGCATGATTTCAATTGCGCCAGTGTCAAAGGGCAGCGCAATCAGCACCAGATCGAGGCGACCCGAGTTCAGACCGTCTATCAGACTCTCTGTCATTTCCTCTCGCAGATAGACACGCAACTGCGGAAAGGACCCGCGGATCAAGGGCAGTGCGTGTGGCAGCAGATATGGGCTGATCGTGGGGATTGTTCCAAGCTTCAGATCGCCTTTGCCGGGGTCCTTGTAAGATTGGGCTACGGTCTCGATTTCCGCCGCATCAAGCAGCAGGCGTTTTGCCCGCAAGACTATTTCCCGGCCTACAGGTGTCAGCATCACGCTTTGCCGTGTGCGTTCGATCAATGTTACTTCAAGCCGGTCTTCAAGCTCCTTGATGCCCGCGCTCAGGGTTGGCTGGGTCACGAAACAGACCTCCGCCGCGCGAGAGAAGTTCAGGTTTTCTGCCACCGCAGTCAGGAATTGGAGTTGGCGCAAAGTGATCATTGATAGATTTCCTCTATTATAATCATAAATATATTCAATTTGATCTATATATAGCAAGGGCCTATCTCGGGGGCATCACAATGATACCCGAAAAAGGACACAGATCATGACCGACAATATCCAACCTATCGGCCCCCGCCTGAACGAACCTGCGCCGGCGTTTGACGCGCCGACGACACACGGCCAGAAGACGCTCGAAGACTACCGTGGCAAATGGCTGGTTCTTTTCTCGCACCCGGCCGACTTTACGCCGGTCTGCACCACCGAATTCATTGCTTTCGCCAAAAAGCAGGATGAATTCAATGCGATGAACACCAAACTGCTTGGCCTGTCGATCGACAGTCATTACAGCCACATTGCCTGGATTCTTAACATCAAGGACAAGTTCGGGGTTGAGATCAAATTCCCGATCATCGCGGACCTGAGCATGGCAGTGGCGCAAGCCTACGGCATGATCCAGCCCGGTGCGTCCGATACGGCAGCGGTGCGCGCCACGTTTATCATTGACCCTGAAGGCGTATTGCGCGCGATGGTCTACTACCCGATGAATGCAGGTCGTTCGGTGGACGAAATCCATCGTCTGCTGCTGGCACTTCAAACAGCGGATGAGAATCACTGCGCCATGCCGGAGAACTGGAAGCCGGGTGATGAGGTGATTGTGCCGACCCCCAAGACCCCGCAAGAGGCCGCAGCCCGCGCCAGCGAAGGGTATAATACAGTTGACTGGTATTTCTCGACCCGCGCGCTTTGACAATGCGGGCGGGCCGGACAGGCCCGCCTGACACACCCATTTGATGACGGGAGGGCAGGCTATGACCACCGCCATACTGACAAACCGTCTTGAATGGCATGAGGAAGAACTCTGGATGATGAAGGCCAGCATGCGCTGATGCATGCATGAAGGGCCAATCCACCCATGTGACAGGAGCAAAGAGATGACCAACCCCATCGTTAAACCCTTCTGGGATGAACCCACCGGAAGCTGGCAGTATGTTTTCCATGATCCCGACACTATGAAAGGCGCAATCGTTGATCCGGTGCTGGATTTTGATCCGCTGGCAGGTGCGACGTCGACGGTGAACGCGCAACGCCTGCTGGATTATGTGCGTGAAACCGGAATCGAACTGGTCTGGATTCTGGACACGCATCCGCACGCCGATCATTTCTCGGCAGGGTCATGGCTGAAGGCGCAGACCGGCGCGCCCACGGCAATCGGCGAAAAGGTAACTGACGTTCAAACGCTTTGGCAGGGCATCTACAACCTGCCCGATGATTTCCCGACCGATGGCCGCCAATGGGACCGGTTGTTCGCTGATGGCGCGGAATTCATGGTGGGCAATGTGCCGGTCAAGGTCATGTTTTCGCCCGGGCACACGCTGGCGTCGATCACCTATATCGCAGGTGACGCGGCCTTCGTGCATGACACGTTGATGATGCCGGACAGTGGCACGTCACGCGCCGATTTTCCGGGTGGAAGTTCCAAAGCGCTGTATAACAGCATTCGGGCGATCCTGTCCTTGCCTGCACAAACGCGTGTCTTTGTCGGCCACGATTACGCACCGGACCGCGAACCGCAATGCGCGGCAACCGTGGCAGAGCACCGCGCCAGCAACATCCACTGGAAGGATGCCCCATCCGAGGCAGAGTATCGCGCGGTAAGGGACGCGCGCGACATGACATTGCCACTGCCCAAACTGATGCTGGCGGCCTTGCAGGTGAATATCCGCGGCGGGCGCTTGCCAGAGCCGGAAAAGAACGGGCGATCCTATTTGAAACTGCCGCTGAACTATTTCGAAAGCCGGTAAGGCTTGGGGCGCGGTGGTCATGGGTGCTGAATCTGGCACCGGTTTCTGGTGCGCCTATGGGCCGTGGCATTGCCTTCTGTGGCGTGTCAGGCACATTGGCGGAAGCGTCCAGCCCAACCAACCCCCTTCCATATCATCATCATCAAGCATCGCAGGGTGAACAAACCTTATGCAGTGTTCAACTGCGACTTGTCGCATCCCGGACCGTTAAGGGGGGACATATGCAGCAACTCCCGCAACCCGCAATTGCCGCGCACCAGATCTTCCAGCGTTACCATGTCCAATTCATGATAGAACGCTTCAAGTGCGCGTGTGATGTAGGTGCGCAAGCGACAGGTTTGCGACAACGGGCAGGTGTTTTGCGCAGGATTAAAGCACTCCGCGAATGGCGTGCCGCTTTCAAACAGGCGGAACACCTCTCCCACCGAGACACGTTCGGGCGCGCGCGTCAGGCGCAGACCACCAGTGCGGCCACGTTGCGTTTCGACAAAGCCGTGATCCTGCAAGACATTTACGACTTGCAGAAGGTGATGCACAGATGCGTTGCAGCGTGCAGCAATATCGGCGGTTCGCAGCTTCGCACCCTCGTTTACACCGCAGGCCATCAGGACGCGCATGGCAAGATTGGTTCGGGTCGTCAGGCGCATATCCGGCCTCCTCTGTGCGACTTTATGTCATGCTTATAGGGCGAAAGCATCACTTTTCATGTGATCTGGATCAAGTCGGCTTACTAAAAAATGTAATAACTCATCCAGAAGATACAACTTATCGGGCGCGATTATGGGCCAAAAGTCACCAAAACAAACTGCACTGAACACGCTGGAAGCCAACGCGCGGCGGCCTGTCCAGTATGCAAGCCTTCTGTCGGGGGGGGCGGCGCTGATCTGGCCGCTTCAGGCGGTTTTGGTCGCGTTGCTCTTTGCGGGGCTGTTGCAAGGCGGTGGCCCTGCGCCTGTGCTGCTGGTCGGTGGCTTCGTGCTGCTTGGACTTGTGCGGGCGGCATTGGGCTATGTGTCCGAGAAGATGCTTCAAACTAGCGCCCACGCCCTGATCGCGCGCTTGCGCGACACCATGATCACGACAGAAACGACCCGCGCATCTGACACTACGTTCGGCAGCGCAGGGGCGGTTGCTGTGCTTGCCAGCACAAAACTGGACATGCTGATCCCCTATATCACCCGCTATCGTCCTGCGCGCATGCGCGTTTTGCTGGTCCCGCCGGTCATTCTGGTTCTGTCATTCTGGCATGCATGGGTGGTGGGGCTGGTCTTGCTGGTCGCGGGGCCACTGATTCCGGTGTTCATGGCGCTGGTCGGTTGGGCCGCAAAAGAGGCCAGCGCGCGCCAGCTAAGCGAGATTGGCAGTCTGAACGACCTGCTGGTCGAGCGCTTCTCTGCGCTGCCCGATATTCGCGCCCTTGGTGCAGGTGCGCGCGTGCAAGCGGGTTTTGCCGCAAAAGCGGATGATTTGCGCCGTCGCACCATGGCGGTGCTAGCCGTTGCCTTCATGTCCTCCACGGTATTGGAATTATTTTCAGCGCTTGGGGTGGCGCTCGTGGCGGTGTTTGTGGGGTTTTCGCTGCTGGATGTGGTGACGTTTGGCACATGGGGCGCGCCGCTGTCACCGGCTGTAGGCATTTTCCTGCTGTTGCTGGCGCCCGAGTTCTTCCAGCCTTTGCGCGATGTGGCCGCTGCATGGCATGACAAGGCCGCAGCCGATGCCGTGGCCGAGGAGTATGAGACGTGGCATGGGAACCTGGCCACCAAGCGGCTGGGGGCAGGTATCAATACCGCACCCCTGCCGGGCCTGCCGTCATTGACGCTGCGTGCCGCACAACTTCCGTCAGGTATCGCCTTGCCTGAACTGTCTGTCAAAGCTGGCGAACGCGTCGCGCTGGTCGGTCCCAGTGGCGCGGGCAAGACGACGATTCTGCGCCTGCTGGCGGGCTTGCTACACCTGCCGGGCGCGCAGGTCATGGTCGCGGGGCATATACTGGATGACACCAGTGCGGATGGCTGGCGCAGGCGCGTTGGCTGGATGCCGCAGGCCGCGCATTTCCTGAACGCCAGCTTGCGGCGCAATATCGACATGGGCCGGCCGGAGGCGGGTAATATGAAGGACGCGCTGCAACGGGCCGCCCTTGCGCCGGTGATTGCTGGCCTGCCGCAAGGATTGAACACGCAGCTTGGCGAAACCGGCGCGGGGTTGTCGGGGGGCGAAGGGCGCCGCGTGCTGCTGGCCCGCGCCCTGTTCGCGCGCCCCGACGTTATTCTGGCCGACGAGCCGACCGCCGATCTGGACGCGGCAACTGCGGCGCTGATCACGCACGCCTTGATGATGGAGGCCGCGCGCGGGACCACGTTGATCGTGGCGACCCATGACATGAAACTTGCGCGGCACATGGACCGGATCATCCGGCTTGGGGGTGCGGCATGAACGCGCTTTGGTTCATATTCCGGCTGATCCTGCGCGACCAGCGCAAGGCATTGCTGCGCGGTGCGGCGCTAAGTTTTGCAGTGCTTGTCATGGGGGCAGCCCTGTTGGGGGTGTCGGGGTGGTTCATCACCGGCGCTGCGGCGGCGGGGCTGCTGGGTATAGGGGCCGTGTTCGATGTTTTCCGCCCGTCTGCCACAATCCGCTTTCTTGCGTTGGGGCGGACGGTCGCACGCTATGGGGAACGCATGCTGACCCATGACGCGACATTGCGCGCGCTGGAAACCTTGCGTTTGCGCGTGTTGCGCACAGTGCTGGCAGCGCCGTTCACGCAGCTTGCCCGCCTGCGTGGCCCGCAGGCGCTGGCGCGGCTGACCGCAGATATCGACGCGCTTGACGGTATATCGCTGCGCTTGGTTTTGCCACTTGTTGCGGCAATTGCCACGCAGGCGCTTGCATTTGCGCTGCTCTGGTGGCTGGTCAACCTGCCACTGGCGCTGTTTTCGCTAATCGGGTGGCTGGGCGGCACTGCGCTGGTGCTGGCCAGCGCAGCCCGGCAATCCGTGCCACTGTCGCGCAAGGCAGAAGCCGCAATGCAGGCCCTGCGCGCTCGGATGATCGACATGATCCGCAGCCGTGACACGCTGGCCGCCTATGGCCGGTTGCGCGATCAGGCCGAATTCGCGCAGACCGCACAGAACCGCCAATCCGGCCTGCGCCGCGCGCTTGACCGGGTTGAGCGCCGCACCGGGGCCGCGCAATCGGTGCTTGCCACGCTTATGGCGGGCGGTGCGCTGTGGATCGGGGCCGTATCCGTGACACACGGGCCGATGGCACCCGCCATTGCGGCGCTTGGGTTTTTCACAACCCTTGCATTGGCGGAAACTGTCGCGCCCCTGCGCCGCGCCATCGCAGAACTGGGCCGCATGAGCGAGGCCGCGCGCCGTGTGCGCCGCACTTTGACGGTGCCGCCTGCGGCGCACGTTGGACGATCCGTAAGCGTTGAAACCCTGAGTATAAGGAACATCTGCGTTGCGCGGCCGGGAACAAAGACGGCCATTGTCAGCGGGCTGGCATTTTCGATCAAACCCGGCGAAACCCTTGCCCTGACTGGTCCCAGCGGATGCGGAAAGTCAACCGTTTTGCAAGCCATTGCGGGGCTGGTGCCCGTTCTGGAAGGAACGATAAATCTGGGTGCGCTGCCCGTGCAGGACTGGGAAGAACAGGCGCTGCGCAACGCCGTCACCTATCTGCCCCAGCGCAGCGCCCTGATGGCAGGCACGGTGCGCGATGCCCTGTTGCTGGCGCAGCCCGAAGCCACTGATGCGGATCTGTGGGCGGCGCTGGATGCCGTGGCGCTTGCCGCTGTGATCCGTCCGCGCGGCGGGCTGGACATGGTCCTTGGCCCAAGGGGGGACGGGTTGTCGGGCGGCGAGGCACGGCGCCTGACGCTGGCCCGCGCGGCCCTGCGCCGCCCTGCGCTGCTGTTGCTGGATGAACCGACCGAGGGGCTGGATGACGCAACCGCCGATAAGGTGCTGGCAGGGCTGCGCGCCTTTCTGCCCGATGCCATGATCATCATGGCCAGCCACCACCTGCGCGAGACTGCGACAGCAGACCGCACCCTTTCCCTGCAATAAGTCGTAATTTTGCTACGACTTATTGATCCAGATCAATGTGTAAAATTCATTACAGAGGCAATTTTCGCAGCATTATTGGGGTAATTCCCCCGTTATACTGGAGCAAGAGATATGGAATTTTGGATCGTCGAGCTGTCGCGCCTGCAATTCGCGATGACAGCCATGTATCACTTCCTGTTCGTGCCGCTAACGCTTGGCCTGTCACTGCTGATCGCCATCATGGAAACGGTCTATGTCATGACCGGCCGCGTGATCTGGCGGCAGATGACCAAGTTCTGGGGCACGCTGTTCGGGATCAACTTCGTCCTTGGTGTGGCCACTGGCATCACGATGGAATTCCAGTTCGGCATGAACTGGAGCTATTACAGCCATTATGTCGGCGATGTGTTCGGTGCCCCGCTCGCGATCGAGGGGTTGATGGCCTTCTTCCTTGAAGCGACGTTTGTGGGCTTGTGGTTCTTTGGCTGGGACAAACTCAGCAAGGTCAAGCATATGATCGTCGGCTGGCTGGTCGCCATCGGGTCGAACTTTTCGGCGTTGTGGATCCTGATCGCCAATGGCTGGATGCAAAATCCGGTCGGCGCTGAATTCAACCCAATGACCATGCGCATGGAGATGACAGATTTTTATGCCGTCCTGTTCAACGAGGTTGCACAGGCGAAATTCGTCCATACTGTCAGCGCAGGCTACGTGACGGCGGCGGTGTTCGTGCTCGGTGTCTCGGCGTGGTATCTGTTAAAGGCCGTCATGTGGAAATGGCGCGCCGGTCCATCGCAGTTGCCTCCAGCTTCGGGTTGGCAGCGGCGCTGTCGGTCGTGTTGCTGGGCGACGAATCCGGCTACAGTGCAACGCATACACAACGCATGAAGCTGGCCGCGATGGAAGGGATGTGGGAAACCGAAGCAGCACCTGCCTCCTTCACGCTGGTGGGCCTGCCCGATCAGGCAGCCCGCGAGAACCACTATGCGATCCATATCCCCTATGCGATGGGGTTGATCGCCACGCGTTCGCTGACGAAGGAAATCCCGGGCATCAACGATCTGGTGCTGGAATCGCAAGACCGCATCCGCGCTGGTATCATTGCCTATGACGCACTGATGACAATTCGCGCAGAACGTGACGCCACGCCGCCAGATGTGCTGGAAACCTTTGAATTGCATGGCGCAGATCTGGGCTATGCCTTCCTTTTGCTGCGCTACACTGACGACCCGCGCACCGCGACAGAAGCGCAGATATTGCAGGCCGCCGATGACACTGTACCAACTGTCTGGCCGCTGTTCTGGGCGTTCCGCATCATGGTGGCGCTTGGCTTTGCTTTCATCGCTGTGATGCTGTTTTTCTTCATCCGCAGCAATTTCGGCAAGCGCGATTACCCGCGTTGGGCGCTGTGGGGGGCTGTGTTCGCCATACCAACACCATGGATCGCTGCGGAAATGGGCTGGTTCGTGGCCGAATATGGCCGCCAGCCCTGGACCGTGGATGGCATCCTGCCCACGGCCATGTCGGTCAGTCACCTGTCCATCACATCTGTCGCGCTGACGCTTGTGGGCTTTGTCGCCTTCTACACTGTGCTTCTGGTGATCGAAATGTCCTTGATGTTGAAATACATCCGCAAAGGCCCGGAACAGGACGTAACCGAGACTGAAATCGCCATGGCACGCCACGCTCACCGGCTGCGCACCCATGACGGCAATGTGCCCCTTGGCACACCAGCGGAGTAAGACAGATGATCCTGCATCAACTTATCGACTATGAAATCCTGCGCCTGATCTGGTGGGGCCTGCTGGGGGTGCTGCTGATCGGCTTTGCCCTGACGGACGGGTTCGATATGGGCGTGGGCGCGCTGTTGCCCTTCGTTGCCAAAACTGACACGGAACGGCGCCTTGTCATCAACACAGTCGGTCCGGTCTGGGAAGGCAATCAGGTCTGGTTCATCCTTGGCGGCGGCGCGATATTTGCCGCATGGCCACCGCTTTACGCGGTCAGCTTCTCGGGGTTTTACCTGGCCATGTTCCTTGTGCTGGCTGCGCTGATCCTGCGGCCTGTGGGGTTCAAGTATCGCTCCAAGCGCGAGTCCGCACGGTGGCGGGGCGGATGGGACTGGGCCTTGTTCGTGGGCGGCGCAGTGCCCGCACTTCTATTCGGCGTGGCCGTCGGCAATGTGCTGCTGGGCGCGCCCTTCCGGCTGACAGATAACCTGTTCTCGTTATATGAAGGAAGCTTCTTCCAACTGTTGCATCCCTTCGCGTTACTGGCCGGTGTCGTGTCACTGGCGATGCTGGTGGCACATGGCGCGACATGGCTGGCAGTCAAGGCCGAGTCGCCTGCCATTCTGGTGCGCGCCCGCCGTATCGGGTTCTGGTCCGGGGTCGTGGCGATTGCGGGCTATGCACTGGCGGGGCTGTGGCTGGCATTCGGCATTTCCGGATTTGTCATGGTGGGCGAGGTGGTGACCAATGGCCCGTCCAACCCGTTGATGTCCGAAGTCCTGCGCGAAGGGTCGTGGCTGGCGGCCTATACCGTCCGGCCCTGGGCCATCATTGCGCCGGTCATGGGTTTTGCCGGCATGGCGTTGGCCGTTCGCGGTTTGGCGCGCGGCGGCGAGGTGTCGGCGCTGCTGTGGTCAAAACTCGGGATTACGGGGGTAATATCGTCGGTCGGGCTGACGATGTTTCCGTTCATCATGCCGTCGTCAATCGATCCGAAATCGTCGCTGACAGTCTGGGACGCGTCTTCATCGCACCTGACCTTGTTCATCATGCTGGTCTGCACGGTTATCTTCATGCCGATCATCCTGATCTATACGGCATGGGTCTACAAAGTGCTTTGGGGCAAGGTGGATGAGAACGAGCTGACCTCCAACAAGAACGCCTACTGAAAGGAAACGACAATGTGGTATTTCGCATGGTTACTCGGCCTTCCCTTGGCCGCCATGTTCGCCGTCATGAACGCGATGTGGTTCGAGATGCGCGAAGATAAAAAACTGACAGAAGAATGATGCCCAATGCCCCGCGCGTCGTCGTGCGGGGCATTGGATTCTTGCACAGATGTTCCCAGCCTGCCTGCGGAAAATGAGTATGGGGAATGACGCGCCGCCGTTAAACTTTATTAAATTCGGTTAGCAACATACTTATATATCAAGCGTCATCTGTATATTCCGTCCGATACCAATCAACGAACGCCCGCACGCCTTCGACAAAATCAGTTTGCGGGCGCGCACCGGTCAGCGCGTGTAGCAGGCTTGCATCGGCCCATGTGGCGGGAACGTCACCTTGTTGCATGTCCATGTAATTGCGGATTGCCTTGCGCCCCGTGGCCGCTTCGATCGCGTCGATGAAATCTTCCAGCCGGATTTTGTCGGAATTGCCGATATTGACCACGCGAAACGGCGCAACCGGCGACAGGCTGTCGCTGGCATGTTGCGCGCTTGTGCCGGGGACCGCGTCAAACAACAGACGGATTGCGCGCACCAGATCATCCACATAAGTGAAATCGCGCCACATATTTCCGTGGTTATATACATCAATGGGCTGGTCGTGCAGAATGGCCTTGGTGAACTTGAATAACGCCATATCGGGCCGCCCCCACGGGCCATACACTGTAAAGAAACGAAACATCGTGATCGGCAGGTCGTGGATATGCGCCCAGGAATGGGCCATTGCCTCATTCGCTTTTTTGGTGGCTGCATAAAATGACATCTGCGTGTCGGCTTTATGCGTTTCCGCATAGGGCATTTCGGTATTCGCGCCATAGACGGAACTGGTCGAGGCCATCAGCAGATGCGCGGGCCGCACGGCAAGGGCTGCGTCCATCAGGTTGAAAGTGCCCACGATATTGGCATCGACATAGGCGCGCGGGTTGTCGATGGAATAGCGCACCCCTGCCTGAGCGGCCAGATGAACGATGATGTCGGGCTGCGCGCCCTTCACGCAGTCCGACAGCGTGTCACCATCCTCCAGCAATGCGCGGGTCATGTGGTAATGCGGATAGGCGGCAAGAATGGCCAGACGCCGCTCTTTCAGCGTCACGTCATAGTAATCCGTCATCGCATCATAGCCGTGGACGGTCCAGCCTTCGTCCAGCAACAGCCGCGCCAGATGAAAGCCGATGAACCCCGCAGCACCCGTGATAAAGGCAGTTTTCAACGCCCGACCCCCTCATACCCGGTAAAGCCTGCGGCCATCGTGTCCGCGCGCGAATAGATGTTACGCAAATCGGCCAGAAGCGGGGTTGCCATGGCATTTGCCAGCCGTTTCAGATCCAGCGCGCGGAATTCGTTCCATTCCGTCAGGATCAGCAAGCAATCGGCCCCCGCGACGGCGCTATAGGGGTCTTCAACCCAGTGAACACCGGGCAGGAGCGCTTCGCCTTCCTTGCGGCCATGCGGGTCGACGACGCGGACCAGCGCGCCGCCGCCCACAAGCGCGGGCACAATCGTCAGCGAGGGAGCATCGCGCATGTCGTCGGTTTCGGGTTTGAACGTGACGCCCAGAACGGCGATGGTCTTGCCATTCACCGACCCGCCGCACAGGTCCATCACCTTGTCGATCATCCGGCGCTTGGTCACATCATTGACCGCCATCACAGTTTCGGTAATCCGCTGCGGCACGCCATGTTCCTGCCCGATGCGTGCCAGCGCGCTGGTATCCTTGGGAAAGCACGACCCGCCATAGCCGGGGCCTGCATGCAGAAACTTGTTGCCGATGCGCCCGTCCAGCCCCATGCCACGGGCCACCGCTTTGACATCGGCGCCCACACGTTCGCATAGTGCTGCGATTTCGTTGATGAAGCTGATCTTGGTCGCCAGAAAGGCGTTGGCGGCATATTTGATCATCTCGGCCGATTCCAGATCGGTATAGACAATGGGAAAATCGCGCAGGAACAGAGGGCGATAGACATCGCCCATAACCGCTTTCGCGCGGTCGGATTCAACACCCACAACCACGCGGTCGGGTTTCATGAAATCGTCGATTGCAGCACCTTCGCGCAGAAATTCCGGGTTCGAGGCCACATCGAATTCCGCCTGCGGATTTGCCGCACGCATGACCGCTTCGACCTTGCGGTTGGTGCCGACCGGCACCGTCGATTTGGTAACGATGACGGCGTACCCGGTCAGCGCATGCGCCACATCTTCGGCGGCGGCCATCACATAGGTCAGGTCCGCATGCCCGTCACCGCGCCGCGTTGGCGTGCCGACCGCGATGAACACTGCATCCGCGCCATCAACGGCGGCGGCCAGATCGGTGGTGAAACGCAACCGCCCCGCCGCGACATTGCGCGCCATTACGGCATCAAGGCCCGGCTCGTAAATCGGCACCTCTCCACACTCCAGCCGCGCGATCTTTTCGGGCATCTTGTCAACGCAGATCACATCATGCCCGAAATCCGAAAAACAAACACCAGAGACAAGACCAACATACCCCGTCCCGATCATCGCAATCTTCATTAGTCGCTTTCCCCTGATTCATTCTGTCGTTAGGCGTTTTGCGCTCGAACGGCCCGCGTGGCGCATGTTTCATGCTGTTTATCTTCTATCGTGCCCGAGCGGATAATGTCCAATGACTTGCTGAGCACGTCAGCCCGGATCACTATGCGTTTCGGGGCGGTCGACAAGCCGGTGCAGATACCTGCAATTTCGGGCTTCAGTGTCTGGTTTTCGGCCATCCGGCATAACCGCGCCCATCAGAATGCACATAAAGCTGGCAACGCCCCTGCATTTGCCGAATTTTTGGTCAACATCGCACTGAAGAACTGACTTTCCCCCTGATGGCCTTGCCCTGCTGCCCCGTTCATGGGCTGCAAGGGGCAGATCAACAAGTGTCAGACATGAAACTTCACATCGTCATTGTAGAACCCGACCAAACCCGCGCGCGGCTGGTGATTGATAGCCTGCAACCGCTGGGCCATCAGGTGACTGTCATTGGCGAGGCGTCGGGTCTGGCGCGGCGGGTGTGCGACATTGCCCCCGACATTGTGCTGATAGATATGTCCAACCCGTCACGCGACACGCTGGAAGAAATGGCGCTTGCCTCTGGCCCGATGGAACGGCCGGTTGCGTTTTTCGTTGACCGCACGGACCGTGACCTGACCCAACAGGCCATCGAGGCGGGCGTATCCGCCTATGTCGTCGACGGGTTGCAGCCCGAACGCGTGGCATCCGTGATGGATGCCGCCATTGCGCGGTTTCAGATGTTCCGCCGCATGCGAGTCGAGTTGGAGACAACACGCCGCGCGCTGGAAGAGCGCAAGCTGATTGACCGCGCCAAGGGCATATTGATGAAGGCGCGCGGCCTGACCGAGGAAGAAGCCTACGCCTTGTTGCGCAAAACCGCGATGGATCAGGGTCGCAAAGTGGCCGAAGTTGCCAGCGCCCTTGTCACCGCAGCGGGGCTGTTGTCATGAACCTGACCACATGCCGTATAGGCTTTGTTCCGCTATTGGATATGGCGCCGATTGTCGTTGCGCATGAAATGGGATTTGCGCAAGCCGAAGGGCTGGGGCTGGATTTGCAGCGCGCGCCGTCGTGGTCCAGCCTGCGCGATATGCTGCTTTGGGGGCAGGTGGATGCCGCGCAGATGCTGGCCCCTGTGCCGGTGGCGATGGCGCTGGGCCTTGGTGGTGCGGTGGCGCGGCTGGACATCTTGCAGGTGCTGTCCATCAATGGCGATGTGATCGGCGTGTCGCAAATGCTTGCCGACAGGCTGCGCGCGGCGGGCCATGATTTCGCGTTTACTGATGCGCGGCAGGCGGCAACCGATCTTGCAAGGGTGGTTGATGGTCCCTTGCGTATCGGCGTGCCGTTTCCGTTTTCCACCCATGTCGAGTTAGTCACCTATTGGCTGCGCAATACCGGCCTGAACTATGAACTGTGCACCATCCCGCCGCCGCGTATGGCAGATGCGCTGGCCGCCGGCGAAGTGGACGCGTTCTGCGTTGGCGAGCCTTGGGGGTCGGTCGCGGTGGAACTGGGCGCAGGCACATTGCTGTTGCCCAGCCGCGCCATATGGGCGGTGGCCCCTGAAAAGGTTCTGGCCGCGCGCCATGACTGGGTGTGTGAAAACCCAGCACTGACAGGACGGCTGATGCGCGCGATCTGGCGGGCGGCCAAATGGTTAAGCGTGCCTGAAAACCGCCTTGTCACGTCGGAAATTCTGGCACAGCCCGAATATGTGAACGCCCCTGTCGAAGTGCTGGACAGGGCCTTGCGCGGTGAAATGGTCATTTCCCCCAAGGGTGAAATCCGGCGGGTGCCCGACATGATCCGTTTTTTTGACGGGGCGGCAAGTTTTCCATGGCGGTCGCAGGCGGCGTGGTTCGCAGCACAGCTGGCCGCACGCCACGGGCTTGATACCGCCACATGTGTTGATGAAGCCAAGGCCATATGCCGCACGGATCTGTATCGCCAGAATTTGCGCGCGGCGGGGGCCGATCTTCCCGGCGCATCTGAAAAACTGGAAGGCAGTTTGCACCACCCCACGGCGGTCGCATCCGAGCGTGGCCAGATGATCCTTGCCCCGGATGCTTTTTTTGATGGACAGATTTTCGACTCCAGCCGGAAATCGCGCTGATTTTTTCAGCACAACATTGCTGCACCAGCATAATGGCCGCTTTTCTTCAGGTTTTGCGTTGTTTTCGCGCCGCGTGCTTTTAATGATCAACTTAACCGAAGCGGCAAGGATGCCGATTCGTAAAATCAGGGTTCAACGATGAACCCTTATGGGCACAGCCGCCTGACCAGATTGCGCTTCCTGCGCGATACCGGTCGGCGGCTTTTTTCGTTTCGGCCCCCAAATTCAGGCCACAGCCAGAGGACATCACCATGATCCGCAAGCTTCTCGCATCCACTTCTATCATCGCCGCATTCGGCGCGGCGTCCCTGCAAGCCGACACATTCCCTGAAATCGACGACCTGACACTGGGCTTCATCAAGCTGACAGACATGGCCCCGCTCGCCATTGCATACGAGCGCGGCTATTTCGAAGATGAAGGGCTTTTCGTCACGCTTGAAGCGCAAGCCAACTGGAAAGTGCTGATTGACGGCGTGATTGACGGCAACCTGCACGGCGCGCATATGCTGGCGGGCCAACCCTTGGCCGCAACCATCGGCTTTGGCACATCCGCCCATATCGTCACGCCGTTTGTCATGGACCTGAACGGCAACGCCACGACCGTGTCGAACGAAGTCTGGGACCTGATGCGCCCTGCCATACCGTCAGATGCGGACGGCAAGCCCGTCCACCCCATTTCCGCCGAAGCCCTGCGCCCCGCGCTGGAAGCGTTCGCCGATCAGGGCCGCCCGTTCAATATGGGCATGGTCTTTCCCGTCTCGACGCATAATTTCGAGTTGCGCTACTGGCTTGCGGCCGGGGGCGTTCATCCGGGCTACTATAGTGCGGACAATATAAGCGGCCAGATCGGTGCCGAAGCGCAGCTGTCCGTGACCCCGCCCCCGCAAATGCCCGCCACGCTGGAGGCAGGCACGATTTCGGGCTATACCGTCGGCGAGCCATGGAACCAGCAGGCTGTTGCCATGGGCATCGGCGTGCCGGTCGCGACGGATATAGATATCTTTCCCATGCGCGCCGAAAAGGTTCTGGGCCTGCGCGCCGATTTTGTCGAAGACAACCCCAACACCGTCCGCGCCCTGACCCGCGCGCTGATCCGCGCGGCCATGTGGCTGGATGCAGATGACAACGCCAACCGGGACGAGGCCGTGCAGATCATCAGCCGCACGAACTATGTGGGGGCTGATCCGGAAGTTCTGGCCAATTCCATGACCGGTACATTTGAATTCGAGCAGGGCGATGTGCGTCCGGTGCCCGATTTCAACGTGTTTTTCCGTGACTACGCCAACTTCCCCTTCGTGTCTGATGCCGTGTGGTATCTGACCCAGATGCGCCGCTGGGGCCAGATTACAGAAGCAAAAAGCGACGAGTGGTATGTTGAGACCGCGCGCAGCGTCTTTTTGTCCGACCTGTTTGAAGAGGCCGCACAATCACTGGTCGATGACGGGCTGGCACCGGCAGACGCCTTTCCCTTCGGCAGCGACGGCTTTCGCGATGTGGTCGATCACGCCATTGACGGCGTGCCCTACGATGGCCGCACCCCCAACGCCTATATCGACAGTCTGCCGATTGGTCTGAAGGGCGAACAAAGCGTCGTCGGTTCAGAGGTGCAGGGCTAAGGCCCCGCACCGGCCACAGGCAAGGAGTTTTTGATATGACTGCAATCGATCCCACCCAAGTTCAGGCAGAACGTCGCGCGCGCCTGTTCACGCGCATCAACAAGCTGGATGGCTGGTTCAAGGTTCTGGGCCTGTCGTTCATGACGCCACTTTTGCGGGCGCTGGCAGGCGACAACCCCAAGGCACAGGGCAAACAATTATGGCAATTGCTGGGGGTGCCCCTGCTGGCGATCCTTGGTTTTCTGCTGCTCTGGGGCAATCTGGCCCCGAAGGTTGAAACCTCGCTCGGGGCTATTCCCGGCCCTGTGCAGGTTTGGGAACAGGTGGGCGTGCTACACGCCGACCATGTGGCGGAACGCGAACGCGAAAGCGCGTTCATGGAACGCCAGGCCGCACGCAATGCCGAATTCATTGCCGCCGGTCAGGAAGACCGTGTGCGCGAACGCACCTATACCGGTTCACCCACCTATTACGACCAGATCTGGACATCGGTGAAAACAGTCTTCTTCGGTTTCATGATTGCGACCATTGTTGCCGTGCCGCTGGGCATTGCGGCGGGCCTGTCGCCCACCACGAATGCAGCCCTGAACCCGTTGATCCAGATATTCAAACCCGTCAGCCCGCTGGCATGGCTGCCGATTGTGACGATGGTTGTTTCAGCCGTTTATGTCACGCAGGACGGCATGTTCTCGCGCGCATTTCTGACTTCGGCCATCACGGTGACGCTGTGCTCGCTATGGCCCACGCTGATCAACACCGCCCTTGGTGTGGCCAGTATTGACCGCGACCTGATTTCTGTCAGCCGCGTGCTGAAGCTGAACACATGGACCAAAATCACCCGTCTGGTGCTGCCCTCTGCCCTGCCCCTTATCTTCACAGGGTTGCGGCTTAGCCTGGGTGTGGGCTGGATGGTGCTGATCGCGGCAGAAATGCTGGCGCAGAACCCCGGCCTTGGCAAATTCGTCTGGGACCAGTTCCAGAACGGGTCATCGGTCAGTCTGGCGCAAATCATGGTGGCAGTTTTCACCATCGGGATCATCGGCTTCCTGCTGGACCGGCTGATGTATGCGCTGCAATCGCTTTTCACCTTCTCGAATAACCGGTGAGCACAATGACCATTCTGGAATTCAAAAATGTCTGCAAGGGTTTTGGCACAGGGCTGAACCGCGAGGAAGTTCTGAAAGACATCTCCTTGTCGGTGAACGAGGGCGAGTTTCTGGCGATCCTCGGGTTTTCAGGCACTGGCAAAACAACGCTGATCAACCAGATCGCGGGCCTTGCCCAGCCTGACAGCGGGCAGGTTCTGTTCAGGGGCAAGCCCATCACCGGGCCGGGGCCGGAACGGGGGCTGGTGTTCCAGTCCTATTCGCTGATGCCATGGCTGACAGTGGCGGGCAACGTGGCGCTGGCGGTCGATGCCGTGCATAAATCCGCCAGCCGTGCAGCGCGTGCTGCCATGGTGGACAAGTTCATCGCCATGGTGGGCCTGAGCCACGCCAAGGGGCGTCGGCCTGCGGAACTGTCGGGCGGTATGCGCCAGCGTGTGTCAGTCGCGCGGGCCTTGGCCATGAACCCCGAAGTTCTGCTGCTGGATGAACCCCTGTCGGCGCTGGATGCGCTGACGCGCGCCAATCTGCAAGACGAGATTACGCAGATCTGGCAGGCCGATCAGAAAACCGTGGTGCTGATTACCAATGACGTGGATGAAGCGCTGCTGCTGGCCGACCGGATTATCCCGCTGAACCCTGATGGCACGCTGGGTGCGGCGTTCAAAGTGGCTATCCCGCGGCCACGCGCGCGCACCGCCATGAACAACGATCCGGTGTTCAAGAAACTGCGCGCGGATGTGACGAAATACCTGATGGATGTGGGCATCGCCGCCAAGGTCGAGGAAACGCGGGTCCTACCACAGGTCACGCCCCTTCACGGCACACCCAAAGCCTATGCCCAGGCCGCCAAAAGCGGGCTTGATGAGAAGTATCTGGAATTCTCGCAACTCTCCAAGGTGTATCCCACACCGGAAGGGCCGCTGACCGTGGTGGACCGGTTTGATCTGAAGATGAAGAAGGGCGAATTCATCAGCCTGATCGGGCATTCGGGCTGCGGTAAGTCCACAGTTCTGACCATGGCTGCGGGCCTCAATGACATCTCGGGCGGCGCGATCAAGCTGGACGGGATGGAAGTGCGCGGCGCGGACCCCGAACGCGCTGTGGTGTTTCAGGCCCCCAGCCTGTTCCCGTGGCTGACCGCCAAGGAAAACGTGGCCATGGGTGTGGACCGCGTATACCCGCGCGCTTCGCGGAGTGAGCGTCAGGACGTGGTGGAATACTACCTTGAACGCGTGGGGCTGGGCGATGCGATGGACCGGCAGGCGGCGGACATGTCAAACGGCATGAAACAACGCGTGGGCATTGCGCGGGCCTTCGCACTTAGCCCCAAGCTGCTGCTTTTGGATGAACCTTTTGGCATGCTCGACAGCCTGACGCGCTGGGAATTGCAGGAAGTGTTGATGGAGGTGTGGTCGCGCACCAAGGTGACTGCGATCTGCGTCACCCATGACGTGGATGAAGCGATCCTGCTGGCCGACCGCGTGGTGATGATGACCAATGGCCCGCGCGCGCGCATCGGCAAGATTGTCGATGTGAACCTGCCCCGCCCGCGCACCCGCAAGGCGCTGCTGGAACACCCCGATTACTACAATTACCGCGCAGAGGTTCTGCAATTCCTGGAGGATTATGAACATGGCGCGGACAAGAAGAAGGATGCCGCGTGATGAAACGCAAACTCGTAATCATCGGCGCGGGCATGGCTTCCGGGCGGGTGCTGGAACATCTTCTGGCGGCTGAACCGGAAGGCTGGGACGTAACCCTGTTCAATGCTGAACCGCGCGGGAACTATAACCGCATCATGCTTTCGCCGGTTCTGTCTGGTGAAAAGACCTATCAGGACATCGTCACCCATGATGATGATTTCTATGCGCAGCATAAGATCAACTGCCGCTTTGGCGAGGCCGTGGTGCGTATCGACCGCGAAAACAAGGTCGTCTATTCCAACGAGGGCGGCGCGCCCTATGACAAGCTGCTGATCGCCACGGGATCGGCCCCGTTTATCATTCCGGTGCCCGGCCACGACCTGCCCGGTGTGATCACTTACCGCGACATGGATGACACACAGGCCATGATCGACGCATCCGACAAACCCGGCGCAAAAGCGGTCGTTATCGGCGGTGGCCTGTTGGGGCTGGAAGCGGCGGCAGGGCTGAAGGCGCGCGGCATGGAGGTGGCAGTTATTCACCTGATGGGCCATCTGATGGAGCGCCAGCTGGACCCCGCCGCAGGCTACCTGCTGCAAAAGGATCTGGAGGCGCGCGGCATCACCGTGCATTGCAAGGGCGCCACCAAGGCCATTCTGGGCACGGACAGGGTAGAGGCGGTGTTGCTGGACGATGGCACCGTGTATGACGCAGATCAGGTGTGCATGGCGGTGGGCATTCGCCCGGAGGTGCGCATCGCAACCGATGCCGCCTTGGAAATCGGGCGCGGGATTACGGTGAATGACCAGATGGTCACGTCTGACCCCGATATTCTGGCAGTCGGCGAATGTGTGGAGCATAACGCGCAGCTTTTCGGGCTGGTCGCCCCGCTATATGATCAGGCGAAAGTCGTTGCTGCGACCCTGCTGAACAAGGACGCGGCCTTTCAGCCCGTCCAGACCGCAACCAAACTGAAGGTCACAGGCGTGGACCTGTTCAGCGCAGGCGATTTCGCCGATGCGAACGGGCGCGAGGATATCGTGTTCCGCGACCCTGCGCGCGGCGTCTACAAGCGGCTGGTGATCGAGGATAACCGCCTGATTGGTGCCGTCATGTATGGCGAAACGGGCGACGGGTCCTGGTTCTTTGGCCTGATCAAGGATGGCACGGATATTTCGGATATGCGTGACACGCTGATCTTTGGCCCCGCCTATCAGGGAGGGACCGGCGCGGACCCTTTGGCAGCCGTTGCAGCCTTGCCGCTTGATGCGGAAATCTGTGGTTGTAACGGCATTTGCAAAGGCACCATCGTTTCGGCGATCGAAGGGGGTGCGACTTCCCTTGCCGATATCAAGGCACAGACCAAGGCCAGCGCGTCCTGCGGCACCTGCACCGGGCTGGTGGAACAGGTTCTGGCCAGCACCCTTGGCGATGCGTTCAAGATGCCGGCCGCGCAACCCATGTGCGGCTGCACCGACCTGACGCATGAAGATGTGCGCCGCCTGATCAAGGCGCGCGAGTTGAAATCCATGCCGGCTGTCATGCAGGAGTTGGGCTGGAAAACATCCTGTGGCTGCCATGTCTGCCGCCCTGCGCTGAATTTCTATCTGCTGGCCGATTGGCCGGAAGATTATCACGATGATGCGCAAAGCCGTTTTGTCAATGAACGCAACCACGCCAACATTCAAAAGGACGGCACATATTCTGTGGTGCCGCGCATGTGGGGCGGCATGACCAACCCGCGCGAATTGCGCGCGGTTGCGGACGCCGCCGACAAATACGACATTCCGGCGGTCAAGGTCACAGGTGGTCAGCGTATTGACCTGCTGGGTGTCAAAAAGGAACATCTGCCCGATATCTGGGCCGATCTGAACGCGGCGGGGCTGGTTTCTGGCCATGCCTATTCCAAAGGGCTGCGCACGGTCAAAACCTGCGTGGGCACGGATTTCTGCCGCTTTGGCACGCAGGATTCCACAGGTCTGGGCATCAAGCTGGAAAAACGCCTTTGGGGGTCATGGACCCCGCATAAGGTCAAGCTGGCCGTGTCGGGCTGCCCGCGCAACTGCGCCGAGGCCACCTGCAAGGATGTGGGCATTGTTTGTGTCGATTCCGGGTTCGAAATTGGCGTGGGTGGTGCGGCAGGCATGGACCTGAAGGAAACCGAACGTCTGGCCAAGGTCGCGACGGAAGCGGAAGCCATCGATCTGACCGTGGCCTTTGTCCAGCTGTACCGCGAACACGCCAAATATCTGGACCGGCCCTACAAATGGCTGGCCAAGGTCGGGCTGGAATGGGTGCAGGCGCAGATTGTCGAGGATATGGACAATCGCGCGGCCCTGATCAAACGGTTCGATCTGTCGCAAACCATCTATCAGCGCGACCCGTGGGCAGACCGCGCAACCCCGCAGGCGAGGGCCGATTTCGCCCCATTAGCCGATCTGACGAAGGAGGCTGCGGAATGAACTGGCCCAATCAAAACTGGCTGGATATTGGCGCGCTGAATGACATTCCCCAACGGGGTGCGCGCGTGGTGAAAACCGTGCATGGTTGCGTGGCGGTGTTTCGCACGGGCGATGATCAGGTTTTTGCCATCGACGACCGCTGCCCGCACAAGGGCGGGCCGTTGTCAGAAGGCATCGTGCATGGTCATGCGGTCACCTGCCCCTTGCATAACTGGGTGTTTTCACTGGAAACCGGCATGGCACAGGGCGCGGATGAGGGGGCGGTTGCGACATACCCCGCGCGCATCGAGGGCGGACGCATTCTGCTGGATGCCAAGCGCCTGATCCGGGGGGCTGCTGCATGAGCGGGGTCCGCACCACCTGCCCCTATTGCGGCGTGGGCTGCGGGGTTCTGGTCACACCGGACGGGGCGGGCGGTGCAAGCGTCAAGGGCGACCCCGACCATCCGGCAAATTTCGGGCGGCTGTGCTCCAAAGGCACGGCGCTGGGTGAAACGCTGGGGCTGGACGGGCGCATTCTGACACCACAGGTGGACGGCCAGACCGCCACATGGGACGCGGCACTTGATCTGGTGGCAGACCGGTTTCAGACAGCCATCCGCGACCACGGCCCCGACAGCGTGGCGTTCTACCTGTCCGGCCAGATGCTGACCGAGGATTACTACGCCGCCAACAAGCTGATCAAAGGCTATGTCGGCACGGCCAATGTCGACACGAACTCGCGGCTGTGCATGGCGTCATCGGTTGCGGGCCACAAACGCGCGTTTGGCGCGGACACTGTGCCCGGCACATATGACGATCTGGATCAGGCCGATCTGGTTGTGCTGGTGGGCAGCAACCTGGCATGGTGCCATCCGGTGCTTTATCAGCGGCTGGTTGCTGCGAAAAAGGCGCGTGGCACAAAAGTTGTGGTGGTTGATCCGCGCCGCACGGCAACCTGCGACATTGCCGATCTGCATCTGGCACTTGCGCCGGGCAGTGATGCCGCGCTGTTCAACGCCGCCCTTGTCGCGCTGGCAGATCGCGGTGCTGTGGATGAAACCTACGTCGCGCGCCATGTCGCGGGGTTTGACGCGGCACTTGCCAGCGCCTGTGCCTCCGACCCTGCCATGACCGGGCTACCTGCGGGTGATCTGGCCACTTTCCTTGACTGGTTCACCACAACCGAACGTGTCGTCACCGTCTATTCCCAAGGGATCAACCAATCTGAAAGCGGCACCGACAAGGTGAACGCGATCCTCAACTGTCACCTTGCAACTGGTCGCATTGGCCGCCCCGGCATGGGGCCGTTCTCTGTCACCGGCCAGCCCAATGCCATGGGTGGGCGCGAAGTGGGGGGGCTGGCCAATATGCTGGCCTGCCATCTGGACATCGAAAACCCCGCCCACCGCGACGCCGTGCAGGGCTTCTGGAACAGCCCCACCATGGCCGACAAACCCGGCCTGAAAGCGGTCGAGATGTTTGACGCCGTGGCCCAAGGCCAGATCAAGGCGCTGTGGATCATCCACACCAACCCCGCCGTGTCCATGCCCGATGCCGATGCCGTAGCGCGCGCGATCAAGAACTGCGATTTCGTGGTGGTCAGCGATGTCACCCAGACCGACACCACACGGCTGGCCGATGTGATCCTGCCCGCAACCGCATGGGGCGAAAAATCCGGCACTGTCACCAATTCCGACCGCACCATAAGTCGCCAGCGCGCGTTTTTGCCCGCACCGGGGCAAGCCCGCGATGACTGGCGCATGATCGCGGATGTGGCCGCGCGCATGGGCTGGGGCGATGCGTTTGATTGGGAGGATGCAGGCGCTGTGTTCCGCGAATATGCAACCCTGTCGGGCGTGGCGGGCAATCTGGGGCGCGATTTCGACATATCAGGGCTGGCGCAGGCCGACTATGACGCCCTGCCCCCCACCCGCTGGCCAGTCAGCGCGCGCCAACTGGGCGGGCGGTTCTTTGCAGATGGCGGGTTCTTCACCCCCGATCAGCGCGCGCGGATGCTGCCGATCACCCCGCGCCTGCCCGTGGCCAAGACAGCGCCGCACTATCCGTTTCGCCTGAACACGGGCCGTGTGCGCGACCAGTGGCACACGATGACACGCACAGCCCTTTCGCCGCGCCTGAACCAGCATATTGCCGAGCCGTTTTTGGAAATCCACCCGGACGACGCCACCACCCTTGGTCTTGCACCCGCAACACTTGCGCGCGTCACCAGCCCACAGGGTGCGGCGATCCTGCGCGTGGCCATCACGGACCGTGTTCAGCGCGGGCAGATCTTTGCCCCCATGCACTGGACAGGGGACACAGCCCCCACAGGCCGCGTGGATGCACTGGTCGCGGCCGTCACCGACCCCGTATCAGGCCAACCCGAAAGCAAGGCTTCGGTGGTGGCAGTCACTGCTTTAAGCCCTGCATGGTATGGCTTTGCCGTATCAGTCGGGCCACAAACGCCCGATGCCGCCTATTGGGCGCGCGCGCGCCACGCTGGCGGCTGGCGGTGCGAGTTGGCAGGGATGGAGGCGCCCGTAGATTGGGAGGTCTATGGGCGCGCCCTGTTCAACTTGCCGGACGCCACCTGTCTGAGTGTCGCAGACCGCAAACGCGGCACGCACAGGCTGGCGTTCATGCAGGACGGGCGCACGCTTGCCGCGCTGTTTGCCGCGCCTGAACCCGTGCAGCTTGCGCGCGGGCATCTGGCGGCACAGGTCGGACAGGCGGGCGCGGCCCTGCTGGCCGGTCGCCCCGGTGCAGGTGTGGTCGATCCCGGCCCAACGGTCTGCGCGTGCCTGAATGTCGGGCTGAACACGATCACAGCGGCGATTGCAGCGCAAAATCTGATCTCGGTCGAGGATATCGGCACAGCGCTACAGGCCGGCACAAGCTGCGGGTCCTGCCGCCCCGAACTGGCCGCCCTTCTGGCCGGACGGCTGGAGGCGGCAGAATGACCCTTGCACCCTATATCCACGCCATGGGGCGCGGGCCGGGGCGCGCGCGCCACCTGACAGGGCCTGAAGCCGAGGACGCCATGCACCTGATCCTGTCGGGCAAGGCCGACCCGCACGCCATTGGCGCGATGCTGATGCTGATGCGCTATCGCGGCGAAATCCCCGATGAAATCGCAGGCTTCGTGCGGGCCATGCGCAGCACAATCCCAACCCTGCCGCAGGTCGATCTGGATTGGCCAAGCTATGCCGCCGGGCGCACGCGTGGCCTGCCATGGTTCTTGCTGGCGGCAAGGCTAGTTGCGCAAAGCGGCGCGCGGGTGCTGCTGCATGGGTGGAATTCGCACCAGTCCGACGGGGCCGATGTGCGATCAAGCCTGTCATATGCGGGGATCTGTCAGGCACGCGGTCCCGATGACGCCGCACGCCTGCTGGACCGCCATGGCATCACCTATCTGCCGTTGGAAACCTTCGCCCCGCGCGCGCTGGACCTGTTGCGCCTGCGCGAGGTTCTGGGCCTGCGGTCTTGCGTGAACACCGTCTGCCGCGTGCTTAATCCGGCGGGCGCGCGCGCCGCCGTGCAGGGCGTGTTCCACCCCCCTTACCGCAACCTGCAACAAGCGGCAGGCGCGGCCCTGTCCCAGCACGATCTGTGCATCCTGAAAGGCGGCGGCGGCGAATTTGAACGCAACCCGAGCAAGGATGTTACGCTGTTTCGCCTGCGTGCGGGCGTGCCCATGGAAACCGTGCTGCCACCGCTGCTGGATCAGGCGCGCAAACTGGCCGATGCCACATTTGCGCCCGACGCCCTACAGGCCCTGTGGCACGGCACGCTTCAGGATGAATTCGCGCAATCCATCGTCACCGGCACGGCGGCGGCTGCGCTGATTGCCCTTGGCCACACGCCGGATAACGCCAGTGACCTGGCAAAAGCCCTGTGGGACGACCGCCGCCCAAGCACCCAAGCAACCCGATTTCAGCAAGGAGCCAGTGCGCCATGAAAACCTTTCCGATGTTTCTGCAAATGGCTGGTCGCCATGTCGTCATCGTGGGCGGTGGCGAACAGGCCGCGCAAAAGGCGCGCCTTATCCTGAAAACCGAAGCGCGCATTGTGCTGGTTGCCCCGGATCTTGATCCCGAACTGACCGCGCTGGTCCGTGAAGGGCGCGCCACGCAGGTCAAGACCCTGTCGGTCGATGTGTTTCGCGGCGCGGCGCTGGTTTTCGTGGCGACAGGGTGCGTGGGACTGGATTACGCCGCCCATGCACTGGCCAAGGAAGCGGGTGTGGTGGTCAATGTGGTGGACCGGCCCGCATTATGCGACGCGGTCACACCGTCGATCGTGGATCGTGATCCGGTTGTGGTGGCCATCTCGACCGAAGGGACCGCACCCGTTCTGGCCCGTCAGATCCGGTCCAGAATGGAAACGCTTCTGGAACCGGGTCTGGGCGGGCTTGCGGCACTGGCCGGACGCCTGCGCCCCGAAGTGGCCCGCCGCATTCCACGCGATGAACGGCGCTTCTTCTGGGATTGGGTGTTCAACGGACCGCCCCGTCAGGCCATGGCGCGCGGCGCCGCACGCGAGGCGGCAACCCTGATCAAGGACACGCTGGCGGCAACTGGCGCAGGGCAGATGCAGGGGTCCATCGCATTGGTGGGGGCCGGACCGGGGGCTGCGGATTTGCTGACCCTGCGCGCGCTGCGCCTGCTGCAAGACGCCGATGTGATCTATTATGACCGTCTGGTTGACCCTGCCGTGCTGGACCTTGCCCGCCGCGATGCCGAACGGGTGTTTGTCGGCAAGGAAGTTGGTGCCAGTTCGTGGCCGCAAGACCGGATCAACGCGGTCATCGTTGCCGCAGCAAAACAGGGGCGCAAGGTCGTGCGGCTGAAATCCGGTGATCCGGGCATTTTTGGCCGTCTGGCCGAAGAACTTGATGCCGCACACGCAGCACATATCCCGATCGAGATTGTCCCCGGCGTGACATCCGCAAGTGCGGCAGCGGCCAGCCTTGGCCGCGGGTTGACCGAACGCGGGGCGACCGATCGCTTGATGCTGGCCACAGCCGCCTGCAAACCGGGTGACCCGGACCCCGACTGGGCTGCCATGCTCCGGCCCGGCACAACGCTTGCCGTTTACATGGGTGTCAAGAAAGCATCGTGCATCGTTCGCAGCCTGCAAGATGCAGGAACCCCCATGTCCCTTGAGGTCGAGATCATAAGCAATGCATCAACCCCGCGCGAAAGGGTGACACGTTGCATGCTGGATCAGTTGCCAGCAACCTTGGTTCAGGACGGCATTGAAAACCCCGCAATCATCTTCATCCGCTGGCCCAAGACTGGACGCGCACAGGCGCGATCAGACTTCGCGGCGTGAATGCACCTGCCATGGCAGGCTTGCGCACAACCCTGCCAGACAGCGCATAAGCAAGGTATTCAGGCGAAACCGCATTCAGCGGTTCCCCTGCTGCATGCGCAGCGCCGTTGTCACAGGGCTTGCAGGTGGCATGGCCGTAGCAAACGCCAGGTGCCGAACATCCGGTCCGGCGCTGGAAACCTGATCGTCCTTGGTGTACCCACCAGCCATGTTTGCGCGAACAAAATACGCTGGAAAGTAAAACAGGCATGAAGCATGACACCCATATTGCCGTCGCAGGTGCCGGAATCGGCGGGTTGGCCGCAGCCGCAGCGCTGGCGCAGGCAGGGCATCGCGTGGTCGTCTTTGACCAGTTTGATCAGGCCCGCCCTGTGGGGTCGGGGCTGGTTATCCAGCCTGTGGGCCTGAACGTCCTGCATCAGATTGGCGCGGGCGATGCGGCCCTTGCGTTGGGCACGCGCATTCACCGCATGCTGGGCCATGAAGCGGATGGCGGTCATCGTGTTCTGGATGTGCATTATGATCGCCCCGGCGGGGCGCGCTTCGGGTTGGGCATTCATCGCGCAGCGCTTTTTGCGGTATTGCTGGACGCGGCAATCAGCGCAGGGGCAGAAATTGTCACCGGACATAAGGTGACAGGGCAACATGACCGGCGGCTGTGTTTTGAGGGGCGCAAGGATGCCGGACCGTTCCAGATGATCATCGATGCCAGTGGCGCACGTTCGCCCTTGTCACCACTGCGCGCCAGACCACTACGATACGGCGCGCTTTGGGCGACGGTCGACTGGCCTGAACAGACCGGCCTGCCCTGCGATGAACTGCGCCAGATTTATCGCCGGGCATCGCGGATGTTGGGCGTTCTGCCCATAGGCACCCTGCCCGGCGACGGGGCACAAAAGGCCGCGATCTTCTGGTCGCTTCCCGCATCAAGTCATGAAAACTGGCGCAAGCACGGCGTCACGCAATGGCGGGCCGAGGCCGCCGCACTCTGGCCGGAATACGCGCCATTTGCAGACCAGATCACCGAACCGGAACAGATGGCGATGGCGCGCTACAGCCACGGCACATTGCGCAAACCATGGGGCCACGGCATTGTCCATATCGGCGATGCGGCCCACCGCGCCAGTCCGCAACTTGGGCAGGGCGCGAATATGGCGCTGCTGGATGCATGGGCACTGGCGCAGGCATGGGAACAGGCGCAGGGGGATGGCGCGCGCGCAATGCAGCTATATGCGCGAACAAGACGCTGGCATGTGCGCATCTATCAAACGATGAGCTGGGCCTTCACCCCGCAATACCAGTCGGACAGTCGCATTCTGCCTGTGCTGCGTGACCGGCTGCTGTTTCCGATGTCGATGGTGCCCCCGCTTCCACATATACTAAGCCGGCTTGTCTGCGGGGATCTTATTCCCCCGCATGGCATTGAACGACTGCGGAAATGAACCCGACGGGTATAGTCAGAAGATGTTGCAGATATGGCAAGGGCGCCCGAACAGATCGGGCGCCCTTGGTCATGTCATACGGACAAGCACTTTATGTGCTTTGCCCCGGCCTTGGGCCTGTCAGTCCAGCGGCGCAAGTGGCGCATCCGCGCCATTGGTAACCACAGGTGCAGGAGCGTCCGTGCGTTCGCGGAACACATATTCAGGCGCTTCATCGGCTTGCTCGCGTGTCATATCAAGTTGGATTTCGCGCGCGTCAAAGTCGATCTCCAGTTCGTCAAAGCGCACTGCAATCTGTTTCGCGCCAATACCCAGGAAACCACCGACAGACAGGACCGCGGCGGTGATCGTGTTCGTCTCCTGATCGATAATCAGATCACCGATGCTACCGATGCTTTCATCCTGAAGCGAGCGGACAGTTGTGCCCGTGATCCAGTCTACCCGCAGCTCGTTCGAAGCCTGCTGCTGCACAATGGTGTCGCCTGCGGGTTCTGGGGCGGGTTCAGCACTGGCCCCTTCATCTGCTGGTTCATCCATATCCAGTGCATCATCCATATCAAGTGCATCATCGGACATGGTGTCGGTTTGTTCACCGACCAAGGGATCCGCCTGATCAGGTGTCGCGGGCGCATCTTGCGCGAATGCCGATCCAAGCAGAAACGGAACGACAAGTGATGAAGTTAAAAGTAGTCTTTTCATGATAACCTCCTATTTCGGCGGGATACTGCCCCCTTTTGAGGAAGACCTTCCGCCCTGTTATCACAACCCTGACATGCGCATTCCGGTTTCCTTGCCACTGAAGATGTCGGCGGGGATTTGCCGATTTGGGTCAGGAAAGGGCCGCAAATTCCGTCGGCAACGGCTTGGGAACACCCCCAAAAACAGGCGATCCCGCTTTCGCAAGCGTCTCGAAATTAAACAAATAAATACAATTCCTTAAATGCTATTTCGTTGCATTCAAAAACGCATTTCACTGCAATAGCCTTGCCGGTTCCTTAACGATTTTTCAGACCACTCATCTGCCGGTCCCCAAGCCAGTAGCGCGGGCCCCGCCCCCATGCGTCCGGCGCGATCGTGCGGGTTGGACAGCGCGCATGCATCCAGCGAAAGGCACCATGGCCCAAGAAAACCATAATGCATATCCGGCAGTGATGATGTGAAACCCGCGTCAGGGCGTGCCCGCGTTCATTTGTAGTCACGCCCCCGCCTTTGACCTGTTGATGACGCATGTCCGGGAAGCGTAAAACCCGTTCCCACTTTTGCGCGACATGCTTTAGCTATGTCGTAGTTTATACCGCGCTGTCGTAAATTCTGCGCATATGCTGCCTGTGCAACAAGAAGGTGCTGGGCTGAAATGGATGGAAATTTCCTTGTTTTCGTGAATTTTTCGATTGTGGCAAAAGATGTTTCCACGACGCTGGAGCAGCTGGGCGTGGGCATTCCGATGGTTGCCGGAACCGAGGAAGAAGCGCTTGCCCTGATGGCGGATCTGACCGAAGGCGCATCCCTGCGGCTTGCTGTTGTGCAATTGTCGCCAGAGGCCTTTATGCACAGCGCTTTGCGGCCGCAACTGGAACAACGCGGTGCGCATGTCATCTTGATGCATGATTCCGTGCATGTATCCGAAACCCCGCCGCCTTATCCGGTGCTGGCCGTGCCATTTTTCACCGAGGATCTGGAACAGATGGTGGCGGGCTTTGCCACACGCCTATAGAAGCGGGCGATCAGGCGGCGGTGATGTGTCGGCCAACGCAAGTTCCGACAGCGCGTTGGCATCACATATCTGCAACAGGCCGTTTGTCCAGGTGACAAGCGGGCGCAGCCGCGCAAGGGTCTTGTTGGTATGAACCAGTGACAACCCAAGCGCGTCGGCCAGATCGCGCTGCTTGAAGGGAAACTGTGCCAACCCGTTTGGTGCCAGACCAACAGCAGCCAACCTTCGATGAATTTTCAGAAGCGCCCAAGCCATACGTTGCGGCGCAGTGCGCTGGCCCAAGGTGGCGATGGTCTCATTCAGGAAATGCTCCTCTACGGCGGCAATCCATGTCAAGGCGTATGCCCGCGACGGGTTGTTGCGAAACAGATCGGCCAGCCTGCGTTTTTCAAACCGGCAAAGCAACATTTCGCTTGCCGCTATGGCCGAGGTTGCGGCCCCGCCCGCCAGCATGGCCTGAAATCCCACCAGATCACCGGGAAAAATGAAGTTCACCAGCTGCCGCTCGCCATTCGGCAGGTACTTGAACCGCGCCCCCTGACCTTCGCGGGCGGTGAAAAAATAGTCTGTCTCATCCCCTTCGTGATAAAGTGCTGCGCCGGGTGACAAAGTCACCTCGCCTGCGCGGAATTCCATCATGAAATGCAGATCTTCCGGGGTGAAGGGCGTAAACAGGTCATGCTTGCGCAAGGGACAGGTCTGGCACGGGTGCATGAGAACGTTTACCTGAAGGGCAGCCAAGGGTTGCTGTATGCAGCATGGCGCGCCGGGCGGTGCAGTGTCAAGTCCGCACCGAATGCATGCGCGGCAACCCGATCACCTTGGGGACATGAAACGCGCAGGCACGTCGCCAGTCCGACGGCGGGGGCATCGCCCTCGCATCCTGATCGCTGCTCTGATAGCACAGGCAGATGAACATCTATCGGGGGGACGCAGGATGCGCAGCGCCGCTGTTTTGAATGCACGCGAAACGCCACTGGCAATCCTGACCATTTGCGCGGGCGTTGCCTTTCTGGTGGCAAATGACGCAGTCGCAAAACTGCTGACGGATCGCTACGCCCCCATCCAGATTGTGTTTTTGCGCAATCTGATCGCTGTGCCCATCATTGCCGCAGTGATCATGCTGGCCTTTGGTAAAGCCACGTTGCACACAAACCATCTGCGCCTGCATGCGCTGCGCGGGGCGCTGATGGTTGTGGGCGCGTGGCTTTATTTTACAGCGCTGATGTATATGCCTTTGGCCGAAGCGACAGCGCTGGTCTTCTCGGCGCCAATTTTCATCACGGCCCTGTCGGTGCCCCTTCTGGGCGAACATGTCGGCTGGCGGCGCTGGGGTGCGGTGCTGCTGGGTTTTGTGGGTGTGCTGGTCATTGTGCGTCCGGGCAGTGCGGCGTTTCAGTTGGCGGCACTGCTGCCGGTGGGCACGGCGCTGTGTTATGCCATCTTCATGATCAGTGCCCGCTGGATTGACCGCGCTGAACGATTGTGGACGATGATGCTGTTCGCCATGCTGTTTCCGTTGCTGTATTCGGCCCCCTTTGCCGTCGCCAACTGGACACCGGTGCAAGCGGGTGACATGGCCTTGTTTGTCGCAATCGCGGTTTTCGGCAGCCTTGGCCTTGCGCTGATCGGGCAGGCCTTTCGCATGGCCCCTGCCGCCATCGTGGCCCCGTTTGACTATACCGCGCTGATCTGGGCCACCGGGCTTGGCTGGCTGATCTGGGGCGATATTCCAATGCTCTGGACCATTCTGGGCGCGGCAATCATTGTATCAAGCGGGATCATCATCATCCTGCGCGAAGCAAAGCAGACGCCATCATGATTGGCTGGTCGCAAAGCGCTGGAAATTTAGCTAAGATTCTGGCGAAGAAACAGGAAATCATATGGCCCTGCCCTGCCCGCCCCGTTCCAGAACACCATCACAGCGGGCCTGCGCGCGACGCGCAATCCTGCATAAGCAACCGGTTGCGGGGGTGATGTGATGCACGCGCGTCCCCCCGAAGGTGATTTCCGCTTCATCGCGCTGGACGTGGAAACCGC
Organism: Roseinatronobacter sp. S2; assembly: GCF_029581395.1. Classification (GTDB taxonomy): domain Bacteria; phylum Pseudomonadota; class Alphaproteobacteria; order Rhodobacterales; family Rhodobacteraceae; genus Roseinatronobacter. The sequence continues at coordinate 1,200,383 of NZ_CP121113.1, read as the reverse complement.
ATGCAGGGATGCCGCCAGCATCTGCCAGATCGGGCTGGCCTGCGTCTGGCCGGACAACCGGATTGATACATTCTCGACACTGGTGAACCCCTGCACGGATTTTGATGCGTTTAACATCCGCCTGCACGGGATTGGTCCGGTTCATGTTGCCACCGCCCCCCGCTTTGATCAGGTGCTGGAGGTGCTGTTTCCGCTTTTGTCGCGCCACCATCTTGTTCAACACAGCAATTTCGACAAGCAGGCCGTGAACGCTGCCAGTCGCACCTATGGAAGGGACGCCCCTGATTTTCGCTGGTCGGACAGTGTCAAAATCGCACGGCGGGCATGGCCGGAACTTAAGGGAAATGGCGGGCATGGTCTGGGCAACCTGAAGAAGGTTCTGAACCTTGATTTCCGGCACCATGACGCGGGCGAGGATGCACGCGCAGCCGCGCAGGTGGTCTTGCATGCCGAAGCGCGTCTGGGCCTGCCGTTTGAGGCGTTGATCAAACCGGCCCGCTAGAACCACCCGCAGCCGTAAATGACGGCTGGAGCCTGACCCAGAACCTGTTATTGTTTGGTGATGTTTCGTTTCTTCGATCTTCTGGGCCGCTCTAGCGCGATGAATGCGCTTGATGACGCATTTCGGGCATTCGGGGTGCATCCGATGCTTGTGCCGGACCCTGTGAAGCTGACCGTCATGCAGCTTTACAAAACGCAGGTCGCGGCCCTGGGACGAAAGGCCGCTTTCGCGCAAGCCGCCCAACTGCTTGCCTATTGCATACTGGGCCATGAACAGTTTGCATCAAACAATGGCATGGACATTGCCGACCAGACCGAACACCGTGTGGACGAGGCCATCACTGACGGGGCATCGCGCGATGCAAAGCTTATTCTACTGGCAGTTCATTCTGGCCTGATTGCGCCTGAAATCGCTGATTTGGTCGATGTCGATGACGACTGATCGCACGGGCGCGAGTGCCGCATAGGCGCGTTTTTGACCCCGTAGCAATTTCTGCCTATACCCTGCCCCCCGAACACTATGCCGCTTGCGGCGTTGTCTTATCTTGCCACCATCTGCCCGGAGTACCCATGAAATTCCCAGCCATACCGACCAAGACCTTGTTGGGCGATGTCGGCGTCGTCTTTCGGGTGTCGGCGGCCATAATCCTTGTGTTTGTCACGGCCGCAGCCATTGCGCCTGACGCGGTGGGCCAGACTGCATTGGTCGTTCTGAACGTCACGGCAAGCAATCTTGGCTGGATGTATCTGTTGGTCATCACGGTCTTTGTGGGGTTCGTGCTTTTTCTTGGGGTGTCGCGTTTCGGCAATATCCGGCTGGGCGCGGAAGACGAGCCTGCGGAATTTTCCTTTTCCAGCTGGCTGGCGATGATCTTCTCGGCTGGCATGGGCGTGGGGCTGGTGTTCTGGGGTGTGGCTGAACCCATGATGCATTTCAATGAACCGCCCATGGGCAGCGGCTTGCCGCGCACGACGGATGCCGCGCAAACCGGCATGACCTATGCTTTCTTTCACTGGGGGCTGCATCAATGGGCGAATTTTGCCCTTGTGGGGCTGGCCATCGCCTATGTGCGGTTTCGTCATCACAGTTTTGGCCTGATCAGCGAAACGCTCCGGCCGCTTCTGGGGGACAGGGTGGATACCGGATGGGGCAAGGCGATTGATATTCTGACAGTCGTGTCCACCGTCTTTGGTGTGGCGACAACACTGGGCCTTGGGGCGTTGCAGATCAACAGCGGGGTGTCGCGCCTGACCGATATTCCCTATGGCTTCCCTGCACAATTTGGCATCATTGCGGTCGTGGGCGGGTTATTCATTCTGTCGGCCATGACGCCGCTGGACAAGGGATTGCGCCTGCTCAGTAATTTCAACATGGCTTTGGCGGGCATTCTTCTGCTGTTTGTGCTGGCCTTTGGCCCCACCGCCTTCATCTTTGGTGTCATGACCCAGACCTTGGGTGATTATCTGGGCAATGTCGTGCAGATGAGCCTTGTGACAACCCCGTTTTCCGATGCGCGCTGGGTCGAGCAGTGGACAATGTTCTACTGGGCATGGGGGCTAAGCTGGGCGCCTTTCGTGGGCAGTTTCATCGCGCGCATCTCGCGCGGGCGGACAATACGCGAATTCGTGCTTGGTGTGATGATCGTGCCGGTGGCGTTAAGCATGCTGTGGTTTTCGGTCTTTGGGGGCGCTTCAATTCACTTTGAAATCTTCGCGAATGCAGGCATTGCCGATGCGGTTGCGCACGAAGTTCCCTCTGGGCTTTTTGTCATGCTCGAACAGCTTCCCCTCCGCGGGGTGCTGACGGCTGCGGCCATCGTGCTGGTGTGCCTTTTTCTGATCACCTCGGCGGATGCGGCGACGTTTGTGCTGGGCATGTTCACCTCGAAAGGGGTGCTGAACCCGACGACGACCATTCGCGTTCTGTGGGCGGGGTTGCAGTTGATGCTGGTGGTGGTTTTGCTGCTGACAGGCGGGCTGGAAAGTTTGCAGACCGTGTCAATCATCGCGGCATTTCCCTTCATGCTGCTGATGATCCTGATTGCCGTGTCCCTGTATCGGGACCTGTCGCATGAACTGGCGCTAAAGACCGAAACCGATCGTCTGTTGACCATGCGCATAGAACGATTGCTGCTGCGAGAGGCAGAGCGCGAAGCCGCAAAGCAAGCCGAAGAAGAAGCACACCCAAGCGTGTCGGAAACACCGCCATCCATCGAAGCACTGGAAGCCATCGAGGGCCAGCCCCCAAAGGAATGATTGCCCTGCGCCCGCCCCCCACATACAGGGTTTGTGCAATAATCCCGTTAGTCACACGCAACAGTGTGGTGCGCACACATCAAGCCGGATGGACAAGGCCCAGCAATTGCGGGTAAATCGACATGTTGTCCCTTTTGGACCCGCGCGAACATGCGTTACATAGCCAGTTTCCTGATTGTTATCCTGACCATAAGCGGGCTGCATCAAGCCTATGCTTATGCATCTGATGACTTTCAGACACAGGACGCGCAACCTGTCACACTGGCCGCACCCTGCCCCGAACTTGCAGGGAATGACAGCGCCCGCCGTCAGGCAGAACCGACAGCCGCCGCAGATGCGCACTGGTGTCAAGCCGGTCCGGATTGCGCCCCGCCCTGCCCCATATCGCGCATGTTGCAGGGCACCGCGTATGCCGCGCCACATCTGCACCGCACCATCGCCGGCAACCCTGCACGCGCGCCACCGCACGTCATGTGATCTGCGCAGCTTTGCCCGCATCGCGGGTGGGGCAAAAATTTCACATGAAAATATGGAGGTCGCAGATGGACACTCTGCGTTTGTGGCTGGTGCTGGGTTTCTTCGTGGGCACCGCTGTCTACACGGTCACTGTGATGATCATTCACCCGGTGTAGCCGCCCTTTTGCTGGACTGCGGGGCAGTTTGTGCCTGCTGCGCGAAGCAAATGGCGCAAACTGCCCTGTTCCGGTCTGTCCCTTGCTGGCAGACCGGATTTCACCACGGCTGCAACGCGGCATCATTTGGCCTAGCAATAGCGACCCGCATGAGGCGCGGAGACGCCAGCGCAACCACTGCCCGCGCTAGATCCGGCCCAGAAACCGCCCATTGACCCAGCCAACCCCGTCGGGCAGCGCCAGTGACCGAACCTCGACCCAGACTGCGCCGCTGTTCAGGGTGCGTATCCGTCCGGTGATGCGGATGTCACGCGCAGCAGGTGGGAACATACCGACAATTCCATGCGACGCGCCCGCACCCGAACGCACATTCAGCACGTCATTGGGCGCGACCTTCACCACGCGCTATGTGATTTCGCTGGCCTGCGCGACATTTTGTATGGACAGCATGACGGCCGCCATCAAAAGCAGACTGGCTGCGATACGACGGGGTAATACGGGCGTATTCGCACCCCTTTTTTCATTCCAATACCGGACACCACAGGCCGCGCCTTAGTCGCCGGACAGGTCAATGAAGCGGACATAGTCATCCTCGATCAGTTTGAAATCAAACCTGACATCCAGCGCTGTGCCGTCCGACATGTCGCCAATCAGCGCAAGGCTGCCTTCAATCTCGTCGCCATGATCGGCCTTGAATTGCAGTGTGCCATCGGCGATTTCAATGTCGCCCACCACATGACCGGCCCCGTCGGCATCACGTTCCAGAATACGGCCAAGAACCATGTAGTAATCGCCGTCTTGGGGGTCGCTATCCGGACCGCGCAGCATGGCGTCGCCTTCGGTCAGGTTCATCTCGTTCACCGGCACGAGCGCCAGACACAGGAAAGAGATTGCGCCGCTGTCGGACAAAACACCTGTATAGATTGTGCTGGCAATGGCGTTGCGGCCGCTGCCGCGCGCAAAGAACCCGTCGCCGCGCAAAACGGCAGACACAGGTGCCGCAACTTCGCCGCGCACGGTAAAGTCTTCAGGCCGTTCAGACACCGACGAACGCACCTGCGCGTCCGGCACCTGTGGCGGGGGCGCGGCGCAGAAACCCGGATCGATCATCTCGAAGGCGAAATCTGTCATCTCGCTGTCTGCACTGACTGGCCGGGGCAGGAAGGACAGGGTCAGGACGAAAAGCGCCAGACATACGGCAAGGGTCAGGCGGCGGCTTTTGGGGGTTTCGCGGCAATACATATACGTTCCTTTCATGATACAAACTGTGGGGATGGCGCGGCTTACCGGCGGTCAGGCCATTTTTCCGCCGCTTGAAAGGGCTGGATTTCAGCCCCCTGCGGGCCGGAGAACGCACCAAGGCGATACCAGATCGTTTGCAACTCATGATCCATAAGGTCCGTGTCACGCAGCATCACCTCGGCCCCCGCCCCCTGCCATAATCCGATCTCGACAATGACATCAACGAAGGGCGTGCCTGCCCTTGCGCCTTCGCGCCATTCGAACGCGCGCCAGCGTGCATCGTCGCGCCCCGGCGCTGCCTTGGCCAACCCGTTATGCAACGCAAGCATATCCAGCATTGCCGGGCTGGAAGGGGCACCCTGCCATATTTCATCATATGACGGGCGGAACTGCGGTGCCTGCGTCGCAGGCCCCATCTGCCAGTCCGCGATATGCGGAATGATGGAGTCTGCCATCAGGCAATGAAACCCCAGACAATCCCGTTCCGGCGTGTCAATTTCGCCGCGCGCGGCAGACAGGATCACCGCATCCACGCCGCGCAATCCCTGCATCGCGAAACGCCAGACAAGATGCGGACCTTCGCCAAACGCGTCCAGTGGGGCGGTGTTTTCCGCGCCATGCTCTGCCACGATCTGGGCATGGCGGGCAGGGCCAAGATTGAAGCGCCGCAATTCGATCAGGCTGACCAGCCCGGTCGCGCCGCCCGCTGTAACTGTGGCTTCGGCTTGGGCGTAACTTAGGTGGTAGCGGACGCTGGGCAGGCGGCTGTCATGCGCCTGCACCGCAACAATGCTTTTTGTCAACGGGGACAGCCCTACCCCCGGCGCCATGACCGTGTCCTGTGCGGAATGCAGGATCTGCGCTATCTCATACTCCAGATCCATCGGGTCGATGGGGACAAGGCCGGGGGCGTGGGTAAATTCCTGCGCGACATCGCCTGCGCCGGGCATTGCCGTGGCGTCGATTCCCGTGACGCGCAACGGTTGCGTTGACTGCGCGGGCAAGGATGCGTCTGGCGCGATGACAGGCGCTTCGGTCTGATCGGCATGGACAGGGGACAGCCAGACAGGCCAGACCATCATACAGGCCATGACCGGCGCGCGCATATGCCCGATGCGGCACAGACCACGCGGAAGGACCGGATGTAGAAATTTCACCATATGCGATACCTCCTGAAATACGGGATTGGGGATGGAAAGGCAGGGTTTCAGCCATGCCTATAGGCTTTTGTGCAAGCCGGTTTCGTGCTGCGGCAAAGTCTGCCTGACCGCGCGCAAACCCGGTCAGGTGCCAACAGGAAAAGTTGGAATTGTGCCATCATGTTTCCCTGTCTTTCCAGAAACAGCCCCGCGCACTCAGCGTTGCATTTCCACCAGTTCCACACGGCGGTTCAGGCTGCGGCCCTGTTCGGTGCGGTTGGTCGAAATCGGGGCCATCATGCCCGCGCCTGCCGGGTCCAGCCGGTCGCCGGATACTCCGTGTTGCCGTGTCAGATATGACACCACCGATGTTGCCCGTTCCATCGACAAGGACAGGTTGTAATCGTAGCTGCCGGAATTGTCGGTATGTCCGACGACAAGCAGGTTCATATCAGGCAAATCGCGCATCAGACCGGCAACCGTTGCCAAAGCATCAGACGATTCAGGCAATATCCGCGCAGAGTCGAACTCAAACAGGATATCCTGAACCGCAACGCGCCCTTCTTCTATCAAACCAGCCTCCATCTCGCTGGCGGTCAGGGGCTGATGGTCCATTTCGGTATCCATCTCGTCCGAGGTCACAACCGCCATGGACACTGCCGGCCCGTCCACCCTGCGCGCGTTGAACGCAGCAATCCCCGCCAGCACAGTCCCATCACCCGAGATCGCGGCGATATAGCGCAAATCGCGGTTCGATGTTCGGGTTGCCAACCGGCAGCAGCCCCGCGCACCGCGGCTGAATATATCGGTGCCATGCACGAAAAACGACCTGCCAGCCCCGCTGGAAAGGTCGCTGCCGCTGGCCGTATACAGCAGCTCAAACCCGCGATCTTCCAGCGCCTGAATGTAGTTTCGCTTGATCTGAAGGGTGGAGATATCGGGGTTGTCAAACGTATAGCTAAGCGACAGTATTTCCCCTTCCATGGTCTTGGCGCTCTCAACCTCGCCATCGTCATACGGGCCGGTCGGGATGGTGGCGCGGTCAAATTCTGTCCTGTCAAAATAGACGATGCTGGACCCTGCAACGCGGGGAATATCAGCGTGATCATACGCGCCGTCGACATCGGCTTGGGCAGGTGTGGAAAACGCAAACGCCATGATGGTGGCGCAAGCCCAGACGGAATGTCTGTTCTGCATGGTTGTGCCTCCTCATTGTGATATTCGGCCCCACCATATCCGCACATCATTCACGAACGCCCCGTCCGAACAGAGGGGACTTTGGCACGACGCATTTTCTGCATCTGACCAGCGCCATACATCAGCGCGAAGCAAGCGCAGGTGCAGGCGGCAGGCGGATGCGATGCCCGCACGACAGGGGCCCTGCGGGTGTCAACCGGCGGTCATTGGCCGGAATGGCACGTATGAATCTGGAACGTGACCATCTGACGCAGCCCAGAGTGGCGCTGGCCGTTTCCATATTCGTTGACAAATTCCGATTGTTTCACTAGGGAATGCCACACCAAGCTTAAGCCAGAATGGTCGCGCCAGGTTATGCACAACTGCACCCCGCGCCGAAGGCTTGGACCATATATCAAACCAAGCCAGAATTTGACGAGTGCCGGGGTCAAGCCAATAAAGGGCCACGATGCGTCTTCCAATTGTCTTTGCCTGCACCTTGCTGGTGCCTGTTCCGCTTGCTGCCGATCCGATCAGCTTTACCGACCATGAAGGACGCGAGGTCACACTGCCCGCGCCCGCGCAGCGGATCGCGTCAATTCCCATCCCCATGGCATCAACACTGATTGCCATTGACGGCGCCACCGACCGGCTGGTGGGGATGAACCCGACCGCGAAATCCGCAATCATGGAAGGCATTCTTGGGCGGATATTTCCTGAAGCGCGCGACATCCCGTCAGACATCACCGCGCCCAACTTCATCCCCAATGTCGAGGAACTGGCGCAGGTCAACCCCGAACTGGTCATCCAATGGGCCGGACGCGGGCCGGATTATATTGACCCGATCACCAACGCGGGCCTGAACCTGATGACAATCCGCTACGGGTCCGAGGAGTTGACGCGCGAATATATGACCATGGCCGCAACCGCGATGGGCAGGCCGGAACGGATTGAGCCGCTGATCGAATGGCGCGCGGAAGTGCAGGCCGACATGGAAGCGCGCACCGCCGGTCTGGCTGATGAGGACCGCCCCAGCGTGCTGTATCTGCTGCGCGCCATGGACAACCTGCGCGCATCGGGCACCGAAAACAACTATAACGCATGGTATCATATTCTGGCCGGTGGCCGGAACGCGGCTGAAGACATGGTCGGCGGTTGGGCGGATATCAATGTTGAACAGGTTGCAACATGGAACCCTGATGTCATCTTCCTGAATTCATTCGAGGCCGATCTGACGCTTGATCGCATCATGGACGACCCGATCCTGTCACTGACCAATGCCGCACAGAACGGGCGCGTCTATAAAATGCCGCTTGGCGGCTATCGCTGGGACCCGCCCAATCAGGAAAGCCCGCTGACATGGATGTGGACCGCAAACCTGCTGCATCCTGATGTATTCGACTATGACCTGCGTTCGGAAATGCGCACAGCCTATCAGGTGTTGTATGGCCATGACCTGACAGATGCGGATATTGACGAAATCCTGTGGATGGACATGCAGGGCGGTCAGGCAAACTACGCGCAATTTGCAGCCCCATGAGTGTTGCACTGGATCAGGCCCCAAGGCGCGCGCGACTTGCGCTGCGCCTTGGGGTGTTTCCCGCGATGGTGGTGTGTCTGGTGCTGGCCATGCTGTATTCCATCAGCGCCGGACGTTTTGAAGTGCCCTGGATAAGGGTCGTGGAAATCCTGTGGGCACGGGTCTGGGATTTGTCGGGCAGCGCGGACACCATGGACGAACGCATTGTCGAATTGGTGCGCCTGCCGCGTGTGCTGCTGGCCGCCCTGTCGGGGGCCGCGCTGGCCGTGGGCGGGGCCGCATTGCAAGGCGTGTTCCGCAACCCGCTGGTCAGCCCGCAAGTGCTGGGCATCAGTCAGGGCGGGGCCTTTGGCGGGGCGCTGGCGATCCTGCTGGGCTTTCACGGGGTGGTGCTGCTGGGCATGTCCTTTGTCTTTGGTCTGGCCGCGCTGGTGCTGGTCGGGCTGTTGGCCCATATCAATGGCCGGACAGAGGTGCTGACCGTTATCCTTGCAGGCATGATTGTGGGGGCGTTTTTTGCTGCATTGGTATCTGTGCTGCAATTTCTGGCGGACCCGAATTCATCCCTGCCTGCGATTGTCTATTGGCTGATGGGGTCATTCTCGACGGCGACATGGGCGCGGCTGGGGTTGGCTGTGCCCGGTATGGCGCTTGGGCTGGCGCTTGTGTGGTCGCTGCGCTACCGGCTGAACCTGCTGGCGCTGGACGAAGCAGAGGCGCGTTCCTTGGGGGTGAACCCTGACCGCGAACGCTGGTTCATCTTCATTGCCGCCACGATGATGACCGGCACATCTGTTGCCGTGGCGGGCGTTATCGGCTGGATCGGCCTTGTGGTGCCCCATGCCGCGCGCCTGATCGTGGGCGAGGATCACCGCCGCCTTATTCCCGCATCGGCGCTGTTGGGCGCGGCCTATCTGGTGCTGATCGACACGATGGCACGCACGCTGACAGCCGCAGAAATACCGCTGGGCGTGTTGACTGCGCTGATCGGTGCGCCGGTCTTTGCGGTGCTGTTGCGCCAGCATTTCAAACGCGCGTGGCACGCATGATCGGGGTGTCGCAAGCAAGCCTGCGCTTTGGCGCGCTGCGGGTGTTCGCGGGGCTGTCGATTGATGTGCCGCTGGGGCGCACGACCGCCATTCTGGGGCCGAACGGGCGCGGGAAAACCACGTTGTTGCGCAGCATTCTGGGGTTTCAGCCACTGGATCAGGGCCACCGCCACGCACCCGCCATTGTGGGCTATGTGCCCCAGCACGGCGCATCACAGGCAAAACTTTCGGGGCTGGATGTGGTGACAATGGGCCGCGCGGCGCGGCTGGGCCTGTTTGGCCAGCCCGGACCGGATGATACGGACGCAGCACACGCGGCACTGGTGCAGGTGGGCGCATGTTCGCTGTCCGATCTGCGTTATGACCGCATGTCGGGTGGGCAACGCCAGATGATCCTGATCGCCCGCGCGCTGGCCACAGGATCGGACGCGCTGGTGCTGGATGAACCGACATCCGCACTGGATCTCGGCAATCAGGCGCGCACGCTTGCGCTGATTTCCACCCTGAACCGGGCGCGCGACAGGGCGATCGTGTTCACCACACATGACCCCAACCACGCGCTGGCCGTGGCCGATGATGTGGTGCTGATGATGCCGGGCGGCACCGTGGTGCAGGGCCCGGTCGCGCAGATGATCACCCCTGATCTGATGGCTGAACTTTACGGCGTTCCCATGCATTGGGTGCGCCCGGACGGACCCCAAGGGCGCATCGCAATGCTGCCCGAATTCACAGGAAAGGACGCCCTATGCGCGTGATCTGGCTGCATTCTGGCCATGGCCAGCCCCCCGAACCCATAATGCAGGCCGAAGCGGCCGGACATGTGACAATCATTGCGCAAACCGACCTGACGGAAGCGGCGCTTCTGGCGCATCGCGGTTTGATCACCGGCATGCTGCTTGATCAGGATGCCATGATGGCCCTGCGCCCTGCCCTGTCACGGTTTCTGGATACAGGCGGGCGCTGGGTGTTCAATGGCCATCTGGTCCGCCCGCTGGTCGCGGGGTTGGAACCCTATCAACCCATCCCCGCCCCCAAACGCGCTGATTTCACACTGGCCGCGCGGGTGGCGCATCCGGTCTTTGCGGGCTTTCAACTGAAAGAGCTGGAAGCCAACAAGGGTGTTGCGGGCTTTTACGGGCGCGGGGCCAATCCGCCACCCTCGGGCGCGGTGGTGTTGAACACGCTTGGCGACACTGTGCCGGTCGACTGGGTCTGGCACCGGCCCGGCGGGGGTGCGATTTTCAGCCATGCGGGCAATGATCTGGCCCAGATCGCCACAATGCACAAGATTGGCGCGCGGGTCTGGGCCAACCTGATCGTCTGGGCGGGGGGCGGCGCATGCGTTTCAGATACTGCCCCGCGCGTGGCCACACCACCTGATGCGCGCGCCTTCACCACGCCCGCGCGCCCGCGCGATACCGGCGATGCCCCGCGCCTGATTGCCACGAATGCGGGCACCTACTACCAGATCCAGACGCTTGAAGGGCCGCGCTACCGCGACACCTTCGATCTGGTGATCACACCCGAACAGATTGGCGCGACCCTGTTGCCGGAAGATGTGCTGTTTGTGACCTGTCGCACCCCGCCCCAACGCATGATCGCCCAGCGCGGGCTGCTGGCCGCGCATCTGGCGGCGGGTGGCACCATCATTGCCATGGGCGAAAGCCGCAGTGATTTGTGGCTGCCGCATGTGAACTTTACCCCCACAGATACGAATTGGTGGTGGTGGCTGACACCGGGGGCAAAGTTGGGCGTGCAGATCGCATCACGGCACCCGCTGCTGGAGACCATGACCGATGCCGATGTGACATGGCATCTGCACGGGTATTTCGACCCGCCCGCAGGCGCGCAGGTTCTGATGCGCGATGGCGCGGGCCACCCTATTGCCTATGACGACCGCACCAGCACGCCGGGGCGAATGATCGTAACTTCGCTGGATCCCTGCTATCATCATGGAAGCCATTTCATGCCCGCAACCACACGCTTTCTGGACCGCTTCCTGCCCAACTTGCGCCAGTTAACCCAACAGGTGCCCGCATGAGCACCGACAACACCACAGTGTTGCAAAGCGCCCCCTGATCTTTGATCCAGCGATGCAATACCGTGTCGCGGCGACGGGGTTCACAGCGTTTGGCCCCCGCCCGCTTCCGGCCAGCTTATTGACGCGCGCCAGCGCCGCGCCGTCGCCACGCCTGCCATAGGGGCAAAAGCAACAGCGCCACGGTTGCGATGACGAAACCCGCAGCGATGGGCCGTTCAAGAAATACCATCGGATCGCCGCGCGAAATCAGAAAAGCGCGGCGCAGGTTCGTCTCGATCAGCGGACCAAGCACAAAACCCAGCAACAGCAGCGCGGGGCTGAATTTGGCGATGGCCAGCAAATACCCGGCCAACCCGATCCCTGCGACGGCCACGATGTCGAACGTCAGCCCCCTTACCGAATAGACACCAAGGCACAGAAACACGAGGATCGCCGGATAGAGATAGTTGAACGGAATGCGCAGCATCGACACCCATATCCCGATTAGCGGCAGGTTCAGGACCAGCAGCAGCAGGTTGCCAATCCCGAAACTGGCGACCAGCCCCCAAAACATTTCAGGCCGGGCTTCCAGCATCATCGGGCCGGGCTGGATGCCGTGGATCACCAGCGCGCCCAGCATCAACGCCATGATCGGATCCCCCGGAATACCAAGGGTCAGGGTCGGCGCAAAGGCCGTGATGGCGGCAGAATTATTGGCGGATTCAGGTCCGGCCACACCCTCAACCGCCCCTTTTCCAAACCGTTCCGGCTGGCGCGCAAGGCGGCGTTCCATCGAATAGCTCAGGAACGATGACAGGGTTGAGCCGGTTCCGGGCAATGCGCCGAAGAAACTGCCCAGCGCGCTGCCGCGCAGGGTCGGAAACGCCATGCGTCGCAGATCGTCCCGACTGGGCATCAGGCGCTTTAACCCTATCCGTTCCGCCACGCCCTGACGGTCAGGGTTGCGGACATTGGCGATAACCTCGGCCACGCCAAACAGCCCCATCGCCAAGGCCACAAGGTTGATCCCGTCCAGAAACTCTGTCCGGCCAAAGGTGAAGCGCTGCGCGCCGGAATTGACGTCGGTGCCAATACAGCCCAGGAGCAACCCCAACGTGACCATCGCAAACCCCTTGGCGGGGCGCGATGATCCGATTGTAGATGCCGCGACAAGGCCAAGGATCATCATCGCCGCATAATCCGCCGCGCCAAAGGCCGTGGCCGCACGCGACAGCCAGCCTGCCAGCACCACCAGAACAAGTATCCCGATCATAGAGCCGGTGAAGGAAGACACCATCGCCGTGAACAGCGCAACGCCCGCGCGCCCGTTCTGCGCCATCGGGTAGCCGTCCAGCGTGGTCACCGCCGATTGCGGCGTGCCCGGCAGCCGCAGCAGGATTGACGCCACCGCCCCGCCATATTGCGCGCCGTAATAGACACCGGCCAACATGATCAGCGCCGCCTCGGCCGTGATGTAATAGGTGATGGGCAACAGCAGCGAAATGGCCGCCATTGCGCCAATCCCCGGCAAAACGCCGACAAAGGTGCCCAAGACTACGCCCAGCAGGCAATAGATCAGCACTTCGGGCTGCGTGACAAAGCTGATGCCGAATAGCAGCCCTTCCCATGTTGTCATGACAGGCGCGGCCAGACTGGCAGGGTCATCCGCAAACCCACACTGAACACAAGGACCGTCAGCACCGTAACCACCGCCGCAAGCACAACACGCCAGACCCAGCCCTTGCGCGGTGCAGGCAGGGTGGCGACCAGCACAGCGGCGGCTGTCGCGCCTGCAAGCCCCAGACGCGACAAGCAAAGCGCGAAGATCACGATCGCCGCCAAAACCGCCACCGCGGCAGCAGGTTCGACCTTGGGTGCGGCGGCTGTGCGCCCCATTGCAGGCACGGCAATCACCATACCCAGCACGAAAAGCGCGCAGCCCAACACAACAGGAAAGGCCCCCGGCCCCATTCGGCGCAGGGTTCCGATATCATAATACATTGCAGCCCAGAGGGCCGCGCCGACACCGATGGCGGCCAGTATCACGCCGCCGAAGATATCAGGCCAGTCGCGCCGCATATCGAACCTGTTACTGTGCCTGAACGCGGTCAATCACCGCGCCCCACATTGCCGTATCATCAACAATGCGCTGGCGCAGATCATCCGCGGACCCCGGCGCGGCCTGCCAGCCGATGATCAGCAATTGTTCCTGAACAGCGGGATCAGCAAGGATCTCCGAAATCTCGGCATTCAGGCGCTCGATGATTGCTCCATCTGTTCCGGCGGGCGCGATGAACGCGTTCCACAACTCGGCGCGGAAATCATCGGGCAGACCGGCATTTCCGGCGATCAGGGGAACGTCAGGTGCCTGCGCAAACGGCTCGGACGAGGTGATGCCCAGCATACGCATCGTGCCTGCCTCGACAAAAGGCAGGGCAGCGGATGGTGCCATGAAACCTGCATCAATCTCGTTACCAAGGATCGAGGTTGTGACCTCGGCGTAGCTGGTGAACGGGATGTGCAACATGCTGACGTCTGCCTCGGATGCGAACAACTCGGCCGTCAGATGCGCGCCCGAGCCTTGCCCGACAGAGCCATAGGCGATGGCTTCATCACCGGCCCCGGCAGCGGCAATGAAGCTTTCCAGATCAACCATGTCGCTTTCGGCAGAAACCGCAAGCACCAGCGGAGAGGTGGCAATCAACGTTACCGGCAATATATCCGACCCTACGTCGAACCCGGTGCTGTCCATCATGCGTTGCGCTGTCGTCAGTGGGCCATTGATCGTTGTGCCGAATGTATGCCCGTCACCTGCCGATACCAGCATTTGCTGCACACCGATCACACCACCAGCGCCGGGTCGGTTTTCAATCACAACCGGTTGGCCCAGGCGTTGCGCCAGTTCATCTGTGACGATGCGTGCCAAGGTGTCAGGCGATGACCCGGCAGGAAACCCGACAAAAACACGGACAGGCGCGGTTGGCCATGTGTCCTGCGCTACGGCGGGAAATGCAGCCAAAGCAACGGCGCTTGCAAGCGCCATACGGCACGTTAGTTGAATCTTCACGACAATCTCCTCCACATTTTCCGCCACAAAAGATACTATACCTGCAACGATTGCAATGCTTTCTGATCAATCCGGTGACGGCTGTCGCAAGGCGGGCTTCGGCTTGTGCCTTCCGGTGTGGATGGCACCTGTAAAGACGGTTCTTTGCCCGCCACGCAGGAACACCAGAATTGGGTTGGATGGCGGATAACCCGCGCGGCCCCAAGCAGTCACGCACCCCCAAAACGGGTGCACTGAACGATCATGAATCCGCAACTGGCATACGCGCAGACCGCCGACGCATAATTTCCATGCGGAGTGATCGTCCCCGTCATCACGTTTACGGCAGCGCCGCTATTTTTCTGCTAAAAGCAGTCCGCCTTATCTTGGGTCAGGAATTTTTTGTTGCCCGTTCACAGAAATTCAACCAAACTCAATTCCAAGGCATGCCACAAATGCCACCAAATACCGCAATCCCACAGGGGGGATCATGCTGGAAACCAGCGAACCAGTCTTGCAAGTGCAAGGCCTGAAAACCTTGTTCAATACAAGGTCAGGAAACCTTCACGCCGTGAATTCGGTAAGTTTCAACCTGCAAGCAGGCGAATTGCTTGGCGTGGTCGGGGAATCGGGATCTGGCAAATCGGTCACCATGATGTCGCTGATCGGCCTGCTGCCCACGCCCCCCGCCGAGGTTCAGGCCGGTTCTGTGATGTTTGGCGGGCAGGACCTGCTGAAGCTAAGCCAGCGCAGCCTGCAAAATCTGCGCGGGCGCGATATCGGGTTTGTGTTTCAAGACCCGATGACCAGCCTTAACCCCGTATTTACAGTCGGCTTCCAGATCATGGAGCCGCTGCGCCGCCATATGGGGATGAACAAATCTGAAGCGCAGGCGCGCGCGATTGAATTGCTGGATCTGGTCGGAATTCCCGATGCACGGCGCAGGCTGAAGGATTTTCCGCATCAGTTTTCGGGGGGGATGCGCCAGCGCGTCATGATCGCTATTGCGCTGGCTTGTGACCCCAAGGTGCTGATTGCGGATGAACCGACCACCGCGCTGGATGTCACCATTCAGGCGCAGATTCTGGAACTGGTCAAGGAATTGCGCCAGAAGCTGGGCATGGCGATCATCTGGATCACGCATGATCTGGGGGTGATCGCGGGCATCGCGGACCGGGTGATGGTCATGTATGGCGGGCAGGTCGTCGAATATGGCCCCGTGCGCGACGTGTTTGCCAATCCCGCCCATCCCTACACGCGTGCCTTGATGACCACCGTGCCGTCGGTGCGCGGCGCGCGCGCCCCCAAGCTGAATGTGATCGAGGGCCAGCCACCGATTTTGTCGCAACACCCCGCGGCCTGCCCGTTCCGTGCGCGCTGCCCGAAGGCATTTGACCGCTGCGGCCGTGAAAACCCACCCCGCTACGATGTGGCACCCGGGCATGATGCCGCGTGTTTCTGGGATTACCAGACAGGAGCGCCGCGATGACAAAGCCGCGCCGCAAGCTTGTAGAGGTGCGCAACCTCAAGATGTATTTTCCCATTCATGCGGGGGTTTTGCGGCGGCATGTCGGCGATGTGAAAGCCGTGGATGATGTCAGTTTCGACATTTTCGAAGGTGAAACACTGGGCATCGTCGGCGAATCCGGTTGCGGCAAATCCACCTGCGGGCGGGCAGTTTTGCGGCTGTATGATATCACTGACGGCAGCATCAAGATTGACGGGGTCGAGATCGGCAGCAAAAGCCAGTCCGCGCTGCGCAAACTCCGGCCCACCATGCAAATGGTGTTTCAGGACCCGCAAGCCAGTCTGAACCCGCGTATGACGGTTGCAGGCATTATCGGCGAGCCGATGGACGAGCATACGGACTGGTCCAAGGCCCGCAAACTGGAGCGCATTTATGAGTTGATGGATGCTGTCGGGCTGAACCGGAATTTCGTCAACCGGTATCCGCATTCCTTCTCGGGGGGGCAACGCCAGCGTATCGGGATTGCGCGGGCACTTGCGCTGAATCCGAAATTCATCATCTGCGACGAACCCATTGCCGCGCTGGATGTGTCTATTCAGGCGCAGGTCGTGAACCTGCTGGAAGAATTGCAGGACAGGCTTGGCCTGACCTATATGTTCATCAGCCATGATCTGTCGATGGTGCGTCATATCGCAGACCGCGTGGCCGTGATGTATCTGGGCAAGTTCATCGAACTGGCCCCGCGCGACGCCCTGTATGCCGAACCGCTGCACCCCTATACGCAAGCGTTGCTGTCGGCGGTTCCTGATCCCGACCCCGCAAGCGAAGAGCGCGTGGAACGCATTATCCTGAAAGGCGATGTCCCGTCGCCTGCGAACCCGCCGCAGGGGTGCAATTTCTGCAACCGCTGCCCGAAGGTCATGGATATCTGTCGTGAAATCGACCCTGAATTCCGAGAACTTGAGTCGGGCCATTTCGTGGCCTGTCACCTGTATAATGATGCCGGACAAACCGGCACTTCCCGGCACGAGCATACACAACAAGGAGAAGACGCATGACTACAAGAACAGTCCTTCTGGGCACGGCCGCCGCCCTTGTGCTGGCCCCGGCTTCTGCCATGGCAGAGCGAGAGCGCGGATCATCGGGCCATCTGAACATCATCTACTGGCAAGCCGTGTCCACGATGAACCCGTATCTGTCCGGCGGCACCAAGGAAATGAACGCGGCCTCGGTCGTGCTGGAGCCACTGGCGCGCTTTGACAATCTGGGCGAGTTGACGCCGTGGCTGGTCGATGAAATCCCGACGCTGGAAAATGGCGGTGTCGCGGAAGATCTGAAATCGATCACATGGAAACTTACCGAAGGGCTTTTGTGGTCCGATGGCACGCCGGTGACTTCGGCCGATGTGGTGTTCAGCTATGAATATTGCACCCATCCCGAAGGCGGCTGTTCCTACCGCGACCGCTATGCCGGGATCGAGCAGGTCGAGGCGGTGGACGACCTGACGGTTACTGTGCATTTCGAAGATGTCACGCCAAACCCCTATCTGCCCTTTGTGGGCGCAGGCTCGGTCATCCTGCAACAGGCGCAGTTTCAGGACTGCCTTGGCGCCCGCGCGCCCGAATGCACCGACGCAAACTTTGCGCCCATCGGGACCGGTCCCTATGTGGTGTCGAACTTCCGCCCCAATGACGTGATCGAATTTGTGGCAAATGAAAACTACCGTGTGCCAACCCAGCCCTATTTTGAAACGGTCACCTGGGCCGGCGGTGGCGACGCCATGGGCGCGGCCCGCGCCGTGTTCCAGACCGGCGAGATGGATTACGCCTGGAACCTGCAACTTGCCCCCGAGGTGATCGAGCAGATGGAAGCTGGCGGGCGTGGTGAATTGCTGGTCGATTTCGGCCCGCTGATGGAACGGATCGAGCTGAACTTCACCGACCCGTCGCCCGACCTGCCTGATGGCGAGCGTGGAACCCGCGAGCATCCACACCCCATCCTGTCGGATATCCGCGTGCGCGAGGCACTAAGCCGCGCGATTGACCGCGAATTGCTGACCGAAATCGGCTTTGGCCCCATGGGCATGGCAACCTGTAACTTCATCGTGGCCCCGCCCGCCATGGCGTCACCGAATAACGACAACTGCCTTGTGCAGGATATTGACCGCGCCAATGAATTGCTGGACGAAGCGGGCTGGGAACGCGGTGCCGATGGCATCCGTGTGAAGGACGGGCAACGGCTGGAATTGCTGTTCCAGACATCGACCAACGCCGTGCGTCAGGACTTTCAGGCGCTTATTCAGGCCGATTGGCGCGAAATCGGTGTCGAAGCGCGGCTGCGCAATATTGATGCGGGCGTGTTCTTCGGGTCCGACCCGGGCAGCAACGACACCTATCTGAAGTTCTTTGCCGATGCACAAATGTATGCGTCGCTGTTTGAAGGCACCGATCCGACACCGCATCTGGAACAGCGCCGCTGTGGCCGCGAACCGCAGCCCTCGACCCAGTGGCAGGGTCAGAACATCAACCGCTACTGCAACGAGGAATATGACGAGCTGTGGGCAGAGTTGAACCGCGAACCCGATCCTGATCGCCGTCAGGAACTGGTCATCGCGCTGAATGACATGTTCGTGCAGGATTACGCACATCTGCCACTGGTCGCACGCGGCCGTGTGTCGGCAGCGTCCACCACAGTCGGTGGTATCGTCATGAATGTCTGGGATTCCGAGCATTGGAATCAGGCTGAATGGTACCGGATCGAAGAATGATCCCGAACTGATACCTGACCTGTCCCGCACCCTGTGCGGGGCAGGTTGTCATGACTGACCAAGGCGGACCACATGCTTTCCTACACGCTGCGCCGACTGGCTTTTGCCGTGCCGACCGTGCTGATTATCAGCCTGATCGTGTTCTTGATGCTGGATATGGCACCGGGGGACCCCACGGGCAGCCTGCCGCTGACCATCCCGCTGGAAGTACGCGAACAAATACGGCAATCTCTGGGGTTGGGCGAGCCGGTTTTTGTTCGCTACTTCAAATGGTTGCAGATGACGGTGATCACCGAACCGCTGCATATTCTGGCCGGGCTGACGGGCTGGGACATTGCCCCGGATGGCCCGCGTATCCTGTCATGGCAGACACGTTCGCCGGTGGGCGATATTCTGGTCCAGCGCGTGCCACAGACGCTGTGGGTTGTGGGCTTGGGGTATCTGTTCGGCATTCTGATTGCCCTGCCCATCGGCGTGATTTCGGCCTACCGCCAATACAGCTGGTTCGATCAGGTCGGCACATTCGTGTCGATGGTCGGTTTTTCCGTGCCCACGTTTTTTACCGGCATTGTCTTCATTCTGCTGTTTTCGGTCACATTGGGCTGGTTTCCGTCAATGTATGACACCACCCATGTCGTGCGCGACTGGAACAGTTTTCTGTTTCAGGCCAAGCAGATCGCAATGCCGGTCGCCGTGCTGGCGCTGTATAATGCCAGCCAGATCAGCCGCTTCATGCGTGCCTCTATGCTGGATAACCTGAATCAGGATTATGTGCGCACGGCACGGTCCAAGGGAATGGGCGAGCAGACTGTCGTGCTGGTGCATGTGCTGCGCAATTCCATGATTCCGGTGGTGACGGTCATCGCCATCGGCATCCCGACCGTCTTTACCGGCGCGATCATCACCGAACAGATTTTCCGTGTGAACGGCCTGGGGGATGCATTGATCCGCGCGATCTATGTCAGCGACTGGCCGATGGTGCAGACCATTACCTTTATCTTCGCGATCCTGATCGTTTTGTTCAACCTGATTGCAGATGTCCTGTATGGCATCCTTGACCCGAGAATTCGATATGACTGAAACCGCCAAGGCTGCACCCTTTTCCCCTGACGAGGCCTTTCGTCCCCCACGCAACCAATGGTGGGATGTCTGGGACCAGTTCAAATACCATCGCGGTGCATTGGCTGGTCTGGCCGTGTTTGTGGCAATTATCCTGTTCGTCACAATCGGGCCTTGGATTTGGCAGGTTGACCCCGGCGCAATCAACATCCGGTCCCGCAATCAGGGTATGAGCATGACCTATCCGCTGGGCACCGACCAGCTGGGCCGCGACATGCTGGCGCGCCTGATGTATGGGGGCCGCATTTCCGTTGCGGTCGGGCTGGTGGCTATGTTGCTGGGGCTGGTGATCGGCACGCTGATCGGGGTGGTGGCAGGCTATTTCAAAATATTCGACAGCCCGCTGATGCGGCTGACCGATCTGTTTCTGGCGCTGCCGTTGTTGCCGCTGCTGCTGATACTTGTGTCCCTGTTCCGCGACCCGCTGGAAACGATGTTCGGGCAGGCGATGGGGGTCTTTTCCCTGATTGTCTTTGCCATTGCGATTACCAGCTGGATGCAGACCGCGCGCATTGTGCGTGGCGATGTTCTGGCGCTGAAGGAACGCGAATTCGTGCTGGCGGCGCGTTCGATCGGGACACCGTCCTTGCGGATAAATACCCGCCATGTGCTGCCTAATGTGCTGTCCCCGATCATGGTTTCGGCGACACTGGGAATTGCGACCGCAATCATCACCGAATCCGCGCTGTCCTTTCTTGGGCTGGGTTTCCCGCCGGATTTCCCCACATGGGGGCGTATTTTGTATGACGGGCGCGACTGGATCGAGCAATACCCGTCGCGTGTCGTCTGGCCGGGGGTGTTCATCTCGTTGACGGTGCTGAGTGTGAACTACATTGGTGACGGGCTGCGTGACGCGCTTGATCCGCGCATCCGCGGACGCTGAATGTTAACGCACATCACTGCGTGCATTCGGGGGGGGCTGACTGGCCGGAATTAACCCACCCGCATATGCGCGTCAGTCATCATCGCTGCACAGATAGACGGCACCGCCGATCACAACCACACTTGCGGCAGCCCCGACCAGCACCGCCGGCGTGCTTACGGCAGCGCCAATGGTGGTGGCCGCCGAAGTCAGCAGGCTTGCCATGGAACCGGCGTTTCCAGAAAGGATCATCGCGCCGGAACTGTGCGTGATCGCCGAAATCGACGACGACAGCACCCCCGTGCCGGAACCGTCTTCGGCCTGCTGGCCCATCCCCATAAGGGTCATGGCTTCGTCTTTGGTGGTATTGACCAGTTTGCAGGTCTTTGACGGTTCCACGCAGCGCCCAAGACTGTCGCGCCTGCCTTGGGCGGGCAGGGAATGGCTTCGGGTCTTGGGGTCATAATTGGCACAGAACACTTCGCGTTCCTTGGCACTCAGGTCCGGCATCAGGTAGGTGATGACAACCGCCCCGGGGCAGGCCTGGCCCCGCCTTAGGAACCGTTCGCGCAAGGACGAATAAGTCGGATCATCGGTGTTGTAAAAGATCGTGACCGGTTCGCCTTCGATGATTGTGTCGCATTGCATTGGTGCGGCGGTGGCCGGACCGGCGAAGGCCAAAACCAGCATTGTCGCGCCTAATATCTTGAATATTCGCATCTTCTGCTCGCCTTTTGTGCCTGATTGACCGGATTTGTGGCCAGTCTTTTGGTTTTTTGCTGATCTGCCGACTCGGGGGGTTCGGGGCGGCATTCAACTTGAACCATTTTGAAGACAGCACGCCCCTGTCAAGTCGCAACTTCGTGACATCGGCGGGGATGCCAGCGCTTTTACCGACCGTGGGACTTATCCATGGCCATGGCATAGGGGCTATGCAAGGCGGGTTTTCCAAACCAGACATTGCCATGCGCGCATATCATCGCGCGGGATCGTAAAATCGAATTCCGGTGCGCGGATAAGGCCAAGTTTTTCCATAACCCGCTGCGAACGTTTGTTATCAGCGGTGGTGTAGGAAAACACCTGCTCTTGTCCCAAAACCCCTGACGCAAGCCGCAAGGCCACAGCCGCGCTTTCGGTTGCATAGCCTTGCCCCCAGACATGTCTGACCAGCCGCCAGCCGATTTCATGATGTGGGCCAAGGGGATGATGCTGATCCAGTCGCGGCATTATCCCGCAATAGCCAAGGAACCGGCCTGATGCATCCTCCAGCGCAAAACGCGCTATGCCATGCTGCGTTTGGGCCACCACATAGCGATCAAATTTTGCGTCGCTTTCAGGACGATCAATCGGCCCGCCAAGGTCTGCCATCACCTCTTTATCGGCATGCATTCTGGCAAAGGCGCTTCTGTGCCGCTGGGACAAATGGCACATCCGAAGGCGTTGGGTTTCGATCATCGCCGCGCTACTTTCCTTCAAGGCAGGATTTGCGTCAAAGCAATCAGGAAATCCCGCAGATTTCTTCTTTTCGGAATTATTGCCCGCGCAGGCATGGCGGTGCAAGCGGGATTGGCCGCTTCTGTTGCGCTATGCGCACAGCCATCGCGCCCAATGACACGAAGTCAGGGCGCTCTTGACCGGGGGGGTATAGCGACTTCATCAAACGCACCCTAAATATCAAAATTCGATGGCAAAACGATCATATCGCGAATAGTAACGTTTCGCGGTCGGGTCAGCATAAACATCATTGCGTCAGATACTTCCCGGGTTTCCATCAGTGCACCCATGTCCTTCATTTTCTGAAGGCGCTCTGGTTCCCAGTCAGACAGCAAAGCAGAGATGACAGGCCCCGGCGAAACTTGACCGACGCGGATACCGTGGCCCATCAACTGACGCCGCATGGTTTGAACAAAGCTTGTAATTGCCCATTTTGATGCGGAATACACCGGCTCGACATGGATTGCCGTATGTCCGGCGATGGAGCATGTAACAATAATATCGCCCACACCGCGATCAATCATGTGCGGCGCAACCGCAGCAACGTTTTTGATCACAGCGTTGACATTTAGGTTCACCATGCGATCAATTGCAGCCGGGTCGGTATCGACAAGATCGCCCCCGATATAGCTGCCTGCATTGCAGATCAGAATATCGATACGACCAACCTTCTCAAGAATTTCGGGAACCATGGAATCACAACTTTCATTGTGTAGCAGGTCAGTCACCTGAGGGATTGCGCCGTCACCGAGTTCCGCCACAAGTTCCAGAAGCACCGCTTCATTCCGGTCCACCATCACGACGGTCGCACCTTCGGCAAGCAGCGCTTTCGCTACAGACAAGCCTATCCCTGATGCAGCGCCGGTCACTGCTGCGATTTTTCCTTCCATGGTTTCCACCACCTCTGTTCTCCCTAATTCGAGGCGCCATTCGGGGCGCGAATTTTTGTTGCATTTACCTTGATCGCCGTGGGCAATGCGGCTCCTGGCCCTGCGTCGCACCTTCAGACTGCAAGAAACCCACCATCCACCGCCAGCATGGACCCGGTGAGCATGCGCGCGTCGTCGGACAACAGAAGCGCTATCGCACTCGCGACATCCGCAGCATCGGCAAAGCGTCCTGCGGGGTGACGTGCCAGCATGGGTTGGCTTTTGACAGGGTCGCTCCATGCTTGCGCTGCCAATTCAGTCATTGTGACGGTCGGTGCGACTGCCATGACACGAATGCCGTATGGCCCAAGTTCGCGGGCCATGACGCGCGTTGCACCTTCCAGACCTGACTTGGATGCGGCGTAGCACACATGGTACTGAAACCCGCGATGTCCGGCGATAGACGTCACATTGATGATCGCACCACCACCGCCCGCAGCGATGCGGGCGCGTGCGAATTCCTGAGCGCAAATCAGCGCACTTCGCAGATTGATGCCCAGAACCCTGTCGTAGCCCTCATCCGTCATTTCAAGGACACTTTCGAGCACGTTCGTTCCCGCACAATTGATCAGGAAGTCACAGCCCGCAGCTTCGGCCATCGCAGCCCGCGCTTCAGAAGGCACTGAAAGATCGGCGACAATGCTACGCCCGCCAATCTCTGCATTCAGGCTGTCCAGATCGCTCCGGGTTCTGCTGATGGCCACGACGCCGGCACCGCGATGTGCCAAAAGTTGGGCAGTCGCCCGACCTATTCCTTTGCCAGCACCGGTGATAATGACGGATTTTCCAGAAAAGTTCATATTTCCCCTCGTTGGATGGTTTGGCCAGTTCCAGCCAAATATTCATTGAATGTCAGTGATCGGGATCCAGCAGGCGGATACTGGATCAAACCCTGGATTGCGGCTGATGGTCCCCAGTGTTGCGAATGTCGCGCGCGACAGTCTGAAGCTTCAGAAAAGCGTCAAAGCGGTCATCATGAACCTGCCGAAGTGTTCCCGCAGCCGGAGTGTATGATTGGCCGATTTCAGACATCATCGGCATGGCAGCATTGATGTCCGCGAAAGAACCGGCAGCAACCGCACCCAAGATGGCCGAACCCAATAATACAGGCTCGTCACAACGTGTTGCCTCAACCCGAAGACCTGTTGCGTCGGCCAGCAACTGCCGGACAAGTGGGTGCTGGCCAGCCCCACCGCTTACGGCGATTGATGAAACGGGCGCGCCATTCCTGTTCTTTATTTCGACAATCTGCCGCAAGCCGTAGCCCAGACTGCAAATGCCAGCCACATAGAGCGCCTGTAGCGAACGGATATCATTTTCCATCCCCAGCCCAGCGATAACGGCGCGCGCCATCGGGTCGGAAAAGGGGGCGCGGTTTCCAAGGAATTCGGGCACGACGTGCAGTCCTGTTGCCAAGGCGACCACGTCAGAAGCAGTCGCGGCATGCGCCAAAGCAGTATCCGCCAGCCATACAGGCAGCGGCTTGCCCTCAGCCTTCGCAAATGCCGCGGCCTCGGAACATGCGGGGTGCAGCGACACCAGCTGGTCGATGGCGGCACCGGCCGCCGATTGGCCGCCTTCGCACAGCCATGCGCCGGGTATCATGGCAGAATAATACGGCC
The DNA here is from genome assembly GCF_029581395.1 of Roseinatronobacter sp. S2. Lineage (GTDB taxonomy): Bacteria > Pseudomonadota > Alphaproteobacteria > Rhodobacterales > Rhodobacteraceae > Roseinatronobacter. The sequence goes on along the minus strand of NZ_CP121113.1, from coordinate 1,175,521 downwards.
CCCAGACACCCGGAACAAAAGTCGGTTCTGCGGTTGTCGTCATGGTGCATGATGATGTCCCGAAGACATAACCAAGACAGGAGGTCGGGTCTTCCGCCCCGCCCCGCGCACCAACTGTTGCTATGCCCCCGGCATGGGCATCAATCAGCCCCGCAGCAACAGCAGTTCCGGGTGAAAGCCCAAGTTCCGACGCGGCGGCCTTTGTCAGCCCCTGTCCCAATTTAGTTCCGGGACGCACGATCTCCTGACCAATGCGGGCAAAGTTATCTTCAACCAGATCACCAAGGCCAATGGCATGAAAATAATCCGGGTCCCAGCGGCGCTCATGCGCCAGATAGGTCCATTTGCACGTTACAGTGCAAGAAGATCTTGAAAGGCTACCAGTCGCTTTCCAACCCAGAAAATCAGTCAGGTCAAAGAAACTGCCAGCGGCTGCATAGGTTTCTGGTCGGTTTTCCTTCAGCCACAGCAGCTTTGGTGTCTGCATCTCTGGCGAGATCCGGCCACCGACATACATCAGCACATGATGCTCACCCGCGTTAATGCGGGCGGCCTGTTCAACCGCGCGATGATCCATCCAGACGATTATGTCGCGTTTGGGATGGGCAAGATCGCCAACCGGAAGCGATTTGCCATTGGCGCAAAGCACCACCATCGAGCAGGTTGCATCAAAGCCAATCCCACGCACAGTTCCGGGGTCAATGGCCGCGTTAGCCACAGCGGATCGGGTCGCGGCACATACCGCGTTCCAGACTTGCGTGCTCGACTGCTCGGCTATGCCCCCCGGTTCGGTGTGCATGGCGATATCGTGCTTTGACGTTGCAAGTGGCTGCCCGAACTGTCCGAATACGCCGACTCTCACCGACCCTGTGCCGACGTCCACACCAATAAAGTGATCTGTCATTTTTCTGAACTCCTGTTCAGTGGTGGCGATGTCGCAGCGAATGCCACGGCGCGCGGCCATAAACCGGCGCGCGCCAGCGCAATTCCAATTACCGACGCCATTCGCGACCGATGTAGATAGCCAGAAGGATGATAAAGCCTTTGAATACGTCCTGTAGATACGGGTTGATCCCGATCAGGTTCAGACCGTTATTGATAATACCCAAAAGCAAAGCACCGATCAGCGTCCCAAGGATCAGCCCGCGCCCGCCCGCAATCGCGGTTCCGCCAAGAACAACCATGGCAATCGCATCCAGTTCGAACGCGACACCGGCACCGGGCTGCCCGCTCATCAGCCGTCCGGTCAGAATGATAGCCGCCATACCCGACGTAAACCCCGAGATCATGAAGACGATCAGCTTGATCCGCTTGGTATTCACCCCCGACAGATTGGCCGCAGTCTCATTACCACCGATGGCGTAGACGTGGCGGCCGAACGATGTGCGTTGCAACAAAAACCACGCCAGAGCGTATAGGATTACCATGATGATGACCGGCACAGGGATGCCCCCGATCCGGCCAATGCCAAACCATGAAATCCAGCTGGGAAGACCGCTGACAGGATGACCGCCAGAATAAACAAGCCCAAGGCCGCGCGCGATCAACATCGTCGCAAGGGTCACGATTATCGCAGGCATTTTGCCCCAGGCGACAAGCACGCCGTTAAACAGCCCAAACAGCACACCCACAGCAATCATCGCCGCCAGACCGACGCCAGCCGGTAGCCCCATATGCACCATGACACCGGCGCCAAGCGTTCCGCACAGCGCCATGACCGCCCCTACGGAAAGATCGATCCCGCCGATCAGGATTACAAAGGTCATGCCGATTGCAAGAATGCCAATGATGGATTGTTGCCGCAGAACATTCACAATGTTGTTCACTGTAAAGAAATTGTCGCTGGCGAAACTCATCGCAATCGACACGACGATCAGGCCCACAAGCGGCAGCAGCAAAGGTGACTGAATGATGCGCGTCAGGACCGGCGAAACGGCTGAATGTGATCGCTGGGTGATGGATTCATGCGACATATCTAAGTTGCCCCGTTGTAGCGTATTTCATGATTTGTTCAGAATTAATTGCATCGCCTTCAAGCGTTGCAACGATGCCCCCGTTTCGAAACACACAGACGCGATCTGAAAGCCCGGTAACTTCCGGCAGCTCCGACGAGATCATGATGATCGAATAGCCATCCTCGGTAAGCTGGCGCATGAGCTGATAGATTTCCGCTTTGGCGCCTACGTCAATGCCGCGCGTCGGCTCATCGAAAATCAGAATTGGGGTATGATGATTCAGCCAGCGGGCAATCACGACCTTTTGCTGGTTTCCCCCCGACAAGGTATCGCAGGCAACATACGGCCCCGGGGCCTTCATCTGAACATCGCGCATCACTTTTTCAGTATGCTCACGCTCGGATGCAAGATCGAGGAAGCACCCCAAGAACCTGTATTTTCCGTAATTGTTGATCGAGATATTCTGCATGATCGAAAATGCCGTAATCAGGCCCTGTTCTTTCCGGCTTTCAGGCAACAGGCCGATCCCCCTCGCAAGTGCCTCGCTGGGGTTTTTAGGCGCAATCGGGTCGCCGTTAATCTCGACATTCACACTCGCGGCCGGATATGCGCCCATGATGGAAAGGGCCGTTTCTGTGCGTCCGGATCCGACCAGCCCCGAAAATCCCAGAATTTCGCCTTGGCGCAGTTGAAAGACACTGACAGGCCCGTTCTTGCGCAACTGAATTTCTTTTGCGTCGATCACGACCCTTGCATGTGGCGATGAATCTGGCTTGGGTGGAAAATTATTCTCGATGCGGCGGCCAACCATCATTTCGACAAGTGTGTCGGTGTCGATAGAGTTGACATCATGCGTGCCCACATATTCGCCATCGCGCAGCACCGTGATCCGGTCGCAGATCTCAAATATCTCCTCCAGGTGATGGGAAATAAAGATAATTGCCACCCCTTGGCGCTTTAGATCATTTATGACCTTGAACAGATATTTGCACTCACTCGGGGTCAGTGTGGCGGTGGGTTCATCCAGCGCCAGAATTCTTGCATTCAGCGCCAGCGCCTTGGCAATCTCCACAAACTGCTGTTCCGCAACACTCAGTTTCGCAACCGCAACATTCAGCGGCACATCAACGCCCAGCTTGTCCAACACCTCTTTTGCGCGATCGCGCATGGCCTTGCGATTCAACACATGGAACCTGTTCGTAAGCTCGCGGCCCAAAAAAATGTTTTCAACCGCAGTCAGATAGGGGATCAGACTGAATTCCTGAAACACGATTCCAATGCCTGCTTCGATGGCGTCATTATAATGGGTGAAGGTCCGCTGCGTGCCATCAATGCTTGTGGTGCCCTTGTCTGCCTGAAGGTTGCCGCACAGGATTTTCATCATCGTGGATTTGCCCGCACCGTTTTCTCCCAAAAGTGCATGCACCTCCCCTGCCCGGACATTGAAATCCACATCGCGAAGGACGTTGACGGGACCAAAAGCCTTCGTAATACCCTTCATTTCAAGCATTTCACTTCCCCTTTTGGAGCGCCACGCCCGGAATGATCCGAACGTGGCAGTGTTCGCAAATTACCATGCGAAGCCTTCTGCATTTTCGGCGTCGACAACCCTTACGTCGATCGGAACTTCAGCCGGGACAACTTGTGCACCCCAGTAATGCGCCAATGCCATCCCAAGCGCGATCCGCACCTGATCCCGAGGGAACTGAGCGGTCGTCTGGATGAACGGCGTGCCCCGCGCGATTGCCTCGACGGCCTCTGGCGCGCCATCAACCGAGGTCAGAAGGATGTCCCTGCCAGACCCCTGAATTGCGGCCAAGGCCCCCATGGCACCACCGTCATTGACCGAGAAGATGCCGCCCAGATTGGGATGTGCCTGAATCATGTTCTCAACCACACCAAGCGCAACAGACCGGTCCTGACGCCCGTTCTGGGTGGTCACCAACGTAATTCCGGGCGACTCTTCCAGTGCGGCCTTGCAGCCTTCAACCCGCTCAAGGATTGGCACTACCGGGATGCCGTCAAGGATGGCGACTTCGCCTTCGCCACCCATAGCTTCAGCCATATACGCGCAGGACATATAACCGGCATCCCGGTTCTTTGACCCGACAAAGGTGTCCACGGGGCCGTTCGCATTGGCGTCGACGGCCACAACGATCACGCCCGCTTCCTTGGCCATGTGGACAGCCGCTTCGATGCCCGCGCTGTCAGTCGGGTTCAGCAACAAAATGTCGATGTTCTGCTGTAGCATGTCTTCAACATCAGATATCTGCTTGGCGACATCATGCCCCGCGTTGGTCACCACAACCTCTGCCCCAAGGCCTGCCGCGGCCTCCATCAGCGCTTCTTGCATGCTGACAAAATACGGGTTGTTCATTTCCTGAAACGTCATGCCAATTTTCAGTTGACGGTCCTGAGCGCCCGCGCTGCCGGCAGTCATAGTCATGCCAAGTGCGACAACGGAAACAGTTTTCAGAATTTTACTCATTGGGTTCCTCCCTTTTGATAGAAAAAATCCCTCCTGCCCCGTGAACTTCATGCCCACGGATCATTTATCAGGAAGAGGTCTTTCAGTGGTCAGACGGACATACACACCGTCTTATTCTCTGCAAAAGCTGTTCGGAATTCCGACGGGGACATCCCTTTCAGCCGCAGAAAATGTCGATTAAAGTTTGACAGGTTAGAAAACCCGACATCGAAACATATGTCGGCGATCTTCGCATCAATGTCTGACAGAAGCATTTGGCAAGCCAGATCAATCCGAAGCTGATTGCGGAACCTTACGAGCGTTACACCGGTATGCCGCTTGAACGAACGCGAGAACGCACTCTGGCCCTGACCCGTCATCTTTGCGAGTTCCAGTTCACTAATCGGTTCTGTCAGGTTCTCGCGAAGATATGCGATCACCCGATTCATCTCGGATTCCTCGGCCTTCTCCATATCAAGCATGAAATTCAGGCTTGCCAGTGTCTGTGTCTGCGACGCATGTAACAACGCGTCCAGAATCTCGAAGAATAACGCCAGCCGCAGGACACCTCTGGCGTCGATCAAGCGCGCCATCAACGGCCTCACGACCTCGCCGGTTCCATAATCAAACAAGATGCCGCGACGACTGCGTTCGAACAACGTGCCTGCCGCCTCCATTTCCGGGAATGCTGTCAGAATATGGTCTACAAAACTTTGCGGGAACTGAATCACCTCAGTCCGCTGCGGCAACGCTTCACCTGCACCGATATCACTGATCCAGTTTTGCGGCAGGTTCGGTCCTGTCATGATCAACTGGCCCGGTTCGAAATTGCCGACATGGTCGCCGACATAAAACCTGCCACTCGTAGCGACCACGAGGTGAATTTCATACTCTGGATGATAGTGCCAGCGCACGGTCCGAAACGGATATCCATGGCGCCAGGCAGCGAAGGATTCCCCGGTGCGTATATGAACCAACTCAAGGTCGAGCTGCATGCTTCCCTTCCCTTTCTCACCGAAGCCGCGCCGCCGTTCGGCGTCACCGACCCTCCTCTCAGTGCTGATTCTTTCTACCACATGCACAATAAGGTAGCCACGACACCAGCCCGCACAAAGTGATACTTTTTTGACCTTCTCGGCGCGTGGGGAAATATATGTTCAGGCATTTTCTATCCGCGGGCAGACGGCTATCTCAGAAAGATGTGCTGCAATGCGGCGAACGATATATAAACAACATAAGTTCCGAACTCAGTCTAAGTTGCGACATACAGGTTCTTTACTTAGACGGAGTAATTCATGAATGCGTGGCAAAAAGCTCATACTTTTCTGCGCATATACTGACATGCATTTTGTCGAATTAACCTTAATCCGTGCAATTTTCCCGGATGATGCGATCCGCCCGCCTGCGATAGACCAAAATCCAAGTTTGCAATACTTCGCTTCTCGCCCGACATAGCTAAATCGGGTCCAGGTTTAACGCGCAGTATACCCGCAACGCGCAATCAGTCGGCAGGCATCTCGATCTGGATCTTGACATCTGTGTCCCGTGCCTCGGCAGCACGTTCGAACGCAGCAACGCTGTCTTTGAATGCGAAAGTTTCCGATATCAGCGGCTTAAGATCAACCTTGCCGCTCGCGATCAATTCAATCGCGCGGTCATAGACATTGGCGTAGCGAAACACCGTTTCAATCCGAAGCTCCTTTGCTTGTAAGCCAACGATGTCCATTGGAACCGGCTCCACCGGCATTCCCACCAGCACGACAGTGCCCCCGGGCCGTGCAAGTGCTGGCAAGCCAAGAACTGCCGCGGCAGCGCCACTGCATTCGAACACAACGTCAGCGCCCCAGCCACCGGTCGCCGCGGCGATCGCCTGTGCGGCGGAACTCTGCCGGATGTTAATCGTACCGACCCCGTCATAGGCACCTATGATGTCCAGTTTGGGCTGTGCGAGGTCGGCAATAAATACCTTCGCGCATCCCCCGGCCAACGCAGCAAGTGCTGTCATCATCCCGATCGGCCCTGCCCCTATGACAAGGCCAACGTCGCCGGGTTGAATCCGCGCGCGCAACGCGCTTTGAATACCTATTGCGAAGGGTTCAACCATTGCACCCTCGGCAAAGCTCATATTATCCGGAATGCGATATGTGAACGCGGCAGGGTGAATAACCTCAGGCGTTAAACAGCCATGCACTGGCGGAGTGGCCCAGAATTTTACGGACGGGTCAACATTGTAAATCCCGAGCTTGGAGGCTCTTGATGTCGCATCCGGAATGCCCGGCTCCATGCAAACGCGGTCGCCAACAGTCAGATTCCGGACCTCGGAACCTGTTTCCAGCACGACTCCCGCCGCTTCATGCCCAAGCACCATTGGCTCTTGCACGACAAACGGCCCGATCTTTCCATGCGTATAATAGTGAACGTCAGAGCCGCAAATACCCACGGTCCGGATTGCAACCCTGACATCGTACGGACCAACGCTTTGCTGAAGCGAAACATCCCGAAGGGACAGCTTTCCTTTTCCTTCAAGCACCAAAGCTTCAGCCATACGCAACCCTTCTATATGTCTTTCTACGTTCGGTTCACTAACCGACCAATCCATGGCTCCATGATGGTGGCCTGGTCAAGCAGTGTAAATACAGACGAGACCGGCTGGCTATACTCGACACGAATACGGCAAAATTCCTATCAGACCTGCCTGAAACAGGTATCATACGATGATTTTGCCAAAGCCGGTCAACAGACGTGACCAGTGTTCGCTTCTGTCGGACCTGCGCGGATCGCATCGGGTCAAGACCCTTGCCAAACCAATTTACGTCTTGGCCCGTACCGGAACCTTATCCTGCTATATCTTGCTTCATTTCTGTCACTCAAAACAGGCGATGCTTCACGGCATGGTCTGGACCAATTGACACTGATTATGTGTGAAGCCAGTAATCTTCTGCAATCGCGCGGTTCAGTTCCAGCATTTCGGACATCGCCTTTCGGGCGGCGTGATGATCACGGGCTGCGATGGCATCTGCGACGGCAATGTGACCTTCACGACTGACTTTTTCGTTGTCAGGGTTTACGACCCCGAATTCATATGACACCCGCAGCATGGTCAGGATGATCTGGCGCAACTGGCGCATGACGTTGTTTCTGGTCATATCAAGAAGGGTGACGTGAAACTGACAATCGGCCGCGAACAGGGTTTCCACATCCACATGCGCGGGATGAATGGCATGCGCTGCGGTCAACAGCGTCTGCACCTGTTCTTCGGTTCCCCGTTTGGCAGCAAGCGCAGCGGCGGCGGGTTCGATGACACTGCGCAATTCGGTTGTTTCCGCGAATATCTGTTTGATCCGGGGGTGCGATGGATCATGCCAGGAGACGACATCACCATCCAGAAAGTTCCATTCCTCGACCGGACGAACCCTTGTCCCATAGCGCCGCGCCGTGCGCACCAACCCCTTGCCGGACAGCACCTTTACCGCGTCGCGCACTGTGGCACGGCTGACCCCAAGGGAAGTTGCCAGTTCGTCTTCGTTGGGCATCACGTCATCGGGGGAATACACGTCATTGGTGATCCGCTGCCCCAGAATTTCAACAGATTGCTTGGCCACACCAGTGGGCAATGACGAGATGAATTCTGTTGGTATCTTCAGGCCGAGATGTCGTCGCGAGGGGCGTTCGATGATCGGGCGCATGTTGTCCACATCTCCAATTATTCTTTACATATGATCTAGAGTGAGTCATCCTACATCTTATGTAGCGCCACCCGGCCTGCACTGGCAACGCATTGGCATCAAAAAAATGACACCCGCCTGCGCCACCAGATCGAATGGAGGAGGAAACCATGAATATGAAAAGTGCAATCTGCGCTGCAGCGCTTGCTGCCGCCACCTTTGCGTTCGGTGCGTCCCATGCGGACGCGACCGAGATTAAATTCGGCATTGGCATCCCGGAGGGGGACTTTCCGGAATATAATGCCCTTGTCCGTTTCAAGGAATATGTCGAATTCAAAACCAATGGCGAATTGACCGTGCGGCTGTTCCCCAACAACCAGCTTGGTGGTGAACGCGAGATGATCGAGATGGTCCAGCAGGGCAGTCTGGAACTCAGCTTTCCTGCCGATGGCGCGATGAGCGGCTTTTATGCGCCGATGCAGGTCTGGTCGATTCCCTACTTGTTCGAATCTGCACCTGTGGCATGGCGTGTGCTGGAAAGCGAATTTGCCGAAAATATGAAAGACGATATTCTGGCACAAACCGGAATTCGTGCGCTGGCATTCTCGCAAAACGGCTTTCGGTCTTTCACCAACAACATCCGCCCCCTGATCAACCCCGAAGACATGAGCGGGCTTAAAATCCGCACCATGGAAAGCCCGGTTTACATGGAGCTGGTGAATTCTCTGGGCGCGACCGCCGTGCCGATCAGCGGGGCCGAAGTGGTGATGGCGCTGCGTCAGGGTGTGGTTGACGGTCAGGAAAACCCGCCAGCCGTGGTCTATGGTGGCGGCCATGGCGAGGTTCAGAAATACTATACACTGAACGAACACACCTTTGGGCTGCATGTCATTATTGCCAATGATGACTGGTTCAATTCGCTGGAGCCGGGCCATCAGCAGGTTATTCAGGACGCGGCCCTTCTGATGGCATGGACAGAGAACCTTCAGAAAACCGAAGGCGACTGGCGTTTCAGCCGCCAGCTGGCCGACGAACTGGGGATGGAAATTCACGTCTCCACGCCTGAAGAAAAGGCAGCCTTCAAGGAAATCACACAGCCCGCTGTGCTGGATTTCATCCGCAGCAATGTCGGCGACGATCTGGTCGATGAACTGATCGCAACAGTAGACGAGGCGAAAGCCGCACTCTACCGGAACTGATTGCTCCCCGCCCGTGGCCCTGCTGTGCGGCAAGGCCACGGGTGACACCCCACCATTCACCGAAATCATCGCGGCCCCCGCGGCTGGAACAATTGATGGGTCAGATATGACGCGTATTGCAACACACGCTGCCCGCGTGCTTGCCATAAGCACTGAAATCATCGCAGGTCTTTTGCTGATCACGGTGACGGTGCTGAACCTGACGCAGGTTGGCGGGCGCTATTTCTTCAGCACCGGCTTCAGCTGGACAGAGGAAGTGATGCGTTACTCAATGATCTGGCTGATGATGCTGGGCAGTGTCGCATGCATTTTCCGTCTCGAGCATATGGGGATCGAGGTGCTGGAAGGGCTGGTCAGGCCAAACTTGGTCCGGTTTGTCAAATCGGCGCTATATTCGGTCGCTGCGATTTTCTGTGTCGTGATCTTATACTACGGTCTCCCGCTGGCCTTGCGCAATGCGGCGCAAACGGCGCCCGCATCGGGCATTCCCATGATCATTCCTTATGCCGCCTTGCCTGTCGGCGCGGCCCTTATGCTGGTGCAGGTTGCCCTAAGCTGGCTTTCGGGCTTCGAGCCGGATGACTATGGCGCAGTCAATTCCAACACTCAGGGCACCGACACAAATGGAGCCAGCCAATGATCTGGGTCGCAATTCTGGGTCTTGGCCTGCTGTTTATTGGTATTCCTGTCGCATTTGCCATCGGGCTTGCAGGTATTCTTGGGGTCTGGCTGGCGGGTATCCCGCTGTCCGTGACTGCGACGCGGTTGTTTACCGGTGTGGACAGTTTCATTTTCCTTGCGGTGCCGTTTTATATTCTGGCCGCTGAAATCATGAGTCAGGGTGGCATCACCGCGCGGTTGATTTCCATCGCATCCGCAGCCACAAGCTGGCTGCGTGGCGGGACGGCCTATGCCAATATCGGCACGTCGGTTCTGTTTGCAGGAATATCCGGCTCGGCCGTGGCGGATGCTGCGGCACTGGGGCGGGTGTTTACAGAAGAAATGCCCAAAGAAGGCTATACCAAGGAATATGCCGCAGCCGTCACTGCGGCCTCTTCGATTGTGGGGCCAATCATTCCGCCATCGGGGCTGGCAATCATTATGGCAGCCGTCACCGGACTTTCGGTCATCGACCTGTTTCTGGCGGGTATACTGCCGGGCCTGTTGCTTGGCGGGGCTTGCGCCGCAGTTGTCGCAATTGATGCGTTTCGCAAGCGGGTGCCAAAACCGCGGCGTCTGGTCTTCAACAGTGACGGTGCTGGCCGCATGATCATCGAGGCCATCGCGGTTCTGACCCTGCCGGTCATCATCATCGGCGGAATGCTTGCCGGAATATACACCGCCACAGAAGGCGGCGGGGTTGCGGTTGCATATGCCATTTTCCTGTCCACGGTCGTGTTTCGCGTGATGGACCTGAAAGGGCTATGGAAGGCATTCTTGCGGGCGGCGCGCACATCGGCCACGATTTACCTGCTTGTTGCTGCGGCCACGATCCTGTCCTACGCACTAAATTTGCTGGGAATCGCATCATGGGTTGCATCAACCGCAAGTGTCTTTGAGCAAAGCCCGTTGCTGTTTCTGTTTGCAGTGGCCGCGTTGATGCTGCTGCTTGGCACCTTTCTGGATATTGGCGCGGCAATCCTGATCTTTGCACCCCTGCTGATGCCTGTGGTCTACCAGCTTGGCATAGACCCGATGCAGGCGGCCATGGTCATCATGCTGACCCTTGCAATGGGCCTTGTCACGCCCCCTGTCGGGGTTGTGCTGTTCGTGATGATGCGTGTGGGCCGTGTACGGATGTATCCGTTGATCCGCGCTTTGGTGCCATTTTTGCTGGCGCAACTGCTGGCCATCGGCCTTGTGTGCCTAATTCCGGGCATTTCCAGCTATCTGCCCGACCTGTTAAACTGACGCCCCGCAACACACGGGCATATCGCAATGCGAGAGGACTTCATGAAAATTACGGGCATCAGCACTGTGGTTGTAAACGCCATTCACCGGAACTGGATCTTTGTGAAGGTCCAGACCGACCAACCCGGCCTGCACGGCTGGGGCGAGGCGACGCTGGAATGGAAAACCCGCGCGGTGCTGGGCGCGGTTGATGATCTGGCGCAATTCGTCATTGGCGAGGACCCGCGCCGCATTGAACATATCTTCAGCAAGATGACGAAGTTCAGCTTCTGGCCGCTGGGGTCGATCGGTATGTCGGCGGTATCAGCCATTGATCAGGCATTGTGGGACATCAAGGCGAAAGATCTGGGGGTGCCGGTCTGGCAACTGCTGGGGGGACAGGTGCGTGACCGCGTCAGGGTCTATACCCATATGCGCCGCGCGCGCATCGGCGCGCAGGTTGGAACCGCTGACATTGGCGCATTCTGCGACGCGGTTCAGGAAACCGTTGAAATGGGCTACAACGCGGTCAAGCTGGGATTTGTGCCATATTCAGGGTATGAAGCACCGCTGCCCGACCTGCTTCATGTTGAAAAACTGGCACAGGCCGTGCGTGAAAGGGTTGGTCCCGAAGTGGCCATCATGACAGATTTTCACGGCAGGCCAGCATCACCCGAAGTGGCAAAAGCGTATATTGATGTTATCGCGCCAATCAGCCCGCTATTCATTGAAGAACCGATCCAGCCGGGTGATGCCCCTGCCATGGCCGCACTTTCCAAGCGCGTGAATTGCCCGCTGGCCACGGGCGAGCGGCTGTTCACCCCCCGCGAATTTGCGGAACTGGCCGAACACAGAGCTGTGGCGCATGTCCAGCCCGACCTTAGCCATTGCGGCGGCTTGACCGGCGGGCGCAAGATTGCGGCCATCGCCGAGGCCGGACAGATGGGCATTGCGCCACATAACCCTATGGGACCAGTGGCAGGTGCGGTGGCTTTGCATTTCGACGTTGCGACGCCTAATTTTGTCATTCAAGAAGAAGCGGTAGGTCTTGTGCCTTGGTTCGATGAGATTTTTTCGCATCCGATGCATCTTGTTGATGGATATTGGGATGTGCCGCAGGCTGTGGGATTCGGTGTCGAAATCAACGAGAAAGCCGCCGCGCGCCACCCATTCGAACCGGAAATCATTCCTGCACTGGAGGCACAGCTGGCTGATGGTACAATCGCGAACTGGTAACGAAAACCGGTTGCACGACATAGCGCGATGACGACACATTACCCTTTCTTTGGAGCAGATGTTTGATAATCATCTCTACTGACCGTTCGCGCAAATCAGCGACGGGCGGTGACGAATAAGCGGTGATCAATACATTCGACGCATTGCCGACCCCCTGCTGGGGGCAGTCTGACAACAATAGATGTTGGCTTCAGATAATCGCGGCGGCACCCAAAAAATTGGGCGTTTCTATAGTGAAACGCTTTTTCCACGGATTTGATCTATCCCAAGGTTTTATTTTGCAGGGCAGCTAGGATTGCCTGACCGCTGCACTGGCCAGTCATGGACAGAGCAGTTAGGTTTGCACAGCGCCAAGCAGGCTAAGGAGACAAGAGTGGACGCCAATTTCGCCTCGATCTTTTACGAAATCGCGATTCTGGTGCTGTTGGCGGCCGGGATGGGATTTGTAGGCTTGTTGCTGCGCCAACCTTTGGTTGTGGCGTTCATTGCTGTGGGCGTGCTGGCGGGACCTGATGCGCTGGGGCTGGTGTCCTCGACCGAGTTCATTGAAACCCTCAGCCAGATCTCAATCGCGGTGCTGCTGTTTCTGGTCGGGTTGAAGCTTGATGTCAGCCTGGTGCGCAATCTGGGCAAGGTGGCGGTGGCCACGGGCCTGGGGCAGGTTACTTTCACGGCGTTTTTCGGCTTTCTGATCTGTCTGGCCCTTGGTCTGGATCCGGTCACATCGCTGTATATCGCCATAGCGCTGACGTTTTCATCAACGATTATCATCGTCAAGCTGTTGTCCGACAAACAGGAAATCGGCGCGCTGCATGGCAAGATCGCGCTGGGTTTCCTGATTGTGCAGGATATTTTTGTGGTGCTGGCCATGGTCACGCTGTCGGCCATCGGGGTGGGCATGGGCGAAGATGCGGGCGGGCTGTGGGATGTCGCGCAGGTGTTTGTCGGCGGCGCGGTCATGGTGGGCGCGGTGGTTGTGTTCATCCGCTATGTGGCCAGCCCGCTGCTGGCGCAGATCGCGCGTTCGCCCGAATTGATGGTTATCTTTGCCGTGGGTTGGGCGGCCAGCCTTGCCGCATTGGGCGATGTGCTGGGCTTTGGCAAGGAATTGGGCGGGCTGCTGGCCGGTGTGTCGCTGGCCTCGACCGAATACCGCGAAGCGATTTCGTCGCGCCTTGCATCCTTGCGCGACTTTCTGTTGCTGTTTTTCTTCATCAACCTGGGCGCGTCGCTGCAACTGTCCACATTGGGCGACCAGATCGGCCCGGCGATTGTGTTGTCGTTGTTCGTGTTGATCGGCAACCCGCTGATCGTGTTGGCGATCATGGGCTATATGGGTTACCGCAGGCGCACGGGGTTTCTGGCCGGTCTGACGGTGGCGCAAATTTCCGAATTCTCGCTGATCTTTATGGCGATGGGCATCACCATCGGCCATGTGGGTCAACAGGCCATGGGGCTGGTCACGCTGGTGGGCCTCGTGACGATTGCGCTGTCGGTCTATATGATCACATGGTCGCACAAGCTGTTCGAGATTTGCGAGCCGTTCCTTGGCATATTCGAGCGCGCGCGCCCGCACCGCGAACAAGATGACACCCAAAGCGTGGATGATGCGCGCAATGTGGATTTCGTGATCTTTGGGCTTGGCCGCTATGGCTGCCGGATCGGCAGCAAACTGCATGACAAGGGCTACCGCGTGCTGGGCATAGATTTCGACCCCGAAGCGCTGGCGAACTGGCGGCGCATGGGGCTGGAGGCCAGCTATGGCGATGCGACCGACCCCGAATTTGTGGTGCATATGGACCTGACAGGCGTTCAGGCAGTGGTGTCCGCCGTGCCGCGCGACCGCGGCGCACTGACCGAAGCCGACCCGCAGCTTGCGCTGTTGCATGGCCTGAAGTCGGCCAATTACAACGGCAAGGTGTTTTTGTCAGTCCAGCAGGTGGCCGAGGCAGAAGATCTTCTGGGCAAAGGCGCGAGTGTGGTGCTCAAGCCATTCGATGATGCGGCGGATTATGCAGTCCGACAATTAACGCAGCCACCCCTGCAAGACGAGGCACTATGAAACCGCACGCTGTCACATTGTCAGGCGCAGCGGTATCGTTGCCTTCATGTTGACTATTGCCCATAAACATAGTGCCCAACAGCGGGGCAAAACCAGCTTTCATGCATCATCGCAATGCGAAACTTCTTGAGGATTCGCCCGCGCTACCGTCGTCCCGCAGATACAGCGGGGCGCGAACCTGCATCGACAGGTCGTGCTATATGACAAGCGCGCAGAAGAAATCGCGGCCCACAAGCCCTTTGGTGGCCCACCTGAAACGCCGCGCTTGTCGCGCAGAACCGGCCAGCGCTGAATTCCAAGGATTGCGCCATGTCATTGGCCTGGCGGGTCGAGATACGCGGCAATCAGCGCATCTTGATCAATGACCTCGCCTCAGGACAGATTGACGACAATGGATGTCGGCTTCAAGTCAGCGCTGCTGCACCTGTCGGACGAATCGCCAAACCGAAAGCTTCATCAAAAAGCTTGAGTCTGTCATAACGTAAGCGCAGGTTCACTGCTTCGCCTTCCCGTATCTGTGCCGAATACGGCATCAAGACCCGAATCTGTTGACCATCCAGTGTACCTTGGATCAAGGGTTCATCACCCATCATCTTTGTGATCCCAATTCGCATGGCAAGAGACTTGGTTGTGCCAGACGGCACAAGCTCGAACTCCTTGGGGCGATAACCGGCAATCAACTTTTGACCTTCAGAAACTAGGTGTGATTGCGACCGGTTTCATGGATTTTGTTGCGCTCACGCAAAAGCGGTTTATGGGCATTCCTTCCCTGAACTATGCAATGGTAGGGCGCTGGATTGGACATATTCCGAATAGGCGGATCATCCATCGACCCATTGGACAAAGCTCGCCCATCCCACATGAAGCGGTGCTGGGATGGGCAGCTCATTACCTCATAGGTGTCGTGTTCGCGGCCATTCCTCTGCTTTTCTCCGGGCCAGAATGGGCGCAGGCCTTGCGGCAAGAAAAACGCCAAAACCTTGGTCGGCGCGATTGCGGAGTGTGTCAGCGCATGTTGCGTTCGGCATTCGCTTGTGGCTGGGCGCATGGCTCTGGGTGGCGGTGGGAGGGAGCTAATAGAGACCGAGGTATCTAGCGGCCCCGTTCCCCCTGCCATTTCGAAATCCCATGACAGGATGCCGAGGTGTCAGGTCAAGACTGCATCCCCCGCCCCAACTGGCGGATGAGTTCGCCTGCTGGCAGATGGCGGGCGCGACCGGCGCCTGCAACTGTGGCTTTGCACCTATTGCCCCTGCGGCAAGGTTGCCAAAATCGCCTCACGCTCCGCGCGGGACTTTGACAGGCGGTCACGGCTGGCGGCCAGTATCTCGGGGCGGGCGCTCTGTGGCGTTCCTGACGCGAATGGCGGCGCAGGGTCGTATTCCAGCCCAAGCTGCACGATTTCTGCTGCATCACGTCCGAACAGATCGGCGATGATTTCAAGGCCGAAGTCGATGCCCGACGTCACGCCCCCCGCCGTCACAATCGCCCCGTCGCGCACGATCCGGCCAGTGGTCGGAATGGCATCGAAATGATCCAGCAGATCCACCGCATTCCAGTGTGACGTTGCGCGTTTGCCAGCAAGCAGGCCCGCCGCGCCCAGAACCAGTGATCCGGTGCAGACAGACGTCACAAGGCGGCAGGACCGGGCGGCATTGCGCACGAATTGCAGGACAACATCGTCGGTCAGCAGCGGGTTCACACCGCCCCCGCCGGGAATGCAGATCAGATCAAGGGCGGGGCAGGTCTCGAATGTCACTGTCGGGGTAATCCAGAACCCGCTGGAGGACCTTAAAGGGGCGGTGTCTTTCCAGGTCAGACTTACAGTAACTCCCGGGACAGCGGCAAAGACCTCATATGGTCCGCCAAGATCAAGCTGCTGGATGCCGGGGAAGACGAGGAAACCGATATGCGTGGGCGCGCTCCGCTGATGATTGACGTGATCATATTGCACGGCCCATATTGGCCGGGTCGCCAATTTTACCTCGGATCACGCCAAAATGGCCCTTTCAATCGACATTCTTGCCTTTGAGGGCTGTCAGGTTCTGGACGTGACCGGCCCGTTACAGGTCTTTGCCACGGCCAATGATCTGGCAGCGCTTGACGGGCGCCCCACCCCGTATCGCGCGCGCGTCATCGCGCCAGCACCGATGATCACAACATCGTCCGGGCTGTCTATATCCGCCGCGCCGCTCAGCGCTGTTGATGTGCCGCCCGATACCTTGATCGTCGCCGGAGGGCAGGGGACAGAAGCGGCTTGTCGGGACGCAGCCTTGATCAAGGAAATCCGCACCCGCGCCGCCGTGGTGCGCAGGCTTGCATCCGTTTGTAGCGGTGCCTTCCTGCTGGCAACCGCAGGCCTGCTTGATGGGCGGCGCGCGGCGACGCATTGGCAGCGGGGTCCGGAGTTCAGCGCGCGGTTTCCGCAGGTGCGGCTTGATCTGGAACCCATATTCATCCGCGATGGCGCCATCTGGACATCGGCGGGCGTGACCGCCGGGATCGATCTTTGTCTGGCTCTGGTGGAGGACGATCTGGGGCATGCCACGGCGCTGGCCGTTGCGCGCCAGCTTGTTGTCTTCCTCAAGCGTCCGGGGGATCAGGCGCAGTTCAGCGCGCCGCTGGAGCGTCAGTCGCAATCCGGTCCCTTTGCCGCGCTGCATGGCTGGATGGCGGGAAATCTGCACCGTCCCCTGACGCTGGAGATACTGGCCGAACGTGCCGGTATGAGCACGCGCAGCTTTTCGCGGCATTACCGGCGGATCACGGGCCAGACCCCGCAGGCCGCCATCAAGGCCATGCGCTGCGACCTCGCGCGCGATCTGCTGGACAGGCGGCTGTCGGTTTCGGAGGTTGCGCGCCGGTCCGGCATCGGCAGCCCGGAGACATTGCGGCGCGCTTTCCTCAATGCATACGGGCAGACGCCGCTTGCCTATCAAAGGCAATTCGCATCGAACCGCACAGGATGATCCAAAACCTGGCTTTTTGTCGATGACCTTCGCGATCAGGATGAATGGCCGTTAGGGGGTTCCTCTTGGAAATGTTGGCGCATATGCAGGTTGTCCTGAGTGTCGAGGAGGTGGCTGACTTGATGGCTGCCGTGCCCGGTCCCGGGCTCAAATATCGCGCAGCTCTTGGTATCAGTTACGGTGCCGGGCTGCGTGCATCCGAAGTCTGCAACCTCAAGGTCAAGGATATCGACAGCGATCGGATGCTGATCCATGTCGATGATGGCAAGGGCGGTCGGGATCGCAAAGCGATGCTGTCGCCGAGCCTGCTGGATCTGTTGCGCGACTATTGGCGCGAGTCCCGCCCAGAGGGGTGGTTGTTCCCCGGCAAGCCAAAGATCAGCCCGCTGTCGCCCCGACAACTGAACCGGGCATTCACCTCGGCCAAACAATGAGCCATTGTGCGCCATTGGTTCAAGAACAATGGCGAATGCAGATATCCAGAAGGCTGCAACGCTGCACACATTGCGGCACAGCTTCGCCACGCATCTGCTGGAAGCGGACACGGACGTGCGCGTGATCCAGGTGCTGCTTGGCCACTCCAAACTGACGACCACTGCCCGGTATGCCCATGTTGCAACAAAGACCATCCGCAGCACAGTGAGCCCTTTCGAGCAGATGAAGCTGTTGCAAGACGAGACCTTGCGACGAGGGTTGGAATAGCGCCAAGGGCCGGTGCCCCGGCCCAAGCTGGAGATCGCTGACATATTCCATGCCCATGGCCCTGCGTGGCGACAGGCCAATGCGGGGCATATCAGCCTGTCCCAGTTGAAAGTAATGTCAGCGATTGAAGCCTGCCGGAGTTTGAGCGTAAAGCAATCGATCCGGGGGATCATTTGTAGCGAAAACACGCTCGGCGGGCATGTGGCGGGGTGCGCAAAGTGTGGTCATCATCACATCGCCTACAACTCCTGCAAAAACAGGCACTGCCCCAAATGTCAGGGTCCAGCTGCGCGCGACTGGATGGCGGCGCGCGCCGAGGACCTGTTGCCGGTCAAGTATTTCCACGTCGTCTTCACGATGCAAGCCGCGATTGCGTAGATCGCTTACTGGAACAAAAAGGCGGTCTATGGCCTTCTGTTCAAAGGTGAGCCAATGGAACGCCACTGGTCCGAGAGATATTGGCGAACGCCGAAACGGTGATGACGATTGCGGCAGACCCCAAGCGCATGGGGGCGCGAGTAGGCATAACCAGCGTCCTTCACACCTGGGGATCGGCGCTGACCCACCACCGGCTGCCCACGGCAGACCCGGTCACGACAGGCGGCACCCGTCCGTCTTCGGCGCGAAATATGATAGCTCTCACGCCAAATCGCTCAGCGTTTCCGGGATCATCAAGCGCGTTTGTCCCCGTTTCAGGCATCATGCGATCCGTCAGCCGCCCCCCTGACACAGCCGTCGCCCCAACCGTCTGCGCATTTTTCCATAGGGTGATCCAAGACCCCCGCGGCTTCCTCCTTCCGAGGTTTGTCAACGTGGGCCGCCAGCTCTTGGACGCCAATGTCGTGCCGCGGCCCACATCGAAAAACCTTCAGGGAAGTGGCATGTCCGTGCCTCGTGCGGCAAATCCCGTTTCGAGCCCATTTTGACCGATGCTGCGGCATGGACGAATGGCAGCGTTGGCGGCAATTTCTGCCGATTGCCATCTTTCAACAGGCTGGTTACCTTTGATCAATTCGTAGGCAGATAGAGGGATTGGGCATGGAAATCAGAGACGCAGTTGTCGAGGACGTCAAGCAGATGAGTACATTTCTCAAAGAACTGACAGCCTCTGGTAAGCGCACCAGCCCTGATGATGAGTCTTTTGTTCGCGCTTACTATATTGAGGACTCCGGCAAGATCCGGTGTTCTGTCGCTGTGGACGAAGGCGTTATACTGGGTTTCCAGTCGCTCAAGTTAGCTGAACCTGACAATAAGTGGGGTGTTGAACCAGGATGGGGCATCATCGGCACTCACATAAGACCTTCGGCCGCGCGCCGTGGGGTGGGACGCGCGCTCTTTGAAGAAAGTCGCCTTGCCGCTGAAAACGCGGGTATCGGTAACATCGACGCATCGATTGCAGCGACCAATCCTGAAGCACTGGCATATTACGAGGCTATGGGATTCCGAACCTACCGGACCCCGGATGGACTAATCTGCAAGCGTTTCGCTGTTGCGAAGCAGAGTTCCTGAACTTATATTTTCTGGAAACGCCGCGCGCCAATTTAGCACAAGCAGACGTTACAACAGAAAGTTTGAACTACCGCTACGTCTAAGGTTTGTCGCTGTTGCAGCTCACCCTGACAGCAGCCACAAACCTCAGACTTTCCGGCAGTTCGTCACAGAAGCTTCACTTGTGCAATTCCTGCCTCATGGTTAGAGAGTCATCATGATGGACCCCAACACGACATTTCTCTCGAGCCATAAAGACGGCCTCGGTATGAACGGCGCCGGGTAAACCAGTCGCCGCCCGGCGTCGCGAGGTCTCGACTGCGACGACCACTATTATGAATATCCACCCCTGCTTCAACATCAGGCCTCGCAGCATGCTTTTGTATGTGTGTGAAGCAGGTTCGGAAAGGACCGCGCCAAGAGCGTTGGCCATGCAATGATGATCGACCCATGAATGACACACGCACTCTTCTTCGCTCCTATGACCAGGCCGAAATTGAAGATCTGCGCCGATTGGAGCGCGCAGCGCATCGGCGCTACCTGTCACTGAAAGAATACGAAAAATTTGCAGCAGCCCCGGCAATCAATCCTGAACGTTTCAGGACCGGGACGACAAAAGTCGCTGAGTTCGATGGGCACCGAGCAGGCTACATCATCGTGCAGCCGCTTGATGACATGCTCTATATTGCGAGTCTTATGGTCGATGACGGGATGTCAGGAAAAGGTATCGGGCAGCGATTGCTTGAATGGGCAGAGGCCTATGCTTCTGCTTCTGGCGCTTCGGGAACATGTCTGGCCACCTTCCGGGTGCCGCGATGGAATGCCCCTTGGTATAGGAAGCTTGGATATACAGAAATGCCTGCGGCAAGGATTGGGCCTAACCTGCAAGTCATCCTTGATCGCCATGCGACGTTCCTGGACATGAAAACCCGGGTCGCGATGTGGAAGCCGACAGGCGCTAAACTTGAATGACGGCAAAGGACTCTTCGCGGCGGTCGCCATGGACAAAACTCAGGTGTTTCTGTCCCACTAATTCTGTCCAGAGGGTTCTGACCTGTCGCTTCTATAGCAGCGGCCGCAAAGCCATTTACGCTCCCAAAATCAGCAGAAGAATGCGGAACACCTGACGGAATATGTCTGGGCTGATGCGCTTGCGAAGACGCTGCCCCGCCCACATGCCTGCAAGAGCCGGAGCCAGTGCCAGCAGGGAAAGCCCTAAACTTCCGGTCGTGAATGCGCCCTGCGCGCCGAGCCCGATTGCCAACGCGAGGGTAGAGGCAGTGAAGGAAAGGCCAAGGGCCTGCACCAGATCATCGCGGGACAGGTTGAGCGCCTGAAGATAAGGCACAGCGGGGAAAGCCAGGATTCAAGACGTGCAGGCACCTGGAGTTGCCGCGCAAAGAGGGTGTAGCTCGCATAAATCACCAGTGCCCCGCCAAGCGCGGCAGTCGTCAGTTCGGTATCGCCGCTGACCAGCCAGGATGCGCCCATGAAAGTGCCAGCACAGATCGCCAGCATCATTGGCCAAAGCCTGCGGATCAGCGCCCAGACATCCGGTCCCGCCAGCAGTTGCCACAGGTTGGTGACGAAGGATGGCACAATCAGAAGGTTCGCGGCGGTCAGGGGTGAGATCAGTGCACCCAGCAGCCCCATCGCCACGCTCGGAAGCCCCATGCCTGTGACACCTTTGACGATACCGGCTAGCAGGAAGGTCGCACAGGTCAGCGTGAACAATGCCGGGTCACTCATGCGGCGCGGCCAGTGTAATCGCATTCCAGATCAAACATCCATGGCCCTTTCAACGTGAATGCTGCGGCTGTCGGCGGGGGCCTGCGCGCGGGCGTTCATGCCATAGTCGCGCTGAACTACCGCAATCCGCAGGCGATAATCGCTGAAGACGCGACTGCGCCCCGCCGCCTGCACCTCGCGATGCGCGTTCATGTTCCGCCACTGCGCGATAGCTGCCTCATCGCGCCAGAAGGAGAGCGACAGGACTTTGCCGGGTGTGGTCAGGCTCTCGAACCGCTCGATTGAGATAAAGCCGTCGATCTCGTCAAGCGGGGGGCGCAGATCTGCCGCAAGCGCCAGATATTCCGCTTGTTTGCCTGCTGCCGGTTCCGCCTCGAAGATCACCGCGATCATGGGCGCGCTCCATTTGAACCTGTTCCGTGCGGGGCTGATGCCAGTTTGACGAACAGGCGGTCTTCGCGTCGGATAAACCCCTCGCGCCGGGCGAATTCGTGGTTCTGGCGGCCCAACGGGTCGGCGGCAAGGCGGGCGCGGTATGCCTCGTAATCTGCCAGCGAGGGCAGGGAATAGATGCCGTAAGCGGTGCTGGCCGATCCTTCATGCGGGGCGAAATAGCCGATCAGGTCAGCGCCACAGCGTGGGATGCACTGGCCCCAGTTGCGGGCATATTCGGCAAACAGCTCTCGCCGGTTGGGGTCGATGTCATAGGTGATAACGCAGGTGATCATGGGGATGCCTTTTTGCTTGGGCCTTCCGGATAACAGCTTGGCGCAGGTCAATGGTTCGGCTATCACCGAACTATGAGAGAAGGTCCCGACATCGCCCGCATTGCCGCCCTGGTCGCCGATCCCGCGCGCAGTGCGATGTTGCTGGCGCTGATGGACGGGCGCGCCCTGACAGCGACGGAACTGGCGGGGGTCGGCGGGATTACAAAACAGACGGCAAGCGGCCATCTGGCAAAGCTGGTCGATGGTGAGGTGCTATGTGTCGAAGCGCAGGGCCGCCACCGCTATTTCCGTCTGGCGGGGCCGCATGTCGCGGCATTGTTGGAGGCGCTGATGGTGTTTTCCAGCGATGCTGCGCCACCCCTGCGCACTGGCCCGAAGGAACCTGCGCTGCGCAAGGCGCGCATCTGCTATGACCATCTGGCCGGGGAGATGGGTGTCCTGCTGTTTGACCATGCGCGCGAAAATGGCTGGTTGGCGGATGACCTGACCCTGTCCGATCCGGGCTGGGCGAAGCTTGCTGAAATCGCTGTGTCGCCCGATGATCTGCGCGCCAGCAACCGCCCCCTTTGCCGCACCTGTCTGGATTGGAGCCAGCGGCGGCATCATCTGGCCGGGCAGGTCGGCAAGGCGGTGCTGGATCGCCTGTTCGCCCTGTCATGGGCGCGCAGGGTGCCATCATCGCGCGTCATCCGTTTCAGCCCGGAGGGTGAGAGGCGATTTCGGGCGTGGCTAAAATAACCGAACCTCGCCTTGCTCCGGGTATAGCTGCCGGTCCCGAAACCAACCGGCAAGTTCGCCCGCGTCATTGAGGACCGAGCAAGGCTTTTGCTGATTCTGGTCAACCGAAAACCTTCAATGCGCGACCACGGAGCGATCGATCACAGGTCGGCCTGACAGCGGAAACCAATCAAAAGCCGGTCAACGATATCGTTCAGCGGCAGCGTCCCGTCCAGCCGGACCACATACGGCGCGCGCGTAATCAGCCATTCCTTCTGGCTGAGACGGTTCTGCCCCGGAAATGTCGGATCGTCATACTGCCGCGCCCACCAGTAGGCCGCCATGTGCAGCGCATGCAGATCGCCATCTGGCGCTATCCTGTCCCCAAAACGTTCCCGGTCACGCTTCAGAAGCCGTTGCAGTCTGACCGGCGTTGGAGCGGTCACAAATCCAATCAGGTCAACGGCCACAAGCAGCGCGTCCCCCCACCCCTCGACCGGACCGGTCAGAACCCATTGGTCCACAGGCAATGATCGGCGAATGCGGTCGATGCATATTGCCTGATCGCGTGGGAAGGACTCATCCAGACGGTCCCAGCCGAAATCGTCTACGTCGACATGGGTAAGGTTGCGCCGTTGCGCGAGACGTCGGCCCAGGCTTGTGACGCCCGCGCCGCTTGCGTCGTGGATGGCGATGCATCCGCAGGTCGATCTGGAGATCAGGGAACGCCAGAGCACGGAAATCGCGAGAGCAGTTTCCGCCGGGCTGGCCGAGATCGGCGTTCTTTCGCAGGCGGCCGCCACCGGTGATCTGCAAACCCGTCCTTTTGCCATCGACCGGCTGGTCGTGGTCGCCGCGCATGATGACGAACTGGCGAAGCGCACACATGTCGCCTTTGCCGATATTCTTGCCCGACAGTTCATCGGCCTGATGGGAAGCGCCTTGCAGGATCACCTTGATGCGCAGGCAGCCAGTCTTGGAGCAAGGTTGAAGATGCGCGTGCGGATGCGCTCGTTCGAAGGCATCTGCCGCATGGCGGCAGCGGGTGTCGGCGTAGGCATCGTTCCCGAAACCGCACTCTCCCACCTGCCCGGATCGATAGATATCGCATCAGTGCGTCTGGTCGATGTGTGGGCGACCCGCAGGCTGGCTATCTGCATCCATGGCGAAGAAGACCTGACGCCTCCGGCGCGAAATCTGTTCGCGTATCTGACGTCGACAGCGCGGATATGAGGACTGGAATTTAGGCAACGGAGAGCAAAGAACCACCAATGCGCGGCACCATGATGTCCGGTGCTTGCTTCTACACGACCCGATCCCACGCGCGGACGCGTTCTTGCGTCGGATCGAGCACTGCCACGCGCATCAATGCGCACGAAAACGACGGTAGTTGAGGTCCGCTATGGTTAAGGTTTCCGATGCCGCGCGGCGCGTGAACGGCGGCTTCTGTGATCTCGCATCAAGCCACCTGCGTGATGGTAAACCTCATATCCCGTTTATCGCAAGACCCGCGTAGACGATGACGCCAACAAACATCGTCGCAATGACATGGTTGGTTAGGACTGCCGCCCCTAACGCCACGGCCGCAGCAATCGACGTCTGCACAGGCTGACCCGCCAGTGATGCCGCAACCAGACAGACGACAATCAAGCCGGGAAGTTCGTCCAACACCCATGCATGACGCGATGCGCGGATACGCCCGCCTGCGATCAATCCGACAACACGAATTGAGAACGCGGCAAGGGCGAGGACGCCGATAACAGCCCAGTGCGCGCCGGTCATGCATCCACCCTTTCAGTTCGACGGCGGATGACCAGAAACACCAGTCCGCACAATGTTCCGACGACGATCGCATACGCTTTGGGCAAGCCCAGCGATACGACAGCGACGGTCGCAGCGGCGGCAACGACCCAAGGCAGCATTTGCGAGCGTCCGCGCCAAAGCCCCCGTGCCATAGCAATAAACGCCGCCGTGAAAGCGAACCCCAGACCGAAGCTTTCAAGATCGGGCAGCACTGCACCAACCACGGCTCCGGCGGTGGTCGAAACTGTCCAGACACTGATCATCACAAAGCCCGACCCCAGCAGGAACTGCGCGCCAATGTCAGGGGATTTTGCGCGTTCCGCCATCGTCAGCGCCCAGTTTTCGTCACCTGTGATGTGGATCGCCAGAAGTCTGGCTCGCAACGACAGCCCTGCCAGCACGTCCGACAGGGACGCAACAATGCCGATATACCGCAAGTTCAGTGCCGCCCCCGCCAGGGCCGCGCCGAACACGGTTTGCGTCGAGGCAAACTGCTCCACCGCGACGATCTGCGAAGATCCGGCATGGACCGAGGCACTCATCAGCCCGATTCCCCACCATGGGAAGCCGACCTGCGCCGCAAGCAGACCGAAAGCGAAGCCGTAGACAGCAGCGCCGAGCGCGAGAGGGAGGATAGCAAAGGCACCATGTTTCATACCGGATTTAATAGATCATGGACTTGATGTGATATACATTCCATATTGCGTTCAAATGATAGAATTACATCATGATTTCGCAATAACAGGGATGACATCGATCATGGATACAACAGACCGTAAACTTCTCAACCATCTTCAGAAGAATGCCAGGACCCCCGTTCAGGCGCTTGCAGAGGCCACCGGCATTTCGACAGCTTCCGTCCAGCGACGCATGCGAATGTTGCGCGAAGCGGGTGTGATCAAACGCGAAGTGGCCATCCTTGATCCGAAACCCTTGGGACTGGGCATCACCGCCATCGTGGCGGTAGAGCTGGAGCGCGACCGGCTTGATCAGATCGACGCATTCAAGCGCAAAGCGCGTGAAGACCGGCAAGTGACCCATTTCTATTGCATCGCGGGCGAATCCGACTTCATCCTTGTCGTGATGGCAGACGATATCGCAGGTTACGAGGCCTTCACACATCGGTTCTTCTTTGCCGACAAAAACGTCCGGAAGTTCCGCACGTCCATCGTGGTTTCAACCGAAAAGGCAACATCAGAATTGCCGATCTGATGGCGGCCAGCGGCGCGCCACAGCGCGACGTTTCATGCCCAAGTTGACCAGCTTATCCGTCGCACGGAAAGACCGTTTTCGATGAGGGCTTCGCTAGCGCTGTGGTTGGAAGTCCTTCGTCGCGAGCAATGCTGCGGCGGCAATCATGAGGCTACCACAGACCTTATTGATCAGGCCGAATGAAAACTGTTTCAGGGCAGAGGCTGCCCGAATACCCAGCCAGCCCCACAGCAGCAGGATAGCCCCGTCAACCAAGATGTAGGTCACCCCAAGAATAAAGAGCTGGGGCGCAACGGGCGATGCCGGATCAATGAATTGCGGGAACAATGCGCCAAAGAACACGACAGCAAACGGGTTCGCCATCGACGTGATGAAGCCCTGTCGGAAAAGCCGGAACGCCCCGCCTGAGGCATTTGCCTCGATGTTGGAAGTATGATCTTTCGACAGAATCAAGCGTATGCCGAGCCAGACCAGATACGCGACACCAAGCCATTTTACCCAGATGAAGGCACTTGCAGAGGCTGCAATGATCGCAGCAAGGCCGAATGCGGCCGCTGTCATTTGAAGGCAGTTCGCGCTCAGATCACCCGCAATGGTGTAAACACTGCGGCGCAACCCGTGGCGGATACTGTTGGAAATCACAAGCAGCTGGCTGGTGTCAGGGGGTGTCGCGAAGAACACAGCAACTGCCGCCAAGTAAATGAGATAGGTTTCCATCGGCATATGACTTCTGCCCTTTTCTGCCTTTTCTTGGGGGCCTTGGGAAACCATCATCAGATTAACCCGGGACCATGACAAGCAAACATTCGAAGTTCAGCGGGTTATGGCCACTATCTGCTTCAGCAGACACTGACCCGCCAGAAATGCTGCGGCAAGCATGAACGGCGGTATCCGCGTAGCCGCGCCGCAGCGCGTCAACGAGATCGACGGGCAGCAGTGGGCCGACCGCCCGAACCGAGGACGATAAAAGCGCTATGCTGCGCGGCGGCTCGTCGGCTCAAACCCTTAGCTGCCGCACATCAATGCTTCCATCGGCTGCCATTCCAGTAGCGGCCTACGACCCTGAACGTCGAACTCGAACGAACACCCGCCACCACCAGATCCTTGGTCGAAACGTCGATCAATTCTAATGCCCGACAAGGCGCAGAACAGCAGGGTGCCGACACCGCCGTGCCCAACGAAAAGAATATCGCCCTTTTGCGGGCCCGCGAGACAGGCATCAACTTCGGTCACGATGCGACGTTGCGCATCTTCCGCCGTCTCCCACCCGCGCACGCTTTTGGCGGGCTCCGCAAAGAATTGATCCGCGACCGCCTCGAATTCATCAGGAGGCAAAAATCCCGTCGCGCTGCGATCATTCTCATGCATCCGGGGCCGGACCTCAGCATCCAGCATCTGTTCCGCCAGCAGCTTCTTCAACTTTGCATTCTCATCCTCGAGCGCCTTTAACCGTTTGGCATCCTAAACGGTCATCCCGCCAAACTTCGCCTTCCAGGCAGAAAAGGTGCCTTCCGACATCCCTTGCTAACGGCACAGATCAGCGCACTTCGCGCCGTTCGGTGTGGCCCTCGAACCAGTGGCGGGCTCACGCCTCACCATGCTCGGTTAGAACACTGATGATCTGCTCTTCTGTGTATCTCGTTCGCTTCATTGTCCGTCCCTTTACTGGGTAAGACCCTAATTCCAAATGGTGGAAAAATCCCGGGGCAGGTCAAAGTTCAGTGGCAGGTCAACTTGCCCCGCGTGCTTCCACAGTGCGGACACGGCTTGGACGCAGCGGAAAGCCCCACGGTTACGGGGCGCAAGTATTTGATAAGTATTGGATAAATGGTTGCGGGGACAGGATTTGAACACTGTTTTCCGAAGATAACACGGCATCGAGGCCAGCCGAAAAATCCCGCGCTCGACCACATGCATTAACTCTAGCGTCATATCCAATATAGGATAGTTCGTAGAAATCACGTCTTTGATAAAGCGCGCGATGTCTGACATCATCGGGCCCCACCCCGCCTCGTACCAGCCACAGGACCCGTCTGCGAATGTCACCTGAAAATGCCCGTATTTATACATATCATCGGCGATTTCATTGGTTAGGCGCAGCCCCATGCCCAGCACTTCTACCGGGGGGGCATCCGTGATCTGACACATTACATCCACATAATGCACCCCGCAATCAACCAAAGAAGAGGCGGATCGCATCAGCGCCTTATGGGTAGCCCATGCAGGCCCGACCGACCGCTGGTTCAGGTTCAGGCGGAACACATACGGGCCGCCGAATGCGCGGACGGCTGCGATCAGCGCGACCCATGTCGGGTGATGACACAGGATATGGACGACCATCAGTTTGCGCCCTGTCTGCCGCGCGGCCTGGGCCACTGCGTAGCAATCGGCAATGTTGGTGGCCAATGGTTTTTCGACAAACACATGCGCGCCCGCGTTCAGCGCAGCTATCGCCAGCGCTGCATGACTGTCAGCATAGGTCGCGATCGCCACCATATCGGGTTCCAACCGCGCCAGTGCCGCGTCGAAATCACGTTCGACAGTCAGATGCGCCAGCGCCTGTGGCAACGCCATATCCGACCGGTTGATCAGCCCCCGATCTGAAAGCCGTCCAGCGCGGCATAGGCCAGCGCGTGGCGTTGGCCCATGGCCCCCAGCCCGACGACAAGCACCTGGATCATGCCGCGCGTCGCTGGTTGCCGGGGCGGCATGGACGGGCCGCGTTGTGGTGTTTGTGACCATGTGCCATTCATGCCATTCCTTGTTCTGACGCGCCCAGTGCCCACTTCAGGCCCGCGACCAGTGCCGTATCCGTGTGTTTTGTGGTGACCGCGCAAAACCCCAGTTCATGCAGACGGCCCCCGGTGGCGGCGTCATTCCGTGCCCCGCGCGCCGACGCGTGGATTTCGCGCGCACCGGTTTTCCGCAGGATGCGCGCGGTGTTTTGGGCAGTGACCCCGCTGCCGGGCATTATGGACACGCCTTGCGGTGCAGCGCGCACCATGGCTGCGATATCTGCCATGCCTTGTTGCGCTTGCGGCTGGCCGCCCGATGTCAGGATCCTCTCGAACCCAAGCGATGCGGCCTGACGGGGAACATCGCGGCGGTCCGGCAACAGGTCAACCACACGGTGCAATGTCCGGCCCAGCCCGTCTGCGGCTGCGCAAAGCCGCGACAAACCCGCTATATCCAGCCCGCTTTCATCCCCGCAGCCCAGCACGACGCCTGCAAACCCCAATTCGCGGACCAGCGTGATTTCGGCGCACATGAAATCCAGCTCGCGCGCGGTGTAGATAAAGCTGCCTGCGCGGGGGCGGATCATGCAGTAAATCGGAATGGGTGCAGACTGCGCTGCATAGAGCAAGGATGGCGCAGGGCTAAGCCCGCCTACATCCAGCGCTGCGCACAGCTCTATCCGGTCGGCCCCGCCTTTGATTGCTGCGTCCAATCCGTCCAGTGTATCAACACATATTTCCAGTGTTGCTGTCATGGGCGACCTTCGCTGATCTGGCGGGCCAATAGCGCGGCGCCGATCAATCCGGCATCTGCGCCCAGCAAGCTGGGCACCAGAAGTGCCTGATCGGTTTCATTCAGAATGCGTGCGCGGACGGCCTGATCCAGCTTGGCCACCAACGCGGGTTCGGATGATAAACCGCCGCCAACGGGCACAATGGACGCGCCGGTCACATTCAGTGCCAGCGACAGGGGTTCGGACAGCATTTCTGCCCAGACATCAATGGTTTGCGACGCGGCAGCCGCGCCACCTTTCCAGCCTGTGACGATCTGGGCCGTGGTCTGGGACGGATGGCCCAGAAGCTTGTGCAGACGTTCAATGCCGCGCGCGCCCCCGAAAGTGTCGGCGCAGCCATGCTGGCCGCAGCCGCACCGCATCCGCTCCAGCGGCCTGTTCAGCACATGGGGGTGGTGGCTGGCAATTGGTCCATGCCCCCATTCCCCCGCAACCCCCCCCGAGCCGCGCACCGCGCGCCCGTCAATCACCAGCCCGCCACCGATACCGGTGCCGATAACTGCCCCCAGCACAGTGACATGCCCGACGCCCGCGCCGCGCGTGGCCTCGGCCAGGGCAAATGCGTCTGCGTCATTGACCAGCACAACCTGACGGCCCAGCTTTTCCGATAGCGCGGCCGCTGGTGCAATGTTGTTGAGGCAGGGAATATTGGCCGCACGCATCACGCCGGTTGCAGGGTTCAACAATCCGGCCGTGGCAATTGCAAGCCGCGATCCGTTTCCTGCGTCCTGCCGCAGTTCTGCAACCAGATCCGACAGCGTTTGTATAAACTGATCCAGATCGTC
This sequence comes from Roseinatronobacter sp. S2, assembly GCF_029581395.1. Lineage (GTDB taxonomy): Bacteria > Pseudomonadota > Alphaproteobacteria > Rhodobacterales > Rhodobacteraceae > Roseinatronobacter. The sequence goes on along the minus strand of NZ_CP121113.1, from coordinate 1,145,365 downwards.
AACTGGCGTCGACCGCCGCAGGACGGGGCCGTGCAATGCGCCGCAGTCATCCACGCGCGACATGCGTATGTAGCTGCCGCCTATATCCGCCGCGAGGGCGTTGATTTTTTCCACGTTACAAACTCGCATCATCACCGGCGCGGATCAAGCAGGTCACGCAGACCATCGCCCAGAATATTGAACCCCAGAACCGTGATCGTAACCGCCAGTCCGGGAAAGAAAGAAACCCAAAGGGCCACACCCACATAGTTCCGGCCATCACTCATCATGGCACCCCATTCGGGTATTGGCGGTTGCGCGCCCAACCCTAGAAAGGACAGGCTGGCCGCAGTCAGCACCACGGTTCCCGCCGTAAGCGTTGCCTGCACGATGATCGGCCCCAGAGCGTTCAGCAGAATATGGTCGAACATCACCCGAAGGCGGGACGCGCCAAGTGCCTGCGCGGCCTGCACATATTCCATCCGCTTCAGTCCCAGCGTCAGGTTGCGTGTCAGCCTTGCATAAACAGGCAGCGAAAACAAAGCGATGGCCATCAACATGTTAAAAAGGCTTGGGCCAAGGATCGAGACAATCAGGATTGCCAGAATGATGCCGGGAAAGGCAAAGATAATATCCATCACCCACATGATTGCGCCATCTATATTGCCCCCCGACATACCTGCCACCAATCCCAGCGGGACCCCGAAAATCAGCGCGACACCGACCCCCAGACTGATTTCCAGCAGCGACAGGCGCGCGCCATACAAGATACGGCTTAGAACATCGCGGCCATAGGCATCGGTGCCCAAAGGGTGTTCTGCCGATGGGGGCATCAGCGACAGCATAAGGTTTTGCTGATAGGGGTCTGCGGGCGCAAGCCATGGTGCGAAGGCTGCGGCCAGCACCAGAACACCCACAATGAAGCCACCCAACACCAGTGACGGGCGGCGCAAGCACCAGTTCATGGCCGTGGACAATGGCCGTCTTTGTGCGACAAGCATCAGTTAAACCTCACACGCGGGTCCAGCACGGAAATCAGGAATTCCGCAAAGAAATTGACAAGAACAACGCTGACCACGGCCAGCAATGTCACGCCCTGAATGATGGGATAATCGCGGTAGCGGACCGCATCGACCAACAGCCGCCCGATGCCCGGCCAATTGAACACGGTTTCGGTCACAACTGTAGACCCGATGACAGCCCCGAAATTCAGGCCAATGATTGTAACAATGGGGATCAGCGCATTGCGCAGCGCATGGCGCTGATAGACTTGAAACGCCCCCAGGCCCTTGGCGCGCGCGGTGCGGATATAGTCCTGATCCAGCGTTTCAATCATGGAAGACCGTGTCATGCGCGCAATCAGGGCCATGGGCAGCAATCCCAGTACAATCGCAGGCATCACGAAATGCGCAGCACTGCCCGACCCCAGAAGGGGCAGCCAGCCCTTCTGCACAGAAAAGTAATCCATCATCACCAGTGCCAGCCAGAAATTGGCCACTGACGCCCCCAAAATAGCAAAGACCATCACCACATGGTCGGGCGCACGTCCCTTGCAGATTGCGGCAATCATGCCGGCGGGCACGCCTATGATTGTGGCAAAGAAATAGGCGACTGTCGCCAGTTCCATCGTTGCTTTGTACCGGCGCGAAAGTTCTTGCGATACAGGACGTTGTGACCTGATTGATGTGCCGAAATCGCCAGTGGCCGCACCCTTAAGAAAGGCTGCGTATTGCACCATCAATGGCCGGTCCAGCCCCAGCCGTACGCGCATGTCATCCACCGCGTCCTGCGTGGCTTCCGGTCCTGCCATCAGGCGGGCGGGGTCGCCGGGCAAGGCGCGCACAGACATGAAGACAATAAACGACACGCCCAGCAGGATCAGGGGCAGCATCATCAGTTTGCGCAGGAAATAATTTCTCATGACAGCTTTCGCTTGCAGCGGTCGGCGGGGGCGGTTGCCCGCCCCCTGACCAGTTTATCAATCTGCGATCGACGCGCCTGCAACCTGCACCACACCGCCCGGAATAAGCCAGACACCATCGACCGATTGCCGCATGGCGGCCAGATCGCGGGTGGAATACAACAGCACATGTGGCGCTTCTTCATTCACCAGTTTCTGGGCTTCGACATACAGATCGCGGCGGGCATCCGCATCCAGTTCCGATGCAGCACGGTCAATCAGATCATCCAGCGCCCCGGACGAAAAGAACCCAAGATTTGCCCCGCCCGGTGCCCATGACGATGTGGCATAAAGCGGGCGGAATTGCAGATCGGAATTGAAAGAACCCGATGACCAAGACGCAATGACAGCGTCCAGCCCGTCTGCGGCCTTGGCGTCAGGGTCGTTAAACGCCGCTTCGGACCAGACGCCTGATTCCAGTCGGCGGATTTGCAGGTCTACGCCAATTTCGCCCCACATGGCCTGAAGGGCCTCGGCAATCGATGCCTCGGGTTCCTGCACCGCGACCGACATGCTGAACCCGTCTGCAAAACCGGCGGCATCCAGCAGTTCGAGGGCTTTCTCAACGTCATACGGATAAGGGTTAAGCGTGTCATCCCATGCCGGGTTTGTGGGCGACAGGGGGGAGGTGGCAGGGGTGCCGTATCCGCGCAGCAGGGCTTGCACCAATGCGTCCTTGTTGGTTGCGAAATTCAGCGCCTGACGGACTGCCTGATGTTCCAGCGCGTCAGATTGAACATTCAGCGACACCCAGAACATGGATGATCCGGGTTGGTCGATCAGGTCCAGTTCAGGATTGTTGGCGATGGTTTGTGCAAAGATTGGCGGTAGCGGGTTTACCACATCGACTTCGCCCGACTGCACGGCCATCGACAGGACTGACGGTTCTGATGACCATGTGAAATGCAGTCCTTCCAGTTGGGGCTGGTCCCCCCAATAGCCGTCAAATGCGGTCTGGCTGACATATTCACCCGATTCCCATTCCTGAAACCGGAAGGGGCCGGTTCCAACGGCTGCGGTGCCCAGATTGCCTGCGCCATCTGCGGTGGGGCTGACGATCCAGCCTACGGCGGTTGCCATAAGGTCCACAAACCCGGCATAGGGGCTGTGCAAGGTGAAATTGACCTGCATGTCGCCATCAGCTTCCACATCGGCCAGAACTGCGCGCATGCGTCCGGCAGCGGCCAGCCCGCGCGCAGGGTCCAGCAACCGCTGGAAGCTGTTGACCACCGCTGCCGAATCCAGCGCGGTGCCATCATGGAAGGTGACACCTTCGCGCAGATTGAATGTCCAGACCAGTCCGCTGTCGTCATGGGACCAGTCGGTCGCCAGAACAGGCACGATTTCCATGTCGGATGAACGCCCGATCAGGCCCTCATACATGGGTGCCAGCACCACCTGGGTAAACGATGCGGTCTGGTCGGCAGGGTCCATGGACCGCGGTGGTTCTGATTGCATGATGCGCAGTGTCTGTGCTTGTGCGCCAATGGCCAAAAGACTGACACTAGAGGCGAGGAGTATCCGGCGAAGGCCGTGGATCGGAAGTTTGTTCATGAGCAGCACCCTGTTTAGTTATTTTCACTTATGGCCAAATGAGACGAATATTAATTTAGCCACTAAACTATCTTGCGCATTTGATTTTAGTGTATTAAAAAAGTCAAGATACTTTTAAATCGCCATTCGGAGATTTCATGGACTCGCCCGCCCCACATCACCGACGCATCCTCTGGGCTATTTCAGAGGCAGGACCCCTAAGCCGGACAGAGATTTCGGAAATGGCGGGTGTGTCCAAGGCCGCCGTCACCGGCGCTGTCAAGGAACTGATTGCGCAGGGGTTGTTGCACGAAACCGACTCCATTCGCGGGGCCGGGCGGCCAGCGACGCTGATTGCGTTTTCATCAGGGTCATGCCTGTTTGCAGGGCTGTCGCTGCGCCCCGACCGATCGCGGCTGGTGTTGTGTGATGCGGTGGGCGACATCATGGGCACCGCCGATTTGCCCAGCATGCGCACCCCCGAAAGCATACCGCCGCTATTGGATGCGGCGATCAAAAAACTGGCACGTGACACAGGGTTCGACCCTGACAAGGTCATGGGTGTGGGAATATCGGTGTCGGGTGTTGTGAATGCCGGACAGGATACCTGCGTGCGATCAACCCTGATGGGGTGGGAAAACGTGCCATTGGGCAAAATGGCCGCCGATTATCTGGGTCTGCCGGTGCATATTGAAAACGACGCCAACGCGCTGGCCATGCGCGAGAAGCTTTTTGGTGCCGCGTCCGAGGCGGCGTCTTTTGCACTGATCGACATTGATGACGGCATCGGCGGCGCGGTGTTTATCGGGCGCAACCTGTTTCGCGGGTTTGCCGGTGGCGCGGGCGAAGTTGCGCATATCACTGTCGCGCCCGGTGGCATTCCGTGCCAATGCGGCAAACGCGGCTGCCTTGATACGATTTCCAGCCTGCGCGCAATGAAGCTGGCAGCCGGGCGCGCAAATCTGAAAGAAACAGATTTTGATGCGCTGGAAGCCGCCGCCGCCCAAGGGGATCCGGCGGCCGTTGAAATCCTGCATGCCGCAGGTGACGCGCTGGGGTCCATTGTCGCCCAGATTGTCCAGATGCTGAACCCCGAACGCGTGCTGATCCGGTTGTCGGCGGAACGCTGCAACGGGCTGTTCGCGGCGGTCATGCAACAAACCGTTGATGCCAATGTATTGCCCCAAATGCGCAACAGGACACGGATTGATGTCGCCAAAACACCCTTCGGGGCACATGCGGCGGGGGCCGCGTCCATCGCGACGCACCGGTTCTTGTTGGCGCCCCCCTCTCAGGAAAGGACCAGTTGATGCGCGTTGCGATCGGCGGGCTGCATACGGAATGCAGCAGCTATAACCCTGTCAAAATGACGGATCATGATTTCACCATCTGGGTCGGTGACGAGATGCTGCGTCAGGGCTATTTCGATGTGTTGAAGCGCCATGATGCGACATATCTGCCAACATTTTATGCGCGCAACATCGCAGGTGGACCCGTTGCAAGCGCAACATATGACCGTTTCAAGGCGGATTTCGTGCAACGCCTGCGCGATGCCATGCCGCTGGACGGGGTGTATCTGGCGATGCATGGCGCGGTTTTCGTCGAGGGGATGCATGACGCCGAAGGCGACTGGATCAGCGCCGCGCGTGACGTGGTCGGGCCGTCCTGTGTCATTGCGGTCAGCTATGATCTGCACGGAAACCTGTCGCAGCGTATAATTGATGCGATTGATGTGTTTTCAACCTACCGCACGGCCCCGCATATCGACATTCCGCAAACCCAGCAGCGCACGCTGGATATGCTGTTTCGCTGCCTGAAAACCGGGCAGAAACCCTGTCTGGCTTGGGCACCGGTTCCGGTGCTGCTGCCGGGAGAACGGACCTCGACCGAAGATGAACCCGCAAAATCGCTATATGCCAGCCTGCCCGACAGGGAGTCCACGCCTGAAATCTGGGACGCATCGCTGATGGTTGGTTATGTCTGGGCGGATGAGCCGCGTGCCACTGCAGCCGCCGTGATTACAGGAACCGACCCCGCGAAAACACAAGCGGCGGCGGAGGATCTGGCGCAGGCATATTGGGACGCGCGCGACGCGTTCGCATTCGGGATGGACACGGGCAGTGTGCAAGACTGTGTGACACGGGCAGTCGCATCCACATCGCGGCCTGTCATTCTGGCCGAAAGCGGCGACAACCCGACAGGTGGCGGGGTGGGCGACCGGACCGAATTGCTGTGTGAATTGTTGGACCAGCAAGCGCAAGACGTCATTTTTGCCGGTATCTGTGATCTGCCGGCAGTTGATGCCTGTTTTGCTGCGGGCGAAAACGCCGATGTCACGCTGAATATTGGCGGCACACTGGACCCCGGTTCCAAACCCGTGACAGCCAGCGGCACAGTGCTGCGCCTGCACCCCGGCGACAGGGACGATCAGCGTCAGGCTGTGGTTCAGATCTCGGGTGTGCGATTGGTGCTGTCCGCGCGCCGCCGCCCTTATCACAAAATAGCTGATTTCGCGGCCTTGGGCCTTGATCCCCGATCTGTGCGCATCCTTGCTGTCAAATCAGGGTATCTGTCGCCGGAACTGGCCCCATTGGCCAATCCCGCGATGATGTTGCTGTCCCCGGGGGTGGTGGATCAGTATATCGAACGCCTGCCGCGCAATCACAAACCCGCGCCAACCTACCCTTTCGACAAGGGTTTCGACTGGTCCCCGCAGGTTTATTTCAAAAGCGCGCAATCATGACAGCGCCGCCGGTGTTGCAGGTCGAAGGTCTGAATACGACGTTTGTGACCGAACGCGGGCCGGTTCCGTCGGTTACGGATGTCAGTTTCACCATCAATCCCGGTGAAACCGTGGCAGTGGTGGGCGAAAGCGGGTCGGGCAAAAGTGTGACCAGCCTGACAATCATGGGTTTACTTGCCCGCAATGCGCAGGCGGATGCGGCATGTCTGAAATTCTGCAAGCGCAATGGTCATGTCATTGATTTGCTGACCCTGCCGGAAAAGCAGATGCGCCAGATACGCGGCAATGAAATCGGCATGATATTTCAGGAACCGATGACATCGTTGAACCCCGTTCTGACAGTTGGCAGACAGATCACCGAGGCCGTTTTGCAGCATCGCAAACTGACCCAGAAACAGGCCACCGCCGAAGCGCTGGACTTGCTGCGTATGGTCGGCATTCCCGCGCCGCAGGATCGGCTGCGACAGTATCCACACCAATTATCCGGCGGAATGCGCCAGCGTATCATGATCGCCATTGCCTTGGCCTGCCGCCCTCAATTGCTGATTGCAGACGAACCCACCACCGCGCTGGACGTCACGATACAGGCGCAGATTCTTGATTTGCTGATAAAGCTGAAGGCCGATCTGGGCATGTCTATTCTGTTTGTCACGCATGACCTGGCGGTGGTGTCGGAAATTGCGGACCGCGTGATCGTCATGTATGGCGGCACCGTGATCGAGGAAGGGCCGGTCCGCGACGTGCTGGACAATCCCGCGCACCCCTATACGCATGGTCTGCTGGCCAGTGTTCCCGCAGGCGACGGCCAGCGACTATATGCGATTCCGGGCAGTGTTCCATCGCCGGTCACGCGCCCGACGGGCTGCCTGTTTGCGCCCCGTTGTCCGCATGCATTGGAAAAATGTCGCGAAACACGCCCGCCATTCGTGCCGGTTTCCGATGGTCACAAATGTAGCTGCCTGCGCATCGGAGAATTCTGAATGGCTGTTCCCCTGCTTAGTGTGGAAGACCTGAAAACGCACTTTCCCATCCGGCGCGACCAGATTGTGCGTGCAGTGGATGATGTCACGTTCACAATCAAAAAGGGCGAGGTTCTGGGTCTGGTCGGTGAAAGCGGGTCGGGCAAAAGCACCGTGGGGCGCAGCATGATCCGGCTGGAACGGCCGACTTCGGGTAAAATCCGGTTTGACGGCACCGACCTGACGCCGCTTGGCGACAGGGCGTTCAAGCCGTGGCGTCGCAAGATGCAATATATCTTTCAAGACCCCTATGCCTCGCTGAATCCGCGCAAACGTGTGGGCGCAATCCTGAATGAAGCATTAAGCATTCATGCCATAGGCACCCGCAGGGACCGCCCCGACCGGATTGCCGCGCTGCTGCGCAAGGTCGGGCTGGACGCAGAAGCCGCAGGCCGGTTTCCCCATGAATTTTCCGGCGGCCAGCGCCAGCGCATCGGCATTGCACGCGCGCTGGCAGTGGAGCCTGAATTCATAATCGCGGATGAGCCTGTTTCAGCGCTGGATGTTTCTGTTCAGGCACAGGTTTTGAATTTGATTCAGGATTTGCAGACAGATCTGGACCTGACCATGCTGTTCATTGCCCATGATCTGGGCGTGGTTGAACATTTGTGCGACCGTATCCTTGTGATGTATCTGGGCCGCATCATGGAAAGCGGCACCAAACGCCAGATTTATGAAAACCCGCAGCATCCCTATACGCAGGCATTGCTATCCTCCGTCCCGCAGCTGAAACTGCGCAAGACCGCGCGCATTCTGCTGCAAGGCGACATTCCCAGCCCGATTTCGCCGCCCAGCGGGTGCGTATTCCGCACACGCTGCCCCATTGCCACCGCTGATTGCGCCAATGTGGTGCCCGAACTGCGCCCGCTGGGTGACCCGCAGCATCAGGCCGCCTGCATCCGCATCTAGCCCCGTGTGGTACCCCCAGACCCAACTCACGCGAAGGAGCACCGCATAAGTCAGACATTCATGGCGCAGGAAATCGCCGAAATGGGGTCTGATGCCGGAGGGGGCAGAATAGTACGCTCTCATGAGCGTTCTCGGGTATCCTGACACGATTAATCTACCCCGCTGACACGGGTTGGTCAAAGGTGTAGCCTGTGCAGGCGCTGGAGACGGTAGGCCGAACCGATGGTTATCATGCTCTCATCCGCGGATTGGTTACCGCCTGACCTGGTTCGATACGGGATTGCCTCTCTCTAAGAACGGATATGTTTCCCAACGTACTCCGAGGATTTCCCTATCATTGGCCGCTGCCATCTCCGGCGTACTGCACAGGCAGTATGAACTGCTAAGTTACACAGACAGCGGTGTTTTTCGGGCGATGTCCCAGATGAATCCAGCGAGTTCGCGCGCGATGGCTGCGAGCACGCGTGGTAGAGGTTTGCCAGTGTTCGATAGATGACGGAACCGCTTGCAGAACCGCGTCTGTGCTTTCCAGCCAATGTCCTTGATCTCCTGCGGCAGGTGCGCAGATCGCTTGAGATACGGCTGCCCCTCTTTGGGTGGATGGCGATAGGACCAGCCCGCTTCCACCAGCATTGTGCGTGCCAAGGCGTTCCCGGTCTTTGTCAGCCGCCCGCGCCGCGTCGTGCCGCCACTGGAATGCTCGCTTGGTACCAACCCGAGCCAGGCCATCAGCTGACGCGGATTTTCAAAGCGGGTGATGTCGCCGATCTCTGCTACTACGGTCGTTGCGATGATAGTGTTCACGCCGCGCAACGCGCGAAGGGCATCGACCGCAGGGCTTGTTGATCAGCTCTATAAAACAGCCATCGATAACGGTGGCCTTTGCGAAGGAAAGCCGGGGCTGCGCCCCCAGTACGGACCCGGCTTCTACTATGCTTATGTCCACGATCCTGACGGAAACAAGCTGGCATTCGCCAGCTACGGATAATGATTTATTCACGCGCCGTATAACGGGGCGATCACCCAGACGCCGGATGGTCCGAAAGCCCGGCTTTGACGGATGCTGCGACGACTGCTTTCAGGGTAGCTCTGCGTTTGATCTGCACGCGATCCATTGTAAGCTTTCATGAAATCAGGCTTGTACTGAGCAGAGGCGGAGATGAAGCGGGCACTTAAATTCACGGCGACTGCGTTAGTTGTTCTCGGTGTGGGCTTTACAGGCTATGGCGCTTTGGGATATTGGGACGCCATCCGTCAGTCGGACAAATACGAAACGCGCGCCGATGCCTTGATAGCTGATGGCAGAGGTCCGGACGGTCTGGGAGCTGATCGCCTTCGACAACTCGTCTTAGTGCAAGACCCCGCCTACCTGGAGCACAGCGGGATTGATTTCTCCACTCAAGGTGCCGGGCTGACAACAATCTCTCAGTCACTTTCCAAACGATTGGGTTTCGATGAATTTCGTCCTGGCATCGGCAAGATAAGGCAGACGGGCTTTGCTTTGGGCTTGGAAAGCCAACTCAGCAAAGATCAAATTCTTGCGCTCTGGCTTGATACCGTCGAGATGGGGCGCGGTCCCGATGGATGGATGACAGGATTTTTCCACGCAAGCGAAAGCATTTATGGCCGACCGATCATGGAGATCTCCGATCAAGCGATCACCGCCAATTGTCATCGCCCCGGCGACGCGCTGCATGGGCCAAACGCGGCCGCTTCTCCTGCACGGGTGACGATCGCCGGGAACATCCGTCTGAAACGAAGCCGGGCCGCCATTCTCAGGGCCGTCACGCGGATGATCGGGGAAACGCCGCTGGCCGGGATATCCATTACCGGGCTGGTCAGAGAGGCCGGCATCACCCGCCCGAGCTTTTGCCAGCACTTTCCCGATGTGGTAGCGGTGGCGCGGGCAGCGACGCTGGACAGGCTTGCCATAGCCTTTCCCCTTCCCGAACCTCTGCCGCCCGGTGCCCGTCTGACCCGACAGAAACTTTTCGGCCATCTTTCCCGGAGCGCCGGGCCGATCTTTATCCACCTGGAGGCGCATCGGGCGTTTTACGTCCGGGTGATGAGTGAGGCCGGGACCGCAGACTTCTTCAACGAGTTGATCGGACTGGTCGGGGCACGGATCCTGCCCGAAGTGATCAATGCCTCCGCCAGCACGCCCGAGCGGAGAGGGCTGACGACACAGTTCTTCGCCGGAGGTCTGGTCTGGCTTGCAATTGACTGGCTCAGAGGCCATTCATCCGACTCTGCTGCGGACATCGCCAGACAGGTTGCGGAACTGGCGGCGGATCTGGCCTGCGGCCCTGACGGGTATCTGCGATGAGGCCCGTCGGCCTCGGTGCGGCGGAGCCGGCCCTTGGGCTACGACCGCGCGCGGGTATGCCGCGCGCCCCCGACCTTTCCTGCCCCCGAGGTCTGGCAGGACCGCGATCCCTGACACCTCCTGAGATCGGAGTTCCCGAATGATGCGTCTGTCTCTGCCCCTGCTTCTCATTTGCGCTCTGGCCGGCTGCGCCGGGCGTCCGACCGAGCAGACGATCTGGCCGGTGCCCGCACCCGAGGCTGCGGTGCAGGCGACCGAGTCCCGGATATTCGTGGCCACCACCCGCACCTCGGCGGTGCGGCTTGCCGATGGCTATACCAGCGGTCGTTCGGATGAGATGGGGTTTGCGGAATTCACCGTCTCGATCCCGCCGAACCACGTTCCCGGTCAAATCGAATGGCCCAAGGGCATCGCCGATCCGCGTACCGATTTCGCCGTCACACAGCATCTGCGCGTGGATCGCTCCAGCTTTCTTCAGCGTGTGGCTGCGGCGGATGCCCAACGTTCGGTCGTCTTCGTTCACGGCTTCAACTACAGTTTTCCGGAATCGCTGTACCGCACCGCGCAGATGCAGGCGGATGCGCAGCTGTCCGGGGCGCCGGTGCTGTTTTCATGGCCCTCTGCCGCCTCGCTGAGAGGATATCCGGTCGATCAGGATTCTGCCGCTTTCTCACGCGACGCGCTGGACGATCTGCTGACCAGGCTGACTGCAGATACAGGCGCAGATTCGATCACAGTCTTTGGGCATTCGATGGGCGGATGGCTGGTGATGGAAGCGCTGCGCCAGATGCGGCTGGCGGGCAAGGACGACGCCCTGTCGCGGCTGGAGGTGATTCTGGCGGCCCCCGATATTGATGTCGATGTGTTCCGGCAACAGATGGCGGTGATTGGCCGGATGGACATCCCGCTGGTGGTCATGGTCTCGCCCGATGACCGGGCGCTGCGGCTGTCGGGGGCGACGCGCCGCTATGGCAGGCTGGGGGCGCTGGACCTGACCGACCCGCGGATTCAGGCGGCGGCCAGGGCCGCGAACGTGACGCTGGTCGATATTTCGTCGGCGGATGCCAGCACTCCGGCGAATCACGACCGCTATATCGCCGTCGCTGCGGCCTATCCGGCGCTACTCAACGAGGTGCGCCAGGGCGGAGGCTTTGCCGAAGCCGGTACATTCGTACTGGATTCCGCAGGCCAAATCATCACCGCTCCCCTCCGGGCCGTCGATGCGACCCTGGGTCGCTAGGATGCGCGGCAGGCTGGGGGCGGTGCTGTTCGGCCTTGCCCTGATCGCCCTGCTAGCCTTCACGCTTAGACGCTACAGTACCAGCTTGACGGCCTTGTCCGTCCGGTTCAGGCCGCCGTGATCATGCTAGCGCCCCCGCCACCTGCTGGCCTGGCGCAACCTCCGGCGCGGCTGGTTGCGCCAGGCCGCCTGTCTGGTCACCTTCATCGTCTGGTGGTCGGGTATCGCGCCGCGACAGGACCGGGACTGGGCCGCAGATGTTGCCCATGGCGTCACCGCCGAGATCGGTGCAGACAGCATGCTGGTCCATCACATCCGTGATTTCGACTGGCAGGATCGCGACACGGTCATCCATCGGTATAAGACGGCAAGCTATCCGCTGGACAGCATCACCTCGGTAGATCTGTTCACGTCGGTCTGGGGCAGCCCGACCATCGCGCTTGTGCTTGTCACCTTCGGCTTTGATGCCGTGCGCCATTTGGTCTTTTCCGCCGAAATCCGCCGCGAGGCGGACGAGGTCTTCTCATCCATCGTTGGATTTTTCAAAGCATTCGAGCTGGTCCTGATTGCTGCCGAGGAACTGGATATTGTCAAACTGCGCACCGATCATCGCCGCGAGGATGTGTCGCTGTTCCGCCTGCGCCTGATCCATGCGCAGGCGCGCGAGCTGTTCCTGTCCTATCTGCACCAGGGTAACGCGCAAGCTGAACAGCCGAAATTTTATAATACGATCAACGCGAACTGCACCACGGTGGTCTTTTGCCCCGGCGCGACTGGTCGAAACAGGTCTGCCCTTCGACAGGCGGATTCGGGCCTCGGGCTATCTGCCCGGTTATCGCTATGGCATCGGCGCCCTTGATCAAAGCATCCGGCTGGGCCAGCTTCTGGCAGAGGCACGGATCACCCGACGCGCGCAGATCCTGCCGGAAGACGTTGCATATTTGACGGTATCCGCAGACCCTGACGGCAGCGACTTTAGCCCCCATGATCGCGGTGTGAGCTGATTGGCATGCTGGCCCCTCCCGCGACATTCTTCGTTCGAGGGTTGCAGCGCATGGGCAGATACCGAGCCTCAAGAATGAGGGAGATACCACTTGCAGGATAGGATATTCATCGGGCTGGATCCTCACAAGGCGACGATGTCGGTTGCACTTTTGCTATGAGGCGGGATCATGTGGCCATGGCCTGCGCCGCCAGCTTGTGGAAATAGAACATGATTGCATCGTGGTTGCACGCGCGCTCATTTCGGAAATGGCTGGCGACGGGGTGATGTTGGCAGGCTGCAACGCGTCGGTGAATTGACCGCCTGGGTGCCGGGCGCGGCGCATGAAGCGATGCGCGACCTGGTTCGTGCGCGGGCGACTGCGATGCGGGTGTTGGGCAAGGCGCGCCAGTATCTTCAAGGATTTTGCTGCGCCACGGCCGTATCTATCCCGGAACGAATGGCTGGACAGTGGCCTATTGCGCATCCACGTCGCGCTGTGACCGGCACCGTCGGATTATTCACAGTGAAGCAAAATCTTGACAGCGATCATGAGAGCAGAGTGCTGAAATAGTTCCGCCTCGGCAGTCATTTGAGAACATGTTTCACTCCCGGGACGAAAGCGGCGGGGAGCGATGATGCGCGGAACGGACGAGACGCGCAGGTCGCTATTGAGCTATGTCGATCTGGAAGATCGCATCCCCGCGCGGCACCCGCTGCGCAAGATCAGGCAGGTTGTCGCCGACCCTCGATCCCGCCCGGACGGCTGATCCGCGCGGGCTTCCTGTAGACCCGCGAAATCGAGAGGCCCCAAAGGGTCCATCCCTCCAAGCCGCATTCAGACCAGCCAGGGACATGGCCAAGGCCAAGGCCACATGGTTGCACGCAGTTATACGAATGTGCAATAAAGGAGATGTGAAACCAGATAAAACAGGATTCCTGATGAGAGACGATGAGCCGATTCAAGGCGTATTCCTAAGCCGGACGCTGGACTTGGAAAGCCTGTATGGAACTGCCTTGCGCGCGGCAGGCCCTGATATCGAGGTGCTTCGCCCCGAGGAGGTTTCATATCCCGAACAAATCCGCTTCGCCATCTGCTGGTTGGCGGAGGCAGACAGCTTTGCCGCTTATCCCAACCTTGAGCTGGCGATGTCGATCGGTGCTGGCGTCGATGACCTGCTGAGCAATCCCGAACTCTCTTCCGAGACCGCCATTGCCCGCGTGCGTGACCCACATCAAGCGGCGCTGATGGCAGGATATGCCGCGCATGAGGTGCTGCATGTCTCACGTAACTTCGCGCGGCTTGCGGCCTCGGCCAGCCGCGCAGCCTGGGAACCCCTGCCCATGCAAGCCCCAGAGGCCACAATCGTCACCGTTCTGGGCAACGGCACCATGGGGGAAGCCGTCACCCGCACCCTGCGCGGCTTGGGATTCACGCTTCGCGTCGCCTGCCGGACAGAACCCGAGCGACCGATTGAGGATGTCAGCTACTTCAGCGGCACGGATGCGGTTCTCACGGCTACAGCCGGTGCGCATTTCGTCATCAACATCCTGCCGCTGACCCAAGCCACCGAGGCCGTGCTGAACGCCACGCTGTTTGCGGCCATGGCGCAGGGCAGCTGGCTGATCCAGATAGGGCGCGGCGAACATCTGGTCGAATCCGACCTGATTGCCGCGCTCGACAGCGGACAGCTTGCCGGTGCCACGCTGGATGTGTTCCACGCCGAACCGCTGCCAGAGGATCACCCTTTCTGGCACGACGCTCGCCTGCGCATCACGCCGCATATTGCCAGTGACTCGGTTCCTTCTGTCGTCGCCGAACAAATTGTCACCACGGCGCGCGAGTTGCGCGAAGGTGCCCCTCTCAGCTTCGGCGTTGAACGCGCGCGCGGCTATTGATCGAATAGGAGACCCCAATGAAACAAGCTGCAACCGCCGCCCCGACCACGACGAGCGACCACGAATGGCAGGCCCGCTGCGACCTTGCAGCCTGCTACCGACTGGCCTGGCACTATCGGTTCACCGACCTGATTTACACCCACATCACCGCCCGCGTGCCCGGCGAAGAAGGTCATTTTCTGATTAACCCCTACGGCCTTTCTTGGGACGAAATAACGGCCTCGTCTCTGGTCAAGATCGACGTGGACGGTAACAAGGTCGATGACAGCCCCTATCCTGTGAACCCGGCGGGCTTCACCATTCACTCGGCGATCCACCGGACCAGCCATGATGCTGCCTGGATCATGCATACGCATACGCGTGCCGGTGTGGCGGTCTCGACGCTGGAAGACGGACTCTTGCCGCTCAACCAGATTGCACTGCAGTTCCACAACCGGATTTCATACCATGACTACGAGGGCATCGCGCTGGATCTGGGCGAGCGGGAGCGCTTGGTCAGAAGTCTTGGCGACAACCCGGTGCTGGTACTGCGCAACCACGGCCTGCTGACCACTGGAGCGACCGCAGCTTCGATGTTCAATACAATGTTCTACATGGAGCGCGCCTGCGAAATTCAGGTGGCCACTCTTTCGATGGGGCAGCCTTTGCGTGCGGTCCCCGACAATGTGGCCGACCATGTAGCCAAGCAGTACGAAGGCTCGATGGGCGAGGATGATGACGTGGCGCTGGAATGGGCGGCGCACCTGCGCCTGCTGGACCGGATTGCGCCAGACTATCGCGACTGACCGGCGCGGTCTGATCGCTTTGGGCAAGAAGGGGCTGGCGCACCAGCCTTTTGCTTATGCCTGTGCTTTTGCGGGAAATCTTGCGGCACAGAGCCGGGCCGACAGGGCCGTGATGCGGCGCACGGCTTCTGCCAGCTTTGCGTCGGGCAAGGTCAGGCCCAGCCGGATCAGGTGTCCGGCCTGCCCGCCGAAAGAGTTGCCCGGCATGACTGCCACGGCTTCTTCCTCCAGCAGCCGCCAGGCAAATGCCTCACCGCCCAGTCCGGTGGCCGATACGTCTACCAACATGAACATCCCGCCGCGCGGCAAAAAGGACGACAACCCCTCAGCTGCCTCGAAGGCCGCCTGACAGGTCCGCGCGCGACGCGCCAACGAGGTGCGCAACCGTTCGGCGGTGTCGTAATCGTCGGTCAGCGCGGCTTCCGTCATGTCGGCGATAAAGGGTTGGTTCCCGAAGAGCATGGTTTCCGAGATCGGCAGTAACAGGCGCATCGCCTCTTTGGGACCAATCGCCCAGCCGCTGCGAAATCCGGTCGCGGCATGGCTCTTGGAAATAGAAGAGACTACGATTGTGCGTTCACGCAAAGGGGCGAATTCTAAAGGAGAGCAGAACTCGCCTTCGAAAATCAGCGACTCGTAGACCTCGTCGCAGACGATCCACAGATCATGGGCAAGGGCAATATCGCCGATGGCGCGCATGCTGTCGTGGTTGATGACCGATCCACTGGGATTGTGCGGGGTATTCAGAAGCAGAACGCGGCTATTCGGCGTGATCGCAGTTTGCAGATCATGGGGCTGCGGGACGAAGCCGTGCTCCATCTTCAGCGGTACGGCCTGCACTTTGGCGCCAGTCGCTTCGACCACCCCATCATATGTTGCATAGTAAGGATCGCCAATCAGCACGCCATCGCCCTCTTCGACCAGCGCAAGCATCACAGCAAACAGGGCGGTCTGCGTGCCTGGAAAGCACAGGATATTTTCAGGCGCGATTTCGGGCAGGCGCGACGCGTAAGTCCGTTGCAGCGCTTTGATAAGGCCAGCCTCGCCACGGCCGTTGGAATAGCGCGTGCGGCCGCGGCGCATCGAGTCGGCACAAATCTCGATCAGGCCGGGATCGGTTGGAATATCCGGCTCGCCGATTGTCAGTTCGATGATATCCTCGCCTTGGTTAAGGCGGTCGCGGGCGGCGTTGTGAATGGCCCACTTGTCCCCGCCCAGATCCTTCAGCCTGCGTGTGATGGCTGCATACTGCATGTGTCTTCCTTTTCTTCAGCGCGCAGTTGGATGCGCCAGTGTGTCGTTGGGCAGGCGCAGGATGCCCTCTGCGGCAGAAAGCGCGATCCGGGGCAGCCGTGCGGGGTCATAGAGCCCGTGGCCAAGCGAGCCTTCGATCCATAGCCCGTCGATCAACCCATTCAGGGCGATGGCGTGACTATGGCAAGTCGCCGGGTCTGCCGGGAGATTGTGCTGGGTCAGGACCGGGTGGATCAGCGCTTCAAGCAGGTCGAGGAATTCACGATAGCTCTCGCGGTGGATCTGGGCATAACGTTGTCCGGAACGGACGCGCCCGATGAAGGTCGCCCAAAGCGAAACCTTGCGTGACGACAGGTTGGGGTGCTTGACGTTCGCGGCAATAAAATGCGCCAGCGCCTGCGCAGGCCCCTCGGAGGCCATGCGCGCTGACTCTGCCGCTGCACCGGTGAGGTTGCCCATCAGATAGGCATAGGCCGCGTGGACCATCTCGTCCTTCGACAAGAAGTAGTGCCGGATCAGACCGGCAGAAACACCCGCACGCTCGGCGATCTTGCGCACACTGGCGCCGCCCATGCCGTCTTCAGCCAGACAATCCAGCGTGGCTTCCAGCAGGGCATTGCGTCGGGCGTCCTCGCCCAGGCGTTGATAGCTGCGCTGTGTCATTGGGCACCCTTCTGTATTGTGACTGTTGCCATGCAGTTGAGGGCTGCGGTGGCAATCACGTCCTGCGAGTTCGTTTTGTAAGCAGAAGTGTCCAGAAATCCATCAAAAACGCTTCGATGGTGACTGGTCCGCTTCAAACTTGTCGCAGATACTATACATTTGTATAACAGCGCGGTAAATAGGGTCCTGTATCAAAGCCGAAATTACACAGAATATTGCGAATGAGGAACGATCTCGCACGCGATAGAAAGACAAAAAAGATGACTGAATTTGCCAATGATCCCGGCCCCGAGATCGAAAAGCTTGTTCGCGATGTTGAATCGCGGCTTGTGGAAATACGGCGCAATATCCACGCCCACCCGGAGACAGGTTTCGACACCATCCGCACGGCCGCCCTTGTGGCCGAGGAGTTGCGCGCCATCGGCCTGGACCCGAAGACCGGCGTTGGACGCACCGGCGTCGTGGCCGAAATTGAGGGCGGCGCGCCCGGTCCCTGCCTGATCCTGCGCGCCGACATGGACGCGCTACCGATTCAGGAGATGACAGGGCTTCCTTATGCCTCGACCGTTCCGGGCAAAATGCATGCTTGCGGGCATGACCTGCATACCTCTGCCCTGCTCGGTGCGGCGCACGCGCTCAAGCAGATCGGCCCGCGACTGCGCGGCAGTGTGCGGCTGATCTTCCAACCCGCCGAGGAAACGCTGGAAAGCGGCGCGGCGGCCATGCTTGCTGATGGCGCGGGTGATGGCGCGGACATGGCCATCACGTTTCACAACCGGCCCGAGCTGGACGCCGGAAAGATACTGCTGCAACGCGGCGCCGCCACTGCGTCCAGCGACGAGTTCAAGGTGACAATCCGTGGCAGTTCCGGGCATGCCGCCCGCCCGCACACGGCCATCGATCCGATCGTCGGGGCCGCCCATATCATCAGCCAGTTGCAGACTATCATCTCCCGAGAGATGGACCCGGCGCAGTCGGCAGTGCTGACCATTGGCCATATCGCCGGTGGTCAGACGCAAAACATCATCCCCGACACCTGCATGTTTGAGGGTACCGCCCGCTGCCGCACGGCCCAGTCGCGCGACCGGATAGAAGCATCGTTCCGCCGCATCTGTTCGCATTCCGCCGCTGCGATGGATCTGGAAGCCGGGATCGAATACGTCCGCGGCGTGCCTGCCTTGGTGAACGATGACGCGATGGTAGACCGCGCCGCCACGGCGCTTGCCGCCCAGTTCGGCGAGGCGCCGCATGTCGCTGAAGGCCGCAGCTTCGGCGCGGAAGACTTCTCACTCTTCACCGAGCGGATGCCTTCCATCCAGATCCTTGTCGGTGCCCGTATCCCCGGTCGCGATGATCGCGTCCACAACTCGGACTACCAGCCCAACGAAAGCTGCATTGCCGACAGCGCCATCGTGCTGGCACGCATGGCAACCGAATTGCTCCGCTAACCTCCTTCCCAAACAAAACCGATGAACAAAGGAATAAAACATGACCAAGACAATTCTGAGCGCAAGCGCCGCGCTGATCGCTGGCGTGCTGAGCCTGACAGCCGTCCAAGCCGATGTTACCGACCGCACTATCATCCTCACGACCGGTGGTGCCTTCCCACCGTCCAACATGACGCGCCCTAACGGCGATCTCTATGGCTTCGAAATCGACCTCGCGAATGAGATCGCCGAGCGGCAGGGTCTGGAAATCGAGTTTATCTCACAGGCGTGGGACGGCATGATCCAGGGTCTGATCGACGGTAAATACGACGCCGTGATCAACAGCATCAGCATCACGCCCGTCCGCCAGGACGTGGTTGACTTCTCGCTGCCCTACACGCTGGGCGGCTCGACCTTTGTGGTGATGAACCGGGCAGGGATTGAACTGCCGATGGACGGCGCCACCGCCGACCTGGGTGAACCGGACAGCATCGTCCCTGCCATCGACGCTGTGGCCGACGTGCTGCATGGCAAGACAATCGGTGTGCAACAGGCGACGATCCAGTCCGCCTTCCTTGAGGAATACCTGAAGGACAAGGGCGTGAATGTCCGCACTTATCCCAACGGCCCGGACGTTTATCAGGATCTGATGATCGGGCGCATCGACGCGGGCATCGCATCACTTACCAACGTCTCGGCCTTCTTGGAACAAAACGCCGACCGCGCCATGGCCACCGGCCCGACCTTCATCGGCGGCTTAATGGGCGCTGGTGCGGGCATCGCGGTGCAGAAGGGCGATGACGCGTTGCGTGAAGCTTTCAACGCCGGACTTGAGAGCGTCGTCGCGGATGGTACACTTGCAGAACTGTCAACGAAGTGGTTCGGGCTTGTCGTGACCCCGGAACAATACTGATACTCTCATGACATCTGAACTTTATCTTTTGGGCTTCGGCCCAGAGGGTTGGGGACCGGCGCTTGTGCGCGCCGGTTTCATGACCCTCGCCGTCTCGCTTTCGGCGTTCCTGCTGGGCACGGTCCTTGGTACGCTGACGGTCTGGGCGAGGGTCTCCGGCAATATGTTGGCGCGCCGCATCGCCGATGTCTACGTTGTTGTCCTGCGGGGGGTGCCCGATCTTCTGGTGATTTTCCTGTTCTACTTCGGCGGGCGACAGGTCGTCACCTACGTGGGCACGGCGCTGGGGCTCGAAGGCCCCTTTGACATCAGCGGCTTCGTCGCCGGTATGCTGGCCATCGGCATGATCTCGGGGGCCGGACAGTCCGAGGTTCTGCGCGGGGCTTATCAGGCGGTGCCGAAGGGCACGCTAGAGGCCGGGCGTGTCGTCGGCATGACGCGATGGCAGCTTCTTCGGCGCGTGACCGCGCCTCAGGCCTTGGTCACTGCGATACCGGGCATGGGCAATCAGTGGCAGTCCGTGGTCAAGGAAAGCGCGCTGGTTTCGGTTACCGGACTGGTGGAGATCATGCGTCAGGTTTCGATCGCTGCAGGCACCACCTATGAGCATTTGCTGTTCTTCTCTGCGGCGGCCGTCCTCTATCTGGTAATTACCACGCTTTCCGACCAGTTTTTTCGCCTGCTTGAGCGACGCACCATGGCCGGCTACTCGGAAGGGGAACGATGATGGATACCATTTTTCTTGCCAGCATTTTCCCCAAGCTTCTGTCTGGCCTGCCGCTGACGCTCAACCTGACTTTTTTCTCTTTGCTGGGCGGGGCTGGCCTTGCGCTGCTGCTCAATCTCGCACGCACCACACGCCCCGGCACTGCGCTCGCGAGCAGTTATGTCTTCGTCTTCCGCGGCACGCCGCTGCTGGTACAAATTTTCATGATCTACTTTGGTCTGGGTCAGATCGAGTTCATCCGGTCAAGCTTTCTTTGGCCGTTCCTGCGCGAACCCTACTGGTGCGGGTTGCTGGCACTCATCCTGAATGACGCGGCCTATACCTCCGAGATCCTGCGCGGTGGTCTGCGCGCGGTGCCTGTCGGCGCCCGCGAGGCGGCGCGCGTCTGCGGTATGTCGCGTTTGCAGGTGTTGCGCCGGGTGACACTGCCCATCGCGGTGCGTCAGGCATTGCCAGCTTATTCCAACGAGGTGATCTCGATGCTGAAATCCACCGCGCTGGTCAGCATGATCAGCCTGATGGATGTGACCGGCATCGCCCGGGAAGCCGTCGCCGAAACCTGGCGCGCGGTCGAGATATTCCTTTGCGCCGGGCTGATCTATCTGGTGCTCTCGCTGATCGTGACGCGGTTGACCGACCGGATCGAACGCACCCTCTCTCCCTGGCAATTCGGAGCAAGACAATGACAAGCACCCATCCCGCAGTCTCAGTCAAGGGTTTGCACAAGAGCTTTGGACAGAACAAGGTCCTTCGCGGCATCGATCTTCAGGCCAGCGATGGCGATGTTCTTTCGCTGATCGGTGCCAGCGGTTCGGGAAAAAGCACCCTGCTGCGCTGCATCCCCATGCTCGAGACGCCCGACAGCGGTTCGGTATCGGTAGGCGATGCGCATATCACGGTCCAAGGAGGCAGGCTGAACCGTGCCCAGGAACGCACTGCCCGCACCATTCGCCGCAACCTTGGCTTCGTATTCCAGAACTTCAACCTCTGGCCCCACCGCACGGTGCTTCAGAACGTCACCGAGGCGCCGCTGATCGTCCAGCGCCGCAGCAAGGCGGAATGCCGAGACGAGGCCTTGGCGCTGCTGGAAAAGGTAGGATTGGCGGACAAGGCGGATGCCTGGCCAAACCAGCTGTCGGGTGGACAGCAACAGCGCGTCGCCATCGCGCGCGGCCTGGCGCAGAAGCCCCGCGCGCTTCTCTTTGATGAACCGACATCAGCCCTTGACCCGGAACTGGTCGGCGAGGTGTTGAAGGTGATGCGCCACCTTGCCGAAGAAGGCCGGACGATGGTCATCGTCACGCATGAGATGGGCTTTGCCCGCGAAGTTTCGAGTCGTACTGTCTTCCTGCACCAGGGTGTCGTGGAAGAGGACGGGACGCCCGAACAGGTCTTCGGCAACACCCGCTCTGACCGCTGCCGGGCCTTTCTCAGCGGCTATTTCGATCGTGCATGATCAGCAATGCGTGATCATGTATAGATACCCCCCGTTCGCGCAAGACGGTCGTTCGCGCAAGCCGGTTTTTGCACAGCATTGACGTGTGATCGGGTGCGGTCATGTATCAGGCCTGTTGTCCGGCAACTACTTTGCGTGGCTTGCGCAAGAACATGGCATGAAGCCAGGTTCCCGGGAACGTCCCTTTCCTTGTTGCCCGGCGGATGACCGACATCGCACCGATGGCAAGCAGGCGCCGGATATCACGCTGCCCCTTCTCCGAGGTTCGCCCCAGCATCTGTTTGCCACCGGTTGAATGTTGCCAAGGCACCAATCCGAGCAAGGCTGCGAAATCCCGACTGCGCTTGAATACTGACAGCGTGGGAGCAAAGGCTTCGATTGCCATTGCGGTGATCGGCGTCAAACCTAGCATCGTCATCACCCGTGATGAGGCATCAGATCCCACGGCCGAACCAGTATCTCATGGACCGCGAAGCAAAGGCGATTGCCGGTTTCGCAGTGAATTCCGCAGAATTCACGACCCGCGCCCCGCGCAGACTTGGGAAATCATCAGTCGTAGTGCTGTGTTCACATTCCGGGACAACACCCGAAACGGTGCTGGCCGCCCAAACCGCACGCGCGGCGGGCGCATTGACCATCGCACTGACGCATGTGCCTGACAGCCCCCTCGATGTGGCGTCAGAGCACGTCATCTACTACGATCATGATCCAATGACCATGTCACCACAGCATTCAGCGGCTGTGGTGTTCCGCCTAAGCTTCGGAATTCTCGCGACGCGAGAGGGGAATGCAACAGCTATAGAATTTGATCGCGCGCTGTCCGAGATTGGCGTTATTGTTGCAGAAGTGACCGCCGGGCATCGGGAAAAGGCCGTTGCGTTCGCCGCGGCCCACAAACGTGAACCTGTGATCTATACAATGGCGTCAGGCACGTCCTACGGGGTTGCCTATTCCTATGCGATCTGCATTTTTCAGGAAATGCTCTGGATTCATTCTGCGGCAATCAATTCAGGCGAATACTTCCATGGCCCGTTTGAAATCACAGATTTCGATACACCGTTCCTGATCCTTCTGGGCTTGGGGAATAGTCGGACAATGGATGAACGCGCGGTTGCGTTTGCGCGTAAATTCAGCCAGCGCACCACAATCCTGATGCACAGGAATTCGGGTTGAACAGGTTCAACGCAAGAATCGCGGATTACCTCGCCCCACTCGTGTTCACACCTTTGCTTCGCATGTATGCCGAACGATTGGCCGACGCAAAGGACACCCCCTGACAACCCGCAGATATATGTGGAAAATGGCGTATTAAGGCGACACTGGCTCGCAGGATGGTTGTCCTGTGCAGCACCAAGATGTTCGGGGTCGGCAGCAAGGATGCGCAGGGTCCCGGCGGCTGGGGGGGGGGGCATCCCCGACAGCACCGGGGCCTGATCACCTGTATCCGCCACATGACGCAGCTTTTTGCAAATGGGCAAAATCGTTCACTCGGTTTTGAACCGGACACTCAGCTCTCGTAGAGTTCCAGAGGCAGTCCGTCGGGATCGGCAAAGAACGTGAACCTCCGGCCAGTCGTCTCATCCAGCCTGACGGGCTCCACGGCGATGCCCTGCTCCTCCAGCCAGTGCTTTGCGGAAGACACATCAGCCACCGAAAAGGCCAGATGCCGCAAGCCTTGCGCTTCGGGTCGCGAAGGCCGCGCCGGCGCGCCGGGAAAAGAGAACAGCTCAATCTGGCCGCCGCCGGGCAGGCCCAGATCGACCTTCCAGCTTTGCCGCGCCGCACGGTAGCTCTCGGCCAGCACCGGCAAACCCAGAAGATCAACGTAAAACGCCCGGCTGCGCGCGATGTCGCTGCAAATGATCGCGACGTGATGAAATCCTGTCAACATAGTCTTCCGCCTCATGACGCTATCCCAAAGAGATTCTCTCATACATGACAGGAGAGCATCGTAAAATATGGGGCAGCAATACTGAATGTCTTGATCACAGAGGGAGCGCGGCTTCAACTCCAACTTCATCGGTCATTGCCTAAGGGCACGTTACGCGTCTGAGTTTTTCTAGGTTCTGATACGGCGTCACTCAAACATAAGCCAGCTATGCACCTCGATTGTTGCGAGACTTCCTCAATGCCCAATGCTGCAGCGCCGGCCGAAAAAGTTGGACACCAGTAACGCCAACGATTGCCGAAAACATGACGGCGCCAATGGGGCGGTTGACAAAGGTTAAGCTTCCTCTTGTCAGGACGTCGATGGTGTGCAGAAGCACACGAATATTCCATGCTTGCAGCAAACATCCAAAAGCTCAGCGTCGACAACGCAGCCCCGATGGTTTCACTTAACTTGATTGCTGTTCGTGTTTTACTGCGTCCGTTTACTCATCCTGCCGCATGCGGGCGAGATGCTTCAGCGTGGCAAAGGTCGCGCGCCGGACCTTCCGCAATGGTGCGAGAAATCCCACATGTGGCGATAGATGATCAGCGCGGGCCGACCAAACGTGATACCCGCCCCAATGATCTTTCCATTGCTCCCAGCCATTTTAGCGCGCAGCGCGGCAGCAAGCTGGGCCTCAGTATCGGCCAGAATGGGTCGCGTGCGGTAGGCCAGCGTCAAATGCAGCGGACCGCGCAGGCCGGGGTCACTGTGATGCAAAGCACGCGCCATCCGCTCGCGCAACCGATACAGACGCGTGGAACGCCCGCTCCCTGCGGGGTTCAAGACCAGCCGGATATCCCCCGCCCCCGTCAACTCCACCCCGCTCACGACCAGCCGCAATTCGGACGGCAGCGCAACGGGTTGCAATCGATCCTGCATGCTCCGGGCCAAATACGACAGGGACGCGCCGCGCGCCAAGCCGCGCGGCCACGCATCATGACGACGCCGCAGATTTACCCCTCGCATTACTGTCATGTGCCAGCACGATGGCGGCAGAAAGCTGAAGGCGGCCGCACAGGGGAGACCTCGCAGCATCGCGCACAACCGGTTCAGCGCAGCAATGATCGTAGGATCGCGGCGCAGTGGCGCGCTGATGGTAATGCCGGGATAGGGGCGGGGCATCCCGTCTGGGCGAAACTTGGCGGCGCTGACAGGATCGACGAGGCGCATCATTCGGGCTGAACCATCACTGCAATCAGATCATGATCTGAAATCGCCTGTCCGTCCGCGTCTGTGGCAGCCAGTGTAGTTGCTTCGGTGCCGTACAACCCGCGCCCCAGAAACCAGTCATACCGCGCGGTGTTCTGTTGCCGGGCGTTGGTTACGCGACTGATGCGGCTGGTCGGTCCCAACGCGTTCAATCCGTTCCAGTGGTAACCCGCGCGCTGTGCTGTTGCAAACAGCGGGTCGGTCAGGGTGTCGCGCGCCGCGTTGCCGGCGCCCGCGTTCAGATCCCCCCCAATCAGCACCGGATCGCCCGCCGCGAAGCGGTCCAGATGCTCCAGCAGGTAGGCCAGTTGCGCAGCACGCCCCGCGCCGTCGGTATCACTTTCCAGATGAACCGCGCACACGACCAGCGCGCCTGCCCCTCGCCCAAACCGCGCAGCCAACGCGACACGCCCGCCCAGTCGCCGCTGCCCGCGCCGCGGTGCAATGAACCAGTCCGCCCGATCCGGCAAGCGGATCAGTGCAACCGCGCGCGGCGCAAAACGCGCAGTAATCGCGTTACAGTGCCAACCGTGATCGTTTTCGGCGGCGTTCGGAAGTTCCAGAAATTCGGGCGTATAAAGCGCACCATGACCCTGCGCCGCCGCCAGCTCGGCCACCGTATCGCGCTGCCCCGTACGGCCCATGCCAATGTCCAGTTCCGTCAGTAAGGCTATGTCAAGCGCCGCTGTGCGCAGTAGCGCTGCGCTGTCGCGCGCGAAATGGCATTGCTGCGCGTTCCACGCCCCCACACGAAGAGGCTGCTGGGGCGTATCGTGCGGCGCGGAAGTGTCGGGAAACGGGTGCAGCCCGATCTGGCGTAGCGCGGGCACGCGGTCCTCGGCCACGCAGCGCAGCCGTGCGGTGGGGGCGGCCGTTTCGGCCAGACGCGCACGGCAATCACGCGACACAGGTGTTAACGCGGGGACTGGAATTTGAGCGAGTGATAGCTGTGGTTCTGCCCCCCGCGATTCGGACGATTGCGGGCGCGGCGTTTTGCGCAAAGGGTACCACTGCGTCATCGCCGCACCGTTGAGGCCAGCGCGGCCAATACTATCACCCCAACCATGCCCAGAACGATCGGGCTGTACAGAAAGACCAGATGATCGCCCTGCGCAAGCTTCACCGCCAGCCGATAGTTGTCTTCCAGCATCGGACCTAGAATCAGCCCCAGAACCAGCGGCGCAATAGGGTAGTCCGCGCGACGCAACGCGTAGCCCACGACCCCAAGCACCAACGCTACTGCCATGTTGTACCCCGCCTTGATCGGGGCCTGCCCGTCCACCGCAAAAGTGCCAACACATGAGAGAACCAAAACACAGGGGATCAGGAACGACAACGGGACCCGCAGCAGCAGCGGAAACAGCCTCACGCCCAGTAACTGAAATACAAACATCGCCATCAGCGCCGCACCCATGCCAAGAAAAATCGCATAGACCAGCGGCATATCATTGGCAAACAACGCCGCACCGGGCACCACCCCCTGGATCATCAGCGCGCCCAACAGTACAGCCGTCACCGCGTCGCCCGGAATACCCAGCGACAGAACCGGGATCAATGCGCCGCCAGTGACGGCATTGTTCGCGGCCTCGGGCGCGATGACACCCTCAACCCGCCCCTCACCCACTGCAGGTTCGCCATCAACGGGGCCGGTGGTCTTGCGCGCCCGTTCATGCGCCAGAAACACCGCTACACTGGCGCCCGCCCCCGGTATCGCCCCGATCAATGTGCCGATGCCGGTGGATTCCAGAAATACCCGCCACATGCGGCGCAGCCGTGACCATGACGGAAAGACATTGCCGATCCGCGGGATAGGCCCTGCACTGGACGTATTGCGTAAACGGTCCAGATCCAGCAACGCCTGCGAAATACCGAACAGGCCGATAAGTGCAGGGATAAGTTCGATCCCGTTGTGAAACGGCGTGCGGGCCAATGTGTCGGCAAAGGGCAGACGCGCCGCATTGGTGAACGGGTCCGAGCCCAGCAGCGACAGGCACACCCCCAGCGCGCCCATTGCGATGCCGCGCAGCAGGTTGCCTTCGGACATGGCAGCGATGATCAGCAGACCAAGCGCCGCAATGGCAAATTTCTCGGTCGGGCCAAAGGCCAGCGTCGCCGCAGCAAGATAGGGCGCGAACAAGATAAGGACGATCAAACTTAACAGCCCGCCCACCAGCGACGCGACCGCCGCCGACCCCAGCGCCAGCCCCGCCTGTCCGGCGCGGGTCATGGCATGGCCGTCTCGCACAGTGGCCAGCGCGTTGGGATTCCCCGGAATGCCCAACAAAATTGCTGGGATCGACGCGCCCGCCACCGCGCCGGTATAGACCGACAGCAGCATTGCCATGCCTGTGGCCGTTGGCAGGTAAAAGCTGACCGGCAGCATCAGCGCCACGCCCATCGTGGCCGTCAGCCCCGGCAGCGCACCCAGCACAATGCCAAGGATACTGCCAAGGGCGATCCAGAACAGGGTTTCAAACGTAGCAATCATCGCCACGCCAGCCAGAAGATTATCCATCGCGTGCGTGCCTCACCAGTTCAGAATGCCTGGGGGCAACTGGATCAGGAACAGTTGCCGGAACAAAAGATAAATTGCGAAGGTGGTGCCGATGGCCACCTGAACCGCCGCCACATATTGCAGATGCCGCCAGCGTCGGCAGACCCAAATCATCATTCCCATCGCCATCACTACAGCTACGGTTGCCAATCCTGCCTGCACTGCCGGTTCGCGCAGTATGGGCAGGTCATGGGTCCGCGCCAGGGCAAAACAGCTGCGGATCACCCAGCGTACAGCAGTGAACATCGCAACCGATCCCACCGCGACTGCCGCCATGGCACACACAAAAGGCCACAGCCGAAAAGGCTGGCCCATGTGACGCTGATTCAGCGCAATTAACCCGAACAGCACGAACGCCGTACTAAGCACAAAGCCCAGCGGGCGAAACGCGATCAGATAGACAATCAGGGCGACCACATGCGCCAACACCGGACCAGTTTGAACCGGCGCTGGCATCAATGGCCAGCGACGCAGCAGGTCGCCCAGCAAAGCCGCAGCAAGCACAATCCCCGCGGCGACCGGCAAGAACCGGCTGCCTGGATCATAGCCGAAACGGTCACCTATCATCCCTTCGGACGGCAGGGACCAAGCATAGCCTAGCCAGACCAGCGCAAAGCCGATCAGGCCCAGCGGGACCCAAAGGGCAAGATTATGACGCATCGCATACTCCCTGCAGCGGGTGCCGGGGGGCAAGCCCACCGGCACTGCGCCTTGTCGTTTCAGGCGGAGCCATCAGCGGCCCACAGTCATTCCGCGTACAGGCCCGAAGCGCGCACAATCGGTTCGTATCCGGTCACCAGATCATCGAAATATGCCTGTGCATCACCCAGCGTAGAAAAGGTAGAAATGATGCCCTGATCGGCCATGAAGGCCTGATAGGTGGCAGAGTCGTAGGCGGCGGCAAAGGCTGTGGCAATAGCCTCGCGCGCGACATCGGGCGTGCCTTGACGCACCGCGATTGACCGGAACGATCCGCCGGGAACCTCGAGCGCGTCAAATCCGGCCTCAACCAGGTTTGGTACATCGGCCAGGTCATCAAGCTGACTGCGTTCTTCGGTCAGGATGACCAGTGGGCGGAAGTCGTCGGCATTGGTCAGAATTTCGGATTGCGAGAAGATCCCTGCATCGCAGCGCCCGCCCAGCACATCCGTGCGCAGGTTCTGGCCGCCGTCAAAGGGCGTCACATTAAAGATTCCATCAAACGCAAGGTCGATGGCGATCGAGGCAACGCCTGTCGCGCCGCCCATGCCCGCATTACCCAGACAAATCGTGCCGGGTGCGGCTTGTGCGGCATCGATCAGATCTGCCATCGTCTCGATCTCGCTGTCGGCCAACACAGCCACAATGAACGGGTCCCAGTTCAACGCGACGATCTGATCCAGTTCGTGATACCCATCGGTCAGGCCCTGCATGGTGGCCGCAATTGTGTGCGTCCCCGATACCAGCACGGTATATCCGTCGGCGGGCATGTTCAGCAGTTCATTCGTGCCCGCAGCACTACCCGCACCGCCGATGTTGCTGATCTGGATGCGCACGGCCAAGTGGTTGCGCAGTTCTTCGATCAGGGGGCGCACAGCGGAATCCGTGCCGCCGCCTGCCGCATAGGGTACGACAACGGTCATGACCAGCTCTTCATTGGGCCATTCCTGCGCCTGTGCGGGTAGACTTGCGGCGGCAAGCATCAAGGTCGGCGCGAGGGTGTAAAGATATTTCATCTTGGTCTCCTTGGACTGGGTGAATGACCTTGAACTAACGGCGCTGTTTGACACAAAAATGACAATCTCATAAATAAATTGCAAAAGTCAATTTAATATCTACTTAGTGTTTTTTTGCCCGTCCAAAGACGGCCATGCCACACCGACCAATCTGAATGGCGACGGGCCGTGCGCTACTCCGGCCCTGACACAGTGCCAAACCGGGGTGCAAAGCCATGATAAAGCGGCAGAAAAGCTGCGCCCATGGCCGCAGCCAACGGGCCCAGTTCCGACACACGAATGCGGTGGTCGCGGCGGTCCATTTGCGCGGTGGCCACTTCGGCAAACAACAGTTGCGCCAAAATCGCCGGGATCTGCCCACCCAGCACAAGTTCGTCTGGTGCGACGATCAGATCTATCATGTTCATCGCATGAGCCAACTGCCGCCCGGCACGGCGCAACCAATCACGCAGCGCGATGGGTGGGTCTGCGCACAGATCGGCCAGCGCGCGGGTGGATGTAACCGGATGCCCTGCCGCCGCCAGCGTATTGCAGAGATCCAAAACCGAGGGGCGGGGCGTACCGCGCGGGTACATCCGACCGATCTCCCCAGCATTCCCCACCCGGCCCCGGTACAGCCGCCCCCCCACGATGAACCCTGCGCTAAAGCCATATCCGACATTGATCAGGCCCAGCGTTCCTGCCTGCCGGTCCGGCCTACGATAGAATTCTGCTAAAGCTGCAGCAGTACTGTTATTCTCGATCCAAGTGGGCAGTCCGAAATGGTCCGACAGTCCCGACAAATCCAGCCCCGACAGCGCTGACAGGGCGGCAAAGGTTTCCACCTGCGGCGGGCTCGCGCGGTGGAAATATCCAGGAAGCGCCACCCCAAGACCCAGGGGGCGTCGCGTTCCCTGTGGCGCTGATGCTACCAGCTCATCAATCAGCCGCGAGCATTCAGCCAAAATCACCTCGGCATCGCCATCGGGAAGGGGAACGACCCGTTCA
This sequence comes from Roseinatronobacter sp. S2, assembly GCF_029581395.1. Classification (GTDB taxonomy): domain Bacteria; phylum Pseudomonadota; class Alphaproteobacteria; order Rhodobacterales; family Rhodobacteraceae; genus Roseinatronobacter. The sequence goes on along the minus strand of NZ_CP121113.1, from coordinate 1,115,152 downwards.
GCGATGCAGGTGCCCGCAAAATCGATACCCACCACCTCTATCTCGTGCAGTGAAAATGACAGCCCCACGGACCACGCCGCGTTAGGGTTCAGGGACAACGGTAGGGGCGGCTGGCCGCGCCCGGCTCGAATGCGCTTGCCCTCATGTACCAGACCAGCGTTGATCAGGTCACGCATCAACCGGCTGAGCGCGCCGGGGTTGATCCCGGTCAATCCTGCGATTTCACTGCGAGCCACTGCGCCGCCATCGCGGATACATTCCAGAATCATACGCTGGGTCGAATTGGGAAGAAACTGCATACAGGCTCCGATTGTCACGTAGCGGTTCCCCAACAATGTAGGAGGGCCCGCCCGATTGTCGTTACAAGAACCGGCGCAGCCCGCCAAGGTCAGGACGCCACGAAACCACACCGAGTTTGGCGGAGACCATCAACTAAAGTAAGGTTGATGATAATGATAAAAGGCAAAATGGCAAATCGCCGCTCACCAGTGATCCGCGCGCATGCGATGCCGATGGTATTCGAGCATCAAGACTCTTAAGAAACGCAGGTGACTCCCCTGGTATTTCGTTACGAACACGGGCACTCGACGCTGCAAGGAACGTCATAAAACGCCCCGCCAACCAAGGAACACCCTGCCTGAGATCAGGATAAACGCTGGATTTGAGCTGTTGATAAACCCTATAGGGATGACCCTCAGCCAACTACAAACCTGCCCCCTAAGACCAAACGGGACAATCGCATCCGAGAAGGACACCCCCGCCGTGACAATCATGAATGCCCTTATCGATGATCTAACCGCCCCCCACCCTAGCGCCGCAAACGGGGCCGTATGGGAGGTGATTTCCGACCGCGTGATGGGCGGTATGTCGCAAGGCACGATGACTCGCGAGGAGGTGCGCGGCCGCCCTGCCCTGCGGATGCAAGGCAACGTGAGCCTTGAGAATAATGGTGGGTTTGTCCAGATCGCCCTCGACCTTGGCCCGCACGGCGGCGCGATCGACGCCAGCCAGTGGTCAGGGTTGGAACTGGACGTCACCGGCAATAGTGAGGCGTATAACCTGCATTTGCGCACAGCCGATATAGTGCGGCCATGGCAATCCTACCGCACCAGTTTCTGCACTGTGCCAGAGTGGCGCACCATCCGCCTGCCCTTCACCGATTTCACCGCACACAGGATCGATGCGCCGCTCGATCTGTCGCGTCTGCGCCGGATCGGCATCGTGGCCATCGGCCGGAGTTTTGCTGCTGACATTGCCATCGGTGGAATACGGTTCTTCGCCTGAGGATGCGGACGATCCTGTCATCGATGGGCTATCGAGTTGTCAATGGACTACCTTGTATCAACATGGCTTCCCCCGAAGTTTTTAGATCATCCTTATCCTCGCACAGGGCGGAGATTGATTTCAAACGAGCACCCTGATCGGTGGGACGACCGCGCTTCTGGACTGCCCTGCCCCGCCCCTGCAATCCGACCAGTGGAATGGCCAATTAACCTTGAAAAAGTGTTCTTCTGGGGTGGTTGCGAGCACAAGGCGTTTCGTGAAATCCATCGGATTTTACGAAAGGACATACGGTTACCGCGCGAGCAGCAGGTACTCTATTCGCACTGGCACCGATCACTCAGTGAGGAACAGATTATAGAAGTTGGTGGGGCAGCATACCTGCCGGAATGACTGGCCCGCCGACCGTGCGCGGCAAAGACGCGGCTGTGCGCCGCGCCGCCCGGAGCGAAAATTCGGCCCCGATCATCGCCGCGCTCAAGCCCTGGTTAGAAGCCCCGCAACCACGCATCCTACAAAACTCTCAGCGCACAGAAGATATCCGCGACACTGTCGCGCACTGGCCCCGCCAGATCAGGTGCTCCCCGTAGGGACATCCTGCCGTTCCGCTTGCTCGTCGTATCGCAGATGGCGCCCAAACCCAATGTCTGCCGTCCTGGCGCGGTATTCAGGCATTTGATCTGCCGAAACACGGATACCGGCGCGCGAAAGCCGAGTTTGGCAGGCACTGGCATGGCGGATTTCAGAATCACAACGGCGAAAAGGGCCCCAGACATGGTGGATCTGATCAGTAGTGCGCGCCTCTGGCTTGTCTTTTCAAGTATACTGGCGGTGTTGGGCGCGGCAGCGGGACTCGGTCCATTTCTTGCGATCTGGTGGCTTGCAGGCGAGGCACTTGCCGCACCGGCATCTGCCGCGCAGGTCTGGCAAGTCAGCTTGATGGCCACTGCCGCGCTGGTCACGAAATCGCTTTTACTGTCGGCCTCTACGGCGATTTCCCACAAGGCGGCCTTCGCAGTGCTGCTGCGCCTGCGTGGTGAGATGGTGGACCGCATCGGAACCCTTCCACTGGCAGTGTTCGAAAGCCGGGGGACTGCTGATCTGCGCCAGCTTGTGATCGAAGATATCGACCAGATTGAAGATTCCATCGCGCACGCTGTTCCTGATCTGGCACAGGGCCTTGCCCTGCCTTGTCTGACCTTCGCCGCACTCGCGCTGGTTGACTGGAGGCTTGCGCTGGCGGCGGTCGCACTGTTCCCGGCGCTTCTTTGGCTGTATCCGATGACAATTCGCGCGACGCGCGACGATTATGGCCACTGGTATGGCGCATTGTCGAAGCTACGCGAAGCCACCCGTCAGTTGATCAGTGGCATGGCCGTGATACGGGCATTCATCGGTGACGCCCGCAGTTTTACAGCCCTCGCGGATGCGGTAGCTTCGGTGCGTGACACCGGATACCGCGCCGGAACCGCATCCTTGGGCCAGATGAGCCTTCTTTACACAGGGATGCGCGGCAATGTGCTGGTACTGCTTCCCATAGGTGCTGCGCTTTTCCTGAGCGGTGCGGTCACGGCCCATGATCTGATCCTGTTTCTGCTGCTTGGGCTGGGACTGAACGCTTCGGTTCTGCGCCTGATTTTCACGGCTGGAAATTTCACCTGGCGGATGAAGGCCGCAACGGCGCGGATGGCCGAACTCCGGCGCATCCCGCCGCTGCCGTTGCTTTCCCCCGTCGACATACCGGATGGAAACGGGCTGGCGCTGCAGGATGTGTGTCTTTCGCAAGATGATAAAATCATCCTGCACCATGTCACCCTCGCTATCCCGGAAGGGCAGACTCTTGCAATTGTTGGACCTTCTGGGGCGGGCAAGACGACACTTCTGCGGCTGATGATGCGGGCCATGGATCCGGACAACGGCACGGTTACCCTGGGTGGCACAGACCTGCGGCAAATCCCGCCCGAAATGCTGGCAACCCGGTTCGCGGCTGTCCTGCAGCGGGCCTGGCTTATGGATTCAAGCATTCGGGAGAATATTCGCGCCGGTCGCCCTGCTGCCACTGATCCAGAGGTGGAAGAGGCCGCGCGCCGCGCACGTGTCACGGCATTTGCGCAGGGGTTGCCCCGCGGCCTTGATAGCCCGGTCGGCGAAGGAGGGCGTAATCTTTCCGGCGGCGAGCGGCAGCGCGTCGCGATTGCCCGCGCCATTCTGAGCGATGCGCCTGTGGTGCTGCTGGATGAGGCAACCGCCGCGCTGGATCAAGTCAACGAGGCCGAGGTTCTGGCCGCACTCGACACACTGAAACAAGGCCGCACCGTGGTTGTTGTGGCGCACCGGCTTCACACGATCCAACATGCCGACCAGATCGCGGTGATCGATGCGGGCCGGTTGATTGACAGCGGCCATCATGAGGAATTGATCGCGCGCTGCCCGCTTTATGCCCGCCTTTGGGCCAGCTACGAGGCGGTCGCCGGCTGGCACCTGCCGCCTGGCGCATTGCGCCCGGTACCAGACGCACCCCCGGTGCCGACCACCACTATCGCCTGCCTTGACAGGCCCCGCAATCTTTGGCTGCAACTTGCAGGACCGCAGGGGCGGCCTCTTTTGAAGCGCGCACTGCCCCTTTTATTCCTTGAGGGTCTACTGATGGGGGCGCCGGTGCTGGTGGTTTGTGCTTTCCTGCATGTCGTGTTGTCAGGAAACCTGACCCAGTCCGTTGCTTTGCTAATGAGCGCCGCATTGCTGGCTTGCGCATTGGGGCAAATCCTCGTGAACCAGCGGGCGCTGCGGCTGCTGTGGCAGGTGCAGACACAGGCCGTCGCCGATCTGCAATTGCGCCTTTCCGCCCATTTACGGCGCATACCGCTGAGTGTTTTTCAATCGCACGCATCAAACATGATGGAAGAAGTAATCACCCGCCATGCGGCCAGCATCAATTTCGTGATCCCCCCTGTCCAGTTCATGAAGGTGCTGGCCGGGCCGTTACTGGCGTTACTGGTCATTTTCGGGCTGGATTGGCGGATGGCCGCTCTTGCTGTTGCCGGTGTGCCGCCAGTGCTCGGCACGCTTTGGTGGGCAGAACGGGTCAATCTGCAGATATGGGCGCGGATGATGGATGCCAATGCCCGCTTGTCCACCCGGATGACCGAATGGCTGGAGGGTTTACCAACCCTGCGCAGCCTCGGGCTTATGGTCGGCTGGCGTGAGAAGCTGGCCGTCGAACTTGAAACACACCATGATGCCGGTCTGGCGACACTGCATAAGGTGGTTCCGCCGATGGTAGCCGGCTGGCTGGCGGTTGATTTTGGCATGGTATTGATGCTGGCAGGCGGTGGCGCAATGATGGCTGGGGACATGATTACCCCCGAAATCTGGCTTCTTGCGATGGTTGCCGGTTTGGTGTCCCATGCCCCGCTTGGTGATCTGTTCGAACTTTCTGCGCATATGCGGCTGATGAAGCGCAGCATGGAACGGGTGGATGCTGTCCTGTCCCTTCCTGCCCTTCCTGAAAGCGATCAGCCTGAATGCCCTGCTTCACTGGATATTCAACTGGAAAATGTTGGTCTTACGCGTGATGGGCGCGTGATCCTGCAAAACCTGAGCGCCACGTTCGAAGCGGGTAAGATTCACGCCTTGACCGGTCCTTCCGGTACGGGGAAATCCACCACGCTCTCGCTGATTGCGCGATTTCTTGACCCTGATACCGGGCGCATCACCATTGGTGGCGTGGATTTGCGCGACATCGCCCCGGATATGCGTGAACGGCTTTTCGCGGTGATGTTTCAGGATACCTTCCTTTTCGATGACACCATAGCGGCCAATCTGCGCCTCGCGCGCAGCGGGGCCAGCGACGCGGAACTGGTCGCCGCCGCCAAAGCTGCATGTTGCCACGATCTCATCATGGCGCTGCCTGAAGGCTACCAGACCCTTCTTGGCGGTGCGGGGGTGCATTTGTCCGGCGGTGAGCGACAAAGGATCGCACTTGCCCGAACCATCCTGAAGGATGCACCTATCATCTTGCTGGACGAAGCGACCGCATCGGTCGATCCCGAGAATGAGCACGATATCCGCACCGCGATTGCCGCAGTTTGCCGTGGTCGCACCGTCATTGTCATCGCCCACCGCCCTGAAACCCTGCGAAATGTCGATACCACAGTAAGTCTGGAGCGCTTAGTGCTTGATTGATTACAAATCTTGAGTATTTTTGTTGGGTAATTATTTCCACTGATGTCATGGAACCAAGGAATGACCCAGCTTCAACACTTTCCTACCCGTTTGCCGGGAGAGCGTCTGTTTGATGGCGGCGATCTTCGCGACATCGGTGAGAACTTTGGCCAGCAAGTCGAAGGGCGCACCTTGAAGCGCTTCACCCTCGACACACCGTTGTCGCAGGGACGTGTGTTCGCGCACAAGCCTTGGGCAGGTCTTTATTTCGGCGGTTATGACATTGAATACCTTCAAGATAACGAACTGACGGTCAGAGAGCCTCCTGCCCTGTTCTGTGGATTCCTGCTTGCGGGCCAACAATCGGTTACCCGCATCGGTGCCGATACGCGGGTGACAGTGCGTGTGGGCGAGCCCTTGATTCTTGGTTTCAGCGAGAGCGTGGAATGCGTGGCGGAACATCGCGCGGGCCAGCATTGTGCGGGGATCGGCCTGCGGATCGAAGCATCGTTCTTTGAAAGTGACGCGCCCGAAACGCTGAAATCCGCGCTGGAACCGTTCCGCCACAGGTTGCAGCATCCGGCGTTGGTCGAAATATTGCCCGCGTCGCCGCGCCTGACCGCGCTGGCCGATGCTGCCTTGAACAGCGATATGAACGGCCCCGTGAAGGCCCTTTTCCTGGAAGGGTTGCTGATGAGTTTCCTTGCAGAACTATGCCAACTGCTGCACCGGGCCGACAGCGAACCCGCACGGGCCGGGCTTTCGGAACGTGAATGGCGGCGCGTGGTGCTTGTCGCGGATTACCTGCGGGCCACGTTGGACCAGACGCCATCATTGGCACAACTGGCGCGGTTGGCCGGGGTCAATGCGACAACATTGGGGCGACAGTTTCAGGCCCTGTATGGCGCCCCGATCTTTGCCTGGTTCCGCAATCTTCGGCTGGATGAGGCCCGCAGCCTTTTGCGCAGCGGGAATACTTCTGTGACCGAAGTCTGCTTCAGCGTCGGGTTCACCAATCCTGCTGCTTTCTCCACGGCCTATCGGCGTCGGTTTGGCCATCCGCCCAGCCTTGAGGCCGTCCGCGCCACCCGATCGCTTTGAACTGACAAAGCTCAAACTCTTGGGCGCGAAAGCAGCGCGATCCTATTCCCGCCAGAATGCAGGCGTTGGAGTCGCGTGACTGCGCGACCACCCCTTGATTCTCGGAATGGAACGAATGAACCGTTTTGCAATACTTATGTCTTCGGTTGCGCTGATCGCTGTCCCGGCACTAGCCGAAGAGGCAGCGCCGACACTGCTTGGCACCATCTTTTTCACCGCAAACAAACGTGTCGAGGATGCGATGAACCTGCCGCAATCGCTAACCGTCGTGGACGCCGACACATTGTCGCCTGCGGCGCTGGAGCCTGCGGCCGAGCTTGCGCGCCGCACGCCGGGATTCGTCTATTCCGGCTTCGGCCAACCGGGCAGCGAATTCGGCGTGATCCGGGGCGTTGGGCCACTTGGCTATCCGCTTTCGGCTGATGACAGCACCATCGCGTATTCTTTCGCCGGGGTGCCAACCACCAACTTTGGCTTTCCTCCAGCTATGTTTGACATGGCGCGGATCGAAGTGGCGCGCGGCCCCCAGGGCACGATGTTTGGCCGCAATGCGCTGGCGGGCGGAATAGATTTCGTCCCACGCGAAGCGGATGGCGAGGAAGGTGGCAGCCTCCGCGCTGAAATTGGAACCGACGGTCACCGGCTGGCTGAACTCGCCTATGGCGGCTGGATTTTGCCTGACCAATTGGCAGGGCGGGTTGCTTTGCAGTTCCGCGACTTCGGTGGCGATGTGCCCAATACAATCGCGGGCGGCACCGAAGGCGGTCGCCGTCTGAGCGGTGGACGCATCGCACTTAAAGGCTTTACCCAGAACGGCTGGGAGGTTTCGCTGCTGGCGCAGGCTGATGACCAGACCCGGCACAATTCCTATACAATGCTTTACGAGGCAGACCCTTTCCCGCAGAGCGGCGCCGATACTATCCCCCTGAACACGCGCAACAACCGGCAGGCGGTGCTGAAGGTCGAGCGTGAATTCGAAGGCTTTCGGTTCACCGCAATCTCCGGTGTGCAGCACATGAAATTGCATGGGGATATAGATGGATCGGACAGCTTGCTTTTCTCGGCGTTCACTGGTTTGCCGCCTGCCTTCTTCACCGATCCAACCACCGACTACACCCGCACCTGGGAGAATCAGAAAGTGCGGAGCCACGAGCTGCGCTTTTCTTCACTGGAAGGGGCGAGCACCTCTTGGGTTGCAGGGCTGAACTGGCTGCGCACGGAATATGATGGCCTTCGCGTCGCTGAGAATGCACTTAATCTGTACTCAAACGGCACCACCCGTGTGCAGATCGTATCCAAGGCGATATCGGCCTTTGCGGATGCCAGTTTGCCGCTGAATGACAGGCTGCGTCTTACGGGCGGGCTGCGCTATACCCGTGAAACGCAGAATCTGACCTCTGCCTATCTTACCAACGGCTATCCCGGTACTGTGGCTTCATTCGATCAAAAGGCCGGGATTAAGGACAGCCAACTGACAGGTCGCCTGTCGCTGGCCTGGGATTTCTCGGACCAGCTGATGGGCTATGTTGGGGTATCGACCGGCTATGCCGCTGGCGGTTATGAACGGCTGGCTATCGCATCAGCAATCGGTGTTGCGACAGAGCCTTTCCGCCCGGCGAAATCACGCAGCGTTGAGGCGGGGCTGAAATATCAAAGTGCCGACGGATTGCTGCGGGCCAGTGGCAGCCTGTTCCGGAACACAGTCAAAGATGGTCAGCTTTTCACATATGAAGCAGTGCCCGCAGGCTTCCGCTACTTTTTCACCAATCAGGATTACCAAAGCTGGGGCGCGGAACTCGAAGCGGAGTATGTCGCGACTGACGCGCTTATCCTGCGCGGTGGCCTTGGACTGCTCAGCAGCAGGTTGGTGAACGCCCCTGCCGGAAGTGGCAGGAAAATACCGCTGGCCGCATCGGTTACCGCGAACCTTGGACTGGATTACACCATTGCCACGGAACGGGGCGATGTGCATTTCGCGGCTGACTGGTCGCATGTTGGCAGCCGCCCGGCCGATGTCGGCAATACGTGGAACATACCAGCCTACAACATTGTCAATGCGCGGATCACCTGGGATATGGCGCCGGATCGCAAGCTCTATGTCTTCGCTGACAATCTGTTCAACGAACGCCCCGTGCATTTCGGATCGACATATACACCCACGGCGCATTCAGTCTCGGTCGGTCCGGGACGAGTGGTGGGCCTCGGCCTTGCGATGCAGTTCTGATCCATGCGTCGCGCTGCCATACGTCAGTCTTTCGCGGTCGCGTATATCGCCGCCGCTATCGGCATGCCTGCGGCCTTCTTCACGATCGCGCTGCCGACATTCATGCGCGATGGTGGGGCATCATTAATGGAAATCGGGCTGACATGGATCGTCTGGTTACCCTCGGCGCTGAAATGGCTTTGGGCACCGTGGGTCGGCCAGAGAGCGTTTCGGAACCAGCAAAGCCGGACCCGTTGGTTGATGGGCCTCTGCACAACCCTGGCCCTGTGTTTCCTGCCTGTGGTCTGGCTGGTCGAGGGCATGGCCATCGTCCCCCTGCTGGCCTTATCGCTGCTTTCGGCCGCGATTGGCGTCACGATACAAATGGTGATGGCGGGATGGCAGATATCGACCCGGACCGAGGCAGCGCGCGCACGTCTGAACGGCTGGGCAGTCGCGGGCATGGTGGTCGGAGGAGTTGCGGGTGGCGGGCTGATGCCAGTGCTTGCTGTCCATGTCAGCTGGACGGTGGCCGTGCCCCTGCTGTCAGTACTCATTGCGTTTGCAGCCCTACCAGCCCACTGGCTGGAGGGGGACACGGGCACCGCCGCCGAGACGACGACCCTTCAGAGCTTTTCTCAGGTTCTGAAGGCACCCGGGCGCGGGCGTGTATTGATTATTATCCTGCTGCTGGCGGGATCATCAGGTGCGGATATGTCAATTCCGGCCAGGTTGATTGACGCAGGCCTTCCGACGGAAAAGGTGCTGATACTGCTGGGCACCGTCGCAACCCTGCTGGCTGTACCTGCGGGCCTTCTTACGGGGTTTGCGATGGCACGCTGGGGCTGGCCCATGGTGCTTGGCATGCTTCTTCTGGCCAAGGCAGGTGTCTACATGTTGCTGGCCTTCGGGCCTTCCGCCGACGGTATTTTCGGCGTGGCAGACTTCGTTCTGGCCGGTGCGCTGACAGTCGCCACCTGGCAATGCTATATGGCTGCCAGCCGGGATGTAGTGCCAGTGACCCATTACGGTGTTCTTACTTCACTCGATGCGGCCATCCGTTTTTGTGCCGGGATGACAGCAGCTATAGTGGCAACGAGTCTGGGATACCCGGGCATGTTTTGCCTCTTTGCGATCCTGTCAATCCTGGCGGCAGTCGTCGTCGGAATTCCCGTCCTGACCGGACTTCAGGCATCAAGGCTTGCGGCACCTTTCCCGCGCAGATCCAGATGAACCCTGAATTCCACTCAGGATGCGGGAAAAGATTAACACCGAAACAATTGATCAGCGTCTCAGACCGAGACAGCCCAAGACGTTACCGGGAACACCTATCCCTCACGGCAGGTAATCCGGGACCCTATTAGATGGTGATCAGGATGATTTGGCGCGGTGTTCCGCTCGGATTGGTAGGTAAAATCTGTGCGGAAAAGCTCATTTTGAAAGTTGATCAACTATCACTGGCTTGCTGCACTTGGTTATTGAGCAACTTTCAAAACGAGCTTTTTTGAACAGAACGCCCGCAGATTCTTCCGGTTTCGAGCTGGTTTTCTTCTTCTGAATACCCTGAAACCCACCAGTTCCATGCATCCGACATCTCAAAATTAATTTGATATGCAAAACATCTGATCAAGATTGTTTAACGCAAAAATCAACTGTTTAATGCAATGCTTGCATAGTTTAATGTCAATGAATGTGGATAAGCACGTTCACGCTCAGTTAAGCTCTGGCCAGATTTACTTCGCAAAATGAACATTCTTTGACTTTAAATTTCTTCTAATACATACTGAAGTCGCGCAACTCACGCATCGGATATCCTCTTCAAGATCCAGCCTGAAGTAACCGCTGCCCACCGACAGCAACGTGCTGCGGCCCCCACACCGATGACCGTATGGGGTTATCCTGACTTTATGGATCGTCCAATTATTTGTGTGTGCTGAACCCGGAAAACGTGGAATCAATCCGGTTCCGGAGTGGCATGGCATCCCTTCCCTCCAGACAAAACCCACAAACCAAGCCAGAACTCCCAGCGTGCCTCCACGCTTCGGCGCATCCTCACACGATCTGGACAGTTCAGATCACCAGTTTGTAGCGGATTACCCGGAACCCCAAGTTAGGTTAGCGGTGCAGTAACCTCAGCAGCCAAACAGAAGAATGCGGCGCCAGGGTGGCCAGGACGCGCTTGTATGCGTTAGGTTGCAGGTGATCAGCGAAAAAACGGAGTTCTTCCCCATGTTTCGAAGGATACTTGCGACGACCGCAGTGGCCATCTTTCTGACAACGAATTCAGTCGTGGCAGCCCCAGAGGATTACGCAGACTACATCCCTCACAATATCAACGATATGGAGCTCATGGATTGGACGCTGCTCGATGATCAGTTCGTCGCATATTACGGCGAGGCCATCGGTCGTGCGACGCTTAGGATCTTTCCTGCGCCGGAGGCCGATCCCCGCGGCGAACAAGCCGAAAATCCCGAGACCTCCGGGGCGACACCCGCCGCGCAGCGCGCTATGCTGGACCTGCTGTCCGAGAATCTGACCCGGGGGAACCAATGCCTTGGGCGATGGCTACACGACTAACCCGGTTCGCCTGTTCTCCATCAGCATTGGCGGCGGCGATGCCATGGCGGGTGAACTTGCCTGCGGGGTTATCGAACGTTCTCAGGAAAGGGAGGGTGAAGAGGGAGAGGCAGAGACAATCTTGCTGTCGGACAGGGTATGCCTGACGCAGCACGGAGATGACATTGTTGCAGTGTTGATCACCTCGCCCAGTCGACCGGGAACCATGGCGGCGAACATAGACGATGCCCAGATCACATTCTCGGGGCTTCTGATCGGCACGATCGTCCAGGCGATGGCGGATGACGGAGAAGGTTAGCGTTAGCCTAACGTCCGGCGCTTCAGCGGTACGGACAGTCTTCGAGGCGCAAAGCCTCGGCGTGCGCAAAGTAGGATCACGGTGGCGATGAGTATCACCTCCCCAAACCCTGTATATTCCAAGCACGTAGGCTGACATTAATGTAAGCAGCGTCCAAAATCCGAAGGTCCATGCGTGGACATGATCTGCGTCACACGGCGTTGCCTTAGCCGAAATCAACACCTTCGTTCTTGACTTTGCCGCGACCCATGGCGCGACGCCTGCGACCCTGGGCTACAAAGGATATGAATATGCCTGCTGCACATCGGTCAATCACGTGGACTGCCACAAGAAGCTGCTCCCAAAAGCTTGAACTATCAGCACTCCATAATCCGACACCGAAGGCAAGTATCACGAACTGGCACTCGCTGCACCCCCACGAACGAGCAGGCTGGGATCCTTGCCGACTTGCGGCGATGCAGCATGCTGATTAACACGCGGCTGGCAGCAATGCGGGACATTGCTGCTGTTTGGGTTTCCCCTTTCTCAACGGTTCGGCCTTCCGTTCTTGACGGGAAGCCTGTCGCGCCCCATGGTCCGGCGCTATGGACAGCGCCGACAATCTCTCGAAGTGCCTAGTGCTGAACACGGTTTCGGCCGCCCGCGTCCTGTTGCGTCGGTATGATCAGCGGCTGAAGGCGCATGGCGTGACGGTGCAGCAGTTCGCCCTGCTCTCCGCGATCCGGTTTCACCCATCCGAGCCGGTGGCAGCGTTCGCGCAGAAGGTTGCGCTGGATCGCACCAGCCTGACGCGCAGCCTTGATCTGCTGGAGAAAAAGGGCCTCGTGCGCCGGGTGGCGGGGAGCGGGAATGCCCGGCTTTGCGCCCTGACCGAGGCCGGAGACCTGTTGCTGGATTCCCTGCATGGCGAATGGCTGGCGGCGCAGAATGAGCTGACCTCTCGGGTGTCAGAAGCCGAGGCGGATACCTATCTGCGGGTCGCCAGAGCGCTTTCCGAGGAGTGATGCCTGCACTGAGGGGTTGAGTCCGATCAGTATAGTGTATATGCACAGTGCAATTGCACATGAAAGGGCGCCCGCCATGCTGGATCCGATTGTTGTAACTGGCCTTGGGGCTGTCACGCCGCTTGCCTCCGGCGTTGAGGCCACCTGGCGGCGTCTGCTGGCAGGCGAAAGCGGGATCAGGTTGAACCACCGCTTCGATACCGAGGGCTGGAAATGCCGGATCGCCGGACTGGTGCCTTCAAAAGCCGAGGCAGAGGATGGCTTCGACCCCGAGGCAGCAATGTCACTGCAGGAACTCCGCAAGACCGATCTTTTCATCCATTACGCCATGGCCGCAGCCGATGAGGCGCTGCGTCAGGCGGGATGGCATCCGCGGGATCAGGCGGCTCGCTCGCGCACAGCGACCCTGATTGGCACCGGGGTCGGTGGCGTTCCCGCGATTACCGGCGCAACCGAGACCATCCGCACTGCAGGGGTGCGCAGGCTGTCGCCTTTCGTTGTGCCGTCTTTCCTGCCGAACCTCGCGGCGGGCCAGATTTCAATCCGCTACGGCTTCCATGGACCCTCGGGCGCGCCCGTCACTGCCTGTGCCGCCTCGGCCCAGGCCATCGGCGACGCCATGCGGCTGATCCGCAGCGGCGAAGCCGATATTGCGCTTTGCGGTGGGGCCGAGGCCTGTGTAGATCCCGTCGCAATCGGTGGGTTCACGGCGGCGCGGGCACTGTCTTTCGGTTTCAATGACGATCCGGCTCATGCATCGCGCCCCTTCGACAGTGCGCATGATGGCTTTGTGCTTTCCGAGGGCGCGGCGATGCTGGTGATCGAGCGGCTCAGCCATGCAAGAGCGCGCCGAGCGACCCCGCTCGCCGTGCTCTCCGGCTATGGCACCACCACTGACGCTCATCACGTTACAGCCGGTTGGGAGGACGGCCGCGAGGCTGCCCGGGCGATGGAAATGGCCATGGCCATGGCCGGGCTGGAGCCGGAGCAGATCGGCTATGTGAATGCCCATGCCACATCGACGCCGGTGGGGGACGCGGCCGAGCTCGCGGCGCTGGAGAGGGTCTTCGGCCCGAATGGCGGCGGTGTCCCGGTCAGTTCAACGAAATCGGCGACCGGGCATATGCTGGGGGCCGCCGGGGCCATTGAGGCGGTGTTCTCGGTGTTGGTGCTGCGCGATCAACTGTTACCAGCCGGACTCAATATCACCGATCCGATGGAAACAGCGGCAGGTTTCGATCTGGTTCGCGGCAGGGCACGCGCCGCCGGGTCGAACCATGTACTGTCAAACGCCTTCGGCTTTGGTGGTGTGAATGCGGCGTTGGTCTTCAGCCGGGTTGAGGTCTGACATCATCCTTTCCTGCTCACGTTCGGCGAACGGCGGCTAAGGCCTCAAACCGGGATTTTGCCGCATTGTCCAAGAAGGTCCGCTGTCATTCAACGCGGTCAAAGCGACTTTCTGTAGACAACAAACCCGGTGTTCGTTGCAATCGTGTCATACAGCCTCATTGCGGTCTGGTTCGAAGAATGGGTGTGCCAGTAGACTCCAGTCGTCCCAGCGATCTTTGATCTCTCATAGAATTCTGCAATCAGTCGGCGCCCAATACCTTTACCCCGCATCGATGCTATCGAAAACAAGTCCTGAAGATAGCAGGTGTTCTCGATCGTGATCATGTTGCGATGGAAAATGAAATGCGCCAGCCCAACCGGCTGATCTTCATACTCGGCAATCAAACAATGCACCGGCTCACGTGGGTCCAAGAGCCGACGCCACGCTGTCACGACAATCTCATCGGAGAGCGCCGTGGCGCCGGTCCTTCCGTAGAACGCGTTGTACTGCTCCCACAGTAGCCGCCATTGGTCAAAATCGGTTTCGATGACATCTCGAACATGGATTTCGTTTTCCACGTCATTTGTCCTTTGCATGAGACTTCCTGATTCCTGCATATGCGCCAACATTTCCAAGAGGAACCCCCTAACGGCCATTCATCCTGATCGCGAAGGTCATCGACAAAAAGCCAGGTTTTGGATCATCCTGTGCGGTTCGATGCGAATTGCCTTTGATAGGCAAGCGGCGTCTGCCCGTATGCATTGAGGAAAGCGCGCCGCAATGTCTCCGGGCTGCCGATGCCGGACCGGCGCGCAACCTCCGAAACCGACAGCCGCCTGTCCAGCAGATCGCGCGCGAGGTCGCAGCGCATGGCCTTGATGGCGGCCTGCGGGGTCTGGCCCGTGATCCGCCGGTAATGCCGCGAAAAGCTGCGCGTGCTCATACCGGCACGTTCGGCCAGTATCTCCAGCGTCAGGGGACGGTGCAGATTTCCCGCCATCCAGCCATGCAGCGCGGCAAAGGGACCGGATTGCGACTGACGCTCCAGCGGCGCGCTGAACTGCGCCTGATCCCCCGGACGCTTGAGGAAGACAACAAGCTGGCGCGCAACGGCCAGCGCCGTGGCATGCCCCAGATCGTCCTCCACCAGAGCCAGACAAAGATCGATCCCGGCGGTCACGCCCGCCGATGTCCAGATGGCGCCATCGCGGATGAATATGGGTTCCAGATCAAGCCGCACCTGCGGAAACCGCGCGCTGAACTCCGGACCCCGCTGCCAATGCGTCGCCGCGCGCCGCCCATCAAGCAGGCCTGCGGTTGCCAGCAGGAAGGCACCGCTACAAACGGATGCAAGCCTGCGCACCACGGCGGCGCGGGTGCGGATTTCCTTGATCAAGGCTGCGTCCCGACAAGCCGCTTCTGTCCCCTGCCCTCCGGCGACGATCAAGGTATCGGGCGGCACATCAACAGCGCTGAGCGGCGCGGCGGATATAGACAGCCCGGACGATGTTGTGATCATCGGTGCTGGCGCGATGACGCGCGCGCGATACGGGGTGGGGCGCCCGTCAAGCGCTGCCAGATCATTGGCCGTGGCAAAGACCTGTAACGGGCCGGTCACGTCCAGAACCTGACAGCCCTCAAAGGCAAGAATGTCGATTGAAAGGGCCATTTTGGCGTGATCCGAGGTAAAATTGGCGACCCGGCCAATATGGGCCGTGCAATATGATCACGTCAATCATCAGCGGAGCGCGCCCATGCATATCGGTTTCCTCGTCTTCCCCGGCATCCAGCAGCTTGATCTTGGCGGACCATATGAGGTCTTTGCCGCTGTCCCGGGAGTTACTGTAAATCTGATCTGGAAAGACACCGCCCCTTTAAGGTCCTCCAGCGGGTTCTGGATTACCCCGACAGTGACATTCGATACCTGCCCCACCCTTGATCTGATCTGCATTCCCGGCGGGGGCGGTGTGAACCCGCTGCTGACCGACGATGTTGTCCTGCAATTCGTGCGCAATGCCGCCCGGTCCTGCCGCCTTGTGACGTCTGTCTGCACCGGATCACTGGTTCTGGGCGCGGCGGGCCTGCTTGCTGGCAAACGCGCAACGTCACACTGGAATGCGGTGGATCTGCTGGATCATTTCGATGCCATTCCGACCGCTGGCCGGATCGTGCGCGACGGGGCGATTGTGACGGCGGGGGGCGTGACGTCGGGCATCGACTTCGGCCTTGAAATCATCGCCGATCTGTTCGGACGGGATACGGCAGAAATCGTGCAGCTTGGGCTGGAATACGATCCTGCGCCACCATTCACTTCAGGAACGCCACAGAGCGCCCGCCCCGAGATACTGGCCGGCAGCCGTGACCGCCTGTCAAAGTCCCGCGCGGAGCGTGAGGCGATTGTCGCGGCCCTTGCGGATAGCCGGTAATGCTGAGGACGAGGTATTGACCGGATTACGTCTTGAGATCGGAACTTGTATTGGCGGCACTGAACCTTGACTAGCCGAGGTTCAAATTGGCCTGACATGGACTTGCCAGATGATCTTCCTCTCGCCGTCCCAACTATACGGGCACCCATGGCCGACGTTTTCACCCTGGCCATGGGTGCCGCCGTGGCGAAGGCCGGTGCCCCGGGCTCTCTTGGGCTTGGAGCGTCCACACCAGACGCAGCGTGGACGCTATCCGCGAAACCCGCGATCTCCTCTATGCCATCGCGTCTGCGGCACAGCGCAGCGCCTATTGGGTCAAACCAAACTCGACGATCTTATCGGCCAGCTCCTCAATCCCGTCGATCGTGCGCATTGAAGGGTTCATCGCCTTGGCGCGCATGACGAAGTAATGCCCGGCCTGCACGGCAGGGATCTGGCTGGCAACCGGGTCACGCGTCAGAAACGCGATCTTGTTTGCGGCATCGTCGCCCTGATTGAACCGGCGATCCATGCCGGCCAGGACAATCACAGAAGGGCCGGATCTGGCGATTGTCTCCCAGCTGACCCATGGCCATTCATCGTCAGAGCTGATGACATTGCGCGCACTCAGGCTGCTCAGCATATAGGCAGGGGCACCATTGCTGCCCGCGACCGAAGCGTCCACGTCAATCTCGGGACTGGTGAACCAGAACAGCACAGGCACATCTTTCGCCTTCGCGGCGCGGGCAATCGCCGCAGCTTCGCGTGCCTTCAATCCGGCGATCAGCGCAGCACCCCGATCCTGCACATCAAAGATGGCGGCAAGGTCCGTGATCGCATGATAGACCTGATCCATTGTGAACGGCTCTATTCTTTTGCCATTGCCGCCCGAGGAATTGTCCTTCCCCGTGCAATCCATCGGGGCTTGCCATGTCTGTATTCCCAGATCCGCGAATTGCCCAGGCGTGCCAACCGCACCCTGAGGGCCGACATGCCACTCGAATTCTGTCAGCACCAGCGAGGGTTTGACACTGACCACAGATTCGAAGCCCGGGGCCTCGTCAGCGAGGCGGGGAATACCGGCATTTGCAGCCTGAAACGCTTCGGGCAACGGTCCAAGCCAGACGGCAGTTCCGGCGATCCTGTCGCCCAGATCCAGCGCAAACAGGATCTCATGGACGGCTTGCCCAAGGGAGACCACCTTCTCAGGTGGCTCTTCAAAAACAAGTGTTCTGCCACAATTCTCAATCGTCAGCGGATAGTCAGTCGGGTTGGCCTGTGCGGCGCCTGACATCAGAGACGATGAAACCAGCAGAGCGGCAAAAGCTGGGTAAATTTTCATGGGCTGTCCTTTCAATGTGGTTTTTCTGCGATCAGGATGAAACGACGGTAGACCCGTGTGCGCAGGCGATTGCGCAAACCCTGGTTGGCGCGTTGTGCCCTGGCGATGGGATCGTGCGGAATCTTCCGGACATCGGCAAAACCCGCCTGCTGCAACACAGGTGCAATCCGGGCAAAAGTCAGTCCTTGCGAGAACGGCAACCGCCGCATGATACCGGCGTGGCGCACGCTCAGGGCGCCGTCATAGTAAGGATCGGGGGCAATCTGCTCCCACCGGGCCAGAATCCACGCCGCCAGCCGCCCGGAAGGGCGCGGCCGTGTCCAGTCGCCATCGTAAACCAGCAGTCGCCCACCGGGGCGCAAAACCCGGAACCATTCGGCAAATGCAGCTTGCGGGTCGGTCAATGTCCAGACCAGATGGCGACACAGAATCGCATCAAAACTTGCCTCCGGCTCCATCGTGTTCTGCGCATCGGCCAGGATGAAGCGAAGGCGCGGCTTGCCGGCATGTTTGGCCCGCGCCACTGCCAGCATCTGTTCCGAAAAATCCAGTGCTGTCACATCATGGCCCAGACCATGAACAAGCTGCGTCACCTCTCCCGTCCCGCAGGCCAGTTCCAGCACGCGCGCGGGCGCAGCCCCCAGATGTGCCATCGGTGCGGCCCATGCGGCAGCCTCTGGCCCCGGCGCGATATGATGCCCGAAAGCCAGATCAAAGGTCTGCGCGCGCCGCGACCAGTAATCGCGAATATCCTCGACCAGATCATGGTTTGCTGTCACTGTGCCGCGGCCTTCAAAATCGTTTCGAACCGTTCACGGGCGCGTTCCGGCAGGTCTTGCGGAAGCGCGCGCGCAGTTGGTTCACCAACCTCGATCAGCATCACCATTCCCATAGCATAATGCGGGGTGCATTTGATGCCATAGAGGCCGGGTTCGGTAAGGGTGACGGTAAAATCCTCGTTGATCCGGCTTCTGAAGGGCTCTGCACCTGCCGGGATCATGGTGGCAATCGTTTCGGCATTATGGCCGGACTGGGTGGGGATAAACCGAACGCTGTCGCCCGGTTCGATGTTCAGGAATTCGGGTTCATAGATCATCGGCCCATGTTCGTTACGCGAATACATCTTGACTTCATGGGTCTCGGCCAGGGCGGGGCTGACGGCCAGCCAACCGAGGAAAAATGCGGCTAAGTATTTCATGAAGACTCCTCCAGATTGTGAAAACGGAAAATCGTGGCATTGTCGGCGGGATCGCAGAGCGGCGTCGCGCGGACGCGGAAAATGGCGGCCATCCGTTGCGGTGTCAGAACATTTTGCGGGGGGCCACAGGCGACAAGATGACCGTCCTGCATCACCCCCAGCCGGTCGCAGGCCATGGCCTGATTCAGGTCATGCAGCGCCATGACGACCGTGACAGGCAGGCGGCTGATCAGGCGCAGCAGGGAAAGTTGATGATGGATGTCCAGATGGTTCGTCGGCTCGTCCAGCATCATCAGGCGCGGTCGCTGGGCCAGCGCGCGGGCAATATGCACACGCTGGCGCTCCCCGCCGGACAGGGTTGACCATGCGTGGCTTGCCATGTCGCGCATTCCGACGGCACTTAGCGCCTCATCCACGATCATCGTATCCGTCGGGCCGAAGGGCGCTAAAGCCGACAGCCACGGCGTGCGGCCAAGTTCAACCGCATCGCGGACAGTGAGCGCTTCAGAAGTGTCAGCCATTTGCTCGACAATGGCGATCCGTTGCGCCACCTCTCGCCGGGTCAGCGCCGTGATGGGCTGGCCATCCAGCAACACCGTTCCTTGCGCGCGTGGGACCAGCCCGGCCATCAGACGCAGCAGTGTGGACTTGCCCGATCCGTTCGGTCCCACAAGGCCAAATGTCTCGCCGGGTTGGATTGCCAGCGACACCGCATTGACGATCCGGCGGACGCCAGCGTTCCACCCGAGATCATGGGTTTCAAGTCTCAAAGCCGCCTCCTGTTGCGGATCAGGATGATTGCAAAGCCGGGCGCGCCGACCAATGCTGTCACAACGCCGATGGGCACCACCTGCCCCGGGATCAGGATGCGCGATACGATATCGGCGGCGATCAGGAACACCGCCCCCGCCAGAGCCGATGCCGGAACCAGCAGGCCATGCCGCGACCCGACGACAAATCGCATCGCATGCGGGATTACCAGTCCGACGAAGCCGATAGAACCGACAAGGCTGACCATTGTGGCGGTCATCAGCGTGACTGCCCCGATCAACACGATCTGCACCTGACGCACCGAAATGCCGAGCGATGCCGCTGAAGACGCACCGAAGGAAAAGGCGTCCATCGCGCGGGTGAACCACAGGCAGGCGAGAAGCCCAAACCCTGCGGCAGGCGTGGCCAGCCACACATCCGGCCAGCGCACGCCCGACAGGTTACCCAGAAGCCAGAACATGATGCCGCGTGCCTGTTCTGCATTGGCAGATTTCGCGATGAAGAAAGATGTCAGCGCATTGAAAAGTTGTGATCCGGCAATACCTGCCAACACCAGCTGCGCCGATCCGCCACCCGCCGCGCGCGCCAGTGCCGCGACCAGCACAAAGGCCAGCGTCGCACCCCCAAACGCCCCGGCTGATATGCCGATGGCGCCGCCACCCAGACCAAGAATTGTGACCGCAACAGCACCGGTTCCCGCCCCGGCAGACACACCCAGAAGATAAGGATCGGCCAGCGCATTGCGCACAAGCGCCTGCAGCACGACCCCCGAAAGCGCAAGCCCTGCACCGCAAGCTGCAGCGACCAGTGTGCGCGGCAGGCGGTAACTCCAGATAATGCCGGCATCAATCGGGTCGACAACGAACCCGGCGTTCCACAGGTTGTTTGCAAAGACAGCGCCGACCATGGCCAGGGACAGTGGCGTTTCGCCGATGACGACACCGGCAAGGATCGCCACCAGAAGAATGGCCGCTCCCGAGACGCCCCAGTACGCGACGGGACGCAGGGCTGAACTGGCGGGAGCGGCCTGCATCGTCATTGCAGATCAGCCCCTGCCAGTGCTTCGGCCAGCGTTTCGAGCGCTGCGATATTGCGGATCGACGGGTCCATGCTATGGGCGTCCAGAATGACGATCCTGTCCTTCGTGACGGCATCCATCAGGCTGACGACAGGATCACTGCGCAGGAATTCCAGCTTATTGTCGATATCATCGGCGTCGAAACGGCGCCGTTCCATCCGGGCGGCGACAATGACAGTCGGGTTGGCGCGCGCGATGGATTCCCAGCTTACGACAGGCCATTCCTCATCGCTGCGGACCACATTCTCAAGTCCAAGCGCATGCATCATATAGGCGGGCGCGCCCCCCTGCCCCGCGACATAGGGGTCGATATCCATTTCGGCAGAGGAGAACCAGAATACCGCAGAGGCGCCATCAAGATCCAGCGCCTGTGCTTTTTCAATCGCGGCCGCCTCGCGCGCTCTCAGATCTGCAACCAGCGCTTCGCCCCGCTCACTGACATCGAAGATCTGCGCCAGTTCCATGATTCCCTGATAGAGGCTGTCCATCGCATACATCTCAAGCCGGGTGCCATCAGACCCGGCAGTGTTATCCTTGCCAACGCAATCGGCAGGCAATGTATAGGTCGGGATACCAAGATCCGCGAATTGTTCGCGGGTTGCGACAATTCCCTGCGCGCCGACATGCCATTCATACTGCACGGCCACCAGTCCCGGACGCTTGGCCACGACGCTTTCAAAACTCGGGTCATTATCGGCCATCCGCGCGATACCGGCATTCAACACCTCGAATTCTGGCAGGACATCCGTAAACCAGACAGATGTGCCCTGAACCTTGTCGCCAAGGCCCAGTGAATACAGGATTTCGGTTGCGGCCTGTCCGACAGTGACCACGCTTTCGGGCGCAGCATCAAATGTGACTTCAACCCCGCAATTGGTCAGCGTTAGGGGGTAGACGGTGTCGGCTTGCACGGGAAGTGCAAGCGAGAGGGCAGCGCAGCTGGCTGCCGCAAGTGATCTTCTGAACATGGGTCGTCTCCAAGAGATAATACGACCGGAGACAGGGAGGGATTGCCGACCCATGGGCTGAATGCCGTGACTGCCGGACTGGCAGGTGCAGGTGTTCTGGCTATGACGGCCATGAAAGGACGTCTTTGGGAATTAATCATTCGACACCTCTCCGGACACCCCGCCCGGTTCGCGTTGCTACATTGTCGGCAGGTCTCCTGACTGACGGGTCATCACGGACAGCGACCTTCCCATGGCAATTGCCACAGTGGTATTTCGCTGCACGCTCGCCGCCTACAGTTGCGGGGGCAGTTCCGTTTCACCGGCGAACCGGCGACGGATTCCCTTTTGATTCCTTGCGGAAACCGACGCCACATCCGTATGCGCAAAATTTACTGGCTGCAAGCGTTCTGTTTCTACATTCCGTAGTTGAAATCTATATATTGACATCCACGCGCCCCCTACCCCAATATGCAGTTGCTTTGGTGCCCGCGACTCCTATCACGGGCTAAGAGGGAAGCCGGTGCGATTATCAGGTCAAATCCGGCGCTGCCCCCGCAACTGTAAGCGGCGAGTGAAGCTGACATGCCACTGGGGGAACCCCTGGGAAGGCCAGCCGCGCATCGACCCGCAAGCCAGGAGACCTGCCAGAGCGCGAGAGATGACGACCGAAGGCGGAGGGCCTTGGGGGCGCGCATGACAGACGGTTTGCCGCAGGCAGCCGCCGGTCCGGTGTCCCTTGCCCAGCACAATGAAAGGGACCAGACCATGACCATCACCGTTTATTCCAAACCCGCTTGCGTGCAATGCACTGCAACCACGCGCGCACTGGAAGCGCGCGGCCTTGATTACAATGTGATCGACCTGACCAGGAATGACGATGCCATGACCCGCGTGACAGAACTGGGCTACCGGCAGGTTCCCGTCGTTGTTGCGGGCACAGACCACTGGGCAGGGTTCCGCCCCGATCTGATCAGCCGACTGGCCTAAGCGGTGGGGCTTGTCTACTTTTCTTCGCGGTCCGGCAATACTGCCCGCTTTGTGCAGGCACTTGGCCTGCCTGCGGCCAGAATTCCGGTCGGGGCCGGGGACGCGATGCCCCATCCCGACAAGCCCTTTGTTCTGATTTGCCCGACCTATGCCGATGGCGCGGGGAATGGCGCGGTCCCGAAACAGGTGATCCACTTTCTGAACGACCCCGCCCGCCGCGCCCTGATCCGTGGCGTTATCGCTGGCGGCAACCGCAATTTCGGCGCGACTTTTGCGCTGGCGGGCACCGTGATCGCGCGCAAATGCAATATACCCGTGCTCTACCGGTTTGAACTTGCAGGCACGCAAACCGACATCGCCCGCGTCCGCGACGGGCTGCAAAAAATTCTGGGAGATGGAATGCTTGACAACAGCCTGACGGACGCGAAAGCGCCGACACTTGATTACCACGCACTGAACGCAATGCTGAACCTGTATGATGATCAGGGGCATATCCGGTTTGATGCCGACCGGATGGCCGCGCGGCAGTATTTCCTGGGCCATGTCAACCAGAACACAGTGTTCTTCCACAGCCTTGACGAGAAGCTGGGGTATCTGGTGGATGAAGGCTATTATGAAGCGCAGGTGCTGGAGCAGTATCCGCGCGCTTTCCTGCACCAGATATGGGACGCCGCCTATGCGCGGAAATTCCGTTTTCCCACCTTTCTGGGCGCGTTCAAATATTACACGTCCTACACGCTGAAAACCCGCGACGGGAACCGTTACCTTGAACGCTACGAGGACAGGGTGGTGATGGTCGCACTGACGCTGGCGCGCGGCGATCAGGCGCAGGCCATGGCGTTCATGGAAGAAATCATCGCAGGCCGGTTCCAGCCCGCAACCCCCACCTTTCTGAACGCTGGCAAGAAAAGCCGGGGCGAGTTGATTTCCTGCTTCCTGCTGCGGGTCGAGGACAACATGGAATCCATCGGCCGCGCCATCAATTCGTCTTTGCAACTGTCCAAACGCGGCGGCGGTGTGGCCCTGATGCTGACCAATATCCGCGAGCATGGCGCCCCCATCAAGGGGATTGAGAACCAGTCATCGGGCATTATTCCGGTGATGAAATTGCTGGAGGATTCGTTTTCCTATGCCAACCAGCTTGGCGCACGCCAAGGGGCGGGCGCGGTCTATCTGAATGCCCATCACCCCGACATCCTGCGCTTTCTGGACACAAAACGCGAAAACGCGGATGAGAAAATCCGCATCAAGACACTAAGCCTTGGCGTGGTCATTCCAGATGTGACATTCGCATTGGCCAAGCGGAATGAAGACATGTACCTGTTTTCACCCCATGACGTGGAAAAGGTCTATGGCGTGTCCTTCTCGGATATTTCGGTCACTGAAAAATATGACGAAATGGTCAGCGACAAACGCATCCGTAAGAAAAAGATCAACGCGCGCGCCTTTTTCCAGACGCTGGCGGAAATCCAGTTCGAGTCCGGCTATCCCTATATCATGTTCGAAGACACGGTGAACCGCGCCAACCCCATCGCGGGGCGGATTTCCATGTCGAACCTGTGTTCGGAAATCCTGCAAGTGTCCGAAGCGTCGGAATTCAATGACGATCTCAGCTATCGTCATCTTGGCACGGATATTTCCTGCAATCTGGGGTCGCTGAATATCGCGGCAGCCATGGACGGGCCGGATTTCGGCACAACCATCGAAGCTGCAATCCGCGCGCTGACTGCCGTGTCGGAAATGTCAGCCATCGAAAGCGTGCCATCCATCCGCCGCGGCAATGATGAAGCGCATGCCGTTGGGCTTGGCCAAATGAACCTGCACGGGTTCCTTGCGCGCGAGCGTATTCATTACGGCAGCCCCGAAGGCGTTGACTTTACCGGGGTTTATTTTGCGACAGTCGCCTATCACGCGCTGCGCGCGTCAAACGCCCTTGCGCGCGAAAAAGGGCGCAGTTTTGCAGGCTTCGCGCAGTCAAAATACGCTGACGGGTCGTTCTTTGCGAAATACACCACCCGCGACTGGCTGCCCGAAACCGAAACCATCCGTGCGCTGTTCGACCGTTCCGGGATTGTCCTGCCGACACGTGCCGACTGGGCCGCCCTGAAAGAAGCCGTGATGCAGGACGGGCTGTATAACCGTAACCTGCAAGCCGTGCCGCCGACCGGATCGATCAGCTATATCAACAACTCGACCTCCTCGATCCACCCGATCGTGTCGAAGATTGAAATCCGCAAGGAAGGCAAGATCGGCCGCGTCTATTATCCCGCGCCGTTTATGACCAATGACAATCTGGAATTCTATCGCGACGCCTATGAAATCGGCCCTGATGCGATCATCGACACCTATGCGGCAGCGACCGAGCATGTCGATCAGGGCCTGTCGCTGACGCTGTTCTTCCCCGCCGAGGCAAGCACCCGCGACATCAACCGCGCGCAAATTCTGGCGTGGAAGAAGGGCATCAAGACCATCTACTATGTGCGCCTGCGCCAGACCGCCCTTGAAGGGACGGAAGTGCAGGGCTGCGTTTCCTGCGCGCTGTGAAACGGGCGAAAAACCAGCGCACATTCTTCCTGAAATCTCTGCGAGGCCCGCTATGAAAGATACCATCGACACCCGCGCCATTCCCCGCGCGATCAACTGGAACCGCCTTGAAGATGACAAGGATCTGGAAGTCTGGAACCGCCTGACCGTCAATTTCTGGCTGCCCGAAAAGGTGCCGCTGTCCAATGACGTGCAAAGCTGGGCCACCCTGCGCCCCGAAGAACAGGCCCTGACCATTCGTGTGTTCACCGGCCTGACATTGCTGGACACGATCCAGAACGCGATTGGCGCGCCTGCAATGCTGCCTGATGCGCAGACCCCGCATGAAGAAGCGGTGCTGACCAATATCGCCTTCATGGAGGCCGTGCATGCGCGGTCTTATTCATCCATCTTCTCGACACTGTGTTCGACCAAAGAAGTGGACGAGGCATTCCGCTGGTCCGAAGAAAACCCGCATCTGCAAGCCAAGGCGCGGCTGATCCTTGACGAATATCAGGCGGGTGCAGACCCGCTGAAGCGCAAGATCGCCAGTGTATTCCTTGAATCCTTCCTGTTTTATTCGGGCTTTTATCTGCCGATGTACTGGTCAAGCCGCGCCAAGCTGACCAACACCGCCGACCTTATCCGCCTGATTATCCGCGACGAGGCAATCCACGGCTATTATATTGGCTACAAGTTTCAGCGTGCCGCCGAACACCTGTCCGAGGGGGAACGCGCCGCGCTGAAGGATTTCGCCTTCGCGCTGATGTTTGACCTTTATGAGATTGAGGCCCGCTATGCCGAGGAACTTTATGACGGCATCGGCCTGACCGAGGAAGTGAAGGCTTTCCTGCATTACAATGCCAACAAGGCGTTGCAGAACCTTGGCTATGAGGCGCTGTTTCCCCCTGCCGCCTGCGAGGTAAACCCCGCCATCCTTGCAGCCCTCAGCCCCGACAGCGAAAACCACGACTTCTTCTCTGGCTCTGGGTCGTCCTATGTGATCGGCAAAACCGTCGCGACAGAGGATGCAGACTGGGATTTCTGACCACCGGATCGGAGCATACGCTTTTGCATGCGCGACTGACAGAATTCATGTTCTTCAGCCGGTTTCAAACGGTTAAGCAGCACAGAGTCTTTTGTTGAACCGAACCTTGTGTGGTGACGTCAGTGTGCCCCGGCAGAGAGAGTCGTCGCGGTGCTTTTACGTCGGAATACCCCGTGTCACGGAAACCGCCGCTGAGTGATGGCCTGCACGACGTAGGAGTGCAATCTCGACACGATTGTTGCAACGTTGCATATTGGCAGGAGCGGCAAGATTAGACAATGGAAGACAAATGAATTTGTCCGAGCAGGCAGAAGAGATTTTCTCTGGGTTTGGACGGAGGTTCAATCTCATATGCGAGCGAAAAACTTATGACGATGGCGACATTTGTGTTGTTTATGATCGCCAAATTGGTTTGCAAGAGAAAGTTTGGATGTGTTTTGGGAACATTGATGAAATCTCGTTTGGCGTCGGTGAGTTTTTCGGCGGTAGTGCCTTTCCTTGTCCAGAAGCTTTCGATGGTTTTATTGAAGATATGGACGGTATCCTCTCCGGTCGATATCGCATTCGTTACGGCTGGTTTAGGTCGGTTCTCGAAGAACCATTCGACAAAACCTGGAAGATTAGGGAAAGGTATTCAGGGCCAACGTGGAACGGGTTTCGGTTCAAAGTTTTCGCGAACACGCCTCAATGAGAAAGATCCGCTAACAGCAGCAAAGCGCTCACGGTTGATCGTCGCCTTCACTGGAGCGAACGACCGCTCTTGCCCAACAGCGCCTGGGATGCCGCTTTCTCGAACGAAGCCTGAGCGCTTGCAACCAATGACCGGAAGGTCCCGCATCAGCGACATTCAATATCAATAATTGCTGCGCGATGCCCGTGTGTCCGGTTTGATGAAGCGGCACCGCGGCATGTGAGCCAAGCTGAACGGCAGAAGAGGGCCGCGCACGACCAACTCCGGTCCCACCAAGGGTTCCGGATCAGCGCCAACGCGGATCACGGTGCAAGCTCCTGCCTGACCTCGCCCAACAGCGCCATGGCACCAAGCCTGCCGAGTTCGTCCGAACATTTGGCACCCGCACCGCAACCGCCGGATGCGACCGAAACGTGCTCGGACAAGGGGCCGATGCAGGGAAGGCCTGATCTGGTGAAAGTGGTCATGCAAGGCACCGCGCGGCGCTCTTCAATTGCGAGAGCGGGGATACGGGCAAGAATCTGCTGTTCAAGCATATCGGCTACAACGCCAGAGCCACCCGAGCGGAACCAGTCTTTTATTTCTGCCTCGTTCTCAAGCTGTGTGTCCACCGGATCGCCCCCGAGCTTCAGCCATGTCTGGCCGTCCGGATAGGGGATTGGCGGCAGGATATAGGGTGTCTCGCCCTTGGGCCCAAAACACCGGATTGATGGCATGTCGGACAGGCGCTGCACCTCTGCCGCACCAAGCCGGAACAATGCGACCGTGCGCGCAAAGACCGTGAACCCCAACGATTGCTCGAGCAGGGATTCGGTATGTCCGCCCGCCGCAACAAGGGCGCGCGCGGCCCAGACATCGCCCGATGTCGTCCGGATCGTCACGCCCGAGGCGCTTTCCGAAATCCCCAGAGCGGTTGCATTGATGATCCGCGTCCCAAAGCGTTCGGCGGCGATGGTCTGTGCCCGGACAAGGCGGCGCGGGCTGATATAACCGGCATTGCGCGGCTCGAAATACCCCCTCGTTCCGGCGGCGATGGCGAGATACGGAAACCGCACGGCCAGTTCCGCGTCAGTATAGGCTTCGCAGGGAATGCCCGCTTCGGCGGCGATCCTGCCGATGGCGGCGATGTCTTCGTCCTCGGCGAGGCCGATATGCAGCGCGCCGACTTCCCAGTAAAAGTCCACGCCGCTTTGCGCCGTAATCTCGTCGTAGCGCGCGATCGAGGCGCGGTTCACTTCGCTCCAGAAAGGGTTTGAATCCAGGCTTCGGGTGATCCGCCCCTCATCAAAATGGCTGCCGAACACGCCATCATGGCGCGCAAAGTTCGCGGGCTCATCGGGCCCGATCAACGCAACCTCATGGCCCATTCCGGCCAGATGGCGCGCTGCAGCTGCACCAATGAGCCCACGTCCGACGACCGCAAGTTTCATCCAGTAAGCTCTCAAAAAGTTCTGAATTCTCGGGCGAGATTGCCCGATTCAAAACCCTGCGGCAAGGCCGGATGTCTGGTTCTGCACTATTCCGTTGCGGCCACAACGAGGACGCGACGAGACCATGAACTTATAGGAAAAATCTTAACCGATGACAAAAGCTTGTTCCGATCAAAAAACCACAGTATCTGAACAAGATGCAGCTGACCCAAACCATAGCGAACCGATTTTCCGTTGCGCTTGTTGCGCTAGGATTGATGGTTCTGGGCTTTGGTCATCAGCATGCCCCCGCCACCGCTGATGATCGGATGCTGGCCGCCTATGTGCAGATGGGCGGTGCGCTGGATGATCTTTGCATCACTGGGCAGGACGGACCGCAAGCGGGAACATCTCTGCGGATTGCGACCCTCGCGCTGCCGCGCGCAAGTCATCTTCTCGCCAATGCGCATGCGCCGCGCGGCCCCCTTGTGCGCGGGCCGACTACCTCTTTCGTCTGAAGTCTGCTTCCCCGCGCTATGGCCGATGCCCCCGAAACCCGCGTCGAGCTACACCTGCACGGCCCCACGGCCATGGCCGACATCGCCCTCATCCCCGGCAGGCCGGGCCAGAACCGGGTCGAAATTGTTCCACTTGACGGCGATTTTCAGCCCTTCACACCACTGGAGATCACGCTGTTCTTCAGCCGCCCCGCCGAGGGGTTGGAGCCGATTGAGCTGCGCGCGACGCGCACAGAGGAGGGACTGTGGCAGGCGGGTCCCGTCCATCTGCCGCAGGGTGGCACATGGGACGTGGTCGCCGATATACTGTTCACCGATTTCCAGAAGGCGCTGATCGGAGGCGAGATCACCTTGCTGCCGTGAGCCCTCACAGCGCTTGGCGAAGCGCCTAATCGAGGGCTGTTTCGGAAAAGCTTTGGCCGCGATTGCGCTGACTAATCCTTCCGCAAGTGCTGCTTTTTTCCGCCCGGAACATAGGACAACTCATGCACTGGGTCGGGGCACGCTCCCCGCGTGTTCTAATCCGGTGTCGGTAGGGCGTATTGCCCTCCAGGCCGAGCCAGCGTCTCGAAGGGACTGCCCCCGTATCACGGATCAAGCGTGTCGGCACATGGGCGTATTGCTGGGTCGTGATCACCTAATTCGTATGCCAAACTGCCCGCGACGGTGTCAAGGGGTGTGAGAAGACGACGACCTGAATGGGCAAATTGATCGAATAGATCCGGCTTGGGAAAACCAGACAAAAGCTGAGTGCAACAAGTACGCATGCGAGATTTGGACCTGATCCACCGATCACCATCCCGGCCTGCGGCTTCTGGAAATGCCGTGTCTTGAGGCATTACAGAAGACCGCACTCGATCACACGCTAATAGGGTCAAAAACTTCTTGCGCTACGGGCGGCAACCACAGAAGGTTTTAATGTAAAGCTCGCATCAAGATGTTCCCGACATGGTCCCGCCATATAGCGCGACAGTCACTCAAATCACTCGGCGGGCTGGTACCGGCCGTCTACGTCAATCTGAATCCAAGCCCCCGACTTGCGTGGCCTGAGCTTCGCAACGGCCCGGACCAGGGGGGTGGGCCCTACCTCATGCACATGGGGTTATGTTAATATGCGGGACAGGAACCGCCTGGTTCTGTCGTCTTTCTGGGTGCGGAAGAAAACGTCCGGCGGTGCCGTTTCCACGATTTCACCCGCCTCCATGTAAACTACACGATCAGCGACTTCTTTCGCGAAACCCATTTCATGGGTGACCACGACCATCGTCATGCCGCCTTTGGCAAGATCAATCATGGCATCCAGCACCTCACGGATCATTTCAGGATCAAGCGCTGAGGTCGGCTCGTCGAACAGCATGATTTTCGGCTCCATGCAAAGCGCCCGGGCGATAGCGACACGCTGCTGTTGGCCGCCCGACAATTGGCCGGGGAATTTGTCAGCCTGATCAAGGATATGCACCCGGTCCAGAACATCACAGGCCTTTTTCTCTGCTGCAGGGCGTTTGATGCCCCGTGACAGGATTTGCGGCAGCGCACAGTTTTCCTTGACGCTCAGATGCGGAAAGAGATTGAAATGCTGAAATACCATACCTGCCTCGCGGCGGATGGCATCCAGATTGCGGATATTGTCGCCAAGTTCGATTCCCTGAACCCGGACTTCACCGGCCTGATGTTCTTCAAGCCGGTTCAGACAGCGGATCAACGTCAATTTGCCAGACCCGGATGGCCCACAGATCACCACCCGCTCGCCCTGTTCGACGTGAAAATCAATATTCTTGAGCGCGTGAAAGTCGCCGTAGAATTTTTGAAGGCCATTCACTGTGATGGCTTTGTGGGTATTGGTCATGAGTGGCTCCGGGCGCGGACGCGGTTTTCAAGGTGGCGTGCATAGATCGAAATCGCAGCACAGATGGCGAAATAAATCGCGGCGACAAACAGATAGCCTTCGGTCGATGGGGCTGGCCATGTCGGATCAGTTGACGCGCTGCGCGCGGCACTAAGCATGTCGAAGATACCGACGATCAGCACCAGTGAGGTATTTTTGACCATGACGATTGCGGTGTTTGTCAGTGGCGGAATCACGTTCTGGATCGCCTGCGGCAAGATGATATGCCAGACCATTTTCCAGTAAGGTATGCCCAACGCGCGGGCCGCCTCGCCTTGCCCCTTGTCCAGCCCTTGCAAACCGCCGCGGACCACTTCGGCGAGATAGGCCGACGAAAAGATGGTTAATGCAACCAGCGTGCGGAACAATTTGTCGATTGTCCAGTCCGGCGGCAGGAACAGCGGCAGCAGAATGGCCGCGACGAACAACAGCCCGACAAGTGGCAGACCACGCACCAATTCGATAATGAATGTGCAGATTGCGCGCGTCACTGGCAGCGACCCGCGCCGCCCGAGCGCCAACAGGATCGCGATGGGAAAGCCGATCCCCAGCGACAGAACTGCCAGCATCAGAATAACCGGCAGGCCACCCCATTGAGATGTCGGCACGCGGTCCAGCCCGAAATAGCCCCCGCCCATCAGCAAAAGCATCAGCAGGATGCCCCCGACCCACAGCACTGCAAGGCGCGCGCCCCAAAAGCGTGGTGACAGCGATGTAAGCACCATTGCGATGATCAGCACGATTACGATGGTCGCCCGCCACTGATATTGCGGCGGATACAGGCCGAAAAGGATGAGGCGTGACTTCGCGCCCACAAAGGCCCAGCAGGCGCCGCCCGTGCGACAGGCCTCCGGTGTGCCGCCTGGCCATGTGGCGTCAAGAACCGCCCATCTGAATGCGGGGATCAGACTGATGATAATCAGCACTGACAGGATGGTCAGACAGATCGACAGCCAGTCGCCAAAGAACAATGTCCGCCAGCTCTGTCGCGGCCTTGGCGGCGGGACCATCCCCGGCACATTGGTTTCGCCAATTTTCATGTTAACGCTCCACCAGCGCGACGCGCCTGTTATACCAGTTCATGAATACGGAAACCGAAAGCGAGATGCTCAGATAAACACCCAGCATGATCAGGATGCTTTCGAGTGCCTGACCTGTCTGATTGATCACCGTATTCACGACCAGACCAAGTTCGGGATAGCCGACTGCGACGGCCAGTGTCGTATTCTTCACAGTCGACAGATACTGCGAAGTGATCGGCGGAATGATTACGCGCAGCGCCTGCGGAAGAATAATTCGGAACATGATATGGCGCTCACTTAATCCCAGTGCGCGCCCCCCCTCCCATTGGCCTTGTTTGACCGCTTCGATCCCGCCACGGATGATTTCGCCGATAAAGGCGGATGTGTAGAGTGTGATTCCGAAGACGATTGCAGCGAATTCTGGCGTGAAATGCAGCCCGCCGCGATAGTTCAGCCCGGTCAGCTCAGGCATTTCCAGACCAATCGGGCTGCCAAACAGGCCGTAGAACACCACACAGACGACGCCAAAGCATATGATTCCCGCGGGCACGGCGACACGCATTCTGACACCGCCACGCAGGGCCTTGCGGCTGACCCAGATGATCAGCATAGCTGCCACCAGAACGACGCCGATCAGCCCCACTGCGCCCGGCCCCGCAACAAGCGAGGGCGCATAGACACCGCGCAGCGACAGGAAAACGCCCGGTAAAGGGTTGAACGCATCCCTGGGTGCCGGAAATATCGATGTCGTGATCCCATACCAGAACAATAGCTGTACGATCAGCGGGACATTTCGCATGATTGTCACGAAGACCATGGCGATCTGCGACAACAAAGGATGCGCTGAGCGCCGCGCAAGGCCGACAGCGAGCCCCAGAATGGTCGCAAAAAGGATCGTCAGAAACGACAGCCAGAGTGTGTTGGCCACACCGACAACATAGGCCCAGAAGAACGTATCTGACGGATCATACCGGATGACCGATTCCGAAATCGGAAAGCGTGCGGGGCGCGACAGAAAATCGAAACCCGTCCGGATACCGCGTTCTGTCAAATTCTGCGCCGTATTGCCTGCAATCCAGAGCAGCACGGCGATCAGACCGCCCGCAAGGGCGATCTGAACAGCCCAGCCACGCAGGCGGGCGGAATACCAAAGCGACGTGAACATGTCTATTGGAACGCCAGCGGGAACATCAGGCCGCCGTCGGTAAACAGCGCATTATATCCCCGTTCCAGATCAAGCGGACTGCCCGCGCCGATATTGCGGTCAAAGACTTCGCCGTAGTTTCCGATTTCCTTGATGATGCGATAGGCAAAATCATCCGACAGACCCAGTGCCGTCCCGTTGCCCTGATCCGTCCCAAGGAACCGGCGGATGCGCGGATCGTCTGAATTCAGCGCATCCTCCACATTGTCCTGGGTCAGACCAAAGGCTTCACCCGCGATCAGCGCCTGGATCGACCAGGTAACAATATCCATCCACTGATCATCCCCGCCGCGCACCGCCGGGGTCAGCGCATCGGCATATTCGGTGGCCGGAAAGATGATGTAGTCATCAGGGCTGTCAGACATTGTCGCGCGCACCGATGCCAAAGCACCTGCATCGGTGATCAGGGCATCACACCGCCCGCCGAAAAAGGCCTGCCGCGCGGCGGCCGTATTGTCGAAAATGATCGGTTGCAGATCGAGATCGTTCTTGGTCGAAACGTCATTGACGACAACTTCGGTGGTTGAGCCGGTCTGAACACAAACCGAGGCACCGGACATCTGTGAAACCTCTGTAATGCCCAGTGATGTCGGCATCATGAACCCGGTGTATTCGTAGTAATTCGGCGTGGTAAAATTGATCCCGTTAGCGTCGCGCTGAAGCGTCCAGGTCAAGGTGCGCGGCAGAACATCTATCTCGCCCGTCTGGAGTGCGGGAATACGCTGCTGACCCGACAGGGGGACGAAATCCACTGCATCTTTATCGCCCAGCACAGCAACGGCAACTGCGCGACATGTCTCGATATCAAGACCCCGCCAGTATCCGTTGTCATCAGGCGCGCCAAAACCGGGCGTTCCCTGACTGGCTCCGCAAATCAGTCGCCCACGCTCCTGGACGGTCTGAAGCATTGACTGGGCAGCACCGGCAGTTGCAATGGTGCTCAGGCTTGCGGCAATTGCTATTGTATATTTCATGATATCTCCTGTTGGTTGTTGGATCGCGTCACGTTCTGGACGCTTTGGGGGGTGATCAAGTTCTGGAAATTCTGTTAAAGAAAGCGTCCAGATCGGCACGGATATCGGCTGGATCTTCCAGCCCGATGCTGATGCGCAGGATGGTGCAATCGTTGCGCGGATGGGTCGCGCTGCGATGCTCTTTGACGGTCATCGGGGCCATCAGGCTATGCGTCCCTCCCCAGGACGCCCCGATCGAAAAGACCTCCAACGCATTAAGTGCATCGTCAAGCCGGGCATCCCAGGCGGTGGGCAGGACCACGGAAAACAGGCCGCTTGCGCCGTTGAAGTCGCGTTTCCAGATGTCATGTCCGGGGCTGCTGGCCAAACCGGGGTAAAGCACTTCGCAATCGCCCCGCGCAGCAATCTTTGTGACGATGTCACCAGCGATGCGACCAGAGTGGGCCACGCGCAGGGCCATCGTTTCCAGACCGCGCAGGACCAGCGAAATCGCGTCAGGCGCGGTATGCATCCCCAGCATACGCATCTGGTCGCGCAGGTTTTTGCGCAAGCCAAGATCATTGACGGTCACCGAACCCATCAGGACATCAGAATGACCGGACGGATATTTGGTCAAAGCTTGCATCGAAAAATCGACACCGTGATCCAGCGGCTTGAACAGCAAAGGTGTGGCCCAGGTATTGTCTATGCCAGTCAAGATGCCGTGCTTCTTGGCAACCTTGACAATCGCTGGCACGTCTTCAACTTCCATAGTTGTCGAGCCGGGGGATTCCATCCAGATCAGGCGTGTCTGGTCAGTGATCTGCGCTTCGATATCCGCCCCTATCCCGGGTGCATAAGTTGAATAGCTTATGCCACGTGGCGCAAGAAAGTTTTTGCAAAAGCCGATTGCCGGTGGATAGGCCGTCTCAGCGATCAGGACATGATCACCGGTTTGCAGCACCGACAGCATGACAATGGCGATGGCAGCCTGGCCAGACGGAACAATGACGGTGCGCTGACCATTTTCCAGCGCGGTCAGCTGCGCCTCCAGAACACGCTGTGTTGGCGTTCCGTGCATTCCATAGGAATAATTATCCAAATCGCGCTGGCCACGCTTGGCATAAGACTGGGCATTGGTGAATACGATGGTCGACGCGCGATGTGTCGGCACGGTTAACGCAGCATAGCCGTCTTCGTTGATTGCAGGATGTAGGATTGCTTTGGTTGCGTCGCGCATTGTCGTGCCTTTTTTGAGAACTGTCACAATAGTTGCAGGATACCGCACCAAGGTCTACTGATAGGCTGACATACCTCAATAACCAAATATTATAGGTAGAACATGAATCACAGGCAGATAGAGGCCTTTCACACAGTGATGATATCGGGCTCTACGGTACGGGCCGCTGAACTGATGAATGTGACCCAGCCGGCCATTTCGCGCCTTATCGCGGAACTCGAAAAGAGTCTGAAATTCCAGCTTTTTGATCGCGTGCGTGGGCGGCTGGTCTCTACGCCAGAAGGCAAGTTGTTCCATCGGGAGGTCACCGCGAGTTTTCGTGGTATGGACAGAATACGCGCGGCAGCAGCGGCGATCAGAGATTATGGTGAAGGAACGCTAAAGATCGGTTGCTTGTCTGCGGGAGGAGGCACGCTTGTGCCTGCCGCGATCCGTGATTTCCGGGAACGCAACCCAAAGGTGCGGATTACGTTCCACATCACTTGGTCTGCCGCGATCCGCAACGGCATAATCGATGGCCAGTATGACATCGGTTTGGCCGCGGATGAGATTGACCGATCCGGCGTAGATACACAGCTGTTTGGAAATTTTTCAGGCACAATTGCGATGAATCCTGATCATCCGCTGTGCCGCCATGAAGAAATCACGCCAGAAATGCTTGCGGGGCAACCCCTCATCGGCCTAGCCTCAGAGGATAGGGCCCGCCACAGGTTTGATGAGGTCCTCGCCCATGCCGGTATTGAACCCGATTATGTCATCGAAACTCCAAGCTCGACGACAATCTGCGCGCTTTGCCTTAGCGGCGACGCAGTCGGCTTGGTGAATCCGATGGCAACTCATACCTATAGAAAGACGTTGCAGTTCAGACCTTTTGCCCCAAAGGTCAATTTCAGATCCTACATCATCTACCCTGCCGACTCACAGAAATCTGTCCTGATGCGTGATTTCACAGCCTGCCTTTTGAGGCAAAGGGACAAGCTGTAGTTTCTGACATCTCTGCATGTAGCGAGCCATTTCGGTCCCGGGTGCCGGATCCTTGGGATTTCGTCTTTGTGTCGATCCCGTCGGCCTTCTCAGGCATCTGCGCAAATAGATCACGGTTTTCCGTAACAATCGAGTCGACAGTTTGCAGACTAGGTCGGCTATGCACGGTTGCTTTCTAGCGCCACGTTTTTCAGAAACGGACTGGCATCCATTGATGTTATATTATAACATAACACATTATAGCAAAACTGGAGGTGGGAATGTCCCGCACGTCAACACTCACGAAACTTCTTTTGACATCCGTGGCCATCACCGGCCTTGTCGCCAGCAGCGCTGCTGCACATGACGAAACGGTCTATCGCTTGTTCATTGGCGATCATGTCGACGGGATCATCCGCGCGGTGGATCTCAACGACGGCACGGAGATGGACGCCTTCCAGATCGACCAAACACCTGCATTGACCCGTAGCATCAGCGGGCGCACAATCTATGCCGTGCAGGGTGATGCCGGTAAGGTCGCGATCATCGATACCGGAATCGCCTTCGAGGATCATGGTGATCATCAGGATATCAAAATCACCGACGCACAGCTGCTGTCGACCGTGATCGAAGGCACGCGGCCGGCCCATGTTGTCGAAGGGTCAGGAACGATCGCAATTTTTGACGATGGCACAGGTGATGTGGTCCTGTTTTCCGAAAGCGATGTGATCAACGGCAGCTTCGATCCGCTCAACCTTTCACCCGGTGCCGCGCATCACGGGCTTGCCGCGCCGATGGGTGACTTTCTCGTCGTCTCGGTTCCGCATGAAGACCCTGATCAACCACGCTTTGGGCTGCGGGTGATTGATATGGACGGCGCAGAGGTCGGCGACGTGGTGGAATGTCCCGGTGTACATGGACAGGCGCAATCCGCGCGGGTCTTTGCCTTCGGCTGCCACGACGGGGTGGTTCTTGCAACCCCCGGCACCGGCGCAACACAGCCAACGTTAGAGCATATCCCGACCGCTGATCTGGGTGATGGCAATGTATCAACCCTGAAAGGCGGAACTGCAATGCAGTTCTTCCTTGGCAATTTTGGCCCTGCTGCCGTGGTCATTATCGAACCGGGCAGCGAAGAGCCGTTCCGCAAGGTTGATTTGCCAACCCGCCGCGTGGATTTCGCCCTCGATCCGGTCCTGGCACAAAACGCCTATATCCTGACCGAGGACGGCCAACTACGTTTGCTGAACATCCTGTCAGGCGAGATTACCCAAAGCCTGCAGGTGACCGAGCCCTATTCGATGGATGGTCACTGGCGCGACCCGCGCCCGCGTCTGGCGGTCGCAGGTGACCACATCGCCATCACCGACCCGCTGCAAGGGCTGATCCACCTTGTCTCGACCGAAACATTCGAAGTAGAACAGTCAATTGCCGTCGAAGGCGTGCCCTACACAATTGTCGCGGTTGGCGGATCTGGTGTCACGCACTGACGCATCACGGTCGACACGCGTTCAAACCGGCAGTGGCACGGCATAAGAACTTCGTAACTGTGAAATATATCAGGCGGCGCTCTTGAGCGCCGCCTTTACATACGCCATCTGGTCGCGTCACGCACGATATCAGATGATGCCTTCCTCACTGATTGGACCGGCTTCACGTGGCAATGCACAAGAACTGACTCTAAGGCCAGCCCGCCACGATCGTAACCGACATCAATATGAAGAACGCATTCTATTCGCATATCTCTGCGCGAAGCCAGCCCGCAAAATCCGCCATTTCCGGTGTGGCGGGCCGATCTGCGGGCTAGGTCAGGTAATAGCTTCCCGCCGCGACGCGCGCGGCAAAGGGTTGCACCAGCCGTCGCTCATCTATGTGGCGGGTAAACATCGCCACAGGTAGCAGCGCCACGCCGCCACCATCCACCGCGATATTAGCGATTGCGACGGATGACTCGAAGATCGGCCCCGTCAATGGTGGGCAGGCCCCCTCGCCCCCCGCAAACCAGCGCGGCCATTCGTCGTCACGATAGCTACGCCGCAGAATTACCACGCGGTTGTTGTTCGTCGATATCCGAAGATCGATTGCCGGATGGCTGCGTTGAAACGCGGCAAGGTGCGGCAAAAGCCAGCCGACCGCAAAGGTGGTGACAACGCCGACTTTCAGGATTTCTGACTTGGCGCTGCCCGGTAATCCGGTCAAGCGCGCGGGCGATAGTGTCAAAGCCGTATTCCACAACCGGATATAGCGCCCGCCCTTCATCGGTCGGCACCAGCCCGCCGGAGGTGCGCAAGAACAGCGTCACACCCAGCCGGTCCTCCAGCCTTGCGATCTGATGGCTGACCGCTGCTTGCGTGACCCGTAATTCGATGGCGGCCCGGGTGAAACTGCCCTGCCGCAGGGCCACTTCAAACACGCGCAATCCGTTCAGAGGCAGATCCGGTCGATCCAGGGTCATTACTCCAGCTAATGCAGTACCTGATGCTTTGTCGTTTGAGGTCGGTAAAGCGCATCTTTATGCAGCGCGTCATGACATCAGGTGATGTCGTTCCATGTTGACGCCGGATCGGTCATAAGTCTGCAGTCATCCCGAGTGACCGGGGTGAAGCAGATATGGCATGTCCGCCCCCCCAAAGGATGAATAGATGTTCCATTTTTCTACTTTACGCCCGCTGATGGCTGCCGGGCTTGTCCTTGGTCTGCTGAACACCTCCGCTGCTCTTGCCGAGGAGCCAGAGCAGCGGCTGCTTGAGAACAATCGCAGAGATCGAACAAAGGCTTGGTGCCCGCGTCGGATTGTATCTGCGCGACAGCGGTTCGGACTGGTCGATCAGCCACCGTGCTGATGAACGGTTTCTGATGACCAGCACGTTCAAGCCGATGCTCTGTGGTGCTGTTCTGCACCTGGCAGATGACGGCATGCTTGATCTGAACGCGCCTGTCGAGATCACGGCGCAGGACATCCTTTCCTATGCGCCGGTGACGGAAACCATGGTCGGCGGCATGATGACAATCGACGATCTGTGTTTCGCCTCTCTCGACATGAGCGATAACACAGCGACAAACCTGCTGATCGACCACATCGGAGGGCCAGAAGCCGTGACCAGCTTTCTGCGCGATATCGGTGACCCGATCAGTCGCCTGGACCGGCGCGAGCCGGAGCTGAACACATTCGCACCTGGCGATCCGCGCGACACGACGACACCTGCGGCGATGGCGGCAACGCTGGAAACGATGTTGACCGACGATGTGCTGACACCGCAGTCCCGCGCGCAGCTGACCGACTGGATGCGCCATGGCGGAGTTACCGGTCCCCTGATCCGGGCCAGCACACCGGCAGACTGGCTGATCGCCGACCGGTCCGGCAGCGGCAACTTCAACCGCAACATCATCGCCATGGTGACGCCACCGGAACAGGCACCCTACTTCATCTCGGTGTTCCTGTCGGATGCCGATGCAGATTTTGAAGCGCGGAATGGCGCGGTGATCGAGCTTTCGCAGGCTGTCATGGATGTCGTGACAAGCCGCTAAGCGATACCTGGCCGCCCCGGAAATCCGATTGTGAGTAATGGCGCACGAGTATCGGCAATCCGCACCTCAAAAGACGGCGGAAACATGCCGGGGCCAGAAGCCGAGGGTTGAAGGACGTGTCACTTAGTGACAAAAAATGTTTGTGGCTGAGTGTTCGCTGTCCTTTGGTGGCGGCCTCAATTCTGAAAATCTATGCGCGCAATCTGCGCCCAAAAAGGAAAATACATGACAAATTACGCCATTCCCGGCATCATGGCGGCTGTGCTTCTGGCACTTCCGACGATCGCGATGTCCAACGACCAGTTAGCCGTTCTGGCTGTCGACCGCTCAACCGGATCGATGACTATGGGCGATGTTGTCGCTTACACCAAGACATTCGACCTTTCCCTCACCAACACGTCTGACAGCGCCGTTGATCTGGCAGAGACTTGCCTCTTTGCACAAACCACCTCTGGCGAACGTTTCGGTCTGGATACAGTCGATGAGGTGCTGATCTCCGGTAGCCTCAATGCAGGCGACATTGTGACCGGCTCTGCCTCGTTTGGATCGGACAATGACATGGTTCTTGAAGTGACATCGGTCCACGTATCAGACAACTGCTGACCTGTGATCACAAACCGGACCTACCTGCGGAACACTGCAATAAGCCGGTAGGGACAAGATGGTCGCGCCCAATCGGGCGCGGCCGCGCCTGACTTGGATATTCGTTTTCAATAGGGCATGTCCTTCCGCGCTGAAGGCGTCACGCCAGTTCACCGCCAGGCCAATATTCTGGTGAATTATATGCTTCTATGTGCCAAGCTAAAATAGCAGATTGTCATTCGTCAGCGACGTTCCGATGTGCATTGACTTTGGTTGACAATCACACGCGGCAAGGGAACGGACCTGGACATGAACAAGGTGACCGGCGGCTCAAGACGAGACATGGCGCGTCTTGACGTGTCGCGCCATGCAGCGCGGTTGTTCCTGAAAAATGGCTTCGACGCGACCAGCGGGGATGATATCGCCGCTGCGGCAGGGA
The DNA here is from genome assembly GCF_029581395.1 of Roseinatronobacter sp. S2. GTDB lineage: Bacteria > Pseudomonadota > Alphaproteobacteria > Rhodobacterales > Rhodobacteraceae > Roseinatronobacter. Next base: position 1,074,458 of record NZ_CP121113.1, on the reverse strand, counting down.
TATCGAAGCGCACTGTCTGGCGCTACTTCCGCTCCAAAGAGGCCTGCATCGAACCCGTGCTGATGTTCGGCGAGCTGAGTTTCGCGGCCTTGCTGCGCAAATGGCCAAAAACTGAAAGTATTGAAACCTACCTGCCGAAAGCGGTGGTTGAATTCGCCTCCGACGCGGATGTTGTCCGCGATGGCATGCTCGCCGTCCGCATTCTGGCGATCCTGCACCGCGAACCCGCGTTGCGGTCATCCTGGCTGATGGCATGTCACGCGGCGGAGGTGCAACTTATCGGGATCGTCGCCGACCGGGCCGGACGGAGCCAGGATGATTTCGAAGTCCGGCTCTGCGCAGCCGCCACCGCAGCCGCCATACGGCTGGTGGACGAGGAGATCAGCATGGCCGCGATCAATGACGGCCTCCAGTTCGGCCTTGACGAAACGACCTCCCGGATCGCCGCCGCAATCCGGACCGCGAGCATCCTGCCTATCTGCGATCCTGTCTCCTGACTGAAGCGGGGGCGGTCGCTCCGGCGATCTTCCGAACCACAGCAAATACCGGCAGCAAGGTCGCCCCGCGGCTCACCCGCTCAAATACGCAGTCACCCTGCAGGCCGCTGATAGCGGGCCATGCCACATCTGTTGCGCGTCACGGCAGGGGGCCGGGCTGGATGTCAGGGATGGTTGCACAAGGAGGGTGCTTCCCGAGCATTCTTCGCAGCATTGACGCGTTCCGCGCCCCAGAGGCCTGCCTTATCCTGAGTTATACCTAAATGACAGCTTCGGCGATGCCTAACACTGTATCTGCGCCTGCCGCGCATGTCCGGAAACCGCCCTCTGCACGTCGATCACCCGACACTTGCTGCCTGACCGTCTGCAATGAAGCTGGAGCGGGCGCATGCTGGTGCATTATTTCAGCGGCAGCTAACAGTCTTGCAACGTTTGAGGGGGCGGCCGGAAGGTTGCCCCCTCGACTTCAGATTTCCACCCCTTCCGAGATTGTCAGCGCATCCTCAAGATCCACACCGAGATACCGAACCGTGCTGTCCATCTTGGTGTGACCGAGCAAGAGCTGAACCGCGCGCAAGTTGCCAGTCTTACGATAGATCTGCGCAACCTTGGTGCGCCGCATGGAATGTGTGCCATAAGTACTTGGCTCAAGCCCAATGGACGTCACCCACTCCCGCACCAGCCGGGCATATTGCCTCGTTGAAATGTGTGCTCTGTCGTGCAAACGCCCGGGCCACAGGTGCTCTGATCCCAACATCTGCGGCGACTCAATCCACGCTTTCAGCGATGCCCGCGTCCCGGCCGTGATCTCAAAACGAACAGACTGAGAGGTCTTGCTTTGGGTTATCGCGGCCCGCTCCTTCACCTGGCCAGCAGCGTAGATATCAGGGACGCGCAGGCGAACGAGGTCGCAGCCCCTTAACTTGCTGTCGATTGCCATATTGAACAGCGCTAGGTCACGATGGCGTTCCGCAAGTTCAAGGCGCACCCGAATCGCCCAGACATGCTTTGGCAGAAGGGGACGCTTTTGCCCCACGAGTCGGCCCTTGTTCCATGCAGAGCGGCGCGCCCGAATGGCAGAAAGGTTGATAGAAGTCACGACGGATCTTCCAATCCGCCTCTCACCACCACAACACCGACACCGCGCTGGTCAGGGATAATAGCACACTGCAGCGCCGCAAGGCAGGTTGGAGCCCATCAGCGACATTCATGCATCCTGAAGTAAGGCGAATCTGTTTGCGGGCGCTTCAACCTGTTGGCCCAGAGCCGCCGTTCACCGGTAGAACCGATGCCGCTTCACAAGACCAGTCGTTCGTGGGTGTTGCAGCATTTTCGCAGGGTGGGTGGCAGCAGCGCGGACAAACCGGACAATGGCAAAAGTGCCTCAGTTCCGGGTTGCTACAGTGACTGCCGCTCCGCCAAGGGCAACCGCTCCGATCCGGTTGGCAATGCGTGTTGCACGCGGGGTCCGCAACAAGAGACGTGCCTTGTGAGCAAGGAATACCCACATCAGATCAATCGCCGCCAGTGTGATCAACGTAACGCTAGCGAGCATCGCCCATTCCTGAAAGCCAGCCGTCGAAAGTTCAATCAGCGAGGGGAGAAGCGCAATGTAGAATACCATGATTTTGGGGTTGCCTAACGTAAGAGCCATCCCGGCGCCAAACATCGACAAACAAGATGAACGCCGGGGCAATTCGTCAGGACTTTCAATCACTGGTTGCCGCCACATCTTGAACGCTAGCCAGCAAAGATAAGCAATGCCGAGCCACTTCAGGACATGAAAACCGAACTGGAAAGTTTGGGCCAGTGCGGTCAACCCAGCGATTGCCATGGACAGCCAAATCACTTCGCCGATCCACATGGCGGCGACAAAGGGAATTACATCTCGCCATCCGCTGGTGATCACACGGGAAACCAAGGCCGCAATGCTGGGTCCCGGCGTCCCCGCGTTAAGCAACAGGGCACCTGCGAAGATTGCGACGGTCAACGGTTCCAAGGCATTATTCCAATCTCTGGTTTCAAATCAGTAGAGCAAACCCACAGCTTGACCACAAGCCTCGGCTTGTCCAGTTTGGGCTCGTTTCAGCCTTGTGGCGGCGCAGCATGGCCACGTTCTGCTTCGAGGGGACAGCGACACACCCGGCCCTCACCGGCCATTGGCTTCATGGTCGAGCGCTGCGGTACAACTTCACGAGACCGGCCATTCATCCATAGCGCAGCATTTCATGATGTTTAATAACGGCGATGCGGGACAAAGAGGTTGTATCTGACGCTTGACGCAACCCATAAAATGACTGATTTTACCATGGTCGGCTGGTCATGCTAGCATCCTGATCAGGGTGTTAGTGCCGGACATTCCGGCGCGGAATAGCGCCACAGACAACGCTTCCGAGTAAGCGTCCTAAAAGCAACTCACATCAAGAACTATTGGAAGCTGAGAAAATGATCTCATCCGAATACTGCCGACTCATGGCCCGCTACAATACATGGCAGAACATCTCTTTGGTAAACGCTGCCGATGGACTCACAAATTCAGTCGTTGGAAGGATCGAGGTGCGTTCTGTCAATCGATTGCGGCTACTCTGAACCACATTTACTGGGCTGATGCCTTGATGTTAGAACGACTAACAGGCCGCTGAAATAGTCCTGTCTCGACAGCGGTTTGAGAACATGATTCACTCTTTGCACTGTAACGGCGGGGGTGACGATGCGCGGGACGGACGGGACGAGCGGGTCGCTGTTCAGCTATGTTGATCTGGAGGAGCGCATTCCGGTGCGGCACCCTTTGCGCAAGATCCGTCAGGTGGTGAATGACGCGCTCGCCAGTCTCGATGCCGAGTTCGAGGCGCTTTACACCGATTTCGGCCGCCCTTCGATCCCGCCGGAACGGCTGATCCGGGCCAGCCTGCTGCAACTCCTGTTCTCGGTCCGATCCGAGCGTCAGTTGATGGAGCAGATGAATTACAACCTGATGTTCCGCTGGTTTGTCGGGCTGGGTATCGATGATCCCGTCTGGGTCCCGACCGTCTTCACGAAGAACCGCGACCGGCTGCTGAGCACGCAGATGTCGCGCAAGGTGATGGCGGCGATTCTGGCCCATCGCGAGGTCGCGCCGCTTCTGTCGGACGACCACTTCTCGGTCGATGGCACGCTGGTGAAGGCTTGGGCGTCGATGAAGAGCTTCCAGCCGAAGGCAGAGACCACCCCGCCTGACGATGACGGGCCATGCGATCCACTCGCCCCAGATGCCACGCTTGAGCCCGCGCCTTCCGAGACCCCCAACCGAGACCGACCCGATGCCCCGCACCACCAAACCCCACCGCAATGCCGAAGTCGATTTCAAGGGCGAGAAACGGTCCAATGCCACCCACGCCTCGACCACCGACCCGGACGCGCGCCTTTACAAGAAGTCCCCGGGCACCGGGGCGATGCTTTGCTTCATCGGGCATGCGCTGATGGAGAACCGGAGTGGGCTGATCGTGCAAGGCGACCTGACCCAGGCTGACGGCCATGCCGAACGTACGGCCGCCCTGGACATGGTTCATCGCCATTCCCCTGGATCGACCCGGCAGATGACGCTGGGGGCCGACAAGGGGTATGACGCGGGTGGGTTCGTTGCCGACCTGCGCAAAGCCTGCGTCACGCCCCATATCGCCCAGAAAACGAGATATTCAGCAATCGATGGCCGAACCACCCGACATGCCGGTTACGCCCTGTCCCAGAAGCACCGAAAGAAAATTGAAGAGGCGTTCGGCTGGGCGAAAACCGTCGGCGGCATGGCACAGACCATGTATCGCGGCGTCGATCGCGTCCGGTCGCGGTTCATCCTGACAATGGCCGCCAACAACCTCGCAAGACTGCCCCGGTTGCTGGCTGTGTGACGCGGAAGAACCGCACCTGGCGCGTATGTCGAACGCGCCGACAGACATCGCAATCCCCCGACCCAGCCCTGATGAAGGGACAGCCTTCCGGCTCAGGGACTATTTCAGCGCCCTGTTAGGGTGGACGCGATTGACCGGGATGTTGCTGATCTTTCGATGACCGGCATTCTGCTGGGCAATATGCAGGAATATGCTTGAGCGGGATCGTGCGAACACCGGAGCCGCAGCATGGCGCGAATGACGGCTTTTCCAAGATGATGCGGTTGCCATGCGGCAAACTCACAGACGGCTTACCGCCCTGTCTGTCTATGACCCTGCAGATGCCGCACCCTGCGTGACCGTCCGCAATGAGGCTGGCAACAGTCCGTCGCTGCCCCTTGCCCGAGTGACCGCTTTGGCGAACGCCGCACGACAGAGGGACCGGCGACTTGTGGCAGCTAGCTGAATTTGCAAAGTCGCGGGTCATCGTCGTCGTGCGCGACACGCCCGGCCCTTTGCTGACAGTTGGGCAAACGACCTGGGAGCGTCGAAGCGGCCATTCAGGCCTCGCGCAGCATATTGCCGGCAGCATCGTTGCAAACCGTCTTACCCGTCGTGGCTTTTTTGGCGCCTTCGAGGAACAGATCGAAAAAACGCTTGTGAAGCCGTCTCATTGAAGACTTCCTGAGGGTAGTCTGAGTCAACAGTCCTTCGCTTCTTCGGGCTGTGTGATCACGCATGCCCCTGGAAGGGCATCTGCATCAGGCGAGACAGCCATTATCACGAAATCCTGCGCATCTGGCCAGTGATCGCGCAGGCGGTTGCGCAAGTCGGTGGCAGTCAGAGCGTCGAGCATGTCGAGTGTGGTTAGCGAATGGCCTGTGGCGAACCCGTCGAGTGTGGTCTCAAGCTCCATTCGGCCCTGATCGACCACATAATTGCGGTTTTCCTCAAAAGCTGCACGCCACGGCTCTTTGCGGTCATTAATGTCACCATCGGGGCCAGTGGAGCGGAACCCAGTATAGGCATCCCGTACCAAATCCACGGCGTCATTTAGCTTATCGGCTTCCAGCGTGCCGGCCATTAACAGAAAACGGTTTTCGCGCGTATAATTGGCGACCCCGGCATCAAAGCTGTAGCTGGCGCGAAGCCCGTCGCGTACAGTTGCGAACAACACGCTGTCTTCATCGCCGCCCAGAGCATTGACAAGGATCTGATCCTCAAGATCGCCGCCGTTGCGGGTGGCTGGCAGGGGCGCGATGAAGGTGAGGTGTGCATCGGTCGCATCGGGCAGGTGCAGCAATATCTGGCGTGGCCGGTAATCCAGCGTGACTTCGTGCGTATCAGCGTTGTCTGCTGGCAGGCCTGCAAAAAGCTGGTCAAGGGCAGCACCCGCCTGTTCAGGCGTCACGTCGCCTGTGATCACCACTGCTTCGGGCTGCTCCGTGACCGTGGCGCTGTGCCATGCGCGCAGATCATCCAACGACAGCGCAGCAAATTGGGCAGAATCATCCAGCGACAGCATTTTCCGCACAGGCTGTTCACCCAAGACGGCCCAACGCAATGCCTCAAACCCTTGGTGCATGGTCTGTGATTGCGCCTCAGCCATGCTTTGTGTGAAACTCGTCCGGATGCGCTCAAACCACTCGTCGTCGAAGCTGGGTTGCGTCAGATGTGCATTGGCAATGGTGATTGCTTCAGAAAGATCCTGCTTTTTGCTAACGATCCGGCCATACAGGTGGTCAGCACTCACCGCCAGAACCCCTTCAGCATCCATATCGGCAAAGCGCTCAACCACTTCGCCTGCTGGATATCCTGTCGCACCGCCCGCCAGGATCAGTTCGGCCCCAATATAGGGCGTAGTTGGGTTCCGCCCTGCTTGCCACGCCCAGTCATTGGGCCAAGCGGCCAGAATTGCAGCGTAATCATTGCCCGGCATCTGGATCAGGCGGTAGGATGTGCCATTTGGGCTGGTCTGATCTGTGGCCACCGGGGACTGGTCGCCCTCGCAAAATGACAGGCCAAGAACAAGCGGTAGGGCAAGGGCGAAACGGATCATTCAAAACTCTCCTGTGGTCCGATGAAGGCGATGGCCGTGCGGCTGGCTTTGGAAAGGTTGGTCAAGAGTGCGTTTAGGCTGTCGCGGGTGATTTGTGGCTTGATCTGGCGCAGGGCGCGGGCACTCAGCGGGTCGCGCAGCGCCAAAACACGGGCAGTGGTGTAATCGGCCACCCACCGGCGGGCCTTGTTACGGTCATCCCAGTCAGGCCAATAGCTTTCCATGCGCGCCATCACGCGGTTATAGGTTGGCGCGGGGATGCCCGCGGCGGCGCTATCTGCCAGAACGGTTTCGAACGCGGCGCGCAGGTCTGGCAGGCTGACACCGGCATCAGGGCTGGCCTGAAAGCGCAACTCAACATGCTGCTCGTCAATCGCGATCAGGTTAAGGCGGAACTCCCGCGCAAGTTTGGCATCAAATCGCAAGGGACCCGCCAAGCCCCCGGGCAGGTTGGTGTCCAGCATGGCGCGCAGATGATCAAGCTGCGCTTGCAGCAGGTCAAAGGGCACTGGCGCATCCAGAGCAACCACCTGCCGCCAGATCATGCGCGGTGCGGCACTGGGGTCAGGGAATTCGGCCAGATGCACAAGGTCCGGCCCCATGTTATAGCCGGACGGCACAGGTTTTTCGCCCGTCAGATCAAGTTGCAGCCCCATCAGCGCACGCCAGACCTGCAAACGCCCAACATCGCCACGAAAGATAAACGCTGCGTTTTCGGGGGTATGCGTGGCCAGATGATAGGCGCGTGCGGCGTCATATTCCAAGGCATCAATCTGCTCAGGAGTGCCAATGATCGAGGGGCCAAGCTGTGTGCCCGCATGCAGGACGCCAAACAAAGCCTCTTCAGCACGGCCGCTGATACTCTGGCCAAGCACCGAGTTATACTCGCGCTGGATGATGTTCCGCTCTTCCTCGGCGAAGCGGACGGGTAGATTGATTGGTTCGAATACACGCGCAAGGGTCGCAGTCATTTCAGCCAAATCCTCAGATCGCCCGGTCAGACTGTAGGAAATAGCACGATGGCTGGTCCACGCGCCCGAATGCCGGTCCGGGCCGCGTGCCTCTTCGCCGATTGCTGCGTACCACGCCAGATGCTCGGCATAATGGGCAATGCCCACCTGTTCATCCGGATCAAAGGGCCGCGCGATCCGCAAAATAACCTGCACCTGACCCGCGCGGTCTGTGGGGGTAATGTAATGCGATACCCGCAACTTTTGGGACGCGATGACCCAACCCGCCAGGCCCAAGAAGCCTAGCACAAGAATTGAGATAGCACTTGATCTTACAGTGGCCCTCATGAGCTCGGATTTTTAACAAAGCAAATATTAGTTGAATTATGCACATAAAATGGCTGCATCGAGAACTTAAGCGGATGCTCATCTATAGTATATGCTTTGTCAGGTAAAACATTCTCTACCTTGCATATTTGCTGCAGTTTTATCTGAAACAACCTGCATATCAGACGCTCCCAGTCTTCATATCGTGAAAATAATGATTGATCACTCCGGTTGAAGAGTTGCTGTTTGGCAACTGTGCGCCTTTCAGGGCGTTCACCACTAAACGACGACGAGTTCACTATCTTTATCATGTTTGATCGCACTCGTTATCAGGCCATTTTACCGTTGGAGCACCGCGGCGTGGGGTTCGAAATACACGTCAGGATTGTGTTCTAAGCAAGTCAAGACTGCAAGGTGTTTGGGGTGAAATCGGCAAGATCACGCTTAAAGCTTATATATTTGGTTCAGCAATTAATTTTGCAAAAGAACTATTCTTGACATCACGCATTTCTCTGTTGCAGCGTAATTGCAACCTAAGATTGTTTTTAGAGTGTTGTGCTTTTAGGAGCTTGCATGCATAGTTTCGAAGAGTGGTTAGAACTTCACGAGATAACTGAAGATGTGTTAGCAGACGTTGTATTGGCGTATAACGCTGGCGCACTTCGCGTACACCCGCCATTTACTCGCGCGGCGCCCTCCGGTGAAGTAGCAGAAAGCCTCGGGCCTCTTGATAAAGCGCTGTCAGACCTTATCCGACCCGCCTTTCAAGATGCGTTCCAGAACTGCGGTGCAATTGGCGAAGCGTTGGCGCGGATACGGATCCGCGAACCAGCAGAATGCGAGACAAACCATCCCTGCACAATTAACCGTGGTCCTGGCCGGGTGCCGGTTCTGGTCCTGCAATGGACAGGAAAGCCGACAGATCTTCTCACTCTTGCACATGAAGTAGCGCATGCTGTTCAGATCACCTTGTCACGCGGGGCGTATATGCCACCACTTGCGCGCGAAGTCTGTGCATTTCTTGGAGAACTGCTTCTCATTTCTCATGTAAAGAAGCACAGAAACCCAAGGCTTCTCGAGTTACTTCTGGGCGCATGGGAAGACCAGAATGCGCTTTACCTCGGTCGCGACCTGGACAGTCTGAAAGCAGCCTTGCAAGCAACAAAAGCTCCGTATCACTATCGGCAAAACTATCCTGTTGCACGATTGCTCGCTTGCGCATTGTTTATGCAAGGCCGGGGTGAGTGGCTTACAAGCCTGTTTGCATCTGGCGAGGATGCGATGGCTCATCTGCCAGTGGAGAAAATGGCCAGCAAGGCGGGTACATTTGCGAATTATTTGCCTGCTTTACAACGATCTGACCAAGACCTGCCAGCACTCGGGCCCTACCGCAGCCTTGGCGCGATGACACTTCTGGAGACTGAATACAGAAAAGGCGTTTCCGAAAAACCAATCGGAGAGGTTTATCAAACATGGCTTGGCCATATGCGGGATCAAACGGCATTCATAGCGCTTGATCTTCACGACAGGCCGCTGGGCTATGCGACCTGGATCAAGCCACCTTCTGCGAACAAGATCACTTTGACCCGACAAGCTGCGCCATTCGGAGATCATCTTGAACTGCAATCCGCGCTAAATCGCCATCTACAACACGAGACAGGCAGGTCTTCGTTCAATCCTAGTGCTGGCTATGCACTCGAGTTGCTTGCGCAATCCCCATATCACGGGAAGCATCAGCTAGGAGATTACTTTAGAACTGAAATCCTTCCGGCACTCTGGTCTGGACAGTGCCGCTTCTATGTCACCGAAGACGGGGTACCGGCAGCGATGGTGACATGGGCTTGGCTTTCTGCTGAGGTCGAGCGTGAAGTTCATGCATCAGGTAGAGCGCTGTCACATGAAGAATGGAACTGCGGCGACCGGCTGTTCTTCAACGACTGGATCACGCCCTATGGGAACATTCGGGAAGTGGCCCATGACATGACCCACAACATTTTCCCTGACCAGACTGCAACCAGTCTGCGCCGCAACATGGACGGTTCAGTGCGCCGCGTGAGCCGCTGGACAGGCGCAGCGATCCGCCAGCGCAGGCAGGTCGTTGCATGAATGTAGAATATCCAAAGACTTATTTAGATTGCATGGAACAATCGGGCAAAGGGTTCATCAATTTTTTGAACGGTAGCTTTGAGAACCGTGAGACTTGCTGGTCCAGCCAGCTGGGTGGTTCCATCAAGTCTATGCATTGGACAGCCCGACCATGTCGGTCAGCTACGCCTGGCGCTGTCGGCGCCAGTCAAGGTTTCGTCTGGTTAATGTCAGGCGAAAATGGGTGAAGGGTTGATGATGAACCCTCCACCCGGTTGAACCGCCGGGCGAAGGAAAGCCCGGCATACAGCGACGTCGCAGCGGCAATTATATCCGCGCGGTAACAGTAAGGAAGACAGAAATGTCACAAGAGCTCGTGAAAGTGATGAACGATCTTTATGGGAACATCAGCTTTGGCGGCGGTGGTGGCGGCGGTGGCAATGGTGGCGGTGGTCGGAATGTTAATCATGCTGAGAAGGCAGCGTGCGCTGCCCTTGGTGCGGTTGCCGGCGGCGCGACTGCCACAGTTGTCGGCGGCGCAACTAAGTCACCCAATACAGGTTTGGCCGCTGGAGGTGCAGTTGGCTACGCTACATACGAGGCTTGTGTTGGGTCTTTGAGCACTTCAGCTTCATACGACGGGATGATGACAGCGCCGTAACCCAAATACCGGGGCACCTCCGGGTGCCCCATTATCGTTTTTTGCACGTGTCAAGAAGGGAGAGTGCATTGGTTAACTATGTCCTAGCTGCTATTTTTTCGGTCGTTGGCTACTATATTGCAAAACTTATCGCGCGCCGTATAGAGCCCAATAAAGATTTGAACAATGCCTGCGTAGCTGCGGGAGTTATTACTGGTATGCTTGTTGCAATTGCATTTCGATAGTCAGGTCAGAATGCCAATTCCAGATATAACGTGCTCATTTGACTTTATTTTGCTTTAGATGAGCAATAGTTCAAACGAAATCCCCCTCTCCTGGTTCGGCAAAACGCTGTGGAAGTTCACGCCCTTCTATCTGGAGCTGATCTTCCTCGCCATCTGCCTGCGCCTTCTGGGGTTGGTGGAGCCGTTCATCTTTCAGGTCATCATCGACCGCATCCTGCCCTTCCAGCGCGAAGCATCGCTGGTCGTTGTCGTGGCCATATTCGCCGCCGTCGCCCTGTTTCAGGTGGGCTTTCAAATCCTGTCCGAACTTCTGGGCATGCTTACCGCCAACCGCGTCACCCGCGAACTCGGTGCGCGCATTTTTGACCATCTGTTCAAGCTGCCCTTCCGCTTTTCGCGCAAATGGAATGTGGGCGAGACCATCACCCGTGTCAGCGAAACCGACACGATCCGCGCCTTTCTGGTCGGCACAACAACGGGCGTTTTCCTCGATCTGGTTTTCGTAGTTGTGTATATTGCGGTGTTGTTCACCCTTTCGACAGAACTGACCCTGATCATCCTTGTCGCTCTGCCGATCCAGTTTCTGATCTATTTCGGTTTTGGCCCGTTCCTGCGCCGCCGCTTGCGCGCGCAATTTGATGCAGGCGCGCAGCACCAATCACAGATGGTCGAGAACATCTCTGGCATCGCTTCGGTCAAGGCACTTGGCGCTGAACGCCAGATGCTCGCGCGGTTGGACCAAACCCTGCATGGCAGTTTGAAAGCGGGTTATCGCGTAGGCATTTTGAATATATGGAGCAGCAAAATGCTATTCGTGGTCGAACAAGCGATCACGATCAGTATCATCTACGTGGGTGCCCAGCTTGTATTTGCAGGCGATCTGACCCTTGGGCAGCTGATCGCGTTTCACCTTTTGGCCCAAAAAGTCACTGGCCCCATCGAGAATTTCTCGGCGCTTTGGGAGACATGGCAAAATGTGCGCGTGTCGCGTCAACGGCTTGGGGATATCGTCAATACCCCGATAGAGCCATTCGATGCGTTGCCCAAGCTGCCCGCGCAGGTCGAAAACAGGCTGAGCTTCAGAGATGTCGATTTTGCCTATGACCCATCGACCCCAATTTTGCGCAACTTCTGTTTTGAAGCAGCCCAGAATAGCCTGACATTAGTTGTCGGCCCCTCTGGCATTGGCAAATCGACATTTGGCAGACTGGCTTCAGGCATTGATACACCTGACCACGGGCAGGTTTTGCTGGGTGGTGAGGATATTGCCGAATTCGACCCGCATGATGTGCGCTCGAAAATTGCGTATATTCCACAAGAACCGTATCTCTTCTCGGGCACCCTGCGCGACAACCTGTTGCTGGGGGATTATCACGCCAATGATGCGGATCTGACGCGTGCCTTGCGCATTTCAGCCGCCGCAGATCTGGTGGCGCAATTACCCTTGGGCTTGGACACACCGGTTGGCGAACGTGGTTCGGCCTTGTCTGGTGGTCAACGCCAACGCGTCGCAATCGCCCGGTCTTTGATGCGCCGTCCAAAAGTCATTATCCTGGATGAACCGACAAGCTCTCTCGACTATGAGGCACAAAAACGGATGGCGACAGAGTTGCAGGCGCTGAAAGAAGAGGCGACGCTGATTATCATCACCCATAGCCCTGACGTTTTCCCGAACCCCGACCAGGTTGTTGATTTTGCGGGGCTAAGATGAATGGCATAGCAGATCCAATGGACCTGAGGTCACCCACGCTGCACGGAACTATCTGGTTTACGATTGCAGTTTTTTCGGCGGTCATTGCGATTTCGATTTTCTTCACGGTTGAGGTGGTTGCTCGCGGTCAGGGCCGTGTCGTTCCTGTCAATCGTGTGCAAGTCATCCAGCCGGAGTTCTACGGCAGAATCGATGCGATTCATGTTGGCAACGGAGCGTCTGTTGAGAGGGGTGACATCCTTATCGAACTGGATGCAACAGATGCAAAGGCCGAACTGGCAAATACGCAGTCGGAGCAGGAACGGCTGATCATCGAGCGGGCGCGAATTGAAGAAATTGTCAAAGTGATATCTTTTGCTGAACAGAGCGGGGATTTAGCTGAAGCATCAGCCAATGCGAAATTACAAATTCAATCTGAGATCGCAGATTCAGCCTATACGCGTGAGCAGCGCGAACTTCTCGCCGCAGAGATTGCAGACCTTTTCTCCGCGCTTGCACAGATAGAAGCTCAAGATGAAGCCAATCTGCGAGCAGAGGCAGTGACACGAGCCAGCATTGACCGGACCGATGCCGCCCTTGCAATTCAAGCTGACCGACTCGCGACTGCCGAGCAGCTTCTGGGCCAAGGCACGACGAGCCGTGCCGCGTTTCTTGACGTTCAGCAGGCTTTTACTGATCTTGAGAGGGAACGCGAGGTCAATCTACGCGAGCTTGATCGCCGGGCCGCTGATCGTGGCGCGCTGGCTATGGAAAGGCGGCGGTTACTTGCGAACCAGCGTAGCAAACACCTCGAGCGGCGAACCCAGATAGAGGCTCGCCTTGCAACAGTGCAAGAGGAAGCCCGCGCGCTGTTACGTCGCGTGGATGCGGCCACACTTCGCGCACCTGTTGCTGGCATTGTGGACCAGTTGTCCGCCTTTACTATCGGTGGTGTAGCTCAAACAGGAGCGGAACTCTTACGAATAGTGCCGACGAACGTCGAAATCGAATTAGAGGGAGTATTTTCCAATCAGGATATTGGCTTTATGGAAATTGGCCAACGCGCAAACCTCCGGTTTGATGCTTATCCCTCTGAGCGGTTCGGTTTTGTACAGGGCGCAGTTAATGATATCGCAGCCGACTCGACTGACGCAGGAAATAACAATTGGGGCTACATCGTGCGCATTTCACCCGACACGACATATCTGTCAGCAGGCACCAATCGCTTCCAGCTTCGGCCAGGTATGACAGCAACTATAGACGTGCAAACTGAAGAACGTCGCATCATAACCTATTTCTTTGCCCCAATCGTCCGGACGATCCAAGATGCTATGGGCGAGCGCTAGAAGCGATGCCGATCACTTCACTTGCAGCTGTTTCGCTGCCCACCGCTTTCAGATGCGGGTACATCGCCTACAGTCTGTTTGATTTTGTTTTGTCACTGAAGCGCAAGATGAATGCCACTGATCAGCGGCTAAAACCCATGAAGGCCGAACCGGGCATTATGCTGCAGACGGGGCCGAATGTCTGCTTTTAGTATCCACGCTCTGGTACCACCCCCCCGTCTTCCAGACGGGAGGATACCATCATGCAGTATGACACCGGCAAGCACTGCGTTTTTCTATCACCGCTATCACATTGTCTGGTCGACCAAGTATCGTTTCAAGGTGCTGACCGGCCAGTTGCGCTTGCGAGTGCGCGACATGTCAACGGCAGAGTAAGAGTGAGCCAAAGGGCAGTGCAAAATGTTGCCACTTTGGGGTTGGGATAATCAGCGTATAGACGAGCGTCAGCATCCGGGCGGCCGCGCTTGTCATATAGCTGGCGGTTGCCCGGATGCTTGGCCCGGCAGGGCCAATTGATGCGGATTGTGGTTTAGGTTTTGGGTGTTGTCTGACGCGCCTTGCTCTGGCCAAGTCGGTAGCTTTCGCCGTTCATCTCCAGGATGTTGACGTGGTGGGTCAGGCGATCGAGCAGCGCGCCGGTCAGGCGTTCTGACCCAAAGGTTTCGGTCCATTCGTCGAATGGCAGGTTGCTGGTAATCAGCGTGGAGCCGCGCTCGTAGCGTTGGGAGATCAACTCGAACAGCAATTCAGCCCCGGTTTTACTGAGCGGCACAAAGCCCAATTCGTCGATGATCAGCAGCTTGTAACCCACCATCTGCTTTTGAAGCCGCAAGAGCCTGCGTTCGTCTCTGGCCTCCATCAGTTCGTGAACCAGCGCTGCAGCCGTGACAAAGCCGACAGAAAGACCTTTTTGACAGGCAGATAGACCAAGTCCCAAAGCAACATGGGTCTTGCCGGTGCCTGAGGGTCCGAGTGCGATGACATTCTCGCGCCGGTCAATCCATTCGCAGCGCGCCAACTCCAGAACCTGCATCTTGTTCAAGGCCGGGATCGCCTTGAACTCGAAGCTGTCCAGGCTTTTGACAGCTGGGAACTTCGCGGTCTTGATGCGCCGTTCGATCATCCGCCGTTCACGGTCGATCATTTCCAGTTCGACCAAACGTGCGAGGAACTGAGCATGGTCATGCCCTTCTGTGGCGCATTGGCGGGCCAGTTTGCCATATTCTCGCAGCACCGTTGGCAGGCGGAGAGATTTGAGCCGATGCTCCAGTAGGATTTGCGGGGCTTGTGTCATGCGGCTTTCCCCCGCTTCATCAGGGACATGTAGCTGGCCGCTGACGTTGTGCCGACATTGGCGCGTGGCAGATACGGATAGATATCCAGATCCAGCTTGGGTGGCCGCTTCTCGACCTGGCACAAGACAAGATGCTTGATGGCATCAAACCCAATCGCGCCCATGCGCAGCGCATTTTTGACGGCGATATTCAGATCGGCCATCTCGAACGTTTCCAACAACCGCAAGACCTGCACATACGTAGCAAAGACCTGCCTTGATCATGCGGGCCTCCATCAAGCGGCGCAAGGTTGCAAATTCCTCTGGCAACTCCCATTCCACCAATGGGGCAGCCTGATCCAGTGCCCCGGTCTTTTGCTCCAAAAGGGGTAGATAAGGCACCGGGTCAAAGACCATATTCTCCCGGTCCCAGCATCTGGGGTGACGGGCGATCACATTGCCACCACAGCCGATGACAACCTGATCGACATAACCCCGGATCCAGACGTCACGGTGGCCATAGGCAACCGGCACCGAGTAATCATTGGTTTTGTAGCGCACCAGGGATTGTGAGTTTACCTGGCCACTGGCCTGATCACAGGCATCAAATGGAGTCGCCGGCAGATCCATCATCGCTTCAAGATCGCGCGCCAGTCGTTGCCCGATGCTGTCGTCATATCCGCGCAAGACATCTGACTGGCGCTTACGGCATTGCTCTTCCAGCCAGAGATTGAACGCCTCCCATGTTGCAAAATGAGGGATGGGCACCATGAAGTTGCGCCGCGCATATCCAACCAGACCCTCGACGGCACCTTTATCGTTGCCCTTACCCGGTCGGCCATAACGATCGTGGATGAAGTAATGCGACAGGAACCCACTGAACAGCTTGGTCCGCTTGCGCGAGCCGTCCGGCAGGATCTTCGCGACCAGACATCGATCGTTGTCATAAAGAACCGACTGTGGAACCCGGCCGAAGAATGCAAAAGCATGAACATGACCATCAACCCAGGCCTCGGAGACCGCCGCAGGATAAGCCCGAACAAAGCAGGCATCGCTGTAAGGCAGATCCAGTGCAAAGAAATGCGCCTTCTGCTCAACCCCGCCAATCACGACCATCGCCTCGCCGAAATCCGCTTGGGCATGGCCGGGGGCATGTGCCAATGGCACAAACATCTCACGGCTGCGCCGCCCATGTTCGCGGACATAGTTCTTGACCGTCGTATAGCTGCCTTGAAACCGGTGCTCGTTGCGCAGCCGTTCAAAGATGCGCTTGGCGGTGTGGCGCTGTTTGCGGGGACGGTTCAGATCGTCTTGCAGCCATTGGTCAATGAAGCCGGTGAACCCGTCCAGCTTGGGCCGCTTGATATCCGCCGTTCGCTGGTAGCCGGGCGGCACCGAAAACATCATCATCTTCTTCACGCTCGCACGCGATATCCCAAAATGGCTCGCTGCTGCCCGTTCGCTCATACCGCCCCGACGCGCGAGGCGGACCTTCCTGTAAAGTTCCACGCTGAAAATACCCCCGCCCTCCCTGAAACCAGAAAAGGCCAAAGTGGCAAAGTTTTACTCCGCCCGCAGCGAGATTATCCCGCCACTTCCGTGGACAACTTTTGCACTGCCGTTCTCACAAGCTGCGCTGTCGTTGCCGCGCACAGTGTTCACACCGAAAATCATGGACGAGATCGGTGCTGACTTTGGCATTCCTGCTGAAATGCGGGATGAGATCGGGCAGGTGCTGGAATTCGGAGCCAGCGAATATGCCTGTGAGACCGAGCGCGCGGCGCATGATTTTGAACGGATACGCAAAGAACTTCACGCGCTGGACCAAGCAGCAAAGTCGTTGCTAAACGCCTTAGCGAATATTTCACTGCAAACGCAGCGGATATTGCACGAAGCGGGTGTCGGGCGCAGTCTGAAAGGGTTTGATCTGCCGCGTGTTACTGGAACGGACAACGCGCCCCTCCTGCACTACGCGGCTTCACCGAACCAACAGCCTCTGAGCATTCCCCTTGCGGATATCGGGTCGATCTTGGCCGCGCTTGGCCAATGCGCCATTGACGCGCGTCCAGCGGCCAGAGCCAGCCGGAAAGGGCGCCCTGAACAGCAAGGCTTGTGGGACCTGCTGCACATGGGCTTTCAGGTTTGGGCCAGTGTTCTAGGCCGTCCGTTCAAGCTGGATTGGGCGTCGGACGGACACCCGATCACCGACGCGGCTCAGTTCAGCGTTCGAATTGCGCACGTTGTTGATCAGTCCCTGACCCTGCAACAGATCGCAACCGCGTCCCGCAAGGTCAGAGAAATGTCATTTCAGGTCAGTAACTTGGCGGAATTGCCCAACGCGTTGGAGCATTACCGCAAGCAGTTCGAATAGATTTCTGAGAATGTCAGGGCGTAGATCGTCGTTATTGAAAGTATCGACGAGGATTGCCTGTGAAAAATTCCTACGCAAAAACTGAAGCTGACCCTGCCGGAACATTCATTGACGAATGTCAGGTTGCGGAGCGGCTGTGTCAATCGGTCCGCACCATTCAGAAATGGCGGGTCACTGGAACTGGGCCGGAATTCTACAAACTGGGGCGGTCCGTTCGCTATCGCATGAGCGACGTTTTGGATTGGGCTGAAGCCCCTCGCAAAGCCCATACCTCCCAATGACGATGTTCCCCATCAGGCCCAAGCAGGATCATGGCGCAACGCAAGCCCTTGCCCTGCTTGACCGTAGCGCTCCCCATAAAGCTGGCGAAGGGCAAGCAGGGCAAGGGCGGGAACCGTGCGCAGCCAAACCTTCTCCAAGTGCGAGCGTATCGCGCCCCGACCGACCGACGCGCTCGCCAGTAAGCTGGCGGCGGGCGGGCGGGGCGCGGGTGGGAACCGCCCGCCTGCCCGACGCCAGACCCGATTGGGGGGTCCTTGTAACACCCCCCCTCATGAATACATCACCCCCAAAAAACGGCAGCAATCATGCAATTGATCCAAACAGGTTTTGACGGCCTCGATATTTCCTACAAGCTGACCATCTGTGAAGAGCTTGCCGAAAAGCTGGAAGCGCAACGCGCAATTGCAGAAGCCCCTGACAGTTACCTCGGCCTGCTCCAGCACAATGGCGTCAGAATGATCGTGCATGCGTCAGGCGCAAAAGGTGGCTATGCGTTTCGCTGCGATACGGGTCTGGGTGGTCCTTTCGGGGAAAACTGGTTCTTCAAGAAACCGAATGGCCGTGCAGATGACTGGGGCGTTCGTGTGTCCTGCAATGCCCTTCCCCTTGCCCTGAATGGGTTGAGCAAGGTGCGCGCGTCTATTGAGGCCACGCTGTCGGCGCTTGGGATGAAATATGAAGCAGGCAGGGAAAGTATCGGGCGGGTTGATGTGGCCTGCGATATTCTTGCTCCTGACTTTGTGGCGGATCGTGATCATTTCGTCGCGCATGCGCAAAGCACCATCAGCGAGATCATGACCGACCTGATGCAGATCGTCGGCAGGTCTGGGCGGGTCGAAACCATCACCATCGGCAAAAACCCGCAGCGGCAGGTTGTGCTCTATGACAAACGGGCCGAAGTGATCGCCAAGGGGAAGTCCTACTGGTGGCCGATCTGGGATGCAGCGCTTGCCGCGCAGGGCCTGCCGCCACTTGATCCCACGGACCGCGCCCAGTCCTCGGTCTGGCGCATCGAAATACGCGCCTATAAGCGCCATCTGAAAGACAAATGGGGCGTGACCACATGGGGTGACCTGCGCGAGAAGCTGCCGGAAATCCTGCACTATTCCTTATGCGATGTGCGCTACACCCTTCCCACAGGCGACAGCAACCGCGCGCGCTGGCCGGATCATCCGATCTGGTCCATTGCCCATGATGCTTTTGCGCAAGACATGGAAGACCTCGCCAGCATGGTAGATCGGGCGCATATTGACGCGCTCCTATTGGGGCGCAGCGATGATGCGCTGCTTCGCCAGATCACATCCTGCCTGATCTCCCGCGCGGCGCTGTTCGGGATACAAGAAGACCGGCTCCTTAACTTCGCAGAAGGAACGATCCATCAACTCATTCGCGGGTGGTCCGACGACAAGTCGCGCATTCGCGAAAAGCTGGCGCAGGCAAGAAGCCGGTATGGTGCGGTCGGTGAGTGATCCTGTGTCTGCTATGCGGGATGGAGCGGGCTTTTTGCTGCACTTGGTTTGCATGTCGTCTTTATCCGAAACCAAGTTGGTTTTACTACACATCCTCTGGTCAGGTTTCGGGGCCGATATGAAGTCCAAGCGCTGCAGGAGGAAACTTTTTCCCAAAAATTGCGATATACATTTCAGACAAACAGGCAAGAACTGCCAATAGCGCTTTCTCCACCTCCGCTTCGCTGATGCTGTGAGCTTCTTTGGGGTGTACGAGTCGATTTCGAACCTTGATCGACGAAGTCAAATCTGAAAACCATGTACTCTTTGATGCTTCCAGGTCAGCTGAGAACCTCGCCAACAGGAACTCAATCCTATCCTCCATACGATAGAATTTCGTTTTGTCAGTCAGAACGAAACGACCTTTTACCAATGCAATGTCTCGCTCGGTAAGGAGTGATCTTTCTACAACGCTGAAATCCGCTGACTTGGCGAAATGTGATGCCAAATAATTCAACTGAGCTTCAAGAAAAAAGAAAACATGAGTCAAAGCGGACCTAAGTAGTCTCTGCTTCTCTGCTTTTAAGTCATTCACTTTCGCCTCGGTAAGAAATTTCTTGGCCGATGTCAGTAGTTCGCTTGAGTAGGCTTCAAACTCGCTCACTTAAGCTTTTCCCGCATAGCTTTTGCACGTAGATTAGCCTGCTTTGCCTCATACTCCTGAATAGCTAGTTCGATCCCGCCTTTCGTTATTCCGGCTCCGTTCTCAGCTTGAAGCCAAAACAGCTCGGCGAACCGGCCGCGCTCCTTGGGATCGGAGCGGTAGCCCAGTCCGCGATAGTTTGCAGGGTCTGTGGAGTGTCGGCCATTGGCTAGAAGATCCGCTCGAAGTGGGTCCTTTGATTTTCCCTTTTCGGGAAGAGAATAATGGCGTTTCAAGCGCGTTGGGTTGTCGGACAGACAACCAGCTACGAAAGCCCAACCCGCTAAAAGTGCGAGGTTCTTTGCTTTGTGACGAAAGTCCGCGGGACCGATATATTTACCAGTTTTCTGATCCAAGAAAGATTTCATTTGCGCTGTTCGCAACTCGGCAAACGATTTTCCCGCTGCTTGCAGCTTCTTGTCATTCCACAAATCAGGATTAGTTTGCTTCGTGTCTTTCCATATTTTTGGATCACGTTTTCCAGACTCGACCAGCTGTGGAGTGGTATCACGAACAGGAAACTCATTAGAAGGTATGGCTTTGCCCAGATAATAGTTGCAGATGAATGATCGTGCTTCCTTTACCGTGATTGGGTTGCCTCGACCCGGCTTATCTGCGAAGTCTTGCTTTCTTTCCAGTAGCCCGCACTTCTGGCACCACTCGCGAAGCTCGGCTCCGGCAAGCGTTTCATACATCCTATCTAAGAGCTCCTTTGAAACTGAAATGTTCGTATTTGAGATGATTTGAACATCTAGGCGCTGCTCATTGTCGAGCTGTAGGTAAACTTTTACGCCGTGCTCAATTTCAATACCTTCATCGTGAGCTTCTTTGATCGCTTCAAAACGATGCTGTCCGCCAATAATCTTTAAGGGTAGTTGTTCTCCCTCGACAAACTCCGCCACTATGTTGCTGAACCGCCTACCTTCCAAAGCATCATTGCGCATTTGTTCAAAGGCCGCGTGGTCCGCCACCACATCCCGATTAGCTCGATACTCTGCAGAGGCATCAGCATCTAATGGAACATCAGTTGTTCCAAGGTTCGTAATTTTCGAAGCCGGTATATGGCATTCAATGAAAACGGCCGCAGTTCTCTGGTCCTTTAGAAGAGTGAGATTGTTCTTTTCTAAAGGATCAAAGAGCCTAACAAAGCTCGCAATGTCATCTATGTAGTCATTCAGTTCGACGCCACTTTCGCAGACTACAACGTGAAATGTACCGGCCTCTGTCATGAAAATCGCTCCGAGTAATTTTCTTTTCTATAGTCTACTCAAAGGTAGGAAATTTCAAGGCAGGAAGCGCGTTGCCGCATTGATGAACCAAATGTCGAAAGTCTGGTCCAAGGGTCGTCCACGTCGCCGCAACCGCAAACAGTTTCGTCGCGCGGCAGGACGCATAAGTATCGCTTCTGGCTCAATGCGTCGTTCCCCCCTTCCTTTCCCCCTATCGGGCGGTGCCTAGGGGGATTGAGAAGGGGGCCATGGCGAATGGTCCCCTCGGGGCTGGCGGCGGTGTGCAAGGTTGGAAGCGGCCCGGCATCCCGCGCGACAGTCGTGGCCCAAGCGCAGCGAGGGTAGGTGCGGGCTGCTGTTGCGGGGCGTTTGGTCTGGAAATGAATGTCTTGTGCGTTGCGCTGCGGCCACATCATTTATGTGGTGTCTGCTGCTTCCACAGTGCTTCCACGGCTTGGCCACATGCGAAAGCCCCGCTTTGTGGCGCTATGTAAGGCACTGATATTATGGTGTAATTTGGTTGCGGGGACAGGATTTGAACCTGTGACCTTCAGGTTATGAGCCTGACGAGCTACCTGGCTGCTCCACCCCGCGTTGGTTTTTTGTTGATCGTTGAGAGAGATTTTTGTGTGTTTCTTGTCAGGTTTGGCGGTGAGCTACTCTCCCACGTCTTGAGACGCAGTACCATTGCCGCGGCGGCACTTAACTTCCGAGATCGGGACGGGATCGGGTGTTTTGCTCGCGCTATTGCCACCAAACCTGAGAAGAAACACATATCAGCGGGGATTATTTAATCCCGACGTATTTTGGTCAATGCTTTTGGTTGCTTTGATTGTTGATCAGTTTGGTTGTTACTGGATCAAATCAAGCCTATCGAGCCATTAGTACCGGTCAACTGAACGCATTGCTGCGCTTACATCTCCGGCCTATCGACGTGGTGGTCTACCACGGCTCTCAAGGGAGACCTTGTTTTGAGGGGGGCTTCCCGCTTAGATGCTTTCAGCGGTTATCCTGTCCGATCATAGCTACCCTGCACTGCGGCTGGCGCCACAACAGGTCCACCAGTGGATCGTTCACCCCGGTCCTCTCGTACTAGGGGCAACTCCTCTCAAGTCTCCAACACCCACGGCAGATAGGGACCGAACTGTCTCACGACGTTCTAAACCCAGCTCACGTACCTCTTTAAATGGCGAACAGCCATACCCTTGGGACCTACTCCAGCCCCAGGATGAGATGAGCCGACATCGAGGTGCCAAACGATGCCGTCGATATGGACTCTTGGGCATCATCAGCCTGTTATCCCCGGCGTACCTTTTATCCGTTGAGCGATGGCCCTTCCACTCGGGACCACCGGATCACTATGGCCGACTTTCGTCTCTGCTCGACTTGTCAGTCTTGCAGTCAGGCTGGCTTCTGCCATTGCACTCGACGAGCGATTTCCGACCGCTCTGAGCCAACCTTCGCACGCCTCCGTTACTGTTTGGGAGGCGACCGCCCCAGTCAAACTACCCGCCACACAGGGTCCCGGATCCGGATAACGGACCGCGGTTAGACATCAAGAGTGCGAAGGGTGGTATCTCAAGGATGGCTCCATGGGAACTGGCGTTCCCATATCAAAGCCTACCACCTATCCTGCACATCGCAATCCTGATGCCAGTGTGAAGCTGTAGTAAAGGTGCACGGGGTCTTTCCGTCTAACCGCGGGAAGCCTGCATCTTGACAGGCAATTCAATTTCGCTGAGTCCATGTTTGAGACAGCGGGGAAGTCGTTACGCCATTCGTGCAGGTCGGAACTTACCCGACAAGGAATTTCGCTACCTTAGGACCGTTATAGTTACGGCCGCCGTTTACCGGGGCTTCAGTTCGGAGCTTGCACTCCTCCCTTTAACCTTCCGGCACCGGGCAGGCGTCAGACCCTATACGTCGTCTTGCGACTTCGCAGAGCCCTGTGTTTTTAATAAACAGTCGCCACCCCCTGGTTTGTGCCCCCGCCCAAGAGTTGCCTCCTGAACGGGCCTCCTTCTCGCGAACTTACGGAGGTATTTTGCCGAGTTCCTTAAACATGGTTCTCTCAAGCGCCTTGGTATTCTCTACCAGTCCACCTGTGTCGGTTTCGGGTACGGTCTGGTGTGGGCTATTTCCGGAACCTCTGAACGGCCCGCCCAATCCGATAAGGGCGAACAATCTTTGAGATCCGTCACTTCCCACTGGCCCAGGAATATTAACCTGGTTCCCATCGACTACGCCTTTCGGCCTCGCCTTAGGGGCCGGCTTACCCTGCTCAGATTAGCTTTAAGCAGGAACCCTTGGACTTTCGGCGACAGGGTCTCTCACCCTGTTTGTCGCTACTCATGTCAACATTCTCACTTCTGAACGCTCCACCGGTCCCTCACGGGCCGGCTTCACAGCAGACTTGCTCTGCGTCCGGTGCACCCGCAATGGGTGCAAAAGACGCAAGAAGTACTGAACAGAACGCTCCGCTACCATGCGATTGCTCGCATCCTAAGCTTCGGCTCATGGCTTGAGCCCCGTTACATCTTCGCCGCAGGACAACTTGTTTAGACCAGTGAGCTGTTACGCTATCTTTAAAGGATGGCTGCTTCTAAGCCAACCTCCTGGTTGTTTTGGTCGTCCCACCTGCTTTCCCACTTAGCCATGAATTAGGGGCCTTAGCTGTAGGTCAGGGTTGTTTCCCTCTTCACGACGGACGTTAGCACCCGCCGTGTGCTCTGCCGCATATTACTCCCGGGTATTCGGAGTTTGGTTAGGATCAGTAAGCCTGTGGGCCCCATTACCCATCCAGTGCTCTACCCCCGGGTATTCGTGCGACGCTCTACCTAAATAGATTTCGCGGAGAACCAGCTATCTCCGAGTTTGATTGGCCTTTCACCCCTAGGCACAGTTCATCCCGATCCTTTTCAACGGATGTGGGTTCGGCCCTCCAGTTAGTGTTACCTAACCTTCAGCCTGACCATGCCTAGATCACTCGGTTTCGGGTCTGATCCATCTAACTCATGCGCCCATTTAAGACTCGCTTTCGCTGCGCCTACACCTATCGGCTTAAGCTTGCTAGATAGACCAAGTCGTTGACCCATTATACAAAAGGTACGCCGTCAGGACTCGAGGTCCCTCCGACTGCTTGTAGGCGTCCGGTTTCAGGTCTGTTTCACTCCCCTCGTCGGGGTGCTTTTCACCTTTCCCTCACGGTACTGGTTCACTATCGGTCAGTAAGGAGTACTTAGCCTTCGGGGGTGGTCCCCCGATCTTCAGACAGAATTTCACGTGTTCCGCCCTACTTGATACGTCCGATCATGCTTCCTGTACGGGGCTGTCACCCGCTATGGCTGGCCTTTCCAGGCCATTCCAGTCACAATCTCGGCTCGGCTGGTCCGCGTTCGCTCGCCACTACTAACGGAGTCTCTATTGATTTCCTTTCCTCCGGGTACTTAG